>CBDDEN010000009.1:0-538932 GCA_965226925.1 Longimicrobiales bacterium | reverse complement strand
TCCTCGGGGTCTCGGGACGGGCTTCGTTCGAGATCATGCAGAAGGCCGTGGCCGCGGGTATTCCCATCGTGGCGGCGGTGGGTGCCCCCTCCAGCCTGGCTGTGGAGTTGGCCCACAACTTTCAACATGACCCTGCTCGGCTTCACGCGGGCCGAGGGGTTCAACATCTATGCCGGTTCGGAGCGTGTGGCGGGGTGAGCGCTGGGGAGGAGCCCATCTTTGGCGTCATCCTCGCGGGTGGCGCGGGTCGCCGGTTCGGTCGGCCGAAGGCCACGGCGGAGGTCGGTGGGGGTCCGTTGGCCGGTCGGGGGGTGGAGGCCCTTCGAGCCGCTGGACTTCCGGTGGGCCTTGTCGCTTCGGACGAGGATGTCGGGAGGACCCTCGGTGTGCCTTCGCGCCCCGATATCGAGCCGGGCCTCGGTCCCCTAGGCGGCCTGTGGACCGCCCTGGAGTGGGCGACCGAGCGAGGCGACTCCGCGGTCTTCCTTCTCGGCTGCGACATGCCCCTCGTGACTGGGGACCTGGTGCGACTGGTCATCGAACGCCGTACCGCGGCGCCAGCCGTGGCTCCGATGGGTCCCGACGGCCTACAGCCCCTCTGCGCGCTCTACAGGCCTGCCTGCCTTCCTGAGATCGAGAGCAGAATCCGGTCCGACGACCCTCTCGCTGCACGGGCTCCTTACGGCCGTCGATGCCGATCGGGTGAGTCAGGAGGAGGTCGCGGCCGTGGCTGACCCTGCGACCGTTTTCTGGAACGTCAACACCGAGGCCGACGGGGCTCGGGCGGCGGAGCTTCTCGCTGCGCCGCGCCGGGTCCACCCATGACAACACGCGGGAGTGGCCCGTGACGACGCCCCGGGCAGCGCGGCCTTCACGACCGCCCGTGGTGAGCGTCATCGGCTTCAAGGACAGCGGCAAGACCTCCGTGGCCGTGGAACTCGTCGCGGCCCTGGAGCGACGGGGGCGAAGAGTCACGGTCGTCAAGCATGGCCACGGCTTCGACATCGACACGCCGGGCACCGATTCGTGGCGGCTTCGCAACGAGGGTGGGGCGAGTCGAGTCGTTCTCGCGGGTCCGGACGAGTACGTGGTGATGGGGGAGTGGGGCCACGAGGGTGAACCGGCGCTCGACGAAGTCGTGCGTCGCTTCGTTTCCGATGCCGAGATCGTCGTGGTGGAGGGGTACAAGCGGGCCGCCGTCCCGAAGATCGAGGTCTACCGGCCCGCGGCCCATGTTCGACCGGTCTTTCAGGCCGACGCGGAAGACGCCGGTCTGTACCTGGGCTCTGGTAACGGACGCCGTCGACCTCGACCTGCCGATTCCGGTCATGGATCTGAACGCGCCCGATCTTCCGGAGCGCTTGGCGGACCTCGTCGAGAAGGCCCTTCTGAGCTAGTGTCGTGTCCCGGACACGACCCTAGGCCATCGCATCCGACCCGATCTCCGGATGGGCCCTCGCGAACTCCACCAAGCGCGGGAGGTACCGCCCGAACGGGGGCGGTCGTAGGCCGCTCCCCTCCAGGGCCCGCTCGGTGGCGGTCGTGGAGTAGAGCGTCGGGTGGGTGAAGTAACCCAGCGCCCCGGCCGGGATGCCGGTCCACCTTCGCACGCCCGGCACGCGTCTGGTGGCCCAGTCCGCCAGCCGGTGGGGAAGGCGCACTCGCACGATTCGTCGGCCGGTTTATGCGTCCCATGAGGTCGATCACCTCGCGCGCGGTGCATGGGGCAGGGTCGGCGAGGTGGGAACGTGCACCCCAACGTGTCGGATCGGCCGGAGAGGTACTCGATGGTCTCGGTGACGAAATCTCGAGGCACGAAGTTGACCCGGGCATTCCCGCTGCCCAGCACGGGGACGACGGCGACTTTGCCCTGCTTGAGGATCAGCTTGAGGACGAAGTAGGGTCCGTCGTACTTCTGGGTCGTTCCCGAGTCGGAATCGCCCACGACGGAGGCCGGCCGATAGACGGTGACTGGGCCACCGTTACGGCCCCAACCCTGGACCGCACGCTCGGCCAGAAACTTGGTTTCCTCGTACACGTTGTTGAAAGCCTGCCCGACGTCGAGATCTCCCTCATGGAACACTCCCGCGTGTCGGCCACTCACATAGCACGTGCTCACGTAGTGCAGGCGCCTTAGCTTCGAGCACCTGTCCAAGATGGAGAGCACGTTGTGCGTACCTTCGACGTTGACGGAGAAGGCCCGGCTCCGAGGCATGTCGAGATCGTAGATCGCCGCCAGGTGAAACACGTGATCCACGGAGTGGAGCCAGTCGGGTGAGCCCAGTCCGAGGCCGTGCCGGGTGACGTCGCCTTCGACCAGATTGACCCGCTTCGAGATCTCCGGGCCGAGTCCTTGCAAGGAGATTCCGGCCAGATGTACGAATGCGGGCTGGACGAGGCAGTGGGCCCGGGCCCCGACATGCCGGGTCATCAGTCGTGACAGCAACTGGCTTCCCAGGAATCCGGGAAAGCCGGTGAAGAGGATGTGCTCCATGGGTGGAACGATAGGCGGTGCCCCCGGCCTGGTCACCAGGTCGCGAACACGGAAAGGCATCGATGCCCTCCGGCGGTGAGCCGCGAGTTGGCCGGTCAGGGTGGATACTCTCCTTGGGGGTGTCCTTCTTTGCGCTGTTGTCGCTCGCCCTGATCCCTTGGTTCCTCGAGCGGCAACAGGCGGACCTGGAGAGGGACATCGATGTGTTCACCGATGCCCGGCCGCTCATCCCGGAGATCGCCCTCTCCCACTCCAACCAGATGATGAGGGTGGAGCAGTACGTGGCCTCGGGTGATACGACGTTCCTGAGCCTCTACCGGGAGGACCTCGAGAAGGAGTCCCTGCGCCTCGACGCGCTCGAACGGGTGATCGGAGAAATGCCGTCGCCGTTTCCGTATCTGCGAGAGCTCAACCAACTCCAGATGCGGATCAGCGAGTGGCAAGTGCTTCATGCGCCGCTCATGGAAGGTGGCGCGATCGGTATCCGTCCCGAGGAGTTCAGAGAGAGGCTGGCGGACGATCGGGTACGCTACGAAGCCGTGCGTTCCGAGACGCGGGCGTTCGAGGACCGGCTGATCCGTGACGCGGCCTCCGCATCCGTTCGCTGGGACCGCCAGGCTCTCATTCAGCTCTGGGTCTCCATCGGCACCATTTTCCTCGCGATCGTGGGAGCGGCGGCCATGGGGATGGTGGGGTTCCGGCTTCAGGAGTTGGTCCGCAACGAGACCCGGCGACGCCGGGAAACCGTGGCCGCCCGCCGCGGCCTCCGGGCGGTCCTTGGTGGTACGGGCGACGGGCTCGTCGGTCTCGACCTCGATGGTCGGTGCACCTTCCTGAACGAGGCCGGTGCCGAGTTGCTGGGATACTCACCGAGGGAGCTACGTGGTCAGGTCGTCCATCCGCTGATCCATCACACGAGACCCGACGGCACCCCTCATCCGGCGGCCGAGTGCCCCGTGCGCACGTCGTTGGCCACGGGGGAAACCGTTCGCGTTTTAGACGACGTCGTATGGCGGAAAGACGGGTCCTCGTTCCCCGTGCAGCTGAGTGTGAGCCCGATGAAGGATGGGCTCGAGGTGACGGGAGTCGTGTTGACGATCACGGACATGACCGAGATGCGGGAGGCACAGGAGGCACTTCGTGCGGCTGTCCGGGCCCGGGACGAAGTCTTGGCCGTCGTCTCGCACGATCTCAGGAACCCGGTGGGAACGATCGCCGCTGCCGCCGAGCTCCTCGCCGACGTGCCGCTGTCGTTGGAGGCCAGGGGAGAACACCTGGAGATCATTCACAGGGCTGCGGACCGTATCAACCGGCTCATCCAGGATCTGCTGGATGTGGCCCAGATCGAGGCGGGCAGGCTCTCCGTTTGGCAGAAACCCGTGGCGACCGGAGAGATGCTCCGCGAAGCCGTTGCGTCGGCGCGCTCGCGGGCCGACGACGAGGGCGTGACCTTGCGTGCCGTAATCGACCCGGAGCTCCCGCAGGTGGAGGCGGATCGCGACCGGATCCTCCAGGTGATGTCGAACCTGATCGGGAACGCTCTGAAGTTCACGCCTGAGGGCGGGGAGGTAAGGGTTACGGCTTCGGCTTCCGATGGAGGCGTGCTCGTGGCGGTCCGCGATACGGGTCCCGGCATCGACCAGGAGATGCGCGAGCACCTGTTCGACCGATTCTGGAAGGGTCACCGCTCCGCCGGCGGCGGCGCCGGACTCGGTCTCGCGATAGTGGAGGGGATTCTGGCCGCCCACGATGCTCAGGTGCGGGTGGAGACGGAGATTGGGGAGGGGAGCACGTTCTCGTTCGTCCTACCGCTCCATCGAGAGACCAAGACCGCCTGACCCTCACCCCACGGGAACTCCGCAGATCCGGCGACTCAGTCGGACGGCAGTCCGTGTTCGGAAGCAAGGGCGTGGTAGTCCTGCAACTCCTGAGTCCTCCGATCGGTGCTCCACTCCAGTTCTTCTGCCATGATGTCCGCCGCCGCCTCGGCGGCCGCGAGCCCGAAGTTGTCGCTGAAGAGGAGCAGGGCTGCCCGCCGGTCCATGAAGTCGGTGAGCGTTCGAGCCATCTCGTGGGTCACGGAATTCTGGACTTCGGCCCGTATCGCCGGAACGTCGGGGTGGAGCGGCTCGAGCCAACTGGCGTCGTCTACGGCGAGGGCGATGAAGTAGTCCAGTTGTTTGCCGTAGAGCCAGCAGAGCCGGTCGACGGTGTCCGGAGGAACGCCCATTTCCAGAAGGCTCCGGCCACGGTCCGCGCGGAAGGCCTCCATACCCTGGGGTCCCACGTCGGCGCCGGGCAGCGGAACCACGGCCGTGCGCTCGGGAAGACCCGGAGCCGGACCCAGCTCGCGGTCGGCGATCGAGAGTATCCGATGCGCCATCGTCCGGTACGTCGTGAGCTTGCCTCCGGTGATACTGATCAGGCCTGGAGGGGAGTGCCACACCGCGTCTTCGCGGGACGTATCTCTCGTGCTCTTCCCCTCTTCCCGGATGAGGGGTCGCACGCACGCCCACGTCGCCAACACGTCGTCGTGCGTGAGGTTCTGGTCCGGGAAGCAATCCTGGACCATCTCGAGGACCTCGTCGACATCGGCCCTAGTGGCGCGAGGCCGGTCCAGGGGTCCGTCGTACTCGGTGTCCGTCGTTCCTACGTACACGTAGTTCAGCCGCCGCATGGCAAGTCCGCGCTTGCCGTCGGTAGCTCGCAGGAAGGTCGCCCCGGTCATGGGTAGTCGTTCGGCCCGCAACAGAATGTGGATGCCCTTGCTGGGGATGAGAGGGTGCTCCGTTTCGATCGATTCCTCCGACAGAACCTCGTCGCACCAGACCCCGGTGGCATTCACCGTGACTCGGGCTGTCACGTCCACCACTGCCCCGTCGAGCGTGTCGGTCACCTGGCATCCCGTCACTCGACCATCTTCCAGGGTCAGCCGTCCGGCCCGGGCATGATTGACCACCAGAGCCCCGTGCTCGGCGGCGGACTGCGCGTTCTCCAACGTGAGGCGGGCGTCGTCGGTGATGTATTCGAGGTAGCGGATTCCGCCCTTGAGCCTCTCGCGAAGTCCGGGAAGCTGCTCGCGGACCTCTTCCGGAGAGAGGTTGGCGTGTCGGGCGTCTTTTTCGTTACTGGCCAGGAAGTCGAAGACGGTCAGCCCGGCCCTGATCTTCATCACGCTCTCACCGTCGAAGACCGGATACATGAAATCCAGGGGGTGCACCAGGTGAGGGGCGATCTTCCTCAACACCTTGCGCTCGCGCGCCGACTCACGAACGAGTAGAAAGTGTCCGTACTCCAGGTACCGGACCCCGCCGTGGATAATCTTCGACGAACGACTGGAGGTGCCGAACCCGAAGTCCTCCTTCTCCACGAGGCCCACGGTCCAGCCCCGCAGTGCGGCGTCACGGGCAATTCCGCAGCCCGTGATGCCACCGCCGATGATGAGGAGATCGAGGTGCCGGTTGCCGAGGCCGGCCAGCGCCTCCTGGCGCCCGCGCGAGTCGCCGAACGGAGAAGGGGGCACGAGGTCAGCCTCGCCGAGTGCCGGCCCAGTCGAGGAGTCTCGCGACCTGGTCCGTGGTGAAGCGCGTGACCCCGGCCTCCGCGAGTCGAGTCGCTTCTGCGGGATCGTTGACGGTCCAAACGGCCACGTCGATGCCCGCCGTGCGCGCTCGCTCGACCAGGGAGGGGTCCTCGAGACCGAGGGTGTGGTTGAGGTCCAGTATGGCACTCGGATCGTTCTTGGCTCGTTCGAGTCCCTCTTCGAATCGATCCGCCGTTTCGACGATGAATCCGATGCCGAGGCCCGCCTCCTGGCCACGAATGCGGTCCAGGATGTTCCAGTCCAGGCTGATGAACGTGGTCACCTCGACCAGGCCCGCCTCGCGAACCAGGCGGACCATCCGGTCGAGGTCCTCGAGCTCTCGGAAGCCCTTCACCTCCGGATAGATGCGGTCGACCCGTCCCCTGAGCGTGTCGAGGGCCTCGGTCAGGGAGGGCACCTTCTCACCGGCGAACTCGGCCGAGAACCACTTGCCCGCGTCCATCGCCTGCAGTTGCCCCAGGGTCCGGCGTCGTACCGGCCCCACGCCGTTCGTCGTGCGGCCGAGATTCACATCGTGGAACAGGACCGGCGTTCCGCACGACGCCACGTGCAGGTCGAACTCCACCGCGCGGACTCCGGCGACCAGCGCCGCTTCCAGAGACGCGAGCGTGTTTTCGGGAGCTACGGCCGCATAGCCTCTGTGCCCGATGATCTCGGGCATCCTACTCTCCATCTCGACGGGCAGGGAGTTGCGCCTGGTCCTTCGACCCCGATTGAAGCTCCTGATGGAACTCGTTCATTTCGACGAGCCGATGTCCGTTCGCTTCGATCGACTCGATCTGTTGCTCCAGGAGCGCCATTCTTCGTTCCAGGATGGCGACCACCTCATCGACTCCTTTTCGATCGAAGAAGCGACTCAACGGCTCCACCGTCGGCTTCGGCGCGAAGCGCGCCGTAATCCCCAGCTCCAGTATCAACACGATGGAGATTCCCATGAAGACGGCGAGTAGGGCCGTCAGATCGACGGGCATGATGGGCTGGGCCTGGAGAAGCGTCAGTGCTGCAAACATGAGCGACCTCTATCCCGTAGGTATCATCAGCAGATGCCGAATGGTCGCGTGTGCCGCTCGGCCTACGCAAGGAGTCGGTGTTCCAACCCAAGGGGGGTGGTAGCTGTCCAAGTGTTTGGGAAGAGACACCTCGAGCCGGTATTGAGAGCTGAGCAATTTGGCCGCCCGAGCCGACATGAAGGCTGAGGGCGATGACGTCACCCTGGCCGCGAACGGAGATTCCGCCCCGACGGCACCTTCTACGACGTCCCAGCCCACGAGGCTGGGGCCGCTCTCCCCTCATGCGTCCGGGTCGGTCCGCTCGCGACGTCGAACCCAAGGCTTCCAGCTCCGCTTGAGCTCTCTCGGCACGTCGACCCAGAAGGCGCTCCCGACGGAGCGTCGTTCGACTCCCGCCTCCCCGCCGATCCGTTCCATTCCCCGCCGCACGATTGCGAGTCCGATCCCCGTACCGGGGCGCTCCGATGATTGGTCGAGTCTCTCGAAGACACCGAAGATGCGTTCCTCCTGGCCCTCGGGAACACCGATCCCGTTGTCTTCTACCCAAATTCGGATGCGCTCCTCGCGCTCCTCGCATCGGACTCTGACTTCGGGGGTGCGTCCCTGCGGCACGAACTTGGCGGCATTAGTGACCAGGTTCGACAGCACCTGCGTCAAGATGGTCTTCTGCGCCATCACCGACGGAAGCTCGCCGTCCACGGTGATGTCCGCCTGGAGGTCCTTCACTATCGGTCCTACCTGCTCAAGCACCGAGGCCATGACCTCCTTCAGATCGATGGCCTGAAGCTCCAGGGCCTCGAAGGTGAGGCGGCTGTAGTTGAGGAGGTCGGTGATCAGGTTCTCAGCCCAGGCCCCCGAGACGATGATACGTTCGGCGAAGTTTCGGGCGTCCTTGTTTGCGTCTTCCCCCAAGGTTTCCATCAGGGCATGCGCAAAGCCGGTCATCGTGCGCAGGGGCGTGCGCAGGTCGTGCGAGATCGAGTATGCGAAGGCCTCGAGCTCGTCGTTCGCCTGCTGGAGCTGTCCGGCAAGGGTCCTGAACTCGGTCTCACTCTGGCGCAGCGCCTCGGCTGCACCAATCCGCTCCATGAGTCCTGCAATCGTGTGGGCCAGGCTGGTCGCCAGTCGGCTCACCCAACGGTTGGGCTCCAGCGCCTCCGGATGGGCCAGCGTCAGCGTGCCGACGGCGTCGCCACCGATCACCACGGGGAAAGCCATGTAGGTCTGGACGCCGAGGTCGTGGAAGACGTCGGACGAGTGACGCTTGTTGGAGCGAACGTCTCGTTCAACCACGGCCTGGGCCGTCTGGACCGCCACCCCCGAAAGGGTCTTGTGTCCGGGGATCACGAGGGGCTCTCCATCCTCGGGCAGGGGGATTCCCCTACTCGCCATGAAGACCATGGCGTCACGCTCCGCATCGTAGCGCTCTATGGCGACGATGGGATAGCGGGTGGCCCGGCTCACCTCCTCCAGAATGTCGTCCATGGCTCCACCCAGGCTCTCGGCCGCGAGTGAAAGCTCGGAGATGCGATATAGGGTCGTGAGCTCTTCATTCTGGGCCGCCAACTCCTCCTGAGCCCGATGGCGCTCCGTCACGTCCGAGATGACCCCGTCTATGCGAAGCAGAGTCTCGTCGTCCGCGAAATGGGGCTTGAGGGTGGCCTCGACCCAAAGGTCCTCACCCTTCGGCGTCCGCGTCTGGTAGCTGTGCGTGAACGACTCACCGGTGCCGACTTGGGCCAGAATGGAGTCCGCGCTCGTCAGGGCCGCAGGATACAAGAAGTCGTGCCACAGGTCCTTGTCGGCGAGGAGCTTCTCCGGTGCCACGCCGAGCACGTCCCGGGCGGCCGGCGAGACCTGGATGAGCCGATCCTTGGGCACGTCCACGGAAAAGAACACCTCATCCAGGCTCTCGAAGAGGGTACTCAGCTCGCTGGTGGTGGCGAGTAGTGCCGCCTGCGTTGCCTTGCGCTCCGCCTGCGTCTGCACCTCACGTTCGGCGACGGCAAGCCTAATGTTCAGGAGGGCGATGTCCACGGGCTTGGCCACGTAGTCGTTGGCGCCGGCTTCGAGTACCGATTCGAGGACGTCCGGCTCGTTCTTCGCGGTGACGACCAGGATGACGGGCTGGTCGCCCTCGGGACTGCCTCGGATGCGCCGGGTCAGTTCCAGACCGTCGATTCCAGGTAGGACCAGGTCGAGCACCACCAGAGGAGCGGGGTTCTCACGGAACGTGTCCCACGCCGCTTCGCCGTCATCACAGGCGGCGACGATGTGTCCGCGGGATCGAAGGATCTCGGAGAACAGCCATCGTTCTCCGGGGTTGTCCTCGACCAACAGGACATGAAGCGTGTCTCCGTTCGGCATGGCTCCAACGGCTGGGGGCAGACTTTAGAAGGCTGTTGAAGAAATACAGCGGGTCGCGTTAGGAGCGCCGAGGGTCCAGCGCGTAGGCGGAGCGACGACGCGATGCCGTAGTATCGGGGAGGAGCGCCAACACCGGCGATGGGCCCTCGCCGCCCTAACCCGTAGGGCACAGGGGGGTTGCGGTCTCATAGGTTGTCTCTCCTCCTCGCCGTAGCCCCAAGCCTGCTACGACTCGTCGTCGTTCCTACTCTGAGCCTCGCAAGACCCCTGTGCGCGACCCACTGTATTTCTTCAACAGCCTTCGAGGTCGAGAAAAGTACGCCGTGTGTTCCGACGCGGCTACGAGCACCGGTGGGTCGGCCTAATCCTCGCTGGCACCCAACGCGCCTCCGGCCCTCAGTCTCGCAACCCGTGCCAGAGCGGCGTCGGACTCGAAGAACGCCGTGCCCGACAACTCGGTGGCCATCTGATAGGCGCGTCGCGCTGCCTCCCAGTCGAACCGGTCCTCGGCTTCGATCCCCCGAAAGAAGGCGGCGACCGCCTCGGTCGAGACTCCCGACGGAGTGAACGCGGTGGGAGCGGGGTGGACCGTTGCGCTCGCGAGCGGATCACTCCAGGACGGTATTCGCCCTAGAGCGTTAAGGGCCGAGATCATGGACCCCACGATCGTTCGTGCGACGCTCGTTGGATCGATGTCCTGCGGTGTAGTGGTCCTCCACGCGGTCACGACTGCGCTGGTCTCCACGTCGACGAGCCTCAGGTCCAACGTGGCGGAGTCGCCTGCAGGGATCCAACTTCCCGCGAGCTGGAGCTGTGCTCCGGGAGAGACGCCGGTCCTCGGTGAGTTACGGAGTGGCGGCAACCCACTGGCCTCTCGCTCGACGGCGGCCGCGAACCTCCTCCGCTCCACGAATTGAACGTCGCGACGGCGGATAAGGCCTGCGGCAACGAGCTCCTGGAGTCCCAGGGATGCCGACACCGCGGATGCGCCGGGCCAAACGCCTCCGATGACGATCACATCGGTGACCGATATCCGGGGAGCGTCGGCCAGCGGTTGGGCGCGGGGTTGGGCCAGATTCCTCCAGACGGACTCGGGTGCGACCAGGACCGAAGAGGGCGGACCTCCTCCCGAGGCACAGCCTACGGTCAGGACCAGGGAGGAGAGAACCAAGGCGCGGAGGGCCGAGGCGATCGTGGGGCCGGACGACGGTTGATACGGATGCAATGTTAGCGCTCCTGACCATGGGTGGAGGCGTCCGCACGCCTATCCTGAACACTAAGCCCAGTGCTCCACTGAGATCCAGAGGTATGACCCAGGTTCAAGGGGTCGTCGCAACAGCACGGTGTTGAAGGTCTCACAGACCCGGTCTTGCGGGACGATAAGTTGGCGAGCGTGACGAAGTCCAGCCAGAAGGCGTTCCACATGTCTCCCAACCCGAGGGAGTCAGAAGCGACCGAAGGTCGTAGAAGGCAGGAGCCGCCGTATTGGTGGAGCCGTCAACGCGCGGGTTAGGTCCGGTTCCGTGATTGCAGGAGATCTTTCAGGGTTTCCGCCGGGGTTTTCCAACCGAGGGTCTTGCGGGGGCGGCTGTTGAGCGCAGCTGCGACGGCGGCGAGATCGTCAGCGGTATTCTGGCTCAGGTCCGTTCCCTTTGGGAAGTACTGCCTCAACAAGCCGTTGGTGTTTTCGTTCGTGCCGCGCTGCCACGGGCTCTGGGGGTCGCAGAAGTAGATGGCCATACCGGTGTCGATACGGATCTGTGCGTGCTGAGCCATCTCCGCCCCCTGGTCCCAGGTCAGAGACTTGCGGAGTTGCTCCGGCAGAGTCGTGATCGACGAAGCGATTGCGTCTCGGACCGCTTCGGCACCGTGGCCGGCGACGGCAGGGCCGTTCTTGATCCTGTGCTCGCCGTGACCTTTCAGACGGGGAAGGTGGAGCAGCATCGTGAAGCGCGAGGTCCGCTCGACGAGCGTCCCGATCGCGGAGCTGCCCAGCCCAAGGATCAGGTCGCCTTCCCAGTGCCCCGGAACGGCCCGATCATCTGCTTCGGCCGGACGCTCGCTGATCATGATCTCGGGTCGAACGAACCCCTTGCCTCGTCCGCGGGTTCGAGATCGCGGCACCCGTAACGCGCGTCCCGTCCGAAGGCACGCCGTCAGCTCGCGTCGCAGGGCACCGCGCCCCTGCACGTAGAGCGCCTGGTAGATGGCTTCGTGTGATATTCGCATGGACTCATCATCGGGGAAGTCGACCCGGAGCCGGTTGGCGATCTGCTCAGGACTCCACGAGGCCGCCCATCGGCGGTGCTGTCGATGAATGCGCCGCCGCCCAGTCCATCGTACATCTGGGCCTGGAACAGCCGCACCGCCCGGAGCCTCTATCACGCCGCCCAGGCGATCATGCACATACTGCCTCAGGTCGTCGTTCGCCGCGAGCTTGGCCACCTTCGGCCGTCTTCCTCGCTTGTCCGCGTGCCACTGCGCGGTCGTGGCTCGGTACTCCAGGTTCCCACCTCGAGTTGCGGCGTTGCGCCGTAGCTCCCGAGAGATCGTCGACGGTGACCGGTCTAACCGGCGGGCGATCTCGCGCACGCCACGACCTCCGGCGTGAAGGACGGCGAGCTCTTCTCGCTCGACGAACGACAGATACCGCCCCGACAGGGGACCAATAGGAAAGGATGGCATCCCACCATACTCGCGGAACCAACGCGATCCCACAGCAGGTGATACTCCCGCCGCCACCGCTGCCTCTTCACTCGACACTCCACGGGCGATCGCTTCCCAGAAACGCTGACGGTGCTCTCGACGGCCTACCGTCGGGCGACCTGGTGAACACATCCGCGGACGTAGCGCACGATCCGACCGTCGACGTTTGCCCACTTCCATCGCAACTCCTCCCTATCGAGGCGTTGCAACGACCGCTTGAATCCACCTGATGTCACACCGTCCGGTGCGGGACACGCGCATCATTCCACGTCGTCATGGCCCATGAGGCCCGCTCGCCCCAGGGGGAAGTGCTCGTTTCCGGCAGCAGCGTGCAGGTCATGTACGACTACGCCGCTCAGGCGTCCACGACCGTTCCGACGGCGATTCGCTCCGCTCTGGAGGCGTGGGACGGTCCGTTTCCCGAGGTGTCCGATCGAGTTGCCGGTGCGGGGAAGCCTCGGGATTAGCAGCGGATGATTGCGGGCAGATCGCCGGCGAGGCGCCGATGTGAGAACATTCACTGATCGCGTTGGAAGCGTGCGTTGTAACAAATCGGGCCATGTGGCGGTAGGAATCGCATGCCGGGTGTGGAGAAAGCGGTTGACCTCGCCGACACCCCGCATATTTTCTATTGCCGGCCTCGGAGGCATTAAGAGGTCATCAGTTCGCCAACACTCCAGCGGAGCCCGAAGAGGGGAGCGCCGGAGTCTATGTGTTGAGGATCCGATCCAGGAGTGAGGATGATGACTGGACGTCGACGTCTCGGTGTGTTTACAGCCGTGCTCTTCGCGTTGCCGCTGATGGGTGGCACGGCCATCGAAGCCCAGCAGACCGTAAGCAGCCGCTTCCGTGTTCTCATTCCTGACTTCCGCGCCCTGAATGGCGAGAACAAAGGGTTCGGTGAGAAGCTGGCCGAGAAGCTCCGAGATCGGATCAGTGATCTGAATACGCACACGGCCGTGAGCGAGAACGACATCAAGGACGCGCTCAAGCGGTTCGACCTCAAGATGGAGAACCTCACCTGCATCCAGGCTCGTCAGCTCGCGGCCCAAACGAACTACGAGGTCGTGTTGTGTGCGGGGTACACCGGCACGAAGGATCGTTGGGTGGTTCAGGACATCAAGTTCGTGGATACCAGTACCGGCGAGGAGTTCGTCGTCGATGCGGTTACCTCGGCCGACAAGATGGAGGAGCAGACCGCCGGTCAGATCGTCGATCTGTTCAAGCTGTTCGTCGAGCAGACGCGAGTAGCCGTGTTCTGCGTGGACTACGCCCAGAGCCAGCAGTGGGACAGTTCCCTGGAGAACTGCGATCGCGCGCTCGAATTGAACCCGAACGCGAACTCGGTTCGGTATGTGCGTGCCAACGTGCTGCGGCAGACGGAGCGGTACCAGGAGTCCCTGGAAGAGGTGCAGCGCCTGCTGGAGCGGGATCCGTTCCATGAGAACGCGCTGCTGCTGGGTGGGTTCATAGCCATCAACCTCGGCGACGAAAAGTTGGCTCGCGACTATTATCGCCAGTATCTGGAACTCGACCCGACGAACGCGACGGTGCGCATGAGGGTTGCCTACGACTTGGCCCAGGAGGGTGACCCCCTGGGTGCGATGGAGCTGATCGAGGCAGGCATCGCGATCGACGCCGAGAACATCAATTACTACGAGCAGGCGGGGAACTTCGCCTTCGCCGGAGCCGAGCAGGTGCGCACTGAGGCTCAGATCGACGGCGGAGACGGCATGACCCCCGAGGTCGCCGATCTCTATCGCAAGGCGATCGGGGCGTATGAGAAGGTCTTTGCGGCCAAGGGCGGCGAGACTCTCGTCACACAGCTGCGCAACGTAGCCGCTGCCCACCTCCAGTTGGGCGACGCCGCCGCGTCGGCCGAGTTCTCCAAGCGTGCGCTCGAGTCGCACGCGAAGGAGCCCTCTCTGTGGGACGTCTACGCGAGAGCGCTGAAGGAGAGCGGTCAGGTCGACGAGGCCGTGGCCGCGCTGGGCAGGATCGAGGGGATCGACCCCAAGTGGCCCAACCTGCATCTGCGGAGGGGCAGCTGGTTGCTCGAGGTCGGGCGCGTCGACGACGCGGTGCCGGTGCTTCAGCGGGCGGTCGCCGATGGCTCCGCGGCGGATCAAGCGGCGAACATGATCTTCAGCCACGCCTATTCAACGTACATCCAGCCCACCGAGAAGAACTACGGCCGTTTCATCGAGTTGATCGCGAAGGCCAAGCAGTTCGAGGTCACGACGCAGATCCGCGAGCAGTTCGACTTCTGGCACGCCTATAGCCTCTACAACTCTGGGATGGCGGTTGGCGTGGCCGAGACGCTGGCATCTGCGAATCGCTCGTTGCCCATGTTCCGGCAGGCGCTGACGCTCTTCCGTCAGTCGAAGCCGTACGCCGATCGGACTCCGTCCATCGACTATCAGCGCTTCATGGATGCCACGGGCACCTACATCGAGATCCAAGAAGCGATCATCAAACGAGGCCGGTAGGCCTCGGCCGCAAGCGGGGCCCCTAGGCCAAAACCGCTCGTCATGGCGCGAGAAGCGCCGCGGGGGTCGTCCCCCGCGGCGCTTTTTTTGTGGTGGGCCCGGCATGGGCGATGACTTGGAGGTGAAAGTCCTCCCGGAACCTGGTCGCAGGGACCGAAGGGAAGCGCAAGGCGTTCGTCGTGAGGCGTACGCTGAACGAAGCGTGCAACGAACCCGTGAGTCGACGAACAGGAACCGGATACGAGGCGCTGCGGACCGGGGCGAGCGGACCACTGACCGCGAAGCTCCTGCGACCAAGGGGAAGCGGCGTAGATCCGGCGATTGTGCGGGGAAGGTCATCGTTCTTACCCGGGGAGGTCTCGCCTGACGCCTGAAAGGGCGACGCCGGCATTGCGCTGTTGGGCCTGCCGGCGGAGCGAGAAGTCAGCAGAGGCCATAGTAGGCCGACGAAGTGCATGATGCGCTTGGACCCAGCTTTGTCGGACGAAGGGCCGAACGGAGAGGAGAGTGTGACGACCGTGGATCTCGAGAAGGCCATGCGCCAGGAGTCCAGGCAACTGGAGCTCCCGCTGGAGGATAGGGGTGAAGCCCCGAAGGTAGAGGGGAGTGGCGAAGCCGGAACGGTGGCCCATGGAGACGAGCGCTCAGGAAGCGAGCATCTCCTGATGGAGGAGGTGGTCGGGCGTGCCAACCTCGTAGGAGCGTTGAAACGCGTGCGGCAGAATAAGGGCAGTCCGGGCATCGACGGGATGAGCGTGGAGGAGCTGCCAGAGTACTTGCGCAGGCACTGGGGGGAGATCCGACAGCGGTTGCTGGCGGGGACCTACCAACCGAAGCCGGTACGAAGGCAGGAGATACCGAAGAGTGGGGGAGGGGTCCGGGAGTTGGGGATTCCGACCGTGCTGGACCGGTTCATCCAACAAGCCATCCTGCAGGTGCTGCAACCGAGGTTCGACCCGACGTTCAGTCGGCACAGCCACGGCTTCCGGCCTGGGCGCCGAGCACACGATGCGGTGCGCGAAGCGCAGCAATACATCCAGGAAGGGAGACGATGGGTGGTGGATGTGGACCTGGAGAAGTTTTTCGACCGGGTGAACCACGACGTGCTGATGGGGCGGCTGGCAAAGCGGATCGAGGATAAGGCGATGCTGCGGATCCTCCGTCGCTACCTGGAAGCCGGAGTCATGGCGAACGGGGTGGTGATGGAGCGGCACATGGGGACGCCTCAGGGCGGACCGTTGTCGCCGTTGCTGGCGAACGTGCTCCTGGACGAAGTGGACAAGGAGTTGGAGCTACGCGGACACGCGTTTGTCCGGTACGCCGATGACTGCAATGTATACGTGCGGTCGAGGCGGGCAGGACAACGTGTGATGCAGGCGCTGAGGCACTTGTACGGGAAACTTCGGCTTCAGGTCAACGAGGAAAAGAGCGCGGTGGCGCGAGTGTGGGATCGACAGTTCCTGGGCTACAGCTTCTGGGTAGCGGCAGGGAAGGTCGTGAAGCGCCGGGTCAGCAAGAAGGCCCTGACGAAGTTCAAGGAGCGAGTCCGGCAGATTACAAGCCGGAGTGGCGGGCGGAGCCTGCAACAGGTGGCGGAAGAGCTACGGCGCTACGTGCTGGGGTGGAAGGCATACTTCGGCTTAGCGGATACACCGGGGGTTTTCCGAGACCTGGACCAATGGATCCACCGCCGGCTGCGTACGTTCGATGCTGACCCCCGAACAAGTGCACTTCGGGCGCGCCGACAACGTTATCGCCCGGGACAACCGTGCGGCATGGACCACCCATCCCGGCTGACCTCACCCGCTCGTTGAGCCGGCCTCATTACGCCAGTGGAAACGGGGAAGGACAGCGTACCGGGAGTTGAGGGCTCGCGGTGTGAGCGAGAACCTCGCCTGGCGAGCTGCTCGGTTCGCGCGAAGCTGGTGGCACGTGGCCGCGCACCACGCCCTGCACACGGCCTTGCCAGGGGCGTACTTCGACGAGCTGGGTGTGCCCCGGCTCACGCCGTACTGACCTCAACTCACCGAACCGCCAGGTGCGGACCCGCATGCCTGGTGGTGTGGGAGGGGAAGGACCGGGATCGCCGGTCCTCCCCGATCCCGATCCCGTAGAGGTACGCGTTGGACGCCTCCACGACCGCCCTGGGAACCTGGGTCCCACCCGGTCCGTCGAAGTACGCCACGGCGCGGCCGCCCTCGACCCTCTCCAGAGCCGGAAGTGGGCGCGGATCCGGTCCACTGACGCCACCGTCACCAGAGGATCCTCCTCGGCGACGCCGACTCCGACCCTTCCGTCGGCTACCACCGCCCTTCCTTTCCCAGAATCCCCTCGATGAACTCCGACTTGCCCGCCGTGTACGCCTCCAGGTCCATGTCCTCTCGACTCGCGAGATCACGCTTGAGCGCGGCATAGGCCTCCCTGTCCGGCTCCTCCTCTCTCAGGTGATCGCGCAACGCCAGATGTCGGTCCAGTTCGCGACTTCCTTCCACCGATGCGTACAGGTGATGAGGGGCCCAGTCCCTCTTGGGATCCCTGAGGGGCACGTCGGGCCCCCTCCGTCTGAAGGCCTCCTGCCCCATGGCTCCCCGATCGCCCTCATAGATGTACCCCAGACGGGCGAGTTGCCCGATCATACGACCCAACTGAGAGTCCTCGGCGATCACCACGTGTATGTCGATGATCGGTTTGGCCGCTAGTCCGGGCACCGCAGTGCTGCCTATGTGCTCGACCTTCACGATCCCGCTCTCTTGAGGCAGCTCCTCCAACAGGCAAGCCTTGACTTCCTCGAACCACATCGGCCACGACGGGTTGTATTCTGCAATCGTGATCATGGCACCACTGCCTCCGCCTCCATCTCTACGAGATACTCCTCTCCCACCAGCCCCGCGTGAACCAAAGTGTTGGCCGGGAGGATCGTGCGAAACCGTTCGCCATGAGCCCGTGCTACGGGCTCCCAATCATCCACGTTGGGCACGTAGATACGCGTCCGTACCACATCCTCGAGACTACCTCCCAACGACCGGAGCGCGCCTTCGATCTTGTCGATGACGAAGTGCGTCTGGGCCGCCGGATCCGATCCACCGATGGCCCGTTCGCCGTGGGTCGCGGTGGTACCGGAAACCGATATGCGCGATCCGCTTCGGACCGCGCGGCTGAACCCGGCCAAATCCTCCCATGTCGTCCCCGTGAGCACTATGCTGCGCCCGGCGCTTCGCTCCTCGGCCGTGTAAGGAGGAGGAAACGAGTCGAAGTGATGGCTCAGATCGCCGGACGCGGTGAGGAACGGAGGTTTCCGGTATTCGTCACCGCAGTCCCCGGGAACCGGCCCCAGATCGGAGAGGGCCGCGTGAATCTCCGACTCGTCTTCGTCGTCCAGGGAGAAGTCGAAGAGCCTGAGATTGTCCTCGATATGGTCGCTCTCGCCGAGTCGGGCACCGATGATGACGCCACCCACGGCCGGCTGCTCCAGAATGTGGCGGCAAGCCACGTTCGCCATCGAGACCCCATGTTTGTCGGCCACGCGCCGTACCGCCCCGAGCAGGCCCTGAAAGGCGTCCCAACCGCCCGCGACGTCGACGAATCGCCGGTACTTCATCTGCGACCATGTATCCAGGGAGTCCACGTCGGGCTCGGGGGCCCCCAGCCACCGCTCTGTGAGGAGGCCGCCGGCCACCGTCCCGAACGCCAGAAGCTTGACTCCGTGCTCCACGCACAAATCGGTCATACGGGCTCGCGCCCTCTGATCGACAAGGGAATAGCAGACCTGATTGGAGACCACGTCGATGCCACTGTGCAGCACGATGCGGAGGTGAGCGGTATCCACATTCGTGAGGCCCAGATGGCCGATCAGGCCCTCGTCTTTCAGTTCCTGAAGCCAGAAGAGGCAGTCAAGCCATCCGGGATCGGAATAACTCCATGCGTGGAACTGGAGCAGATCCAGCCGCTCGGCCTCCATCCGGTCGAGTGATCGCTGCACCGCGGCCCTCACATCGTCTCGCGTCACGTTCCCCGGCTTGGGGACCCACTTCGTCAGCAGCTCGACGGAGGGCTCCCCTCCCGTCCGCTTTCGAAAGCGACCCGCGATCACCTCGGAGGAGCCATAGTGGTCGGCCATGTCGAACGTCGTGAAGCCCGCCTCGACGTATGGCCTCATCGACCCGGATGTCACCTCGGGGTCCAGCTCGCCCCCATCCCGCTCCATGTCGGCGATCTGCCAGAGGCCGGTCAGGACCCGTGAGATGCTGAAGCCCGGAGCGAGCTCGACTCGCTCGACCGGTTCGCCCATCGACATTTCCTGGCTCATCGTCGGTGCTACTCCGGCGGAAGGGTCGCGAAGAGGGCGTCGACGTCGACGCCCTCCGAGCGGAGGCCGCGAAGCTCCTTCAGGTAGATGCCCGTGGCGACGGCCATGACGACCAACCACACGGGCGTCGAGTGGAAGTACCACGCGTCCACAGTCGCGCTCAGGTCCTTCCAGACATGGACGACCAGGAAGATCGAGAGCATCACGATACCGGACACCGCTACGACGACCTGAAGCGGGCGCGACGGCAGCACGCTCACGTCGCGGGCGATGTCCGGGTTGCGTCGCGGAAGAGCGATAACGGCCAAGCACATGACGAGAAAGTTGACCAGCATGGACGTCACCAGGATGTCGATGCCCAGGAAGAAGTCGCCCGCCAAGTGACTGCCGAGGATACCCACCGACGCCATGAGCCCGCTGAGGACGATGGCCACGTGAGGCGTGTGCCATTGGGGATGCACCTTCGCCACACTTCGGGGGAAGATCCCGTCTTCGGCCCACGCGAACATCAACCGGGACACCGCGAGGAGCATCGCAGGCAGGTCGTTCATCAGGGCCACGGCCGCCCCCGCCACGATCGCGACCGTCCAAGCCGGCGGCAGGAGGTAGCCCAAGAGGCCCGGAGCCGTGAGGTCCTGCGTCTGTGCATGCTCCGCCACGTAAGTCCATGGCACGGCGTGGTATACGGCTGCGGTGAAGAGCATGTAGAAGGTACCCACCGTGAAGACCGCGATTCCGATGGCGAGCGGCAAGGAGCGAGACGGGTTCTTCGCCTCACCGCCGGCCTGGGCGATCGAGTCGAAACCGATGAAGCTCGAAAAGAGCAGAGCCGAAGCCGCCAGGTATGTGCCGATTCGGAGGGGAGGCACGACGGCATCGGGGATGGAGCGTCCCTCCCGCAGCTGGATCGCCGCGGCGAAGTCCTGGTGATCGAAGGCGAAGCCGGCGACGATCACCACGGCGCCCAGCACGAACATCACGAACATCAGTGGTACGAGCGTCCGCTCATAGAGGCGCACACCCCTCAGATTGACTCCCACGAAGGTCCAGAGGAATGCCAGCGCCAGGGTCACCCGCACGACACCTCCGTCGAGGCTGTCGGCCAGGGGCTCCCACCCCACGGCCGAAGCGATGTCCCTGAGGAATGGGATCATCACGTACGACACCACCCCGATGGCGATGCTGAGACCGAACCATTGTGAGAAGCTCGCCACGAAGCCGAGGTACGGACTAAGCCCCCGGCTCCCATAGACATAGCTCCCACCCGCGCGGGGCATGGCGGACGAGAGGACCGCATAGGCCAGGGCGGCCAGGATGGCCGGAATCGCGGCGTACAGGTACGCGTGAAGAACGTAGGGGCCGATACCCGGCACGCTCCTCTGGATCATGATCGGGACCACGTTGATCGCGGCACCGAGCATGGAGCAAATGCCGGTGGCCGCCAGCCCCAATAGCCCCAGTTCACGCGTGAGGCCCGTCTTCTGCGACGGCGCATCGCCCATCAGGTACCGAGACCCCTGAGGTACGCGTAGCTGGCTGAGATCGACGCGAAGCCCTCCCTGGGTTCGTCATGTTCGACGAAGAAGTGCCTCATGCCGGCCAGGGCCTGGGCTCCGAAGATCTGTTCCCAATCGATGGCGCCGGCGCCCACCTCGGTCATGATGCCCGCCTCCGTGCGGTCCTTCACATGGATCATCGGCACCCGTCCCGGCCAGCGCTCGAACAAGGCCATGGGATCGCCTCCGCCCTGCGTGATCCAGAACAGATCGAGCTCTATTTGTACGAGTGCCGGATCGGTCTGCTCGCAGAGCAAGTCGAAAGGGATCCGCCCATCGATGGGTTGGAATTCGAAATCGTGATTGTGGTAGGCGAACTGGAGTCCTGCGCGGCGTGCCTCGACGCCGGCTCGGTTGAAGATGTCGGCCACGGCACGCCAATGATCCAATGTGACACCCATCTCACGGGGAACCGAGGGCACGACGACGTAGCGATGGCCGATGGTGTTCGCGACGTCGAGCGTGTTCGGCCAGTCGGTGATCACGGCCTTGATGTCGACATGGGTCGAGGGCGAGGTCAAACCGGCCGATGCGAGACCCCTGCGGATCTCTTCGGGACTTCGTTCGAAGTACCCGGCGAATTCCACCTCGCTGTACCCGATCTCCGCGACGCGGGCCAGGGTCGCGTCCACACCTTGGGCCATCTCACGCCTGAGCGTGTAGAGCTGGAGGCCGAGCGCCCCCAGGGGCCCGGACATCCTGTCCCTCCCGGCGCACGCCACCTCACCGAACCCCACGGTACCGGCGGCCAAGAGCCCCAATCTCCGCAGCGCCTGTCGGCGATCGATCATCAAAACTCCCAGCGGGTTGTCGAGTCGACCCGCTCGAACGAGGCGGCCTCGGGGGCCGTCTCCCATCGAGCGGGCGGTGAACTTAGTCACCGGGTGCCCGGAGCCGCTAGGACCCGGCGGCGTCTGGTCCGGCAAGGCGTCCTGCCGTATCCTCGGCGAGGCGGTTCGAGTGATTTCGGGCCGGTCGGGTCCGACTCCAAACGTCCATTCCAGGGAGCCTCGAGTGAACCGTCGTGTCTATCCTCTGTTGATCCTAGTGGCAACGATGGGCGCGTGCGGACCCCGGTCGGCAGATCTCCTCCTGACCAACGGCCGGGTCTACACGCTCGCGTGGGGTGAGCCCGGAACCGACGGCGCCCCGGCACTCGACGCACCCTACTCCGCAGCCGACGGCTGGGGGCCCGATGCCGAAGCCGTGGCCGTACGCAACGGCAGAATCGTCTTCGTGGGGAGTGCCGAGGAGGCCGAAGCCCATCGGGGAGCGAGCACGGAGGTGCTCGACCTGGGCGGGGCAACCGTGCTCCCCGGGCTGGTCGACTCGCATACGCACGTCGTGGAGTTGGGCGCGCTATTGGCTCGGGTCAACCTCGTGGACGTGGCCACGGAAGAGGAGGCGGTCGAGCTGGTCGCCGAGCGCGCTGCCGAGGTTCCGGAGGGCACATGGATCGTCGGAGCCGGATGGGACGAGGGTGCTTGGGCGAACCGCTACCCGGACATGGCGCTGATCTCGGAGCGGGTGCCGAACCACCCCGTGTACCTGCGGAGCCTGCACGGTTTCGCCGGCTGGGGCAACCGAATGGCCTTCGAGTTGGCGGGGATCACATCAGACACCGAGGCACCCGTGGGAGGCGAGATCCGTAAGGACGCCCGGGGCCGTCTCACGGGTCTGCTTCTGAACCGGGCAGTGCCGCTCCTGGACGAGGCCATCCCCGCCCCGACCCACGAGCAACTTCAGGAGCAGATCCTGGACGGGCTGGAGGAGATGGCGCGGTCGGGCTTCGTCGCGGTCCACGAGGCGGGGGCACCCACGGCGACCATGGCGGCCTTCGAGGCCCTCGAAGCCGACGGGCGGCTACCGGTACGGGTCTACTCCATGCTCTCGGCGAGAGACACCGCCGTTCTCGCCCGCTGGGAGGCGAGGGGCCCCGATCGAGACCGCGACTCGATGTTGCGGACTCGGTCCGTGAAGGCTTTTTACGACGGTGCCCTCGGTTCGCGTGGAGCGCGCCTGCTGGAGGACTACTCGGACACGCCGGGGCATCGAGGTTTGGCGGGCG
The DNA here is from genome assembly GCA_965226925.1 of Longimicrobiales bacterium. Lineage (GTDB taxonomy): Bacteria > Gemmatimonadota > Gemmatimonadetes > Longimicrobiales > Gaopeijiaceae > CBDDCX01. Next base: position 516,332 of record CBDDEN010000009.1, on the reverse strand, counting down.
AGGGATACGGCTTCGACGCCACCTGGATGCGTCGCATGATGGCCGCGGGATTCCAGGTCGCGATTCACGCCATCGGTGACGCCGGCAACAGAGGGAGCCTCGACTTCATCGAATCGGTCTACCGGGAGGTCCCGAGCGCTCGCCGAAACCGCAACCGCATCGAACACGCACAGGTCGTCCACCCGGACGACGTGCCACGGTTCAGGGAACTGGACCTCGTGGCTTCGATGGAGCCGGCACACGCGGTCGAGGACATGCCATGGGCCGAGGAGCGCCTGGGGCCCGGTCGGATCAGAGGTGCATACGCCTGGAGGACGCTCCGTGCCGCGGGTGCCGAGTTGACGTTCAACTCCGACCTGCCCGGTTCGGACTGGAGCGTGTTCTATGGCATGCACGCGGCCATGACTCGGCGCAACAAGTCACGTGAACCCCCGAGAGGGTGGTATCCGGTCCAATCGCTGACCGCGGAGGAGACGGTGCGCGCCTATACGAACTGGGCGGCCTTCGTGGCATTCAACGAGGACGAGACCGGCGTCATAGGGGCCGGACGTTGGGCGGATCTCACCGTAATGGACGTCGATCCGTTCGTGCTGGAGTCCGCGGATCCGGGTGCCGTCCTCGACGGACAGATCGTGGCGACCATCGTGGAAGGGCGGGTGGTCTACCGCCGGTAGTGCCCCGAGCGCAGGAGGCCTGTCGGTGGTTGAGAGAGCCGCGGACCGGTTGTCAGGCCAGCAGCGCCTCGACGGCCCGGCGACCCTCGCCCGCCGCACCCGTCCAGTTCTGGTGGCCGCGGAGCTCCGAGTGGCCGATGGCGATGCGCCCGAACGGCTCCCGGATAACGTCGGGGGGCGCCGGCGCTCCGTTGCGGCCGAACATGAAGCCGGGCCCCGGGTTCACGTAGGCGTGACCCCATCGATTCAGGATGATCCCGGCGATATCGTTGGCTGGATCGAAGCCCGCGTCGCCGAGGTTGGTGAGCGCCACGTTCGCCACGAGCACGGAGGAGTGGTTGAACCCCTCATAGGCGCGCCGATGACCGTCGGGCAGGTCGCGTTGAGGTGCCCCCAGTTGCGGTACCACTTCCTATGTTAGACCCCGAGCCATCGGTGGTCCCTGGAGTTGGGGCATCCTGAGGAACCAGGGCGATGGTTTTATCGTCTCTGGGGCGGGGGGTAGTCCGCCGTGGGCACGATGGGGTCGGACGGTATTGTACAGCCGCCTCCACTGCTCGACGAGTACCGTCGCCTCGGGCAGTGTGTAGAAGATCTCTCCGTTCAAGAACTCGTCTCTCAGTTTGCCGTTGAAGCTCTCGTTGTAGCCGTTCTCCCACGGACTGCCCGGCGCGATGTAGAGGGTCTGGACCCGCAGCCTGGCCAGCCATCTCCGCACCAGTTTCGCCGTGAACTCTGGCCCGTTGTCCGAGCGCAGATGCTCGGGCGGACCGTGCCGAGCGAAGAGATCGGTGAGCACCTCGAGAACGTCGTGAGCTCGAGTCTTTCGACCGACCTTGATCGCCAGACACTGCCGCGTGTACTCGTCGAGCACGGTCAGAAGCTTCAGCGCACGGCCGTCATGGGTCCTCGTGCTTACGAAGTCGTAGGACCACACGTGATTCTTGTGCAGTGGCCTGAGCCGGATGCACGAGCCATCGTTGAGCCACAACCGACCCCGTTTCGGTTGCCGTCTGGGCACTTTCAGCCCCTCCTGCCTCCAGATACGCTCCACACGCTTGTGGTTCACCTCCCAGCCCTCGATACGCAGCAGGTTCGTGATCTGGCGATACCCGTACCTGCCGAACCGGCTCGCCAACCGTATCACGTCCGTGCGTAGCGCCTCCTCGTCGCCAGGTAGCTTCTTCACCCGGCGCTGCGTCGAGCGCGGCTGACCCAGTACGTGACACGCGTGACGTTCACTCGCCCCGAGTCGCTGACGTACATGCATCACGCACCTGCGTCGGCGCTCGGGGCTCAGAAGTTTCCCTTGGTCGCTTCCTCCAGGATCAGCTTGTCCACCGTCAGGTTCGCCACCGCTCGCTTTAGCCGTGCGTTCTCCTTCTCCAGCTCCTTGAAGCGTCGAGCTTGATCCACCTTCATCCCCCCGAACTCCTGCCTCCACCGGTAGTACGTCTGCTCGCTGATCCCCAACTCCCGGCTCACCATCGCCACCGTTTTGCCGTTCGCCAGACCCACCTCCGCCTCTCTCAATGCCGTGATGATCTGCTCCGGCGTGTGTCGTCTCCTACTCATTCTGACCTCCTCCCTGATAGCTGCGACCAAAGCCGCATCCTAACATCAACTTCGGTCTCGTTTCAGGGGGTCACGTCATCCGCTGACACGTCGGCATAGGGATTCTCCAGGCTGGCGAACTCGTCGGGGAGGGCCGGGTGTTGGACTCGGATCACAGAAGGAGTGCGCGAGATCGGCATCAACTGCCGGAAGGCCACCCACCCCACCAAGAGCGGGAGGAGTGCGAGGATCAACAGCTGGGAGCGCCGCGGGCCGGCGTCCGCGATGCTGAAGATGCGGACCATGGGACCCAGGAAGCCATGCCACCGCTCGTTGTCGGCGCTCATGTAGATCACAGTGCCCACGGCGACACAGGCCATGTATCCGCCCAAGGCGAAGCGAGGGACCGGCGCCGGTGTCTCGCTCAACCCCACGATCACCGACAGCCACGGCACGCCGAAGCGGAGGCTCACATAGATGGCCACGAACGTGATCGCCGCGGCTGGAAGGACTCCTCCCTTCCGAGCAGATTCGGTGTCTTTACTCACCTACCCCTTCCTTCATTCTCGGCAATCTTCCTCAGCCACCGCCTCGCGCAGCCACTTCTACTGCAGCGTCCGTAGGTAGGACAGCAGGTCGTGGAACTGGGTCACCGAGATCAACCCCGCAAAGGCGCCCGGCATGAGAGAGAGCTCTTGCAAGCGCCGCCGGGCGATACCTTCAATGGCGATCCCGTACTCCACCTCGTCCGCCGTCACCAACCATAACGAGTCGGCCGTCTCCCGTCGGATCACTCCATCCAGGATGCGCCCATCGGTCGTCTGAATGAGGACGGACTCGTATCCACCGGCGATCACGGCGCTCGGCTCGAGAATCGACTCGACGATGAACTGAACGGTCCTCGTTCCCGTGACGGCCGACAGGTCGGGACCGATGTCACCGCCTACGCCGCCGACCGTGTGGCACTTCGCGCACGGGGTCGGACCCTCCAGGTCGAAGAAGATCTCCCGGCCCGCCACCGAATCTCCATCCAGATACGGAGCCCAGGCCTCGACGTCCGCAACCCTGCCGGCCGCCCGACGCACCTCCGCGGGTAGCACGATCGAAGCCGGGTCAGGCACTCCACCCAGCGTCTGGAGATAGAGGATGACCGAGCCGAGCTGATCGGGGCCGAGGCTGATGGGTGGCTCATAGACCGTCGGCATCTCGTCCTTGAAGCCATCGACCACGAAAGCGCTGGGACGGGTCACAGACTCGATGAGGTATTCGGTGGCCGTGAGGGTCCGTCCCAAATCCCCCTCCCGCGCGCGGCCCCGCTCTTCGGCTCGCACAGCGATTATCGGTCCCACATCGGACTGACCGAGATTCGGGCCTCTCACCGAACTCCCACGACTTCCGATGGAATGACAGGTGCTGCACTTGCCTGGACCCCAGAAGATCTGCTCTCCGTTCTCCGCGCTCAGGCCTTCTCCCAACGCCAAGGGAGATCCCTCGCCCGAGACTCGGGTGATCCCGTTACCGGACCATATGAACAATCCGATGAGGACCACCGTGAACGCGAAAATCTTGAACGGGGCCATGAGTCTAAGGTCCCTCGCCGGCGGTTGGCTGGCCCGCGGGCTCGAGCACCGGCCCAAGCGGGTTATCGGCCCTCGGAATCACGTCCTCGGGGTCGTTCAGGCCCGACAGCCAAAAGAGGAACGACACCGCCGCCAGAAACACGAGGGTGATCCCACCCACCATCTGTGTCATCACGGCAGTCGTCGGTGTGAACCCCCATTCAGACGTATCGCGCAACACACCGTAGATGTGCCAGCCCTCCCTGAGACCGGAACGAACGAAGCCCATCAGACCCATCGTCAGGACGGTAGTCACGCAAAGAGCGATCAGGGCGTATTGAGAGCGCTCCGTGACTTCACCCCAGCGGATGGCCCCAAGGCTTCGAGCTCCCCGGAAGAGGAGCACGTCGATGGCCGTGACGAGGATCAACCCGGACATGAGTATCAGCCATTGGGTTGCCGCGACCTGTCGTAGGAGTGGGTTCGCCTGCACCATGACGACGAATCCGTACACCCCGAGGAACCCCACGGCCGCCAGAGCCACCGTCGCGACATAGATGACTTGGGCGAGATGACCCCTGTCGCGCAGAGCCAACCCCACACAAAGCACCACGGCCAGCATGGTCGCCACGAGCAGGAACGCCGGGATGCGGATGAAGACCGCTCCCTCCGGTCCCAGGCCTACAGACTCGGGGGGCAGGGTGAACAGCACACTCGCGTACCACCCCAGGAGCAGGAGGCATAGTCCTTCGGACAACACCAGGACCAACTTGGCTGCGCCACCCTGCTTAGACAGTGGCACCAGATCGGTCTTGTTGGCACGTCGATAGAGTAAGAAGCTCGCGAAGGTCGTCAGGATTGATGAGATTGATGACCGCGTTCTTGGCGGCCATGAGACCGAAGTAGCCCAGTAGGGGATGCACCTGTCCACCTAGCGCGAGCTGCTCCTCGGCGCTCAGCGGAAGGTTCCGGGGCGTGAGCCAAATGCCTACGCAGACGATCAGAATGCCGTTGAAGTACTTCACGAACCTCTGATACCGCTCGGCTCCCGGAATGCGATTCATCCCGGACCACAGGTAGTAGTTGCCGATCATGAACAGCAAGCCCACGAGCAAACCCTGGAGGATGAACGTCCAGGAGAACGCCCCGCCCATCATGTTGTTCCCCATGACGGGACTGGCGCTGTAGATATCCCGACCCAGGTAGTAGCCCGCGAAGGGTAGCGGGATGAGCGCCGCCAGGCCGATGAAGTTCCCCACGTACCCCATCCAGTCGTAGTGGGCCCTCCTCGCCTCGGTACGCGCGGCCAAGAACTTCACCGCCGCATAGGCGCCAACCAGGAACCCCCCGAACGCCACATTCCCCAATAGTCGGTGAATGTTCAGGGGCATCCAGAGTGGGTTGGCCACCGCCTGCATGGTGGTCCCGACGAACGTTCCCGTCTCATCCACACCGGTAGGGCTCATCATGTACGAGGCCCACGCGTTGCTTATGAAAACCAGGATCGTACCCGCCAGGTTGAGCAGAACGCCCAGGGCGATGTGAAATCCCTTTCGATCGGCCAGTCGATCCCACGAGTAGTAGTAGCTGTACAGGATGCCCGTCTCGACGAAGAAGAACGCGGCGTAGATGTAAAGAGACGGGGAAAAGATGCTGATGAAATACCCGGAGAACGCCGGGTACAACCCGAACAGGGTAAAGGCGAGGAGGCCGCCGAGGGCCGCCGTGGTGGCGAACGCGACCGTCAGGAGTTTGACGAATTCTCGGGCCATGCGATCGTAACGCTGATCACCCGTGCGCCAACCGATGAACTCGACGATGACCGCGAAGATCGGTACTCCGAGAACGAAAGCCGCGAACAAGAGGTGGAGCTGGGCGACCACCCAGATCGTGGCCCGCGGGCTCAGTCCGAAGAAGGTTCGTACCCCGTTCTCCACTGCGGGCGCACCCCCCTGGGCCGCCCAAAGGGCCTCGGGGAGGACAAAAAGGACCAGCCCGGCAACGACTCCGGGGCACAAGGCTCGACGTGCCAACGTGCCCATTCCCGGGCGCGAAGGCAGGCGGAGCCTCATGGTCACGGCGAGCTCTGCGTCAACTCTACACTCGCGTCAAGAGTCTCGCCGGCCGCTACCGTCACCGTCTGCGTAGTCGCCCCGAGTGCCTCGTGCCACACCTCTAGCGTATACGTGCCCGGGGGCACGTTCGAGAGGACGAAGCCTCCGTCACCGTCGGTAACGGCATGGTATGGGTGGCCCGTGACCACGATCCAGCCGTTCATCCATCCGTGGATATCGCACTTGACGGCCACCTTCTCGGCAACGTCGAACGTCGCCTCGAGCTTCTCGAGCGCAGGAGGCTGGGTGCGGTTGAACGAGCGGTTGTCGAACGCCATGGTGTGGACGTTGTGGGACACATCGTCGCTGTTCAGTATCTCGAGCACCTCGCCGACTGCCACCATCACCACATGGGGATCGAAGTCGCACCCCTTCTGGTCCAAGGCGGGAGGCGATGCGGCCTCCTCGCGGGCGGCTCCGCTGGTGATGTCCGTGAGGGAAACCACAACGTTGGCCAGTCCGCCTCCGGCGCCGACCTCGATGTCCTGTATCTCGACGGACGAGCCACACGCGTCCACATCGTCGGTAATGGTGATCGTGCGGGCCGCAGGTACCTCTCCGGCGAAGCTGATCGTGCCGCTGATCGAACCACCGTTCGTTACTACGACCACGCTGTATCCAGAGGCGCCACCGCCCCGGGTCTCAGCCGCCGCTGGCACCGCGGACCCAGGAGCCTGCTCGGCTCTACCGCCGTCCCCACCGCATGCCGCCAGTCCCAGGACCAGCAACGCGGAAATGGTGTTGTCTATGCCTGCCGCCGAGCGGCCTGACGGGCCGCGGCGAAGCTGATTCTGGAATCGCATCAGAGCCTCCTATTCGGCTCAGCCGTGTACGAGTTATTTGGCGGTTCAATTTGCGGCCTATGGGGGCGTGGTCAAGGACCCTTGAGACGCTCGACCGGAGTGGATATATCCGCTTGTGGGAGCGTGGCGAAGGCAGTAACAGTTCAGGGTCGTCCATCCGCCCCACCCCTGCGAGCGATCTCAGCCAATCGGAGGTGAGAGCATGAACCGGTTCCAACCCTCCCGCTCACCTGAGCCCCGCCTGATACTCGCCAGCGCTTGGTCGAGGGTTACGTCGAGCCTCTCGTCGAGGCTTGCGTTGAGTCTTGCTTTGAGCTTGACCTCCATCGGCTGTCAGGACCCGGATGGCGCCCGGCTCCAGTTCGCGATCTCGTTTCCCGAGGTTCGCAGCGCCGAGTCACAGGATGGACGGGTGCTCCTCTACATATCGAAGAACGACATATCGAAGAACGACGATGCGGAGCCACGCTTCCAGGTCGGCAACGGCCTCGAGACCCAGCTCGTGTTCGGCGTCGATGCCGAGGGTCTCGCCCCGGGCGAGGAGGCCGTCATCGATGTCGGAGTGTTCGGCTATCCGCTCGAGAGTCTGGCAGACATTCCACCGGGGGACTACTGGATTCAGGCCCTCCTCAACCGCTACGAGACCTTCCACTTGAGTGACGGGCGCGTCTTGAAGCTGCCTCCCGACAAGGGCGAAGGGCAGCATCTGGAACGCAAGCCGGGCAACTTCTATAGCACACCCGAGCGCGTGCGGATCGATCCGGGAGAGAACGAGACCATCCGCATATCGATGGATCAGGAGGTCCCCCCGATCGTGCCCCCGGAGGACACGAAGTACGTGAAGCACATCCGTATGCAGAGCGACCTGCTCTCCGAGTTCTGGGGGCGCCCCACCTACCTCGGCGCACACGTCCTGCTGCCCGAGGGATTCGACGAACACCCCGAGGCCCGCTATCCGCTCGCCATATCCCACGGTCATTTTCCAGCCGATTTCGGTGGTTTCCGGGAGGACCCGCCGGACCCCGCTACTATCCCGAGTCCGACTGGAAGCGTACGCCCAGGCCGCGCAGTCGGACGACGCTGGGCCAAGTGACGACTACACTCGAGGACGTGAACCACAAGGAACTCGTCCTGGGCACGAAGGGCCGTTCCGGGGGTCAGCGCGACGTGTGGCTGACCCTCTTCGGACCCGCAGGCGAGGACGGATACCCACGCCATGTGTGGGACAAGATGACCGGCGAGATCGATCCCGAGGTCGCCGACTATATGCGGGACAACTTCGACCTGCGTTACATCCTGGAGCGCGACTGGGCCACGTTAGGCCCCAAGCTCGTCGGGAAGATCCACATCTACGTCGGTGAGATGGACAACTCCTACCTCAACAACGCCGTCTACTTGATGGAGGACTTCCTGGAGAGCACCACCGATCCCTACTACACCGGGGTCGTCGACTACGAGCCGCGGGCCGGTCACTGCTGGAACGGCGATCACACCAGGCCCAACGCCCTGTCCCGCCTGCGCTACAACCAGATGTACGTGCCCAGGATATTGGAGCGGATCCGGGTGGCGGCGCCTCCGGGAGCGGACCTCACGAGTTGGAGATACTGATCGGATCTCGCGGTGGGGCCTAGAAGGCTGTTCTACCGCCTGAACAGGTAGCTCAGCCTCATGAAGAAGCGGTCCTCGTGGCGCTGCAGGTGACGGAACTCGAACGCCTCGGGGTCCTCGAGCGTGGTTCCGTACCCCAGGAACAAGATCGTCCCCGGGTTCGGGCGGTAGGAAGGAGGACGTCTCCGGTGAACTCGTTCTCCTCGAACGGTTCCGATGGCAACCAACCCCCGGTGTCGGAATCGAACAGGAAGATCGGCTCGTCCGTGTCGCCGGCTCGAAGAGCGTCTCGCCGGACCGACGCGTACTGACCCACGAGGCGGACGAAGAAGAACCATGATACCTGGTACTCCAACGAGAGCCTCGGAATCCTCTCGATGGACATGTTGGACCCGTCCGATCGGCGGTCGAGGGTGAGCTGGCTGTACAAGAAGCTCAGGCGCACCTGATCGGTGGGACGCCAGTTCATGGTAACGGTCGGACGGAACAGCCAGACCCCCCTCGCCTCGGCGAAACCCACGTCACGCCAAAGACTCGCACCGAATCGGCCCGAGAACGCGCCGAACTCCGGCGTCGTGAGGTTTGGCAGCCATCCGCGGACGCCTTGGATGCGATGCGGAGGAGTCCATGAGACGGTATCGGTGCCGGCCCCGGCGGGACGCACCACGCCATAGTCGGCGTAGCGCTCGGTTTCGAACTCGTAGCTCTCCCACCCATAGTTGACACGAAGCGACCACCCACCTCAAAGCTCGAAGGAGTTCTGCAGGAACGTCTTGGTCTCGGCCGGGGCCTCGTCCCACAGCCCGAAGTAGTTCCACCAATGACTGGTGCTGAACCCGGGTGTCCAGCGTTCGACGAGGCACCCGGCTGCCCGTACAGGTTCACGCTCGTGTTCACTCGCGTCGAGATCACGCCCGGGCGGTTGACGAAGCCGGCCTGTGTCTCGAAATCCGGATGGACGCAGGCGATGCGCGAGCCCAGCACCAGTCGGCGCCCGGTACGCTGGAAGTTCGCCTCCCAGATCGGAGCGTCCCTCGTCGTGCCCCCGGACCTGGTGAAGCTCGCACCTCCCTGGAGAGCCAATGTGTAGAGCCCTCCGAAAACCAAGCGGGCGTCCGCCGCCGCGACCCGGTTGAAGTCGTCACCGACGATCCGGTCGGTGTAGACGATGCCGACGGTGGACTGGCCCCCCACGTCGCGCCGCAACCGAAGAGCGTTGAAGATCGGGTTCGACTCTCCTCCGGCCGAGTTCGTCCTTGAAGCATCCACACCCGACAGCAGCCCCACGTTCATTCCGGCTACCTTGCCGGTGAGCTTCAGGCCGGCCACGGGGTCACCGAGCTGCCGCGTATAGATGAGTCGATTCGGAGTGTCGAAGCGGTCCACGCCTTCGAGGAAGAAAGGCCTCTTCTCCGCGAAGAAGAGGGCGAAGCGCTCATTGCTCGACAGCTGGCCCACGTCGGCCTCGACCTGAGAGAAGTCGGGGTTCACCGTGGCGTCCAGCGTGAGGTTGGCGCTCAGCCCGACCCGCAGGCTCCCCCCATCTCCCCGTCGGAGCCGTAACTCCAGGCGTCGTCGACATCCGGAGCGCCGTCCATCGTGCCCGTCAACGTCGGTGTGAAGTCCACGACCATCCCGCGAGTCAAGCTGTTCAGGCCCACCAGCCGCCCCGATTGAGCCAGGAACGACGCGGCGCCCCGGTTCGTCGATGGCCAGATGTCGGTGAATCCTGAGTGCTGAACCTTGCGGACGACGTTGATGCCCCAGTTCTGCACATCAGACGCCTGGTAGCTGATGCTCTCGAACGGAATATGGATCTCCACCTCGTACCCGTACTCCGTGACCCGACCGCGGGAGTCGAAGACGTAGTCGGGCGTGAGATCGATCCCTCGATTCCCGCCCCCCCTGCCCGCGCTTCCCTGCTCTCCCTCGGTGCGATTCCCGTCCTGTTGGATGCCCAAAGGATTCACGCCGAAGAAGAGTGCCTGCCGCCGGTCGTCGAAGGTGTCCAGCAAGAGCTGGACATGATCATCCCCGTCGATCTTGTCCCTGTCGGCCAGAGTGGCGTTCACCGAGCCGGACGCGTCGAACGCCTTGATGCCGAAGTAGATTCCGGTGGGTGAATACCAGACGAGCACTTGGGTCGTGTCCACCGCGGGTCTCTGATCGACCGGCTCGTACTGGGAAAACCCGGTCAGCACCGCCGCTCTGGCCCACACAGCCTCGTCCAACGACCCGTCGATATCCGCGCTCTGATCCAGGCGAGGGACGGCGACCTCGGTCTCGCTCCGAGTGCCGACGTACACGGACTGGAGCGCTTGCTGGCTCGAGGACGCAAGGCTCAGGAGGCTTAAGAGGATGGGCAACATCGGAACTCCCGCTCAGGTGGGTTGCCTCAGCGGTCCCCCGACGCGCTCGGGAACGCCACGTCGACGGCGACCGTCTCACCATCCCCCACTTGTATCGTCGACTTCACCTCGCCGAACCACTCGCTCCAGGCGGTGAGTTCGTACTGGCCCGCCGGTACGTCGGCTATGGAGTACGTTCCGTCGTCGTTCACCTTGGTGAAGAAGCCGTTATCCAGCACCAGGATGTGGGCGATCATCTGCGAGTGAATGTCGCAAAGGACCAAGACGCTGTCGGGCCTCTCGAAGACTCCCGTAAACGTGGATCCCGGCCGCTGGCCGCGATTCACGTTGCGGTTCCGCCGTCTGCCCTTGGCGTAGGTGTGTATGTTGTGGAGTTCGTCGTCACTGTTGTGGAACGACATCTCGTCACCCGCCATGACCGGTATCACCCTGGGCACGAACGTGTAGTCGATCTGGTCCAGCAAAAGCTTCTCGGGACCACGGGCCGGCCCCGACGCGCCGACGAGCGTCTCACCGGACAAGTATACGACCGCGTCCGAAACCTCGAAGAACTCGTCGTCGGGCATGGTCTCGAAGCTCACGGTCCCCCGCACGGTTCCCGTGACCAGCCGGTCGGCCGCGGGCCCGAGCACCGGCCACAGAAACGGAGCGATCAGGCCTGCGGCGAGGGCCATGGCTCCGGAACGAGTCATTTTCTTATTCATGGGAGTTGGTGGGTCTCCTGATGCATCTTCTGGTCGTTTCTCTGACACGCTTCTACGAGATAGCGTTGGCTCAAAAGAACACGACGTCGTCCAACGGTCACACCGCTAGCTACACCGCCCGTCGCTCAGAGGTCGCATCCGGCCCGAGGAGACGAAGTCGTGGGAGATCGGCACCGACCTGCGCTTCTGGTACGATCGAGCGTCGCTGGCCCTGACGTACTACAACTCGACCACGAAGGACCAGATCCTCGCGGTTGACGTGTCCGAGACGAGCGGATACACGACTCAAGTGCTCAACGCCGGCGAAGTCCAGAACAAGGGCATCGAGGCGCTGTTGAACATCAACCTGCTCGAGAAGCCGGGCGGCGTCTCGTGGGACGCCACGTTCAACTTCAGCGCGAACGACTCGAAGGTGCTCTCTCTCGCGCCTGGGCTCGATCGTGGGCAGCAACGGCCTCCCCAACCGCGCTGCGGACTCGGAGATTCTGGGCACGTACCAGCCCGACTGGATCGGGGGATTCCGGACCAGCGTGACGTATGGCGCGTTCACCGTGAGCGCCCAGATCGACACGCACCAGGGTGGCTTCATCTTCTGTGGCACGTGCCGTCTCGGGTATCGTACGGGGGTGCTGGAGGAGTCCGCGAACACGAAGGCGTTGGCCTGGGATCCGGACCAGGCTTTGGGCCGGGACCCCATCGTCTTCCCTGGTGTGACGTCGAGTGGGGCCGCGAACACAGTCGCTGTCGCACCCCGCACGCTCGCCACTCGCCTCGACGACGTGGATACGGATTGGCTCTTCGAGAACAACTTCACGAAGCTCCGTGAGGTGGCGATCGGCTTCGATCTGCCGGAGTACTACCTCGACAAGCTGCCTGTCTCGAGCGCGCGCTTCACGATCGTGGGCCGGAATCTGTGGCTGTGGACCAAGATCCCACATATCGACCCGGAGACCGCCTTCATCGAGGGCGGCGCGAGTGAGTCGAACCTGGCGGGAGTCGAATACGAGCAGTTCCCCACGGCCCGGACCTTCGGGTTCAACGTCTCCGTCACGCATTGAGGTGATGACCATGTCTCAATACGACGAACGGACGACGGCCAAAACACATGAAACCCGTGGGGGAGCGAAAATGAAGACGAAGAGAACGACATTCAGGAGTCTCGGGGCCGGATTGCTCTTGGCGATCGGCCTGGGAGTCGCCGGCTGCACGGACGACTTCACCGACATCAACACCAACCCGAACGCACCCACCGACGTGGGCGTTCAGTACCTCTTGCCGGCCGGGATCGTCGACGCCGTGAGCGACCTGCTGGGAACGGGCTGGGACCGGGGCACTGCAGCACTACGCCCGGCTCCAGTACGGAGACGTGGATAGGTACGAGATCAGTGGGAGCTTCTCCGATAGTTGGTGGAGCGGTCTCTATACCGGGGCCCTCGTGGACTTCGACGGAATGGTCCAGAAGGCGAGCGCAACGGGCAACGTCAACCAGCAGGCCGTGGGCATCATCATGCGGTCGTGGATGTTCCACAACATGGTGGACATGTGGGGAGACATTCCCTACTCCCAGGCTCTGGGAGGATTGGCGTCGGGTAACATCACACCGGCGTACGATGACGCGAGCTCGATCTACCGTGGCTTGTTGAGCGAGCTGACGGGAGCCAGCACGATGATCGCGCCCACCGGATCGTTGTTCGGCGACGCCTTCCGCGGAACCGTGGGCAATCCGGACCTTATCCACGGTGGCGACATGGAGAAGTGGAGGCTCTTCGCCAACTCACTTCGCCTCCGCATGGCCATGCGGATCGGGAGCGCGTCCGACGCGTCGAGCGCCATAGCGGCCGGGGTCATCCAGAGCGCCGCGGAAGAGACCAAGCTCAACTGGTTGGGCGTGGCGCCGAACGAGAATCCAATGGCTCAGGCGTTCATCGAGCGTCCGGGTGACTACCGGATCAGCAAGACGATGATCGACAACCTGGTCGCCTACAACGACCCAAGGCTGTCGGGCTACGCTGACGCGTCGTTGGCCAACGGGGACTACGTCGGGATGCCCAACGGGGTGAACGACAGTCACGGCATCGAGTTCGAAGAGGTGTCGCGGATAGGGACTTGGTTCCTGCAGCGCGGCACGCCCACTTGGATCATCTCGTATGCCGAGGTAGCGCTGCTGCAGGCCGAGGCCGCCGCGAGAGGCTTTGCGGGTGGGGACGCACAGTCCCTGTATGAGGCCGGTATCCGGGCGTCCATGCAGACGTACGGCATTTCGTCCGCGGACATCGATGCATACATCGCATCGCCGATGGTGGCCTTCGCCGCCGACACGAACACCCGGCTGGATCAGATCGCGATGCAGATGTGGTTCCTCCTGTACGACCAGGGTCCCGAGGCGTGGGCCTACCAGCGGCGGACGGGTGTCCCAGTCCTGATCGCGGGGCCGGACAACGTGAACAACGACCGGGTCCCGGTGAGACTGCCCTATCCGTTGAGCGAGCATTCCGTGAACAACACCAACCTACAGGCCGCCAATTCAGCCCAAGGCTTGAGCAGCGAGCCGTGGAACGTGCGGCTCTTCTGGGACGCCAACTGACCTTGAACCCCTCGGGGGCTCGACCCCTGACGTAGAAAAGCCGGCCAGCCCTCACGGGCTGGTCGGTCTTTTTTTCGCGCTGCAGCGGCGCCCTACCGCGAGTAGTAGAGTGCTGTACTGGGGTGGAACGTCGCCCATGCGAACCAGAACGATATGTAGGCATCGTCGATCAACTCGAGCTGCGATCCCTCGAGCGGACCGGAGATCGCCCTCCCCTGCAGGGTCCACTCACTCCCGTTCTCCACGTCGAAGAAGCCGCCGTCACGGGCCTCGAATGTGAGCGCCGCACCGTTCACGCAGGGGACGAACGCGATCGCGGTCTCCGCGTCGGTGGACCAGAACACCACGACCTCTCGGGCCCCCTGCACGTCGTCGTGAACGACACCCTTGTCGCCCAGCTCCTCGAGCAGGCTGAAGGGGAACGCCATCCCGAAGCCGTGTTCCCTGGGGATGCCCAAGACGCGCTCTTTCGGCGGACGGCGGCGATCGAGTTCATCGTGCGGAAAGAGCGTCTCGGTGTTGTTGATGGCCTCATAGTTGCCGTACGGGTAGGATCGGTAGTCCCTGCCGTAGTTCTGTACACCCGACACCACGCCGGACTCGGGATGTAGCTCCCTCCACGCATCCCACCGCATCTCGACCGACGGATACATGGGCAACGGTGAGCCGTCGAGCGGACCGCAGCGAGCTCCGCGCATCATCTGCGGAAAGAACGACTCCTGGCCGCCGTCTCCCCTGCGGTTGAACATGATGAGGTTGTTGTTGTAGAGCAGACCGGACACCCCGAAGTCGTTCCCGTTAACTACCGTTCGATCGAAAACCATGCTCGATCCGGTCAACGGGCAGTAGGAGACGGCGAGCGCGATCCCGTAGTCGTCGAGGTTCACGATCTCGTGCCACCACAAGATATTGTGCGGAATGGCGAGCAGCTCACCATCGATCTCGATGCCGATTACCCGGTCGTAATCCCGCAGGTAGCCGGCCTCGGCATGATCGACGGGGACAAACAACGGATTCCGTAGGGCGGGAATGCCATCCCTTCCCACTCCGCCCGACACGATCTCGGCCTCGGGGATGCTGCAGAACGCATCTTCTGGAGGAACGTCGTCGTTCTGCTGAGGTGGAGAGGTACCGTCGCCACCGCCACAGGTCGCAAGGACCAGCGCGAAGGAGAGCATTGCAAGCGACGTAAGCGGTCGCGGGCGGGTATCGAGCATTGACTCGGAAGTAACCACTAGTCTCCACCTTAGATCAGGGTCTGGAATACTATGGGTAACTCAGCGAGTCGGAGACTGGTTCCCACGAAAGGCCGGGCGGGCGTACACGCAAGGAGGGGCTCCGGAACGGGAGCCCAGGTCGGCGGCGTCCGGCACCTGACGAGAACGGGTCAGGTGCCTCTCGAGGCTCACCGTCTCAGGGAGACGATCTCGATGACGCCTCGCGGAAAGCCCATCCCGTAACGAATCCCCGCCTGGCCGGGATCGAGATAGCGTATCTCGTAGATGTCTCGGACCTGGAACACGGCGAGCACAGCCAGCCCTCCCATACGGGTACTGTCCAGAAACACCGTCGGCGTCAGCGGCCCCGGATCGGAGACCGACGCCGTCTGACCACGAGCCCGCAGCCACTGGGGATGCAACGTGCGGATCGCATCGTACCCTGTGATCGCCTGAGTCTCGGCGATCTGTTCGCGCGTGATGATGTCCCGGGACGTGCCGCGGGCGCCTGGCGCCGAAGAGGCACAGCCTTGGATGCACAGCACGAGGCCGAGGAAGAGGCCAGAGTAGCGCATGCGGGGTCCTCCATAGCCGAGTGAATCGAATCTATATGTCTTCCTGCTCGAGTCTGTCACATGGCGTATCACGGAAGCGTCCAGGTGGCCCTGAAACCGAGCCCGTCAGGCTCCACCATTCGGCTCCGAAGAGTGGCCAATGGAATCACTTCCCAACTGAACGTCTTGTAGCGCTTGCCGATCAACGCCCCGGCAAAGGCACCTCCAACGGCTGCGAAAGCCGACGTATACACTCTACGATCCGTCTCCTCGGGCGAAAGGGACTCGACCGTCACCGCGTCCGACTTCTCGACCAAGATCCACGCACCGGCTCCCGCGACCACTCCTCCAATCACACCGAAGAGGAGCGCCTTGGTCTTCACACGCTCGACCTGAAGTCCCTGCAGAGCCTCGAGGGGCACGCTCGTCAGGTCGATGTGGTTGGGTATGTGGATAATGAGTCCGCCGTCGGAGAATCCCACGAGATCACCGTCGATCTGCATCGGAACCAAGACGCGGACCCGGTCTCCGATCTCTATGGGATAGCCCTCCTGGCCCACGACCGCCTCAGCGGCCAGGGGAAGGAGCAACGCCGTCGTCAGACAGACGCGTAGGGCGGCCACCAACTTCATGCCGTTCGTTCCTTTCAGCTGCCAATAGGCAGTTGCGTACTGCCTCTCAAGACCCCCCAAAAAATGATCCAAGAGGGCGAGCTTTGCCAGACGTATCCTCCAGGAAGGTCCGACCGGCATCTCGCGTTCGGTAAAAATACGCCCAATCTGCGGTACACTTACCGTGGGGCGGTGGCGCACCAGTCCACGCGACCCCGGCTATGAAAGACCCTGAGAGGCTCCGTGGCACATCCCCTTGTGGATCTCGCGTTCCAGCCCCATTTGTTGTCCTTGGCCCCGTGTGCGAGGCGCCGGCGCCGGACGCGCGTGGGGGGAATTCGACTCCTGGATACGGAAATGACTGAACACACGCGCCCCATCCCTGCGCCCCGTCGACTACCTCCCGCCCTTCTCCTGTTGTGGGGCTATTCGATTGCCCTGCTGATCCCGCAGGCGGTCGCGGGCCAGGACCAGAATGGAGCCTGGGACGCCCGTCAGATTCTCGCGCAGAAGCAGTTCGTCTCGCCGCCGGAGGCCATCGCCGAAGCCGCGCTGGCTCCACGTTATCTCAACGTGGCGCTCTCCGACGTGAGCCCCGACAAGATGTGGTTTCTGAACGAAGTCGAAGACGGCCCCGTGACCATGGACGTCTTCTCGCAGCCGTTTCACGAGTTGGGCGGTGAGTTCATCGACTTCGCAGCGCATCGAAGCCGCCGGCTGACGACGAGGAACAACACCGGGATCGAGGTCGTCTCCGCGGCGGACGGATCGAAGGTGCCGGTCGAGATTCCTCAGGGAGCGCGGGTCTCGAACGCCTCCTGGTCGCCCGACGGATCCAGGTTGGCGTTCTTCGCCCACTTCGTCGACGGCACACATATCTACGTTGCCGACGCCGCCACCGGCCGCTCGAGGCGCGTCACTCGCCGAGCCGTGTTGGCTACCATCGTCACCACGTATGAATGGACTGCCGGCGGAAGCAAGATCGCGACGGTTCTGATTCCGGAAGACCGTCCATCGATGCCGGTGCCGCCGGCCGTTCCGACCGGCCCGCAGGTGAAGATCACCGAGAAGGGCGAGAACCATCTGCGTACGTACGCGAGCCTGATGGAGACCCCTCACGACGAGGCCCTCTTGGCCTGGCACGCCACGGGTCAACTCACCCTGGTCGACGTCGAGAGTAGGGATGTCGAGTTCGTGGGAGAGCCGACCATGGTGAAGGGCTTCGACTTCTCGTCCGATGCGCGCTACGCGCGCGTGGCTCGCATGGAGCACCCGTTCAGCTACATCGTGCCGGTGCGCAACTTCGGCAGCGTGGAGGAAATCTGGGATGCCCAGGGGAATGTCCTCGCGGAGCTCAAACGGACGCCGATGAACACCGGAATCCCGGACTCAGATCGACCGAGGCCGCCTCCGGGGGCCGGGCCGCCGGACCAGGACGAACCGAAGGGTCGCCGAGACGTAAAGTGGCGTGTCGGCGGACGGGGCTTGACCTACCTCGAGCAGGAAGCGAGGCAGGAGGGCGAGCCGAAGGATCCCGAGGGAGAGCAGCTCGATAGCCGTAAGGACCGAGTCATGCAGTGGCTTCCTCCCTTCGACGACACGGGACTGAGCGTGGTCTACGAGAGTGACAACCGCATCTCGACCTACCGCTTCTCAGCGGATATGTCGATCCGCTTCCTGGCGGAGCGCAAGCGCGATCGGGTGCGCGAGTACGAAGTCTTCCTGGACGATCCGGACGCAGAGGCTCACACACTGGTCGAGTACGAAGCGGAGGATTTCTACTCGACACCCGGCGCGCTGGTCATGGTGGGGGGCGTCCTGCCCGAGGACGAGCGCCGACAGACGCAGGCCGTGTTCGACACCCGGAACGTGTCCGTCCAGCTGTCTGCTGACGGGGAGCACGTCTTCTTCTACGGGACGCGCTACAACGAGGATCCGCTCGAGGTGGCGCCCAGGACCTTCTTGGACCGCGTGACCATTCGCACCGGCGAGACGGAGCGCATCTTCGAAGGGGACAACGAAAACGCTTTCGAGCGCCTGACGTCCGTCCTCGACATCAACTCCGGGCGCTTCATCGTGTCGCGGGAGTCTCCCCGCGAGACGCCTCAGTCATACCTCGTGCAGGGCCCCAGCCGCGTTCAGATCACACAGAACATCGACTACACGCCCGACCTCACGGCCGCTCCCCGAGAGCGCTTCACCGTGGACTTCGGCGTGCGCTCGATCGAGTACCTGATTCGGCTCGGATACGCCGTCGTCGAGCCCGACGCTCCGATCGTCGGCGCTCCCGGCCGCATGAACAACAACTATGAGCACGACCTGCGAAACAACCTTGCGGCCGTGATCGACGAACTCGACCGTCGAGCGATCATCGACCGTCAGCGACTCGGGCTCGGGGGGCACTCGTACGGCGCCTTCTCGACCGTCAACGCGATGGTGCACACGCCCTTCTTCAAGGCCGGTATCGCGGGGGACGGCAATTACAACCGCACGTTCACCCCGCTCAGCTTCCAGTCGGAGCGCCGGTTCCTGTGGGACGCCAAGGACGTCTACCTCGGCATGTCGCCGTTCCTGTATGCCAACAACCTTACGGGTGCCCTGCTCATGTACCACGGGCTTCAGGACCAGAACGTGGGCACCGATCCGGATCACTCACCCAGGCTGTTCCACGCTCTGAACGGACTGGGTAAGGAGGCCGCCATGTACCTGTATCCGTTCGAGGATCACGGACCGGCCACCAAAGAGACACTCTTGGACCTGTGGGGTCGATGGGCGGCGTGGCTCGACGTGCACCTCCGGAACCCCCGCAGCGAGGGTCGGACCATCAGTTCGCTGATGGGGCGACCCGACTAGACGCTTCCGGCTCCGGGACCCGCCCCTCAGACCTCGCCCCATGACCTCGGATCGGGCATGATCGAATCCACGGACCGGGAGGAGAACCCCCCGAGCGAACGCTCTCTGTGGCTCGCAGTCCTCGCGCTGACCCTGCTGGTCGGAGGGCTCGTAGCCGCGCTCGCGGCGTTTCCCCAAGCGTTCAAGCTCGACGGACTGGACGTATCCGGACTCCCGCGCATGCACGCGATCATCAACGGCACCACCGCCGTGCTGCTTGCGGCCGCCTACGTGGCGATCAGGAGCGGGCGCCGCAAGACGCACATCGGCCTCATGTGCACCAGCTTCGTCCTCTCGTGCCTCTTTCTGATCTCGTACGTGACGTATCACTCGCAGGCGCCGCAGTCGCACTTCGGAGGAGAGGGTTGGCTCCGCCCGACCTACTTCTTCATCCTCATTTCACACATCTCCCTCGCGCCCATCCTGGTCCCGTTCGTCCTGTTCACGATCGCGAGAGCCGTGCGCGGGGAGTTCGCGAGACACCGGCGGCTGGCCCGATGGACGCTGCCGATGTGGATGTACGTGGCCGTTACCGGCGTGCTGGTATACCTGATGATGGCTCCCTATTACACGGTTTGAGGTCCCCCACCATTAGGCTCTGCTTCGACCAAGCCCCCGCCAATCGACAAGGCAGGCCTCACCACCGATCTTGGTAACTCGTCCCGACCCCGAAACCACCAGCGCAGGAAGCTCGCCATGCAGTCCATCAGAGTCCGCCTTCTCGTCGCCGCGCTCGCCCTTTCACCGCTGGCCTGCGAGTCTCAGCCCGCGTCCTTCGACGTGGTGGAAGCGTCGATCGCGGAGATCAGGGATGCCATCGTGAGCGGTCGAACGACGTGCAGGGCCGTGGTCCAGGCCCACCTCGATCGGATCGAGGCGTACGATGAGGCCACGGTGAACGCCATCACGGTGGTGAACCCGAACGCCCTCTCACGGGCCGACGTTCTTGACGGACTGCTGGCCGCGGGTCTCGAGCCACCGCCGCTCTTCTGCGCGCCCATGCTGGTGAAGGACAACTTCGACACCCATGACCTGCCGACGACAGGGGGCTCCGTCGCCCTCATGGGGAGCGTGCCGCCCGACGACGCCTTCATGGTGCGCAAGATCCGCGAGGCCGGGGCGGTCATCGTGGCCAAGACGAACATGGCGGAGTGGGCCTTCAGCGCCCGGCAGACGGTGAGCTCGTCGTACGACACGACATCGAACGCTTATGCGTTCGACCGCGTGCCCGCAGGATCCAGCGGAGGGACCGCATCGGGCGTCGCGGCCAGTTTCGGAGTGGCGGGCCTTGGAAGTGACACAGGCAACTCGATCCGAGGCCCTTCCTCGCACCTGGCGCTCGTAGGGATTCGATCGACCATCGGCCTCACCAGCCGGGATGGGGTCATCCCGCTCTCCTTCGACCGGGACATAGCCGGCCCCATGGCCCGGAGCGTCGAGGACGCCGCCAGGATCTTCAACGTGGTCGCAGGATACGACCCAGCCGATCCCTATACCGAGGCGGGGCGCGGAAGGAAGGAACCCGACTACACAACCGCCTTGGACCCGAACGGGCTGCAGGGCACACGCATCGCGGTGTTGCGCCAACTCGTGAACACCGAAGACGCCGACACGGCCGTCATCCGGGTCTTCGAGGAAGCCGTGGCGGATCTGGCCCGGCTCGGGGCGACCATCGTGGACCCCTTCGACTTCGACCTGCAGAAGGAGTTGGATCGAGAGGGCATGTTCTGCCGGCGCTTCCGCTACGACATGTACCAGTACCTGTCGGCCCTGGGCGAGGACGCTCCGATCCACGACGTGCTCGAGGTGCTCGAGACCGGGCAATACGCCGACTATACAGAGGAGTCCCTGCGTCGCAACGAGAACATGCCCTTGGACGTGCACCCACGAGATTGGGACCCCCCCTGCCCGGACTACGCCGAGCACGAGCAGAGGCAGGGTTACCTATCGGAACTCCAGGCAGCCATGGACGGCGCCGAGGTGGACGCCATCATCTATCCCAGCTGGCGCAATCCTCCGGCACATTTGGATCGGGCTCGAGAGGAGTACCTCGGGGACAACAGCCAGTTGGTGGCGCCCGCCACGGGTATGCCCGCGATCACGGTGCCCATGGGTTACACCTACGGTACACTCCCGGCCGGACTCCAGATTCTCGCGCGGCCATACGCCGAGTTGCTCCTCTTCCGGTTGGCCTACGCGTACGAGCAGGGAACGCACCACAGACGTCCACCGGCCGGGTTCCCGGCGCTGTGAGGTCGGCGAGGCATCGGTTGTGTCCTACTCAACGTCATGCGTTGGCTGTCGAGCTGACCCTCCGTCGAGCAAGGGCTTGATTCACGGAGACCTCGGCTCCAATGTGGAAGAATACCTTACACATGAGGACGACGATGGAGGATGCAACGACCATGGAGTCCGGCACCGCGCCGGCCCGCGGGGAAGGCTACGAGTTCAGCCCCGAGGACGACGCTCTGTTCAAGGGGCTGTCGAATCGCATGCGCTCTCTTGCGGTCCTACTCGGCATCCTCGCCCTTCTCGCGATCCCGGAGATTCTGAGCGGAAGCGCGATGGCCGCGTTGGTCACGCTCCTCTACGCCGTCACCGGGGTACTGACGATCGGTGCGGGCAATGCGCTTCGTCGCATCGTGACCACCGAAGGGAGCGACGTCTCCGATCTGATGGCGGCGCTCGCTAGCGTGAACAACCTCCTGACCTTCGTCGTCATTCTGGTGACCATCCTGCTGGCGGTGGGTGCCGGCGGCATTCTGGTCGCGCTCTTCATCGCGGTGTTCCTCTAGGGCCGGCATGAGCCCCATGCGCCTTGGCGTGCTCACCCTGATGGCGAGTCTCCTCGGCACGTCCCTCTACGGCCAGCAGATGGACAGCTACCACATCGACGTGGATCAGGGAGATGCGACGCTGGTCGTTTCGCCGACGGGAGAGAGCCTTCTGATCGACGCGGGGGACGATGGCCGCGGACAGACGATCCGCCAGGTGCTGGACGGGGCGGGCGTCGAGCGG
This sequence comes from Longimicrobiales bacterium, assembly GCA_965226925.1. Lineage (GTDB taxonomy): Bacteria > Gemmatimonadota > Gemmatimonadetes > Longimicrobiales > Gaopeijiaceae > CBDDCX01. Next base: position 494,071 of record CBDDEN010000009.1, on the reverse strand, counting down.
ATCGATCACTTCGTGACCACCCATTATCACTCGGACCACTACGGAGGAATCGACGAACTCACGTCCTCGCCGGCGATCCCGATCCTCAACGCGTACGACCGAGGCGACAAGGACTTCTTACCCGCCGGCAAGCGTACGAGCGCTCGTTACGTGGAATACGACACGGCCATCGGCCACCGCGCACGACACCTGCAGCGTGGAGAGTCGTTCATGTTGGGGGCCGTCACGGTGACCTGCATCGCGTCGGGTGGAGTCGTCACGGGTGAGCAGGACGCTCAGTCGGGACACGACGAGAACGACATGAGCGTGGCCCTTCTCATCGAATGGATGGGTTTCCGCCTCTTCGTCGGAGGGGACATCGAGTCGTTCACGGAGGGGAAGATCGCCGCTCTCGACGCGGTCACCGACGTCGACGTCTACCAGGCCAACCACCACGGTTCTCATTCGAGTACTTCGGCCGCCTTCATTCGGGACCTGTCCCCCAGCGCCGTCAGCATCTCCAATGGCGATCGGGCCGACTACCGCCATCCGCGGAGAGTGACGCTGGAGGCCCTGGCCACCCTCCCGGATCCGCCTCGTGTGTTCCAGACCAATCGCTACACCAAGGGAGGGCTCGGTGGCAATGTGGAGGACGCGTTCATCGCGGATCTCGACCCGACGGGACCGGAAGGAACGATACGGATCACGGTGGACGCGGGCACCGGTCAGTACGCCGTGCGAACACACCTTCGACATCAAGAACAGGACACCTGCCGACGCCACGGTGGTCATCGAAAGCCTGCTCCCAGACCCGGTAGGAGAAGACCGGGAGTTGGAGGAGGTGACGATCCGGAACGATGGCCCGGGCACGGCCGATCTCGCCCAGTGGTACCTGCAGGACCTGGCCCTGCGTCGGTGGCCTCTCTCGGACCTGGGTAGGCTTCCATCCGGAGCCACAGGCACGACGCAGAGGCGCGGATTGCCCCTCAACCTGAACAACACCGGGGACACGATCGTGCTCGTCGACCCGGCGGGACAGATCAGGGACCGGTTCGGATACGACGCGAGCACCGAGGGGACCCGAATCGTGACGGGTCACTAGAAGGCGAACACGGCACGGCTTGCCAAGGCCGACAGGGGGGCCTAGCCTCGGCGAACACGAACAGCAGAGTACCCCGCAACGCCAAGGTGCTGGCCGACTACGTCGTGGTCTCGATTCACGCCCACGAAGGCGGCGCGAACCGCACGATCCCCGCAGACTTCATCATCGAGTTCGCCCACGCGGTGATCGACGCCGGCGCCGACGGTTCGGTGAACCACCGTCCGTGCGAGGTCGGCCTTTACCGGCGATGGGTGAGTTGGGGCAGAAGATCGTCCGGGTTGTGATCGAGCGCTCGGCCCACTTCGGCACGCTGGTCGAGGAGAGGGACGGAACTGCAGTGGTGCGGATTGAGCCGGAAGCAATGGGCCCGGGTTCGAGTCGATAGCTCTTCGGATCGTACCGCCCTGTCAAACCTCGGTCCTTGGAGCGGCCGCCGCGCGCCCGTTTCGCTCCACCAGGAGCCGCCGCATCGCCACCGCATCGCGCAGTGCGTGACGCATGAATCCCGGATCGAACGGCTTGACGAAGTACGTTCTCGCCCCGTTGGCCAGGCACTCCAGGGCGAGGGCTGGGTTGTCCAACCCGGTCAGCATGATCACCGCCACCTCAGGGTCTCGCGCGAGTGCCCAAGCCAGGAACTCCACTCCGCTCATCCTCGGCAACTCGATATCCAGGAGGACCACGTCGAAGCGCGTGGTGGATAGCCACTGGTCTGCCTCTTCGGCCGAAGCGGCAGTCTTCGTGCTGTATCCGTAACTCTCGACGACCTTCTCCAATGTTCGGCGGATCGCGGGGTCGTCGTCGACGATGAGAACGCTCGCATCATCGGGGTCAAGAACGGCCAGGTCCGCCCAACTGATGCGTGAACCCTGCGCTGGCGACTCTGCTGGGGTTCACGATGAGCGAGTTGCTTAACCTCGACCTCTATGATATCGACCTCGGTACTCCAGAAGAGCAGGACAGGTTTGTGACTCGAGTAGTGGGGGAGCATCACGACATTCTGGGCGAGCGGTCGTACAGACGAAGCGATGGCACGGTCGTGCCGGTTGAAGTGAGTGCGAACCTCGTCATCTACCGGAACCGACACGTGCTCTGTCTCTTCGCGCGCGACCTCTCGGAGAGGAAGGAAGCCGAACGCGAGAGTGAGAGACTACGTCGTCAGTTGTCCTTCTCTCAGAAGCACGAAGCCGTAGGACGCTTGGCAGCCGGAATCGCTCACGACTTCAACAACCATCTGATGGTCATGCTCCTCTGCGCACAGGTCGTCGGCAGCCGCATCAGCGATGAGGATGAGAGCCAAGAGGAACTGACTGAACTCGCATCCGCGGCGAAAGGTGCTGGCAGTCTGGTGCGACAACTCCTGGCCTTTAGTGGCAGACAGCTTCTCCGTCCCCAGCTCGTCAACCTCGACGCCACGCTCGGGCAGCTTGAAAAAATGGTGCGCAGGGTCGTCGGCGAAAACATCGAAGTCGTCACGCACTACGACACGCCCTCCAGTACCATCTACGCCGACCCGACACAGCTCGAGCAGGTCGTGCTGAATCTGGTGGTCAACTCCAGAGACGCGATGCCTGACGGAGGGAGGCTCGAGATCACGACTACAGAAGTGGAGGTCGGCGAGGACTTCGTGCAGGACTTCATTACATTATCGCCCGGCCCACACGTGCTACTCAAAGTCACCGATTCCGGCGAAGGAATCCCCGAGCACGCCTTGGGGCACATCTTCGAGCCGTTCTTCACGACCAAGGGGCGGGGCGACGGCAGCGGCCTGGGTCTGGCCACTGCGTACGGCATCGTTAAGCAGAGCGGCGGCAGCATCTGGGCGAGTAGCGAGGTGGCCTCAGGAACCACGTTTCTGATCTACCTCCCCGTGTTGACACAGGAGCCGAGCGATGCAGAGCCCGTCGAAGAGGTTGCCTCCGACGGCCTCGCACACGGCACCGAGACGATTCTCGTCGTTGAAGACGAGGCCATGGTCAGGGTCCTCACGTCGCGTATTCTCCGTGATTTGGGATACTCGGTCATCGAGGCCGAGGGCGCCGAGACGGCATCGAGCGCACTCCGGGAGGCGATGACCCGGAACGGACCCGACGCGGTTGACCTCGTCCTGTCGGACGTCGTCATGCCCGAGATGTCCGGGCCGGACCTGGTGAAGAAACTGACCGAGATCAGCCCAGGGCTAAAGGTGATCCTGATGTCGGGCTATTCGTACGGGAGTGTCCGGGGCGACGATCTCCCGAAACACTATCTCTGCCTGGAGAAGCCTCTCACCAGAGCCGACCTCGCCTCGGCCGTTCGCCGGACCTTGGATCATTCGCGACCACCGACTTAGGGCCACCTCGACGGCCCCTGAGGTCAGCTGTGCGGAAGCCTGGGCCGTAGAAGGCCGTAGAACCAAGCGCCCGCTAGCGCCGCCAGAAGCCCGACGAACATCACCCAAACGCCCGCTCCGATGAGGGCGTAGATCGGGCCGGGGCAAGCACCGAGAAGGCCCCAACCAAGCCCGAAGATCGTACCCCCGATCCAATGCTGCGGCCCTGGGCGGCTATCCTGAGGCGTGGGAAACACGATGGGGCGCCCGGTCACCGTTCGGACGTTGGTCTTCTTGATCAGGAAGACACCCAACGCACCCACCGCCACCGCTCCTCCGATGATCCCGTACATATGGAAGGCATGGAAGCGAAACATCTCTTGGATCCGAAACCACGAGATCACTTCCGTCTTGATGAACACCACTCCCAGGTAGACGCCCAGCAGAAAGTAGGGTCCCACGGGCTCGGCTCTGCTTACGGTGTCTTCGCTCATGCGTCAGAGGATCAGAGGGAGCAGCAGATGCGTAACGACGAGCCCGCCTACGAAGAAGCCGATGACCGCGGCCAGCGACGACAGCTGCAGGTTCGCAAGCCCCGAAATGGCGTGCCCGGACGTGCACCCGTCCGCGTAGCGGGATCCGAAGCCGACCAGGAACCCTCCGACGACGATGACGACGAAACCCGGGACGGTGGCGAGCCCGCTCCAGGAGAAGAGGGACGACGGCACCAGCCCCTCTCGATCCTGGAGGCCCAGTTCGGCGAGGGCGGTCCAGGTTCGCTCCGAAATCGGTAAGATCGGATCCGGCGAAGCGAGGAACACGCTCGCGATCACCGCACCGAATACCATGCCCAGAGCCATGAGTAGCTGCCAGCTACCACGAGACCGCCAATCGTACCGGAAGTACTCCAGGCCGGCGGGAAAGGTGGCGGCGCACATGTGGCGCAGGGTCGAAGAGACGCCCCACTTCTTGGCTCCGTACAGGTAGACGACGGGGACGACCAGGCCGATCAGTGGGCCGCCGATCCACCACGGCCAAGTCTCTCGGATCATTACCCCCCCGGAGCTGGAACCGGAGCCGGAACCGGAGCGGGGGTCACGGTGATCGCGGCGGTGCCGGATACCCCGCCCGTGGAAACCGTGATGGTGGCGGAACCGATGGCGAGTCCGGTCACGACACCGTCGGACGACATCTTGGCGACGTCCTCGTCGGACGACAGCCACGCGATGGTCCGGCCGACCAACACCTGGCCTTGGGAGTTGACGGCCTCACCGGTGAGTTGAAGGGTCTGATCGACGAACATCGTCGCACTGGGAGGGTTCACCCGTACCGCGATCACGTCCTGACAACCCGTACACCCATCCGACGGACCGCTAGGGCCGGTGAATGTGTTCGACTCGGTGTCGACCCCGCAGGACGCCACGACGAGCGCCCCTACCAACACGGGAAACAGCCGAAGCCAAGTCGACCGTCTCGGCGTCTTCAAGTGTGTCGTACCTCCGGAGCAGAGACTGCGGCATGAACGAACATGACAACCCAACTTGCCTCGCGTTAGTTCCATCGAAACCGATCGCGCCGCCAACGTAGAGAAGAGACCAGCCCTACGCGAGTGGGGCACCCAACCCGAACGGCAACCGCAGATCGGTTACTGGAGGGCGCCCATTCTCTCCTCTGTCCGTTCCCATCGAGCGGTAAGATCGGCAACCTCCCCCTGCAATCGCGACCGTTCATCTTCCATCGCGCGCACGTCGTCGGCTGCCGTGTTCGCGTAGTAGTCGGGCTCACAGAACATCTCGTCGATCTCGCGCACCCGAGCTTCGGCCGCGTCGATGTGTTCCATCAGCGCGTCGAGGGTCTTCCGCAGTCGGCTCAGCTCAGCCTTGTGATTCCCGCCCCGGGTCTTGCGCTTCTCATGATGGTCGGTCGTTCCCGACTTCCGACCCACCCGCCCCGCCCCTGACCCGTCCGTGGCGTCTCCTTTGCCTTTGCCCTTGCCGTTCCGTTTGCCCTTGCCGTCCCCTTTTCCCTTCCCCTGCCCCTTCCCCCGCTTCTTCTCACTCTTGGCCTTGAGTATTACGCGGTCGGCGTCGAGATGGTCGTCGCCGCAGTAGTGCACGTATTCATCGTACGTGCCCAAGTAGTCGACGATATCGTCGGGTTTGATCTCCACGACGCGGGTCGCGAGTTGGCTGACGAACCAACGATCGTGTGACACGATCAGCAGCGTGCCCTCGAAGGCCTCGAGCCCCTCGACGAGTGCCTCGATGGACTCGAGATCCAGATGATTGGTGGGCTCGTCCAAGACGAGAACGTTGGGCCGTTCGATGGCCAGCCTGCTGAAGACCAGACGTGCGGCCTCTCCCCCCGAGAGGGCGCTCAACCGTTTCTTCCCGTCGTCGCCCGAGAAGAGCATCATGCCCATCCGGGCCCGGACATATCCGATATCCTTGTCCGGACAGAAGTCCCAGACCCACTCCTCGGCCGTGAAGGTCGGAGACTCGAACTGCTCGTGGTGATCCTGGGCGAAGTAGCCGGGATGGGTCTCGTAACCCCAGACGACCGCCCCGGCGTCGGCCTCGAGCTCGCCCATGACGATCTTCAGTAGAGTCGACTTGCCGATGCCGTTGGGTCCCATGATAGCCAGCCGATCCCCGCGATTCACGACGAGGTCCACGCCGTGCAGCACCTGGTTGTCGCCGAACGCCTTCTTGAGGCCCTTGATCTGCAAGACGTCTCTCCCGCTATCGCGCACCTGCTCGAAGCGGAAAGTCGGGTATCGACGAGAGCTCTGGGGCAGCTCGTCGAGAGAGTCCGCCTTCTTCTCGATCATGCGCACCCTGCTCTGCGCCTGGCGAGCCTTGCTAGCCTTGGCCCGGAATTTGTCGACGAACTTCTGGTGATGAGCGATTTCCCGCTCTCGGGCCGCGATGTCCTTTCCCCGGCGCTCTCGCTCCGCCTGCTTCGCCTCCAGAAACGCGTTGTAGTTCCCGTGGTAGAGCGTCACCGTCTCGTAATCGACATCCAGGATGTGGGTCGAGATGTTGTCCAGAAACCGGTGGTCGTGCGAGATCACGACAAGCGGACCGGGAAAGTCGCGCAGAAACATCTCGAGCCAGCGGATGGAGAGGATGTCTAGGTGGTTCGTGGGCTCGTCGAGAAGAAGGACGTCGGGGGCGCTCGCCAGTACCTGCGCCAGCAGGACCCGAAGCTTGAAGCCACCCGACAGCGTCGACAGCGGCTGCCGATGCACCGGTGCCGGCAAGCCCAACCCCTCCAGGATGGTGGCCGCTCGTGCCTCCGCCGTATAGCCGTCGTGCAGTTGCACGGTCTCCTCGAGCTCGGAGAATCGGTGCGCGTCGAAGTGGTTCTCCGCCCTCGCCAACAAGGCCTCCTTCTCCACCATCGCGTCCCACAGTTCGGGGTTGCCCATGAGCGCCACCCCGAGGATCTCCTGATCCTCATACAGGAACTGATCCTGTCGGAGGACCCCCAGCCTCAGCCGCTTGGGGATCGAGATGGAACCGTCGCTGGCTTCCAAGTCGCCGGTCAGGATGTTCAGCAGCGTGGACTTGCCCGAGCCGTTGGCACCCACCAGGCCGTAGCGCTCCCCGGGGTTGAGCTGAAACGACGCCCGAGCGAACAGGGTCCGGTCGCCGAAGGACTTCTCGAGATTGGATACGGAGATCATAGGGGCGGAATCTAAACGATATCGCCGGGGCCGGGTCCAGACCCCGGGAGTTGATCGAGCGTCACCTGCCCGCCATGCTTGCTTCATGAATCCCGAGACGCCACGAGTCGGTGGCCCACCCCTACGCTCGAGGAGTCGAGCATCCGCCGCGCTGTTGGCCCTGGTGATCGCAACGGCGGTCGTGCTGGGGCGACGTGGCTGTCTCGGTGATGAGTGGATCGTCCATGAGCTTGGCGGCGCGACGATGGGGACCACCTACTCCGTCAAGTTCGTAGCGCGCTCCCTGTCGGCCGCCCGGTTTTGGAACGTGCAGCGCGCCGTCGAGCAATGGCTCGACGATGTCGACGGGGCGATGTCGACCTACAAGCCCGACTCGGAGCTGTCGCGCTTCAATCGGCACGAGAGCGCCAAGCCCTTTCCCGTCTCGTCGGGCGTGCTCGAGGTGTTTCTACTCGCTGAGCAGGTGAGCGTGGCGAGCGACGGCGCGTTCGACGTCACCGTCGGGCCGCTCGTCGACACCTGGGGATTCGGTCCGGACGGCAGCCCCGAGCTGATTCCGGAGGACCGGCATCTCGAAGAGCTGCGAGAGCACGTCGGTTTCCGGCAGATCACGATCGACTCCGCGAGTTCCAGCCTGATCAAGCGAGATCCACGAGTGGTGGCGGACCTGTCCGCCATCGCGAAAGGCTACGCCGTCGACGGGGTGGCCGATCGGCTCGACGAGCTGGGCTTCCGCGACTTCATGGTCGAGGTAGGGGGTGAATTGCGGGCCGCAGGCGAGAAGCCGGGCGGGGTGGCTTGGGTGGTCGGGGTCGAGGCACCGCTTCCCGACGCCCGGACCCTGTACGCGACCGTGGCGCTCGGTGACGAGTCGGTCGCCACCTCGGGCGACTACCGCAACTTCTGGGACGCTTCGGGCAGTAGGTACTCCCACATCATCGATCCCCGCACGGGGCGTCCCCTTCCGTACGTCGGGGCAGCGGTGACCGTCATCCACGAACGGGCGGTCCTGGCGGACGCCTGGGCGACGGCCATGACCGTGTTGGGTCCCGAGGGTGGGGCGACCCTAGCGGACGAGCTCGACCTGGGCGTGATCTTCGTGCGGCAGGGAGAGTCGGGGCTGACGGAGTCCCGGTCGCGAGCACTTCGCGACCGCCGACTCGAGCCTCTCGCCCGGTAGGGACTCAGCTCACCCGCACTTGGCCCAGAGGGCCCGCTCAAACACCTCTCCGACGGGCATCGTGCTCTCCGATCCGAAGGCGGCGAGCATCGCGGCCTCGTACAGCAACTCGGTCAGACCCCAGAGCCCGTCGTTGGACGGGCGCGCCAGCCACTTCTCGACCACTCCCCCACGGCCTTGGCCTCGCCCTCGGTCACCATCTGATAGCGGCCGATCACATACCCGATGACCGTGTACTGCTTCGCTTCGTCCGCGTTCATGTACTCGGAGGCCGACATGGTGGACACGTCCTGGCCCCAGGCCGGCGTCATAGCCGCCGCGAGCGCGAGCGCAATCAGTAGCGGTGCCCCATGGCGTTTCATGTGTGTCTCCATTGTTGCTTCGAGGGCCTGGGAATGTACCCTTTCGGGCCGCAATTCTCAGACAGTGGCGAATTCGATCGGCTGCGGCCCGCGCCTTTCGAGGTCGAATCCCACTCGTTCGATGATGGCCACGAGCTCGGCCGCGTGTAGTCGTCGATCTGCATACCCGGCGGGCGGATGAAGGCGGAATCGATGATCCCGCGCTTCTGGTAGGAGAACTTCCGGTACCCCAGACCGATCTTCGGCTGGAACTCGTAGCGTATCAACGTCACGTAGCGGTCGAAGATCCTTGCCGCCCTCGGCTGGTCCCCCGCCCTGAAGGCCTCGTACACGGCGACGAGTACCTCGGGGAAGGCGAATCCCGTCATGATCCCCCTGGAGCCGCGCTGGAGCTCCTCCAGGAAATACACGCCACCCAGGCCTCCGAAGATACCCATGGTGTCGGGCGCCAGCTTCTGAACGCGGCTCATCTTAGCAAGCGGAGGATAGTCCTCCAGTTTGATGTAGCTCACGCCCTCGATCTCGTTGGCCATCCGTGCGATGAGCTCGGGCGACAGGAGGGTCCGGAACGACTCGGGGAAGTCGTGGATCGCGACCGGAATGTCCAAGGCCTCCGCCACCGCTGCGTAGTAGTCGAAGATCACCTGGTCGTTCTGAACGCCGATCGGAGCGACGAACACGCCCTGGGCTCCGAGCTCCTGCGCCTCGCGGCCCTGCTCGATGGCGCCCGCGGCCCCGAATGCAAGAACTCCGACCCATGTGGGGAACGCACCGCCGGCCTGGTCCAGCGCGGTCGCCACCACCTGCGTCCGCTCTGCATTGGATAGCCGATGCGCCTCGCCCATGAAGCCGAGAACGCTGACGCCGTGCACACCGACCTCCATCTCGTAGTCGATGACACGCCGGAGGCTGCCCTTGTCGACGGTCCCTTGGTCCGTGAAGGGAGTGGGGAGGATCGGGAAGACGCCTTGAAGGTCCATGATGCTCGTCGTGTTCATGTAGTCGTGTCGGGCTCGGTGACCCGTGGTCGAATCATCGTGAACTGGCTACGAACCGGCCGCTTCCGGGCTCGGCGCAGACCTGACCCCCTCCATAGACGCATCGTCCTCGGAGCCATGTCGAGACCACCCGGCCGCGCACCTGGCGACCCTGGTACGGACTCCACCCCACCGCGTAGTGCATCTCGCTCTCGTCCAGGGTCCACTCGGCGTCCGGATCGAAGACGACGAAGTCCGCGTCGGCACCCGCCTCCAGTCGCCCCTTCCGCTCGAGCCCGAACACCTCCGCCGGACCCGAGGCCACGAGGTCCAGAAAACGGCCCAGCCCAATGCGACCGGTCATCACGCCCTCGCTGTACAGCAGCGTGCCCAGCGTCTCGGCTCCCGGCATCCCGGCGTACGCCTCGAAGATGTCCTCGGTCTCCTTCCGGTGGAGCGGATAGGGCGAGTGGTCCGACGTGACGATGTCCACTGTTCCGTCCTGCACCTGCCTCCAGAGTCCGTCCACATCCTCCTGCGAGCGGAGCGGGGGATTGCACTTGGCCCGACCTCCCTGCTCGCGAAGGGCGTCCGCGGTGAGGAGCAGGTACTGAAGGCAGGTCTCACCCGTGGCCCGCACTCCCTTCGATCGATTGAACTCGATGAGGTCGAAGGTGCGGGGGAGCGTGCCGTGCACCATGTGGAGGTGCGCGCCGGTCCAATAGGCCAATTCGAGCAAGCGGCCCGCGGCCTCCGCCTCGGCTACCGGCGGACGGCTCAGCGCGTGATCGATGGGCGCCGTGTCGCCCCAGGCTTGAAACGCCTCGGCCTGGGCGAAGACGATCTCCTGATTCTCTTGATGAGCGGCCACGGGGCGACCGGTCGCTGCAATCTCCTGGAAGGCCTCGTACAGGCGGCCGTCCGGGATGCGGGGGAAGCTGATCGGGTCCACTTCGATCGTGGAATCCTTGAACCCCACGGCACCCGCCCCGGCCATCTCCGCGATCATGCCCAGGTCGCCCTCAGGGGGCAACGTGGCATAGAGAGCGACGTCGACGAGCGCCTCGGTGCCGACGTCGGCCACCTTCGCCTCGAACCGCTCCAGCGAATTCACCGGTCGGGCCGGCTTGTCGAACGGCATGTCGATGATGGTGGTGGTCCCACCCGCCGCCGCCGCACGAGTGGTGGCGGTGATTCCCTCGTCTACGCAGGAGCGCGTATGTACATGTGCGTCCACGAAGCCCGGGAGGACCAGGTGACCCGCGGCCTCGACCACCTCGGCACCGCCGAGAGGCGTCTCGGAGACCACGGCGATCTGCCCAGTCGCAATTCCCAACCACCCGCCTACGAGCACTCCGCCGTCCGGAAGGGCGACGTTGCCGTGGACGACGAGATCGTAGGAATCCGCGGAGGTGTCGGTCACTGATCCTTCCTCATAGCGTCTGCAGTTCCCGTTCGAGGGAGTCCAGCGCGAGGCGCCCCAGATCGAACACCGGTATGTCGATCTCAGCGGCCACCTCGTCGAGGATCGTGGCGGGAGACCCAACGTAGTCGAAGACCCGGGCGTCGGCACTGATCGTGGTCGGCGCATCCCAGAGGCATGAGGCGATCGACAGTCCGGGCACCGTCGGACTCTGCCTTTTACTATCGGCAAACATACCCGTAGGATTGGGGCTGCCGCATGGCTCGTCAGCGGAGCGCCCTTGGGCCCCGGGTGCGCCTCGGGTGCTCTAGCTCACCGCAGTGAGGCAGTATGCTCGACTCTTTTCTAGAGACCCTAGCCCTCATCGACTCCTTCCTTTGGGGTCCTTGGACCATGGGCTTCCTCGCTGGAGTCGCGATCTACTTCACGGTGCGGTCGGGCTTCTTCCAGGTCACAGGGCTCGGCTACATCCTGCGGAACACCGTGGGCCGACTCACCTCGGCGTCCGCGTCGGCCAAGGAAGATCAGACGATGACCCCGGTTCAGGCCGCCGCGACATCGCTGGCCGGAACGGTGGGCATGGGCAACATGGCGGGTGTGGCTACGGCTCTCTCCGTGGGCGGGCCCGGTGCCATCTTCTGGATGTGGGTGCTGGCGTTCTTCGGGATGATGTCGAAGAAGGTAGAGATCACCCTGGGGGTCCACTACCGGGAGCGCGGCCCGGACGGCCAGTTACGCGGTGGGCCCCAGTACTACATTCGCAGGGGACTCGGGTGGAATCCGCTGGCTCTCCTCTTCAGCGCCGGAATGCTCATCAACGCGGTCTTCGCCGCCTCGATGCTTCAGTCTCACACCGTGGGCCGCGCGCTGCTGGCGAGCTACGACCTGAACCCTTATGTGGTGGCGGTCTCGATGGCGGCCATCACGGCGCTGGTCGTGCTCGGAGGGATCCGACGTATCGGCCGTTTTTCCGAGCGCCTGGTGCCGATCATGACGGTGGCCTACCTGGCGGGCGGTGATCCCGGTCAACTTCGCGACGCTCCCCGGCGTGCTGAGCTCCATCTTCTCGCACGCCTTCTCGGCAACCGCGGGGGCCGGGGGTGCGGTCGGGATCGCCGTGAGCACCGCGATCAAGCAAGGCATGGCGCGCGGTATGCTCTCCAACGAGGCAGGCATGGGCAGCGCGCCGATGGTACATGCCACGGCCCAGACCGATGAAGGACGAACTGTCGGGGGAAAGGGCATACGCCACGGTCAACGTGGACGACTCGGACGCGGTGTCCCAACCGGACATGTCCCAGCGCGGTCCCGATGCGTAGATTACGCTCTTGGATCTTCCTAGCACCCCGGGACCGATGACCCAACAGCAATTCCAGGAACTGAAGCTCCTGATTCAGGGGAACGCACACCTGATCCAAGAGAACGCGAAGGGGATCCGAGAGAACGGGAAGGGGATCACGCGAAACTACGAGATGATCGGCCGGGTCTACGAGGAGCACGGTGGTCGGTTAGGACGCCTCGAGGGGCGATTGACCCGTGTCGAGGTAGGGCAAGAACCGCTGAGCTACGACCTGCGTGCCGTGGCCGAGGGCGTAACAGGGAACAGCGAGCGAATGGATCGCCTGGAAGGACGTTCGATCGATCCGCGATGAGCCTCGGCCGATGCTAGTCAGGTTCACGCCCATGGCGTGGAAGAACCGGAACACGTCAGGGCCCAGGGCCGCGCCCCCCGTGTACGCGCGGCGAACCTTCCGCAGGCCGAGTTGGTCCTTCAGCGGGAGCAAGGTGATCGCCGAGGCGAGCCGGTGCTTCCAGATCAAGGCCCGGCTCGCGGGCCGGCGCTCGAAGCGGGTGTCGGCCATGGCCCGGCCCACGGACATCGACCAGTCGTACACCCGCCGCTTTAGGCGCGTTGAGTCCTCCATCTTGACCTGTACATCCGACACCATGCTCTCCCAGATGCGGGGAGGCGAGACGAGGGCCTTGGGTCCGATCTCGCGAAGGTCTCTGCGCACGGTGTCCGAATCCTCGGGAAAGTCGATCGTGAAACCGACGGTGAGCGCCCACGAGAGCGTCACCATCTGCTCGCCGATCCACGCCAGCGGAAGGAATGACACCACATCGTCGCCTGGAACCATGGGATCGACCTGCTGAAGCTGTGCGGCCATGCTGACCAGGTTGGCATGGCTGAGCATCGCCAGCTTGGGCTTGCCGGTGGTCCCCGACGTGGTGCACAGCAGCGCGACACCGTTCGGGTCCAGGGCCCCGAGCATGGCGTCGAACAGCCCAGGCTGTTCACGGTCCAGCGCCTCGCCGAGTTCTTCGACGGTGGGGAAGAACAGAAGGTGCCCGGGTTCGTAGGCACCGAGCCCCTTCGCGTCGTGGTAGATGACGTGCTCAAGGCCGGGGAGCCGTGCCTGCACGTCCAGGACCTTGTCTACCTGCTCCTGATCCTCCGCCACCGCGACCCGGGCTCCGGACGCCTCCAGCACGTATCGTAGCTCGTCGAGCACGGAGTCCTGATATATGCCGACCGGTACGGCGCCCAATGCCTGCGCGGCCAATTCGGCGATGACCCACTCCGGCCGATTGTCTCCGATGATCGCCACGGTGTCACCGGGGACCACACCCAACGCCCTCAGGCCCAACGAGAACCGACGTACCCGGTCGAGGTAGCCGGCCCAGGTGATCTCCTGCCAGACTCCGAACTCCTTCTCCCGGAGCGCGACCGCTTCGGGAGCGGCACGGGCACTGGCGACGAGGAGACCGGGAAGCGTCCCGGCGCCGATCTCGTCCTGAGCGCCCGGACGGTCCGCAAGGAGGGCCGGAGGGCTGTCGCCGCTCAATGCGCGGCCCGGCCGTGGTGCTCATCGCCGAGATAGGCCTCGACCACGTCCGGATCCGCCCGAATGTGATCCGGAGAGCCCTCCGCGATCTTACGCCCGAAGTCGAGCACGGCGACCTGGTCCGCGATGTCCATGACCACGTCCATGTCATGGTCGATCACGACCGGGGTGACGCCCCACTCCTCGTTCACGTCGAGGATGTACCGGGCCAGCGACTCCTTCTCTTCGGAGTTCATGCCTGCCATCGGCTCGTCCAGCAGCAGGAATTGGGGCTGCAGGGCGAGGGCGCGCCCCAGCTCCACCAGCTTCTGGCGCCCATAGGCGAGGTTGCCGACGCGGTCGCGCCGCACGGGCTGAAGCTCCAGAAAGTCGATGATGCGCTCCACCTCTTCCCGGTGCTCGATCTCCCGCGCCTGCTGGCGTCCCCAATACAAGCCGCAACTCAGAACGCTCCCGGTCATGTGTCCGTGACGCCCCAACATCAGATTGTCGAGCACGCTCATGTGCTTGAACAGCTCGATGTTCTGGAAGGTGCGGGCGATGCCCAGCCGGGCGATGCGGTGCGGCGGAAGACGGTCGATCCGATGCTCGGCACCGGTCTCGTCGGTCAGCGTGATGGTCCCCTCTTGAGCCCTGTACAGCCCGCTCAGGCAGTTCAGAAGGCTTGTCTTGCCCGCACCGTTGGGGCCGATCAGCGCCTGAAGCAGGCCACGGCGGAAGGTGATGCTGACGTCCTCGAGCGCCGTCACCCCACCGAAGTGGAGCGTGAGCCCCTCCACCCGGATCTCCCCCTGCGGGGCCGACGGACCGTGGGCCCCGATAGCGACCTCCGGATCCGGGAGCACGGAAGGTCTCGGCGATATCATTGAGGACCGCCTAGAAGGCTGTTGAAGAAATACAGCGGGCTAGACCCAACCCCTCCTCCGGAACATCCGAAGGGTCTCGGCGAAACGCTCCAATCCCTCCGGCATAGCCGAAAGCGAAAGCCGGTTGTACGAGAGCATCGGCGGGAACGGCCGTCCGACCAGAATCCCGTTCTCCTCCATGCGCCGGATATAGAGGTTCTGATCGCCCCGAATTTCATGGAACAGAAACGCGGTGTGGCTCTTGAAGTAATCGAGCTCGAGTTCGTCCAGGCACTTCGTCACGACCTCCTTGCACCGATCCCACGTCGCCAGGCTTCTTTCGTACCACCCCTCGTCGTCGAGCGCACCGATCGCCGCCTCGACGGCCAGCGTGTTGGGGTTCGAGTGGGTGGCATACAGGTTGAGCCGTTCAGCGGGCTCGGCACCGCAGATCCCGTAGCCGATACGGAGTCCGGCGATCCCGTAGAGCTTGGAGAACGTTCGCGTGACCAGCACGTTCGCCCGTTCGTTCGCCCACTTCTCGGCCGACCAATAGCGGGGGTCGTTCACGAACGGATAATACGCCTCGTCCACGATGAAGAAGACGTTGTCGGACGCCGACCCAAACCACTCGTCCAATGCCGCGCTCGGCGTGATCGTGCCGGTCGGATTGTTCGGATTTCAGATGTAGACGACCGTGGGCTCGGTCCACCCCTCGGCAAGACTCCGCATGCGGTCGACGTCGTGCGCGAACTCACTCGTCAGAGCTACCTGCTCGAGCCTGTACGGGTAGGGCTGCGCGTATTCCATGGCGTTCTCATACGTCGGGTTGGCCTGGAGCAAGCGACTCTCGGGGGACGCGTGTGCCTCGATGGCCATGCGGATGACTTCGGTCGACCCGGATCCCAGAACCACCTGTTCGTCGCTGACTCCGTGGATCTCGGCGATCCGCGCCACCAGGGTTTCATCTCGGGGGCCGGGATAGTGAGGCACCTCGTCCATCGCGGCCATGATGGCGGCGTGTGCCTTCGGCGGAATGCCGAGCGGGTTGGCGTTGTGGTTCAGCCGAAGGATGGCGTCCTGCACGGGCCCCGTGAGCACGCTCCGACCACCATCTTCTGCGAGTGCTACGTTTGGAAGGGCCGCCAGCCCTACCGAGGCCATCGCCCCATTCGAAATGAATCCTCGGCGATCCATGCTCACCTCTTGGTCGTTGTCGACAAAGTCTCGATGTTCGATCCCACGGTATTCAACTGGCCCCCGGCCTCACCACTCCCCATGTGAACAGTACGGAGCCGCCTGCTCGAGCCAGCTCGGAGCGAAAGGCAACCCGCTCGGTCCGCTCGACCTCCAGTCCCGCGCGCCCCGACTTAGGTCCCAGCCACCCGACCCCGCGCCGCCCAGAAAGTCCATCGCGGGTGACCCGATCGGGGCTTCGGGAGGCGCATCAGGAGCCGACTGCAGGCCGTACGGCTCACCGGGCCGATCGAGGAAGCGGCCGATGTCCATGGCGAGCAGCCGCTCGTGGGCGAGGTGGGCGGTCACGGGGCTCTCCAAAGTGGCCATGGGGGCGCTGTGCCGCTCGAAGACGTTGCGCGCCCTCTCCAGATATGCGGTGGTGATCGCCCTGACCTGAGGCATCGACGCCGCGGCCGCCAACGACATCAGCCGATCGATCGCCACACGGCGAACGGCCCGTTGGATCTCCGCCTCATAAGGGGAGTGGGCTTCGTCCGGCTCTGTGGCGCCGACGATCGACGAGATCACGTCCCGGAGCCCGGGCAAAGACGGATCGAGCGCATGCTGCTCGACCAACCGCGCGGCCCGGTCCGGCTGCAGCGCACCGCCATCATCTCGTCGAGGTCGGCGCTGGGATTCATGCCGTTCGCCCATTGATCGACTCTGGCGTTCGCCGACTGGTCCTGGTTGGACAGGTAGCGAATGTCTTGTGCCCACGCGTCGTCCAAGATCTTCTGAAGCGCCGGGCCGGCCTCGGACTCGTCGGCGTAGACCGAATATCCGTAGGCGATCGCCACGCGGTCCCACTCGCCGATCTCACCTTCGTAGACGTCGGAGTAGTCGATGCGCCCGCCTTCGAGCGTGACGAGCGGGTGCGGGTAGTCCATCACCGAGATGCGACCCGCCTCACTGTTGTAGTAGTTGTGCCCGAGGCCGATGGTATGGCCCACTTCATGTGCGCTCAGTTGGCGAATGCGGGCGAGCGCCCACTCCGCGAACTCGGGCGGAGTCTCGTCACCGTTCTCGTAAGGGGCCAAGAGCCCCTCGGCGATCATGTAGTCCTGGCGAATGCGGAGTGATCCGAGCGTCACCCTCCCCTTGAGGATCTCGCCCGTGCGCGGGTCCGTCACGGATCCCCCGGAACTCCAGCCGCGTGTCGACCGATGGACCCAGTTGATCACGTTGTAGAGGATGTCGCGGGAGCTCACCTCCGGCGGCCGCAACTCCATCCGGAAGCCGTCGATGAACCCCGCCTCCTCGAACGCCTGATTCCACCAGCTGCCGCCCTCGAGAAGCGCCGAGCGAATGGGCTCCGGCGTGCCGGGGTCCAGATAGTACACGATGGACTCGACGGCCTCGCTCCTGACCTGCGACGGATTGCGCTTCTCGAGCCGGTGCCGCCGAACGAAGCGCTTGGTCATGGGCTCACCGAGAGGCGCCGAATAGTCCTCGAAGCTCATGCTGCCGAACCCGGGCCGCGGATCGTACAGCCGGGGTTGATAGGTGCCGAGCTCCGGAAGCTTGATGAAGGAGTGATGCACCCGCAGCGTGGGCGCCTCGGCACTCGCCGCAACGTCACCGACCCCCTGGAATCCGTCCGCGTCGCCGCCCCCACCGAACCCGCCGCCACCGCCCGATCCCCCCGGCTGGAGCGCGAAGGTCAAGGAGACCTCGATCTCGGTGTTCTCCGGGAATCCCATCGTCATGGGCATGTAGACGGCGCTGCGAGCGGGATCGACCCGATACGTTCCCGGACGCATCCTGCGCGCATAGTTCCCCACGTCCTGCATCAGAAAGTCCGTCGCGTCCACCAGAACCCGGTCGCCCGTCTTGGCGGCGACCGTGAAGCCGGCCAATGTGGCCGGCGCGAACGCGTCTTCCACGGCTTCGACCTCGTTGGGATTCGTCGACGACGCCCTGAACTGGTAGTTGGGCTGGACCATCAGGACCTTCGGTCCGACCCGGTGAAAGCGCACGGCGCGGGACACCGCTCCGGATCCGCGGTCGAGACCCAGGTCGTTGGAGCCCAAGCCGGCGACGAGCCCAGCCATGTGCATCAGGTCGGTATCCCACAGAGAGATCTCAAGCCACACCTTGCCGGCGGACTCCTCCCAGTAGATCGGTACGAAGCCGTCGATCCTCTGCATGCCCTCCGTCTTGTCGTCGATCGACGGCGGCGGGCCACTCGCCTCACCCCCGCCGCGACCACCTTGAGCGAACGCGGACGCCGGAGTGGCGAGGACGAAGGCGAACGCGCAGACGGCGAAGAGCGGGATGACTGCCCTCGGCATGAAGACCTCCTGAACGAGCTGGTTCTGAGTCGTGCTTCGACTGACGAAAGTCGGACGGAGATGGTAGTCGCTCGGGACGGGTGGTGCCATGCTTGTGGCGGCCCACGGGGGATGCGCATGTTGGTGGCCACGACCCCGCCGCTGATGGACCGTCCAGGACCGGCACCCACGGAGTTGAGCCATGTCGCAACGGCGTTTCGCCCAGTCCCCGTCGACCGCTCTGTTTCCAGCCTCGTTCACCACCCTTTTCGCCGCGGTCGGGGTGCTGGGTGGCGCGGGGCCGGCTTCGGGACAGCTCTGCACCGAACCCGCCAACCACCACCCCAATCCGTACACCACCGTCAACGACTACTTCACGCTACCCGACGGACGGGAGTGGGGCTCGACCAGCGCCGTCGACATCGACCCGGACGGCACCTCGGTGTGGGTGGCCGACCGGTGTGGGGCGAACAGCTGCGCCGGGTCGACGGTCGATCCGATCCTCAAGTACGACACGTCAGGCAACCTGCTCACCAGCTTCGGCGCGGGGATGATTCTCTGGCCGCACGGGATCCATGTGGACGACGACGGCAACGTGTGGATCACGGACGCGCGCGCGGCCCGCCCCGACGAACTCGAGCGGTATCCGAGCGCGCCCGGCAAGGGGCACACCGTGATGAAGTTCAGCCCCAAGGGCGAGCTCCTGATGACCCTCGGCGAGCCCGGCGTGGCCGGTGACGGCAAGGGCGCGCTCCTCGATCAGCCGAACGACGTGATCACGGCACCGAACGGAGACATCTACGTGGCCGACGGCCACTCCGGGCAGGGCGCAAACGCCGACGCGAACACCACGTCGCGCATCGCCAAGTTCGACTCGGAGGGCAACTTCTTGGAGTCCTGGGGCAGGATCGGCACGGCTCCCGGCGAGTTCCGTACGCCGCACGGCCTGGCCTTCGACTCGCGGGGACGGCTCTTCGTGGCCGACCGCGGCAACGTACGTATCCAGATCTTCGATCAGGAGGGCCACTTCATCGATCAGTGGTTCCAGTTCGGTCGACTGAGCGGCATCTACATCGACGACAACGACATCCTGTACGGTGCGGACTCGGAATCGAGCCCGACCAGCAACCCCGGTTGGCAACGTGGAATCCGGGTCGGGAACGCCATCACCGGACACATACTCTACTTCATTCCCGATACTGCCGAGCAGCCACGAGGCACCACGAACGCCGAGGGTGTAGCAGCCGACGCGAACGGCATCATCTACGGTGCGGAGGTCGGCCCCCGGCAGCTCGTCAGGTACGAAAGGAACGACGAAGCACGGAGCAGATAGCGAAGATGTCGGAGGGCGCCGGGCAAATGTCGGCCAACGGGACCGTCGCCGACGTCGTCGTCGTCGGCGCCGGCATCACCGGGGCCTCTGCCGCTTGGCATCTGGCCTCACGAGGCTTGAGCGTGGTCGTGCTCGAGAGGGACGTGGCCCCGGCCATGGGCTCTACCGGAAAGAGCGCCGCCGGTGTCCGGGTGCAGTTCACCACCGAAGCCAACATCCGGCTTTCGATGTATTCCCTGCCGGTCTATAGGGAATTCAAGGAGCGTCACGGCCACGACGTGGGATATCGGGCCATCGGATATCTCCTGCTCGTGCCCCACGACAAGTGGGAGCGACACCTCGAGTCCGTCGCGCTGCAGAGGCGGTTGGGCGCCCCCGTCGAGGTTCTGGATCCGATCGAAGCCCAACGCTACGTCGATTTCGAGACCGAAGGACTGGCCGGAGCGACCTATGGACCATGGGACGGCGTGATCGATCCCCACATGGCGACCCACGCCTGGGTCTCCATGGGCAAGGATTTGGGCGTGGACTACCGGCTCGATTCGCCGGTGACGGGCATCGAACGGAGCGGAGCCGGATGGGTCGTGCGAAGCCACACGTCCTCCTTTCACTGCGGGCATGTCGTCAACGCGGCGGGAGCCTGGTCCGCTCAAGTCGGTGCGTTCGCCGACCTCGACGTGCCGGTGGGGCCCAAGCGCATCCAGATCTTCCTCAGCGCTCCCATAGACGACCCGCGCACTTATCCGCTGACCATCGACCTGACCACCGGCGTCTACCTTCGAAGCGAAGGCAACCGCGTGCTCTTCGGCCGCGACGACCTGGATCGGGACTTCGGTTTCACGGAGGGCATGGACTGGGACTGGCTGGAGCACGTGCTCGTCACCGGCGTGCACCGGTATCCCTGGTGGGAGGAGTTGGGGGTGGACCGGAAGGGAAGCTGGTGGGGGCACTACGCCGTGTCACCGGACAACAGCCCGATCATCGGTCCCAACCCGGGAGCCGAGGGCTGGATCGACGCCTGCGGCTTCTCCGGCCACGGCATCATGCACGCCCCCGTGGCGGGTTTGGCGGTCTCGGAGTTCATCGCGGACGGAGAATCACGCACCTTGGACATGGGTCCGTTCCAGCACGGACGCTTCGGGAGGGGTTTGGCCGTGGAGGCCAATATCTTCTAAGAAGCCGCACCCCGGCCCGCCCACGTTCTCTTGAGGAAGTCGCGGCGTTCCTTTTACTCTCGTCTCAGCGCAGCATGGCGGCGATCAACGGAAAGAACCGGGCCATCGCGGGGTCACTCCTTATCTCAGGGCGTTTAGTGTCGTGTCCCGGAAATACGCTGTCATTGATCTCGCTTCGCTCGATCGTCTCGCGGTGTGCAGTGCGCTTGGCCTCGAGCAGGGCAGGCGCTCGGCTCGTGAACCGCTGCATCCACCCTGGCGGCGTTGTTCCTCCTCGAAATAGCGTTGCTATTCCTCGTCGTCTCGCCTTGCCAGGGCGGCGCTTCGGTCCCCTCGGTGCGTCACCGTATTCCCGGGACACGACACTCGGCCCTGGCTTACCTCCGTTGGCGCACGCCGGGCGCCTCGGCCCTGCGCGTGTGCTGCCGCTTCCACGTATCGGGGTGGAAGAGCAGCAACACCGTATAGATCTCCAGCCGGCCCACCAGCATCAGGAACGTGATCACGACGAGCCCCGGGTCTCCGATCCACCCGTAGTAGTCCGTCGCGCCAACGGCACCCAGGCCGGGACCGATGTTCCCGACCGCGGCCGCGCTGGCCCCGACGGCGGTGAGGATGTCCAGACCGAAGAAGGTCAGGAGCATACCGCCGAACAACACGAGGAGAATATAGAGGCTCACGAATCCGAGGATCCTCAGAAGGATGTCCTCGCGTACGACGCGTGTGCCCACGCGGACCATCAAGATCGCCCTCTGATGGAGGTGCTTTCGAATCTCGTTCGCCGTGTGGCGGAGCAGCACCAGCACCCGGACCGCCTTGATCCCACCGCCCGTCGACCCGGCCATCCCACCCGTGAACAAGAGCGCGGCGAGGAGCCCCTGGGCTGCGGGAGTCCATATCTCGTAGTCCGCCGACACGAAACCGGTCGTGGTCGTGATCGACACGGCCTGGAACATGCTGTCCCTGAAGGCGTGCTCTACGCCCCCCAAGCTGAACACGTAGCCACCGGCCAGCAGGTTGCTCACCATCAGGAACAAGCCGGCGGTCACGACCACCATGGTGTAGAACCTCCACTCCTCGTCCTTGAAGTACACGGGGCGGCCGGCGGCGGCCCGGAAGTGCAGCGTGAAGTTCACGCCTGCGAGGTACTGAACACGATCGTCACGTAGTGGATGTACGCGGAGTCGAACCCCGCGATCGATGCGTTCTTGGTCGACCCCCCCCCCGTAGCGAGGGTCGCGAACGCATGGTTCACCGAGTCGAACAGGGACATCCCACCGAACAGGTACAGGACGATCTGGGCTGCGGTGAGCCCCACGTATACTCCCCAAAGCAGCTTGGCCGTCTGCGTGATCCGCGGCCTGAGGCGCTCGGGCGTGGGACCCGGCACCTCGGCCCGAAAGAGCTGCATGCCGCCCACGCCCACGTACGGCAGGATCGCGATGGCCAACACGATGATTCCCATGCCGCCCAGCCAATGCGTGACCGAGCGCCACAGGAGAATGCCCTCGGGAAGCGCCTCGATGTCGGCGAACATGGTGGCCCCGGTCGTCGTGAACCCCGACATCGCCTCGAACATCGCCGGTACCACACCGTCCAGCGTTCCGGAGATCAGGAACGGCAGGGAGCCGAAGACCGCCATCGCCGTCCAGGCGAAGGTCACGATCGCGTAACCCTCTCGCGTCGTGAGCTCTCCTTCGAACTTCGTGACACCGTAGGCGACCAGACCGGCCAGCAGCGTGATGCCGGCGGAGGCAAAGAGCGCGAAGGCGGCACCGTCCTCGTAGAACGAGGCCCCGAGTCCCGTCACCGCCATAGCCACCGAAATGAAGACGAGGAGCATCCCGATGATGTTGACGAGGTGCCGGATGGACATCAGGCGAACAGATTCTCGATATCGCGGATGCTGGCCGGCAGCGCGAACACGACCGCGATATCACCCACCTGGAACTCGGTGGCGCCCTGGGGGGGCGAAAACCTCGTCGCCACGGACCAGCATCCCGACGATGCCCCCGTGTGGGAAGTGCACGTCGCCCAAACGCTTCCCCACGATCTTCGACCCCTCCCCCACCTCGAACTCGATGGCCTCGGCGTCGATCCCCTTCAACGTCGCGACGCTGGTGATGCGCTCCCCACGTACGTCGCGGAGGATCGCGTTCACCGTGGAAAGCCGCGGTGACACCGAGGCGTCGATGTCCAGGCGTGGGATCAGTTGCAGGTACGAGAAGTCGTGGATGAGAGATACTACCTTGCGGGCGCCCACGGTCTTGGCCAGCAGGCTGGTCAACAGGTTGGTCTGGTCGTTCCCGGTGCTGGCTACGAAGGCGTCCATCCCGGCCACGCCCTCCATTTCGAGAAGCTCCAGGTCCGTGGGGTCCCCGTTGAGCACGAGGGCCTTGGGCAGAGCCTCGGCGAGCTCGAGACAGCGCTTCCGGTCGGGATCGATGATCGTGACCTCGACGCCGTGGCGCGCGAGCAGGTCGGCGGTATAAAAGCCTTCTTGTGTGCCGCCGGCGATCATCACCCGGTGGAGCTTGAACGGCGCGTAGCCGGCCAACGCGGGAATGTAGTCCAGCTCACTCTCGGGAGACAGCAGATAGACGTGGTCCCCGGCCTCGATCGTATCGTCCGCGCCGGGAGGGATGGTCTCTTTCCCACGCTGAATCGCGGCGGTCACGTAGTGATGGTCACTGAGCTCCGTGCCGAGTTGCCTGAGCGACTTGCCCGCCACGCGAGCGCCCTCTTTGACCTTGAGCCCTAGCAGCCGCACGCGCCCGTCGGCGAAAGACGCGACCTCGGTCGCGACCTCGCTCCGGAGCAGCTCGAGCGTCTCTCGTGCGCACTCTTGCTCGGGATTGATCATCAAGTCGATGCCCAATTCCTCGCGCGAGAGCACACTGCTGCGCTGATAGTACTCCGGGCTCGAGATCCGGGCGGCCACGTACTCGACGCCCAAGCGCCGAGCGGCGAGACTCGCAATGAGATTGACCTCGTCGACGTTCGTGACCGCCAACACCATCTTGGCGTTTCGTATCCCGGCTCGCTCGAGCACGGCCAGGGACGCCCCGTTGCCGACGACGGTCATGATGTCGAGCCGATTCCCGATGTCCTCGGCTCTTTCCGCGCTCGAGTCGATCAGCACGACGTCCTGTGTCTCTTCAGAAAGACGTTCGGCGAGGTGGAAGCCGACCTCGCCGCCGCCCACTACGATCACCAAACGCATGGGGTCTCCGTTGTATAGGCCCGATATGGGCGATCGGAAGCTACAAACGGCGAAGGTGGGGGGGCTAGGGGCTGCTGTCGGCTCCGCCGGAAGCTTCAGCGCGACCAGACGTCCAGGCCTCCCGACTTGAACCACAATGTGCTGCCGCCCCTCGTGCACATAAGACATCATTCCGTACTGACCCGCACCCGGAAGCTCGACCTCCCCGACGAACTCGCCGGTTCGCTTGTCGTACGCGTTGAGCACAGGCGGACCGGTGGATCCCTCGGTCGCATACAGAAGGTCACCCGCGACCATCTGGATCGAGCTGCCGCCGCCACCGGTCCTCGAGAGATCCATGCCCCGAAGCGCCGGGTGGTTCTTGACGGCGTCCGGGGTGTCCCCGATCGGAATCCACCGGATGCGCTCGCCGGTGTTCATGTCATACGCCGAAAGCCGGGACCGCGACGACATCCTCTACGCGAGCGATGGGCTCTCGGGGCATCTGCGCACGGGCCCCCCCGACCTATCGAGTTCCTGGGGGTCGATCTCGAAGGGAACATCTACGCGGGGGCGATCAACCGCGTGCGTCTGGCGAGGTACGTGCCGTTCCGGCCGCCGGCGATCGGGGGGCGGCAGCGTTAGGCAGCCCGGTGGCGCTTGCAGCCGTGCCCACCACGGCGACACCTTGCCGACCTCACACCCGTCCGTCCTGAGGTGCACGTGTCCGACATTGCCGCCTATGAGCGCGACCCCCGCCTGACTCGACTCGACACCGACGTCGTGGGTACCGGAGAGGACGAGGGTCGGTCGTTCGTCGTCCTCGCCGACACGATCCTCTACCCCGAGGGAGGGGGCCAGCCATCCGACCGGGGGACGGTGGGCGGCGTTCCCGTCCGCGACGTCCAGAAGTCGGGTGGGGAGATTCGGCATTTCCTGAGCGGTTCAGCACCGTCGGGCCGGGTCAAGGTCGAGCTCGATTGGCAGCGTCGGTTCGACCACATGCAACAGCACACGGCGCAGCACCTTCTCACGGCGGTCGCCGACGAGCAGTTCGGATGGCGCACGGTCGCCTTTCACCTCGGGGATCGGATCTCGGACGTCGAGCTGGATGCGGCGGGGCTCGGTCCCGAGGCGCTGGCTGATCTGGAGGAGACGGTCGCCGCCGAGATTAGGCAGGCCCGTCCGGTGACGGCCAGACGGGTGAGCCAGTCAGAGTTCGCCGAGCTGCCCGTCCGTACTCGAGGACTCCCGGAGGGGCACGCGGGGAGCATTCGGCTGGTTGAGATCGATGGCATCGACCTGAACACCTGCGGCGGAACGCACTGCCTCTCGACCGCCGAGCTGGAGGCCGTGAAACTTCTAGGAACCGAGTCGACGCGGGGCGGTGTGCGCCTCTTCTATGCGGCAGGCGCGCGGTTGCGCCGGCTTCATCAGGAACATCATGATCGGAATGCGAAGCTACGCTCTCTGCTCGGCGCGCCCGATGACGAGCTCGTGGGCGCCCTGTCCGCGAGGCTTGTCCAGTCGAAGGACGCGGAGCGCACGATCCGTGACCTGGAGGAGGAAGTCACCGCTTCCGCGGCCGCAGCACTCGTCGCCGGCCCCGGCCGTGTCCTGGCGGCCCACTGGCCTCGGCGCGGGCTACCCTTCCTTCAGGGTGTAGCCAAGGAGGTCGCCCGTCTGGCCCCCGAGCGTGTCGTGCTTCTGACAGGTGGCGAAGGGGGGGACGGGGCGTTCGTCATCGGGGCCGGGGAGCGGGCCAACACGGACCTGAGGGACGTGGGTCCGCGCGTGGCGGACCTGTTTGGCGGCCGAGGCGGCGGCTCCGGCGGCATCTTCCAGGGCAAAGCCACAAACCTGGCCCAGCGAGACGTCGCGGTCGATCTGCTGCGCAGCCTGGAGTAGCAGCCCCGGGGGAGTCAGTCCACTTCGTCCCTGATGAGAACGTTGTGTGAGGCCGCAAAGAAGGGCGGCTTGGGCCGCTCCTCCAGACGTAGCTCCAGCAGGCGGCCCCCGGTGACTCGCGTAAGCACGCTTATCACCTCCGCTGCGCCCTCTGTGGTCTGGACCCGCTCGCCCACCTGAGGGACGTAGTCTGGAGCGGCGTGGAAGCCTGAATGAGCGGTCGACGCGATGCGGACGGTTTCCAAACGCACACGCGACGTATTTTGAGAAGCCATGGTCCCTCGCTGAGGTGTGATCGCTCCGCCGGGTCGATGCCGCGCGCGGTCTCACACCGAAAAGAACGAGGCCGCCCCGAAAGTCGGGACGGCCCCAGATCTTAGGTCAGGTCCAGCTCATGGAGCCGTCAGGCCACGACGACGTTTTCAGCCGCCGGACCCTTTTCTCCGCTGACGATATCGAACTCAACCTGAGCTCCCTCGGCCAGGGTCTTGAAACCCTCGGCCTGGATCGCGCTGTGATGGACGAAGCAATCCTTGCTGCCGTCTGCGGGCGTGATGAAGCCGAAGCCCTTCTGATCGTTGAACCACTTCACAGTTCCGTTGGTACGCATCGATGCGCTCCTCGGTTTTGCCTGTCGGGAGTCACGTGATACGTACTTGCCGACCTGCTGGTAATCGCGCGAATCAACCGCGCGTTGCGTGACCGGATGGGCCACAATAAAAAGAGGGCGGGGGTCTCCAAGAACGAGGCCCCCGCCCTCATCAACTGTTGTTCACTCCGACCGGGAGTGACAATGAAGCCTCGCGGCAAGCAAGGGGCGCTGTCAATGGTCGCCGACGAATCCGACCTTACGGCCCGGCGAGGGGCATGTACCCTCAAGGACGCCGTTCGACTGCCAATGAAGCCAGATCCCCTCCGAGCGTTGGCTATCCGAGCCTCTCCGCGATCAAAGCGACCGAAGGGGCTCCGTCCGCCCGGCAGGCCATCGCCGCCGCCGCCGCGCCTTCTCCCGTCACATCCTGCCCATCGATCAGCACGGTGGGTGAACCGTACCTCCGGAAGTCTTCGGGCGTTGATTCCGCCATGAGGTCCCACTCGGACCATTCGAGCGACCTCCCAGACGCTTCAACCGCGGCCCGAATGTGCTCTCGCGCCTGCGAAGCGTTCGGACAGCCCTCGAAATAGACCAACTCAATGCGTGTTGCTTTCATTCTCAGCCCCCAACCTCTGGTCGCTTGGTCGCGTCGAAAGCGGTCAGCCGTTCGAGCTCTGCGATGATCTCGGCGACCGTTGTGGCCGTCGAGTCGAAGGTCACGAAACCCTCCGATCGGTCGAACGAGAACGTCGCCTCGCGCACGCCATCCACCCGTTCCACGGCCACACGGGCCGCTGCGGCACAACCGTCTCAGGTCATGCCGGCGACGTCGAGCGCCACCGTGGTGTAAGGGCCTTGGACCTCGGCCATGCTTGCCGGCATCTCACCCTGACCCATGGCCGCGTGATCCATCTCGGGGTCGTCATGGCCCGGGTCTGAAGGACAATGCCCCCTCCGATCACAACCGCAACGGCCGACCATTGCTGCCAACCCATTCGGTTCTCTCCTGTTTAGAAGACCAGCGTCTGCCAGCTCGGGAACGTCGCGAAGACCACAGCGATTACGGTTGCCACCCAAAGCGTGACCTTCATCCGCTTCCTCACAATCGGAGCGGCGCACGGCTTGCCCGGATCGCAAGCAGCCTTCTCCTCGCGATCGAGTTGCCAGAACCCGAATACGAGGAGCGCGGCGGTAGCGGCCAGAAAATACGGTCGGAACGGCTCGAACGCGGAGAGGCCCGCACCCGATACGCCTAGGCTAGCGGCCACCACCGGCCCGCCACAGCACAACGCGGAGCCGGCCGCGGCCGTGACACCGCCAACGCTTGGCAGCGTCGTCCTCATCGATTCCCTCACATTACCCTCCGTGCGCCAGGCAAACCCCTTGGGACCCCAGCTGGTTGCAACCTAGCGCCTGTACCACGGTACCGGGTCAAGGGCTACAGCATAGATGCCAGGTCCGAGGCGTAGCTCGGATAGGCGAAGATCAACGCCTTGATCTGGTTGGCCGTCAGCCCCGTACTCATCGCCATCCCAAAGAGGTTGATCTGTTCTTCCGCCCCGGGACCCAGCACGTGGGCCCCGACGATTCTGCCTGTACCGCGCTCCAAGATGATCTTGTGCGCGGAGTGCGATTCGCCGACCCGGAGTGAGGAGTACCAGGCGCCTGTCTCTTTGAACTTGACCTCGACGTCGATCCCCTCGGCCCTTGCTTCGTCCTCGAGAAGACCCACCGCTGCGAGCGGTGGCACCGTGAACACGGTCGTGGGGATCGGCGGGTACTCGACGTGGTGGACATCATCACCCGCGAGGAGGTTCTTGAACGCCACCCGCGCCTCGTTGGCGGAAACGGGGGTGAGGCTCGGGGCGCCCGTGTCCGCGCAATCGCCGGCTGCGAACACGGCCGGGTTTGAGACGCTGCGCATGGAGGACTTCACGACGATCCCCCGTGAGCCTGCCTCGATCCCCGCCACGTCGAGGTTCAACCCGTCGAGGTTCGGGACCCGCCCAGCGCTGTGGACCACCAGGTCGCATTCGACTGTTTGGGGTCCGTCGGGCGTGTCGAAGGTCACCGTGATTGCATCCTCGACTTTCTCGACCTCGACCACGCAAGAATGCAGACGAACGTTGATCCCGAGCTCACGTGTCCGGTCAACCTGGAGATCGACAAGATCGGGATCGAAGCGCACCAGGGGTCGTGCACTTCGGTGGAGGATAATGACCTCCGACGCGCCCGCCCGCTTCGCGATGTGTGCGAATTCGAAGGATATGAAACCGCCACCGACGAAGACGACCCGTGGCGGCAGCTCTTCGAGCTCGAGGAAATCCGAGCTCGAGCTCACCAACTCCTCTCCGGGGATACCGAGTGTCACTGGCCGCGCGCCGGTCGCAACATGAACGTGCCGAGCCCGAATGACCCGGGCGCCGATCCGGACTTCGTTGGGCCCGGTGAAGGTGGCCACGCCGTGCAAGGTCTCTACGCCCAGTTTCTCGAAGCCAGCCTCGAGTCGCTCCGGCATCGGGCCGGTAAAGGTCCGCTTGAACTCCATCATCTCTGACCAGTCGATCACCAGACTGTCGGCGTGAAGTCCCTTGTCGCTCATGCGCGCCACCCAGTCGAGCGCCTCGGTGACGCCCACGAGCATCTTCTTGGGGTCGCAACCTCTCAGGGCGCACGTGCCCCCGTATGGAAGGCAGTCCACGATTGCGACCTTCCATCGTTCTTTTGCGCACGCCCGAGCCACGCTGTTGGCGCCTGTACCCGCGCCGATCACGACAAGATCGAGTTCGTCAGAGTGGGTCATGTTTTAGTTAGCTCCGATCTTCGAGCTCTTCGAGGATCGGGCAGCCACTCGTCGGCTCTCGTGCCTGGCACTTGTCGACGAGCCGGTGCAACGCGTCGCCGATCCGGCGTAGGTCGGAGATCTTCGTTTCCACCTGCTCCAGTTTCTCTCGGGCCCCGGCCTCGACAGGGCCGCAGGCCGAGACCTCGTCTACGCGGAGTGCCAGCAGATCTGAGATCTCGCCCAAAGTGAAGCCAAGCTCTTGGGCACGGCGGATGAACCGTAGACGTAGAACGGTATCCGGTGGAAAGTGTCGGTAGCCCGCCGGCGACCGGGGGGGTGCGTCGATCAGGCCTTGCCGTTCGTAGTACCGAATCGTCTCACGCCCCACACCGGCCGAAGCCGCCAACTTACCGATCGTCAGGGTTTCGGTCTTGGACATGCACTAGAGTAAACCCTGTGGCATAGTACAGGGTCAAGGCCGGTGGACTCAGACTCTCTCGGACAAACGGAGGCCAAGGGCCTGCCCCTTCCGAATCACCCCCCACCCACCAGGGTTACGGCGAGTGACGTGGGGGTCTTGTCGTTCTCATCAGCCTCCACGCGTCCTCGGACGATGACCGTGGCGCCAGTGGCGCTGGTCAGCCGAGTGCGGATTGCCTCCTCGGCCGTTAGCGTAAACGCCGCTCCCGAGCCGGGTACCACGGCGACGAGCGCCCCGTCACGCATCTCGATCACGGCCGAGAGGGTCAGTATCGCGTCCCTCGGTGAGAAGCCCTGATCCCGGATCGTTCGGCGAAGGCAGCGAACTGCTGGTCGATGGTCACCGCGTTCTCGGCAGCGAACTGCACGCTGACAAGTCCTTCGTTCAGGCTGACGTCTGCCCGCTCGGCAGAGTGCGGATAATGTGATTCACGGCAAGAAATCGTCTAAGTTCAGGTGGTGGCCACTAGGACTGCACGATCTGCCGCACTTGCCGTCGGACGATATCTGACTCCATCGTGTCACAATAGCCGGAAAGCCGGAGTCGATTGGCGGGAATCCTTGCCGTTGTCTCAGATCGCATCCGAGGGACGCGTAGACCGAAGCCGTTCAAGGCCACCACGGGCTTGCCATTGCCACGTGGAACGGTCCTCTATCCGGTAGGTTCGCCCATGGCCTCGCTCCTCATGCCTTGCGGTCTCCGCCGCTTCGGCGAGCCCGGGTTGCTCCCATGCCGGCAGATCACTTCTCCTTCTCCCTTGCGGGCGTGCCTCGGACCCGCCAACCGCTCGACCTCTTCGTCCAGCACCCGCCCCACCTCCGCCAGCCCAAGCGGTATCAATTCCTGGATCAATGCCACCCGCATCTCGGTCCTCAGCGCCTCGATCGCTTCCCAGTCCAGTTCACTCGGCGCACCCATCCTTCGGTCCTTCTTGCCTCGACGTACAAGCTGTGGCACTCTCTCCATTGGTGGCCTCCTTCTTCTCATGGTTCGGTGTTGTGTTCCTCACACCCACCTTGCCCGAGGTCGGAGGTCACTTCAAACTTCAACTAAACTTAGGACACCCTCAGAAGGAGACTTAGGGAGGGTCTGAACAACCCCCATCTTGGGAGGAACGCGATCGGTTGCGGTTCGAAGATCCGGTTCGAAGACCTATCGGAGCGATGAAGTGCTGGCTGGCGCGCCGGAGAAACGGTCCGAACCGTCAGGAAGTCGCTTCGATGTGTCCGGCTCCCGCCCTCGGGCGGTCCATGGGCCGCGCGTTATCCGGTCGCGTAGCGGCCAGCGATGAGCAGATTCGAGAACCCGAGCAGCAACGCGATGCGCTGCGTGTTCTTCGCCAGTCCCCGGTAGCGCACCTTACCGTACCCGAAGCGCCGCTTCACATACAAGAACGGATGCTCCACCTTCGCCCGCACCGATGCCTTGCGCTTCTCGGCCGCCGCCTCGGCGCCGTCCCGATCGAGCAGGCGACGCTTGCCCGGCTTCATCGCCACCTGCCAGGCGACGTCGCAACCCCTGTTCTCCGGGCGCTTGTCCACACCCTGGTAGCCCGCGTCGCCCCATGCCTCCGTCTCGTCACCATGCAGCAGCACGCACGCCTGCGTCACGTCCGCCGCGTTGGCGGCCGTCGTCGCCAAGCTGTGCGCCAGACCCGATTCGGCGTCCACCCCGATATGCGCCTTCATCCCGAAGTACCACTGGTTTCCCTTCTTCGTCTGGTGCATCTCCGGATCCCGTTCTCCCCTGCGGTTCTTCGTCGACGACGGCGCGTCAATGATGCTCGCATCCACGATCGTCCCCGTCTTCAACCGATGCCCGAGAGACGCCAGATGCGTATTGATCTCCTCGAACAACCCCATCCCCAAGCCCTGCGTCTCCAGCAGGTGACGGAAGTTCAGGATCGTCGTCTCGTCCGGCAAAGAACCGCTCAGGCGCAGACCCGCAAAGCGGCGCACTGACTCCACCTCGTAGAGCAGATCCTCCATGCCCGGATCGCTCACGTTGTAGAACAGCTGCACACAATGAACCCGCAGCATCACCCCAAGCGGATAGGGGCGGCGGCCACGGCCAGCCTTCGGATAGAACGGCTCGATCCGATCCTCCAGCTGTTGCCAGGGAATCAGCCCCTCCATCTTCTCCAGGAAAATCTCCCGGCGCGTCCGCCGCTTCTTCGAATCGTACTCCAGCTCCGCGAAAGTCATCTGAAGCTCCATGGCCCGCTCACAACTCCCCGGTCGTTTCATCCCATGAAACTACACCCGTCTTGTTCAGAGTTTCCTTAGAGCGTGGTTGCTGGACTCGCTCGCCGCCCCGGCTGCCGGTGTCCAGCCTTCGTCGCTGGTCTTTTGTTTCTTCCCGCGTGCTTCGGCGACCCGAAGTGCCGACCGTACCAAAACGCGGCTGACGAAATCCGTGAGCTCGCGAAACGCATCGTTCTCAATCAGTCCTTCTCGGCTTGACGTCTCCTCGAAGTACTCGCCTTCGGGGTCAACAAGTTCGACAAAGCCAATGAAGTTGTTGTTGGCGTGCGGAGGTAGGATCTTCCTGGCTCTCGAGGAAGCGTCCAAGTTGAGCCAATCGTCTGCTGGTTCTGCGTAGGGTCGGACACGGAAGCCGTTGCGATACACTCGGACACCGCCCTCTCTCGACACCATCTCTTTGATGAGTTTTGACTGGGACGGCGGCAAGTACCCACGGCCATAAATGAAATAGTGAACCGTAAGACGTACGTCCCGTAGCACGTCATAGGGTGCACTTGGGTCCTCGGACGAAGCACCTATCGGGACGACAGACTCGTTGATGTCTAACCGCTCCGACCGAAGCGACCAGACGCCTTGGCCGGACTTATCGACGTACCCCTCGATCTCTGCCAAGGCGTGCCTAAAGACCTCGGTGCGCAGGTCGAAGACCTTGGTCATTTTGCCGCTCTTGCGCACCCAGAGCTCGACCTCGAGCCCCGGATCGGCCGAGTCGGGCTCGAGCCGGTCACTGAGAAGGAAAGGCTGTATCAAGTCACTGACATAGCGATACACTCGCTTGAGTGACGCCCCATCCCAGGCTTCACGCAGGTCCCGGATGTAGACAGTCGTTCCTTTCTCACGCTCCTTGTCGACGGCGGTCAGGGAGGTCGGTACGTGAGTCAGCTCCTTCCCGGCGCTGAACTCCCGCCAGTCGATCTCCAGCCTCCATGCCTGATCGGAGTCCTCGACTTGAGTGGTCAGCGTCAGGAGCTCGCCAAGGCGCTGAACTGCAAATCGCCCAATGCCTTTGCGACCCGCACGAGTGCGGGAAAAACCTGGAGAGACTGGAGACTTCACCTTGTCGTCCGTAGACAGCCGCATGAAGCCCGTTCGTAGGCTATCCCGATCCATTCCCGCGCCATCGTCGACGACCTTCAGCTCACCGCCGGGTGAGTCCACGTCGTTGAAGTAGAGCTTCACAAACGTGGCGTCGGCGTCGAAGGCGTTTTTGATCAACTCAGCCACCGCGGTCTCTTGTTTTCCCACGAGCTCGCGGCCCAGCCGGCTTATAAGCGCGGCATCGACGGTGAACCTCAAGACGTCATCCTCATCCTCGAAGAGACGGTCCGTGAGTTCGCGTAGTTGTTCTACACTGAGTGCACCGGAGGCTAGGGCGTCCTCCACCTCAGCGGGGAGTAAGGTCGGTTTCTCAGTCACTTCGTTCCTCCTGACCAATCAACCGCCTCCGCCGAGCTCTTAACGAACGCAGCTCGCTCCTCAAAACCTTGTGGGCCTTGGCGCCCAAACGACCGAGCGCGAAAGCGTCGGCAGCATCATGTACTCCGATCCAGTCGCTCTTTCGGACAAGGCGATCCACTTTTTTGAGAACTTTCGAGGCTCCCTCCGGTGACGGCGGAATGGGCACAGCGATCCGCCGTGCCTCCCCCACCTCATGCTTCAATAGTCCGCCGGCAAGGCTGCGGCCCGTAAGCTCGGCTGAGAGCTGCGCAAAGGAACTCATGAGACCGATCGCGACCGCAGCCTTCATCTGGGTGTCTATCTCCGGGTTGAAGGTCACGGCGTGGACACTGTTAGTCGGTATCGCTGCGCAGGAGTTGATAACCAACCTTGGGCCACGGCTGGACATGTACATTAAGAACGCGTCGGGGGTCTGCACCATCCTCACTGCGTGCCAAGGTTGTCGTTTGCGGAACGTACGGCTCCGTCTTCTCAAGCCCCGGGGCACCTGGGCCAGATACTTCCTTAGTGGCGATCCTCGCTGGCTCAGTTCGTGTTGCCCGCCGCTGGTGTCGAGAATGTAGGCCAGCTGATCGTCTTCGAGGCATCGAGCGAAGTCGGTCTCGCTAAAGACGAGTCCAGTGGCGAGTCTCGACTTGGCCAGCGCTGGACACAAGAGCCCCCCTGAGAGTTTCCAGCGCTCAGCCGCGCTCTTCCGTAGCAGGAATAGTGAGTTCGCCCCTGTTACGGTCCCAATCTGGATCTTCGCCAGTTCTCCAAGCTGAAAGGTCGTCCCAGAATCTCGGATCTCCTCGAACAGGGGCCCGGAAGGGCCGCACAACGAGCGTGGATTAGCCTTCGAATCAGAGCCGGCTCGTCCAACACGGGTGTCAAGATACGCCTGAAGGCTTGCGACATCTCTCACGACTGCGTAGGCCATGGTGCCCTCGCTTGGGAAACCGTAGCCTTCGGCTACCAGCACCATCATGCCATCCGAGGCTCCCTCGTCACGAAACAGCTGCTCCTGCACTTCGACGATGGTGCAATGCCTAAACCCTGAAGTCAGGAGAGAACGCACCTGTACCGAATAGTCCGAGTAGAGCACGCTCCGCGGAAGAACCCAAGCACACCGGCCCCCGGGCCTTAAGAAGGAGAGCGCATGGACAACGAAGTAGGCCCATAGGCTTGACTTCCCATCGAGCCGCAGGTTGCGACCAGCCAGGGCCGCCACTGCAGCCCCGTGCTGTGCAGACGTCATGTTGTGGTGGGACACATAGGGCGGATTGCCCAGCACCACGTCGAAGCCGCCATGCCCGAAATCCTCGGGGGACACGGTCATGAAATCTCTTGTAAGGAAGTTACCGTTCGTGCCTTGGACGCCGAGCGCGGAGGAGAGGTAGCATTCGGATGCATCTGCATCGAGTTCACACCCGTAAAGGAGTGACAAAGGGGCAGGGGCGCCCAGACGTTCGAGCGTCTGGCTTGAAGAGACGAGAAACCCGCAGGCCCCGAAGCTCGGCTCCAGCACTTTCTCGGCTGGTCCCCGAATCGCCCAGTCAGCAATCGCGGCCGTCAACCGCTCAGGCGTGTAGTAGACGCCCCGGTTTCTACGGTCTTCGATAGTTGCTATGCCCCTCCTCCTTCGTATTCGCTGATGGTCTGTTCTGGTGTGCCTTCTTCAGTAGTAGACCATGCCGCTCGCCGCAACTGTGGCGGGCCTGCAGCGTCTACCATTTTGCATCGGCCGTCACACGCTAAACAAGAGCCTCTCCAGCTTGTCCGCGGCAGCCTCTTGCATGTCCGGAAGCACGTGCGAATACACGTCCATCGTCATGACGGTATCGAATTGCCGAGGCGCTCGGCGACGACTTTCGGGTGCTCCCCACCGGCAAAGAGAAACGTAGCGCACGTATGTCGAAGGTCGTAGGGCCGTAGGGGCTCGAGGCCGGCGGCTCTCACGATTGGCTTGAAATGCCGCTGCACGACGACGCGGTAATCCAACGGCTCACCAATACCATTCGCAAACACTAGCTCCAGCTCGGCTTCGTACTCCGCCCCCCGTTTGAGGCGCTCCTGGGCTTGGCCCGTGCGGTGACGGCGGAGGGCGTCTATCGTGGACCTCGGGACAACGACGCTTCGACGGCTGCGAGCCGTCTTCGGTTCGTCCAAGCTCCACCCATTGTGCTCGTCTCAGGGCCCTTTGAACCCTGATCCGGTGCTGATCCCAATCCAGGTCGCTCCACTTGAGCCCGAGCGCCTCTCCCGGCCGGAGTCCCGTGACCAGCAAAAGGCTCCGCAGTGCCGTGATGATCTGCTCCGGAGTGTGTCGCTTCCTTCCCATCCTGACCTCCTCGCTGAAAAGCTTCAGACCAGGTCGATCCTAACATTGCACCTGGTCTCGTTTCAGGGGGTCAGGTCACGCCCAGGCGGCACCAGCGCAGCTTTAACGCCAATCGTCACTCCGCTTGTTCGGATTCCCGCCATTCTAGCCCGAGTATCCGGCTATTTCAACACGCTGGAATCAGATCTTGGCCAACGGCAAGTGCGGCAGATCGTGCAGTCCTGGTTGAACTTAGACGATTTCTTGCGTGCGCCGTGGAAAGGCGCGCTTTCCTTGCGGGTGCGAATCCCGGCCCGGCAGCTGTCGCTCCAGCCGGTAGTAGCCAGAGCGGTGCATGGAGGTAACGACATGAGCTGAAGCACTCTGGTACGGGCCGCGCACGATATGCGATTCCCTAAACGGGCACGCAACTGGAAACGGTGGATACGGCCAAGGGAGGAGCTAAGTCGGAAGGCGGTTCAGCGACCACGTGGGCCGAAACGTGCAGTGAACGCCGAGCAGGCCTCGAAACCGTCAACGCGGAAGCCGACCCTGCGCAAGAAAGGGGAAGGCCGCTGACTGGCCGGGAAGCGAGCGACACGAGCACTGGCTGGTTTTCGCCGGGGTAGTGGCGTCGGCACATGTGGAAGATGGAAGGCGTGGCAACACGGGAAGCCCTGTCGGTGCCGTGCACACGGCAACCGGGACCCCGCGAGGGGCAGGCTGGGCCGGCAGGGTGGCGGATGGGCCCGTATTACTGAGGACGCGGGGTAATGCCCGTCGAGGGAAGGGGCCCTGAGTTGGGAGCGGTGCGGAAAGGAGGCAGGGACTTGACCACTGACGGGAGTCTAAGAGGGTCGGCAGGAAGTGTCCGGAAACTCCAGAACGTGCTACACGCGAAAGCGAAGGAAGAACCTGACCGGCGCTTTCACGCCCTCGTCGACAAGGTATGGAGGCAGGATTTTCTCCTGGAGGCGTGGAGGATGGTTCGGCGCAACGGCGGAGCGGCAGGAGTGGATGGTGTGACGGTCGCGGATGTCGAGGCGTACGGAGTGGAGCGTTGGGTAGGGGAACTGTCGCGGGACCTGAGGGATGGCGGCTACGAGCCGAGTCCGGTGCGTCAGGTGCTCATCCCGAAGAAGCAGCCGGGGAAGTTCCGTCCCCTGGGCATACCGTGCCTGAGGGATCGGGTTGCGCAGACGTCGGCGATGCTGGTGCTGGGGCCGATATTCGAGGCGGACCTGCAGCCGGAGCAGTATGCATACCGGCCGGGACGAAGCGCGAAGGACGCGGTGCAGCGGATCCGTGGGTTGCTGTACCGGGGCCACAACGAAGTGGTCGATGCGGACCTCTCCAACTACTTCGGTGAGATACCGCATGCCGAGTTGATGAAGAGTATTGCTCGGCGCGTGAGCGACGGGCGGATGCTTGGACTCATCAAGGCATGGCTGGAAATGCCGGTGATAGAGGAGGACGGTAAGGGCGGCACTCGCCGCACGAACCGGGCGCGGAAGGAGAGAAAGGGGACTCCGCAAGGGGCTCCGATCTCACCGCTGCTGAGCAGCATTTACATGCGGCGGTTTATCCTTGGCTGGAAGGTGCTGGGCTACGCCCGGCGCTTCGGTGCGGAGATCGTGAACTACGCGGATGACTTCTGTGTGCTCGGGAAGGCCTCGACGGCAGAGATGCTGGCGGCGGTCAACCGGCTCATGGACAGGCTGAAGCTACCGGTCAACGCAGAGAAGACCCGATGCCTCCGGTGCCCCGAGGAGCCGCTTGAGTTTCTCGGGTATCGCATCGGCTGGAACTATCGTTCCGGGAACGGAAGCCGGTACATCGGCACTCGACCGAGCAAGGCGAGCGTTCAGAGCATCTGCCACCGGATCAGCGAGCAGACGGACTGCAGACGTGAATGGCTGGATGCCGAGGAAGTCGTAGGGCGCCTGAACCGGATGATGTTGGGGTGGGCAAACTACTTCAATCTCGGGCAAGTCAATCCGGCATACAGGGCTGTGGACCAGCACGCCGCCTGGCGGCTACGACAGTGGTACTGCCGGAAGCACAAGGGGCGATCGGGGAAATACGTGCGCTTTCCCTACACGTGGCTGTGGGAGCAGTGCGGCCTCACGTGTCTTGCGCGGACGACCAGGTACCTTCCGTGGGCGAAGGCGTGATCCCGACTGAGAGCCGGATGCGGGAAATCCGCACGTCCGGTTCGACGGGCAGGGGGTGAAAACGGATCTATGGGAGTCGGACTTGGCACCGCCGCGAAAGCAAGGCGGAAGAAATACACACCGTACCCCTAAGGGCACCGCGCCACCTCCTGACCCTACCGTGATTCACATCATCTGTACTCTGCCGAGGCGGCCTATCGCCGCACGGATCTAATCGAGCGCCGGCGCCGGCTCATGGATGACTGGGCGGCCTATCTCAGTGGGGAACCCAGAGAAAGCTCGCCCAACTCGCCGTGATTTGGCCAAGTAGGCTGTATAGTCCGCATATTCTTGGCTCAGGCTCTGGCGACGCGCCAAGTTCTACTAGTTGACCCTGGAGATAGCAGCATCACATAGTTGACCCTGGAGATAGCAGCATCACACCCACCCGCCGAGACAATAGGGAGAATCTGTATGGAGACAGCGTGGTGGCGCGTCTTGGATAAGAAACGGGGAAGCCGTCCTCGGTGTGTCCTGCTTGTCGACGGGACAAGACATGCTGTTGCGGCCCGATTCACCGACCTCGTGGGCCTTCCGGATGTGGCAGTGTTACCGGACGACCTCTGGATGCCCTATGGCAAACCGGTCAAGACGGGTAAGGGGTGGGACAAGAGACCCGCGGCGGAGACGCGGCTTGACCGCGATGACGGTTTCGTGGCGCCCACAGTACAAAAACAGCTTCTCGACTGGTGGCTTGAGGTTGTGCCCAGAGCGAATACGCCAAACTGGGACGTGGCATCCACATGCAAGATCGAGGGAAAGAAAGGGCTACTCCTAGTGGAAGCTAAGGCCCACTCAGAAGAGTTACTGGCAACGGGCAAGAAGAAACCCAGCACGCCGAACGGTCGGAAGAACCACCAGCGGATCGGTGCGGCAATCAACCAGGCTAATACCGGTCTAGGGCTCGCCACGGGAGGGTCATGGGGACTCTCGAGGGACGATCGCTATCAGCTTGCCAATCGTTTCGCGTGGTCCTGGAAACTGGTAATGCTCGGGGTGCCGGTCGTTATGATCTACCTCGGATTTCTGAATGCCCAGGAAATGGCGGCAGACGGTGCGCCATTCAGATCGGCGGGCGGTTGGGTGACCTGCCCCCAAGAGTGGTACCACCACATCCTATGTTAGTCCCAGCACCTGTGGAGGGCCGTGAAGGACGGGCATCCTCAGGAACCAGGGCGACGGCTTAATCGCCTCAGGGGCCGGGGGAAAGCCGCCGCAGGCGCTGTGGGGTCGGACGGTATTGTACTCGCGCCTCCATTGCTCGACCAGCACGGCCGCCTCCGCCAACGAGTAGAAGATCTCCCCGTTCAACAGCTCGTCCCTGAGCTTGCCGTTGAAGCTCTCGTTGTAGCCGTTCTCCCACGGGCTGCCCGGCTCGATAAAGAGCATCTCGACGCCCACGCGCCCCAACCACCGCCGCACGAGCTTCGCGGTGAACTCCGGTCCGTTGTCCGACCTCAGATACTCGGGAGGCCCGTGTCGGACGAACAGATCGGCCAGCACCTCGAGCACGTCGTGGGCTCGGATCTTGCGAGCCACCACGATCGCCAGGCACTCCCTCGTGTGCTCGTCCAGCACTGTCAGCAGCTTCAGCGCACGCCCGTCGTGCGTCCTCGAGGCCACGAAGTCGTACGACCAGACGTGGCCCCGATACAGCGGCCTCAGCCGGATGCACGATCCGTCGTTGAGCCACAGCCGACCTCGCTTCGGCTGCCGCTGCGGGACCTTCAGCCCCTCCTGCCTCCAGATCCGCTCCACCCGCTTGTGGTTCACCCCCCAGCCCTCGATGCGGAGCATGTCCGTGACGCGTCGGTAGCCGTAGCGGCCGAATCGACTCGCTAACCGCACCACGTCGGAGCGAAGCGCCGCCTCGTCGGCCCGCACCTTCCGCCGACGATGCTGCGTCGACCGTGACTGGCCCAGCACCCGGCACGCTCTCCTCTCCGACGCCCCGAGCTGCTGTCGTACACGCACCACACAACGTCGTCGGCGCTCGGGGCTCAGAAGTTTCCCTCGGCCGCTTCCTCCAGGATCAGCTTGTCCAGTGTCAAGTCCGCCACTGCTCGCTTCAGGCGCCCGTTCTCGCGCTCGAGCTCCTTCAGGCGCCGTGCCTGGCTCACCTTCATCCCGCCGTACTCCCGCCTCCACCGGTAGTACGTCTGCTCGGTGATGCCGAGCTCCCGGCTGATCAGCTTCACGGATTTGCCGCGGGCCAGACCGACCTCTGCCTCCCGCAGTGTAGTGATGATCTGCTCCGGAGTGTGTCGCTTCCTTCCCATCCTGACCTCCTCGTTGAAAAGCTTCAGACCAGGTCGATCCTAACATTGCACCTGGTCTCGTTTCAGGGGGTCAGGTCAGTTGACGGGAGCAACCCCTGGAGCAACGCCCCCTGTTGGCGTCCTAGTAATGGCGGGGACCGGTGCGGGTTTTCGGATCTGGTGGCCTACGGCTAGAGTGCGCGACGCGGGGATGCTCGGGGTGATGCTCCGCCGCACCCGCCTTCAAGCGAGGGGCTCGGAAGGCCTTGATGAGATCCCGGTCTCTATGCGAGGATTCAGCGCCGCGGGAGTGGTGGGCTGTGGGACATGTTCGAGAGGATCGTATGAAGACTGACATCGGGATCTGGGAAATCGACCGGGCATCCCGGGCCGGAACCAAGCTCGACCTCACCGAGCGGGTTGAGACGGAAGAGATGCTGGAAGCCGTTCTGGTGGCGAACCCCGACATGCTGATGCGCGGACTCACGCTGGTTGGCAGACAGGTTCCGGTCGAGACCGGATACGTTGACCTTCTGGGCATTGATGAGGACGGTCGGCTGGTAGTCTTCGAGCTCAAGCGCGAGAAGCTCACGAGGGATGCCGTGGCACAGATACTGGACTACTGCACCTACTTGGAGGCCCTGTCGGATTCGGAACTCGCAACCCTCTTGGCCGAGCGATCCGGCAAGGATGGGATCAAAGAGATCGCAGACTTTGAGGAATGGTACGGAAGCCAGCGGGGAGATTCCATCAAGCCCGTCAGGATGGTACTGGTCGGCCTCGGGATCGATATAAGCGCCCACCGAATGGTCGCTTATCTGGCGGATAGGGGCATCGACATCAGGCTCTTGACTTTCCATGGCTACGTTCACGGCGATGGCATGCTGTTGGCCAGGCAGGTACGGACTTCGGACGATCCCCATACGTCATCCGCCAACCGCCCAGGCGCTCGCGACTTGAATCGGAAGGCAAGCGAGCACGCAGTCGCGAAGGTATGGCAGGATGCGAAAGAGTCGTTGGACTACAGCACCCAAACGTACTATACGAAATCCGGCATTACCTACCTGCAGCGGACGATCACCCTGCCCGACGACGTGTGTGTCCGCGGGTCGCATTCCGTTACAATTGACGAACCCGGGAAGATACGGATCACTTTCTATCCTGCGGCTGTCGACCTTTGTCATGAGCGTTTCGAGAAGCTGAAGGATGCAATGCCGTTCGAAGCTGAGAAGCCGCCGAACGCACCTGCGACGCGTCGCGCTCCGAATCAGTGGTATTGCCGTCTTGACGAGGGATCGTGGCACAACGGCAGAGCGCGTCTAATTGACTTTGTACGGGACGTGGAGGATGCTTGGCGCAAGCACGATGACCCGGTGTCCGACGAGCCCGAAGGGCCTTAGCTACCTCGCGTTCGTCGAACGGCGTGGAGCGCGACCAGGCCGCACCCCTCGGAACCATGAACAGCCTGCCCTTCGACTGGGCCGCGTACCTGGCCGACGAGAGCCGAGACCCGGAAGCCGGATCGGTCCGTTGATACGCCGCTCACAGCGGCGCTGGACGGCCTTCCCGCCAAGGGATCCATGGACTGGGAGCGACCCCCGGAGGGCGGGGTCCAGCGTGTGAAAACACACCTGGCCCCGCGCCCGTAGCAGGCCCTCGGCCTGGGGGGTCGCTCCCCTCCACGTCCGTACTGCCCAGTGCGGCACCGGCGACCGGGTGGCGACGAACGCAACTCCAAGCGGCCGCACGGGATAGGTGAATCCGGCGTGTGCGCATCTTCAGGGGTGCATTGTGTGCATCGACCCCCAACGTCTCATGCACGCTCCAGTACGGCACAAGTCGTAGGCTTCTCATCGGAATCGCGCCCCCACGAGCCGAACCGTCCGCCATGTGTCGGTGCGCTGCATCAGCCCCCGACCCGCTTGCCTGCGCGCACGCTTCGACAGCGCGACGCTGCGCTTCATGGCGGCCTGCAAGCCGCCGTACTCCATGAGGACCCGGACATCACCCTTGATGATGGCCCGGTCGATCCGGTCGATCTCGCGGCCGATTTCGTGGTCGAATTCGGAGGGGTGGGGATCTCGCGCCCAGTTGGCGAGCACCGTCTCCGCCCGGCCCCGCTCGTCCGTTGTCCGGACGACGACCACGACTTCGATCCCGCGGCCGCGATCCCAAAGCGCCTCCCAGAGTTCGCGGTGCGCGGCACCCCAGGAGCGGAGCGCCGTCGCGGTCTCGTGGCCCGGATCGACGTAGACGAAGACGGCGCGCTCGGCGTCAAGCGCGACCGGGAGCCGGAGCGGGAAGTAGCGCCGGAGGCTCCCGGCCGCTCCCCGGTAGACCCGCCGGGGCAGGAGCCTGCGCTCGACGCTGAGCGCCTCGAAGGCGGCCATCTTCTCCGGCTCGGTCGGGAGCCAAGGCAGTTGGGGATGATCGAGCACGTAGTCGAACGCGAGGAGGCGTAGCATGAGCACTTCCCTGGAGGTGATCCGGCGCCGGCGTCTGTCCCCGGCGCCGAGCGCACGGTAGATGCCGCGCCTGTGGATCCGGCACACGCGGCCGATGCCGGCGATGCCGGGTGGATTCTCTTCGATGGCCGCGCCTTGCGCGACGAGGGCATGGACGGCGCGGCGCACGTGCTCATGGTGGCAACCCAGAAAGCTCGTCCACTGCGCCCGGGTGAAGACGCCGCCATGGAGACAGGCCAGGGCGATCCATTCGGCACGGCGTCCCGTCCAGCCGAAGGCCTCCAGCGCCTTCTCGCGTCCTCGGAGATGGTCGATCATGTTGCTGCGTCCCTTCTGGTCGTCTAGCCCTGAACCCCCCCGTAGCACGGTGACGAGTGCTTCCCCCAGCCTAAGGGGCCGTCAGGGCTTCCCAACCAGTTACGTTACATTGAGGAGGCTGCTTTTTGCTCTGTCAACAACGGAAAGCGAGGGGATATTCCAAGAGGTCCCGTGACGTACCAGCGGCGGACTTGGCTCCGCCAGCGCACGCCCTCGAGCTGATCCCGGAGCGCTATCGGCGACCCATCGCGAGGCCGGTGGGGATCTCGGTCGCGGAGGTGGGCGAGAACCGGAGACGCGACCCCATGGCGTCGGGAATACCGGGTGGATCGAGTGCCGCCCTTGACTTCACCGTCGGGGAAATGACGCTGCTGCCCCCACTGATCGCCGGCCCGCCGACGCTCATCCACCATCCCCTGTCCAGGGAGTTGTGTCAGGGCATCGGCTGGTCCAAGCCCGCTGGCGGCCTGAAGGACTCGATGGCCTGGGTGCCCATGCTCACCGACCGCCACGGCACGGCACGACCGAACGATTACGTTTCTGTCGTAACCCCAACGGGTAAAACGATTTACGACCTTCGGACACACCAGGTGATACACGTATCTCGCTAGGTGTTACCAAGTCGTTGTCCCATAGGTACTTGCGCAGACTGATCCCGGCTTCAAGCTCAACGAGCGCTACTACTACTTGCAGGGCACCTCGTACCGGCAGGGAGGTCCGGACTCGGACTTGGGAGCCATCGTGTTCGACGTCACCGGCCTTCCGGATGTCTCGACGGTCGAGGAGGTCGGCAGGATCCGCTCTCCGGACGGAATTCCAAGCGGGTTCCACAACATCTACATGTACAAGCATTCCGACGGGCGGGTTCTGCTCTTCGCGACCACCCGCTCCCCACGAAGCCTCCCGTACGGGGCGGCGATCTACGACATGGAGCGCTTTCTGGCAGGTGACCCGGACTTCGGTCTAGTGGGGACCGTTCCCCTGCCCGAGCCGAGGGGCACGTCGGACGGGTACCACGACATCTTCGTGGGTTACCATCCGGCCAGAGGCCAGGATCGCTTCTACGGCCCCGGGCCCGAGGTCACGATGGACGGCGGCATGTACGTCTACGACGTGACGGACGTCACGAGTCCGCGGCTGCTCACCCAGATCGTTGGTGCCATGGGCCAGACCGGCGCGCACACCTTCGTCCCGACCCCGGACGGGCGGTACGGCTTCAGCATGACGCTCGGCGAGAAGCCCATGCTGGTCTGGGCCCTCAAGCCGGGGCTCGACGGGGCTGTGTCGAACATCACCAGGCCTATCGGGTCGTGGACCTCCACCTTTCCCAACACGCTCCACAACTTCGAGGTCCGTTGGCCCTACATCTTCATCGCCGGTTACGAGGAATCCCTGCAGGTGGTCAATGTGCTCGACCCTACGAACCCGTACACGGCGGGCTTCTACCGTACGTTCATCGGGCCCCATGAATCACGTGGACCTGGTGGCGACAGTAACGGCGCTTGGGGCATCGACGTCCGGAACAGCGACGGGCTCATCGTCATCAGCGACGGCACGACCGGCGTCTGGGCCTTCAAGATGGACGGCTTCGAGGGCTGGCGCGGAGACGATTGGGGCATGCCCAACGTGTCGAGCGCGCAGGACTGGGACGACGGGCCTACCGGTGCCCGACGGCCCGTGAGCCAGGTTGTCGGCCAGCACTCACACGTCCTCGGCCAGGCCGTCGGAGACGGAAACTGACAGGCACGGCTGCACGATATCTGAACAGGCCCTTGCTCGTGATCAACAGAGAGTGCTCTTGTAGTGTCCACAAAGAGAGGACGCCCCACCCCGGTTTCTGGAGGTGCATGTGGTGAAGGCTCTGATCCGTAGGTTCGTCGACTTCAGGAGCGACGACGAGCTGAGGGGGATGCTGTGGGCCGCGGCTTACGCCTTCTTCATCATGTTCTCGTACTACATCCTCAGGGCCGTACGCGACGAAATCTCGGCTGAGGACCGGGGGA
The DNA here is from genome assembly GCA_965226925.1 of Longimicrobiales bacterium. Classification (GTDB taxonomy): domain Bacteria; phylum Gemmatimonadota; class Gemmatimonadetes; order Longimicrobiales; family Gaopeijiaceae; genus CBDDCX01. Next base: position 449,092 of record CBDDEN010000009.1, on the reverse strand, counting down.
ATCTGCAGATCCTGTGGACCGTCGTGTTCTTCGTGATGGTCTTGGTTGCGGTTCCGGCCTACTCCTGGGTGGCGTCGAAGTACTCGCGTGGCGTCTTCGTTCCGCTCGCAAATCGCTTCTTCATCGTCTGTCTGATCGGATTCTGGGCGAGTCTCGCATTCCTCCCCGTGGATGCGCGTCCGTGGATCGATCGGGCCTTCTACGTCTGGACGAGCGTTTTTGCGCTCTTCGTCGTAACGGTCTTCTGGGGGCTCGTGGCGGACTGCTTCGACAACGACCAGGGCAAGAGGCTCTTCGCTTTCATCGCGGTGGGCGCGTCTGTCGGGGGCATGGTCGGCTCGACCGTGACGATCCAGTTGGCGGAGCAGGTACCGGTGTTCTCTCTCCTTCTCATCTCGTGCGTGCCACTCGAGGTGGCCTCGTGGTTCGCTGGGGCACTGCACCGGAACTTCGGAACCGGGGCGGTCGTGGCCGCGGGCGAGTCGGAGCGGCCGCTGGCCGGGGGTGCGATCTCGGGGATGAAGGCCGTCTTTGCGTCCCCCTACCTCGCCGGGATCGCGGCCTTTATCGCCCTGATGACGTTCGCGTCGACGATCCTCTACTTCGCGCAATCCGACCTGGTGTACGAGGCGATGACGGATCGGGGTGCACGCACCGCATTCCTCGCGAAGATCGACCTGACCGTCAACTTCCTGACCATTCTCTGCGAGGTGTACCTGACCGCCCGGATCATCCGTTGGCTAGGCGTGGGATTGACACTGGCGCTGGTTCCGGCGGCGGTGGTTGCGGGCTTCGTCGCGCTCGGGGTCTACCCGACTCTCGCGACCCTGGTGATCGTGCAAGTGGCCTATCGGGCCGGCCGGTACGGTGTGACCAAACCGGCCCGGGAGGTCCTGTTCACCGTCGTCTCGCGGGAGGAAAAGTACAAGTCGAAGGCCTTCATCGATGCCGCAGTGTACCGAGGCGGCGATCTCGTCAGCGGTTGGGTGTACGCCGGCCTCGCCGCGGTGGGCCTATCCTTGGGCGCCATCGCTCTGATCGCGGCTCCCGCGGCCGCCGTGTGGGTGGTCATCGGGCTCAGGATCGGCGGACGCGGCGAGGAGATGGCTGCCGAGATCGAGGGTGTGCGAGAGGAAGCGGTGCCAGTGGGATGAGCCCGTGATCCGCAAGGCGCCTGTTCTCTAGAAACCGCCGCCGCCGCCGCCGCCGAAGCCACCCCCGCTGAACCCACCTCCCCCGCTGAACCCGGAGCCGCCGCTGCTTCTCGGTTGAGAGGCCATGGCGGTCCCCACCCGTCCGGTCATGCCCCCCAGGTTCGTCACGAAGATCGTTGGGCGGAAGTGGTGCCCGGCCGGACCGGAGTACCAGTCCGGCGGCTCCTTGTACAGGTCGTCGAACGCGCGGGCCCATTTCTTCTCGACCTGTAGCGCCATGGCGTGGGGAAGATAGCGCTCGAACATCTCCGGGGAGTCGATCATGCGCTTGAAGTGGTCCGACTCGACTCGATCGAGAAACTCCTGGAATCCGAGAACGTGCTCGAGCTGCCGGGCGCCCTCCACCGTCCGGGCCGGCATGACGAGGCCGAAGCCGATGACGGGCAGGGCGGTCAGTACCGCCGCGACGATGCCGGCGACCATCGGTATCGAAAGGGCGTCGCCGAAGAAACCAAGCCCCATGGCCATGAAGACCCCGAGGGCGACACCTCCTCCCGCGTAGGCGGCGATCACGCGGTCGGGGCGATGATGGTAGAACCCCAAAGCCAGAAGGCGCGTGAAGATCCCGCTCTTGATGGGATCGACGTGCTCGTAGAACTCGTTCTCCAAGTCGTCCAGATCTCGAAAGTCGACGCTGCCCCCCTTGAAGAGGCCACCCATGAGCGAGGCCTCGTGCGGATGCAGCTCCGACCAGTCGTCCGGTCCCCGGACCATTCGGAACGAGTAGGCATTACCCTTGAGCTTGCTCAGGAGCCCGCTCCGCTCCTGCTCGTGGATCTTGAGGTAACCCCTCACGGCGAGGTCGACCATCGAGGCCGTGATGTCGCGCATGTCCGGGCTATTGTCGATGAGCGTGCCGATCTCGGCCGGCGTGAGCCCTTCGGGTGGCTTGTATTGGGGCGCTACGGCCAAACGTGCCGGATCTCGTCCCCGAATGCGCCACAGTTGGAGCATGAAGACGGAGCTCATGATAGGAAACAGGAAGATCCAATTGGCCGTGAAGAACCGGTTCACCTTCTCCGCGACCGTCGGACGTGCGATGACGCCCGGATCCCAAGCCATGGAAACGGTCATCCCTTCACGGCTATCCAATGTTTCCGTGGTCTCAAAATAGAAGCCCGATTCTATTTCTCGCATCCGGGCATTCGACGCGGTCGACCCGAAACCCCCGGTGTAAACACGGGCCTGGAGGCCCGTGACTTCCGGGGGAACCACAATGCGGGCGCTCGCGGCGTGAATGGGGACCTCCCACTCGTCTCCCGTCACGTTCCAATACAGCTCGTCGTGACCCGTCTCGAACTCGCTCTCGTCGGCGTCAATGAAACGGAGCGCATTCGGGGACGAGTACTGGAGATTCACTGTCCGGCTCACGTCCATCGCGCCCGGGACCCAGATCTTGATTCGCCTGTAACGACGTTCGCGACTTTCCTCGAACCGGAGCGTGGTGCCGTCCTCCCCCGTCACCGAATGCACATCCAACTCGAGGCGAAAACTGAACCCTCCCGGAGTGGTGTACGCCACGGGAATGTCCCGGTAGACGCCGTTCCAGGAGCCGGTGAAGTGGAAGCGGATCGTCTCGGAGACGTGGACGAGGCCGCTTTGCGAAACGGAAATCTCCGCATCGAAACGCTCGATCTCAAGCTGCTTCGACTGGGCGGAGAGTGGCCCGACCCCGCATACCATGGCATCCACGGCCACAAGGGCGACGACGAGCGCCAGCGTGACTCCGAGACGCAGCGCGAGCGTTCGCAACATGATTCCCCCGAGCGTGTCAGGATTTCGCATTCCCCCCGAGCCTGTCGGGGTTCGGCCGGACCTCTCAGCCGTCGCTGTCGTCGGTGAATTTCACCTGGGGCACGGCCTTTTCGGCCTCCGGGATCTCGAAGAACTCGCGCTCGGCGAAGTTGAAGCTCTTGGCCACGATGTTGGATGGCACGGAGTGGATCTTCGTGTTGTAGTCTCGCACCACGGCGTTGTAGTAACGTCGGGCGTTCTGCAGAGAATCTTCGAGGTCGGCCAGCGTTCCTTGGAGGTCTCGGAAGCCCCCGGCGGCCTTCAGATCCGGATACGCCTCTGCGAGAGCGAACAACGACTTGAGAGTTCCCGTCAGCATGCCCTCCGCCTGTCCCTTTTGTGCGGGCCCCTGGGCGGACATCGCAGCGGATCGTGCTTGCACCACCGCTTCCAGCGTCTTCGACTCATGGGAGGCGTAGCCCTTCACGGTCTCCAGGACGTTCGGAATCAGGTCGTATCTGCGTTTGAGCTGGACGTCGATGTCCGCCCAGGCCGCGTCCGCCTGCTCTCTGAGCTTCACGAGGGAGTTGTACAGCCCGACGCCACCGAGAACGATGACGCCTACTACGATCAATTCCCACATTCTGGACCCTCCTACCCGAGGAGTGAGGGGACGGGCGGAACCTGAACCAGAATAGGCCCCGCTTCTTCCAACTGCAAAGGAATACGATCCAGGTCCGATTCCTCTTCTGTGACCGCGTTCCGAGGGGCCCTGCAGAGGGTTTACCTGCCCAGGCGGCCCGTCTAACTTCAAATGCCACGCCCGGGGTCGATCCAGAGGGCCGGAACCGGGCACAACCATCTGGAATCCTGACCTGTCCGCTCGCGTGTCATCGGCGATCGGGCTCGTTGCTTCGAGAGAGGGTAGGGCGTGTCAGAGAAGAGCTTCGACGTTCTCATTATCGGTGCCGGTCCCGGCGGTTACGTGGCGGGCATTCGGGCGGGACAGTTGGGCCTGAGCGCGGCGTGTGTCGAAGAGGACAAGCTCGGCGGGGTCTGCCTGAACATCGGTTGTATTCCCACCAAGGCGCTCCTCTCGAGTGCCGCGCTGGTGAACGAACTGAAGACGGCGGGATCCCACGGCATCACGTTCGACGGGTTCCACGCGGCACTGGGGCCGGCGCAGGAGCGCAGCAGGGCCGTCGCGGGACAGTTGAGCAAAGGCGTTGCGCACCTGTTCAAGAAGAACAAGGTCACGCACATCGACGGCCGTGGTCGGCTTCTGGGCGGGGGCAAGGTCGAGGTCGAGGGCGGCGACGGCTCCAAAGAGAGGTATGCGGCGTCGCACATCATTCTCGCGACGGGTTCACGGCCGCGAGACATTCCGGTTCTGCCCATCGACGAGGATCGCGTTTGGTCGTCGACAGGCGCACTCTTCCAGACGGAGGCTCCCGAGTCGCTGGCCGTGGTCGGCGCGGGCGCCGTGGGCATGGAGTTCGCCGACGTCTTCAACGCCTACGGCACCAAGGTCACTGTCATCGAAGCACTCGACCGCATCCTTCCGTTGGAGGACGAGGACTCCTCTTCGACCGTGGAGAGGAGCTTCAAGAAGCGGGGCGTGGATTTCTTCACCTCCGCGATGGTCGAGGCCGCCGAGATCGGTAAGAAATCCGTGCTCCTGACCTTCAAGGACAAGAAGGGCGAAGAGCAGACCTTGGCCGTGACCAACGTCCTCTCCGCGGTCGGTCGCGTACCGAACTCCTCCGATCTCGGTCTCGAGGCGGCGGGTGTGCAGCTCGACGAGCGTGGGTTCTTCGTGGTCGACGAATTCATGCGGACCAACGTGCCTGGCGTCTACGCGCTGGGAGACTGTGCCGGCAAGCAACTCCTTGCCCACAAGGCCATGCACGAGGGCGTCATCTGTGTCGAAGCCATAGCCGGTGTGGGTCACGGGCCGGTCGACTATGGGAACGTCCCCAACTGCACCTACTGCTATCCCGAGGTGGCGTCGATCGGTCTCACGGAGCAGCAGGCCCTCGACGCGGGTCACGAGATCGAGGTGGGCAAGTTCCCGTGGCTCGGCAACGGCCGCGCGTTGGCTGCCGGGCATACCGAGGGCTTCGTCAAGGTGATCCGCGACAAGAAGTACTCCGAGATTCTGGGTGCCCACATCGTGGGACCCCACGCCACGGAGTTGATCGGCGAGTTCGTCGTCGGACGTCACCTCGAGTCGACCGTCGACGAGATGGACAGGGCGATGCACCCCCACCCGACGCTCTCCGAGGCTATTGCCGAAGGGGCATTGGCGGCGCTGGGCAGGCCGATCCACATTTAGGCAGTTGGATTTCTATCCGCGCCATCGACTGCGGCAGTTCTGAGCAGAGACGACAGGTCTCGGAGACAAGCAAGGTCGCGGGAACGAGGAGGTAAGCAGATGCCTCAGGCCGACGGCGCGGAAGAGTCGCAGGAGTCCAACATCGACGCACCGGCCCCCAGAGAATGGAGCGGTGCCGAAGAGCGTGCGTTGAGGGTGTGGATCGCCCTCGCACGCTGTTACTCCACCTTCGCTCGTGCTGTCACCTGCAGGATAAGCGAGTACGGTCTGACGGCTCCGCAGTTCGGAGTCCTCGAAGCCCTACTGCACCTCGGGCCGTTGTCGCTGGGTGAACTCGCCGACAAGCTTCTGGTGACGGGCGGTAACGTGACCTACGTGATGGATCGTCTCGAGGGCCAGGGCTTGGTGTACCGTGACCGGTCCGGCGAAGATCGCCGGGTCGTGCAAGCCAAGCTCACGCCCGAGGGGCGCCGGGTCGTTTCCGACGCCTTTCCGGAGCATGCCACCTTCATCCGCGAGCTGACGTCCGAACTCGCTCCGGACGAGCAAGAAGCGCTGCGCGCGCTGCTCAAGAAGTTGGGGACCAGGCTCGCCGATGCTCAGGAGCCGCACGCGGCGGCGGAACCGACGCCTTAGGAGCTCCCTCCCGCGGGTAACGCCGTTTCCATCCCCCGGATACGCATGATCCGTACCAACGCCTCGCCGATCTTGTTGTTCGGCGTGGAGGCGCCGGCGGTCATCCTCAGGTCGAAAGGCGCCTCCGGCAGCCAGTCGGTCTCGACCCGCTCGGGAGTGGCCCCTCCCAAATCCGGCTTGTGGCGAATGGTCCCCTCCTCCACGTCGATGCACGCGGCGTCCTCGATGTGATAGGTGGCGGTGAACTCTCTGCAGAGGTGTGCCAGGTGGTCCGTGTTCGACGAGTTGTATCCGCCGATCACGATCATGACTTCGGGGGGGCCTTCCGCCATCATCTTCTCGATGGCGTCCTGACGCTCCTGCGTTGCCGAGCAGATCGTTCCGAATGAGCGGAAGTTCTCCACGGCGTTATCCTCCCCGTGGCCCTCGACCATCGCCTCGCGAATCCGTGCTCCGATGGCGAGCGATTCGTTGGCGAGCATGGTCGTCTGGTTCGCCACTCCGACCTTCAGCAGGTCCACGGCGGGGTCGAAGCCGTCGGAGGTCTTCTCTCGGAAGTGTTCGATGAACGCATCCCTCGAGAGCCGCTGCGGGCGACGGGCGACGTAATCACAGAGGATCTCCGCCTCCTCCATGTCCCGCACGATGATGTACGTGCCGCCCTCGTGCCGCTGGACCTGAGAGGCGGTCGCCCTCGATTCCTCGTGGTAGTGCTTTCCGTGAATCACGGCGGTGAACCCGTCGCGCGCGTAGCTCTCGACCCGCTTCCAGACCAAGAGGACCGATCCACAGGTGGTGTCAACCAGCACGCAGCCGATGGCCCTCAGCCTGCTGAAGTCGCCCATGGTCACACCGAAGGCCGGCATGACCACCACGTCTTCTTTGGTCAGATGGGAGAAGTCGAACGCGCCCGCGTCGTCGGGCTGGATGAACTCCATCCCCATGTCGCGGATGCGCTGATTCACGTGGGGATTGTGGATGATCTCGCCGACCAGGTGGATGCGTCGGTGTGGGAACTTGTGGCGGGTTTCGTAGGCGTAGTCGATGGCTCGGTCGACGCCGTAGCAGAAGCCGAACTCCTCGGCCAACCGCACGGTGACGTCACCGATGACCAGGGTATTGCCCGAGCCGCGAATGCTCTGCACCAGCGCCGAGTGGTACTCGGCATCGATAAGGGGTTGTACCTCGGACTTGAGCCCGAATCCCTTACGAAAATACGTGCTTTCCATGAGTCTCCAACTCCCCGCGCCGCGACCGCCGCGTCTGCGGACGCAGCGGGACCAAAACTAATGGTCCTCCCCGTTCAGGCGAAGCAGCGGACCACGAGGGGCGCCTCTTCAGGCCAGCCCCATCACGTCCATCGCCGTGGGCCCCGGGCCGAGCGGGTTCTCGTTTCCGTCGACCTTGATGTCTCCGGGAGCCGCCGTCGTCGCGCCCCCGGCAAAGGGCCGGGTGCTCAACAGGGCCCGTCTCGATACGACCATGTTCCTCTTCCGGTGCTACTCGCGGCGTCGGCGGCGAGTGGGTGACGTGCAGGTTTGACCTGAGCCGAGGGCAAGTCAAGGGCGACAGGAGCGGGACGGCTCGGGAGCGTCGAGCGTCTCTCGACGAGCCGCAGCGCCTGGTGGCCAAGGACCAGGGCGGAGGGCACGGTGTAGGCACGGGTCATGAACGTGCTTGCCAAACTCGCTCTCCTGTTCGTCGTCGTGCCGGTGCTCGAGCTCGCTCTGTTGATCAAGGTCGGGCAAGTCGTGGGGTTCTTGCCCACGATGGCGTTGGTCGTGTTTACCGGCGTGACCGGCGCGTGGCTCGCGCGGCTCGAGGGTCTGAGAACCCTCTGGAAGCTCCGTGCGGATCTCACGCGAGGACAGTTGCCCGGCCAGGCGATCATGGACGGGATGAGCATTCTTCTGGGCGGAGCGTTCCTTCTCACGCCCGGGATCCTCACCGACTTGGTCGGGTTCAGCCTTCTCCTTCCGGTGACTCGCCGCGCCATTCAGCGGCGCGTCAGGAAGGCCCTGGAGAAGAGCATCGCGGACGGCGCCATCCAGACGACGGTTCTATACGGTCAGGGCTGGACGACTCCTCCGCAGGAGGGTGCTCCCTGGGAGAAGCCCGAGAACGAGTTGAATCCCGGGGACAGGTAGCGACGAGTCCTACACGGTCCGGGACGCTCAAATGCGGACGCAGCGCACGCCACCCCTTGAGCGGACTCTCCGGAAGGGTAGCTTCCGATCCATGAACCAACCCACAGCTTTTCTCGAGAGCCTTCTCGACGCCCCGGGACCCTCGGGCTTCGAGGTCCTCCCGGCCCGCGTATGGCGTGCCGAGGCAGAGACGTTTGCCGATTCCGTCACGACCGACGTGAGCGGCAACACGCTCGCGCTCGTGAACCCCGACGGTCGACCACGCGTCATGATGGCCGGTCATATCGACGAGATCGGGTTGCAGGTCACCCATATCGACGAGAAGGGGATCCTCTACATCGCTGGCATCGGCGGTTGGGACGCCCAGGTGCTCGTCGGCCAGCGGGTGCGGATACTGGGCAGGTCGGGCGAGGTGCTGGGAGTCGTGGGAAAGAAGGCGATCCACCTCATCAAACGGCAGGAGCGCAAGAAGGCGTCGGAGATCGGGCAGCTCTGGATCGACGTGGGAGTGTCGTCCGCGGACGAGGCGGCTGAGTTGGGACTCCGTGTAGGCGATCCCTTGGTGATCGACGCACAGATGGTCCGTCTCGCCGGAGATCGGGTGGCGAGTCGAGCCATCGACAACCGGATCGGTGCGTACGTCGTGCTCGAGGCGCTGAGATTACTTGCGAAGTCGTCACCCAAGGCGTCGGCCGTGGCCGTGGCGACGGTCCAGGAGGAGATCGGCGCCAAGTCGGGGGGCGGAGCCCAGAGCAGCGCGTTTGCGCTCAAGCCTCACGTCGCTCTCGTCGTGGACGTGACGTTCAGCACGGATGTGCCGGATGTCGAGAAGAAGGAGCTGGGAGATCACCGTCTCGGTGGCGGGCCGGTGCTCAGCCGGGGCTCCGCGGCCCATCCCGTCGTGTTCGACCGTCTGGTGGAGGTGGCCGAGGCCGAGGGGATCCCGTACACGATCCAGGCACAGCCCAAGTACACCAGCACCGACGCCGACGCCATCTACCTGAGCCGGGGAGGCGTTCCCACGGGCCTGGTATCCGTACCGAACCGGTACATGCACTCGCCCAACGAGGTCGTGAGTCTTTCGGACCTCGACAGCACGGCTCGGCTGTTGGCGGCTTTCGTCCAGGGGCTCGAGAAGTCCTCGGACTTCACGCCGCTCTAAAGGTGAGACACGCACCGCCGCCGCCCCCGATATTGGCTCGGGGCGTCTTGACCGTGGGGGGGCTCTCTTCTACCCTTTCGGTTCAGCAAGGCCGCTGGAAACTGGGGATTTCCCCGTGTGCACCGAACTGGATTCAAGCCGTATGTTCGAAGTGAACGAACTGGTAGGTGAACTGCAGACTCTGAGGGATGACGGTTTCCTCTCCGACGCCCTGCTTCGCCACGCCGTGAAGGGCATCAAGTCATCCGACGAGCGATTCGACTGGGTGGGCGTCTATCTGCTGAACCCCGAAGAGAACGTCCTTTGGCTGCACAACTACGTGGGCAAGCCTACCACCCACGCCAAGATCCCGGTCGGCGAGGGTGTATGTGGCATTGCCGTCGCGAAGGGCGAGAACGTCAACGTCCCAGATGTGAAAGCGGTGGAGCACTACATCGCATGTGACCCGAGGGTGAAGTCGGAGATGGTCGTGCTCATTCGGGCCGGCGACGAGATCTACGGGCAGATCGATCTCGACAGCAGGACAGCCGCGGCGTTCACGGACGACGACGACACGGCCGTGCAGTTGGTGGCCGACAAGTTGGCCGAGCAGTTGGCTGCGGAGCGCCGTTAGACGGTCGCCCGTGAGACCCCGCTGCATCGTAGCTGACAACCCGGGTCCCTTCACTCTCGACGGAACCCGCACATATCTGGTGGGCCGCGAGCGAGTGGCCATCATCGATCCCGGCCCTTATGTGGATAGCCATGTCCGGGCCGTCGTGCGCGAAGTGGCTGACGCGGAGCAGGTCTGGGTGCTTCTCACGCATGGACATGCGGACCACTCGGGGGCGGCGGAGGCGGTGGCGCGCGAGGTGGGGGCGGAGATCGTGGGCGTAGGCGTGGCGGGCGCTCGAGCGCTCGGGGACTTGGAGGCGGTGGAAACCGACCAGGGGCGTCTCGTGAGCGTCGATACGCCGGGCCACAGCCGGGAGCACGTGACGTTCCACTGGATCGAGGCGGCGGCGGGCTTTCCCGGGGATGTGGTGTTGGGGAAGGGGGAGACCACGTGGGTGGGTGAGTACGAGGGGTGTGTGGCGCATTATCTGGAGTCGCTCGAGCGGTTGCGGGGGATGGGGTTCAGTACGCTCTATCCGGGGCACGGGCCGGCGATCGAGGATCCCGGTGCCACGCTGGATGCGTTCGAGGCTCACCGGCGAGAGAGGATCAGGCAGGTGCGGGTGCTGCTTACCGTCCGCCCGGAGGCGACCACCGGCGAGTTGGTGAAGGGGGTGTACGGGAGCACGATTCCGGTCGGGCTGGAGGCCGCGGCGTTGAGGAGTGTGGAGGCGATCAGGGAGTTCCTGGGGTAGGCCAGGCGCCCTGGCTCCTGTGTGGAGGGGACGAGGGATTCACGCACCCAGACATCTCCGCCGGGTCGTGGCGGTCGCTTTGAGAGGGGGCGGGCTCCCTCCGTGCCGTCTGTCTCAAGCGGGATGCGTGCCTTACTCTGGTCTCATGGCGCCTGAAGTGCAGCGGGACCACGCCGGCGGAGCCGACATCTCACCGACCACTCGGGGGCGCAGTTGCCTCTAGACCAGTCACTTGAAAAGCAGCTCCAGGGCATCGTCGGCGACCCGTGGGTCATCTCGGATCCCGGTCGGCTGTTGGCTTATGAGTCGGACGGCCTCACCGCCTACCGTATGCCGCCCATGGCCGTGGTCCTCCCCAAGGACACCGATGAGGTCAGCCGCGTCCTCAAGCTGCTGTCGAATGCAGGCGTCCCGGTAGTGCCACGCGGAGCGGGCACCGGCCTCTCAGGAGGCGCGCTTGCCGGAGAAGGCTCCGTGGTGATCGGCACGGCCCGCATGAACCGGATCCTCGAGGTGGACGCCGAGAACCGTCTGGCTTTGGTTCAACCGGGTGTCATCAACGCGCACCTCACCGAGGCTGCCGATCCGCACGGCCTGTACTATGCACCCGACCCTTCGTCCCAGAGCGCGTGTACTCTCGGCGGTAACGTGGCGGAGAACTCGGGTGGGCCGCACTGCCTGAAGTATGGGGTCACCTCACGCTATGTGACGGGCCTCACTATAGTGACCTACGAAGGACAGGTGTCCCGCATTGGAGGCTTCGGTCGGGAGTCGGGCAGCTACGACCTGGTGGGCCTGTTCGTGGGTTCCGAGGGGTGCTTTGGCATCGCCACCGAAATCGAGGTGCGGCTCCTGCCGAAGCCGGAGTCGGTCCGCACCCTCCTGGGGATCTTCGACACCGTCGAGGATGCGGGGCGGGCCGTGACTCGGATCATAGCCGACGGTTTGCTGCCGGCCGCACTGGAGATCGTCGACGGGGCCACCATCCGTGCGGTAGAAGCCAGCGTGTACGCCGGCGGATATCCGGTCGACGCCGAAGCGGCTCTGGTCATCGAGTTCGACGGGATCGAGGCCGGGCTGGCGGCAGACGTGGAGCGGTCGGTCGTCCACTGCCGCGAAGCGGGCGCGCGCGACGTCCGCACTGCGGAGTCGGAGCAGGAGCGCCTCGCCTTGTGGCAGGGCCGAAAGAAGGCGTTCGGTGCCATGGGCCGAATCGCTACCGATCTCCTCGTTCAGGACGCCACCGTACCCAGGAGTCTCTTGCCCGAGGCATTGGCCCGCATCTCGGAGATCGGGAAGCGCCACGACCTGACGATCGCCAACGTGTTTCATGCCGGGGACGGCAACCTGCATCCGAATATCCTTTTCGACCGGAGCGATCCCGTCCAGCTCGCCCGTGTGGAGCAGGCTTCGAAGGAGATCATGGAGGTGTGCGTCGAGATGGGAGGCACGATCACCGGAGAGCACGGCGTCGGGCTGGACAAGCGCGCCTACATGTCGCTCGTGCACAGCCCCGTCGAGCTCCAAGCGATGCGCCGGGTGAAGTCCGTGTTCGATCCCAGCGGGAACATGAACCCGGGCAAAGTGCTCCCCGAGCCGTTCGAGGCGACGCCGTGAACCCGATCGCCGCGCTACTCTCCAGCCAACTGCCCGAGGGGCAGGTGGTCGACGGCTTTCGGGCCGAGGACTGGGCCGTGTGCGAGCGGGTGCCGCACGCCGTCGTCTTTCCCGAGGACGAATACGAAGTGGCGAAGGTCCTGAGCATGGCCAGTGCGGAGGGTTGGCAGTGTGTGCCGAGCGGCAAGGGCACCTGGCTCCGAAGCGGGCAACCTCCGGACCGCGTCGACGTGGTCATCAGCACGACCCGGATGGACCGGGTGCTCGCGCACCAACCCGACGACCTGTTCATCCAGGCCGAGGCCGGGATCGGGCTGGATCTGCTCTCACGACGTGTGCTGGAGGGGCGGCAGTGGCTGCCGCTCGACCCGTCCGGGGCGACCAGGGGGACCCTCGGGGCCACCGTCAGCACCGGGTCGGCGGGACCGCTCCAGGCGGGCTTCGGCACCCCCAGGGATCACGTTTTGGGGGCGACGCTGGTTACGGGCGACGGCCGGATGCTCCGCCTGGGCGGGAAGGTGGTGAAGAACGTGGCCGGGTTCGACCTGCTCAAGCTGGCGATTGGAAGCTGGGGTACACTCGGAGTCATCACCTCGGTGACGACTCGGCTTCACCCCGTGCCGGAGCTGGACCGAACGCTGTTGTTCCAGAGTCCCGATGTGCTATCGGCGGCGCGGCTGGCCCGTGCCATCGCGGGGTCTCCGGTCTCCCTCGCGGCCGTGGAGGTGCTGTCGCCGGGCGAACGTGAAGCGGGAGGGCAGAGCACGGTCCCCCTCGTGGCCGTGCGGATCATGGAGTCTCCGGCCGCGGCCGCGGTCGTGGACGCCACGGTGTGTGAGCGAGCGGACGCGCAGCCGATCATGCGCCTGGAGGGCCAGGACTCGCACTCCATCTTCGAGAATGTCCGTGCGATGGAGGACGGTGCGGAGTTGGTACTTCGACTGAGCCTTCTCCCTTCCCGGTTGGCCGCCCTCGTCGAAATGGCTGTGGGCCTCGGCGAGATCTCGGATCCCGATGTGGGATGGGGGATGCGGATGGCCGCTCACGCTCAGACGGGAGTGTTGCGCGTGATGATCGCTCGTGTGCACCGCCGAGGGGGGTGGCTGGAGGGCGCCGTCGGAGCGTTGGCGGGCCTCAGGCTCTCACTCGAGTCCGAAGCGGGCAGCATGGTGATTTCCCAGGGTCCGCTGGAGGTCGTTCAGAGCATGGGGGCGTGGGGGGAGGCCGGCTCCGCGATGAATCTGATGCGGGGCCTTCAAAGTGAGTTCGATCCGGCATCGATTCTGACGCCCGGGAGGTTGTTCTCGTGACGGGGTTGGTGAGCGCGTTGAAGGCGCAGGAGGAGCGGCTGCTCCCGTGCGTACACTGCGGCTTCTGTCTGCAGGCGTGCCCGACATACGTCAGGCTTGGTGACGAGAACGACTCGCCGCGGGGCAGGCTGCATCTCATGCGCGCCGTGGTCGAGGGCCGACTCTCCGCGGGTTCGGACGCTTTCCAGACGCACATCGACCGATGCCTGGGGTGCAGGGCGTGTGAGCCGGTGTGCCCGTCCGGTGTGGAGTACGGCCTCCTGCTGGAGAGCGCGCGTGCGGCGGCCTTCCAGGCTCGCAAGCCGCGTCTTTTGGTGCGGGCGCTCCTCGCGGTGTTCAAGAGGGGCACGTTGCTGCGTTGGAGCATGGGCTTGGCGCGGATGACGCGCGGGCTAGGGCTGGCGTGGCTCGGGGCCAAGCTGACTCCCCGGGTCCGGTCGCTGTATCCGGTCCGTTTCGGACTCGCCATGCTCGCGGCGAGTCGGGGTTCTCGGTTACGCTTTTTCGCTCCGACGGCGTCCCCTCCGCCCGAGGCGGAGCACGGCGAGGACGCGCCCTCCGGCGCCGAGCGCTCGCTCACCAGCGCCGAGGGGGACCGTCCGGTTCGGGTGGCGCTCCTCACGGGGTGTGTTCAGGCCGGCCTGTTCGCCCGTGTGAACGACGCCACGGAGCGAGTGCTCCGAGCGAACGGGTTCGAGGTCGTCCCGGTGGTGGGGCAGCGGTGTTGCGGAGCGCTGCACGCGCACGGAGGCGACGCCGAGAGCGCTCGTCAATTGGCCCGAGCGAACGTCGATGCCTTCGTGCTCTCGAAGATCGACTTCGTCGCCGTGAACGCCGCGGGATGCGGGACGGCCATGAAGGAGTACGGCCATCTCCTGGCGGACGAACCGAAGTATGCCGATGCGGCAGCCCGGCTCGCCGGCGCCACCCGTGACGTGTCGGAGCTGTTGGCTGAGGTCGGGCCACGCCGCGGCGCTTCGCTGCCGGTGCGGGCCACCTACGACGCGGCCTGCCACCTCTGCCATGCCCAGAAGCTCGTGGAACCGCCCCGTGCCTTGCTCGACGCGATACCCGATCTGGATCTGGTGCCGCTGCCGGGAGAGGAAGAGTGCTGTGGAGGCGCGGGCATCTACGGCATGACACACCCCGAGCTCGGCGGGCGGATCGGCGCGGACAAGGTGCGGGCGGTGGTCGGTACGGGGGCGGACGTCGTGGTGACGGCCAATCCGGGCTGCATCATGCAGATCGGTGCCGGTCTGATGCTCCGGGGATCGCCGATTCGGGCGCATCATCCGGTGGAGCTCCTGGACGAGAGTTACGAGCGAGCGGGGTTCTACGAGTGACGAGGATTGGCATCAAAGGGGGAGGTGCACGTTGACCGACCCGGTCGCCGGACGGATCGTGGAGTTCATGTCGCGTCACCGGGAGGAGATGGTGACGCTGTTGACCGACATGGCCAATCTGGAGTCTCCCTCCCTCGTACCCGAGACCCAATTGCCCGTGCAGGAACTCGTGGAGCGGGCGCTCGAGGAGTGTGGGTTCGAGGCGACTCGCGTCCCGGGTGAACGAACGGGAGGCCACATCTTCATTGCGCCTCGGGGATACCAAGAGGGTCGGCAACCGATTCAGGTTCTGCTCGGACACACGGATACGGTGTGGCCTGTGGGGACGCTGCAACGCATGCCCGTCGAGGTCGACGAGGAGAGGGGTGTGGTACGCGGCCCCGGCGTCTTCGACATGAAGGGGGGCGTCGTACAGATGGTGTTCGCCCTGAGAGCGCTCGCGGAGCTCGGGCTCCAACCCCAGGTCACACCCGTCGTCTTCCTGAACTCCGACGAAGAGATCGGCAGCCCCGAGTCTCACGCTCATATCGAGCGTCTCGCCAAGGGCGCCAGCCGCGTGCTCGTCATGGAGCCCGCCCTTGGTCCCGACGGAAGGATCAAGACTACCCGTCGAGGCGTAGGGCAGTTCTACATCCGGGTGATAGGCAAGGCCTCGCACTCCGGCCTCGCCCCCGAGGAAGGGGCCAGCGCGATCCAGGAGATGTCCCACGTGATCCAGTCTCTTCACGGACTGACAGACTGGGACAAGGGCATCGCCATGAACGTGGGCACCGTCGCAGGGGGGACCCGGGGCAACGTCGTGGCCGCCGAGTGCGGGGCCGAACTCGATGTTCGAGTGACGACCATCGAGGATGCCCGGGCGGTGGAGGAGGCGATCCGGGGCCTCGAGGCTCAGACGCCCGGGACGAGCCTGGAGATCGAGGGGGCTGTGGATCGGGCTCCCATGGAGGCGACCCCCCGCAATCGGGCGCTTTGGGAGGCGGTACGGGAGTGTGGACTCAGGATGGGAGTGGAACTGGTGCAGGGACTCTCGGGGGGTGCATCCGACGGCAACATCACCAGTCTCCACGCGGCCACCGTGGACGGTATGGGCGCGGTAGGCGACGGGGCCCACGCGGACCACGAGTATCTGGTGATCGACAAGTTGCTGGAGAGGACGGCCCTACTGGCACTCACGCTCCTGCTGTCCCCACTGGACGGATAAGACTCCACCGCAGCACGAACCCCCGCCCGGAAGGCGGCGGGTCACGACCCTCGCCTTTCGGCTTCCATGAGAATGCGCTCTGTGCTTGCGGGTTGTTAGTGCAACTCCATATATTGACAGTACAACTTCGTAGACGGAGATCCTCCGGTTAGGTGTAGATACAACTTCGATAGTTGCTAATACAACATCGAGATTGCCGTGTCAGATGAAACAGAGGGCCACCCCGACCTCCCGGCCGCCCGAGAAGTGCTTCGGTCCTGTGTCTGTAGTCGGACCCGCATGCTCGATCGTCTCCTCACCCGACTGTATGACGACGCTTTGGATCGGGTCGGGATTCGCGCCAACCAGCTCACGATGCTCTCGCTGATCGCCGCGATGGACGGGCTCAAGGCCGTCGACGTCGGCCGATTCCTCGAGATGGACAAGTCGACCGTCAGCCGGGGCTTGAGGTTTCTCCGCGAAAAAGGTTGGATCGAAAAGAGCCGGGCGCCGGGGCGCCGCCGTATGGAGCTGGCGCTTACGCCCGAGGGTACCCGCGTGCTGAATCGTGCGATGCCCTCTTGGAGGTCTGCCGAAGAGGCGGCCGAGAAGCTGCTCGGCGACGAGAGCGTCGAGGCGCTCCGGCGCGCGGCGGACGCCTACCTCAGGCGGCGGGCTCGATCCTGAGCCAACCGCTTCCGGCACGTTGCAGGTGCGGATTCGGTTCCAGGCCCGAGGCGTCCGCCTTACCCGCGGCGAGTAGGGATCAGCGCGGGCGCTCGACGAAGCTCACCAGAGCTTGCAGGAAGTAGGGCCGCGGCGTCTCCAGGAAAGCAGCGTGATCCCCGCCCGGCACGACCACCCAGTCGCGATCGGCCGTGGCGAGTTGGGAGAAGAAGAGCGCGTGCGCCTCGGTGCGGGCGAAGGGATCGTGCTCGCCTTGAATGAGGAGGGTGGGGACCGTCACCTTGGCCGGGTCCAGCTCGTTCCATTCGTGAAGTCGGCGCCAGTCTACTCTCACGGGGTCGGCTTCGAGCGCTACCCTCACATACTCGTCGATGGCTGCCTGGCTGATCGAGCCTGGAACGATGAAGTCGCTGGCCGCAGCTTCGGCTGTAGTAGGCGTCATCGGCGGATCTCCGGCGTCCTCCGTGACAGGCTGTTCTTGTCCGGCAGCCCAGGGATAGCCGAACAGGACCACCGCTGAGACCAACTCCGGCCAGCGTTGCACGGTGAGCTGGGACACCATGGAGCCGTACGACCATCCGAAAAGGATGGGGCGCCTCTCGCGTCGCCCGGTCCGCTCCCATATGCGCTGGAGCACGGCCCGCAAATCCTCGGCTGCCCGGTCGGGCGTCAGCCAGCCAGTCTCGTCGCGCGGCGTGGCACCGTACCCTCTCAGGTCCACCGCAAAGGTGGCGTAGCCGGCCGCGATCAGCCCGTCCATCAGCGAAAGGTCCTCTCCCGGCACTTGGAGGTCGAAGTCGGGAAGTCCGCTCCACGTGCGAGCGTGGACCAGCACCACCGCACCCTTCGGGTTCGGACCGGCCTTCTCCCAGATCGCGATCGGGTGGCCGTCGACCTCGGCCGTGCGCAGAATCGGCGCTTGGGCCTGGACCGCGAACGGAAGCAACCACGACGTCAGCGCCAGCACTACCGAAGACTTGTACAGCCGGATAGACAGTGCCACGAGCACTCCTAACGGTTGAGAGAGCCGACCCCGGGCGAGAGTACCCGCCTCGGAACCGGAGCGGCGGGCTGGTGGGCAAGCTGGTCTAGCGCACCCGAGTGCCGCAAGTTGCCGGCGAGCAGATCGCTCACGTCACCTCCAAAGGAGCCGCCCGGGATGGGGTCCGACTTCACGATCCGCCCCTTCGAGACCGTCGAGGAGTTCCAGGACTGCGTCCGCTTTCAGGAAGAGATCTGGGGCGGCGGCTTCTCGGAACGAGTGGCCGTTGCGATCCTCAAGGTCAGCCAGCGACTGGGGGGCATCGCCTCGGGAGCGTACGACGAGAGCGGAGATCTGGCAGGATTCGTCTACGGGATGACGGGTGTGGAGAGCGGTGAGGTGGTGCACTGGTCCGATATGCTGGCGGTCCGGCCCGAACTTCAGAACTCGGGGTTGGGAGCGCGCCTCAAGGGTTATCAGCGTGATACGCTGCTCGCCCAGGGGATCACGCGAATGCACTGGACCTTCGATCCGCTGGAGTCCAAGAACGCCTACCTCAACTTGAACAAGCTCGGCGCGGTGGCGCGGGAGTACGTTCAGGACATGTACGGCCAGACCGATTCGCCCCGCCACATGGGCATCGGCACGGACCGCCTCGTACCGACCTGGATGATGGACTCAGAGCGGGTGCACGCGCGCCTCGTGGAAGGCCGGTCGGGACCCGAGCTGGGTGGGGACGAGGGCGCCCTGCAGGCCTTTGCAGTCGTCGAAGAGGGGGGTCTGCTCCTTCCGGGCGAGCCGGACCTGACCCTACAAGTGCCGCGCATCCTCGTTCCGATTCCGGCGTCTATACAGGAGCTCAAGGCCGAGTCGCTCGAGGCCGCCGTGCGGTGGCGGCACGCCACACGGGCGGTATTGTCCAGCTACGTCGCCCGGGACTACGAAGTGAGGGAGCTGTACCGTCGTGAGCGCCATTCCGAGTACCTGCTGGTGTCGCTCCACTAGTGGGCTCCGAAATCGGCACGGCGACCGCGACGTCCGCGAGTACTCACGTCCGCAGACCGGACCACAGACCGCACCATTTGAAGGGAATCCTGTGAAGATCGATCGTATCGAGTTACGAGAAGTACGTATGCAGCTCATGGAGCCGTTCGAGATCTCGAGCGGCGTAGCATACGACCGTCGCGTCATGCTCCTCGCTCTCACCTGTGACGGGGTCACGGGTTGGGGAGAGTGCGTGGCGGGCGAGCATCCGGACTACTCGTACGAGACCATCGACACGGCGTGGCCCACGCTCACCGGCCTGATTCTCCCGGAGGTGCTGGGGACCGAGGCGGAACAGGCGTCTGATGTGATCGATCCTGTCAGGTGGATTCGGGGTCACAACATGGCCAAGGCAAGCGTCGAGATGGCCGCGAACGACCTGGAGGCGAAGCTGAAGGGCGTGCGTCTCAAGGATCAGGTGGGGGGCGGGCGCGAAGCGGTGAAGGTGGGCGTGAGCATCGGCCTTCAGCCCGACGACGAAGCGCTGCACCGGAAGGTGGGAGACTTCACGGAGCAGGGGTACTCGCGCATCAAGATCAAGATAAAGCCGGGAAGGGATGTCGAGATGTTGCAGGGCCTGCGCGAGCGGTTCCCCGACGTGCCGATGATGGTCGACGCCAATTCGGCGTACACTCTGGCCGATGTCCCCCGGCTGAAGGCACTGGACGCACTCGGCCTCATGATGATCGAGCAGCCGCTGGCGCACGACGACTACCTAGACCATGCCCGCCTGCAGGAGCAGCTCGACACGCCGGTTTGCCTCGACGAGTCGATCCGATCGGCGCGAGACGCGGCGTTGGCGCTCGAGATCGGTGCCTGTCGTATCATCAACATCAAACCCGGCAGGGTCGGCGGCTTCGAGGCGTCCAAGGCGATTCACGACGTGTGTGTGGCGAACGATGTGCCGGTCTGGTGCGGCGGTATGCTCGAGTCCGGTGTGGGACGAGCACACAACGTGGCGCTCGCCACGCTGCCCTGTTTCGTTCTGCCGGGTGACATCTCTTCGAGTCGACGTTACTGGCACGAAGACATCGTCGACCCCGAGTTCGTGATGGTGGACGGGGAGATGCACGTGCCCTCGGGGCCGGGCATCGGAGTGGAGATCAAGATGGACTTGCTGGAGGAGCGGACGGTCCGGAAGGAGGTGTTCTGAGGGCGACCCGGACCGCCTCGAGGACCCTGGGACGCCCCGTACACGTATTGTAGATTGGGATATGGCCGAAGGTTAGAGGCAGGAAGCCTACACCGAGGGGGAGGAATTCCATGATCATGCCCACGATTCGCGCCTCGCTGAGCCGTAGTGACGCCCGCCAACTGGCGGCACTCATAGGCCGGGACGATCCCGATATGTCCGAGGCCGCACGCCGCCGCCTCGACGAGCATGGGGTCGACAGCCTTCTGGATGATCCCCGTGTCCTGAACGGTCTCCTGACCGATCCCGATGTGTCGGTGCCTCCCCCCGTCGTCTTCTACGTGTTGGTGCGCCAGGCACTGCTGGAGGGCGGTATCGACGACCGGGGCGCCGCCGATTACGTGGCGTCCTTGATCGCGGCCTTCGGACGGGCCAAGAGGCCTACCGGATCTCCGCCGAAGACGGCGGCGAGTTCTACTACCTGACCGACATGATCTCAGAGATGCGGTCTGCGGGAGGGCGGCGGCAGTTCCTCCTGAGGGTGCACATGGGCGACTACGCGCTCTGGATGTCGGGATTGTTCCCCGACTATCTGGAGGCACGGACCCGACGCAAGGGCGCTCCTCCGATCGCCTTCTTCGAGGAGTTGGGGGCCGACGGTTACCGCCGTGCGTCGGAGAGTCGCGAGGCCGAGGCATTGGGAGTGCACTCCGTTCTGCGCGGAATCGCCGATCGCTTCAGTGGAGTCCGCATCGCACTCAACCGCATATCCGATCGCCACTTCTGGCCCACGGGAGCCGATCCGGTCGGCCGAGTGTTGCGGGAGGTTTCAGGCCGGCTGGAGGGATGAAGTAGCCCGGAGACACCCGGGGCAGAAGCGCCACCCTCGCCTCAACTGGACGCCGCACCGACAGAGCCGTCTCACGCCCAGGCCGCAGTGCGGGCACCCGAGCGCCTCGGTCGGAATCTCCCCGCTGCAGCGGGGGCAGGGCACCACCGCCCCGGGGTCGGTCTGGATGACACGCGCGACTTCGTGTGGCGTGGTCACGCCTTCGGCCACCTTCCGCCGTGCGTCCTCCGAGAGCGTGGACATTCCGCTTTCGGTGGGCAGCCGGCGAAGGGTGGCCGTGGATGCGCCTCGTATGATCTCGTCGCGGAGGTAATCATTGATCGCGAGCACCTGGAATACGCCCGTCCGTCCGGAGTAGCCGTCCGGACACCGGTCACACCCTTCCACCGTGCGGCCGCGGCAGGTGGTGCAGAGCGTGCGGACGAGCCGCTGGGCCACCACGCCCGTGAGTCCCCCAGCCACGAGATAGGCGGGCACGCCCATGTAGAGCAGGCGCGTGATGGCCCCCGGGGCGTCGGTGGTGTGAATGGTCGAGAGGACCAGGTGGCCAGTCACCGCCGCCGCCATGGCGATCTCGGCCGTTTCACGGTCACGAATCTCCCCGATCATCACGACGTCGGGGTCCTGGCGGAGTATCGCGCGGAGAGCCGCCGGAAAGGTCATGCCCGCCAATGGCTGAACCTGTACCTGATTGATGCCGGGGACGCGGTACTCCACCGGATCCTCTACGGTGACGACGTTCAGGCCCTCTTGATTGAGCTCGGCGAGCGCCGCGAACAGGCTGCTGCTCTTGCCGCTCCCCGTCGGCCCCGCGGCGAGGATCACCCCCTGGCCCGCCGCTCCCAAGCGGCGGATCAGCTTCAGGTCCCGGTGAGCGATGCCCAAGGCATCGAGATTGCTGGGAGCCTGCAGCGGGTCGAGTAGCCGAAGCACGATCTTTTCGCCCTCGACGGTCGGAAGTGTCGAGACCCGCAGCCGCAGGGAGCCGCCGCCGTGCTGGAACGCCAGGCCACCGTCCTGCGGTCGCCGCTTCACGGAGATGTCCATGCCCGAGATCACCTTGATGCGCGAGGCGACCGGACCGAGGCTCGACCCGGGCAGCGTCAGCGCGCGGCGGAGGACACCGTCGACGCGCCAGCGAACCACGAGCCGTCCCTGTGAGGGTTCCAGGTGGATGTCGCTGGCGCCGAGCGCCGCCGCCTGGTGCAGGATGTGTTTCACCAACCTCACGACCGGTGCCGCGTCCGCGACCGCATGAAGCGCGTGCGTTTCCTCGACCACATCGGCGTCCGGCAGGTCGTCGACGAGATCCGCGAGCTTCTCGCCGTAGCTCGTTCGAATGGCCTCGGCTATGGCGGAGGGGGCTGCCACCACGGCATCAACGTGTCGGCCGGTGCTGAAGCTGGCTTCTTCCAGGGTGACCCGGTCCAAGGGATCCGACACGGCCAAGCGCAGAGTGCGGTTGCCGGCCGGGAGGGGCAGGACCGTCCGGGCCCGGGCGAAGGAGGGCGTCAGGAGGGTGAGTGCGTCGGGATCCGGGGCGAGGGGTCCTTCGAGGAAGGGGAGGAGGAGCTGCGTGGCCAACGTCCGAGCGATGGCCACGTCGTCGACGTAGCCTCTTCTGACCAGAATGTCCACAAGGCGACCGCTCGATCCGAGCCGTTCCGTCAGGGCCGCTTCCAGCTGTCGGCTGTCGAGCTCCCCCGCATCCACCAGGAGCTCCCCGAGGGGCTTCGGTCGCATCGGCATGGGGGAGTGTGGAGCCGCCGCCCGGGCGTGTGAATGTCCCGAGCGGGCACTCGAGAGGGTTGGGGAGAAGCGACGCCCCCAAACCGACCTCGCTCCAGACTCTGGAGAACCAGGATCCGTCGGCGAGCGTCAGCCGTGTAGCAGGTCCATCAAGAACGGCGCCACGTCCAGAATCGACGACGGAGGGCGGTCCGTGGTGGCCGCCGCCCCGGCGAGGAGCCCGAGGACCGGGTTGCGGGTGTGGCCTCCCGTAAGGTCCTCGAGGTTCCCGTGATCGCTCGCAACCACGAGAGCGTCCCCGTCGCCGAGGCCATCGACCACGGCGGACAGAAACTGATCCACGCGTTCGAGGGCCTCCACGGCCTCTTCCGCATCGCACGTGTGACCGGCGCTGTCGGTGGTGTAGTGCGCGTAGAAGGTGAAGTCTACCGAGGTCGCGATACGCGCGAGGTTCATGCCGGCCTCGTACGGTGTGATCTGTGGCACCTCGCCGTGCCCCAGCCTGTCCCTCCAACCCGTGTTCACGATCTCGCTGGATACGGCGTGGCCAGTCGCAAGCTCCGCGGCGTGACGACACAGCAGACCGGCGGCATCAGCCGCCAGGGGTGGTGCGGCGGGGAAGCGCGATCCCGGGCCCTTGATGTACCCCTCGGGGTAGGCGTTCGCGAACGCGGCGGAGTGGCCTGCCGCGACGGCGCTGCTGAGCACGTTCTTGCCGAGGAGAAGCGGCCGAAGGCTCACCGGTGCCCACGGTCCGAAGTGACGACCGAAGGTCAGGGCCGCGTTCTCGCCCGTCATCAAGGAGATTTGCCCCGTGCCGCTCTGAGGAACGCCGGCAACGTCCAAGGTGGCGTCCAGCGGGATGGCCCGGCCGGTGGGTCCGGCCACTTCGGGCTCGTCGAGCGTGGGGATACGCCCGCCCAAGAGCCGCTCGAGGCCGGGGAGGCGTGCTCGCAGGAAGGGATTTTGGTCGGGGTCGGACGACCCGATGCCCACCCCGTCGAGAAAGATGAAGAGAACGGACACGTCAGCGGGTGAACACAGAAGAGCTCCCACGCATCACACGAACGCCCTTCGCGGTCCTATCGAGAACGCCGCAGCGCGTCGAGCAACTCACGGGGCTGATTGCGTGGCGGCGGGTCGGGGCGAAAGAAGGCACGCACGAGAGAGTCCCGTCGCGAGAGATCGAAGGTCAGGAAGATTCCGAACAGGACGACCGCCAGGACGATCACGACTCGCCCGAACTCGCGATTACGTCCGGCGGACACGTCATCTACACCAGGGTAGACACGATCTCGGCGGAGGGAGGATCGGCGGGTCGGACGTCCATGGTGACCTGCACCGCGACGTGGCCCATGTCCGCTCGGTCACGGAGCGCGTCTCTGATCCTCGGCTCGACCTTCTTGTACGCCGCGACCACTCCGTCGCGGATCTCGAGTCGAAGCACCTTCAGGGCGTTGACGTCGGGGCGGCTCGTCTTGGTCTCCTTCTTGGCTTCCACGAGGCGCTCCGGGAAGATCTCGAAGGGGGCCATGCCCACGTCGGCAGGACGAGGTGAATCGATGTACTGAACCGCGATGGAAACGTCCCCACGGGCGTGATGCGTGGGAATGTCACCTACCGCACGGAAGTTCGAGGCCAGCTTTCCGAGCTCGGCATTCGCGGCCGCCTTGGTGTAGGCCCTCTCGACGATGGCGAAGATCCGCCGCATGCGCTCGGGCGTAGTGGCGTCGATGTCGGGAATCTCCGTTTCGAGTTCTTTGCCGATGGCGTGTCGATCCTGGCCCGCGTGACCCTCCTCTTCCCGGGTACGCTGCCGATCGATGTTCTCCAGGATGCGATCAGGGTTCGTCCGAAGGCTCATGGTCTGTCTCCATCATCACGGGTCGTCCCGTGGTCCGTGTCTCCTGAGTCCCGAACGATAACCCGTGCGGTCTGCGGAGGCCAAGAGGACCTAGGCGGCCGTAGTGGGTCAGGCTGACCCGCTACCCGGGTAGCACGGTGGGTGTGAGTCATGACTCGCGACGCAGGATGATTCCCTCCGAACGAATCGTAGCGTAGACTGGTCGGCGTGCGGCGATGTCTTGGCCGAAGCGGTCCGGGATCGGGATATCAAGAGGAGAAGTCGATGCGTATCAGAATGCTCCAAGTGGGCGGTGTCTTGTGGTTGGCCGCTTGTGGTGGTGGTGCGGCCTTGGGGGGTGGAGCGGACATGATGAGGTACGCCGTGCCCGATGGCGGCCCGCTGACCTATGACCGGACCGATTCGTTGAGCATGACGATTGAGGCACCCGGAATGGGGTTCTTTACGACACGCGTGGACCAAGACATGAGGCTGGGTCTCACCTTTACGCCGTCCGCCGATGGCTTGCGCGTGACGACCTCGGTGGAGCGTCTCGCGGCTCGGATGACGAACCCCATGGGCGCCCCAGCCACTCTCTCGGAGGCTGACCTCGAGGGTGAGTTGGTCTTTGCGGTGGACGGCCGGGGTAACGCGAACCTGATCGACCTTCCGGAGGTATCCGGTGCGGCGGGGCCGATCTTCAACGCGACCTCGCTCGCCTATGATCTGCTTCCCAAGCTGCCTCCGCCTGGTCTTATGCCCGGGAGTAGCTGGGCGGATACCACGGCCTATGCGGGAACGGACGCAACGGGTTCGATCGAGGTCACCTGGGCCGGCACGTCGACGCTTGCGGGTGATACGGTGGTCGACGGTCGACGCTTGAGACTGGTCAGGACCCACGCGGACGTATCGATCGCTATCGATGCTTCCGTGGCGGGCAGGGCGCTGACGCAGAACATGTCGGGACCGGAGACCGGGTTCTACCTGTTCGATCCGTCGCGGGGCGTCCTGGTATCGCAGGAGCTCGACCGCGATCTGGAGGGCACGGTGAAGGTCGCCGTCGTTCCGTCACCGATGAAGCTTACTGCGAAGCAACGCAAGACCATGACGATAGTCGGCGGGTGAGCCCCTGATTTCATGAACACCGACGAGACCCGAGAGGGACAGGCGCCGTTTCCGGGCTTGGCGAGTCGTTTCGTGCAGGTTTTCGTCTCTCCCGGGGCCCTGTTCGAACGGCTCGTCGAGAAGCCGGTCTGGGGTGGAGCCATGATCCTCGGTGCGGCCATGGTGTTGGTGGGTGTGGCTCTCTTGCCCCCGGATCTCTACCTGGCCGAGATCCGCCAGAGCTTCCTGCAGAGGGGACAGCCCTTTCCGTCCGAGATCGAGCGAAGTGTAGGGCTCGTTCGCATCGGTGGCGCGGTGGCTGCGGTCGTGTCGTGGTCCGTCATTCTGGCGGTGTTCGCCGGCCTCGTGACTTTCGTGTTCGCCTTCATTCTCGGCGACGAAGGCACCTACCGTCAGTATCTGTCGGTGATGGTGCACGCCCAGCTGGTCGCAGCCATGTCCGGTTTGGTCGTCTTGCCGCTGAAGATCATGGCTGGCGACCTCAGGTTGCTGCTCTCCGTGGGTACCTTCGCCTTCTTCCTCGAGGACGGCTACGCTTTCCGCTTCTTGAGTCTCCTGGATCTGTTCAGCCTCTGGGCGTGGATGCTCGTGGGACTCGGTGCGGCGCGGATCGGGCGTCGAGAGGCTTGGGTTCCCGGAGCGGTCGGACTGCTCGTCATTCCTGTCGTTCTCGCGGCCATCATCGCGATCTTCAACGGGTGAGGAACGACCGTCCACCGGACACAATTCTCCTGGAGGGCGCCTCCGAGGTGACGAAGAAGGGTCTCGCTGGGCGGGCCATCGTCGTGGTTGCCGCCGCTGCGGCCCTCTTTCACCTGTACGCGGCAGGATTCTCACCCTTCACGGCGCTCGTCCAGCGGCCGGTGCACCTGGCCCTGATGGCCGCCCTGGGCTTCCTCGGCGTCGGCATCCGTTCCTGGGGTCCGTCTTTGGAAGGCCGCCCCCGGCGTCGGCTACCCGCGGCGATCTCCTGGATTCTGGGGTCCACGATCGTCGCCTCGTGCGTCTACATCGTTACGCAGCACGAAGTGCTGGTGCAGCGCTCCGGGGCGCCCACCCTGGTGGATCTGATTGCGGGAGTCGCGACCATCGTGGTCATCCTCGAGCTCGCCCGTCGCTTCAACGGTTGGGGGCTGGTCGCGGTCTGTGTCATGGCGTTGGTCTACGCCGTGTCAGGTCCCCATCTGCCGGGCGTGCTCGCTCACCGCGGATACGGCCTGACCCGTCTGGTCGAGCACCTCTATCTGTCCACGGAGGGTGTCTGGGGCATTCCCTTGGGCGTTTCGGCCGATTTCGTCTACCTCTTCGTTCTGTTCGGGGCCGTGCTGGACGTGGCCGGCGGAGGAAGCCTCCTCATCAGCCTGGCCGACCGTGTGGCGGGCAAGACGCGAGGGGGTCCCGCCAAGACCGCGGCGGCCGCGAGTGCCTTCATGGGATCGCTGTCCGGCAGCGCGGTGGCCAACGTGGTCACCACCGGGACCTTCACCATCCCGCTCATGAAGCGATCCGGCTTCAAGCCCTTCTTCGCCGGGGCGATCGAGGCTGCCGCCAGCACAGGGGGCCAGCTCATGCCCCCGATCATGGGGGCCGGCGCGTTCATCATGGCCACCTGGACGAGCATTCCGTACACGAAGGTGGCGTTGGCGGCGGCGATCCCGGCCGCCCTCTACTACGTGGCCCTTCTCATGGCGATCCACTTCCGGGCGGGCAAGACGGGGCTGGAGCCCTCGGGAGGCGTCGGTGCGGAACCGGTGTTGTCACGCATCCACCTGCTGACCCCCTTGGTGGTGATCATCGCCGTTCTGGTCCTCGGACGCTCGCCCATGCGGGCCGCGTTCTGGGGCGTCGTCTCCGCGTGGGCGGTGACGTGGCTCCGCAGGGACACACGCCTGGGATCTGAGTCGCTGGAGAGGGCTCTGAAGTCGGGGGCGAGAGGGTCGGTGCAGGTGGCGGTGGCGTGTGCCGCTGCAGGCATCGTCGTGGGCGTGGCTTCCCTCACGGGCATCGGCCTGCGCATGTCGGAGCTGATCGTCACCCTCTCGGGGGGCAATCTGCTTGGAGCCTTGGGGCTGACGGCCATCGGATCCATCGTGCTCGGGATGGGCCTTCCGACGACAGCCGCCTATGTGGTTCTGGCCGCGCTGGGAGCGCCGGCACTTACGCAACTGGGGGTCCCGCTACTGTCGGCCCACCTCTTCATCTTCTACTTCGGTTGCATCTCGAACGTGACGCCGCCCGTTTCACTGGCCGCCTACGCGGCGGCGGGCATCGCGGACGCTCCGGCCATGAAGACCGCCGTCACCGCCATGCTCCTCGCGGGGGCGGGTTTCATCGTTCCGTTCATGTTCGTCTATGTGCCGGAGCTTCTTCTCGAGGGCACGTGGTGGGGGATCGCCATCGCGTTCGGCACGGCTACGGCGGGGGTGACCGCTCTGGCCGCTGCGGGAGTGGGTTTCGGGCGACGGTCATTGACCCCGCTGGAGAGGGTCGTGCTCGCCGCTGCCGCTCTGGCGCTGATGCTCCCCGGACTCGCCACCGACGGGTTCGGAATGCTTGCTCTGGCCGTCATCCTCTCGAGGAAGTAGCTATTGTCCGCACCCCTCGGTGGTTCGCACACCGTGGAAACGGCACACCAGGGGAATCTCGGGACCACAGCACGGGGGGTCAGGATCAAGTCGACTATTGGCATCGCGCGTCGCTGCGCGGCGTGCGGGATGTTGGCCTTGGCGGGTTTCGCATGCACGGGTGAGAGCTCCGGAGCGCCTCGTTTCTTGAGTATTGGGACCGCCGGGACGGGCGGGATCTACTATCCGCTCGGTGGGGCCATGGCCAGCCTCATGTCGCTCGCGGATTCCACCCGGATCTACACCGCCGAAGTCACCGGCGGGGCGGTGGAGAACATCAACCGTATCCGAGCCGGCCAGATCGATCTCGCGTTCTCGACGGCCAACTCGATCTACGATGCGTACTACGGCAGCCCGGATTTCGGTGACGCGATGGAGGACCTCCGGATCGTCGCGCCACTCTATCCGAACTTCACCCACGTTCTCGTGTCTGCTTCTTCGAAGGCGGAGTCCGTGGCCGACTTCCGGGGACTCCGGGTGTCGGTCGGAGCACCGGGGAGCGGGACGGAGCAGATGTCACGGAGGATTCTGGAGGTCCACGGCCTGACGTACGACGACGTGGAGGTCCGATACCTTTCGTTCAACGAGTCCGCCGGCGCACTCAAGGACCGGGCGATCGACGCGGCCATCATCAGCGTCGGGTATCCGGCGGCGGCGGTTCTGGAGGCGACCACGACCGGTGGGGTGCGGCTCCTGCCATTGGCCGCGGATCGAATCGAGGAGCTCATGGAGCTCTATCCCTACTTCGACGTTGGCGTGATTCCTGCCGGTGTCTATCCGGGCGTCGACAAGGACCTGCCCACAGCCGTCTTGCTGAACTGGATCGTGGCGCCCGAGCGGCTCGACGACGACGTGGTGTTGAGCGTGCTGAACGTCCTGACCGAGCAGCGCGCCGCGATCGAGCGAGTTCACAACATGGCCCTTCAGATAGACCTCGCCTACCTGCAGGACGCCCCCATCCCGCTGCACCGGGGGACGCAGAGGTGGTTCCTGGAGGGTCGATGATCACAAGCCGGATCGTGCACCGGAGGCTGGATTTGTGACTGCGGGGTCGCAACCGAGCGTTCTGACGTGCCAACGCGACGCGTTCAGCCTTCCCGACGGCGTCCACTACCTGAACTGTGCCTACTTCGGCCCACTTCCGAAGGTCACCGAAGAAGCGGGCATCGCCGGTATCCTGCAGAAGCGGACGCCGATGCGGGTCCATCCCCCCGACTTCTTCACCGACAGTGATCGCGTACGCGAGCTGTTCGCCCGTCTGGTGGGAGCTCGGGACCCGCACTCCGTCGCGATCATCCCGTCCGCTTCGTATGGGGTGGCCGTCGCGGCTCGCAACGTCGCCGTCGAGCGGGGGCAGAACATCGTGCTGCTCCACGAGCAGTTCCCGGGCAATGTCTATTCGTGGCGGCGGAAGGCGGAGGAGTCCGGTGCGGACATCCGTACGGTCGGGCCGCCGGACGGTGCCCGCAGAGGTGCCGCGTGGAACGAGCGCGTCCTGGAGGCCATCGACGGCGACACGGCGGTGGTCACCGCCCCTCACGTCCATTGGACCGATGGCACGGTCTTCGACCTCGCGGCGATCGGGGCCCGGGCACGAGAGGTGGGCGCCGCGCTGATCGTCGATGCCACACAGTCGGTGGGCGCCATGCCCTTCGACGTGAAGGAAATCCAGCCGGATGCACTCATCGTCGCCGCGTACAAGTGGCTTCTGGGGCCCTATTCGATCGGGGCGGCCTACTTCGGATCACGCTTCGACGGCGGGGTGCCGCTGGAGGAGACCTGGATCGGCCGCGAGCGGAGCGACGACTTCCAACATCTGGTGGACTACGAGTCCGAGTATCAACCGGGCGCCATCCGCTACGACGTCGGGGAGCGATCCAACTTCATTCTCGTCCCCATGTTGGTGGCCTCGCTGGGTCTGGTTCTGGGATGGACGCCGTCGGGGGTGCAGGAGTATTGCCGTCGGCTCAGCGAGCCCCTCATCCGCGAGGCGGTAGCCATCGGATTCTCGCTCGAGGAGGACCCGTGGCGAGGGACCCACCTCTTTGGTCTGCGTATGCCCGAGGGCCTCGAGCTGACGGCTCTCAAGGCGGAGTTGGAGGCTCGCAACATCTTCGTGTCACTGAGGGGGAGCGCGCTGCGCGTGTCGCCTCATCTGTACAACGACGAGAACGACGTAGAGGCGTTGGTCGACGCTTTGAAGGCGGCGGTCTAGAGACCCTCAGAAGCCGATGCGGCGGCCGGCCCCCTAGCGGATGATCCTGACCCCGGGCGGGTCGAAGATCACTGTGGCTTGGGCGCCCACGCCGATGCCCTGCTCGGCGAACCACCCCTTTCGTACCTCTAGGGCGAACATTGCCGGGGCGGCGCTGATGTGGAGGTCCGCCGTCTGCGGCACCATCTGTTGGATGTCCACGATTCGAAAGTTCACGTCGAGGTAAGCGATATCCAGCGCGATGTACGTGTCCTTCATCCAGAAGGAGCGGGGTGCCTCGCTCTCGAACACGAAGAGCATGCCGGTGCCGTCCGGAACGTCGTCGCGAAACTGGAGCCCTCCGCTCCGTTTGGCCGGCGTATCCATCACTTCGGCTACCACCGTGTCTGCTCCGAAGACGACGAGGGCGACATCCGGCCGTTGCTCGAACGCTCCGGGAGAGGCTGCCGTCGACGTGGGGAGGACCCCCCACGCCGTCGCTCCGAAAATGATCGCGAATGCCCTCATATCACTCCACCCAATGGGCCTGACCGACCTGACCGACGAGCTGCCATCTCGAACCGGCAACTCGACTCCCCAAGCGAGGCCAATAGTGGTAGGTTTTCGAACTGCATACCAACCGCTGACGGTTCGCATTGAATACCGGTGCTCAAACAAAGGCGTTCCAATGGTCGATCCCGCGTTGCTGGAGATTCTGGTCTGCCCCGAGACGCGGCAGCCGGTACGGCCCGCGGATGAGGGCCTGCTGGAGCGGCTCAACCAAGCCATCCGAGCAGGCGGAGTCGCGAACCGTGGCGGCGATGCAGTGAAGGATCCGGTAGACGAGGGTTTGGTCCGCGAGGACGGGAAAGTGCTGTACCCGGTCCGCGAGGACATCCCGATCATGCTCATCGAC
Source organism: Longimicrobiales bacterium (assembly GCA_965226925.1). Taxonomy (GTDB): domain Bacteria; phylum Gemmatimonadota; class Gemmatimonadetes; order Longimicrobiales; family Gaopeijiaceae; genus CBDDCX01. The sequence goes on along the minus strand of CBDDEN010000009.1, from coordinate 417,916 downwards.
GAGGCCATCGAGGTCGATCGATTGGGCTGACGCTCTGCCGCGCGACGAACGAGTAACAGCTGGCTAAGACTATAGATATGAAGGTCCATACATCGGCGCGGTCGGCAGTCAGGGCCGCGTTGTCCAATCGCAAGGCGGGCTACGCGCTCGCCCTGATCGCGTTGGCTCTGGCCGCCGCCTGCCGGGGCGAGTACCCCCAGAACAGTCTCGATCCGAAGACGGACTTCGCCGAGACGATCCACTCGCTCTACGTGAGCATCTTCTGGTGGACCATGGTCATCTTGGCCGGGGTGTGGTCGGTGCTCGCGTACATCGTGATCAAGTTCCGGGAGAATCCGAACCGGCCGCCGCCCAGGCAGATCCATGGCCATCTCGGCATGGAGATCGCTTGGACCATCGGGCCCGCTCTGATCGTCGTGGCCATCGCCATCCCCACCATTCAGGCCGTGTTCCGTACTCAGACGCCCCCGCCCGCGTCGGACAACGCCCTCGTGGTGGAGGTGGTGGGGCATCAGTACTGGTGGGAGTACCGCTATCCGGACCTAGGCGTGTCGACGGCGAATGAGCTGCATCTTCCGGTGGGTCGGGCCATTACGCTCAAGATGTGGTCGGCTGATGTGATCCACTCCTTCTGGATTCCTCAACTGGGCGGAAAGCGGGACGTGAACCCGCTCCGGCGGGTGCCCGAGGGTGAAGATGCGCGCTACACGTGGCTGTACTTCACCATCAACGAGGAAGGCACGTTCCTGGGTCAGTGCGCGGAGTTCTGCGGCGAGGCCCACTCGCTCATGCGCACCAGAGTCGTGGCCGAATCTCAGGCCGAGTTCGACGCCTGGGTCGACACTTGGAGGACGCCCGGGCCCACTGCGGCCGCACCGCCCCTGGACCCCGAGACGGGCCAGCCGGCCGCGGCTGAAGACCCACAGGTGACCCAAGGCCGGGCCGCCTTCTTCCAGACGACGTGTATAGCGTGTCATGCCATCCAGGGCACGCCGGCCCAGGGCGTGATCGGGCCGAATCTGACACGGCTGGGTGGCCGGAGCACCATCGGTGCCGGTCTGCTTGAGAACACGCCCGAGAATCTCGCGCGGTGGATCTCCACGCCTCACGAGGTGAAGGCCGGCGCCCGCATGCCGGGCGCCCAAGTGGGTGGCGGCGGATTCCCTCCGACCAACCTGTCGGAGGAGCAGGTCCAGGCGATCGCGGCATACCTGGGGAGCCTCCGATGAGCGGCTTCGGCGAGGGGAGCGACATGGCAGCCACGGCTGTAGCGGCGCACGGTTCGGGCCAGGGGCACGACACCGGCATTTGGAGTTGGATCACCACCGTCGATCACAAGCGTATCGGCGTGATGTACTTCGTGGCCTCTCTGGTCTTCTTGGTCATCGGGGGCATCGAGGCGCTGATCATCCGGATCCAGCTGTGGGCTCCGGATGGCGACTTCGTTACCGCGGAGACGTACAACCAGCTATTCACCATGCACGGCACCACCATGATCTTCCTGGTGGCCATGCCTCTTTCGGTGGCCTTCTTCAACTACGTGGTGCCGCTTCAGATCGGAGCTCGGGACGTCGCCTTTCCACGACTGAACGCTCTCTCGTTCTGGATCTTCTTGTTCGGGGGCATCTTCCTGAACTCGAGTTGGCTGTTCGGGATGGCTCCGAACACGAGTTGGGTCGGATATGCCAACCTCACGTCCAGACAGTTCTCGCCCGGAAACAACGTCGACTTCTGGGTGCTCGGCCTTTCGATTCTGGGTGTGAGCTCGATCATGGGTGGGGTGAACTTCATCACCACGATCGTGAATCTCAGAGCGCCCGGCATGAAGCTGATGCGGATGCCGCTGCTGACCTGGATGACCTTGGTCACCAGCTTCATCATCGTGACGGCCCTTCCGGTCATCGCGGTGGCGCTGATCCTCCTGCTCTTCGATCGTTTCTTCGGCGCGAATTTCTACGTACCGACCGCGGGGGGCGATCCGGTCCTCTGGCAGCACCTCTTCTGGCTCTTCGGGCATCCCGAAGTCTACCTGCTGATCCTCCCGTCCTTCGGGATCATCTCCGACGTAATTCCGACCTTCTCGCGGAAGCCGCTCTTCGGCTACCCCGTGGTCGTGTACGCCGGAATCCTAATCGGATTCATCGGCTGGGGCGTGTGGAGCCACCACATGTTCACGACCGGACTCGGCCCCATCGCCGACGCGTTCTTCGTCGCTTCCACGATGATCATCGCCATTCCCACGGGCGTGAAGATCTTCAACTGGCTCGCGACCATGTGGGGCGGCCAGATCCGGTTTACCACGCCCATGCTCTACTGCGTCGGTCTCATCGCCATCTTCACCTTGGGCGGCCTGAGCGGCATCATGCACGCGTCGGCTCCCGTCGACCTACAGCAGCACGATACGTACTTCGTGGTGGCGCACTTCCACTACGTGGTGGCGGGGGGCGTGCTAGCGGGCATGTTCGCGGGGATCCACTACTGGTTCCCCAAGGTCACGGGCAGGATGATGAGCGTGCCGCTCGGGAGGCTGAGCTTCTGGACCTACTTCATCGGGTTCAACCTCACGTTCTTCCCAATGCACATGAGCGGCATGTACGGGATGCCAAGGCGTACCTGGACGTACGCCGCCGAGCTCAACATCCAGTGGTTCAATCAGCTCTCCACCATCGGCGCGTTCGTGTTCGCGTTCAGCGCTCTGGTCATGGTCTGGAACATCGTCTGGAGCGCCCTCAAGGGCGCGAGGGCGGGGCCGAACCCGTGGGAGGCCTCGACGCTGGAGTGGGCGATTCCTTCGCCGCCGCACCACTACAACTTCCCGGTGCTCCCGACCATCCGGAGTCGAGCGCCGCTCTGGCATGAGGACGAGAGGAAGGAGCTCGAGGCCGCAGTGAATCGGATTCCCGACGTCGAGCCGGTCATGCCCAACGGGTCCTATTGGCCGATCCTCACAGCGCTCGGCGTGGCGGCGACGTGGGGCCTATTGCTGACGGGAATCTGGTGGACTCCACTGGTCGGGCTGGTCTACACGATGTTTTGCGTATTCAACTGGGCGTTCGAAGATCCGTTCGCCCGCCGACGCACCAACGAAGGGATGATTGGATAGATGGCCGAGGCAGTAGCCGTGCAGGACCACCACTACACCTCCACCGGCTTGAGCAGTTGGAAGGTCGGTTTCTGGGCCTTCATGGGGTCGGAGTGCCTGTTCTTCGGGACGTTGATCACGACCTACATGGTGTACAAGGGAGCCAGCGTAAGCGGCCCCTATCCGGAGGAGATCCTCGCCATCCCGCTCACGAGCATCAGCACGTTCGTGCTGCTGATGAGCTCCACGGCGATGGTGTTGGCGTTGGACGCGGTGCGGAGAGGCAGCAAACGAGGCACCCTGACTTGGCTCGCGGGTGTGATCGTCCTGGGCTCCATCTTCCTCGGGTTCCAGGTCTACGAGTTCAGCCACTTCGTGCACGAGGGCCTCACGATCCAGCAGAACGTCTTCGGGTCGTCATTCTTCGTGCTCACCGGGTTCCACGGGGCGCACGTCACGGTGGGGGTGATCTGGATGGCGACGCTGTTCATCCGATCGCTGCAGAACAAGCTGCCCCCGGCCAAGGCCCTCCAGGTCGAGATCGCCGGACTCTATTGGCACTTCGTCGACATCGTCTGGATCGTGATCTTCACCCTCATCTACCTCGTTCAGTAGAATCAGTTGTGACCTCATCCAGAGAATGAGTTGTTACGTGATTCGGTAGAATCAGTCGTTCACCTGATTCAGCGGAATCAGTCGTTCACTTGATTCAGTAGAATCGATAGCCGTACCTGGAGCAGAGAGAAAGCCATGAGCAGCGCCGAGGCAACGGCAAACGAGCAGAACGAGGGCGGCCACGCTTCCGTCGGCTTCTACTGGATGATCGCAGGCATCCTGACGGTCATCACCGGGGTCGAGGTGGCCATTTTCTACATCGAGGCGATGGCCCCCGTTCTGGTCCCCGTGCTTCTGGTGCTGTCCACCGCCAAGTTCGCCTTGGTCGTCATGTTCTTCATGCACCTCAAGGCGGACAGCAAGGTGTTCACCGTGCTCTTTCTCGCGGGGCTTTCGCTGGCGGTCTTCGTGGTGGTGATGATGATCATCCTGTATCAGTTCCTGCCCAGATTCGATCTGGTCGGAGCCTAGGCGCTCCAACCCTCTGACGATCAGCCACGCGGAGGAGGTCGCTCCCCGGCTGGGTCCCAGGCCGGAACCCCCCCGGCGATCGCCACCGCACGCGCCTCCGTAACTCTCCCATTGACGTAATTGCGCCCGACATTTATCGTCCTAGCCATCATCAAGACCGGCTGAGGGGCAGGCCCTTTGACGCCGGGGCAACCTTCGAGGAACCACGCAATCCTCGAAAAGGTGCCAAGTCCTGCGGGAACCCAGGTTCTCCGAGAGATGAACCCGCGTCCGTTACCGACCTTCGTGGTCGAGCTTCGGGTCCGTCCGATTCATCTGCCGAGGCTCCTTGTTCCCGCCGACATGGAACAGGAGCGAACAGCATGACGGAGCAAATCCGCGTTTCGAGAGGTCGCGTGTCCGCGCCCACCCTCGACGCCTACCAGACGACGGGCGCTTCGCCCACGGTACACCTCCTCGGGCCCGGCCGTGTGGGTCGCGCCTTCTTGGATCTCCTCCGCCGGACGGGACACACGTTGGCTGGTGTGACCGACAGCAGCGGGACCGTGATAGGGCCGGACGGATTGGATCTCGAACGGGTCATCGGCGTCAAGGAGGCCGGTGCAACCCTCGCCTCCGCCTTGGGCGCCCGCCCTCTTTCCCTCTGCGACGCCCTCCTCGAGACCGACGCCGACGTGGTCGTCGACACGACCGCGACCGACTTCGGCCGCCGCGAGTGGGGTGAGACCCTCGACGAGGCCGTGGTTCGGCGGGGCAGGGGACTCATCCTGGCGGCGAAGGACGCGGCGGCCTCCCATGTGGACCGATGGAGCGACCCAGCCCTGTGCGGGCGGGTCGGAATCAACGCGGTTCTCGGTGGCGCGGGCCTACAGTTGCTCGATTCGGTTGGAACGCTCAGGCGAGCTTGGGTCGAGGCGGCCTTCGTCGGCAGTGCTTCTACCACCGCCATCATCGAGGTCCTGGAGCACGGAGGCTCGTTCGAGGACGGGCTGGCGGTGGCGGACGAGCGGGGGTTCCTGGAATCCGACCCGGAGTTGGACCTGAAGGGTGTGGACGCCGCCGTGAAACTGTCGGTGGTCGAGGCGGCGCTGACCGGTCGCCGGGCCGATCTGGTCACGGCTCAGGATCTGCGTGACGTCGATCCCGCGGCCGTCAGGGAGCGGGTGGAGGAGGGACTGACCACCCGCCTCGTCGGCGAGGTACGGAGGGACGGGCGGAGCACGCTGAGCTACAAGGCCGTACCCAAGGGCAGCACGCTGGACGTCGGGTGTGACGAGGTGGCCTACACGTACCGCCTGAGCGGTGGCGAGGTGCGCACACATCAGGGCAAGGGACTCGGACCGCGACCGACGGCCGAGGCCGTTGTCGTCGACCTCCAGGCACGCTTTCCCGTGTCTTCCGGGAGGCCGTCATGAAAGCCGTGAGCGCCCGCCCGTTCGGCACGGTGACCCTGAAGGACCCTGCCGCGGGTGACACCGTGGCCTACGCGTCGTACGGCGCCGAGGACGCTCCGGCCGTTTTCGTCCTCGGGGGCATCTCGGCACACCGTTTCGTTTGTGGTCGGCCGGGCGGCGTCGATGGATGGTGGCCGGGTGTGGTGGGTAAGGGAGCGGGGCTCGATCCGGAGCGCTACCGCATCGTGAGCATCGACTGGCTCGGGGGTGCCGGGGACTCGACCGGCCCCGCGAGGGAGGGCTCGGACATCCCGGTGGTGACCACACAGGATCAGGCCCACGCCGTGGCCCGGGTGCTCGATCACCTCGAGATCCAACGTCTTCACGGATTCGTGGGCGCCTCCTACGGAGGCATGGTGGGCCTCGCGCTCGGCGTGCTCTATCCGGAGCGCGTTCGCAGGCTGCTGGTGCTCTGCACGGCCCACCGAGCTCACCCCATGGCGGTCGGATTGCGGGTGATTCAGCGCCGTATCGTCGAGCTGTCCGCCGCGTCGGGCCGTGAGCGAGAGGGGCTGGCCCTCGCCAGGGCTCTGGCCATCACGACCTATCGGACGCCCGAGGAGTTCGAGCAGCGCTTCGCGTCCTCACCCAACTGGGACGAGGGACCTCCGCGCTTCGCCGTGGAGGACTATCTCGAGTACCAGGGTGAGAGCTTCAGTCATCGGTTCGACGCGACGGCCTTCGGGATTCTCACGCAGTCGCTCGACATTCACTGCGTGGAGCCCGAGGACGTTCTGGTCCCTACGACCGCGATGTCGGTGGACTCCGACACGCTTGTCCCACCGTGGCTGGTGGCCGAACTGGTGCGGAGGCTGCCGCACTCGGCCAGGGCGGTGCGGATCGCGTCGAACTTCGGGCACGACGCCTTCCTCAAGGAGCATCAGGCCGTAAGCCGGCTAGTCCTCAACGTTCTCGAGGGGGAGGATCCTCATGGCTGATCACCTGGCCCGAACGCGCGCCGTGCGAGCGGGAGTGGCGGTCAACCGCGAGCACGGATCGGTGATCCCACCCATCCACCTCTCTTCGACCTTCGCCTTCAAGGACCTTGGTGAACAGCGCCGGTACGACTACACGCGCTCGGGGAATCCTACCAGGGACGTGCTCGGGCGGGCGTTGGCCGACCTCGAGGGGGGCCGCGACGCCGTGGTCACTTCTTCGGGCATGGCGGCGGTCACGACGGTTCTGCAGCAGCTCGGACCGGACGAGCTGATTATCGCGCCCCACGACTGCTACGGAGGAACTCATCGGCTCCTCACGAGCTTCGCTCGCAAGGGACAGTTCCGTCTGAAGCTCGTCGATCAGACGGACCCGAACCGCTTGGACGACGCGATCGCCGAGGGGCCGCGCATGATCTGGGTGGAGACCCCGAGCAATCCGCTGCTCCGTGTGGTTGACATTGCCGACATCGTCGAGCGGGCGCGCCGCTCACAGGCTCTGGTGGTCGTCGACAACACGTTTCTTTCGCCGGTCCTCCAGCGTCCCATCGAGCTCGGAGCCGACCTGGTCGTCCACTCGACGACCAAGTATCTGAACGGGCATTCGGACGTGGTGGGGGGCGCCGTGGTCGCACGGACGCTGGATCTGGCGGAGGAAGTGGCATGGTGGGCCAACGCCCTAGGCGTGACCGGCTCGCCTTTCGACTCGTTCCTCACCATGAGGGGCATCCGAACCCTGCATGCGCGCATGCAAATACACGAGACCAACGCTGCCGCGGTCGTGCAGGCGCTTCGGGGGCATCCCTCGGTGAGGAACGTGTATCACCCCAGCCTCGAGGATCATCCCGGACATCAAGTCGCGGTGTCACAGCAGTCCGGTTTCGGTGGTATGGTCAGCTTCGAGCTCGAGGGCGGCCGAGAGCAGGTGAAGGCGTTCCTGGACGGACTGGAGCTGTTCACCCTCGCGGAGTCCCTCGGCGGCGTCGAGAGCTTGGTTTGTCACCCCGCGACCATGACGCACGCTTGCATGGACGAAGAGGCGAGGAGTGTGGCCGGTATCACCGACAGCCTGCTCCGGCTGTCGGTGGGGATCGAGGCGGGGGAGGACCTCGTGTCCGATTTGACCGCGGCGCTCGACCGGACGGTGGCTGCGTTCGCGGCGGCCGTGGAGCCCGTAGCGGTCGAGGCTGCGGCGCTCGTGGCTTCGGCTGCCGCGACATCGGCGACGGACCCCAGTGACGCACCTTGGCTACGCAGGCGCGACTCGAGCCCAGTGCCTACCCGCTTCGATCCTGCGTGACGCTTTACCTCACACCCGGCCTCACCGTACCGACCACGCCATTGGACGACTTCGCGATCTTCGGATTCGAGGTCCACGTCAGTGTGCTGGCCGGATGCGCGTTCCTCGCAGCCGTGTATGTGGCGGCCGTGGGCCCGGCCCGGACGCGCTTCGCATGGTCTGAAACGGGCGTGAGCCGGTGGAGGATGGCGGCTTTCCTGGGTGGGATCGGCATCGTGTTCTTTTCGCTGAACGGGCCGCTTCACCATCTCAGCGACGAGTACCTCTTCGCGGCCCACATGGTGCAGCACATGCTGCTCATGCTCATCATGCCGCCGCTGCTCATCCTGGGTGTCCCACCGTGGTTGATCAGCAAGACTCTGGAACGCTCGGCCGTGTTGAAGGTGGCCCGTCTGCTGACGCATCCCGTGTTGGCGTTCGCCGCCTACAACGTGGTGTTCATCGGGTGGCACCTTCCTCCCATGTACAACGCCGCCCTTGCCAACCACGACGTTCACATCGTCCAGCACCTCATGTTCGTTTCCGTGGCCACGATGATGTGGTGGCCCGTGGTGAACCCGGTTCCGGAGCTCGAGCGGATTCCGACCGGGCCCTTGCTGATGATGTACGTATTCGCCTTCGGCATTCCGTCGACGGCGGTTTCGGCGTTCATCACCATGTCGGACGAGTTGCTATATCCGCTGTACGAGCTGGCGCCCCGGGTCACGGCGCTTACGCCACTCGAGGATCAGCGGCTGGGGGGGTTGATCATGTGGATTCCTGGCATGCTCATCTTCTGGGTCGCGATCTCCGTCGTCTTCTTTCGATGGACCAAGGACGAGTATCGGGGCTGGAGGACGGAGGCCGCCCGGGACCGGGGATCGGAGGACCCCGAGTGGAGGCCTTGAGCCTCACCAGACTGCGCCGGGAATCGTGCTCCCGGCCTCCGGCTCGCTGCCCTGCATTTGAGGATTCATGCCGGTTGGGTACGGTGCACCGGCCGCGGTCGACCACTAGATTGGTGCCTCACTGATTCACCGCTCGGAGAGCCACGTGTCCATCATATCGTTTCATCGAATCCTCATCGCCACGGCCATCTTGTTCTGTGCCGGCTACGGCGGCTACGAGCTCGTGGGTTTCTCCCGGGAAGGCGGGACCGGAGCGCTGGTGCTCGGGGGCGTCTTCCTGATTCTGGCGGCCGGCCTTTCCTATTACCTGTGGCGCCTGAACCGATTCCTCGGCTACGAGGAGTAGGCGCCGCCGGTTAATCGCCGCGATCGGGCCCACGTCACAGGCCGCCGGCTCCAGGCCGTCAGCGAAGAATCATCCGTCGTTCTCGCCGGGCGGTGGCGTTGGAACCGGAGGGGATGCCACCGTTGGTTTCGGCTCCCAGTATAGGGGCGTTCGCTGCTTCGGGTGGTTCCCGACCTCGTTCATGTCGTCGTCATAGAGTCTGCCGTTCACCATGACCATTGTGACGGACTCCGAGTTCCGGATCGAATCCAGCGGGTTCTCGTTCAACAAGACCAAGTCCGCCAGCTTCCCGACCTCCAGTGATCCGATGTCGCCGTCGAGGCCAAGGTAGCGGGCTCCGTTGAGCGTGGCGACTCGAAGCGCCTCCACTTCGGTCATGCCGACCTGGACGAACATCCACAGCTCCCAGTGTGCCCCCAGGCCCTGGAGTTGGCCGTGCGCCCCAAGGGTCACCAAGCCCCCCGCGTCCTGAATGGCCTTGGCTCCGCGCGCGATGGCCACGTGGTTGAAGTCGTCGTCGCCGGCCGCCATGACCCGCCGGCGTGAGCGTGGGTCCACCACGTCGCGGGGAACGAAGCGGAGTAGCCGCTCGTTCTCCCAGACGTTGGTCCGTTCGTACCAGTAGTTCTCGCCGGTTAGGCCACCGTAGCCGACCACCAGGGTGGGGGTATAGCCGGTAGAGCTCTGCCCGAAGAGTTGGGCCAAGTCGTTGTAGACCACCGGCACCGGGAGGGAGTGTTCGACCCCGGTGTGGCCGTCGTGGACCATGGTCATGTTGTTGTAGACCAGCGAACCCCCCTCGGGTACGACCATCATCTCGAGCCCACGGCCGGCCTTGATGATGCGCTGCCGGGCGTCACGGCGGCGCTGGTTGTAGCTCATCACGCTGAAGGCGCCGACGGCCTTCATGCGAGCGACGTGGCGCTGCGCGTCCTCGTCACTGGTGACCACTGCCTTTCCGTCGCCCTCGGCGCCGTGCAGGATCGCGCCGGTCGAGAAGAGGCGTGGCCCGACCTTTTCACCGGCCCTGATCATCTCGGAGTTTGTGAAGACCGTGGCGGTATTGCTGGAGGGGTCGTGCGACGTGGTTACCCCGTAGGCGAGGTTCGCCAGGAAGGACCAGTTGGCCTGGGCCGTGATGCCGCTCGACTCTCCCCCCACATGGGCGTGCACGTCCACGATCCCCGGTATGATCGTCTTGCCCGTGACGTCCACCCGGAGTGCCTCGGTAGGTACCGCCACCCTGTTGGTCGGACCCAGGGCGGTAATGCGATTGCCGGTCACCACGATGGTGCCCCGCTCGATCACGCCGCCGTTCGCGCCCGAGTCGACCCCGAGCGGCACGATGCGTGCATCCACAAGAGCGACCACGCCCGCCGGCACGTCGCTGGCTCGGGAGAATCCAATATCGAGCCCACGGGCTTCCGGGTCGGCCGGCTCGTTGGAGCCGCCGCGCACGAAGCTGAAGGTCTCTCGGAGATCCCGCGTGAAGTATTCAGGCCCCAGGGCCCAATGCAGGGATCGTCCGTCTCCCGACCAGTGCAGATACTCCCCGGTGTTGTCCGATACCCGGGCGACGGGAAAGCCCTCCTGGGTGGGGCCGAGCGTGACCGTTCGCCCCGAGCGAGGAAAGGTCGCCAGGTAGGTGCGGAAGCGCTCGGTGAACGCGACCCACTCCCCATCGGGTGACGGGACGATCTGTGTGGCGTTGTCCGACCGGAAGTGGACCACTTCGTTGCCGCCGTGGAGGTCCACGCTGACGAGGGTGTGACTTCCGTCGACCGTTTCGTTCACGTAAATACGCTCACCGGTGTGATCGAAGGCCGGCATCGTCCCGCTCCGCCGAACCCTGCGGGGCTCCTCCGATCCGTCCACCGGGACCAGGAAGATGCCCGGATTCTCTCCGTGCGTCGGGCCCCTGACCAGATCTCCCCCTGTGGAGCGGTACACGAGCCAGAGGCCGTCGGGCGAGAAGGAGGGCTCGGTATAGTGGCCGGGGGTCGTCACGGCGTCTCGCCCCCCGCTCCCGTCAGAGCGCACGATCCTGACCCGGCCCTTGTCGGCATCGGTCCACGTGGCGTAGGCGATCCACTCGTCGTCGGGCGAAAAGGATGGAGCGACCTCGATAACGTCGTCTCGGGTCAAGCGCCGGGGAGCCTCGAGCGGCAGCTCCTTGAGGTACAACTTGCCGAGCGCCGAGTAGGCCACGAACCGGCCCCCGGGAGAGGTCGTGACGTGGCGCAGCATACGCACGTCGAAGTCGTCGGGGGCGACCTGCTGCTGAAATCGTAGGCCCTGGTGGATGGTCTGATTCACCTGTGCCGTAAACGGGATGATGTTGGCTTCGCCGGTGGTCGTGTCCACCCGCCAGATCTTGCCCTGGCCCCAGATCACGATGAAGTTCCCGTCGGGTGTCCAGTCGTATTGCGTGTAGACGCCGTGGATCGCCCACGCCTCCTGCATGTCGCGATCGAGTCCGTCGAAGAGCGGCCACTCCTCTCCTGTCTCCAGGTCGTGGAGGAACAGGACCGACTTGAGGCGGACCCTCTTGATGAAGGCCAGTTTGGTGCCGTCGGGGGAGGGTCTCGGCGTGATGGACCCGCCGGGACGGCGCGCGACGGCTCGCTCCTCGCCGGTCGAGAGGTCCCGACGGAAGATCGAGTAGATGTTCTGATAGACGTTCTTGTCGTATTGGAACGTCTGGCCCGGGTATACGTTGCGGCTGTAGTAGAGAAATCGCCCGTCGCTCGATGCCGCGGGTTCACCCTGGTCTTTCTGCCACCCGTCCCGGTCGGTTACCTGCAGGCCCGCGCCTCCGCTCACGTGGTACATCCACACCTCACCCGCGCCCAGCGACCGTGTGTCGACGAAGTGCTTGCGGACGTAGACGTATTGGCCGTCCGCGCTCCATGACGGGCTGTTTACCTCCCGGCTCTCCTCGTCGGACACTTGGCGGGGGTTGGAGCCGTCCGGGTCGATGAGCCAGGCGTTGAAGTTGCCGTCTCGGTCGCTGATGAACGCGATGCTCGATCCGTCCGGGCTGAAGCGGGGCTGCATGTCGAACGCTTGGCCCGCCGAGATGCGCGTCGCGAGTCCGCCCCCGATGGGCATGGTGTAGAGGTCGCCCAGCAGGTCGAACACGAGGGATTGGCCGTCCGCGCTGACGTCCACGTTCATCCAGGTCCCGACGTCCGTCTCGAAGGACAGTTGAGTCGACGGTCCCAGGGACTGGTCGACGTCCCAAGAGGCCAGCTCTGCCGAGTCCGGGCTCGTGGGCGCGGGTGCCGTGGCGTCTTGGGCCGAAATCGATTGCGGTGTCGGAAACACCACGAGCGTTGCGGCGATCAGAATCGTCATCGGATGGGTCATGATATCCTCGAAGAGCTCGTAGGGAGCGCTGCTATCGGGGTTCGATGGCGGAAATGTTGAGTTAGCGGGCGGTGGCTGGGGAGGCAATACGAGAAAACGCCCCGAGCGCGTGGCCCGGGGCGTTGATCTGCGCGTCGGAGGATTCCGTCCCCGCTCAGTCCGGCTTGTCGAGTGGTCGCTCCGCGAGAGCCTGCCGAAGGTTGGGGTGCTTGACCCACAGATACCATCCCATACTGACGGAGGCCAACAGGTTACCCAGGGCGATCTCCCACCAGGCCAGTGGCCCCAACAGGAACTCGCCGGCCAGGGCAATGAGACCCATGAAGAACGCCTCGAAGGCCACGAACAACATGACGCCCGCCACGATGAGTGGGGGAGTGTCCTCCGCGTAGACGACGATGACCGCGGCGATCAGGCCGGTAGTGATGAAGGCGACGAAGTGGACGATCGTGTACCCGAGAACCGTGGCGGCCGACACGTTGACCGTGCTCAGGTCGGAGGAGCCCAGGAACAGCGTCGAGCCTAGAGCGCCGGGGGTGAAGAACGGCTCCCCGCGGGCCAGGTCGGTGATCAAGAACCAGAGGGCGACGACGAAGGCGCCGATCAGCCCTGACACGAGTCCTTCACGGAGGATCCGGTTCTCGCCCAGGAGGGTCCACCAGGAGACCGGCGGCGTCGCACCGGTGAGATGGAGAAACCCCATCAAGACCACACCGGCGATCAGATTACCCGCCAGAACGGCCGACCAGCCCAGCTCCCCCACCACGTCGACTCCCGTGATCGAGACGCTCGTATAGAAGACGATGTCGAACAACGCGAATCCGAGCACGAGCCCCAGGAACACGTTCGGCGCCGTATAGATCTTCGACAGTGTCCACGACACCACGAGGCCCACGCAGATGAACGCCGCGTAGTGGATGAACGAGTAGAGAAGGACAGGCCCCAGGCTCCTGCCGATGTCGTCGGTGCCGAGTAGCGCCCCGGCAAGGAACGCCGGCGTTCTGAACGGCTCCCCCTGCGAGCCGTCGATGATCAGGAACCAGCAGGCGAGGGCCGTCGCGCCAAGGAATCCGGCGACGAGGCCCCGGGGAACGACTCCGCGAAAATGTTGCCTCATGGTGCCCTCCCTTGCTGACGTGTGTCCTCGTTCTGCAGGCGTTCTTCCTTGAACTGTCTATAGAGGAACACGACGAACCCGAGGCCCACGCAGACCGGCACGGCGGCCATCACCAGTCCACCCAGGAACAAGCCGAGTCGCAGACCCTCGTTGTCCAACCTACTGCTGTCCCTCGAGCGGGCGTAGCGCTCCAATCGCGGCCGACCTCGACGACACTTCTAGAACTCCGTAATAACGGCCAATACCAGGATCAGCGCGAGCGGAAGGGGTGAGGCGGCCAACAGCCAGAGGCGTCGGGGCTCATACCGCAGATGCATGTAGTACATCGCGACCAACAGGGCCTTCCAGAGGGCCATTATGATCAGGCCCGTGGCCAACCAGACCTTCGGCAGATCCATGAATGCGTATCCTACCTCGCCCAAGGTCAGCACGAGGAGGACGAACCAGATCAGGACATATCGGGGCTGCTCAGCATGCTCTGACATCCATTACTCCTCAGATCAGGTAGACGATGGTGAAGAGAATGATCCACACCAAGTCCACGAAGTGCCAATAGAGGCCTATCACCTCGACTCCCTGATGGTTCTCCTTGGTGTATCCTCCACGGAGTGCTTTGACATATACGAAGATCAGGGCGAGCACACCAAGCGTGACGTGTGCGCCGTGGAAACCGGTCATGGCGTAGAAGGTCGCTCCATACAGTGGCCCACCCAGAGACGGACCCCCGTGCGGATTACCTCGTCCAAGGGCGTGGTAAGCGTCCAAGGCCGGTACGAAGCCCTCTCCGGACAACACCGTGTACTCCACGGCCTGGATCCCCACGAAAGACGCCCCGATGATGATCGTGGCCAGCAGCCAGAGTTTCAGGCCCTTCTGGTCCCCGTGCTCGACGGCCGCGAACGCCTTCACCATCGTCACCGACGAACAGATCAGGAAGAAGGTGTTCAGGGCGGTGAGGGGCACGTTCAGCACCACGCCCGGGTTCGTCCAATGCTCCGGATGCGCGAAGCGCAGGATGACGTACGACCCGATCAGTGAGGTGAAGAACATCACCTCGCTCAGCAGGAACACCCACATGCCCAGCTTGTTGTTGTAGACCTTCATGCCGGGCATGGGCCTACGGTCCATCGTCGCGGTTGCAGCGTGGCTCATAGGTCAGTCTCCTGGCACGGGTTCAGGCGGCGCGGGTTCAGGCGGCGCGGGTTCAAGGGTGGGCGCTTCGACGCTCTGTCCACCTGAAGCACTCGTGGGTGGCGGTACGTCCTGTGGATAGAAGTCCTCTTCGGTCTCTGGGCTGCTGTACTCGTACGGCCCGCGGTAGACGATGGGCATTTCAGGGAAGTTCCCGTGGGGCGGCGGGGACGGAACGGTCCACTCCAGCGTGTTGCTCTTCCACGGGTTGTTTCCGGCCTCCCTACCCTTCTTCAGGCTCCATAGGAAGTTGAAGGCGAAGATGGCCTGAGCGCCGGCGAAGATGAACATGTTGATGGAGATGAACGTGTTCGTCGGCTGGAGGGCCTGTAGGAACTCGTATTGGTTGGGGTCGTAGATCCGGCGCATCATCCCCTGAACCCCCAGGTTGTGCATGGGGAAGAACGTCAGGTTGTAGAAGATGAACGAGAGGACCCAGTGTGCCTTGCCCAAGCCCTCGTGCATCAGCCGGCCGAACATCTTGGGATACCAGAAGGTGATGCCCGCGAAGAGCCCGAACAGGGTGCCACCGACCAATACGTAGTGGAGGTGAGCGACGATGAAGTATGTGTCGTGGATGTAGATGTCGACCGGCGCCACGGCCATGAAGATGCCCGACAACCCGCCGATGATGAACAGAGACACGAATGAAACCGCGTGCAGGAGCGGGGTGTCGATGTGGATGTTCCCCTTCCACAGGGTACCCAGCCAGTTGAAGGTCTTGATGGCCGACGGCACGGCGATCACCACCGTCGTGGCCATGAACGTCATCCCCAGCATGGGGTTCATGCCGCTCTGGAACATGTGGTGGCCCCAGACGACCCATCCCAGGAAGGCTATGGAGACGAGGGCGAGGACCATGGCGTGATACCCGAAGATCGGCTTACGCGACCTGCAGGCGATGATGTCGGAGACCATTCCCATGGCCGGGAGAATCAGGATGTAGACCTCGGGATGGCCGAAGAACCAGAAGATGTGCTGCCACAGGAGCGGCTCGCCACTGCCCTCGGGGCGGAAGAACGCCGTTCCGATCGTCTGGTCGAAGAGCAGGAGGATCAGCCCTCCCGTCAGAATCGGTACGGCCATGAGCAGCAGCCACGCCGTGACGAAGAGAGACCAGGTCGCCAGCGGAATCCGGAACCAGGTCATCCCGGGCGCCCGCATGTTGATCACCGTGGAGACGTAGTTGATGGCACCCGTGATGGACGAGAACCCCACGATAATGAGACTGACCAGCCAGAGTATCTGACCCATGTAGACGCCCGTCCACTCACCCGACGTGCTCAACGGAGCGTACGACGTCCAGCCGGCTCCAGCCGCTCCACCCTCGACGAAGAAGCTCGCAAGCATGACAACGCCGGCGACCGGCGTGATCCAGAACGACAACATGTTCAGGCGCGGGAACGCCATGTCGTCGGCGCCGAGCTGAAGCGGAATCAGCAGGTTGCCGAAGACACCCGCCAACATGGGCATGAGCGCGAAGAACACCATGAACGTGGCGTGCATCGTCACGAGCGAGTTGTAGAACTCGGGAAGGATGATTCCGCCCGGTGCCATCGTCTCCGGAAGGAGGTTGCCCAACGGCATCGGCTGGGTGGGGAACCCGAGCTGCCAACGGACCATGCCCGCAAGGATTCCGCCCACCAACAGAAAGAACAGCGACAAGAAGAGAAACTGCCGCGCGATCATCTTGTGATCTGTGGAGAATATGTACGTCTTGATGAAGCCCAGGTCGTGGTGCTCCTCGTGGCCGGCGTGCGTCTCGGCTACGGTAGTCGTACTCATCGGTCGTCCCCCTGGTCGGCTTGCTGGCCAGCGAGCCAGGCTTGGAAGTCGGCCTGCGAATGGACCGTGATCGAACCCTTCATGCGGTAGTGTCCCAACCCGCACAACTCCGCGCAGGCGAGAGTGAACTCACCGGTGCGGGTGGCCTCGAACCAGACCGGCGTGTTCATACCGGGGACCGCGTCCTGTTTGACCCGGAACTCGGGGAGGAAGAATGAGTGGATCACGTCCTCCGCCTGGAGGTTGACCCGGACGGCTCGATCCACCGGAATGTGCAGCGCGTTTCTGGAGATGAAGTCGTCTCCGGTGCCGAGCTGGCCGTCGGCGCCGGGATACGTCGCGTTCCACTCGAACTGCTTCGCAATCACGTCGATCTCGTAGGCGTCCGGCGGAATGCTCGCCGGATCCCGGATCTCGTCCCAGAGCCCCTTGGAGTAGACGGCCAGCCCCATGACGATGAGAAACGGGGTGACGGTCCAAATGACCTCGGCCTTGTTGCTTCCGTGGATGTACGCGGCCTTGCGACCCTCGTTGTGGCGGTACTTCACCAGGAAGACGACAAGCGTGATCTCCGTGAGGAAGAACACGATGCCTGTAATCCACAGGATTACGTAGTAGAGGTTATCCAGGGCCGGCCCGAAGGTGGACACGGTCTCTGGCATGAGCCAGGAAAAGTTCATCTGATCCCTCTCCCGAGCGGGCAGCTCGATTGGAACGACGCGGCGGGTCAGGCCCGCCGGTCGGGCTCGACCGACGGGCTCTCCCTACCTTCTAGTCTCTATCGCCAGCCACCGTGTGATCGTGAAGATCCACGGGCTCGCCCAGCGGCACCACCGCGCCGGCCATGGACGCGCTGAACGTGAACGTGACCTCGGCGGTCTCGCCGGTGGCCACGGTTACGTTCTGAGTCTGAGTGCCGTAGCGCTCGTGCCATGCTTCGACCACGTAGTCACCCGGGGGAAGCGTGGACAGGTCGAAACTCCCATCCGAACCGGACACCGAGTGGTAGGGGTGCGGCAGCACACCGATGTAGGCGGTCATCCAGCCGTGCACGTCGCAGCGAACGGGAACCATGACCTCGGCCGTTCCGAAGCTCCTGGTGCTCTCCATCGTGACGGGCTGACTGGTGTTGAAGCCACGTTGCTCGCTGGGCGACGCGTTGATGTTGTGCAGAACGCCGTCGCTGTTCCGGATCGTGATGTCCTGCTTGGTCATGACGCCCATGACGTGCGGCAGGTACATGCAGCCGTCCTGGTCGAGGAGCGCCGGGGCGGGGGTCGGGAACCGCATGCCCCCCAGGCCTTCCTTCACGTAGACGAACACGTTGGCGAGCATGCCCCCGCTCACGGACACTTCCTCGGCCCTGGGAGGCGAGGAGTGCTTGCCCGCACATACTTGCTCGGCGCTCATGTCGATGACGTCCATCGCGGGAGCGTCACCCTCGAAGACGATGGATCCCGCAATGTTACCCGCCGTGGCCGCGTCCACCGGGTTCTCGATCGCGGCACCGCCGCTGCCGGAGCTGCTACCGCCACCGTCGCCACCCCCACAGCCCATGGCCCAAAGGGCCACCAGCGCGGGCGTGATCACCCGACGCAGTTCGTTTCGATCCATCATACCGCCTCCGATACCTGTGAATGGTTCAGTCTTTACGTTGATTCGGTCTCTTTTACGATCTTGCCCTCTTCTTCGCGTTTCTGCGCCCGACCCACAATGAGCATTCCGAGTCCGGCCGTCAGCATCATGGCGACGGCGGGAGCTATGTACACCGTGTTGGGTGTGGCGTCCTGGAGGAAGAGGAAGTACCACGAACTCACGGAACTCCGTGTGCCCGATTCACCGTTGTCGCCATCCCACGTGAAGAAGGCCATGGGTATGGCCCGCCCCCTGACGAAGTCCAGATCACCCTCGTCTTCGGTGATCAGCGAGCGGGTGAACATAACCTGCCACTGGCCGTTTACATGAGAGGCGTTCACGGACAGGTCCTGCCCGTCGGAGGGATAGGTCTCCGTACCGACGCCTCGGGCTTCGCCCTCCAACGCGGTGTTTCGGTCGCTCTGCCACTGCCAGAGGTAGACCGGACGACGGTTGTCTCCCCTCATGAAGTAGGGTCGGTCCATCCCCTGAGGCATCTGCATGGGGAACTGGACGAGGAGTTGATCGGGCGTAGGCCCGGCGTCGGGCGGGTCACCTTCGTGGGGGCCCATGAACGAGACGACCTGTGACTTCCAGTCGGCCCATTCGGGATCGGGGCTGAGGTTGGGATCGCTCCAACGCACCCGCACCGCGACGTCTTGGCCGTCGTGGATGGCCTGAACCCACACGCCGTCGACCCGGGGGTCGAACCAGCGAGGCTTCACGATGATCTGTCCCGCCATCGGGATGTAGGCCGGTTCGGCCGAATCCCAAAGCGGGTCGTCGACGGACGTGGGAAGCGCGGCGTCCTCCAGGAGCGCGGCCTTCACCACCTCTTCGATACCGGGGGCTTTTGCAGGAGCGAGGCTTCGCACGTAGTGCGCGAGCGCCCACAACTGATCGTCGGTCATGACCTCGGCGTCGATCAGGTCAGAGAAGTTGGGCATGGGCGTTCCGTCGAGACCCGTGCGAAGACGGCGGTAGATCTCCTGAACCGTGCCTCCCCCGTTGAACATCCAGTTCTCGGTCAGATCGGTCGCCCGGATGGGAAAGTCGCCATCGTCGGCGAGCGTCGGCGAAGATTGTCCTTCGCCGCGTCCCTCGTCGCCGTGACACTTCCAGCACTCGATCGCGTCGTACTGTGCCCTGCCTTCGGCCAACACTTCCTCCGACACCTTGGTGGGCCGGCCGAAGGCGAGAGCCTGCGGAACCTCGTCGGGCGAGAAGAAACGCGAGAACGTCTTGAGGTACTGAACGAGCGCTCTGCGCTCAGCCTGCGACAGTAGATCTTCCCATCCCGGCATGGTCGTCCCGGGCATCCCGCGATCGATGACGCTCAGAATGTCAGCGTCGGTAGGCAGCTCCCCACTGGCCGTGGATCGGATCTGGTACAGCGCCTGGCTGAAGTCCCGAGGCCGAGGCAACATGATCTCCGCCCCCTCACCCGCCCCCCGACCGTCCACCCCGTGACACCCCGCACACCACTTCTCATAAGTGACCTGTCCTAGACCTTCCTGGGCAGATAGCTGCCCAGCCCCCAGCCCGCCCCCCAGGATGAGCACCGCTGCCGCCGCGACCACCTTGCAGAACCACGTGGTCAACGGATCCGTCCCCACACGTGCCTCCGGGACCGCTGCGGCGTTTCCCTCGAAACGAAGTTCAATCGAAGATTGCTTGAGTGGAGAGGGAAACCCGCAAAAGGTCCCGACCACACCGAACAAGGATCCGACCCTCACGCCCTGCACCAAGTCCCTAGCGATAGCACCCATCAGTGCTCCTCCCCCCCTTCAGCTTCCTCCCAAGTACGCGGCTCGTGCCCCGTCTGCTCATATAAGAAGATGATCACAGCCCAGATCTCGTCCGCGGTAAGAAAGTCCTCCCATGCTGGCATGGCCGAGTTCCAGGGGGCTCCTTCGTTCGGCAGTCCGGGGCCGCCTTTGGCGATTCTCCAGAACACGAAGCTCTCCGTGAGCTGCGCGATGGTGCCGATGTCCTCGAAGCTCGCCGGAGCCGGCGTGAAGGCGGCAGCATAATGTCCCTGCCCGTCGAGCCCGTCTCCGTGACAGGCGAGACAGTTTTCGTAATAGACCCGCTTGCCCTCCTCGTAATGCTCCTCTAGTGAGCCCGCCGACCTGAGCGGATTCTCGAGTCCCTCAAGCTCCAGGTTTTCACCCTGGAAGTTGATCGAGCTGGGCGGCGCCGGGTGGATGGAGCGAAGGCTCAGAGGCGCGGCGACGGACGGACGGACCTGGTTGAACGTGCCGAAGGCGACCAGGATCGGAATGCCCACCAGGAACAGACTGCGAACCGTCTTCCTCGACGGATCCACCATCGTCCGGTGGATAGGCGCCTTGAACTCCGTCCAGCGCTCCTCGTTGTCACTCACCCAGAGCAGAACCCCTACGGCGGCCGTCACCATGAACTGGAGAACAACGGAGTTCGGCACGGGGGCGCTGGCGATGCCTACCAGTGGCGGGAGGTATACGATCCCGAAGTCCAAAACCAGGTACGACAGCACCAGAACCAAAACCGCCTGGCCGAACGGATGCTTGAAGTGCTTGCCCATTTCGCGTTCCGCCTCCCCTTACTGTTGGCTGGCCAGGAACTGAACCACGGCCTCGAGCTGGGCGGCCGTGAGCTGGGTGCCGAAAATCGCCGGCATGACGCCGACGAACGCCTCGAATCCCGCAGATGCGCCCGCCGACGGGTCCAGGATAGACTGCCTGATGTAGTCCGCGTCTATTCGCCCGCCCATCCCGTCGAAGGGCGGGCCCATCGGTGTACCCTCGCCGGCGAATTGGTGGCACACGAGGCAGGTATTGGCCCTCATGATCTCGACCGGGTCGAGGGATGCCGTCGCCTGCGCTGCTCCGGCTGGAGCCGCGGCCGTTGAAGCGGGCTCAGCTCCGCCGCCTTCCGCCGTGACGTCTGCTCCAGTGACCGTCACCTCTCCACCTTGATCCTGCAGGTAAGCCACAATCGACCAGATCTGCGCGTTCGAAAGTGAGCGTCGCATGTCGGGCATGATCGGACTGTAGCCCTCGACAAGGAAGTCATGCGGGTCGGTCATGGCCGCATACAGGTAGGTCTTGCAGTCCTGCCCGCTCACGCGTCCGTCGCAGCGTTGCCCGATGGAGCCGGTGCCGTCGGCGTCGGTCAGGAGATTGGGTGCGCGGGTTCCAAGCCCATGGCAGGCGACGCAGCCGCCCGCGCCGTTGTACAAGGTCTCGCCCGACGAAACCAGTTCGGCCGCGGTGACGTTGGCCCCGAAGCTCAGCTCCTGTGGAACCTCGGACTGAACCTGCGGGATGGAATTCGCCACCAGCGTGAAGACCGCCAGCGTCCCTAGAACGACCGCGAGGATCCTCAGATTCTCTGCAAGCATCGCGTGTCTCAGTCTCCTGAGTCAGAAGTGTCTTGGTTCAGGTGTGGAGCGTCGGGGTGCCTCATCAGTCGCCCGCCGCCGGAGCCAGCTCCGCTCTACGAGGCGCCGCGCCCGCCGCGCCCGATACGACAGGTTTCTCTGCTAGGCCGCCGAGCCAGAAGATGAAGGCCACCAACGCCAGGAAGATCAACACACACGCCGAGATCACCACGGACGCGTAGCCCAGCGCCGGTGTAGCCGCGAACTCGCTGGTGTCACGCATGACCTCCCAGACGTGCCAATGCTGCCGGATTCCGCTGCGGGCGAAGCCCATCAGGCCCATGAGCCAGGTGAAGGTGACGGCCAGGATGAAGAGCGCGTACTGCGACCGTGGGGGCATCTGTCCCCAACGGATCGCCCCCCGGGACTCTGCGCCCCTGGCCAGGAACAGGTCGATCGCGACCACGCTGATGATCGTGAAGAGCACGGCGAGCACCTGATAGACCGAAAACCCGATCCGCACGATCGCGCTCACGAAGTAGCCGTAGATGCCGTAGAAGACCACGATGCCCGCCGAGATCACGAACAGAGCCGCCTGAATGAGCGTCCCCGTCTTCGCCCATCTTACCGTCGGGCGAATGTTCGCCCGTCGGTAGAGAAGGAACGACAGGAACGTGGTCAGGATCATGATGTTCACGGCCGTGTTCTTTGCGCTCATGACTCCGAGAACGCCCAGGAAGGGGTGGTGCGTGCCTCCCATGGCCGCGACCTCCTCGCGACTGGCGATCATCGTGTTGGGCGTAGCCCAAACGATCACGCCTACCACGAGGACGATCAGCATGTACTTCGTGTAGGGGGTGAATCGCTCGGCCCCCGGAATGCGGCCCATCCCCACCCAGAGGTAGTAGTTACCGGCCAGGAAAAGAATGCCGATGAGGAAGGCCTGGATGATCCAGAGCCAGCTCATGAAGCCGCCCATCATCGTGATGCCCATCTGCTGATTGAACTCGTAGATCTCTCGACCCAGGTAGTAACCGGCGAACGGAAGGATGATGAGCGCTCCGATGGCGATGAGGTTGCCGACGTAGCCCATCCAGTCGTAGTGGGCCCGTTCTTCGTCGGTTTTGGCCATCAGGAAGCGGTAGGCGGCGTAGGCGCCCACGATGGCGCCTCCGAAGACCACGTTGGCGATGATCCGGTGGATGTTGATCGGCATCCATGTGGCGTTGGCGAACGCGCTCCAAAACAGCACCATCCCAGGCGCCGTGTCGGGGCCGACGTCGGCGGGCGGGCTCATCATGTACGTCAGCCAGGAGTTGGCGATCAACATGACGGCGGTGCCCCAGACGTTGAGCAGGATGCCCAGAGTCCAGTGGCCCAGCTTTGCACGCCCCTTGTTCCACCGGTCCCAGCCGTAGTAGTAGAGGTAGAGCGTGAAGGACTCCAGGAAGAAGAGCCCGACGTAGACCCACATCGAGTACTCGAAGATCTCCGCCAGGTAGACCCAGAGTCGCGGATAGAGGGTGACCAGCAGGAACGACAGGATCGCTCCCCAAATCGCCGTCGCGGAATACGCTACCAGGAGCAGCCGGGTGAATTCCTTGGCGAGCTTATCGTACTTCTCGTGTGCGCCGAAGATTCCGATAGCCTCCGCGACCACTGCGAACATCGGCACTCCGAGAACGAACGCGGCGAAGAGGAGGTGAACCTGCGCCGCCACCCAGACCGCGACCCGACTCCCGACCAGCGGGAAGTCGCCGTATTCCCGCATCGCAACGCCCTGTGCCGATGCGACGTCCGGGAAGATCTGGAAGACCAGGGTCAACAGGCCGAGAGCCCCCAGGAGCTTCAGTACCGCACCACCATGCCGAGCCGTAGGCTCCCGTCGACTCATCACGGTTCCTTTCTCATCTAGCTTTCTGGGGCGCCGGATCATGCCGATCCTCCTCTTCCGAGAAAGAACGGACGCTTCTTGGAGAAGTCCACCGGGAGGCTCTTGCGAACCTCCTCCATGACTTCGATGTCAACGCTGGAATAGCCCTTCTCGAGAGCGAACTTCTCGACGCGGGCCGTCACGACCCCTCGTACGAAGCTCGGGACTTTGTCCAGCCGGGCACGAGCCTCCGGAGACCACGACAGCTCGGAGGAGACCGGCTGACTGTAGGCCACGGTCCGTCTGGGGGCCACCAGCGGCACGTCGCCCGAAGGCTCGTACACGCAGGAGTCGTCCGGCCCCAGGAAATCCCCGGTGTCGGCGTAGGCCCGAGCTCGACAGCCACCGCACACCTCACGGTACTCGCAACGGCCGCAGCGGCCGGAGAGTCGGCCCGACCGTAGGTCGGTGAAGACCTCGGAGGTCTGCCAAATGCTCCGGAAGCTGTCGCTCATCAAGTCGCCGGCGACCACGGGCATGTACGGGCAAGGGGTTACCTTGCCCTCCGGGGTGATCCGCACGTAGTGGACGCCACAGGGGCAGCGCGTCTCGTAGTTCAGCAACGGAGAGTCCGGATCGCCCTGGATGACATGGCGCATGAGCTGCGGCTGGCACTTGGAGCGGATCATCATGCGCCCGCGATACGTCTTCTCGAGCTCGACCAGTTCCGCGAGCACCTCGTCGTTCTCCGCCGGTGTCATGCCCTTCATGTGCTCGGCTCGACCCGTCGGAACCACGAAGTAAACGTTGAACGAGACGGCCCCCGCGCTGGCGGACCAACTCGCTAAATCCGCGATTTCATGTCGGTTTCCGGTGGTCACCGTCGTCTGGATGACAAAGTCCAGCTTGCGATCCGCGCATCGCTCGACGGCCGCCATCGTGTCGGCCAGCGCGCCGCCCCCGTGGCGGAAGCGATCGTGGTATTCGGGGCGGAGCGAGTCGATGCTGACGGCGACGCCCTTGATACCCGCCGCCATCAGCGAGTCGATACGCTCTTCGGTCAGCCCGGTACCGTTCGTGCCGACGACCACGGTGGCGCCTCGAGACGAGGCCCTCTCGGCGATGGCCTCGAGGTCGTCACGTACCAGCGGCTCGCCGCCGGTGAGAATGAGCATCGGGTTGGGATTGACCTCGAGGACTTCGTCCAGGACGCGAAAACACTCTTCGGTCGAGAGCTCTTCCGAGGCCAGGTGCCACGACCCGGCCGAGATGTAGCAGTGGGCGCACTCGAGGTTGCAGCGCTTGGTCAGATTCCACGCAACGACGTGCGGCACGTAACTCTCTCCGGGGCGCTCGGTTCGAGTCTTTCCCCGCTCGGCGGGAACCGCAGGCGTCATGGTTGCCACCGGGGAGTGGGCGTGGTCTGGACCGCGGATCACGCTTCGCCGGCCTCCTTGTTCATGAACTGTTCGACTGCGGCCTTGGCGTCCGCGGGTGAGACGGTCTTGAAGTCGACGGGGCATTGGTCGGCCGCCTCCGCCACGTCGCGAATGGGGCAGCGCGTCACGCCGCTCGCCTTGGCCTCTTCGATGAACTTCCGCATTTCGGGGGTGATGCCGTCCACTCCCTCCGCCTCTGCCCTGATCTGTTTGGTCTGGAGCTCGCGGAACATGACCAGCATGGTGTCCATGTCGAACTCGTCCGCCTCGATCATGGCCTGCTTGTTCTCGTCCATGACAGGGGTCGTCACACGCCAGATGGCGTGCTCGCGCGCGAAGCGTTCCACGGTGTTCCGGGCCAAAGGCCGGGCGATGAGCGGAACGGCCTTGAGCCGCGCGAAGGCCTCCTGGGTCCACTGAACGGGATCCTGTGCGGTCCGCTCCCGGTTCTCAACGTGCCCCGTGTAGGGGCACTTGGCCGAAACCATGGGCACGTCCGGCAACGGGTCGGCGTCCAGCCCTTCCACGATGGTACGCTTCATCGCCTCGTCGGCCTTCACCTCGGCGAGGGCGAGCTCTTCGGCCGTGCCGATCCCCATGATGAGCTGCATGTGCGTCGGGAGCAGTTTCTTAATCGCTTCGTCCAACCGGGAGCCTGTCACCATCGGAAGGCCGTCGGCCCCCAAGGGCGGAACGGCAGTCCACTCCTGCGTAGCGTCGTCGTTCGGGGTACCGCCGTTCGCCGCGGCTCCGTTCTTGCCGGCCCCATCGGATCCGGCGCCCTTCGTCGTCGTGCCATTCTGCGGGCGGATGGAATCCTCACGGTAGGTGCCGTTGGCCCCGGCTCCGTAGTTGTCCAGGACGTACTCCTCGACCGCCTTGCGCGCGATCCCTAGGGCGAAGGGCGGTACGCGAAGGATCCTCACCTCCGCGTCGGGCGACCACTCCAGGCCCGTTTCGCCATCCTCCTCGATCCAGGGGATGTCGTCGGGACGAACGTCCAGGGTGCCGACCAGCAGGATGTTGGCGGAAGCGAGCCGGCACAGGTTCTCGGCTTGCGAACCCATGTCGGGTCCTTCGATGCGATGCCCGCCGTGACGTGCCAGGACCACGAGGCTCGGATCAAGCTCCTCGATCCACTGGAGAATGCACTGAAACGGCTTTCCTATCAGGATCTGCGTCTCGACCTCGACGTCTGGGAACTCGTCGGCCATGACCTGAGCCCGCTGCAGGTTCGCCTGGGCGAGTTTGAGGAGCCCCTTGTCGATGATGTTGTTATGCAACTCCTCCTGCTCCTCGAACTTGAAGACCTTCGAGGCCTGGACCGAGAGAATGTCCTTGATGTTGCCGAACACGGCGTGATGGTACTCGACGTCGAAGGCGGAGCAGACGTGCAGCTTCGCTCCGAACTCGCGTGCCATCTCGAGCGCCAGGCGCATCGCTTTGTAGGAGTAGGACGAGCCGTCAACGCAGATCACCCAATTGCCGTCGGTCAACGCCTTGTCGTCTCGAACGATGAGAATGTCCTTCTCCACCCCGCGGACTACGCGCGACACCATTCCACCGAGTTGAGAATACGGCTGTTTGCCGATGCCGTGGGCCCCGATGACGACCAGGTCGTATCTGCGACCACTGGTGCCGGCGAGCTTCTCGTCCTGTTCCTCGTCTTCGGCGATGATTCGGCCGTCCTCGTCGATCGCCACATCGCTGCGGACCGTGTCCCCCCCGTCATACTTGTCGGCGATGTTCGGGTCGAAGCCGATGAGGCTCGGCAGTCGTCCGTGGCCGGCGTTGGCCTCGCGGATGATCTCCTCGAAGTGGATTCCCTCGAGGAGCTGCCTGGTAAGCGGCACTCCAGCGGCCTCACAGGCCTTCGACGTCTGGTCGAGGAAGGAGTCAGAGATGAGCTGGAGACCCTTCTCGATCAGTTTGTCGTGTACCTTGCGCTGCCGCTTGATCTCCTCGGCGCTCTGGAACTGGGCCGGAAGGCCGGTTTCGAGTTGCCGAAAGCGGACGTCGTGGAGACGCGCTGCGTAGACGTGGTTCCCGGTGATCTGTCCGTCGGAACGGGAACAGACCTCTATGGCGCGGTCCACCGCCCAATGCGAATGCTCGGAGTTGTCCACAGGTACGAAAATTTCACGGTACATAAACACCTCGGGCACAGCCCTTTAGCCCAGCGCCTTAGGCGGCAGGAAACGCGAGTCTCCTCTCCGGCATCCGCCGGAGTACCGTTCCTCCAAACAAGCGAGGGAGCCGGTTCACGTAAGACAAACACTTCCCGTTGATGTCAGGCGCTCGGCACCGATTCGCGTTGCACTAGCTTACAGGTATAGGGAGCCGGCATCGCCGAGCCCCGCAAGACGAGGATTGAAGCCCTCGCAAACCTCAGTGTTATGCTCTTGTACCGCGTGTTTCGTGAGCCTCTGTCCTACCCCTCCGAGGCTCGAAGACGGCCGAACCACGAACGATCCGCGACCCGACCCGGGGGAGGTGCTCTTTGTTCAGGGATCCTACCGGGGGCCAGTATACCCGGCCCTTCTGAGGCCTGTCAACAAACCTGAACGGCCGCTGAAGGGGTGCTGGAAACGCCCACCTTAAGGACGGAAATCAGCCCCCCCCGCGCACGACAAAATATCGTCCCAGACCACCGGTGACGAGTAGTCCTCCCAACAACACCAAGCCCGGAAGGAGCAGGTCCGATGCCGGCCCGTGCGCCCCGAAGTCGCTGGTCACTGCCAGGAGGCTGTCGTGGAGGGGGCGAAACGGCACCCACCTCTCGGCGATGGCGGCCCAGCTTCCCGGATTCGGTGAGCGAAACGTGCCTGAGAGGTGGAGCAGTAGCAGCGTGGACACCGCCGAGAAGAGGGCCCCCTCAGCCACGGACCGAGCGATGGCGGCGGCCCAGGCGCCTAGAAGGTTGGCGGCGAGCAGCGCCGTCACGAAGGCCGGCACGAGGACCCCCACCTGAGCCGGCGATGCGCCCCTGGCGACGACGGTCAGCGCGATCGACGGGGTGAGTTCCAACACGTCGAGTGCCGTCGAGGCCACGACCCGCTGCAGTAGGAGCCCGCCCGGGTGGGCTCCGGCCAGTGCATAACGCTCGAGTAATCCCGACTCCCCGTCGCGGATGAGGGGGATGCTCGACCCGAAGGTACCGAAGAGCACGAACAACACCGTGAAGACCGCGGCAGCGTGTGCGGCCGGGGCGGAGCTGAAGGCGATCGGCGTCACGAGTGCGAGTGGAATGACGACGTTGAGAACCAGAAGACGTTTTCGTCGTACGGCGACGATCCACTCGCTCCTCCAGATGGGAAGGGTCATTCCTGCGCCCCGCCGTCGCCGTCACCCCTCAGGTCGAGTCCCGTTAGTCTGGTGAACACGTCTGCAAGGTCCGGCACACGCACATCGACACGCGTGATCTGGCATCCCGTCGCCAGCACGGCCTTGGTCAGGCGCGGCAGCGCTTCCGTGCCGGATCGGCTCTCGGCCACGACTCTGTCAGGGAACACGGTCACAGCCACGCCCTTGAGCTCGATTCCGGCGGGGACCTGTCCCGTCAGCCTGATCTCGATCCGGGTCGTGCCGTCGAGACTCTCGAGCAGCTCGGCGGTAGAGCCCTCGGCCACGATCTCACCATCGGAGAGGAAGACCACTCGTGTGGCGAGGCGCTGGGCAAATGCCGGCTCGTTGGTCGCCACCAGCGTGCAGGCGCCGGCTTGCGAACGTCTCTCGAGAAGGGCGAGCAGTGCGGCCTGGGATGGGGGGTCGAGGGCGAGAGCGGGCTCGTCCAGGACCAGCAAGTCCGGTCTGTGGGCCAGGGCTTCGACCAACAGGAGCTTTCTTTTCATCCCATAGGAATACTCAGCCACGGGGACGTTGCGGACCTGATCCAAGCCGAAGGTCTCGAACAGGCCGGTCAACTCCGACTGCGCCGCCTCGCGTGAGAGTCCGTAGAGCTCTCCAAAGAGGCGGGCGTTTTCCAACCCGGTAAGGGCGTCCACGTGAACGGGCTCGTCCTGGACCACGCCGAGACGTCTCCGCACCGACCCGGGAACCGAGCGGTGACGCTCACCGAACAGGAGAAGTGCCCCGGGAGGCGAAGGGAGGGCGGTGGACACGAGTCTCAGCAGTGTGCTCTTGCCCGAACCGTTGGGGCCCATGGCGACCACCCGCTCGCCCGGTCCGGCCTTGAGTGTAACGTTCTGGACACCGAGGCGGCCCGAGGGATAGGTGTATCCGAGCTTCCTGGCCTCGAACAAGCTTACATCCCCTCCAAGCCCAGCTCGGTCCGAGCCCGGTCCATGACCTCGGGCGTCATCTCCATCACCCCGTTTTCTTTGGCCCAGTCGACGTAGATCCGCTTCACCATCCCTCGTACGAAGCTGGGCACCTTCTCCAAACGCTGATTGGCCTCGGGGCTCCACCCGACGGACTGTGGCGCATGCGGGGATTCCCCGGCCGGCTGCTTCGGAATGTCCCCCGAGATGTCGAAGGCCTCCTCTCTTCCGCCCTCCAGAGAACTTCGGACCATCTCGAGAGGCTGCGCGGGTACTTCACGTCCGCCGATCTTGACCCCGAGGCTCGATACGAGCTGGGTCTCCATGGGGTTCGTGAGCATGGCCACCTCTCGCCCGCAGGAGCCGCAACCGAACACGGCGGTCAACGTGCCGTCTCCCGGCAGCTGCCGCTCGGTGAACTCCATGACGTCGTCGCAGTCGAGGCAGAGGAACTTCATCGTGTCTTCCCCTCGACGGCGGCGCAGACTCTGTCGGCGAGAGCCAGGAGGGCCCGGCTCGCCGCCGCCTCGGGATCTTCCTTCAAGAGAGACGCCCCGAGGTCGGTCGAAGCTCCGAGGCGAGCGTCGAACGGAATGTCGGCCCATAGGGGTACGCCCGACTCTTCAGCGAGGCGTCGGGCGCCGTCGCCGAGAAAGAGCTGGGACGTGTGACCGCAGGAGGGACACACGTGCTCCGTCATGTTCGCGACCAGGGCCACGGTGGGGACGCCCGCCTCCCGCGCCATCCTAACCGACTTCGAGACGATGAAGCGGGCCGTCTCGGAGGGGGTCGTGACCAGGAGCATCACGTCGAGGCCCGGCACCAAGTCGAGTAGCCGGCCGATTTTGTCGGTTCCGGGGGGCACGTCCACCAGCAATACGTCGAGATCGCCCCACGCCACGTCACCCAGAAACTCCCTGAGCACACCGGTCTCCATGGCGCTCTGCCATATAAAACCCCCGGTGGACGGCTCGCGCCACCGGAGCGGCGTGTCCTCGTCCTGTTGGAGCAGTTCCATCGACATCACTCGAACACCTGTGAAGCCGACGGCCGGTTCCACACCCTCGGGTCGATCGACCAGACGCGCGCCGGATACGCCCAGCATGCGGCCCAGCGAGGGGCCGTTGAGGTCCGCGTCAGCCGCACCGACCGACATTCCCCGCTCCGAAAGAGCGACGGCCAGATTGGCCGTGACGGCGCTTTTCCCCACACCTCCCTTGCCGCTGGCCACCGCTACGACGGCCCCCACCCGGGCGAGCCGGGCCGCCAGCCGTCGTTGTTGCGCGACAACCTGTTCGAGGAGTGCCGACCCGGTCTCGTGGGTGACCTCTTGGTAGCTTCGGATCTTTCGCATCGGATCGGCAGCATTCCTCGTCTACGGGACGAGTTGGGCGCCCTCCTCATCCAGCGCCATGAGGGCGTCGACGGGGCAAGAAGAACACGCTTCCAGCAGCGTTTCCCGGTCCACGTCGGGATTACCCTCCTTGAAGACGGCAATGCCTTCGTCGTCGAACTCGAACACGTCGGGTGCAACTTCAATGCAGTCGCCGAAGCCTACGCAGAGGTCTCGTTCGATTCTGATCGTAAGGCCGGCGAGGGGGCGCTCGGAAATATCGCTCAAGGCAGTTTCAGCCGGGAATGAGGTCTGCGGGTGGCCCGTGCGGGTGCAAGGGGACCTAACGTGTTCGGGGCGAGCGGGGTGGGCAAGGGGCGACAACTCCCGCATAGGCAGCGGGTCGTGAGAACACACCCGTGTCTGGAGGGTAGTCCTCGCCCGTTGCGGAAACGCGGTACGCGTGCCCGCGCGATCCGCGTGAGCGTTTTTCGCGGACAGGGCTCTCGAGTCCGGATATCTACCGAATCCCACTCTTCGGAGCGTCACACATGAGAGGTATGATCGCCGGCCTCGCTGCCCTCGTCCTGATCGCTTTCCCGGCGTCCGGGCAAGTGGAACGGAGCTGGTCCGCGAAGACCGAGCTCGGGGCGAGTGTCTTCTTTGGCAACACCAGCCAGACTGCCGTGACGACGTCGTTCACCGGCAACGTCGAGGGAGGGAACTTCGACCTGGCGGGAAGGGCGGGCTTCGCCTACGGCGAGGCGAGCTCCGCCGACGGCGCCACCTTCGTGAACAAGCGGGTTTGGGACGTGGCCGTGAACCTCAACTATGATCCCGGAAGCGCCCTGAACGGGTTCGTGACGGGCAAGGTAGAGTCGATTCTCGAGAAGAAGATCGACCTGCGCTACAACGCCGGTGCCGGTGCTCGCTACGAGCTCGCGTCGGAAGGGGACATTCGTACCGAAACGAGCCTCGCCGTGTTGGCCGAAAAGACGATTCCGAGGGAAGGCGCCGGCGTGGAGGAGGATGCGGTCGCCAAGTGGGCGGCCCGGTTCAAGCTCACCAAAGGAGGAGATGAGAGCCGCGTCGTCTTCGAAACCGACACGACCTACGAGCCCGAGATTTCCGACCTCGGAACCTACACGCTCACGTCCCGTAACAGCATCGCGTTCCGGCTGAACCACCGCATCGCGGTGCAGCTTTCCTTCGTGGACGCCTACGACAGCGACGCGGTGTCTCGCGGTGCCCGCTCCAACAACGACGGGCAGATCTTCTTCAGCCTGGTAAGCACGTTCTGAGTGGCCGAGCGTGTAGGCGGGCGAGCCTCATACGCTGCGGGTCATGACTCTCCCGGCGGCAACACGAGGGTGCCCTCGGCGACCGTCACCGCATGCCCGATCAGATGGACCCGGTCTCCTTCCATGCGGACGCGTAGTTGGCCGCGGCGGCGACCGCCCTGTCGGGCCGTGAACTCCGGCTTGCCCAGCACGCCGGCCCAGTAGGGCCCGAGGGCGGTGTGGGCAACCCCGGTCACGGGGTCCTCGTCGATGCCGGCCCAAACCGCGAACACACGTGAGGCGATGTCGAAGTCTTCGGACCCACCCCCGGCCGGGCCGGATCCGCCCCGATCCCGCGCCGTGACGGTCAGCACGAGTACGTCTTCGCCCAGGTCGATCGCACCAAGCGCCGAGAAGTTCGGCTTGAGCCCGTCGACGATGTCGGAGGTCTCGACGCGGACGATGTAGTTGAGGGTGCCCGACAGGCACGCCTCGACCTCGGTGAGGCCCAGGGCCTCCAGCACCCCCCGGTCGGGCTCGACCGGGGTGCATGCGTCCGCCGGAAAGTCGAGGCGAAGGGCTCCGTCGGGCTCCGCGTGGACCGTCAGACGGCCGCTCGCCGAACCGAAGCGGTACGGAGCGGAGTGACCCGCCGATCGGAGTGCGTGGCCGCTCGCAAGGGTGGCGTGCCCACACAGAGGCACCTCGGTCGTCGGAGTGAACCAACGGAGTGGGCGCACTCCAGACGCATCGGGGGCTTCGACGAAGGCGGTCTCCGAGAGGTTCATCTCCGCCGCCACGGCCTGCATGACGGAGGCGCTCAACGGTTGATCGACCACGCAGACAGCGGCGGGATTGCCCTGGTAGGGAGTTCGCGTGAAGGCGTCTACCTGTCGGTAGGCGATTCGATCCGGTGCCGGCACGCTCACTTCCGCCTCCGGCACGCTCCGCTCCTTGCTCGGGTGTTGGGTGGGTGGTCTCTTCGCGTCGTCACGTGCCGCACGACAGGTTCCGCCGGCCGACTAGGCGATGTTCCGCCTCTTTCGCCGCATGAAGTCCATCATGATGTACTGCCCCAGCGTCTGCGTCGACGTGAAGTATGCCTTCCCACGCGCGATCTCGGAGACCTTCTGTACGAACTGCACGAGGTAGGGGTCCTGAGCCAGCATGAAGGTGTTGATCAGAATCCCGGAACGGCGGCACGCCGAGACTTCACGGAAGGTCTCCCGCAGGATGTGTTGGTCCATGCCACCCGAGTTCATGTAGATCTGTCCGTCGGGCATCGTGATGGCGCTGGGCTTGCCGTCGGTGATCATGATGATCTGCCGCATGTCCTTCTTCTGCGCCTTCAATATGTTGCGGGCCATCAACAGCCCGCCGGCCGTGTTGGTGTGGAACGGACCGACCTGGGCCTTGCCCAACTGACTGAGAGGAATCTCCTCGGCGGTGTCTCCGAAAGTGACCACGTTCAACGAGTCGCCCGGGAATTGCGTGCGGATGAGGTGA
Organism: Longimicrobiales bacterium; assembly: GCA_965226925.1. Taxonomy (GTDB): domain Bacteria; phylum Gemmatimonadota; class Gemmatimonadetes; order Longimicrobiales; family Gaopeijiaceae; genus CBDDCX01. The sequence continues at coordinate 384,654 of CBDDEN010000009.1, read as the reverse complement.
GAAAGGGCCAGTGCCACCCGCTTGGCCGGTGTGAAACGGTCTTCGCCGTAGAGGATCATGGAATGGGAGACGTCGAGCATCAGGACCGTGGCGCACGATGAGCGATACTCGGTTTGGTGCACCATCAGGTCCTGGTAGTCGAGGTCGAGCGGCACGCCGATCCCCTCCCGCTCGATGGCCCTCTTCAGCGTGGCCGGCACATCGAGGTTGAGCGTGTCACCGAACTCGTAGGGCTTGCTCGTGGCGTCGGCCTCAACGCCCGTGGCCAGGTGGGGGGTCTCGTGAGACCCGATGCTCGACTGACCGACCGCCGAGAGAAGGTTCTTGAGCGCCCGGTACCCCAAGAAGTCCATCCCCTTCTGTGTCACGTTGAACTGCACCTGCTGGGCGGCCGCCTTCGCCTCGTCGATCTCTCCCATCCCGGTCACGTCCTGCACGGCGCCGGGCATGGAGGGAGCCCCGTTTTCCAGCGTGATGTATCCCTCCTCGACCATACGTTGGACCAGCTCGTCCAGCAGATCGGCGATCTGTTGCTGCACGGCCTCGTCTCCCTGGCCTTCTCCCCGGAGCTCGTCGATCATCTCGGGCGTCAGCTGGCCACTGTCGATGAGTGCCTTCAGTAGGGCGTTCTTGAGCGAGTCCGTCGAGTCGGTCTCCTCCAGGCCGGACCATCCCCAATACGGGTGGTAGCTGGGGCCACCCGCGAATCCCCCGTCCATCAGGAAGTCCGAGAGGAACTCCATGAGGTTCTCGAGGTTCAGCGCGTCGAGCCAACGGCCCCGATACTTGGTGTAGGTCGTGAAGCGCATGATCACCGACTGCGAGAGAGGTTGCTTCGCCCGTGACAAGAGTAGTCCAAGCGTGATCGGGCGGCCAACCGCCGAGGCGGGCGGCCCGACTACCCAATACCGTGGTGGCGCGGGGACGGTTCCTGCGTGTGCCCTGTCCGAAGCGGCGCCCGTCCGAGCCTCGGGCCCCGGTCACGCTACGTCGGCCTTTCCGTAGCTGGTCCGCCGAAGCCCCCCTACGTTACCGGTCATGACCACGACGCCCGAACCTGCCTCCCTCCGCGGTGCGCTGCTGGAGCACTTCGACGCGCACCGGCGCGAACTCCCTTGGCGAGCCAGCGCGGAGCCTTATGGAGTGTGGGTCTCGGAGATCATGCTCCAGCAGACCCGGGTCGAAACCGCCGCGCCTTACTACGAACGGTGGATGGAGCGCTTCCCGTCCGTGACTGCCCTGGCCGAGGCCCAAGAAGAGGACGTGCTCAAGGCCTGGGAGGGCCTGGGATACTATTCCCGAGCCCGGAATCTCCACCGTTCCGCGCGCATCGTGAAGGAGCGCCTGAACGGTGTGATACCCTCCGACTCCGAGGGACTGCGGGAGCTGCCCGGCATCGGGGAGTACAGCGCCGGGGCCATCGCGAGCATCTCATACGGTGAGGCGACGCCCGCCGTGGACGGCAATGCCAGGCGGGTGATTTCCCGCCTCTTCGACCTCGCCGATCCATCGCCTGCCGAGCTTCGAGACAGGGCCACCGAGATGCTCGAGACGTCCCGACCGGGCGACTGGAATCAGGCGATCATGGAGCTCGGTGCGACCATCTGTCTGCCCCGTACACCCCGCTGTGGACAGTGCCCCGTCGCGGAGCACTGTCGGGCGCGGGCGTCCGGGACTCAGGAGTCGAGACCCGGCCCGAAGCGATCTCCTCGTGTTCGGCAGGCGACCTTCGCGGTGCTCGTGGCCGTGCGGGGCCCGGGAGAGCTGTTCGTGACGCGGCGGCCGTCGAAGGGATTGCTCGGTGGACTTTGGGAGTTTCCGTCCGTGGAGTTGCCGACCGGAGACGGGCTGGAGCAAGCGTGCCGGGGCGTGGCCGGGGCTTTGCGTGTTAAGCTCCCAGGTGCGGGCGCGGCGTGGCGACCACTCCCGCCGGTGAAGCATGTCTTCAGCCACCTGAAGGCGGTCTACCGGCCCCTGCTCGTGAGGATCGTGGACGGGGTACGTGTGGGTGGGGACCCGGAGGCCACAACGGTCTATCGCGAGGCTACCGATCGGCCGTGGCGCTTTCTGCAGCCCGGCCAGTTGTCTTCCCTGCCGCTGCCGGTGGCACAGCGGAAGATCCTCGCGCTCGCTCGGGGGGAGTTGGGCGAGGCTTCCGGTTCACCCGGAGCGCCCGAGTCGTCTCAGGCGCAGGCCGTCAGGCGTTGATTCCCCCGAAGGGATCGAATCCCTTGTAGCCCTTGCCGGGAGAGGGGTCCTGGCGGGCCCGAGCGTATCCGCCGCTCACGGATCGGCTGACCCGCTTCTCCGCCACCAGGGCCTCTAGCACGAGCTCGCAAGCACCGACACGGCACCCGTCGGACGAGGCCTTGGGGGCCAGACCGACGTGCTCCACAAGATGCAGGAGTCCCGGCACCATCTCGAAGCCCTTGACGCATGCCTCCGCCGAACTGTCGGCACCTACTTGAAGGGCCCCGCCCATCTCGAAGTACTCCACGATCTCCTCGACGTCCGCGCCGCCGGCCCTCGATTGGAAGACCTCGTTGGCCGCGGCGCTGATGAGCTCCCTTGCGATGCGGTCCGAACCCTGCAGCTCACCCTCGTACTCGAGCTCGATCTTCCCCGTAATGGCCGGAAGGGACCCGTAGATGTCGCTCAGACGAGGAACGGCCCGCTCTTCTTTCAGGGTGAGCGCCCGTCGCTCCGCCGAAGACACCACGCTCTCGAGGACGGCGATCGGCATGCGTTGGCTCACGCCCGAACGCTGGTCGATGCGCTTGTCCCCCCGTCCAAGGAAGGCGATACGCTCGACGACCTCCGCGAGAAAATCGGGCACCTCGATGTCGATACAGCCGCGGTCGACCCAGGCCTCTTGGCCGGTAATGTCCATGCCGGTGGCCACGTCGGCGGGGTAGTGGGTGCGAATCTCAGCGCCGATGCGGTCCTTCAGGGGGGTGATGATCTTGCCGCGGGCCGTGTAGTCCTCCGGGTTGGCGGTGAAGACCAGGAACACGTCCAAGGGCAGGCGGATGGGATACCCCTTCACCTGTACGTCCCCCTCCTGGAGGATGTTGAAGAGCCCGACCTGGATCTTACCGGCCAGATCAGGCAGCTCGTTCACCGCGAAGATCCCACGATTGGCTCTGGGGAGGAGTCCGTAGTGAATCGTCAGCTCGTCGGCGAGGATATGACCACCCCGGGCCGCTTTGATCGGATCGACGTCTCCGATAATGTCGCCGATGGTCACGTCCGGGGTCGCGAGCTTCTCCACGAAACGGTAGTCACGCGTGACCCACGAGACGGGCGCGTCGTCGCCCTCGGCCTCGAGCAGCGTGCGTGCGTACTTGGATATGGGCCTGAGGGGATCGTCGTTGATCTCGCTGCCGGCAAGGATGGGCATCTCGTCGTCGAGCAGCTCCACGAGTTGTCGGAGGATCCGGCTCTTCGCCTGTCCCCGTAGCCCGAGAAGAATGAAGTCGTGTCTAGCCAGGATCGCATTGACGATCTGCGGGACCACGCTGTCGTCGAACCCCACGATACCCGGAAAGAGGGTCGCTCCGGACCGGAGCTTCGGAATCAGGTTGCCCCTCAGTTCATCCTTGACGCTTCGGGGCACGTAGCCCGACGCTTTCAGCTCTCCGACGGTGCGGGGTCGGCTCGATGTCATGCCAGATTCTCGTCCTGGGTGAGGTTGTGCGACGGCAGCGGGACCCTAGGATACACGGGGTCGATTGAACGGATCCCGAGCCCACGACGGTTGCCCGGTTGGGGTGGCAAGACCGATAGACGGAGCCAGCATGTCCGAACAGAGCCAACTCACGGGGCCGGTGCAGCCGGCAAAGTACCAACGGTCCCTTCCCGTCGATGAGATGATCCTTCGGGAGGCGCCGGACTCCGAGGCAGTGCCCATGGACGTCATCTTCGTCGGCGGCGGGCCGGCGGGTCTCGCCGGCGCCATCGAGTTGGCCAAGCTCGTGGAGAAGGACAAGGAGGATGGTGGGGGGCTGGGCGAGGTCGAGATCGGAGTGCTGGAGAAGGCGGGCCAGCTCGGAGAGCACTCTCTCTCGGGCGCAGTCGTCAATCCGAGCGCGTTCCGCGAGCTCTTCCCGGAGCTCGAGATGAGCGACTTCCCGCTTCGGGGGCCGGTGACCAAGGAAGCCGTCTACTTCCTGACCGAGAACAGGTCGGTGCGGATGCCGACTCCGCCCACCATGAAGAACCACGGGAATCACATGGCGTCGATCTGTGAGATCGTCCGCTGGCTCGGCGAGAAGGCCGAGGGGCTCGGTGTGAACGTCTTCCCCGGATTCGCCGTAGGTGGGATGCTGGTGGACGGCGACCAGGTCGTGGGTGTTCGGACGACCGCGACAGGACTGGATCGTGACGGACAGCTCGGGGGCGGGGACTACATGCCTCCGATGGATCTTACCGCCCAAGTGACCGTACTGTCGGAAGGCACTCGAGGACCCCTGACACAGGCCTTCCTCGAGTGGCAGGAGATCGAATCCGAGAACCCCCAGATATATGCTCTCGGGGTGAAGGAACTATGGGAGACCAAGAAGCCTCTCGACCGCGTCGTCCACACCATGGGCTGGCCCCTTCCGAGGGACGCGTTCGGGGGCAGTTGGATGTACCCCATCGAGGACAACCTGGTCTCGCTCGGGCTGGTCGTCGGCCTGGACTATCGAGACGCTCGCTTCGACGTGCACCGGGTCCTGCAGCGCATGAAGCTCCATCCGCTCTTCAGATCGTATCTGGAGGGTGGGGACATGGTGGAGTGGGGAGCCAAGACCATTCCGGAGGGCGGCTACTACTCGGTGCCGTCCCGGCGACATGGCGCCGGGGTTTGTGTCGTCGGTGACGCGGCGGGCTTCGTCGACGTCCCCTCGCTGAAGGGGATCCATTACGCCATGCACTCGGGCATACTGGCCGCCCGAGCCATCTTCAAGGCGCTCAAAGAGGGGGACGTCTCCGAGCAAGGACTCCGCTCCTATACCGACTCGATCGACTCGAGCCGGATCATGAAGGACTTGCGCAGGACTCGGAACGTGCGCCTTGCCTTCAAGAAGGGCTTCTTGGGCGGCTTCATACGGGCCGGTCTCATGACGGCTTCGGGAGGCGCGCTCCTGGGCGGGCGTGTGGCAGTGCCGGAAGACGTGGCGGAGACTCGTGTTCTGGGGGACGGCGGCCCGCGCACGTCACTCGACGGTAAGCTGACGTTCAGCAAGGTCGACGCGGTCTACAAGTCGGGAAACCAGACCCGCGACGACCTTCCCAGTCACTTGATCGTGGGGCCCGACGTCAGCCCCGAGGTGGCCGAGATGTACGTGCATATGTGCCCGGCTGGAGTCTACGAGCGCGACGGGGACGAACTCCGCGTGAACGCTCCGAACTGTGTCGATTGCAAGGCGACCGACGTGCTGGGTCCCCGTTGGATGCCACGTGAGGGTGGGAGTGGGCCGGCCTACCGGAGGATGTAGCCGGTGCGTCCCCGCGGCCGGTCGGTTCAGTCGGAGATGATCTCCGGAATCCTCATGCCGATCCCGTCGGGTGTACGGATCAAACGGGGCAGGACGCTGGGTACCGGACGTCCACGGAACGTGTCGAAGACATCGGCCGTGGTGGCGAGGTCCCGCATGGACTCGAGCGTCTTGATGGTGGGGAAGACCAGGGGCAGCGAACCCTCCGCGGAGCGCTCCAGCGCCCTTTCCGGAGTGACCCAAACCGCGTCGAGCATCTCTGCGGGGTGGATGGCGGCTTTGGACTCGGGTGCCACGGCGGCGGCGAAGAAGCGCGCGTCGTAGCGTCGAGGCTCGGCTATCGGCGTGATCCAGTGACCGATGTACTCCATGGCCGTGTCGTCGATCAGCGCGCCGAGGTCGTCCAACGCCTGGGCGAAGGAGCAGACGTCGTCAAGCAGCCGGTCGCGAATCTGGAGCACGGAAGGGGACGCGGCCGCGGTGGGCAAGGGATCTCCGCCACGGAGGTGCCCGACCAGAATGCCGGTCTCCTCGAACGCCTCTCTGAGAGCCGCCAGATAGTAGGCGACGGCCGGAGGGTCTGCGTCGGGGAGCCTCATCCGCTCGGCTGCCATGTCCTCCGTGAGGCTCACGCTCCGGTCCAGGACCGCAGGGTCCGCATCCGCTCTGTCGACCCTTCCACCGGGGAACACGTAAGCCCCGGGGACGAAGCCCGCGCTGTGGACCCGCTTCAGGAGCAGGATCTCCACGCCCACGTCCGCGTCACGCATGAGCACGACCGTGGCGGCCGGACGCGGAAGAGCCGGCCTCGAAGGGGGATCGTCTATCCTCTCGGCGATCCCCTCGGGGAGATGCTCCTCCGAGACTATGAAGTCAGAGTCGTCCATGTTGGGAGGGCCTCCTAACGCCCGACGGCCATTCCGTCCTTTCTCGGGTCGGAGCCAGCGGCCCAGCCGCGGTCGAGCTTGATGATGGCTTGGGCTCCGCCGAAGCTGCCCGGGCCCTCCACCCTGAGCTCGTGACCCAGCGCCTCCAGACCGACCCTGACCTCCTTCGGAATCGGCTCCTCGATCGCGACGGAGTACCCAGAAAGGTGGCGGAAGCGCGGAGCGTCGATGGCGTCTTGCAGGTCCATTCCGAACACGAGGATGTTTAGCAGCATCTGGGTATGCCCCTGCGGCTGCATCGACCCTCCCATGAGGCCGAACGTCATCCAGGGGGCGCCTTCTTTGGTGACGAAGCCGGGAATCAGCGTGTGTAAGGGTCGCTTGCGGGGACCCGCCTGGTTGGGGTGGCCATCCTCCAGGGTGAATCCGGCGCCACGATTCTGGAGGATGAACCCGGTACCCGGGACGACGATGCCGGAGCCGAAGTAGTCGAAGATACTGTTGATGAACGAGATCATGTTTCCGTCGGAGTCGGCGACCGACAGATAGATGGTCTCCGTGTCCGTGACGGCGGCTCCGGGTTGCACCCTCTCCACGGCGCGGTCCGGATCGATGAGGGCGCCGCGGGCGGCGAGGTAGTCATTGTCGAGCAGCCGGTCCACCGAGACTTCCATGAAATCTCGGTCCGCCACATAACGCTGTAGATCCGCGAAGGCGAGCTTCTTGGCCTCGATGATGTGGTGGAGGTAGGCGGCGGAGTTGTGACCCATGCCCTGGAGGTCCAGCGGCTCGAGCATCTTCATCATCTGCAGAGCCGCCACGCCCTGACCCGCCGGAGGAAGCTCCCAGATGGTGTAGCCTCTAAAGTCGATCGAGATGGGATCGACCCAGACCGCCTCGTGGTCTCGAAGGTCGTCGAGCGTCAGGTAGCCCCCGAGGTCGGCGAGGCCGTCGACGACGGTGCGCCCCAGCTCTCCTCCGTAGAAGGCACCGGGGCCCTGTTCGGCGAGCATACTCAAGCTGTGAGCGAGGTCGGCGTTTCGGAACCACTCACCGGCTTGCGGGCCTCTGTCGCCGTCGTAGAGGAACGTGGCTCTGGCGCCCGGGTCTCGGGCGAGCTTCTCCTCCTCGGTGCGCCACTGCTCGGCGATGATGGGGGTCACCGGGAAGCCCTCCTCGGCGATCCGAATCGCCGGGGCGAGCACCTCGGCCAGAGACATCGTGCCGTACCGCTCCAGCAGCGCCGCCCACCCGGAGATGGCTCCGGGCACGGTCACTGCCTCGGCTCCGCTGCCCGGCATGCGTTCGTGTCCCTTGGCGCGCAGCGCAGCGGGCGTGAGCAGCGCGCCTGATCTTCCGCTGGCGTCCAGGCCCACGAGTTCCCGATCCCTGGCCGACCATAGGATGGCGAACATGTCGCCGCCGATCCCCGTCATGTGCGGCTCGGTGAGGTTCAGGACGGCCGCGGCCGCAACCGCCGCGTCCACGGCGTTACCCCCCCTTTGGAGGATCTCCAATCCGGCGACGCTGGCCAGAGGCTGACTGGTCGCGATGGCGGCCGTGGGGGCGTAAACGGTCGATCGGCCCGCCATGCCGTTCGGGTTCATCTGGGCGCTCGCCGAGCCGGCCAGCAACAGGGCAGCGATGAGTTTCCCGCGGACGAGGCTTTGGGCACCGGACATGTGACTTGCTCCTTGAGCATGACGTTCGGCAGGGCCCGATGCCTCAGCCAGGCATGCCCGGCTCGAGGATCTCGACGTCTCCGCTGAACAGCTCCTTGAGGCGCTCGGCGTCTGCCCGCGTGCCGACGGGTCCTCCCCAATGAACCGGAATCACCAGGCGTGCGTTGCAGGCCTCTGCCGCCCGGGCCGCGTCCTCCGGTCCCATGGTGTAGTGGCCCTCACAGGGAAGAAAGGCGACGTCGCACCGAATCTGATTCATGGCGTCGAGATAGTCGGTGTCCCCCGAGTGGTAGTACGTAATACCGTCGACGGTGAACACGTATCCAAGCCAAGCACTCTCGGAGGGGTGGAACTTCTTCCCGCGGTTGTACGCCGGAACAGCCAAGATCTCGATGCCGTCCAGGTGGATCATGTCCCCCGGCCGCATGAGGTGGTCCACGTCGGCGAGCTGCTTTCGCATCGACGCGGGCGCGACGACAATGGTGTCGGGCCCTCGCACACGGGCGATGTCGTCTTCGGAGAAGTTGTCGAAGTGGGGGTGGGTGACGAGGATGTAATCCGCGCTGCTCTCCTCGGAGATCCCCCAGGGATCGACGTGCAGTTCGATCCCGCCCCGGCGAATCCGCACCGACGACTGCCTGAACCAGGTGATTCCTTCGAGCATCGCTGAGACCCGGAAGAGGAGTGTGACGAGGCGGGTGGGAGAAGCTAAGCGCTGTAGATGTGCCAAAAAAGGCCGACATTATGACAGGGGGCCTGCAACTCCGGCATGTTTTTGTGCTCAGGGCCTGGCAGGATTCATGCAAGAACGGTCAATTCCGGAGTCGGGTCGGTTTCGGGTCTTACCGGAGTCGGCTCAGGAGAGACCCCGGTCACGATACAAACAAACGTGCTATCTCACGACTTCGGACGGTCTTCGAGTCCGCCAGCGTTTTGAAATGAGGAACCATGGGTGAGCGATACACATTGCCGGTCCTGCCGCTGCGCGACACGGTGGTCTATCCCGGAGTAGCGGTCCCTATCTCAGCGGGACGCGCCGGCACGGTCGAGGCGGTGCAAGAGGCCCTCGATGGTGACCGACGGCTCTTCGCGGTGGCCCAGAAAGAGAACGTGGACGATCCCGTTCCCGAGGTGCTCTATACCGTCGGGACGGTCGTGCGGATCATCCAGACCCACCGAGTTCGTGGCGGCGTGCAGCTGCTCGTCCAAGGCGAGGAACGGGCGCAGGCCATCTCGTATCAGACCGATGGCGGGGAGATGATGCGAGCGGTTCTCCTGGAGATGGACCGGCAGGAGGCTCCCGACATTAAGGACCCAGCCTTCCTGGCGCTCAACCAGGAGCTGAGGGAGCGAGCGGCCGAGCTGGGAACCCGGCGCGGAGTGCCGGCGGAAGCGCTCAACCAACTCATCCAAGGGGTCGACGAGCCCGGTGCCTTCGCGGATCTGGTCGCCTTCTATCTCGAGTTGCCCACGGAGGACAAGCAGCGCCTTCTCGAGATGCTGGACGACGAGGAACGCATGCGCGCGGCTCTCGTCGCCGTGGAGCGAGAGCTGGCCCGTCTGGACGCTCAGGAAGAGATCCAGGCGAAAGTTCAGGAGGAGCTGGGCGAGCGGCAGCGCGAGATGCTGCTCAGAGAGCAGCTCAAGCAGATTCAACGGGAGCTCGGTGACGAGGATGAGCGAGACGATGTCGAAGAGCTCCGTGAGCGCGTCGAAGTGCTCGAGCTGAACGACGAGCAGCTCGCGGAGGTGGAACGGGAGCTCAGACGGCTGGAGCGCACGAGCCCCCAGTCGGCGGAATATCAGGTCATTCGGACCTTCCTGGAGTGGGTTACCGAACTTCCGTGGAACATTCGATCGGAAGACAAGATCGACCTGGCGCTGTCCGAGGGGATTCTCGAGGAAGACCACTACGGACTGGAAGACGTGAAGGACCGCGTCTTGGAGTTCCTCGCAGTTCGCAAGCTGCAGCTCGAGCGCTTCGAAGAGGACGCGGCCGAAGAGGCGGAGGCGGCGAAGGCCGACAACGGGGAAGCCGAGACCGAAGTCGAAATCGAGGTCGAGGTCACCGAGGGGTCGAATGGTACGGCGGACGTAGAGGAAGGAGTGCCCGAGCCCGTTGTCCGTGACGGGCCGGAGGGTGGTCGCGGGCCGATACTCCTGTTCGTGGGTCCTCCCGGCGTCGGTAAAACGAGCATCGCCCAGTCCATCGCTCGTTCACTGGGACGTGAGTACGTACGGATATCGCTGGGTGGCGCGAGAGACGAGGCGGACATACGAGGCCACCGACGGACCTATGTGGGCGCCATGCCCGGGCGGATCATCCAGGGCATGCGACAGGCGAAGTCCAAGAACCCCGTGTTTCTTCTCGATGAGGTCGACAAGCTCGGCGTCTCCTTCCAAGGGGATCCCAGTTCCGCCCTCCTCGAGGTACTGGATCCGGCTCAGAACTCGAGCTTCACGGATCACTATCTCGGCATTCCGTTCGACCTCTCCGAGGTCCTGTTCGTCGCTACCGCGAACTACGCGGACCGCATTCCGGCTCCCCTCTACGACCGCATGGAGAAGGTGGACTTCTCCGGCTACACCGAGGCGGAGAAGCTCGAGATCGCCAAGCGCTACCTGCTTCCTCGACAAGAAAGGGAGAACGGCCTGAGGGAGGGTGAGTTGCTCCTGGACGACGCGGCGATTCTGGCGGTCATTCAGGAATACACTCGGGAAGCGGGGGTTCGGCAGCTCGAGAGGGTGTTGGGCAAGCTGGGACGGAAGGTCGCCCGCAAGATCGCCGCCGGTGAGGTGGACCGCCTGGACGTGACCCGGGAGGTCATCCGTGAGCTCATCGGCCGGCCGCGGGTGCACCCCGAGCGGATGGCCGCCGACGACGCGGTCGGCGTGGCTACCGGTATGTTCTATACCCCCATGGGCGGCGACATCATGTTCGTGGAGGCCAGCGTGATGCGAGGTGACGGCGGCTTGGTGCTCACCGGCCAACTCGGCGACGTGATGAAGGAGTCGGGGCGGGCGGCGTGGAGCTTCGCCCGCAGCAATTCCGAGCGCCTGTCGATCCCCGAGAGCACCCTGAAGGGTCGGGAAGTGCACATCCATGTGCCGGCCGGTGCGGTTCCCAAGGATGGGCCCTCCGCCGGGATCACCATGGCGTGCGCTCTCGTGTCGGCGCTCTCCGGCCGAAAGGCCAGGAGAGACGTGGCCATGACGGGCGAGCTCACCTTGACCGGGCGGGTTCTTCCCATCGGGGGCGTCAAAGAGAAGCTCCTGGGCGCCATCCGTGCCGGGATCAACGAGATCATCCTGCCATTTGACAACGAGGCTGACTTGGAGGATCTCCGGCCGGAGGTGAGAGACAAGCTGACCGTCCATCTGGTGGAGGAGCTCGATCAGGTGATCGCCATCGCGCTCACCGATACCGATCCCGCTCCGACCAAGAGGGCCACCAAGGCGGCGGCCAAACGGACGACCAAGGCGACCGTAAAGGGACGGGCCAAGGCGACGACGGCCAAGCCGACGACCAAACGGGCCACCAAACGGACGGCCAAGCCGACGACCAAACGGGCCACCAACCGGACGGCCAAGCCGACGACCAAGACCACGACCAAGCGGCAGCCGAAGGCGACGTCCACGAACTAGCGGGGAGCCGCGGCGGGAGGCCCCGAGCCCGCTCAGAGGATCTTGATGGTCCCCGGTTCTCCTGCCGTGACTCGTCCGATGACCGCGGCGACGGAGCCCTTCGCTCGGAGATCGTTCAGCAGCTTCTGTGCACGCTCTTCCGGTATCGACATCAGCATGCCGCCGGACGTCTGGGCGTCGGTGAGGGTAAGGCGACGCGCTTCGTCATGGACGCCGAAATCAACGCGATCGTGCAGGTCCTGGAGGTTGCGCCTGGTTCCGCCTGGAACGTGTCCCTCGGCGATGAGCCGTTCCACTCCGGGAAGAACGGGCACCGAGGCGGCCTCGACCTCCGCGGCCACGCCGGACTGCATCAGCATGTTGGCCAGGTGCCCCAGTAGGCCGTAACCCGACACGTCGGTCGCCGCCACGACCCCCGCCTCGACCATGGCTTCGGCCGCATCTCGATTGAGAGTGGTCATGCCGGTGACCGCTGCGGTCACCTCTTCCGGGGTGGCCGCTTCGGCCTTGATGGCCGTGGAAATGATGCCGGTACCGACAGCCTTGGTGAGCACGAGCAGGTCTCCGGCGCTCGCCTTCGCGTTGGTCACGACCGCGTCTTCCCGCACCTCGCCGACGGCCACCATACCATACTTCGGTTCCGGGTCGTCGACCGAGTGGCCGCCCATGATCGGGATGCCGGCCTCCCGAGCGACATCCGATCCGCCGCGGATGATCTCGTCCACGATGCCTTCGTCCAGGAGAAGTCTGGGAAAAGCGAGCAGGTTGAGCGCGAACAACGGACGGGCGCCCATGGCGTAGATGTCCGACAGCGCATTCGCTGCGGCGATCCTCCCGAAGTCGTACGGGTCGTCGACAATGGGCGTGAAGAAATCCAGGGTGACCACGAGCGCACGACCGTCGCCGAGTGAGTACACGGCGGCGTCGTCGCTGGTGGAGGCGTCCACCAGCGCTTCGGCACTCTCGATAGGGACCAGGTGACGCAGGACCTGCGCCAACTCGGACATGCCGAGCTTACTGGCTCAGCCGGCTCCGTGAGCCAGCTTCGTCAGCCGGATCCTGGGCCTCTCGTCCCTGGGGTCGTCGGACATATGCCTCGCTGCTTGGCATCCGCCGCGGCGGATGGACGTCTTACGATGCGATCCGTAGATCGAGGATGCGGCCAAATGTAGACGGGGGCGCCTGGCCGGGAAACACGCGCCGTGCGCGAGAACACGCGCGTGCACGGGAAACACGCGCTTGAGCGGGAAACTCGGTAGATTTGAACATGAGCGCTCCGACCCGATCCGCCCGAGGCCTTCTGAGAGAGGCCGTCCAGAAGTCGGAGAGAGATCTCGAGCTCGGCCGGGCCGTCCTCTACATCGCCCAAGAGGAGTACCCGCAGCTCCCCGTGGAGCGATACATGATGCGGCTCGACGCACTCGCGGAGTCGACGAAGGACCGGCTCGCCGACGAGACCGCCGGTCCGGTGGTCCTACGTGAGCTGATCCACACGCTGTACGAGCGAGAGGCCTTTCACGGAAACAAGGAAGCGTACCACGATCCTCGGAACTCGTTTCTCAACGACGTTCTCGATCGCGGGGTCGGCATTCCGCTGACTCTCGGAATCGTGCTCCTGGAGGTGGGGTGGCGTCTGCAGCTGCCGCTGGAGGGCGTAAACTTCCCGGGTCGCTTCCTGGTCCGGTACCGGGGGGCGTCGGAGCACCTTCTCGTCGATCCGTTCGACGACGGGCGGATCCGTTTCGAGGACGAGGCTCAGGAACTGCTGGATCAGGTTTACGGGGGCATGGTTCGGATGGAGGACCGGTTCCTGAGGGCGGCGACGAAGAGGGATATGATCCAGCGCCTGCTGGTCAACCTGAAGGGCCTCTACGTGAACGTTCACGACGACCAACGCGCCTTGGCCGTGATCGAGCGCCTGTTGCTGTTGACCCCCGACTCTCCCGGTGAGCGGCGCGACAGGGGTATGCTCCTCGTCAAATTGGGCAGGGCGCGTGAGGCCAAGGCGCAGTTGGAGGAGTACCTCGAGTACGCTCCGCAGGCGGCCGACGCCGCGCGCATTCGATCTCTGGTGCGCAGATTGGAAAGAGACGGAAACCCCTCCTCGACCGACGTGGACGACGACGCTGCTGCATCCGAGGGTTGAACTGAGCGGCCGATGAGTGGGCCTTCGCGTGCAGACCACGAGCAGGCGGGCGCCTTGTTCGGCCGGGTCCGCGGAGTTCACGTGTCTCGGCACTATGGCGACCCCGCCTCGGAGCACGCCGCCGCCGTGGGTGGTGTCGGCGTGCGCGACCGAGGTCACCGGGCGCGCCTGTGGGTGACGGGACGCGCTCCGGTCACCACGCTGAGCGGGGTTCTTACCGGCCGGATGCCGACCGCGCCCGAGCGGTCACCCGAGGGCGGCGGGAAGGGGCGGGCCGAGTATTCGGCCGTGTTGACTCCTAAGGGGAGGGTCGTGGCCGATCTGCGAGCCATGTGGGGGGCGGGAGTAGAAGAGGAGACTCTCTGGCTGGACGTGCCCGCTGCCGCTCTGAAGCCCCTGCTGTCGCATCTGAAGCGGTACGTTCCGCCGCGGCTAGCGGCCGTTGAGGACGTGTCCGAGGATTCGGGGATTCTCACGGTGATGGGGCCGGAGGCCGCAACCGTGCTCGGCGAGGTACTGTGCGCACCGGGCGTCGACGCCGCCTCGCTGCAGAACTTGGACGAAGGTGACTACTTGATCGGCTGTGAAGATGGTGAGCGAGTCGTCCGGAGCGGAGAAGTGGACACGCCGGCGTGGGATGTCTTTACCTCCGGCGAGAGGTCCCGTGACCTGTGGGGACGCTTCCTGGAGCGAGGCGTAACGCCCGTAGGAGCAGGAGTGTGGGACACTCTCCGCGTGGAGGCCGGTCGCCCGGTCTTCGGCCAGGACATGGATGAGTCGACGCTGCTCTCCGAGGTGGGCATCGTCGACCGGGCCGTGGACCGCGAGAAGGGCTGCTACACCGGCCAGGAAGTCATCGTCCGGATTCGCGACCGCGGTCACGTGAACAAGACCCTTCGAGGGCTGCAGTTGGGTGAGGGACCTTCGCCGGGAACCGACTGCGAGCTCTTTTACGAGGGTGACGTCGTGGGACGCATAACGAGCGCCGTCGACTCGCCTCGATCCGGGGGAGGGATCGCGCTCGGCTACGTTCGTCGGGAGGTGCCGGTAGGGGGGGTGGTCGAGGTGGGCGCGATCGGCGGTACGAAGGCGACGGTGCGGGACCTGGTGCCGGGGTGGGCCACGGATGAGACGGCCTGCTAGCCCCCGCCGACCCTCTCGAGCAGCTTCTTCACCCGAGATTCGATTTCGTCGCGCACTTCGTTGAACGCTTCCGGGGCCATGTCCCTCGGGTCTGGAAGGTCCCAATCGTCGCGTTCGACGGCGGGCACGAGGGGACAGTCGACTCCACATCCCATGGTGATGACGAAGTCGTATGGGCCGGGAGGGACCTCCGAGACCGACTTGGACCGATGGGTAGAGAGATCGTATCCCACCTCGCCCATGGCCCGTACCGCTCGTGAATTCACCCTACCGGACGGTCTGGATCCCGCCGAGTAGGGTTGGAGAATCCCCTCTCCGTGGATCCTGGCGAAGGCCTCGGCCATCTGGCTCCTGTTCGAGTTCTCCGTGCACACGAAGAGCACACTCGCCACGCATCGTTCTCCTGGTCGTTCACGGCTTCTGGGCCCCTGAGGATCCGTGGGGCAACTCACCGCACATTTGGTGTATCACAGCACCGTCGGGCGAGCCGGGCATACCCCGAAAGCGCCTGAAGTTGCCGTTCGCAGCGGCGTTTGCGGGTAGATCCGACCTGTCTGCGCTGCTATTGTCTCTTGCTCTTATGGAGCCCTCTAGACTCTAGGTCTTCACATGATGTTCGTACATAAGGAGTTATCCATGTTGCGCCGTGTGGCTTTGCGAAGAGGACCTCTAGCGGTCGGTGCGACGGCCGTCACCCTGGTGGTCGGTAGCGGATCGCTGACCGCGCAGGAGTCGACCACCACGAAGATGGCGGTCTTCGATGCCGACCGTATCATGGCCGAGTCGCAGGCCGGTCGACAGGCGCTGGCGCTGTTCAATCAGCTCCGAGACCAGCGCGTGGGTGAGCTGCAGACACAGCAAGACGAGATCAACAGCCTTCGGCAACAGGGACTGGCGGCGAATCCGAACAGCGTGGAGGCCGCCCGACTCGCACGGCAACTCGAGGACCGAATGCTCCAGATGGATCGCCTCCAAGAGGACGTGCAGCAGGAGTTGGGCATGCGGCAGAACGAGCTGACGGGTGGGATCACCCAACAGGTGGGTCTGATCATCGAAGAGATCGGACTCGAGCAGGATTACAAGCTGATCTTCAACTCCATCCAGAGCGGCCTGGTGTTCGTGGACCCATCCATGGACATCACTGAGGAGATCATTCGACGGCTCAACGCGAAGGGCACGGGCGACCGCTAGAGAGTCGAGAAGGGCTTAGCTTTCGGCGTCGGGGTCCGGCGCCGGTAGCTCACGAGGGTCACGGCCAGGTTCGAGGAGGTCCTTGTAGAAGTCCCGTTCCTCTTCGAGGAGCTCCAGGCGTCCGCTCAGGTCGGTCATCGTCTCCCGAAGCCGATGGAGTTCCTGCGTGCCGAGCTGAAGCGACTCGTCACGTCGCGGGCGAGAGAAGCGGCGCTCGACGACTTTCCCCGCGGTGGTGACGATCACGAGGGCGAGAATGAATTCGAAGATGCCCAAGATCTGATCCTTAACCGCGTCGTGAGGTGAAGATGGTGCAATCTACCGGATCCGACGTGTCGGGCCACGACGCAGCGATCTCGGGCCGGCGACGGAGTCCGACGAGATGGGCGTGGGTTGAGCCCTCAGTGAGTACATTGGAAGGGGAGTGGACGAGCCACGGTGGGTGACTTGAAAGGGAGCGCGCAGTGAAGAACTGGATCGTGACGTTTGCGTTCGTCGGATTCCTGGCCATGCCGTTCGACGGAGGAGCCCAGATCGTCGGAGGGGTCTTCGGTGCATATGCCCAGGACGCGCACGACGGTACGGCCGGTGTGGGAGCCCAGCTCGGCCTGGACATTCCGATCCTTCCGGTGGACGTCTACGGATCGGGTACGTGGTTCTTCCCCGGCTGTGACGGGTGCGACCTGAAGGGATGGTCGGTGGGGGTGACCTTGCGGCCCTTCCCCTTCCCCTTGGCCAGGCCCTACGTGGTAGGAGGCCTGACCTCGAGGGATCTCGAAGACACTGCCGGAGGGGTGGTCAACTCCAGTGGCGCCTTCGCGGGCGTCGGGTTGGACGTGGCACTTGTGGGTTTTCGGCTCTTCGCCGAGGGTCGCTACGAGTTCCTTGACGGGCCGCTCGAACAGGCTGTCGTGAGAGCGGGACTGCTCTTCTTTTAGCTTCCGGCCCTGGCCACGGCATGGACGATCTTGGGCCCGTGCAGCTTGCCGTTCTCGATGAAGATCTTGTTGGCGTCGTAGCCGGCCGCCAGGACGCCCGCGATGTAGATCCCGGGGACGTCGGTCTCCATCGTCTCGGGATCATGGGTGGGAATTCCCGTCTCCTCGTCGATACTCACACCCAACTCTGCCAGGAATCCCCGGTTGGGACGCCATCCCGTCATGGCCAGCACCCAGTCGTTGGGAATCTCCACCGTCTCGTCCGACCCCTCCTTGCGGAGCACCACCGACGTCGGTCGGACCTCGGCGATCCGATGCTCCCAGTAGACCGCGATCTCTCCGTTGGCCAAGCGGTTCTGGATGTCGGGCACGACCCACGGCTTGACGCTGCGGTCGATCTCGTCGAGGAAGTGCACCATCGTCACGCGCGCTCCCGTGCGGTACGTTTCCAAGGCCGACTCGACCGATGAATTGCCCGCGCCGACCACCAGGACGTCCTGATCGTAGAACGGGTACGGCTCCTGGTAGGAATGCTTGACCTTCGGAAGATCCTCGCCGGGTACGCCCAGGTAGTTCGGTTCGTGGAATCCCCCGATTGCGACGACAACGGCACGGGCACGAACCGAGGACTCCTGACCGGCCCGAGTCCGGGTACTCACCGTGAAATCTCCGCGCGCTCCCTCGATCGAGGTGACCTCCTGATACTGACGGACGTCGAGGTCGTAGTGCCGTACGACCCGGCGGTAGTAGACCAGCGCCTCCCTACGCGTCGGCTTCATCTCGGCGATGGTGAACGGAACATCAGCGATCTCGAGCTTCTCCGCCGTGCTGAAAAACGTCATGTAGTACGGGTAGTCCACCAGTGAATTGGTGACGCACCCCTTGTCGTAGAGTGTGGCGTCTAGGCCGTTCGCGGCGGCCGCCGCGCCGACTGCGATACCACAGGGGCCGGCGCCGACTACGACCAGGTCTTTATGCTCGCTCATATCGTCTCGTGCGAAGTCGTTTGGGAGCGTCCAACCTACCGAGGACGACCTCTGTTCCCAAGTGCGGCGAGGGAGCATTTTTCACGCCACACGATATACTCAGCTGCGTCAGGCACCTCCGCACGGACGGCCTGGCCGGGTCCCCGAACGGGAGCTTCTTCTTCGATGAGCACAGCCGAGAGCGAGGGTCGCAAGGCGCTGAATCGACTTCGTCGTGCGATAGAGAAGAGTCGAAGGGAGATCGAGGCCCTGCGTGGAGCGTTGTGTCGTGCGGAGGGAGGCGATTTCCCGGAGGCCGACTACGAGGATGCGATGAGGAATCTGACGGAGATCGAGGGTTTTCTCGACCGGGAGGCCGCGCGCCTGCAAGAGAAGATTCTCTCGCTCGGCGGTCTGGAGCCCGGCCGAATTCGTCGAGGGTTTCGCACATGAAGCGCCGTAGGTTTCTGCGTGCCGGCGGCGTCTTGGGTGCGGCCGGGGTACTCGGGGCCGCCGAGGCCCTGGGGGCCGTGAACGTAGTGAACTCGCGCGGTGTGCTGCGGTCGTCCGGCGGCGGCATCCCGCCCGACTTGGTGCTTCGGCGCGCCACGGTCTACGACGGGACGGGCACCCCAGGCGTCGAGGCGGACGTGGCGGTCACCGGGGACCGTATCACGGCGATCGGACGGATCGCCGAAGCGGGTGCCGAGGAGATCGATCTGGCGGGCCAAGCGCTCGCGCCGGGCTTCATCGATATCCACTCGCACGCGGATCTCTCGCTCCTGGTCAATCCCGAAGCCGAGAGCCGAGTCCGACAGGGGGTCACGCTCGAGGTGGTCGGTCAGGACGGAAGTTCGGTGGGTCCCTGGTCCGAGGCCGGGTTCCTTGATGCCAAGGAGCGGTACCGGGAGGGGTACGGCGTAGACATCGACTTCCGCGATCTCGGAGGGTTCCTGGATCGCCTCGACCGCACGCCGTCTACCGTCAACGTGGCCACGATGGTCGGGCACGGCACCGTTCGGGGGCTGGTCGTGGGCTCGGAGGATCGACCGGCCACCGCCGCGGAGGTGAGCCGCATGAGGGGGCTCGTGAGGACCGCCCTGGACCAGGGAGCGGTCGGCCTCTCCTCCGGCCTCGAGTATACGCCCGGCTCGTTCGCCGACACCGACGAGTTGGTGGAGTTGGCGGGTGCTCTCAAGGGGACGGGTTACCCTTACGCGTCCCACATGCGCAACGAGGACGACCGTTTGCTGGCGGCCATCGAAGAGACGATTCACGTGGGGCGCATGGCCGAGGTGCCCGTCCAGGTCTCCCACCTGAAGGCTCAAGGTCAGCGGAACTACTGGAAGGCCGATGCCGCGTTGCGCGCCATCGAAGAGGCCCGGGCGGCGGGCGTCGACGTGCACTTCGATCGGTATCCCTACGTTGCGTACAGCACGGGACTCTCCAGCCTGTTCCCCACCTGGGCCAGGGCCGGCGGGACGGGGACGTTCTTGAGACGTCTGCGCGATCCGGCCGAGCTTGGGGCCATCGAGCGGTTTTCTCGCGCCAAGGTGGCCCTGCTGGGGTCGTGGGACGCGGTCCAGGTCACCTCCACCCGCACGGATGTGAACGCCTATGCCCGGGGGCGACGCCTCGGCGAGCTGGCTCAGGAGCGTTCGGAAGAGCCGTTCGCGATGGCCCTTCGCTTGATCACGGAGGAGAACAACAGCGTGGGCATGATCGGCTTCGGGATGTCGGAGGAGAACACCGTGAAGATCCTGGCCCACCCGCTCGGGATGGTCTGCTCGGACGGCGGCAACTATGCCCCGTACGGACCTCTGTCGAGCGGCTCTCCCCACCCGAGGGCCTACGGGACTTTCCCGCGCCTCATCGGGCACTACGTGAGGGATGTGGGCGCCCTGTCGCTGGAACTCGCGGTGAAGAAGATCACGTCCATGCCCGCTGCCAAGCTCGGGCTCGATGGGCGTGGCGTCATCCGGACCGGCGCCTTCGCTGACCTGGTGGCCTTCGACCCCTCGACAGTCGAGGATGGAGCGACGTTCGACTCGCCCCATCGGTACCCCATCGGCATCCCTCTCGTGATAGTGAACGGACGGGTCACCATCAGGGAGGGAGAGCAGGCCGGCACTCGGGCGGGGCGGGCGGTACGCGGTAGGGGCGCGGGCGGTTAACCCATGGACGTGGCCGTCTAGCCGTGGGTGACACCTTTCAAAGCCTCTCGGATGACCTCGAGGGGGCGTTTCGAGAGGGCGTGGAGCAGCCCTGGTCCGAGCGACGGTTCGGCGAGCTGGCGCTGAGGGTTCTCGAATACCAACTCCGAACCAACCCTACCTACGCGCGCTACTGCCGGACGAGAGGAGTGACCCCCTCCACGTTGGGCGAGTGGGAGACCACGCCGCCCGTGCCGACGTCGGCGTTCAAGGCCGTTCCGCTCGTCTCGGGTGATCCCGCGTATGTTCAGCGTGTCTTTCGTACGAGCGGGACTACGCGAGGCGCCCGGAGTCGCGGCGAACATCACGTTCTCGATCTGGACCTCTACCGTGCTTCGCTGATTCCGAACATCGAAGCTCGCATGTACGGGGGGACGCCTCTCCGCCTCCTGGCCCTGGTGCCTTCCCCCGACGAGGCTCCGGACTCGTCGCTGAGCTTCATGCTGGGGGAGGCACTGGTCACGCTCTCCGACGGTGACGGTGACTTCTTCGTACGACTCGACCAGGGGTTGGAGGTGGATCGGCTCGGGGCCGCCATCGACGAGGCCATTGCAGAGGACCAATCGGTGCTGCTGGCCGGGACGGCGTTCGCTTTCATCCACTGGCTCGACGCGCTTGTCGAGTCGGGTCGCCACCTTCAGCTCCCCGCCGGCTCCCGACTGCTCGAGACGGGCGGCTTCAAGGGGCGTTCGCGAAGCCTCTCCCGGCCGGAGTTCTACGCGTCGCTTGCGACGGCTCACGGTGTGCCGACGCAGCGGATCGTGAACGAGTACGGCATGACGGAGCTCCTGTCGCAGTTCTACGAGCCGGTGCTGACCGAGCCGGAGCGGCCCCTGGAGGATCGGGTCCACCGCGCTCCGCCATGGATGCGCACGAGGGTGCTGGACCCCGTCACGCTCGAGCCTCTCCCCCGAGGGGAACCGGGCCTGCTGTGCCACTACGATCTGGCCAACGCGGCGTCCGTCATGGCGGTCCTGACCGAGGACATGGGAACACTCGACGCGGAGGGAGGCCTCCGCGTCCTGGGGCGGGCGGAGGGCGCCGAGCCGCGGGGCTGCTCGATGGCCATGGACGAGCTCCTGGCGGGGGTGCGGTAAGCGTGGACAGCCTGGACGCTTCAGCGTTTCCGGCGGGATTCGCGGCCGAGGCCGTCTGGCGGAGCTTTCGGGTCGGCCCGGGAGTCGAAGTACGCTATCCGACTCTGGAGCCGGCAGACTGGGAGCGGCTGTTGGGGGCGCTCCACGACGCGGCGGGATCGCTGAGGGACCGGACGGTGCTCGATTTGGTCCGGAGCATCGGGCGCGCCGCGGAGCGGTTCCTCGATCCGGACGACCCCATGCGCGCCGCGGCCGTAGACTGGCTCGTCCCGACCGCGGGCATCTCGGCGGAGATGGCTTCCCTCGTTCTGACCGGCATGGCTCGGGATTGGACCGGCGACCGGTTGGCCGAATTGCTGGAGCGGGAGTTCGAGGACCCGGCGGTGCTTGACGGATTCCAACGGCTCGACCTCGGCCGCTCGGTCCGTGCCGTCGGTCCTCGGCTGAGCCTTCACGTGGGTGCCGGAACCGTCCCGGGGGTGAGTGTCTCGTCTCTGATCCGGGCGCTTCTGGTCAAGTCGGCGGTCCTCCTGAAGCCCGGCAAGGGAGACGTCGTTCTTCCGGTGCTGTTCGCGCGCGCGCTGAGCGAAGAGGATCCGGAGCTGGCCGGCGCATTGGCTGTCGTGTACTGGCCTGGTGGGGACAGCCCGGCCGAGGCGTTGGCGCTCGAGCGTGCCGATGTGGTCGTGGCCTACGGGAGCAGCGAGTCAGTCGCGGCGCTTCGAGATCGCACGCCGGTCACGTCGCGATTCGTCGCCTACCACCACCGGGTGAGCCTGGGCATGGTCGGGCGAGAGGCCCTCGGTTCCGAGACGGCCAGGCGGACCGCCACTGCGGCAGCGGATGCGATCGCAGTGTTCGACCAGAGAGGATGCGTGTCTCCTCACGTTCTTTACGTCGAGCGCGGAGGGGTCACCGATCCCGAGGCTTGGGCGGGCACCCTCGCCGAGGCCATGGCAGAGGTGGAGCTCCGGCTTCCGGTCGGGCATCTGACGCCGGACGAGGCTTCGTCTCTCCACCAGGTCCGCGGGGCGGCCGAACTGGAGGAGGCGTCGGGTTCAGGCGTGCGCGTTTACAAGGGGGACACGGGCTCCTGGACCGTCATCTACCGAGAGGACCCCGCGTTCGCCCTGTCTTGTCAGAACCGGGTGATCTACGTGAAGCCCGTGTCGGACCTGGCCCAAGTTCCCGAGCTGCTACGTAACGTACGACGCCACGTGCAGACGGTGGCTCTCGCGGGGGCGTACGAGAGACGAGGAGAGTTGGCGGCCGTCCTCGCCCGCACGGGTGTCACCAGGGTCACGTCGTTCGAGGCGGCACCGTGGCCCCCTCCGTGGTGGCATCATGACGGGGCGTCGGTCTTCGACGGGCTGATCCGTTGGACCGATCTGGAGGACGGGTGATTTCGGAGCGCCGTCGGTTTCGACGTCGAGATGGAATCCCCGATCGGCCTGAGGGGGACCGACGGGAGATCGGAGGGAGAGAGAGGGGTGGGGACCTATTCTTCTTCGGGCTGTTCTTCGGCCCGCCAGATCACCATCTGCCGCCGTCCGTCCGAGGTTTCCTCCACACGCACGGTCAGGGCGTCTCCTGCGCCGAGTCTCAGGGTGTCCCGCAGGTCCTGAGGGATCGTTACCCGGCCTCCGACTCCGACGTTCACGTCCGCGTAGAAGAGCGTACGATAGATGGCCATCCGGCCTCCTCTTGGTTAGGCGATAGCAGGCGAAATCTATAGAGTTTAGGGGTGGCGGCAACCGGCGCTCCGATTCGGCCGGCGGGCGTTGAAGATGCGTGGTCACCTGCCCGTATGAGGAGAGTAACCCGCCGTTGCGGGTCGTTCGTCCACGCGCGTACGTCGTTTACGGGAGGAATCGCTGAACATCTCGAACGGATCCGGACCGGCCGTCGCGCTTGACGGCGTCACGAAGCGCTTCGGTAGCCACACCGCGGTCTCCCACCTCAGTCTCGAAATCCCCCGTGGCACCATCTACGGCCTTCTCGGACCCAACGGATCCGGGAAGACCACCACCATCCGGATGATGATGGGGATTCTCCTTCCGGACGAGGGGGGGGTGACCCTTCTGGGGGGCGCCTCCGACGGGCCGATGCGCCAGCGAGTGGGATACCTTCCCGAGGAGCGCGGGGTCTACAAGAGGATGAAGGTGATCGAGCAGCTCGAATTCCTGGGGGAGATCCGGGGGATGTCTCGCCGGACGGCCAGGGAGCGAGCCAACGCCTGGTTGGAACGGCTGGGGCTGGACGGGTGGTCAGAGAAGAAGATCCAGGACCTCTCGAAGGGGATGCAGCAGAAGGTCCAATTCATCGGGACGGTGCTCCATGAGCCCGAACTCTTGATCCTCGACGAGCCCTTCAGCGGTCTCGACCCGATCAACCAGGACGTTCTCGAGGACATCGTCCGGGAGTTCCACGAGATGGGAACCACCATCCTGTTCTCCACGCACCTCATGGGGCAGGCCGAGAGACTCTGCGAACGGGTCTGTCTCATCTCCAAGGCCGAGAAGGTGCTCGACGGAGAGCTGAAGGACCTCAAGCGAAGCGAACGGAGTGGAGCGATCGCCTTGGACTTCGAGGGGGAGGATGGGTGGCTGAGGGGGCCGGAGGTGGACACCGTCGAGCCCACGGACACCGGAGTCCGACTCCTCCTGCTCGAGGGTGGTGACGCGCAGGCCGTTCTACGCCGAGGAATGGACCAGGGGGTGACGATCAACCGGTTCGAGCCCGTCGAGCCAAGCCTCCACGAGATCTTCGTCCGGCATGCGGGCGCCGACGCCGCGGGTGACGCCGGCGTCCCTGCCGACTTCCAGGCACCCGGAGGTGCCGCATGAGGATCGTGATTGCCGTGGTGCGCCGCGAGTACCTGCAGCGGGTCCGGAACAAGTGGTTCATACTCAGCACCATCGGGTTTCCCCTGTTCATGATCGCGGTGATGGCCATTCCGATCATCATGGAGGCCCGGAGCGAAGCCAGAGAGGGTGTTATCGCCATCGTGGATCAGACCGGCGTCCTGTACGACGATGTGGTGTCCGACCTGGGCGAGTCCTTCGAGGTTGAACGGGTGCCATATACCGGAGAGGTGATCCAGTCGCTGGAGGGGCGGATCGCGGCGGGTGAAATCGCGGGCTTCCTGCTGTTGGGGGACGAGACGCTGCAGGCGGGCAAGGCCGTGTTTCGCGGAGCCGAGACCCCGGGCACCGTACGTCGCCTGAGGCTCCAACGGGCGGTGGTCCAGTCCGTCCTCCGGCATCGGCTCGGTGGGACTCTATCCGAGGCCGATGGGCTCGATGAGCTTCTCTCGGGCGGGTCGATCGACTATCTGAGTCTTCGCGAGAGCGACCTTGAGGACGGTGAGAGGGAAGCGGGAATGATCGCCGGCTTCGCCGGCGCGCTGATGCTCTACATGGTCATCCTCCTCTATGGCGTCCAGGTCATGAGAGCCGTCCTGGAGGAGAAGACCACCCGGATCGTCGAGATCATCATCTCGACGGTGAAGCCATGGCAGCTCATGCTCGGGAAAATCCTGGGAGTCGGCGCCGTCGGATTGACCCAGTTGGCGATCTGGGTCTTGAGTATGGCGCTGCTGCTGACTTTCGGCCTTCCCTACTTGGTGGCGGCCCGGCCCGAACTCCTGGAGATCAAGACCCTCGTGGAACTGCTTCCCGTGGGCGGAGGCGTCGTTCTCTTCGTCGCTTTCTTCGTCATGGGGTACTTCCTCTACTCGAGTCTCTACGCCGCCGTTGCTGCCATGTGTTCGAGCGACGACGAGGCGCAGCAATCGCAGATCCCGGTGACGATGCTCCTGGTCATCCCCATCATGTTTCTGGCACCTGTCATGGAGTCCCCGAACGGGGCGCTCGCCACCTGGCTGTCGCTGGTTCCGTTCTTCGCACCCGTTCTCATGTTCCCGCGCTACATCGGGGGAGCACCGCTTTGGCAGGTCGGGCTATCTCTGGTGCTGGTGGCTCTGACCGTCCTGGCGGTGGCGTGGGTCGCCGGCCGTATCTACCGGGTGGGCATCCTGATGCAGGGGAAGCGGCCGACCCTTCCCGAGCTCATTCGCTGGGTCCGCCAGTCGGCCTGAAGCGGGCACGCTCGGGCCTTCGGCCGGTCAATCCTCGCGGATCAGTCCTCACCGGGCAGCACGGACCGGAGCAGACCTTGGAGCTGGTGGTCCTCGAATGCCCGAGCCTTCCGCACGGCTTCTTCGTACGATTCCTCGATGATGAGCGTCGTCGTGCGTCGCGGGGGTTCGTCGCCCTCGTTGTCGGCCGGTGAAAAGCAGAGGAGGCCGCGGTAGCTCGAGGGCCGGCGGGGGTCGTCACTGAACTCCAGGTATACCTCCCAGAAGCGGCCATCGTGGCTGATGGTCGCCAGGTGCTGTCCGTTGGAAGGGGGTGGCGGCCTCGGGGGACCGGTCGGGGTCGTCATGACACGAAATTAGCATCGCCCCGGGCGGTCCGCTACGACGGAGTGGAGGGATCGTTCGTCCCGGATCCGCTCCGGAGCGCGCGTCGCACCGCGACCAAGGCGTTCTTCATCTCCTCCTGGTCGGAATCGTCCAGCGGCTGGCCGCCGAATCGGGATCGGAGGTAGGTGCTGACGAGGCTCCTGGCCGGGCGATGCGCCGGGTGCCTCCGGCGGGCGAGCTCGTCCACCAGGGTGAGCGGTGCGATCGCTCCGGTCGGCATGAGCCCCGCCCGGCGGCAGCTCTCTCGGAAACGCAGATACAGTCGGGTCTCTGGTCCACCCGAGGGTCCCCGCTTGGCCCAGCGGAGCCCGAGGCCGAGTGCCAGGATCACGAGGGCCCCCCAGAACATGGCGGCGGGGTCTCTCGAGGACGGACTGTCCAGGCTGCGGTTTGTCAGCTCATCGCGGCCGAAGATCTCCGAGGCGCGCCGGATCAGGCCAACCTGGGAGTCCTGATCGTAGTCGAGGATCCACTTGTTCCAACGGTGTTGCAGCCCGTCGAGCAGGAACCTACCGGGCCAGAGCCAGGAGGTGAGGGCCTCCGAAGTGCCGGCACCCGCGGGTGTCGGGTCGAAGGGCACCCATCCATATCCGGGAAACCACATTTCGACCCAGGAGTGTGCCTCGTTCTGGGTCACGGCGAGGTACTGCCCGAAGTCGTTCCACTGGCCACCGAGAAAGCCGTTCACTTCTCTGGCGTGGATCCCGAGCGTGCGCAGCAACACGACCATCGCCGTGGAGAAATACTCGCAGTGACCCGCTCTTCGGTCGAAGAGGAAGTACTCCAGCGTGGCCTCGCGCGCAGAACGAGGCAGGTCGAGGGTGTACTCGAATTCGTCGTGGAAGAAGCTCTCGATCGCGGCGGCTCGGTCGTAGTTGTTGTCCAGCCCCTGTGTGAGGGAGCGCGCGAGATCGCGGGTCCGTTGGGAAAGGCGGGGAAGTTGAGTAAAGTGGCTCCGAGCAGGGGCGAATCCCGATCTGGCGGCGCGCAGGGCTTCGGGCTGGGGACGCCCGTCGACCGAAATCGCTTCGTAGGAAGGATTCCCCGAGCCCCAGTACACATGATCCCCGGCGTTGTCGAAGAGCGGTTGGATGCGCGGATTCTCCGACCGCACCGCCAGCATCGGATGGAGCGCGAAGAGGACCTGCACATCCAGGGCGGCGGCGTAGATCTTCTGACGAACCCGTTCCGGATTCCATTCCCGGTACCAGCGCTCCATGCCGAGGGACGGAGGCAGTGCCGGGGATCGACTCCAGCGGACACCGTCGAAGCGGTCGTAGGAGCGCCCCCTCCAGTGGAGCCCGCCCATGTCGGCCGGCCGCCCGTCGGGAAACTCGACCCGCAGCACGATCTCGGGGTTCGGGTAGATGCGTGATCCGTGGTTTCCGATGGAGACCTGATCCGCGAAGCCGGCAATGGACGTGGCCAAGACTTCGCCCCGCGAGGCCCACCCCCTCGAAAACCTCGGAAACGCGACGAAGACCACGCCACTCATCATCAGCGTGACCCCCGACAAGCCCGCCATCGCGGCCAGGAACTTCCGGCTCAGCACGAGCTCTCGTCCGCCCCGCGTGGGCGCCTTCCGGTGAAGGTGCCCGACCATCAGGGCAACCGTGGCGAGAGCAATGTAGGCCACGAAGGCCAAGGCGAAGAGCACACCCGGGCGGTATGCGGTCGACGCCAGGAGGAGCGCGAAGGTCAACGCATACAGACGCGCGTCATTCGGCGCGTCCAGAGACCTCAAGGCCTCGGCACTGAGGAGCAGCAGGAGCAGGTCCACCACGGGGATCACCACATCGTCGCCGACGAGGAAGACATGGTAGAGGGAGCGAATCACCAAAATCGCCGCCAGCGGAAGCCAGAACTGCTCCAGGCGGAGCGACAGATCGTGGTCGGGCTGCCAGACGAAGGCGATGCAGAGCGCGATGCCCGCGAGGATCGCACTGGTCGGTGCGAAGCCTGCTCCGCCGGCGAAGGCCACCAAGGCCACCAGACCCATGCCGACCACCAGCCGGCGGTGCAGCAACTCCAGCTTCATCAAGCCCGCCGCGCCGGGCCCAGCGGGTGTTCCCCGGATTCCGAGGCCCCGTCGGACCACTTCCCGGGCGGCACGTAGGCTCCAAACGACGAGCGTCCCGATCCGGAGATGGACACGAGAACACAACTCGAGGGATCCGTCGGCGGGGAGAGCCGGGGTCCGGACTGCTGGAAATCGACCCTGGCGAGTGCGTCCAGCACCCGCTCGAGCTGTCCCGACCCGGTACCGGCTCCGACGTGGCCCGCCGGGGTGGCGAGGGCGAACCTCCTACCCTCTTGGAATGCACGCGCCGCCAGAGAGGCCGCGGTTTCAACGGCGGCCTCCGCCCTCTCACCAGGGTCGTCTCGGGTATCGAGGCAAATCCAAATGGTCTCGGCGGAATCCTGATCGTACTCCCGTACCACCGGTTCGCCGGTCCGGGCGGTGGAGCGCCAGTGAATGTCGCGAGGATCGTCCCCCGGCCGGTACTCACGGAGTCCGCGGAACTCACCCCGCGCGCCGAGCGCCACGCCTGAGGCGTCCGAGTAACGAGGCCGGCTCGTCCCCCCGGGAGGTGCGGGAAGGAAGACGGGACGGTCTGCCCTGGGCCATATGACGAGCTCGCCGGGTAACGCGAGGTCGCGCTCCTTGGTGAAGAGGCCGAACGGAAACGCGGTCGAGAGCGTGAGTGCCTCCAACGGGTAGACCCCTCTCCTGACGAAGTGGTTCTGCGAACGCACCGTAGCCGACTCGCGAGCATCGAGTTGGCCGATGAACGCGGCTCCGGGTAAGCCTTCCTCGAGGAGGTGCACCGCAAGCGTGGGGAAACGGGGCTTACGATTCGTCACGTGGTAGGTGATCCGAAAGGTCTTCCCGACCGTGACGCCTTGCGGCGTACGTCGGGTCACCATCAGGCCGCGGAGGGCCTGCTCCGAGAGCCAGCCCGAGAGCGCGATAAACCCGAGCATGGCCCCGAGGAGGAGGTAGAGCAGGTTGTTTCCAGTATTGACCGCGGCGAAGCCGATGGCGAAGGCTCCGGCCGTGAAGAGCGCGCCTCCCGTGGTGAAGCGGATGCGACGCCAAGCCCGCAGTCGCCGCCACGCGTCGCGTAAGATCCGGGGGACGGAGGTCGCGGACTCGAGGAGGTTCATCGGTCGGGGCCTTACCGGGCTACACCGGGACCGCGACGTCCTCGAGGATCTCGTCGACGATCGCACCTGCTTCTTCGTGCGCCTCGTGAGTGGCCGCCGCCGCCCCGATGGGGAGGATCCGATGAGCCAGACAAGGGCCTGCGAGGTGCTGGACGTCGCTGGGCACCACGAAGTCCCGACCGTTGAGAAGTGCGTAGGCCCTCGACGCCCGGTAGAGGCCGATTGCCCCTCGCGGGCTGACGCCCATACGTAGGCGAGGTTCGACGCGGGTTCGACGCACGATCTCCATCAGGTAGCTCATGATCGACTCTTCTGCCCGGACCTCCGAAACACCGTTCTGGAGCTGGAGCACCTCCGCGGGGGTGAGAACCGACCTGATGCGGAGTTCCCACGCGCCCTCTTCGGCGGACTCCTGGAGAATCCGACGTTCGGCCGCCTCTCCCGGATAGCCGATGGTGATACGCATGAGGAAACGATCGACTTGGCTCTCGGGGAGCGGGTAGGTTCCGTGGTGCTCGAGTGGGTTCTGCGTGGCCATCACCATGAAGGGCTGCGGCAGCTCGAACGTCTTGTCGTCCAAGCTGACCTGCCCTTCTTCCATGGCTTGCAGCAGACCGCTCTGGGTGCGGGGCGGGGCCCGGTTGATCTCGTCCGCCAGCACGAGATTCGTGAAGATGGGTCCGGGCCGCGTCTCGAACTCAGAGGTTCGCGGATTGTAGATCGACACACCCAACACGTCCGACGGCAAGAGGTCGCTCGTAAACTGGATCCGACGAAACGAGAGACCGAGCGCCGTGGCGAGAGCATGGGCCAGCGTCGTCTTACCCACCCCCGGGACGTCCTCGAAGAGGATGTGTCCGCGGGCCAAGAGGGCCGACACGGAGAGACGAACGACCTCTTCCTTTCCGTGGAAGACTTGCTCGACTTCACTGATCAGACGTTCGAGCAGGTCGACCGCGGGAAGCACGTCTCTGACGGTTGTCGAATCGGCCAAGTCCTACTCCGGTCCGGGTTCTCCGAGGCCTGTTCCAGAAGGAAAAAGTATAACACTCACGCGGAGAAAAAGGTTCTTTTTGGGCGGTTATAGAGCGTTGACACGACCCCGGGGCACCGGTAGGTTCCTGCCGTTTCAAACAGACGACTCTTGCTCCCACCCACCCCTCTTCTGGGCGGCAGGGCTTTATGACGAAGCGATGGATCATTGCCTCGATCGTCGCGCTCGCAACCTTGGGTTCTTTGGCCTTCGTTCAGACCCGGGACAGCAGTGCGGCGCAGGAGCCGGAAGCGGCGGGCGGGGCGACCACCGAAGTCGTCCAACCGATCGCTTTTCCTCATGATATTCATGCGGGCGTAGACCAGATCGACTGCCAGTACTGTCACTTCTCGGCAGAGCGATCGGTGGACGCCGGCATCCCGCCCGTGAGAACCTGCATCGGGTGTCATCAGATCATCGGTGGGACCGACGAGCGACAGCAGGCCGAGATAGCGAAGGTGCGCGAGTACTGGACCAACCAGGAGCCCATTCCCTGGGTTCGCATATATAAGGTCGCCGATCACGTCCACTTTCCGCACATGAGACATGTCGCCGCTGAGGTCGATTGCGCCGAATGTCACGGGCAGGTGCAGGAGATGGGTGTCCTCGAGGAGGTCAACCAGCCGCTGGCGATGGGTTGGTGCGTGACCTGTCACGTCGAACGCGACGTCTCGAGGGACTGCGCGGTCTGCCACTACTGATACCAGGACCAAGTCGATGAGCGACGGACTGAAAAGACGCGAGTTCCTCAAGGTTCTCAGCGTCAGCGGAGCCGGGGCCGGTATGGTGGGGTGCTCGACCGAGAGTGTCGAACGTCTGATTCCTTATGTGGTTCCCCCGGAAGAGATCACTCCCGGTGTCTCCACCTGGTACACGTCCGTGTGCGGCGAGTGTGAAGCCGGATGCGGCATGTGGGTCCGCACCAGGGAGGGCCGGGTCGTAAAGGTCGAGGGAAATCCCGACCACCCCGTCTCACGTGGAGCCTTGTGCTCGCGAGGACACTCGAGCATCCAGGGACTCTATAATCCCGACCGCTACACCGGGCCCATGGCACGCCAGAACGGCGAGCTTCAACCGATTTCATGGGACGAGGCGGAGCAGCGGTTGGCCGACGGGCTGAGTGCGGCGGGGCAGCATATGACTTTGGCCGGGGGGCTGGCCGGGCCGTCGTTCATGTTGCTCTTCGAGGAGTTCGCCGCCACCACGGGTGGAGGCGTGATCCGCTTCGATCCGCTGGCCGACGCTCCGCTCCGCGAGGCGAGCCGCATCGCCTTCGGGAGGAACGTGATCCCGTGGTACGACATCGAGGAGGCCCGCCTGCTCGTTTCGTTCGGGGCCGACTTCCTCGAGAGCTGGCTCTCGCCGGTGCGGGATGGGCGTGGCTTCGCCAGGATGAGTGGGGTCGATGAGCAGGGCGACAAAGGCCGCTTCGTATTCGTCGGGTCCCGACTCTCCTTGACGGGTCAGAACGCGGACGAGTGGCTGCCGATCGAGCCGGGCACGGAGGCGCTGATCGCTCTCGCGATGGCCAATGTGATCTCCGGCGCAGGCGCCGGAGCCGGACCGTACCGGGACATAGTCAACGCCTACACTCCTGAGAACGTGGCCGACGCCACGGGCGTCTCCGCCGACAGCATACGCGAGTTGGCTATTCGGTTTGCGGAAGCCGGGCCTAGCCTGGCCGTGGGGCCGGGCGTGGCCGGCCTACACCGGAACGCCACGGCGGCCAACCTTGCGGTGGCAGTACTGAACTCGGTGGCCGACAACGTGGGTCGGACCGTCCACTACGACACGCCCCAGCTCAACGCTCCCGCCTTCGGATACGGCGGGGTGCAGCGGCTGATGCAGCTGATCGGTCAGGGCTCCGTGGGTGCGCTCATGGTCCACGGCAGCAATCCGGTCTACGCGCTGCCGGCGTCATCGGGGTTCCGCGAGGCATTCGAGAGCGTGCCGTTCAAGGTGTCGTTCGCGTCGGCTCCTGATGAGACGTCGGCGTTGGCTGACCTGATTCTCCCGGACCGGCACTTCCTCGAGTCCTGGGGCGATTCGGCCGTGCGGCCCGGCTTGTGGGCGCTGCGGCAACCGGCCATGCGGCCGGTGCCCCACTTCGACGGAAGGCAGACGGGCGACGTACTCCTCTCGGTAGCCTCGCGAATGGGACGGAACCTGGGGTCTGAGACCTTCTACGATCGGCTCCGGTCGCGCTGGCAGACGGTGGCCCGGTCGGCCGGTATGGCCGACTTCGAGGCCTTTTGGCAGGAGGCACTCAAGTCCGGTGTAGTCCGCCTCGGCTCCGACGTGGGTGGGATGAGGGAACAGCTTCGCCAGCCTGATCGGGCGCTTGTCTTCGATCAGCCTGACTTCGACGGCCGTGGGGACCTCCACCTCATGGTCTATCCGTCATCGCGGTTCGGTGACGGCGCCCTGAACTCCAACAGGCCGTGGCTTCACGAGCTTCCCGACCCAGTCAGCAAGATCACCTGGCATTCCTGGGTGGAGATGCATCCGGACCGGGCGGAATCGCTGGGGCTACGAAACGGAGACTTGGTCATCCTGTCGACCGACCACGGCTCCGTGGAGGTGCCGGTCTGGACCTATCCGGGCATCCGAGAGAACGTGGTCGCCATACCGATGGGAGGTGGGCACGAGGGAGCGGGGCGTTTCACCGATGGTAACGGTGTGAATCCGCTTGACCTTCTGCCGGCCGAGTCCGAGGCTTTGTCGGGTGGTCTGGTCCACTTCGCCACGAAGGTGACGGTGACGCCCACGGGTCGGCGCCGGCCCCTTGCCTCCATCGCCGGGTCGGATGTGCAGAGCAATCGTCCCATCACGCCCGCCGTGGCCTTGGCGGCGTTGACGGCGGAGGCCGAGCACGCCGAAGAAGAGGACGCGCACGGGCCGCTCAAGGAGCTGCAGGGAGTCGGTGGCTTCGTTCCGGTCGAGACCGAAGGCCGTGCCCAGGACTTCCCTCTGGAGGGAGCCCAACACGGCGAGTACGGAGATGCGGAGACGCCGAGATGGGCCATGACCATCGACCTCGACAAGTGCACGGGGTGCAGCGCTTGCGTCACGGCCTGCCAGTCGGAGAACAACGTGGCCTGGGTCGGAGAGAGCCAGGTGACCATGGGCCGCGACATGGGGTGGATCCGCCTCGAGCGGTACTACGAGGCGGTCGACGCGAGCCACGCCGGCCCGCTCGACGTGCGTTTCATGCCGATGATCTGTCAGCACTGCGGCAACGCGCCTTGCGAGCCCGTTTGCCCGGTCTACGCCACCTACCACACGCCGGACGGGATCAACACACAGGTCTATAACCGCTGCGTCGGTACGCGGTACTGCCTGAACAACTGCCCCTACAAGGTCCGGGTCTACAACTGGTACACGTTCACGGACGAGGAGCCGGTGCGTGAAGGCCTGGGACACGTTCCGGAGCCCATGAACTGGGCGTTCAACCCGGATGTGACCGTGCGCGAGAACGGGATCATGGAGAAGTGCTCGTTCTGCATTCATCGGATCCGCGGAGCTCAGGACCGCGCCGCCGTCGAGGGGAGCACGATACGCGACGGCGAGATCATCCCGGCCTGTCAGCAGAGTTGTCCGGCGGAGGCCATCGTCTTCGGCAACATCCGAGATACCCGCTCCCGGGTGGCCCGGTCGGTCCAGAATGCAAGGGTCTACCGGGTGCTTGACGAGCTCATCAACACTCAACCGGCGGTGAGCTACTTGAAGAAGGTCACGTTCCACGAGTTGGAATCGGGAGAGCATTGATGGCTACCGCGACGAAGGAACACAGGGGAGCGGTACCCCATCCCGACCTGCAAAAGCTCGATCAGGTCAACCGTGACGTCCTCGTCTCTCTCGGCAAGCCGGGGATCGGTTGGTGGCTGCTTCTCGGGTTGGCCGTCGCCGGGATAGGACTCGCGGCGGTTTCCTGGAGCATTCAGATCGTCCAGGGCATCGGCGTCACCGGCCTCACGAGCCCCGTGGGTTGGGGAGTCTACATTACGACCTTCGTGTTCTGGGTCGGTATCGCCCACTCGGGCACGTTGATCTCGGCGATCCTCTTCCTCTTCCGAGCCCCCTGGCGACAGTCGATCTACCGAGCCGCGGAGGCCATGACGGTGTTCGCGGTCATGACGGCCGGACTGTTCCCCCTCATTCACGTGGGACGCGTTTGGCACGCCTACTGGCTGATCCCTTACCCGAATAGCCGCTTCCTCTGGCCGAACTTCCGCTCGCCCCTCGTATGGGACGTCTTCGCGGTGACCACCTACTTCACGGTGTCGGCGGTCTTCTTCTACCTGGGAACGATTCCTGACCTCGCCGCCGCGCGTGACGCTGCGACGGGCTTCAGAAAGAAGCTCTATAAGTTCATTTCGTTGGGATGGCGCGGCACCGACCGCGAATGGCATCACTTCGGTAAGGCTTACATCTTCCTGGCCGCCCTGGCGACTCCGCTGGTCCTCTCGGTGCACTCGGTGGTCTCCTGGGACTTCGCCGTCAGTATCGTACCGGGCTGGCACGCCACCATTTTCGCCCCCTACTTCGTTGCCGGCGCCATCTTCTCTGGCGTCGCCATGGTGATCACCCTCACCGTCCCGCTCCGGAAGGTCTTCGGCCTCGAGGCGTACCTGACGACCAAGCACTACGACGCCATGGCGAAGCTGTGCCTGTTGACGTCGATGATCGTGTTCTACGCCTACCTATCCGAGTTCTTCATGGCGTGGTACAGCGGTGAGGAAGTAGAGCGGGCGGCCTTCTGGGAGAGGCTCTTCGGTCACTATTGGTGGGCCTCGTGGACCATGCTGGTGTGTAACGGGCTCGTTCCGGTCATGCTGTGGTTCAAGCGCGTCAGATACTCCATTCCCGCCTTGTTCACGATCTCGATCTTCATCAACATCGGGATGTGGTTCGAACGTTACGTGATCATCGTCACCTCGCTTCACCACGAGTACGAGCCGTTCGCGTGGGGCCTGTATCGGCCGTCGGCGGTGGAGATGGGGATCCTGGTGGGGAGCTTCGCCTGGTTCGGCTTCTGGTTCCTCCTCTTCACGCGGCTGATACCCGTGGTGGCCATCGCAGAGTTGAAGGAGGTGCTGCCCACGCCCATGCGCAGCGCCGCACCTGCCCACGCCGGTGGGGAAGGAGGTGTCGGATGAGTGCCACGACGGGCCTGCTGGCCTCATACGAGTACGTCGACTCTGCGGTCAACGCGATCGAGCAGTTGCGGGCGACCGGACTCAAGAAGATCACCGCCTACATGCCCTATCCGGATCACCACATCGAGGCCGCCCTGGGCTACGACCAGAGTCCCGTGCGCGTCTGGACGCTCGCCGGAGGACTCTGCGGGGCCGCCGGGGGGTTTGCCTTCACATCGTTCACGTCCATGGATTGGCCTCTCGTCACGGGCGGCAAGCCGATCCTCTCCATTCCGGCGTACTTCATCATCTCTTTCGAGATGATGGTGCTGTTCGGAGCTCTTTCGACCGTGATCGGTCTCTTCATCAACAGTCGACTTCCTTATCTGAAGCCCATGGTGGTCTACGATCCAGAGTTCAGTGCGGGTCGCTTCGGCGTGTATGTGACGGCCCCTCCGGACCGAGTCGATGAGGCCCGCGGCATTCTAAAAGGACAGGATCCGGTCGAGTTGCGGGAAGATCCCTCGGGGGTGGCCCATGCTTCGTAGAGCGCGCTCCGGGGCGGTTCTGGCTCTGCTCGTATTAGCGAGCGCATGCAGCCCTCTGGACGATGTCATGGCGTACTGGTTCGGCCGCCACATGCGTGATTCGCGGTCCTTCGACCCTTACGAGAACACGCTCGCACCTCCGTCCAACAGCGTGCCGTTCGCGGCCGGCAACATCACTCCCGGGCCCGGTCAGTTGAACACCGGACAGCCGGAACGGGGCTTCAACGCCCCTCCGTTCGGACAGGCGGATCTCTTCCAACCCCTCGTGCAGACGTTGCCCAACCCGGTCGCGGCCGACGAGGCTTCGTTGGCCCGTGGCGAAGTGCTGTTCAATCGTATGTGCGCCGTGTGTCACGGTCCGGCCGGCGTGGGGGCGCAGGCCAGTATCATCGACAAGTATCCGCTCCTGATCGCGTTCAACCTGTCGGGTCCGGTGGTGGCCGGGTACAGCGACGGGTACATCTACGGGATCATGCGTGTCGGTCGAGGCCTCATGCCGCCCTACGGCCATCAGATCAGTCACTTCGACCGTTGGAACATCGTGAACTATGTCCGTGTGCTGCAGCGTCAGGCCGGCAACGAGCCGGCCGGGGGGGATGAATAGGCCATGAGCCACATGCACGTCCCTTCCGAGATCCCGATCCGCTACCTACCTCGCTCCAAGAACGCGAACATGCTGTTCGTGGGGATGTTTATGGTGGGCTTGGCGGGCTTCGTCTTCGCGCTCAGCACCGATGCGGACCGGGCCTGGCAGTCTTACGTGTCCAACTGGCTGTTCTTCACGAACGTGGCCGCCGGGGCCATGCTGCTCACCGTTGCGACCTGGATCACGAAGTCGAAGTGGAACTGGTCGGTCCGCAGGGTGAGCCTGTCGTTCGTGGCGTTCCTTCCCATCTCGTTCGTCATGCTGTTGCCCATGTTGGGCCTCGGGGAGTCGTTCTTCCCCTGGATCGCCGAGGTGGCGCACGACCCCATCCTCCAGAAGAAGGTGGCCTACCTCAACATGCCGTTCCTGGTGACGCGGAACGTCGTGGGCGTGGTGGTCCTGTTCGGCATGTCGCTGTACTTCGCGTACATGGCGCTCCGTCCGGACATGGGTTTGGCCAAGGACGACGGGGATCCCGATCCCGGCCGGGTGGAGTGGCGGGAGCGTCTGACGCACGCCTGGAGGGGCCAGGAAACCGAGGAGACCCATTCTTATCGACGCATGACCAAGCTGGCTCCGGCGTTCGTGATCGTCTACGCCCTGGTCATGAGCATACTGGCGTACGACTGGGTCATGTCACTCGAGCCGCACTGGTTCTCGACCATGATGGGCCCCTGGTTCTTCATGGGGGCGTTCTGGAGTGGCATCGCCGCCACGGCCTGTGCGGTGACGCTGTTGAAAAAGCGGGACGACTACTTCGACAAGGTCATGGGGCGCCAACAACTCCACGATCTTGGTAAGCTGAGCTTCGCCTTCTGCGTGTTTTGGGCCTACTTGTTCTTTGCCCAGTACCTGGTGATCTGGTACGGCAAGCTGCCGTGGGAGCAGGCCTGGATCATCCACAGGGCCGAGGAGCCCTGGGGCAAGCTGTCTCTCATGGTGATCGTGTTGTGCTTCGTTATACCCTTCGCGCTGCTGATGGGGCGGAAGGCGAAGATGAACCCTACGTTCTTCCGTACCGTCACCTTTTCGATCTTCGCCGGTCTCTGGCTGGAGAAGCACCTCATGGTGGCGCCCTCCATTCGAGATCACGACACGCCCACCATCGGAGCGACCGAGTTCCTGGTAGGCCTCATGTTCTTGGGCCTGTTCCTCTACGCTGTGAGGTGGTTCCTGTCGACGTTCCCGGTCGTCCAGGTCTGGCAACCCATGGTGGACCCGGAGACATGGGAGGTCGAGGTGACGGGTAGAGGCGCTTCGGTAGGCTGACGCGGGAGCGGGACCCCCCCGACTCGAGTCAGGTGCGCTTGGGGCGCTCCTTGTGCTTGTACATGTGCCGGTCGGCCGACTGGATCAACTCGTCTACCCCCACCATCTGATCGGTCTCGAAGTGGGCGATGCCGGAACTGACCGTCACCCCGTGCGGAGCCAAGACCCGGTCCGCTCGGACTCGAGCCTCCACCCTCTCCAGATAACCTCGGGCACCTTCTTCGTTGCTCTCCGACAGCACGGAAACGAACTCGTCACCGCCAAACCTGGCGACGAGGTTCATGGCCCGGTTTTCATCCGCCAGCACACGCCCGAAGGCCTTCAGAATCTGATCGCCCACGACGTGACCCAAGGTGTCGTTGTAGTGCTTGAAGTCGTCCAGGTCGAACAGCACGAGGGCCAGTCGTCTGCCTCTTCGCGCGGCGGCCACTTCTCGCTCGAGATGAAGTTGCAGACGTCTCCGGCTGGGGAGACCCGTCAACACGTCGGTGAGAGAGAGGGCCTGGATGTTGCCGTGAAGCTCGGCGTTGTCCAGGGCCACGGAAGCTTGACCCGCCAACCGGGTGAGCAAGCCGGTGTCGTACTCGGAAAAGCCCCTGATCGCGCGCGACCCGGCCGCCAAGGCACCGGCGACGCGCTCGCCGATCACCAGGGGGATGGCCATTCCGCTCCCCCCCTCGAGGAACTCCCTCATGTGATCCGGAACGAGCGGGCTGGCTGCGAGGTCGTTGATGACCAGCGCTTTGCCTTCACTCACCAATGTGTCGTACACGGGACCTTCCATGTCCCAAGTCGCTCCCACCGGGACCTGGATCTCGCCCACTGAGTTCCTCACGGTCGCGACGGTGTTTTCGAAGGTCCACACACCGGCGCCGTCGGCATCCAGAAGATCCATCGCCGCGGCCGAGACCCGCGCCATCACCTCCTCGAAGTCGAGGGAACTCGTAAGGGCCCGACCGATCTCCTCGAGCTTCTCCGCTTCACGTGAGCGCTGGGCCAACTCCGTTACGTGCCGGGCGTCTTCGATGGCCACGGCCGCGAGATCCGCGATCCCCTCCAACAACTCGAGATCCTCGGCGTCGTACCCGTTGGGGCGATAACTCTGCGTGCTCAAGGCACCCCGGACCACCCCCTTGTACATGAGTGGCGCGGAGATGGCGGACCGAGTGATCTCGGTCTCGTCATCGCCCAGCAGCATTACGGAGTCGGCCTTCAGCCGATCCTCGACGACGGTGGACTTTCCGGTTCGGATGACCTCGCTGTCCGAGCCCTTGTAAGTGATGTCACATCTGCTCTCCTCACCGCGGTCCGCGTAGAACACCACGGTGGCGAGATCTGCTTGCGCGTCGTAGAGCGAAATATAGAAACCGCCCGCCTCGACCACCCTCGCGGTCTCCCGGTAGATGCTCCGGTAGAGATCCTCCGGACTGAGCGTTCCTGTGAGCGTGCGGCCGATATCCAGAAGAACGCGATAGCGTTCCGCTAGGGGCGCACCGGTACCCGTCTCGGCTGATGGCATGAAGCGTCCAATTGGGCCGCGCTGGCGGAGGGCGGCTATTTGAAGTTAGTCCAACATATGGGGCGGTGCCGGGACGTACAACAAAAAACACCGCTAACTGGTTGGCTCTTCGGAGGTCCCGGGCCTGTCGAAGTAGCGCTGCATCTCGTAACCGATGGCCCTCATCAGGCGCACCTCTCGAAGATCAGGCTCCGCGCGTGAGAGGAGGGTTCGTAGGGTCCGCAGCACGCCCTCGGGGTGCCGGTCCCCCTTGAAGAACTCGATCCGATCGAACCCCTGCTCCAGAGCCGCGTACATCTGCTCCAGGTCCGCTTGGGTGGCGGGTCCCGCATCTCGCTTGTATCCCGGAAGAGGAGCGTCGTCGGTGGCTACGAGGTAGACCTCGTAGCAGAGCACGAGGCAGGCCTGTGCCAAGTTGAGACTGGAATACTCGGCGGTGGGTACGATGACGATGGAGTGACAGAGGTCCAGCCCTTCGTTCGTGAGGCCGCGATCCTCCCTGCCGAAGACCAGCGCCACGAGGCCTTCGTTGGCCCTCTCGACCACTCGGGGCGCCACGGCTCGGGGTCGGGAGTAGTTGCGTTGGGCCGTCCGCGCACGTGCGCTGGTGCCCACGACGAACACCGTGTCCGCCAAGGCCGCTCCGAGCGTCGGGAACACTTCGGCCGACTCCGCCAGATCGTCACTGCGATGGGCGATGCCGGTGATTCGGCGGAGGTCGTACTCCTCGGGTTGCACCAAGCGAAGCCGTGACAGGCCCATGTTCATCATGACCCGTATCACGCCGGCGATGTTCACGACGTCCTTCGGCTCGTCCAGCACGACGACGATGTTGTCGAGGGGTGACACAGCCTTCTAAACGTCGCCGTCCTTGGGATCCTCCAGGGTGCGGTCGTCGGCGTCATCCTCCCCTTTACGGAGCGCGCCCTTGAAGTTCCGAATCCCCTGGCCCAGGCCGCGCCCGATCACCGGAATCCGTTTGGCGCCAAAGAAGACCATGACGATGAGGAAGATGAGGACCAGCTCCCACACGCCGAGACCGGGAATCACTGGAGTAGCGCCTTGGCTATGGTCTGAAGCTGCATGTTCGTTGTCCCCTCGTATATGGTGCCGATCTTGGCGTCCCGATAGAACTTCTCGACCGGGTATTCGCGCGTGAAGCCGTATCCTCCGTACAGATCGATACACAGCGACGTTACGCGCTGGGCCATCCTCGATGAATGTAGCTTCGCCATCGCCGCTGGCACGACGAAATCTTCGCCGGAATCTCTGAGCCGAGCCGCATTGTAAACCAGGAGGCGGGAAGCCTCGAGGTCGGTGGCCACTTCGGCCAGCTGAAACTGCACCCCCTGGAACTTGCCGATGGGCCTGCCGAACTGCTCCCGCTCCTGCACGTAGCGAAGAGTGTTGTCGAGCGCACCCTGGGCGGTTCCCACCATCTGGGCGCCGATGCCGATCCGGCCCTCGTTGAGGGTCTCGATGGCGACCTTGTATCCCCGGCCGACCTCACCCAAGACTCGCTTCCTTGGTACCCGGACGCTGTCGAGAACAATCTCGGTCGTGGAGGAGGCCCGGATGCCGAGCTTGTCCTCCTTCTTGCCGACCGTGAAGCCGTCCATGTCCCGATCCACCATGAAGGCGGTGATGCCTTTGTAGCCGGCCTCGGGGTCGACGGTAGCGAAGACGATGTAGGTGCCCGCCTCGCTCCCGTTCGTGATCCAGAGTTTCTGGCCCGTGATGAGCCAATCGTCTCCGTCCTGGGTAGCCCGGCAGGCGAGGGCGAAGGCGTCGGATCCGCTCCCGGCCTCGGACAGGGCGTACGCACCCACCAGGTTGGTGGCTAGCAGAGGGAAGTAGTGGGCCTTCAGATCGTCGCTTCCCCACCGCTTGAGCGCGTTGACCACCAGGGTGTTCTGCACGTCGACCAGGGTTCCTACCGAGGGATCGATCCGCGAAAGCTCCTCTACCACCAGAACGGACGTGAATAAGCTCGCGTCGGTCCCCCCGAATTCCTCGGGGATCTCGATTCCCATGAGACCCAGCTCGAAGAGCATGGGTAGGAGCGCAGGGTCCAGTTCCTGGGCCTCGTCCATCTGGGAAACGAGGGGAGCCACTTCGGACTGGGCGAAGTCCCGGACGGCCTCACGGAACATCCCCTCTTCTTCAGTCAACGAGGTGACGGCGGGGCGACTCTCACCGGCTAGCGTGGTGGTCATGTCTGCTATCTTTCCAGCGGGTTGATCAAGGGATTCTGATCGGATACCGAGCCCACGAAAGTTATCCGTGCGGGTCGGGCGTGAAAAGGAGAGGTGCCGGGATCACACGCCGACTACCCACGCCGTTTTCGACCTTGACGCTTCTCCGAACCCTTCTCTATTGTGATCGCCCCAGAAACTTGAACACGGAGGAACGATGTCCGAGATCCCCGAGGGACTTCGATATACAGAGGAGCACGAGTACCTCAAGGCCACCGAGGAGGACGGGGTCTATCAGGTCGGCATCACCGATTACGCCCAGGGTGAGCTCGGGGACATCGTGTTCATCGAGTTGCCCGAGGGGGGGTCGAGCTTCGAAAAGATGGCGACCTTCGGCACCATCGAGGCCGTGAAGGCCGTGAGTGATCTCTACTGTCCTCTCACGGGTGAGGTGGTCGCCATCAACCAGGCCTTGGATGACGACCCCTCGCTGGTGAACAGCGATCCGTATGGGGCCGGTTGGATGATCCTCCTGCGCCTCGCCGACGAGAGCGCTCTCGTCGGCCTCCTCGATGCGGCCGGGTACCAGGCTCTGATAGGCGAATGAGTTGGGTCGCGAATAGGCGCTGACCTCCAGAATCACCGCGACGGTCCGCTATGCGGTCTGACATTCCCGAGGAAGAACATGTCCCTAGATATAGATACGGTGGGTCGATTCGCCGGACGGCACGTCGGGCCCCGCGATCATGACATCGAATCGATGCTGTCCTCGCTGGGGCTGAGCTCCCTCGGCGAACTGGTGGACCAGACGGTTCCCCGCTCCATACGCTTCGAGGGTGATCTGGATCTTCCCGATGCGTTTCCCGAGCACGGGCTGTTGCGTCGGGTAGAGGAGATCGGCTCCAAGAACCAGGTCTTCCGGTCGTACTTGGGGATGGGATACCACGACACGGTGGTCCCCGGGGTGATTCTGAGGAACATCCTGGAGAACCCGGGCTGGTACACACAGTACACTCCCTATCAGGCCGAAATCGCCCAGGGGCGTCTCGAGGCACTGCTGAACTACCAGACCATGGTGATCGATCTCACCGGGCTGGAGATCGCCAACGCGTCTCTGCTCGATGAGAGCACCGCGGCCGCAGAGGCCATGGCCATGCTCTTCGGCGACACCGGCGACGAGAAGCGGACCCACTTCTTCGTTTCGGAGGCGTGCCACCCACAGACGATTGCCGTCGTGAAGGGGCGTGCGGCCCCGCTAAGCATCGAGGTCGTCGTGGGAGCGCACGACAACTACGACTTGAAGTCGTTCGGAGACCGGCTCTTCGGGGGGCTGGTCCAGTATCCCGCCACGGACGGAGCGATTCACGACTACCGCTCCTTCTGTGCCGACTTCCATGAGCACGGAGCCGGAGTGGTCATGGCCGCCGATCTCATGGCGCTCACGATGCTGACGCCCCCGGGCGAACTGGGGGCCGATATCGCCGTCGGGAACACGCAGCGCTTCGGTGTGCCGATGGGATACGGCGGTCCGCACGCGGCTTACCTGGCGGCCCGGGACCGATTCAAGCGGAAGATGCCCGGTCGGATCATCGGGGTTTCGATGGATGCGGACGGCAATCCGGCTCTGAGGATGGCCCTCCAGACCCGAGAGCAGCACATCCGTCGCGAAAAGGCGACTTCGAACATCTGCACCGCGCAGGTGCTCCTCGCCATCATGGCGGGCATGTATGCCGTCTATCACGGACCCCACGGGCTACGCCGGATCGCCGGCCGGATACACAATCTGGCCTCCACGCTGGCGCACGGCCTCAGAGAGCTCGGTCACAGCGTGGTACACGAACACTTCTTCGATACGGTTCAGATAGTGCCCGCGGGTATCTCGGGCGAGGGGATCATCCAACGCGCCCAAGCGCTCAGGATGAACCTCCGTGACTACGGGGACGGCACGGTGGGAATAGCGGTGGACGAGACGACGCTCCCCGGGGATCTCGACGATCTCTTCAACGTTTTCAGCGACGGCGGTCCGCGGGGTGGGGGCGTGAAGCTGACGGCGAGCAAGGTAGCCCGGGAGGCGACTTCGCCACTCCCCCAGGAGTTGCTGAGGAAGTCGGACTTTCTTCAGCACCCGGTCTTCCACCGCTACCACTCCGAGACCGAGATGCTGCGGTACATCCACAAGCTGGAGAGCCGTGATCTCTCCTTGAATACGAGCATGATCGCGCTTGGCTCATGCACGATGAAGCTGAACGCCACCACACAGATGTTGCCGGTCACGTGGAGGGCGTTCAGCGGAATGCACCCCTTCGCGCCGATCGATCAGGCCGAGGGTTACCAGGAGTTGCTCAGGGATCTGGAGAGCTGGCTCGCCGAGATCTCCGGGTTCGCCGCCACCTCGCTACAGCCCAACTCGGGCGCCTCCGGGGAATACACGGGGCTCCTCGTCATCAGGGCACTGCACGAGAGCCGAGGCGAGGGACACCGGGACGTGTGCCTGATCCCTTCATCGGCCCACGGGACCAACCCGGCGAGCGCCGTCATGGCGGGCATGAGGGTCGTGGTCGTGCAGTGCGACGAAATGGGCAACGTCGATTTGGACGATCTCGAGGCGAACGCGGACGCCCATGCGGCGGATCTCGCAGCGATCATGATCACCTATCCGTCCACGCACGGGGTCTTCGAGTCCGAGATTCGGCGCATCTGTGACATCGTGCATGAGCGCGGTGGGCGGGTCTACCTGGACGGTGCGAACCTCAATGCCCAAGTCGGCCTGTGTCGCCCCGGCGACTA
Source organism: Longimicrobiales bacterium (assembly GCA_965226925.1). Taxonomy (GTDB): domain Bacteria; phylum Gemmatimonadota; class Gemmatimonadetes; order Longimicrobiales; family Gaopeijiaceae; genus CBDDCX01. Next base: position 340,478 of record CBDDEN010000009.1, on the reverse strand, counting down.
CGGCGCCGACGTCTGTCACATCAACCTCCACAAGACGTTCTCCATCCCTCATGGTGGCGGTGGGCCGGGTGCCGGACCGATCTGCGTCACCTCCGAATTAGCGCCCTTCCTTCCTGGCCACCCGGTGATAGAGACGGGCGGGCCAAAGGCGATCCTGCCGGTCTCCGGTGCGCCTTGGGGCAGCGGCGGGATACTCGTGATCTCATGGTCCTACATCGCGTTGCTCGGCAAGAAGGGCGTCCGCCGCGCCACGGAAGTGGCCATACTGAACGCCAACTATATGGCGAACAGACTTCAGGACGAGTTCGAGGTGCTGTACCGAGGCGAGAACGGCCGGGTGGCCCACGAGTTCATTCTCGACCTCCGTCCCTTGAAGAAGACGAGTGGGATCTCCGCTGAGGACGTTGCGAAGCGCTTGATGGACTATGGTTTCCACGCGCCCACGATGTCGTTCCCGGTGGCAGGCACGATCATGGTCGAGCCCACGGAGAGTGAGTCCAAGATGGAGCTCGACAGACTGTGTGACGCGCTTTCTTCCATCCGCGAGGAGATTCAGGAAGTCGAGTCGGGGACAGCGGACCCCGAGGACAACGTGCTCAAGAATGCGCCACACACAGCCGCGATGCTCACCGCTTCGGAGTGGGAGCACCCCTACTCGCGAGAAAAGGCAGCATATCCCGCCCCGTGGACGCGAGACTACAAGTTCTGGCCTCCGGTCCGGAGGGTGAACAACGTCCACGGCGATAGGAACCTGGTCTGTTCGTGCCCACCCATCGAGGCCTATGCTGAGGTGGCTGCTGGGGACTGACCAGGCGCGTCCCGGACACTGAGGACTCTTAACGACGGTGGAGGATCCGAAGATGGCGAAACTCGACTACCACGGTCACTCGACCTTTACGCTTACGACCGATGACGGCACCCGCATCGTCATGGACCCGTTCTTCGACGACAATCCCTGGACCGAGATCAGCGCCGCCGACGTCGAAGCCGACTTCATCTTCTGTACCCACGGGCACTACGACCACTTTGCGGATGCCCTTCCCATTGCCAGGAGCACCGGGGCTACGTTGGTGGGGAGCTTCGAGTTGGTGAGCTACGCACAGAGCCAGGGGATCGAGAATGTACACCCGATGCACATCGGGGGGGGATGGGACTTTCCGTTCGGCCGGGTGAAGATGACGATCGCGCACCACGGAGGGATGATCGCGGGCGAAGGTGCTGAGGGATTCACGACCAACCCGGCCGGCCTGCTCTTCGACCTGGGGCCGGGCCAACGGCTCTACAACGCCGGGGACACGGCGCTGACCCTCGACATGCAGCTTCTGAAGGGCAAGGTCGATGTGGCGCTCCTTCCCATTGGCGACAACTTCACCATGGGGCCAAAGGACGCGGTCACGGCGATCGAGTTCATCGAGCCGTCGGTCGTCATCCCGATCCACTACAACACGTGGCCGTACATCGATCAGAACGCGGAGGACTTCCGCTCCCTGGTGGGCGATCGGGCCACGGTCGAGATCATCGAGCCGGGCCAAGGCTCGTACGAATTCTGACCGTCCCCCGGCGCCCCGAGGCGCGGAAGAGAACCCAGGTTTGACATTGACTGCGCGCAGAGCCCGCCGGGCCAAGAACCCGCCGGATACCAGTGCGCTCCGTTGGCGCGTCCTGGAGGACGCGCCCGCGTCGGGGGTGGTCAACATGGCCTTCGATCATGCTCTGGCCAGTTGCCTCGGTTCCGGTGAGGGTGTGCTCCGCCTGTATCGGTGGACGAATCCGACGGCGTCATTCGGAAGGAACGAGCCCTCGCGGGGGCGCTACGACCTGGAGGCCGCCCGGAAGGCCGGTATCGAGTTCGTGCGCCGGCCCACCGGGGGCCGTGCGGTCCTTCACGACCGGGAGCTCACATACGCCCTGGTCATGCCGATCACTGCGGGGACGAGCCTACGGGCTGTGTACGGAATGGTGAACGAGGGCCTGGTGAAGGCGCTCGGCAACATTGGGGTCTCCGCCTCGCTGGCGCCCGACGAGGTGCGTGCCCTCTCCCCGATGGCCGGACCCTGCTTCAGACGGCCGAGCGAAGGTGAGGTAACCGTCGGTGTGCGGAAGCTTGTGGGGAGCGCCCAAGCCCGGATCGGGAACGCGATTCTGCAACACGGTTCCCTCCTGGTGGGTCGGGGACAGGAGCGGCTCGCGGCGCTGCGGGGTGAGACGGAAGACGCCTCCACCTCGACCTGCCTGGATGAAATCCTGGACGTGGTGCCTTCCTGGGACATTCTTGTAGAGGCGGTTGCAGCCGGCCTGAGCGGAGTATTTCGCGGGGAGTGGCACAGAGGGCGGCGTACGGACCTGGAGAAAGCTGGGGCCCGCCTGCTGGAGGAGCATTACGCCTCCGCCGGGTGGACGTGGCGCACATAGCGGACTCGAAGCCTACGGGTTCCGTCGAGGGCGCCGGAGCGGAGGAGATGACATGACACAGGCGAGGTGGGTACTACTGGTCACCGCGGTCGCACTTGCGGGGGCGTGTGGAGGTGGGGAGGGCGGCCCGAGCGGTGAGGTCGTACCCTGGAGTCTCGATCCGGGTGTGGCGAGCCTAGGTGACGGCATTCCGTTCTGCGAAGCCGCGATGGCGCGTGTCTCCGACTTCATGGGGCGGTTCGAGGGACAGATCCCGCCGGACGCCCGGTACGGTGGTACGGCGGTGGTGGGCGCCATTGGCGAGCTGACCGATGGCATGAACGGGCACGTGTCGGCGCTCTACGAGTCCACGCAGCACCAGAATTTCGTCAATCTGATGACGCTTATTCAGTACGACGAAGAGCTGAACCCGGTCCCGTACCTGGCCGAATCCTGGGAGATGTCTGAGGACGACACGGAGATCACCTTCCACATTCGGGACGATGTCTACTGGCACGACGGTGAACGGACCGACGCCTACGACGTCGCGTACACGTTCCAACGAGCCATCGACCCGGAGACGGGGTTCCCGAACACGACCTATTGGATGTATTGGGACAGAGGACCCGGTGGCGTGGAGGTGGTCGATTCGTTCACGGTGAAGTTCCGCCTGCGTCCCCACGCCGACTTCATCGATCCGTGGCGCCAGACGACTATCATGCCTCACCACCTCCTCGAGGACGTGCCCGCCGCCGAGCTGAGACAACACCCCTACGGCACGGTGTGTCCGGTCGGCAACGGCCCGTTCGTCTTCGTGCAGCACCGGCAGGACGCGAGCTGGACGTTCCAGGCGAACCCCGCATTCCCCGAAGGGTTGGGCGGTCGACCGCACCTCGACCGCCTCGTGTACCGGATCATCCTCGAACAGACCACGCTCTTGACGGAGCTGCTCACCGAGAACATCGACGTGCTGATCGCGCCGAGGCCTGATCAGGCACGGGCGATTATCGACTCCGATGCTCTGGAGTTGTTTCGCTATCCCCAGCGGCAGTACGTGTTCGTGGGCTGGAACGCCAGGCGTCCCCAGCTCTCCGACAAGAGAGTCCGCCAGGCGATCACCAGGGGGACCAACCGTCAGGAGATCGTAGACGCCCTCCTCCAGGGGTATGGCCGGATCGCGAACGGAAGCGTCCCGCCCTTCCACTGGGCCTACGACGAGTCGGTGGGGGCTGAGGCCGGGGCATACGATCGGGAGGCGGCCAGGGCGTTGCTCGACGAGGCCGGCTGGATCGACCGGGACGGGGATGGCGTAAGGGAGAACGCCGAAGGAGTCCCCTTGGCCATTACGATCAAGTACAACTCAGGCAATGAGCAACGGCAGAACATAGCCGAGATCATGCAGGCTCAACTCGCCGTGATCGGCATCGCCGTCACTCCCGCCGTCGTGGAAATCTCCACGCTCATCGGCCAGTTGACGGACGCCGAGGCCCGGGATTTCGACGCCGTGGTCATGGGGTGGGTCATCGACTTCAAGTTCGAAGATACCGACCTCTTCCACAGCGAGAAGATCGACGGGCCCTACGCTTGGTCCGGTACCCGACGCCCCGACATGGACGCCTATCTGGACAGGCTCCCGCTGATTCTCGATCGCGAGGAGGCGAAGCCGGTGTGGCGCGAATACGAGGCACTCGTGGCCGATGAGCAACCGTACACGTTCTTCTGGTTTCCCGATCGATTGGACGGGGTCAACAAGCGGCTGGAGGATGTCGTCATGGATGCCCGCGGAGAGTGGATCAACGTGAAGCACTGGTGGATTCAGGGCGATCAACGGAGGGGCGGTCGTTAGCCTCCGACCGGACGTTCAGCAGGCATATGGTGCCCCCTGGACACCGAGCACATTGACCTGGGAGCGTGGTAGGTGACCACGTACATCTTGAAGAGACTCCTGGGCGCTGTTCCGCTGGTGTTGGGGATCGCCACGATCATCTTCTTTGTCGTGAACCTGGCGCCCGGAGACCCGGCACTCCGGTACATGAACCCGAATCTGTCCCCCGAGACGCTCGAGCAGATTCGCGCCAATATGGGTCTGGATCGGCCGGTCCACGTCCGCTACGTACGGTGGATGACTGCCCTGGCTCAGGGCGATCTCGGATACTCCTTCACCCGGAACCGACCAGTCCTGGACATAATCAAGGAGATCCTCCCGAACACGCTTCTCTTGTCGTTGACGGCCATCGGGATCGCGTTCGTCTTCGGCATCATGCTTGGCATCGTGCAGGCCATCCGTCAGTACTCCGTGCTCGACTCGGTCACCTCGGTGTTGGCCCTCTTCTTCTACTCGATGCCGTCGTTCTGGTTGGCGCTGATGATGGTACTCACCTTCAGCCTCTTTGCCCGCAACGTGTGGGACTGGCCCATTTGGTTCCCCGCCTCCGACATCCAGGACGTGGCACGGTATCCGTTCATGACGCCTTGGGAACGGGTTCTGGATCGCCTGTGGCATCTGGCGCTGCCCGCCACTTCGTTGGCGCTGGTGCTGGCAGCGGGGATCGCGCGCTACACCCGGGGGAGTCTGCTGGAGGTCATCCGGCAGGACTACGTGCGTACCGCCCGCGCCAAGGGGCTCTCCGAGCCTGTCGTGGTGCTGAAGCACGCACTTCGCAACGGCCTGATACCGGTCATCACGCTCCTGGGCCTCTACTTGCCCTTCCTCTTCAGCGGGACCGTCTTCATCGAGTCGGTGTTCGCCTGGCCTGGCATGGGCAAACTGATCGTCGACGCGATCACCCAGCGCGACTACCCGGTCATCATGGCCGGTAGTCTGATCTTCGCGAACATGGTGGTCGTGGGTAATCTGGTCGCGGATATCCTCTACGGGTTTGTCGATCCGAGAATCCGCTATGACTGACCCGTTCTCCCGGCCGTCCGGCCCCAGGGCACGCGGAGGGAGGAAGCTCTCGGCGGTCTTGCCGGGCGTGCCTCAACTCCTTGCCGGACGGTGGGGAGTCGGCGCCATGACGATCGTGGTCTGGGTGGGCTTTCTGGCCGTGCTCGCACTTCGGTGGAGTCGGTTCGCGGCGGCCTGGGCGGGTCCCTTGGATCATCGGATCGCGGCCACGACCCTCATGGTGGGTCTGGTCGCATCATGGGGTTGGTCCATGAGGGACGTGTGTCGCCCCGCCGTGGTTCGGCAGGCCGGAATAAGCCAGTGGGATCTGGCTGTGCGTTCGTTCGGCAAGAACCGCATCGCAGTGATCGGGCTCATCGCCATCGTGTCCTTCTACCTCATCGCCCTGATCACGCCCCTCATCGCGCCGTTCGATCCGATTATCCAAGGCCCGTTGGTGACCCATCGGATGCTACCGCCGGGTGGGGAGTTTCCGCTCGGCACCGACAAGTTCGCCCGTGATGTCGCTTCTCGGGTCCTCTATGGAGCCCGGGTTTCCCTCGCGATCGGCTTCGTGGCGGTAGGGATCAGCATAACGATCGGCACGATGCTCGGCGCGATCGCGGGCTTCCTTGGTGGGAAGGTGGACGCGGTCGTCATGCGCTTCGTCGACATGGTGATCTCCTTTCCTCGCCTCGTACTGCTCATCACCATCGTGGCTCTCTTCGAGCAGTCGTCAATCTTCTTGATCATCGCCGTCCTGGGCTTCACCCAATGGCCGGGGACCACACGAATCGTTCGGGGAGAGGTGCTCAGCCTCCGGGAGCGGGAGTTCATCGAGGCGGCGCGTGCTCTGGGATTCACGCGGCTGCGCATCATCTTTCGCCACGTAATTCCGAACACCTTGGCTCCAGTGATCGTGGCGGCGACGCTCGGCATCGGGAACGTGATCGTTCTGGAGGCGGGATTATCCTTCTTGGGGTTGGGTCTCCAGCCGCCGACGCCCTCCTGGGGTTCGATGGTGGCGGACGGCCGTAGCGATTTGCTGAACGCCTGGTGGATCTCGACGTTTCCCGGCCTGGCCATCGTGTTCACGGTGGTGGCCTTCAACCTGGTGGGTGATGGTCTGCGGGACGCGTTGGATCCGAGGTTGAGGACATGATCTTCCTCGCCAAAACGCCCACAAATGCCGCGTTCGGTTCCCGAACCGCCCACCACCTCAGCCGATGGATCGGGGGAGGCGCCTGATGCCCCTGCTCGAAGTCAGTGGGCTCCGCACCTATTTCAACACCGACGCCGGTGTGGCCCGGGCCGTAGACGGCGTCTCCTTCCATGTAGAAGAAGGTGAGACCGTGGGCATCGTGGGCGAGTCGGGGTGCGGGAAGACGGTCACCTCTCTCTCGATCATGGGCCTGATCCCCGATCCCCCGGGTGAGATCCTCTCGGGAAGCTCCATCCGGTTGTCAGGTGAGGAGTTGGTCGGAGCTTCGAACCGGCGGCTCAGGGAAATCCGAGGGAACGACATCGCGATGATCTTCCAGGAGCCGATGACTTCGCTGAATCCCGTCTTCACCGTGGGGAACCAGATCTCGGAGGCCCTGCGGGCGCACCGACCGATGAGTAGGCGAGAGGCGCGCACGGAGAGCGTCAGGCTGCTCGGCGAGGTCGGCATCGCCGAACCCGATCGGCGCTTCGACGAATATCCCCATCATCTCTCGGGGGGCATGAGGCAGAGGGTCATGATCGCGATGGCTCTGTCATGTGAACCCAGGCTTCTGATCGCCGATGAGCCCACTACGGCTCTGGACGTCACGATACAGGCTCAGATACTGGATCTGCTAGCCGCGCTCCGGGGAGCGTACGGAATGGCCGTGCTTCTCATCACTCATGACCTGGGAGTGGTCGCGGAGGTCTGTGATTGCGTGGTCGTCATGTACGCGGGACAGGTGGTGGAGACGGGATCGGTGGAGGAGATTTTCGAGGATCCTCGACACCCCTACACGCAGGGCCTATTGGCCTCCTTGCCCGAGCTGGGTGGGAGAGGTCGTCAAATCAGCCCGATTCCGGGGGTGGTGCCCAGCCCCGTCGCTTGGCCGGCGGCATGCCGTTTCGGGGAGCGCTGTTCCTTCGCCTGGGACCGCTGCCAGAGCGAGATGCCCGATTTGTTGGGGGCAGGTGAAGCACCGGGACGGTTCGCGCGTTGCTGGCTCATGGAGGAGGCGGGGTTCAAATCCGGTTCCGCCGAACCGACGGCGGCAGGTGCCCCCTCTTCCGATCCCGGCCGGGGGCCCTCGTGACTTCGGGTTCGGGAAGCGGCGATACGCCGCTCGGCGATGTGCTGCTCGACGTCCGGGGTCTCGAGAAGCACTTCCCGGTTCACCGGGGCGTTCTGGGGCGGACCGTGGGACAGGTGAAGGCGGTGGACGGGGTGAGCTTCCGGATTCGCCGCGGCGAGACCCTGGGACTCGTGGGGGAGTCCGGTTGCGGTAAGTCCACCACGGGCCGTGCCATTCTTCGCCTCGTGGAGCCCACTTCGGGTCAGGTACTGTTCGACGGCGAGGACGTCGGGGCGATGGATCGCGATCGGCTGCGTGGACTTCGAAGGCGAGCACAGATCGTCTTTCAGGACCCCTTTAGCTCACTCAACCCTCGCATGACCGTCGGGACCATGTTGGAGGAGGTGCTGAAGGTCCACGACCTGGCCGACAAGGGCTCTGCCCGTTCCCGGCGGGTCAGCGAACTGCTGGAGATCGTCGGACTCCGCGCCGAGGACGCCGACCGTTATCCGCACGAGTTCAGCGGAGGTCAACGACAGAGGATCGGTATCGCGCGTGCTCTGTCGGTCGAGCCGGACTTCATCGTGTGCGACGAACCGGTGTCGGCTTTGGACGTGTCGGTTCAGGCGCAAGTGATCAACCTGCTCGAGAACCTCCAGAAGGAGTTCGGACTCACCTACCTCTTCATTGCCCACGATCTGGCCGTGGTGGAGTACGTGAGCGACCGAGTGGCTGTGATGTATCTGGGCAAGATCGTCGAGATGGCGTCCGCCGAGGACCTCTATAGATCGCCCGAGCATCCATACACGAGAGCCCTTCTCTCCGCGGTGCCCAGACCCGATCCGAAGGCCACTCGGGCAAGGAAGCGCATCATGCTCCCGGGAGACGTGCCGAGCCCCATGAATCCGCCGCCGGGATGTCCTTTCCATCCTCGTTGTCCGCATCCCGAGAAAGACGAACTGTGCGGTCGGGTGGTTCCTCCGCTGGAGGAAAGAGCGTCGGGTCACTTTGCGGCTTGTATCAAAGATCCGATGCCATAAGACGGGTTGAAGAGTTGGGCTTGACAGGGTTGTCGGGCCGCTCCACAATTCGACTCCTTAGAAAAAACAGGATGTCTTGGCCTCCCGCTTCTTCTGGCCGGGGCGTGTGGTACAAAACATTTTATGCTGGAGGTCCCTTTGGTCGGTGTGATGCGTATCTACGGTGCCCTGGTGCAGATCCCCGGGTTGGATGCCCCCAACCTGTCTCTGTCGGAGCAGGCGGCGGACCTTTGGGTGGACATGGGCTTCATGCGCTGGCCGCTGGCGCTCTGTGTGGTTCTCGGGGCCGTCGTCATCATTTGGAAGTTCTTCGACCTGGCTATGAAGTCCGCCCGCACGAAGAAGATCCTCGGCGAGGTTGACGAGCTCCTGGCTCAGCATCGCATCGACGAGGCGCTCGAAGCCACCCGGAATTCCGATGCCCCCGCGGCCAAAATCCTCTATGCCGGTCTGGATCGGCACGAGGAGGGCACGGAGCGCGTCATGAAGGCTATCGAGAACCAGGGTCTCATCGAGCTGAGCAAGCTCGAGACGGGCCTGGTGGTTCTTGCGACGCTGACCAATGTGGCGCCGCTTCTCGGCTTCCTCGGGACCGTGATCGGGATGATCATCGCCTTCCAATCCATCGAGGCGGCCGGCGAGGTAGAGGCGACGTTGGTGGCTGGGGGAATCAAGGTGGCGTTGCTCACCACGGCGGCGGGACTCGTGATCGCCATTCCCGTGAGCATCTCACACAACTTCTTCGTTTCGCGCATCGACAGTCTGGTCATCGACATGGAAGAGTCGGCCCAGAAGATGATCGATGCGCTGCACGCCATGGAAGCGGATCGCGCCGCCAGCTAGCTTGGACCGTCTCGACGAGCGAGAGGGGCCGCCCGGCAGGGCGGCCCCTCTTTTTTTCGTAGCTGGCGCACGGGTCGAGTTCCTTCCGCGCGAACTTCCGGGACAGCAGACTAGTATTTAGAGACACCTGGTTTCGTCCGTACAATTCGGTGGGGTTCTCGGTGCAGTGAAATTCGTCGGCACAATACTTCTACTGGTCCTGCTCTGGGGAGCTGCGCCTGGTCCTCGCGTTACGGGCCCTTCCGACGCAATCCTCGACTCGGCCCGGGCCGAGTTCGATGCTGGGCGGTACTGGCACGCAAGTCGGCTGTTGCGGTCCAGGGCCGACGAAGACGGTCGCGGACTCGCCGAGATTCTCCTTCTGGCCCGCGCGGACGCCGGGTGGAAGAACTGGTCGGGCGTGGTCGAGGGTCTCGAGGCGATGGACTGGTTGGATGAGTTCGAGGGTGCGGAGGGTCGCCGATTGATGGCCCGAGCCCTGGAGGCCGGCGAGCGCTGGGAAGCCGCCGCCGAGAGCTTCGGCCTATTCAGGAGAACTAGCCGGCACGGCGAAGGCACGGCGCCCGAGGCGTCGAGAGAGGCGCGCTCCGCGGCGCGAGCCGGGCGATGGGAGTCCATCGTGGAGGCTCTGGAGGTTGCCGGCGACGAGTCGCCGACGCTAGTCGCATGGACCGCCTTGGACGTGGCGGAGTGGTCTGCCGAACGCGGTGACGTTGCCCGCGTGGGCGAGCTGCTTCCATGGGTCCGCCGAGACTCGACGGCATCCGATGCGGCTTGGGACGTACGGGCTCGGGCCCTTCTCGCCGCCGCCGATTCGGGCCGAGCGCTCGACGCGTATTTGGAGCACCTCGAGGTTGAAACCGAAGATTCGCGTCGCGGAAGGGCCTTCGCAGCGGTCGGGGAGCTGAGGCTGGCGCGGGGTGACTCGTCAGGGGGGAGGCATGCGTTTTTGGCCGCGCTCGAGGCCTACCCCCGCGGAGCCAGCGGAGCGCGGTCGGCGAGCGCTCTGATCGAGATGAAGGGTCTGGACGCCGATCTCGCGCTCTTGGCGGCCCGCACTCTCGACCGTGCGGGAGACCCGCGTCGCTCCTTGGTGGCGTACGGACGATACGAAGCTCTGCTACCGGATTCGGTGGCGATCGACCCGCCGGTGCGTCTGGTCATGGCCCGTCTCCTTTCGGCGACGGGGGAGCATGAGGCCGCGGTTCGGGAGTTCAGACAACTGGTCGAGACCGACGATCTCGGCTTCGAGCTCCGAGTCCTCGATCAGTGGCTCAGCACCCGCAGGCGCCAAGGCAGACGCGATGCCGTACGCACGATCCAAGGGTGGATCATCGAGCGGTTCCCCGAGAGCCGCCAAGCCGTCGACATCGTGTTCTCGTGGGCCGCGGCGGCCCAGGATCGGGGCGCACACTCCGAGGCCGCCGCCGGATTCGAGAAAGCGATGACCATGGCGCCGTCTATCGGCTCCGCCGGTCATGCGCGGATGCGACTAGGTCAGATGCACCTTCTGCAGGAGAACGTGGAAGGGGCGGCTGACGTGTTCGAGGGGTACCTGAAGGACTTTCCGAATGGACAGCGGTGGGAGCAGGCCGCGTACTGGGCCGCCCGAAGCCTCGAAGAGCTGGGGAAGGACACCGAGGCCAGAGGCTACCTGGAGATGATTCAGAGGGGCAGCCCCATCTCCTACTATGCCGCCCTCGTGTCTGAACGCCTGGCAGAGCCGTACGCCCCTTCGGTCGCGGCCGGCCCGGTTTCGAATCCCCCCGAGTGGTTGCTCACGGGCTTAGCGACCCTCGACCTTCTCGTCTCCGCCGGCCTCGACACCGCCTCCGAGCGTCAGGTTGAACAGCTGATCGAGCGTGCCGACGAGTCGGTGCCGGAGAGCTTGGATCTGGCCGACGGCTTGATCGAGCGGGGCTTCACGATCTACGGGATCAACGTGGGTTGGAGGCTTCTGCGAGAGGGGAGTCCCTACAGCGGAAGGCTCCTGCGTGTGCTCTACCCGTTCCCCTATCGAGAGATCGTGACCCGCGAGGCGGAGGAGGCCGGCATCGAGCCTCTCTTCCTCGCCTCGCTGATCCGACAGGAGTCGGCGTTCGCTCCGGCGATTCGATCACGGGCGGGTGCGATCGGCCTCATGCAGGTGATGCCGGAGACCGGTAGGGAGTTGGCGAGGGGGCAGGGCATACTGGGCTTCACCCCCGAGAGCCTGGAGACCGCTGAGATCAACCTCCACCTGGGTACGACGTTCTGGGTGGACATGGAGCGTCGTTACGGAGACGGCAATCTCCCGTTGGCGCTCTCGGCCTACAACGCCGGTCCCTCGCGAGCCCGGCGCTGGCGGCTGCTGCCCGAGGCTCGAGACCCCCTCGTGTTCACGGAGCGGATCCCCTTCGATGAGACCCGCGGGTATGTGAAGAACATCACACGGAACCTGCACGTCTACCGGTTCCTCTACGGGCAGGACTGAGCGGGTTTGCGCACCCGCGGACGCGCTGCTTGACGATGGACCGGCCAGCCCCCTAACCTATAAATGCGGGTCGGAAGACCCGGTCGCCGCCCCCGGCCTGATGGCGAGCCCCGGGCGCCGGGAAGCTAGTGTCTCATGCTGCAGAAGGAGTGGCGGAATGTCCAAAGGGACGGTCAAGTGGTTCAACGATGCGAAGGGGTACGGCTTCATCTCTCAGCAGGAGGGTGAGGACGTATTCGTCCACTTTTCCTCTATCGTGGGAGACGGCTTTCGGACTCTCGCCGAGGGCGACGAGGTCGAATTCGAGCTGAATGCGACCGAGAAGGGGTATCAGGCCGCAAACGTTATCAGGGCCTAAAGCGCTCCCGATCCCAGACACGAACGCCCCGCGGCCTCGATGTCCGCGGGGCGTCTTCTTTGGTGGGTGGGCAGTCTCAGTTGCCCCGACGCAGGGAGATCGATCCGTCTCCGGTGCGCAGGTCGCACCCTCCCTGACGTCGAACCGGCGGGCGAACACCTCCTCGCCGAAGGAGGCGTGCCTCGGGCTCGGCGCCTCGGCTCTTTCGGCCGTCTGTGCATCAGCGGGGCTCCCGTGAGCCGCCAGGCGTGCTTGGATGCGGGCACCCGCTATGCCTAAGAGTGCCACACTGGCCAGACTGCTGGCCGCGTGTCGTTCCCACGTCTAGATTGCGTCGCCTATGTCGTCCTGGCCCCCCTCCTTTGACCGAATTCCGACGGTTCCGTGCGTCGAAGAGCCGCTCGACGCGTTGGCGCTCAAACACGACTAGAGAATGGACGTCCCTGCCAAGGAGGCTCCACGCCTCTTCCTGATCGATGCGTACGCGCTGATCTATCGGGCGTTCTTCGCCTTCATCAACCGGCCCCTGACGAACTCGCAAGGCGAGAACACGTCGGCGCCCTTCGGGTTCGCGAACTTCCTCATCGAGATCCGCGACAAGTACCAGCCCGACTACCTGGCGGTCGTCTTCGATGCGGGGAACAGCCACCGAGAGAAGGTCTTCCCCGAATACAAAGCCACGCGGGAGAAGATGCCCGACGAGCTCCGGGCGAGCCTTCCGAGGGTCCGCGAGCTGGTGGCGGGCTTCAACGATGCATTGGTGGAGTTGGACGGATACGAGGCGGATGACGTGATCGGCACGTTGGCCGTGAAGGCGCGCGACGCGGGGCTCGAGGCGGTGATCGTGTCGGGAGACAAGGATCTCTATCAGCTCGTCGGGCCTGGCATCCACCTGCTCAACCCCGGCCGGGGAGGACCCAATGGGGTGGCGGCCGAGTGGGTGGACGAGACCAACGCTCACGAGAAGTTCGGCCTCCCGGCCTCGAAGGTCGTCGACTACCTGGCGTTGATCGGTGACTCCTCGGACAACATCCCGGGTGCAAGGGGGGTTGGACCCAAGACGGCGCTCAAGCTCCTGGAGGAGTTCGGGACCGTCGATGCCATCCTGGAGCGGGCAGAGGAGATCCCCGCCAAGAGAGCCCGCGAGTCGCTCACGGAGAATGCCGACGACGTGCGTCTCTCCAAGGAGCTCGTCACGATCATGACCGACCTCGACGTCGATCTCGACCTCGAGGCTCTTAAGGTGCACGCGCCGGACAAGGAGAGGCTCCACCGCTTCTTCGTCGAGATGGAGTTCCGGCGCCTTATGGAACGCTTTGCGCCACGGGGGACGCCAGGCGCGACGCTCAGCCCGGTACCGTCTTTCCCCCAGGACGGCGCTACGGAGGTCGCGCCCGCGTCGAGCGGGAGGGGCGCCGGGCAGGAGGGAGGGGCGGCCGACGGAGCTTCGGCTCAGACCGAATCGGTGAACTTCACGCTGGTTACCGAGCTGGAGGCGATGGCCGCCTTGCTGGAACGCATCAGAAAGGCGGGCCGCGTGGGGCTGGCTGTGCACACAGCCTTTCCGGACCCGCATCGTGCCGGTCTGGTGGGGCTGGCTCTGGGCGTCGAGCCCGGGGAGGCGTTCTATCTGTCGTTCGATCACGTTCCCCAGGGCGAGCCGACCTTGGCCTTCGAGTCCGTCGGCATCAGCAACCTACCGAGCATCAACACGCCCGAGCTCGGCACGCTCGTCGAGTTGCTCGAGGACCCCGAGATCGGGAAGGTGGGCGCCGACCTCAAAGCCTCGGCCGTGGTGCTCGATCGGTATGGTGTGGCGTTGTCGGGCATCGAGTTCGACGTGATGATCGCGTCGTACGTACTCGGCCCGGCCCGTCGGACTCATGATCTCGGGGCCCTGTGTCAGGACTTCCTGGGCTTTTCGCTGTCGCCCTATAACGACATCGTGGGAACCGGCAGGAAGCGGGTCAGCTTCGCCGAGGTAGACCAGGAGATCGCTCTCGACTACGCCTGTCGGCAGATCGACGGCGTGCTGCGCTTGGTCGACCGTCTCACGGTCGACCTCGAGGAGCTGGAACTGAACGGTTTGTTCCACGATCTGGAGATGCCGCTCATCCCGGTCCTGACCAGGATGGAGCGCACGGGGATCCGCATCGCCGCCGCATTCTTCCAGGACATGAGCGAGCGGCTCGACCGAGATTTGAGCCTCATCCGTGAGGAGATTCACAAGGTCGCGGGAGAGGAGTTCAACCTGAACTCCACGCCCCAGCTACGCGAGATCCTCTTCGAGAAGCATGGTCTTCCCGTCATCAAGCGGACCAAGACCGGCGCTTCCACCGATTCGTCGGTTCTCGAGGAGCTGGCGACCCAAGGCCACGAGATTCCTCGCCTCATGATGGAGTATCGTGAGCTCGAGAAGCTCCGCTCGACCTACGTCGATGCGTTACCGCAGCTTGTGATTCCCAAGACCGGACGGATTCACACCCGCTTCAACCAGACCGTAGCGGCCACCGGTCGCCTCTCCTCCAGCGATCCGAATCTGCAGAATATCCCCATCCGCACCGAGTTGGGGCGTGAGATCCGGAAGGGCTTCATTCCGGCCGAGGGATACCTCTTTTACGGCGCCGACTACTCCCAGGTGGAACTCCGAATCCTCGCCCATTTCTCCGGTGACGAGCCGCTGGTCAGGGCGTTCCGCGAGGGCATCGACGTCCACAGGCAAACGGCGTCGGTCATCTTCGACGTCCCGCTCGACGACGTGACGGCTAAGCAGCGGGGGCAGGCGAAGACGATCAATTTCGCAACCCTATATGGGCAAGGTGCTTTCTCGCTCGCTCGGCAGCTGGGTATCGGCCGCGATGAGGCCAAGGCGTTCATCGAGGAGTACTTCGAGCGATTCAGCGGAGTACGCACGTACCTGGACGAGCAGGTCGCGATGGCCCACGAAAGGGGCTTCGTGGAGACCCTCATGGGGCGGCGCCGGTACGTTCCGGAGTTGAAAGCCAAGAACTGGAATGTCCGCCAATTCGGAGAGCGAGTGGCGCAGAACACGCCGATCCAGGGCACGGCGGCGGACATGATCAAGAAGGCCATGATCGATGTGGCGCACGCCCTGGACGAAGCTGACTCGGGCGCTCGCATGGTACTCCAGGTACACGACGAGTTGTTGCTCGAGGTGCCTGTGGGCGAGGAGGACGCGCTTGCCGAACTCGTGATCTCCCGGATGGAGGGAGCCATGGAGCTCAGCGTTCCTCTGGTCGCCGAGGGCAGCGTGGGGGAGTCTTGGTACGACACCAAAGGGTAGGCTTAGAGCGCCCACGCCCCACTGAATCGCACGATGTCTCGTCGCGTTATCCCAGGGCCCGGCCGACCCGGCCATCTTTCTGTTCCATTCCAGGCCGGCTGAAAGGGAACGGAGTCTCGCAGCCCTTCCTCTGTGGCCGGAAAACCCCACACGGGAGGAACTGCACATGAGCCGCACCGTCAACAAGATCACGCTGGTCGGCAACGTGGGTCGCGACCCCGACGTCCGCGAAACGAAGAACGGAACCAAGGTCGTTCACCTGTCTCTGGCAACCAATCGTCCACCCTTCGGGGAGGATGCCGAGGAGCGCACCGACTGGCATCGTCTCACCTTTTGGGCCCGGCTTGCCCAGTTCACGGAGGACAACGTCAGGAAGGGTGACCGAATCTACGTGGAGGGCCGACTGGAGTACGACACCTATGAGCGGGACGGAGTGAGCATCCCCACGGCAGATGTCAATGTCCGCGAGTTGGTGCTGCTCTCGTCGAAGGACCTCGCGGTGGAGGCCGCAGCGTAGCCAATCGATCGGGGATCGGCCTCCGGGGTGAGCTTGGGGCGGTCCGCCCCGGGGGCTTCCTAGGTGGGCGCCTTCTTCGCCGCGACAGCGGATCCCGCTTCCGGTCCTGGAGGGCTGCTCAAGAAGCAGCCTTCTAGAGCCACTCCCAGAAGCGTCGTTGCACCGAGAGGACGAAGTCCCATTCACCCCCCTCGTCGAGTCCGCGACCCGCGTCGAGGTGGAGCAGGTCCCACCCGATCCCGATGCCCAGCCCCGCGGAGCTCTTGAAGCCGCGGGTGCTCCGGGCAGGCCATCCGTCGGGCAGTTCTCGACGGCCGAAACCCGTCTTGCCCGTCACCGCGAAGGCTCGTACGGAGAGCCACGGTGCGAGGAGGGGCCGCGCGCCCTCGATCTTCATGAGCACCACCTGGTCACCGACGAAGGACCGGTACGAATAACCGGGCAGGGTGTGTCGGCCACCGATCAGGTAGAGCGACTGCACCGGCGCCGACTCGGACGAGAGGCCCAACCGAAGGGTGGTCTCCACCGTTGTGCGAGACGAACCCAACCGCCGAAGCACGCTGGACTCCCACCAGAGCGACATGTAGCCCTGGCCTTCGAGGGTGCCCAGGCGGGCCGTGGCCGATGTCTTGATGCCCCGAGCGTCGCTCCGACGCGCGTACGAAGCCTGGAGAGCCCACCCATCCCCCTCGTTCACGGGCAGCACGGGTCGGTACGTTCCCGTGCCCGTGGCGGCCTTCACCGCGACGTTGTCTCCGGAGTGGTGTCGTTCCCACAGGCCGGCCAAACGCAGGGTTCCGAGTCCACCCGCCGACCAGTCGTAGCTCAACTCGGCACTCGACGTGAAATACGGATCCGAGTAGTCCTCGTCTGCAAAGAGTCCCCCCAATGTATTGAGCGCGGTACTCGCTCCGGGAAGGCGCCCGCCGGCATCGCGTAGATCATTCCATCCGAGCCGAACGCCGGGCCCCTTGCCCGCGGGCGCGCGGACGAGAGTCGCCGAGAGTTGACCCTGGTCCCGCCCGAACGCGTATCCACCGAGGGACTGGAGCTTCCAGGTGGGACCGAGCAAGAACGCGGCCCCCCCTCCCGCGAAGGAGCCCTCCGCCCGGTTGTATCGGTAGACCGAAGAGACGAAGGGCACGTAGAGGCGGGAAGGCCTGAGGCCACTCACGTACCGGCGGCCGAGCACCGCCATGGCCTGGTCGCGGATGGCCTCGATGTCCGGAGACGTCTCGAGGCCCTCGACCTGGAGTTGATCGTACAGCCCGGTTTCGAACGGGAAGCT
Organism: Longimicrobiales bacterium; assembly: GCA_965226925.1. Lineage (GTDB taxonomy): Bacteria > Gemmatimonadota > Gemmatimonadetes > Longimicrobiales > Gaopeijiaceae > CBDDCX01. The sequence continues at coordinate 323,101 of CBDDEN010000009.1, read as the reverse complement.
CTCTCGCGCCGCTTGAGGGACCGACGACACGGGACCGCCGACGAAGAGGAAGTCCCCGAGAGGGGGATTGAACCGGTAGTCTCGTATCTCGAAGCGGCCTCGAATGATGCTCCCGGCCAGGAAATCGATCACCGGAAGCTCTCGTCTCAACTCCACCTCTTGGCGGTAGGGAAGCCAGTACTTTCCGTCCCAGACGGAGTTATCCATCGAGATGCGGATATAGTCCAGATTGCCGTCGCCATACGACGCCGGCGTGAACGTGAAGTTCATTCGGACGATCGCGCCCGACCCGCGCTGCAGAAAGACGCTTCCGATCACGCCGGGTGCCTCCGGCTCCTTGGGTCGGACCTCGAGCTCGTACACCCGGATGTCTGGGGTTGAGCCGGGAAGCGATAGTGTCAGGGAGTCCGCCAGGCGGAAGTCGTAGACCTCTTCGGCTCCGGGGGCCACCGGATGAGCGACCGCGGCCACCTCGTCGCCATCTCCCAAGCGGATGAGATCCCCGAAATCGTCCTGTACAACCGTGAGATGATCGATGTGGTACTTGATGCTCGTTGGGAGCAGCTTCTCGTCTCGTAGCCCGATCACGCGCTGTTTCGTCTGGTCGGGCGCACGCCAGAAGAGCTTCAGAGCGATCTGGTCCGTCTTCACGAGCTTGCGCTCATCGCTGTCGGGCCGGTCGAGGAAGAAGTAGACATATCCTCTCGCGTCCGCCTCGTACGCTTGGAAGGCCGAGTCGATCGCCGTGGCCTGCCTGAGATCCCTCGCCTGCCCCACGAGCTCGAGTGCTCTCGATCCGTTCCAACCCTCGGCGGACTGTGCCTCCAGCTCGGGTACGAGGCAGCAGAACAGTAGTAGGGCGGGCGCGGTGCGATTCCACGTCCGGGTCGGGCGAGACGGGCCTGTCCTGTCGGTCATGCAGATCGTACGCTCCCCTACGATCCCGGTTCCCTGGCGCCTGGCCGGGCTCTCACGGCGAACGACGCTCTACGTGGATCGGGATAGGGGAGGACCGGCGATCCCGGTCCTTCCCCTCCCACACCACCAGGCATGCGGGTCCGCACCTGGCGGTTCGGTGAGTTGAGGTCAGTACGGCGTGAGCCGGGGCACACCCAGCTCGTCGAAGTACGCCCCTGGCAAGGCCGTGTGCAGGGCGTGGTGCGCGGCCACGTGCCACCAGCTTCGCGCGAACCGAGCAGCTCGCCAGGCGAGGTTCTCGCTCACACCGCGAGCCCTCAACTCCCGGTACGCTGTCCTTCCCCGTTTCCACTGGCGTAATTGCAACGTACGCAGCCGGCGGTGGATCCATTGGTCCAGGTCTCGGAAAACCCCCGGTGTATCCGCTAAGCCGAAGTATGCCTTCCACCCCAGCACGTAGCGCCGTAGCTCTTCCGCCACCTGTTGCAGGCTCCGCCCGCCACTCCGGCTTGTAATCTGCCGGACTCGCTCCTTGAACTTCGTCAGGGCCTTCTTGCTGACCCGGCGCTTCACGACCTTCCCTGCCGCTACCCAGAAGCTGTAGCCCAGGAACTGTCGATCCCACACTCGCGCCACCGCGCTCTTTTCCTCGTTGACCTGAAGCCGAAGTTTCCCGTACAAGTGCCTCAGCGCCTGCATCACACGTTGTCCTGCCCGCCTCGACCGCACGTATACATTGCAGTCATCGGCGTACCGGACAAACGCGTGTCCGCGTAGCTCCAACTCCTTGTCCACTTCGTCCAGGAGCACGTTCGCCAGCAACGGCGACAACGGTCCGCCCTGAGGCGTCCCCATGTGCCGCTCCATCACCACCCCGTTCGCCATGACTCCGGCTTCCAGGTAGCGACGGAGGATCCGCAGCATCGCCTTATCCTCGATCCGCTTTGCCAGCCGCCCCATCAGCACGTCGTGGTTCACCCGGTCGAAAAACTTCTCCAGGTCCACATCCACCACCCATCGTCTCCCTTCCTGGATGTATTGCTGCGCTTCGCGCACCGCATCGTGTGCTCGGCGCCCAGGCCGGAAGCCGTGGCTGTGCCGACTGAACGTCGGGTCGAACCTCGGTTGCAGCACCTGCAGGATGGCTTGTTGGATGAACCGGTCCAGCACGGTCGGAATCCCCAACTCCCGGACCCCTCCCCCACTCTTCGGTATCTCCTGCCTTCGTACCGGCTTCGGTTGGTAGGTCCCCGCCAGCAACCGCTGTCGGATCTCCCCCCAGTGCCTGCGCAAGTACTCTGGCAGCTCCTCCACGCTCATCCCGTCGATGCCCGGACTGCCCTTATTCTGCCGCACGCGTTTCAACGCTCCTACGAGGTTGGCACGCCCGACCACCTCCTCCATCAGGAGATGCTCGCTTCCTGAGCGCTCGTCTCCATGGGCCACCGTTCCGGCTTCGCCACTCCCCTCTACCTTCGGGGCTTCACCCCTATCCTCCAGCGGGAGCTCCAGTTGCCTGGACTCCTGGCGCATGGCCTTCTCGAGATCCACGGTCGTCACACTCTCCTCTCCGTTCGGCCCTTCGTCCGACAAAGCTGGGTCCAAGCGCATCATGCACTTCGTCGGCCTACTATGGCCTCTGCTGACTTCTCGCTCCGCCGGCAGGCCCAACAGCGCAATGCCGGCGTCGCCCTTTCAGGCGTCAGGCGAGACCTCCCCGGGTAAGAACGATGACCTTCCCCGCACAATCGCCGGATCTACGCCGCTTCCCCTTGGTCGCAGGAGCTTCGCGGTCAGTGGTCCGCTCGCCCCGGTCCGCAGCGCCTCGTATCCGGTTCCTGTTCGTCGACTCACGGGTTCGTTGCACGCTTCGTTCAGCGTACGCCTCACGACGAACGCCTTGCGCTTCCCTTCGGTCCCTGCGACCAGGTTCCGGGAGGACTTTCACCTCCAAGTCATCGCCCATGCCGGGCCCACCACAAAAAAAGGGCCCCGTCCACTCATGGACGGGGCCCCTGGACTCCAACGAGGGTCCGTGCGTCAGTTCGCGCTCCAGAAGCCCGAGAGGGAGTCGCCGTGCGGACTCTCACGCAGCTTTTCGAACGCCCTGTTCCGAATCTGCCGGATGCGTTCTCGCGTCACGCCGAGCAGCGATCCGATCTCCTCCAGGGTACGCTCCTCACCGTCGTCGAGTCCGTAGTACAGATAGAGGATCTTCCGCTCGCGCTCCGTGAGGTAGCTGTCGAACATCGTCTCTAGGAAATCGCGGCGAGCGATGGCTTCCACGTCTTCTTCGATGTCGGTCGCCTCGGTTCCCGCGAACCGCTCGCCGAAGCTGGCGCTGTTGCCGTCACTCCGATCGATGGGGGCGTCGAGGCTGAGCTCGCCCGCCGCCACTCGCCTCAAGGCGCGGATGGTCTCAATCGGCTCTTCCATCTCGCGAGAGATTTCCTGGATCGTGGGCGAGCGGCCCAACTGCTGCGTGAGGGCCGTATCGATCCGGGCCAGCTTGGCCAGGTTCGAGTTTTGGTTGAGAGGAATGCGAACGGAACGGGTCTGCTCCGCCAACGCCTGCAAGACGGTCTGACGAATCCACCAGACGGCGTAGGAGATGAACTTCACGCCCTTGTCCGGATCGAACTTCTTCACCGCCTTGAGCAGCCCCTCGTTGCCGATGCATACGAGCTCGGCGAGACCAAGGCCGCGGCCTTGGTACTTTTTCACGTAGGAGATGACGAATCGCAGGTTGGCGGTGACGAGGCGCTCCGCGGCCTCCTTGTCGCCGGTGCGGGCTCGGCGGGCCAGGGCGCGTTCTTCCGCGGGATCCTGGATGAGTGGGTATTTCTCGACGTCTTGCAGATACTGGTCGAAGGAGTCCAGGCCTCGGGAAGTCGAAAACATTCGTTCCGGGCGCCTCGTTTTGGAGGTGAGAGGAGTAATCAGTTCTTCAATAAACGGCTCGCCCTCTGCGCGAAGCGGCCCGGTAAACGAGGCGAGGAGAACGGCTTATCGACAACGAGCGAAGGGGGTCAAACTTATAAAAGTGTGTTTCTTGAGTCAAAGGTTTTCTTCACGCACGGCTCCCAGCGGGGGAACGGGGGGTGCCGTGTCAATATGGCAGGCTGGAATCGGTGGACACGAGGAGGCGGAGTGCGATGGGTCGTCGAACCTAGCGGCGGCTTCGTAGGAGCTGAAAATCCTCGAATCCGTATCGCAATCCGAGCAATTCACTGGCGGTAACACGGAAGACCGGCTCCGAGAAGGCGTCCGGGCCGTTGATCGGGACGGCCAAATCGATCCGAATCACTCCCCGGGTTCCACCCGGAAAGCCGACCCGCAAACCCCCTCCTGCGCTGGCACCCAGTCCCGAGTTGCTACCGAAAGGAGCATCGCCGCGCCATACGGAGCCCGCATCCAGGAAGGCGGTTAGGCCGAGATCGAACAGCCCACCCGGGGACCACAGATAGACGCGGTCCTCGAGTGATCCCGTCAGTCGTCGACCGCCGGGAGCGTGATCCTGGCTGTAGCCCCGCAGGTTGGACGCTCCGCCGAGCGTCAACTGGAACGGGATTGTCATGGACCAGCCCGCCGCGCCGGAGGCCCGCGCGAACAGCGTATGCCGGGGGAGTGCTTTAGGCTGCCAGTATGCATATATATCGACCTCGCCTAATGCGTCCCGCCATCCTTCGCGGGCACCGTCGAAGATCTGCCGCCCTTCGAAGCCGACGCTTGCAGCCAGAACCCAACGGCCTGGAGCCAGTCCTCCGTAGACCCGGATCCGCCCGAAGAAATCGTCGTCTTCGGTGTCGGTGTCGGGGCCGAGGAACCCGATGGTTCGGCCCAGCGTGAGTGAGACCTCACTGCCTACGGGCACGTCCTGCACTCCCCGCAGGGCATCGAGACCCGCTCGGCGTTCGAATCGCAGGTTTCGTTGCCCGAGAGTGAAGTTGAGCCGGGTTCCCGCGGTTCCGCTCGTCTGTGCCTCGATGGGACCCGACAGCTCCGGAGGCACCGGCTCCGTGTTGGCGAAGTCGCGGTTCCTCACCGCCGCGGGACCTTCTTCGAAGCGGGCGAAGTCGAGCTCGTCTCGAGAGATTCCGAGTCCCAGGGTCGTCAGTTGTCCGGCATGCCCCAGCCGACCCAACACCGCGAAATCAGCGCGCTCCCTCAGGAACGGTGTCACGACATGTGTATAGGTATCCCCCTCGGGCAAGCTGTACGCGAAGAGATCCTCCCGGCGGGTATAGGACTGGGTCGCGGCGTAGCGCCCGATCTCGCCCACGAACGGGTAGACGAACGCCTGTCGGAAGAACGGGCCGACGCGGGTCTCTCCGGCTCGAAGATGCGCGTCCCAACGGGTTCCCAGAAAACGGGCGGTCTGGACCTCTCCCCCGATCTGGCGCGCCTCTCGGCGTTCTCTATAGAAGGCCCGTGCGGAAACGCCCCTTCCGAGCACGTTCTCCTCGGTGACGTCGAGTCCGTTGAACTCGAATCCTTGTTCGAAGCGGGCCCGCAGGGTTACCTGGAGGGTCCACTCGTCCTGCGTGTCCACCACGACGTGGACCGATCCATCGGCCTGCGGAACCGCGAACACGTCCACCCGCGCGATGAAGCCCAATTGGCGGATGATTCTCTCCGACTCGGCGGCGAGAAACGGATCGTAGCAGTCCCCAACTTCGAAGAGAAGCTCCCTTGCGATGAAGTCGTCATCGGTCTCCATGTGAAGCCAGTTGGCGAAGTCGAAGAACCATCTGAAGGACCGTCCATCTTCGAGATTGGCCGTATCGAACACCGGATGGCCGTTGATGAAGACGAAGGAGATCTGGCCCCGCTCGCAGGCTTGCCCCACGAGTCCGGCCGGCCTCGTCGCGACCAGCGCGACGACGAGAATCAGGGCTCGGCTGAGACTCCTCGTCATCTACTCTCCAGCGGTCGTGATTGACACTCGGCCCTGCTCGGCTAACCTAAGCATCCCCTCTACATGAGGCCTCCGAATGGACGCTCGCAGCAAAGCGGCCTTGGAGTATCATACCAAGGGCCGCCCAGGCAAAATAGAAGTCATTCCCACCAAGTCGCTGCGTACACAGAGGGAGTTGTCCCTCGCGTACAGCCCCGGCGTTGCGGTCCCGTGTCTCGAAATCCACAAGAACGCGGACGCCGTCTTCAAGTACACGGCGCGAGGCAACCTGGTTGCCGTCGTCTCCAACGGGACCGCGGTTCTCGGACTCGGCAACATCGGGCCCTTGGCTTCGAAGCCGGTCATGGAGGGCAAGGGAGTGCTCTTCAAGAAGTTCGCCGGTATCGACGTGTTCGACCTGGAGGTGGGCTCCGAGGACCCGGAGGACGTCATCCGGTTCTGTGAGCTTCTCGAGCCTACCGTGGGTGGCATCAATCTGGAGGACATCAAGGCGCCCGACTGCTTCGTCATCGAGAGACGACTCAGGCAGACCATGGACATTCCTGTCTTTCATGATGACCAGCACGGCACCGCGATAATCACTGCCGCAGGCCTGGTGAATGCGCTCCAGATTCTCGGCAAGGAGCCGTCGAAGGTCCGCGTCGTGTTCAGCGGTGCGGGCGCGTCGGCGATCTCCACGGCCGAGCACTTCACCCGCGTCGGTGTGCTGCGAGAGAACATGCTCATGGTCGACAGCAAGGGGGTGATGTACGAGGGACGAGAAGAAGGGATGAACGAGTACAAGGAGCCCTTCGCGGTGCAGACCGACCTCCGGACGCTGGAAGACGCCATGAACGGGGCCGACGTGTTCATCGGCCTTTCGATTCGGGGGTTGGTAACGAAGGAGATGGTGGCTTCGATGGCTGAGCGTCCCGTGATCTTCGCCCTGGCCAACCCCGACCCGGAGGTGACGCCCGAAGAGGTGGCCACCGTGCGGGACGATGCTCTCGTCGCCACCGGTCGCTCGGACTATCCGAACCAGATCAACAACGTCCTCGGATTCCCGTTCCTGTTTCGCGGGGCTCTCGATGTTCGAGCCAGGGCCATCAATGAGGAGATGATGCTTGCCGCGACGTATGCGTTGGCGGAGCTGGCAAAGGAGTCTGTACCTCTATCGGTGACCGCGGCCTACGGCGGGGACCATTTCGAGTATGGCCGCGAGTACCTGATTCCCAAGCCGTTCGACTCGCGAGTGCTCTTCCACGTGGCTCCGGCCGTGGCGAAAGCGGCGATGGAGACCGGCGTCGCGCGCGAGACCATCGACCTCGAGGACTACGAGGATCGGCTCAAGGCGAGCCTGGGGCCCAGCGGCAATGTCATGAGAGGGGTGGTCACGCGGGCGAGAAAGCGCCCTATGCGAGTGGTCCTCACCGATGGGTACAACGAGCGCGTCATCCGCGCGTGCCAACAGATCGTCGAGGACGGGGTCGCGGTGCCGATACTCATCGGCCGCGAGGACAAGATCGAGAAGATCTGCGAACTCCACGGCCTCGACATCACTGGCACGGAGATCGTACACCCCACCGTGTCCGACGAGGTGCGCCACCGGTACGCCGAGGAGCTCTACAAATCACGGCTGCGCAAGGGTCTGACTCGTGCGGAGGCCCGTGCCAGGATGTACCAACTGACCGACTTCGGGGCCATGATGGTTCGGGTGGGTGATGCCGACGCGATGGTGGCGGGCATCGAGTCCCACTACGCGGAGCTTCTCCGGCCGGCTCTCGAGGTGTTGGGCACGGCCGACGGCGTTCGTCGGGTAGCCGCCATGTACATGGTGGCGCTGCGCGACCGGGAGCTGCTGTTCTTCGGTGACACGGCGGTCAACATCGATCCTGACGCAGAGACACTCACCGAGATCGCGCTCCACACGGCCGGCTTCGTGGAGAAGCTCGGCATTGTACCGCGTATCGCGATGCTTTCGTTCTCGAACTTCGGATCTGCTCGACATCCCCAGTCGGAGAAGGTCCGTGCGGCCGTGGCGAATGTGAAGGCGCTTCGTCCGGACCTCGAAGTCGATGGCGAGATGCAGGCCGACACGGCGGTCAACTTCCGGCTGCTGCGAGAGCACTATCCGTTCAGCACCCTGACCGGAGCCGCGAACGTGCTCATCTTCCCGAACCTCGCTTCGGCCAACGCATCCTATAAGTTGTTGGCGGAGATCGGAGGGGCGGATGTGATCGGTCCCATTCTGATGGGAATGAAGCACCCCGTGCACTTCATTCAGCGGGGATCCACCGTCGAGGATGTCGTGAATCTCGTCACCTTGGCTGCGGTGGACGCGCAGGCCCGATCTAAAGAGAATTAGCTGCACGTCAGACCCGTCGGGGTCGGTGCTTTGATTGACGTTGAGCTCTACTCTGAAGGAAATAGAGGACCGACAAATGGCGACTCGGACCGAGGGTACTCCGCCGGTGATCGGTGCGAACGCATCTGCCCGGGCAGGGCTGGACATGCACGGGCTCAAACCGCAGAAAGAAGTGCACTGGAACCTCTCGCCGGCGCTCCTCTACGAGCAGGCGCTGGCCAGGGGAGAGGGCCGCCTCGCCCACATGGGGGGTTTCGCGGCCGTGACAGCCCCCCACACGGGGCGTTCACCCAACGACAAGTTCACCGTGCAGGAGTCCGCGACCGGCGACACCGTGGATTGGGGCAAGGTGAACGTGCCTCTGAGCGAGGAGCACTTCTACATGCTCAGGGACGGGGTCGTCGCGTTTCTGAACGAACAGGATCTCTTCGTCAGGGACGCGAAGGCCGGCGCCCATCCAGGTCATGGACTGAACGTGCGCGTGGTCACACCCCACGCGTGGCACAGCCTGTTCGCGTACAACATGTTCCTGCGGCTGACCGCCGAGGAGCTCGAGGGATTTCAGCCCGACTTCACGGTGCTCCACGCCCCGGGATTCCTCGCCGACCCGGAGAAGCACGGTACGAGAAGCTCCACCTTCATCGTGGTGAACTTCAAGGAGCGCCAGGTGATCATCGGCGGCTCTAACTACGCCGGTGAGATCAAGAAGTCGATCTTCTCGGTCCTCAACTACATGCTGCCGGACCAGGGCGTGCTGCCCATGCACTGCTCGGCCAACGTAGGCGATGACGGGGTGACCGCGCTCTTCTTCGGGCTCTCGGGCACTGGCAAGACGACGCTGTCGGCCGATCCGGAGCGGGGGCTCATCGGAGACGACGAGCACGGCTGGGGCGAGTCCGGGATCTTCAACTTCGAGGGGGGCTGCTACGCGAAGACGATCAAGCTGTCACCGGAAGGTGAGCCGGAGATCTACCATGCCACCAAGATGTTCGGGACCATTCTCGAGAACGTGATTCTCGACGAGGACACCCGCGAGATCGACTTCGACGACGGCAGCATTACCGAGAATACCAGGGCTTCGTACCCGATTCACTACATCCCCAACGCGGTCGTGCCGAGTCTGGGTGGGCACCCCGAGACGCTGGTATTCCTGACGGCGGACGCCTTCGGCGTGTTGCCTCCCATCTCGAAGCTCACGCCCGAGCAGGCCATGTACCACTTCGTGTCGGGGTACACGGCGAAGGTGGCCGGGACCGAGCGCGGCATCACCGAGCCCAAAGCGACGTTCAGCGCCTGCTTCGGCGCGCCGTTCCTGCCGAGACACCCCGGTAAGTACGCCCAGATGCTGGGTGAGCGACTTCTCGAGCACGGATCGAGCGTCTGGCTCGTGAACACCGGTTGGAGCGGAGGCGGATACGGGGTGGGGAGCCGCATGAACCTGGGATATACACGGGCCATGGTGAGTGCGGCGTTGGCCGGAGAGCTGGACGGAGTCGCGACCGAGGCGGATCCGGTCTTCGGGTTGCGGATTCCGGCCGAGGTGCCGGGTGTGCCGACCGAGGTCCTGAACCCGCGTGACACCTGGGCCGATGGGGCCGAGTACGACGCCGCTGCGCACAAGCTGGCCTCCATGTTCAAGGAGAACTTCAAGCTGTTCGAGGACCAACTCCCGGACGGCGTGAAGGAGGCTGGACCGAAGTAGGGGGGTCAGCCTCAGCGGGTCACCGGACGGACGAGTAGCACTGGATGGTGGATCGAACGAATGTGTCGGGGGCGGCCCCAGTAGGGCTGTAGCCACCCCCGATCATTGTCAAGAAACATGTCGGCGCCTTAATCTCCGAGCCCATGGAATCGGGGAGCCCTTCGGGGGAAGCCCCCCGGCCTGTTCTCGAAGTGCGCCGTCCTTCAACCCGGCGAACGAGCGACCATGCCCAAGTCCTATTGGCTCATGAAGAGCGAGCCTCACGTCTATTCGATTGACGACCTGAAGAAGGACAAGACGACCCACTGGGAGGGCGTGCGCAACTATCAGGCGCGCAATCACATGAGGGCCATGAAGAAGGGCGACGAGGTCCTCTACTACCACAGCCAACAGACGCCGCCCGGGGTGGTCGGGGTGGCCCGTGTCGTCAAAGAGGCCTATCCGGACTTCTTCCAGTTCGACAGGAAGAGCAAGTACTTCGATCCGAAATCGGACGAGGAGAAGCCACGTTGGTGGATGGTGGACGTCGGCTTCGTCAAGGAGCTGAAGTCGGAGGTGTCTCTCCACGACATCAAGGCGGTGAAGGGACTCTCAGACATGGTCCTGGTCAACAATTCCAGGCTCTCGGTCCAGCCGGTCCGTGAGAGCGAGTTCGACATGATCCTGAAGATGGGTGGCGGCTGAGGGGGTCCCCAACTCGCCCGATTGCCCCTTTGCGGCTTAGATTGCCGCCGTGACTGACTTCGTTCAATGGAGGAGTACCTTGATTCTCGACGTCAGAAGTCCGATACGCGCCGGCGCAGTCCTGGGACTTCTGAGTCCTGGGACTGTTGGCACTGGCGCTCACGACCGTGCCGGTGGCCGCACAGAACATCCCGGACCGGTTCGCCAACCTCGAGTTGCTGCCGGACGATATCAGCCGTCGAGAGTTGGTTGGTATCATGCGGGACTTTTCTGGGGCTCTTGGTGTTCGGTTCGGCTATTGCCACACGGTTTCCGACGATTTGGAGTCACCCGACGACGACTTCGCCTCGGATGAAAAGGAGACCAAGGCGGCCGCCCGCATCATGATGACCATGGTCGCGGCCATCAACGACGATCACCTCCACGAGCTCCCGCACGAGCATGCGCCGACGGCTGCCGCAGCGGAGCATGAGCATGAGGAGGGCGTCGAGGAGCATGAGCACGAGGCACCTGCGCCGGTGGTCACATCGGCGGCCGCACAACATCGAGAAGTGGCATGCGTCACATGCCATTCGGGGCGGACACGACCCGCTACGCTCGTGCCGGAACTCACCTGGGCGGCCCAGGACGGGGGGCTCGACGCACTGCAGGCGCGCTATGCGGAGTTGCGCGAGGAGTACTTCGGTCGCGGGGCGTACGACTTCGGCCCGGGCTCTCTGGAAGAGGTGGCCCAGGCCTTGGCCAGGGACGACGCGGGTGCCGCCATGGCGGTTGTGGACATGAACCTCGGGTACCACCCCGAGTCCGTGGCGTCCTGGCTTCTCAAGGGCCAGATCAACGCCTTCGAGGGCGAGACCGAAGTGGCCATCGAGGCGTTCGAGAAATCCCCCGAGATCGCGCCGAACAACCGACCTGCGTTGCAGGCGTTGGAACGCCTCAGGGCGGGCGGCTTCTAGCCCTCACCTGAGCGGGGGGCGCCCACTCCAGGCCGGGGGGTGCCCCCAACCACCCTCGGCGTACTCCTTGGAAGGCGATCAGCATCATGACGCACACAGTGACGGCTACCGCGACGGGCACGGCTACTTCGGTGGTCGGTCACTTCATCAACGGCGAGTCCGTCGTCGATTCGGCCGACAGTCAGGCCGTCTACGACCCTGCGACCGGAGAGATCGTCCGCCGCGTGGCCCTGGCCGGCAAGAAGACCGTCGAACAGGCCATCGCCGCCGCCCACGAGGCGTTCCCCGCGTGGAGGGACACACCGGCGGCCAAGCGAGCCCGCGTGATGTTCCGATACAAGGAGCTGCTGGAGGAGAACGCCGACCGCCTGGTTGCGCTGCTGAGTCAGGAGCACGGCAAGGTGCGGGAGGACGCCGCGGGCGAGCTGCAGCGGGGTATCGAGAACGTCGAGTACGCGTGTGGGGCTCCTCACCTGCTGAAGGGCGAGTACAGCAAGAACGTCGGGCCGGCCATCGACAGCTGGTCGGAGTTCCAGCCTCTGGGTGTGGTGGCCGGCATCACGCCGTTCAACTTCCCCGCGATGGTCCCGATGTGGATGTATCCCATCGCACTCGTCTGCGGGAACACGTTCGTGCTCAAGCCCTCGGAGCGTGATCCGAGCGCTCCGATGCTGGCGGCTGAGCTCCTGAAGGAGGCCGGCCTACCGGACGGCGTCTTCAACTTGGTCAACGGTGGCAAGGAAGCCGTCGACACGCTGCTTGGCGACGAGAGCGTCCAGGCGATCAGCTTCGTCGGATCCACGCCCATCGCGGAGTACGTCTACCGCACCGGGACCGCGAACGGAAAGCGCGTCCAGGCGCTGGGGGGCGCGAAGAACCACGCCATCGTAATGCCCGACGCAGACATGGAGAACGCGGTCAACGCGCTCATGGGCGCCGCCTACGGCTCCTGCGGCGAGCGCTGCATGGCGATTTCCGTGGTCGTGGCGGTCGGACAGGAAACGGGGGACGCACTGATCGCCGGCCTGTCGGAGCGCATCGAGCAGATGAAGGTGGGGGCCGGATGCGAGCCCGGGAACGACATGGGGCCGTTGGTCACCGAAGAGCACTACGAGAAGGTCCGCGGCTACGTGGACCTCGGCGTGGAGGAAGGCGCCGACCTGGTCGTGGACGGCAGGGGTCTGGAAGTGCCGGGTCATGAGGACGGCTTCTTCCTCGGTGCCTGCCTGTTCGACAACGTGAAGCCCGACATGCGCATCTACTCGGACGAGATCTTCGGGCCGGTGCTGTGCGTCGTTCGCGCCGACAGCATGCAAGAGGTTATGGACGTCACCGACGCCCACGAGTTCGGCAACGGCACGTGCATCTTCACGCGCGACGGCGAGGCGGCCCGCTACTTCAGCGATCACATCAAGGCAGGCATGGTGGGCATCAATGTCCCGCTACCTGTGCCGGTCGCATACCACAGCTTCGGTGGTTGGAAGCGTTCCCTGTTCGGCGATCTCTTCGCTTACGGACCGGACGGCGTGCGCTTCTACACGCGACGCAAAACTATCACCCAACGCTGGCCGTCGACGGGCGTGCGGGAGGGGACGAAGTACGCCTTCCCGAGCAACACCTGACCGGCAGCAGCCTTGATCCAAACGGGGGCTCCGCGGCCCCAGGCCACAACACGGGAGGTAGGATGGAGACCAGCGGAGCGGATACGATGTTGAAGAGCCGAGCCGTCATGGCGGGCCAGCATGAGTTCATATTCCCGGCGGTAAAGCCCCTATACGACGAGCCGGTCGTCATGGCCGAGGGCGAAGGCGTCCGGGTGCGAGACGTAGACGGCGAGGAGTATCTGGATCTCTTCAGCGGCATCCTCACGACCTCGGTGGGACACTGCAATCCGAAGGTCGTGTCTCGCGCCCAGGAGCAGATGGCGCGGCTCGGACACACCTCCACGCTGTATGTCACCGAGCCTCAGGTGGAGGCCGCCCGACGGCTGGCCGACATCGCGCCGGGCCGGCTGAGCCAGACGTTCTTCACGAATTCCGGGACGGAGGCGATCGAAACGGCGATCCACATGGCCTGCCTCCACACGGGTCGCACGGAGATCATCGCTCTGAGGCAGGCGTACCACGGCCGCAGCTTCCTCGCGTCCAACATCACGGCGGTGGGCGCCTGGCGGCCCATGGCCACCTCGTTTCCCGGCATCAAACACACGCTGACCCCGTATCCCTACCGCTGCCCGTTCGAGCAGCCGTGCGACGAGAGCTGCACGGACGCTTTCGTGAACGATCTCGAGGACGTCATCCGTACGACGACGAACGGTAGACCGGCCGCGTTCATCGCCGAGTCCATCATGGGTGTCGGCGGCTACATCGTGCCCCCCCCGGGATACTTCGAGAGGGTCGCCGAGGTGATCCGGTCCCACGGAGGGCTCTTCATCTCGGATGAGGTGCAGTCCGGGTTCGGCAGATCCGGTGAGCGGTGGTTCGCCATCGAACACGCATCGGTCGAGCCCGACATCATGGTCATGGCGAAAGGCATCGCCAACGGGATGCCGGTCGGCGCCACCATCACCCGTCCCGACATCGCGGCGTCGTGGAAGGCCAAGACGATTTCCACGTTCGGAGGTAGCCCCGTATCCATGGCCGCGACCGCCGCCACCCTGGAGGTGATGGTGGTGGAGGACGTTCCTCGACGCTCCCAGGAGCGTGGGGCGCAGCTCTACGCCGGCCTCATGGAGCTCTATGCACGCTTCCGTTGGATCGGCGACGTGCGTGGGATGGGTCTGATGCAGGCCATGGAGCTGGTGGAGGACCCGGACACCAAGGAGCCGTCGCCTCAGAAGACTCAGGCGCTTCTCGAGGCGGCGAAGTCCGAGGGCCTGCTCATTGGGGTCGGCGGGCTGCACGGCCACGTCATCCGCATCGGACCCTCGCTTCTCATTACCGAGGCCGAGATCGACGAAGGGTTGGAGCGCCTGGAGCGAGCCTGTCATCGGGTCGAAGGCACTTAGTGTCACCTAGCCGGAGCCTGCCTGCCGGACGACGGCGCTGACCCGTGTTGGTTATGGTCGCGGTACTCGTCGTCTACCTGCTCGTCCTTCTGGGTCTCGGCGCCTGGGGGAGTCGGTCGTCGGGCAGCGTTGCCGGCTACTACGTGGCTGGGAAGCAACTCCCCTCCTGGGTTATCGCCTTCAGCTCGACGTCCACCGGAGAGAGTGCCTGGCTACTCCTGGGGCTCACCGGCATGGGGTATGCCGTGGGGTTTCACGCCCTCTGGGTGGTGTTGGGTGAGTTCCTCGGCGTCCTGATCGCGTGGAAGTACGTCGCCCGGCCGTTCAAGGAGTACACCGACCGGTTCGACTCGATCACCGTTCCCGACTACCTGGAGTCCCGCTTCCACGACGCCGGTCACGTCATGCGCGTGATCAGCATGGTCATCATCGTGAGCATGGTCACGGCGTATACCGCGGCCCAGCTCACGGCTTCCGGGAAGGCCTTCGGATCGTTCCTGGGCACGAGTTACTCGATGGGCGTCTGGATCGGGGCCGCGGTGATCCTCTACTACACCTCGGTGGGCGGCTTCAAGGCGGTGGCGTACAGCGACCTCCTCCAGGGCGTTCTGATGCTCGTCTGCCTGGCCGTGCTCCCCATCGTGGGAATCGCGGCGGTGGGTGGTTGGCCACAGATGATCGCGGGGCTACGGGCAGAAGATGCGAATCTCCTGGGCCTCATGGGTGCCAACGGTGTCAGCATTCGCGGCTTCGTCGACGTCGCCGGGTTCATCGCCATCGGCCTGGCCTTCATGGGCTCGCCTCAGTTGCTCACACGTTTCATCGCGGCTCGCGGGCACCGCGACATCATTCACGGCGGTAGAATCGCCGTGTTCGTCATTCTGGTTTTCGACATCGGCGCGGTGTTCGGCGGAATGGCGGGGCGCGTCCTATTCCCCGGACTTCTCGACCAGGAGACGATCCTGCCCGTGATGAGCAGCGAGCTGTTCCCGGCGCTCTTCACGGGCGTCTTCCTGGTGGTGGTGCTGGCGGCCATCATGTCCACCGTGGACTCTCTCCTGATCCTGGCGTCCTCCGCTGTCGTCAGGGACATCGTTCAGCAGATCTTCCGTCCGGAGGTCAGCGAGCGCCAACTCTCGCTTTACGGGAGGGGTGTCACGGTTGTCATTGGAGCCGTTGCGCTGGCGGCCGCCCTGACGGGGGCGCGGGCCATCTTCTGGTTCGTTCTCTTCGCCTGGTCGGGGTTGGCCAGTGCGTTTACCCCCGTCGTCCTGTGCTCGCTGTTCTGGAAGGGCACCACCCGCGCCGGTGCCGTCGCCGGCATGGTGAGCGGATTCCTGGCGGCGGTTCTCTGGGTCCTGCTGTTCAAGGAGCGGTTCTTCGAGCTCTACGAGATGATCCCCGGCTTCGTCGTCGGCTTCGCCGTGACCATCGGCGTGAGCCTGGCGACCTCCCCGCCGGAGGGCGCCGCTGAAGAGATGGACTCCGTTCGGAAAGCCGTGTCGGGACGCGCCATCTAGTCCGGCGCACCGTAGGTCTTCAAGGGCCTTCTAGGTCGCGGCCCCTCCACCCAACAACTCCCCGATCTCCTCCGACGTGTAACCCAACTCCTCCAAGACCTCGCGCGTGTGCTCCCCCGCTCTCGGGGGAGCGCTCCGGGTAGGTGGCCTCTTGCCGTCCCACCGGACGGGGATTGCCACGTCCCTATAGTCGGCGATTTCCGGATGGTCGACCCTCGGGAGCATTCCGGACGTCTCGACCTGCGGGTCCTTGGTCACGGCCTCCATGTCCTGGATCGGCGCGGCGGGTACGGCGTACCGCCCCAGGAGCTCCCAAAGTTCTCGGGTGGAGTGCGCTCGCGTCGCCTCGGCGATGATCTCGTCGAGTTCGTCGCTGCCGGCGACCCTGGTCGGGTTCGTCTCGAAACGAGGGTCCGTCGTGAGGTCCGGGAGACCGAGCGCCTCACAGAGCCTTACGAACAGTGCGTCGTTACCCGCGGCGATCATCAGCTGTCCGTCCCGAGTGGGAAACGCGCCATAAGGAGCGATCATGCCGAACCGAGACCCCATGGGCCCCGGCACACGCCCGTCGGCCAGATAGCCCATGAGGTGATACGCGACCCAGCCGAGGGCTGTGTCCAGCAAGGCGGTCATCACGTGGCATCCCTCCCCCGTTTCGTTGCGCCTGTGCAGGGCCGACAAGACCCCAACGGCTCCCCACATGCCGGTGCCGTAGTCCACCACGGAGCCGCCCACGCGGGCCGGGCCGGTCTCGGGGTGGCCCGTCACGGACATGATGCCACTGTACGCTTGCATGAGCGGGTCGTATCCGGGCAGGTCCTTCAGTGGCCCGGTCGGTCCATAGGCCGTCACGGACACGTAGATGATCCCGGGGCGCCTCGCCCTCACCGACACGTAGTCCATGCCGAGCTTCTCGCCGACACCGCCTCGAAGCGACTGCACGAAGACGTCGGCCCGCTCGATCAGCCTCCACGCCACCTCCCTCCCTCCCTCGCTCTTGAGGTCGAGTCGAACGCTCCGCTTGTTGCGGTTGGCACTCAGGAAGAGCGGACTCTCTCCGCCCCAAAACGGGGGCCCCCAAGCTCGGGCGGAGTCTCCCTTGGGTGGCTCGATCTTCACGACCTCGGCTCCGAGATCGCCGAGGATCTGTGTGCAGTAGGGCCCCGCGAGGTTCTGCGTGATATCCACCACGCGAAGGCCGACGAGATGCCCCGTCACGTCAACACGCCTCCGGCTCGGCGCCGGCTGGGGCCACCGCGAATGGCCCCGCGCTCGAGCCACTGCGTGGGCGTGACGGTTCGCCGGAGTTCCTTCGGACGGAGCTCGAACCAGCGCGCCACCAGTAGGATTTCGGCCGCTTCGTGAGGCCGAAGCGCTGCGGGACCTCGGTCCGTGCTCAGATAGACCTTCTCGACCGCCTTCGACACGCGGCTCCGGTCTCGTTTCGACTTCGGATAGACGTAGTCGCGCTGGATTCGGCCCCTGCGGATGAGGTAGATGCGATCGTCACCTGCGAAGCCAGGTACTCGATACAGGAACGTCAGGCTCTCCACGCGCCCTCGGAAGGCGGCCAGCCGGTCCTGGAAGGCCTGTAGCCGTTCGATGCGATCTCTGAGGACGCCCGCATACTCGAAGTCGAGTCGGTCCACGGCCTCCGCCATGCGACGTTCAAGGCCGACCAGGGGCTCGCGGGTCTTGCCTTCGAGGAACCGGCGTGCAACGTCGACCTGTCGCCGGTATGCGTCCCCGGTGCTGCCGCCACAGCACGGAGCCAGGCACGTTCCCAACTCCGCTCTCATGCATAGCGGCGCGCGGCCGCCGCCGAAGATCTCGAGTTGATCGTCGAAGAAGACCGGCGTGGGCCCCGGGCAGTCCCTCAAACCCACCGCGTGTGCGACCTCTCGCACCGTGCTTCCGACCTGGCCCACGGCGGGAAACGGGCCGAAGTAAAGGGATCCGTCGGCGATGACCCGGCTCACGGGCAGAATGCGGGGTGCGAGTTCCCGGGTCAGCTTCACGAACGCGTATGCGCGCTTGCGTTTGTGCTGGACGTTGAAGCGGGGTTGCCATCGCTGAATGAGCTTCATCTCGCGCACGAGGGCCGAGAACTCGTTCGGAATGTACTCCCAGCGAATGCGGCCGGTTTCACGAATCAGGTTGGCGGCCTTGTCGCCCGCCGGCGCTCGAAAATATGAGAGCAAGCGGGTCCTCACCCTCACGGACTTCCCCACATACAGGGGATGCCCATCAGCGCCGAGCATCTGATAGATGCCCGGACGGTTCTCGGCATGGGTGCATACGTGTTCGCGGAGGGCGGAGGTCGGCACGCTCTGTGGGTGTCGGAGTCTCGGGACTTTCGCTTTTCGTTCGGTAAGTATAGGAGGCGCCGTCCCAAAGAGCCATTGCTCTGCATGGCGCCGCACCGCTAACGTCCGCCCATGTCTTCAGAGAGCCGCGATCGGATCGTTCGGGACCCCCTGTGGAACACGATTCGATTGGATGCCACCGCAGTGCGCATCATCGATACGCAGGCTTTTCAGCGCCTGCGCTACATCCGCCAACTCGGCTTCGCCCACCTCGTCTATCCCGGAGCGACTCACACCCGGTTCGACCACGCTCTCGGCGTCTATCACCTCACCATCACCGCCATCCGGAGCCTGAAGGAAACGCGCCGCATGCCCGGCGACGTCGGGGACGAGGCGCTGCTCGTGCCCTATGCGGCGCTTCTGCACGACATCGGCCACTACGCGTTCTCACACGCCTTGGAGGAGTTGGAATCCGACCTCCTGCCGGGAGATCATGAGGCGATCAGCGCACGGTTCTTCGACTCTCCGGAGTTGAACGACGCGCTGGCCACCATCGGACCCGATGCCGGGCCCAAGATTCACGCTCTGATCCGAGGAAAGAGCGACAACCCACTCGGCGGCCTGGTTGCGGGTAGCCTGGATCTGGACAAGATGGAGTACCTCAGACGGGACGCTCGCTTCTGCGGGGTTCCCTACGGCGAAGTCGACGTGGATCGGCTGCTCCAGGGCATCACCATCCTCACCGATCCCGCGACGGGAAGGGCCGAGGTCGGAGTCCACGAGAAGGCAGTGGCGGCACTCGAGTCGCTCCTGTTCGCGAAGTACCAGATGTTCAGGAACGTGTATTGGCATCACGCCGTACGCGCCGCCAGCTCTCTCTACAAGAGGATCGTGGATGAGGCCGTGCGCGATCGGATCCTCGACCCGGAGGAGTTGGTCGGCCCCACGGACGAGGAGTTGATCTTCGAGACGACCCGCCGCGTGCAGGAGTCGGACAGTCCCATCGCGGAGAAGCTCGCGACGCGTTGGCTTCCGGCCCTGCGGGCCCGCAAGCTTCCCAAGCGTGCATTGGAGGTTACTGCCGCCGAGCTCGGGGATCGGGTCGTGGAGGACTGGGTCATCTCGGACACCGCGATGAAGAGGGCCGTGGAAGATCAGTTGGCGGAGGAGGTCGGTCTCGAGCCGGGCGAGGTGGTCATCGACTTCCCCGCCAAGCGCGCGATGTTCCAGTTGGATCTACTCATCGAGAGGCGGACGGGTCAGGTGCAGCGCTTGGGTCTCGGGGGATTGCCAGGGCTCATCGATCTCCCGCGCCTGGCCCAAGAACTCTACAAGACCACCCGGGTCCTGCGGGTATTCACCTTCGAACGGCGCTCGTTGGATCGAGAGCTTGTCCTGGAGAGGATCACGCGCCAGGCCTAGGCATCGGGGCTATGATCGTCACGCCACGCACGGAACTCCGGTCGCCGATACCGAGGCGCGTCCTCAGCCGGCTTCGTCGAGTGCCAGCCAACCGAGCGTGACGTTATCCGGTGCCCCGCGCACGTGAGCCTCCGCGACCAGCCGCGAGGTGATCTCCTCGAGGCCGTCCCAGGTGAGGCCGTGTAGCGCCTCCTCGAGCTCGCCATCCGTCATCAGACTGGCCAGGCCGTCGGTGCAGAGAAGGAAAATGTCGGCGGCCCGGGCGGAGCCGTCGAAAATGTCGGACTCGACCTCGACCCCGGTTCCCACGGCTCGGCTGATGAGATGGCGCAGAGGATGTCCCCCGGCAGCCGAGGGGGTCAGAGCTCCCGACTCCACGAGCGCCTGCACGACCGTATGATCACGCGTAATCCGCCTGAGCGTGCCGTCCCTGAAGAGGTAAGCCCGACTGTCGCCGACGTGGCCGACCACCCACTGACCCGAGTCGCCCCGTAGGCAGAGTGCCGTCACCGTGGTGCCCATACCCTCGTTTTCCGGCTCTTCGAGGGCGGCCTCCCAGATGTTGCGGTTTGCCGACTTGACCGCCTCCGCCATTCTCTCGCCCCAGTCCAACGTGGACTCTTCAGAGGTCAGGCTCTCACGAACGATCCGCGCCGCTTCCTTTGAAGCGAAATCACCTGCGGGACGGCCGCCGATGCCATCGGCCACGATGACGATGCCGTTGGTTTCGTCGAGAAGGAGTGTGTCCTCGTTGCGGCTCCGTTTGAGTCCGGGGTCCGACGTGCCGGCCACCCGCCAGGTGAGTGCCAAATATGCTCCAGGGTGAAAGAAGATCGAGCAGGAAGCTTAACCGCAGACGTGGGATGCGCAAAGCAACAGAGGACGGCATCACGGTCGAGGGAAAAGCCCGAAAACCGGGGAACCGGAGGGGCCGCGGGTTTAGCACAGGGTGGCATCGACCCGGCGGATCCATCGCCGTTTCAGGGCCGGAGCCGACGCGACGGAGATGACGTCGGTATGGCCGGTCGCCTTGTGATGGGTTGGAACCCCGCTTACGGGTTCGGTGTCGTAGCAGTTCTGGAAACAACTGGACAAGAGGTGTGCATGTCGATATCTTGAACGGCTGCATATCCAACGCTTTCGAGGTCGGTCGGAGATCGACCCGATAACATTACGAAACCCGAGTAATCAGGAGCATAGATTTTCGATGGCTACGGCAACTACGCGGAAGCGGAAGGGACGTAATCCCCTGGCCGGGTTCGACGCTAGCATCGAAGAAAAGACCGCCCTGGATCAATATCTCAGGGATGTAAGTCGCCATGAGCTCATCACTCCCGACAAGGAGAAGGAGCTCGGTGCCCTCGCTCAGAAGGGTGACCAGGATGCGATCCAAGAACTGGCACGAGCGAATCTTCGTTTCGTGATCAGCGTGGCCAAGAAATACCAGAACCGGGGCGTTGCGCTCACGGACCTGATCCAAGAGGGGAACGTCGGATTGGTGACGGCTGCACGGAAGTTCGATCCCGAGCAGGGCGTGAAGTTCATCAGTTATGCCGTTTGGTGGATTCGCCAGGCGATTCTGGCTTCTTTGGCCAACCACGGTCGCGCGGTGCGCGTACCGCTGAACAGGGCGTCTGATTTGGCGCGCATCTTTCGTGAGAAGGAGCGCCTCAAGCAGGAGCTGAATCGCGAGCCCACCTCCAATGAGTTGAGTGCGGCCACGGATCTGACTCCGGAGTTGATCGAGTCCCTTCAGACTTTGAACGCGGCGGAGATCCGGCTCGACGCTCCCATCGGTGACAGTGAGGACTCTCAGCTCGTCGAGCGGTTCATTACAGAAGAGGCGGCCGAGCCCGAGCAAGAGGTCGAGAGCCGGCTTTTGACCGAGACGGTCGGGGCGGCCCTGGACACTCTCGAGGCGCGTGACGCCCGCGTGCTTCGCCTGTACTTCGGACTTGAAGGCGAGCGGGAGCACACTCTCGAGGAGATCGGCAACATGCTCGGCGTGACGCGGGAGCGTATCCGCCAGCTGCGTGACCGGGCCCTGCGGCGCCTCCGCGAGGGTGGTAAGGGAGATGCGCTGGAGTCGTTCGCGGCGTGATCCACCGGCAGGGAAGCCCCGCCCTCCCCGAGACGAGACATTCTTGGGGGGGCGGCGGGGCTTTTTTTCGGGTGTCGCCCATCTGGCCGAGCGCATGACGGGCATGGTCCACCTCGTCGGTGGTGGTGTGTACACCGTCGCGCTCGATGACGGAGCGATCGTAGAGGCTTCCTTGAGAGGTCGTCTCAAGCTCGAGCGGCGCACGGGCGATCAGGTGGTGATCGGCGATCGAGTCCGGGTCGAGGAGGCGGGCGAAGACGCGTACGTCGTCGAAGAGATCCTCCCGCGTGAAACGGCCATCATCCGAAGTCGTTTCGGAGGTCGTTCCACCAAGGTGCTCGTTGCGAACGCCGATCAACTCCTCGCTGTCTTCGCCGCCAGCCGGCCCAAGCCCCGGCTGGATCTGATCGATCGGCTGTTGGTCGTGGCCGAGTACGGAGGCGTCACGCCCGTGGTGGTTTTGAACAAGATGGACCTCGCGGGCGCGGGGGAGGTGGCCGCAACGCTGGAGCGCGTCTATGAGCCCTTAGGGTACTTGGTGCTGAGGGTGAGCGCGGAGACCGGTGAGGGACTGGACGGGCTCGCTGCTCAGGTGTGCCATGGGATTGCCGCCTTGGCGGGGCCCTCCGGCGTGGGTAAGTCTAGCCTGGTGAACGCGCTCGAGCCGGCGCACGCACTCAGAACCGGCGAGCTGAGCCGCAAGCGCGGTACCGGTCGCCATACCACGGTGTCGTCCAGGTTGATTCAACTCCGCTGCGGAGGGCTCGTAGCGGATACGCCCGGCTTCAGCGATATCGGGGTGTGGGGGGTGCGCCAGGTGGATCTCGACAAGTGCTTCCCGGAGCTCCGCTCCTTGCTCGGAGGGTGTCGCTTCCGAGAGTGCAGTCACCTCCACGAGCGCTGCGCCGTGCTCGAGGTCGCGGCGGGAGACGTCGACGCTGGGCGCTTCGAGAGCTACAAGTCCTGTTCTCCCGGAGCTCCGCTCCTTGCTCGGAGGGTGTCGCTTCCGAGAGTGCAGTCACCTCCACGAGCCGGACTGCGCCGTGCTCGAGGCGGTCGCGGCGGGAGACGTCGACGCTGGGCGCTTCGAGAGCTACAAGGTCCTGTTCGAAGAGGCCGAGTCTGCGGGACACTAGCTTCTCTAGGGCCGGTAGCTTCCCGAGAGTGGCGTGACCCGGAGGACGCCGGTCCTGGGATCGTCATCGACGGCTACCGGCCACTTATAGACCTGTTGCAGGGTGCCTTCCCGCAGGACGTTGCGTGGCTCCCCTTCGGCGGCGACGCGGCCCCGATCGAGGAGCAGTATCCGGTCGGCGAAGCGGGCGGCCAGATCGAGGTTGTGGGTGATGAGGAAGATGGTCATACCCACGTCGGCGGAAGATCTGAGCAGCTCGAGGATCTCCATCTCGTGGCGTATGTCCAGGCTGGCGGTGGGCTCGTCGAGCATCAGTACCTCGGGCTCCTGGGCGAGAGCCCGTGCGACTCGAGCCCGTTGGAGCTCGCCCCCCGACAGGGTCGAAACGAATCGGTGCCCCAGCTCCAGGACGTCGCACTTCTCCATCGCCCGCCGAACGGCTTCCCGATCGGTCGGGGCCTCAGGCTGAAGCGGTCCCAGGTAGGGGTAGCGCCCCATGCCCACGAGTTCGCGGACCGTGAGCGGGAACGCCAAGGACTCTGCTTGGGCTACGACGCCTACCTCTCGCGCGAGCGCCCGGCGGTTCCACTCCGATACGGCCCGTCCGGAGACACGGGTCTCTCCCGTTACCGGAGGGACCATTCCGAGCAGGGCCCTCAGGAGCGTGGACTTGCCTGATCCGTTGGGCCCGAGCACCGCATAGAAGGACCCTCGGGGGGCGACCATCGATACGCCGTCCAACGCTGCCGCGTGCGTTCCGGCATAGCGGACCGTGAGATCGATGGCGGCGAGAGCGTGGGATTGGTTCGACATCAACGCCCCCCGCTACCCAGACTGCGTCGCAGAAGGACCAGAAACAGAGGCACCCCCACGAAAGCGGTGACGACGCCGATAGGCACCTCGGTCGGAGAAAGAACCGTTCGGGCCACAACGTCGGCCAAAGTCAGGAAGACGGCCCCGGCCAGGAATGAGAGGGGAAGCAGGGTCCGGTAGTCGGACCCTGAGACGAGCCTCACACCGTGGGGAACGATGAGTCCGACGAATCCGATCACGCCGGTGGCGGCGACGCCGGCCGCGGTCAGAAGCGACGCCACCACGTAGGCGGTCCTCTTGACCCGCTCGACATTGGTGCCGAGGTAGCCTGCCGTGTCCTCGCCGATGGCCATGAGGTTGAGCGGACGAGCGAGGCCCGCCAAAAGTAAGGCGGCCGGCACCGTATACACCGCGACAATAGCCACCGTGGGCCAGTCGGCTCCCGCAAGGCTACCCATCATCCAAAGGACTGCGCTCCGTACCGTACGCGCGTCAGACACCGACAAGATGAAGGCGATACAGGCTGCGAAGAACGCCCCGACCACGACTCCGGCGAGAAGCAGCACACGCACGTCCACCCTGTCGTCGGCGGCCAAGGCCACCCTCAACACCAATCCGACGGCCAGGATCGCTCCGGCGAACGATGCCGCCGGCAGCGCCCAGGAGTGGCCGGCCACCAGCCCCAGGGCCAAGGCCAAGACCGCGCCGGTCGCGGCACCGCCCGAGATGCCAAGGATGTACGGCTCCGCGAGTGGGTTGCGGAGTAGCGCCTGAAACACTGCTCCGGCCAGGGCCAGACCACCACCGACCAGGATTGCGAGCGCCGCCCGGGGCGCACGAAGCTCGATGACGATTTGCCGAAGGACCGGATCGCCCCCGCCCGTCAGAGCAGCGACGACCTGGGAGGGGGTGAGCTCCACCGCACCGAGCCAAATGCTCACGACGAACGCGGCCATCACGGCCACGACGAGCGCTCCGGCCCAAGCGAAGTGCTTCACCGGAACGCTCCGGGGTGAATCAGGCGAGCGATCGCCCTGGCGGCCTCTCCCAGGCGGGGCCCCGGCACCTCAACCCAGCCGGGTAACGGCGCTCGCTCGACAGCGGACAGTTGAGGTGGCACTCCGTCTCCCGAAAAGAGGATCAAATCCACCTCGCGGGTGATCAGCTCCTCCAGGCTGATGGGACCGTACAGTCCGTCAAGGTCACCGAATACGTTGTCCGCTCCTCCGGAGACCATGAGCTCGTGAATGTACGTCCCGGGACCCGCCACCCACGGCGGCTCACCACCCATCAGGTAGATGACTTTGCGACGAGGCAAGTGCTGGACGCGCATGGCCACTTCGTCCAGCGCTTGCTGGATATCCGCCAGAATGGAGTCGGCCGCGCCGCGGGTGCCGGTGATCGCGCCCAGACGCGCGATGCTGGACTGGACGTCGGCGATGCCGTCCGGCTGGATGGAGAAGTGGGGGATTCCCAGGTCACTCAGGCGATCGGCGGTGGCCCGATCCGACTCACCTTCGAACCGAACGACCAGGTCGGGCTTGAGCGCGACGAGCACCTCGAGGTTGGGTTGGAGTCCACCCCCGACCGATGGCAGCTCAGCGAGCTCGGGCAGCGCGTCATAGTCGGTTCTGCCCACCAGCCG
Source organism: Longimicrobiales bacterium (assembly GCA_965226925.1). Taxonomy (GTDB): domain Bacteria; phylum Gemmatimonadota; class Gemmatimonadetes; order Longimicrobiales; family Gaopeijiaceae; genus CBDDCX01. Next base: position 297,630 of record CBDDEN010000009.1, on the reverse strand, counting down.
ATGTCGAAGGCCCAGCGCCAGCAACGTCTCGGTGGCCGACGGCACGAGCGACACGATTCGGGTGGGAGCGTCCACGAAGCGGTGCCGGGCGTCCGAATCGTCGACGACCTCCGCGGGAAAGCCCGCCGCGCCGTCGCGGGTCGGACTCTTCGACGCCTCACCGGCGGACTCAGTCTCGGCACAGCCGGGATGGGCGGCGAGCAGCACCCAAGCAGCTAGCCTGAGTGCGCCCCTCGACGGAGCTCTGGCGGTAGGCATCAACGACCGGACGCTCGCCTCACGGCGTTCGGGTGCCTGCGGGCGTCGGCAGGCCGCACGAGTCCCGGTACGCTTCGGTCCACCCGCTACCCGAACGCCTCAGAACGGAGATCCAAACCGACGTCTCACCGACGACTTCGAGCACCAGCTCGGGGGAAGCGTCACCGTCCACGTCCATTCTCGCGAAGTAACGCGCCGCCCCCTTTCCGTCCTGGCTCCAGACCCGGTGATCGACGTACGTGGGGCGGTAGCCGCTACCGTCGGGGTCGGAGGCCACGAGGAAGACCGAATAGGCGGTGCTGGGGGCCGGTCCCACCTGAAGGGAACCGCCGTACACGAAGGTCGCGACGACAGTGGGAGGCGCACCTGAGTTACCCGCGAATACCTGTATGTCCTGTCGCATTTCGAGAACGGACGGGGGCCACGGCGAGCCCAACGTCGGTAGCAGTTCCCGCATCATGTTGAGCGATGTGACCCTCAGGTCACGGGTCTGCTGCACCGGAGCGTAGTCACCGTACGCCACCGTCTCCGCAAGGTCACTCGGGACCGCGAGGAAGGTGGCGGCGGTAGCCGCACTCGGAACGAGCTCGATGGGACCGTGGACTCTCGGCCTGGCCCCGCAATAGCCGGAATTCGCACCGTATCCGGTCGCCGTGAGGGTGCCCACTCTCACTCCTTCGGAGAAGAGAGTGAAGCTCGAACCATCGGTGAAGTGCCGCTCCGCAAAGGCTTGGGCGCTCTGCCCCGACCCATCCAACGGGAGTGTGCGGAGCCCCTCGGTGTGCAGCTCCGCGACGGGAACCAGCCACGCTTCCGACCCGGTGCGGCGCCCCAGGTAGAGGACGGGTTCCAGGGGCACGATGTCCACGGCGGGCATGGTCGTGTCGACGGGTTGGGCGGGAGTCTCCATGATCGTCGGCTCGGAGGCGCCTCTCAGGCCGATGTCGACCCCGCCCCACTCTACGTTGTCGCATGCCAGAGCGACCATTACAATCCCGAGCAACGGGACCCTATGAAGGCCTTTGAACATGCGGAAAAGCTATCCCGGCCCCTGGGGGAAATCAAAGGTGCCGCCATGCCATGGGACGGCCCGGAGCGACCGGAATCCGGGTAAGACGGGGAGTCCTTGAGGGCCCGCCTGGTCTGGGTGCCCTCTTTTGTCGTGGGTGCCGCCGCCGCCACGTCCGGAGCGGTGGCCGTGGCTCTGCTGCTGTATTCGGGCGAAGGCATGCTCAGATCGCTGACGCTGATCGTTGCCGTAGAGTTGGTGGCCTTTGGTGTCGGTCTGGCTGGCCCGCCTGAGGGAGAGGACCGGCCGAGGGCGGTCGAGGCCCTTCGGAGGAGATGGCTGTTCGTGCTCGTCGCCTTCCTGGTGGCGTCGGCCTTCGCCGTGGTGTGGACCGCCGGGAGGGGCTTCGGGGCCGAGGCAGCCACACAGGCCCTCGGGCTGGCAGTGCTGGGCGGGTTGCCACTGTATGCCTCCGGCCGGCTTCTGGTGGCGATCTCGACCGTCTCGACTTCTGTCGTGCGAAGCAGCTCAGGCGCATTTGCGTCGCTGGGGGCCGCATTAGGCGTTCTCGTAGCGGGGTCGAGCGGACTCTCGCGCCTCGGAGCCCCTTCGTTGTTGCTCTTCTTCCTCATCGTACTCTCCGGCGCCGCCCTGATGCAGGGTTCGGCTCTCGGCGAGCTTCAGGAGGTCGCCCGGGTGGAGCCGGATACACCTCCGCCCGCCCCGCTTCCGTCGGGGCACGACTGCGAGGATCTCTCGTGATCATCGCCCATCTTTCGGACCTGCATCTGGGATATCGTGCTTACGCTCACCTGGAGCAGGGCCGCAATGTCCGGGAGGCGGACGTTACCCGGGCGTTCCATCAGGCGATCGAGAGGGTGATCGACCTGAGGCCCGCGGCCGTGGTCGTCGCGGGGGACGTGTTCGACCGACCCGAGCCTCCCCACTCCGCATTGGTGGCTCTCGCTCAGGGCCTCCAGGCACTGAGAGAGGCTCTGCCCGACACTCCTGTGCTCCTGGCAGCGGGTGCGCGTGACACACCCGCGCACGTGGCGGATCCGGGTCCCCTGGCCACGTTCGACACCATGGTGGCGGTCGAAGCCGTGACCGGAACGACGCGCTCGGTGTACTACTCTCGGTTGGGTTTGAACGTGACGCTCGTTCCGCACCGTGCCACGCTGCAGGGGCCTCCACCACCGGTGGTCCCCAACCGCGAAGCCCGTTGGAACGTGCTCGTCGGCTACGGATCGGCAGACGGAGGTGCCGAGGCCATGCTCGCACTCGAGCCCTCGGACTGGGACTACGTCGCACTCGGTTACGAGCACCATCGCCGCCAAGTCGGCGGGCCCGTGCACTATGCCGGATCACTCGAGCGGGTCGGTGCGACGCCGTGGGAGGAGGCCGCGGAGGAGAAGGGCTTCCTCACGTGTGAGTTGGAGGCCGGACATGTACGTTTCCATGCCATTCACGGTCGGCCAGTCGTTTCATTGGCCTCGATTCCGTATGAGGACAACCGTCCGGAGCGGCTCCGCGAACGTGTGCAAGAGGTGTTGGACGAGGTTCCGGGTGGAATCGATGAGAAGATCGTGCGTCTTCGCATAGAGGGGCTCCCACCGGATCGTCTGCACCTGCTGCACGGGTTGTTGCCGGAATACAGACGCAGGGCCCTGCATCTGGAGGTCCAGCTCGATGACCCCGCCGGAGGGGAATCCGAGCGGGAGCGGCCGTCCGTGCGATTGGCGTCCAGGGTGGCGGAGCGCCTTGCGGAGGACGGGGACAGCCTGGAGGATCTAGTGAGGCTGGTGGAGGATTGTCTGCCAGCGACCTCGACGAGTCTCTGACCGGGACACCGCGGTGAGCAACCTCGATATCGGCGGATCGTCGTTCGATCAGGACCGGCCGGGCTTCCGGTTGGGCCCGGGGCTGGCCGCGCTCATCGGTGGCGACGGACCACTTCGCAGCGAAGTCCTCGAGCGGTTCGCCGGCCCGCTGGTGGTGGGCGACGAGCGGATGGCGACGCTGATCGCGGGGCATGGCCTCACCGAGCCCGCGCAGGCGTGGCGTCGCGCCGTCCGGGTGCTCGCTCAGTGGCTCGGTATGGACGGCGCGGATCAGGAAATCTCGCGTCTCGAGGGAGACGGGGCTGTGCGTACGAACGTCACTTCCATGGACTCGGGAGTGGAGAACCTGCGTGCCCGCGTCCAGGAGTTGCGGAGGCTTCCTGAAGCCGTGCTGATGAAGGAGCGCGAGTTGCGCGAGATGCGGGCCGACAACGTCGAGGTGAGCGGCGACATGGAGGTCGCCAACATGGAGTGGCTCCGCGAGAGGCAGGACGCGGAGACGCATCTCCTCGCCTATCGGGACCGGGCTCGTGAGCTAAAGGTCCGACTTCAGCAGCTCGAAGCTGGGGGCCCCGAGAGCGAGTGTCCCACCTGCGATCGCCTGCTAGCCGAGAGGTTCCAGACGGTGCTGACCGTCCTGCGCGAGGAGTGGGAGTCGGTCGTGCAAGACGGCAGTTGGTGGAAGCGCCGGCGAGAGCAGTTGGATTTCAAGCCGTCTCACTTGCAGGACCTCGAGGGGAGGGCGATCCGACTGCAGGCAGCAATCGAGGAGTGTGCCGAAGAGGTGGAGCGCCTGCGTGCGCGCCTACCGGAGTTGGCAGATGCCGAGGACACCTTGGCCGCCGTCCGGGCGGCCGGCACGTCGAGGGACCGGCGTAAGTCCACGCGGGTCGAGGATCCGGTCACGGCAGTCGAAGACCAGCAGATCTATCGACGTCGCAGGGCTCTCGAGGCCTTGCGCGAGGAGTTGCTGTCCGACGCTCGAGACACGTTGGCTGCCCGCACGGGCCACTGTCTCAATCGCCTCACGAGCGGTGGTGTGCTGGGGGTGGGACTCACCGGAGACGGCGAGCCGACTGTGATTCGGGACGAAGGAGAAAGACGGTTGCAGTCCGACGAGGAGGCGGCGGCCTATCTGCTCTCACTGCGCCTGGCGCTCATTCACCTCGCAGCTGCTCAGGGCATTCAGTTCGACGAGGTATTGCTCGGCGACACCTTCGACCGACTCGAGCCCGAGGCGAAGGTCCGGGCTGTCGGGCTGCTTCGCGGTATGCTGCCCCGGGTGCCGAAGATCCTCCTGTTCTGCCGAGGCGAAATCCTGGACACGATCCCCGAGTCCTTCGACTGGATCGTGGATCTGCGCGTGGACCGAGTCGGAGCCCCCATCACGCGTGTCCGGAGCAGCGGAGTCGGGAAGCTACACGTCCACTGACCCGTCTGGGTCGCCGTCACCCCGTTGCATGCGCTCCGCGGCTTCGCGTATGGCGCCCTCCACCCTAGCGCGGTCCCGGTACTGCCCGATGGATATCGTGGTCCATCCCGCGCGGGTGCGGCTGATACGGATCCTGACGTCGGCGCCCAAGCCTCCCGGCCGAAGGAAGTCCTCCTTGGGGTCATCCCGGGACTCGTAGCTGAGCCCGGCGTCGAGCAAAGCCGCCTTATACCTCACCACCAGTTCTTCCCGCACCAAGTCACTGCGATAGTGCGCGCCCCGGTAGAAGGCGCCGGACGTCGCGTGGCTGAACGTGGCCTCTGGGGTAAGCACCATGAGCCCGTCCGCCTCTGACTCCTGGATGGACTCCCGGCCCGAACCCAAAATGCCGAGCGAACGGGCAACGTCCTGCATACCCACGTACCAGCGGTCGACCGTTTGTACCAGCCGAAGGACGAGCTCCGCCTCGAGGCCGCGGGAGGGTGGCCGATCGGACGCGGTGGTACCGCTCGATTCTGAGTACGGCTCCAACAGCCTTCCAGGCTGTTGAGCGAGGGTCGATGCGTCAGATCCGCTGGTTGTCTGCGCGCCAGTTCTTGACGCGCTTCTTGACCTCGGCCCTGTCCGTAATGCCGTCGGCCACGATCGCGTTGAAGAGTTCCCCGACCTCACCGTCGGACGCGAAACGGAGGCCGATCAGCAACTCGGTCTCCATGCCGTAGATGGCGTCGCGCTGCTCCGACCCGAGTAGGCGCTCTAGCCGGGCCCGCTCCTCAAGACGGATAACACGATCCTGGACGCCGAGAGCGAAGACCCTCGCGAAGAAGAAAACGATCAGCACTCCGACGGCGAAAAGCAGCGACAGGATTGACGCGACGGAGAAAGAGGTGACAACGACGAAGAGTGACCAAAGTGTGTAGACCGCGATGAGCCCAAATGCAACGAAGTGAAACATGGGCACCAACTTGGCGTGATTTTCGAAGTTCTGCGGGACGCTACTCACGGGGTTCCTCCTGGCAAGGGTTCATCTCGTCACGAGGATAGCGATCGAGACCGCGCCACAGCCATCCCCGGAAACGACGAAGCGCGGTGAGGCCTCCTCCGGCTCGGCCCCGCCTAGCGACTATCGGGTCAGGGCCTGCCACGCCGCCAAACGCTCCTCGTATGCTTCCGCCGCACCCGGATCATCGCTCTGGACCGCGCTCTGCACGAGTGCCGCATATGTCCAGGCGTAGTAGTGCGGGATGCCGATGGTCGATTGATCAGGCCAGTGCATCCACCCGTCGGGGATCCCACCTCGGTGCACGAACACCTCGTCGACCAGCGTGCGGGTCCTCGCCTCGTCGAGCCACGGCCCCGTGACCGGCACGAGGCCCGTGTCCTGAATGAGAACGTTGCGGGGGCTCAAGTCCGGAGGGCCCGGGTGCAACCGAAAAGCGAGTCCCTGCCTGACCAGATAGGGGGATAAGCCCAGGGATCGCGCCGCGTTGCCGCTCGACGCGAAGTAGATAGGTCGATCGTCGATGCTGTTCTGGATCAGCGACAGCGCAAACTGCTGCCAAGGGAAGACGACCGTCCCTCCGTCCAGCCGGGCGATCAGGGGACCGAGGCGGAAGTCGCGCGCCTCCTCCATCGCGAAGTACCCCGCCGGACTGGCGACCTGTTCGATGACGGTGTCCTCCAGGGCGAGCAGCGACTTGAGGGGAGTCGCTACCGGCTTGTCCATCAGGATCGCAATCTTGCCCAGCTTCTCGGCCTCGGCAGCGTCATGCGTGTACATCCCCGCCGTGGATGAGGCGCGGTAGGGCCGCTGGCACACGATGGTCGTCGGATCCCGCTCGGGATCGACGTCGGGGGGACAAGGGCGGGTCAGGTCTCGGATCTGCTTGGTGTACCAGTCGGTGTTGAGGTAGGACGTGACGATGACCGTGACGTCTCGGCGTATGCCCTCGGCCTCCTGCAAATACCAAAGTGGGAACGTGTCATTGTCACCGTTCGTGAAGAGCACGGCGTAGGGCTCGACACTCATCAGGAGGTTGTATCCCCAGTCCCTGGCCGAGTAGTCCCCCTTGCGGCTCGCCCAGGACCAGTTGAGAAGCAGCGGGATGGCCGCCAGAGCCAGCACGGGCGCCGCGCGCAGCCAATTGCCGCTCAGCCTCTCGGCGAATCGCTGCCAGAGAGCGGCGATGCCGAGTCCGGCCCAGAGCCCCCAGATAGAGAAGCCGACAACGAAAAAGTAGTCGCGCTCGCGCACCTCGTGGAATTCGAGGCCGGGCGTGGGCGACGCGAGGGAGTACCCGTACTTGAAGTTCAGGTAGAAAACCAGGCCGAGCGACAGAGTGGCGAACAGGACCAACGTGTAGAGCCCCGTAGCCGAGTCGCGGCGGAGATGCTGACTCGCACCGTAGACCCCCAGACCGGCGAACAGAAACGTGAACGGGACCCTGAGGAGCGGGAAGACGGTCTCCGATCCGGCCACGCCTCGTGCCCATTGCCAGTCGAAATACTGAAGGTAGTTCGCGTATTGAGCTCCCAGCGACGCCAGACGCGGAAATAGGGCGGGCTTGTCGTACTGCTGTCTCGACAGAGCCGCCGAAAGATCGGCACACCCAGCCTGCCCCCACGTGACGATGCTGGTCAAGGCGCTTGCCACGCTGGGACAGGTCGGATCCGCCTGGTTGATCACGGGGGCCAGGCCCGCACGAAGCGGAAGGAAGAGATGGATGGAGAGCCCGAGGCAGACCGCGACGGCGCCAACGGCGTACAATCGCCAGTTCAGGAGGGTTCGAGGTGCGATCAGCAGAATGAACACGCCCAGAGCCGGGGCGGCCAGGAACGCCATCAGGTGGTTCCCGACCGACAGCGCGAGTATGAACGCCATGAGCACCAACAGGTTGTCGTCCCGCCCCTTTCCCAGGTTCTCCCGCCAGTGGAACGCCAGCCACGTGAGCAGCGCGATGGTGAAAAGGGAGACCGTGTACACCTTCTCGTTCACGTTGGACTGATTCCAGACGGTGAAGGCCGTGGCGCTCACCAGAACCGCGGTCAGGGCGCCGATCGACCGGAAGCGCCGATCTTCGGAGAAGAAACCCAATACGTGGTGGACCGCCAGAAACCAGAGTCCGTGGGCGAGGCTCCCCATGAGGGCGGAGAACAGGTTGATGCGCGTGGCCACGGTCAGTCCGAAGGGAGCGAGCAGGATGTCCCAGGTGCGCGCCAGTACGACGAAGAGAGGGTTTCCCGGCGGATGGGGGATCCCGAGAATGTGACCGGTGGCGATGTACTCGCTCGTGTCCCAGAAGGCGGTGGTTGGAGCAAGGGTCAGCGTGTAGAGAAGGCCCACCGCCAAAGCCACCGCCGCCGCCCAACCGTACGGCGGCCTCTCGACTTCGGGACCACCAACCAACCTCGGCTTGTTCTCCGAGACGAGCTTGGGGGCACTTCGGGTTTCAGTGGAACGCATCTAGTCACATGGTTCGAGTGCGTTTCGGCGCTTCCAAGATAGCACCGCGCTCGTGCTACTGTGCCGACAGATGCAGGTTCCCCCACTCATCCAACGTCAGTCGCCATCCCTCCGGAACCCATGTGGTGGAGCTGTACTCCAAGACCACCATCGGCCCGTGAAGCTCGTGTCCGGGAGAGAGATCGGCCCGCCAGATCCTGCCGGCGTCCACCCAGCGTCCGCCCGCGTGCACTCGAGCCGGACCGGGCGCGGGGGGCTTGGTGGCCGGAGCGAGTCGCTGGAACTCCAGCTCGGGGCCGGGTGCCGACGCAACGACGCGTAGCGTGACCGCCTCGGCAGGGCTATCCTCTCGCCGATAGCCGTATCTCTCCTCGTGCAGGGCGTGGAACGAGGCGACCCAGTCGTCGCCCGGCACACGGAGTTCGAAGCTCTGTCCGCGGTAACGGGCGTCGACCCACCTGAAAAGAGAGATCGTGGTCTCCTCGACGTCCTCCCGTCGAATCGCCTCGAGCGCCTGCCTCTCCAGCTCGCGGTAGGCCTCTTCGATGCGTTCGGTACTCGAGGGAGTCTCCGTGGAGATCAGCACCGTCCGGGACGTCTCTCGGGTGACGTCGGCCGCCAACATGCCGTAAGCCGAAAGGAGACCGGGCAGAGGTGGCACGATGGTGCGTTCGAGACCCAGCGTTCGGGCGAGACCGGCGGCGTGCAGCCCGCCCGCGCCGCCGAACGCGACGAGAGCGAAGTCGGCCGGATCGTATCCGCGCTCGACGGAGATGACGCGAAGGGCCCTTTCCATGGCGGCATCCGCTACGGCGAGAACCCCCTCGGCGGTCTCCTCGAGGCTTCCACCCAGATCCTCCGCCAATGCGGCGAGCGCGGGCTCGATGCCTCTCCGGTCGAGCGTGGCTTGGCCCCCCAGGAAGCCGTCGACGGGGAGTCGCCCGAGCCAGACATGGGCGTCGGTCACCGTCACCCCGTCCCCTCCTCTTCCGTAGCAGATGGGACCGGGATCGGCGCCGGCGGACTGGGGCCCGACCCGGAGCGCGCAGCCTGGATCCACACGGGCGAGGGAGCCTCCCCCGGCACCCACCGTGTGGATGTCGATGACCGGAATGGCCACGGGCTGGCCCGCGATCTCGAACTCGCGTGTGTGTAGCAGGCCGCCTGGACAAAGAGACACGTCGGTCGACGTGCCTCCCATGTCGAAGGAGACGATTCGTTCGTATCCGGCGAGGCGTCCCCACTCCCTGGCCCCCACGACTCCCCCGGCGGGGCCGGACAACACGGTATGGATCGGTTCCCGGGACGCACGCTTCACGGATAGGGATCCACCGTTCGAGCCCATGATCCTCACCCGCTCGGCGCCCGCCTCCCGATGCAGCCGCTCCAGGTAGTTGGACACGCGGGGCGCCACGTAGGCGTTGACGACCGTGGTGGACGTGCGCTCGTACTCTCGGTACTCGGGCAGCAGCCTGACGGATATGGACAGCGGTGCCGAGCTGTCCGACAGTGCTTCCGCGACGCTCTCCTCATGGTCGGCGTTCGCGTACGAGTGGAGCAGTACCACCGCGATCGACTCGGCCTCGGCGAGCCGCTCCGCCAGGCCCTCCAGCTCGTCCTGGGCGAGGGGCTCCACCACCTGGCCCTCGGGCCCGATTCGGCCTCGTACGCCCACGCGGTCCTCTCGCCGGACCAACGGAGTGGGGCGGTGACCGACCAGGGCGTAGAGCTGTGGCCGGTTCTGGCGTCCGATCTCGATCACATCCTCGAACCCCGAGTTCGTGACGAGCATGACGCGGGCACCGTTGCGTTCTAGAAGGGAGTTCGTAGCGACCGTGGATCCGTGAAGGAGCTGGTATCGGCCTTCGTCGTCACCGAGAATCGTTCTGACCGCGTCGAGGACGGCGTCGGCGGGGTCGATGGGCGTGGAGGACACTTTGAGTGACCTGACGCGGCCGGCTTCGAGAATCAGGACGTCGGTGAACGTGCCCCCCGTGTCCACCGCGATGATCCGCGGGATCTTTCCCTTTTTCCATTCACTCATAAGTTCTCCAGGCCTCGACCCGGGGTCCTCCTCACCAGACGAATGAAGTCCATGCAGCTCAAGCCCAGCTTCGAGGAATTTCGCGCAAGCGCGGATCGTGCCGGTGTCCTTCCGGTATGGAGGGAGTTTCTGTTCGATGTAGACACCGCGGTCACCGCCTATGCCAAGATTCGACGTCCCCCGTTCGGATTCCTGCTCGAATCCGTAGTCGGCGGCGAGCAGTGGGCCCGCTACACGTTTCTGGGGAGCGAGCCGGCCGAAGCGTGGCGTCTGGTCAAAGGTCGAGCTGAATTGTGGACGCGCGACGATGGCTGGACGCCCATCTCCACCGACGACCCGCTGACCGATCTCGACGAACGACTCCGAGCCCGACAACCCCTCGCCACCGAAGGCCTGCCCCGGCTGTGGGGGGGCGCCGTAGGGTACTTCGGGTACGACGTCGTGCGCCAGATCGAACGGCTCGGAGAGGGCCCTCCCGACGATCTTCAACTGCCGGACGGCATCTTCGTCTTCATCGATGTCGTGCTGGCCATCGACAACCTCCTGGGGCGCGCCATGGCGATCGCCACCGTAGAGGTGGAGGAAGGTCTGAGCGAGGCCGAGCTTCGCAGGCGATACGATCAAGCGGAGGAGAAGACCGGGAATCTGGTGACTCGGCTATCGGAGGAGCCGCCTCCTCCCGCGTTGGAACTAGGCCTCGAGCCAAACGAGGATCCGGGCTTCACGAGCACGATGAGTCGTGGAGAATTCGAGGCGTCCGTGGAGCGGATTCGTGAGTACATCATGGCCGGTGACGCGTTCCAGGTCGTTTTGAGCCAGCGCCTCGAGATGGAACTGTCCGCCGGCCCCTTCGATCTCTATCGGGCCCTTCGGTCGTTGAACCCGTCTCCGTATCTCTACTTTTTAGAGCTCGACGGACTGTGCCTCGTGGGGAGCTCTCCCGAGGTGTTGGTCCGCGTCGAGGACGGTGTCGTCACCGTGAGGCCGATTGCCGGGACCAGGCCAAGGGGGGAGACCCCGGAGCAAGACCGGGCCTTGGCGAAGGATCTGGCCGAGGACGAGAAGGAGCTGGCGGAGCACCGCATGCTGGTCGACTTGGGGCGAAACGATGTGGGGCGCGTGGCGGAGTACGGGTCGGTGGTGGTACCCGACCTGATGGTGGTGGAGCGCTACTCGCACGTCATGCACCTGGTCAGCCAGGTCGAGGGCAGGCTGAGAGAAGGTCTGTCCGCGATGGATGTGTTTCGGGCGTGCTTTCCGGCGGGGACCGTGTCCGGAGCCCCCAAAGTCCGTGCGATGGAGATCATCGACGAGCTGGAGCCGGTCAGGAGGGGGCCATATGCGGGGGCCGTGGGTCACTTCAGCTGGGGAGGCGCAGCGATGGACGCGGCCATCACGATCCGAACGGTCCTCGTGAAGGATGGCACGGCGTACGTCCAGGCCGGTGCCGGCATTGTGGCCGACTCCGATCCCGCCCGCGAATACGACGAGACCCTCAACAAGGCACGGGCGCTCCTGAAGGCCGGTGCAATGTTGCCCTCTCCCTAGTGTGGCGTCCCAGAAGAGTCTCGGCTATTCGAGCACCGACGTATCCACACTAGCCGAGCTCCTCGTAGAGATAGGCCAGGGCTCGGATGCCCTTCTCGATGTTCTCCTGGGGGAACCACTCGTTAGGTGCGTGCAGGTTGGCCCCCGGCAGGGAGAAGCCCACGAGCAACACCGGAGCGCCCAGGACCCGCTCGAACTCCCCGACGATGGGAATGCTCCCACCCTCGCCGGCCAGGACGGGTGCGGCGCCGAAGGCCTTCAGCAACGCGGCGGTCGCGGCTTCCTTGAGCTTCTCGTCGAGCCGAGCTCGCCAGGGCATACCTCCGTGCAGTTCCTCGACCCGTGTCGTGACGCCGACCGGAGTCACCTTGGCGACGTGTTCCCGGACGAGTCGGTAGACTCGCTCAGGAGTCTGATCAGCCACCAGCCGGAAGCTCACCTTGGCCATGGCCTTCGCCGGGAGCACGGTCTTCGCGCCCTCACCGGTGTAGCCCGAGAGTAGTCCATTGACCTCGCAAGTCGGCCGAATCCAGAGCCTTTCGGGGACCGAGTATCCCTGCTCGCCGCCGGCGAGAACCGCACCTACCGGTGCGGCGAAATCCTCTTCATCGAAGGGCAGCTTTCGAATCCCGTCTCGGGTCTCGGAGTCCCAGTCGAGAACGTCGTCGTAGAACCCGTCGATGGCGATGCTGCCATCGTCGTCGAACAGCGTCGCCAGAATCCGGGCCAGCGCCATCGCCGGGTTCACGACGGGGCCGCCATAGGCACCGGAGTGCAGGTCGCTTGACGGACCGTCCACGTGGATCTCACAGTATGCGATGCCCCGCAACGAGAAGAGCAGCGACGGCAACCCGGGAGCGAACATGGCCGTGTCGGAAATGATGACTGCGTCACAGGCCAAACGGTCCCGGTTCGCCTCGACGAAGGGCACCAGGTTCTGCGAGCCCACTTCCTCCTCGCCTTCAGCGAGAATGATCAGGTTAACGGGGAGCCCGCCCCCCGCCTTCAAGTGCGCTTCCGCTGCCTTTACGTGAAGGTAGAGTTGACCCTTGTCGTCGGCGGCGCCGCGGGCGTATAGGCGGCCGTCCCTGAACTCCGGTTCGAACGGAGGAGAGTGCCAGAGCTCCAGCGGCTCCGGAGGCTGCACGTCGTAGTGGCCGTATACGAGCACCGTCGGGGCGTCGTCTCCGGCTCCACGCCACTCTCCCAGTACGATGGGGTGACCGGGTGTATCGACGACCTCCGCCTCGAGGCCGGCGTCCACCATCCGCGCCTCCAGCCACTCGGCCGCCCTGCGGGTGTCGTCATCATGATCCGACTTGGCGCTTACCGACGGGATGCGAATGAAGTCGAAGATCTCGTCGGTGAAACGCTGTAGTCCCTGTCCGATGTATTCCTGGACGTCATCCATGATCGATCTTCCTTGGGGAAGGGCCAAGGGGCCCGACAACAGGCTTCAAAACAAGGAGGCGCCGGCCCGCGGGCCGCCGCCTCCGGATCTCCCAACATGTGCGCATTCGATGCGTCAAATGAGACCGCGGATGCCCCATCGGTAGACGAAGCTCATCAAGGCGGAAAGGGCCAAGGCACCCCCCATTCCGCCCGCGCTCAACGCGAGGGGGTCGTCGAACTCGAAGATGCCGACTCCCAGCATGCCTCCGACGACCGCCCCGAAGGCGCCCAGCACCATGAGGAGGGTGACGTGTCCGGACGTCTCCTCCGGGCGCTTTATGGCCATTCGCATGAGAAGGCCGATGAAGGCTCCCATTACGATCCAAATGCCGATGCCGATCCAGTTCTCCATTGGTCACCGTTTGGGTCAAGCGTGGTATCGAGGTCCGAGGCGAGGCCTCAGGGAGAATCTAAGAAATCCGACGTCCCGCGCCACCGGTGTCGACGACGTGATTGGGGCCTGCGCCGGCGACGGGGCTTCGGACGGATCTCATTGCGCCTCGGGGTCGGCGGGTCTACGGTTGGATCGTGAACGACGACGTCATCGATCTGACCAAGTACCTGGGCCGAACCGCGGCCGAGGCCCAGCAGGAGGGCGCCCGCGGCAACTTCTCCGTATGGGGCGGAGACGGGGAGCGATCGCGGTTCGCCCTGCCGATCTGGCGGTCGATCTACCTGGTCGGCGGTGGTCGCGGCGGGTTGGTTTCGGTGGCCGAACACGGTGGCTCAGAGCCGGAGCCGCTCTTCATCCTGGATCCTGGATCTCGCGGCGGAGCCGGCGCGCACGGAGTTCACGCTCCCCGTGTCGGCCGAGATGCGGGAGGACCTGCTGTTTCTCGCCGGAGAGTGCGCGGGATTGCTGTTCTTCCGGGAGTGGCCGAGGCCGGAGGTGAGTTGGATCTCGACCCATGGGGGCCCCACCACCCGGTTCTAGGGAAACTCTGAACAAGACGGGTGTAGTTTCATGGTATGAAACGACCGGGGAGTTGTGAGCGGGCCATGGAGCTTCAGATGACTTTCGCGGAGCTGGAGTACGATTCGAAGAAGCGGCGGACGCGCCGGGAGATTTTCCTGGAGAAGATGGAGGGGCTGATTCCCTGGCAACAGCTGGAGGATCGGATCGAGCCGTTCTATCCGAAGGCTGGCCGTGGCCGCCGCCCCTATCCGCTTGGGGTGATGCTGCGGGTTCATTGTGTGCAGCTGTTCTCAACGAGGAGGGTGACACGGTGGCCGTGTTCCTCGGGAGCCGGAAGGGCCGGAGCTGGTTCCTGGTCCTCGACGATCGAGGCGAGGGTCACGAGTCCGTGTCGGCCGAGATGCGGGAGGACCTGCTGTTTCTCGCCGGAGAGTGCGCGGGATTGCTGTTCTTCCGGGAGTTGGCCGAGGCCGGAGGTGAGTTGGATCTCGAGTAGGGGCCCATGGGGGCCCCACCACCCGGTTCTAGCTCTCGTCGTCCCGCCCCATCGCCCGCTTGAGCGCGTCCAGGCGGGCGTCGACATCCATGGGCGGCGGTGGGGGAGCCGACCTGAATTCATCGAGCGGGTCGGCGCCCAGCGCCTCGTTCACTTCGATCTGAGCATCTCGCCGGGCGTCGTCGTCTTCGATGTCGCCTGCGATCCGGTCCAACTCCGCGAACAGATCCTCCGCTCCGTCGATGGAGTTCCGCGCGCTGGCCCTTCCAGCTGTCGCGGTGAGCGTGTCGCGGTTCTTCTCGGCGTCCTTGATCGTCGCGATCATCTGCTTGAACTCGCCCCGGCGCATGTCCATCTCTTCCTTGAGCACGATGGCCTTCTGCTCGAGGATACCCCGACGGTGCTCGTGTTTCTCTGCGTACTCCCGGGCAACCCGTGCGGTCTCTTCGTCGCCGATCTTGGTGGCCATCTGCTCGCGACGCCGACACGTCTCACCCTCGCGCCCCTCCTTGTCGGTTGCGTCGATGGCCTTCTTGATGGCCGCTTCCAGCCGCTGGGTTTCGGCTTGAGTGTCGGCGGCCTCGCGCTTCATCGCCCGGAGAAGATTGTCGACGGCTTCCGGGACGTTATCGCGGTCCAGCTCTTCCTTGAAGTTGTCTACGGCTTCTCGGAAGGCGCGGCGTAGGTTGTCGAACATAGTCCTTAATTGTGAGCCATCGAGCCTAATTGAGGAAGGGCTCTATTCGCTGTGCGAACGAGTTCCTGGCGCGATGCAGGCGGCTCTTCACGGTTCCGAGGTTTACCCCGGTAATCTCGGCGATTTCCTCGTAGCTCTTTCCGTCGAGCTCCCTTAGCCTGAACACCAACCGGTGATGCTCGGGGAGCTCCTCCACCGTGTCCTCGACGAGACGCCTGAGGTAGCGCTTTCTGTAGAGATCGTCGGGCCTCATCCGGAAGTCCTCGAACTGCAAGGGTCGATGGTCGTCGTCCCAGTTTCCGGTGAGCCGCTGGAAGAGGATGAGAGGGCTCCGGGACCGGTTACGCAGTTCGTTCTTGGAGAGGTTGCTTGCGATGGTGTACACCCACGTGGAGAACTTCTTCGTCGTGTCGAATCGGTGCAGATGCCGAGTCACGCGAATGAACGCTTCCTGAACGAGATCCTGGGCCCTGTCGCTGTCCCCCGTTTTTCGCGCCACGAAGTGGACCAGGCGGTCGTGATAGCGCTCGTAGAGGGCCTCGAAAGCGCCCTTTCGACCCTGTAAGTGAGCCGTGACGAGGTCCTCGTCACTCAACTCGGAGAGTGGCTCCTCCGAGACGCAGATCGCGAATTGCTCAGTCATATTCGGCTTTACCATGCGCTATTTCAGTGAGGTACGGCCGCCCGTGAGGATCCTCGGCGTCGACGAGTGGTGTCGATCATCAATAATGATTCTCACTTTCAGTTTGAAATATGCCCCCTCGGGGACTCACCTTCAAGGGTCCGCCGGTTGAGCGAATGTGTCGTCAAACCGGCCGGCGCGCGAGGGCGGTCGGCCGCGTGCCCTCCAGAAACTCAATGTACAACGTCTTTTCCGGGTCCGCGGGTGCTTGCCTCGAGGCCAGAGCCTCCTCAGCGGCGGCATCTACCAGAGCCACCGCCCCTTCCTCAATCGAGATCAACTTCCGCTCGGAGATTCCGCTGTCCTTGAGAAACTCCTCGAAGAGGCCCACCGGATCGCGCCTCCCCCAGGTTTCGAACATCTCGGGCGGGAACGTCGCCCGGGCCTCGACCTCGTCGTGGGTCGCGTGCCCGCCCATTCGGAAGGTCTCGGCCAGGACCACGGCCGGCCCCTGACCGTTTCTGCAACAGCGCACGGCCAGTGTCGTGGCGGCTAGTACGTCCAACAGGTTGTTGCCGTCGGCGGTCCAGGACGGTATCCCGTACATGTCCGGCCAGCGCGCCAACGACCCGCCGCCGTGCTGGTCGAGGCGAGTGCCCAAGGCGACCTGGTTGTTCTGTATCACGAATACCGCCGGGACGTCCTGAACCGCAGCGAAGTTCATGCCCTCGTGGCATGCCGCGGTGCGGGTCGCCCCATCGCCCACCCAGGTCAGAGCGACCCGATCCTGACCCCGTTGCTTGAAGGCCAGCGCCACCCCGGCAATGACCGTCACGCTCGTGCCCATGTGACTGATGGGTTGTATCACGCCCTCCGACACATCCCCGGCGTGGAGGTCGCGCCCGCCGCTCGGCGAGTCGGATGTCGCCAGGTAGGCCCTGAAGAGATCGGCCATGGGCATGGCCATCATGTGGCAGGCGCCGGCGTTTCGGATCATCGGGCAGACCACGTCCCGTTCCCGATCGAGCGCGGACACGGAACCCACGGTTACCGCTTCTTCTCCAGTGCCCAGCCAGGCCTTCGACAGCACACCTTGCCGCACCCACCGCTTGAGGCCGATGTCGTGCAGGCGGGTGAGCAGAAGGTCGTGGTACAGCGCTAGCATCCTCGCCTCGTCCAGCTCGGCGATGATCACGGCTCGCTCCGCGTCATCGAGTACGGTACGCTCATATGCCTCGACCGCCCCCGGAGCGGGAGCCCACTCCAGGTATTCCGGCGGGTCGTATGCTGCGTACCGCTTCATTCGTGATGGTCCGGATCGGTGCGGGAGCCTGTGCCGCGGGCGTCGGGGCCCAAGCTAGATGGATCCAGGGGACGGAACAAACGGAAACGACAAAGGGCGAATGAAGGAACGGTCGTCGCGGCTCGAAACCAGCCCCCCCAGGGTGGCCGCACGATTCCCGTCCACTCCACCGCCCCAGTAGGCGATGCAATACCGTATCGTCGATGGTCGTGACGCTATATACGGTTGGCGCCCACAGATGTCACTCTCATATCGGTACGGGCCCACATTGGGACGGTGCGAACGGGTACGTTGCCGGGTGGCAGATGCTCCGCGAGATTAGCCGCAGCCAACGCTCCGGCCCGTACTGGAGGGGTCCCGTACCGATTCCCTTGAATGTCGACGACCACGAAAACCACAGCGATGGGCCACATCCCGACTCTCGATCCTGCCGACAACGGACGCACGCGCGTCTCGGCCGTGGTCGCTCTCACCTTGCTGGAGGTCATTCAAACGTACGACCGGCCGTCCGAGGTATTCGAGGAGGAGGACACGTCCGTCACGATGCCGCGCAGGTTGGGGTTGAGCGATGTCGTGGGACGCCAGATCCGCAACTACCAGCACGAGGTGAAGCGGGGGCGGAAGATCTCTGACGCCGAGTTCAGGAATCTGGTGGGACTGGTCATCAAGAGGCCCGACTCCGAGGAGGTACTCTTCGAGTGCGGAAAACGACTCGCCAACATGTCCAACGATCGTCGGTCCCGGTTCATGCGCCGTGGGTTGGCGCTGGCCCTGGCCCGTCGACGGGTGCGCCGTAGGCTCAAGGCCCTCTTCGGGAGGCGCATCGGGGGCTTTGCGCGTGGCGGCTTTACGATGGAGGGACGGGCGTTACTCTTCATGCAGGCCGATCCCGGCGGCGACGCATGTGCTATCGTGTCGGGTCTCTGCACCGCCGTTCTCGGTGCCACGTTCCAAGGGGCGCCAAACGTGGCGCATGTGGCGTGCGAGGCGCGTGGCGACGCGTTCTGTCGGTGGGGGCTTCCGGGAGGGGTTGACCAGGTCCCTCATCGTTGAGTGACCTGCCGCGTAGGTTCTTGGAACATCACGGGGCTCGCAGGTTCGGCGAGCCTGATTACGGAGGCACATGGACGGGTTGTCGGCGGTATCGGTGATCGCTGCCCTGGTGGCGGCTTTGGTGGGGTTCTTCGTAGGTAGAAGCTCGAGTCGGTCGAAGGGGAGCCCCCCTGGTGGCGGGCACAGATCCGCATCCGCCGCCTCGGGAGGTAGCGGTTCGGACGAGGCCTTCAGCCTCGCCCTCTCACGCATCGGAGGTTACCTACGCGAGAACGTGGACGCTCCGTTGGCGGCGGCGTTCAAGGACCGGAGGCTCTCGCTCAGGAAGGCCGCCGAGCAGGCGGTGGCGGCCGTGGACGATCTGCACTTCTTCCTCGAGGATCCGTCGGGCGAGACGGATGAGGACGACTTGCTGCGACTCGCGAAGGAGGCAGTGCGCGACTTCGAAGCCGATTGGGACCTCTCGGTGCGAGTATCCGCCACGGGTCCCGTTCAGGTCCACGTGAATGCCGACGCCCTGCTGGACGCGCTCTACCTCATCCTCCACAACGCCGCGGTGTTCGGTGAGGGCAAGGGAGTCGTGGTGACGGTCTCGAGCGACGCGGAGTGGGGTCGGGTGCTGGTGCAGGACGACGGACCGGGCTTCACCGCGGAGGCGCTGTCGAAGGCGTACGACCCCTTCTACACGACAAGCGAGGACGGGTTGGGTCTTGGCCTCTCGCACGCACGGCGGGCCGTGGAGCTTCAAGCCGGACGCATCCATCTGCGGAACCGCCCCGCGGGGGGTGCCGAAGTGGAGATCGCCGTTCCGCTGGCCTGATCCGCGGCGCCGAGTGCTCGACCGGTCGGGAGCCGAGCGCTCCAGTGCGGCTCAGGTCCCGGGCGCTACGGCTTCGCTTCCTGCTTCAACGCCGCCAGTGCCTGCGCTGCGTCTCTCGGGAGTCCACGTCATCACCGCCACAGCCACCGTGACGGTCAGAATGGTGGCCGCCAGCAACGTGTGGAGCGACACGGGAATGGCCGCCAGCCGCAGGTACACCGACAGGAACCCCAGCGTCACCTGAACGACCACCAGCGCCCCGGCGGACAGGGCGAGCGTTCTGGCCACGGAGGGTCCGAGCTCCCTCGCGGCCCGCACCGTCAGAATTGCAAGGGCCACCAACAGCAGGATGCCCACGACCCTGTGCGCGAAGTGGACGGCCACGGTGGCAGTCTGTAGAGGCGGAATCCACTGGCCCAAGCAAAGCGGGACGTCCGGACATACGAGACCGGCGTCCATGTGCCTTACGGCCGCCCCGAGCACCGACTGCAGGAAGGTGAGGCCCGCTCCGACGAGCGCGATGTTCCGGAGACCCACGAGCCCCTGCGGCGGTCCCTCGCCCGAGGTCCAGCGAGGGGAGGTCACCACCGTCAGGCCTGTGGAGAGTGCCAGGAAGAGGAATGCGAGCGCCAGATGCGTGGTCGAAACGGCGTCCGGGAGCTGCATGAGGACCGTGAGGCCACCGAAGACGCTCTGAACGAGAAGGAGCGCGATGCCCGCGAGAGCCCACTTTCGGAGGGAGGGCCGTTCCGCCTCGGGCTTCCACGACATGTAAGTGGCCGCGGCGAAGATGAGCACTAAGCCTCCCGCGACCAGGCGATGCAGGTGCTCCCAGAAGACCCCGCCCGTCATCTCGGGCACCATGGTACCGTAGCAGGTGGGCCAGTCCGGGCAAGCGAGGCTCGATTCGGTGGCGTGGACGACGCTTCCGAGGAAGAGGAGGCCCAGTGTCCAGATCGTGGTGATGTAGAACCCTCTATGGTGGTGCGCGGTGTTCATTCCGGATCCTCGTTCATATCATTGCCCGGGGATCAGTCCCGGAAGGCGTAATTTATGGGTACGTTCATGGATCCAATAGACGAGGGGACGACTCGGTGGTGCCAAAAGAGCGACTGAGCCCGAGGAGGGCCGTGGGCTTCCTGCGGCGCCTGGCGCCCCGGCTTCGGCCTTATCGCGTCTCCCTGATTACCGCCGGGGTGCTCATGCTCTTGAGCACCGGTGTGGGCCTTGCGTTTCCGCTCATCGTCCGTGAGCTGCTGGACGCCGCATTCCTCGCCAACGATACCGGTCTTCTCAATCGGATCGCCCTGGGTCTGCTGGCGCTATTCGCTGCCCAAGCCGTGGTCAATTTCAGCCAGAGCTACCTGACCGCCGCGGTCTCCGAGCGGGTCGTGGCCGATCTCAGGCGCGACCTTTTCGACTCTCTGGTCTATCAGCCTCCGGGCTTCTTCGCTTCCAGGCGTGTCGGTGGGCTGACATCGCGTCTCGCGTCGGACTCGGGGCTCATTCAGGGCGTGTTGCGGTTCGGCCTTCCGGAGATCATCCGCCAGGGCATCTTCCTGGTCGGTGCTTTGGTGCTCGTCACCATCACGCACCCGCAGTTGACCCTCGTGACCCTGACGGCGATTCCCTTCGCTGCGTTGGTCGGCTGGTTCTTCGGTCGCCGGGTTCGAAGGTTGAGCACGCGCATCCAGGATCGCCTGGCGGACGCAGTGTCACGCGCCGAGCAGGTGTTCACGCAGATTCGGACGGTCCAGAGCTTTACCCGAGAGGAGTACGAGGCGCAGGCCTACGGGGCGGAGGTCGACCGCGCCCGTGACGAAGGTCTCCGGCGGGCCGTCGCCCGCGCGAGCCTCACCGGCGCCATTACGTTCGCCGCGTTCGGGGCCATCGTCGTCGTGCTGTGGGAAGGGGGACGGCTCGTTCTGGCGGGGGCGCTCACTCCAGGAACGCTGGTGGCCTTCCTGCTTTACGCCGTGACCATCTCCGGGGCGATCGCGTCCCTGGCTGGATTCTGGGGGAATCTCCAGGAGGCTGCAGGAGCGGCCAAGCGCATCTTCCAGCTCCTTGATCACCCGGTGGCCATCGAGTCACCTGCGGAGCCGAAGCCACTCCCCCGTCCCACCCGAGGGGTGGTGCGATACGAGGGGGTCACGTTCCGCTACGGACCGGACCTGCCGCGAGTCCTGGACGGGATCGAGCTGGAGCTGGGCGAGGGCGAGACCGTGGCCCTGGTGGGCAGTTCGGGGGCCGGCAAGAGCACGCTGGCCTCCTTGATGCCGCGTTTCTTCGATGTCGAGGAGGGTTCGGTGTCGTTTGACGGTGTGGATGTGCGCGAGGTATCGCTCCACGAGCTCAGGAGCGAGATCGGCATCGTTCCTCAGGAACCGATGTTGTTCGCGGGTACGATCCGCGAGAACATGATGTACGGTAATCTCCAGGCTACCGAGCGGGAGATCGAAGAGGCGGCCCGGGCGGCCCACGCCAGCGAGTTCATCGCCGGGCTGCCCGATGGGATCGACCAGGTGGTGGGTGAGCGTGGCGTCACGCTGAGTGCGGGTCAGCGCCAACGCGTGGCCATCGCCCGCGTCATTTTGGAGCGTCCCAGGGTCCTCATCCTCGACGAGGCGTCGAGTAGCCTGGACTCGGAGAGCGAGGCGTTGGTCCAGGACGCTCTCGAACACCTCATGGAGGGGCTGACCACGCTGGTCATCGCTCACCGGTTGTCGACGGTGATACGTGCGGACCGGATCCTGGTGCTCGACCAGGGCGTCATCGTCGATCAGGGAACGCACCGGGAGCTCCTGGAGGGGAGCGACGTCTACGGCCGTCTCTACCGGCGACAATCCCGCGACGCCGTGGCGTTCTGAGGTCGAGGCGGCCCCGGGAGCTCCGGACCGCGACCCGCCGTGCTTCTTTGGCAGCCGTCCGCGGGTCGTCGTCGGGAGGTTGCTAGGTCGTCGAGACCGGCTCCGGCGAGCCGATCGGCTCTGATTCCACGGGTGGAGCCGACGGGGCTGGGGGAGGGGCTCCAGCCGGTTCCTCGGCCGCGATCCAGTCTTCCTTGACCAGTCCCTCCTCGACCCACTCGAACATCCCTTCCATCGTCCGCTGTGCCACCTTGTAGGTGGCGGCATCGTTGTTCCAGAACAGATGATCGAAGCGGTCTCGAATGCGCGCTCTGGACTGCCGGCAGAAGAGGTCGGCCAACGAGTACGGTGACCGATCGGCCGGATTGGCGTTCACCAAGGTGTGGGCCCGTACCACGGTCGAAACCATGACGAACAGCTCGGCGCCGATTTCCACGATTCTGCCGAGAACCGCTTGTCTCCTCTCGAGGCCGGGGCCGAACCGGACCATGGCATAGAAGATGGCCCGCGCCAACTTCGCCGAGGTCCGGTGGGCGTACCGCAGGTGGCCCGCCAGAGGACCGAACTCCGCATAGCGGGGCCACCGCCCCCAGGTGAGCCAGCGGCTCGGATACCACCACGCGTAGTGGAGACCCGCCCGGAACAACGCCGCGATGCGCTTCCCCATGGGAGCCTTCGGGTTGATCATGTCGCCGGCCACGCTCAGGTGACTGTCGAC
The DNA here is from genome assembly GCA_965226925.1 of Longimicrobiales bacterium. GTDB lineage: Bacteria > Gemmatimonadota > Gemmatimonadetes > Longimicrobiales > Gaopeijiaceae > CBDDCX01. Next base: position 275,088 of record CBDDEN010000009.1, on the reverse strand, counting down.
GGCCTCTCGGGCGATGAAGAGGCGCATGATCTCACTGGATCCCTCGAAAATCAGGTTGATCCGGCTGTCTCGGAGCGCTCGTTCGATGGGGTATGGGTGCTCCCCGCGAGCCCGCAGGGAGTCCGCCGTCTCGTATCCTCGTCCGCCACGGATCTGCACGGCGTCATCGATCACCTCGTAGCTGATCTCGCTGTTCCACATCTTCGCGATGGCGGCCTCGAGGCGAATGTCGAAGCTCTTCGCGTCGGCCATACGGGCCGTCAGGTCGACGACGGCGTCGAGTGCGAACGTGTTGGCGGCCATGCTGCCCAGCTTCTGTGCGATGGCGTCGTGCTTGCCCACCGGCGCTCCCCATTGGAAGCGCTCGGCTGCCCAGGTCCGGCTCGAAAGGAGCGCACCTTTGGCTCCCGCCGCGCAGAAGGCAGGAATGGACAGTCGGCCCGTGTTCAACGTGATGAGAGCCAGCTTGAGCCCCCGGCCCTCCCCCCAGAGCAGGTTGTCTTTCGGGACCTTCACGTTGTCGAAGTGCAGCACGCCGTTCGAGAGTCCGCGGAGGCCCATGAACGAGCAAACGTGTCCGACCGCGACTCCTTCCCAATCCGTCTCCACGATGAAGGCGCTGATGGGCTTTCGGCTTTTTACCCCCTCGCGCGCCGGAGTCCGAGCCATGACGACGATGATGTCGGCACGAGGTCCGTTGGTGCACCACAGCTTCTCGCCGTTCAGGATCCAGTGTTCGCCGTCTTCGGACAGCTCCGCGGTGGTAGCCAGGTTGGCAGGGTCCGAACCCACGTCCATCTCCGTCAAGGCGAAGGCCGACAGCTCCCCAGCGGCGAGGCGCGGCAAGTACTTCTTCTTCTGCTCCTCGGTGCCGAAGTACAGGAGCGGCTGTGGGGCGCCGATGGACTGATGGGCGGACAGAAATGCGCCCGTCGATACGCAGCGGCTGGCTACGATCGCGAGGGCCTTGTTGTAGTGGTACTGCGATAGCCCAAGTCCGCCGTACTCCTGCGGAATCTTGATGCCGAACGCACCGAGCTCCGCCAGACCGTCAAGCACATCCTGGGGAACCCAGCTCTCACGATCGATGGCATCGCCGTCGATGTGCGCGATGGTGAACTCTGCGAGCGCCTTCAGGAAAGGTCGGGCTCTGGCTTCGCTCTCAGGGCTCGGCTCCGGCGGTGGATACACGACACCAAGGTCGAGCGAACCGTCGAACAGGCCCCGCGCGAAGCTCCGGTTCTCCCACTCCGTCTCCCTTGCGGACTCGGCGACCTGCCGGGCTTCCTCTTCGCTGGCCAGACTCTTCTTGGGCTCCTGCGACATGACCGTTCTCCCGTCTTGGCGGCTGGCGCGGGAACTCAGCCGTTATCGGTGTTGCGCACCTTGAAATCTAACACTGGCGCCCGTTTGCATGTGCCCCGCGTCTATCGTGAGGGGGACCGCGCGGCACCTCAAAGGCGTCAGCCTTCGGGGCCCTCTGAAAGAATGAACGCGTCGATTTCGTCCGCCCGCGCCTCGGCGTCGGCCTCACCGAGGCCGATCAGGCGATGGACGTAGTCCGGCTGGAAGAGAACGAGGCTGAGCAGATCCGAGTTGCGCGTCTGGCGCGTGCCGAGTCCTCGGGTCAAGAAGCGGAACGTCCACGGTAGGTCGGGCTCGAACTCGTTCGCCAGGCGCCCGAGGTCGACCGAAGGACGCAACACGAGCAGCTGAACCGGCCGCAGCCCGTCCCGTCCCGGCCGGGGCACCTGCCCGATGAGATGATTGAGTCGTTCCAACCTGAGGGCGTCCTGGTCCAGGAGGTCGAGGAACACCGAGTTGAGCAATACCCCGAGTACCTGGGCCGGGGGCGGATAGCCTGTGGTCGCGTGGACTCGGGCCTCGGCCGCCGAGCGGTCGTATCGGGTAGAGATGGCGAGGATCTTTTCGGCTCCGAGGTGCAGCGCGGGAGACAACGGCGCGGCAAGGCGAACCCCTCCATCTCCGAAGAACTCGTCACCGATTTGGATGGCCGGGAAGAAGAGTGGGAGAGCCGCCGAGGCCATCACGTGTTCGACGGTCAGAACGGTCTGCCGTGAACGCCGTTGGGGTCGGCTCCAGTCCACGAGGTCGCACCCCTGAATCCAGGTCACGGATTGGCCCGTCGTGTAGCTCGACGTGCTGATGGCGACCGCCTTGAGCCGCCCGACCGCGAGGTTGTACTGGATTCCGGAGAGCTCCCCTTCGACGGCGTGCATCACCTCCTCCAGATAGGCCTGCAAAGGTGAGGTGTCCACGAGGCCTCTGACGCGCACCGCCCCTCCCACGCCGCCGGACAAGAGCTGGAAGACCCAGCGGACGCCCGTCCAACCGAGGGACGGCGCGTCCACCCGGAAAACGTCTTCTACCGCCAGGCGTTGCCAGAGCGAAACCAACTCCTCGACGGCCTGGTGGAACGACCCGTGGTGCGAGGCGAGGTGAGCCGCGTTGATCGCGCCGGCCGAAACGCCGGTGACGATGGGCACGTCGAGATCGGGGAACCGTCGAGCCAGGTAACGGAGGAAGCCCACCTGGTAGGCGGCCCGCGCTCCGCCACCGCCCATCACCAAGCCCAGATCCGGGCCGCCCCGTGAGGCGGTGAGAGGCTGCGCGTCCGGGGCGTGCTCTGGTGTCGACGTCATCTCAGCCAAATCACGACTCGTTGCTCGAGGTTCCGCTCAACCCACCAACGGCCGCCCGATCGCCATCATCCCGGCCGCGATCGCGACCAGAGACACTAGCGCCCAGACACCGTGGGGAAGATAGGTCTTCTCCTCGTCCGGCCTGCGGCGCATGACCGAGACCGGAATCTGACCCGCCGCCGCGGCGAAGAGCATCATGACGATATGTCCCGCCACGGCGGGCTGGAATCGTCCCGAAAAGATGAGCGCCATTCCGAGCAGGATCTGAAGGTGCGTGAGCCCGGCAAAGCTCGACGCCAGGATTCGCATTTTGCTGTCGTAGGGGCGTTTCGTGACCGCTCCATAGACGGAGTACAGCACGGTCAGGATGCCCGCCAGCAGGACCAGGTATCGGAATCCCGAGTGAGACTGCAGAAAGAACGTGCTCATATGACCTTTGGTGGTTGGTCGATTCATCGACTCACGGCGTCTCTCGCCGCGGGCCGTCTACATGGACGCCAAAGCCCTGGTAAGCCGGGCTTCCAGGACCGCCTTGCGCCCCAGGTGTTCGGCGGTTGGAGGATAGAGCGATCCGGGTCGGACCGCCTCTCCGTCCAGAGCATCGGAAAGCTGTTCGGCGCTCCGCTGGATCGCGCACAGCTCGCCATCGGTTCCCGAGGGCTCCCCGCCACCGCCGAATCCGGGGCAGCTGAGTCCGGGCCGCGCCTCACGGATGCTGCGGGCCACTTCGAGAAGGTCCAGGAGAAACGTCTCCCGCTCCTCGTACATGGCCTGCGTGACCGGCATCAGCGGATCACCTCTCACGTCGACCGTTTGGCTAGCCGTGGCTCCCCTCGCTTCGAGGGTCACCGTGTAGCGTCCCGGCGATACCCAGGGTCCCAGGTCGTCGATGGGTCGCGCCAGGCGGGGATCGTCATGACGGCGCCAGGTTTCACGCTCACTCGACGTGGCGTTCCGGAGATCCCAGTTCACGCGATGGATGTCGGCCTCGGACGGCACGGCGAAGTCCCTCACCACCCTGCCCGAGGAATTCGTCATCCTCAGCCTAGCCAGGCCGGCTCCGGCGCCCAGGCTGTAGGTGATGAGGGCTCCCGATACCGGATTCTCTCCCGCGAACTCCGCTTGGCCGCGGTACGAAGTGTCTTTGCGGTAGTTGAAGATCGTGGCTCGCTGAATGCTGAAGACGTGGACGGGCGTGGACGCCACAGTGGCGGTCCATTCGGCCAGCGGGCCGGTGTCATCGAGAATCCAGACGCTCTGGCCGTGCGTGCCGAAAACGAGGTCCTTCTCTCGAGGATGAATGACCATATCGTCGATATGGGTCGTGGGCAGGTTGGGCATCTTGGCCCAATTCGCCCCGGCGTCGGTGCTGACGAACACGGAGTGCTCCGAGCCTGCGAACAGGACGTCGGAGTTGTCGGGGTGCTCGACCAACGAATTCAGCGAACCCGAGGGCAGGCCGTCGTCGACCGACTCCCAGGTTTGTCCGAAGTCCTCGGTGCGGAACAGGTAGGGGTCGAAGTCTCCGTCGCGGTGGGCGTCGAAGGCCACGTAGGCCACGCCCGCTCCCTTTCGCGAGGCGACGACCCGGCTCACGTAAGTGCCATCCAGAATGCCGGACACAGAGCCGCCCACCTCGCTCCAGGTGCGTCCGCCGTCGCGAGAGACCTGGAGATTCCCGTCGTCGACTCCGACCCAGAGGATCTGGGGGTCCAGGGGCGACTCGGCGATGACCGTGATCTCGCCGAAATTCGATGTCCCGTCGTTGGGTGAGAGCGTGATGTCGGATCCGTAGACCCCCATGAGCTGCAGCTCGCCGCGGTCGACGTTACGGGTCAGATCCTCGGTGCGGGCCCACGAGTCGCCGCGATCGCGGGAGATGAACAGGCGGTTTCCACCCAGGTAGACCACCGAAGGATCATGCTTGGAGACCAGGCTCGGTGAGGCCCAGTCCCACCGGTACGACGGCTCGCCATCGGGCGCGCGGGGCCGAATGTCGAGCATGTCGCCCGTCTCCGCGTCGAGCCGGTAGTAGCCCCCTCCGTTCGAGTTCGCGTACACGTACCGGTGACTGGTCGGGTCGACCTGCTGGTACATGCCGTCGCCGAAGCCGGTCTGCATCCAGTCATCGTTGATGATGCCGATCCATCGGCGCGTCTCGGAGGGCCCCATCCAACTGTGGTTGTCCTGCATACCGCCGTAGACCCAGTAGGGGTCACGGTTGTCCACCCCGATCGCGTAGAACTGGCCGATGGCGAAGTTGTTGAGCTTCCGGAAATTCACGCCCTGGTCGTAGGTCTCCCACAGGCCCGCGTCACCGACCAGGTAGAGGTGATTCGAGTCGTTAGGGTTGATCCACAGTCCGTGTTGGTCCGCGTGAACTCCAACGTCGTAGGTGGGACGCTCCGCGATCTCCGTCCACGTGGTCCCCCCGTTCTCGCTCTTGTACGTGGAGGTTCCTAAGACGTACACGCGGTCTTCGTCCGACGGGTCGATGAAGAGCTCCGAGTAGTACATGGGCCTCGGGTCCATAGAACTGACCCTGCGCCACGAGGCTCCCCCGTCTTCGCTCCGGTAGGTGCCCTGCTGATCTGCGTCGGCGTGTTGAACGAGGGCGTTCAGCACCCTCGGGTTCGACTCGGAGATGGCCAGGCCGATCCGGCCCTTGTCTCCGGCAGGGATGCCTCCAGTGAGCTCGGTCCAGGTCGCTCCGCCGTCGGTCGTCTTGTGGATTCCGCTTCCGGGACCGCCGCCGTTGAAGCCCCAGGTCCGTCTCAGACGCTGATACGTGGCTGCATATAACGTTTCCGGGTCATGGCTGTCCATGACCAGATCCACCGCGCCCGTGTACTCGTCGACGAACAGGACTCGCTCCCACGTCGTGCCCCCGTTTCGGGAGCGGTAGACTCCGCGTTCCTCGCTGCCGCGCCACAGGTTGCCGAGCGCAGCCACGTAGACGACGTCGGGGTCGGTGGGGTGGACCAGGACCTTACCGGTGTGCCGCGTCTCGATGAGCCCCAGGTGACGCCAGGTGTCACCGCCGTCGTCCGACCGGTACACGCCGTTTCCCCACGACGAGCTCTGGCGGTTGTTCTGCTCGCCGGTGCCGGCATACATCACGTCGCGGTTCGACGGGGCGATAGCCACGTCGCCGAACGTGCTGACCTCCTTGTCGGCGAACACATTACGCCACGTGTGACCACGGTTGCTGGACTTCCACAGCCCGCCCGAGGCGGATGCGAGAAAGATGGTCGACGGATCCTCGGCGAGAGACTCCACATCGTGGACTCGGCCACCCGTCACGGCGGGCCCGATGAGACGCGGGCGGAAATTGGAAAGCTGTTCTTGCGAGATCGGGACGGCCTGGGAGAATCCCTGTACCGGGATGATCACAAGCGCTGCGAGCAGTGCCGGCAAGGACCGGATATGGCTGGCGCGGAGCATTTCGGCCTCCGGTCGTGGTGGAACTCTTTGGTGCGACGGCTCCCGCCAAAGAGCCATGCAAAGGCTACAGACGGGACGGTACATTTACGGGGCCGGCACCTGGCCCGCCAGGGCCTCTCGGACGATGGCGAGCACGTCTTCGTCCATGTCCTGGGCGGTGAGCATCCACTCGAGGTAGTCGGGCTCCGACGACGCCACCTCGGACAGGGCTCGACCCCTGTGCTTTCCCCTCCTGAGGACCCATCCGTCTGCCCCCTCCCCGAACCACTGGTCGACCGCGGTTCGGATCGGCATGAACTCATCGCAGTACTGGTTGAGCGCGTCCATGTCGCGGGGCAGATCCGGGTAGCGATCCATCTGAGCCGCAAGCACCGCCGCGGTGGTGCGGATGTCTCCCAGCGCGCTGTGGGCTTCCTGATGCTCACGGCCCAGGTAAAAACGCGCCGCGGCCGAGAGGTCTCTAGGCTCCTCTCTGTGAAAGATCCCCTGCACGTCGATGACACGGCGTGACTTGTACTCGAAGTCGACGTCCGCGCGCTTGAACTCGGCCAGGAGCATGGGGAGGTCGAATCGGCGGATGTTGAAGCCTCCTAGATCACACGGATCCAGGAGGTTGACGAGCGCCCTCGCTCGCGCCGCGAACGGCGCCTCCCCTGCCAGATCTTCGTCCGTGATGCCGTGTACCGCGGTGGCCTCCGGATGAATGGGCACGCCTGGATTGAAGCGCCGAACTCGCTCCAGGACGTCACCCTGGGGGGAGACCCGAAGGATGGCCAACTCGATGATGCGATCATCTGTCGTACTCAGCCCCGTCGTCTCGAGATCGAAGAAGACGATGGGGCGGTCGAGTTCGACGGGTAGCAGCATCAGGCGGCCTGGCGAAGTGTGAGCATCAGCCTATGATAGCGGGCATGTAAGAAACAGGCAGCATGCGTGCCGTCGTAATGGACGATACGGGGGGGCCGGAAGTCCTGTCGGTCCGATCCGTACCGAGGCCGGTCCCGGATGGGGGAGAGATCCGGGTGCGGATCGCGACGTCCGGTGTCAATCGGGCCGATCTACTGCAGAGAATGGGGCGCTACCCGGTCCCGGAGGGCTGGCCCGAGGATATCCTGGGCCTCGAATTCTCCGGTGTGGTGGACGCTTTGGGTGCCGACGTGGAGCGGTGGAGGGAAGGGGACCGGGTCATGGGCATCCTGGGGGGCGGTGGGTATGCCGAATACGTGACGACCCACGGCACCTGCGTCGTACCGGTGCCCGACTCGCTCGGTCTCGAGGCGGCCGGGGCGATTCCCGAGGTGTTCATGACCGCGTTCGACGCCGCGGTGATGCAGATGGGACTCCGATCGGGCGAGACGATTCTCATCCACGCGGTGGGGAGTGGCGTGGGGACCGCCGCAGTCCAGATCGCGAAGGCGCTCGGAGCCCAGACCCTCGGCACGTCCCGCACTCCCGCCAAGCTCGAGCGGGCGGCCGCACTCGGCCTCGAGCACGCCATTCCCGCCGACGCCGATTGGCCGGAGCGAGTGCTCGAACGCACGGACGGGCGGGGGGTCGACGTGATCCTCGATCTCGTGGGTGGGCCGTACCTCGAGGGGAACCAGAGGGTCGTGGCCGTCCGAGGTCGCCACATCGTGGTGGGGGTTTCGGGAGGGGCCGTAGCCACCATCGACTTGAGAGCCATGATGGGCCGGCGCGCGACGATCAAGGGCACGGTGCTGAGGGCTCGGCCGATACAGGAGAAAGCGGCGTTGGCCGAGGCGTTCGAGGAGCGGGTGCTTCCGTTGTTCCCGGATGGACGGGCGAGTCCGGTGATCGACCGGGTGTTCCCCCCGGAGGAGGCAGGGGCGGCCCATCGGCTGATGGAGTCGAATGCGAACTTCGGAAAGCTGTTGCTCCGCTGGGAGTGATTTGCGGCGCCTATCCCGTCTTGAACGACTCCCGGAGCACCCGAGCCTGCTCCACCACGTGGTCGATGTGCTTCCCCTCCGCAGGGCTGGCGCGCTCCGGGCGGGCCACGTGACTGAGCCTGAGCTCCCGGGGCACCACGGCCCTCAGGCGCGGACCCACGTACGAGAGGGCTCCCATGTTCCTCGGTTCTTCCTGAACCCAGACCACGTCGCGCACGGAAGGGTAGCGGGTGAGGAGCGCCTCGACCTCGGATCCCGGGAACGGATAGAGTTCCTCCAGCCGCAGCACCGCGACACCGGACTGGTCTTGGCGTAGCTCGCTGCCTGCCAGGTCGTAGTAGAGCTTGCCGGAGCAGAGCAGCAGGCGGCTAACCGCCTCGGGCTCGGTCGCCGATGGATCATCCAGTACAGGCTGGAACGTCCCGTCCACCAGGTCGGAGACGGTCGACGTGGCACGGGGATGTCGGAGCAGGCTCTTCGGCGTCATCACCACCAACGGGCGTTCCGGGCGGACGTGTGCCTGTCTCCGCAGCAGGTGGTAGTACTGCGCCGGTGTGGTGGGTGACACCACCCGCATGTTGTCCTCGGCGCACAGTTGAAGAAAGCGCTCGAGCCGTGCGCTCGAGTGTTCCGGGCCCTGGCCCTCGTAGCCGTGAGGGAGGAGCATCGCGAGCGTGGCCACCTGCCCCCACTTCTCCCAACCCGAGGAGACGAACTGGTCGATGGATACCTGGGCCGCGTTGGCGAAGTCGCCGAACTGAGCCTCCCAGAGGACCAGGTCCTTCTTCGACGCCACGCTGTAGCCGTACTCGAAGCCCAACACGGCCATCTCGGAAAGCGGGGAGTTGTAGACGGTGAAGCGGGCCTTTCCGTATTCGGCCAGCGGCGTGTGCTGTTGCCCGGTCTCGGAGTCGTGCAGCACGAGATGCCGATGGCTGAAGGTGCCGCGTTGGGAGTCCTGTCCTGTCAGCCTCACGGGCACTCCCTCCCAGAGGAGCGAGCCGAAGGCGAGAGCTTCTGCGTGGCCCCAATCCAGGGAAAAGTCCGGCCCGAAGCCGTCGTGCCGCCTCGCGAGCTGCCTTTCGAGCTTCGGGTGGACGGTGAACCCCTCGGGTGTGGCCACCGCGGCCGTGTTGACCTCGACGAGAACGTCGAAAGGGACGGAGGGGACGGCGTCCCGGGGCGACTCGGGGTCGGAGTCCGCCTCGGAGTCCCCGGTGGAAGGTCCTTCGTTCTGAACCTCGTCCTGGGCGTCGCGGAGGTAGCCCGAGATGCGGGCCATGATCGCGGTCACGTCGTCACGGCTCAGCACGCCCTCCTCGACGAGCTTGTCCGCGTAGGTGGCCTGGGCCGTCGGATGCTCTTTGATTCTCTTGGATTCGACAGGCTGTGTATAACCGGCCTCGTCTCCCTCGTTGTGGCCGTAGCGACGATATCCCACCAGGTCGATGACCACGTCGTCGTGGTACTCGGCCCGGTATGCCATCGCGAGCCGGACGGCGGTCATACACGCCTCGGCGTCGTCGGCGTTCACATGGATGATCGGAAAGCTGAAGCCCTTGGCCAGATCGCTCGCGTAGCGCGTGGAGCGGTCGTCGATCGGAAGCGTGGTGAAGCCGATCTGATTGTTGGCGATGAGGTGGACCGTCCCGCCCGTCGTGTAGCCCGGGAGCCTTCCGAGGTTAAGCGTCTCGGCCACGACACCCTCGCCGGCGAACGCCGCGTCACCATGAATCAGGATGGGGACCACGGCTGACGTGTTCCGCTCGGTGTCCTGCTGATCTCCGCCGCGCTGAAGGGCACGGGCCATGCCCTGCACCACCGGGTTGACGAACTCCAAGTGACTCGGGTTGGGGGCCAGCGTGATCCGAATCACCGATCCGTCCGGAAGGCTTCGTTCACCCTCGGCCCCCTGATGGTACTTCACGTCACCGGTGCCCTCGACCGTGAAGGCACCCTTCGATTCCTTGCCCTCGAACTCGCGGATGATCTCCTCGTACCCTACCCCCACGAAGTGAGCCAGAACGTTGAGCCGGCCTCGGTGGGCCATGCCCAGCACGACCCGCTCGGCTCCGTCACGGGCGGCCTCTTCGAGGGCGAGATCCATCATCGGGACCATTATGTCCGTCCCCTCGATGGAGAAACGCTTCTGGCCCAGGTAGGCCCTGTGAATGAACTGCTCCAGTCCCTCGACTTCGGAGAGTCTCTGGAGGAGCCGGACCCGGTCACCCGTGGGCATGGGCTGTGCGTGCACTCCGGACTCGACCTGATCCCAGAGCCAGCGAACCACCGACGGATCCTCGAGGTGCTCGAACTCATACCCGATGGTCCCGCAGTAGGCGTCTCGGAGCCGCTGCAGGGCGGAAGCGAGGGATTCGTCACCGACGCCGTCCATGACGAGCGACGCGGGCAGCTCCTCGAGCTCCTCCATGCTCGTACCGAAGAAAGACGGATCCAACTGCGGATGTCCGCGCGGCGGAGGGCCAAGTGGGTCGATCCGAGAAAGGTGATGCCCGTGGTCGCGGTAGGCCTGCACGAACGACGTCGCCCGAGCCACTACCGGCAAGAGGCGGCGCATCGCGTCCGCTTCGCCCTGCACGGCGTGGAACGCCTCGGTCTGGACCGGCCTGGGGCCGTAAGCCGCCGCATCCGCTACGGAACCGCCGCCGTTGGCGGCCAGGCTCTCGGGAACCATAAGGCCCGCTTCACGGGCCGTGGCGGGGCCCAAGGAAAAGAACCGCCGCCACTCCTCCGGAACCGCCTCGGGGTTACGGGCGAACTCCTCATAGAGCGCCTGAGCGTACCCGGCGTTCTGACTGTCGAAGGGCTTCTCTTCCATCGCTCACGGCTTCGGGGCTGAACCCGAAAAAGACGGTTCGCGTAATGTAGGAAATGGAACTCCTAACCTAGTGGATTTTCCTTTGTCGGCGAGCCCTGACTCAAGCTTGAACCGGTTGTTGTCCCCCCGACCGACAGAGCGTATCTTCTTGGTTGGGAATGAGAATCGTTCTCATCTAACGGCCGTCGGGCGGCTTACGGTTCGGCGACACGGTTTACACATAGATGGCTAGGGAGGCCAGGACCCATGCGCTTCTTGGTCCGCAGGACGCTACCGCTGATCATCGCTGCTTCGCTGCTTCCACATTTCCTCAGTGCACAGGCCGGTCCCGGCCGCATTCGTGGTCGGGTGCAGGCCACCGAAGACGGCTCAGGTCTTTCGGAGACTTCGGTGCAGGTGCTGGGCACGTCCCTCCGCACGTTCACCGATGAGGCCGGACGTTACGATTTACGGGGTGTGCCTTTGGGCACGATCTCCCTTCAGTTCGTGCGGATGGGGTACTCGACCGTGACCCGGACGGTGACGGTGGTCGACGACAGGGAAGTGCGCGTGACGGCGGAGATGGGAGCAGGGCCGATCCGCCTGGATCCGATCAAGGTTCTCATGGAACGCACGCGGATGATCGGTGACCCGTTCGATGTCGGCGAGGTTCCGGGAGCGGCGCATGTGCTGCTCGCTGCCGACCTCGAGGGGCAGGCCTTCGTGTATGACAACGTGCATGACTTCCTGCGCCTCGTGCCGGGAGTGAACGTCCAAGACGAGGACGGCTTCGGCCTTCGGCCCAACATCGGTCTGAGAGGGACGGGCGTGGACCGGAGCTCGAAGATCACGCTCATGGAGGACGGCGTGCTCATCGCCCCCGCCCCGTACACCGCTCCGGCCGCTTACTACTTTCCCGTGGCCGGTCGCATGGAGGCCGTGGAGGTGCGCAAAGGGTCGAGTCAGGTCAGGTATGGTCCCCGCACCATCGGGGGAGCCATCAACCTCGTTTCATCGTCGATCCCCGATCGGCTCTCCTGGTTCGTGGAGGGAGCCGGGGGCGAGAACGGCACGTTGAGGGGTCACGGACGCGTCGGCGACTCCGGCGCCCGCTTCGGGTGGCTGCTCGAGGCCTACTCGCTGGAGACCGACGGGTTCAAGAAGCTGGCCAGCGGCGCACCGACGGGCTTCGACGTGGCCGACCTCATGGGCAAAGTCCGGATCAACAGTGATCGCAATAAGCCGTCGTATCAGGAGTTGGAGCTCAAGCTCGGATACACCGACGAGGAGTCGGCGTCGACCTATCTGGGTCTCACTGACGCGGACTTCGCCGTCGATCCCCTACTCCGATACCCGGCGTCCCAGTCAGACCTGATGAAGGCGGAGCACTCGCAGATTCAGCTCCGCCACTTCTGGGTCCGCGGCGCGGTCGACGTGACGACTACGGCCTATCGCAATGACTTCTCTCGAAACTGGTACAAGCTGCGAAGCGTTCTCGGCGCCGGAATCAGCAGTGTCCTCGACTCTCCCGACGAGCATCCCGCGGCCCTGGCCGTTCTTCGTGGCGAGGGGAGCGATTCCGACGCGCTGAAAGTGAGGGCGAACAACCGTGACTACTTCGCCGAAGGGGTCCAGTCGACGTTGGGTCTCGGGCTGGGCGTTCATTCTCTGGAGGTCGGGCTCCGGCTCCACCGTGACCAGGAAGATCGCTTTCAGTGGGAGGACGCGTTCCGCATGGAGGACGGTCGCATGGTCCTGACGACTCCCGGGGAGCCCGGAAGCCAGTCCAACCGGGTGAGTTCGGCGGACGCGTTCGCGTTTTTCGTCCAGGACGAAATCGAGCTCGGACGTCTCGTGTTGTCCCCCGGGATCCGTTTCGAGCATATCGATTTCACCCGGACGGACTACGCCAAGGACGATCCGGCGTGGGCGGTGCCGGAAGGCACCCGTGAGAACGGGGTGGACGCTTGGATACCGGGAGTAGGGTTTTCGTTTCGGGCCGCTTCCGCCCTCAACCTCTTCTGGGGGGTGCACAGGGGATTCGGACCGCAGGGCCCCGGAGCCGACGAGGCGACCCGCCCGGAGAGTAGCGTGAACTACGAGGTGGGAGGCCGGTGGCGAGGCTCTGGCTTGGCCGCCCAGGCGAGCGTGTTCTACAGCGACTACACGAATGTCCTCGGGCGGGCGACGCTCGCGACCGCCGAGGACGGCACCGGGGAGGCGTTCAACGGCGGCGAAGCCTCCGTGATGGGCGTCGAGGCCTCCGTCGACTACGACGTCGGATGGGGACGTGATTGGGACGCTCGTGTGCCGGTCCGGGTCACCTACACGCATACACGCGCCGAATTTCGGTCCACGTTCGACTCCGATTACGACCCGTGGGGCGAGGTGGGGATCGGCGATCGGCTCCCCTACCTCCCCGAGCACCAGATGAGCGGGAGCATCGGGTACGATCGCCCGGGGTGGAGTGTGACGCTGTCCACGGTGGCCGCGGGTGCCATGCGCACCCGTGCCGGGCAGGGGCGCATACCCGAAGGTGAAGGGACGGACGCGTACGTCGTGTTCAACTTCGCCGGAGAGATGCACGTGGGCGGTATCGGCACGCTGTTCGCCGGCGTTCAAAACGTCTCGGACGAGCGGTACAGCGTGGCGAGACGTCCGGCTGGGCTACGTCCGGGGCTGCCCCGGACTCTGGTGGTAGGCCTGCGCGTGACGGGGGTGATGTAGGCGGGAGGAACCGCTCCGTGGTCACTTGATTATCCGGGCCCGACGCGGGAGTATCCCTTGCATGCGCCCTGACTCCTCGATCCCTTTTCATCCGGTGGGTGAGTGGGCGGACCGTTTCCCCTGGCTGATGGCCGGTATTACCCATGCCGGTCGCTCGGACGAACCCTTCGATCTGCGGCTCTTCGGCGATGCGCCTCCACCGTCGTCGGCCGAGCGCTGGAAGACCCTTCTCGAGGCGGCGGGCTTCTGGGCGGTGGCCCACACTCCGCAGGTGCACGAAACTCGCGTGGCCGTCCACTACGATCTTCCCCGCGGGGTGCACGTAAAGAGCGAACCGGCCGACGGACATGCCACCTCGAAGGCGGGTGTGCTTCTGGCGGTCACGGTAGCCGATTGTGTGCCCGTCTACATGGTCGATTCGGAGCGGCGTGTGGTCGCTCTCCTACACGCTGGGTGGAGGGGCATCGCCGCCGGCATCCTGTCCGCGGGTGTGCTGGCACTTCGAAGGGGTTTCGCATCGAAGCCCGCCCACCTGCACGTGCATCTGGGACCTGCGATCTGCGGCACCTGCTATGAGGTGGGTCCCGAGGTATTCGCCGCTCTCGGCTTGCCGGTTCCGTCCGGTCCTGCGCCCGTGGACGTACGGGCCCTCTTGGTCTCCCAGGCGGTGGAGCTCGGCATGGTGGAAGACCACGTCACGGTTTCGGAGCAATGCACGCTCTGTGGAACGGCCGGGTTATTCTCCCACCGCGGTGGCCGGTCTGAGCGCCAGGCGGCCCTGTTGGGCATCCGGCCGTGAGCGGTCCGGTGGGGCTGTGCGAGAGGTGTGTGTTCGTCCGGGTGGTCGAGAACGAGCGAGGGTCTATCTTTTATTTCTGCGAGCGATCGCGAGAGGACTCGCGCTATCGGAAGTACCCGCCGCTCCCCGTGCTGACATGCCCGGGATTCGAAGCGGCCACGGAACACAAGGAGGAGGTGCCGGAATGAGCGATCCGTTCTACGTCGCACGATCGGAGGTCGGGAGGCTGTCGGGTGTACATCGGCGGGCCCTGCTGGAGGATGGCACCCAGGTCGACTTCGGTGTGCACGGTCCGGTAAAGGCGCATTACGGTTTGGAACAGGAGCCCAATCTGCCTCTGCCTGTCGACTACATCGTGGCCGCCGCAGCCGGCTGACTACTCGGGACTCTCATCGGCGCACTGGAGGTGCGCGGGGTCAGGCTGCCGAGCGATCACATCCGGTCGAGTGCCGAGGGGATCAACGAGATGCGGGACGGGATGCCGGTCCTTACCGAGGTCCATGTTCAGTACACCATCCGGATTCCCGAGGGAACTCGTGAGATCGTGGACAAGGCGTTGGCTCGGCACGTGGACAAGTGTCCCACGGCCCAGAGCCTGAAGGGCGCGGTGGAGATCGGCTGGACGGCCGAGATCGAGGAGAGCCCTTAGGTCTGGCCTCAGTGGGCCGACAACTTGCGGTCCCTCCGGGTGTGGTGGCGCGGAACCCGGTTGCCGGCGGCCGGGTTGGGGATACGCTAGAGTCCCGAAGCCCACCGATCACCTGACTTCTTCACCTGGGCGAGCCGAATGCCGGAAGCGCTTGCGTACCTCACCTTGTCGGTCACGGCCGGAGTGCTCGCCCTGCTCTTTCCCTTCGCGCTGCACCGGACGTATCTGCTGTGGCTCTCTCGGCGAGAGCGCTCGGCGGTTCGGGATCCGTGGCCGGAGTCCGAGCTTCCTCGCGTCACCATACAGCTTCCCGTCTACAATGAGCTTCACGTCATCGACCGGCTCGTCGATGCGGCGTGTGCGCAGGACTATCCTCGTCATCTATTCGACGTGCAGATCCTGGACGACTCCACCGACGAAACGGCCCCAATCGCACGGGCACTGGCTGCGGAGTGGCGGGCGCGTGGTGTCGCGGTGGAGCACGTTCGCCGACCGACGCGAGACGGCTACAAAGCGGGCGCCCTGGCCTACGGCACCGACCGATCACCGGCTGAGTTCCTCCTCGTGCTGGACGCGGACTTCGTGGCGCCGCCGGACCTGATCCGGAGCCTCCTGCCCCCCTTCCGTGATTCGGCGGTGGGGATGGTGCAAGCTCGCTGGGACCATCTGAACGCGGACGAGAGCTGGCTGACCAAGGGCCAGAGTCTCTTTCTCGACGGCCACTTCTTCTTCGAGCAGGGGGGCCGGTACAAGAGCGGGCGCTTCTTCAACTTCAACGGCACCGCCGGAATGTGGCGGCGTACGTGCGTCGGAGACGCCGGGGGTTGGTTGGCCGATACGCTCACCGAAGATCTGGATCTCAGCTACCGGGCACAGATGAAGGGATGGGACTTCGTCTTTCTGGAGGACGTGGGTGTCCCTGCCGAGATCCCGTCCACCGTGTGTGCGCTCGAGGTACAGCAGAGGCGTTGGGCTCAAGGGGGGATCCAGACCGCGAGGAAGGTCCTGCCGGAGTTGCTCCGGGGACCGTGGCCCCTCGCCGTGAAGCTGGAGGCGACGGTGCACCTGTGTGGCCACCTCGCCCATCCGCTCACCCTGATGTTGGGGCTACTGCTGCTGCCTTCCCAAGTCGCCAGGCGGTCCCTTGGAGTCGAGCACTATCTGTTGCCCGACCTTCTCGTGTTCGCGGCTGCCAGCCTGCCCTTCCTGGTCTTCTACTCTCAGGCGGCCCGCCGGCGGGGCCGGGAGTGGACGTGGAGCGTGCGTGCGGTTCCGCAGGCGCTGGCGCTGGGTGTGGGGCTGACGGTCGCCGTAACCGGTTCAGTGATCCGGGGCCTCGTCCCGGGGGGCGACGACACGTTCGTTCGGACTCCGAAGAAGGGTGGGGCGGCCCGCACGTCCTATCGGGCACCCTCGCCCACCCGGAATCTGATTCTGAAGCTGTCGGTCGGAGCGGTCATGGTCGGCTATCTGTTCGGCGCGATTGCGGCCGGCTTTTACGGATCCGTACCGTTCATCGTGCTATTCGGCTCCGGCTACCTCGGTCTGGGCCTCCGGGGGCTCCACGAGCTATCCGGTTACTCCTCGCCCGGTGCCCCTGCGGGCGTCGTAAGCGAGCAGCGCGAACACGGGCGTCCAGAGCAGAAGGCGCGCCCACACGGGCTGCGGCCAGACCCCCTGAGTGTGATACGTCTCGAGGCCCCAGTAGCCGAGGAATACGAGCCCGCTTAGCAGGATCCACGCCCTGCTCCGGCGGAGCGCCGCGAAGGGGAGGGCCCACAGTACGTACCAGGGGTGGATCGTGTGGGAGAGGAGCAGGCCGGCCCCGAGAATCCAGAAGAGAGACCTCTCGGCATCGTAGGACCTAAGGGCGGTCCATCCGACGACCCCGAGGACGATCAGTCCCGCCACCACCCGAGGCGCGCGCGGGCCGGGAACGACCCACTCGATCACCGCGAATGCGCCCTCCTGGAATCGCCAGTGCTCGGCGAACGTCGAAAGCCCCCCCCACAGCATCGATCCGGCCGCTGCGTAGGGCAGGTAGAGCACCGCGAGCGTGAGCCCGAAAGCCAGCACTGCGCGCCATCCGTAACGCCTCCAGAGAGGGGGGAGGGCGGCGGCTGGCGCGAACTTGGCCAGGGTCGCGAATCCAAGGGCGAGACCGACCCGCACAGGATGCGCTCCGACGTAGAGGAGCAGAGCGACGAACACGAGCCCCAAGGTCTCGAGGTGCCCGTTCCATGCGGTTTCGAGAATGAGCAGCGGGGACCACAGGTAGAGTGTCAGCACTCCCAATGGGTCGCGGCCCGACCTGGCCGCCACCCTGGACAGAAGCCAGGCTGTCAGGAGATCCAGCCCGAGCCACACCACCTTGAGACCCAAGATGGTCCCGCAGAGAAGCGCGTTCAGGAGGAACACGACCTGTGCGAGAGGTGGGTAGATCGTAGACACGGAGGGGTTGTTGATGAGCCCGTGCCACGGTGTCCGGAGCGCCTCCAGTGCCGGGTCGCCCGGCGCGTGAAGGTACGGGTTCACCCCCTGGAGCTGGACGTGTCCGTCCCAGAGGTATCGGTAGAAGTCGTCCGTGAGCTCTGGGGCCAGCGGGAGCAGGATCAGGCGAACGGCCACCGCCCAACCCCAGACGATCATGAGTGCGGCGCGATCCGAGCGTAGCGCGTCGGAGGCTCCGGTGCTTGGCGGGCGGGCCGCGTCGGCCGACGCCATCGGGGCCTCTTCCAGGTCGGCCGCCGAACCGTGTCCGGCACGTCCGGTCGCCCTGGCTGCGAGAGCGTAGGCCAGGAAGGCGCCGCCGACCAATCCCAGGCCGGGGAAAGGGAAGCCGCGACCCGGCCACCATGCAGTGGTCGCCAGCAGGACGCACTCGACGGCACCCATCGCCATGAGGAAACGGCCCGGCCCCTTGAGGGGTTCCTTCTGGGCAGGCGTTAGGTTCACGATCGTCGCTTCCGTCGCTCTTCACCGCCCCCGGTGTGCCCGTGACCAAGTCCATTGCCGTGCTGATCCCGGCCCTCGATGAGGAGGAGACCCTTCCGGGCCTTCTCGCCGATCTGCGGAACCGGTCCCTCGGTCCGATCGTGGTCGTGGACAACGGGTCGAAGGACCTCACTCCGGACGTCGCCGTGGCGGGAGGAGCGTACCTGGTCACCGAGCCCGAGCGGGGCTATGGGGCGGCCTGTTTGGCCGGCATCGAGTTCCTCGGGTCCATGCCGAATCCCCCGGCGGTGTTGGTCTTCCTGGACGCCGATCACGACGAGGGCCCCGGACAGATCGAGGTGCTTACGCGTCCGATTCTCGATGGAGAGGCCGATCTGACTTTGGGGGTAAGATGGCGGGGAGTGGGCAAGGTCGGCACCCTCTTCCCACACGCGCGTCTCGGTAACCGCCTGATCACGTCGATCATTCGCCTCCTCTATGGCAGGAGCTTCCGCGACCTGCCCCCGTTCAGGGCCATCGACTTCCGTAGGCTCATCGAGTTGGAGATGGACGATCGCAACTGGGGCTGGACACTCCAAATGCAAATCCGGGCGGCAAGACAGGCGTTCCGCATCCTCGAAATCGAGGTGGCCCATGGACCCAGGTCCGCGGGAGACTCCAAGATTTCAGGCTCGGTCATGGGCACGGTACGCGCCGGCAGCAAGATGTTGCTCACCCTCGTGACGGAGCGTCTGAGACCTCGCCCCTGAGGAAGCTCTCGACGATCTCCAGAGACTCCTTGGGCAGCTCCTCCGGAGGCAGGTGACCACAGTTCTCCAGCACCACGAGGCTGGCGCGGGGCAGCGCCTCCAGGAGGCGTTCCCCGACCGAGAGCGGAACCACCTCGTCGTGACGTCCCCAGAGGAGCAGGGTCGGGACATCGATTTCTGGGAAGCGAGCGGTGAACTCATCAAGATCCGAGGGCACGATGGAGAGCGCGGTCTTGATGAGGGCCAGACGGTGGGACGCACTTCGGAGCGGCTCGGCGTAACCCTCGATCTGGGCGCCGGTGACGGCGGACGGGTCGTGCACGATGGATCGCAGCACCCACCCGATCAGGAGACGCTTCGGCACGAGCGCGAAGAACAGGCGAGAAGTGAAGCCCTGTCGTGCCAGCTTCACGAAGGGGGGCACCGCTGTGAATACGCCGCTCCGGCGATGAGCACCAGGCGCTTCAGCCGCCCCTCGCCCAGCAGGCGAAGGGCGACGATCAGCGCGATCCCCCCCCCCATGGAGTGGCCGAACAGCGTCACGCCGCGTAGGTCCTTTTGCACGATCAAGCGGTACACCAATTCCGCGTGGTCATGAGGCGTATAGCGGTCGTCGGCGGGAGCCGGCGCCGAGCCGTGCCCCTTCAGGTCCACGGTCCATACCTCGTGGCTCTCCGCCAGAACCGGCACCCAGTAGCGCCAGGAAAAGGCGCTCCCTCCATAGCCATGAAGAAGCACCAGGGGGCTCCCGCCTTGGCCCGATCGCTCCGCGTGCAGAGGAAGCGCGTATTCCTTTTGTGGGGGCCACGTCGTCACGACAGCTCGATCCTCCGAGCGCCGAGCGCCACCAGCTCGTCGGCCCAGGGTGGGTGACACGTCATGACGAACACCTGACGGGTCCGGGAGAGCTCGCTCAGCAGTGCGAATCCTCGGTCGCGCCGCGCCGCGTCCCAATTCACGAACGCTTCGTCTATGAAGACGGGCAGCCGCTCTCGCCCCTCGTCCAGATGACCCATGACCGCCAACCTCATCGCCGTGTACAACTGCTCCCGCCCCCCTGTGGACAGGCTCGACGACTCGACCGGCCGAGCGGACTCGGGTCCGCGCACGTAGAAGCTGCCCGTATCCCCCACGGTGACGTGTTCGTAACGCCCGCCCGTGACGGTCCTCAGATACTCCGAGGCTCTTCGAACGACATCGGGCTGGTGCTCCTCCCGAAATCGACGATCCGCTGCGCGGATCAGGTGGGCCAACAGGAGCTTGCGGTCGTGCTCCGCCTCCAGGTGCCGGAGGTCGGCTTGTAGCGCTCCGATCTCACCGTCGATCTGGTCGGCCGTCGTCTGTTCCCCCGCTTGAGCGCACGCATGCTCCAGCTCCTTCACCCGTCCCGTGAGCTCCTCTATGCGGTCCGACAGCTCCTCGAGGGCGAGCCGCGCGCCTGCCAGTTCGGCGTCTCCCATTGGACCCCCGGCGGGGCTCACGAATCGGTCGAGGCGTGTGGTCAAGTCCTCCAAGTCGGGATGAGACCGGGTCAGGTCTTCGCGGATCTGCTCCGCCCGCGCACGCGCACGCTGTCTGTGCCCAGCCGCCGCAAGACTTGTGGCGACGTCTTCTCCCCCCAGCCTCCGGGCGGAGTCCTCGAGCAGGTCGAGCTGTCGGATCTGCTCGTCCAGTTCGGCCCGAAGCTCTCGTTGGGCTCGGTCCAGATTCTCCAGCTCGCGCCGGGCGGACGTGGCCGCCTCGTCCGCCCGCTCGGCGTCCCGGAGCTTCGACTGCAGCACGTGTACAGCCGCCGACTCGTCCGGGGGCAGGTCGATCCCGAGGTCGCGTCCGACGGTGGCTACCTGCTCCTTCGCACTTGTGAACGCGCCCCTGATCTCCTCGACTTCGACGCTCCGGGCATCGAGATCGTTCAACAACTCCTGGAGGCGCACGACCGCGGCGCCCAGATCCGTGCCGGCCTCCTCCAGAACCTCATCACGGATCGGCAGCTCCCCCAGTACTCCACGGAGCTCCGCCCCGGCGGCCGCGACCCCGTCCGGCTCGTCGCCGGTGCCCGGTGAGGCGGCAGTGCTACTGCCCAGCGAGGAGGTGGTCGGTTCCTCGGGCCCGCTTCGTGCGAACGCCTCCCGAAGAGTCCACCAGCGCGAGAGGAGCGTGACGGATACCAGAGCCAGCACTGCTGCCGCGGCTCTCGGCCACGGCTGCCCGTCGCCGGAAAACCACAGGGCGGCGGCCGCCAGCCCTGACGACGCTCCGATCACAAGCGTGCGCACGGTCGGCCGCGGGGTCTCTCGCCGCAGGCTCGAGCGCATCTCCTGTTCTCGCTGACGATCCCTCGCCCCCGCCGCGTTCCGGACTCGCTCACGCAGCTGCTGTGGTACGATGCGCCTCAGGGCGCCCTCCTCGCTCTCGGTGAGGGGGCGCGCGAAGATCTCGCTCAGGGACGTATCGGCGTCCCGACGACGCTGCTGTGTCTCACGTTCGAGTGAGCCGAGGCGGGTGCGGGCCGGTTTGAGGCCGGCTACCTCGGCCGCCACCTCATCGATGTCCGCCCGACTCTCGAGAACGCCCGCGTGGAGCGATCCGAAGGCGGCCACCCGCTCACGGGGCGCGGTGGCCTCTTCGCACATACGGGCCAGCCGCTTCCGTAGCTTGGCCACGTCCGACTCGAGACGTCCATGCGCTTCCACGGGACCGTGCGGAATACCCTCCAACTCCTCGAGTGGACCCGCCTCGGCGTCCAGTTCGTAGGCCCGATCGAGCAGCTTCCTGGCGGGCAAGAGCGTGGTCGTGTGCTCGATCAGGAGGCGCTGCTCTTCGCGCAGGAGTTTGGCGTCCTTCAAGTCCTGGCGGGTTCGCTCGAGTTCTTCCACGGAGGTTCTGAGCAGTCGGTCGGTATCCAGCGCCTGGCGTCGTCTCGCCGACGCGGCATGGACGCGCTTTCTCAGCTCGCGTATCTCCTGCTTGCCGCGACGGTCGGCCCGCCACAGTCCGCGAGCCTCCAACTCGAGTACCCCCGCAGCCGAGCGTGCGGTCACCAGGTCCCGCGCCCCCATGGCGCCGATCAGGCGGTCCTGGATGTCCGACCACGCTTCAGACTCGAGTGTGGACACCTCGGCATGGGTCAACGCGAACACCTGATGAAAGGCCGCTCGGGTGACATGAGTCGCGCAGGGTAGGGTCTCGTTCCGCAGAGGTTCTTCGCGATCGCCTCTCGTAAGGTGGCCGGTGGGGGACGCCAGGAGACGACGACGCACCCTCCACCGTTGGTCGTCGTCCAGCCGGAGGTCGGCCTCCACGTCGAGCTCGTGTCCGCTCCACGGCGTGTACGGATGCAGGTCCCGCGAGGTAGGGTAGAGCCCGTAGACGATCGAGATCAGCATGTGGAAGAAGGTCGTCTTGCCCGACTCGTTGGGCCCTACGACAACGACCAGATTCGAGAGCGGATCTTCTCCGGAGTCG
The DNA here is from genome assembly GCA_965226925.1 of Longimicrobiales bacterium. Classification (GTDB taxonomy): domain Bacteria; phylum Gemmatimonadota; class Gemmatimonadetes; order Longimicrobiales; family Gaopeijiaceae; genus CBDDCX01. Next base: position 252,909 of record CBDDEN010000009.1, on the reverse strand, counting down.
AACTCCTCCAGTCCGCCGAACGCTTGTGCCCGTATTCGCTCGACCTTCATTTCTGCTCGACGACGGTCTTGAGCATGCGTGACAGGACCTCCTCCTCGGCACCGTGCAGGAGCGTCGTGACGTACTCGTCGACGGCGTCCTTCTCGCCGAGGCCGATGAGTAGGTCGGTCGGCAGATCGGCAAGGGCGGTCTCACCCGATCGCACCGAGGCTACGAGCCGCAGTGCCTGACCCAGGACGTCTTCGCGCGCCGCGTGTTCCCCGACCTGTATTTCCGGATGCACTCCGCCGATGTGAAGCGTGACGTCCAGCAACCCGAGCCGATGCATCAACTCCTCGCGAAGATGCTCGAGGTCCTCTTCCCTCGAGAGCTCCCTCCACAGAGGTGTGGCCCCCGAGAGACGAATGCGGACGATCCACCCCTCGATCCCGGTCCCCTCAACCACGTCGTCCCATCGTGATGCGACCGCGCGGACGAGGGAATCGAGCGTACTTGCGTCCGTGGGGTCCCGCACGTCCACGTCCTCCCACCGGATCGGAGCCAGTTCCTTGAACTCCACGCTCGGCGGTCCGCCGGCGGGGAGGTCGACCAGCAGGCAGCCCTTGGCTCCCCGCTCGCCATGGGTGCGTCCCTGGAGGTTTCCCGGATAGTGGATTCCGGGGTGTTCGCACAGGCAGGATCGCTTGTGCACGTGACCCAACGCCCAGTAGTCGAAACCGGTACTCTTCAGGGCTTCCAGACGAGAAGGAGCGTACCTGGCGTGATCGGCTGCCCCCGGGGAGTCGACGACCTGGGTATGGAGAACGGCCACTTCAGGCAGGAGCCCTTCCGGGCTCGGAAATGCCACCGACAGGTCGTCCATCTCGGCCGCGGTCTCGTGCCCCGCGGCCGTAACGACCCCCACGGCGTCACCTCGTGAGTTCTCGACCGTGATCCGTACCGGCTCGTGCCCTCTTGCCACCGTGACGTTGTCCGGCCACGCCAGATCGCCCGATCTACGGCCTTCTCGGCCGGGATCGTGGTTGCCCGTTGCGTACACCACAGGAATGCCGGCCTGCTCGAGACGGTGGAGCTGTTCCAGAAGGAAGCGCTCGGTGTGGAACGAGAGGCGCCCGTCGTCGAAGAGGTCTCCGGACAGGAGGACCGCGTCCACCCCTTCGGCAAGAGCCAAGTCGACAAGCCGCCTGAACGCCACACGAGACGCTTCACGCAGACGCGCGCGGACCCTGTCCGAGCGGCTCGAGAATGCGGTGTCGAGGTGAATGTCGGCGGCATGAATGAAGCGCATCGATAGCCCGGACTGGTCAACGCGTGGACGGCGCACCAAAGCTAGACACAGCCGGTGGGCGGGGGCCAGGGCTGGACGGGCGGACGAGGGTCGACAGCTTAGAGACACGGACCTGCTTCTTGAAGGGACCGGTGGCCGTTTCTATCTTTGTCGGTCTAAGGCGAGGACTCCTCTCCGACCCTCGATCGTCGCGACGCCAACGCGCGCAGGCCCAGCCTGACCTACCCATGAGCGACATCTCCCCAGCGACGGTCCGCCGACTTCGGCAGGATTCGCCGACCATCGACGCCGCCTGTCGGCAACTCGTACGACACGTCTCTCCCGACGAGGCTGATATCGTCGTTGCGTTTGCCGAGGTCTTCTTCTCCAAGGCGACCCGGGAGTTTCTCCAGGAGCGCAGCTCGGACGCGCTCGCTCGCATGGTATTGGGAGCCTGGAAGTTTCTGCAGCGAGGCCGACCCGATCGCGTCGACGTGGAGGTGTTCAATCCCGACGTCGACAACGAAGGGTGGTTTGCGCCCGTAACCGTGCTACGGACGAACATCTCCGAGCGTCCGTTCATCGTCGACTCCCTCCGCGAGTTCCTGCACACGCAGGGGCTTTCCATCGAACATCTGATCTACCCGGTGATCCACGTCGAACGGGGAGAGGATGGCCGGATCGAGGAGGTGCGGCCATCCAAGGAAGGAGAGACCAGGGAGTCGCTCGTGCATTGCGAGGTGGCACGCGTGACGGATCCGGTGGCGCTGGACAATCTCCGTAACGAAGCCAATCGCCGTCTTCGCGACGTGGTGCGGGCCACCGACGACTTCCATCCCATGATCGACGCGGTGAACGGCGTCGTCGCCGAGCTGGCGGAGAGCATGGGCGAGCTCCCCGATCGCACGGAGGAGCTCGGAGAGATCCAGGCGTTTCTGCGCTGGCTGAGGGACGGGGGTTTCGTGTTCCTGGGATATCGGGGCTACGACCTGGTCGAGATCGAGGGCGGCACGGCCATCGTCGTTCAGCCCGGCTCTGGGCTCGGCGTGTTGAGGAACGAGGCCGAATCGTCCTACGCAGCCCCCGTTCTCGTGAGCCACCTAAGGCCCGGGATCAGGGAGCTGGTCGGGGGAGGGCCGAGCCTGATCATCAGCAAGACCAACGCGCTGTCCACCGTGCATCGTCTCGCACGCATGGACTACATCGGTGTGAAGAAGCTGTCCTCCGAAGGGAAGGTCCTGGGCGAGCACCACTTCATCGGACTGTTCACGTCCAAGGCCTATTCGGAGGAGTCGGAGAAGATCCCGATCCTGCGGCGCAAGCTGGAGATGATCCTGGAGAGTTCCACCGCCGCGGAGGGATCGCACGACTACAAGGAGATCAAGACGATCTTCAGCTCCTTGCCGAAGGAGGAGCTGTTCGTCTCGTCGGTGGAGGAGATCGGGGCCGACATCCGGATCGTCCTCACGTCGTATCACACCGACGACGTGCGAGTCACCGTTCGCGAAGATCCCTTCCGACGCGGCTTTACGGTCATGGTGATCATCCCCAAGGACAGGTTCTCCGGAGACGTAAGGCGTGCCATCGAGGAGGCGCTCGTTCGCCACCTCCGTGCGGATGTCCTCAACTACCACCTGACCCTAGGGGAGGGCGACCAGGCCAGGCTCCACTTCTATATGGCTGCGCCCGGTGAGTTAGCCGAAGCCGTCGACGAGATGGAGGCGTTCGACAGCCGAGAGCTCGAGAAGCTGATCGGAGAGCTGATCAGGTCTTGGACCGATCGGGTACGTGGGGGTCTCGAGACGGCGCGTCCGCCTGATGAAGCCCGTCTGCTCGCGCGTCGGTATGGCGAAGGATTCAGCCCCGAGTACAGGGCGGCCACCGAGCCGTCGGTGGCGGTCAAGGACATACTCGAGCTCGAGGCCATGCTCGCGAACGACCGCACCGTGTCGATTTCGATCGCCAGTGGGGGCGTCGAGCAGGAGGAAGGTGCGACGACGGAGCTCAAGCTGTACCTGTCGGGCGAAAGGCTGATCCTCTCGGACTTCATGCCCATCTTGGAGAATGCGGGGCTGAGGGTGATTGCCGTGGTGCCCTATGAGATCAAGGGGCACGGCGCGACGGACGCCATCATCTATTCGTTCTCGGTGCAGGACTCGGCGGGAAGAGCGCTCGAGGCGGAAGATCAGGGAGCCCTGCTCGCCGAGGCCATCCTGGCCGTCCGCTTCGGAGACGCGACCAGTGACAGGCTGAACGCCCTCGTCCTCCTGGCGGGCCTCTCCTGGCGGGAGGTCGATGTGCTCAGGGCGTACGCCACTTATGCGTTCCAGTTGGGGGCGGTGCCGAGCCGGTTGTCACTCCCTTCGGCGCTCGTCGGCTACCCGAGCATCGCCAAGGTCTTCTTCGACATCTTCACGGCCAAGTTCGATCCCGAAGGACCCGGCGGCGAGACGGACCGTAAGGCGCTCGTGGAGGACCTGCGGGCTCTTCTGACCCAGGTCATGACCTCGGTGACGCTTCTGGCCGACGATCGGGCCCTCCGCCGCATGGTAGCGCTCCTCGATGCGACGTTGCGCACCAACTACTACCGCAACGGTGGCAGGTCGCCCACGCGACTTTCGGGCGGGGTGCCATACATCTCGTTCAAGGTGTCCGCCCAGGCGCTCAGCGACGTGGCCCGCTCAAGGCTCCTCTACGAGGTGTGGGTGCGGTCCTCCCGAATGGAAGGCGTGCATCTCCGGGGTGCTCGAGTGGCCCGCGGCGGGATCCGCTACAGCGATCGACCCGATGACTTCCGAACGGAGATCCTCGGGCTCGTCAACACGCAGATGGTCAAAAACGCGGTCATCGTGCCGGGCGGATCCAAGGGCGGCTTCATCACCCTCCGGAAGATCGCCGACCGGGACGAGATGGCAGCGGAAGTGAGGGAGCAGTACAAGACCCTCATGCGCGGGCTCCTGGACCTCACCGACAACCTCGACATCGAAGGCGGGACCGTGCCGCCCGAGCAGGTGGTGTGCTGGGATGCGCCCGACCCCTACCTGGTCGTGGCTGCGGACAAGGGAACGGCCAAGTACTCGGATGTGGCCAACGCCGTAGCCGGTGAGTACGACTTCTGGTTGGGCGACGCGTTCGCTTCGGGAGGGTCCAACGGGTACGACCACAAAGTCGTCGGCATCACGGCCGGGGGGGCTTGGGAGTGCGTCAAGCGACACTTCCGCGAGCAGGGCAAGGACATCCAGACGGAGCCCTTCACGGTGGTCGGGATCGGGGACATGAGCGGTGACGTGTTCGGCAACGGTATGCTCCTCTCCCCTCAGATCAGGCTCATCGCGGCTTTCGACCACCGACACGTCTTCATCGATCCGGACCCCGATCCGGCGGCTTCGTATGCGGAGCGGCAGCGCCTCTTCGCGCTGGGCCCGTCGAGTTGGGAGGAATACGAGCGCGCCGCCATGAGTCCCGGTGGTATGATCGTCTCTCGCGGGGCGAAGGAAGTTGCACTCACCCCGGAGGCTCGGATTGCCCTCGGCGTCTCGGAAGAGGTGACGACTCTCGACGGAGAGTCGCTGATCAGGGCCGTGCTTAAGGCACCCGTGGAACTGCTTTGGAACGGCGGTATCGGCACGTACGTCAAAGCGTCTTTCGAGACCCACGCCGATGCCGGGGATCCCTCAAACGACGCCGTCCGGGTGAGCGCCGACGAGCTCCGCTGCCGGGTCGTGGGCGAGGGCGGGAATCTGGGCTTCACCCAGACGGCTCGGATCGAGTTCGCCCTGCGCGGCGGGAGGCTCAACACCGACGCCCTGGACAACTCGGGTGGCGTGGACCTGTCCGACCGGGAGGTGAACCTCAAGATCCTACTCAGGCATCCCGTCCGGGCGGGGGCCATGGGGGAGGACGAGCGGAACCATCTGCTCGAGGATCTCACCGACTCCGTGGCGCTGCTGGTTCTTGCCGACAATGAGAGCCAGAGCCTGGCTATCTCTCTCGATGAGCGTCGGATCAAGGAGCACCTGGACGACTTCAGGGACCTCATGTCCACGCTGGAGAAGGCCGGTGGCCTCGACCGGGCCGGGGAGCACCTGCCCACCTGGGAGGTGCTGTGCGAGCGGCTGGAGGAGCAAGGGCGCTCGCTCACCCGTCCGGAGCTCTGCGTGCTGCTGGCTTACGCCAAGATGGACCTAATGGAGCGCTTGCTGAAAAGCGACCTCCCGGATCATGACGCCACCGAGGAGTACCTGCTGCACTATTTCCCGGACGCCGCGCTGGAGGCCTCCGGCGAGCAGGGTCTCGACCTGCACAGGCTTCGGCGTGAGATCGTGGCGTGCCAGTTGACCAACGACCTGGTCGACCTCATGGGCGCCACGTTCGTGAGTCGGGTGTCGCGTGATACCGGCCGTGAGGCGGCCGACGTAGCGAGCGCGTGGCTCATGGCGGCACGTCTGGCCGGTCACCACGAGCTCGTTCGCAGGGTGAGCGGAGCCGAGGCGGGACTCTCTTCGAGGGTGGCGTATCGTTGGCTACTGGGGCTGTCACGAGTACTCGAGAGAACCACCCGCTGGATTCTCGCTAACGTGGACAGCGAGCTGCAGACGGCCACGCTCATCGACGAGAACCGGAAAAGGCTCGAGACTCTTCGAGCCGACTTCGGGGAGTTCGTGGCGGGAGAGGACAAGGTCGTTTTCGAGCGGAGGGTTTCGGAGATCGAGAAGCACGGGGCCGAACCGTCTTTCGCCCGCAGCTTGATTACCCTGCGGTTCCTCGATCAACTGCTCGAGATCCTGCGGGTGGCGAGGGAGACGGGTTCCGAGCCTCTGGGAGCCGCCCGAGCGTACTACAAGGTGTCGGAGCTCTTCCACATCCCATGGCTCAGGCAGGCGATCTTCGGATCGGCTTCGGAGGACCGCTGGGAGCAACGGGCGGCGCAGGCTTTGGCGGCCGATCTGAGCCGGGCGCATTCGTCACTCACTCGGCTCGTTGTCGGCTCGGGAGACGGGAACGATGTGGTGAGCTCCGGCTCGGGCGAGTACGGACGCTTTCAGGAGTTGATGGAGGAGATCCGCGCGGAGGAGGCCATGTCCGTATCGGGGCTGTCCGTGGCCGTCCGGGAGATCGCGCTCATGGCGGAGCACGCCAACGGGTCCACATAGAAGGCTGTTGAAGAAGTACAGCGGGTCGCGTCGAAGAAGTGCGGCGGCCTACGAGATCAGCAGGACGACCGTCAGACTCAAGCCCTCGAGATCGGCGTCCACCAGATTGGGCAGGTCCTGGACTCCGAAGACGGCCCGATAGCCCGCCGCGAGGCCGAGATGTAAGGGGCCCACGGTGCGCAACCGAATGAGGACCTCGGGCTCCATGACCAGGAAGTTGTCGGCCCCGAGCTCATTTCCCACGGGCACGGCCCCTATCGACGCGTGACCCGCTCCCAAGAGCAGCCGTCCGGCCAGCGAGAAGGCTCGTTGGGTCGGAAGCTGATATCCAAAGAGCAACCCCCCGTATCCCATACGCACGTTCGTACCGATGTCGGCCCCCGATTCGGCAACAGGCACGGGGTTGAGCAGGCCGCCGCCGGACGCACCGATGGAGATACGCCGGGTGAAGTGGAGGGAAGCCTCTCCGCCGAGCATGGCCTCGGTTCTGCCCGCGATCTGGGCACCTCGAAGGAACGCTCCAATGGATGCGCTGATCCCGTCATCGGCCTCCGCACCGTGCAGGTTCTGGGCGTCGAGAAGCCCGGGTCGGATCGACAACAGGGTAAGGAGAAGGCCGCCCGCGACCAGGGGATGGGCCAGATGGATTGCCTTGCGGGGTATCGGGATGTCCTCCCACGGTGGTAGGATCGAACCGTACTTGGGCGGGGAGAAACAAGGTATACTGCCCCTCCTCTCAATGAACAGGGCACGCCGGCTCGGCTCTTTGGGAAACCAAGACAGTTGAGAAGTGGGACAAAACGTAACAATGTTCAGATAACGCTTTGGAACACAGACACTTGGGCTTCACACGAGGCAGCAGATTCTGGAGAAGTGATGATCGCGTCGTGAGCGAAGGCTTCACGCTGATCGAAATGGTCATCGTCATGCTCCTTCTATCACTCTCGCTCGCAGCGGCGGCGGGGGTGTTTTCGGCTTATCAAGGTCGCAAGGTCGCACTGCCGCTTTGCGGGCGGCCCAGGTATTCGCGCTCGATGTCTCGCGCGCGAGGACGAGCGCCGTACGAAGTCGGAAGCGCGTGGTTATCGAGTTCGACGAGTCGCAGGTCAGCTACCTGCTCCGGTCCGAGTCGGGTGATACGATCGTGAGGAGGCAGTTCAGCGCGAACAACGAGATCTGGCTCACCTCGGTGGACCTCCAGCTGCCCGGGGACAGTCTGGTCTTCAATACGCGTGGCGTAGGTGATTTGAGCGGGGCCGGCTCTTCCTTAGGCGTGGCCAGCTTCACGGATGGGGCAGCGATATATGATGTGTCCTTCAACGGCATGGGGGCTTCAAAGGTCGAGAAACGTTGAGTATACGGCGTCGCACACGGAGGCACGTCTCCGCGGGGGGGTTTACTCTGATCGAGGTCATCGGAGCGTTGGTGATCTTCTCGCTCGGAGTGCTGATGGTAATGAGCCTCACGGGAACGCTCTCGCTTCGAATGGAGACGGCCGCCATCCGGTCGGAGATAAGCGTGATGGGGCAGGAGCGGTTGGACAGCCTGGAGGTGATCGACCACGACGCCCTTCCGGTCGGATTCACCTGGGCGGTCACGGAGGTTCGGGGATCAGCGTACTACTGGGTAATCACCGTTGCGGACTCGACCGCATTGGCGCGGCATGCCAAGGTATGGCTGCTCCCCTCCAGCGGGTCCGGTCCCTCTTTTACGGGCGCGACGTTCGTCACCAAGTCTTGGTAGCGCGGCGCTCGCGAGCCGGTTTCACCTTCCTCGAGGCCATTCTGGCGCTCACCCTTTCTGCAATGATCGTGGCCCTTGTCGCGTCGGTATTCCTGGCCCAGAACGACTTCTACGCCCTGGTGGTGGAGCGCGCCCAGGTTCAGGACAACCTCCGGGTCGTTTCGGACTTGATCGCCTCCGAGGTCCGAGGCACCTCGGCGGGTGGAGTCACGTTGGCTCAGTCACGCGACTTCGTGGTGCGCCTGCCGTTGGCCGTCGGCGGTGTTTGCCACGCAGAGGTGAGTCACGGGCGGGTGTACATGCCCGGCCTCGCGGGCATCGCTACCGATGAGGTGGCCGGTTATGCCAGACAAGACGCCAACGGCGCTTGGACGTATACCGCGGATACCTGGTCCAACCTCCTTGTTTCTTCGGGGTCCAACGATGCCAACGAGTGCGCGACCCGCTCCGGGTCGGACACGGTCGGGGCCACACAGGACTTCGGACGCCTCTTGATTTCGGGAGGCACGACCCTGGCGGAGCCGATCATGATCTGGCAGGAAGTGGAGTTCAAGATCGACGAGTCGCAGCTCGACTCGACGACCCTGGCCGTGTTTCGCGGGGTCACGGGCGACACGCTGAGGGAGTTCGCCACCGGCATTACGCCCGACACCAAGTTCGCGTATTCGACGAACGGCGGCTCGACGTTTTCCAACTCGGTCACCGGGGGCGCGCTCGCCACCATCGACGTGATTCGCGTCACCGCGGCGGCCGTGGCGGCCGATTCCTCGGGAGTCGACGACGCGTACGACTACCAGTGGACCTTGAAGATCCCACTGAGGAACTCGAACTGACCATGCCTCGGCCGCTCGAGCGTGCCGCGCCGGACGATCCGCGGGCCGGATTCGTTTTGGCCCTAGTGGTACTTCTGCTGTTCGCCATCGGTATCGCGGGTGCGGCAGGGTATCGGGTCGTGCTCAACGAGGCCCAGATGGCCACCCACGCCAAGGAGACGGGGCGTGCGTTGTCCATCGCTCGTGCCGGGCTTCAGCGACACATCGCGAACCAGATCGGCGTTCACGACGACACGGTGACCTACGCCATCGAGGACGGCGACGCCGTGGTCACGGCCAGGGTGGTCACCGAGATAGACGACTTCGAATCGCTCTATCTGCTCGGCTCCGAGGGCGTCTATACCGATCCCACCTTTTCCGGTAGCGCGGCCAGACGGACGGTCTATCAGTGGGCGAAGAAGAGGGAGGTGGCCATCGACCACTTCGCGGCGATCACCCACGCGTCGGGTAACATCTATCTCCGCACCTTCTCCGACGTGAATGGCGACGACCAGGCTTCGATCGGGGCATGCGAACAAGTGTCCACGAATATCGGTGGCGTTCTCAGGGGCACCAGTTCGTCGCTGATCCTCGAGGGGGGCGACCCCATTCACGGACATCCCGACAGTAAGAGCTTCGGGTCATACAACGCGGTCCTCGATTCTCTGGGGCTCGATTGGAGTCTGCTGACCGATACCGGCTTTCCGGTGGACTACGAGAATACGTGGCCCTCGTGCGGGCTACCTTCCGACTCCTTCACGGTCACCCGCTTCACCGGCAACCTCTCCGCACCTTCGACGGCCTGTGGGCGGGGCGTACTGATCGTCACGGGCAACCTCACACCCGGGCACAACTTCTATTGGGACGGCATCATCCTGGCGGGATACGTCGTCTCGACCTTCAACGACTTCCGGATCTACGGACTGCTGGTGGGAGGCCTGGACAACGCCGGGCTCCAGACCGACTACAACAACGATACCTGGGTCCGTTACGATCGTTGCAAGGCGTTCAAAGCCGGCAGACGCTTGAGCCACTTCCGACCGGTGGGCGCCACCTGGTGGGAGAGTATGTAGCTCCCTGGTGCTCAGGGACGGGACACCAGACCCGATTCCGCTGCTCGAGCTTGCCAATCCTGCATCGTGGGGACGAAGTTGCCCCCATGGCTGAGATCCTGTCCCTCATGGCGTTGGTCGAGCGCATCCTCGATCACCTGGAGCATGGCACGCTGGAGGTCGGCTTCGAAGAACCCATCCAGAGGGGTTCCGCATCCGGTTTCGTCGGCGTGGTACGGCAGTCGGACGGGCCTGAGGGCCTAGTGTTGGTAGTTCGTCTCTCCGTCATGCGGGTTCCCTCCGACCAACATGAGAAGTTCATGAGCCGGCTCCTCGATCTCAATCACGAGTTTCTCGGCCGAGCCTCGTTCTCGGTGGCCGAGGACGGCGTCGTCTTTCTCACGGCGGGACGTCCTGTGGAAGACCTGGATCCGGGTGAGATCATCGACCTCCTTCTGTGGACCTCGGAGCAGGCTGATCACTTCGATGACGTATTGCTCTCGGAATTCGGTTACGAGCACGCACTTTGACTAATTCCGAAGCCAAGTCCGAGAAGGGTGTGCAGGATCGGACGGTCCGAGCCATGGTGCGCATCTCGGTCTACTACGGACTGCTGGTCGTCTCCTTCGCGGTGCTGATCTGGGCGTTCCCCTGGTTTACAAAGGCCGTCACCCGATCCCAGGAAGAGAGAGTCATCACTGATGCGATCACGGATACGTTCGGGGGCGTCCCGCTGACGGACGCCACGTCCGTGGAGGGTTGGGAGGGGTTGGCCGTGGAGGGGATCTCCCTCCTGGGGGCTCTCGCCATCATGATCCCGGTGGCGTGGACGTACATCATCATCAAGAGGAGGAGTGGCTACGACCAGTCGGTCGTGCACACACTCATCATCTTGCCGGTCGCGGTCACGGGCATCGTTATCGTCGTCAAGACCAGCGTGGCTTTGGCGTTCAGCCTGGCGGGCATCGTAGCGGCAGTCCGGTTCCGCACTACGCTCGAGGACACGAAGGACGCCGTGTATGTCTTCCTGGCCATCGGTGTGGGACTGGCCGCCGGCGACCAGCGTCTCGGCACGGCCTTGCTCGCTTCCATCGTGTTCAACGTGGTGAACCTGATTCTCTGGAAGATGAACTTCGGCAACATCTACGTGGATCAGCTGAAGCGTACATCCGGGCTCGCGCTGGGAGACGTGCTCGCGGGACCCCAGTCCGCCGATTCCGCCCTTTCGATCGGTGACTCGGCCCTGCTCACGGCCATGCCTCAGACCGATCTCAAGGAGGTGGCACGGCGGAAGGCCAGGGTGGAGAGCTACCTGGAGGCGGAGACCGACTTGCACAGGGAGAAGAAGCAGTTCTCCATCCTTCTCGTCTACTCTGATGAGGCCGGTGAGGCCCAGAAGGTCGTGGAGAAGAACCTCCGTGCGTCGACCCTTCGGTGGCGCCTTGCCGAGATCATCCCCGGTGAAGGCGGCGTGTCCGTTCTCGAGTATCTGGTGCGGATCAAGGCCCATGTGCCCGCGGGGGCGTTGTTGGATGCGATCCGCAAGGAGGGCGGGGACTACATACGCGCCGCGGAGTTGAGGTCGCTCCAGGGCCTGAAAAAAAGGAGTTAGCGAAGCCATGTCGAAGCCCGCCATGCCGTTATTCGTAGCAGTCCTTCTGTCCGCTGTCCCCCTCCAAGCCGCAGTCGGTCTCGTTCAGGCTCAAACGGCCTCGGCTGAGGCCACTACCGGCGGGCCGGCGGCAGTGCCACCCCTTTTCGCGTCCGATGAGGTCGTGGAGTTCACCCTGGCAGCCGACTTCGACAAGCTCAAAGGAGACCGCAAGGAGGAGAGCGAATACCGGCCAGGTGTCGTTACCGTAGCGGCCGACGACGGCTCCGAGAAGGAGATCGAGGTGAAGGTGCGGACGCGAGGGGTGTTCAGGCTCAAAACCTGCCGCTTCCCACCCCTGCGGCTCAACTTCCCAAAGGGTTCGGTGGGCGGGACGGTGTTCGACGGGCAGAACAAGATCAAGCTCGTGACGCACTGCAGGGACGGCGAGGGCGACGAACAGAACCTGTTGGAGGAGTATCTGGTCTAGCGAACGTACAACGTCATCACCGACTACAGCTTTCGTGTGCGCCTGGCGCGTATCACCTACGTGGATACGAGCGGTGAGGACGACACCCTGACACGCTACGCGTTCTTCATCGAAGAGGAAGACGCGATCGCCGACCGTACGGGTGGAATGATCCTTAACGTGAAGCAGGTGCACCCAAAGCACCTCGCGGCACGCGAATCGGCACGCATGGCCGTGTTCCAGTACATGGTGGGCAACACCGACTGGTCCATGATCTACTTTCACAACGTGGTGCTGCTGAGGACCGCCGAGAGCGTGCACATCACCATTCCGTACGACTTCGATTGGGCGGGATTCGTGGCCCCGTCGTATGCCAAGCCTGACGCCAGTCTCAACATCCGGTCGGTCCGCGATCGGGTGTACCGCGGATTCTGTAGGCCGGATGCGGACTTCCCGGACATCTACGCCGAGTTCGAGAGACTGCGGCCCGACTTCGAAGCGCTCTACACCGGCCTCGAAGGCTTCCAGGAGGACCGTGTCAAGGACGCCTTGAGCTACACGAAGGAATTCTACGAGGTCATCGGATCCGAGAACCGCGCCCGTCGCCGCATCGAGGAATCCTGTCGCAAGACCTGACGGCGCCCCGGATGAGCCGGTCACCAGAGCCGCATAGCAAGGTCTAGTCCTTCTTGCGGCCGGCGTTCGGGTGCTCGAGGTGCTTCCATGTGTCGCCGCGTCGGACGGCCAGAATCGTGCTGGGGGACACATCGAGCAGCTCGGCCCAGTGGCCCGCGGCATGCCTCCAATAGCCCTTCTTGTCGTCCCAGTCGTCGAGGACCCGCATCACGTCTTCCTGCGTGAGCAGGGCGTGGGGAGACCTCTCGCCCTGGAGCCACGGGTTGTCGGGCCAGCGACGGCGACGCTGGAGCGGGCCCGGCGCTTTGGCACCGGAGTGCCCGAGACAGTAGTGACGGATCTGGCTGGCGGTGTAGTCGGGGTGGGCTTTGGCGATATCGGTGTAGAAACGGCCTTCCTGCGCCAGATCTCTCCACTTTACGATCAACGGGAGGGGGGGTTTTGACATTGTCGGTCCGTCCGAGATTAAGCGTCTATGAAAACAAGGCCCCTAACGCGCGGGGGCCCATCCGTAGACTTCGTGGTGCCGGCGGTTGCGGCACCCCACCCGAAGTCGAAGTGTCCATCCGACCCCCTAAGATACGATCCGCCCACGCTCCGGTACACCCGTCTCCGCTGTGTCGGCCCGCTCTGTTACCTCTTTGATGCCGGAGTCCGCCGGGCCCGAGGGTCAGGGCAAGCGCAGCCCGCCCCTCTCTCGAACGAGCGGCACGATCCCGCCCGCCTCCAGAAGCTCCTGCGCGGTGTCGGAGAGCGGTTCGGTCCGGATGGGCGCGCCTCTGGACAGGTTCGTTACCCGGATGCTCGCACCGGACAGGACGACCTCGATGCGGTCATGATCCCGGATCTGCGACACGTCGCATTCGAGCGGGATGAGCCCGTTGTTCAGGGCGTTCCGGAAGTACGTCCGAGAGAAGCTGTGGGCGAGGACGACACGGATCCCGGCGGCCACCAGGGTCGTGACGGCGACTTCCATGGCCGACCCACACCCGAAGTTGGCCCCCGCCACGAGAACGTCACCTTCTTCAACGGCGGCGGCGAAGCCGGGCCTTGAGGCCTCGAAGAGGTAGGCCTTCAACTCATGCGGGTCGATCGTCTCCTTCTTCCGGGACGAGGAGATGATGTGGTCGGTGTTGACGTCATCGCCGAGGCGGTGGGCCCGGCCCTCGGTGTGGAGCTCCATCAACGTCCCAGCAGGGTGCGGGGATCGGTGATGCGGCCTCGGGTCGCGCTGGCAGCGCACGTTTCCGGAGAAGCCAGGAAGATCGACGCCGTGGCCTCTCCCATACGGCCCTTGTAGTTGCGGTTTGCAGTGGAAATGACTCGGCTTTCCGGCTCCGGAACGGGCTCCGATGTTCCACAACAGGGACCGCACCCCGCAGTGGTGACCTCGGCGCCCAGCTCGCGGAGGGCGTCCAGAGTGCCGTCGGAGAGCAGGTCGTCGTGGACTTCGCGCGAAGCCGGGGTGACCACGAGTCGAACGCCGTCGGCAGGTCCGCCGCCCACCCGGAGGATCGCCAGGGCCCGACGGAAGTCTTGGGCCCGGCCCCCGCTGCACGTCCCCAGAAAAGCCATGTCGATGTGTTCTCCCTGGACCTCCTCGATCCCCACGACGTTCGTGGGATCGTGTGGCAGGGCGACCAGAGGCGACAGCCCAGCCACGTCGATCACGATCTCGCGGGTAAAGTGGGCGTCGGGGTCGGATTCGACGGCGAGCCAGTCGTCGTCACAGCGCCCACTCAGATACCGTCGGGTCGTCTCGTCCGCCGGAAAGATCCCGGCCTTGGCACCCATCTCCACGACCAGGTTGCTCACCACGAACCGTTCGTCCATCTCCAGCCCGGTGGCGCCGTCGCCGCCGAATTCGACCGCCATGTAGCCGGCGCCACGCCCGGTGGTCTCTCGGAGCACGGCCAGGGCGGCGTCCTTGGCGTTCACACCCGGCTGAAGCCCACCATCGAGGCGGACCCGCAGCGTCTCCGGCACTCGGAGCCATACCTGTCCGCACGCGAGAGCAGCGGCCAGGTCCGAGGATCCTATCCCGGTCGCGAACGCATTGAGCGCTCCGAGCGTGACCGTGTGGCTGTCGGCACCCGCGACGAAATCGCCCGGCCGCACCCAACCCAGCTCCGCTGCCAGCTGATGACTGATTCCGTCTCCCACTCCACAGACCCGAAGCCCGTGTGCGCCGGCGAAGCCACGGATCCGAGCGTGAAAGCCTGCGGTCGCCTCGGAGGACGGAGGCGAGTAGTGGTCCAGAGCGATCAGCACCCGCTCGGGGTGCACGACGTGTGTCCCCTCCATCTGGTCGAAGTAGTCGACGGCCATCGGAGTGGCCGCGTCCGTGCCCAGCAGACGGTCCGGCTCGCAGATGACGACTTCGCCGGCCGAGGCCGACCGGCCGGACTTCTGCGACAGGATCTTCTCGCTGATCGTCTTGCCGGCCACGTCTCTCCTCAGCTCGCCGTGTTCGCCAGAGGTGGTGGGGTCCAACCCGACTCGCCGAGCACCTCGGTCAGAGCCGCCAAGGTCCGCTCGACGTCGGGGGGCCTGATGTCACCCATGTGGCCTATGCGGAAACTGCGGCCCTCGTAGGGCCCCAGCCCCCCCGCGACCAGAATGCCCCTCTCCCGCAGTCCGCTCCGGATAGTGGAAGCGGCCACGGTCTCGGGTGCCCGGATGGCGGTGAGGGTGGGGGAGTAGACCGGCAGGGCGGGGCACTGGAGCTCCAGACCGAGGCGGGCAACATGATCCACGGTCATGCGCGCCATCGCCGCATGCCGGGCGAAGACCGACTCAAACCCCTCCTCCTGGATCATCTCGAGTGCCTCTCGAAGCTGGAGGATAAGGTGGACCGGTGTGGTTCCGGGGGTCTCCGGACGCATACCCGCCAGAGTCTCCCTGATGGCCCCGAAGTTCCAGTAGTTCGCGGGCAGGGTTGACGACTCGGTGGCCCGCCAAGCGCGGGGTCCCATGACCGCGAAGGCCAGGCCCGGACTCGACATCAGACACTTCTGGCTTCCCGTCACGGCCACGTCGACGCCCCAATCGTCAAAGAGGAACGGGACCCCCCCGACGCCGCTGATGGAATCCACCATCGAGAGAGCGCCTCTGGATCGGGCGAGGGCGGACATCGCCGCCACGTCGTTGAGCACGCCGGTGGAGGTGTCGGAGTGAACCACCAACAACGCCTTCGACGACGGGAAGTCGACGAAGGCCTGTTCGATCTCGGCGTGGTCCAGGCCCTCGCTCCAGTCCTCGGCGACGCGATGGACCGTGAGCCCGTAGGATTCGGCGAAGCCGGACCACATGTTGCCGAACTTGCCGTTGCAGCAGGCGACGATCTCGTCGCCCGGAGAGTACAGATTGCAGATGGACGCCTCCATGGCGCCCCTGCCGGTGGTGTGCACGGGCAGAACGTCTGCCGTCGTGCCGAACAGGGGCCTCATCATCTCGACGACCGCCCCCAAGTGCTCCGAGAACTCGGGGGTTCGGTGGTGCAGGACGGGCTGTGCCCCGGCCTTCAAGACCCGATCCGGCACCCGGCTGGGGCCGGGCGTCATGAGAAGCATCGGGGAGGGAAGTGTCACTCGATGACTCCCTTCGCGCGGAGGCTCTCATCGATCTGCGCCTTGAAGACTTCGCCCCCCGCGATCGCCTCGATGCGAGCCGCCTCGCGGGCCCGGAGCGCTTCTACGAGCTCCGCCACTTCCTCGGCTGACTCGCGAGGCACCACGACCACTCCGTCCTCATCGCCCAGAACGATGTCGCCGGGCATCACGACCGTACCTCCGCACGCGATGGGCACGTTGATCTCTCCCGGGCCGTCCTTGTCGCATCCGGCCGGGCTCACCGATCGGCTGAATACCGGAAAGGACAGCGCGGTGATCTCCGAAACGTCGCGAATGGCCCCGTCCACCACGATGCCACCCAGCCGGGCGGCCACGGCCGAATTGCACATGAGCTCGCCGATCACCGCACTGGTGGTGTTGCCGTTGGTCGTCACTACGACCACGTCGCCGGGCTCGGCGACCTCGAGGGCTTTGTGCACCATGAGGTTGTCCCCCGGCCGGCAGCTCACGGTGACGGCGACACCGCACGCCGGCTGGCCCGAGCGGCTGACGATTCCCGGATCCATGAAGTGGAATCGCCCCATGGCGTCGGCGGCGTTCGAGCTGGGCACGCCTCGATAGCGCGCCACCAACTCGGGAGTCGGTCGAGGAAGGTCCGTCACGATGCGGAACCCGATGTGTCCGGTCTGCTTCATCCACTCGCTCGCTTGATCACGGTTCTGGCCCCTCATCGACGATGCCACGCGTCCGGTTCCGGCGGGTTCGACCGAAAGTCGCGGTGCGGGCCCGACGCCCGCAACACCTCCAGCGAACTCCGTGCAAGGTAGAGCACTCCGGCCAGCCGACCCCCCAGGAACCCGATGAAGGCGGCGGTGACGCCCACCAGGTCCAGGCCCCATCCGAAGATCACGAAGAGGATGGCGATTCCGGCCACCTCGATGGACGTGGCCATCGTGATGGGATGGGTCCTTCGTCCCTGTATGAGCACCGCTCGTTGCAGTGACAGCAGAACCGACAACGCGGGCAAGGGCACGAGGAGGCGGGCCGGCACGAGGGCGAACCCGATCAGCTCAGGGGACAGCCCCGAGACGGTTCCGAACCACACGGAGGCCATCGGCGTGAACGCCACGAGGCCCAGCGCGGCTGAACTCAGGAGCCCGAGCCAGAGGCCGAACCGGGCCAACTCGGGGAAGTGTTCGTGCCGCCTTCCCATGAGAGCCAGCGCGGCCTCCTGGAAACTCAATCCCAGGGACCGGAAGAGGAACGAGAGGGCGTGCACGACCGGGAAGACGGCCAGGGACTCGATGGGCGAGAGGGCACGACCCATGAAGAACGTGAGTAGCGGCTGTACCGTTAGGCCGATGAGCGAGGTCAGAGCCAGCGGGTAGTAGAACCGGGCGATCGCTCCGTACCCCAACGGCTCGCTCGCCTCGGGGCCGGGGGTGTGAATCGCCAGAAGCTGGCGGATCGTCGTGATCGCCATGATCCGGGCCGCGATCGCCTCCAGGCACACACCCGTCGTGAGCGCGGCGGCGCCGACCCATGCCCCGGGCAGTGAGAACCCCCTGTAGAGAATGAGAGCGGTGGCAGCCATCGTCGTGAGCCGTACTACGGTGCCCAACGCGACCAGGCGGGTGCGGCCGGACCGGATGAGGAGGCCCTGGACGAACCGTCGGTACCCGATCGCAGTCGCCCAAGGCAAGAAAATCCAGAGCGCCCCGTAGGTGAGGTCGGCCACCTCCTGCGGCAGGCCGATCACCGTGTCCATCAGCCAGTCGTACACGGGCGGGATCAGGACGAACAGCAGCGTTCCCGTGGACAGGGCGCACAACCCGTACGTGAAGTGCCGGAGCTTGCGGTAGGTTGCCGAATCCTCCGCCAGCGCAGTCGCCGCACTCATGAGCATGATGACCGGCGACTCGATGAGGATCGCGAAGGCGAAGGCGACGCCGTACGCCGCCAGATTGAACTTGGGGTCGGCCAGCCGGGCGATGACCGCGGCGACGAACGGACCCTCCGACGCCATCATCACCCAGGTGGCCGCCAGGGGTGTCCAGAAGAGAAGGATGGAGGAGGTGGAACGTCGCAAGAATCCGCCGGAGGGCACTCGTTCGTGTGGCCGCGGGACACCGGAAGCCAGGAAGATAACGCAGACGACTCTAGCCTGCGGCGACCTCGTCGAGCACGCGGAGGAAGTTGGCGCCGAGGATCTTCTCGACGTCGCTCGCGGGGTGGCCTCGCTCCAACAGGCCCTGGGTGATCCGTGGAAAGTGGGTCACGTCGTCGAAGCCCTCCGGAGTGGACAGGTGGGGCACGTCCAGGTCCGAGCCGAGCCCGACGTGCTCGACTCCAGCGACCTCTACCATCCGGTCGATCTGGTCGAGGAGGCGCTCGAAGGGCGGGCGGGGAACGTCACGCACTGCATGGCCGTAAAGACGCTCGCGCGCCACACGATCCAAGTCCTCGACCGGAACCTCGAGGGGCTTGTTCAAGGCTCGGAGTGGGTCCTCGTGCGCCGCTCTGTATCGGTCGAGATACGCCTGATCAACGAACGCGGAGTAGAAGTTGATTCCGATGACGCCTCCCCGCTCCGCGATGCCCTCGATCAGATCGTCGGGGAGATTGCGCGGGTGATCGCAGAGCTCGCGGGAGCACGAATGGCTGGCGATCACGGGTTGGTCCGAAGTGGCGAGCACGTCACGAACGGCTTGGTCCGACGTGTGGGATACGTCTACGACCATTCCCAGGCGATTCATCTCCGCGACGACGTCTCGGCCGAAGCCGTTCAACCCGTTCCAGCGGGGCTCGTCGGTTGAGGAGTCGATCCAGTCGGTCGTCCGGGAGTGGCACAAGGTCATGGAGCAGGCTCCCAGCCGGTGATACGCACGGAGGATGCCGAGGTCGTTCTGAATGGCGTCGCCGCCCTCGATGGAGAGGAGCATGGCAAAGCGGCCGTCCGCCGCCAGATCTCTGACGTCCCGGCCGGTGCGGGCGAGCCCGACCCGCTCGGGATGCGCCTCCAGCACGTGGTGAAAGGCGTCGATCTGCTGCAGCGCACGTCGCGCCGCGTGGTGAGGCAGGTAGATGGTGTCCACCCATACCGCAAAGATCTGCGCGTCGACCCCGCCCTCGGCGTAGCGGGGAAGGTCGGCCCGCTCCACGAGGGGGTCGCCCGTCGAGCGGACGCTGAGGTCCACGCCGTCCATCACCGGGCGCTGGAGCGTGTCGGTGTGCGCATCCAAGACCAATGCGTTGGTGTGCACGTCGTTGCCGACGCTCATGCGTGCCCCCAGCCGTGTAGTGTGCAATCCGTCCGAAACCCGCATCTTTCCGCAGGACCGGACGTCCGGCAAGGTGCACAACGTGTGACCCTTCGCGATCGTAGCGGGGGCCGCCGACGGCATACGACCCGATCGGGTCATGAAACGCGGGAGCGAAGGGCGGTGCCACGAGTCCACGGCCTGCGGGCGGCGGCGCTCGCCAAGAACACAGCGTTGCTGGGCCTGACCGCTGCGACCCTCTGGGTGTTCGGGTGTTCGGTTTCGGACGACTCGACCGGACCCGGGGGGCCCGGGCCGGGCCCTGAAGTTCCCCTCCAGATCCGGTCACTCGCTCCAGCCGTCAACGCGACTTCGGCCGCTCGGTCGGGTGACCTGATCGTGCAGTTCGACCGCCCCCTCGACGCGGGGACGGTTTCCTCTGCCGACGTGCGGGCGTTCGGCCGATGGTCGGGTGTGCTTGCCGGATCCGTGTCGCTCATCGACGGCGACCGGACCCTCCGGTTCTCGCCGGCCCGGCCCTTGTCGGCGGGAGAGTGGGTGAGCGCGACGATCCCCGCGGGGGCGATCCGAGGCTACGACGGTGCCGTGATGAGTCACGGCTTCACCTGGACGTTTTGGATCGCGGTCACGGCAACGTCCATGACCTTCGACGCAGTGGGCACGGTCGCCGTGCGCAATCCCGGCGAGGACCGCATCGAGACCTATGGAGCCTACTCGGGAGACCTCGATAGTGACGGTTGGCTGGACATGATCGTGCCCAACGAGGGGTCCGACGACCTGAGGGTCTTCATGAACGACGGGACCGGGGGCTACGGCCCGTTCACGGTGGTCCCGATTCCCGAGGGCGACGGGCCGAGCCCGAACGAAGGCGCCGACTTCGACGGCGACGGAGACATCGACTTCGCCGTCGGTAACGCGCACGGTAGCTACGTGGCCGTCTACCACGGGGACGGCGCCGGCGGGCTCGTGCACCGGCAGAACCTAGAGGCTGGGCAAGGGGTCCGAGGGCTTTGTGTCCTCGACTTCGAGAACGATGGGGATCCCGACATCGTCGCCGCCAGCCCGGACGGCAACCACGTAGCCCTGTTCGAGAACGACGGAACTGGCGCCTTCGACTCGAGAGGCACTCTCGAGGCGGGAGACGGGGAGTGGGCCTGCGCTGTAGGAGACCTGAACGAGGACGGCCTGATCGACCTCGCCATCGGTGCACGCTTCAGTGGCGAGTTGACCACGTGGTTGTCGAACGGAGACGGGACGTTCGAGTTCACCGATGAGGTTTCCGCGGACGGCGACCCGTGGATGCTCACGAGTGGTGATCTGAACGGAGACGGCCACGTCGACTTCGCCGGCGTGAACGCCGTCGAGGGAACCCTGGTGGTCTACCTCGGAGACGGTGAGGGGGGCCTCTTCCTGGACCAGAGTCACGTGCTGGGCGACTTCCCGCTGGCCATAGACCTGGGGGACCTGGACGGTGATGGAGACCTGGACGCCGTTTCGTCGCACTTCCAGTCGGGCCTCTTCGAGGTCCACGAGAACATCGGCGACGGATCGCTGGTCCGGTTCCCCGTCACCTTGGCGACCACCGGCGCCGCGTCGTGCACGATCTTCCACGATCGTGACAACGACGGAGATCTGGACATCAGCGGCATCGATGAGCTGGACGATGTACTGATCCTCTTCGAGAATCGTTGAGGGTCCTCTAACGGGCGCGCGGGTCCCGCGGACGCCATGGACGGCTCCCTGCCTCGTCGCTCCGGTTGCCGTGTCCGCCGCGCCCAACCCGTGTATGTTGTGGCGAGCGGCCGGACCTGTCGTGTCCCAGCCGATGCCGGACCACTGGTCACGAGGAGGGGAACTCGCGTGTCCAAGGACGAACTGACCCGGCGTGACTTCGTCGGGGGTGCTTCCAAGCTCGCGTTGGGCGGCATGATCGTGCCGCGCCACGTCCTGGGGGGAGTGGGCTTCCAGGCCCCCAGCGACACGCTGAACGTCGCCATAGTCGGAGCTGGGGGTATGGGGGGCGAGAATGCCCAGGAGCTCGGCACCGAGAATATCGTTGCGGTCTGCGACGTCGATTTCGACTACGTGTCCCGCAAGGTCGCCGAGCGGACGGTGGACGGCGACGGCAACGCTCGGCCCCAGGGGATCCGTTGGCAGGAGCAGTTCCAGACGGCCATCCGTTACAGCGACTTCCGCGAGATGCTCGACAATCAGCGGGACATCGACGCCGTTCTGATCGCCACCCCGGACCATGCTCATGCCGCCATCGCGAAGGCGGCCATGGAGCTGGGCAAGCACGTCTACGTACAGAAACCTCTCACCTCGACGGTGGCCGAAGCACGGCTCTGGCGAGGGTCGCGCAGCGCACGGGCGTCGTGCCCCAGATGGGGAACCAGGGGCATTCGGGAGACGACGGACGCCTGGTCAACGAGTGGATCGAAGCCGGTGTGATCGGCCCGGTCCGCGAGGTACACATCTGGACCAATCGGCCGATCTGGCCGCAGGGGCTACCGGTGCCGATCACGCCGGAGGAGATGCCCGACGTGTCGGACTGGTGGCCGGGTTCCATGAACCGCCGGGTCGCGGCCGCCATGGACGGCGGATACACCCAACCGCTGACGCTGGACTGGAAGAACTTCGTGGGCCCCATCGCCGAGGATGTGACGTACCACCCCATCTATCACCCCTTCCACTGGCGCGGTTGGACGGCGTTCGGCGTTGGTGCTTTGGGGGACATGGGGGCGCACCTGGTGGATCACCCCTTCTGGGCGCTCGACCTCGGTTACCCCACCACGGTGGAGGCCACGTCCACTCCCTGGGGTGGCCCCCGCGAAGCACCGGTGAGCTATCCCGTGGCCATGACCGCCCATTACGAGTTCCCTGCTCGGGGAGAACGTCCGCCGGTGGACATGCACTGGTACGACGGCGGTCTCATGCCGCCCCGTCCGGAGCAGCTTCCCCCCGACGGCGTCCTGGAACGGGAGGGTGGCGTGATCTTCGTGGGCGACCGCGGCCTCCTCATGCACGAGACGTACGGCCGCAGTCCGGTCCTCTTCCCGGAGGCGCTCCGGGAAGAAGCTGCCGGAGTGCCCGAGACCTACGCGCGCGTCGAAGAGAGCCACGAGATGAACTGGGCGATGGCGTGCAAGGGCGGGACCGCGGCCACCTCTCCGTTCGACTATGCGGCCCGTCTCACGGAGGTGATGCTCCTGGGCATCGTGGCCCTGCGGACCGGACAGGGCAGGAAGATCGAGTACGACGGCGCGAACATGAGGGTGACCAACGTGGAAGAGGCGAATCAGTACCTGACCCGCGAATACCGGCCCGGGTGGTCGATGTGACCGGCGCGACGGGTACGGCGGTCGTGGCTGCGGCCCCGAGGGTGAGGGGAGCTACAGGGGGACGACCACGCCGGGGAGCTTCGACGATCGCGGCCTTGTTCCTCTTGGTGTTCTCACCCGGTCTTCTGTCGCCGATGGGACGGGCGGGGGCACAGGAGAGGCCGCCCCTGCCGCCCATCAACACCTTGACGGAGGCCGAGCGCGACGCGGGGGGGATGCTGCTGTTCGACGGCCAGACCACCGAGGGCTGGCGGGGTTACATGAAGGACGACATGCCGGAGAGATGGCGGGTGATCGACGGCGAGCTCACTCGTGCGGGGCCGGGGTGCTGAGGACGCGTCCTCCAATGCTCTCGACGATCTCTGCGAAGGTGTGCTGCATGTCGACGTGTTCGACGAGGTAGGAGTGCGATTTGCTCTGGAGGTTCACCCCACGGAGATCGCCTTCGACATCGTCACCGCTGAACGGGCTCTGGAGGCCATCGGGTACCGAGAGAGCTTCGGGTTCAACTTCGACCCGTCTCACCTCGCCTATCAGGGGGTGGACTGCATAGCGTTCATCCTCCGCTTCGAGTCCCGGATCTTCTATGCCCACATGAAAGACGTCTGGTGGTCCGAAAGCCCGATGCCTTCGGGAGTGTTCGGGGGGCACCTGCCATTCGGAGACGCGGACCGGTTCTGGAATTTCCGATCCCTCGGCCGCGGTCGAGTTCCCTTCGAGGAGATCATTCGGGCCCTCAACCGAGTTGGATACCAGGGTCCGCTGTCCGTGGAGTGGGAGGACCCGGGGATGGACCGGGAGCACGGCGCGGCCGAGGCGTGCCGCTCGTTCGCGAGATCGACTTTCCTCCGTCGGACACGGCCGTCGACGAGGCCTTCAGCGCGACGAATAGCGCTCGCTCAGGTCCTCGATTCCGCGCCTCACCGAAGGCACGGTCACACCGCCCCCCGGGTATACTTCGCCACGCACCGTATCATCCTCCACCCTCGAGGATCCACCATGTTCACGAAGCACCATTCCGCATATTCAGCCGAGTGTCAGAGCCCCAGCGTCAGCGTTTGGGAGTACTTCAGCAGAAGCGTTCGACGGTCGCTCAGCGGGCGGACCGGGTCGAACGAGAACCGATCTGTCACCAGGCCTTCGTTCCAGACCAGATACAGATCGGTTCCTTCCCTCGGGTTGTAGCGCAGTCTGAGGTTGACGGTCACGGAGTTGGCCGCGCTGTTGTATTGAAGCAGGGCGCCACTGCTGATTCGGGTGTCGAGCCTGGCGGCGGCGTTCAACCTGACGATGTGCGCGGTGAACCCCTGATCGCGGTCGTCGAATCGCACGTTCTCGATCTGATAGGTGGTCTCGAGCTCGAGGTGCTTCGAAGGAGTCCACGCTCCCGTCACCGACCCCGAGGCGCGCCGGCCGTCGAAGAAGCTCCCCGCCTCTGCGGACAGGTTCACCCGAAAGAGGGAGCTCGACGACTGGCGGAAGTCCACCGTGCCCACCGCGAAGTCGTACGTGCCCGCGAGAACCTCGGCCCCGTCCGGAAGCTCGAAGCCCCGGTCGAGGTCCTCATGGGTGGCGCGGACGGTGGCGGTGAGCCGGTGGCCTGTCTTCAGCTCGACGACGAACTGAGGCATCAACTCCGCAGTCTCGGTGGATCCGTCCTCCAACCGCCGGAACGCCGTTCCCTGCAGGAGCAGGCCCGCACGACGCACGCCGGACTCCAGCCCCGGCCGCCATCCGTAGGCGATCTGGGCGGTTCCCTTGGCGTAGTTGCGGCGGAGCAGGAAGCCGAGGCCGGGCTCGAACGTCTCCCCGGACGGCGTCAAGTCCACCTCGTACGTGAGGCCGTCGAGGCCGCGGCGCTGCCAGAAGAAGCGTACCAGTCCGCGGTCCAGAAACCCGCGTGGCCCCACCGCGTTGGGATCGAAGCTCTGGGCCCAGTTGAGGGTGACGTAGTCCTGGCCCGATACGCGCACCAGGGCGTCCAGGCCGTACACGACGTTGCGGCTCGCCTCGTGTCCGAGACGGGTGGTGAGGATTCCCCCGACCACGGAGTTCTCGTTGAGTACCCTGCGGCGCATCCGGAAGACGCCGAGATTCTCCGACGACGCGCCCGGTTCGGACGCGGCCGTCTGCATATTCAACCCGGCGATGTCCCAATCCCCGATCCGGCCCACGAGCCGCCCTCCCCCGTAGATCCTCACCCGCTCTCCGGCGGACAGCC
Source organism: Longimicrobiales bacterium (assembly GCA_965226925.1). GTDB lineage: Bacteria > Gemmatimonadota > Gemmatimonadetes > Longimicrobiales > Gaopeijiaceae > CBDDCX01. The sequence continues at coordinate 227,771 of CBDDEN010000009.1, read as the reverse complement.
CTATCCGTCGGGAGTGGAAGAGCCTCTCCCTTCCACCCAGTGAGTAGTCGAACACGTTGCTGCGTTCCTGGAAGAAAGCCCTCTTCTCAGGGAAGAAGAGGGAGAACCGTGTCAAGTTGATCTGCTGGTCGTCCGCCTCTACCTGAGCGAAGTCTGTGTTGGCGGTCAGATCCAAGGTGAAGTTCGACGTGATCCCGTACTTCACGTCGAGCCCTACGTCGTTCAGGGCGGACTGATCGCGGTCATAGCCCGTCGCATCGTCGTTGGACGTGTGACTGTGTCCCCGACCGACGATTCCGTAGGGCGTGACGTACAAGGGATCGGTGCTTTCGGCGCCCCGGATCAGCACCTCCTGAGTCTGAGACGCCTTGTAGGCGCTGAAGCCGCCCCACTGGGGTGAGATCGCGGGGAAGGTCGAGAACTCGTTCTTTCGAGCGATCACGCGAACGAGGGAAAGGCCCATGACGACGCCGGTCTCCGAGCGCTGGAAGCGGAGGCTGGTGAAGGGGATGCGAATCTCCGCGTACCATCCGTGCTCGTCCTGTGACGCCGCCGCGTCCCAATAGGTATTCCAGTTGAAATTGGGCCCAGCCTCGGTGTCATTGGCGAGGATGATGTCCGTGCGCAGACCGGCGGGCGTCGTGCCGAAGAGGAGAGCCGTCTCCCGGTCGTTGAACGTGTCGAGAATGAGGATGCACCAGTCGCTTGCGTACCCGCTCAGGTCACGCTCCAGGGAAGAAGCCCGGACTCCCGAGGGATCCGAGTCATACGCCCGACACGACACGTAGAGGTACTTCTCGTCGTGGGCCACGCGGAACTCGGTGGCTTCGCTGGGTGCCAGCCCGAAGTTCGGCGTGTGCATGGTGGCGGGAAATATCGGCACCGCGTCCCACGCGGGTTCGTCCACGCGCCCGTCGAAGTCGATTTCTCCAGTCAGCGGGGGAAGCACGATGGGCTCGGGCGATCCGGTAGATTCTTGTCCCACGCCTGCCTGAGGTAGGAGCAGATACGCGGCGGCGACCAGGACGAGCACGCACAGACGGGCTCGGTGGGCCCTCGCCGCCCTAACCCGTAGGGCACAGGGGGGGTGCGGTCGGTCAACAATCGCTTTGCGCATTGTCGGGTTGTCTCTCCTCCTCGCCGTAGCCCTGCTACGACTCGTCGTCGTTCCTACTCTGAGCCTCGCAAGACCGGGGCACCTGCGCCGCAGACGCGGGTCGCGCGTCCCACTGTATTTCTTCAACAGCCTTCTACATCCGGAAGAGGTAGCTCAGCTTCATGAAGAAGCCGTCGCTCGTGCGTTCGAGCCTGTCGAAGTGGAACGAGTCCTCCTCCGTCACGCTACTGCCGTATCCGGCGAAAATCACCGTTCCCGGGCTGGGTTCGTACGAGAAGAGTGCGTCGAGGCGGAGGTCGTTTTGTGTGTAGCCCAGCGCCCGCTCGAGCGCACCGTCGTCGTTTCGGATGTAGATAGGGGCCTCCGTTCGCGACTGGTCGTGGAGGTCGTCGATGTTGGCCGCCCGGTACTGGCCCACGAAGCGGAAGAAGATCGAGCGCGTGAGCTGGTATTCGAACTTGAGCCTGGGAATGTCGACCTTACGCTCGGCGCTCCAGTCGTCCGGGCGGTAACCCCTCTGGCTGAGTAGCCTCCCCTCGATGCGAAGTTGATCGGTCGGTCGCCAAGTCGCTTCAACCGTCAGGAAACTGATGTAGGCCGAGGCCCACTCGTTGAAGTTCTCGTCCTGGCCCGCGATCCAGGAGACGCTGCCCGCGAAGCGAGCGGAGTTCGGAGTGTTCAGCCTCAGAGAGAGCAGGTAGTTCTGAAGCTCCGGCGTTCCGACGTAATGGGTGTACTCCGTGCCGGTGGGTGTTTGGAGCTCCACGAAGTAGTCGGCGTACAGGGTCGGTGGGTAGTAGAACTCCTCGATCAGAATCGATGCCCCGAGCCGCCACCCTCCGCGGAAGACGAAGTTGTTCGCGTAGGTGAAGCGGACCGCGTCGTCGACGCTGCTCCCGTTCATGAAGGTCTCGTAGAGCCATGTGTAGGAAAGGTTTAGGCTCGGGCGGCCGCCGAGGATGATGCGGCTGTCGACGCCGATCACGCGGTTGTAGTCCGACCCTTCGACCCGGTCGGTATAAGCGATCCCGACCGTGGATTCGTCTCCGAGGTTGCGTTTGATGCGCAGAATGTTGAAGACGGGGTTGTCGAGGCCGGTCTCCGAGAGGGCCTCGTCGTCCACCGCGGACAGGAATCCCACCTCCGTGCCGGAGATCTTTCCGGTCAGCTTCGCCGCGGCGACGGGATTCGCGATACTACGTGTGTAGATGACGTTGTTCGGAGTCTGGAAGCTCTCGCTTCCCTCGAGGAAGAACGGACGTTTTTCGGGAAAGAAGATGGAACGTTGCGGGTTGAAGTCGGTCTGCCCGACATCGGCCTCCACCTGAGAGAAGTCGGGGTTCACGGTGCCGTTCAGGGTCAGGTTGCGCGTGAGCCCCCAGCGCACGTTGCCCCCGAACTCCGGTGTGCGTGCTTCGTAGTCCCAACCGCCTGCATCAGGGGCTCCGGCCACCGAACTCGTAACCACCGGGTTGATGTCGAGCACCAGGCCCCGGTCCATTCCGTGCAGCCCCCGTAGAGTGCCGCTCTGGGCGAGGAATGAGGAACGGCCTTGGAGCGTAGGGGTCCAGGTCTGATCCCTTCCGGAGTGTTGTACGCGGCGGATCACGTTGATACCCCAGTCCTGGGTCTCGGCAGGCTGGAAGGAGAGGCTCTTGAAGGGGATACGCATCTCGATCTCGTACCCGTACTCGGTCAGGCGGCCCTTGGTTTCGTAGAGGAAGTCCGGGCTCAGATCGACCGGGTCGCCCGTGCCGTGCCGCAGCAGTCCGCCGCCTTGAACCCCTCGGTCCACGCGCGACCCGTCCGACTGCACCCCAAGTGGGTTCACACCGAATACGGTCGCGGTGCGTCCGTCGTCGTACGTGTCGAGCAGGATCTGGATGTGGTCGTCGTTCTCGATCTTGTCCCGATCCGCCAGCGTGGAATTGACCGGACCGTGAGGCTCGAACGCCCGGATCCCGAAGTGGATCGCGGTTGGTGAGTACCAGATGAGGACTTCGGTGTTGTCGTCGGCCGGGACGCCATCCACGGGGCGATGCTGTGAAAAACCCGTGAGCACCGACGCATCGGCCCAGGCCGGCTCGTCCAGAACGCCGTCGACCTCCAGGTCGAATTCGAGGCGCGGTACCCTGATGTCCAAGTCGCCGTCCACGCCACTGTAGACGACGGTCGCTGCGTTGGGCGACCGGATGCCCGTATCGGTCGCCTTTTCGCCACCGACAGTCGCTACCTGGAGCAGAGCCACGAGAGGAACGAGCATATACCGCGACTCCCGTTGCTGTCTGAGCAGGGGTGAGACGGAATATGGCATTCGTTCGGAATGCTGTCAGGGGGACGGGCCGTCCTACTCCTCTCTCAGCACCACCGCGGGGTCGATGCGTGTGGCGCGTGGCGCCGGAATATAGGCCGCCACGTGGGCCACCCCCATGAGGAGACACGATACGGCAAGCAGGGTGAGCGGCTCCGTCCGAAAAAGTCGCCCAGGACCTGCCGGGTCCGCACCACTTCCGGCCGCTCCAGGCCCGTCAGTACGGCGTTGCCCCGAAAGACACCGAAGGACTCGAACGAGCGAGATCGATCCTTCCAGTCGTGGCAGTTCGGAATCGATGTCGAGATGTAGAACCCGCGGGTCGACATCACGTCGGGGGTGACCAGGCGTTCCGGGGACTCGAAGGGGAGTGGTTGGAGGAGTACGCCGTTGACCACACTGAAGATGGCCGTGTTCGCGGCCGCCTAGCCGGAGACTTCCGCCTCGCTCCGTCCGACGTATGCCACACACACCAGGTCCCCGAGGACGTTCACGGTCGTGCGCAACATGTCCAGGATGCGGTCGACCCCCACGACCAGGGCGATCCCGGCCGCGGCCTGGGGTCCAAGGCCGATCGCGTTCAGAACGATCAGAGTCGTGACCAGGGAGCTGCCGGGCACACCGGCGCCGGCGACGGCGGCGAGCGTTGCCGTGACGATGATCGTCACGAACTCGCTGAACCCGAGGGTGAGGCCGTAGACCTGGGCGATGAACACGGTCGTGAGCGCTTTATAGAGAGCGCCGCCGTTCATGTTGAGGGTCGCACCCAGGGGTAGCACGAAGCCTGCCACTTCGTTCGACACGCCCAGCTTCTCTCGAGCTACGTCGATGCTGACGGGCAGTACCGCGTTGGACGACGACGTGGAGAACGCGAGCAAGGGCGCCTCGGCGACAGCCCTGAGGAAGGCCAGTGGGCTCCGACGAGCCAGCAGCCGCAACGCAGTCCCCAGAACAACGCTCGCATGAACGAACAGGCCGATCGCCATCAGTACGGAGTAGAAGAGCAGGCTCTGCAGCAACTCCCAGCCGAAGCGGGCGACAACGGAGGCGATCAGAGCGAATACTGCGTAGGGCGCCAGCTTCATGACCCAGTGAATCACAACCATGCACAGCCCGTTGACCGCGTCGAAGAAGCCGACCACCGCGGCACGCCTCTCGGGCTCGATCACGGTTGCGGCGGCGCCGAAAATGAGCGTCGCGACGATCAGGGGTAGCAGATCCATCTCGGCCGCGGCGGAAAAAGGGTTCCGCGGGATCATCTCCACCAAGATCTGCGTGAGTCCTGGAGCGGTCTGTGCGTTCGCCACCGCGGACGTGGTGCGTTCGCTTTGGAACTCGGCCGCCAGGGTATCGCGGACGAAGGGATCCATCGCCTCTCCAGGAGTGAAGACGAGCCCGAAGCTGAGGCCGATGAGCGCCGCAATCACGGTGGTGACGAGGAAAAACACCAGGGTCTTGCGCCCGATACGGCCCAACTCACGGACGTCACCGAGCGAAGCCGCTCCCACGAAGAGGCTGGCCACCACCAGGGGAACGACCACCATCGTGATCAGTCGGATGAACGCGTCACCGAGGGGCTGGATCGAGATCAGCGCTATGCGGAGCCACTCGATGTCCAAGAGCTGAGAGGCGATCCCGGCCACGGCACCGGCGACGAGCCCCAGGAGGATTTGTGTGCGGAGTTGCATGTTGTTTGCCGCCCTACGGATGGACGCCCTCGAACCGGTAGACGATCGGTTGTCCTCCAGGGAGCCGTCCGCCCCCGCCGTAGGTGATGTCCGCCGTCATGTCGCCGTCCGTGCCGATCGTGCCGGCCATTTCGACCATGACGTCCGACACTCCCGCCACCAGGCCCGACCCGCTCGCGGCGAACTCGCCCGGCGCCGACAGGTCAGGACCCTCCAGCGTCGGCATCGGCGCGGGACCGGTTACGATGATGCTCCCCTGGCTGACGCCCATCTCCACCGTGGTGCCACCCTCGGCGGTGTTGTGGACGAAGAAGTTGTGTAGCGGGTTGCCGCCGGTCACGCCTAGGAGTCCTTGGCACCCGCCGCGGCCTCGGCGATCGCGAACGCCGCCCCGCCGGTCCCGCCGTCTCCACCGATCATGACGTTCGCTCCGTGGATCTCTCGCACGGTGATCACCGGTGCCTGGGTGCTGACGGATCCGCCGCCCCCGGCGGGCCTTCCTCGGGCGGTTACGTCCGTCGGGCCGACCACGGTCTCACTCTCGCCATCGCGACCCCGCCGCCCCTCGAGCCGGTTCCCCCCGTCGTAGAAGACGGGGCCGTCTCGTGAGACGGACACCGAACCGCCCGTGGTCCTGGTGTTCGATATCGTGAAAGGCGCCTCGTCGGCGCCTTGGGTCAGGAGTCCCGGGAGTCCCGCTACGAAGCTCGCGTGCAAGACTGGTAGGAAAGCCGGCGCGGCGGCCGCGCTACCCGGTGCGACCGGCTCTTCCAGCCGCTGGTCGGGCCGGTTCGCGAAGGTGATGTCACTCGAGCTATCGATCAACGCACCCTCCACCGTCATCTCGCCCGCTGCCGCGAGCACGAGAATCCCGGGTTCGGGAACCTCGGTAGAGCAGACGTTTCGTACCGCGCCCGTGATCGTCGCGTCCGCCTGGCCCGCGATCACGATCTCGATGCAGTCGCCCGTGAGTGTACCGGCCACCTCGACATCGCCGGTCACGTTCAGGCGGAGGGACTCCGTCGCCGTGACCGTTACGCCCGCGGGGATGAGGACGCGCTCCACGTCGAGGGTGCCGGCAACGGTCATGTTCTGCGTGGGCTCAAGGGTGGCGGGCGGGGTGGGGACTGGATCAGGGCCGGGGTCGGTCCCCGAGTCGGTGCTGCCCGAGCAGGCGGCCAGAACGGCGAGGCCCAGGAGAACGAGCGTGGCCGAAGATGGGATCGAGTGGAATCCGCGCGCGGGACTTACGACAGAGTGTGACGGCAATCGTTTGGCGGTTGTATATCTCTTGCACGGCTGTCCCTATCGCAGTATATTGATTGTATGGCATCGTTACTCGGTTTTCGGCTCTTTCGGCTCGCTTTCCTGAGCCACGCGTTTCAACTCCTTCACGACGCGTTTGCTGAACACCTTCTGCATGATCTCGTCTCCCGTGAGTTTGCTCACGTCCTTGGGGAGCCGGTCCTTCTCTCTGCGCTTGGTGGAATCAACCATGTCGAGCACCGCCAATATCAATCTGATGTCGTTGATGGATCGCTTCGGAACCGAAGAGACCTGCCGGGAATACCTCGAAAAGCTGCGCTGGCCGTCTGGTGTCGCCTGCCCGCGTTGCGGTGACATGTCCGTATCCGAGATCACCACTCGGGACCAGTTCGATTGCAACGGATGCCGCTACCGCTTCTCTGTGACCTCGGGGACGATCTTCGACAACACCAAGCTTCCTCTGCGGAAGTGGTTCGTGGCCATGTACCTGATGATCGAGTCTAAGAAGGGGATCAGCGCGAACCAGATGAAGCGCACCCTCGGAGTCTCCTACAAGACCGCTTGGCACCTCTGTCACCGCATCCGTGAGGCCATGACTACCGACCGCTTCGAGGGACCGACGCTGTTCGGGATCATCGAAGTGGACGAGACGTTTGTCGGTGGTCGCCAGCGAGGCAAGGGCAGAGGACCCTACTCGACGACCAACAAGTCCATCGTCGTGGGTGCCGTGCAGCGTGACGGGCGCGTCCGCCTGGAGCGCATCCCGAACACGAAACGGGCCACCTTGGACGACTTCATCAAGCGCACCGTCACCGATGAAGCCCTCGCCATCTACACCGACGAGTTTCCGGCCTACCGTGGCCTCGGGGACCGTATGGGCATCGAGCATGACACCGTGCAGCACAACCTCGACGAATGGGTCGTGGGCGATGTCCACACGAACAGCGTCGAAGGCATGTGGAGCCTGTTCAAGCGTTCCGTCATGGGTGCCTTCCACAAGATCAGCGTGAAGCATATGGACCGTTACCTCGAAGAGCTTGAATGGCGCTTCAACAACAGGGATAACCCGCTCATTTTCCGGGATCTTCTTCTTCGGATTCTTGACGGGAAGGCTCTTCGCTATCGAAGCTTGACGGCATAGCCAGCCGCTTCAATGACTCCTGAATAAGCTCAAAGTCCTTCACGTAGCCCGGACCGCTTGCGTTATACGCTCGGCTCTTCTCCAAGAGCGTATCTTTGGCCTCATCCACTTTGGCACGACTAGCACCCCCCATCTCCACCTCCGCAACGACATCGACGAAGTGATCGCGGGCTCGCTTCAACTGCTCCGCCGGTGGGTAGACAGAGAGGTCGCCCAACTCAAGCGCCTTCAGGGACTCTTCGTACTCGCCGCCCGATTTCCCGAGGACGGCCCCAAGATCAACCCCCAATTGCTTCGCAGCCCGCTTGATATCGCGTCGCAAGAGGCCGCGCATGTGTCCATGGGAACCCACAGCAATCAGGTCAACGGGGCCGTACTTCTTCTCGACCGCCTCTATCGTTTCCTCGCTCAGGAAGGGCTTCATCTCAGGGTAGTGTTCCCCGTACATGAAGCTCAGTCGCTTCATGAGCAGACCAGCGTCTACGGGGTTCAGTGGTGCCTTCACGGCCCCCCACCAGGCCCTTAGCCGCTCCTCACGGTCTACCAGGCCCATCTCGCGGATGTCGCCCGGAACGGGGATTAAGACAACACCCCGGTTGGGGGCGTCAGGAATAGAATCGGGATCGACTTCAATCCCATGGTCGTTCTTCAGGTGGCGGACCAGTAGACTCTTGTCGAGGTTCTTGAACGGGCATTGCCCGCACTCGTAGTTGGGATACTGATTCCAACGGGAAACCCTGTAGGGTGCCGTCTCGGGATGAACTGTTGTTGACGCCTTCTCAGATGCAAGCGGCGAGGCGAGACTCGGTAGAGGCGGTAGCCGAGTCCGCGCATACCAAGGGGTGCGCCATTCTTCCCACCGCCATCCCGCGTGATATCGGCGATGGTGGCAGGAGAAAAAGAAAGTGCGCTGGACGGCACGTATGTTCTCGCCCGTAACCCGTAGCGTAATGAGGGTTATGCCCCCCTCCCAGATTTTGTGAGGGCCGAGGCGGGCCACCGGATGCGGGAAGTCAGCGCACACCACTTCGATCCCTGGGTCGTCATCAGCGACAATATCGAGTAGATCGCCGCCCGTGTCTTGCCAGTGCAGGCGGATTGTTGGGATATCGGAGCGGCGGTGGACACCACCTGGCCTAATCTCACGAACGGACACAACACGCACGGCACATTTCTTTGCAGCCACCCGACCCTTGTTGTGGATCTTTACGCGAGCCCGGAAACCCTGGCTTGCATCGTAGCGTGGCTTGGGGCGCACGATGGGCCGATATGCACGAAGCGACTCCGCGATTCCCAAAGCGCCGCCCACGAGAAGGGTTGCCCCAAGGATGCCAAAACCAGCTATCACGGCAGCTCCGGCGGCGCACACGGCGCTCCAGAGAGTGATATGCCCGGTCTTGTCTTCCATGCACCGGAAGCTAACTGATGCGCAGTATCCCGTGCAACAGGGTTACAATCACCAATCGTTTTCCTCCCGGTAGGTTGCGGTCGGCTACTTCCGGTTTGGTCCATGTACCCGAAGCGGAAACGGGCCGACGCCTCGTGCTCCGAGCAGATATAGTCTGCCGGGTCCTTCCTCGCGACATACGATCCGCGCGGGTACGGGCGACCGGGGTGGGCGTTGCCTCTTCTAGGGTTCGCCGTCGGCGCGGTTGCGACCGATATTGTGTGAGCGGTCGTCCGCCAAACAACGCTGACCAGGATGCGATCCCGGCTGGGGATCGAAGGGGACTCTACGATGAAGACGACGATCGGACTGACCGCCGGCTTGGTGGTCGCGTTTGCCGGGGCTCCAGGCGTTTCTGAGGCCCAGACCTTCCGCACTGACGACCCCGTGCTGCAGCGGATCTGGGAGTTGGGCATGGAGCAATCCCGGGCAACCGAGCTGGCGCAGGTGCTCTTGGACTCGGTCGGTCCTCGCTTGACCGGATCTCCGGGACAGCTCGCCGCCCACGACTGGGCGGTGAAGGCCTATGCCTCATGGGGCATCGAGGCCGAGAACGAGGAATACGGGACGTGGACCGGCTGGAGGAGCGGGATCCACCACGTGGACTTGATCGCTCCCCGCGTGAAGATCCTCATCGCCGAAGTGCCTGCCTGGAGTGCGGGTACGGACGGACCGGCGGAAGCGGAGGTGGTGCTGCTGCCCCGAGTGTCTCGGGCTTCGGAGTTCGAGGCTTGGCTTCCTCAGGCCCGTGGCAAGTTCGTGGCCATCGTGCCGGCGCTGTTGTCCTGCCGGCCGGACCGCAACTTCGTGGAATATGGAACGCCGGGCGCGTTGGAGCGGGCGAGCGCGGCCGCAGGAGGCAGCGGACGCGGACTTCAACCGTACCCGCGTGGAGTCAACCGGCCTGAGCATCGACGAGATCCGGGCTCGGCTGGGTGAGGCCGGAGCTCGAGGCTTGCTCCAGTCGAACTGGAGATACGACGGCACCCTCGGCGTCAGCCGGGCACGCGTACGCACGCTTCCGACCATCGATCTGGCGTGTGAGGACTACGGGCTGGTCTATCGGCTCGCGGACAACGGTCAGGGTCCCGTACTGCGCGCGCACATCGACGTCGAGTTTACCGGGGTAGCCCCCACCTACAACACGATCGCTACGGTACCCGGCACGACGAACCCGGACGAGTACGTCATGCTCTCGGCTCACTGCGATTCGTGGGACACGGGGTCGGGGGACAACGGAACGGGCACGGTCGTGATGATGGAAGCCATGCGGATTCTCGCCGAGGCGTATCCCAGCTCCAAGCGTACCATCATCGCCGGCCATTGGAGCGGGGAGGAGCAGGGTCTGAACGGGTCGGAGGCGTGGCGCGAGGATCACCCGGAAGTGGTCGAGGGCATGCAGGCGCTCTTCAACCAGGACAACGGGACCGGCCGCGTCGTGAGAATCTCCACACAGCCGAGGCGTATCCCAGCTCCAAGCGTACCATCATCGCCGGCCATTGGAGCGGGGAGGAGCAGGGTCTGAACGGGTCGGAGGCGTGGCGCGAGGATCACCCGGAAGTGGTCGAGGGCATGCAGGCGCTCTTCAACCAGGACAACGGGATGCACGATCCGTCGTTGAGCCACAGCCGACCTCGCTTCGGCTGCCGGCCCACCCGCGTCGTGAGAATCTCCACACGCCGCCTCGTCGGCCCGCAGGGACTCACGAGGGCGGCGGAGTACTTCGCCCGCTGGCTGACGCAGGACCCGAAGCGATCACGCAGCACATCACGCTTCAATCTCCGTCCGTACCTGGAACGGGCGGTACGGACAGCAGTTCGTTCATCTGCGCCGGGGCGCAGGCGTTCGGCATCGGCTCCCTGAGCTGGGACTACGGCACGTACACGCACCACACCAACCTCGACACCTTCGACAAGATCGTGCCCGAGGAGGTGCGGAATAACGCCACGCTCACCGCCATGCTGGTGTATCTGGCCTCGGAGGACTCCGAGATGGTGCCGCGCGACCGTCGGTCCCTTCCGGCCATGGCGCCGGGCCGCGGAGGCGGACCCCCGCGCCGGGTGACCGAGTGGCCCGAATGCCGCTACCCCGACCGTAGCGATCCGCAGGCGGGGCTGATTCCGTAGGTGATCAGACTTCGGCCAGCACTCCGTCGTCGAGCGCGTGCGTTCGCGTTCAGAGACTCCAGCGACGAGCCAACCCTACGCCAATGAAGAAGTCTCCCGACTCGACGTCGACCCCTCCGTTCAGGTCCCACTGCGTGTAGGGGCTCGGGAGCCACGTGATTCCACCCTCCACGATGTGCAGGTCTCCCGAAGAGTCGCCTGTCGCGTCCTGATCCAGCACATCGAGGTCCTCGGTGAAGAAGCCGGCGTATCCCAAGAAGACGGTCAGAGGACTCTGCGTGGGGAGGCTCAGGGAGGGTGTCAGGATGACAGACACCTGGTCGTCCGCATCGGCGAGCCATCCACCGAAACCGAAGTTGCCGCTCAAAGAGAGGTTCGACGTCAGGGGCAGATCGGCCAGAAGAACTGCTGCCGGAACCGCCTCGTCAGCGGTGAAGGAGGCGGATCCCGTCGGGACCGATAGGGTCGTGAGAATGGACAGGCTCGCTCCGCCGGGACCGGAGGAGGTGAGTCGCAGCTTCGCCCCGAGGCCCTGATCCTGAAGTCCGACTTCCTCTTCGCCGTCCCCGCGGAATCCGACGACGGAGTTCAGCAGACCCTGGACCTCGATCCGGTCCCACACCCCCAGGCGCAGCACGATCTGGCCAACCGAGTACTGATCGAGCGGGTCATAGCGTGCGTACTCGACACCCGATTCCACCTGCAGCATGCCCCACTCGAGGACCACGGATCCACTTCCGAGGCCGGGACGGTCGGAGGCGATCGTTTCTTGGGCGGCGAGGGTTGCTGGTAAGGCGAAAGCCAAAGTAGACAGCCAGGCTCCGACGAGGCCGATGCACTTTCTTGTCACAAGCTGCTCCTTAGAGTGTCGAAATCAGTCTTACCTACGAGTGCTCCTCGAGGGTCACGAAGTCGAAGTCGTTCCCGCCCAGGTAGATCGACTGGCCACACGTGATCGTTCCCGGGACCACGGTCCGAAGCCGTTGTACGAGCGTCTTCTTGAGCTCGTCGGCGAGCACGCCGCCCCCCACGAGGAACAGCCGAGTATCGACGTCACCGGGCGGCGCCCTGTGTGTACGCGTGATGTCCACCCCGGTGGACCGGCCCAAGATGCCGATAACCCACTCCCAGTAGCTCTCTCCGTCCAGCTCGGCGTTCTTCAGGCCGATCGCCTCTGCGATCTCCATGAGCGGCCGGTCGGAACGAAAGACGATGTCGGTGCTTTGGCCCGACTCGAGTGCCTGTGTCCGGCGTACGGCAGGATCGGGCAGTCCCTCCTCCACGGGTGCGGGCTTGGGCGAGACGTCCTCCGGGGGAGGAAGAGCCACATCCACCTGCTCGCTGAAGCGTTCGAGAAACCCACCGACAACGCTGTAGGCTGTGTAGACGCCGAGCACCGAGAGCGTCGCCGTCCAACCCCACCACTGGGAGAGAACCGTCCCGATGACGGTGACGAGGACCACGTTCGAGAACGGCAGTGAGAAGGACTCGTTGCCGGCGGTGGCCTCATAGAGCAACGCGGCGAGCGTTGATCCGACGGCGAGAGTGACCATGTGCGTGAGGATCGAGTCCATAATCCCAAGTTGCAGGAGGCCCATCCATCCACACAGCCGTCTATGGTCTACGTCGTTGGACCCATGACGAAGATAGTGTTTCCGGAGGGGTCCTGGAGATCGAACGTGCGGGCAGCCCCATTCCTCGTTCTTGGGAGGACGCCGGATCTCGAGGTTGTCCTCCTCGTAGTACGCGTCGGCGCTATCTACTTCCAGCGACACGCATGCTTGGCCACCGTGCCCGTCCATCGGACTGTCCAGCGTGATCCGGATCGAGCCTCGGCCGATCCCCAGAATCCCTGTTTTGCCGTCGTCGGTGGCCTCGAATAGGACCTGGAATCCGAGTTTCGTGGTGTCTCCCCGCGCTGCGCGTCTCTGGCCGCCTATCGATACACATCTCTGCGATGTCCAATCTTCACGACGGTGACGATCTGAGCTTCGTCGTCCACGTCGTACGAGATTCGGTGCGATCCCCGGCGCACCCGATACCGACATCCACCCGTGAGCTTCTCACCGCCACGAGGCCGAGGGTCTTCGGCCAACGCCTGGACGCGTTCGGCGACCCGGCGGCGATCCGTTTCGTGGAGTGCTTTCAGTTCCTTGACGGCCGACCCTTCCACACAGCCTCCTCGTCCACTATACGTATATATGATTCTCCATCATACGTAGGAGGCTCCATGACAGAGACGAAGCTCACGTTGTCGGTGGATAGAGCTTTGGTTGCGCGGGCAAAACAATTCTCGCGGCGGAACGACACCACGGTCTCGGAGTTGGTATCGCGGTTTCTGGCATCGTTGGACGATGACCGGGGGTAGTGGCGCCTATTACCTCGCGTCTGCGTGGGGTCATGCCTCCCAACGTCAGACGTGAGGAATACCGTGAGTACCTAGAGGAGAAGCACGGGTGACGCGGATTCTGCTCGACGTCAACGTGGTGCTCGACGTCTTGGCGGACAGGAAGCCCTTCGCTGAGGAGGCCGCCGCCCTCTTCGGTGTGATCGAAGGCGGTGCGCTGCACGGATTCGTCTCGGCCCATACCATCACCACGCTTCACTATCTCTTGGCCAAGCACCTAGGGAAAGCGAAGACGCGAAGGGTGCTTATGGACCTCCTCCAGCTACTCGGAGTTGTGGAGGTAGACGAGGATCGGCTGCGGTATGCTCTGGGACTGAACTGGACGGACTTTGAGGGTGCTGTTCAGGCAGCGTGCGCCGAGAAAGCGGAGACGGACTACCTCGTGACCCGGGACAAAAAGGGATTCACAAGGTCCGCAGTGAGGCCCGTGACGCCTGCCGAGCTGTTGGTTCTGATCCAAGAGTAAGCGGACTGGGGCTACCCGACCATTCGCTGTGACCAGTAGTTTCCGTCTCAGAGGAGCCTCGATGATCCGGTCCTTTTCCTTCACGTTGGATTCGGTAGAAGAGTTCCGGCGACTACCTGGTACCTGGCAGCCGTCTGATTATCGCCGAGTACTCGAAGTTCTGGAGGTCGAGGGCTTTGAAGGCTATTCGGATGGAGACCTGGAAGACTGGAAGACGTGGTACTGATGGCTCTCCAGGACCTCGATGTGGACGAGGCGGCGCTTGTCGTCCTGTCGAATTTTGCCGAGGGCCGCTTTTCAGCGGGCCAGGTTCGAAACCTCTGTCATGAGATCCAAGAAGACCGGCCCTGGGAGGAGTATCCGAACATCTCGCACCAGAAGGTTCTCTATGTGTGTGTCGATTTGCTGAGCGCGGCGTTTCCGTTCGACTATGCGAGCCCGTCAGCCACTCGCATCGACCTGACTATCACCGGGCAAGGTCTGGACCGAGCCCTCGCACGACGTTCCCTCGATGCGGCCACTTTGCTGCGTGGAATCAGTCTTTGCCAAGAGCAAGACGGTATCCTGAATCGCTTCTTTACCGACCAGATCTCGGGCGCTGCCTTTCCCGAAGCCGCATGGGTTATATGGCACACAGAGGCGGTTTCTCAGGGGGGTGACGCTCTGCAGGTCACTCTCTGGGGGTCGAGCTATTGGTTTGGGGATCTTGAGGAAGAGATGTCCTGTGTGCTCGAATGGGCAGAATCAGATCCGGCACTTCATTGAACTGAACACGAGGCCGCATCGAAGATGTCTGATCGTTGAGGCTCGTGATTCGATAATCTACAGCCCCGTCAGTGCGCCCTCAGCCGAACACGCGGCGGAAGCCGCTGCGCTGCTCCGCCGTTCCGATGAAGAGCACGCGCTCTCCGCTATTGAGGTTGGTCTCAGGGCGGGGATGGAGATCCATGATCCCGTCTCGCTCCACCGCGATGACCGCCAGGCCCGTGCGGGCGAGGATCCCGGTTTCGCGCAACATCCGACCGTGGAGGGATCGAGGCACTTCGACGTTGAACAGATCGAGCCCCTCTCCCAGGATCACGGGCTCCCGTCCTTCCATAGCGCTCAGGATCGACTGGATCTTGATCTGGGGATCGCTGAGGGCGAAGTCGGCGCCGGCCCGGTGGATGGACTCGATGTTTTTCAGATGGGAGACCCGGCTCACGACGATCGTGTCCGGGTTCAGCTTACGACAGTAGACGGCGAGAAAGATGTTCGTGGCGTCGTGGTTCGTGGTCAGGATGACGGATGCTGCTTCGTTGATGCCGGCCTGGAGCATGACTTCGTGGTCCGCGGCGTCGCCGAACACGATGTCGTCCGTCACGGCCTCGATGCGCGGACGAAGACTGGTGTTCTCCTCGATCACGCGAACGGACACCCCGCGCTTCCTCAACGCCTCTGCCGCACTCCGTCCGACCCGCCCACCCCCGATCACCAGGGTCGGACCGTTCTCGGTAACTCCCTCGCCCAGGTACTCGTTGAGCGCTTCGATCTGCGGCTCGGTCCCAACGGCGATGCCGATGCAGTCTTCGCGGAGAAGCGTGTTCGGCAGGCCGGGCTCGAGGTGGCCTCGCCTGGCCAGCGCCGTCACGGTGACGCCGGTGTGTGTGCGGATCGCCGCCTCCGCGAGCGTTTTTTGGGCGAGCCTCGTGCGACGGATGGGGAACTCCGCGATCGCGAGGGACTTGTAGCGCCCTACGACGTGGGCCCGGGAGGAGCCGGCAGACACCCTGCTTGCCAGATGCTCTCCGAGCCGCTTGCTCACCAATACCGCGTGGTCGGCGCCCGCGAGCTCGAGGACGTCCATCGCGTCCGGATCGACGACCACTGCGACGACGGGAACACTCTCGGACACCTCGCGTGCCGTCACCACGATGTTCGTGTTGGTGATGTCGTCCGCGTTCGCGACCAAGAGGCGCGCACGATCGAAGCCCGCGCCCTCGAACGTGGATCGGGCATCGAGAGCCCCGCGTACGACCGGAATTCTGTCGTCGTGTAAAGAGGCGGCTCGGGCGGGGTCGGCTTCGATCATCACGGTCGGGACACCGTCGAGCGAAAGGCGGTCACGTAGCGCCTGCGCCACGTCGTCGTACTTGCACACGATCACGTGGCCGCTGAGGTCACGGGCGACGCTCCTCGGGGCCTTCCTTTCGAGCTGCGCCTCCAGCCACGGTGCGTAGAAGAACCGGATGAAGACGAATGGCAGGACGATCAGGAGGAGGACGATCCCGGTGAGCAGCACGACCATCGTGAACAGGCGGCCGAGGTCGGTGTGGAAGGTGATGTCGCCGAACCCCAACGTGCTCATGACGGTGAGCGTCCAATAGAACCCCGTGAGCCACGTGAACTCCTGCCCCTCGCGGAGCATGAGCAAGTGGAAGATCAGGGCGAATAGCGAGATGACGACCGCCAGGAACGCGAAGAACTTGATCAGCGAGTTCCGAGCGGGGCGACCCTCCGGGCCCGTGACGAGATTTGCGATTTGCGAGCCTAGCGTCTTCATGCTGCCTCGTTGCGAGGGTGGTGCCAGGGGGGCATCCGCTTTGCCGTCGGCTTGAGAGCCCAAAGCGTAGAGTCCGACGTCGCGCCGTCGATCAGCCCCGGGCGGTCGACGCCGGAGCGCGGGCCGGCCCCGTATTCGATGGCTCCAAGGGTAACATGGGGCGCCCCATCACGGCGATGCTCGTGGTGAACCTGTTCGCGAACAAGGTAGGAGCCGCCACCTCCGGGAGCTCAGGCCGCTCGGTTCCGGAGCCGAGTAGCCGAACCCGTGACCTTACCGCTGTACCTCCACGACACCACCGCCCATCCGGGCCGATTCGTACAGCGCCGCGATGACCTTCATGTTGCGCCCGCCTCCTCGGCGGTATAGCGCAACGCGCGATCGTTCAGCACACAGTCGGCGAAGTGCTCCACCATGAGCCGGCACTCGTCGTCGCCGGGAACGGCGTGCTCCGTCCTCTCCCCGCGCCCGCGCACCTCCTCGATCATCGCGTCGTCCGTCCCGGGCAGAAACGCCGCCGGCACGGTCAGGTAGCCGTCGGTGCCGGCCACCACGTAGGACTCCCGTCGTTCCATGGTCAGGGCGCAGTCGAACTGGGCGAGCAGGCCGCTCTCGAAGCGGAGCGTGCCAGCCATCTGTTCGTCGACACCGCTCGCCGACTGGTGGGCCACGGCCTGCACCTCCACGGGCTCCTCACCCGCGATCGTGCGGCTCACGTTGACGCAGTAGCAGCCCACGTCCATCAGGGAGCCTCCCCCCAACTCGGGGTCGAGGCGGATGTTGTCGGGGTTCCTGAGGCGGAAGGTGAAGGCGCTGGTGATCATCTTCAGGTCGCCCACCGCGCCGGCCCGCACCATCTCCACCACCCTCTCGGTCCGGGGGTGGAAGCGGTACATGAAGGCCTCCATGAGCTTGACACCGTTGGCGTCGGCCGCAGCCTGCATTGTGTCGCATTCCGACGCGTTGAGCGCTAGCGGTTTCTCGCACAGGATGTGCTTGCCGGCCTCGGCCGTGGGGATGGTCCACTCCCGGTGCAAGCTGTTCGGCAGCGGTATGTAGACGGCGTCGAGGATCAGGATGTCTAGGGGATCCGAGGCGACCGATCCCCCCTCAGGGGTCTCCCCTACACACGCGTGGAGCGCCAGCAGGAGAACCACGGCGGCGATGGGTGGCTTGGCACGGGACATGGGCTTCTCTGGGCTAACCGGCGGCCTGCTTTCGCTCGCGGATATAGCGCCTGAAGCGGAAAGCGTTCTCGGGCAGCTCGAGGTCCATGCCGTAGTCGTCAGGCCCTACCGCGAGCACCTTGGCCACGATCACGCTCAAGGCGTCTCGCTCGAACGCCTCGAGGACAGCCTCTCCGAACTGGAGCGGCGTCTCCACCGCGGCCACGTGCTCCACTCCCGCCCCTTCGGCGATCCGAGCCAAATCGGTGATGCCGGCCGTGGTCTGCGAATCGAATCCGCCGGTCGAGAGTAGGCTTCCGTTGTCGAAGATGATGTGGATCAGGTTCTTGGGGCGGTAGCGGGCCAGGGTCGTCAGCGTGCCGAGGTTCATGAGCACCGAGCCGTCGCCGTCGAGCACGACCACGCGTTCCCTGGGCAGGTGCAGGGCGAGCCCGAGTCCGATGGACGACGCCAGGCCCATGGCGTGCTGCAGATAAAATAAGTTCTCCCGGTGGCCCAGGTTGTAGAGCTCCTGTGCACACGCTCCCATGATGGTGACGACCAGCTTGTCCTCGAGCTCGGGGTAGATCACCTCGATGCACTGTGCACGCTCCATGATCAGCCGCTTTTCCTATAGGACGAGGGCACGCTAGTCCTCCATCAGGTCGCGCGTGAGAAGCAGCGCGACCGGTGAAAGGGAGCTCTGCGAAAACGTGTAGGCCTCGTGGATCTGTTTGCCGACCTTGTCGGGATCGCGGGCGTACTCGAACGGAATGCTCAAGGCCCGTAGCACCTCTTCGGTGACGATTCCGCCGCGGGTGTGCCACGGAGACGGCTCACCCCAGTGGCCCCGTAGCGCGATGAGCATACAGAGCGGGATGCCGTAGAGTTGGGCCAGCGACACCACTCCGTTGATCGCGGCCAGAAAGCCGTGGTTCTGCATCAGGAGCACGTGGGGTTCTCCGGCGAAGTAGGCGCCGGCGGCGATGCCGACGGCCTCCTCCTCCTTCGCTACCTCGATGAGCTCGACGTCGGGGTCGTCTTCGGCGCGTTGCAGCAGGAGTCCCAGCCACGTCTCCGGGAGCGCGGACACCGATCTGATCCCGGCATTCTTGATGCCCTCGAAGACGATCTTGGAGTTTTCGTACGAGACGGGCATCACGCCTCCGTCGGGTCGCGCGTCGATCGGTGTCGGAACAATCTTGGCGGGCGGTGGTCGGAGGACCAGGGGGAGCGACCTTTTCAGACCGAGGACGAATCAACATGAAGATGTCACGTCGAGAGATGCTGAGGGTGGGCGCCGGGACCGGTGCGGCCCTTATCTTGGGCGATCTGAATGCGCTCGCCCAGTCTCCATCCCAGATGAGGCGCACGATTCCCTCCTCAGGCGAGACCATCCCGGCCGTGGGGCTCGGCAGCGCCGGCACCTTCAGCAGGCGCGCGTCTGATGCGGACCGCGCGGACATGAGGGAAGTGCTCCGGCTCTTCCGCGAGCTGGGCGGCACCGTGTTCGACACGGCACCCACCTACGGCCTGTCGGAGAGCGTGGCGGGTGCCCTGGCACGGGAGCTGGGGATCGAGAACGACATCTTCTTCGCCACGAAAATCTCGACCGGCGGGGGGCGGGAGGCTGGCGTTCTTCAGCAGGAGCAGTCTATGAGGTTGTGGGGACGCGACACCATCGACCTCAACCAGGTCCACAACCTCCGTGGAGTGGAAACGCACCTCCCCACCATCCGCCGGGCGAAGGAGGAGGGCCGGACCCGGTACGTGGGCATCACCATCTCGCGACTCTACCAGTTCGGGGACATGGAGCGGTTGATGCAGCGGGAGGCGCTGGACTTCATCCAGATCAACTACTCGCTCGGGGAGAGGGAGGCCGCCGATCGGATCCTACCCCTGGCGAAGGATCGGGGCTTCGGCGTGGTCATCAACGAACCCTACAACCGTGGCGCTCTCTTTCGCGCGGTGCGGGGAAGGGAATTGCCCGGGTGGGCCACCGAATTCGACTGCCGGAGCTGGGGACAGTTCTTCCTCAAGTACATCCTGTCCCACCCCGCGGTCACGGTGGTGATTCCGGGCACGGGCGACCCGGGGCATCTGGTGGACAACATGGGGGCCGGAGTTGGGCGCTTGCCCGACGAGGCGACGCGGCGGCGCATGGAGGCGTTCTTCGACGGTTGAGCCTGGAGCGGCACGACCGCGTCGAGTTCCCAGGCTCGGGCGGCCGCCGCCCACGGGTCGGAAGGGTGATGTGACCGTTCCCTGAGGCTGGCGGCGGTGGCAGGTTGTCGCGGCGACTCCTATTTTGCCGAAGCGGGTCCACGATTGACGGGACGACTGTGCCGTTCCTTGCGAGAAGGGACGGTGTGGGCCCAACCTGTCCGTCCCCATCGGTTGGGTGACGTGTACGTGTGGCAGTCTTCTCCGCTAGCGGGTTGATCCAATGGCCGCTCTCGAAAAGACAGCCGAGGCCCAGGGCCTCGGTCGCAAACCGGTCGACGACCAGATCGACTTCTTCGGGCTTACTCACCCGGGTTTGGTCCGTAAGGAGAATCAGGACCACTTCCTGGTCTCCTCGCTCCACAAGCGCATGGAAGTGCACCTGACCAGCCTGCCCAATGCGAGCCGGCTGTATGTTCAGGCCGAGCGTCTGGCGTTCTTGGCCATGGTCGCGGACGGGGTCGGCGGCGGACCGGGGGGAGAGGCCGCGAGTCGGAGGGCTCTGGAGGCGGTGAGCCAGTACGCCGCGCAGAGCATGGACTGCTACTATACGGCCGACCCCACCGACAATCAGGCGTTCACCCAGGCCCTTGCCGATGCGGCACTCCACTGCCATAACGACGTCCGCGAGCGAGCGGACGGGGGGACGGGCCAGGGCATGGCCACGACCCTTACGCTCATGCTCTTCGTATGGCCGCGAGCCTATCTGCTTCAGGTCGGGGATAGCCGCTACTACCTGCTGCGGGATGGCGAGCTGACACAGATCTCCCGAGACCAGACGTTGGCCCAGGTGCTCGTGGACGATGGGGTCTTCTCGAGGAGTGAGGCCTCCAAGTCCCCGCTGGCTCACGTCCTGTCCAGCGCCATCGGGGGTTCCGAGACCACTCCGGTGGTCACCGGCATCGACCAGGGCTGGGGGCACGTGCATCTACTCTGCAGCGATGGTCTGACGAAGCACGTTTCGGACGAGCGGATCGCCGAGAGGCTTCGCACCATGACGTCTGCGAAGCAGGTGTGCGAGGACCTTCTGCAGGACGCGCTCGACGACGGGGGCAGCGACAACATCACCCTCATCGTGGGCCGGGCGGTGCGCAACGGCGGGTGAGGGTGGGGCCGGAGCTAAGACGCCCACCGACGGGTTGCAGGGCCTCCGCTAGCCGACGTCTTGGTCGCCGGGCAGCGTGTTCTTTCCCGCGTTGTTGCCCTCGTTGGGGGCCGATTGTGTCCTCATCAGAAAGGTGTCTGGGACGAAGGTCGTCCAGGCAAACCAGAATGACACGTAAGCTTCCGAGACCTGCGTGAGTCGAGTGCCCTCCAGGGGCCCCGCGATGGCGACGCCCTCGAACGACCACTCGCTGCCGGTGTTCTCATCGAAGAACCGCCCATCCACGAACCGGTTCAAGCGGAAGAAGTCGAGCAGCTGACCGTTGACCCTGGCCTCATAGACGACCGCGGCCCACAGCTCTGCGTCCCAGAAGGGGACGACCGGTTGATCCTCCATGTCCCACTCGAAGACCTCGCGACTCCCGCGGCCCTGAAGAACCTCGAAGGGGAAAGCGATCCCTCCGCCCTGCGAGTATGGCACACCGAGCACCCGCTCCTTCGGAGCACGCCGCCCATCGAAATCCCCCTGCGGGAAGAACGTCATGGCGTTGTGGACAGACTCATAGTCGCCGTATGGATAGGTCGCGTAGTCGTGGGGCCGGCCCGTCATGCTGGAGACCACACGGGTATCCGGATGAATGGACAACCATCCCGCCCACTCCATCTCGGTCGAGGGGTACGCGGCCGGGGTCGGGGCACCGCCCGAGGCTCCGCAGACGGCTGTGCGGGCCATCCCCGCGGGATGCTCTCTGGTGTAGAGGCTCAAGTAGAGTCGTCCGTCTCGAAGCGCGTCGAGCTCCGGTCCCCGTAACGTGACCCGCCCGGAGCTCGAGGCCACGCCAGCGCCCGACAGCCGGTGGATGACCGGTCCGGTGGGTGCGTCTCCCGCGCGATGAAGATCGACCGCGTGGACCTCGTCCGCCGGCGAGCCCGTGACGTCCAGGTCGTAAGACAACACCCCGGTCGGAACGTCGAGGACGAACCGGGCACTCAGCTGAGCCGCCGGCCCGTCCGCGATCAGGGCGAAGTGCAAGGGAGCGGGAGCCACACCACCCTCGAGGGGCGGGGTGCTGAACGGCGCCCGGCGATGGGACGTCAATTGCTCGAATGCGAATCCGAGGGCGAGCAATCGGGCATCGGCGAAGGGCCTGCCCAGCAGCTCCAGCCCGGCCGGGAGGCCACTGAGGGTGAACCCCGCCGGGATGCTGAAGGCCGGGAGCCCCGCCGATGTGCTGAGCTGACAGTTGCTGCCCGTTTGGAGGTCACCGATCTGCGCGGGAGGCCGGCGCATCGTGGGATAGATCAGCGCGTCGAGTCGCTCCTCGTCCATCGCACGCACGACCGCCTCTCGGATCATCTCCCTCTTGGCCAACGCCTCTCGGTACTCTTCAGTGTCACGGGACTCGGACTCGTTTCGCAGGTTGAACCTGCTCTCCAGGGCGGCGTGATACAGGCCCTGGTCCAGGATGTCCTGCAGCGATCCCACCGCGGCTCCGGGCGTGGCCGCCAGGTAGTCGATCAGGTCCCACTTGAACTCGTGGGCGATAACGCTGGAGTTCGATACGAGGTCGTCCAGGTCGGGAATCACCACGTCGACCACGTCGGCGCAGGCGTCGAACATCTGCGCGATGGCGGCTCGGACCACGCCACCCATCTCCTGATCTTCGGGGTCGTCGCCGAACATGTCGGTGAGCACGCCGAGCCGCACTCCCTCGAGTGTGGCCGCGTCCCGCGAAGTGGTGAAACGCGGCACCTCGCGATCGGCCAAGGCCGCCGTGGCAGGATCCGCAGCGTCCATGCCGACCGTGGCGTCGAGTGCGATGGCCAGATCCATCACCGTCCGGGCCAACGGCCCCCCTACGTCTTGCGTGTGCGAGAGGGGGATGATGCCGTCGATGCTGGACAGCCCTTTGGTGGGCCTGAGACCGAACAGGTTGTTCTGCGCCGCCGGAATGCGAATGGATCCGCAGGTGTCCGTCCCCCATCCTACAGCGGCGAAGCTCGCCGCCACGGCCGCTCCGGTGCCGCCGCTCGAACCGCCCGGGTAACGTGCCAGGTCGTACGGATTGAGCGTCTGCACCCCCAGAGAGCCGATGGTCGTAATCCCGGCCGCCAATTCGTGCAGGTTGGTCTTCCCCACGATGACCGCTCCGGCCTCGCGCAGCTAACGGACCTGAAAGGCATCGTCGGGAGGAACGAGCCCGGCCAGGGCCACCGAACTGCCCGTGGTGGGCATGTCGGCCGTGTCGTAGTTGTCCTTCAGAATGACGGGGATGCCGTGAAGCGGGCCGCGCACCGCCCCCGAAGCCCTTTCACGGTCCCGCGCCTGTGCGTCCGAACGCGCGTTCGGGTTCAGGCGGATCATGGCATTGAGGCGGGGCCCTTGCTGGTCGTAGGCCGCGATTCTGGCAAGGTAGGCCTCGAGGAGGTCCACCGCCGTGGCTTGGCCCGACGCCATGGCTCGTTGAAGCTCGGGAATCGTCGCCTCCACCACATCGAACGCCCCGACGCCTCCCATGCGACCCGGGCCGAAAGCGGTCTGGCCGGCGGCGGACAGCGGCAGGAGCGTCAGCAGCAGAAGAGGAGTCGAGAGTGTTCTGTTCATTCTTGAAGATCCCGCAAGTGAGGCATGGCCCGCAAGGGAAGTGGCCGGGCGTTCCTTGAGGGAGCACGCCCGCTACCGTACCTGAGAGCGCATCACGCCGGAATCATGCTCTCCGAGTTGGCGCGACGACCCGTGAGGTGGGTACTGTAGCTACGCCCGTGCCCGCAGATCCACTGACGCCGACGTCTCCGAGAGGAGGATGCCCGCCGTGACCCTTACGCCCCTCCGCATAGCCGGCGTGGTCGGCTTGATCGCTCTTCTGGTGGTTATCACAGGGGCTGTGCGCGTAGTCTTGCCACCCGACCAGGAGGCTCCTCAGGTGAAACCGAACGACGTCGTCGAGCTCCTGAAGGACGGCCAGGCCGTGTTCGGAGTATTCTCGGGTGACAAGACCGCGGAGCAGGGCGCCAGGATCGTCGAGAAACCAAAGACGGACTTCGTCTTCTACTCCCTCGAGACGGGGCCCTTCGATATCCCGGCCATGGAGGTCTACATGCGGGCCATGGTGGATGCCAGGGGCGAGGATGCGCACCCCATCGTGCTTCGCATCCCACCCATTCGCGACGGCCGCGAGGCAGCCAGGGAGCGGGTGGGCCGGGGACTCGACGCCTGGGTGGACGGCATCGTCTTCCCTCACGTGGAGACGGCGGACGAGGCCGCCTTCGCCGTGGGCTCCATGGGCGGCGATCTTTGGCCAACGAATCCGGACGGTCGCCTGCTGAGCATCCTGCTCATCGAGGACAAGGTCGGCGTGGCGAACGCCCGTGAGATCGTCGGGACGCCGGGTGTCGGCGTGGTGATTCCGGGGCCGGGGGACCTCCGGCGGGCCTACGATGGAGATGACCCGGCCATCGAGGGTGCCATCCAGACGGTGCTGTCGGCCTGCAAGGAGTTCGACGTTCCCTGTGGGATCACCGCCGGAGCCGACGATATCGCGGAGCGCCTCGAACAAGGATTTCGGCTCATCATCGTCAATGGCGACGACGCCCTCGCGGTGGGCAGGGCAGCGGCCGGCCGGAACGACTAGTGTCGTCCGAGCGATTCACCTGGGCCGACGGAGTCGAAGCGAGCGCCCTCGATGCCCCTCGACGTTTCCGGGTTCGGCCGACCCGCTCCGTCGCCTTGCTGATCGTCTGTATTGCCGCCTGTCAGGTGGCTCCGGGTGATGAGGGGGCGGCTGAGGGCGGCAACGCCGCGGACTTCGCAGGCGTCGCCAATGCCCACGAGAATGCCATCATCGACCTCTGGGTCGACGGGATCGCGACCTTCGGCGTCTTCGTCCCCAATGAGCGCCCGCCCACCGAGGAGCAGAGACGGAGCGGTGAGCGACCGCCTCCCGTCTACACCAGGGAGGGGGGTCGGCGGCTGGCCCGGAATCCGCTGTACGACTTCCTCTTTCTGAACCTGGAGGGCGGCTATGATTCCGAGGCTGTGGGAGCCATCGCCGAGGGGCTCCGCGCTCCGGGCGCCGCCGGGCGAAAGACGCTCCTGGTGCGCATCCCGCCCATCGAGAGGGACGGCGAGGAGGTCGCGCGGGTTCGCGTCCGGGAGATCCTGGAGCTCGGAGCCGACGGAGTGGTCTTCCCACACGTGCGGACTCCGGAGGAGGCTCGGACGGTCGTGAGCTTCTTCGACGATGCGGGAGCCGACGTCTGGTCGCCGGCCAACCCGTCAGGCGAGATCCTCGCCATGATCATGGTCGAGGACCCCGCCGCGGTTGCGGTCGTTGCGGAGATCGCCGACATCCCGGGCTACAGTCTTCTCGCGTGCGGCATCGGCAGTCTGCGAGGAGCGCTCGGCGGGGACCGAGGAGCCGCGGAGGCCGGAAACCAAGAAGTGCTGTCGCACGCGAAGCGTGCGGGCTTGCCCGACATGATCACGGCCGGCGCCGCGGACATCGAGGAGCGCATTCAGGAGGGTTTCCTGGCGCTTCTGATGCAGGGCGACGAGGCCGACGGAGCGATTCGCACCGGGCGTGCGGCCGTGGGTCGGTAGAGCCCGGTGGTGAGGGCCGGCTAGCGGCTCCCCGTGGTGTCGGCCGGCTCCGTATTCGCCTGGATGTAGGCCGTGGCGAACTCCTCCACCTTGACCTTGAGGGCTTCCTGAAGAGCCGTCTGGGCGGTCGCGGAGTCTTCCACCCCTACACCCGTCGACCACCACGTCACGGCTTCGAATCGCGGGTCATCTGAGCCGCCTGCTGAACGCGCACAGACACCGAGTAGGCGACGGCGTCGGAGCCCTCTTTCGTGGCACACTCCAAGGTGATCCTCAGCTCGGGAAGCGCGGGGTTCCTGAGCATCTCGCCTTCCGTGAGCAGATCGACCTCCGACTCGACGAGAATGGCTTCCGCGTCCGCCTGCGCGGCCTGGCGGGTGACCCCGACGCTCTCGCACGTGGCCGCTTCGGTCCGCACGAACACTCCGCCGAGATCCTCGAGTGTGTAGCGATTCCACACCGTGTCCTGCGCCGCCCCGTCCGTGGGGATCGAAACAGCCGTCACCGCGACCAGCGCGACGAGGACCGTGCTAACGACGGTGGACATGTACCGTTTCATTCCTCGCTCCGTGTTCGACGGCCTTCTAGTTCGATGCACCGCCGCACGATCTGCACTGGTGATTGTTCTTCGAGCCCAGCTTCTCCAGCAGCGCGATGGTCACCGGGTGGGGCTGGGCCCTCTGCTCGGGGCTATTCGCGAGGTCGGCCGTGGTCTGACCGCGGCGGCTGATCAGAGTGACGTCCGCTCCCTGGCCGACCAGGTACAGGATCGTCTCGTTGTCGCCCCTCGCCGCCGAATGGTGCAGAGCCGTGTAGCCGTCCTGGTCCCGCAAGTCGGGGTCGACCCCCAGGTCCTCGATCAAGTACTTCACGGACGGCAGCCATCCCTCGGGCACATGCCGATGGGTCTGCGCAACACGGGATGTGCCGAAGCCCACGCCAGACGCGGCGTGCAGAGGATGCGTGCCCGGACCACCGTGGGGCAACCTCGGGCAACCCGGACGGGTCGAGCGGCTCCGGCTCGCTGTTGGCCGGATTGCTAGGTACGTCAGGGTCCACCCTGCGGGGCCGAGGAAGATGGTACGTCCAGATGTTCGGGTCGGCCCCATTGGCGTGGAGCAGCTGCATGGCCCGCACGTCGGCGGCGTAGGCGGCGCGCCAGAAAGGAGTCGCACCCGCCAAGTCCACGCCCATCCGTCCCGCGTTGTACACGGCGTACCAGATGTGGGTGGTCACCCTCGCGTTCGGATCGGCTCCGCCCCGCAGAAGCAGCTCCATCAGATCCAGATAGGAGGTCTCCTGCTGGCGGAACGCCTGCGGTTGAGGGTACCAGGTCCGGAGCGACCACTCGATGTTGAGCGTCGCGAACAGGGGGCCGGCCCCATCGTCACTGACCAGGTTGGGATCCGCTCCGGCCTCGAGGAGGTCCCTCGCCAGGTCGTAGTTCCCGTTGATGACGGCGACGAGCATGGGGCTGGACTCGTCCCCGGCGGTCACCTGATTCACGTCGGCCCCCGCGTGCACAAGGAGTTGAGAAGCCTCGATGTGCCCTTCGCGAGCCGCGAAGTGGAGTGCCGTGAACCCGCCCTGCAGCCCGATCTGCTCATTCGAGGAGAGGAGCTTGGGCAGCTTGGGGTCCTCCGGTTCCTGCGCGGGGGCCGCGTGGCCCTGCTGTAAGCCACGCGACTCCTCGGCCGGGGCGTCGGGATCGTGGTCTTCGGCGGCCTTGCGAACGCGGGCTCGACGCTCTCGCTCGGCGTCGGCCTCTTCCGCGATCTCGACGTAGTTCTTCACGGCGGTCGTCGCGGACAGGTCGGCGCCGGCGCCGACGATGGCCCGCATGGCCTCGAGGGCGTTCAGGACCGAGGCGAACATGAGGGGCGTGCGCTTCGCGAACGAGTCGCGGGCGTCTACGTCCGCACCGTGGTCGATCAATGCCACCACGGCATCGGCGGCGTCGGCTTCGGCCGCGAAATGAAGGGCCGTGACCCCCGTGGTCGTGTACTCGTCAGGGTCGGCGCCCGCCTCGAGCAGCGCACGTACGACTGCCGAATGACCTGCCCGACTGGCGAGGTGCAAGGGAGTGTAACCGCCGACCCGTGTGACGGGCTTCACCGTCGCACCCGCGTAGAGCAGAACCTGAGCGATCTCGAGCTGGTCGTTGAGGGCTGCCCAGTGAAGCGCAGTGAGTCCGTCCGGTTGGGCGGCATTTGGATCAGCACCCTGTTGGAGCAAGGAGCGCACCGCCTCCGCATCGCCTCGTTGCGCAGCGTCCGCCACGGGGGCCACGGCCGGAGCGGCGCCTGCGAGCACCGTGAGCGTGAGCGCCAGCAGTGACGCCGATCGCAAGCCGGTCTTTCTTCTTCCTACCATGAGCTCCCTCAGTGCGCGATCCTAGACGGAGAACGTGCCCGTGCTGTTGCCGAACTTCGCGATGTCGTTCACCCCCAGCTTGTGCAACATGTCGAGCATGACGTTCGCCATGGGGGTGCCGATGGGCGCCTTGATGTGTTGCTCGCCTTGCAGTTGGCCGTTCGCCCCGCCCACCATGAAGAGCGGGCACCGGATGTGGTTGTGGAGGTTGCTGTCGGCCATGGCCGATCCGTACACGATCATCGTCTTGTCCAGCAGGTTCGCGTCACCCTCCATGGTGTTCTTGAGCTTGTCCAGGAAGTACGGCAGCATGGACACGTGGTACGCGTTGATCGCCGCGAAGTCCTTCACTCGGTTCTCCCGACCTCCGTGGTGCGACGCCGAGTGGAAGGGCGTGTTGACTCCGCTCTCGGGGTAGACCCGGGGAGACGCGTCGCGTCCCATCTTCAGTGTGAAGACGCGGGTCGTGTTCGACAGGAAAGCCAACACCTGCAAGTCGAACATCAACTTCATGTGCTCCGCGAAGTCGTCCGGAACGCCGACCGGCGCTTCGGGGATCTCGCGCTCCTCACCGCTGGCGTTCTGCGCCTCGATGCGCCCGATGCGCTGCTCCAGCTCTCGGATATTCTCGGTGTACTGGTCGAGACGGTGACGGTCCGACGGACCCAGCTCCCTCTGCAGCGCGGAGATCTCCTCGAGCATCCAATCGAGAATGCTGCGGTCGGCCTGGCGGCGCCGTGCGCGCTGCTCGGGCGTGCCACCGGCGCCGAACAGCATCTCGAAGACGGCCCGGGGGTCTCGCACCATGGGCAGCGGCTCGCCGGGGGCGGCCCAGCTGATCGTATCCGTATAGGCGCAGGCGTATCCGTAGGCGCATCCCCCCGCCTGGTCCACGTTCTCGATGGAGAGCTGCACGGACGGGATCGGAGTGTCTTGTCCGAGACTCTGGACATAGATCTGGTCCATTGACGTGCCGATGTGCACGTCGGACCCCTCGGTCTGCTTCGGGTGCGCCTGCGTCAGGAACACCGCGGCCGTCCGGAAGTGGTCACCGCCGATCTCCTGCGGGGAGAAGGCGTCTGCCATTCTCGAGTCCGTGTCGCTGACGATGGTCAGGTAGTCGCGGAAAGGCTCGAGTGAGCGCAGGCTCGTCGGCGAAAGGTCGAAGTCGCGGCCCGTGGCCTTCGGCGACCAGAGGTTCAGGGACTCGCCGAGCTCGTTGCAGCCGGCGGCTCCGTGTACCTGCTCGATGCAGACCAAGCGCGTCCGCTCCGCCGCCACCACGGCGGGTGACGACGCCCACAACCGTTTGGCCGGGATCATCGCATCGAGGAGCGGAAGGCTGAGCGATGCACCCACGCCGCGCAGCAGTTGCCGCCGTGAGATGTGTTTGCCGGTGATGAAATCCATCGGTGTCGACCTCGTCGAGGTTGCTGTATAGGCGGGTCCTAGAGGCCCCCTGACGTCTCTTCCTCTTCCACCCGCGTCGTCTGGAAAGCCGGACTGTTCACGACCCCCATCACGAACGAGGAGAGGCGGTAGTCGTTCTCCGCGGCGTCACGCGTGATTACGCGCACCGTCGGCATGTCGAAGTACTCGACGCGTCGCCCCAGCCCGTAGGCCATCAGGTTCGTCGCGAAGATCCGGTAGAAGACCTCCGGCCGGCTCAGGAGGGCCGCCCTGAGGTCCGCAGGACCTTGAAGGGGCGTTCCGTCGTAGAGCTCTCCGATCGGGTCGATGGGATTCCCCTCGTCCCGAATTCTCCAGGCCCCCGTGACGTCGAAGTTCTCCAGCGCGAGCCCTATCGGGTCGATGACCCGATGACACGCCATGCACACGGGGTTGGAGCGGTGCTGCTCCATACGCTCGCGGACCGTCCGGAACCGCCCGTCCGTGTCACCCTCGGTCTCTTCGAACGCCGGCACGTCGGGCGGCGGCGGCGGGGGCGGAGTCCCCAGCAGCACCTCGAGCACCCACTTGCCACGCAGGACCGGTGAGGTGCGGTTGGCGTGAGACGTCATCGCGAGAATGCTCCCGTGCCCCAGAATGCCGCGACGGCGATCGTCCGGATAGGACACCCTCTGGAACTCGGATCCCGTGATGCCCGTGATTCCGTAGTGCCGGGCCAGGCGCTCGTCGATGAACGTGTAGTCCGCGGTCATCAACTCCATGACGCTTCCGTCTTCGTGAATGAGGTGCGAGAAGAGCAACTCGGTCTCACGCCGCATGGACTTGGCCAGGGTCTCGTCGAAGTACGGATACGACAATGCGTCCGGGTGGATCTTGTCCAGGTCCTGGAGGCGGAGCCACTGGCCGCCGAAACGCGAGGCCAGCGCCTCTTCGGCCCTCGGGTCCGCCAACATCCGGCGCGCCTGACGCTCCAACTCGCCCGGGCTCGAGAGCCGGCCCACTTCGGCCAGGTCGATCAGCGCCTGGTCGGGCGGGGAGCCCCACAGGAAGAATGACAGCCGGGAGGCCAGATCCACATCGCCGATCCGGTGGACCTCACCGGGCCTCGCTCCGCCCGGGCGCTCCTCCATTCGGAACAGGAAGTGCGTGCTGGCCAGCATGGCCTGGAGCGCCATACGAACCCCGCCCTCGAAGCCGCCGTCGGCCGCTCCTCGATCGTAGAAGCCCAGCAGTCCTTTGACGTCGGTCTCGTCGAGTGGCCCGCGGTAGGCCCGGGCGCCCAGGCGCGAGATGATGCGTTCCGCGCAGGGGCGTGCTTCGTCGGGAGATGTCGGTCGGCATGTGAAGACCCGCTGGCGGGTCGGTGTGTCGGAAACGCCGGTGACCTGGTAGGGACCCAGAACCGTGAGCCGCTGGAGGTGTGGGATCGTCGTGACACCGTAGCCGATGCCGATCTGCCCGTCGGCCAGCGTGTGATCGATGGGCCGGATCAGGTCGTCTACTTCGCCTTCGAACGTGCGCAGGAACGCGGCTGTGACGCGCTTCGGGCCCGCCGTCACGTAGAGCGAGTCCGTCCGCATGTTCAAGCCGCTCGGTTCGGACTCGTGCATCTAGCGATCCACGGTCATCAACGCTACCCGGGCCCCGTCGATGGATACCTCGATCTGGACGTTGCCGAACGTGCGCCCGAACACCTCGCCCTCCACCGCCGGATAGGGCTGGATGTGGAAGACGTACTTTCCGTCCGCCGGGAAGTTGTGGATGACGGAGACCCCGCCGCGCGTGCCGAACGGGGCCCCTTCGACCCGATCTTTCTGCGATGCGGTGCGCGGCAGCCGATAGCGAGTCGAGTTCGGCTCAGCGTCCGGATCTCCCAGCGCCATTCTGCTGATGTGGTTGGCCGCCCGCATGTATCCCTCCATCACGGTGGCGGACGGCATCTGGACGTCGGCGATGTTGTCGAAGTTGGCGCTCTTGGTGTCGAGCGGCAGGAAGGTGCCGACGTCGATCTCAAGGCCCAGGAGGTCCCGGACCGCGTTGGCGTACTCTGCCCGATTGAGGCGTTGGAAGGTCCTCCAGCCGGGATTCGGGTTACGAGCCGCGTCCTCGTCGATGCGGGTCTCGAGCTCCCTCACCAACATCATGAGAGTGTCACCGCCCGGCCTCGGCATACCCGCCGGCGGCATCATGCCGGCGCGGAGCTTGCGGATCATCCGCTCGGCGGTCTCCGCCATCTCCGGGGCCTTTTCCACCTCGAAGCCCATCAGCGACAGGTTGCCGGTGAGCAGGGCGTCGTTGTGACAGGCCATGCAGTACCGCTGGACCATCACCGTGAACTCTTCGGCCGTAGCGTCGGGTGCGCCGCGGCCGACACCGTGCACCGCGGACGGAACCATCTCCCTGGCAGGGACCGCAGGCAGAGCCGTCACCGGGGGCAACGGAGCCTCGACGTGGGTCGCCAGGGGACGGATGACCGTCGCGTCTGGTGTGATCCCGGCGTCCGCCGGCTGCCCTACGAGCACCAGCAGGATACCGAGCGTTGCCAGTGCGGCACTCAGTGCTCTCATTCTCGCCTCACGCTTTACGACTCGAGCTTCGGCAAGAGCCCTTCTTCCTCTAAGGTTCTCCTAAGCCGGAATTTGTTCACAGAATAGCGCCGATTTCGCCGTTTTGGCCAGCCTGCGGTTAGGATTCGGTGTTGCGGCGGGCCTCGCTCCGAGCGCGAGGGGACGTCGCTCCGTTGACGCTATCGCGGCGCCGTCCTACCCTCCGTGCTTCTTCAAGAGGCCGTTCGGAACCTGGTCATCTCGAAGGAAGGCGCCCGCGAGGGTCCGAGCGTTCTCGCGGATCCTCCGAAACCCGAGAGGATTCGTCGCTGCAGCCGCGGTCGGCCCAGGAGCGTACCTGGCAACGGAAACCCCGCGATGCGCTCCTGCCACCGCGGGGTCTCACTTTGGCCTCGCCCGAGGTGCAGTGGCCTGCCGCACCTTATTGAGGAAATCCTGATTACATGTCGCCGCCAGAGTCCGCAGGGGCGGGGCCCCCCGACAACATGCTGTAGACCACACCTACTGCCACCCACCCGGCGAGGAGGAGGACTGCGCTTGCCCCAGCCGCCGCGATTCCGCGTGCGCCGTTCATTACATAGAAGACGTCCACGAGAAGAATCTGTGAAAGGGAGACGATCAGGCCCGACTTCACGGGATTCTGCACCGCGACGTTCACCCAATCGTAGAAGAGAACGAGAAGCACGGATACGACCGCCAAAGAGGCCCAGAGCGGCATCATCGCGCCGCCGGGCATATCGTTGGCATTGATCGGGCCGAAGAAGTACGTGAGCCCGAGTAGGAAGATGACGTACGCTGTGACCAGCGCACCGAGGATCGGCTTCATTCTTGCACCCATAACCGTTGGCTCCCTAGTGGGGGACGGAGTGAAGGCCGTTGAGTGAGCGGGCGAAGCTCGACTACTAGGTACGCTGACGAGTCGCCCGGGGCAACGATTCCCTTGCGGAGCCCAAGACGGAAGTCGCCGCTTCCGGGACTGCCTGGCGGTGCGGGACGCGCAGGGGCAGAGGGAGTTAGATTTCCGGTTCCGGTCCGACCAGCGCCGCTTCACCGGCGCCGCTCGTCGGACGACTTGTGGGTTCACCACACTCAGAGATCGAGATGGCTTCGCTTCGTCGCCCCATTCTGTTGACCCTGTGGTCCGTTCTCCTCGTGGGGTGTCGGACCACCGAAGGGGGGAGAGACGTCGATGGTCCCACCCTGGTGGTGCTCATCGCTGTCGATCAGCTCAGGACCGACATGCTGGACCGGTATGAGTCCCTCTTCACGGGGGGCCTCCGGCGTCTGCTGGACAAAGGGCGCCGTTTCCCGAACGGGACGCACGACCACGCCCACACCTATACGGCTCCGGGACACGCCTCGTTGGCCACCGGCGTGCATCCGACGCGGCATGGGATCGTTGGGAACGAGTGGCGGGAGTTACGCTCGGGAGAGTGGCGGGAGGTCTACTCGATGGCCGATCCCGAGGCGGGGATCCTCGGCTACCCGACCATGCCTGGCCGATCGCCTGCAAATCTGTACCGGGGTGGGCTTCCCGACTGGATATCGGAGGCCGATGCCGGCGCACGAGTGGTTTCCATCTCTCGGAAAGACCGTTCCGCGATCGGGTTCGCCGGGCGGGCTGCCGGGGAGGTGTACTGGATGACCGATCCCGTGGCCGGGTTCATCACCTCCAGCCACTACCGATCCGAGTACCCGGACTGGGTCCTTCGATTCAACCGGGAAGTGATGCCCGGGATCTACTCGGCTACCGTTTGGGAGAGTCGGGTGCCCGAGGAGGCCGCACGCCTCGCCCGAACCGACACCTCGGACTACGAGCGTGGCGGACGAAGTGGGGTCTTCCCGCACCGGCCCTCCCAGGCCGCAGTCCAAGCGAATCCGGCGGCCTTGACGGTATGGCGGTTCGAGACTCCCGCCCCCGACGCGGCGGTGCTCGGTCTCGCACGTGCCGCGATCGCGGAGCTCGAGCTCGGCCAACGGTCCGTGGTGGACTACCTGGCAGTGTCGTTTTCACAGGTGGACCGCATCGGACACCGTTACGGGCCCTTCAGCGTTGAGCAGCTGGACAACCTGCTCCATCTGGACGCCGTGTTGGAAGATCTGTTCCAGTCATTGGACGATGCCGTGGGGCCGGAAGGCTGGGTAGCGGCCTTCTCGTCCGATCACGGCATCCTCGAGGTCCCCGAACACCTTGCCGAGGCGGGTGTGGACGCCAAGCGGTTGGGCCGAGAGGAGATCCTCACGTTCCAACGCGCGGTGCTCGGAGTGGTAGAAAGCGGCGCGCAGGGTGACGCGCTTGCCCGGGGGATCAAGTCGGCACTGGAGGAGCTTCCCTTCGTCGGAGCCGCGTACACGTTCGCCGAGGTGGAGAATGCCCAGCTTCGACCCGATTCCTTCGCGATTCTCTTCGCCCACTCCTTGTCCAGGGAGCGTGCCGTCAGCTTGCCCGCGCGCTACGGGGTCTACCACCGCTGGAGGCCCAACTACATCGCGACCAGCGACGTGACGACTCACGGGTCGCCCTACTACTACGACAGAAGCGTGCCCATCATCTTCCTTGGGGCAGGGATCGAGGCGGGGGTCTCCCGAGAGGCGGCGTCGACGGTGGATGTGGCCCCGACGCTCGCACGCCTCGCCGGGATTCCGGCCCCGAGCGACCTGGACGGTCGCGCGCTGCTCGAATCGCGGGCTCGCTGATTTGCAGGCGTGCGGCCCGGCCGGACCGTGTGCCACCACAGGGGAAGATGCCCGACCACACTCTACTCACCGGGGCGACCGGCCTTCTCGGCCGATACCTCCTGAGGAACCTCCTCGATCGGGGGATGCGGGTCGCCGTGCTCGTGCGTCCGACATCGACTCGGTCCGCGGTGGAGCGGATCGACGAGATTCTCACTCTTTGGGATTCGGAGTCGCGTACACTCTCGCCTCGCCCTGTTTGCCTCGAGGGCGACGTCCGCTCGGTCGGCCTGGGACTAGTGGACTGTAACATATAAATGATTAGTGGTAGATTGAATGGTATGAAAACTGATCCGATCAGATTGACCGAGCGGGAACGTGCCGAGCTCGGGCGGCGTGCGAAGAGTCGGGCAGGGCGTGCCGATGATGCTCGGATCGCTCGGGTGCTGCTCTTGCTGGCTGACGGGGTGACGTACCGAGAGATCGCGAGTCGGGTCGATTGCTCGGAGCCGTTCATCAGCAAGTGGAAGAAGCGGTTCCTGGCCGAGCGGCTGGCCGGACTCTACGTCCGGCACGAGGGACGGCCCGTGACGGTGCTGACACCCAAGGTGGAGGCGCGGATCCTGAACTGGACGCGCACGAAGCCGACCGACGGGTCGACGCATTGGAGCACGCGGCGCCTGGCCAAGAAGCTCGGCGTCCACCACATGATGGTGGCTCGGACCTGGAAGAAGCACGGGGTTCAGCCTCATCGGATGGAGCGCTACATGGCGTCCAACGACCCCGAGTTCGAGGAGAAGGCCGCCGATGTGATCGGGCTCTATCTCAATCCCCCGCAACATGCCGTCGTGCTTTGCGTGGACGAGAAGACGGCTATTCAAGCGCTGGACCGCAAAGATCCGGTTCTGCCCCTGTCGCCCGGCAGGGCCGAGCGGCACGGGTTCGAGTACGTCCGCCACGGCACCCTCTCGCTCTACGCCGCGCTCGACACTCAGACCGGCGAGGTTGTGGGCAAGACCACGGCCCGCCATACGAGCCAGGAGTTCGTGGCTTTCCTGACCGATATCGTGGTCAGGCAGCCCGAGGATCGGGAAATCCACATCATCCTCGACAACCTCTCGGCTCACAAGACGCAGCGCGTTCAAGCCTTCCTCGACGCTCACCCCAACGTCACGTTGCACTTTACCCCTACCTACTCCTCTTGGCTCAACCAAGTCGAGCTGTGGTTCTCCAAGATCGAGCGCGATCTCATCCACCGCGGCGTCTTCACCTCCGTGAACGACCTCGCCCGACGCATCATGACCTACATCCGTCGCTACAACGACGATCCAAGAACCGTGAAGTGGCAGTATGATGACCCCTCGCGACGCATCCACGTCGCTTAACGTTCACGTGTTACAGTCCACTAGTTGCCCACCGGCACGGCCGCACGCGCTCCCTTGAGACTGCGCTTCGGATACAATGGGCCGTTGGTGCCAACCCTCCAATTGATCCACTCGGTGGGCATCGCGAAGGGTTGCCGTGATTCGCCGAAGCAAACTCGTCCGGGAGGGTGCCCGGAGTATATAAGGTATGCGGAGGTTGCAGGCGTAAGGGGGTCCCCTGAGCCCACGAATCGCATCGACTCACCGTCGATAGCTACAGTCCCTTCGAGGTAGTTGTTCATGTTTCCGCCAACTCCACCGCCTCCGGCTGGACCGCGTCCTACCGAGGCCTCGAGAAGCCCGGCCGGAAAGGCAACTCGCCAGTATGTGACCTGGCCTAGTCTTGGACGGAACTCGCACGCCGATTGGCCGGTTGCTGCATCGTACTGAGGGTGGAAGTCTAGGCGTATGCTCCCGGGATCGGAGGGCGCTACCTGAGGCGGCCGCCCTTCGACGGCGGCTGATATGGACTCCACCCAATCGGGAGCGGCGAGGTCGACGCAGAGCCTAACCTTCAGAGCAACTGGGACTTCAGAAATAGGAACACCATGAAGGAGGCCGATGAGCGGAAATTCGGGTCCCTTCGTACTGAGCGCTCGGTCAAGCGCGTAGGACAGCTCTTCACGACATGCCTGACTTTCGATGCTTGAGGGTGTGAGGAAATAGCCCCACCCGGACAAGTCACCAGATGTGATTCGGTCGGCGATCTGTTCCTAAAGTCGACGGCCGGGGATGAGCTGGATACGATCGAAAACGAGGTTGATGCCAGATTCCTGAAGTCGGGCGACAAGGTGGTCGAAGTCGCCGTCTTCGTTGTCCGACCATGCGTAGGTTAGCCAAAGAGGATTGGGCACCGGTTGACTCCCGTTGGAGCGGCCCTTAGCCGTTCTCTAACTTCTTACTGCAGAAACTCATGTCACATTGTATGTCGAAGAATCGGTAGATTCCGGGTCACAATAGGGGTTCGGCAGCCCGTTGTCGCATAGGTTCAACTAGACCGTCCGTTAGCTGGGGCGTCGAAGGGTCCGGCGGGAGAGCGGCGTTATCTGGTGTGAATCCGCGGTCGACGCCTCCCGCACTCTACTTGAAAAGAAGCGAAGTCAGGGTCCTCCCTAGAACCTCGACAGCAGCTGCCAGCAAGGAGACCTCATCCTCGCTAATCACGACACGGCGACCCACCTCCACCGTCGTGTCGCCCGTCTCGTCGATGTAACGCTGATCAACGACGCCTGCTCGGTGCGCGATTACGTGGCGCCTCATGAACCCTTGGTGGGCGAGGCTCCAGGTATCGGATGGGACGGCTCCTCGGAAGTCGAGCGCCCAACGCGATGCAAGCTTTTCGGAGGCGCTTTCCAGGTTTTGGAATGACACCGGTTTCGCTGCCTCTTTTCTCCCTTCGGCGAAGACGCGAGACGCCTCTCGGCCGAAGCCGTCGAAGGCCGAGATGCAGTTCTCCAGGCTGTCTTCGATAAGGTGTTGGCGGAAGTCAGCTTCCTCTAGCCCACCTGCGAGGGCGATTTGCTTCTCGACCAATGCAAGATTCCGCAGGAGTATCTGTAGCGAGTTGTGCGTCGCGCAGTCCGGACAAAACCCGAAGAGGCCGTAGACAGCATACTCCAACGTGCAGGTATCGCATCTGATATGCGTTTCCAACTGTCGTTCGCGGTAATGCCGAATCGGGATGGGAGCCCCGGGTTGAAGCTTCATACTGATCCCGATGCCGAAGGCACCCTTAGGTTTATGCTCAAACTCCAGGCCCTTCAGATCTTCGTTGAGTGCTTCGGAGAATCTTCTGAGGGCGATGGACTCGGCATATTCGATCTGGTCCGATGTCCAGAAGACCTGATGTGAGTCCGTGTGCCCGCAGTAGGGGCAGTGACACGACAGATCCGAGCCTGTGAGGCCTGTACCCGGCTTGACCTTGAAGTACCCTTCGCACGGTGCATCTGGACACTCGCGACCGAGGTATCCTTCATCGTCGGTTGGCATCGAAATCTCCATGCGATCGCCGAGTCCTTCGACATTACTGAAGCCCGAACTCATAGGGCGGTACCGGCAAGAGGATTCATGTCATATAACGGGCTCACTGATTCACGACGCGGAGGCGGCAGACTGGACAGCCACACCCCTCAGCGGTCGTCAGCTGAACAGGCACTGGGCTGCCTCGAAGTCGTCGGCTAGCGTGTTAACTCGATCAGAGAAATCGAGTTCTCCGCGCGAGTCGCGGTTGGTCCAGTATCTGCCTCGGAGTCTTGTGGCGGGTAGACCTGCAACCACGAACGAAGTGGAGCCGTGGTGGATTCTGCTACGCTCCTCCAACCGTGAGTCCGGGAAGCTGAGGTACATGTAGTCCAGCGAGACTGTAGTGCCGTCATTCGACACCTGTGCCATGGATGACGTCGACCGCGACTCGTCAGTGAGGAGCAAGACCGACGTGCGAAATGCGGTCTGCCGAATGACCAGGTACACCGTCTTGGGCGGGGGAGACTCGAGCGTGGTTGGGTCCTTCCACATCGAACTGAGCGTCCCGCGCCACGTCCCTCGCAGATCCCGTGGTACCAGGGGGACCCTCTGGGCCCAGGGAACGCGCCAGAGGACGTAGTCCCATAGAGCGACAACGAGCAACGCAGTCAGCACAGCCGCCGAGTAGAATCGGAGCCAGCTTGGCTGAAAGGAGCCCTCGGTCGACCAGATCCCGAGCGCGAAAACCCCGACGACCACGAAGGCTACCACGTGTACAAGGATTCGTCGCTTCATTCACCAAACCCTAGGTAATTCCATGCGTCGTTCGCAAAGCCTCGACCAAGCCGCCTAGTCCACTCTTGGCCGGGGTGGAATAGGAAGAAGATGCCGTTCACCTCCATCCAGCGCTCTCCCTCCGTCGATGGTTCGTCACCTTCCAGGTTGTCCCAGATGTGGAAGAGGCATGCTTTCACGGTATCGGTCCACGTGGAGCGGGTGAACAGGTCGTCCGGACAATTGTAGACGAGACACTCGACGAAGTAAGAAGCCAAGGAAGGCGAAACTCCCTCATCAACCATCTCGAGGGACACTCGTTTCATGATTCGAACGGTCTTCTTGAAGGCGTAATCGGTGCGGTTGTTCTTGTCCCGACCGTTCGCCAGTTGCTGGTCCGGGTGGTTGACGATGGGTGCACCGCTCTTCGGGAAGATCTTCGTCCCGGTGACTGAGCCCCCACCTCGGTAGTAGTAGATGTAGCTGAAGCATGGGACGACATCCGCATCGACTCGTGCTGAACTCGAATTGACCGCGATCGCGGTCGATCCGCTCGTGTGCCACCTGCTTCGGGAACTGGCCCTCGACGAGAGAGCGGTCTTGAACTGACCAATCCTTCTCGCAGGACGGTCGGCGTCCAAATGCCCTTGTAGGGTGTTCCTGGGTCCCCCGCACCCTCAACGGCCTCGCCCCAG
This sequence comes from Longimicrobiales bacterium, assembly GCA_965226925.1. GTDB lineage: Bacteria > Gemmatimonadota > Gemmatimonadetes > Longimicrobiales > Gaopeijiaceae > CBDDCX01. Next base: position 188,286 of record CBDDEN010000009.1, on the reverse strand, counting down.
TACACGACCTCGGTGCATTCGACCGGCGACGTCCACGTCGGCTGTCCAGCAGTACGTTAGTGTTGTTGGCGTAGGACCCCGGGTTAGCGAAGACGCGGAGCTTGCACTCATCAAACGCGGGGTGGGCTCGGCAGACCTCGATGGCATCAAGGACCATGCGTTCGGTCCGATCCTGCTTGTCTTTCTCCGTTCGCTCGACGGTGCCGAGTCCAAGCGTGCAGGTCGTTCTCAAGTGACATCGGACTAGGTCGGTCCCATGAACAGCGTCCAAGTGAATACTCTGAGAGCTCATGTCACATAACTTCCCCACTCCCGACACCCAGGTTCGGAAGTTGGGCACAGACAGCCGATACCGCGAGTTACCTCCCCCCATTCTGAACGGCAGGAAGAGTGACCATTCCCGAGCGGCACTCAACCTAGGCAGCCTTGCCTCCGACGGACCGCGGCGGCTGGCACATTCCCGCAAGAGCCTACCGAGCTGGCCGTCTCAAGGCGATGGCGGCCTTGGTACCTTGTGTTGGTGGCATCAGCTTGAGTCGCCCCCAGAGACCGCCTGATCGCCAATCGATGCAATCCACACGACACTACCCGTAGGCCACCCTTGGAACTTGGCAACGGTGCTCAACATAGAGAGAAACATAGAGACCCCCTCGGCCGACCGACCAAGGGCGTCTCTCATAACATCATATGAACAAACGCTTTACCTCAGTGGAGCCAGCCGGGATCGAACCGGCGACCTCTGGCTTGCAAAGCAACTTAGTGCCCGCACGGTCCGTCACGCCTGAATGACGACTAAAACCCGAGACCGCAAGACTCGGGCAGCCGCGCGACCGTCTTTGCCATGAGAACCCACCGGACTGGTTGTCTCTTCTGGATCGCAGCCTAAATGCCTGGCGTCGGTGGCATCAAGCTGTGGCACACCAGAGACCGCGAGATCGCGCCCCGACGTGACGGCTTGATGTGAGCCTCAAAACAGCCCAATCTCGTCCCCAACATAGAGACCAACATAGAGACCCCTCCCGAGAATCTCGTAGAGGGGTCTTATGTAACCACAATGTTGATAACCGCTTACGTCAGTCGGGGCGCCCGGGTTCGAACCGGGGACCCCCTGCACCCAAAGCAAGTGCGGTATCAATGGACTACCACCCCATCCTCCCCCTCACCCCCGTGACATGCGCCACATGGTGCTTCCCATGCCACGCGTACAACCGCACCAGGTCGTCCACCGGCAGAAACCCGAAGTCGGGCCCCTTCCAGGTACGGGCGAAGTCCTCCTCTTTCATGGCCCGCCAGAGTATGAGCCAGCGCGTGTGGAGCGCGTCGAGCAGGTTCAGCGAGATCTCGACCGGGGCCGATGACGCGTCGGGAAGCTTGGCCCAGTCCTTCTCCTCGTACGGCTTGACCACCGTGCCGTCCTCGGTGAGGGCCCAGCGCAGCCGCAGGTAGGCGTTGATGTGGCTGTCCGCCACGTGGTGGACGACTTGACGGACGGTCCAGCCTCCATCCCGGTAGGGCGTGTCGAGTTGAGTGTCGTCGAGGCCGGCCACGGCCTCGCGGAGCTTGGCCGGCGCCTCCTCGATCTGTCCGAGCAGCGTCGTGCGCTCTTCGGGGGTGAGTGCGCCCCCCGCTTGGAAGGGTCCGATGGGATACCGCGGGTCGCTCATGGTGTCCTCGTGTGTTGTGGGTGGCGGTCTTGTAGGCGGAAGTACCCGCCCCCGTTCCCCGCTACGGCAACAGCGGCCTGCGCATGAGCGCTTCGATCTCCTCGACGCTTCGAGGCGCTCCCGCCGAGAGCACCTCCGCACCCGTCGGTGTCACCAGAATGTCGTCCTCGATGCGGACGCCGATCTGCTCGTCCTCGATGTAGATACCCGGCTCGATGGTGAAGACCATGCCCGGGGCGAGCGGAGTGGAGTAGTCGCCGACGTCGTGCACCCGCATGCCGAGCCAGTGCGACAGGCCGTGGATGAAGTACCGGTTGCAGGACGTCCCGCCGCACACCTCGCCGCTGTTCTGATCGATGTACTCCCTGGCCGTTCTCGTCAGTTGACCGAGGGTGACGCCGGGGCGCGTGGCGTCGATGGCCGCCTGCTGGGCGCCCAGGACCAGCTCGTAGATGGCACGTTGACGCTCGGTGTAGCGTCCGTCGACCGGGACGGTCCGGGTGATGTCGGCCGAGTACTGCCCGTACTCCGCCCCGATGTCGAGCACCACGAGGTCCCCGGCTCGCGTCTGCCGGCGGTTCGTGTCGTAGTGCAGCGTCGTGCTGTTCGGACCACTCCCGATGATCGACGGGAATCCCAAGCGGTCCGCCCCGTTTGACCGGAAGGTGTACTCGATCAGCGCTTCGATCTCGTACTCGTACATGCCCGGCTCGATGGACTGCATGGCCCTGCGTTGCGCCTCGCTGGTGATGTCGATCGCGCTGCGCATGCGGATCATCTCCGCTTCGTCCTTGACGAGGCGCAGGCTGTCAAGGATCGGCACGGCGCTGCGCACGTCGATCCCGCTCGCCGACTCCACCCAACCTTTGATCCGTTCGTTTTCCGCGGTCCCGGCGTAGAGCGTGGTAAAGAGCGGCCCCGGCGTGGCCCGGCGCAGCCGTTGCAGCTCGGCGTCGAGGTCCGCGAGCGGATGGACCTGAGAGACGCCTGCGAGCTCACTCGCCCGATCCCCCGGCCCCAGCTTCTTCCCCGTCCACTGCTCCGTGGCCGGGTCGCGCTCAGGTAGAAAGAGATGGCTCTGCGCGGCGCCCGACGCCTGCACCGGAATCACGAGCCAGGCGTCCGGAGACTCGAGGCCGGTCAGGTAGAAGAAGTAGTCGTCCTGCCTGAAGTCGTTGTCCTGCAGCACGTCCAACTCGAGATCGCGGCTCCGACCCGCGGGAATGGCGATCACCCCCGCCCCGGTCCGTCGCACGAGCGCCTCCCTTCGGGCCCGGGTCTCCGTGAGGTCGACGGGACGCCCCATTCCGGGAAGGTCGTCGACCAAGGTCGAGGCACCCATGGGTTGCTGTGCGCTCAGGGGTGTGGTCGGAAGGATGGCGACAAAGGCGAGGGTCAGCCCCGCGCGAGCGAGGAGAGTTGAGGGTGTCGGAGTCATCGGTGCTCGGGCTCGTATCGGATGTGAGTTTTGGACCGTCCCATGGTACGCGCCCGCGGCCTCGCGGGTCCCTCGACCGACGCACCCGCAGGGGTCGAGGGACCCTTCCACACGATATGTCGACCGCTGGCCTCGCTGGTCCGACGCCCCGAGGGGGCCGGTGCCTACCTGATATTCCGTGTGATTTCTTCGGCTTGGAACCGAAAGCACTGCGGTCCGGACCCATGGGCCCAGAGGCTGCGGAGCTGGAGGTGCCCGGCCACGGGCCCACCCACCGGGCGCGGCGCGACCGAGCGATGGCAAGCCTGACAGCTCTCCTGGACGATCGGAGGGATCCTCGCCGGGTCCCCGGACGTCTCACCGGACTCCCGCTCGAAGCTCGCGCACACGTCGTAGCGGGCGCTGTCCAGCGGTTGGTAGCCGTAGCTCTCGGAGCTTGCGGGGTCATTCGCGCTGATGCTCACGCCCGGCTCGGCGGCCAGGTGGTCCAGGGACGCCGGCAACCGGGAGTGCCGGGTCCAGTAGAGATCGGTGGCCGCCGCGATCCTCTGCAGGTCGGCCACTCGCCGATCGTCGATCCGACGCGCGCGCTCCTCCGTCGGGGGTCCGAGGGTGAGGAGTCCGCCCACCACCGCCGCGATGACGGTGGTCACCGAGGCTGCGAACAGCACGGACCCAGGCGAGAGTCTCATTCCGCGACCCCCTCGGTGCGGAGGTCACGGAGGAAGTAGCCGAACACCGAGCCGGTGATCGCACTGACCGTCAGGACCTTCAGAACGAATCGTGATTCTGCACTTGACGCACAATCGGGGGAGCCCGATAGCGTGGGGGCATGCGGAAACACTGGGCGGCTGGGCTGATGGAGGTGGTCATCGGTGCAGTCGGGTTGTTTGTCGAAGAACGATTCGCGGTGCCTGGCGACATCCTGTGGGGAGGCGTGGCCCTTGTGGCGGTGGGTGGCCTTGTAGCTCTCTATAGTCCCGATATCATTACGTGGCTCCGCAAGATCAGGGCTATCAGCATGCTGTGGTGGATCGTCATCGTGGGGGTGGTACTCAATTGGGTTGTATATCTGCCGGATACACTGGATCAGTTACGAAGGTGGCCTGCGATGTTTGAACAGGTCCCCGTCGAATGGGTGCATATAATAGGATCTGGTCTAGCTCTTATCTCGGCGATCATCACCATCCTGTGGGGTACCGGGGTGGCAATGAACTGGCTGTGGCTGCGGATACACTCTACGGGGAAGACCCACAAAGTATCTGCCGGTCCGGTAAGGTTCCATTTCAGCGTACCAGAATCCGCAGTCACGCTGCGTCGTGCTCCGTGCTGGAAGCGAGTGCTCAACAAGATTAAGGCATGGGGCAAGGCAGGCGAGGGATGATCGGGTCAGGCCAGTTGGAGCTTGACGCGCAGGTACTCCATGCTGTTGGGGGCGGCCATTTAGGCCGCCTGCCCGTCTACCAGTGTCCGGTATTCCAGCGGATCGGTGTTCACGATGCGGGCCAAAGTGTCGCGGAAGATGTGCGGGTTGTCGCGGTTGTTGTAGCGCCACTCCAATTCTTTGAGATAGCGGTCCATGTGCTTGGCGCTGATCTTGTGGAACGATCCGACGATAGAGCGCTTGAAGAGGCTCCAGACGCCTTCAATGCCGTTGGTGTGGACGTCGCCCAGGACCCATTCCTCTTCGGAGTGCCTGACGGTCTCATGGCGGGTGTCGTCGTCAGCGATCCCGAGGTAGGACTTGAGTTCGTCGGTGTAGATTGCCTCGGCCTCGTCTCTGACGGTGCGGGCGATGAAGTCATGAAGGGTGTGCTTCCGGATGTTGGGGATGCTCTCAAGGCGTACCTGGCCGCCGCGTTGGATGGCCCCGGCCACCCAATGCTTATTTCCCTTGTAGGCACGGCCCTTGCCTTTGGCTTTGCCGCCGACCAGGGTTTCGTCCACTTCGACGATACCTACCAAGGTGGGGCCGGACAGCGGATCGTTGCCCATGGCCTCGCGGATGCGGTGGCACAGGTACCAAGCGGTGCGGTAGGCGACGCCGATTGTCCGGTGCAACTGGTGGGCGCTCATGCCTTTCTTGGACTGGCAGAGCAGGTAGATGGCAGCAAACCACTTACGGAGCGGCAGGTGCGAGTCATGCATGATCGTGCCGGACTTGACGCTGAAATGGTAGCCGCATCCGACGCAGTGCCACTGGCCCCTGCCTTTGATCGGGCTCACGTCCATATCGCCGCACCGGGTGCAGGCCACACCACTGGGCCAACGCAGCGCTTCCAGGTGCTTCCGGCAGGTGTCCTCGTTAGCGAAACGATCCAGTAGGGAAACGATGTCCATGAGTCAGAATCCTAGGAAAAAGCAGAAGCTTCCAAAGGTGGAAGAGGACGACGTGAAGTTAGCCGAAAAAATCTTCGGCAAGCGTCTGAAGAAAGAGCTAGACCGGGTGGCCGAAGCCGCTGTCAGCAAAGGTGTTACAAAGTTCATGCATGAATAATAGCACCCCTGCTCGATTGCGTAAAGTGCAGAATCACCGAACGAATCGGGTGGTCATCTCGCCGGCGAGGAGGTTGTAGACGATGCTCGTCGCGACGCCGATCAGGATGCTTGCCCCGACGAAGAGGGTCAGGTAGGTCAGCCACCGCCGTACCTTCGAGAGTCGCCGGCTGGGATCGGCCCGCACGGCCCGGTCGTTCGTCCACGAGACGAAGACGAAGACGGGGAACGCAACGATCAACATGGAGATCGACCATCGGATCGTCTCTCGACTCACCAAGGCCATCGCCGGATCGGCGGACGGGTCGGGGAATGCCCGGTGGATAAACTCGAATAGAAGGCTGCCCAGGCTGAACGCGCTCACGTAAAGCGTACTGAAGAGCACGAGATACACGAAGGCCTCGCGGGCGGACAGGTATGGCTTCGGTCGTGGGACAGGGATCTCAAAGGTGACGTCGGCGAACCCCCTCAGGGCGCCCCGCACCTGATCGGCGGGCCAGCCTGCCTCTAAGAGGACCCGCTCGAGCTGCTCTCGCGGTAGACCTCGCTGGAGGCCCTCCTTCAGAAACCCGGCAACCTCTTCGTTGATGGCCATCGGCTCTTCCTCCGTGGATGTCGCGCTCCATTTGCGACCGTGGAAGCCTGGTCAACGTTCGGCGATCGTTGTTGACGGCGTCAACATGCACGCGGGAGTTGACGGTGTCAACATCTTTGATCATGATTGCCGCATGACCGAACGAACCAACGCCTATCATCACGGAGATCTCCGAGCGGCACTGCTCGCCGAAGCGGCCGTCATGATCGCGGAGGCGGGGGCTGCGAGCGTGACGATGCGAGCGATCGGACAGCGCCTCGGCGTATCGCGGTCTGCACCCTATCGCCACTTCGAGGACAAGTCCGCACTTCTGGTGGCGGTCGCCGCGGCCGGGTTCGACCGGCTAAGGGGCCGGCTGGAGTCGATGGAGGCGGGTGTCCCACGAACCGGAGTCACCGGGCTCCGGCGCCTGGGTGAGGAGTACGTGCGTTTCGCTCTCGAGAATCCTGCGCACTACCGCCTGATGTACGGCAAGGAGGCCCTCACTCGAGAAGACATACCGGAGTTGAGGGAGGCCGCGAACGCTCTGTTCGAAGCGTTGGTCTCCGTGATGCGGGCCTACCAGCGCAGTGGCACGATCAAACGGCAGGATCCCCGAGCCCAGGCCTACGTGGCCTGGGGCGCCGTGCACGGATTGGCCTCGTTGGTGATCGAGGGACAGATCATGGCCACCGTCGACGTCGAGGCGCTTATCAGGCAGACCACCTCAACGCTCTTGGACGGGATGCGCCCTCGCCACCGACCCGGCGCGCCGTAGAAGCAACGAACCCTTCCCTGTGTTCCGACCTCAACCCACCAGCGTGACCAGCTTGCCCACCGCGCCCCCGAGGAGCTCCTTCAGGTCGGCGAGGTCCGAGACGTCCTCCACCCACGACATCACCCGCACGCCGACCTTACTTCCCCAATGCGGTCCGCGGAACGCTTTCATCTCGAGCACGCCTTCGATCTCGTCCCAACTCCACAGCGTCTCCTGAGCGGTCTTCCGCAGGATGGTTCCGGACAGAGTCCGACCGTCGGCCAAGATGAGGCGCACCGGATCACCGACGCTCTCGCCCACCGTGCTCGAACGCGCGAGCCATCGTGACAGACCCTCCTCCGTACGCTGCAGCTCGAGGAGGCCATCACGGTCGAACTCGGCGTCACTCAGCACCATGATCTCGGTGCGTTGGCGCCCGAAATAGCGCTCGGCGAAGAGCTTGAGGACCGCGAGCGCCATCATCCACCCCGAGAGCATGCCCTCGTACTGATCGTCCCACTCCGGGCCTTGACCGAACCCCGATTGCACAAGGCGCAGCAGGCTGTGCCCGCCCCGCTGCTCGATCGTGATCTCGAGCAGGGTGAGGCCCTGGGGAACGCTCAGCTCCAGCACGATACGCCGGGGCGGATCGGCCTCCACGACGCGGTGGGTCATCCCCTCGCCGTCCACGCCGAAGGACCAGTACACGGTCTCACCCACCTCCATTCGGCCCTCGGCCCGGCTGACGAACCAAGCCGGCACCGTTTTCGGATCGGCCCAGGCCTGGTAGACGGCCTCGGGCGGCGCATCGATCAGGATCTCGTCGCGGATCTCGCGGCCCGTGTGACGGGCCTCGGACTCGTTGCTCATCGGTCGTCCCCTCCGGTCACTGTAAGCTCGACTCATCTTCGTCAGGAAAACGCGGCTCGCCTGGCACCGCCTCAGCGATCGGGTAACAGCCCGCCACCAGCCGGTAGGGCCGGCCGTCGGCCGGGTCGCCGTCACAATCGACGGCCGGGGCCGTGAAGCGCCCTACCAGGTCTGCGACCGCGTCCTGGAGTGCGGTCGCGAAGTCGGCGCGCTGAGCGGCTGACTCGAATCGCAGCTCGACATCGAGCGACAGAGTCGGCACCGGTGCGCCCCCGTCCCGACCCTCACGAACCGCCCGAGCGAGCTCGGATTGAAGGCTCGAGGCGAGCCGGATGAGGTGGGCGGCGCTTACCTCGTCGGAGAGGCTCAGCCGCTCGGGATTCATCTCGCCGAGAACCTCGGGCGACAAAACGTATGCCCGGGCCGTCGCGCGGTACCGCTTCTCCACGAGATTGCGTTTGAGCCGCTCACCCGCCGGAACCAGCAGCCCCGCATCGACGAGCGCACGAACGTGATAGTTCACCTTCTGGGCCGGAAGACCCATGCGCCGCGCGATCTCGGCCGCAGACGCCGGTTCGCCGGCCTCGCGCAGGATCGTCTGACGGAGCGGGTGCAGAAGAAGCTCCGCGGCCCGCGGATGTTGCACGGCCTCGATGTCGGCGATCTGTTTCGGTGTTGTAATACAAAGAATATTGTACGTACAAATATATCTGTCAACACATCCGGGTTCACGCCCGATCACCGAGTGATGGAGGGGGTGGAAACGGACGACCCGGGGTCGCCGGGGGGTGGACCACAGTGCTGCGGGCTCGAACAGCGCTACACGTGCCGAAGAAGTGCGTAGACCTGTCCTTCCTCGACGGCAACCTCGTGTGCCGCCCCGATCCGCACGAGCTGCTCCAGCACGTTGGCCACAAGGCGCACGTAGTCGGCCAACCGGTCCGGTTCCTTGATCACACCCGTGGTCCGCACTTCCACCGTCCGGACCCCCTGCCCGGTCTTCCTGCGCTTCGACCAAGACTGCCGGCGGATCTCGAGTCTCAGCGAAGGCTGAGCCACGATCAGCTCTCGAAGCCGCCGGTCCGTCATCAAGGACCTTCCTCGTGGCACGCTCGAACTCTTGATCGTGTATTTGCCCTCGAGCTCCTGGTCACCGACGAGCAGCCCGCGGGAGCCGAAGGCCTCCGCGATGCGCGTGAAGACGTTCCTTCGCCAGATCCGGAAGGTGAAGTCCTCTTTGGCGACGTACAGGGCCCGCGCTCGGGTATAGGTGACCGAGGTCTGCCCGTTGCTCTCGACATAGGTGTCGAGGATCAGCTGCCAGGGGCCGTGTTTGAGGTGCACCTCGTCCGCTGAAGTCCTCTTGCCCGGCAGGAACGTCGCGTCGAGGCGCTCCGCGGCCAGCCGAAAGGCCTGGCGCCGATCCATCTCGCGCTCCGCTTCCCCGTTTGGTTTCGGCAATGCTCTGAGCCTCGAAGCCGAAGGATGTCCCGCCCCTAGGTACGGCCGGCGGCCCCGTTTCCGTCCAGCTCCGTGCGGTCCTTCCAGTTCCACCACAGGAGGAGGTCGGGCTCGGGGCGCTCGGTGCTCGCGTAGTACACTGCGGAGCGAAACACGTAGAGGACGCACCGATCAACGTATCCGCCCTCGATCACACACTGTCGCTCGTAGAGTTGAGCGGGGTCGGCTCCGACCAGGTCCGATACCCGCTCGATTCCGAGGCCGCGCAAGACGGTGCTGGTACGGGGACCGACCCCCGGAATCTCCTGCAGAGGGTCTCGTATTGCCATCGGTGAACATTCTCCGGCGAACGTGACATAGGGACACGTCTTTGCCGAATTATGCCGCCCACCACGATGGCGGGCAAACCATACCTGTTGCGAACCGACGATCATCAGCGTATTTAGAATGACCGTACTAATTTGACGACGCGGGTCATGAGCGCCACCTATCTACGCGAGCCCAAGCAAAGCCGGAGCCGTCGGACGCTTCAACGAATCACCCGTGCCTCCCTGGAGCTCATCGCGGAAAACGGGGTGGACGGCACTACCGTCAACGCCATCGTCCGCCGGGCCGGCTCTTCCGTGGGGTCATTCTACGCGCGCTTCGACGGCAAGGACGACCTCCTGGTGTACCTGGACGAGCGCATCTGGGAAGCGGCCGAAGTGCGGTGGGACGAAGCCACGGGAGAAGGTTGGGAAGACCGCGCGGTCCCCGAGGTGGTGAGCGGCCTCGCCAGGCTCTACGCCGAGTTGGACTTGATGCACCGTGCGGCCCGTGACTCGCTAGCGCAGGCGATGCGCGGGCCTGGGGCCGGTCCGTCGGAGGCCGCGGTGCGGTTCAAGGCCAAGATCCTGGCCGATGCGCGCCGCATTCTACTGGATCGATCCGGCGCGATCACGCATCCAGCGCCCGAACTTGCCGTCGAGACGACGTGCAGATCCCTCGAGGCCTGCGCCCTTTCGCTGAACCCTGATGTCAGGGCCGATCTGTGTGCGGCCCTCGTTCGGCACCTCACGGGTGAGCAGCTCGCGGTCGAATCCTCCGACGAGGAGGTGGAGTTCTTCGATATCTGGGGATAACAAAACCCTTGCATTTCGTGTCTTTGTGCCGTTTCTTGGAATTTGAATTCAAATTCGCTTCCGCACCGCACCTGACCCGGCCTTGCCTGTATCATGAACCATCCGCCACTGCCCCCGGACTTTTCGGGCGATGCGCCGCCGGCGGGAGGGCCCCCGCTCCCGGGAGTGCGTCTTCCACGACAAGCGAGGAGCCGCGCCTCCTTCGACCGGATGGTCGACTCGGCTCTGGACCTGATAGCCGAGCGAGGATTGGAAGGGGCGACCGTCCAGGAGATTCTGGCCCGCTCGGGAGTCGGCGCGGGCACGTTCTACGCTCGGTTCGACAGCCGAGACGCGCTGTTCGCCTACTTGACGACGCGGTTCTGGGAAGACGCCCTGCACGGATGGGAGACGGTTCTCGCTCCCGGGCGCTGGTCGGCGGCGAGCGTTCGGGAAATCGTCACGCAGTTCACACGCATGCTGGTGCTCTGGAGTCGAGCCCACAGCTCTCTGCTCCGTGCGTTCCTGGCGTTCGCCATGGCTCACCCCGAGCCCTCTCTTTTGGACCGCACGGCCGCGCTGGACAATCAGGTGGCGGACTACCTCATCGAGCTCCTGCTGGAGCGGAGAGACGAGTTGGGCCACGCCGATCCGGAGAAGGCCGCGAGGCTTGCGACCCTTCAGGTCTTCGCCACCCTCAGGAGTCGCTACATCTTCACATGGGGGGCACGCGAGGACGGCATCGAGGACGATGAGCTTGCGTCGGAGTTGGCGATGGGGTTCCTCCGGTACCTCGATTGGGCCGACTCCGCGCACGGACTCGCTGGCCTAGAGGACCTGGGGGCCCGCCCGGGAGAAGCACGCCTGAGAGAAGCGGGGCGTTGAGTGATGGAGCACCACCGCATCGAGCAGAACGCCATTGGAGGCCGAGCGTGGAGAAAGTGAATCTGAAGGAGAAGTTCGCGCTTTTCGACGAGCAGTGGACGCCCAAGATCGTGGCCCAGGTGGAGGACATGCACGTCAAGCTCGCCAAGGCCCAAGGCGAGTTCGTCTGGCACGCGCACGAGCACGAAGACGAGTTGTTTCTGGTGATCTCGGGCGAGCTATCGATGGAGCTGCGCGGTCGGCCCCCCATCGTTTTGGGGCCCGGGGAGATTCTGACCGTTCCCCGCGGAGTGGAGCATCGCCCGGTGGCTCGAGAGGAGGTGCACCTCCTCATGTTCGAGCCCAAGACCACAGTGAACACGGGTACGGCCGAGGGGGAACGCACCGTGGCCGAGCCCGAATGGATTTAGTGCTTGGGGGCCTTGTGAATGGGCAGGAGATGCCGAACGGATCCGACCCTGGGTCCCCATGCCCCGGCACGGCCTCGTACGTATACTCACGATATGAAGATACGTACAGGTCTCCGAAGAGTATCTCAATCACTTCAGGGTGGGCAGCTGCAGGCGGCTCGTACAGTCGGCCTCATCACTGACACTCAGCGGGGAGGGCGCGGGTGACTCGAAAGATCTCGAAAACACCGCCCACTTCTCTATGGTAGTACAGTGCCGTCTCATCTCCATTGAAGGATGGAGCCTCGACGATACCGGTAATCGCACTCACGGTAGCGCCGGTGGCCGCAAAAGCCTCGTCCACTGATGCTCGGGTCGTTTTGAATATCCCCAGTATTGTTGCCGTGCTCAAATCGGCCCGGGTGAAGTACATTTCAAGTCCGTCGTTTGAAATCGTTGGAGCATACTCCAATTTGTCAGTGTTTATGTTGGCAAATAGAGCGTCATCGATTCGGTCGAAACCCTCTCTGCCAACGTACGTGAGACACGGAGCACGCAAAGAATTAGAGTAGGGCGAAGGCAGAGAAAACGAACATGTTGGGACTGCGAGAGAGAATGGAAGAGAATGGTAGTGCCCCTGGAACCGGGGAGGCCAAGCGAAGCGCGGCAGCTCCTGCGGACCCGGAGGTAGTAGATAGGCCGCTACGACGGCGGTTCAGTCCGTCGTACAAGCTGCGGATCGTCGAAGAAGCGGACCGGTGCACCGAGCCCGGCGAGGTGGGTCAACTCCTGCGGCGAGAGGGCCTGTACTCGTCGCACCTGACGACGTGGCGCAAGGCGGCGCATAGCGGGTCGCTGAAGGCCCTGTCGAAGAAACGCGGCCGCAAGCCGGAGCGAAATCCGCTGGATGAGAAGGTACGCAAGCTGGAGCGGCGAAACGCACGGCTCGAGAATGAGCTCAGGAAGGCACACCTGATCATCGACGTGCAGGGAAAAGTTGCGGGGCTGCTGGGGATAAGCCTCGACGACGGGACAAACTCTTGAAGGCGGCCGATGAGCTGGCTAAGCACGTCGGTGTAAAACCGGCGTGCGCGGCCCTCGAGGTCTCCCGATCGACGTTGTACCGTCGTCGAGGCCCATCAACCGGGCAACAGCAGCCCCGCCCGACGCCCGCCCGGGCATTGAGCGAGACGGAACGAGGCGAGGTCTTCGACACGCTGTGTTCGGAGCGGTTCGTGGACCGCTCACCCGCCGAGGTGGTGGCCACGCTGCTCGACGAAGAGGTCTACCTGTGCAGCGAACGCACGATGTATCGTGTTCTGGCCTCCGAGGTGCCGGTTCAGGAACGCCGGGCGCAGCGCACCCATCCCGAGTACAAGAAGCCCGAGTTGATGGCCACGGCGCCGAACCAGGTGTGGTCCTGGGATATCACGCGGCTGCTCGGGCCGAAGAAGTGGAGCTATTACTACCTCTACGTCATCATGGACATCTACAGCCGCTACGTCGTGGGCTGGATGGTGGCGGACCGGGAGAACTCGGCCCTGGCCGGCCGGTTGATCCAGCAGAGCTGCCTGAAGCATGGCGTCCAGCCCCGGGTCCTGACCCTGCACTCGGATCGGGGAGCTCCAATGACGAGCCAATGCACCGCTCAACTTCTCGCTGACCTCGGCGTGACCCGCTCGTTGAGCCGGCCTCAGGTGTCGGATGACAACCCGTTTTCCGAGGCTCAGTTCAAAACCTTGAAGTACCATCCCTCGTTTCCCGGACGGTTCGGGGATCAGGGCCAAGCCAAGACGTTCTGTCGATCGTTCTTCCGCTGGTACAATGCCGAGCACCGCCATGGCGGCATCTCGATGCTAACCCCCGAGCAGGTCCACTTCGGGAACGCCGATCAGGTCATTGCCGGCAGGAAATCCGTGCTCCGCGAAGCATGGGCCGCTCATCCCGAACGCTTCGTCAGAGGTGTGCCGAAGCCCAAACCGCTCCCGGAGGCCGTCTTCATCAATCCTCCCACCACACCCCTCTCCACACAGGAAATTGCTCTTTAATTAATCCCGTATAGTGTCCCATTGTCGTTGACAGGTTCCGAAACCTCGAGCGGGATTGGAGGTCGCCCCTCTGATGTCCATCGGTCGAAGAAGCCCGTGTCGCCCGTGTGGGAGTGGGTGTAGAAGAGAAATCTGCCACTATTGGAGATATCCGGAGCCAGACTGATCCATCTTATTTCTCCCACATATAGATTCTCGACAATACTGACATTCGTTACGTTCCGGCCATCGAAACTTCCCTTGTAGATGCTCTTGAATGCATCGGTGTTTCCTGGGGCCGGAAAGTAAGATCCCAAAGAGGTGAAGTAGACGTTTCCGCCGGCATCAAAACTTGGTGTCCCGTCAACTTCATCCGTATTGATTTCCGTCACTTCTCCCTCGTATTGGTAAGTCTTGTCATCGATTCGACTGGCCCAATGAATATTCTTATTGGGCGGCCCATCCTTCACTCGGTCATTGAACATCAGCACTTCACCATCAGCCGTGATGTCCACTTCCATCCCGTTCTTGTCATAGCCGAGAATGGTGATCTTCTCTTCACCGGAGAATTCAACATCCTGCAATTCGGTCATGCATCCTGCCCCGGATGCAGGACAGGTGGTGCATTGCTCCTCAGATGCAGAACACCCGAAGCTTATGGCAGCCGATAATGCCAGAACACTGATCATCGAGTTACTCATGGACCTTTCCCTCCGGAAACGGTTCGAGCCGTACGGTTGATTCGAGCATCGTCCTGGCTGTACAAGAATGGTATAACCTGACACTCGGCCCTCACACCAGCGGATCAACACCTCGAACTCAGACCGACCAACCATCCACATCAAACATCAGGAGCACCACGTGTCAGACAGAGCAAGCCAATGCCCAATGGCGGGCGCGAACACCGCGATTGGGAGCACGCCGACCCAACAATAGTGGCCGAATCAGCTGAACCGGAGGATTCTCCACCAGAACTCTCCGCTGTCCGATCCCATGGGCGAGGAGCTCAACTGCACCGAGGAGTTCAAAACTCTGGCCCGACACCGTCGCCGTTACGTGGAAGTTGTCGTAGTACACAGTGCTCCCCTCGACCGGGGAGTCGGATGCGTGGATGGGCAGGAGATACCGCTCGGCCCCGGCCCGTTTCCGAGCCGGGGCCCATCGCTACGCGAACGGGAGCGGAGCAGTCCCGCCTAAGCGGGCGGCTTGCGCGCCTCGATGATCGCGCCTCGCACCGATGACGCGAACGCTTCGAGGGACTCCGCGATGTCGGGACGCTCCTCCAGGAGCTTTCTGGCGAGGGGATGGGAGGACAGGGCCTCCCGAGGGTAGGGCCGTGCGTTGGCGACACGGGCGTCCGTGAATCCCGCGGCTCCCAGGTCGGCAAGGTACGCATGCTCCTCGACGGGCAAGCAGGCGGTTACCGCCTCCGCCTCTTTGCGAAGCGCTCCGGGCACCGGCGCTCCGCACACGAGATCGGAAATCACCAGCCGGCCGCCCGGTTTCAGTACGCGATGGGCCTCGGCGAGCACCCGGTCGCGCTCGGGCGAGAGGTTGATGACGCAGTTCGAGATGATCACGTCCACGGTGGCGTCGGCCACCGGAAGCGCTTCGATCTCCCCCAACCGGAACTCGACGTTCGGATAGTCGCCCTTCTTGGCATTCTTGCGGGCGCGCGCGACCATCTCGGAGGTCATGTCCACCCCGATGACCTGACCCGTGGGGCCGACCCTCTCGGCGGCCAAAAAGCAGTCGATTCCGCCTCCCGAACCGAGGTCGAGTACGGTCTCGCCTTCCTGGAGATCGGCCGCCGCCACGGGGTTCCCGGAGCCCAGGCCCAGGTCGGCCCCCTCGGGTACACTCTGGAGCTGGTCCTCGTCGTAGCCCACGGCGGTCGACACGGAGGCCTCTTCCCCCGAGCCACAGCAAGAGGGGCCGCAGCAGGAGCCTCCGTCTTCGGCAATGCTGGCATAACGATCGCGAACGGCTTCGCGGATGGTGTCGTGTTCCATGTGTGCTTCACTCCGTAGTTGGTAAATACAACTGTTATTCAAAAAAAACCTCCCAAAGGCGACTCGAAGCGGTCAGCGCACGACACAACAGCTTCCTCCCTCGGCTTCCACACGGCTCCCGACCGCTCGAGTCAGGCGTCCCAGGAGCTCGGTCATCGCGGACCGGACCTCCGGCTCGAAGTCCTCCAGGATGGCGGCGTACTCTCGCTGGAGATCGGCTTCGATGCCCGCGTGGGCACGTCGGCCCGTGGCTGTAGCGGCAAGGCGCACCGAGCGCCGGTCCTCTTCGTCCGTCGACCGCTCGACCAGACCCTCGTCCTCGAGCCCCTTGGCGAGTCGGCTCGCCGTGCTCTTCTCCAGATAGAGGGCACCTGCGAGATCGTTCACACTGAGCGGTCCGGTCTCACACACCGCCTTGAGTCCGTAGCACTGACTGACCGTGAGCCCGTAGCAGCATGCTCGATCCCGATCTCTGAACTGCACCAGGCGAATGAGCTCGGAAAACGCTTGGGTCAGGGCTGCGGCGTCCTGGGCGAGGCTCTTGTCGGTGGCGATCGTAGTCATTGGCGCGGCTCAGATAGTTGTATTATACAACCAATATGGAAGGCTGGGTCAGTCCCGTCAATGGGGGCTCCCTCTCGAGCATCAATCGCTCCTACCCAACCACTCCTGCCCAGCCGCCCATTCCGAAGCCCGGCGTCCCCGTGCACCATTCGAGTGTCCGTCCTTGCACATGTGACTCACATGTGACATCCTCGTACCGATGTCGATCATGATTCAGGTACGCAACGTTCCCGACGCACTCCACGCGGAACTCGTCCGTCGAGCCGATGCCCGCGGCGAGACACTGACCGCGTATATCCAGGGCATTCTGGAGCGAGAGGTGAGCCGGCCACCGAGGGACGAGTTGGCGCGGCGCCTCTTGGCGTTGGATCCCGTGGAGTTGGATCGGCCCATAGCCGAGTACGTGCGTGAGGACCGCGACGAGCGCTCGGGCTGATGGACGTCGCCGTCCTCGACGCTTCCGCCCTGGCGGGAGTCCTGCTCGACGCCCCTCGGTATCCGAGCGTTGTCGACCTGCTCGCGGAGGAGAGCGCGGAGCTGCTGGTGCCCCACGTCTGCGACGTCGAGGTGGCCTCCGCACTCCGAAAGGCGGTTCGACGCGGGATGGCCGATATCTCGCGTGCCGATGCGGCCCTATCTCTGTACGTCGACCTTCCCTTGACGCGGTTCCCCCACACGCCGCTGCTGGCTCGAGCGTTCTCGCTTCGGGACAACCTCACCATGTACGACGCGATCTACGTCGCGTTGGCGGAGGCGGCGGGGGCGCCCCTCTATACGGCCGATGGTCGCTTGGCCAGGACGGCCAGCGATCACACCGGTGTCCGGACCGTGGTGGTCTGAACGGATCTCTTCGGTATGGCCGGCTCCGCGCCTTGCCCCTCGCGGTGCCCCCCCGCGATTGTGGCCGCGCGATTCGAGCCGAGAGCCGCCAGGCTACCCTTCGACTCCGAGACCGATGCCGACGAAGACGATGATGATCGGGACAGCGGGAGTCTTCGCCGTTCTGGGCAGCGTGATGATGTGGACACCCCCTTGGCCGGTCGCTGCCTCGAGCCATGCCGACAGGCGGGTCCCTGAGTCGCAGTGTCTGGGTTCGGCCGACTACCCCAACTCGCAGCTCAGCAGCACGATCGACGGCAGCGAGGTGAACCCCGACTCGGAGCTCAGGACGAGCCGGCCGTCCGGCAGGAACGCCACAGCCTCTCCTTGTGGCTCGCGCAGGGTCCTCAGGTTCACCCTGCCGTCTTTCCTGGGGCGGAGTTCTCCGTTTTCGGTGACGGAAAAGAACTCCAGGGTCTCATAGGTGCGGACGACGACCGTCGATCCGTCCAAAGTGGCCGACGCTCCGGTGACGTAGCGGGGCGGAGCAACAGGCCCGCTGCTCATCTCCTGCACCGGCTCCAAGGTGACGACCGTGTCTGCCCTGAGCGGCTGGGGGTAACGGAAGACCGTTATGGGGTGGTTTCGCCCCTTGGTGATGAAGAAGACCCTCTCGCCCGGCAAGACGTACATGGCCTCTACGTCTCGCGGCCCGTCAGGGAACCGCATCGGATACCGGTCGGCCTGGGCGGTCCCGTCGGCGCGGCCGTCGGGCTCCGGGAACCGGTAAAGGGCCACCTGCGCATGGCGCTCCAGGTTGTCGCCGGTATCGGCCACGTACAAGCACGAGCCCTCCCCGCAGCGCGCCCGATCCATGTCCTCCCAGTCGCGGTTACTCTGATCCACATCCACGGTGGCGTGGATCGCTCCGGCGTGGTCGAGCGCGAAGAGGCGCGGCTCGTGGCCCGAATCGTTGTGGCTCCAGATGCGGCTCGGATCTCGGATACCCACGGCCAGGCCGCTTGTCTCGTCGAGCACGTCGGGGAGCGCCAGAGGCGGGCCGTCCAGGCGACATCCTGGACCGTCCCCGAGGGAGAGGCCGCAGGACAACACGAGAGGCGAAACCGCGAGTCCAACTAGCAGACCGGGACGACGGAGGATTGTCACGGGCACCGGGCGGTCACCACTAGGGGGTCTGGGCCGCCGCGTTCACGAGCACGCTGTCGATGATCTCTTCGAAGAGCTCGAGGGGTAGCGCGCCCGAGAAGGGGGCGTACCCGATGACGACGAACGTCGGGGTCCCTCTGACACCGACCTGCCGGGCCAATGACGTGTGTGCCTGCACCCGCCATAGGAACGCGTCGCTACTCAGGCACGTCCGCAACGCCTCGATGTCGAGGCCGGAGTCCCTCGCGATTCCCTCGATGACCGCTTCAGGCTCCGAACTCTGCTTCCACTCGGATTGGCGGTCGAAGAGTGCTTCGGCCATCTGCCGGTACTGCTCTTTTCCCTGGCCAAGCGCACACTCCGCGGCCATGGTGGCCGGGACGGAGTTGGCCCAGTTCCCGATTACGAAGGGAACCGCCTTCCACATGAGCTTCCCCTCGTCGATGTACTTGGCGGTCAGCGCGGGGAGGGTCTCCTTATGGAACTTGCGGCAGAACCCGCAGCCGAAGTCGAAAAGCTCGATAATGCGCGCCGGCGCATCTTCGCTTCCGAAGTCCACCCCGAGCATCTCCAGGGTGATCTGCTCCTGGGGAGGTACCGTGGGCGGCGGGCGGGTCAGGCTCTCGAAGCCCTCGGGTACGGGGGTCGTCGGGGCTCCGGAACCTAGGAGGTCGCCCGCCCCACGGGTCGTGAGCCGAGCCTGGTCGGTTGCTGCCTCCTGATCCGAGGCGCACGCACCGGCAAACAGTGACAGTGCGGAGCCCAAGAGCACAGGCGCCAGATAGGCTCTCAGCCCCGGCCTTCGGGTCGATGCTCTCGAACGGATCATCATATCTCCAGATCGATCCACTGCCCGAGGTCGGCCAGGGACGCCGAGACGGACGCGAACTTACCAGTAACGAGCAGAATTCCTGCCACGATCAAAAGGATTCCGGCGACTCTCTGCGCGGGCAGGGCCCAGCGCCGAACCGTCTCGAAGCTAGCAAGAAACCAGTTGAATGACACGGCCGCAATGAGGAACGGGACACCCAATCCCAAGCCGTACACGGCCAGGAGCAAGGTCCCTTGGGTTACCGTGGCCTCCATCGTGGCATAAAAGAGAATCGTCGCGAGAATGGGTCCGATACACGGAGTCCACCCCGCGCCGAAGACCACCCCCACGGCCAGAGACCCCAGAGCACCCGTGGGCTTGGACCTCAGATGCACTCGGATATCGCGAGCGAGTCCCGGTAGGCGTACCCAGTCGAGGAGCAGGAGTCCGAACAAAAGGACCAGGATTCCGCCCAGCCGCGAAAGGAGGGGCAGGACGCGGTTGAATGTCTGGCCGGCGGCGGTCGCCGACGCTCCCAGCGTCATGAAGACGATCAGGAAGCCCACGACGAAGAGCGAGGAGTGGAGCACGGCTTTGCGACGCGCGCTCGCGGTCCCGTCCTCGGCCAGTTGGTCGAGCGTGAGTCCCGAAACGTAGGTGATGTAGGCCGGAACCACCGGGAGCACGCAAGGTGACAGGAACGAAACCAGGCCCGCGAGAAAGGCGAACGGGAGTGAAATGCTGACGGAGTCCATGCAGCGTCGTCTACCGGCTAGCGAGCGGACACTAGAGGTCTCACCTCAGATCCGGAACTCTTTGAAGAGCCGCTGCTCCGTGTCGCCCTGGAGCACGGCGCGGAGCTCCACATGACGCTCCAGCCCGCTGCCTTTGAGCTTCTCGCGGAACAGTTGGTCCAGCTGGAAGATCCCCGCGGAATTCGTGATCTCCACGGTGAGACAGACGGGGCGGTCCGCTCCCTTGTCGATGGATACCGAGTCGATGGCCGCCGCGGATACCGAGTGGATACTCTCCGAGCCCTTCTCGAAAGGGATACGCGACCGTCCCTTCGCCATGTCCAGCGCATCGGCGATTCGCACCACGCCGGCCTCGATGGCCAGCGGGCGCCCACCCGACCGGTGGGCGATGATGGCGTGGAGGACCTCGCTTCGCATGATGGCGGACGTGGCCGGGTCGTAGAGTTCGGGGAGGATGGCACGGAGCTTGTCCTGGGCGACGAAGAGGGAGTAGCTCTCATGACCCGACCGTTGGATGGACATTCCCAGGTCGTGGAGAAGCGCTCCAAGGACGACGACCACCTCGGCGTCCTGGATTTCGAGTCCGTAATTCTCCACCACCGAGGGCCGAATGCCGGCGTCGACCAGAAGTCGCAGCATCTTGAGCGCTATGTTGGTGACGATCTTCACGTGCACGGGGCCGTGATCCGTCATGCCCAGTCGCTCGACCGCGACCACGTTGCTGGCCACCCAGAGGGCGTAGAGATCGTCATCCGCGTTGACGATCTCCATGAGGCGCCTGAGCGTGGGGCTGTGCCGGTCGGGAACGTTGATCCGGATACGACCTTCGAACCGCTCCTCGACCGTTCGGCCCGTGCCGTCGGTGGTCGAAGACTCGTCGACTTCGTTCACTTCTTCGATCACACCTCTCCGTGGGTCTCGGCGGTCGGGTCGCCCATATCTTGGACGGCTACTTGCCAGCGCCCGGGCACCTTGGGGGCGCCGTCCAACGTCACGACCGTTCCGGCGATCTTGTCGTGGATCGCCTGTCGGTTCGGATCCCAGTATATCTGAAGGAAGCCCAAGGTTCCCGTCGCGAGTCCGGCCGCGTATCCTCCGGCGCGTCCTCCACCTCGTTCCTCGGCATCGTCGCCTCGCAATACCTTGGTCGCACCGTCGCCCCTTCCGGGCTTCCGGGCGGTGTTGAAGAAGAAGGCGGCAGCCACCACACCGAGAACGAACCAGAATCCGCTGGTGAGCGTCGTGATGAGCCCAACAAGGATCAGGTCGATCAGGAGCGGCGTTGTCGGATTACGACGTAGAGACCGGCGGCGAGACCGAGAAGCGCGGAACCCCAGAGCACTCGCTTGGAGCCCGATCGTGTCCGAGCGGGAGCCATGGTCGTGTCTTGCTCCGGCTCGGCGTTACCGGATTCCGCCGGAGCGTCCTGGGCCGCCCCCTCGTATCCACACTCCGGGCACGAAACGAGACCCTTCTCCATGGCTGTCCTGTTCGGGAAGAGAAGATCCGCCCCGCACTCCGGGCAGGGACTTCCCACGGCAAGAGGTTGCACCAGGCCGTAGAGCCTGCTCTTGGAGAGGTCCATCTCCTCGGCGATCTGGTTCACGCTCTTTCCCGATTGCCAATAGAGCTCGTTGGCTCGGGCGGTGACTTCTTGGTCTGCGGTATCGTTCGACGGCATGGGACAGCTCGCGCGTTGAGGCCCGGTGGCGAGTCTACGGATGGGGGCCTAGAGTGGTGTCTCGAACTCCGTTCGAGGCCGCGTGACGAAAGATAGCGAGCCTGCCAGACCCGTGCGAGACAACCGTGGAGTCCCGTTTGAACATCCCCGCTCCCCATGGACAGTTGGAGGCTGCGCTCCGGGCCCCGTCCGTGCCGCCCCGTGCAGCCGGTGTGGTGTGCCACCCCCATCCCCTACATGGCGGTACGATGCACACCAAGGCCGTGTTTCGGGCGGCGCAGGCTCTCGCCGACGCGGGCATCGCCGCCCTGCGCTTCAACTTTCGGGGTGTGGGCACCAGTACGGGCGGTTACGAGGAGGGGATCGGCGAAAAGGAGGACGTGGCCGCGGCCCTGAATTGGCTCGAAGAGCGACATCCGGGTCTTCCCCTGGTGGCCGGTGGCTTCTCCTTCGGCTCGATGGTGTCGTCGAGCTACGCGGTGGACGATCCGAGGGTCGTGGCGTTGTTCGTCATCGGCATTCCCGTGCGGCTCTACGACTATACCTTCTTGCAGGACGCGGACAAGCCGGTTCTCATCGTTCAGGGCGAGGACGACGAGTTCGGATCCGGGACCGAAGTGGAGTCCATCGCCGCCGAATTGGGAGCCCACGTGACGCTCGTGCGGATCCCCGGAGCGGATCACTACTTCAATCGAGGTATGGACGAGATGAAGGACGCGGTGACGGACTTTTCCCGAGACGGCGCAGGGGGAGGTGTGTTATGAGAGATCGTCCGAAGATCCTCGACAACCTGGAGAAGCTCTATCGAGACCAGCTCGCGCGCAGCGAGGAGGCCGGCACCGGTGACGCTGCGCGCTTGGACTTCGAGTTTCAGCGAGATCAGATCTATCTGGAGATCGTGCTCGACCTTCGGGACCTCCTGAGCGAGACACCGGAGGAGGCCGATTCGACCTCGTCGCTGCTGGACAAGGCGCAGAAGCTCCGGAATCTCACGCGTTTACGCTGAAAACCCTGCGCGCAATGCGCTGGATACTGTAACTTATGGTCCGACTTATACTTAGCGTGTCCTACCGAGACGCGCGAATGACGTAAAGATCAGTCTGACTTACAGTTAGCTCGTTTCTGCCATTACGGATGTGGTTCTTCGGGTGTGGAACCACGGATCGCGAGACCGACGACGTGAAGATCTACACAAAGACCGGAGACGACGGCGACACGGGTTTGTTCGGAGGAGGCCGTGTACAGAAGAGTCATCCGAGGGTGGCCGCCTACGGAAGCGTGGACGAGCTCAACTCGTTCGTCGGCCTTGCGGTGCTAAGCGTGTTGGACGAAGGCGTGCAACGGGGCCTGAAACTCATTCAGCACGACCTCTTCGCCCTGGGCGCCATCCTGGCCACGGCCCCCGCGGACGGAACACGCCCCACTCCGAACACCCCCGGCCTGCCGCTGGACCGAATCGCCGAGATGGAGGGGTGGATCGACCAGGCCAGCGCCGAGCTCGAGGAGCTCAGGGACTTCATATTGCCGGGGGGTACGCGAGGCGCCGCCCTTCTTCACGTCTGTCGAACCGTCTGCCGGCGGGCCGAACGGGCCGTGGTTGGGTTGGCCGGGTCCGAGGAGGTGGCCGAGGGGGTGGTCCCGTACCTGAATCGGCTGTCCGATCTCTTCTTCGCTTGGGCCCGCCTCGAGAATCGTCGGGGCGGCGAGCCGGACGTTCTCTGGTCCAAGGACTGACGTGATCCACCGGCGCTTCGAGATTCTCGCTCCCCATCTCGACCGGGGTGAGATCATTCGGGGAGACGTCCGCTACGCCGAGGGGCCTGCGCCGAGGACGGCCGTCGTGGTCGTCCATGGATTCAAGGGCTACAAGGACTGGGGCTTCTTTCCTCACCTGTGTGAGCGGCTCGCCATCGCGGGTCACGCGGTAGTCTCGTTCAATTTCTCACGAAACGGGGTGGGGGACGACCTCGACTCCTTCAGCGAGCTCGAGCGTTTCGCCGCGAACACCTTCAGTCGGGAGCTCGAGGACCTGAGTTGGATCGTGGAGACCCTGACGGGTGGGGACATCCTCTCTCGTCGGCCCGAGCGCGTGGGCCTCATGGGGCATAGCCGGGGCGGGGGGGCCGCGATCCTACACGCACGGAGTGACCCGCGTCTGAGTGCCCTCGTGACGTGGGCGGCCGTCGCTCGCTACGACCGATGGACGCAGGAGACGAAGGCGGAGTGGAGGGAGTCGGGTCGCGTTCACGTTCTGAACTCCCGCACCGGGCAACAGATGCCCCTCGACGTCTCGCTGCTGGAGGACTTCGAGGCGAACGCCTCGCGGCTGTCCGTCGTCGGGGCGGCCGGCGATGTACAGGCCCCCTGGCTCGTCGTACACGGCCGGCACGATGTCACTGTGCCCGAGTCGGAGGCGCGCGAGCTCGTTCGGGCGTCGGCGGGCAAGGCGAGGCTCGTCCTGGTCGGGAAGGCCGGCCACACCTTCGAAGTGGGCCACCCCTTCCAGGCAGCCAGTCCTCAGCTCACCGAGGCCGTCGACGCCACGATCCGCCACTTCGCCCAACACCTGGCCCCGAGGTGAGCGAAGGAGCGCCCGCCGACCGTGCGCGCTGGGAGCGCATGGCGGACCGCCTCGATCGGACGGCCCCGATTCACGGCGTGGATGATGCGGGTCGGAGCCTGATCGAACAGGCCTTTCGAGCCGCGATGGTCCCGCGGTTGAAGGCCGTCCCCGACGACCATCACCCCGACTACCTGCACCCTGGCCGAACGACCGTGATTCTGCTCGACGACGTGGGCCTCGGCGAGCCGGTGGCTTTGGCCGCCGCATGCCTGGTCGATACGCAGCGACCCGAGCTCGAGCCGTCGAACCGCGACCTGCTGGACCGGGTCGGTCCGGAGGTTCTCGACTTTCGGGAGCGGGTGCCGCGAGCCGGGTCCGAACGTCTCCTGGAGGACCTGTTGGCAAGTGAGCCCCAGGTGGCGCTCGTTGCGTTGGCGGAGCGCCTCGACCATCTGCGGCACGCCCACCTCTGGGGAGATTTGGAGGCGGCCCGCGTCGCCCACGCCGAAGGCTCGGGCGTCTACCTTGCCGTGGCGGAGCGTACCCATCCCCTACTTGCGCGAAGGTACACGCACTGCTGCCTCGCCTTCAGCCAGAAATACCCCACTTGACGCCCTTCACCTTTCTTGCCTAAATGATGGGTCGGCAAGGGCTAGATTTTCGGCCGACCCCTGAAGACACAGGTCCACACTCCAGCCAACACATCAGGCGACCATGACCTACATCATTGCCGAACCCTGCATCGGTACCAAAGACGCGAGCTGTGTGGAGGTATGCCCGGTCGACTGTATCTATGAGGGGGAGGACATGTACTATATACATCCGGACGAGTGCATCGACTGCGGTGCGTGTGAGCCGGAGTGTCCCGTGACGGCGATCTTCCCCGACACGGACGTCCCGCCCGAGTGGACGACCTATATCGACAAGAACGCGGTCTACTTCGACAAGTAGATTCGCCGGACAAAGAAAACACGGAGGGACGCCAAAGCGCCCTCCGTTTTTCAGTACGTCAGGGTCGGGGTCTTTCCCGGCCGGGGGCCGACAATCCGGAAGCTGGTTCTAGATTCCGAGTTCGCGAAGTCGTTCCAGGGAAACGCTGCCCGGAACGCTCTCACCCGCTGGTACGCGGACGGCTTCCTTGGGTGTGACCTGCTTCGTCTGACGAATCAGCAGTAGACTCGCCACCGCGGCTGTGGCCCCGAGGATGCCCAACGTCACCTTACGAATGATGCCCCCTTGCGTGTCGGTCGGTTGCGAACCGCTCATGTCCACCTTCATCGCACGAATCGTGCCGAGTCGGCCTCAGACACGCGACGTGCTCTTAAGTGTTTGCCTATCAGTGGAATACGCCGACCCACGCGATTCGTTTCACTCCGGGAGGTTCCGGGAATTCGGACGCGACTTACCGGAAGTCCCGGAAAATACGTCTCCGTCTCCATAGGAGTTGGCACCGTGACCGATCGGCACTAATCTCTCGGAGGTCGGTTGCGTGCCGTTCGATGGGGCCGGAGCATGAGATCCGGCACGAAGACGGGGGCCGCGGCGGACGTACCATCGGCTGAGCGATGTCGCTTCGGGACAGGGAGGGGAATTACACCGTGAGTCTGGACTCGACTTCATACTCGGAAGCGGCGCGAGCCGGAGACCCTCTGGCCATCGCCCAGGCGCTCGTCGCGACGCCTTCGGTGAACCCCGTCTTGGAGGAGGGTGGTGCCGGTGAGGGGGCGATCGCCGATCTGACGGCCGCGTGGCTCTCGGAGTGGGGGCTCGAGGTCGAGACCGTAGAGGCGGCCCCTGGGCGGTGGAGCGTGCTGGCTCGGATGGGCGACCCGGCCGCAGGCCCGACGGTGCTGCTGAACGGACACCTCGACACGGTTGGAATTGCCGGCATGACCGTCCCGCCGTTCGGCGCCGAGGTCCGAGAGGGTCGCTTGTGGGGGCGGGGGTCCTGTGACATGAAGGGGGGGGTGGCGTCCCTTCTCGCGGCCACGGCGAGGTTGGCGAAGGGCGATGCGCTTCCCGGGGCCCTCATCGTTGCCCTAACGGCCGATGAGGAGCACGCCAGCGTGGGCATGGAGGCCGTCGTGCGCTCGGGCATCCGAGCGGATGCCGCCGTCGTGTGCGAGCCCACGAGTCTTGCGATCATGCCCGCCCACAAGGGGTTCGTTTGGGTAGAGGCGCTCTTCCGTGGCAAGGCGGCCCACGGGTCCCGGCCCGACGTGGGCGTGGATGCCATCGAGCACGCCGGGCGCTTCCTTGCCCGACTCGGGGATCTCAAGGGGCAGCTCGAAGCGGTGGGTCCGCATCCGCTTCTGGCACACGGGTCCTTCCACGCGGGCACGATCAGTGGCGGTTCGGCACCGTCGGTGTATCCCAGCGAGTGCAGGCTCGTGCTGGAGCGCCGCACGCTCCCCGGGGAGACGCCGGCCAAGGTCATGTCGGAGTTCCAGGCCGTTCTCGACCGGCTGGCCTCCGAGGTCTCCAGGCTCGACGCCGAGTTGGTGCAAGGGCTCACGCGTCCGGCGACCGAGGTCCCTGAGGACTCCGCTCTCGTGCAGGGCCTCATCTCGGCGTGTTCGGTCCAGGGGGTGGATCCGGCGGTGGAGGGCATGACGGCATGGGTGGATGCCGCGTTCCTCAACGAGGCGGGCACGCCCGCCGTCTGCTTCGGCCCAGGGTCCATCGAGCAGGCCCACTCGGATGACGAGTGGATCGCGGTGTCCGAGGTCTCGGCGTGTGCGGACGTGCTGTATCAGTTCGTGAGCGACTTCATGGCCGGAGAGGCGTGATGACGGAGGGGAAAGGCGCCCGGCCCGTGGGCCTCGAGGGTGCTCGCCAACGCACCGTCGATACGCTCATGGAGCACTTCGCCAACGACGTGTTGGAGATGTCGGAGTTCGAGCGTCGGTTGGACGTGGCGAACCACTCGGCTACCGAGGCCGAGCTGAACAAGCTGCTGGCCGACCTGCCTGCCACGAACCTCCCGGCGCACGCCCCGACCGTGCTTCCGTCGCGCGGCGGCGCTCCGGTGGTAGTGTCGGCCGATCGGGTGCCCGAGCGAGCCTACATGGTGAGCCTCATGGGGGGTAATAGTCGCGCCGGGCGGTGGATTCCGGCGCGGAACAACTTCGCGGTGGGCGTCATGGGGGGGTTTTCCCTCGACTTTCGTGAGGCCATGCTCGGTCCCGGGGTGACGGACGTGCACGTTTTCACCCTCATGGGTGGGGCCGAGATCATCGTGCCGCCGGAGATGGACGTGGAGGTGAGCGGCTTCGCGTTCATGGGTGGTTTCGATCACAACACCGACCAGCCGCTCCACAGTAGTCCCGACCGCCCCACGCTGCGCATCAAGGGCTTCGCAATGATGGGGGGCGTCGGGGTAGAGGTGCGGCTCCCCGGGGAGACTCCCAGGGAGGCCAAGAAGCGACGGAGGTTGGAGCGGAAGGGACTGCAGCCCAGGTTGGCCCAGCCGGAGAGCGACTGAGAGGAAGAAGATGGAGAATGAAGGCGCACGCACGGGTATGGCCCACTTCACGCACAACGCGTTGCGGATCGTCGTGGGATTCCTCTTCTGGCTCCATGGTCTCCAGAAGATGTTCGGAGTGCTCGGTCGGGATGAGCCCGTCGAGCTCATGACCCGCATCGGGGCCGCGGGTGTCCTCGAGACCGTTGGCGGGGCCATGATCATCTTGGGTCTGTTCACACGTCCGGTGGCCTTTGTCTTGGCCGGCGAGATGGCTGTGGCCTACTTCACGGCGCACCTACCGCGGGGATTCTGGCCCGTCATGAACGGAGGGGAGGCCGCCGTGTTCTTCTGCTGGGTCTTTGTGTTCTTCGCTGCCAACGGAGCGGGGGAATTCAGCCTCGACGGGCTCCTCCGCGCTCGGCGCCGATCCCGCATAGCGAAATAGACGAAGCCTCCAGGGGTGTCCCCCCGGCGGCCGCATCCACCTTCAGTCTGCTACGCCGGCGGGTCGCAGTGCTCGTCGTACGCGGTCCTCAAACTCTCGGCGAGTTCGTACGGGTGGCGCCCCTCGATCTGGTGGCGCTCCAGCATGTAGACGATCTCGCCGCCCTTGAGGATGGCCAAGGAAGGCGAGGACGGCGGGTAGCCAGTGAAGTACTCGCGCACGCGATCGGTCGCTTCGAGATCTTGGCCCGCGAAGACGGTGGTGAGCACCTCGGGAACGTTGTCGTGCGACAAGGACAGGATCACCGCCGGCCTCATCGCGCCGGCCGCACATCCGCATACCGAATTGACCGCCACGACCGTAGTGCGTTTTTCCGTGCTGAGAACCTGGTCGACCTCCTCGGGGGTCTTGAACTCCTTGAACCCGACGCGCGTGAAGTCCTCACGCATGGGTGCGACCATCATCTCGGGATAGGGCATCTCGATTACTCCTGTGGAACGGCGGATTTCGGGATCGGGCCTCGCATACCCCGCACCCGCGAGAAAGTGCTCCCCCTCCGGCTTGCTCGCCTATTCACGACCCGTCACCTTTGTTCTGTGTGGGCGTTCCCGCACCCAGACCCGTCCCGCCGTATCGTCTGACGCGTACGGGGGGCTCACAGGGGGAGCCTGCGACAAACGTGTCAACGACCACCGAGATCGTCCGCCTGAAGGTGAACGGAGACGTCCATGAGGCGGGCGTACCGAGTCATTACACCCTGCTGGAGACGCTCCGCTACGCCCTCGGGCTGACCGGCTCCAAGCAGGGTTGCGACAAGGGCGACTGTGGGGCGTGTACGGTGCTCGTCGACTCGGTGCCCACCCTTTCGTGCATCACCCCCGTCTGGGAGGCGGAGGGGTGCGAGGTCACCACGGTCGAGGGGTTGGCCAGCGCCGAGGGGCCCCACCCGCTCCAGGACGAGTTCGACCTGAAGGGTGCGGCCCAGTGCGGGTTCTGCACTCCGGGTATCCTCTGCTCGGCGGCCGCACTTCTGATGCGCACTCCGGAACCTAGTCGACACCAGGTCAAGGAGGCGTTGGCGGGCAATCTGTGCCGGTGTACGGGCTACACGAAGATCCTGGACGCCGTCGAGGCGGCGGCGGGCCGATTGCGAGGCACGAAGGGTAAGTCGACGTCAGCCGTCGCCGGGGAGGATCTCTAGGATGGTGTCCCGGATGGCGCCACGATCTTATAAGTGTCAGTCCGACTGTAGCTTAGCGGGATCATACCAGACAGAGCGAGACTTCTGAAGATGGCGTCGAAATCCCCTAAATCACAGTCCGACTTCACGTTAATCGGATCGCCCCAACGGAAGATCGACGGATTGGCCATGTCGACCGGGCAGGCGAAGTACACGGACGACTTGGTGTTTCCGGGCATGCTGCACGGCAAGATCCTGAGAAGTCCCCACGCGCATGCGCGGATCGTTTCGATCGACGCCGGTGGCGCTCTGGCGATTGAGGGAGTGCGCGCGGTCGTCACGGGACGCGACATGCCCGTCAAGTACGGCATCATCCCATGGACGCCCGACGAGTCTCCCCTCTGTGTGGAGCGGGTCCGTTACATCGGGGACGGCGTGGCCGCCGTGGCCGCGGTGGACGAGGACACGGCGGTCCGGGCTCTGGAGGCCATCCATGTGGAATACGAGGAGCTTCCCGCGTATTTCGATCCGCACGATGCCCTCGAGGCGACCGACGGTCCCTTCATCCACGAGCCCAAGAGGGAGGGGAACAACGGCAACATCACCAAGAAGGTGAAGTTGGAATTCGGGGATGTCGACGCCCTCATGGAGGCGTCCGACGTGGTCGTGGAGGACGACTACTTCTTCGAAGGCACTACACACACGCCCATCGAGCCACATTGCGCCATCGGCCACTTCGAGGGCGACGGAAAACTCACGGTGTGGTCGTCCACCCAGGTGCCCCACTACCTGCATCGGGAATTGGCGAGGGTTCTCGACGTCGACGTGGCGAAGGTCCGTGTGGTGCAACCCCTGGTCGGTGGGGCCTTCGGCGGCAAGTCCGAGCCCTTCGACCTGGAGTTCTGCGTGGCCAAGCTCGCCATGATCACGGGCCGGCCCGTGAAGATCCTCTACACCCGCGAGGAGGTCTTCTACTCCCACCGGGGCCGCCACCCGTTCCACATGCACTACCGGACGGGGGCCTCCAAGGACGGCATGCTGAAGTCCGTGGACGCGCGTATCGTCCTGGACGGGGGCGCGTATGCGTCGTTCGGGCTGGTTACGACCTACTACTCGGGGCAGCTTCTCACCGCCCCGTACCAGATGCCCGCCTACCGGTTCGACTCGACCCGGGTGTACACGAACAAGCCGGCGTGCGGGCCCAAGCGGGGACACGGATCCGTGCAGCCCCGTTTCGCCTTCGAGGTACAACTCGACAAGCTGGCCGAGCGCCTGGAGATGGATCCGATCGAGCTACGCCGGAGGAACTTCATCGGTGAGCACACCAGGACGGTCAACGAGCTCCGTGTAACGTCCAACGGCTTCTTGGAGTGTCTGGATTCGGTGGAGCGCGCGTCCGAGTGGAAGGCGCGCTACGGGAAGCTGAGTTTCGGTCGGGGCTTGGGTGTCGCCGGCTCCACGTACATCTCGGGCACGAACTACCCGATCTACCCGAACGAGATGCCTCAGTCCGCCGTCCAGCTCCAGATCGACCGGTCGGGTAGAGTGGCCGTATTCAGCGGTGCCAGCGAGATCGGACAGGGATGTGACTCGATGGTGGCGTACCTCGCAGCGGAGGAGTTGGGCGTACCCCTCGACCACGTGCGCGTCTATCGGGGGGATACGGACTTCACGCCGGTGGACCTGGGCGCCTATTCATCGCGCGTGACCTTCATGTTGGGCAACGCCACCATCGACGGGGCACGGAAGCTCAAGAAACTGGTTCAGACCTCCGTGGCGGGATCCTGGAAGTGTAAGTCGGACCAGGTGTTACTGGCCGGTGGTTGGGCGTTCTTCGCGGACGACACGGAGCGGAAGATGCCCATTCGCGAGGCGTTCAACCTCGCGGAGGCCGAGTTCGGAGCGTTGGGTGCCACGGGCTCGTACAACACTCCGAAGGATATCCACGGGGAGTACCGCGGCGGCACGATCGGTGCGTCGCCGGCCTACTCCTTTACGGCCCACGTTGCCGAGGTCGAGGTGGATGTGGAGACCGGCTTCGTGGACGTTCGGAAGATCTGGGTGGCACACGACTGCGGCCGGGCGCTCAATCCGGTGCTAGTCGAGGGTCAGATGGAGGGGTCGGCATACATGGGATTCGGCGAGGCGTTGATGGAGGAGCACATCTTCAAGGACGTCGATCACGGACGCGCCGGTCTGCACGACGGGCCCTCGCTCCTGGACTACAAGATCCCCACCAGCCTCGACACCCCGGAGCTCCAGTCGCTCATCGTGGAATCGATCGACCCTGAGGGCCCCTACGGTGCCAAGGAAGCGGGGGAGGGTCCCCTCCATCCGTCGATTCCGGCCATCGCCAACGCCATCTACAACGCGGTGGGGATCCGGATGGATGCGCTGCCGTTCAGTCCACCGCGGGTGTGGCGGGCGCTGCAGCGGGCGAGGGAGGCCGGATGATAAGGCGCATGAGACGATGCGGGGCTCAAGGCGTCCTGTCGTGCCTCGCTTTGGCGGCGATGGCGGCGTGCACCGGTGCCGGGGACCGTGGAGCGTCCTCCGACGATGGGGTGGCGGAGTCGTCTGGGATCGCTGCGGAAGCGTCGGTCGGTCCTGCGCCTTCCGCTCCGGGCCCGAGGACCCTCCCGGGGACCGACGAGGACTGGGCGATCATGCAGGAGAAGGCCCGCTGGGCCTACACGCACCGACTCGACACCCTGCCCATCGGCCAGATCGTAGCCCGTCTCGGCGAGCGCTTCGTGGGCACGCCCTACGCACCGCACACGCTCGAGGTGGAGGGGGAGGAGCACCTGGTCATCGAGCTCCAGGAGTTCGACTGCGTGACCTTCGTCGAAAATGTGCTGGCCTTGGCGCGGTTCGTACGAAGCGCGCCCGAGGCCATGCTCGACGACCCGATGCGGTACCGCGCCTACTACTCGGGCATTCTGCAGAACATCCGCTACAGGGACGGGAATCTCGATGGGTACGGCTCGCGGCTCCACTACTTCAGCGAGTGGATCACCAACAAGGACGCGATGGGTCTGGTCCGGAACTTGTCGGCCGAGTTGGGTGGTGTACCGGACGACGAGCCCATCGACTTCATGACCTCGCATCCCGATGCTTACCGACAGCTCGGGGAAGATCCTGCGTTCCTGCCGGCCCTGCGGGAGATCGAGCTACGACTCAGCGGCGAGCCCCGTCATTACGTGCCTCAGGATCGCATCGCGGACGTCACCGACGGTATCCGGGACGGCGACCTGATCGCCGCCACCAGCACGGTGGCCGGGTTAGACGTTGCCCATACGGGAATCGCCCTGTGGAAGGATGGACGGCTTCACGTGCTCCACGCGCCTTTGGTGGACGGCGTCGTCGAGATGAGCGAATTGCCGCTGGCGGACCGCATCGAGCGCATCGGCGGGCAGGACGGCATCATGGTCGCCCGGCCCCTGGATCCCTGAGGGACGTGGTTTCATGCTGAGACTCCCTCCTTTCACGTATCACCGCCCGGAGACGGTGCAGGACGCGGTCGGGCTGCTGTCGGAATTCGGTGAAGCCGCCCTGCCCGTTTCGGGCGGCACCGATCTGATCCCCAACATGAAACACAAGCTCTTCACACCGGGGCACTTGGTTGCTCTCAAAGGCATCGGAGAGCTCAAGGGGATCGTCGAAGGGGACGGCGAGTTGATCATTGGAGCGGCCGAGACACTTACCGACATATCACTGCATCCTTCAGTCCGACTACACTTTACGGCATTGGCTGAGGCGGCTGGAAACGTAGCCGGCCCCCAGCTTCGCAACTCCGGGACCCTCGGCGGGAACGTCTGCCTCGATACCCGCTGTACGTACTACAACCAGACTCGGTTCTGGCGAGAGGCACTGGGTTTCTGTCTGAAGAAGGACGGCGACGTTTGCCATGTCACGAAGGTGGGCAAGAAGTGCGTGGCGGCGCATTCGGCCGACACGCCCCCTGTCCTGATGACCTTGGGCGCTCATGTTGACATCGCGGGGCCGGGTGGGGGCCGGACCGTGGCCCTGCGAGACTTCTTCGTCGCGGACGGGATCCGGAACACTACGAGAGAGCCCGGCGAGATCGTCACACGGATTCGGGTGCCCTTGGCCGAGGCCGGCCCCGACTACGAACTACGGACAGGTTACGTGAAGCTCCGGCAGAGGCGGTCGATCGACTTTCCGCTGCTGACCGTTGCCGTGGCTGCGGACGTGGACCCCCAGAACCGGCTGCGTTCCCTCCGTGGTGTCGTGACCGCGCTGGGTGCGCGGCCCAAGGAGTTCACGGGATGGGACGAGACCGCGGAGGGGGAGATGCTCACCGACGAGCTCGTCGAAGCGTTGGCCGAGAGGGCGTTCAAGCAGTGCCATCCCTTGGAGAACATGATCGTGGACACTGAGTGGCGTCGGGCGATGGTGCCGGTGTACGTGAGGCGAGCGCTGCGGAAGCTGAGGCGGGACGGCTAGAGGTACCTTGAAACGCAGTGGGAATAGGGGTGAGGGCAACGGCTCGACGGCCGGGTGGCAGGCCGGCACCATGGTCCGGTCTTCGCCCCCGCCACGGCATCGACTCGAGGTGTGGGATGGCTCTGGGAACTCACTGGGAATGGCGGGCGTTCGGGGCTCTCTCCGACGGCTTTCGTCAGCGCTTCGAGTCGCTCGGCGACCTGTTTCCGTCACAGTCCATCGTGGACGAGTACATCTGGGTCCCCGATCTGCCGATCAATCTGAAGCTGCGAAGCGGTACGGCGGCGTTGGATGGACTGAAGCTCAAGCGGCCGGGTCGTACCGACGGCGAGCTCGAGGAGTGGCAGGAAGATCTACGGGACATACACGACTTCCCGTTGAGCAGGAGCGCCTGGCGGAGCCTCGGACAGGCGTTGGCCGGCGCGGGCATGACTCTGGTGCCGTATCCCGACGAACCTCCCGACCGGCAGGGGACCCTCGACGCCTTGAGGAAAAGTGACGAGCGAATCCGTGTCGTGACGGTCGCGAAGACCCGGCTCGCCAGGCTATGGACGGGCGTGGGGAGCGATGCGATCGTGGAGCTGGCCGAGATTTCCGCACCCGTCGCGGTCAGCAGTGT
This sequence comes from Longimicrobiales bacterium, assembly GCA_965226925.1. GTDB lineage: Bacteria > Gemmatimonadota > Gemmatimonadetes > Longimicrobiales > Gaopeijiaceae > CBDDCX01. The sequence continues at coordinate 154,076 of CBDDEN010000009.1, read as the reverse complement.
GGCGGTCGAACGCGAGGAGCTGGAGGTGATGAGCTACCTGAGTGCCCTGGGGAGGTGGGTCTGAGCGGGGTACATCCACACTACGCCCGGTTCAGCCCGGCAGGGCCACGTCGAGCCCCGGCATCCTTGTGGCCCTGCGCACAGTATGCGCATCTTGCGCCATGTCCGATCCCATCACCCGCCTGAACGCTGCCCTCGAGGGGCGCTACACGATCGAGCGTGAGATCGGTGCGGGTGGGATGGCCACCGTGTACCTCTCGGAGGACGTTCGGCATCACCGGAAGGTGGCCCTGAAGGTCCTCCGTCCCGACTTGGCCGCAACACTCGGTCCGGAGCGCTTCCTGCGTGAGATCGAGATCGCGGCGGGCCTGACGCACCCCCACATCATCCCCCTGCACGAGACGTGAAGCCGGACAACGTCATGCTCAGCGGACGTCATGCGCTGGTCATGGACTTCGGCGTCGCCAAGGCCGTGAGTGAGGCCACGGGCCGACATCAGCTCACAACGATCGGGGTGGCCCTCGGGACGCCCGCCTACATGGCCCCTGAGCAGGCAGAGGCGTCGGACAACATCGATCATCGGGCGGACATCTACGCTGTCGGGGCGATGGCCTACGAGCTGCTTGCCGGTGTGCCTCCCTTCGCGGGTAAGAGTCCCCAGATGGTGTTGGTAGCTCATGTGACCCAAGCTCCGGAGCCGATCACGATGCACCGGAGCGCGGTGCCGCCGGCACTGTCTCACCTGGTCATGCATTGCCTCGAGAAGAAGCCCGCCGACCGGTGGCAGAGCACCGAGGAGATGATGCGGCACCTCGAGGCGCTCGCCACGCCGAGCGGCGGGATGACGCCGACGGGCATGATGACGGGGGTGGCGGCTCCGGTGGCCCGGAGGACCCCATGGACGGCGGTGGGCTTCGCTACGGCCGTCGCGATCGCCGCCGTGGGCGCTTGGATCTCTCTCCGGGGCGGTCCGACGCCGATCACGGTCGGCAACAACAGGCAGCTTAACTTCGATGCGGCTCCGGATCTGAGTCCTGCCATCTCCCCGGACGGGCGGAGCGTGGCCTACACGTCGACCGCCGCTCCTGCTCAGGCGGCATCAGGCGCCGGCTCGGCCGGGTCCGCCCCTCGTGCTCAGGTCATGGTGCGGCAGATCTCCGGCGGCAGGGCGATTCAGATTGCCGGAGAGACCGGGGGCCACGAACGGTATCCACGGTGGTCGCCCGATGGATCCGAGATCGTTTTCGCCGCCGGGGGGCGGATCCACAGCGTCCCCGCGTTGGGCGGCACACCGAGGCCGGCCTTCTCGGCGCCTCCCGAGGGAGCGCTCGGGCACCCCGCGTGGTCCTCCGACGGATCGCGACTCGCGTACCGGCTGGGGACCATTCTGCACGTCTATACGGTTGCCACCGGGGAACATCGGGAGATCGGAACGGGGCACTGGCCGGTCTGGTCGCCCGCCGGCGAGTGGATCGCCTACACAGTCGGGAACGTGAACTTCGTCTCCTTCGGCCGGACCTTGGGAAACATCGCTCCCTCGGCCATTCGGGTGGCCCCCGCCGAGGGTGGACCGCCGGTGACTGTTGTGCCAAATGAGGTCCAAAACGTCTCGCCTGCGTGGCTTCCCGACGGCCGACTCCTCTTCGTCTCGAACCGCGGCGGGGGCCGCGACGTCTACGCGGTCGAGTTGAATGGTGACGGCACGACACGGGGGGAGCCGGTGCGCGTGACCACAGGGCTCGACCCGCACACGATCTCGGTCTCCAGCGACGGTCGCACGCTGGTGTACTCCACCCTCCTGCGCCGACAGAATGTCTGGTCGATCGAAATCCCCCGGGGAGCTCCGGTCTCCGGATACGATGGGGAGACGGTCACCACGGGGCGTCAGGTAATCGAAGGGATGGCCGTATCGCCCGACGGACGATCGCTGGCCTTCGATTCGAATCGGTCCGGGAACCAGGACTTGTATATCCAACCCTTGAATGGAGGCCCCCGGTTCATGTCACGGATGATCCTGCCGAGGAGTTCGTGAAAGCTTGGTCGCCGGACGGCCAGTGGCTCGCCGGGCACGGAGTCCGGGACGGGAATAGGGACATCTTCGTCGTGCGGGCCGACGGGACCGACCATCAGACGGTTCATGAGTCGTCCACTCCGGAGCGGTATCCCGACTGGTCCCCCGATGGTCGCAGCCTGGTCTTCTACGCTAGCCTAGAGGAGGGGGTCGTCCTGTTCACCTCGGACCGTGTGGGCGATTCCTCTTGGTCCGAGCCTCGCCGACTCACGGCCGGTGGGGGGGCGCGGTGGTCCCCCGACAGCGACAGGATCGGCTTCACGTCGGGCGGGTCCGCGTGGGTCATCGATCGGGACGGTGGGCCGCCTGGGCGGATCTTCGAGGGGGGAGCGGAAACCGTCTTCTGGACGAGCCTCCGCGAGCTGATCGTCTTGGACCGTCTCCCAGACGGCACCACGGCCCTCCGAGAGATCTCCTTGGACGGGGCGCCCGCACGCACCCTCGTCCTCTTCCACGACCTGCTCCGGCCTCCGCGCCCCGAGTTCGTCGTCCACGACGGCCGCATCTACTACACGTTCGCCGAGCTCGAGGGCGACCTGTGGGTAATGGACCTGGAGTGGTAGAGAAGGCGTGGGGCTTGGTGCCCACTGCTCGCTAGACCGGATCCACTCCGGCCGGTTAGACTGTTCCCATGACCAAACCCGACCTCACACCCCGCCCCCCCGAGGCCTCGACTTCGGAGATCACCGAGTTGATGATGCCGGGCCACGTGAACAACCTCGGCCACGTGTTCGGCGGCGTGCTCCTCTCCATGGTCGACCGAGCGGCGGCCGTGGCGGCGATGCGCCATGCCGGGCAGCCGTGCGTGACCGTCGCCATCAACAAGGTGGAGTTCCTCGAGCCGATCTACGCCGGTGAGCTGGTCATCTGCACCGCGCGGGTGAACTACGTGGGGCGCTCGTCCATGGAGATCGAGGTGGAAGTGGTCGCGGAGCATCCCATCAGCAGGACCTCGCGCCACACGAATGTCTGCTTCCTGACCTTCGTGGCTATCGACGAGAACAGCCGTCCCGCCCCCGTGCCTCCGCTGGAGCTCACCACCGAGGAGGAGCGAGGGCGCTTCGAGGACGGGAAGCGCCGGCGCGAGTACCGCGAGGAGATCGAACGCGAGATGAATCCTTAACCGTGCCGCTCGCCGTCGGCACGCACGCCCCTGACTTCACGCTGCCCGTGAAGCCCAAGGGGGAGCCACTTCGACTCGCTGACTACAAGGGCGAGCAGATCGTGGTCCTCATGTTCTTCCCGCTCGCGTTCTCGTCCACGTGCACGGAGCAGATGTGCACCGTCGCAGAGAACTACTCAGCGTGGGAGGACCTCGACACCGAAGTCATCGGCATCAGCATCGACTCGCCTTACGGGAACCAGAAGTTCGCGGCCGAATGCGGTGCGACCTTCCCCATCGCTTCCGACTTCAACAAGGAAGCGTCAGCAGCCTACGACGTGCTCGTAGACGACTTCGGGGGACTCAAAGGCGTTTCACAGCGGATCACGTACGTGATCGACCGATCGGGTCAGATCTCGTACGTCTGGCAGGGGGAGCACCCCGGCGTCATGCCGGACTTCGACGAGATCATGGCTGCGGTAGAGGCGGCGGCCTCAGCCTGACACCGAATCCGGCTGCGTTCAGGAGTAGCGGTACGGAATCTCGCTCAGTTGAACCTTGAGCTTCGAATACGCCCAACTCTGACGGGATCCTCTCTTGCCCGAGGCCCGGGCAATGACCGCAGTCTTCACCAGTACCTTGTACTGCATGCCTATCCGCATCACCACTGAGTGCCGAATCGGCACGGTGTTCGCCTGGTGGAACACGGCACCTGGCGAGTTCCACTCCCAGCGCTTCCACAGCGTTTGCCACCAATTGGCGAGCTGCACTTCGGGTCCGGTCCAGGGAACCTCCCACACCTCGAGACCGATGGCACCGCCAACGTGGGCCCATGCCTTGTGGGCGCTCAGCCGGTACTCCATATCACAGAACGGGTCCGCCTCGATGATGAGCGTCCGCCTCGGTTGGGGGTCGACGTAGTCTCCCAGGATGGTCTGGGCCCGCCTGTACATCGTCCGATTCGGCGCGACGCGCGTGGCGTCAACCAGGTCGTACATCGACCCGGTCCATTCGTTGGCGATTGCCTTGACCGTTCGGGTGGGACGGCGGGGGCTCTCGCCCTTATAGTGATACATCGGTCGTATCGCTGGCATGATCCCCACTAGTCCTTGGCTGCGCGGTCGGCGAACGCCGTCATCACGTCAGCGGACTTCTTGAGGCCTTTGGCGACCCGCAGGTCATTCTCGTCGGCCTCGAGGTCCGGTGCGTAACGCAGCAGGAGCGCCTTCTCCATGGCCTCTGCGTCCTTGAGCTCCTGATCGAACTCGTCGACGAGTTGGGTATCGTCGATGTCGACGCGTTCTGCGCCCTTGCCTCTGCCCGTTTTCAACATGACCTCCTTCGGGGAGCGTAGGGGGGGGGTGCCAAAGATAGGGAGGGAAGGGTCCGGACGCGACCAGAGCGCACGTGACCGATGACGTTCTCGTGGTGTGCCGTTTCTACCCGCGCTCCACCACCATCGCGAAGCCCAGCGCCCCCGCTGCGCAGACCGTGATCAGCCCCAGCTCCACGTCCCGACGCTTCATCTCGTTCACCAAAGTGGTCGTGAGCCTCGCGCCCGTCGCCCCGAACGGATGTCCGATCGCGATGGACCCGCCCATCACGTTGATCACGTCCACCTCCGGGTGACCCACCACCTCGCTCCGTCCCAGCTCCTCCTCGGCGAACTTCTTGGACGAGAGGGCCTGGAGGTTGGAGAGCACCTGTGACGCGAAGGCCTCGTGCATCTCCATGAGGCCGATGTCCTTCATGGTGACCCCGGCTCGATCGAGAGCGAGGGGCGCGGCGTACGCCGGCCCCTGTAGGAGTTGCCCCCTCGGATCCAGGCCGATGAACGCGTAGCTCCTCACGTAGCCGAGCACCTCCACGCCATGAGCCCTCGCGCGGTCTTCGGACATGAGCATGACCGCCGACCCCCCGTCGGTGAGCGGCGATGCGTTTCCGGCCGTCACGCTTCCGTGCGCTCGATCGAACACGGGCCTCAGCTTGGCCAAGGCCGCCAAGCTGCTGTCACTCCGGATGCCGTTGTCGGTCTCCAACACGGTCTCGAAGGCCGGCGGGACATAGAGCGGAGCGATCTCGTCTCGCAGCCGGCCATCTTCGGTCCCTGCAGCCGCGAACTCGTGTGACCGTAGCGCCCAGGCGTCCTGGTCCTCGCGCGAGATCCCGTTCTCCTTGGCCATCCGCTCGGCGGACTGGCCCATGCTCTCACCCGTGCTGGGCTCGGCGATCTGGGGGAAGTTCGGAATCAGGTCCTTGGGCCGGATTCGCGCGAGCGTGGCCAGGCGGGCCCTGATGCTCTTGGCCTTCGAGGTCGCGATCAGGGTCTCCGCCAACGACTGCTTGATCGTGATGGGAATGTGGGTGAGCGACTCCGCACCCCCGGCCACCACGATGTCGGCATACCCTCGCTCGATGAGGTTCACTCCGTCGGTGATCGCCTGGTTCGACGAGGCACAGGCCTGAGATACGGTGGCCGCCGTGACGGTCTTGGGCAGCGTGGCCAACCCCACCTCTCGTGCGATGTGGGGGGCGTGGGGGTTGTGGACCACCGTTCCGTAAACGAGGTGGTCGACCTCTTCCCCCGGGATCCCGCTGCGGTCCATGAGCTCGCGGACGGCAAGGGTCCCCAACTCGACGGCCGTCAGGTCCTTCAGCTCGGAACCTGAACGGGCGAACGGGGTGCGGCATCCCGCTACGACAGCGGCGCGACTCGACATTGTTTTGTCCGGATGACGTTGAAGCGGACTGGTGCGCTTGCTAACCCCCTCCCGCCGCCGGTGGTTCCGGCCCCGGTGGCTCCGGTAATCCCGCGAGGCTAGACTGGTTGCCACCGTGCTGCGAAACCGCTGCGTTGTCCGCGTGTCGCGCTGGGCGGCGTTGCTGACTGCGTCCGATCATCTCGACAGGCTGGAGGCGATGAAGGGAGTCGTTTTCGACGTATCCGTGCCGCGCTTCATCTTGGCGAAGACCGCCGGGAAGGTGACGGACTCCGCCTTCTACGGTGCTCTCAGCGGGCTCCGGATGCGCGATCTTCCCGACCTCGACCTCCCGACGCCGAGTTGGCTCGAGATCGAGGTCATCTCGGGTGGTATCTGCGGGAGCGACATCGGCAACCTCACCTATAGCTCCAGTCCGGCCATGGAGCCGTTCGGTTCGTTCCCGGCGGTCCTCGGCCATGAGATCTTCGGCCGCGTGAAATCCGTCGGCGACGATGTGACGAAGGTCGAGGTCGGCCAACGGGTGGCCATGAACCCGGTCCTGTCCTGCAGGACCCGAGGCTACTCGAGGACCGACCGGTGTCCGTCGTGCTCATGGGGGTACCACTACACATGCGAACGGGCGGGCGAAGAGGCGCGGGTCATGGTCGCGGGCCGCCGTCTCTCTGCCGGAACGACCGTGGGTTACCACCGGGATCTGCGAGGAGGATGGAGCGAGACGGTTCTCGCGCACGAGTCCCAGGTCTTCGCGGTCGCCGATGCGCTGACCGACAACACCGCCGTGCTCATCGAGCCACTCTCCATCTCGATGCACGCGGTGCTCCAGACTCCGCCCAAGGAGCACGAGCCGGTCCTGGTCATCGGAAGCGGTGCCATCGCGTTGGGCACCATCTGGGCGCTCAGAGCGACCGGCCACCGGGGCGTCCTCATGGCACAAACGAAGCGCGACCACGAGAGGGCTCTCGCGCTGAAGTTGGGAGCCGGTGAAGTGGTCACCCCGGGACCCGAGGCTCGGCAAGCGTTGGTGGACACCGGAGCTTCGGCGTACATGCCCATCGTGGGTCCAGAGGTCTATGCCGGGGGCGGCTTTCCGCTCATCTACGACTGTGTGGGCAGCGACTCGAGCTTGAGCCAAGCCCTGCGATTCGCGTCGCCGCGTGGGCGCGTCGTGGTCATCGGCTGCGTGGGGGAACTCAAGAAGCTGGATCTGACGTTCCTGTGGGCTCACGAACTGCGCCTGCGGGGGTCCGTGGGTTACGGGCAGGAGACGTGGAGAGGCGAGCGGCAGAACACCTTTCAGATCGTGCACGATCTCTTGGTCGAGACAGGTGCACCGGTCCACGAGATGGTCACCCACGCTTTTCCGCTCCACCAGTACGGCGCTGCGCTCAAGGCGGCCGCCAACCATCGAAGGAGCGGGGCGGTGAAGGTGGTCCTGCAGCCTGGTGCGTCCAAACCCGTAGCCCCCGGGCGCTAGACTGCCCAAAGGGAGCCAACGAGCCGGGCCCGGACGGCCGAGGCATGGCTGCCGGGGGCTAATCCGCAAGAATCGGAGAGATCTCCCCGCTACCCTCTGGCCTGCGGCGACCATATCCGCTCTGAGGACGGCCACATGCCCCGTGGACCTCGGATGTGCCGGGGCGGGCCGCCCTACTAGGCCGCCGAACGCGGGCTATTTCTTCGGGGATGCGCGTCGGGCCCGAGCCGCGGAGTTGGCGGCCACCGCGGACAGGATCAATTCCTTGAAGGCCGCCTCGTCGAGCTTCTCTCCTTCCTGAATGTCGATGGCTCGGCGCGTGTTCCCCTCGAGACTGGAGTTGAACAGCTTCTGGGGGTCTTGGAGGGAGGCGCCTCGCGCCGTTCGGAGCACGTTCGCCATGATCTCTCCCACCCGAGCGTCGAGCTCGTCGGTCACTGGTATCGCGGTGTTCCTCGCCGTCATGGGGCCAGACCCGTTGGTCCTCACGATAGTGACACAGTAGGGAATGCGCGAAGGCGCACCTCGGTCCCGGCGGAAGAGCGGCGATTATCGTGCGTTCGCGAACTGCCCTGCCCCAAGGCGTTTCAGCTTCATGGTCCAAGAGCGCCAGGCGAAGAACCCGAAGTACACCAGAGCGAAGTAACTGTACTCCAAAGAGAATACAGAGAGCATCTCGTGCGTCCGAGCGATGAGAATCCACACGTGCAAGCAGACGGACACGAAAAGGTGTGCGACAACCAGCCAGTGAACCGCCTTCTCCCACACCCCCCTGTAGTCGACCTCTTTGGCGTAGAGTATCAGGCCCACAAGACCTGGTGTCCCCAGAAGGACCACGCCCCAGTCGGGGAAGAAGGGCATCTCATCGAAACCGAAGCGGACGACAAGACGCACCATGTGAGCGATGGTCCCCGCCGTATAGACCACCGCAACTAGCCGTCCGAAACTAGCTCGGAAGAGGGTAGCGAACTCGAACACTTTCCCCGCTCACGCTCCTTCCCATACAGGTGGTCGGGCGAATGCCCGATAACGGGCTCACGCGCTCCCGGCGCAGAGTGAGCGCCAGCGAACGGAGTGCCCCGAAGGGACGGGCCCGTTGACATTCACGATAGACCGCCAGACCCTAAAGCGGCAGCCTCAACACCTCCGGATGGACCCGGCTTCCGGGTCGGGGGCCGTCTACCTCCACACCCTCGATGCCCAGAAGGGTGACCTTGCGACTCAGTCCCCCCGAGTACCCACCCAGCTTCCCGTCGCTGCGCACCACGCGGTGGCACGGCACGATGATGGGGACCGGATTCGCTCCCACGGCCTGCCCGACGGCCCGGGCCGCACCCGGATCCCCCAACTCGTCGGCGATATCTCCGTACGAGACGATGCGGCCGAACGGGATGCGCATGAGCCGCTCGAAGATCTGACGTTGAAAGGTCGTCGCGCCCGAGAAGTCGAGAGGCAGATCGAAGTTCTTTCGACGGCCTTCGAGATACCGGCCGAGCTGCTGAAACGCGAGGGCGAGTGTTGCGTCGCCCGCGGGATCCCAATGTCCCTCGTCGATCATGTCTTGCTGAACGTAGCCGACCCGTCGGACGCCGTTGCGTGTGACCCAGACGGCCAGAGGCCCGACCGGCGTCTTTTCCATCACACCGGAGAAGACCGCCGCAGCGCTGTCGCCCACGGGCATCAGTGTGCGGACTCTCGCCGGCGCACGGCACGACCGGCGCCACCGCCCGGAGCCTCGGCCGGGCCTGTTCCGCCCTCACCCAGGGCCTGCCTGAGGGCGTCGAAGCCCAGGAGCGCACACTTGATGCGCACGGGGAACTTGCTCACGCCCTGCAGCGCGCGGAGGTCCCCCATGGAGCGGTCACCCGCGGCGTCCTCGCTGCCGTGCATCATCTCGGTGAAACGGTCGGCTACCCGGATGGCCTCGCTCCGACTCGCGCCCTTGACCAAGGCCGTCATCATGGACACAGCCGCCTGCGAGATGGAGCAACCCTGTCCGTCGAAACGGATGTCCTCGATATGGTTCCCGTTCAAACGCACCTGAACTCTGATCTCGTCTCCGCACACCGGATTGCTCACGCGAGCCTCGACGGTGTGGTCCTCCAGCTCGGACTTGTTCCGGGGATTGCGGTAGTGCTCGAGGATGAGCTGTTGGTAGAGAGATGTCAGGGAGGGTTCTGTCATCGTCACGTCGCGAAGGGGGGACTGTTGGCCAGCTATAATAGTGCCTCGGTCGCGACCTTGCGAGCGGGCCTTCAGGCCGTGCCGAAAATTCCCCGGACGAGCTCCAAGCCGTCGGCCAATCGGTCCACGTCGTCCCTGGAATTGTAGAGGTAGAAGGACGCCCGCGCCGTGGCCGAGACCCCGAAATGCTGCATGACGAGCTGGGCACAGTGGTGGCCCGCCCGGATGGCGATTCCCTCGGAATCGAGGATGGTCGAGATGTCGTGGGGGTGAGCGTCACCCATCAGGAACGAGACGACTCCCGAGCGCTCGTTCAGATCGGTCGGGCCGAAGATTCGGATGCCGTCGATGTCGCTCAGCCGATCGATGGCGTACGAAATCACGTCCCGGCCGTGCTCCTCGATGGCATCGAAGCCCACGTCGTCCAGGAAGTCCGCGGCTGCAGCGATGCCCACGGCTCCGGCGATGTTCGGCGTGCCGGCCTCGAACTTGTGCGGTACCTCGGCCCAAGTGCTCTCCTCTCGGCCCACGATCCGGATCATCTCGCCACCGCCGTGATACGGTGGCATCGACTCGAGGAGCTCGTGGCGAGCCCAGAGTGCACCGATGCCGGTGGGTCCACACATCTTGTGGCCCGAGAACGCGTAGAAGTCGCACCCGAGCGCCTGTACGTCGACGCGGCGGTGGGGCGCGGCCTGAGCCCCGTCGACGAGCACGAGGGCGCCGGCGGCCTTGGCCACGTCGACGATCTCGCGAACCGGATTGACGGTTCCGAGAGCGTTCGACACGTGCGAGATGGCGACCAGGCGAGTGCGGCCGCTCAGGAGGTCGGTTATGTCGTCCAGGACCAGCCGACCCTCATCGTCCATCTCGATGTACCTGAGAACCGCGCCGGTGCGCCGCGCCACCAATTGCCAAGGGACGATGTTGGAGTGGTGCTCCATCGTGCTGAGGAGGATCTCGTCGCCCTCTTTCAGGTTGTCGAGACCCCAGCTTCCCGAGACCAGGTTGATGGCCTCCGTGGTTCCACGCGTCCAGATTAACTCCTCCGGTCGCGACGCCCCGATGAACCTCGCCAGGCGTGCCCGGGCGTCCTCAAAGGCGACCGTGGACCTGCGGCTCAACTCGTGGATTCCACGATGCACGTTCGCGTTGGTGTGCTCGTAGTAGTCCGTGAGCGCGTCGACGACGGACCGAGGTTTCTGGGAGGTGGCCGCGTTGTCGAGGTAGACGAGCGGCTTGCCGCCTACCTCTTCACCCAAGATGGGAAAGAGCTCTCGCACGGCGGCCCAATCCAACTCGGTGGATGTGTCTGGCATGAACGTGATCCCTCAGGACATGTGAGAGGCCTCAGCCCTCCCCGATTAGATCTGGATGAAGATTTCCTGGTCCCTGACTTCTACGGCGAAGGATGTCACGGGCCGGATGGCGGGCAGCTGCGTGGCCCGCCCCGTGCAAACGTCGAACCTGGCACCGTGGTAGATGCATTCCAATTGATCTTCCTCGAGCTCCCCGTCGGAGAGCGGGAAGTCCTGGTGCGAGCAACGGTCCTCCAGCGCGTAGACGTCTCCGCCGACGTTGGCCAGAACGATCTTCACGTTGCCCGCCTCGACACCCAGGAGATTCCCGGGCGGACACCGATCGAGCTCGGCCACCTTCACCCAATCGAGTCGCGCGGCCTCTTCAGCCATGCGCCTGGAGCTTTCGCTCGATTGCCTTCGTCACCTTCTCGACGACTCCGCCCAAGGGGAGTCGGGAAAGCACGTCACCCAAGAAGCCGATGACCACCAGCCGCTCGGCTTGGTAGCGGCTCATCCCGCGGCTGAGCAGATAGAAGAGCGCTTCGGCGTCGAGCTGGCCGACCGTCGCGCCGTGTGAGCACTTCACGTCGTCGGCCTCGATCTCGAGGTTCGGCAGTGAGTTGGCCCGTGCCTCATCAGAGAGCAGCAGGTTGCGGTTCGTCTGGTACGCGTCGGTGCCCTGAGCCCCGGGATGGACCCGGATGACCCCCCGGAACACCGCGTGCGACGAGCCGTCCAGGGCACCCTTGTAGAGCAGGTCGCTCCCAGCGTTGGGGGCCACGTGATCCTGACTGGTGTTGTGATCGAAGTGCTGGTCCTCGTCGCCGAAGTAGAGGCCCAGCATGTCGCTGTTGGCTCCGGGCCCCAGCAGACGTGCATTCAGGTCGACCCGGCTCACGGAGCCACCGAGGCTCACGTTGAGGGTGTCCAGCGTAGAGTCACGGTGCGCCAGAGTCCGCTGAGCCGACTGGCAGAACACCCGGCGGCCCGCGCGCTGGATGGATACGTATTGAACCTGAGCACCGTCCTTCGCGATGATCTCCACGCCGGCCGAGACGAGCGTTCGCTCGTTCATGTCGTCCGAGAGAAGCTCCTCGACGTACGACACCTGGCTGCCGGCTTCCGCGATTACGAGGGTCCTCGTACACACGGCGGAACCGGCTTGCGAAAGCCAGCGAGTGGCCCGCACGGGAAGCTCCAGGCGCACACCCTTCGGCACGTAGAGGAACACACCGTCGGTCCAGAGGGCCGCGTTCAGGGCCTGGAATTTTCCCTCCTCGGGGGGGAGGGCCTCGACCGCGAGGTGCTCCTCGAGCAGATCGGGATGACTCTCGACGGCCGACCGCAGAGACGTGAGAACGACGCCCTGGGCCGCGAGATCGGCTTCCAGATCCACCTGTACGGTCAGACCGTCCACCAGAACCGAGTGCCCGGAGGCCGCCCGGTCCTCGACCATGGCCTCCTCCAGAAGCCCCGGTCGCGCCGCGTCGGGGTCCGTATCGCCGGGGGTGAGAAGCCTGAGCGAGCCGAGATCGATGAGCCGTGAGAGGTCCGTGTAGCGCCACTCCTCGGAGCGGGTCGTCGGAAGCGGTGTGTCCTCATAGACCGACCACGCGTGCTCACGCCGCTCGCGCAACCAATCCGGGGCGTCTCGGCCCAGGCGCTCTACGGCCAAACCGTCGATGGCCGACGTGGCATACTCGCTTTCCGTCGATGAGACGGCCTGTGTCGTTTCCATCATCAACCGACTGATCCCTCCATTTCGAGCTCGATCAGCCGATTGAGCTCCACCGCGTACTCCAGCGGCAGCTCCTTGGCGATGGGCTCGATGAATCCCCGAACGATCAGGGCCATGGCCTCCTCTTCAGTCATTCCGCGGCTCTTCAGATAGAAGAGCTGCTCGTCACCCACCTTCGAGACGGTGGCTTCGTGGCCTACGGTCGCCCGCTTCTCTTCGATCTCGATGTAGGGGTACGTGTCCGTTCGCGACGTGTCGTTGATCAGGAGCGCGTCGCACTCGACGTTCGAGCGCGAGTTGACCGCGCCATCGTACACCTTGCAGAGCCCTCGATACGTCGACCTCCCATGTCCCTTGGAGATGGACTTGGAGATGATCGACGACGTCGTGTTGGGAGCGGCGTGTACGACCTTGCCCCCGGTGTCCTGATGCTGGCCGTCGCTTGCGTAGGCGATGGACATGATGGAACCGTGGGCACCCTCGCCCATGAGGTAGCAGGACGGGTACTTCATGGTCAGCTTCGAACCGAGGTTTCCGTCCAGCCACTCCATGGTGGCGTTCTCGTTCACCACCGCCCGCTGTGTGACGAGGTTGTACATGTTGTTCGACCAGTTCTGAATGGTCGTGTAACGGAACCGGGAGTTCTTCTTCAGCACGATCTCGATAACGCCCGAGTGGAACGAGTCGGTGGAGTATACCGGCGCCGTACATCCCTCGATGTAGTGGGCCTGCGCCCCCTCATCCACGATGATCAGCGTGCGCTCGAACTGACCCATGCGCTCCTGGTTGACCCGGAAGTAGGCCTGCAGCGGAGTCTTGAGATGGACGTTCTTCGGGATGTACACGAACGATCCGCCGGACCACACGGCCGAGTTGAGGGCCGAGAACTTGTTGTCCGCCGTGGGAATGATCGTGCCGAAGTGCTCCCTGAACAGCTCGGGGTGGTTCTTGAGACCGTCTTCGATGGAGTCGAAGATGACGCCCTGCAAGGCCCACTCCTCCTTCAGCGAGTGGTACACCATCTCGGACTCGTACTGGGCTCCGACACCGGCCAGGAGCTTCTGCTCCGCTTCGGGGATGCCCAGACGCTCGAAGGTCGTCTTGATGTTGTCGGGAACGTCGTCCCAGGACCGTTCCATCTGATCCTGTGGCTTTACGTAGAAGTAGATCTCGTCGAGCGTCTCCTCGAGCCCGGAGAGGTCCCCACCCCATGTGGGCATTGGCTTCGATTCATAGACTCGAAGCGCCTTGAGGCGGAAGTCCAGCATCCACCGCGGCTCTTCCTTATGCTTCGAGATCTGACGCACAACCTCTTCATCGAGGCCCGGCGTCGTGCGGAAGACGTGAGCCTCCTCATCGACGAACCCGTACTTGTATTCGTCGAGATCGAGATCTTGAACCAGCTCATTCTGTGGCATGACCTTAGTCCTTCTGGAGTCGGCGGGGGGTCGCCCCACGGTTCTGTCGTCTTGTGAGGTGCTACGCTGGGATCGGTTCCTTGTCGGCGTCGGCCCATTCCGAGTAGCCTTCTTCTTCAAGCTCCAGCGCCACTTCGGGCCCGCCGGTCCGCACGATTCGGCCCTCGATCATCACGTGCACGACGTCGGGTTTGATGTAGTTCAGGAGCCGCTGATAATGCGTGATGAGCAGCACCGTCATCTCGGGGTTCTCTTCACGTAACTTGTTCACACCGCTGGCCACGACCTTGAGCGCGTCGATGTCCAGGCCGGAGTCGGTCTCGTCCATGAGCGCCAGGGTGGGGCGCAGGACGGCCATCTGGAGAATCTCGTTGCGCTTCTTCTCGCCTCCACTGAAGCCGTCGTTCACGGAGCGCTCGGCAAAGGAAGGCTCCATGTCGAGAAGCTTCATGCGGTCGATGAGCTCGTCCTGAAAGTCGAACAAGTCGATCTCTTCGTCACCCACGAGTCGAGCTTGAAGCGCGGTCCTCAAGAAGTTCGCGATCGAGACCCCTGGGATCTCGACGGGGTACTGAAAGGCCAGAAACATCCCCGCGAGTGCGCGCTCGTCCGGTTCCATATCCAGGATGGACTCATCACGGTACGTAATCTCGCCGGCGGTAACCTCGTAACCGGGATGACCGGCCAGCACTTTGGCGAGTGTGCTCTTTCCGGAGCCGTTGGGTCCCATGATGGCGTGGATCTCGCCCTTTCCGAGTTCAAGGTCCACGCCGTTCAGAATAGGGAGATCTTCGTCGGCGACCTTGGCATGAAGGCCGGAAATCCTGAGAATTGGGGTGTCACTCATGGGCAAAAGAACTCTGGAGAGTGGGTCTTATTGAGAATGATTCTTCTTTTCATCAAAGCTAGAGAGGCCTTGGTATACCGTCAAGCTGGACCCCGGTTCCCCCGGGTGCCCGGCCTGTGACCGTGTCATACGAACCCGCTGGCCCGGACGGGGCAGGGGACGCGATCTGGTTGGTCATGGGGGGTGGAGCCCTCAAGGGTCTGGCCCACATCGGCGCGTGGAAGGCCGTTCAGGAGGCGGGTATTCGAGTGGCCGGCATCATTGGCACGAGTATCGGAGCCATGGTCGGGGCCGCCTTTGCCGGTGGCCGCTCGGTCGAGGAGATGGAAACGAGCGCACGCGCGCTGAGACGGAGGGATATCATTCGTCTCAGGCGTCGGGCCGTGTGGATCAACGGCATTCGAGCTCCGAGCGTGTTCCAGGGGCGCCCACTCCACGACTTCATTCGACGGTTGCTTCCCAAGGACGACTGGGACGAGCTTCATATCCCCCTGGTGGTGAACGTGGTCGATCTGGCCACCGGACAGACGGTCTGGCTCGGACACCGCGGCGACACGGACATTTCGCTCGTGGACAGCGTCTACGCCTCCTCCGCGCTTCCGGTTCTGTTTCCCCCTGCCCACCTGAACGGCCGACTGCTGGTGGATGGGGGGGTCAGGGAAATGTTGCCTCTCCAGCGGGCCTCGGACCTGGGGGCCACCCGCATCATCGCGGTCGACGCTGGAGCTGGGCCGGACGCCGACGCTCGAGCCGTGGCAGATGATGGATTGGTGGCGGTGCAGCAGAGAGTGTTCGCCATCATGGCCGGACAGAAGCGGCGGGACACCGTAAGAGATTGGGCGGGAGTGCCGTTGACCTTCGTGCGGCCCCACCTCGAGTCCTACGGTGGGTTCGACTTCGACGAGATCGAGTGCTTCTTGGAAGAAGGGTACCGAGCCACGAGTGAGGCTCTTTCCGCTGAGGCCCATGGCTGACCCTCGCCGTGCCACCCTGAGGGCCCTGATCTCCATGTTGGCTTTGGGGGGGGCCCTGGGGTGCGGAGATGCGGCCCCCGTGAGTGCTCCAGGTACGCTGACGGCCACCGTGGAGTCACCGAACGGCGACGAGGGTGCTGCGCTTCTCCACCTGGTAGGCGGCGGAGTCTCGTTCGTGGAGCCGCTCACCGGCGATCTCTACACCAGCGCATTGGGCGATACCACGAAGGTCCTGGTGCTCTTGGACGCTCCGGGGGAGATAGCCTTTCGTTTCAACGTCGCCGACACCACGCAGCCCCCCGTGACGACCGTGCTGCAGATAGCCGACGGTGAGAACGACCTCAGGACCAGCTTGGCCGGGTACCGGGTGAGGTTCACACCGTGAGCCGGAGCGTTGCCTTCAGCGTGGTCGCGGCTGTGTCGCTATGCGCCGTCCTTAGCCCGGCCGAGGCACAGGACATCGAGGCCCTGGCGGAGATCCGTGGACTCGCGCTTCCGCAGGCGTACTACGATCGGATCGCGCGCGACCCCGACGTCTTCGAGCTTCCACAAGTGTGGAGGGGCCAGAGGCCGCAGGCCGTGGACGGTGCGCACGTGCCTGTGGCCGGTCAGATGAAGCTTCTGGTCATCCCGGCGCTCTTCGCCGATTCGGAGGAGCCTCGTTTCGCGGTGGAGGACATTCGACGGGTTCTCTTCGATGGACCCTCCGAGGCCGGCACGCTGACAGACTTCTATCTGGAGGCTTCGGGTGGGCTCCTGACTGTGGAAGGAGTCGTGGCTCCTTGGGTCGAGACGAGCCTCACGGTGGCCGAGGTGGTGGGCGAGAGCTTCGGGCTCGGCGACAACACCGGCACCGGAGACTACCTGGTTGAGGCGGTCGGCAAGGCCGACGAGTTCATCGACTTCACGCAGTTCGACAACGACGGACCGGACGGCGTCCCGAACAGCGGAGACGACGACGGAGTCGTCGACGTGATCAACTTCGAGTTCCAGGAGGTCTCCGCGTCGTGCGGCGGCCCCGCCATTTGGCCTCACCGCAGCGCGATGGTCTTCTGGATTGGCGGTGCGCTCGCGACCCAGGACGTGGGCTTCGACGGCAATCCCATGCTGATCTTCGGATACACGATCACGAGCGCTGCCGACTGTGCGGGGGAGACTCTCCAGACGGCGGGCGTCGTCTCTCATGAATTCGGGCACGTGCTCGGCCTTCCGGATCTCTACCATCCCATCGACGGAATTGAGCTGCAGAACCGGCGGTGGGTGCTCGGGTGCTGGGGACTCATGGCGGCGGGCTCGTGGGGATGCGGAGACGGATCCACTCGTGGAGTCAGCTTCGGCCCGACACACCTCAGCCCGTGGTCCAAGGAGCAGCTCGGTTGGATCCGGTGGGTCGATGTGGAGGACGTGTTCAATGAGGAGTTCGTCTTGGGTCCGGCCCAGCAGAGCCGCGAGGCACTCCGGGTCCCGTTGGACGACGACGGCGTCGAGTTCCTCGTTCTGGAGCACCGTCCCCGCACGGGCTTCGACACCAATCTGCCCGCCTCCGGCGTTCTCATGTACCACTGGGATCTGTCGGGTGTACGGCGGCCGGATCGGGGATCGGTCCGGCCCTATCTGTTCTCCATGGTGGAGGCGGATGGCCGTGGCGACCTGCTCCTCACGGCCTCGAACGGGGGCAATCGTGGCGAGGCCTCGGATGCCTGGGGGCAACCGGGTGCACCCCAGGCCTTCCTGAACACCGAGACCAGCCCCGGGACGCTGCGTCATGCGGAGTCAGCTCCGAGTCGGGTGACGATTCATTCGATCGTCGCGGTAGGGGACGAGGCCCGCGTGCGCCTCACGAACAGTAGGGAGCCGGGCATCGTGGATCCCGGCCAGCTGCCCGAGGCGAGTCATTTCAACCCCTATTCGGGGTCACTGACGATAGCCGGAGGGCTGATGCCCTACACAGCGTTCCTGGACGACGCGCTGCCGTCCCGCGGCATGACCGTGGGGACGGAGGGAACGAGGCTGGTGGTGGGTGGGGCGCCCGAGAGCGTGGGTGAGATCCAGTTCAGCGTCGGCATCAAAGACTCACGGGGGGCCGTGGGCACCGTGGTGGTGCCGCTCGCGGTGGGCGAGTTCGTTATGACCCCGGATCGCGCCTTGACCGCGTTTATCGACTCCGGTGCCGTGCCTCTCAACGCCGGTGAACGGGCGATTCTGGACTCGCGAGGAAACGCCGACGGATCCTACGACATCGGTGATCTGCGGACGTTCCTGCAAGGTGGTTCCTGACTAGAAGGCTCCCACTGTACTTCTTCAACAGCCTTCTACGGCCGCGAGGCGGTGCGGGATCTAGGTGTTCGCGGATCTACGACCGACCGCCGACTCCTGGGCATCCGTAGCCTGCGACTCTATGAACGACTCAAGCACCCCCGCCACTCCGCCCCGTGTGGATATGGCTCCCGGAGGCCATCCCACGTATTGGTGGAACGCCCGGTGGAGGCCCGAACTCGTGGAATACCCCAGGGCGTGGGCGACGCCTTCGACCGTTGCGGTCCCTCCCTGAAGCAGTCGGGCCGCCTGGAATAGCCGTCCCCAGAGGAGCAGGGCCCGAGGGGGAGGGAGGCCCCTGCGGTTTAGCTCCCTGGTGAGTTGGCTGCGAGACATGCCCATTCCCTCGCTCAGTTCGTCCACGCTCGGCCGCTCAAAGGAGTGCTCCATGGACCATCGCACCACCGCTATGCCGAGAGCGGCCAGGCGTCCCTCGAGTGCGCCTTCCACGACTCCGGCGGCGGGCGAGGCCAACGATCGACTGATCGTGGCCTGAATGGCGGAAGGCGAGTCCTCGAGTCCGGCGAGGATTACTGCGTCGATCTGTTGCCGTCCCACCTCGAACAGGTCCGGCTCGCGGTCTGCGAAGTCGGAGTAGACCACGATGGCGAGGTCGGGCCTCTGCCGCCGTAGATCCCCCAACTGGGTGGGGGACACAGGCCCTTCCGGGGGATAGATGTCGACGATACAGCAGGCCCAGGGGGCCTTGGGGGCATGGCTGTACAGCTTTTCCCAACTCCGATAGGACCGGAGCTCGTACGTCGACCTCAGGGCGTCGGCTAGCCGAGCCGCTGCGCGAGGATCGGGCTGGAGTATCGCAATTCTCAACACGGGCCTAGTGCGATATCGAGGGCCGACAAGGGAGGCGGAGGATACCGCATAATGAGCGTCCACGGCCGAGGGTCAAGCGAAACCTGGAGCCCGGCCGGCCCTGCGAAGGCGGATTAGGGCCGGCTAATCGCCCGGCTCGACAACCACGGCGGTGCCATAACAGAGCATCTCGGCCGCGCCCTTTTGGATCATGGATGTCTGGAAGCGGAGGCCCAAGACCGCGTTGCCGCCCAGAGCGTCGGCTTCCTCCACCAACCGGTCGATGGCCTGCTCTCGGGCCTCTGCCAGCATCTTCGTGTACTCGCGGATCTCACCCCCCGCCACGTTCCGAAGAATCGCCATGAGATCCTTCCCGATGTGCCGTGCCCGAATGGTGTTCCCTCGAACGAGACCCAACGTACGCACCACCCTCATGCCGGGAATGTCCGGTGTCGTGACGATGATCATCGTACCACGTCCCGGTAGGGATCGGTGAGCCACTCCTTGTACCGCTCGTAGATCACGCTGCCGAAGAGGAGCAGAATTCCCACGCCGATCGTCGAGGTCGCCAACTTCTCCCAGGGATCAATCGCCGACATCATGTAGAGGTACGAGCCGTAGGCGGCCCAGACCGTGAAGCCGGCCAGCACCAGGAGCCAACCGATCGGCCGGGTGAGCCGGCGGTGGACCACGCCCCATACCGAATCGTCGCGACTGAGCGGGAACGCGATACCCTGAAGGTCCTTCTTCATGGCACCGAAGATCGCCACGTCACGTTGCAGCTCGGTGGATGCGGCGACGGCGGCCTCGATCCTCGCGAGCTCATCTGGCGCGACCTCTCCATCGAGGTAGCGCATGAGCGTCTCGTGACTGATGCCCGTCACGGCATGATCCTCCTACGGATACTCAGCGTTCATCCCCTGCAATGCGGTTCGTAGGGCGTCGCGCGCGTGATACAACCTACTGGCCACGGTGCCCTCGGGAATGTCCAGAATGCTGGCGATCTCGGCATAACGAAAGCCCTCGAGCTCCTTCAGCACTATGATCTCACGGTGCTCGTCGCTGATTTCGCGGAGCGCGGCCCATAGGGTCTCCTGGGCTTCACTTCGCTGTCTCAAGCGCTCGGGGTTCGTCTTGGCCCCGGCAGGGCGGAACTCGAGCCTTTCGTCCCGCGTTTCGAGGCGCCCCCGGGACTGGCGACTGCGTATCACGTCGCGGCACTGATTCCTCAGAATCTGAAAGAACCAGGGTCCGAAGGGACGGTCGGCGTCGAATCGGCTGAGAGACTCCCAGGCCTTGATGAATGCGTCCTGGAGCGCATCTCGGGCATCGTCGGCGCTCCCGAGCATGCCCACGGCCAAACGAAAACCAGGCCCCTCATACGCTCGCACGAGAGGCTCGTAAAACCGCACGCCGCCTGCTTTGCATGTCCGGACCAATTCTCTTTCGACCTCCGGTTGCAACTCGTCTCCTCGCTCCCTGAACCTTGAGTACGGCGGCGCGTGGGAATCTCTTCAACGGGGTGGGAATGGGGCAAGCATCTTCTGGCTCACTGCACGAGTGCGGCGAGTGTGGTCGTGAACTCCGCGACTTCCTCTTCGGTGTTGTAGTAGTGGGGGGAAACCCGGATCGCGGACTCCACTCCCTTGTCGTCGAAATCCAGGACGGCGTAGTCCCTCGCGGTCACGTTGGTGTTGATTCCCGCTTCGGTCAGCGCCGATACGAGGTCCGAGGCGTGGCGTCCCTCCACGGAGACCGTGACGATTGCGCACCGCTCCTCCCCGCGATCGAGAACTCGCAGAGTGTCGATCTCCGCCAAACGGTCTCGCGTCATGGTAGCCAGCGCCCAGGCGCGATCTCGGATGGCTTCCAGTCCGAGGTTGAGGGCGTACTCGGTGGCCCGGCCCATTCCAAGCATGAGGGCATAGGGAAACTCCCAATTCTCGAAGCGCTGGGCTCCGGGAGCCGGCTGGTACAGGTCGGCTTCGATCCAGTCCGCACCCCGCATGTCCGGGAAGAGGGGTTCCAGGCCGAGATCCAAAGCCCGATCCGATACGAACAGGAACCCCACCCCCCGAGGACCACGCAGGAACTTCCTGGCCGTGGCCGAAAGGAAGTCGCATCCGATCTCTTCGACGTCGAGGGGCATCTGCCCCACCGACTGGCAGGCGTCGACCAGGTAGAGGATGTCCCGTTGCCGGCACATGGCCCCCACGTCGGCGACGCGCTGCACCAGCCCCGAATTGGTGGGAATGTGCGTGACGGCCACGAGCCTGGGGCGGCGCCGATGGATCAACTCCTCCATTGCCATCACGTCGACGCCCCCGGACGGGTCATCGGGCGCCCTCACCAACTCGACTCCGAAGCGGGCCTGAAGCGACAGGTACATGATCTGGTTGGAGATGTAGTCGTTCCGGGTGGTGACGATCACGTCTCCGCGGGCGAAAGGGATCGAAGACAGAGCCTGGATGAACGAGGCGGTCGCGTTCTCCGTGACGGCGATGTTCTGGGGGGCGGCTCCGACCAGGCGGCCCAACGCGGCGTAACCGGCCGCGATCTCCTTCTTCCTTTCGGCAGCGGCCTCGTAGCCGCCGATCCGGGCCTCGAGCTCCAGATGGTCAATGACGGCTCGAAGCACCGGCTCCGGCATGAGCCCGGCGCCCGCGTTGTTCAGGTGGATCCGGTGCCCCGTTCCCGGGGTTTCGGCTCTGAGTTTCTCCAGATCGAAGGGAGGCATGCCGTCTCCGTTCGGCACCCGGAGCTCAGCTCCCCCCCGCGTCGGTGGTGACGCGCTCTTCCTCCTTGGCCTTCCGCACCATCTCCCGCACGTCCTCCAGAAGCTGCTTGGCGTCGTACACGATACCGTCCTTGATCGTGTACTTGACGCCGCCCACACGCTCCACCTCGCCCGTGTCGTTGTTGAGCTTCACGGCGCCGGTTCCGTAGAGCACCTTCAAGTTCTGAAGAGGGTTCTCATCCACCACCACGAGATCCGCTTTGAGCCCTTTTCGGATCATCCCGAAGTCCGGCGCAAGCCCCTTCGGCTTGTTGAGCTGCATAGCCCCGTACATCGTGGCGGACCGGATCACCTCGATGGGGTGGAAGCCCGCCTCACGCAGGAGCTCGAGCTCACGGATGTAGTCGAAGCCGTAGAGCTTGTAGATGAAGCCCGAGTCCGAACCGGTGGTAACGATACCGCCCCGATTCTTGTACTCGTTCAGGAACCGCATCCAGCGGATGTAGAAGTTCTTCCACGCCACCTCGTCTTCGGTGGTCCAGTAGAACCAGTAGGATCCGTGTGCCTCCCGGCTCGGCTGATAGAAGTCGTCTTGGGTCGGCAGCGTATACTCGTCATGCCAGTCGGCGTTGCGGGCCCGCATGACGTCTCGGCTGGCCTCGTAGATCGTCATCGTGGGATCGAGTCCGAAGTCGAGCTCCAGAAAACGATCCATGAGGCCGTACCACTCCTCGGAGCCGGGCTCGTAGATCTGGTCCCAGAGCCGGGCCACGTTGCCAAATCGGTGCTGTTCGTCGTTGTAGTTGTAGTCGAGCGGCCAGTCCTGGATGCTCATGTCCTTCAGCAGCGACTCGAACAGGCCGTAGTAGTGGGTCATCATGTCGAGGCCGGCTTCGGCGGCGTCCAGCGCCGTCATCCTGGCGATGCCCATCTGTCCGAGGTGAGCAACGGTACCCAGACCGAACTTGTGGGCCTCGTCGATCACGGCTTCCATGATCGGCGGGTCGTAGGAGCCCAGCTTGAGCCCGTCGATCTTCTGGCCGTCGACCTCCTGTTCGACCGCCCACCGCACCCACTCCAGGGCCTTCTCGGGCGAGTCGATGCTCCCTTGGTCCCACGCCTCGCCCGGCCGTGCGTACGTGTACATGCGAGGTGCCACGATCTCGTTGCGGGCGGCCTTGGCCTTCTCCTCCAGCGCCCACATCATCGGCCCGTGCCCCACACCTCGAGACGTGGTCACACCGTGAGCCATCCACAGCTTGTAAACATACTCGGGCTGGGGGGCCTTGAGCTCACCCCCCGTGTGGGCGTGCATGTCGATGAATCCCGGCATGACGTAGTGCCCGGTGAGGTCGATTTCGCGCTCAGGATCCTCAGGGCGACGACGCTCGTCGATCGGTACACCGGGGAAGCCTACGGATCGCACCTCGGCGATGCGATCGTCCTCGATGACGATGTCGACGGGGCCCCGTGGGGGCGCGCCGGTGCCATCGATGATGGTGGCACCCCTCAGGATGAGCCTGCTGTAAGGGCCGCCACCCTCTTCGGCGCCGCGTGGCGTGGTCGTCGGCCGCTGAGCCATGGCCTGCGTGGCCAGGCCCAAGATGGCGAGGACGCAGAGTCCCGACCGAAGCAGCGTGTGGGTGATGCGCATGGTTCCTCCAGCCGTATGAGATCTCGCGGCGGTGTGGTCGATTCGGATGTCCGAAGCCTACCTGGACAGGTGCTGTGATATACCCCTCAGCACCGAAGCCACGCAACGCTTCGGGGACCGGCGGCGAACGCCGGTGAGGACTGTCCTCACCCCCTTCGATTCGCCACGTTATTGGGCCGAACATCCACCAGAAGTTGGAGTTTCGTTGACCCAAGGCACGCCGGACAATCCCAAGCGATCGTCTTCGGACCAGGCCGACGACGTCGAGCGCCGTGCCGAGGCTCTGAGGGAAGAGCTTCGCCGGCACTCGCATCTCTACTACGTCGAGTCGCGCCCCGAGATCGACGACTCGGAGTACGATCGCCTGTACGCCGAGCTCCTGGATCTGGAGGCCGCCCATCCGGATCTCGTCACGCCCGACTCGCCGTCGCAACGGGTGGGTAGCGAGCCGAGGAGCGAGCTCCCCACGGCGGAGCATACGGCCCCGATGCTCTCGCTGGACTCCACTCAGGACGAGGACGAGGTGCGTCGCTTCGACGAGCGTGTGCGCAAGGGATTGGACAGCGAGCCGGAGTATCTGCTGGAGCCCAAGCTGGACGGGGCCTCCATCGAGCTGGTCTACGAGAACGGCAGTTTCGCTCGGGCCGTCACGCGCGGGAACGGACGTACGGGGGAGGTTGTCACCGAGAACGTTCGGACCATCTCGAGTTTGCCGCTCCGCCTACGGGAGCACGCTCGTGGGGCCCCGGAGCTGTTGGCCATACGAGGGGAGGTGATCATGTACCTCTCCGCCTTCGAGGCGCTCAACGAGCGCATGGTCGAGCAGGGTTCCGAGCCTTATGTGAATCCGCGGAACTCGGCGTCCGGATCGCTCCGCCAATTGGATTCGTCGGTGACGGCGTCACGACCCTTGGACGTTCTGGCGTACGACATCCTCATGCTTCGGGGGGCCAAGATGGGCACCGACGAGGAGGGCGTGCAGGCTCTCCGCGACTGGGGGTTCAAGACCCCGGAGCGTGTCGTGAGAGCTGCCGCCGTGGAGGAGATCCTCGGGTACCACCGGAGCTTCGAAGAGGACCGTGATGACCTCGACTACGAGATCGACGGTGTGGTCATCAAGCTGAACGACATTGACGCCCGGGAGGACCTGGGCGCTACGTCGCATCATCCCCGGTGGGCCCTTGCCTACAAGTTCGAGCCGCGCAAGGAGATCACGCGCATCGAGAGAATCGCCGTCTCCGTGGGGCGGACCGGCAAGCTCACTCCCGTGGCGCTCCTCCGACCCGTCGAGGTCGGCGGGGTGACCGTGTCGCGAGCGTCGCTCCACAATCGAGAGGAGGTGGCCCGAAAGGACGTGCGCGAGGGTGACCTGGTGAGGATACAACGGGCAGGAGACGTCATTCCTCAGGTTGTCGAACGGCTGGTCGAAGATGGGCGAGAGCGTGGAGCACCGTTCGAGATGCCGGACCACTGTCCGGCCTGTGACACTCCGGTGACGGAGAGCGGGCCCTTCACGAAGTGCCCCAATCGGTTCGGCTGTCCGGCGCAGTTGAAGCGGGGCATCATGCACTTCGGGTCGCGGACCGGCCTCGACATCGAGGGACTCGGCGAAGAGACGGCCAACCTCCTGGTGGACCGCGGCCTGGTCGGTGAGTTGGCGAACCTCTTCGACGTCGCCGCCGAGGATCTGGAGCGGCTGGATGGGTTCGCCGAGAAGTCCGCGGCGAAGTTGGCCGAGGCTATTCAAGCGAAGAAGACGGTGGAGCTGCACCGATTCCTCTATGGCCTGGGGATCCCCGAAGTGGGTGCGACGGTGGCCCGGGAGCTCGCTCGCTGCTTCCGCAGCTTCGAGGCGGTGAATTCCGCTACCGTTGAAGAACTGTCGGCCGTGTCGGGGATCGGCCCCATCATGTCGGAGCAAATCCGAAGCTTTTTGGACGCCGAGCGCAACAAGGTCCGCATTCAGGCGGTTCTGGATCGAGGGATGGATCTGATTCCGCCGCAGGAGACCGGGGGCCAGGCACTGGCCGGCGAAAAGTGGGTCTTCACGGGTGGGTTGGAGGGCTTCGCTCGTTCCGAGGCGAAGCGGCTCATCGAGAGTGAGGGGGGACGCGTTGTGGCGTCCGTGAGTAAGGAGACCACTCGAGTGGTGGTTGGAGCCGACCCCGGGTCGAAGCTCGAGAAGGCGAAGCAGTTGGGCGTCGAGGTGCTCACCGAGCCCGAGTTCGTCGCCTTCCTCGAAGACAAGGGAATCCTCTAGCCCGTGGAGAACATCGAGATCGCTGCGGTCCTCGACGAGCTCGGGGACCTGCTCGAGATCCAGGGCTCCAATCCGTTCCGCATTCGGGCCTACCGTAACGCGGTTCGCACCGTTCGTGGACTCACCCGCTCACTCGAGTCCATGGTGGAAGCGGGCGAAGACCTGACCGAGCTTCCGGCCGTCGGAAAGGACATGTCCGCCCACATCGTCGAGCTGATCGAGACGGGAGAGCTCACGCGGCTCGAGGAGCTCGCCGAAGAGATTCCGCGGTCATTGGTCGACCTTGTGAAGCTCGACGGGGTCGGACCCAAGAAGGCGAAGAAGCTCTGGGAGTCGTTGGACGTGAAGACCGTCGACGAGCTCGAGGAGGCCCTGAACGCCGGCAAGGTGCAGGCCTTGGAGGGGTTCGGTGCCACGAGCGTCCAGAAGATTCTGCGGGCAATAGAGGATTTCCGGCGCTATTCTGGGCGCTTTCTGCTCTCGCAGGTGGACGACCTGATCGGGCCGCTGCTCGCACACCTCGGCGAGGCCGAGGGGGTCCAGCGCATTGAGGTGGCGGGAAGCTATCGGCGCCGAAAGGAGACCATCGGCGATGTGGATCTGCTCGTGCAGGCCGACCTTCCGGCATCCGACGTCATGGAGCGGTTCACCACCTTCGGATCCGTGGAGCGGGTGGAGTCCGCGGGCGAGACCCGAGGCGCCGTGGTCCTACGGTCGGGACTGGAAGTGGACCTTCGCATCATCCCGCCGCGTTCGTTCGGTGCAGCACTTCACTACTTCACGGGATCCAAGGAACACAATGTCGCGGTCCGTCAGCTCGCGCTGAGGCAGGGCATGCGAGTGAACGAGTGGGGGGTCTTTCGACTCCCGGAGGGAGTGGACGCCGAGGAGGTGGGTAAGGAGGACGGCGAACGCGTAGCGGGCGACACCGAGGAGTCCGTGTTCGAATCCATCGGTCTCCCGTGGATCCCGCCGGTGATACGTGAGAACCGTGGAGAGGTCGAGGCGGCACGCGATGGCACGCTTCCGGAACTCGTGGCCTTAGAGGACCTCAGGGGCGACCTGCACATGCACTCCACCTGGAGTGACGGGAAAGCTACCATCGAAGAAATGGCGCAGGCGTGCGCGGCTCGGGGATACGAGTACCTGGCGATAAGCGACCACAGCCCGGCCTTGGCGATGGTGCAGGGATTGACGCCCGAGAAGGCCCCGGAGCAGTGGGCGGAAATCGACTGGGTTCAGGAGGGGTTGGACGGAATCACGATCTTCAAGAGCTTGGAAGTAGACATTCTCCGGGACGGGAGCCTCGATATGACGGATGAGGTCCTCGAGGCGCTGGACGTCGTGATCGTCTCCGTGCACTCGCTGATGGACATGGATCGAGCGGCGATGACGGATCGGGTGATCCGTGCCATGCAGCATCCGTCGGTCGACATTGTGGGGCATCCGACGGGGCGACTGCTGGGCCGGAGGGAGCCGTTCGAACTCGATGTGGAGGCGGTGCTGCAGGCGGCGTCCGAGCTCGACGTCGCGGTGGAGATCAACGCGAACCCGAACAGGCTCGACCTGAACGAAGTCCACGCACGCCGTGCCAAGGAGCTGGGCGTGAAGGTCGTGATCAGCACGGATGCCCATTCGGTTCAGCGACTGGATCATATTTCGTATGGCGTGGATCAGGCGAGACGCGCGTGGTTGGGTAAGGAGGACGTGCTGAACACGATGACCGCAGTGCGGCTCAGGGAGTGGATGGGGCGGCGGCAGGGATGACGCAGGAACTCTTGCTCTTCATCGGTGGGGTGGGGGTACTCTACTTCGGCGCCGAGTGGCTCGTACGCGGCAGTGCTCGTCTCGCTGCCTCGGTGGGAGTGAGCCCGATCGTTTTCGGCCTCACCGTCGTGTCGATGGGAACGTCGGCTCCCGAGCTCGTGGTCTCGCTCGTGGCGGCCTTGGGCGGGAATGGTGATCTGGCCATCGGGAACGTCATGGGGTCGAACCTCGCCAACATCGGTCTCGTACTCGGCCTCAGCGCCATCGCGAAACCTCTGCACGTTTCGGGGCGTGTCGTGACAAGAGAGGTGCCCGTGATGCTCATCATCACCGCGCTCCTCCTTCCCGTGTTGTGGGACCTGCGGATCTCACGAATCGAGGGCCTCGCCTTGTTGGTCGTGCTTGCCGCCTACTTGTGGTTCGTCTTTCACACGGCCAAGGGGGAAGACGAGGACGTTCTCGGTGAATTCGAGCAGTTCGCCAAGGAGGCCGCAGGCCTGACACATGGGGCGGCGGCGCGGGATGTCGCGCTCATCCCGATGGGCGTCGTGGGCCTCGTGTTGGGCGCCTTCGCGATCCGCGAGTCGGCTCTCGTCCTCGCCGAGGCCCTTGGGATTTCGGAGTTGGTCATCGGGCTCACGCTCGTATCCGTCGGGACGTCGCTGCCTGAGCTGGCGACGTCGCTCGTTGCCAGCCTAAGGGGCGAGGCCGACATCGCGGTCGGCAACATCATCGGATCCAACGTCTTCAACATCGCGGCCGTTCTCGGCGTCTCGGCGGTGGCTTCACCGCTCGACGTGAATCCGGACGTTCTGAGCCTCCAGTTTCCGGCCGTCGTGATCATGTCGGTGCTTCTCGTCCCCATCGTTCGGGCCAACCTCACGATCCGGCGGGTTGAGGGGATAGTGCTGGTAGGGACTTATCTGGCACTCGTTGCGTGGGTGCTCCTGTAGCGGTGCGTCTTCTGGGCATCCGCCCGCGTCGGGACTTCGGTGTCGGCCGCCCCCCCCCACGGTCGACGGCGCCGCCTGATTCCCCTAACGTTCCTCCCGTGCATCCGGAAGTCGATCCCCAAGAGACGCGAGGAGTACCACGTCGATGCTTCCCATTGACCTGACCGGCAAGCGGGCGTTCGTGGCGGGAGTCGCGGATGACCAGGGATACGGCTGGGCCATAGTACGAGCCCTGGCTCAGGCCGGCGCGTCCATATGCGTCGGAACGTGGCCGCCCGTCCTGAAGATCTTCACCATGAGCCTGGAGCGCGGAAAGCTGGATCTGAGCCTGCCGGGAGGCGGTGAGATCGAACTGGAGAAGATCTACCCCATGGATGCGGTCTTCGATACGCCTGACGACGTTCCGGACAACGTGCGCCAGGATAAGCGGTATCGCGACCTGACCGGCTATACGGTCCAGGAGGTGGCCGACGCGCTCCGGGGCGACTTCGGTGACCCCTGCCTGGACGTGCTGGTGCACTCTCTGGCCAACGGACCCGAGGTGCAGAAGGCGCTGGTCGACACCAGCCGTGCCGGGTACCTGGCCGCCGTGAGCGCCAGCGCGTACTCCATGGTCGCAATGGTGCAGCGGTTCGGTCCCCTCATGAGAGAGGGCGGATCCGTGGTGTCGCTTACCTACCTTGCGGGCGAGAGGGTCATTCCGGGCTACGGAGGCGGCATGAGTTCCGCGAAGGCTGCGCTCGAGAGTGACACGCGCACGCTCGCGTTCGAGGCGGGCCGGCGTTGGGGCATTCGCGTGAACACCATATCGGCGGGCCCCCTCGCCAGTCGGGCTGCCAGGGCCATCGGGTCCATCGAGCGCATGGTCGACTACTACCGTCAGAACTCCGCGATTGCAGACGTAAACACGGCCGACGACGTAGGGCATGCAGCGGCTTTCCTCTGCTCCCCTCTCGGGGGAGCGATTACGGGGGAGACTCTCCACGTGGATATGGGCTTTCACGCCATGGGCATGGCCGCCGAGGATCCGCTCGGCGAAGGGTAGAACCATGTCCGAGTTCGGCTCGCTCCTGCCTTCCCTCGTCACTCCGCCGCCCGGGCCGCGCTCGATGGCACTGGCCGAGCGGTTGCGGCGAGTCGAATCGCGCAACGTGACGTTTCTTTCGGGGAGTTTCCCGGTGTTTTGGGAGGCCGCTGCGGGAGCCAACGTCCGGGACGTGGACGGAAACGTCTACGTCGACTTCACCGGTGCGTTCGGCGTCGCGCTTGCCGGTCATGGCCACCCGCGCATCCGGGCCGCGCTGGAGCAGCAGGCGGGCCGTCTCGTTCATGGCATGGGTGACGTTCACCCCCCCGCGCTCAAGCTCGAGCTCCTGGAGCGCCTCTCGGAGTTGGCACCCTGGAGCGAGACCCGTGGCGTCCTGGCCTCCTCGGGATCCGAGGCGGTGGAGGTGGCTCTCAAGACCGCCGAGTTGGCTACTGGACGCTCGGGAGTGCTGGCGTTCGAGGGCGGCTACCACGGACTCACCCTCGGTAGTCTGGCGGTAACCGAGCGCCCCGACTTCCGGGCTCCCTTCCGGGGGCGGCTACACGACCGAGTGGCGTTCGCGCCCTTTCCCCATGGACCGGACGCGGAGACGAGCGGTGCCACCGAACTGGCCCTCGCAGAGATGGAGCGTATCCTGGCCGGCGAAGGTGGTTTCGAGGACCCCATCGGAGCGGTGGTGGTCGAGCCCATTCAGGGGAGGGCAGGGGTGCGCGTGCCTCCGCCCGGATTCCTGGGTCGCCTGGCGGAGCTGACCAGGTCGGCGGGCGCCCTTCTTGTCTTCGACGAGATCTTCACGGGCTTTGGTCGCACGGGAGCGATGTTCGCCTTGGAACACGAGGGTGTGGTCCCCGACCTGCTCTGCGTAGGCAAGGCCCTGGGGGGCGGTCTCCCATTGAGCGCGTGCCTGGGTTCTCGCGAGGTCATGGACGCGTGGCCCGAGTCGACGGGTGAGGCGCTGCACACGAGCACATTCCTGGGCCACCCGTTGTCCTGCGCGACGGCGCTGGCGTTCCTCGAGGTTCTGACGGGGGAGGATCTCGTGCGTCGGGCCGCCACGCTGGGCGACCGTCTGCGTCTCGAGCTCGAACAGGCTTTGGTGGGCGTGGTTCCCGGGGTGCGGGAGGTGCGGGGACGCGGCCTGCTCATCGGCATCGAGACGGGCCCCACGGGGGGTGCCGGCGTTGCGATCACCACGGCCGCTCTCAAGCGAGGGCTACTGGTCCTTCCGGCTGGAGCACGAGGCGAGGTCGTCGAGATCGCACCACCCGCGGTCGTCACTGAAGCTCAGGTGGAGTTCGGTATCGAATGTCTTGGCGACGTGATGCGGGAAGAGCTGGCCGGGTGATGGCGCCCCTCGGGCGGCGGGGAGACCCTCGCGCGACGCACCCCGACTCTTGGGACGCGGTTCTCTTCGATCTCGATGGGACACTGGCGGACACCACCGGACTTATTCTCCGTTCCTTCCGGCATGCCACCCTCACGCATCTCGGACAGGAAGGCCGTGACAGCGAGTGGCTGGCCACGATGGGCATGCCGCTACGGGTCCAGATGAGGGACTTCGCTCGTTCGGTGGAAGAGGCGGAGGCGATGGTGGATACCTACAGGACCTTCCAACGCACGATACACGACGAGATGGTCGGTGCGTTCCCGGACGCGTTGGAGGTGGTCGAGCGCTTGAAGGAGAGGGGCACCCGAGTGGCTGTCGTTACGAGCAAGGCTCGGGAGATGGCTCTTCGTACTCTCCTGTGCTGTGGGATGGGTGACGCGTTCGAAGTGGTGGTGACCTACGACGACGTGGAGAACGGTAAACCGCATCCGGAATCGGTGCACCTCGCGCTCGATCGACTCGGCATCGAACGGTCCGAGCGTGTGGTCTTCTTGGGGGATTCACCGTATGACGCGGTGGCGGGTAGGGCGGCGGGTGTCTACACGGCCGCTGCGCTCTGGGGACCGTTCACGCGTGCGCGGCTCGAAGAGGTACCGCCGCACTACTATCTGGAAAGCCTGGCCGAGTTGCTGCGCTTGAGTCCGTAGGGCCCTACGCGGAGCCAGCCGACCGGAACGTCGGACTCGGGGGATCCCCTCAGCGGGCCGAGGTGGCGAAGTCGACCCGCTCCGCCAGTTCGAGGTCCTTTCGCGTGAGACCCTTGGCTTCGTGGGTGGAGAGCGTCAGGTGGACCGTCGTATATCGGATGTCGATGTCCGGATGGTGGTGTCCCTCGTCGGCCAGACTGGCCACCCGGTTGACGAACACGATCGAATCGCGGAAGGACGTGAAGCGGAACTCCTTGATCAGCGTCTTTCCCTTCCGCTTCCACCCCGTCCTTCCACTCAGCCAACCGCGGATGGACTCGTCGTTCAGCTTCTCGGCCATGTATCTTTCAACGTCTCTCGATCGCCAGCCCAATTCGTTGGCACGTGTTGATTTAACCCATAGACACCCCGCCGTTCCAAGGGGTTGAATCGGGATCCGATCCGATGTATTCTTTCGCCCCTCAAGGCGTGAGGTAACGGCTTTGTTGCCCCCATCGTCTAGTGGCCTAGGACACCTGGTTCTCAGCCAGGAAACCGGGGTTCGATTCCCCGTGGGGGTACTGTTTCAGACCGGCGGGATCGTGGCCGTGACGCCGCGGTCGCAGCCAAGGTCGCTTAGCTCAGTTGGTAGAGCGCTACGTTCACATCGTAGAAGTCACTGGTTCGAGTCCAGTAGCGACCATCGGATCCGGCAAGCGATTTCCGGATCCGTTCTTTTGTACCAGCGAGGGGGTACCGACGACCCATTTGGCTCTACGTCACCCTAGGGGGCGCAGCCGGTGCGCTGGGACGCTATTGGCTCA
The DNA here is from genome assembly GCA_965226925.1 of Longimicrobiales bacterium. Classification (GTDB taxonomy): domain Bacteria; phylum Gemmatimonadota; class Gemmatimonadetes; order Longimicrobiales; family Gaopeijiaceae; genus CBDDCX01. Next base: position 121,862 of record CBDDEN010000009.1, on the reverse strand, counting down.
CCGGTTGGATTCAGGCGGCGGTCGCGGGCGTCTTTCCGTTGGGTACGCTCACGGTGAACGTGCTGGGTTCCTTCCTCCTCGGCTTCGGTATGCAGGCCATGGAGGCCCTTCCCGTCAGTGCCGCCATGCGTACGATGCTCACCATCGGATTCCTCGGGGCGTTCACCACCTTCAGCACGTTCTCCTACGAGACCGTCACGCTGCTTCGTGACGGCGACTTCTCGAAACCAGGGGGTAGCCGTGACCGAGCGATTCCGAGGAGAGCGGACCCTCATGCGTGTGTTCATCGGCGAGAGCGACCGCTGCTCCGACGGTGCGCACAAGGGCCGTCCCCTCTACGAGGCGCTATTGCTCTTCTTCCGTGAGCGTGGTTTCGCAGGGGCTACTGTAGTGCGCGGAGTGGCCGGATTCGGGGCGAGTGCTCGGCTTCACACCGACCGGGTGCTGCGGCTCTCCACCGACCTGCCCGTGATCGTGGAGGTGGTCGAGGAGGAAGAGAGCATTCAGGACGTATTACCGGAGTTGGACGCCATGATCGATGGAGGGCTGGTCACCCTGGAGAAGGTACGGGTGATACTCTATCGATCGGGGGACAAGGACGCCGACCGCTAGCTAGCGGCTGAAGCTCGTTCTTCACCCGACGGGAGGACCGTGAGGTGCGGACGTTCCCGAAGTCGGCCTTGAAGCGTTCCATGAGGGCCAGCGGGAATCGAAGGGATAGAGCGCCGGGTCCGGTACGAAAGGCTCGGACTGCGACACCTAGCGCCCACCCGCCGAGGTCTCTCGGCCGGTCGGGGGCACGGTGCATCCGGGGCGCCGCACGCTCAGACCACGGTCAGCTTACGAGGCGCGATGGGCTCGATGGCCTTGCCGGGCTCCCACTGGGTCACGTAACCCGCGATGGCACTCGCCGCGACCGAGTAGGGTGACACCAGATACAGCTGACCCGGGCCCGAGCGGCCGGGGAAGTTCCGGTTCTGCGAAGACACGGACACCTCGGCCTGCGAGCGTGTCACGCCCGGTCCCGCGTTGATGCAGGCGCCGCAACCGGGCTCGATGAAAGACGCGCCGACCCGCTCGAACAGCTCCAAGTAGCCTTTTTCGCGGCAGTACTCGCGAACCTCGATCGAGCCGCACTGGATAAAGCACTCCGCGTCGGGATGGACGGTCAATCCGCCCGCGTCCTGCGCCTCTCGAAAGACCCGTGCGTACATATCCATGTCTTCCTTCTTGCCGGCCGTGCACGACCCGGCGTACGCGATGTCGATCCGGATCGGGTCGGCCGCCAAGTCGGAGATGAGCACTCCGTTTCCGGGATCTCCGGGGAGGGCAGCCATGGGTTCGATCGTCGATGCGTCGACCTCGATGATCTTGACGTACGAGGCGTCCGGGTCGCTCTGCATGCCCTGGACCAGTGCCCCGGCCGCCGCGCGGTCCATTCCACGGTCTTTCACGAGGAACTCTACGGTCTTGTCGTCCGCGGCGACGATGCCGGTGAACGCTCCGACCTCGGCGGCCATGTTCGTCATGGTCGCCCGCTCGTCCACCGAAAGGGCTTCAACGGCGGGACCGGCGTATTCGATCACCTGCCCGATGGCGTGGCCGTCACGGATGTACGGGTTCCTCAAGATCTCGAGCATGTAGTCCTTGGCCGTGACGTTGACCCTGGGCTCGCCCGAGATGACGACCTTGAAGGATCGGGGTACCTGGACCCGCACATCCTTCGTGATCCACGAGTTGAAGATGGCCGTGGTCCCGACGCCGAAGGCGACACATCCGATGGCCCCCGCGTGCGGGGTGTGGGAATCGGATCCGATGATGAGCATTCCGGGTTCCGCATACTCCTCGAGGATCTTAGAGTGGCAGATCGCCTCCGAGCCGAGCTCACGGCCCATCTGCTCACCGTAGAGCCGGATTCCTTGCCGCACCGCGAACTCCCGCTGCTTGACCTCGAGCTCGTTGGCCACGTCCAGCAGGCCCTGCTCGATGCGTTCCTGGCTCATCACTTTGGAGAGGAACGTGAGATGATCCCGGAAGAACAGGACGCTGGACGGATCGACGACCTCGGCCGTCTTGCCGACCTTCTCCTCGAAGAAGATGGCCGACATGGGTGTGACGTACTCGTGGGAAAAACGGACGTCGGTGCGGAAGAACCCCGCCTCTCCGGGCTCGATCCACGGTACTCCGATCTCACCTCTGGCGGCATCGACGACCCGATGCTTGGCGAAGATCTTCTCCGCCAAGGTCATGGGTGTCGATGCGGTCGCACCGTCGTCCTCACACGCGGGCGCCGGGAGCGTGACCTTTCCCTGCAGGCGGGCCACGTTGAACTCGAACAGGCCTCCGTATTCGATGATCTGCCGAGTGATCTCGTCCTGGCCCTCGGTGAAGATGGCCAGCGGGATATCCTCTCCCTTTTCGATACGACGGATGACGTCGAAGTCGGTCGTCGTGAGTACGCCGAGGTTCTGGCAGTTCTCGTTGTAGATGCGCTCGTGACTCTCGGCGACTACGATCCGAATGCCGGCCTTGAGTTCTGCATAGGGACTCGCTTCACGACTGCTGCCCTTTCCGCGACGCTTTCCGGCAACGGAGCAAACGAAGCCACCGTGCTTCACCGCGATCCGTTCGACCGGCGACTCGACGATTCCCGTTTCAGGATTGGTGGCCGCCAGGCCCAGATACGGAAAGTCGCCCAGCGTCTCATCATAGAAGAGGCAGATATAGGCCGGGGTGATTTCATCGGTGCTGATCTGGTCGCGAAGCTTGCTCTTCAAGTCCGGGGTCAGCGCCAACTCCTCGCCGTGAGCCAACTGCGCTTCCATGAGCGCCGAATCATCGACCAGGTACAGGACACGTCCCTCGAAACGCAGCGTCTCGGGGCGCTTTGGGGTCGGTCGGTCGAGGAGGTCAGAGATCATGTGGGCGTCGTGGTTCACGTGCGGTCACGGGCTCGGGCGCTCGAAGCATCATCGAGGACGAAAGATCGCCAAGGTATCGGGCGAGGGAAAGACGATGCCCCGGGGGGGTGCGGTCCCGTGAATGACGCCCCCCTGGGGTCTATACGGCCCGTACGGATGCCGAGGGGTTGCAGTGGCTCCAGAGGTGGAACCGCTGGTTCCTTCGTTACGAGAAGTCCATGCCGAAGAAGATCACGGCGACCAGGATCGCAGCCACCGCGGCAGGCGCGACGAAGCGGATGAAGAACCGCCACGCCCCGTAGCTGAACCATCCCGGTGTCGTATCGTCCATGAGCTGGGACTCGGTGGTCTCTCGCGTCATGAACCAGCCGGCGGCGAGAGTGATGCCCAGGCCGCCGGTGGGCAGCATCCAGTTCGACACGAAGTGGTCGGCCATGCCGAACCAACTCGCCTTGCCCCCGAAGAACAGGTCGCCCAGCGCTCCGCCGAGCTCGAGGTTCGTGATGGCCGGCACCGCTCCGAAGGAGACGGCGGCGAGGATGGTGAACACGAAGACCGCACCGCCGCACATGAGTGTCGCCTTCTTACGCCCGATTCCGTGCTCGTCGATGACGTAGGCCGCCACGACCTCGAGGAGAGACATGGTCGACGTCAGCGCGGCCAGGGCCACGAGCACGTAGAAGAGCGGACCCAGCACAGTGCCGAATGGGACTTCGGTGAAGAAGAGCTCGGGGAGCGAGATGAAGAGCATGCCGACCGTGCCCGTGCCACTGACTTGGCCGTCCATGCCCGGCACACTGAAGATCACCGAGAACATGATCACGGTCGCGACCAGGGCGATCAGTGTGTCGAGCACCACGATCACCGCAGACGCCTTCACGATCGACTGGTCCCGCCCGATGTACGATCCGTACGTGACCATCGCGCCCATACCCAGCGAGAGCGTGAAGAACGCGTGCCCCAAGGCCTCGAGGACTCCACTCGGCTCCAGTTCACTGAAGTTGGGCCGGAAGATGAAGCCGAGGGCCTCACCCGCCCCGCTCATGCCGAGTGCGGAGATGAGCAACAACGACAGAATCCCGAAGAGGACCGGCAGGAAGAGTTTGGCAATTCGTTCGATCCCCTTTTGCACGCCGAAATACACGACCGAGACCGTCGCGATGCTGAACGCCACGGAGAGCCCGAGCTGCATCGCTCCGTTCCCGGCCTGTGCGCCGAACAGGTCGCCCATGTTCGCCCCTGTGGGGAACCCGCCGACGGTCCACGACGCAGTCTTCGCGAAGTAGAAGAGCGACCAACCGGCGATGACCGTGTAGTAGCTGAGCAGGACGAAACCGCACAACACTCCCCAGAGGCCCAAGATCCCCCAGGCCGGTCCGACCGCCTCCTTCAGCGCGCCGACCACACTCTTCTGCGTCTTTCGGCCGATGAGGAGCTCGGCCATCATGATCGGCAGTCCCACGGCCGCGATGCAAATGAGATAGACCAGCACGAAGGCCCCGCCACGGTTCTGCCAGGTGATGAACGGGAATTTCCAGAGGTTGCCAAGACCGATGGCGCTTCCGGTGGCCGCCAGGATGAGGCCCAGGTTCGAGCTCCACTGGTCGCGGGGCTGATTCATCGATTACTCCGTGGCAGGTAGGTGTTTTCGAGTTCGGCCCAACATATCCGCGCCTTCGAACTTCGGACAAGCCGCTCCACCGGCGGTGGCGGTGGAGGCACTTCCTTGGCTCGGCGAGAGTACGTGTGACGAGGTCGGATTTTCGCACATCCGGGGGGGGGAGGTAGGTTCGTCGCCATGACGACACGAATCAGAGGGGCTTCTCGGGGCCGGCACCGGTCGGCACCGACATCGATCCTGACCGCCACGCTGGCGGCGTTTCTACTGGGAGCGGCGCCCGTTGCCGGACAGATAGGTCCGGAGGGCAGTGGGGTCGTGGAGGCCGCGTTGACGCTTCGCAAGTTGGACGGTGTCAAGCGAGTGCTCATGGTCGGGGCGCACCCGGACGACGAGGATACGGGGTTGCTTACGACCTTGGCGCGGGGGATGGGGGTCGAGACGGCGTACCTCTCCTTGACCCGTGGCGACGGGGGCCAGAACCTCATAGGCCCCGAGTTGGGTGAGGGATTGGGGATCATCCGTACGGGAGAGCTCGAGGCGGCGCGCAGGTTGGACGGAGGGAGACAGTTCTTCACGCGGGCCTACGACTACGGATTCTCCAAGAGCGCCGACGAGGCGTTCGCCCACTGGCCCAGGGACCAGGTGCTGAGGGACGTCGTGTGGGTGATCCGCACGTTTCGTCCCCAGGTCATCGTTTCGGTCTGGGCGGGGACTCCCAACGACGGACACGGACAGCACCAGGCCTCCGGGATTCTCGCCGGCGAGGCCTTCGAAGCAGCGGCCGACCCTTTGCGGTTCGCGGATCTGCCGGGAGGTGCCGGTGAGCCGTGGCAGGCCGACAAGCTCTATCACTCCGTGCGGCGGAGCCCCGATCGGCCGCCGGTCACGGTGCCGACCGGGACCTTCGACCCGCTGCTCGGACGGTCCTATCTGCAGCTCTCAATGGAGAGTCGGAGCCAGCACCGGTCGCAGGACATGGGCGCGCCTCAGCCACTGGGGCCACGGGACGCGGGGCTTCGGTTGGTGGAGAGCCGCGTGCGGGAGCCGGCAGGCGATCACGGCATCTTTGCGGGGGTCGATACGACGCTGGCAGGCCTGACGACGGGGTTGCCCGAAGCCTCGGCCGCCCCGATGCGGGAACATCTCAGGGCGTACCGCACCGCCGTGCAGAGCGCCGTCGAGTCCCTGAACGCCCTGAGGCCCGAACGTGCGGCGGCTCCGCTGGCAGTGGCGTATCGCCATCTGGAGGCCACGTTCTGGCTGATGCAGGACATGGGGTCGGCCGGGTCCCGTCTCGCGGAGCCCCTGGCGGTTCGTGCCGCACAGGTTCGCTGGGCCTTGCTGAAGGCCGCCTCCATCGTGGTAGACGTCAGGGCGAGTGACGACCTCGTGACGGCGGGTCAGGATATCGACCTGGACGTGCGGGTCTGGAATGGGGGGCCGTTCCGGGTCGACGGGGCCGTGATCCGCACGGCGGGGCCGGGTGAGTGGGCGGGGGGATCGGCAGAATTCGCCGGGGGCGACGGGCAGACGCTGACGGCCCAGGGGTTGGAGCCCGGACAGATGGCGAGCTGGACGTACCGCGTTCACCTCGACGAGGCGCTTCCTGCGTCACGCCTCTACTACCTCGAGTCGCCCCGCGATGGGGACATGTACCGGTGGACGGACAGGAATGGCTCGGAGAGCCTTCCGCGGAACTGGAGGGCGCTCCTCAGCGCCGCGGGTGAGTTCGATCTCCACGTTCCAGGAATCAACGGGCCGGTGCACCTCGTGTGGGGGAGCCGGGCTCGCTACGTGGGTGTGGACAAGGCCAGCGGTGAGTACCGTAAGCCCGTCCTCGCGACGCAGGCGCTGTCCGTGGCGATCGAACCGCGGGGTATGGCGTGGCCCCAGGGCTCACGGGAGGGAAGGGAAGTGACGGTCCTTCTCCGGAACGAGTCGCGAGAGGGGGCGGCGGGGAGCGTGACGCTACGCGCGCCAAAGGGCTGGGAGGTGACGCCCGTAGCCATTCCCTTTGCGATGAACGTCGAGGGAGCCAGCCGGGGCTTCACGTTCACGGTGCAGCCGGGAGCAGGTGTGGAGGCAGGTACCCACACGTTCCGAGCCGAAGCGCAACGCGGCGACGGCACTCGCTTCGCGGAGCGCGTCGACGTCATCGACTACCCCCACATCGAGCGCACGTTGTATATGGAGCCAGCCGAGATGCGGGCGTTGGTGCTTCAGGTCACGGTGGCCGAAGGCATCAAGATCGGATACGTGATGGGCTCGGGCGACGACGGACTCGTGGCGCTGCGCCAGATGGGTGCCGATGCGGAGGAGGTGCCCGCCGAACGCGTCCGTGAGGGAGACTTCTCAGACTACGACGTGCTCGTGCTCGGAATCCGTGTGTACGAAACCCGCCCCGACGTGGTCGCGGCGAACGGCCAGGTTCTCGAGTTCGCCCGGGCCGGCGGAACCGTGATCGTGCAGTACAACAAGTTCGAGTATCCCCAGGGGGGCTTCGCTCCCTACCCCGTGAGCATGGGGAATCGGTCGGCGCCTCGGGTGACCGACGAGAACTCGCCGTTCAGACTGCTCGATCCACGGTCCCCGGTGTTCAATTCGCCGAACCGCATCACGGAGTCGGACTTCGATGGGTGGGTGCAGGAGCGCGGCCTCTACTTTCTCAGTGAGTGGGACGAGCGCTTTACGCCCCTCCTCGAGCTCAGCGATCCGGGGGAGGAGCCCACACACGGGTCCCTTCTGGTCGCGCAGCTGGGAGAGGGGATCTATGCTTACGTGGCTCTGTCCTTCTTCCGGCAGTTTCCCGCAGGCGTGCCGGGGGCCTACCGGCTTTTCGCCAACCTCGTCTCACTTGATGCGGACGAGTGGAAAAAGACCCAGGAATCGCGGTGACCATGTGGACGTGAACGAACGCGTTCCGGCGAGCGCCGATCCGGATGACTACGACGAGGGTGGCAGGCTAGGGATCTTCCCCAGTTGGGGGTGGTTGTACGGCGCCGTCCTGATTTATTCCACCGCCCTCATCGTCCTTTTGCACATCTTAACGGTCACCCTCGACTTCGGAGCCCCGTGACCGCTCTCGACTGGATGGTATTCGCGGTGTACTTCGGGGGCGTCGTGGGTTTTGCCCTCTATCAGAGCCGCAAGAACGTCGGCGTCGAGGGGTTCTTCCTCGCGAACAGGAGCCTCCCCTGGGCGGCGGTCGGCCTTTCCGTCATGGCGACCCAGGCGAGCGCCATCACGTTCATCGGAACCACCGGTCAGGCCTTCGACGACGGCATGGAGTTCATCCAGGTATACCTGCCGCAGCCGTTCGTCATGGTGCTCCTGTGCGTGGTTTTCGTGCCGTTCTTCTACCGCGCCAAGGTCTTCACGGCCTACGAGTACCTCGAGCAGCGATTCGACTCCAAGACCCGCTCCCTGACGAGCTTCCTCTTTCTCGTCTCGCGGGGGCTGGCGGCCGGCATCGTTCTTTACGCTCCGGCCATCGTCCTCTCGGTCATCATGGGTTGGGACGAGAAGATCACGATTCTCATCATGGGCGCGGTCACGATCGCCTACACAATGGTGGGTGGCATCACCGCGGTCATCTGGACCGACGTGATTCAGATGCTGATGATGTTCGTGGGGATCGGCGCGGCGCTGGTCATACTGTTTGGCACTCTGCCCGCCGAGGTCGGCGTGGCCGACGTGGTCTACATCGGCGGAATCCAAGACATGTGGTCGAGCATCGATTGGTCCTGGGACCCGACGAACACCTACACCATCTGGTCCGGGATGATCGGAGGGTTCTTCCTGGCGCTGGCGTACTTCGGATGTGATCAGAGCCAGGTGCAGCGGTACCTGACGGCCGAGTCCCTCAAGTCCAGCAGGCTGTCGCTCATCTTCAACGCGTTCCTGAAGGTCCCGATGCAGTTCGCCATTCTGTCGATCGGCGTCCTGCTCTTCGTCTTCTACCACTTCGAACGTCCACCTCTGCTGTTCAACGCGGCCGAGGTGACCATGGTCCAGGAGAGCCGGAGTGGCGACCAGTTCAGGCGGTTGGAGGAGGAACACGGCGACGTCCACTCGCTTCGAAGGCAGGCGACGCTCGGGCTGCTCGAGGCCCGGCGCGAAGGGCAGCATCTGGCGGCGCTGCAACAGCGCATCGGAGAGTATGACGGACAGCTCGCGGGGCTACGCAGAGAGGCGAAGGCCGTCGTCTCCGAGATCCGCGGTGCCTCGTCCAACGACGTGAATTACGTGTTCCCTTCCTACCTCATCCGGTACGTCCCCGCCGGCCTCCTCGGACTCATGATCGCGGTGATCTTCGCCGCGGCGATGTCGTCCCTCGATTCGGAGCTCACAGCCCTATCCAGCGCGACGGTGATCGACTTCTATCGGCGGCACTTTCGGGTGGGGGAGTCCGAGGAGCACTACCTCACGGTGTCTCGTGCCACGACCCTGTTCTGGGGGCTGTTCGCGTGCGGTGTCGCCCTCTACGCCGGGCAGTTGGGATCGCTCCTCGAGGCGGTGAACCAGGTGGGCTCCTTCTTCTACGGATCGCTTCTGGGGGTCTTCCTACTGGCGTTCATGGTGAAGCGGGCCGACGGCAACGGCGCCTTCTGGGGACTGCTCGGGGGCATGCTGGCGGTGTTCATCGTGTCGATCACCACGGACATATCGTGGCTCTACTACAACGTGGTGGGGGCGCTCACCGTCCTCGCCATCGGGACACTCATGAGCCTCCGGGGGCCGCGCTCCGCCGTCGGATAGGTTCGGGACCAACTACTCGTCGCCGAACGACATGCCCAGGTTCCTCGCGGTCCTCACCACGTCGCCGTCCACGGGCACGAGTTTCGCGTTCTTGATGGCCTCGCTCAGGGGGACGGCCAGGACGTTCGGCGGGTCGAGCGCCACCATGCACCCGAAGTGCCCGTCTCTCACCAGCTCGACGGCGGCCGATCCGAAGCGAAGGGCCAGAAGGCGGTCGTAGGCGATCGGCTCTCCCCCCCGCTGGAGGTGGCCGAGCACGAGGGACCGACTCTCATGGCCGGTCCGCTCCTCGATCTGAGCGGCGAGGAGTTCGGCTATCCCGCCGAGGCGGGCCGAGGCCCCGCTCCGGGCCCCCTGCCTGAATGTCTGGGTTCCGCCCGCCTCGGCGGCCCCTTCCGCTACGACGACGATGGCGAACCCGTCTTCCCCGTCGTAGCGATCCTCGATCTTGGCACACACGGCGTCGAGGCTGTAGGGAATCTCGGGGATGAGGATCACGTCAGCCGTCGCTGCCACACCGGCGAAGAGCGCGATCCAGCCCGCGTTGCGACCCATGAGCTCCACGACCATGACACGATTGTGGGCCTCGGCGGTGGAGTGCAGCCGACCGATGGCGTCGGTGGCCGTCGCGACCGCGGTGTGGAAGCCGAACGTCACCTGGGTGGCGGCCAGGTCGTTGTCGATCGTCTTGGGGACGCCCACGACCGAGAGCCCTTTCTCGGCCAACTGCGAAGCGATGGTCAACGAGCCGTCCCCGCCGATGGCGATCAGGGCGTCCAATGCGCGACCCTGGAACTGCTCGATGCTCTCATCGGAACGGTCGACGAGCTCGACGGAGCCATCCGATCGTTTGGTCGGCCATCTGAACGGGTTTCCGCGGTTCGTGGTACCCAGAATCGTGCCTCCGCGGTGCGTGAGTCCGCGGACCGAGTCGGCCGTGAGGGGCACTACGCCATCGTCCTCGAAGAGGCCCTCATACCCGTGGCGGATACCGAGCACGTCCCAGCCCAGGTTGAGAGCCGAGAGGACCGCTGCACGGATCACCGCGTTGAGGCCGGGAGCGTCGCCTCCGCCCGTGTTGATCGAGATGCTCACGGTCCTGGCTCCTGCAGAGGTGGCCTCGCGGTTCTACGATCCGGGCAGTTCATTCGCATCGGTCTGCCTCGGCAACTCGGCACCCGTCCAAAAAGCGACGCGCCCGACTCAGCGCCGGGCGCGTCGATGGTTCGACGGCCTTTCGAACCTCGTGTCGCTATCGGAATCGCAGCGTACCGGAGGCTTCCACCCCGATCGCCCCGTGGGTGGTCCCGTCCGCTGCCTTGAGGCGTCCGACGTTCACCTTCACTCGAGGGAAGACGTCCACACCCCGATATCGAACCGGAATGCTGAAGCCTCCGCCGAGAATCCAGCTTCCTCCGACGTCGGGTTCACCGGGTGTGCTTCCTATCTGCTGAACGCGGAAATCCACGACGGCCCGTAGGTAGATGGTCGAACCGATGGGGATGGCACCGTTGAGGCTCGCGAAGATCAGATTCTGCGTTTCGGTCGCAACGAGAGAGTCCCCCACCGCGGCACCGGCCGAGTTGAGGATCTGGAGATTCAGGTCCCCCTTGGCGCGCCAGACGTCTGCGGCCGAGACGCTCCAGGTCGTGCTACCCGCACGGAACGAGTATGCGGCGTCCACCCGGACACGATTACCCGACTGGAAGAGGTTGCGGCCCGCGAACTCGTCGGAGCCGAAAGACTGGAGGGTGAACCCCGCGGTGAACTTGCCCGTCTCACCCACGTTGTGGTCGACACCGAGCCTCGCCCGGAGCTCACCCCGGTCGTGACATAGGTACCGGTGCCCCAGTTCGATTCGCGGAAGCCCAAGATGTCGGACGACAACACCGAGGCCACGACCGCCTCGTCGGAGTCGTGTGTGACGTTGCCCGTGGGCAGATTGACGCTCATGGTCACGATGGCCTTGGAGGAGGCCTTGTATCCGAAGTGCAGTCGCGTGTCCACAGGCCCGTTCAGAACCGAGACCCGTCCGCTTCGTTGCACACGACCCTCGGCCCAGGCCGAAAAGAGCTCGACCGAGAACTTCTCACCTACGGGGAGCCGATACGCGACCGGGATCATGAGGAGCTGGGCCCCGTCGACTCCCAGGGCGTTATCGAAATCGTATCCCTGGAAGATCGCCGAAACACCCAGGCTCTGAGGGTTGGTTTGGGCACCTAGGAACGAGCGGGCACCGAAGGCGAAGAGAGCACTACAGACGAGCACCGCGAACCGGGACCGCCGTAGAGTCCTCATAGCTCACCTCCCGGCCGCCGAATGCTGATCGTCACCCGTGCCGTGGTGGCCGCAGCGCCCTCTTGTCGGGTGGCCTCTTGCGAGGAGTCCCGCTCGGAGGCCTGCTTGTTGTCCCGTCCGGCCGTGGTGGTGGTTCCTTGGTCGATGACGGCGGTCGTCCCGCTCGGGTTCACGTCCTGGGATGTCTCCTGGAGCAGGTTGTCCGTCTGTGCGATCTCGCCTGCGTCGGATACGCCGGTCACGGCGCCGGTCTCGTCCGCCGAACTCTCGATGTCTGTCGTCACAGCATCGTTGAGGCCATCGGCCTGCCGGCGACGCGTCTGTGCGGCCGTGAAGCTTCCGTCTCTCGAAGCGGCCTGCTGGAAGAAGTTCGATGCCGCCTGAAAGTCGCCTCGATCCATCGCCATCAACCCCTCGCCGTAGGCCAGGAAGGCCAATATGCTCTCGGCTCTGTTGTCGTTGATGGCCTCGCGCTCGGCCGGAGTCAACGCAGCCCCGAGAACGTCGAGCATCTGGAATACGAGGGTTTTCTCCATGTCGAAGATCGCCTCGAGTTGGTCCTGATCCGAAACCGATCCGGCTGACTGCGCTTGGACGGTGTTCATGACCTCCGCGTCGAACTGGATATTTTGCTCGCCCAGGGTGGTGAGCACGCCTTGGACGACATGTTCCGCACGCAACAGCCGGCCCGCACGGGCCCCGGTGGCTGGATCGGCATACCCGGCCTCCGAGAGGGCCATTTCATCCAGCAGCGACTGGATCTGCGTCCGCTCGAGAACGGTCAGAGCGTTGGAGATGGCCAGATCGGTGATCATCATGTCCGCGAGGGCCACCTGTAGCGGCAACAGACCCTCATCCTCCGAAACCAGCCGAAAAGGGAAGACAGGAACGGTGCGGGGTTGCGGAGGCTCCGAGACCAGTGCGGCTTCCTGGGCCAGGGCCGCCTGGGCGGCGGCTTGGAGCTCATTCCGTACGATGAGAAGGAGGCGATTCTCGAGACGGTCCTTCAGGGGACCGAAATTGCCGACTTCCAGGTAGGTAGTATAAGCCGTCCTGGCTGCGGCCCAGTCGTTTAGCGACTCGTTCGAAAGGCCGAGGTAGAGGTACGCGGCGCCGAACTCGGCACCCGCGTCGATCGCGTTGGCCAGAGTCGTCTTCGACTGCTCGAACCGACCGTCCTTGTACAGGGCAATGCCGAGTCGGGTCTGCGTCGTAAGGTCACCCGGATTCTGTCGAAGCTGCTCCTGGAGAGTGGGGATTTCGGCGGGATCAGCGTTGAGGCCTTGTCGGGCACAGCCTACCTGCAACATCGGCAGGACGAGTAGCAGCGACAGGGACCGAATTTTGTGCCAGGCCAGGGACATCGGAGGCTGCTTCCAGCAGAAGAAACGGATGCTCCATGCGAGACGGTTCGCGCGCGCCATAGAAAAGACTCGCACTCCCGTCGGAGTGGTCCTAAATTTAGGGTGAGGATTCGCGGCGGGCAAAGGAAAACTTGCTCCTTTGGCCGCCGTTTGCGCCTGTCGGCGCGTAGCTTGGAGAGGCGAGCCCTCTCCTCGAGGAGGGATTTGGATTGCGCATCGATGCTCCCCTGACGATTGCCGTCACCGCATTCGTCCTCGGCTTGGCGGTACCCACCGTCCGTGCCCAGGACGACGTACCCACCGTTGCGGTACTGGATTTCACCGGTCTCATGCTGGGCTCGGCGGGCAACTCCGCTCCACTGGGCAAGGCCGTCTCGAGCATGCTCATCACCGAACTCATCGGTAATCCCGGTCTTCAGGTCATCGAGCGATATCAGCTTCAGGATCTGCTCATGGAGCAGAGGCTGGCCCTGTCCGGCCGCGTAGACGAGAGCACCGCGGTCGAGATCGGCAAGATGGTGGGGGCCCAGTACATGATCTACGGGCAGGTTACGAGCATCGCGGAGCAGTTGCGTATGGACATGCGTGCGGTGGACGTAGAGACGTCCGAGGTGCTCGAAGCGCAGAAGATGAACGACAAGACTAGTGAGTTGCTGTCGGTCGTGGTGGCCATGGCGGACGCCTTTGTCAAGAAGCCGAACCTGGAGCCGCCCTCGTCCAGGGCCAACATGGAGCCGATTCCCGTACGGGCGACCGTCGAGTTCTCCCGCGCTGTCGACTTCGAAGACAATGGTGATACCGAGCAGGCCCTTGAGCACTACAGGGCGGCATTGGCGATCCACCCGAGCCACCGCGCTGCTCAACAGGCGGTCGATCGATTGGCGACGAGCGGCGAGGAGGACCGATGATGAGAGGACACCGAGATGCGGTAGCGTGGACCACCGCTCTGCTGCTGGTCTGGTTGGCGTTGATTCCGAGCGGGCTCGTGGCTCAGGGGACGGGCGAGATCGCGTTCGATACTGATCTGCCGCGCGTCCTGGTCTTCATCCAGGAAGAAGATGGGCAGATCGCCGCTCGTGAGATGACGAGCTTCCTGCTGGAGGCCGGATTTCCGGTGGGAGACCCGGCACTGGCGTACACCGCCGCTCAGAGAGAGCTGGTTCAGGCGGCGCTGGGCGGGGACGAGGGGGCCGCCACGAGCCTGGGCCGTGACTTCGGCGCTCAGGTGCTGGTTCTCGGGACGGCCGACTGGGGTGCTCGCCCCGACATGGTGGATCAGACCGCCATCACGGCGACCGGAGAGGTGCGCGTACGGGCGTTGCGTTTGGATCTGGGCCGGGTCATCGCCGATGCCGTGGGTGACGGTGGCCGGGTGCTCGAGGCCACCGAGCAGCGCGGAAAGGCGCGAGTGCTGCGAAAGGCGACCGAAGAAGTGCTCCAGAGCACATCGTTTCTCGGCCAACTGATGAACAACTGGGAGAACGAACCGTGGGAGAACGCGCTCTACTGGGTGCCGGATCCGGGCTCGGTGCAGGCCGAGGTAGCGGCCGCCGATCTGGGTGCGGGCCCGGGACTGGCGATTCTCCGAGCCGACGTATCTCCGTCGACCTCCACGGGCGCGACCCGCGGGCTCGGTGTGATGAAGAAGGGCGACCGCTCGTCGGATCTGTTCAATCCGATCCGGATCGAAGGGGTCGTCACCGGTCATGCCAGAGGCGTCGAAGTCGAGGGTAAGATGGCCAAACTCGTGGATCTCGAGGAAGGTGAGGCCGAGCGACTGGGTGTCGACGGGCAGACCTCGAAGCGTTTCTGGGCCGAGACCAACCTCCCGATGAGCCAGGACTCGGTAAGGGTGGTCGCCGAGGGCCCGGGTGGTGCCACGACCGAGGCCGTCGTGGCCCCGCGGATCGACCAGCGCTGGGCGGTCGTGATCGGCGTCGGCCGGTATGCGAGCGAGGACATTCCCGATCTCGAGTTTGCCGGGGCGGATGCCAGGGCCGTCTACGACTTCCTGACCAGTTCCGCCGCCGGGCCGTTCGAGGAGGATCACATTCGCTTCCTCTCGGACGGCGAAGCGACCGGTGCTGCCATGAGGGAAGCTTTGTTCGTGTTCCTTCAGCAGGCCGATTGGGACGACCTCGTGTTCATCTACTATGCGGGGCACGGGGCACCGGATCCGCAGCGCCCGGACAACCTCTATCTTCTCCCCACCGACAGTGATCTCGACGCGCTCGCGTCTACGGCGTTTCCCATGTGGGACGTCAAGACGGCCCTACGCCGTCAGATTTCCGCGGAGCGGGTCATCGTGATCGCCGACGCCTGCCACTCGGCGGGGACGACCGATGGTGACGTCGTGGGTGGCGGCCCGGACAACGCGATAGCCGGCGGTTTCGCTCAGCTCTTCTCGCCCTCCAGGCGTCTCATGATGACCGCGGCGGACACGAACGAGTTTTCGCTCGAGGACGCCCGCTGGGGTGGGCACGGAGTCTTCACGGCCTTCCTTCTGGAGGCACTCGAGGGGAGCGGAGACGTCAACGGGGACGGCGTCGTGACGTTCAGCGAGATCTTCGACTACGTGAACAACAGCGTGGTGTCTGCCACGGAGGGACGCCAGAATCCCCAACGATCCGGGTTCGGCGACATTCCGCTGGCGGTGGTGGAGGGGTCGGGCCGGTAGAAGGCCGTACTTCTTCAACAGCCTTCTAGGGAAACTCTGAACAAGACGGGTGTAGTTTCATGGGATGAAACGACCGGGGAGTTGTGAGCGGGCCATGGAGCTTCAGATGACTTTCGCGGAGCTGGAGTACGATTCGAAGAAGCGGCGGACGCGCCGGGAGATTTTCCTGGAGAAGATGGAGGGGCTGATTCCCTGGCAACAGCTGGAGGATCGGATCGAGCCGTTCTATCCGAAGGCTGGCCGTGGCCGCCGCCCCTATCCGCTTGGGGTGATGCTGCGGGTTCATTGTGTGCAGCTGTTCTACAACGTGAGCGATCCGGGCATGGAGGATCTGCTCTACGAGGTGGAGTCAGTGCGCCGCTTTGCGGGTCTGCGCCTGAGCGGTTCTTTGCCGGACGAGACGACGATCCTGAACTTCCGTCACCTGCTGGAGACGCAGGGCTTGGGGATGGGGTTGTTCGAGGAGATCAATACGCATCTGGCGTCTCTCGGGCATCGGTTGAAGACGGGGACGATCGTGGATGCGAGCATCATTGACGCGCCGTCGTCGACGAAGAACCGCAGGGGAGAACGGGATCCGGAGATGCACCAGACGAAGAAGGGAAACCAGTGGTACTTCGGGATGAAGGCGCATATCGGGGTGGACGCCGAATCGGGTCTGGCGCACAGCTTGGCGACGACGGCCGCCAACGCGGCGGACGTGACGCAGGCGTGCGTGCTGCTGCATGGTGACGAGACGGAGGCATGGGGCGACGCGGGCTACCAGGGTGTGGACAAGCGCCCGGAGAACAGGGGTTGCGACGTCGCCTGGCAGGTGGCGATGAAGCCGGGCAAGCGTCGCCTGCTCGATCGGGACGGCGCCGAGGCGGCGGCCGAGAAGCGCAAGGCATCGGTGCGGGCGAAGGTGGAGCATCCGTTCTTGTATGTGAAGCGGCGCTTCGGGTACGGTAAGGTGCGCTACCGGGGACTGGCGAAGAACACGCAGCGCATCGCGTTGCTGCTCGGGTTCTCGAATCTGCTCATCGCTGGCCGCTACGCGACCGGATAACGCGCGGCCCATGGACCGCCCGAGGGCGGGAGCCGGACACATCGAAGCGACTTCCTGACGGTTCGGACCGTTTCTCCGGCGCGCCAGCCAGCACTTCATCGCTCCGATAGGTCTTCGAACCGGATCTTCGAACCGCAACCGATCGCGTTCCTCCCAAGATGGGGGTTGTTCAGACCCTCCCTAGAACTCGCGCCAGTCCCCTTCCAGCACTTTGTGGTACACCTCCGAGGCCAGGAGCAACTCCACCACGGATCGGTCCAGCATTCCGCCCTTGGCCTCCATGTCGAGAATCTCGAGCGCTCTGGTGGCGGGTAGGGCGCGTTTGTAGGGGCGGTCCGAAGCCGTGAGCGCGTCGAAGATGTCCGAGACCGTCATGATGCGGGTTTGGATAGCGAGCTGGGTCGCGTCGATACCTCGGGGGTAACCCGTGCCGTCCAGCTTCTCGTGATGCCCATGCGCGATATCCGCGACCCGGGCTAGGTCGGCGGTCCACGGAATCTGGGTCAGGAAGTTGTACGTATGTGTCACGTGCGACTCGATCTGAAGCCGCTCGTCGGGGTCGAGGGATCCCTTCGGAATCGCCAGGAAGTGGAGCTCGTCGTTGGTGATGTACGGGACTTGCTGCCCTTCGAAGTCCCGGAACGTGGTCGCGGCGATGTCGTTCAAGATCTCCGCGCTGGCCTCGGGAAGGACCTTCGGTTCGTTCGACTCACGGATGGCCTCCTGGAATCGATCGAGCTGCTCCAGTGAGCTCTCATAGGTCTCCTCGAGCCCCTGCCGGAACACATCGAACCTGTCCTTGCCGTGCTTCAGGAGGTGTTCCGCCTTCTGCTGATGAAACTCGGACTCGAGCGTGCGGCGGATCAGGTCGAAACGGGCTTCGATCCGCTCGACGAGCACAGGCGGTAGCTTCTTCGACTTAACCAGGACGTTTTCCCGAACGCCGACCTTGCCGAAGTCGTGCAGGAGGCCTGCGTAGCGCAACTCCTTCATCTGCTCGCGGGTGAACGAGGTGTCCTTGAAGGGGCCGTCTCCCGCTCTGTCGGCTACTTCTGCGATGTCGCAGGTCAGCGTGGCTACCCGGACCGAGTGCCCCGATGTCGTGGGATCGCGCTGGTCGATCGCGATGACGGCGGCCTTGATGAACCCCTCGAAGAGGTTCTCGATGTCGCGGTACAACTGTCCGTTCTCGATCGAAACGGCTGCTTGTCCCGCGAGGGACTGTACCAGCTCGACCTCCCGGGACTCGTAGGGGAGCACGTGCTCGTCGGCGGACGCTTCGTCCCGTATCACGGCCAAGACGTCGGCCTTGCGGTTGATGAGCTGCAACACACCCACGACCGCGTCTCGATGGTCCTTCATCGGAACCACCAACATGGACTTCGCCCGGTATCCCACCTCTTCGTCGAACGCACGGTTGAACGAGTAGGGCTCGGAATCGGGAATCTCGTACGCGTCGTCGATGACGAGCGGTTTGCCGTGGAGGGCCGTGAATCCCGCGATGCTGGTCTCATCGAACGGGAGCGAAAAGTCGGGGGTCGGGAGATCGGGGAGCGAGGCGTTTTGGGCCCGCAGGAAGTGGAGCGTCTTCTTCCCGTCCTCCCCCTCCTCGACGAGATACAGGCTGCCGGCATCACTGTTGGTCAGTCGTCTGGCCTGGGTGAGGATCATGCCCAGAAGGGAGTCCGGGTCGCGCTCGCTCATGAGCGCCATCCCCACCTTGTTCAGCCCCCTCAGGTCACCGTGGACCTGGCTGAGCTGGGCGTCTGCCCTCGTGCGGGCGAGCTCGTTGGCCGAAGCCCGCATGGCGGAGCGGAGAGCTCGATGCCGGGCCTCGTCGCTACTCAGGTCGTCCAACCCGAGGAAGAGGCGGCCGGCGTCATCGGCGGCCTTCCTCGCACCGAGGCCGTCGGCCAGGATGCTCACGTGGCTGGGCACCGACTTCGTGTCGCCCGTTTCACAGAGCTCGTCTGTCAGCACCAGGACGGCCGGCCGGTCGTGCGCAGCGACTTCATTCAGCTTCGAGATCGCCACGACCTGCACACCCTCGCCAAGAGCGGCCAGAGCTTTCGACGCGCCTCCGGCCTGAGCGAAGATCAGGCGTCTTGTCATCGCATCAGCCGATCGGCCTCGTCGAACGCTGCGCCCGCGCCCTCCAGGTCGCCTAATGCGTCCAGGATCTCGCCCTTCAAGAGGAACACGTCCGCGCCCAGCTCCTCATCGCTCATGCCGGCCAGGGTGGCCGAAGCGTCATAGAACAGCCCGACCTCTCGAAAGACGGCCGTGGCCATCAAGGCTCCGGCTCCGGAGGGATCGAGACCCGCGGCGGTCAGCGACTCGAGAGCGCCCGCCACTTCGCCGTACTCCTTTCCTCCCAAGACCACGAATCGCTGCTCCCTCGTCGGACGTCCCGATCCGGAGGGGGCCACGGTCCAGGCGTAGCTTTGGCCTCGCTTGAGATCCGGGGCATCGACAGGAAGGGTCCACGTCGTGTCCGACGTCTCGTAGCGGTTCATGCCCCCCTCGACGTTGCGGACCTGGATCCGGTATCCGGTCGCGCCCTCGACGGAATGCCACGCGAAGGTCGGACGCACACTCAACACTTTCAGGCCGTTTCGGGGCGCGATCAGCACGGGCTCACCCGGGATGGGGCGGATCATTCCCTGTCGATTCGGATTGCCTCGCGCGTCGGTCGAGGCCGCGCTGGCCAGTACGCGGATGGTCCTCGAGAAGGCGCTCACTTCCGGGTCCCCCGCGGAGGAAGGAATGGTAAGGGCCTCGGTCACCCGTTCCGTGCGGCCACTGGCGTGCACGATGGTGGCCACGCCGCCGGCGGGGATCACACGGTCGCCGCTGGCGAGTCGCGTCCCGACGGCGGCTGCCGTCGGGGAGGCGCCGCCGAGGACGACCTCGACGGCCCCTTGTACGGCTACCACCACCGCCGCGGGGGCCTCCTGGAACGGCGGTTCCGCACTGGCTCCGAGGAGTACGAACGAGGTCGTTGCGATCAGAAGGTTCTTCATGACTGACTCCAATGGGTCCCCTACTTCGTAGTCCGGCGGACCACGAAATCCCAGTCCGCCGGGGGAGGGTTGGCGATGTTCTCGTTTGATCGTTCCAGATACACCTTCGATGGTCCATCACCGGGATCCGAGTCGACAGCGGCCCTGAAGTACTCCCTGGCCAACTCCCAATCTCGACCCCGGTAGGCCTTCATCCCGGCCTCATAATGTCCGATGGCCTCTTCCTTCTCGGGCGGAAGCGCGACTCCCGCCATTTCAAGCACCTCATAGACGGTTACAGGCTCGATCTTGCCCTTCACCGTCATGAAGTCCAGAACCCTCAGGCGGAAGTTCTCACGCGTCGCCGCTCGTACGGTATTCTCCGAGGCCATCACCAGCGTTCCGTACGACTTGTTGGCCGGCTCCAGGCGGGCCCCCAGATTCACGGCGTCTCCGATGGCGCTGTAGTCGAAGCGGTCCTTGCCCCCCACGTTTCCTACCACGACTTCTCCTGTATTGAGCCCGATGCGGACCACCATGGTCTCGGCTTCCGGGTCGCCGCCGATCCAACGTTCGTTGAGGTCATCCATCTTCCGCTGCATGAAAATGGCGCAGCGGAGGGCTCGGTCGGCGTGGTCGGACACGGGAGTCGGCGCGTTCCAGAAGGCCATGATGGCGTCGCCGATGTACTTGTCGAGAGTGCCTTCTTCCGCCATGACCAGATCCGTCATCTCGGAGAGGTACTCGTTGAGGTGAGCGATCAGCTCTTCGGCGTCCATACGTTCCGACATGTCGGTGAAGCCGGCCAGGTCCGAGAAGAGGACCGTGATCGGCACCTTCTTTCCGCCTAGCTTCAATGCGTCCGGATTCTCGGAGATCTGGCCTACCACGGTCGGGGAGACGTATTTACCGAAGGCACTCCGGATGAATCGCTTCTCTCTGCCCTCGACGATGGCCACGTAGGCCGTCGCCGACAGGTACGAGAGGCCGAGGGCCACGGCCGGCGTGACGATCGGGATCCAGAGGTAGGGCTCGACTCCACCGAGGCCGCCCATGTAGATACTGACGGCGCCGGCGTAGGTACCCAGGCCGAGCAACAGGGTGAGGGCGCCTCCCCAGGCGGCTCCCCTGATGAAGACCAAGCCGCCCGCCGCGAAGGAAAGCCCCAAGAGCAAGACCCATGTGGCGCCCGCACCAAGCGGTCGGAGGTACTCCTCGTCGATGAAGTTCTGAACGGCGTGGGCGTGGATCTCGACCCCGTACATGTAGTCGAACCGCGCGTCGGCGGGGAAGGACTGATCGCCTTCCGCCACCACGCTGTAGGGGAGGTCGTAATACGCCGTTCGGAACTTGTCGGAGTCGTGAAAGCCGGTGCCGAGAAGGACGATCTTGTCCTTGAAGAACCCCGGGTTGATGTAGGCCAGTCCTACCGCGCTCTGTGACGCCACGGCCTGGAACGTGCCCACGTCGATCTCGCCGTGCACGATATGAGAGGGGGGTCCCACGAATCGCAGCGGAAAGGTGATGGCCGACGTGACGGGAGTCGCCCCGACACGCCACCAGTCCTCCGGCACCTCGCCAACGCCATCGGGCAGTCCGGGAAGCGAAATCCGACCCGCGGCCTTCGCCTCTGCCATCATGGCGTCGACGTCCAGGCCTCTGGCGTGCGCGTATAGGGCCAGAGCGAATCCCGGGGCGAGGTCCTCTCCCGAACGGACCGCGAGCGTGCCGTCACGGATGGTCTCGAAGGGTGTGGGCAGGTCGGCGGAGGCCACACCGGCCGCGACATCGGCAAAGTAGGGATCCGGCCGTGCCAGAACTTTCGACTCGCCGTCCTCCGAATCCACCACGAGAGAAACGAGGATCACGTTACCCGCGTCGGCCAGGGCTTGGTGGAGACGGTCGTCGCCGCCGTCCATGGCGTTGAGCGCGTCCCAGCGTCGATCGAGGTATACGTCGAGCCCGATCGTTTTGGCTCCTGCGAAGGAAACCGCGTTGATGAGGTCTGCAAGGTGGGGACGGTAGAACGGCGACAGGTAGTTCCAGTCGCTGGCCGCCTCCTCATCGAAGAAGACGATCACGACTTCGGTCTGGCCCTCGACGCGGCGAAGTTGGCGGGAGGCGGCCTGCTGCCGACGATCCAAGGTGACGAGCTCCAGGTCCTCCACCTGTGTGAGGGAGCCGTACCGATCAGCCACCTGCGCGACGGATGTCGCGCCCAGAGTGATCAGCCCCAGCACACCGGCGCGCTTCCACTTCATGGCATTACCTGCACGATGTCGCGGGGCCCCCGGGCCACCCGAGATGGTGCAGTACTCAAAGCCCGACCCGCTAGTTGTGGATCTCGTACATGACGGACGCGCTCCCCCACGAGTCGAGGCGCACCGCTCCGTCCGAGCCCTCGACCGAGCCGGCCGCCGAGCGGACGGCTTCCGCGATGAGATCGGCGAGCTCGATGTTACCGCTGGTGAAGTCGTCACCCACGGCGATATCCAGCGGCTCCGAAGTCAGGAACGCGCGTACCATTCCGCGGCCCGCCGGCGGCATCGCTTGAATCTCCGACTGCATGCTCTCGGTGGGGAACTCGATCCGCTGTCCCTCGGTGACGGCGTTGTCCCGATCGTACGGGTTGGGGAAGAGCACCGTGACCGTCCCGTCCGTTCCGAGGTCCACGAGCGTGAGGTACCCGCTCCGCTGGGCCTCCGCGAGGAACCGCACGTTCTCGCCGATGCCGAAGCTCGACGCGTCACCGGCGAGCCACACGTCCAACCCGAAAGGCTGCGCGGGATTCTCCATGTTGCCCAGGCCTTTGGCCGAAGCCTCTCGTAGAAGAGCGTTGGCCAAGTCACTCGAGCCCTCCGGGCCGGCTGGGAAGACGTGCCGGGCAGCGCCGTCCATTCCGACGACTCTGATGTCGCTGCCCCTGCGTCGCAGCAGCAGGTCGGAGAAGGATGCCTCGTCGTGGATCAGAACCACCCCGTCGGTGCCCTCGAGGGCGCTGGCCAGCGCGTCCGATGTTGCGGAGTCCACACCCGCGACGTTGACCCGCAGAGAGCTGGACGAGAAGCGGTAACCCTCCAGGGTCGCCCGGTCGCCTTCACTGACCGACCCCCTCAGCACTCGAGCCTGGGACCGATCCGAGCTCACCGACTCGACGACCATCCGGGCGCCGTCGGCCGTGTTGAAGGTGGACCCGAGGGTGATGCCGAGCGCCTGACCTCCCTGCAGCTCAGCGGTGGACCCACTGACCGAAAGCACCGGCAGGAACGCCGTCGCCGTGCCCTGTGATCCACCCTCGACGAAGAAGAGGGGCAGGGACTTGATCCCGACGTCCTCGGAGAGGTAGGGGTCCTGCTCGAAGCGATTCCGCTTCAGGTCGTCGGTCACGCGCCGATATGCGTCTTCGTACGACATGTCCCCGGGCGCCCGCCACAGCTCTCGGATGAGGAACGTGGTGAAGGCCCCCCCGTGGAATGGGTCTGCCCCGTCCTCCCCCGGAAAGAACGCGTCCACCGCCGGTTGATCGGGCTGCGCCGCGGCCAGTTCGAGTACGTTGGCACCCTGGGCATCGAATCCCGTCTTGTCCCTCGCGTTTGGAAGTGCTCGGCGTGAGACGGTCGCCGGTTTCTCGAGTTGGGTGATGTCGCGTCCGAGCTGGCGAGTCCTGGAGAAGGGCGTGACGTCACGAGTGCCCGACCCCGAGCTGCAGTTGTCCAGGAACACCACGACGTTGTCGGTAGGAAGGGCCCGCAGCCAAGCGCCGAAGTCGTCGTCGCTGATGTCGAACTCGGTCGACGTGGGGCTGACGTCGGCCGGGGCGAGAGTCTCGTCCAAGCCATCGTCCTCGTCGCCTGATTCATCCCACATCTGGGAGCCATGCCCGGCGTAGAAGACCGTCACGTTGTCGCCCGGACGCGCCCGCTCGGGCAGCCACTCCGTCAGGGCCGACTCGATGTTCGCTCGGGTCGCTTCCCGGTTCAGGATCATCCGGATGTTGTCCGCCGGGAATCCGTACTTGCTGAGGAGCACGTCTCGCACACCCCGGGCGTCGTGTTCGGCGCCGGGAAGATCCCCACCCGTCACATCGTCGAAGTGGATGTAGTCACTGATTCCGATGATCACCGCCCAATGCGTGGAGGCGATGCGTTCGGCGGGCCCGAAGGCGAGTAGCGGCACGGTTGCCAGTGCTGCAACCAAGGGGGCGAAACGTCTCACAGTGTAGTCTCCTAGAGCAGGATGTCGGCGCGTTCGGCTGCTGCGTCGATCTGAAAGCTATATCCGAGGGAGAGGGCCTCGTCCCGCCGTGACGACACCAACTCGGAGAGCATGTCGTCGTGACGCTCGGGATCGTGGTGAAAGAACAGGAGTTTCTTCGCTCCGGCCTCATGGGCCAGATGGATCGCCTGACGAAACGAAGAATGCCCCCAGCCCACCTTGGACCGGTACTCCTCCTCGGTGAACATCGCGTCGTGGATCAGGACGTCCACGTCACCTATGAAGTCGATGAAGTCGCGGCGCCAAGTCTCACCCACGTCGTAATCTTCGCCCACGATCTCGTTGTCGGGGATGTAAGCGAGCGCCGCGCCGCCGTACTCGATGCGATATCCGACCGTGAAGGACGGATGGCGCATGCGCATGGCCGAGACGGTGAACCCGTCTTCCTCCCAAACCCCGTCGTTCAGGTGGGAGAACTCTTTGTGAGCGGCGAGTGCGTCGAAGGGGATCGGGAAGTAGATCGGCCCCATCTGTCCGGCGAAGAGGGTCTGAATGTCCACGTCGAACTGCTTCGGTCCGATGATGCGGAGCGAGGCGGCCGGATTGTACAAGGGTGAGAAGAAGGGGAACCCTTGAATGTGGTCCCAGTGAAAGTGCGTTAGGAAAATGATGGCGTCCGAAGGGCCATCCTCACCCATCATGTTCGCGCCGAGAGGGCGAATGCCGGTACCGGCGTCGAAAATGAAACGGCGTCCGTCGTCGAGGCGCACCTGCATGCAGGGGGTATTCCCGCCGTATTTGGTGGTCGACGGGCCTGGACTGGCTATCGACCCGCGGGTTCCCCAGCAAACTGCCTCGATCACCGAATGCGCCTCCTCGACTTCCATGGTCATCATGGCCGATGAGGCGGCGTCTATCGCTTGCTCCACCCGAACCTCTCCCGGTGAGTCGTCGGCGCCTCGAGATACTCTTTGAATTTACGGACGTGAAGCCTCATTCGGCGAGGCTTTCGTTTGTTTGCGGCTTGTGTGGCGTGATGAAACGGGGCCGCGCGCGTGTGCACGCGGCCCCGTGGTCTCCGCCGGTGAGGCATCCTCGCATTCCGCTCTCGCCCTATTCGACCGCTACCTCCTTGGGACTCCCTTCGGGCCCACGAGATCGGCACCCGTGGGATCCGTGCTGAGAACTTCGCGAGTGATAAGGCTCAGTGCCGGTGCTCCCGCGGGCGGAGCAGGTAACGGTGCGACGCTCACACCCGTTGCGGCCGCGAGAACCTGCGTGCCGCCGAGGTCGTAGTAGATCACGACGTCACCCGCCGCCGGTATCAACAATGCGGAACAGGCCATCGTGATAGAGCTCAACCCGCTCACGACGGAGTGCGGGCCCAGAGAGGAGGCCGGAAGCGTGTTGTAACCACAGTCGATACTGGCCGAAACCACCGTCATTCCAGATCCCATGTCGGACAGGAATTGATTCTGCGTCGAGAAACCGCTCCCCCCGTAGAAGGAGCTGTACTCCCCGACGAAGATGAGGACGCCACCTTCGTCCACGAACGCCTTCAACGTGTTGAGCTCTGCCGTGGTGTACACAACCCTCGGAATCCACAGGAACAGCACGCGTACGTTCGGTGAGATGGACGTCAGCGTTCCCGAACTCGATAACATGGTCGACGTCGTGAGTCCCTGGCCGCTCCACTCTGCAATGGCAGAGCTTCCGATGGCGCTCGAGGAGTTCCTGCCCTGGTCCACCAAGACAGATGTCCCGCTGCCGCGAGATCCACTGCCGAGTGTCGTCAGGTTGCGGTAGAACTGCTTGTTGTCAGGATTGGCCGCAGAGGTGTTATCGAAGAGGTTGAGGTCGTTGAAGACGAGGATCTTCCCGTCGAGGCCACCACCTCCGGGCTCCTCCTCCTCCACCACCTCCTTCAGCACCGCGAAGTCGGCCCGTCCGGTCGGATTACCCCCACCCAGGGTGACGTTCTTCGACGAGGGAGAGAATCCCTTGTAGTCGGCCCTGGGGAGCGGTTTGACGGTGAAGGTCCCGGCCATCAGCTCCCGGAACCGGTAGTGTCCGTTGGCGTCGCTTTCGGTCCGCTTCAATACCGTAGAGCCCTGCTTCAGCTCGACCTCGACGGGCCGTACCGGTTCAGGCGCGGCCTGAGGTGCATCTTGGGCCTCGGCCGGAGCGGGAGCGGCGGCACCGAGAGTGAGGGTGCCCTCGATATACGAGGTGACGGTGGCGAAGAAGTCGGCACCGGTACCGTTGACGAAGACGCGGAACAGGGCGTCGCCCGTCGTGGCCGAAGGGGACACGCCGGTGAGTGTGCCGGTGAGCGTGCTGCCGGTCGCGTTGAGGCCCGCCGACGAGCTGGCCCACGTGACCTGGTCGATCTGCGGGATCACGGCGCCGTTGATGTCCAGAGGCTGGAGCATGACCTCCACGCTCGAGCCGACCTCGACCTTGGGCGCCGCCGGGCTGATCGTGAGCTTCCGTACCTCGGGTGTCGCCTGGACCTCCACGCTCAGCACGTCGGTCGTGACCGCCAGCGCGGTAGGTGGCGTACCCGTGATCGAGAAGCCGGCCGGCGCCGTATACGCCGCCGTGTAGTCCCCGGCCGGGACACCGTCCAGGAACAACGAGCCATCGGCGCCCGTCACGCCCGAAGCCGCGTCCGGGCCGGCTCCGGTGAGCGCCACGCCCAGACCGGACACGGGCGTACCCCAAGGCGTCACGGCCATGACCGCCACGCTTCCGAACATCGGTGTGTAGGGGAACGTCGCCTCGCTCGTGCGTGTCGCCACCCTGATCATGCCAGCCGCCACGCCTCGGGGCACCAGCACCCGGATGCTCGTCGCGGTGATCGCCAACACGTCGACCTCGACCTCGCCGCCGGCCGTCGGGAAGAACACCGTGGTGTTCGATGCGATGATCGCATCGAAGCCGCTGCCCAGGATCACCGCCTCCTGACCGGGCACCGGCACCTCCGGATCGAGACCCGTGATCTCGACGGGCTGTGGAGGACTCGGAGGCGTGAACCCTCCGCTCGCCCCACCCCACGCCGGATCCGTGCCGCTCATGCCCAACGCCATCGGAGGACTGCCTCCGTCCGTGGGCGCCACCATCAGCCCGCCGCCGCCCGCGTACAGAACCCAACCGCCCGCGATCGCAGGCCGGGAACCCGTCACCACACCCGGCACCGGGCCCGAACCCTGGATGAACACCTGGCCGGCCCCGTTCAGATACGCCAGCCGTCCCTCGGCCGTCATCGTCGGGAAGCTCGCAGCACCCGAAACCACCAGGCTCCGGCTGCCCGTCACCACGTTCACCAGCTCGATCGAGCCGCCACTCACATAAAGGCTCGTCGCACTGGCCCATGCAGGCTGTGAGCCCACAGGCCCCGGCGTCGCGCCCGAACCGTCGGCGTTGGCCAGCGTCACCCCGCTCACCGCGATCTTCGTCCCGTCCGGCGACGGTGCGGGCCACGAGCCCTCCATGATCGGCACGCCCGAGATGTAGACCATCCCGCCTTCACTGTACATCACCCCGCTGCCCGTGGGCACAGGACCGTGTTGCTCCTCCCGTGCCCGCGATCGCCTGAGCCGTGCCCCCGACCACCGGGGCCGTCATCACGATGCCGCCCTGGATGAAGGTCATCTGCCCGCCGAACACGTAGACCCACACGCTCGCGCTCAGACCCGTGGGGGTCGTTACGGGCACCTGCGTCCTGCCGCCGCTGCCGCCCGTCACCGTTCCGGCCGCGTTGACCGAGGCCACCCCGGGCGACGTGACCGTCCAGCCGAGCGGCACGCCCGACGTGGGGCTGCCGTCGCTGCCCGTCACCACGGCCTCCAACGTCCGGGTCCCGCCCGGAGGCAGCACGGCGCCCGACGACAGGATCTCGACCGCGACCGCTTCGGCCCCCGGTCCCGTGTACGTGAGCGGCACGGAGAACGGCTGAGGGGGGGTGGCGGTCTGCGTGTCCGTCGTCGCGACCGTCAGTCGCGGCGACTCGAATAACGTCGTCTCGCACTGCATCGCGATGATCACCACGCTCACCGACTCGCCCGGCGTGATGCCCGGTACCTGGACCGACAGGTCGTACACGTCCTGACCGGGCGTCACATCGATGACCTGGTCCAGCAGTACCTCAGCGGTGCCTAACCGCGTCACGATCAGTCGGAACCGGTTCACCAGGTCGAACGCTGCGTTCAGCGCCCCCTCCTCCGCAGCACCAAGCGCCGGAGCCCCCGACGCCACCGCGTACCCGAGCTGCGGGACCAGGGTGATCGTCGTGGAGCGGTCTTCCGTGGTCGGCCCGGCCACCGGTCCGTCGACACATGCCCCGATGAACAACGTGGAGACAAGAGCTAGGAATCCCAGCGGGGAGACGGGTAGGTGTGCCTTCACAGTGGAACCTTCCAATCCTTCGGCGATCGAGAGAGGGCGTGACCCGCCCTACTTCAAATGTTCAAACTCTTTACACTCCCTGCAAGCGAAAAACCGTAGGTGGGCAACCTGCCCTTTTCCGGTCCTTCCGAGCGGAGGTATGTTTGAGCCCCTCATTTCCACCCATCAGGAGCGCTTTGAGTGGCTGTTGAACCCCGTGACCTCTCGACGGACGAAGTGATCGACAAGCTCCGGCACGTCGACCTGTTTCAGGGATTGCCCGACGACGAGCTTCGCGGTGTCGGCGAGGTCGTCACCGGTCTGACCGCACAGGAGGGTGACGTTGTCTTCGCAGAAGGGGAGCCGGGCGACAGCTTCTACGTCGTGTCGAAGGGAGCCGTCGAGATCTCGAAGAGCATCCAAGGCGACGGATCCGAAAAGCTCGCCGTCCGCCGGGCCGGCGAGGCTTTCGGTGAAATGGCCCTCCTGAACGACGCTCCCCGCTCGGCCACCGCCACGGCTCTCGAGGAGACCGAGCTCCTGACGTTGTCGCGAGACGACTTCGAGCCGTTGATCGGTCGCGACAGCCTGGCGATGCGCATGTTGCAGGTGCTCTCGAAGGCCCTTCGCGCCTTGGGGGTTCGCTTCGCCAACCTCGAGCGGGGCGTCCCGGCGGCGGCCGAGAGCGTGGGCGGGGGCGAGGACGCCAATCGGGCTCTACAGCGCTCCATCCTGCCTCGCGGTGCCCCAACGGCCGAAGGATTCGACATCGCCGCCGGTACTATGCTCGAGGACTCCGGGGCGGGCAGAACCGCCTGGCAGACCCTTCGCCTCTCGGACGGAAGGGCGGGCTTGGTCGCCATGACGGTCCACGGAGACGGGCTTCTACCGGCGCACCAACTGGGACTCGCCCGGGCGTTCCTCAACGAGTACGCACGCACCGGTCGAGGACCGG
Organism: Longimicrobiales bacterium; assembly: GCA_965226925.1. GTDB lineage: Bacteria > Gemmatimonadota > Gemmatimonadetes > Longimicrobiales > Gaopeijiaceae > CBDDCX01. Next base: position 92,617 of record CBDDEN010000009.1, on the reverse strand, counting down.
AGTCGCTGCTGGCCAGCGTCAACGACGGGCTGGCCCACAATGGCACGCCTGGGGTAGATCAGACGGTGGCGGTCGGGCTCCTGGTGCCTGGAGACGGGTCGGTGGTTTGGTCCGGGGCCGGTGGCGTTCAGGGGGCGGTGATTCGCAGGGAAGGCACGTTGGACGAGTTTCCGTCACACGGGCCGCCTCTGGGCATGCTCGACGGGTTCCAGTACGGCACCCAGGAATACCAGATCGGCACCGGCGACATGGTGATCGTTCTCTCTACTGCGTCGACCGGGCTGTTCAGAGGGGCGGCGGACCTGGTTTCTACGCTGCAGCAGAAACCCGCGGGAGAGGTCGTGGCGACGGTCCACAAGGCCATCCGGAAGCTGCAAGGTGAGCATGCCGAAGAGATCACGGTCCTCTTCATGAGAAAGCACTAGAAGGCTCCTACAGAGAAAGCACTAGATGGCTCCTACAGAGAAGGCACTAGATGGCCGCCAATGAGAAGGACGTCCGAAACGCGTTGAAGACGGTCAAGGACCCCGAGCTCGATCTCGACCTCGTGGTTCTCGGCCTCGTCTACGACATCGACATCGCCGGGACGGAGGTGCACTTGGTCATGTCGTTGACATCGCCGATGTGCCCCGTCGCCGACCAGATCGTGCTGAACGCGAAGGCTGCCGTGGAGGGAGTGGACGGGGTGGAGAGTTGTGAGGTCGACCTTACGTTCGACCCGCCGTGGACTCCCGAACGCATCGCTCCCCTTATCCGTTCGTCGCTGGGGCTTTAGCGTCCCGACCCAGAAGTTCGTTGGCGTGCATCCCTCCTGGCAGAGAGCTGCGAAGCACTGGAATCGAGACGCGGAGGCGTATAGAGTGCCTCGTTCGAACGATCGTTCGAAGCGCCGAGTAGTTGAGGACGCCGGTAGGCGCGTGACCCCTCGGAGAGGATGAGCAGTGAGCATGGCACCCTTCACGGATGAAGAGCTGAAAGCCAAGGTCCAGGACGGATACATCGTAGAGTCGGTCGAGGAGATGACCGAGGGATACAGGCAGTCCCTGGTGGTCCAGCTCACGGTCCAGGCCGACACGGAGCTCATGAGCGCCCCTGCGTACTGGATGGCCGCCCGATATGCGCCCTCGGCCAACACACAGGTCAGCGCTCACGCCATCATTCAGGACGAACTGGCGCACGCCAACATCGCCTACCGCCTTCTCGAGGATCTGGGCGAGTCCAAGGAACACCTCGTCTACGGGCGGGAGCCCCACGAGTTCAAACACCCCTACGGATTCGATCAGCCGCTGGACAATTGGGCGGAGCTGGTCGTGGCCACCGGTTTCTTCGACCGGGCAGGCATCACGCTGCTCTCGGATGTCCACGAGCACACTTCGTACGGTCCCCTCAAGCGCGCGCTCATCAAGATCGGGATGGAGGAGAACTTCCACCTGCGACATGGCGAGGTTTGGATGAAGCGCCTGGCGGAGGCCGGCGGAGAAGCGCGGGACATGGTGCAGAGGGCCGTGGACTGGATGTTCCCGATGACGCTGGAGTGGTTCGGCCTCCCCGACGATCGGAAGCGGCATAGCGGCCAGCTCGACTACAAGCTCAAAGGGCTCACCAACGACCAACTCAGGCAAGTCTGGATGGCTTCTACGGTGCCCTTGTGCGAGAGCCTGGGCCTCAGCATTCCGGCGCATTACGATGCGGCGAGCGAGACGTACGGTCAGGACTATCCCTTCCCGTGTCACTATGACGCGTTGGAGAAGCGCTGGTTCTTCGACGACGGAGAGATCACGTGGGAGGTCGTGTTCGAGCGCTGGAAAGCGCGGGGACCCATGAACGAGATCTACGTGGAGTCCTTCAGGCGGTCTCGGGGGCAGGTGGGAGCCTGGCTGGAAGCGGCATGAAGATCCCGGTCCTGAGTCCCCGCAGGCTGCCGGACGCGATCGCGGCGGCGGCCGATGCGTCGCGCGTCAGCGGCGGCAGGGACCTCTGGTCCGCACCTCTACCGGGTCCTCCTTCGGATCCGACCGAGGCAACGTACTCGACTCTCGGGGAGGTGCTGGATCCGGAGATCCCGATCAGCCTCGTCGAGTTGGGCCTCATCTACGGAGTCGACTGGACGGAAGGTGTCGCCCGGATCGAGCTGACGTTTACGGCCACGGCATGTCCGTGCATGGAGTTCATCCGAGAGGACATTCGCGACAGGCTGCTGCGAGAGAGCTGGATCGACGAAGTGGAGATTCACGAGGTGTGGTCTCCGCCTTGGACCAACGACCGTATTACGACCGAGGGCCGCGAGAAGCTCCGCCGCCTCGGCGTCGGAGTGGGGTAGAGCGGAAGAGGCCCGATCGAATGGAAGAGACACTGTACGATGTGTTCGCCCGCAAGGAGCGTGGAGAGCCGCTCCGGCACATCGGTTACCTGAACGCCCTCGACGACGAGATGGCCCGTGTCTATGCGTGGAAGACCTACGATGAGGAGCGCTGGTTCGAGATGTGTGTGGTACCGCGCTCGGCCATCATTCCGGTCAACCGGACGGACGGACCGTTCGCATCCGGAGGTAGCCCGCTGTGAGCGCCGAGACGACGTTCAAGAGCGTCCAGGACATGGAGCCGGCCGTACGGGAAGGGCTTCGTAGAGCGCTCCTCTCCTTGGCCGATGGTAAGCGTATCATGGGCATCCGGTATTCCGACTGGCTTCTCGGTGCCCCGTCGATCGAGACGGGGATCGCGGCTTCCTCCATGGCCCAGGACGAGTGGGGACATGCCCGGCTGCTGTACGCGATGCTAAAGGACTTCGGCATGGATCCGGCGGTGGTGGAGCACGAACGGAGGGCGGAGGAGTACGCGAGTCCTGCCGCTCTGGACGCGCCCTTGGACGATTGGGCCGCGGTGGTGGCAGCGTGCGTAATCGTAGACGGTGCCCTTTCTGTCGCGTTGGAGGGCTTCTCCGACGGCGTGTACGAGCCGATCCGCTCGCGCATCCCGAAGATGCTCGCCGAGGAGACCTTCCATCACGACCTGGGGACAGCTTGGTTCCGCAAGTTGGCGGACGGGGCCGAGGAGGGACGCGCACGCCTGCGCGACGCTGCCCTGTCCATGTTGGCACCGACGCTGGCCTGGCTCACGCCGCTTGACGAGGTGGGCCAGGTTCAGGCCGGGTCGGGACTGGTCCCCGACGGAGCGGTGTTGCGCGCCCGCTACGCCGAACGTTACGGAGAGTTGCTCGCGCTCGTTGGAATCGACGTCGCCTCCGTGGAGCCGGATCGCGAGGGGTGGGATTCGAAGCGGGGCAGAGGACCTGGATGCCCCGACGAGGAGTCCGTTGCACGGGCCCGTGGTGACCTCAACCGTATGCTCCTCGTCGAATGAGCGGGGCTCCCGACATGCACACGGCTTCGGGCGGACTGCCCGAAGCTCCGCCGTGTCCCTTTTGCGAGGGCACCGAGACGGAGCTGGTGAACCCGTTCGGTTCTCAACTCTCGGTGTCCACCTATTGGTGTCGCCGCTGCCGTAGTCCCTTCGAGATCATGAAGTGGCTGGGCCGCGCGCCCGGAGCGGAGGCGGTGAAGAGTGAGGACGGGGCGCGCTGGGGAGAGTAGCGACTCAGGAAACGAGCTCGATGTCCTCCAGATAGTCCCGCAACGGACCCGCGACCTCGACGGCCCGTTCCGTGATGGCGAGCGTCAAATGAGCCTGTGGCTTGGCGTTGCCGGTAAGGTACTGCACTACGGCCTCGCCCAGGTGGGTGTCGGAGTCCGCGGCGGCCGCGTGATACTCGGCGTAGCGCGCCCCCACTCTCTGCTCGAAGAAGGGCAACTGGGCTTCCGGGGTCCCGTTGTCCACCATGTCCTCGAAGACCGCCACGTGCATGGCGTCGAGGGTCCGCTTGAGCAAATCTTCCGGGGCTCGTCTGACGAAGGCCTGCTGAGCCCCCCTCGTGTGTGCCCACATCACAAAGATGAGTGCTTCCTCGACGGCACGTTGGTCGGGTTCTCCCCTCAGATCCAATAATCCCAACCCGCTGAGCGCAGTTTCGCTTTCGCCTTCCGAGATGAAATCGGTGAAGCTCTCCCAAACAAGACGGGCGAGGTCGTCACCGAGGTTCTCAGGTGTTATCGTCTGGGGAGCATGGAACTCCCGGGTCGCCTCGGTCATTTTTCCTGCTATCGTGTCGTATATGACATCCAGAATTCAGACTCGACCCCCAATTCCGCTCCACGATGTGGGGGTGTCAAGCATTTTCAGGACCCAAGGGGCTCGGAGTCAGATCTGCCATGACGTTTGAACACCCCAGCCGTAACCCGCTGCGGCGGGCGCAGGGGCCGACAGCGAGACTTCTGTCCATCGGGACCCTCCTGATAGTGGGTGCCTGCACGACCGTGGCACCGCTGCCCGCCCCCCGTTCTCTCATCGTCCGGTCCGGTGCCCGGCTGCAGCCCGACCAGGCCCGACTGTCGGAGATCGACATCTGGGTGCGGGACCAGCAGGAGAACATCACGCTCGATCCGTCGTTCTGGATCGTCGAGAATCCCACGCCGGTCGAGACCTATCCCTGGGATGGCCTGACCATCACCGCGGATACGGCTTTCGTCATGGTCCCGGCCGTGGCTCCGGAGTCGGGCTCGATCATGGCGTTCTACGGGCACTACCATCTCATGAAGAAGATGGGGAGACTGGACGAGTTCTTGCCTGAAGCCGCGGACGCCGAGGGGTTTGAGCTCGAGAAGGCCATTCTGACCCGAGTCGCCGACGCGTGGATGTACGGCAGGGCCCTATTCGATATGACTCCCTACGGCCCGTTGGACGAGCTCATGTACGCTCGTGAGAACGGCTTCTTGGATGCGCTGATCTTCACGTCTCGTCCCGACGAGTTTGCCGATGAGAGAACCGCCTGGCTGGATGCCAATCCCGGACAGCAGGAGGAGTACCGTCGGTGGTTCAAGGAGACGTTCGAGCGGGAGCCTCCGGGGCTGAGATAACGCGGCTCCGGGTCGTTCCACGCCCTCGGCGTCCGGAGAGTCCTCAGGGCAGGGGTCCCGAGACCTCCCACTTGAGGCTGATGGCGTCTGCGTCCCCCTCCACGGCCGAGACGTGAACGTCCACGCGGCCGGTGCGGTGAATCCTGTCGTCCGACGGCCGTCCGCCGAATACCGCGAACCCATCTACACGAATCCGGCACGACCTCTGGCCGTCGGGTGAGTCAGCCCGTAACGTCGCGCCCTTGAGCTCACGGGTCCTCGGGGCTTCACCGGACTGGAAACGAAGCTTCAGCAGCCGGCCGCCGTGCGGGGCATCCATCGCGTCCAAGACGCGAAAAACCGCCTTGTGCTCCTGGGTGACGGTCGCCATATGCCTTCCGGTGGTGGGGACGATGCTCCAGCAGGACGTCTTAGGCTAGCGAGGCGCTGTGGAACGAACAATGGACGGACGGGAGCTCCGGGCGTGAGAATCGTCATGACCGGATTGCTCACCTATCCCGTCGTCGTGCTGGTGCTGTGGAAGGCGACGGCGCTGGGGGCACTCGACGCCCTCTTCCTGGCCGGTCTCCTCCAACTCCTCCCGACGCTGGCCTTGGGCCAACTGGCGTTGGCCCGGGGGGTGGTCGTCGAAAGGGTGCCGGCCTATCTGAACTCCGGCTCGACGATACTCGTGTTGGGAATTCTCGGACTCTTCATGGGACGGCGTTTGGTCGGACTACCGGTCATGGGGATCGACGCTCCTTTCTCTGTTGCCAACCTCGGTTGGACCGTGCTGTTGGTGGGAGCCGGCGTGGGCGTGCTGGTCGTGTTCCGTGGCATCCGGAAGGCCATGGGACTCGAGGAGACGCCGTTGGTGCACGAGCTCATGCCGGTCACGGACGGAGAGAAGAGGCTTTTTGCCGCCCTGTCCCTGTGTGCCGGATTCGGCGAGGAGACCGCGTACCGTGGCTACGCGATTGCGGCTCTGGTCGTCGCGACGGGGTCGGCGACGCTTGCACTGGTCCTCTCCTCCGCGACTTTTGGGGTGTTGCACGCTTATCAGGGTCCGATCGGCGTGGTCCGGACCGGAGTCGTCGGACTGATCATGGGCGCGGCCCTGCTCTACACGGGAAGCCTCTGGCCCCCCATCGCTGCACATGTGATCATCGACCTTGTCGCCGGGCTTGTGCTCAAGGAACGGTTGCTGAGCTAATCTTCGAGTGAGGGAAGTGATATGGAAGTCGACCTGGCTCTGTTGGCCGACGCCGCCACCATCGACGCCACCGGGAAGATGAACATTCTCGGTGTTTTCGATCGTATTGGCGTGAGTCAATTTCCCGCGCAACACGGACGCATTGCGCTTGTTTTGCGTCTCACCGCGGGTACATCGGAGATGGGAGCGCACCAGATGGAGATCCGGCTTTCCGATCCACACGGCACCGAGGTGCTGTCGTTGAACGGAGAGATGCAGCTTGGGGGGGGCTCGGACGCCGGAGAGGGGATCCGGGTGCCCCATGTCCTCAACCTGGACGGACTCGTATTCCCCGAGCCCGGTCGCTACAGCTTCGACGTCAAGGTCGACGGGGAGCACCACGTTTCCATTCCGCTTGTCGTCGACGGCCCCCCTAAGCTTCGGGGCGCTCTTGCTTGAGACTCCAGCCGGTTCTACATCGAGGATCGGTATCGTGGGCCTTGCAGAAACAATCGCCGATGCGATAGGTAGATAAGCAGGGGGAGGCCCGGTCAACACGAGGAGCGAGCCGTGATCGTGCACTGCAACTTCGAGGAACTGAGTGCGCTGAAGGCCGGTGCCCGCCACATCCTCGACGTGTACGCTCCCGAGCAGGGGCTCGTTGCCGCGCCACCCGAAGAGCGGGAGCGGGTGGCAGCACTCCTTCCGCGCCTCAGCGGAGACTTGTCCATCCTGACCTTCGCCGAGCAACGGGCGCTCTGCGGGGCCGTGCGGGCCATCGTCGAGATTCTCAGGGAAGAAATGGAGACGACGATCACGACCGCTCATCCGGCCCACGAAGGGGCGGTCGCGGCGTACTTCGACTTCGCCCACGCGTTTTCCGTGCTGTCGCGCCTCGAAGATCTCGGGCAGGAAATGCGGGCCCTCATCGAGGTGGTTACCGAGGGCCCCGTCACCGACGCGTTGGCCAGGGAGTTCGTTTTTCCGGACTGATCGGGAACCGACGAGCCTCACCGTGTCTTCACTCTGCACCACTTTGCGCCGAGAACAGTGACGAGCAGCGAGCCACTTCAGAACTACGTGAACCAACAGGGGGCGAGCTTTCTGGACGAAGCGATCCCCCACCTGGACGCGGTGTACAGGTTCGCTTTGCGCTTGGCGGGAACCCAAGACAGCGCCGAGGATCTGGTACAGGACACCTATTTCCGGGCCTTCAGGGCGTGGGAACAGTATACGCCGGGAACACGATGTAAGAGCTGGCTCTTCACCATCTGCAGGAACGTGTTCCTGAGGAAGCGGGAGCGAGGACAGCGCCACGACGAGATCCTTACGGAGACGGCCTACGAGGATCCCCGAGCCCTCTCCCGAGAGGCTCCGGTGTTCGCGGCGTCCAAGGGCACCGATCCGGAGGGCGAGTTCTTCAACTCGATCGTCGACGAGGAGATTCTCCGGGCCATCGGTGACCTACCCGACGAATACCGAGTGGCGGTGGTGCTGTCCGACCTCGAGGACCTTTCCTACAACGAGATTGCCGAAATCATGGAGATTCCGGTCGGGACCGTGAAGAGTCGACTTTTCAGGGGGCGTCGACAACTCCAGGATCGACTCCACGCATATGCCGTGGAGATGGGTTACATCCCCGAAGCCGTGGGGGACGGTTAGGTGAGTGCTTTCGACAGGTTGAAGCGATTGCTGGGGCTGTCCGGAGAGAAGGCCAACGGGGGCGAGCCACCGGGAGGCATGATCTCCTGCGACGAGGCTGCCGCCAGGTTATTCGAGTACTTGGACGGCGAGTTGGATGGGGTCTCCGCGGAGGAGGTGCGCCGTCATCTCGAGATCTGCAAGGCGTGTTATCCCAGGGCTCAGTTCGAGAAGCACTTCATCGAGGCGCTCGGACGGGCGCAGAAAGACGGGCATGCCTCCGAGGAGTTGAAGGGGCGGATACTCCAGGCTTTGGCAAAGGGGGGTGCCGACGGAGGCTGATCCCCCTTAGTCAGGCCTGTCGAGACCCTGGAGCCGCGAGTCGAAATCGACTTGCGGCTCTTGCTTTTGCCCCCGGCTTGATTTGGCTCGGCGATCCTGAGATCGTACGCCCGAGGCGGCGCCATCAGGCGTCCATTGTCGCTTTGCCTTCGGCTCAGCAGGAGTTGTGATGACGGCCCAGACCCGCGAGCGCATCGTCCCCAGACTCATCGAGGAGGAGATGCGCGAATCATTCCTCGATTACTCCATGAGCGTGATTGTGCAGAGGGCTCTGCCGGACGTGCGGGACGGGCTGAAGCCCGTCCACCGGCGCATCCTCTTCGCCATGCACGAGTTGGGGCTGAGGCCGGATCGACCCTACAAGAAGTGTGCGACGGTGGTCGGAGATGTGCTGGGCAAGTACCACCCTCACGGAGATTCGGCAGTCTACGACGCGCTGGTTCGCATGGTCCAGGACTTCTCCCTTCGATATCCGCTCGTAGACGGGCAGGGTAACTTCGGCTCGATCGACGGAGATTCGGCCGCGGCCTACCGCTACACCGAGGCGAAGCTCGCCCCGATCTCCGAAGACATCCTGGCCGACATCGAAAAGGAGACCGTCGAAGTCGCGGACAACTTCGATGGACAGCGCACCGAGCCCACCGTGCTACCCTCGCGGGTGCCGAACCTGCTCATCAACGGCTCTTCGGGGATCGCCGTAGGACTGAGCACCAACGTCCCTCCTCACAATCTTCGCGAAGTGGCGGCCGCGCTCCGCGCTCTGATCGAAGAGCCGGAACCGTCCTTGGACCTCTTGATGCGTCACCTGCCCGGCCCCGACTTTCCCACCGGTGGCTTCATCGTGGGCAGAGGCGGGATCCGCAACATGTACGAGAACGGCCGAGGTCGGATCGTCATGCGGGCTCGGATCGTCAAGGAGGCCCTCCGAGGTGGCAAGGAGCAGCTCGTCGTCACGGAGCTTCCCTATGCCGTCTCGAAGTCGAGGATCATTCATCAGATCTCCGATCTCGCTCGCAAGGGACGGGCGGACGCAATCTCCGACATCCGTGACGAGTCGGATCGTGACGGCCTGCGGCTCGTGATCGAGCTCAAGAAGGGTGCCAAGGCCAGAAAGGTCATTCAACTCCTCCACAAGCGGACGAGCCTCCAGTCCACTTTCGGGGCCATCCTCATCGCGCTGGATGGCGGGGAGCCGAAAGAGTTCAAGCTCGTGGAGCTGCTCGAACGCTTCAGGGATCATCGGATCGAGGTGATCCAACGACGCTCTCGTCACGACCTCGAGCAGGCCGAGGCGGAGAAGCACACCGTTGAGGGGCTGGTCGCGGCACTCGACGCCATCGACGAAGTGATCGCCATAATCAGGCAGTCAAAGGACCGGTCGGATGCCTCTGAGCGGCTGCGGGATCTGCTTGGCCTGTCGGACACGCAGGCCGACGCCATCCTCAACATGCGTCTCGCCAAGCTGACGGCTCTGGAGCAAGACCAACTCAAGAAGCGCCTCAAGGAGCTCACGGCGACCATCAGGGAGCTGAAGGGCATACTCAAGAGCGAAGCCCGGAAGCTGGAGATCATGATCGAGGAGCTCGATGAGATCGTCGAGAAGTACGGGGACGACAGGCGCACGGTGATCCTCGACGACCATGAGTCCGAGGAAGTCGCTGTGGAGGACACGGTGGCGGACGAGGACGTGGTCATTACGGTCAGCCATGAGGGGTTCATCAAACGTATCCCCATGCATCTTTACCGACGTCGCGTCTCCTCCGGGAAGGCCCTCGCCGGCATGGAACGGTTCGAGGACGACTACCTGGAACGCGTTTTCGTCGCCCGAACTCAGGGGTGGCTACTGGCCTTCACGCAGGGAGGGCAGGTGCACTTTCTTCCGGTTCTCGACGTGCCGGAAGGAGGCCGGGCGTCGCGGGGACAGTCCATCTATGCGTTGACTGGCGCCGACCGCGGAGACGCCATCGTGACCATGTTGGCCTCGGACGACCTGAGCGCGGACCGCGAAGTCGTGTTTGTCTCGGAGGGGGGTGTGATGAAGCGCACCAAGCTCTCCGAGTTCGGGAATCCCCGTTCCGGAGGGATGATCGCGTCGGGTGTGCAGGACGGCGACGGAATCCTCGACGTCCGACTCTCCGACGGCACGGGAGAGGTCATGCTCATCACCAAGGCGGGGAGGGCCATTCGTTTTCCGGAATCGGACCTCTCGGTGTTGGGGCGGACGGCTCGGGGTGTGAAGGGCATCGATCTCAAGAAGGGCGACGTGGTCGTGGGATTGCTATTGATCCGGCGAGACGCATGGGTGATGAGCGTCACCGAAGAGGGGCTCGGCAAGCGGACTGAAGTGAGCGACTTCCCGCTGCAGAAAAGAGGCGGCTTGGGCACGATGGCGGTCCCCTCGGGAGACGAAAGCAACCTCGTCTCGGCCCTGGAGGTGTTGGAGGGAGACGAAGTCATGATCGTCAGCGCGGGTGGTCGGGTGACGCGACTGGTGGTCGACGACGTGCCGTCACAGGGCCGCAGGACGCAGGGGCGCCGCCTGCTGAAGTTGGACGACGGCGATCGGGTGGTAGAAGTGACACGGGCGTATGGAGCCGCCGGGGCGAGAAGGGAGCCGGCCGCGGAGGACTCGCCCGGGCAACTGGATCTGCTCGGGGAGAGGGTTCCGGGGGGCGACTGAAGCACCTCCGCCGACGCTGAGCCGCGACCCACGTCTCAGCCTCGGCTCGCCGGTCTTCTGACTAGCGCCGGTCTCCCAGAGTGACCGTCACGGTCACCCGTTCGCCCTCACGGAGCACGACGATGTCGACTTCGTCGCCGGGAGCGTACTCCCTCAGGGCGTACGTGTAGGCGTAAATGTCACCTACTTCTTTCCCGCCGAACTCGACGACCACATCCCCCTTCCGAAGCCCGCCCTTCTGAGCCGGACTGCCCTCGCGGACGCCCGAAAGGCGGAGCCCGAAGTCCGTCGGGACCATGTCCGGGATCGTACCCAGGTACGGGCCGTACCCGCCGCTCGAGCTCGAAGACGCCTGTCCGTGTGCCGGCGTCTCCACGGCCTCGATCGGCGTGATGGCGACCCGTAGGTCGGATCCCTTCTCCCCGGCAACCGCCAACGCGACCTCGGTCACCAGCTCGAGGATGTCCTCTAGGCCCTCGCCGTCGATCTTGTCGAAGTCGTCGGAGGGCCGGTGGTAGTCCTCGTGGGTGTTGGAGAAGAAGTGCAGGACCGGAATCCCTTCGCCGTAGAACGAGGAGTGGTCCGAGGGGCCGAAGCCGTCTGGAGAGGTGGCGATGCGCAGCGGCCGCTCGAGGGTTTGATTCGCCGCAGTGAGCACCTCCGTCCACTCCTCGGCCGTTCCGACACCCATCACCGTGAGGGTACGGCCCTCCAGGCGTCCCACCATGTCCATGTTGAGCATGGCCGTCGCTCGCTCGAGGGGGACGAGTGGGTTCCTCACGTAGTGCGCCGAGCCCCAAAGACCCTTCTCCTCGCCCGTGAAGCCGAGGAACAAGACGGAGCGGCCGGGGCGGCGAGCCCCCTGGGACAATCGCTGAGCGACCTCGATGAGTGCCGCCGAGCCGCTCGCGTTGTCATCGGCCCCGTTGTGGACCACGCCCATCGCGTCGGGGTCCAGCGAGCCGTCACCTCCCAGCCCGAGATGGTCGTAGTGGGCTCCGATGATCACCAGCTCGTCGGCCACGTCCGGATCGGATCCCGGTAGCAGCGCGACGACGTTTCGGGCCTCGGCCACGCGTGGCACGACGGACGTCGAGAGCGTCGCGGTTCCGCCGGCCTGTGCGGCCTGCCGGATCCGGCCTGCGGCGTCACCCCGCACGGCCACGACGGGAATGGCGAGCGCCGCTCGCGTCTCGTTGACCAGGCTGGGAAGCTCGCGGTTCTCACCCAGGAGGACGATGAGGCCGAACGCCCCCCGCCCGGCCGCCACCGACGCCTTGAAGTGGGGGTCCGCCTGAAGGGCTCGGCTGGAGCCGCCCGCCAAGTCTCCGTCCTCGACGACCACGATGCGGTGCTCCAACGCCAGCGTCGGATAGGTGTTGTCCGGTTCGTCCGGTCGGTTGATTCCGTCACCACCGTAGATCATGGACGCGGTGACGGACTCGGACGCAGCGTATCCGAACGGGATCCAGTCGGATGCGACGGGGTAGCTGGCCTGGCCGATAAGGAGTTCGTTACCGGCTCCCAGGGCAGAACCCGCTCGAATCTCGAAGCTCTGGAAATAGCTGCCGTTCGGCCCGACCCCTTGGAGGCCGTATGCCACGAAGCGGCTGGCGATGTACTCACCGGCGCAGCGGGCACCGTGGGAGCCGACCTCGCGTCCCTCCAGCGCGTCGGCCGCGAGGTACCTGACGTGTGCCATCGGTCCGACCGACTCACGGGTGGCGCGCTGGGTTGCAGGGCAGTCTTGTGCGACTATACCAACTGGGTTCGCCAGGGTCATTCCCCCCGCGAGCGCTGCGAGAACCGTAACCGACTTAAACATCGATCATCCTCTTGGAGGACAGTGAATGTTTTCCCTCTTGAAACCGGCGGCGGCCGCCGGCATGATAGCATCGCTCATCTTTATCGCCGCCGATGATGCCGTACCCGCCGTCTCCGTCGACGGCAGGGGTGACGTGCACCCTCGGTCACGCGAAGTGCGCCTGCGCAATGTCCGTCAACTCACCTTCGAGGGCGAGAACGCGGAGGCCTACTTCTCGTTCGACGGCACCCGGCTGATCTTCCAATCGACACCGCGGAGCGGCGGGTGCGATCAAATCTACACAATGTCGCTGGACGGGAGCGACGTGCGGATGCTGAGCACCGGCCAGGGTCGTACGACGTGCTCGTACTACTACCCCGCGGGCGACAAGATCCTGTACTCATCGACCCATCATTTCTCGACGGCGTGCCCGGCCGTTCCGGACTTCTCCCGTGGATATGTCTGGGCCGTATACCCCAGCTTCGACATCTTCATGGCCGACGCGGACGGGTCGAGTCTCACTCAGTTGACGAAGTCGTTCGGGTATGACGCCGAGGCCACGTTCTCTCCCGTAGGGGATCGGGTCGTATTCACGTCCATGCGCGACGGCGATCTGGATATCTACTCCATGGCCCCCGACGGTTCGGACGTCCGGCGGCTCACCGACGCGGTGGGTTACGACGGAGGGCCGTTCTATTCGCCGGACGGATCGAAGATCGTCTTTCGGGCGCACCGTCCCACCGATCCGAGGGAGATCGAGGACTACACGTCTCTTCTCGCCGACGGCCTCATTCGGCCGAGCACGCTCGAGATTTTCGTCATGAACGCGGACGGATCGGAGCAGAGGGAGATCACCCACAACGGAGCGGCGAACTTCGGTCCGTTTTGGCACCCCTCGGGGACCAAGATCCTCTTCTCTTCGAACATGGACGATCCGACGGGGCGTGACTTCGAGGTCTATATGATCAACGAGGACGGCTCGGGCCTGGAGCGGATCACGTACTCGGAGGGGTTCGACGGTTTTCCCGTCTTCAGCCCGGACGGCCGGTATCTGGTGTGGGCGTCGAACCGGAACCAGGCCGAGGAGGGGGAACCCAACGTCTTCATCGCGGAGTGGGTTGAGGATTCCTGACCGGGCAACCCCGGGGGGCGGCTCGTGAGGACCGAGGCTAGGGTTCCTCGAGAAGCTCCAGGAAGCCCGTGAGGATACGAAACGTCAGCCCCCACACAGCGTGCCCACCGACCTGAAAACACGGGAACGCCCTTGGGCCGCCCGGCAGGTGGATCGTCGTTGTTCCCAGGGTGTCGGGATGGCGGAGCGTGGACAACTCCACCCACATCACCGCCTCCACCTCGGGTGAGTTCACGGTCGCGGTGACTTCGTGAGGGACCCCGAACACGTAGGGGACGACGGTGAGTCGTGGAAGGCGCTCGCTGGTCGGTGAAACCTCGCTCAACCGACCCAGGTGCCACCCGCGGGTCCTCAACTCCACCCCGGTTTCTTCGGCCGTCTCACGAATGGCCGTGCCTGCCAGGTCGGGATCGACCGACTCTCGCCGTCCTCCGGGCAGGGCGATGTGTCCGGACCAGGGATCCTGCTCCGATTCCGCACGCTTGATGAGCAGAATCTCCAGCTCGTAAGTAGTTCGCAGAATCAACGATACGGCGGCCTGCGCGTGTCCCTCGGGAAGTCGCGGCTCGGTGGCGGCCCCATCACCGTGCGTCAGGAGGTCCAGCAACTTCCGAAGGCGGGCGTCGGGAGGTGCTTCGTACGGTGCCACTCACACTCCTCGAGCAGCGGGGTCCCAGATGTGCTTGTGGAGCTGGGGTTGCAGCCGGACGGGGAGATGATCTTCCAGAATCCAGTGCGCCAGGTCCGCGGGGTCGAGCCCGTCCCACACGGGTGACACCAGGAGCGCCCCCAACTCGCCCCTCTGCAGCCGGCCATCGAGTTCCCGTTCGAGAATGACCGCTCTGGTCCACTCGTAGTCGGTGCGATCGGCCACCACGAATTTCACCTCGTCCCGTGCGGTCAGATGGTCCAGGTTTTCCCACAGGTTCTTTTTGACCTCTCCGGAACCGGGGCATTTGAGGTCCATGATCTTGTGGGCCCGGGGGTCAAGGGGGGCCACGTCGACCGCCCCCGAGGTCTCGACGAGAACCGTGAAGCCGTCGTCGAGGAGGAGCTCGGCGAGTCGGAAGGCGTTGGGGTGCACGAGAGGCTCACCACCGGTGATCTCCACGAGGTTCGTGCCGATGGAGCGCACTTTCGCGACGATGTCGTCGAGCGAAACGGGCTCACCTCCATGGAAGGCATACTCCGTGTCGCACCAAACGCACCGAAGCGGGCACCCCGTGAGGCGCACGAACGTGCACGGCAGCCCGGTCCACGTGGACTCACCCTGGATGGAGTGAAATATCTCGGTCACTCGAAGGAAGGGCGCGCCGGCCTTGGTCATGCCTCCCTCCTCCCGTCTCTCTTGGGCCAGAGGAAGCCAAGGGGTGATTCACGTACGACACTGCCCGTCATGAAGAGCAAGTTCGCGGGCCGCTCCGCCAAGCGCCGCATCAGGTAGGGATACCAGGCCCGCGGGCGTTGGCTTCTCGGATTGCGGAGATCAGCTCGTCCACCGTGTCTCCGGGCAGGAAGCGGCGGCTCATCGCTCTGAGGGGCGTTCCGGTGACGAGCTTCTTGGCGGCCCGCGACTCGGAGAGGAAGATCAAGCCGTTTCGTATCATCTATCGTCGACTCAGTCGGATGCGAGCTGCTTGACGATGGCTTCGTCGAGCAGTCGTTTGACCTCCGCGAGGGGGAGCTCCGCGGCTCGGCGCCGCACCTCGTCGTGTCCTCTGCCCTCCCACAACACGGGCGTTTCCACGTGTCCCACGATGCCCAGGCCGGTCTCGGCCCATCGGGGGAATACCAGGTACACCACATAGGGCGCAAGGAGGTTCGCAACGGACTCGACCTCGATAGAGACCGTATAGGGTTGACCGTCCGAGCCCTCGAACGCGGGCGGGCGGTCATGGACCTCGAGGTAACCGCCCAGAGTCGCGTCGGCGGCGTTGGCTGTTCCCTCCATACTCCCGGCTTCTTGGAGTGAGGATGACGTTGAAGCTTCGAAAGGTACGACAGGGCGTCAAAGCTGCCCACTCCGAAGCCGCTCCGAAGCACGGGAGGGATCGCCGACCTGCGGCTCGCGGACTGACCCCACGGAACGCTAGATTGATTCACCATGACGCACCGACCCCTCGACGCACGCCCCGGCATTTTCGCGCCTCCCAATCCCCAGGGGGACTAACCCGGGGAGCCAGCGTCCTCCAAGGTCGCTACAAGGTCGCCGCTTGGCGCCACGGGTTCTCGACATCGTTCGCCTTTTCGAGCCCGCCGCCTCCGGAGCGCATTATGCCTGAAGTCAAGATCCCTGCGGACCAGGTATTCCCGGTCCTCAAAGAGAATATTCTAGTCGACGGATTCCACGTCGTCATCGACCTCGAGAAATCCCACGGGTCGGTCATCGTCGACGCCCTGGAGGGAAAGGAGTTCCTGGACTGTTACGGGTACTTCGCGACTCTGCCGGTCGGCCACAACCATCCCAAAATGGAAGACGAGGGGTTCCGCAGGTCCCTCATGACGGCCGCGCTCGCCAACCCGGCCAACAGCGACATCTACTCGCGGGAGTTCGCCGGATTCGTGAAGACGTTCCGTGAGTTGGCGGTGCCGGACGACTTCCGGTACCTGTTCTTCGTAGCGGGGGGATCACTGGCGGTCGAGAACGCGATGAAAGCCGCCTTCGACTGGAAAGCCCAGAAGAACAGGGCCCGGGGCGTCTCGGGCGGGGCGGACAAGATTCTCCATTTCAAGGACGCGTTCCATGGCCGAAGCGGCTATACGCTTTCAGTGACCAACACCGATCCCACCAAGACCCGGGACTTCCCGCAGTTCGATTGGCCGCGGGTGTCGAGCCCGTTCATCGACTTTCCGATGGACGAGGCGGTGGTGGCGGCGAAGGAGGAGGCGACGTACGCGGAGATCGAGGCGGCGTTCGAGAGAGATCCCGACGGCATCGCCGCGATTCTCATCGAGCCGATCCAGGCCGAGGGGGGTGACCACCATTTCCGCCCGGAGTTCTTCGCCAAGCTCCGGGAGTACGCCGACCGATACGAGGCGCTTCTGATCTTTGACGAGGTTCAGACGGGGTTGGGTGCCGCCGGCACGATGTGGGCCTACGAGCAGACCGGAGTGACGCCGGACATCATCGCTTTCGGGAAGAAGACGCAGGTCTGCGGCATCATGAGTACCCGCCGGATCGACGACGTAAAGGCCAACGTCTTCCATGTCCCGAGCCGCATCAACTCTACCTGGGGGGGTAATCTGGTCAACATGGTACGCTGCGCCCGCTACCTGCAGATCATCCACGAAGACGATCTCGTCGCGAACGCTGCTCGGGTCGGCGCGGTTCTCAAAGAAGGACTCGAGGGCCTGGCCGCCGACTTCGATGTGGTCACGAACGTGCGTGGTGTGGGCCTCTTCTTGGCTCTGGCCTTGCCGGATGGAGACTTTCGCAACCGGGTCTGGCAAGGCTGCTGGGACCGGGGACTCGCCGTCCTCTCGTGCGGCCCCCGCTCCATCCGCCTCCGGCCGCCGCTCGTGTTCTCGGAGGAGCAGGCAGCACAGGTGCTTGCGACCCTCCGGGAGGTTCTTGAGGAGAGCGGCTAGGGCCCCGGCCCCGCCGTTGACCGGTATGAGAGCCGCGATCTTCTCGGAGCACGGTGGACCTGAGGTGGTCCATCTGGCCGAGGTCGACACGCCGGAGCCCGGTCCCGGCGAGGTGCGGATTTCCGTGCGCGCCGCCTCCCTGAATCATCTGGACCTCTGGGCGCGAAGGGGTCTTCCATTCGAGATTCCCATGCCCCACATCGGGGGATCCGACGTATCCGGGGTCGTCGATGCGCTCGGCCCCGGGGTGGAAGACGTGTCGGTGGGGACGCGCGTGGTCGTCGACCCGTCCCTCAACTACGGCTGGTACAGCGGCGCGGGGCGGGGACCCTCCATCGCCGACGCTCCTTTCGGTGTGCTCGGTGAGCATACGCAGGGCGGCCTGGCCGAGTACTGTGTCGTGCCGGCCGCCAACGTGCTCGAGCTCCCCGACGACGTCTCGTTCGAGCGCGCGGCCGCCGCGGCGTTGACCTTCGTGACGGCCTGGCACGCCCTCGTGTCGAGAGGCCACCTCCGGCCGGGGGAGTCGGTCTTGGTGACCGGAGCGTCCGGTGGTGTGTCTACCGCGGCCGTCCAGATCGCCAAGCTGACCGGCGCCACGGTATACGCGGTGACCGGGGGGGTGGAGAACGTCGAACGTGTAAAGGCCCTCGGGGCGGACGTGGTGTATGACCGCTTAGAGGTCGACTTTGCCAGTGAGCTTTGGCGGGACACGGGGAAGCGGGGCGTGGATGTGGTCTTGGATTCCGTCGGCGAGGCGATGTGGGAGGGGTGCCTTCGGTCGCTCGGCGTCGGTGGCCGTCTTGTGACCTACGGAGCGACCGCCGGACCCAAGGTGGCCAGCGACGTTCGCCTCATCTTCTGGAAGCAGCTTTCCATCATGGGGAGTGCCATGGGACCGCCCGAGGACTTCCGACGTGTTATGGGGCTGGTGTTCGACGGGCACCTGGATCCGGTGATCCACGCCGTCATGCCTCTGGACGGGGCTCGAGAGGCCCACGAACTGTTAGAGATGGGCGGGGTCTTCGGCAAGCTGGTGCTGGTACCGTGAACGAGGGGTCTCTGACAAACGCCCAGCGCAGGGTCGACGAGTGGATCTCCCAGTTCGAAGAGGGATACTGGCCCCCCTTGGCTAACCTCGCGCGCCTCATGGAGGAGGTCGGGGAGCTGGCTCGCCTCGTGAACCACCGCTTCGGCACCAAGCCCAAGAAGGCTGCGGAGGGCGAGCAGGAGTTCGGCGAGGAGCTGGCCGACGTGCTCTTCGTGATCCTGTGCATGGCCAACGAGCAGGGGATCGATCTGGAGGAGGCGTTCGAGCGGGTTCTTGAGAAGTACCGCGACAGAGACGGCGATCGTTGGCCTCGGAGGACGATCCCTTAGGGCGCCGACGTGTAGTGACCGTGGATGCAGAGCCAGCGTCCGTCTTCACGCACGAAGATCCGGGTGGACTTCCCCTCGCTGCTGTAGCGTCAGGATGGACATGGAAGTCACCTCGAATACTCGGTCAGGGTCGTGATGCACTGATCGATTTCGTCGATCGTGTTGTAGAAGTGGGGACTCACGCGCACGTGACCGGGGCGGTGGTCGACGATGACTCCCCTCTCTGCAAGATACCTCACGGCGCCGGGCGGATCTTCGTGCCGTATCATTATGATGGCGGAGCGGTGATCGGCATCGGCGGCCATGGTGAGCTCGAAGCCGGACTCTCCGGCGCGCTCCACCAGATACTCGGTCAGGGCTCGATTCCGATCCCGGATGGCGTCGATTCCCACCTCGTCGATGATCTCCTGACCGCCCAGAGCGGTGTGGACGGTCGGAAGGGCCGGAGTGCCGAGCTCGAAGCGTCGGGCGTCGTCGTGGGGCTCGAAGTGCTCGAGATCGAAGGTGAACTGGTCTCTGGCGGCGAACCAGCTCGTGATGCGGGGCTCGAGTTTCTGCACGAGCTCGTCGCGGACGTAGAGATAGGAAAGGCCCGGTCCTCCACAGAGCCACTTGAGTGGGCCGGCGGTATAGAAGTCTGCTTTACAGGCCCTCACGTCCACCGGGATCTGCCCCGGCCCCTGGTAGCCGTCCACGAGGAAGTACGCCCCCGCCCCGTGCGCGATGTCGGCCAGCGCCTCCAGGTCCTGGATATAGCCGGTCGTGTAGAGAACGTGGCTGGTGGCCAAGAACGCGGTGCGGTCGTCGACGACGGCGGCGAACTGCTCGGGATCGACGCTGACCCCATCGTGGCTGGGGAGAACCACGAGCTCCACGCCGGGCTTCACCGCCCACTGGTAGGCCAGAGTCGGGAAGTCGAGCTCCGTGCAGACCACCTTGTTCCGTTGGCCGTAGTCGACGCTTTCGGCGATAACCGAGAGGGCCGCGGATGTGGAGGGGAGCAGGGCCAGCTGCCCCTCCGGAGCTCCCAGAAAACGGGCAACGCGACCGCGAAGGTCTCCCAGCGTTTCCCACCAGGGGCCGTACCAGGCCGAGGCCCCGAGTTCGTGCCAGAGCTCCTGGAAGGTCTCCAGATAGGCTGCCGCGCGGTGTGAGAGAGCGCCGAGGGAGCACGAGTTGAGGTAGACCTTGCGCTCGAGGATGGGAAACTCGGCCCGCAGCTTGGTGCTGTCCATCGGGTATCCTCGGTTATCCTCTAGGGAGGGTCTGAACAACCCCCATCTTGGGAGGAACGCGATCGGTTGCGGTTCGAAGATCCGGTTCGAAGACCTATCGGAGCGATGAAGTGCTGGCTGGCGCGCCGGAGAAACGGTCCGAACCGTCAGGAAGTCGCTTCGATGTGTCCGGCTCCCGCCCTCGGGCGGTCCATGGGCCGCGCGTTATCCGGTCGCGTAGCGGCCAGCGATGAGCAGATTCGAGAACCCGAGCAGCAACGCGATGCGCTGCGTGTTCTTCGCCAGTCCCCGGTAGCGCACCTTACCGTACCCGAAGCGCCGCTTCACATACAAGAACGGATGCTCCACCTTCGCCCGCACCGATGCCTTGCGCTTCTCGGCCGCCGCCTCGGCGCCGTCCCGATCGAGCAGGCGACGCTTGCCCGGCTTCATCGCCACCTGCCAGGCGACGTCGCAACCCCTGTTCTCCGGGCGCTTGTCCACACCCTGGTAGCCCGCGTCGCCCCATGCCTCCGTCTCGTCACCATGCAGCAGCACGCACGCCTGCGTCACGTCCGCCGCGTTGGCGGCCGTCGTCGCCAAGCTGTGCGCCAGACCCGATTCGGCGTCCACCCCGATATGCGCCTTCATCCCGAAGTACCACTGGTTTCCCTTCTTCGTCTGGTGCATCTCCGGATCCCGTTCTCCCCTGCGGTTCTTCGTCGACGACGGCGCGTCAATGATGCTCGCATCCACGATCGTCCCCGTCTTCAACCGATGCCCGAGAGACGCCAGATGCGTATTGATCTCCTCGAACAACCCCATCCCCAAGCCCTGCGTCTCCAGCAGGTGACGGAAGTTCAGGATCGTCGTCTCGTCCGGCAAAGAACCGCTCAGGCGCAGACCCGCAAAGCGGCGCACTGACTCCACCTCGTAGAGCAGATCCTCCATGCCCGGATCGCTCACGTTGTAGAACAGCTGCACACAATGAACCCGCAGCATCACCCCAAGCGGATAGGGGCTGCGGCCACGGCCAGCCTTCGGATAGAACGGCTCGATCCGATCCTCCAGCTGTTGCCAGGGAATCAGCCCCTCCATCTTCTCCAGGAAAATCTCCCGGCGCGTCCGCCGCTTCTTCGAATCGTACTCCAGCTCCGCGAAAGTCATCTGAAGCTCCATGGCCCGCTCACAACTCCCCGGTCGTTTCATCCCATGAAACTACACCCGTCTTGTTCAGAGTTTCCCTAGGGAGGGTCTGAACAACCCCCATCTTGGGAGGAACGCGATCGGTTGCGGTTCGAAGATCCGGTTCGAAGACCTATCGGAGCGATGAAGTGCTGGCTGGCGCGCCGGAGCGGTCCGAACCGTCAGGAAGTCGCTTCGATGTGTCCGGCTCCCGCCCTCGGGCGGTCCATGGGCCGCGCGTTATCCGGTCGCGTAGCGGCCAGCGATGAGCAGATTCGAGAACCCGAGCAGCAACGCGATGCGCTGCGTGTTCTTCGCCAGTCCCCGGTAGCGCACCTTACCGTACCCGAAGCGCCGCTTCACATACAAGAACGGATGCTCCACCTTCGCCCGCACCGATGCCTTGCGCTTCTCGGCCGCCGCCTCGGCGCCGTCCCGATCGAGCAGGCGACGCTTGCCCGGCTTCATCGCCACCTGCCAGGCGACGTCGCAACCCCTGTTCTCCGGGCGCTTGTCCACACCCTGGTAGCCCGCGTCGCCCCATGCCTCCGTCTCGTCACCATGCAGCAGCACGCACGCCTGCGTCACGTCCGCCGCGTTGGCGGCCGTCGTCGCCAAGCTGTGCGCCAGACCCGATTCGGCGTCCACCCCGATATGCGCCTTCATCCCGAAGTACCACTGGTTTCCCTTCTTCGTCTGGTGCATCTCCGGATCCCGTTCTCCCCTGCGGTTCTTCGTCGACGACGGCGCGTCAATGATGCTCGCATCCACGATCGTCCCCGTCTTCAACCGATGCCCGAGAGACGCCAGATGCGTATTGATCTCCTCGAACAACCCCATCCCCAAGCCCTGCGTCTCCAGCAGGTGACGGAAGTTCAGGATCGTCGTCTCGTCCGGCAAAGAACCGCTCAGGCGCAGACCCGCAAAGCGGCGCACTGACTCCACCTCGTAGAGCAGATCCTCCATGCCCGGATCGCTCACGTTGTAGAACAGCTGCACACAATGAACCCGCAGCATCACCCCAAGCGGATAGGGGCGGCGGCCACGGCCAGCCTTCGGATAGAACGGCTCGATCCGATCCTCCAGCTGTTGCCAGGGAATCAGCCCCTCCATCTTCTCCAGGAAAATCTCCCGGCGCGTCCGCCGCTTCTTCGAATCGTACTCCAGCTCCGCGAAAGTCATCTGAAGCTCCATGGCCCGCTCACAACTCCCCGGTCGTTTCATACCATGAAACTACACCCGTCTTGTTCAGAGTTTCCCTAGAGGTTTCCTGTCTTGCTGTGAGGCCTGTCCCACGAAAGGATAGGTCTACCACTTCTGGCACACTGGATCAACGCCTTTGCCCTTCATCTACGCCTCCGCACCCTGGATCGCCCTGCTCGTCTACATGGTGATTCGGGTGCGCTTGCCGCGTCCTCTGGTGGATGTGGCGGTGGGGGGAGAAGCGCCTTTTGTGAGCGTGATCATCCCGGCTCGGAACGAAGGACGCAGCATCCGCGAGTGTGTGGAGTCCATCTGTGGGTCGGACTATCCCGCCTTCGAGGTGATCGTGGTCGATGACCGGAGTGACGACGGCACGGCCGAGGTTGCACGTGGCGTCGATCCGGCTCGGGCGCGCAGGGTGGTCGTGGTCGACGGAGCCGCACTGCCCGACGGGTGGTTCGGAAAGCCGTGGGCCTGCACCCAGGGAGCTGAGAAGGCGCAGGGCGAATTGTTGCTGTTCACCGACGCCGACACGGTTCACCACAGGCGGCTCATGACGATGACCGTGGCCGGGTTGTATGAGGACGGGGCCGACGCGCTGACCGTCATGGGGCGCCAGCTCATGGGGACGTTCTGGGAGCGCCTCGTCCAGCCCCAGATAGCGGTGCCCATGCTCCTGCGCTTCTCGAACATGGGACGACCCTGCGAGTCCCGCCGTTGGCGACGTGCAATCGCCAATGGGCAGTACCTGCTGTTCCGAAGAGGCATATACGAGGATCTGGGGGGACACGCAGCCGTGAGCGGTGAGGTCGTGGAAGATCAGCGTCTGGCCCAGCTCTTGTGCCGCTCCGGCAAGAGGCTCTCGGTGCGGGAGGGATCGGCCGTTCTGTCCACACGCATGTACCGTTCGCTCCGCGAGTTGATCGAGGGTTGGTCCAAGAACATGGCGACGGGGGCGCGTCAGTCGTTGACTCCCTGGGCCAGGACACCGGTGATGTGGCTCTCCCTGGTCAGCGGCGTCACGTTGTGGATCGTGCCGCCGGTTCTGGCTCTGCTCGGTGCCGGCGGTCTCGCATCTTCCGGATGGGGCCTTTGGGCCGCCTGTGTCACGGGTGCCAGTGCGGTCTTCTGGGCCGCAGCCACATGGCGGCTCCATGCCCCACCATGGTACGGCCTCCTCTATCCGCTCGGAGCCATCGTGGGGGCGTACATCTTCGTGCGGAGCTGGGTACGGGGCCCCCATATCGAGTGGAAGGGACGGGCGTACGGCGCATGACGCTCGCATCCCAAATCGAGACGCGTGCGCGAGGCCAGGGCTTCGAGCTGGTGGGCGTCGCGTCGGTGGAACCGAGCACGCACATGGATCTGTATCGGGCGTGGATCGCCGAGGGGGCGCACGGCGACATGAGCTATCTGTCCCGTCAAGACGCCGTGGATCGGCGCGCCGACCTCCGGCATACGGAGCCGTCCGTCAAGACCGCCATCGTGGTGGGCCACGACTACTATCAAGAGGATGGTGCCGGTGTACCCGAGGACCCGTCCAAGGCCGTCGTGGCCCGTTACGCACGCGGCCGAGACTACCACAAGGTCGTCAAGAAGCGGCTGCTGAGCCTTCACAAGTGGATCGAGTTCTTGGTGGCGAGGCCGGTCGTCGGCCGGGTGTATGTAGACACCGGGCCCATCCTGGAGAGGGAGCTCGCCCTGCGGGCCGGTCTGGGGTGGTTCGGGAAGAACACCATGCTGATCAACCCGCAGCGCGGATCGTACTTCTTCCTCGGTGTCCTGCTACTCGATCTGGACCTCGAGGTGAGCGCGCCGTTTCGCGAAGACCATTGCGGAACCTGCATGAGCTGTCTGGACGCCTGCCCCACGGGGGCGCTCCTTGGCCGAGACGAGCACGGCGCTCCCATCATGGACGCACGCCGATGCATCTCCTACTTGACGATCGAGCACAGAGGCCCCATACCCCTCGAGTTCAGGTCCCTCATGGGGAATCGCGTTTACGGGTGCGACATCTGCCAGGAGGTGTGCCCATGGAACCAGAAGTTCGCTGAACCGGGCGACGAGACGGCATACCTCACACGTGAAGGGATGGATGGGCCGCAGTTGATTGACTTGGCGGGGCGACTGCTGGCCGTGGACGAGGAGGGCTTTCGGGAGATGTTCCGCGGCTCGCCGATCAAACGGGCGAAGCGCTCGGGTCTTCTGCGAAACGTCTGCGTGGCGCTGGGCAACTGGGGGGCGAAGGAGGCGGTGCCGGTGCTCACGAGTGCACTGGACGACGTTTCGCCCTTGGTGAGGGAGCATGCGATCTGGGCGCTCGAGCAGGTGGGCTTCCGGTCTGTCCGGGGGAGTGAATGACGGTTCAGACCGGCGAAACTCTGGCTGCGGTCGACCTCGGGTCGAACAGCTTCCACTTGATCGTTGCCCGACGCGAGCAGGGCCAACTGCAGGTCATCGACCGGCTGCGGGAGATGGTCCAGCTGGCCGCCGGCCTACGGGACGACGGATCGCTGAACGACGATGCCAGGGGCCGCGCGCTGGAATGCTTGATGCGATTCGGTCAACGCCTTCAAGGCATCTCCCCGGATCGGATACGTGCCCTCGCGACCAACACGTTCCGCCAGATGCAGAGTCCGCGGGCGTTCCTCGCCGAGGCGGAGCAGGCGCTGGGACATCCCATCGAGATCATATCCGGGCGTGAGGAGGCTCGCCTGATCTACTTCGGCGTGGCACAGGAACTGGTGGAGCGAGATCGTCGCCACCTCGTGGTCGATATCGGCGGCGGCAGCACTGAACTGATCCTGGGTAGCGGTTTCGAGCCCGATACGCTGGAGACCGTGAG
This sequence comes from Longimicrobiales bacterium, assembly GCA_965226925.1. Lineage (GTDB taxonomy): Bacteria > Gemmatimonadota > Gemmatimonadetes > Longimicrobiales > Gaopeijiaceae > CBDDCX01. Next base: position 67,463 of record CBDDEN010000009.1, on the reverse strand, counting down.
CCTCGGGTGTATCGGCTACAGCCGTCGGTTCTTCCCCGACGGAGTGATCACCCGAGCCGCCTTCAAGGAGGCGGAGATCGCGGCCGCCTTGGAGCTGCGGCCTGTCCGGAAGATGTTCCGGCGCGGGCGGTGGGAGCGCGCCGTGGGGTCGTCGGGGACGATCCGGGCCGTGGAGCGAGTGTTGGCCAACGGCGGGTCCGATGCGCAAGCCATCACCCGGGCCGGCGTCAAAGGACTCCGGCGCGCGATGGCGGCAGCCGGCCATGTCGATCGACTTAAGCTGCCCGGCCTGCCCGATGAGCGACGGTCGGTGTTTCCAGGTGGTGTGGCGATTCTCGCAGCGTGCCTCCGGAACTTCGAGATCGACGAGATGACCGTGTCGGATGGCGCTCTTCGCGACGGGGCGCTCCATGACCTCGTAGGTCGTGTTCAGCACTTCGATCCCCGAAAGGCGAGCATCGCGGCCTTCGCTGCGCGGTATCGCGTGGACCAGGCACAGGCCGCACGAGTCAGCGCCACGGCCCTGACGGCCTTCGACCAGGTCGCCGGATCGTGGCAGGTCGGCCCCTCGCATCGACAAGCGCTGGACTGGGCTGCCCGTGTGCACGAGGTCGGGCTGGCGATCGCGCACAGCGGCTACCATCAACACGGTGCCTACCTGGTCGAGAACTCGGAGTTGCCGGGGTTCTCACGCGAAGACCAATTGGTCCTCGCGACGCTCATTCGCACGCACCGCCGTGGACTGTCGGCTGAGGTCTTCGCGACCCTCCCGGACCGTCTGGTACTCCAGGTGACACGCCTCAGCGCCCTTCTGCGGCTTGCCGTGCTCGTGCATCGTTCGCGTCTCGCGCGGGCGCTTCCGCCCTGCACTGGCGCGCGGACGAGGCGGGGATCACGCTCTTATGTCCGCCGGGATGGCTGCGGCGGCACCCGCTGACGATCGCCGACCTGGAAGAAGAGAGCCGCCAACTCGGGCGCTTGGGGATTCGGCTGGAGGTCTCCTAGGGCGGGTCACCGCCCGTTCGCCCGCCTCACGGTTTCTCGATGGCGGTCGCCACAATCGGCTTGGTGGTGCGCTCCTAGACCTCCATCACCCGCGCCAACGCCTGCTCGACGTCGTGGATCACATCCCGCATGTCTTCCAGCCCCACGGATATCCGGATCAGCCCAGGCGTGATGCCCACCGCCTGTCGCTCCTCCTCCGTGAGCTTGGCGTGTGTCGTGGACGATGGGTGACTGACGATCGTCCGGGTGTCACCGAGGTTCGCGGTGAGCGAGCACATCTCGATCGCGTCCATGAACCGCTTCCCATGCTCCAGCCCGCCCTCGAGCGTGAAGGTGACCACACCCCCGCCTGCCGACATCTGGCGCTTGGCTATCTCGTGTTGCGGATGGGAGGGTAGGAACGGGTACCGAACCGATCCTGCTGCCGGGTGACTCTCGAGCCACTGGGCTAGCTCCATCGCGTTCTGTGAGTGCTTTTCCATGCGGAGCTCGAGTGTCTCCACGCTCTTGGAGAGGACCCACGCGTTGAACGGTGACAGGGCTGGTCCGGTAGCGCGGGCGAAATCGTAGATCTGCTGGATGAGATCTTCGGGGCCGACGACCACGCCTCCCATCACTCGGCCTTGGCCGTCGATGTACTTCGTGGCCGAGTGGAGCGAGATGTGTGCACCAAGCTCCAAAGGACGTTGGAGGGCAGGGGTGGCAAAGCAGTTGTCCACCGCCAGGATCACGTCCCTTTCTGCTGCCAGGCTCCCGAGGAACTCGAGATCGATCAGGTCCACCGCGGGATTGGTGGGAGTCTCCAGGAATATCAGGCGCGTGTTTTCCTGGATGCCGGCGCGCCAGCCATCCTCATCCGACGCATCCACATAGGTATGCGTGATCCCCCAGCGGGGCAGGATCTTGGTCAGGATCGTGTGGGTGGAGCCGAACAGGGAACGGCACGCCAGAATGTGATCACCGGATGAACACAGCGCCCCGAAAGTGGCGAAAACCGCGGCCATTCCGGTGGCCGTCGCGTGCCCGGCCTCGGCGCCCTCCATGAGCCGGATCTTCTCGGCGAGCTCGGAGACGTTCGGGTTCGTGAAGCGACTGTAGATGTTCCGTTGGATGTCATCCGCGAAGGCGGCGCGCATCTCCTCGCTGTCGTCGAAGACGAAGCTCGACGTGAGGAACATCGGAACCGAGTGCTCACGGTGACACGACGCTTCCGCCTGGGTACGGATCGCTTGGGTTTGACGCTTCCACTCGTTCATGGCAGGCTCTCTGATGACTCGGATCGGAAAGAGGGAGTTACGATAGGGTCCCAACCGATTCGGTTCAACCGCGTGGTGGGACACCGAGTCGTTGGCGGGCCGTGCCGAACACCCTCTCGGCCGCCAAGGCCGCTCCGAGCAGAAGCTCGTCCTGCCCGCCCGGGGCAACGAGCTGTAGGCCGACGGGCATACCGGCGTCGTCGAGGCCCACGGGCAGCGTCACGGCGCACAGGCCGAGCATGCTGGCAGGGCTCGTGGGTCGGAGCGTGGCCCTGTTCGTCTCGTTGTACCGGCCCAGGTCGTCGAGGTCCGATACGACCGGGGGAGTGATGATGGCGGTCGGCAGCACTAGAAGGTCCGCCTTCTCGAACAGGCTGCCCGCCCGGGCCACCATCCCCTCCAGAGCGGCGATGGACCCTGTGTATTGTGCGGATTCCAGAGCCGGAGAACCCGCCAGTCGCTCACCCACGGTCGGATCGAGAATCTCCAACCAGCCTGGCAGGTCTCGTTTCAGAAATGCCACGCACTCGGCTCCGCCGATGCTGCCGGTCAGGTACAGGTCACCGGCCTCGTCGAGCAGGCTTCCTTCTGCGTCGACCGTCTCCCAACCGGACACAGCAAGGTCGTCCAGTGCCCGACGCAGTACGGCCGTGATGTCCGCCTGACAGTCCGACCAGACCGCGCATCGAGGCATCACGATGCGGATGGCCTCAGGGGTCGTTTGCCCGATGTGCTCGAGCAGCTCCCCAGGATCTCCCCACGCGGGATCGACGGCCCCGAAGAAGAACGCACTGTCCTCCACGGAGCGTGTGAGCCCACCGACTGTGTCGAGCGTGCTGCTGAGGGGCACGACGCCCGTCGTCGGCCAGCGGCCGAAGGTGGTCCTGTGGCCTACGGTCCCTGTGAGCGAGGCGGGGATGCGAACGGAGCCGCCCGTATCGGACCCGAGGGCCAACACCGCCGAGCCCGCCCATAGGCTCACTCCGGCCCCGCATGATGATCCTCCGGGAATGCGATGGAGTTTGGCGTCCCAGGGATTCCGGGGAGTATCCCAGTGAGGGTTGATGCCCACGGCGCCGTAGGCCAGCTCGACGGTGTGGGTCTTCCCCATGAAGACGGCCCCCTGATCCCTGAGTCTGCCCACCAACCATGCGTCCGTCTCCCACTCCGGCGGAAGTCGACGGGCGGTCCCGGCGAAGGTCGGCAGCCCTTCGACTCCGTACAGATCCTTAACGGAGACGGGAATCCCGCAGAAGGGTGGCGGGGCCGACTCCGTGCCGAGTCTCTCGTCCGCTCGGCGCGCCATCTCCCGGGCACCCTTGGGGTCGAACTGCTTGTACGCGTGATTGCTCGAGTCGGTGGCCTGGTGACGCCTTATGGCCTCTTCCGTCAGCTCGCTGGCGGAGAGCGTCTTGCCGCGTAGAGCTGCCGCGATCTGAGCGAGCGGTTCATCCAGGGTGTCGATCATGCCGTGACGATACCCAGGCGACGATCCGAGAGCGAGTCCCATGGAGTTCCTGGCCGGGTGCTCCTGTTCGTCGTCCCCCCGCCATCCCTCATTCTGGTGGAGTCGAGTTGGACCTTGCTTGCCGGGGGGGCCCGTTCTACCGTGCGCGGCACCCGCCCGAACCGGCGCAGACCGGTAGCGTGTGGTGCTCCACTTCACATCGGTTCAGGAGATTCCCATGGGCAAACGGTACGACCGTCGCGCGTTTCTGCGGCACGCGGCGGCGGCGGGTTTCGCGGCTCCGACCCTTCCTGTCCTCGGATGCGGGCCGGAGGAAGCGATGCGATCCCGAAGTGAGGCGGCTTCCGATGGAGCGCTCATAGACCGGCCCATCCTTCTCCCGTGGTCCGAGAACGCCGTGCGGATCGCGTCGCCCGTGTCGGAGCCGCCGTTGGCCTACGTGTCCCGAGGAGTACAGCGAGTCTTCGTCGACTACGACTCTCGGGGTCGGGTCAACGTCTTGTTGGCGGCCCACATATCAGTGAGCTCAGGCCTCTGGCGTATCCCGCTCCTGGGGGACGACCTGGGCGTGCCCATTCCGGCGGACGACGCGCTCCGTGAGTTCGAGGAGGTCGACATCGGTGAGTGGGATCCCACGCTGACTCCCGCCGAAGGCGATTTCCGCATCCGCACGGGGCGGCGCATCACCGTCAGAATCGACTTCGACTGCGCCCCGATGTCGGGCGGGGAGGGATGGTTCAGCGCCGGTCCTCTAGAGGCCGTTCAATGCCGTTCGGGAGGGGAGGATCCTTGCCTGGAGGCTCTCTTGGCCGTCGGCACGGGAACGCGATTCTCCAGGAGATACTGCGCCGACTCCGAGGGAGAGGTGCGGCTCGTGACCTGGGCCTGTCCGGACCCCTGATACCCGGACCGTCTTCCCCCGCCACGATCGGCCAAGGTCAACCCCTGACGGAGTCCTCATCATGTCGCGGACCGTTCGTTTCGCCGTTGCCCTGCTCGCCGCGTCCCTGGCCTGCCCGGCCGCACTCGTCTCTCAGGTCGACCGCCCGTCCATCGAAGGCTGCGTCCTAGACGGTCTGACGGCGTGAGGACGATGGTTGACCCGCCTCCCCTTTCTCGACCGCCGGTTGCCTCCGGTTCGGATAGGTGATACGAACTTCAGGGCCGGGTGCGCGGGCCGGATGGCTCGCCGAGGATCTGTGGTTCCTGCCGCCGAAATCGGGAGCGGGCTGTGGCCGACTTCATGAGAGGGCTTCGTTGGCGGGCCGCGTGGATGGTTCTCGCGGTTGTGCTGGTGATCATGTTTTGCAGCGCGTTGGGCGGCCGCGGTTACGTGGTTCGGATCGACTTCACGTTCGCGATTCCCGAGGCCATCGGAGCGGAAGTCCTACTCGATGGTGAGGTGATGGACACGCTCCAGATGCTGCGACGTCAGCCCATCAACGGAATCCGCGTGGAAAAGGGTGGCCATGTCGTGGAGCTGAGATCGGAAGACTGCGGTGGGCGGCCCATGGAGGTGATTCCTGGCGAGCATGAGCAGTCGGTGTCGCTCTTCGTCCACCTCATCGAGCAGACGGTGGATAACCGTTTCGTGTGTACGTTGGCGCTGAGGCGCTAGGGACACGTCCCTAGGGGAGGATCAGGCCTCTGCCGCCTTCTGGGACAGGTAGTAGCGCCTGACAAAGTAGATCGCGACGCCGACCGCCATCAGGCCGAGCGAGATCTTGAGGCCGAGGGCGAGAACTCCAAGGAGCCACGCGACCACGGGCGCCATGATGATCTGGAGGATCTCCAACAAGATCAGACTCACGAGTCCTGTAAGCGCGATCGGGGCTAGCGCTCTCATTCGTTCGTCCTCCCGTAATGCTCTCGGCCTCGGTCCGCGACGAAGGTCGCCCGGATGTGTCGTGCCCTACGGGCAACACCGGCCACCGGTTTCACCGCCGAAGTAGTCCGCAGATCCGATTTCGTGCGGCGCTGGGCCATCGACCTCCGTCTTATCTAGTGTAGTATGGCCGAAGTCGTGCTGCCAGGCGGAACCACACTAGAACCGATACGTATAGTTCACCTTGACGCTCGCGCCGCGTGAGAGAGTCGTGAACTCGCGATCCTCGCCGAAGAGCCCGTCACCCGAATCCAAGCGATGTCCGGCCGCGGCCGCCAGCTGATGTTAGGCTCGACGCGGCGGAAGCCGTTCCGGGTGACGAAGCCTACGGCCGGACTGTAGTCGTCTCCGAATTCACGGTACGAGAGGTGCCCCGACCAGACGTCGTTCGGGAAGTTCACCCGGATTCCGCGGGCCGAAAGATCCGACTGGGAGCGCTCGACATCTCGGTCGGGATTGGAGTTCCACGCTGCGAAAGCCTGCAGGGTGAAGTTCTTGTCGCCGAAGAGCCGAGAGGTCGTGTAGTAGAGGTCTGCTCCCACGGTGTGCCGGTCCCTTGGCGCCGCGGCGGTCGGATCGTCCGGGTCGGCACCCGTCGAGCGACGGGTGTAGATGGCGCCGATAGTCGACTGCTCGAAGATTCCCCGCTTGACGCGAGCGACCGTGAAGTTCTCCCCGGCGAAGGTGCCACCGTCCACGTCTGCGGACTCGAGCTCCGAGGTGTTGACCTGGGTGAATCCGAGTTCGTATCGGCCGATCTGCCCCCCGAGTCGGGCCGCGTAGTTGATGGGGATCTGTTCGCCCTCGGTCAGCCCGATGCGCCGACTGAAATACGGATCGGCACCGTTGCTGGGCGCGAAGTCGTAGACGCCCGATCCTTCGAGAAAGAAGTCGCGCTGTTCCGGAAAAAACGAAGAGGGAAGCGAGTGAGATTGAGGCGCCGCTGATCGACCTCCGCCTCGGCGAAGTCCGTATTCACGCTCACCCCGGCCCGTAGGCTCGTGGTGATGTTGTAGTTGACGTCGAGCCCGATGTCGCTCGGATAGGTGGTCGGATCCGCCTCCTCCGGCACGTTCTTCCAGTTGGTCACCGCATACGCCACCGCCTCGATGCCTCCCTGAGACATCCCCTCCAGGCCTGTGAGCCTGCCGGCGTGGACCGGCTCTCGGAGACTCTGATTGCGTCGATATCCGCGCCACAGAATCTCCTCGTTCTTGCGGCGAATGGTGCGCTGGAAGTTGATGCCCCAGGTGTCGGACTGGGGGTCGAAGTTCAGGGTGCGGAACGGAATCTGAATCTCGATCGACCAGCCGTCCGACAGGACGGCGGTCTGCACCTGCCAGATGCCGTCCCCTGCTCGACCGCCCCCACCCCCGCCGCCCCCGCCGCCGCCCCCGGTGATCAGGGCGTCGCTCATCACGCCGGTGGCAGTAGTCTCGAAGAAGTAGCCGGTTCGACCGTCCCTGAACGTATCGATGATCCACATGAAGCGGTCGTCCGCGCTCAAGAACCCATCGCGGCGCTTCTGGAACGCCAGAATCCCCGACGGATCGTCGTAGAGCATGGCCCCGATGTAGATCGCGTCTTCGTCATAAACGACCCGGATTTCCGTCCTCTCGGACGGTGTGCCGCCCTCGACGGGCTCTTGGGTCCTGAAGTCCGTGATGGGGACGGCCCGCCCCCACGCGTCGTCGTCGAGGCGGCCATCCATGTCGATCCCTTCGCCGCTGCCGAGTCGCAGGGCGACCAGGTCCACGGGCTGCGCCTCAATGCCGCCACCCGCACTGGTCGGGGCTTGAGATGTCTGCGCGACGAGACGACTGCCGGAGGTGAGGATGGCAGCGACGAGGACGGGTTCCAGAATCGGGGCTCGGACCAGAACTGATGGCATGCAGACGGGCTCTAGTTGTGGGGTCGGGGCTCAGGAACGGACGGAAGAATGTTCGCTACCACAACGACACGCCCGTGCCGCCCGATGTTGGAGACGGCCCGATCGAGAGTCGACGCCCCGTCGTAGCGGGGGGCTGCTCGCCCCTCAGTGCCTTCATCGGATCGAGGCCGCCGCCCGCCTGGCCGGCAAGTAGTTGGCGGGCCGTACGGGGTCCTTGTGTGGGACGGCCGGGCCTGCGCACCTTGCTCTCTCGACCTTCACCCCGAGCAGCAGGAATCCGCCATGGTCACCTTTACGCTCAACGGACAGCCTCACGAGGTCGACGTCTCTGAAGACACGCCCCTCCTCTGGGTCATCCGCGACAACATCAAGCTTACCGGCACCAAGTTCGGCTGTGGGATGGGGCTGTGCGGGGCTTGCACGGTGCACTTGAACGGCACTCCGACGCGCTCCTGCACAACGCCGATCGGCGCGGTGGAGGGCGCGGAGGTGACCACGATCGAGGGGCTGTCCCCGAGCGGGTCGCATCCCGTTCAGCTGGCGTGGGTGGAGGAGCAGGTGCCCCAGTGCGGCTATTGCCAGTCCGGTCAGATCATGACCGCCGTGGGGCTGCTGACCGAGTTCGACCGGCCAACCGACGAAGACATCGACCGAGCCATGACCGGCAACGTGTGCCGATGCGGGGCGTACAACGCCATCCGCCGGGCCATCCATAGGGCCGCCGAGCTGTCCCGGGAGACCACACTGGTGGCCAACGGTGACGGGCAGGGAGGCGACCGATGAGCGTCTCCCGTCGCACGTTCGTCAAAGTCGGCGTCGTAGCGGGCGCCGGCCTCTCGCTGGGGATCTACTTCAAGACCAGGTCGGGCCCCGGCCTACCCGCTTCGGATGCGGCCTTCGCTCCCAACGCTTGGCTGCGGATCGATGAGGACGGCACGATCACGTTCGTCATCGACAAGTCGGAGATGGGGCAGGGGATTACGACGGCCCTTCCGCAGCTGATTGCGGAGGAGCTCGAGGTTTCTCTCGAGAGCATATCCTACGCCTTCGCGCCAGCTCACCCGGCGTACCGCAGCCCCATGATGGGAATGCAGATGACCGGGGGGAGCACGAGCGTGCTCACGGCCTGGGAGCCTCTGCGGGAGGCAGGCGCTACGGCGCGGTGGCTCCTTCGCGAGGCCGCGGCTCAGCGTTGGAGTGTATCTGCGCAGGACGTTCGGATGTTCGACGGGCTGGCCATACACCCGGACGGATCCATGCTCACCTATGGCGAGTTGGCCACGGCGGCCGCTGCCATTCCTCTTCCGGAGTCCGTCCAGCTCAAGGATCCGTCGGAGTTTCGCATCATCGGCAAGTCGGTGCGGCGACTGGATATTCCGGCCAAGACGAAGGGCGAGGCGACGTTCGGGGTGGACGCCGGCCCCTCCGACGCACGCGTCGCGGTGGTCGCTCGCTCGCCGGTGTTCGGCGGGTCCGTGGGATCCTACGATCCGGCGCCCGCGCTGGCGGTCCAGGGTGTTCACGAAGTGGTGGACATCGAGAGCGGGGTGGCCGTCGTGGCCGATGGCTATTGGCCGGCCAAGAAGGGGCGTGACGCTCTCGACATCATCTGGAACGAGGGTGCGGGAGCCCAGATCGACGACGCCGAGATCGGCCGACGCTTTCGAGCTGCGATTGCGGCTGGAGGGAAAGTCGCCCGCGAGGAGGGGGAAACCGACGTCGCGCTCGCTGGCCCCGGCACACGAGTAGCAGCGGAGTACTCACTGCCCTATTTGGCCCATGCCACGATGGAGCCGATGAACTGTACCGCCGTCGTCCGTGACGGCCGCTGCACGGTGTGGGCGCCGACGCAGTTCCAGGACGCGCCCTCGTTCATCGGTGGAGGGTCGCGACAGGCGGCCGCCAAGGCGACCGGTTTGGATGAGGACGCCGTCGAGGTTCATACGACGCTGCTAGGTGGAGGATTCGGTCGCCGGGCCGAGCTTGATTTCGTTCTCGAAGCGGCGGAGTTGGCCTCCAAGGTGGAGGGGCCCGTCAAGGTCGTCTGGTCGAGGGAAGACGACATTCAGCACGACTTCTATCGGCCGGCCTCGTATCATGATCTCGAGGCCGTGCTCGACGAGGGCGGTCGGCCGACGGTGTGGCGGCACGAGATCGCGTCACAGTCGATCATGGAACGATGGCTCCCGGGGTGGATGCCCAAGTTCGTGGCAAGCTGGGCTGGAATCATGCCCAACGGAGTCGACCCGACGGCCGTCGAGGCAGCCGGGAATCACCCCTACGATATCGCCAACGTCCGGGTGGCGTGGTCCAACGTTAAGCTACCGATTCCGGTCGGCTTCTGGCGCTCGGTGGGCAACTCGCAGAATGGGTTCGTGGTGGAGTCCTTCGTGGACGAGCTGGCCCACGCAGCGGGGCAGGATCCCTATCAATACCGGCGTGCGCTTCTGACCGACCATCCCCGCCACCGCGCGGTGTTGGATGCGGTGGCCGCAGTTTCGGAGTGGGACGCTCCGCTCCCCGAAGGACGCGCTCGGGGGATCGCGGTCGTGGAGTCCTTCGGGTCGTTCGTGGCGGAGGTGGCCGAGGTCTCGGTCGATCAGGGCCGGCCCCGAGTGAACAAGGTCTGGTGTGCGGTGGACTGCGGTGTGGTGGTGAATCCGGCCATCGTTCGGGCTCAGATGGAGAGCGGCATCATGTATGGCCTGACAGCGGCATTGTACGGGCGCGTTAGCATCGAGTCCGGGCGCGTCGTCGAGAGCAACTTCCACGACTACAGCATGCTGCGCATGAACGAAGCTCCCGAAGTCGAGGTGGTGCTCGCTCCGAGTGGCGATGCGCCGGGAGGCGTCGGGGAGCCCGGGTTGCCACCGCTGGCGCCGGCCGTGACGAATGCCCTGTTCGCCCTGACCGGCCAACGGATCAGGGAGTTACCGATCCGGTTGGGTTGAGTCGCCGGGGCCACGTCTTGGTGGCCCAGTGATCCTCGAGGGGGTGGCGCGACGAGTCCCCATCCGGAGGCGGCTCCTCCGTGGGAGGGACCTGTCCGCCTAGTCCTCTTCGGACCAGTCCTCCTCGTTCCCCCCTTCCTCCGCACCGTCCTCCTCCTCTGCGTCGTCATCATCATCATCGTCGTCGTCGTCCCAGGCGTCATCGTCATCGCCATCGTCATCCCAGTCGTCGTCATCGTCGTCGTCCCAGTCCCACGCCTTACCGCTCTTCCGCAGGAGAGCGCCGAACCGGTCGTCCTCCTCGGCGAGGGGGCCCCACTCCTCTTCTGCGATGCCCACAGGGCTGGAATGGGACATGTTTGAGTTGATCACCGGTCCTCCTCGTCGATGTTGTCCACAGGGTCGACGCTCGTACCTCGGGAGCCATGAAAGGGGGTCGGCCAGGATCGAGATCGGGCCGGAGCGGATACGTAACCGAGTGGATCGACGTGGTCGCCACGCGATCCACGGATCGCTCGGCGGCCGGAAGAACCACGCGGTCGCTTGCACGCCCGGCGCTGTCTCTGGCAGTTGCCTGGATTACCATGCCAACCCGAAGGATCCCGGGTGGGGGCGCCTCACCGAAGGGGTTTCTCGAAGCCGACGCCACGGCTTATGGATGCCCGAATTCTACCTACGGACGACGCACCCCTGCAAGACTTTTCGTTCGCTGACCCGGTGTGTCTCGCGGAGCAGACTGCTAACTTGGCAGAAACCACTCTCTGACCTGTTCACGGTGGGTACAAGTGAAGCACATATCTCTGAAGTTGGCCGCTCTCCTAGTCCTTTTCCCCGCACCGTCCCTCCCGGCGCAGCAACAGGTGGCCGCCTCCGCGGGCGGTACACTCCGGCTCGCTCCGGGACTCGCGACCGCGATGCGGGTGGCCGCCGCCCCGAACATCGACGGTGTGCTCGACGAGGTGGCATGGGGCGCTGCTACGCCGATGACGGGATTCACCCAGAGAGAACCGAACGACGGGCAGACGGCGTCCGAGCTCACCGAGGTCCGCATCCTGTTCGATTATGAAGCGCTGTACGTGGGGGTCTGGGCGTTCGACAGTCAGCCTGACGGCATCATGCCGGGGGAGCGAATTCGTGACTCTGAGGTGAGCGAGAGCGACAACGTCGTACTGATTCTCGACACCTACAACGACGAGCAGAACGGATTCGTGTTCGGCACGACTCCCGCCGGTATCGAATACGACGGCCAGGTGGCCAACGAGGGCCAGGGCACGGGGCGTTTCTTCGGCGGGGGGCTTCACGAACCGTCAACGGTTCCAAAGCGGGGCCGGGGCGGGCTTCAACAAGAACTGGGACGGAAGCTGGCTCGTGGCGACCTCGATCGACGGCGGGGGTTGGTACGCCGAGTTTCGCATCCCCTTCAACACGCTTCGGTACGGGGCGGACAACGCAGCTTGGGGATTCAACCTGACCCGTCGTGTCCGGCGGCTGAACGAGGAGTCGTTCTGGTCTCCGGTCCCGCGGGAGTTCAACCTCTACCGGCTCAACTACGCCGGCGATCTAGAGGGTCTCGAGCCGCCGTTCAGGCGCCTCGGCACGGTGACGCCGTATGGCTTCACGTCGACAGCCCGCAACTACGAGGCCGGTGAGACGTCCTTCGATGAGGACGCCGAGTTCGGCGGGGAAGCGAAGCTACAGATAACGAGGGGACTGACCCTCGACATGACCGTCAACACGGACTTCGCCCAGGTCGAGGTGGACGATCAGCAGACCAACCTGACCCGCTTCTCGCTTCTCTTCCCCGAGAAGCGCCCCTTCTTCTTGGAGAACGCGGGATTCTTCACCGTGGGTGCGGGCGGCGCCGACCTCTTCTTCAGTCGCAGAATCGGTATCGCGGACGGGGAGCAGGTGCCCATCAAGGGGGGAGGCAGGCTGTCCGGTAAGGTCGCGGGGCTGAACGTCGGCTTGCTACATATCCAGACGGATGGCGTGACGGGCCGCAGTACCGACAACGCGTACTCCGTGGCGCCCGTAGCACGCGAGTTGCCCAACCGATCTCGTGTGGGGGCTCTCTTCGTGGATCGCAGTGGAGACGCCTCCGGCGACTACAATCGCACCTTCGCCGCAGAAGTGACTGAAGATCACCTTGAGCCCGCCTTCTTCACCGATCCGGATACCCTCCTCGATGGATCTGAGGTATCCGAACGGTGGGTACGCGGCGCCGAGGTCGCGATCGTGCGTATCGTAGATCGCGCCCCGGTACTCGGCGGCGACCTTGGCGAGCTCGATCACTTCTTCCGTGCTCGCGTAACTCCCGGGCAGATAGAAGAGCCCGGACGAGAGTCCGTAGGCACCCTCGTCCATGCCCTTTCGAACGAACGCTCGCATCCGGTCGAGCTCGGAGGCGGTCGGTGCTCGATCTTCCATGCCGAGAACTGCTCGGCGCGCGGCGTTGTGCCCGATTAAGAGCAGCCCGTTCACACCGATCCCGCTCGAAGACCACCTCGGAGTCTCCTCCACCGTCGAGTCCCAGCACCACGCTGGTCACACCCTGGTACAGGAACGCCTTGCCCTCCCGACCGAAGTCCTCGTCCAACTCCGCATGCGAGTGCATGTCGATGAAGCCGGGGGTAACCAGGAGACCGCTCACCCTGAAGGTATCCCGCGCCTGCAGTCCCGCAGCCGAGGCGTCGCCGATGAACGAAATGACGTCAGTCGCCACTGCGACGTCCGCGAAGAACACGTCGCTGCCTGAGCCGTCGAGTACAGTTCCGCCCAGAAGCAGCAGGTCGGCCGGAGTGGGGGAACGGGCGCAGGAGGGGGTGACCGCAAGGGCGGCGATCGCAAGTGTCGCCCAACGCCTCTGTCCCATCCGGTCCCCCCGGGGGGAAGGCCGGCTAGGCGTCGCGCACAGCCCTCTTCACCAGATTCCTCATGAGCGGCACCTTGAAGTGGTTGTGGTTCAGGGGCTTCGCTCCACGAACGGCGAGGGCTCCGGCCAGTTCGGCCGTCTCTTCGTCCTTGGTGCGACCTGTGATCAGCGCCTCCACGGCCGCGAGTCTCCGTGGGGTGGTCTGCACCCCGCCACACACGATGCGGGCGCCGTCGATGCGATCGCCCTGCAGCTTCAGTGCTGCCGCCACGTTGACCAGGGCGAAGTCCCAGCTCCCGCGATCCGCGACCTTTTCGAAGTAGAAGCTAGTGCCGGCCCAGGTGTTGGGGATCCGGATCTGCGTCAGCAGATCGTCGGGCTGTAGCACGGTCATCCGAGTGATGTCCACGGAGGGCTTCATGAAGAAGTCCTCCGCTGCCACCACCCTCTCGCCGCCGGAATTCCGGATAACCATGGAGGCGTCTAGGGCCACGAGAGCGGGTGCCGTGTCGGACGGTGTCACCGCGACACAGCGGCTCGCACCGAAAAGGCAATGTTCTCGGTTAATCCCCACGGGTGTGTTGGCGTAGCAGGTATTGCCACCGGCCCTGTAGCAGGAGAGCCCATACCGGTAGTACCAACAGCGAGTGTCTTGGCACACGTTGCCACCCAGCGTGCCGGAGTTGCGAATCTGCGGGCTGGCCACCGCCCGCGCCGCCTCGGCGAGCAGGCCGTAGCGCTCCTGGATGACGGGGTGACGCTCGATGGTTGTAAGCGTCGTCATTGCTCCGATCTCAATGCCGGTGTCGCTCTCCCAGACGCCCTCGAGCCCCGGAACGCCCGCCAGATCGATCACGGCTGACGGCTGTTTGCTCCGATCCTTGAACCAGTCGAGACTGTCGTGTCCTCCGGCGATCGTCCAGCAGTCCTCACCGAAGCGATCGAGGAGGTCGAATACGTTGTCTAGGTCCGCCGGCTGAGACAGCTCGAAATGCGGCATCATGTCCTTCAACATGGGCAGTCCCTCACGGCGTGTTGACCTGCAACGGTGTATGCGACTGTGGCTGCCCCGACGCGGCGTTCACGATCATGTCCGGCACGATCGGGGTCCGGTTGAAGTAGTGTCCGTCGAGCGCGTCGGAGATGGCGCACAACAGCGCGGCACCGGCACATCCCATGACGGGCTCGCCAATCCCTTTGGACCCGGCAGGGTTCTGCGGGTCGGCGATGTTAACGGCCGCCCAGTCCATCTCGAGGGGCACGTCCAGGAATGACGGTGGCTTGGTCTGGTGCAGGCCGATGGTGCCCGGCAGACCGTAATGGGGGTCGTAGAGATGGCGTTCCAGAGCGGCCATTCCGAAGCCCTGCACCGCGCCTCCCTTGATCTGTGTGGCCAGCCCCTGGGGATGGATCACGGTTCCGCAGTCGGCCACTCCCAGGTAGTCGAGGATTTCGAATTGGCCGGTTTCGACGTCAAGCTCGATCCGGATGAATCCGACTGCCAAGGCCGGGACGGTCCCGTCGTGCTCGAGGTTGTCCTTGGCGACCCCGACAAGGCCGCTGCCGGCGAGCCCCACGACCGCGGACTTCGTCATCGGGTTGATGTCATCCGGCACCTCGTGGCCGCTGTACTTTCCGCCCAGATCGACGGCTCTACGAGCCTCCGCCGCGTAGCTGAGGCGCCTGCCCGGATTGCCTCGGGCGAAGACGGTCTCGTTGCCGATCTCATAGTCGCTCGGTGTGCCACCCAGGTCCATCGCGGCGATCTCCTTGAGCTTTTCGACGGCGTCCATCGCGGCGACATAGTTCGAGCGAGTCATGGTGAACGAGGTGTTGCTGCCGAACTGACCGAGGTTCCAGGGCAGACCCTTGCCCGAGTCACCGCGGTGGATCTCACAGTTCTCCCACTTCATCCCGAGCACCTCTGCGGCCACCCGTGACGTCGCCGCGTAGGAGAACGTGCCCAGGTTCCCAACGCCCGAATGGATGTGCAGCGTGCCGTCGGGTGTGATCCTCACCAGGCCGTCGAATCCGCTCGATCCCGCGGAGTGGAAGGCCTGCCCGACGCCGACTCCGATTACCTTAGAGCCGCGACGCTGGCCGCTTTGAACCTTCTTCCCCTCCCAGTCGAACCGCTCTACCCCGATTGCGAGGGCCTCCCGCATGTGGGCGCTCGTGACGCCCCCCTGGTTGGGACCGTGGCGAGTGTCGTTGTCCGGAGCGTTGATTCGGCGGATCTCCACCCGGTCGATCCCCGGCGGTCGCGATCTGGTTTTGACCCGGCCCGCGCTGTGCCCCCGTGGCAGGGGTGTTGGTGAGGACCGGCATCCCCCGGAAGCGCATAGCCGGGGGTGTGTATACGAGCGACACCGCACCAGCGGCGGCATTCCAGTCTCCACCGCCAGAGTTGGGACCGTTCTCCTGGACGATGTACAGGTCCACGGCCGTGACGCGTCCGTCCTCCCTGAACCCCATCTTAATGCGGCCCTGGAAGCCCGGGCGTGCGGACCCGATGAAGTTTCTCCTCGGCTCGGCTGATACGCATGAGAACGGGCCGTCCCGTCTTCTTGGCCATAAAGGCCGGCACGGTCATGATGGGGTAGGCGCCACCCTTCGAGCCGAATCCCCCCCCGCAGAACTCGGCGATGTAGACCAAGTCGTCAGGCTCGATCCCGAGATAGCTGGCGAGACCCGGCACGATGAAGCTCTGACTCTGTGTGGATCCGTATAGGTAGCATTTCCCGTTCTGCCAGTACGCCATGGCGCTGCGCGGCTCCATGGAGTGGTGCGACGTGTTGGCCGTGACGAAGGTCTCGTCGAGAACCAGCGAGGCTGCCTCGAACCCGGCCTCCACATCGCCGTAGGACCATTCGGACAGTGACTCGCCCATGGGCAACCGGCCCTCGGCGGCTTCGGCGAAGTCCTCGGCGGTCCACTTGCGCTCCTGCACTCCCTCGCCCCTGACTATCGTATTTCCGGCAGTCCGGGCGTTGGGTCCTCCCGGCCGCAGGCTATCCAGGGGGTCGACGCAGAAGGGCAATGGCTCGAGATCCAGCTTGATGGCCGCGATGGCGTTCTGAGCCGTCGTCTCGTCCACGGCCGCGACCGCCAGAATCGGCTCGCCCACGTAGTGCGGCTCGTTGGTCAGGATGGGATTTCCCGGCGCGGGAATCTCAGGGACGTCGTCGGCGGTCAGAATGGCGATGACGCCCTCCATGTTCAGCGCCTCCGACGCATCGATGCTCCTCACTCGGCCATGGGGCATCGGACTTGTCAGAAGCCGGCAGTGAAGCATGCCGTCGGCCCGGAAGTCCTCCGCGTATTTGGCCCTTCCAGTAACCTTGGCCCGGAGATCAGGAGGTGTAAAATTTTCGCCGATCAGCGCCATGTCACACCTCCTGCGCCGCGCGCATGACCCCGTTCAGGTAATGATCGTAAGCACCGCACCGGCAGATGTTTCCCGACATCGCCTGGCGAGCCTCTTCACGGGTCGGATTCGGATTTGTCCTGAGGAGTCCCACGGCTGCTATCACCTGCCCCGGCGTGCAGAAACCGCACTGTGGAGCCAGCTCGTCGATGAAGGCCTGTTGCACGGGGTGCAACTCGCCCGACGGACTCTCGAGCCCCTCCACCGTAGTGATCGCTCGGCCCCGTACGCGATGAGTCAGCGTCGAGCAGGAGTAGTGCGTGACGTCGTCGATGAGCACGGTGCAGGCGCCGCACTCTGCACGGTCACACCCGAGCTTGGTTCCGGTGAGGCCGAGCTTGTAGCGCAGCGTCATGGCGAGCGTCTCGTTGGGAAGCACGTCCACCCTACGGGTCTGCCCGTTCACATCAAGCGAGATGAGGCGCTCGGCCGCACCGCTCTGGAGGGCGGGCCGAGGGCTCGCATTGGCCAGATACGGCACACCCGCCACGGCGACTCCGGAGGCGATGACCCCCTTGATGAAGCCGCGCCGTGACATGCCCGAACGGCCTGCGAGCCACGCGACAGCCTCGCCGAACTCGCCGAACTCGGGATGGGGGGGTAGGATCACGCTCGGCCCCCTGGGACTGGCGTGGTCGGAAGGGTTCCTCTGAGTCATGTGTCCTGCTCCGTTTGGGGCTACGGAGCAATCGTATGCGTGAGGGCGTAGGCAAGCAACAACTCTTGGCGGGCCCCCGGGAGCAGTCTGAGCTACCGCTAGGCGTCATCCCCCCGCCGCATCCGGTCCCGGATTTCGGCGATGCGTCGACGGGCGTTGCCGACCGCCTGTTGGAGCCGGGCGGGCTGGGGGTTGAGTGACTCGCTCTGCTCGATAAACGCTTCGAAGGCCTGGATGGTGAGGCTTCCGGTCTGCACGCGCCGCAGGGCGCTCCCGGCTCGGTCGAAATCGGCCTGACCGCACACCGCCCGTTGATAAGCCACCAACGACATGACGACAGGTCGCTCGCCGCCGGGGATAGACGTCGCCATGTCGTCGATCCGGCTCAGCGAACGACGGCCGTCATCGGTGCGCCCGACCTCACACTGAACTTGGCTCAGGGTCAGATAGGCGTTGAAGCCCGGGGAGTCGAACGACACCGCCGCATCGAGCGCGTTGAGCGCACCGGCCCACTCACCCAGGTTGATGTGGCTCACGCCGAGACGCACCAGGGCCTGCTGATAGGCGCGGGCGTAGACACCGGTCCGCCTCGGGGGCTCGACCATGTTGAGATAGGCGCGCGTGGGCGCCACCCAATCGCCGGCCTGAAACGCCTCGTTTCCCACCCGCAGAGCCGTGCGGTCGATACCGGCGTCCGGGTCGGCGGGCTCGGATGCTGCGACGTTCGCCCGCGAGGGTGTCGTGATGCGCCCTCCGGCCGCCGGCCGGCCGCCCGCTGAGGCGGCCCGGTCCAGACGCCTCGTCATCCGCACGGTGTAGGGTCCCGCCGAGGCCCCACGGGCGACCGTGAGCACGGTGTCCAGACGGTGGTACGATTCGGCCTCGAGGCGCAGCTCAACGACGAGGTTGTCTTCGGCGACGGCATGCGCGATGCGGTATGGCTCGGAGGCCGACACGCGCTCCACGGCTGAGGCGTCCAGAGTGATGGGGGCACGTACCAGGTAACGGACTGTCAATTGCCCGTCCGTGAGGGCGGCACCCGTTCCTGCGTCCACGGCCTGAAGGACGACTACGCTCGGCTCGGGATCTCTCGCGGGAGCGTTGCCGGCAGGCTGGGCGTCGCCGGAGCACGCTCCCACGAGTGCCAGAGAGAACAGGATCGGGAGTTCACGGGGTCGCATGCAGTGTAAAGGAAGACCGAGGCCGTGAGGTGGCAAGCCCCGCTTCTGGTTGACCCGACTTCCGGGCGTCCGGTAAGTTCGTGCCTCCACCTTCGGCCATGAGGTATCTGGGTCAGTGTCCAACCCCGACGAACCCGATAAGAAGCGACCGCAGTCTACCGTCGCATGGAACCCTGACGACCTTCCGAACCCCGACGAGGGGTCTGCGGAGGCCGGGGCCGCAGAGGAAAGCGACGCGGGTACGGCGGCACCTCACGACGACTCGGAGTCTCCCGCCCCGCGGCAGTCCCAACCCACCGTGGCCTGGAATCCAAACGACGGTGCCGCGGGCGAGCCCACGTCGCCCCCCGCCGCGGAGAGCGCCGCCACCGGCGGAGTGGCGGACGAACCCGACGAAGACCCGCTCGTGGGGACGCTCCTTCGGGACAAGTGGCGCGTTCTCAAGCGCCTCGGAGCCGGGAGCTTCGGTACGGTCTACAAGGTCGAAGATGTGAAGGGCGGTTGGATCGAAGCCCTCAAGATCCTCGGCGTCGACCGGCTTGTGGGTGCCGAGGCCGAGACCATGAGGAAGCGCTTCTTGAGGGAAGCGCAGATCATGAAGCGTCTCGGGACCGAGTCGGCCCACATCGTGGGACTCTCCACCTACGAGGAGGACCTCGAGGCCGGGCTCATCTACTTCCTCATGGAGTACGTCGAGGGTAAGAGCCTCGGCGATGCCGTCCAGGAGGAAGGGCCCTTCACCGTCGAGCGGACCATCCATTTGGGCCTGCAGCTCTGCGACGCCCTCATCGCGGCCCACGAAGGCCCCGAGGGGGTGGTGCACCGCGACATGAAGCTCGAAAACGTGATGCTCACCACCGATCGTGCCGGGGGGGAGATCGCGAAGGTGCTCGGCTTCGGGATCGCGAAGCTTGCGGAGAGGGAGACCGACAGTCGCCTAACGACCGTCGGTACTCTGGGCACACCCGGTTACGCCGCACCGGAGCAGCTGCGAGCAGAGGATGTCGACGCGCGCACGGACCTCTTCGCCTTCGGGGTCATTCTTTACGCGCTTCTCACCGGCCGCGATCCGTGGCTGGGTAATCCGGCCGGTGAGGCCACGAGTCAGATCTATGAGCTCATGGTGGCCACGGAGCGCGGTGACGTGAGGCCCTTCTCCGAGGCCGGAGTAGAGATTCCTCCCGCCATGAAGAACGTGGTCCTCCGCCTGCTCAAGCGTGATCCCGAGGACCGCTTCCCGTCGGCAAGGGAGTTGCGGGATGCGCTCCAGCGGGTGGCCGCCGGCGGGGATGCCGCAGACGCCGGATCCCTCCGAGTCATGACGGACGATCCGGGCGTGGTGGTACAGATCCGCCTGGGGCGTTCCACCGTGGCGGAAGGACCCACTCCGTGCATGGCCAACGGGCTGGAACCCGGTACCTACAAGGTCTCTCTCAAGGACGCTCGCTACGAGCCGGTCGAGACCACGGTGACGTTGGGCGCCGGGGCCATGGAGGACCTCACTCTGGTCACGACGCTCCGGAGCGGGGGCGTAGCCGCCCGCGCGCTGCGACGCCCGGGACGAATAGTGGCGGTCGCCGCGATCATCTTGCTGGTTGTCGGCTCGGCCATCCTCCAACCATGGGGACGTTCGTTGGAGTTGGCCGACCTGCAGGCCAGGGCCACCACCGGTGGCGTCGCGGGCCTTCGAGTGACCGGCGAGGGTCTCGAGGGGATGCTTCCGATCGGCCCGGTGGCCATGCCTTTCCGCGTACGGGTCAACGAGACGGAGGTGCCCGGCGCGGTCGAGGATCTACGGGCGGCCGGACTCGAAGTCGACACCTCTTGGGAGGTGGCTCGTCTGATCGACATGGCGGCCTCAGCCCAGTCAGAGACCCGCTACTTCGGGAGTGACGGGAATGACGTTCGTTCCTACGCTCAGCGCGTGGCTACCCTGGAGCCGGCAAGTCCCGAAGCGCGGTCTTTGCTCTTGAAGGTCGCGGAGCGCATGGCCTGGGACGCGGAGGCCGCTCGGCAGGACGGCTCCCCCGACGTGGCGGACGCATTGGTACAGGAGTGCTTGTCTCTCGTGCCTGAGCATGCCCGGTGCGTAGAGGCGGACGGGGGTAGCTGAGCGACGTCGCTGGACAGCGACGCATTCCATACGGCATTATCGGTCACCGCGGGTCGGTGCGCGCCCTCGAGTCTCGTCCCGAGGCGACCCCACCGTTGAACCGAACGCACGGAGGAGACGAAGGATGCCGAAGATCACGCTGCTCCTGGGCCGCAAGATGATGCAGGTCTATGACCTGGATCAGCCGGCCATCCGCGTCGGGCGCGAAGAGGACATGGATATCCTCATCGACAACCCTTCGGTGTCGCGGAGACAGGCGGAGTTCCGTCAGGAGGGTGACGGCTGGGTCGTCGAGGACCTCGGGTCCTCGAACGGGACGTTCCTTCGCGGCGAGAAGATCGAAGGCGCGCGAGCGATCGTGGCCGGCGACGAGATCGGCTTCGGGAAGTTCTCCATCGTTTTCGACAAGGTGGTCGGTGACCAGCCCATAGCCCCCAGCCATGCTGCCACGCCCTCGGCGATGGCCGGCTTCGAGGGCACGATGCACATCCAGGCCCACGAGGTGAAGGAGCTCCTCCAGGACTCGGAGAGGAAACGTCGCGCCCACGTCGCTTGGGAATCAGGCGGCCAGCGGGGCACGCACTATCTGTCCGAGGCTGCTGCGGCCCTCATCGGGACCGACGCTCTATGTGACGTGCGGGTCCCGAAGGCTCCCAAGCACCACGTCCTCGTGATCAACCGCGATGCCGGATGTGAGGTCAAGAACCTCCACAACTGGACCAAGATGAAGGTGAATGGCGCCGCCAGGAACCCGGCGGTTCTGAAGGACGGAGATGTCGCCGAGGTCGGCGGGCTCAAGCTCACGTTCGTGGCGGATATCGCCTGACGAGCGTTCCCGTGTGGAGGTCGAAGCGGGGTGTCCGGCGCTATCCCCCCAGGATGAGGAACACGATCACGGCCACGGCGATGATCGCTGCTGCGCCTACGATCAATCCGACGGGTGGGCCCGTTCGTACCGGAGTCTCGGTGGCATCGGACGATGTATCCGACGAGTCCGGCGCCATCGCGGTCTCGGCTTCACCAGCCGCCTGAGTCGGCTCCGTCTCTCGGTCCGGCGGCTCGAACTCCATCGGCATGGTGCCGACCGCTCGAGTCCTCGGCACCTCTCCGAATTCTGCGATGGCCACGGTGATGTTGTCGTCACTCCCCCGCTCGTAGGCGGCGGACACCACCGTCTGCGCCGCGCCTCGAGGACCGCCCGACTGGAGGAAGAGCTCAGCCAGGTCGGCGTCAGAGAGCGTTTTGTACAGGCCGTCCGAACAGAGAAGGACGGCTGCATTCTCCTCGACCGGGAACGGTCCGAAGACGTCGACCTCGACTTCCGCGTCGGTGCCGATGGACCGGGTCAGGGCGTCCTTCCACTGCGAGGACTGAGCCTCCTCCTCGGATTGTCCCCGCTTCAGTGCTTCGGCGACGAAGGAATGATCTTCGGTGACGCGGCGCGTGCCCTCTGCCGAGATTACGTAGCACCGGCTGTCACCCACGTTCGCTACCGAATAGCCTTTAGCGTCCAGGAGCATGGCGACCATCGTGGTGCCCATGCCCTGCTTGCCGGGGTCCCTCGCTTTTTCGTGGACACGTTCGTTGGCGAGACGGAACGCGGCGTCCAACGGCTCGCCGTCTCCGAGAGCCTCCACGAGCGTCTCCAGCGCGAGGGCGCTGGCAACCTCGCCGGCCGCATGGCCCCCCATCCCGTCCGCGACGGCCACGAGAAGGCGCCCATCAGACAAGGTCTGAGACAGGACCGCGTCCTCCTGATACGGTCGCAGCCCTGCGATGGACTCGGTAGCAAGCCGGGGTCGCTGCATCTTTCCGCTCGTCGGACTCGGGGATATTGGCGCTTAGGGGGACTCAGGTACTGATAGGCCGTGTGGTGCGCTGGAGCAAGCAAACGGCCGCCGTCACCGCATGTGCGGAGCCTGCGCGGTGAGGCCCGGACCCTTTCGTCTCGGCCGCTTGCTCCTGGCCCGCGAGGGTCTGGCCAAGGACTTGTTGTTACCATAACGTTTGATGACCCGTTTTCTCGACGGCTCATGTCCGCCCGCGAGCGGCGGAAACGTCAAACCGCACGAGTGGCATCGCACTCCGAGAATTTCCTATAGTGAGCTTGACATTGGAGAGGACGACCGGGAGCGGACGGCTCCGAGGACGCCGCGGCGCGGCAGTGCTATTCGCGTCCATCTTTCTTTTCGGCGCGCTCACGTCGGTTCGCTCCTGCCCTCATCATGATGCGCCTCGGGCGGGACAGGCTGAACAGCAGTCGGTCCCGATCGCGGATGGCCATGAAGGCCACGGCTACTCGCCGGATCGGTCCGGCGACTTGCCTCCCGGGGTCCCTCACGCCTGCCTTTGCGTCGATCTATGTCAGATTGGCGGGACTCCCCGGGTCACCACGTTCGATTCCCGGGTGGCCGTCTTCCCGGTGGAGCGAGCGAGCCACATACTGCTTCCCGAGGAAGACGACTCCCCCAGGCAGCCCACCCGCCATCTGATACCCCTCGCCAACGCCCCGCCTTTCATCGCCTGACACCACGTCAACGCGATGACCCGATCCGCGCCATGAGCCGGATCCACTCTGACAATCGAGACCGCACCCACACAATCGGGCAACCGGGTCGCTCTTGTAACCAGCGGGGAAAGTGAAGATGAACCTCACAGTAGATATGATGGGCCGAGTGCGCCGCGCAGCGTTCAAGCTGATCACACTCGGTGACTTGTCGATGGTCGTTCCAGTCTCATCTCTCGAAGCCCAGCACGTCATGGGAAGAGTGCTGGCCGCTGACGATGGCAGCCCGATAAACGGGGCGGTTGTTCAAGCGAGGGGGACCGACGCACTGTGACCACGGGCGGCACGGGCGAGTTCATGTTGATTCTCCATGCCGGCACCTTCGAGATCGAGGTGAGCGCCCTCGGCTATCGCACGCGTACGCTCGAGATGACGGTGGGAGAGACGGGTCAGAGTCCGAGTACCGATATCCGTTTGGAGAGTCGGCCCCTGGCGTTGGAGGGTATCTACGTATCGGTGTTGAGGCCCGACCTGCTGCCCGAGTCCTCGTTGACGGACAGAGAGGTGGAGGAGGCCAATCCGAAGGATGCGGGTGAGCTGCTGAAGGCCCTCGAGGGGGTAGAAGCCGTACGGAGAGGGCCGCTCGGCTTGGACCCGGTGGTAAGGGGTCTCAGGGAGACACAGGTGGGTACCTATCTGGACGGGGCGCGCATGTTCCCGGCCGGCCCGGCCCGGATGGACTCTCCGCTCACACACCTGGACCCAAGCGCCATCCGGTCCATCGAGGTGGTAAAGGGTCCCTACGCTCTGACTTGGGGGGCCGGCAACCTCAGTGCGATTCGGGTCGAGACGCAGCCGCTTCCGCGGGCTGCATCAACGGTTCGGGGAAGCGTGGCGGCGGGATACGATACCAACCTCGGGGCCAGCGAGACGACTGGGAAGGTCTTCGGCAAGAGTGGTGGGGTTTCCTACTTCCTGCTCGGGGCGTTTCGTCAGGGGAACGACTATGAGTCAGGTGACGGCGCTCTGGTTCAGGCCGATTTCGAATCCTGGGAGGGCTGCGGAAAGTTCGGCTTCAACGTCGGTGAGGAGGGCAGGCTCGTGCTGTCCGCCGGCTACCAGGAGCAGGGCCCTATCGACTATGCGGCAGTCTGTTGAGTGCGTCGTTCTTCGAGTCGACGAATCTGTCGGCGACCTACGAGTGGGCGGGACACGGTAGAGTTCGCGGAGTGAACCTCCAGGCATACCGTAACAAGGTCGACCACGGCATGGACAACGTGGGCAAGCCTACTCGTTTGCCGATGGACGGCCGTGTGCCGCCTTTCGCGCTGGATATCACGGTCGATTCGCACATGACCGTGAGTGGAGGGAGGGCCGCGGTCGACCTGCACCTCAATGACGAGTGGTCTGGTCAGGTCGGGGGCGATGTGTATCTATCCAACCGTAATGCCGATCGGACCATCGCGCGGCTGGATAACGGGGTGGTGATGTTCGAGGACATGATGTGGCCCGACGCAGACATCAACGATGTCGGTGCCTTCGGGCGGCTCGCATACAGTCGCGGCGGGTTGCGTCTGGCCGGGACCGTGCGGGGCGACTTCGTGTCGGCCAAGGCGCCCACGGCGAGTGACTTTTTCCTGACCAACGTCAGTTCGGATCTCGATGCTGCCGAGAACAACCTGAGCGGAGCGGTCACGGGATCCTACGATCTCTCCAGCAACTGGACGCTCGCACTCGGCCTGGGGTCGGTCGTACGCACCGCCGATGCGAGCGAGCGGTATTCCGATCGGATCCCCGCGTCGAAGGCGCAGACGTCCGCAGAGTTCATCGGGAACCCCAACCTCGACCCGGAGAGGAGCATTCAAGGGGACGCCTGGCTCGACGGGCGTTTCGAGCGCTTCGCCCTCCACGTCGGGGTGTTCGGTCGGAAGATCTACGACTACATCACGATTCAGGCGACGGGCTTGCCGAAACGACTTCCTCTCTCGCCCAACACGGTATTCCAGTACGTGAACGGCAAGGCGACGTTCAGGGGCTTCGAGGCTTCAGGTACCGCGGCGCTGAATAGCGTATTGACACTCGACGCGAGCCTTTCCTACCTGCATGGTCACGACGACGAGTTGAACGAGCCCGCCATCGGCGTGTCTCCGTTGCGTACCTCCTTCGGCTTGCGCTATGAAGAAGCCGCAGGGCGGTTCTATCCCGAGGGGGTGCTCAACCTGGTGGCCGAGCAGAACCAGGTGTCGAGTTCCCGAGGCGAAATCCCCACCGATGCCTATCAGACGGTGGACGTGCGAGCGGGGTTCGGGTTGGCCAACGGCGTGACCCTCCGAGGAGGTATCCTGAACCTCCTGGACGAGGCGTACTCCGACCACCTGAATGCCAAGAACCCGTTCACCGGTGTCCCCGTGTCCGAACCCGGTACTGTGGTCTTTCTCGATCTGGCATGGAGCTTCTGACCGCTGATAGGTCGCAGGAGGATCCGGGAGAGTCGGGAGGGGTCGGATTCCACGGAGTCCGGCCGCTCCTTCGTCTCGCCCGATCCGGGGCCTCCGGAAGGCCACTTCCTAGTCAGAGTCGCTCCCCTTTGGTATCCTTGTATCCCTGTGCGCTCCACCATTCGGGCGGAATCCCGGCGTTTGGAGGGCCGCCTCGCTACCTCTCTGAGATGGACGCCGAGAAACGAGCCGCGTGAGCACGTCTACTGCACCGTTCGGTCCCGACGAATGGGCCCTGATTCTGGGTGGATCGAGCGGATTCGGGCTGGCCACTGCGCATAAGCTGGCTGAGCACGGACTCAACCTCTGCGTGGTCCATCGTGATCGGCGCGGAGCGATGAAGCGCATCGAGCCGGAGTTCGATGCGATGCGGGCGAAGGGCATCTCGCTGCTAGCCTTCAATCAAGACGCGCTGGACTCCGAAGTGCGGGCGGACATTCTGGACGTCCTGAGCGAGGCCCTGGCGACTAGTGGCAAGGTCCGGGTCGTGCTCCATTCCATCGCCTTCGGCAACCTGAAGCTGATCGGGCCCGAGGCTCCGGCCTCGAACGAGGCTCGCGGGCGGTTGGCCGGGGCTCTCGGCGTGGATGAGTCGGTACTGCAAGAGGCGGCCGACAGGCTCTTCGAAGAGGGGGTCGACGGACTGCAGGGTCTGAGCACCCCCCCCGACTACGCCGCCGACGCCTACCTCGAAGAGGAGGACATGGCGCGTACCATCCATTCGATGGGGACGAGCCTTCTGGGGTGGACGCAGGAGCTTCTGAGTCGAGGCATGTTCGCGGCCGATGCCCGGGTTCTCGGCCTTACCAGCGAGGGAAATGAGGTCGCGTGGAAGGGTTATGCCGCGGTGGCCGCGGCGAAGGTGGCCCTCGAATCGGTCTCGCGCTCCATTGCCGTGGAAATGGCTCCCTACGGGATCCGTTCGAACATCGTCCAAGCGGGGGTCACCGATACACCCGCCTTGCGTATGATTCCGGGAAGCGCGCACCTGAAGGCTCAAGCACGTACCCGGAATCCCTTCGGGCGCCTCACCTCTCCGGAGGATGTCGCCAACGTCATCTATCTCTTGTCTCTGCCCGAGGCCGCCTGGATCAACGGAGAAGTGATCCGAGTAGACGGGGGAGAGCGTATCTCGGGGGCCTCTAGATGAGCCTGTACCTTCATGGGCTGGGGCACTTTCATCCCGAGAGTGAAATCACCAACCAATTCCTGACAGATCTCGACATCGGGACCAACGAAGAGTGGATTATGGAGCGGGTCGGCATTCGCGCCCGCCGTACGGTCCTCCCCCTCGACTACATACGGGAAACGCGCAACGTGAATCCCGCCGGGGCCGTGGAAGCGGCCATGTACACACACGCCGAGACGGGCGCAAAGGCGGCGGCCATGGCGCTGGAGCGTGCCGGTGTCGCCAAGGATGAGGTCGGGATGGTCATCGCCGGGTCGAGCAAGCCGGAGTGGTCTTCCCCGGCGGATGCGTGCATGGTTGCCCAGACCATGGAACTGGAAGTACCGGCCTTCGACATGAACTCTGCGTGCACGAGCATGTGGGTCGCCCTGTACGCCTTGTCGTTGATGCGCCCCGAGGCGCTCCCCGACTACGTTCTGTTGGTGACGCCCGAGAGCCTCACGACCGCGGTCGATTACTCCGATCGGTCCGCGGCGGTGCTCTGGGGAGACTGCAGCACGGCTGCGGTGGTTTCTACGAAGGTGCCCTCCCGGATCCGGATCATGGGCAACACGCTGGAGTCGAGTCCGGCTGGGAGTGAAAAGGTGGTCGTCCCCCTATTCGGCCACTTCAGACAGGAGGGGCGCACCGTCCAGATGTTCGCCATCAAGAAGACCGTGCGCTTGTTGAAGCAGATCCAGAAGGAGTTCCCGCCTCCGGGCCGGTCCCTGCATTTCATCGGGCACCAGGCGAACTTCCGGATGCTCGAAACCGTGTGCCAGCACTGTGATATTCCGGACGAGCTACATCACTCCAACGTCGCGGATTACGGGAACACCGGCGCCGCGGGGGCTCCGTCGGTGGTGTCCATGAACTGGGATCGATGGGCCGATGGCGACGACGTCGCCCTCATCGGGGTGGGATCGGGGCTGTCGTGGTCCAGTTACGTGCTCCGCTTTGGAGAGACGCCGTGAAGTACGCTGACTTCCGCGAGCGATCGCACCTCTCCGAAGAGGAGGTCTTGGCCTTCGCCTATGGACGTCTCATCGAGGACGGCCCGGTCGAATTCAAGGCGCGTCTTCCTCTGCCGCCCATGTTGATGGTCGACCGCATCGAACACCTCTCCAGGAGGGGTGCCCGCGGACGAATCGTGGCCGAGCGCGACGTCCGTATCGATGACTGGTTCTTTCAGTGCCACTTCCTCGGCGACCCCGTTCAGCCCGGTTGTCTAGGCGTGGATGGCGTCTGGCAGCTCATCGGCTTCTACTGCGCTTGGAACGGGGCGCTCGGTACGGGGCGGGCCCTCGGTTGCTCCGAGGTGGAGTTCTCCGGACAGATCAGACCCCACGACAAGGTCGTCCGCTACGAGATCGACATCGTGCGCTACCAGGATCTGCCGGCGTCGGGGTCCGCCGTGGCCATCGGTGACGCCACGGTCCTAGTGGACGGCGAGGCCATCTACGAGATCAAACGGGCCAAGGTGGGCGTCTTTCGCGACATCGACTATGCCGACTATCCGTTTCCCTCGGAGCGGTCGCGAGGCGGGAAGATGGGCGGATGAACGCGTCGGATGCGGCGGGTACCGAGCTCACGCCGGCTCAGGTGTTGGAGCTGCTTCCGCAGCAGGAGCCCTTCAGGTTCGTCGACGAGATACTCGAGGTGTCCCAAAACCATATTGTAGGGCAGTACCGGTTCAGGCCCGACGCCGACTTCTACCGGGGTCATTTTCCGGGAGACCCCGTAACTCCCGGGGTCATCCTTCTCGAGTCCTTCGCCCAGGTAGGCGTGGTGGCGCTCGGCATCTACATCATCGCCCTGGAGCACGGCGTCCAGGGAGTCAAGAAACGAGTGGCTTTCTTCAGCGATGCCAACGTGGATTTCACCGGAATCGTGAAGCCGGGGGAACGCGTGACGACGTCGGCGAAGAAGGTGTTCTACAGGCGCAACAAGTTCCGGGCGGAGGGATCGATGACGCTGGACGACGGGACGGTGGTCCTTTCCGGGACGATCTCCGGAGTGGGGGTGGAGAGATGAGCCGCCGAGTGGTCGTGACCGGCATGGGTGTGGTCGCCCCAAACGGTGTCGGCCTCGAGGAGTACTCCCGGGCTCTGCGTGGCGGTGTGTCAGGAATCAGGCACCAACCTCTGCTCGAGGAGCTGAAGTTCGGGTGCACCGTAGGCGGAATCCCCCAGGGGACGGACGAGATCGCCGAGGAGTACTTCGAGGCGGACGAACTGCTCGCGATGAACAGCAGCCACCGCTACGGGTGCATCGCCGCGGTCGACGCATGGACCGACGCGGGGTTCGAGAGGCCCGAGCCCGACGAGGATCGGATCTACTGGGAAGCCGGAACGGTCCTCGGCACCGGGATCGGTGGGCTCGACACCACAGGTGAGAAGCTCGTGCCGATGACCGATGCCGGACGGGTTCGCAGGTTGGGGAGCACCATCGTCGAGCAGGTCATGGGCAGTGGCGTATCCGCCCGGGTGGCCGGCGTCTTGGCCCTCGGCAACCAGGTGACGTCCAACTCCAGCGCATGTAGTACCGGGCTGGAGGCAATCATCGAGGGTTACTACCGGATCGGTGAGGGGCGTGCTGAGCGAATGCTCTGTGGGGGGAGCGAGGGATCGAGCCACTATGCGTGGGCAGGGTTCGACTCCATGCGCGTCCTCTGTCGCAACCACAATGACGAGCCTGAGAAGGCATCGCGCCCGCTCAGCGCATCGGCCGGCGGGTTCGTGCCCGGGAGCGGCGCGGGCCTGCTCCACTTGGAGAGTCTCGAGAGCGCCCAAGCGCGGGGTGCGCGGATCTACGCCGAGGTTCTGGGTGGCGCCATCAATTGCGGAGGGCATCGTCGGGGAGGTAGCATGACGGCACCCAATCCGGAGGGGGTGCAGCGATGCATCCGGGAGGCGGTGGCGGACGCCGCGATCGATCCGGACGAGGTGGATGCCATTAACGGTCACCTGACCGCGACTGGCGCCGATCCACGAGAGGTGGCCTCTTGGGCGACGGCCCTACAGAGGAGCCCCGACACGTTCCCGGTCATCTCCTCGACCAAGTCGATGATCGGACACGGGCTGGGCGCCGCTGGAGGACTCGAGGCGGTAGCGTGTATTTTGATGCTCGAGGGCGGGTTCGTTCATCCCTCGATGAACTGCGAGGATGTCCACCCGGAGATCGAGGCATATGCGGCTTCGATTCCGCATGTGGTGCGCGAAATGCCGGAGCTAAATACCATTATTAAGGCGGGCTTCGGCTTTGGCGATGTAAATTCTTGTGCCATCTTCCGCAAATGGGCGGAGTAGCACGGGCTCGAACAGGAAGCGCATTTATGACGAGAGAAGAGATCTTCGCGAAGGTGATCGAGATCATCAAACCCTACGTGAAGAATCCCGAGGCACTGGACGCGGTGGACGACGACACGAACATTCTCCAGGACCTCAAGGTGAACTCGGCGCGGTTGGTCGATATCATCCTGAACTTCGAAGATGAGTTCGACATCGAGGTTGAGGACGAGGACGCCGACGCGGTAAACACCGTCGGTGACGCCGTTGGGCTCATCCAGGAAAAGATCTCGTAGGTATTGCCGTCGTGACCAAGCTTCCCTTCAGAACGCGGTTTGCGCTGGCCGTTCAGCGCGAGGCCGGCCGGCTATCGGCCGTCGTCTGGATCACCTCCATCGTGTTCGCCATGCGGTTCCTGATGCGGTATCGCGTGAAGGACGCCAGCAGCCTTCGCAAGCGCTTTCGAGCGATGATGCGTGAGAACGATCAGCCACTGCTGATCTGTGCCAACCACCTGACCATGGCAGACTCCGCCGTGGTCGCCTGGGCGCTCGGGGGGAGTTGGTGGTACGTCTTCAATTATTCCCGAATGCCGTGGAATCTGCCTGAGTACTCCAACTACGCGGCGGTCTGGCCCGGCCGGATCGGGGCGTGGGTCACCAAGTGTATTCCGGTGCGCCGCGGCGGAAGCCGGCAGGACGTCTCGGGGGTCATCAAGCGGGTGCAGCATCTCCTTTCCCGGGGAGAGACGGCCCTGATCTTTCCCGAGGCGGGACGAAGCCGCACCGGCCGTATCGAGTTCGACACCATAGCCCACGGAGTCGGCAGGATCATGAACTCGGTGCGGGATTGCCAGGCACTCTGCGTTTATATGCGCGGGGACCGGCAGAAGACCTGGTCGACCATTCCGGCTCGGGGAGACTCGTTCTACGTCGATTTCGAGCTCTTCAAGCCCGTATCGGAACACTCCGGCCTCCGGCGCTCCCGGGACCTGGCGGAGCAGATCGTGGCGCGCCTCTCCCGTATGGAGAATCAGTACTTTGCTAGTCGGTAACGACGTCGTCGATCTCCACGATCCGTTGAGTCAGCCCGACGAGATCCACCCCCGCTTCGACACCCGCGCGTTCACGCCGGCCGAGCGGGCCACGCTTCGCACGAGCTTCTCCACGCACGAACGCCGCTGGTGCCTGTGGGCCGCGAAGGAGAGTGCCTTCAAGGTCGCCCGAAAGCTCGACGCAGGCGTCCGGTTCCTCCCGAGGGATTTTGCGGTTCGAATGCTCGACGACTCCCGAGCGGAAGTAATCCATCGTGTGGGCCGGTTTCGCGTTTGGTTCGAACGCGCGGATCAGTGGCTCCACGCCGTTGCCCTGCCCGAGGCCGATGCCTCGGTCTTCACGCGTCCAGACACCCCCGCACGGCCCGAAGTGTCTGCCGGGTCCGTTCGGGAGGTCCGCCGGCCTGAAGACGTTCCAGCCGGAGTCGCTTCACGGATCGGCCTTGTCGACGAAGAGCGAACCGGCACGCCTCACGGAGGCGACCGCCCGAGCGTTCGGGTCCGGGAGGTCGTGCGGAGCGCCATCGGTTCCTTGTTGGACGTCGCTTCCCACGAGATCCGGGTCGTGATCGAGGAAGGCGTCCCGACCTTGCATCGCCGAGTCGAGCGCCTGCCCTTCGATCTGTCCCTGTCTCATCACGGGCGTTTCGTCGCGTGCGCATGGGCGGCGCACGGACTTCCGTCCGGCTGATAGCGCCCCGCGCGGTGCCCGGCGGTTCCATGCCCGCTCGTTGGGAGGACCGCCTGGGCTGCGTCGAAACCAGCGACTCCGCGTGGGCCTGCGTGTGTCCTAGGCCGATGCCGCTACGGGCGGTCTCCGCTTGAAGCGGCGCGCCAGGATCGTGAGACCGGCCGTCTCACCGATGATGGTGAGTCGGTCCCCCTCTTCGAGCACCGTCGCGCCGCGCGGAACGATCGCTTCGGACTCACGGTTCACGAGGGCGATGAGCGTACCCTCGGGCATGTCCACGTCCTTCAAAGCGAGACCGATGAGTGACCGGGAGGCAGCGTCGGAGACCAGCGTAAGGGACAGAACTCTCTGGTCGCGTAACAGCGCTTCCTTCAGCTCCTGATGGTTAGTCGCAGATAACCAGGCCTCCATGAAGTCCTCCCGGTCGACGTGACCGGCGATCTGGGCCAGAACGCGGAGGTGTTGACCGGGGTTCTGCTCGGGGCTCACCAGGAAGAACACGGCCCGGACGGGTTCGGGTTGCTCCTCACCGGCCCCGGATCCGGAGTCCACGTCCATCTTGATGCCGTCTTCGCAGCGAACGAGCACCATACGAGAGGCTTCGATCGTGTTGAGACGGAGGTGGGGAAGCGCGACGCCGTGCGAGACCGGCGTCATTCCCACAACGGTCCCGTTGAGAAAGCCCTCACCGAGCTTCTTGGCCGAGGTGTCACACGTTTCCGCGAGATAGGCGGCAGCCTCCCAAATGATGTTGCGAAAGCTCGTACCTCCGGGCACATCGATGATCGAGGCCGACGCGACCACCTCCTCGAAGGGATCAGCGTCCCGGAGGCCCTTTTCCTTCATGATCTCGCGGAGCTCCGTATCCAACCCCGAGTCGCGTTGCCGTCCGAGCCGTTCGAAGACGTGCAGGATCGCGCCCTCGCGGTCCACCCTGTCACGAGCGTAGTACGTGTACCACATCGCCCCGAAAGCGATGAGGCCCCCGGTAAACAGGCTGGCGAGGAACCCCATCTGCACGATCATCCAGAAGGGAGCCAGCACGCCCAGCACGTGAAGCCACGGGTAGAACGGTGAGTGATAGCCCGGGTCGTACGACTCGATGCGGCTCTCCCTCATGACGATCACGGCCAGACAGCTCAGCCCGAACATCATGAGCTGAAACGCCCCCGCGAGCTTGGCGATCTTGGTTGGATCGAACAGAACCACGAAAGCGAGGATCAGGGCCACCGTCGCGTAGATGGCGTAGAGCGGTGTTCCACGGGCCTGGATCTTCGAGAGAAACCGCGGGAGCACGTTGTCTCGGCTCATCGCCAGCGGATACCTCGACGCGCTCAAGATCCCTGCGTTCGCCACGGACGAGAAGGCCAGAACGGCCGCGCCCGTCACCAGGACTCTTCCCCAGGGCCCGACCAGGACGCCGGCCACGGTCGCCACCGGCGTCAAATCGCCACCGTCCCGCGCCAGTGTATCGGCAGAGAGGACTCCCACCATCACGGTAGTGCCGACTGTATAGACCAGGATGGCGGTTCCGAAGGCCAGAAGCATGCCGAGCGGGATGTTACGCTCGGGATCCCGAACCTCCTCTGCCACGCTGGCGACCTTCGTCAGCCCCATGTAGCTGATCACCACCAGGCCCGCAGTGGAAACGATAGAAGCGGGCGCCTGGCCGAACATCCCGGCGAGATTGGTACGATCCACCTGCATAAGACCGGCACCCGTGAACCACGCCAGGATCAAGAGGAGACCGAAGACCATCAGCCCCTGGAATCGAGTGGACTTCTTCGCGCCCAGAACGTTCAGGACTCCGAAGAGGACGGCGAAGCCCACCGCGATCGGCACGACGTTGAGCTCC
This sequence comes from Longimicrobiales bacterium, assembly GCA_965226925.1. Lineage (GTDB taxonomy): Bacteria > Gemmatimonadota > Gemmatimonadetes > Longimicrobiales > Gaopeijiaceae > CBDDCX01. The sequence continues at coordinate 33,697 of CBDDEN010000009.1, read as the reverse complement.
GGGAAGAAGATTCGCAGATAGGCCCCGATCCCGATGAGCGCGAATGCGGACTTCAAAGAGAGGGCGATCCAGGTCCCGAAGCCGCCCACCGTACCCATGAGGGGTCCCATGCTTCGATCGAGGAAGTAGTAGACCCCGCCGGCCCGCGGCATGGCCGTGGCCAACTCCGCCTTACTGACCAGGCCAGGGATGATCAGCAGACCGGCCAGGAGGTACGACAACGGCAATCCCGGCCCGGCACCGACGGCGGCTAGCCCCGGGAGCAGGAAGAACCCCGAACTGAGGGTGGCGCCCGTCGCGATGGCATAGACGTCCCACAGGCCGAGCTCCTTCTTGAGGAGCTTCGGTTTCTTCATGGCTTCCGGTACACCACGCCGTCCTTCATGACGAACCGGACGTCACGAAGGGCCGAGATCTCCCGCGTGGGATCGCCCTCGACCGCCACGAGGTCCGCGAGGAGTCCCGCTTCGATACGCCCGACCCGGTCGGCGACCCCGAAGATACGTGCATTGCCGGAGGTGGCTGCCACGAGGGCGGCTTGAGGCTCCATTCCGTAGTCGACCATCAACTCGAGCTCGAGCACGTTGTTTCCGTGCGTGTACACACCGATGTCACCTCCGAAGCAGATGGTGACCCCCGAGGCCAGGGCCCGGGCGAAGCTGGAGCGCTTCCCGGTGATACTCGCCGGCTCGGGGTCGAGGCCCGGCCTCCAGCCCGCATAGGTCCGTGTCGAGTAGCCCGCGGCGAGGGTCGGGCAGAGGGCCACTCCGTGCTCGGCCATCAGCCGGAACGTCTCGTCGGAGGCGTTGTTGCCATGCTCGATGGTCGTGACTCCGGCCAAGCTGGCGCGTCGGATGGCCTCCGGGGTCGACGCATGGGCCACGACGGGTCGCCCCGAAGTGTTGGCGACCTTCACGATCGTCTCGAGTTCCTCCTGCGTGAAGGCGGGCTGCGTCGTTCCGTTCGGGCCCCACCGGTAGTCGGCGTAGACCTTGATCAGGTCGGCTCCCCGGCCGATCTGGTCGCGAGTGACGCGTATGAGGTCGTCGTACCCGTCCGCCTCCTCGGCCCCTTTGGGAAGGTCGAGTTCGGGAGCCCCCTTGGGGTTGTAGCTGCCGGTCGCGACGATCGCCTTGGTGGCTACGAGAAGGCGCGGCCCCGGGATCACTCCCCGGTCGACGGCCTGCTTGATCCCCACGTCGGCGAACCCGGCCCCCTCCGATCCCAGGTCGCGCATCGTGGTGACACCGGCCATGAGGCTGTTCTTTACGTGAACGGTCGCTCGTGCCGTGCGTAGGCCGAGTGACTCGTTCAGGACTTGGTCCGTCCAGGCCGTCTCGTTATACGGGTGAAGCAGGATGTGTGAGTGTCCCTCGATGAGCCCTGGGAGAAGCGTCGTTCCCGCGAGGTCGATCTCGACGGTGCCGCGAGGTACGTCGACGTCGGGCGGGGGCCCGGCGGCCGCGATACGATTGCCCCGCACCAAAACGACCCAACCCGGATGAAGGGCCTCTCCGTCGAAGACGCTCGAGGGTCGGAGCAGCGTGGTCTCCTGAGCCCTCAGGCCGGACGCCGAAAGTGCCGCTGCCCAGAGGACGAAGAGGCAGGAGACGGGGCCCGGCCGGGTGCGGACAATGATACGCATCTCAGTTTCCGATCGTAGATGTGCGGACTCGGGTACCCGCTTCGGGGTAACTCCCGGGGGAGGCTGACGCCTCACAAGAAGGGTTTGCACACTCTGGGCGTCAAGCCGTCAGGAGCGTCTGCCAGGCGGTCGAGGCGGCTCCGGCACCCGCCTCGGCGGCTGGGCCCTGCCTACTCCCACTCGATGGTTCCCGGTGGCTTGGAGGTGATGTCCAACGCCAAGCTGGAGACGCCGGGAAGCGCCAGGATCCGCTGGCGCACGTCATCCAGTACTTCCTCGGCCAGCTCCACCGGAGAGGCCGTCATGGCTCTCTGGGACCGAATGGGCCTGACGACCACCATCTCGCCCTCGCTCCCGCCGACCTCGATGGGAACGAGGACCGTCGGACATTGCCAGACTTCGTCGTAGAGGCCGTGCCGACGGAGGGCCTCCATCACGATGTGATCCGCATCCCGTAGAACGTCGAGCCTGGTGCGTGTGGCGGTGGCCGCAACGGGCCGCGCGAATCTTGGGCCTCGGGCCCGAGGTTCCAGATGCAGCGGTTGATCCCGGGTATCTCGACCGTGAGCGTGGAGGCGGCATCCAGCAAGTTGGCCCAGGAGACATCACCGGACAGCAACACGGGATGCTCGTACGCCCTGAGATCCGCCTTCACGCCGACCGAACGGATGGGGAGCACGATCGCCTCGAGCCCGAACCGTCTCGCCGCCTCGGACACCCGTTGGTGGGCACCCTCGAGGCCCTCGAGGTCGGGGACGCCGTCACTGCACAGCAGCCGGACACCGAGGCCCGGTCCCGGGAAGGGATGCCGCCACAGGGCCTCGTGCGGGATTCCCAAGCTCTCTCCGAGCTCTCGCACCTCCACCTTGTACAGCTCGGCGAGGGGCTCCACTACCGTTCCCCGTGCGATCATCTCCTCGATGATCGGCACCCGATTGTGATGGGTCTTGATGGTGTCGGATCGTTTGGTGGCGCCGGTCTCGATGGTGTCCGGGTAGATCGTCCCCTGGCCCAGCAGATGGTCCTCCACCCCCAGTTCGCGTGCCTTGTCTTGGAAGACGCGTATGAAGGTGTCTCCGATGATGCGGCGCTTCTCCTCCGGCTCGATGGCTGTGGCCAGAGCCTCGAGGAACGTGTCGCTCGCGTCCACGAAGTGGAGGTTGGTGTCGAGTCCGAGTTCCCCGAAGAGCTCCAGGACCTGCCGGCTCTCGTCCTTCCGCATGAGTCCGTTGTCCACATGCAGCAGGTGCAGCCGCTCGGGACCCAAGGGCCGCCCGATGACGGCGGCGGCCACCGTGGAGTCGACGCCGCCCGATGCCAGCAGGAAGACCGACCGATCGCCGACCTGCTCGCTCACGCGATTGCTCTGCTCTTCGATGAAGGACTCCATCGACCAGGATGCGCTACATCCACAGATGTCGAATACGAAGTTGGCGATCATGTCGTCGCCACGGACGGTGTCGTCGACCTCCGGGTGAAACTGAAATCCGTAGCGTCGGAGCGAGTCCGATCCGATGGCGGCGAAACGGTGGTCGGGCGAGCCCTCGGCCGTCACGGTGTAACCCAACTCCCGGAACTCCGGGCCGACATCGACCACGGAGTCGTAGTGGCTCATCCACACCGGATCGACCTGGTCGAGTCCTCGAAACAGGCCGTGATCCGACGCGACATGCAGATCGGCTCGGCCCCACTCCCGTCCGCCGTGTACGACACGCCCGCCATAGTGCTTGGCTATTTCTTGGTGGCCGAAACAGAAGCCCAGGATGGGCGTGTCCAGGTCGTAGATCTCCTTGGTGTAGTCCGAGTCCTCGCCATGGGATGCCAGACTCGGGCTGCCCGAGATGATGATCCCGCGATAACCGTGGAAGGCGTCGATGGGGTCTTCGGGCTGCCGAATCTCGGCCAATACGCCCCGACGGCGGACCTTCGTGGCGATGAGGTGGGCGTACTGCCCCCCGAAGTCTATGACGGCGATGCGGTCGTGTGCCATTACATCCGCGGCCTGTTGAAGGAGCACTGCGGGTCGCATTGCGAGCGCCAAAGTCGAGCGCGCGACCGCCCCGTTCAGCGGCCCCCGCGACCCAGGTTATCAAGACCGGCCTTGGGTGGGAAGGGACGGGTTCGGCCGACGCGGCAAGGGGGGGACCGAGCCGTCTCGGTTCAGGGCTGGAGAAGGCCGCAAGGGCTCGCGATCACGGTCGCAGGGGTCGGCCCTGGGGTGAGAGCGGGATTCACCTTAGAATTGCTCTCTTGTGCGACAACGTTGTCGGTGTCCCTCTACATCTGGAGGAAAATGGCGGCGCATGGTTAGGGCTTCCGCCAAGAAGGCCGCGATGGCCTGCCTGGTGGCCGCCTTCGGGGTCCAAACCGTTCTGGTCTACACGGACGGGCGTCAGGAACCCTTGACGGAGGCCGCGCTTCGCGGTCGGTCTTTGTGGCACGAGAATGCCTGCCAGGTCTGTCACCAGGTCTACGGGCAGGGTGGTTTTCTCGGCCCGGACATCACAAACGCCGCCAGCCGTCTGGAAGGATCGCGCCTCGGATCGCTGCTGACGGTGGGAAGCGGCCAGATGCCTGCCTTCCACTTCACTCGCGAGCAGATCGCGGATGTGGCCGCCTATTTGGAGGCGCTGGACCGGCCCGACCTGGGTCGGGGCCAGCTGAGACTCGGGGTTGCACCCGAAGGAAGTGGTCCGTGGGGCGGCTTCGATGCGGTCGTAGAGGAGGCTCTCCGTGAGGCTTCCCCCGCTACCAGGACCGGATACGCCGCCCTCGAGGCCCGGCCCTGTACCAGCTGTCACTTTCCCCTGAGCGACTCTCCGGTGGGCGCCCCTGATCTTTCCACGGTCACGGGGCGTCTGACTTTTGAGGAACTGGAGCGTGTGCTTACCGTTGGCCGTCCGGAAGTGGGTATGCCTCCCCCGATCCCGGCCTTCGAGCCGTCGGAACGCGAGGCGGTGGCGGAGTTCCTCGGGTGGCTGGGTGACAATAGGGAGGCGTTGGTGGCAGGGTTGGCCGTGGCGTCGTCGAGGGCCGGCCCCATCGATTGGGGACGGGTGCCGTGGTGGGAGTTCCGGTGAGACAGGCGACCGCCACCCTCGGTGCACCCGCGGTCGCCGAGCCGCCCTTGCTCGGTACCGAACTGCGGATCCTCCCGTTCGGCGACGCGCATCCCGTCCGGCAGTTCGCCACCCTCACCTTCGTTCGCGGGGGGCTGGTCGCGATCGCCATCACCCTGGTTGGAGGCTTGCTCGGGGCGCTGTATTCGGTGCCGTCCCTAGCGCCCACGTTTCAATCGCTCGGCCTCGACCTGACGCAGCTCCGTCCCATTCACACGACGTTTGCCTCTGCGTGGATCTTCCTGGGTGGCATGGCCGTCGTTCATCGCTACCTCATGGACCATGGCGGCCCTGCGACGACCGGCGACCGTTGGAGGTTGCGGGTCCAGGTGCTCTGCTGGGCGGCGGCGGGTGTTGGAATCCTGGTCACGCTCCTGGCCGGGGTGGGATCGGGCAGGGAGTACGTCGGCTTTCACCCGGCGTTCTCCGTCCTCATTCTGGGCGGGTGGCTCTGTTATGCCTGGAACTTCTTCCGCATCGTCGGACCCGGATTCTGGAACCGCCCACTCTACGTCACCATGTGGGGCGTCGGGACCGTGTTCTTCGTGTACACGTTCCTCGAGCAGCACGCCTACCTCCTTCCCGGGATGTGGGCAGATCCGGTTCAGGACCTGAGGGTCCAATGGAAGGCGACCGGCACGCTGGTGGGTGCCTTCAACCTGTTCGTGTACGGCTCCGTCATCTACATAGGCGAGCGTATTTCCGGGGATGCGGAGTACGGCCACTCACGGACCGCCTACGCGCTCTTCGCGGTGAGTCTCCTGAACTCTTTCACCAATTTTGCGCACCACACCTACCACCTCCCACAGCGTGAACTCGTGAAGTGGATCGCCTTCGTGGTGAGCATGATGGAGGTGATCGTCTTGGTCCGCGCCGTCTCGGACCTCTTGAGGCTGGTGCGCACCAAGGAGGACAGGCCTTTTTGCGCCACCAGGGGCAGCTTCGCGGCAGCGAAGTACTGGTCTGTGGCGATCGTCGGCTCCGCGGTCCTCATTTCCATCCCGCCGCTCAACGCGATCATCCACGGCACGTACGCGGTTACGGGGCATGCCATGGGTGCGACCATAGGAATCGATACGATGATCCTGTTGGGGGCCGTGATCTGGATCGTGGGTGAACACTTGGGGGCCCGTGAGGGTGAGGTCGCTTCGGACCCGCTCCACTGCAACCGAATGCGGTGGTCGGTCATCGGATTGAACGTCGGTGTGGCCCTTCTGGTGATATGGCTCCATGTGGTGGGCGTGGTCACGGGGCTGACCCGCATGCGCCTCGCGCCCACTGAGGTCTACGTTCCTCCAGCGTGGCTAGGGGCCTCGTCGGGAGTCCTGTTCGCGACGACGGGAGCGGTGGCCTTCGTCTTCTTCGCGTCTGTCCTCTCGACGCTGATCCCCCTCGCATTTCGCTCCGTCCGGACGGCGGATTCGCCTTGACCGTGTCAACTCACAAACGAAAAGAGATTTGATCCGTGGCCAAGAAGCGGCAGCCGACGTTTCGAGACGTCCCGTACATGGGCGTCATTTGGGTGGTGGCCGAGGCGATGAAGCTCGGATTCAGAAACGGTCATCCGGACTGGTGCAACCTCGGCCAAGGACAACCCGAGATCGGCCCCATCCAGGGAGCTCCGAAGCGCCTTTCGTGGATCACGCTCGAATCGCACGACCACGCCTATGGGCCGGTCGGCGGAATCGACGAGCTCAAGGTGGCCGTGGCGGACCACTACAACCGACTGTACCGCCAGGGCTCGGACTCGAGGTATAAGAAGCAGAACGTCACAGTCGCCTCGGGCGGGAGGCTCGTGCTGTCGCGGATCTTCGCGGCCCTCGGTCCCGTTCCCGTGGGATACCAGGTGCCCGACTACACGGCGTACGAGGACATGCTCGACTATCACAGCTATCGGGTGACGCCCGTACCCGTGCCCACCGCTCCTGCCGACGGATTCAAGCTCTCGTCGTCGGCCCTCGGCAAGGCGATGACCAAGCACAAGCTCCAGGCCTTCCTTTTCAGCAATCCGTGCAACCCGACCGGGCAGGTGGTCCGGGACGCCGACCTGAAGGCTTATGTGAACGCCGCTCGTACGCAGAAGTGCGCCCTGATCTGCGATGAGTTCTACTCGCACTTCATCTATGGTGAGGAAGGCCAGGTGGCGGATGGCCCCGTCTCGGCGGCCCAGTATGTACGGCACGTCGAGAGGGATCAGGTCCTATTGGTGGACGGTCTGACCAAGAGCTTCCGGTATCCCGGATGGCGGGTCGGCTGGGCCGTGGGGCCCTCGGACATTATCGAGAATATCGACAGGGCGGCCAGCGCGATCGACGGCGGACCGAGCCTCCCGGCCCAGCGTCTGGCCATCAAGGCTCTCGAGTCGGCCAGGGCCGATCAGGAGACCGACGCCGTGCGGCGTGTGTTTCTGGAGAAGCGCGACCTCATGCTCGAGGGGCTTCGGGCCCTGGGCATCGAGTGCGAGCACGAGCCTTCGGGTACGTTCTACGTGTGGGCCGACATCGGCGGTCTCCCAAAGCCCTTCAACGATGCCGACCACTTCTTCCGTGCGGCCCTGGAGAAGAAAGTACTCACGGTTCCCGGGCGGTTCTTCGACGTAAACTCGGGTGGCGTCAAGCCCGTGAACAAAGATCTCAGGCATTGGGTCCGCTTCTCCTTCGGCCCGCCCGAGGCGAAGGTCTGCATGGGGCTGGAGCGTCTCGCGGAGATGCTTCAGGGCGAGTAGAGGCGGATCGACGAGAGTACGCTCTCGCGGGACAGTTTCCACATCAGGGGTCGGAGGGTCTATGGCGCATCGGCGAGGCGCCAGTTGGCGAGATGAGGCTGCCGCACGCCTGATGGCGAAGACGCTCTCCGGCGTCGAAGTGGAGGGGGATGTCCTCGTCATGCTGGAGGGACGCGACGACGTGTCGGAGGCCGTGCTCGCTTGTGGTGGAAGACCCCATCCCTGGCACAGGACCGCGCTCGGCGGCCGCCCTGCCGCCCCATGGCCCGATCCGGGACCGTTCGCGGCCGCGACGCTCCGGTTGCCCAAGGCGAAGGACGAGTTGGAGATGACCGTCCATGCGGCCGCGGCTTCGCTTCGGCCAGGTGGTCGCCTCTGGGTGTACGGGACGAACGACGAGGGCGCGGGTGCCTCGGAATCGCGGATCCGGCAGGTCACGGGTTCGTCGAGCACGATCGCTTCAGGCGGCCGATGCCGGGTCGTCGAGGCCGTGCGTCCTGAGCGGTGGCCCGGTTCGCGGGACGCGCTCGAGGCGTGGCAGCACACGTGGCCCCTCGACATCGCATGCCTGCCGGAGATGTGGATCTCCTACCCGGGAGTGTTCGCCCATGGCCGGGTCGACGCCGGGACCCGGGCCCTCATGGACACGATTCCACCGCTGTCCGCCGGAGCGAGAGTCCTCGACTTCGCCTGCGGGTCCGGGCTTCTCGGTGCGTGCGTTTCCGCAATCGAGCCTTCGGTGTCGGTGGACTTCCTCGACGTCGACACGGTCGCTCTCGCTGCGGTTGCCGCCAACCTCCCCGGAGTCCGGAGGATCCTCTCGGACGGTTTCGCGGGACTGCGCGGCGAACGCTACGATCTGATCCTCAGTAACCCGCCCTACCATGAGGGGAAGGATCAGACGGGTAGGGTTCTGGAGGAGTTGGCGAGCGACGCTCCGGCGCACCTGACCGGAAAGGGCATCCTGCTGCTGGTGACCCAACGGCGGCTTCCGGTCCGGATCCACCTCGAGGAGGCGTTCGACACCGTCGAGGTGGTCCTGGACGAGGGGCCTTATCGGGTTTGGCGCGCGACTCGTTAGGGGCCGGTCCAGGGGTACAGGCTGTCGCGCACGGCCTCCAGGGCCCGGAGCAACGAAAACCTTTGCGCAAACCGTGGGTAGCTCCCACCGTTGCCCGCAGCCCCGCCAGCCCTTTCATGCTCGCGGGGTCGTCTTCTACACGGAGGCTCGATGTCGTGGCCATCGACCACGCGCATAAGCCCGAGGTCGAGAAGTTCCTCGGTGAATTGGGCGTACCAGTGATCCGCGGGGATGGGCGAGACGAGTCTACCTTGGAGAAGGCTCGGCTCGACCGCGCCCTGACCTTCGTCGCGTGTACGGGTGACGATCAGGTCAACATGGAAGCCATCATGAGGGTCCGGCACGCGAATCCGCAGATCCGGATCGTGAGCCGTATGTGGGACCTGGACATCGTGCTGGTGGAGCGCGACGGTGAGGTGAGTGTTCAGCCTTCGCGCGAGATTACGCTCGAGGCCGGTGACGGACTCGTGTTGTTCGCCCGGCAGGATCGGGTCCGGGAAGTCGTCTCGCGCAACGTGTCAGAGGCGGTAAACTGAGCCGGTATGCCACCTTGCGGAATCCCAGGTGTACCCGCATTCATGGTCGCTCCATTTGTCCCATCCACCGGTCCGAGAGGTCCTGAACGTGGAACCAACGGACGTAGTTGATCCGCAGTACTACCATAAGGTCGTCGACTGCCAGTGGGCGTGTCCCGCCCACACACCCGTACCGGAGTACATTCGGCTCATCGCGGAGGGACGTTTTACGGAGTCGTATATGCTCAACCGCGACTCGAACGTCTTCCCGGGCATCCTGGGGAGGACCTGTGACCGCCCCTGCGAACCGGCCTGCCGGCGGGTGCGAGTCGAAGACGAACCCGTGGCCATATGCCGTCTCAAGCGGGTGGCATCAGACCTGAGGGACGACGTGTCGGATCTGCTCCCCAAGGCTCCGGAGGAGAAGAACGGCAAGCGCGTGGCCCTGATCGGTGCCGGTCCCGCCTCGCTGACCGTGGCCAACGACCTCATGCAGTTGGGGTACGAGTGCGTTCTCTTCGAGAAGATGGACCGCCCGGGGGGTCTCATGCGGACCAACATTCCCTCCTTCAGGCTGCCCGCAGGGGTTCTGAACGAGGAGATCGCCGCCATTCTCGATATGGGAGTCGAGGTCCGCTACAACCACGCCGTCGAAAGCCTGAAGACCTTCCTCGACGAGGAGGATTTCGACGCGGTCTTCATCGGGACCGGGGCCCCCAAGGGCAAAGAGCTGACCATCCCGGGCAGGGAAGAGGCCGGTGCGAATATCCACATCGGCATCGAGTGGCTCGAGTCCGTACACTTCGGCCACACGGAGGAGATCGGCGAGCGGGTGCTGGTCATCGGGGTCGGAAATACGGCCATGGACTGCTGCCGCACGGCGAAGCGGATCGGCGGAAAGGACGTGAAGGTCGTTGCCCGCAAGAGTCGGCCCCACTTCAAGGCGTCCGCGTGGGAGTTGGAGGACGCGGAGGAGGAGGTGGTGGAGATCGTGGAGGACCACTCGCCGGGTCGATTCGTGCTGGAGGATGGGCGCCTTGTAGGGATGGAGTTCGACGTCGTCGAGTGGCATCCGGACGACACGGGGCGACTGGTCGCCACCAAGCTCGATTCCACGGTGATTCCGTGCGATGACGTGATCCTCGCCATCGGGCAGGACAACGCGTTCCCCTGGATCGAGCGGGACATCGGAATCGAGTTCGGGGATTGGGACATGCCCGTGGTGGATCGCACCACCTTCCAGACCACACGTGACGGCGTCTTCATGGGTGGGGACGCGGCCTGGGGCCCCGAGAACATCATCTGGGCCGTGGAGCACGGACATCAGGCGGCGATCTCGATCTACAACCACTGCCAGGATGTGCCGCTCACGGACCGCCCCCCTTATGGCATGACCCTGGTATCTCAGAAGATGGGGCTCCACTCGTGGAGCTACGGGAGCGACTACAACCCGGCCTCCCGCTCAAAGATGAACCACGTCGACCTCGTCGAACGCTTCAAGGCGCTCGAGGTCGAGGTCGAGTTGGGGTTCGATCCCGAGCAGACCGCACTGGAGGTCGAGCGCTGTCTGAACTGTGATATTCAGACCCATTTCACGCCCAAGCTCTGCATCGAGTGCGACGCCTGTATCGACGTTTGCCCCGTCTACTGCCTGACCATAACGGTCAACGGCACGGAGGAGGACCTGAGGACTCGCCTCACCGCGCCCGCGGACAATCTGGAGCAGGACATCTACGTGTCGGAGGCCCTTCCTCAGACCGCACGCGTCATGGTCAAAGACGAGGATCTGTGTGTGCACTGCGGACTGTGCGCCGAGCGCTGCCCGACCGCCGCTTGGGACATGCGTAAGTTCGACCTACTTATCCCCTACGCCGGTAAAGCGACTTGGACCGAGACACTCCCGCCAGCATAAACGATTTCGCGCTGAAGATCGCCACGGTCAACGGCACGGGTTCCGCCAGCGCAAATAGCCTGCTGATGCAGGCGGTCTTCCGCATGGGGATACCGGTTTCGGGGAAGAACGTGTTCCCGTCGAACATTCAGGGGCTGCCCACGTGGTACGAGATCCGGGTCAACAGGGACGGTTATGACGCGCGGTCGGCCAACATCGACGTCATGGTCGCCATGAACCCCGAGACGTACGAGCGGGACATCGAGGAGGTCCGTACGGGCGGGTACGTCGTCTTCGACTCGACCCGACGTCTGGACGAGGACCTCCTGCGGGATGATGTGACGTTCCTGGGTGTCCCCGTGGCCAAGATGTGCGTCGAGAACTTCGACGGTGCGCGAGAGCGGCTTCTCATGACGAACATCGCGTACGTGGGAACGCTGATAGCCCTTCTCGACATCGATGCGGATGTGGTGCATGGGCTGATCGACGAGACTTTCGCCAGAAAGCCCAAGCTCCTCGATTCGAACAAGGTCGCGATCCGCCTCGGATACGAGTATGCGAAGGAGCACTTCGAGTGTCCGCTTCCGGTCCGGTTGGAAACCATGGACAGCACCTCGGACTGCGTGCTCATGACGGGGAACGCGGCGGCGGCGTTGGGTTGCGTCTATGCCGGGGCCACGGTGGGAGCATGGTATCCCATCACGCCCGCCACGTCGGTCATGGATTCGTTCAAGGCCTTCTGTGATCGCTTTCGCCAAGATCCGGAGACCGGCAAGAAGCTCTACTGCATCATCCAGGCGGAAGATGAACTGGCGGCCATCGGGATGGTGCTCGGAGCGTCGTGGATGGGGGCGAGGGCGTTTACGCCGACCAGCGGTCCCGGCATCTCGCTCATGAACGAGTTCATCGGCCTGGCCTACTACGCCGAGATACCGGCGGTGCTCTTCGACATCCAGCGGACGGGTCCATCGACAGGTATGCCGACCCGGACACAGCAGGGCGATTTTTTCGAGGTGGCCTATGCGTCCCACGGAGACACCAAGCACGTGGCGCTCTTTCCCTCGGAGCCCGGGGAATGTTTCCATATGGCCGTGGCGGCCTTCGATCTAGCCGACCGCTTCCAGACGCCGGTCTTCGTGGTCTCGGACCTCGACATCGGGATGAACGACTGGATGTGCAAACGGCTGGAGTGGGATGACGACTACGTGCCCGACAGGGGCAAGGTGTTGTCCGCGGAGGAGGTGGAGGGCCTGGACAAGTTCTACCGGTACATGGACGGGGACGGAGACGGCATCGCGTATCGGACACTGCCGGGCGTTCACCCGGACGGAGCCTACTTTACTCGAGGATCCGGCCACGACCGGTTCGGGCGCTACACGGAGGACGGCGACCTCTACAAGGAAGTGGTGGATCGCATCGCGAGGAAGATCGACTCGGCGGCCGAGCACACCCCGAGTCCGGAGATCCGAATGTCCGACGACGCGCGTGTCTCCATCGTCACGGTCGGCAGCTGCCGCGGCGCAGTGCTCGAGGCCGTCGATCGGTTGGCCGCAGAGGGGGTAAACGTGAATTACATGCGGGTGAAGGCGTTTCCCTTTTCGAGCGCCGTCGAGGAGTTCCTTCAGGCCCACGACACGAACGTCGTCGTGGAGCAGAACCGGGACGCCCAGCTCCAGCGCCTTTTCGCGCTCGAGACGGGGATCGCGAAGGGCAAGCTCGCGTCGGTGAGGGACTACCGCGGCTTTCCCATAACCGCCGACTACGTCCTGGACGGTGTCCGGGAGCAGTTGGGACTCATCCCGACGGAAGCGGGGTAGGAGCCTCCATGGCACAGACAGCGAAACCGATGGTCCGACACCCACGTTTTCGGAAGAACGCGCTCGGTCTCACGCAGCGCGACTACGAGGGCACCATGTCGACGCTGTGCGCCGGTTGCGGACACGACTCGATCACCGCAGCCATCGTACAGACGTTTTTTGAGCTGGACATTCCGCCCCACCGGGCGGCCAAGCTCAGCGGCATCGGGTGTTCGTCCAAGACCCCGGCGTACTTCCTGAGCGAAGCGCACGGCTTCAACTCGGTGCACGGGCGCATGCCCTCCATCGCGACCGGAGCCAACGCCGCCAACCGGGAGTTGGTCTACATCGGGATCTCCGGCGACGGGGACTCCCTGTCCATCGGGCTGGGGCAGTTGTGCCACGCCATTCGGCGCAACGTGGACATGACCTACGTGCTGGAGAACAACGGCGTATACGGTCTCACGAAGGGGCAATTCTCGGCGTCGGCCGATGTGGGTACTCTGTCCAAGCGGGGCGAGGCGAACAAGATGCACCCCATCGATCCGGTCCCGCTCGCGCTCACTTTGGGCGCGACGTTCGTGGCGCGCAGCTTCTCGGGTGACAAGGTCCAGTTGGTGCCTATCCTCAAGGCCGCGATCAAACACAAGGGATTCTCGTTGGTAGACGTCATCTCGCCATGCGTGACCTTCAACGATCACGAAGGCTCGACCAAGAGCTACGCCTATACGCGATTCCACAACACCGAGGTCGTGGAGACCGATTTTGTGCCGCTGCGAAGCGAAATCAAGGCGGAGCAGGCGGAGGGCTCGGTCACGGCGGTCACGATGCACGACGGAAGTACCGTGCGCTTCCGCTCCGTGAGCGGTGGGTACGATCCCACTGACCGTAACGCGGCGTCCAACCACCTCCGGGAGGTTCAGAGCCGCGGTGAGGTCGTAACAGGTCTGCTCTACGTCGAACCGACCGGGCAGGACATGCACGCCTTCGAAGATACGGTCGAGAGGGCGCTCGTGGACGTCCCGTACGACAAGCTGTGCCCCGGGAGTGAGGCGCTGGAGAAGCTCCAAAAGCGCTGGCGCTGAGCCATGACAGATGGAGCCGGGAGGGTCGAGGCCATCTGGCTCAGGACGTCACACGGTGGCCCGATGGCCGGTGTGGACGAGGTGGTCGGCCTCGAAGGTCGCGGCCTCGAGGGCAACGCCGACTTCGGTGGCCAGCGGCACGCGACGCTCATCGAACGGGAAGTCTTCGAGAGGCTCGCGGAGGAGTTGAGCGACGACGTGGAGCCGAGCATGAGGCGCGCGAACTTCCTGCTGAGCGGGATTCGCCTGGGAGAGGCTGCACTCAGACGTAACCGAACAAGGGCGGGAACGTGGCGACGACGATTCCCGCCCAGGCGGCGTATACGGGAAGGTAGGCCGTTTGCCAGTCCTCGAGAGCGGCGAATGAGCCTCGGCCACGCAGGAACCCCGTGTAGAGCCATGCGGACCACCCCAGGTTCACGAGCAGAATGACGTTCTCGCCCAGGGCGGCCGTCCGGTTGGCCGTGAAGCCGAACTCCGTGATCCGAGCAGCGATTGCCGCCAGGGCCACCGCGTCTACGATCAGGGCGCTGACGACCAGCACCACGAGCAGCACATCGGACGCACCTGGGGGGCGCTTCGGGGTCCCGTGCGGACACGGAGTAGAGCAAGAGGCCGACGACCACGACCAACAATAGGTCGAAGGCGATAAGCACGTTTCGTTCGATGTCGATGCCGCGGCCCGTCCAAGCCATGGTCACGAAGAAGACCAGAAGCGTCGCTGCGAACAGCGGCGTGAACAGGCGTGTCAGTACGGGGGCCATGTTCTCGATGACACTCTGCTTGGCCTCCACGAGCCAGGAGCCGATCATGACGGCTCCCAACGCCCCGCACGGCAGGAGCCAAGCTTCGGCCAGCCACTCGACTTCGAGGCCGATGCTCTCGAACATGCCGATCGTGAAGCCCGTGAGTACTCCGCCGCCGAGGGCGATGAGCACGTAGTAGATCGCCAGCTCACCTGAGAAGCGGACGAAGTCCATTCGGCCGGCGCCATCCATCCAGCGGCCCCCGGCGTAGGCGATGCCCACGGCCAGCCACAATGCGATCGGTAAATGCAGCGCCGTGAGCATCTCCGTGGAGCCCGCGGGCGTGAATGGGAAGACGTTGGCGAACACCACGGCGGCCGCGAACATCGCGACAAGCCAACCGCACGTGACCACGCTCAGCCGACGCTTCCAGGCGAAGTAGCCGGTCAGGAGCGGAAAGACGAAGAGACTGAAGTTTCGGGCGTAGAACCCGGCGTCGTCCCCAGAGATCGCACGACCGAACAACTCGGGTACCTTCACCGCCAGGGCCGCGACCACCGCCAAGAGAAACACGACGATGGCTTCGGAGCGCGCCTCGCCAACCGATTCATCGGAGACGTCCGGGGCCGCGACCAACTGTTTCCAGAGCCGCCCGGAATGCTCGAGTGCGAACTCCCGAGAGAGCGCGTCCAGCGCGCCCAGGCGCTTGACGGCCACTAGGAAGGCCTCGTCGGTAGCCAGGCCGGCGTCGACGAGGGTTGCGACCTGGTCGCGCAGATGGTCCTCCAACTCCTCCACGTCGACTGGGCGGATGGCCCGGCGGCGTTGGAGGTAGGACCGCCAATGGTCTACTTGTACCTCGAGCGCGTCCCTCTCATCCGGATCCGCCATGGTACTCAAACCCCCTGTGGCAACGGAGCCGACGACGACCCCCCCACGAGCGAAACTGCAAGCCAGATATTGCGGAGAGTGGCGTCCACGGCCTGCCATTGTTGGCGCTGCTCGGCGAGTTCCGCCGAGCCGGTTGCGGTGAGGTGGTAGTACTTTCGCTTACGGCCACTCTCTGAGGCTCCCCAACGCCCCTTGATGTGGCCGTGCCGCTCGAGCCGATGAAGCACGGGATACAGCATGCCCGATGCAAGGCCTTTGGCGACGGGCGGGATGTACTCGGCGTTTCGACACCGAGTTCAGTCCCCCTCGACTCCCACGTACAGCTCCCCGCCCCGCTCCTTGAATTCTTCGGCCTTCTCCTGAAGGCCCGTCTCCACAGCATCCTCATCCGCGTCGAGGCCCCTTTCGGCCGCATAATCACGGATGTCCTGCGTGATCTTCATGGAGCAGAACTTGGGTCCACACATCGAGCAGAAGTGTGCCACCTTGGCTCCGTCGGCCGGCAGGGTTTCGTCGTGGTACTCGCGGGCGGTCACCGGATCCAGGGCCAGGTTGAACTGGTCCTCCCAGCGGAAGTCGAAGCGCGCCTTACTTATGGCGTCGTCCCACTCCCTGGCGTGGGGATGCCCTTTGGCCAGGTCGGCGGCGTGGGCGGCGATCTTGTAGGTGATGACTCCCGCCTTCACGTCCTCCCGGTTCGGGAGGCCCAGGTGCTCCTTGGGCGTCACGTAACACAACATGGCCGTTCCGTACCAACCGATCTGGGCCGCACCGATCGCGCTGGTGATGTGATCGTACCCGGGGGCGATGTCCGTGGTGAGCGGCCCGAGCGTGTAGAACGGAGCCTCGTCACACCACTCCAGTTGCTTGTCCATGTTCTCTTTGATCATGTGCATGGGCACGTGTCCAGGGCCCTCGTTCATGACCTGGACGTCGTGCTCCCAGGCGATTCGGGTGAGCTCACCCTGGGTCTTGAGCTCGGCGAACTGAGCCTCGTCGTTGGCATCGGCCAGGGAGCCGGGTCGCAGCCCGTCTCCCAGCGAGAAGGCGACGTCGTACGCCGCCATGATCTCGCATATGTCCCGGAAGCGGGTGTAGAGGAAGCTCTCCTTGTGATGGGACAGGCACCATTTGGCCATGATCGAGCCACCACGGGAGACGATGCCGGTGACGCGTTGAGCCGTCATCGGCACGTAGCGTAGCAATACGCCCGCGTGGACCGTGAAGTAGTCCACCCCCTGCTCGCACTGCTCGATCAGCGTGTCGCGATACACCTCCCAGGTCAGATCCTCCGGAACGCCGTTGACCTTCTCGAGGGCCTGATAGATGGGCACCGTGCCGATCGGCACCGGCGAGTTGCGGACGATCCACTGGCGGGTTTCGTGGATGTTCTTGCCCGTGGAAAGATCCATGACGGTGTCGGCCCCCCAGAGGGTGGCCCAGCGCAGCTTCTCCACCTCCTCCTCGATGGACGAGCCCACCGCCGAGTTGCCGATGTTAGCGTTGATCTTCACCTGGAAGGCGCGCCCGATGATCATGGGCTCGGATTCCGGATGGTTGATGTTGGCGGGGATGATGGCACGCCCGCGGGCAACTTCGGCGCGCACGAATTCGGCATCCATACTCTCGCGGATGGCGACGAACTCCATTTCGGCGGTGATCTCGCCGCGCTTGGCGTAGTGCATCTGCGTGACCGGGCCTCCGGTGGAGCGCAGCGGGCGGTTCTGAAGGGCCTCGGGGATCGGTACGGAGGCTTCGGGCTTCACGGGCCGATAGGTGATCTCCCCTTCCTCCACGTCCGCTCGACCCACGATCCACTCCTTGCGGAGCTCCGGAATGCCTTGGTGCGGATCGACGCCGAGGGGGCCGCTGGTGTCGTTCACCCGGACCGGCGGCTCACCGCCGGACAGCGCGATCTCACGCATGGGAACCCGCACCCCTTGGCGGCCTTCCACGAAGACCTTCCGAGAGTTCGGGAAGGCTACCCCATAATCTCCAGACGCCGAGTCTGCGGAGGGACGGTCGCCGTTGCTCACGGATCCATTCTGCTTCTGCACTTGAATCTCCCTTTTGGAGCGGGTCGTCGACAGGTTTGAGCGCAAAGAGCCGCTCCGGCTGAGTGCCGGGCGGCTCCCGTCGATGTCTCTGCTGTCGTCATGCCGCGCTCCCTACGCCGGTGTCAGCCGGATCAGGTTCCAAGGGACTTTCTCAACCCCTGTGGACGTGGGGTACCCCTGGCGGTTCACCTTCAAGATAAACGGCTTCGGCTCCGTCAAGCAATTCGGGCCCGATTGCGGGTGCCCAAAGGTGCTTTTCGACGTTTGACCGGCTCTCGGTCATAGCGCAAGATGACTGAGCGATCGTAGCGCGATCCGCTCGTCGCGGACTCATGGAGCCCGCTTTTGGAATCGGCCCGCCCACCGAGAGCCCGGGACCTCGCGGCCTGGCCGGGACGCTCACCGACGAAATAGACCACTACGCAGTACGGAGCCATGTCATGTGGATAGAGCCGTTCATAGAAGGGCAGCGGGTTTGGTCCTCGCGGCGTTGTGTCGTTGGGTGCATCGGAGATTCTGGGACAGTCCGCCACCGATCCGAACCAGGTGTACGATCCGGCGCTTTTCGCCGGGCTGGATTACAGGATGGTCGGGCCTTCCCGTGGCGGGCGCGTGACGGCCGTGGCTGGGCACGCCGGTGCGGAGGGGACCTTCTACATGGGGGCCGGCGGCGGCGGCGTCTGGAGGACTACGGACTACGGCCAGAGCTGGTGGAACGTGTCGGACGGGTACTTCGCCACCGCCTCCATCGGTGCTATTCGCGTGGCCCCCTCGAATCCACGGGTGGTCTATGTGGGTACGGGCTCGGACGGTATCCGGAGCAACGTGATCGCGGGAAGGGGAGCCTACCGATCCGACGATGCGGGTGCGACTTGGACCGACATCGGACTCCACGACATGGGGAAGATCGGAGCCCTGATCATCCACCCCAGAAACTCCGATCTCGTGTATGCCGCGGCGCTGGGTCACGCCTTCGGGCCCAATCCCGACCGGGGGGTCTATCGAAGCCGCAACGGGGGCGCCGGTTGGGACCAGTACTCTTCACGTCCGACTCGGTGGGTGCGATCGACATGGAAATGCACCCCACCGACCCGAACACCCTCTACGCTGCGATGTGGCGCGCCGAGCGGAAGCCGTGGACGATCATCAGCGGAATGGAGGCGTCCGGGCGGGAGGACGGCATCTGGCGCTCCCGTGACGGAGGGGACACGTGGACCTACATGGACGTGGGCCTGCCGACGGGACTCATCGGGAAGATCGATCTCGCCGTGTCCGTGGACGATCCCGATCGGGTGTACGCTCTCGTCGAGACCAAGGAGCCCGAGGAGGGGCTCTACCGCTCCGACGATGCCGGAACCACGTGGCGGATGGTCACGAACCACAAGCCGCTCTTGGATCGGCCCTTCTACTACACGAACATCGATGCCGATCCGACGGATGCGGACGTGGTCTACGTAAACGCCACCCAGTTCTGGAAATCCACCGATGGCGGCACGACGTTCGAGCGGCGCTCCACCCCCCACGGGGACAACCACGACATGTGGATCAACCCCATCGACCCCCTGGTCACGAGCTCCACCGGAGGTTACCAGGGCGAGGAGTTCCCCGGCATCGGGCCCGAAGAGCGCGGCCGTGCGACAGAACCCCGCGTAGGGACGACCGCCGGCATGCACCGGTTCCTGTGGGATCTGCGTTATCCGGGCGGCCTGGCGGGTCGCGGACCGCTCGCCATACCGGATCGGTACGAGGTGAGGTTGACGGCCGATGGCCTGAGCCAGACGCGCTCACTCGAGGTCCTGATCGACCCACGAGTCGCTGAGGACAACGTGACGCTGGCGGACATGCAAGAGCAGTTCTCCCTCAATATCCGTATCCGGGACGCCCTTATCCGTGGACGTTTGGCGGTGCGGGATATCGCGTCGGCCAAAGAGGGCATGGAGGCAGGGGGTCAGGCCGGTCGAGACGCGGCCGCCCGTGCTATGGCCGCGCTGGAGGAGCTCGCGGAGGTGGAAGCGGCGTTGGTGTCTCGGACCGACGGCAGCTATCAGACACCCATGCTCGTCGACCAGCTCAGTTACCTCTACGGCATGACGTCGCGTGCCGATCAAAGGCCCGGCGCGGATGCGTACGAGCGCCTTCAGGTACTGGAGGACGAGTTGGAGCGTCACATCGAGACGTTACAGCGCATCATGCGGACACCGATCGCCGAGGACCTGCCGTAGCGCCGTCCACGTCGAAGCTGGCCGAGGCGATCACGTCATCGAAGTCCAGGTTCCAGAAGCCGGCCTCCCTCAGCCTTCGACGGTTTGGGAGGACAGCGCGGGGCGGCGGGGCCGGGCTACTGCATTGCGAAGATGAACGTATAAGTCTCGCCGAGCTCGAACTTGGCATTGTTGGGAATCAAGTCCAGGAGGGCCAGCCCCAACGCTCGATCCGGGGTGGTGATAGAGATGCCGACGAGAGCTCTGCCCGACGCATCGCCAGGCACGCCACCCGGAAGGATCCAGTGTTCCCAATCGAGTTGGTACCGCTCTCGATCGAAGGAGAAATTCTCCGGCAACATGTCGACCAACTCCGGCGGGACGATGCCGGCGTCCGTGTCATCGGGCCACGGGTTGTTTTCGATGGACAGCCGAGTGGCCGCCTCCTCGACGACGCTGAACGACGCCCTGACCTCGGTGGCGCGGGCCCGGGTGAGGACCTCTTGCATCTGCGGGATCGCGATACGGGTCAGGACGCTCACGATCATCATGATCGTGACGACCTCGACGACCGTAAAACCGCGACGCTGCTGCCGGTCCATCAGTCGAGCATCGAGAGGTCGAGGATGTCGGCGCCATTGCCCACGAAGTCATCGATGGGCTCGACCGACGAGTAGGAGAGGATGACACGTGACGTCCGTCCCAGAATCCTGTAGTCGCGGTCGGTGAGTCGGATGTACTCCATACCCCTGAAGACCGGGCCCGCGTCTTCGAGATCCACGGGTACGCGCCCGGTATCGAGTCGGTGTTGCTCGATCTTTTGGGCCTGGAAATACATGACGAGCCTCAGCGTGGCCTCTTCCTGTTCGGTCGGGGGCGGTCCCGGCGACTCGATACGCAGGACGCCGGGCGGCCAGATCCAGATCCACACCGAGACGGTTGTGGCCAGAGCGAGCGCCAGATGCCGTGCGCCGTACCCCTGCCTACGCCGGAGCACCACGCGAGCCTCTTCCTCGTGCTCCGCCTTCTCGCTCTGCTCGCGCATGACGGCTGCCAGAATGGCATCGCGCTCGCTGGCCTGGCTGAGTTCGATCTCGAAAGCCTCAGCGTCCTCTGGCTGCTGGTCCGCCCGCTCAATATCCGGGTCGTCAAGCCTGTCCGGCACCATCCCTCGCCTCGTCAGTAGATCTAGACTAAAACGCCTCCCGGGGCCGTCCTCAGACGGCTCCAAGGGAAGCATCCCTAACTAAAGATAAGCACGCTCATCCCGATACGCATCAAAGTTTTGGCGATTGTATATCTCTTGCACGGCTGTCCCTATCGCAGTATATTGATTGTATGGCATCGTTACTCGGTTTTCGGCTCTTTCGGCTCGCTTTCCTGAGCCACGCGTTTCAACTCCTTCACGACGCGTTTGCTGAACACCTTCTGCATGATCTCGTCTCCCGTGAGTTTGCTCACGTCCTTGGGGAGCCGGTCCTTCTCTCTGCGCTTGGTGGAATCAACCATGTCGAGCACCGCCAATATCAATCTGATGTCGTTGATGGATCGCTTCGGAACCGAAGAGACCTGCCGGGAATACCTCGAAAAGCTGCGCTGGCCGTCTGGTGTCGCCTGCCCGCGTTGCGGTGACATGTCCGTATCCGAGATCACCACTCGGGACCAGTTCGATTGCAACGGATGCCGCTACCGCTTCTCTGTGACCTCGGGGACGATCTTCGACAACACCAAGCTTCCTCTGCGGAAGTGGTTCGTGGCCATGTACCTGATGATCGAGTCTAAGAAGGGGATCAGCGCGAACCAGATGAAGCGCACCCTCGGAGTCTCCTACAAGACCGCTTGGCACCTCTGTCACCGCATCCGTGAGGCCATGACTACCGACCGCTTCGAGGGACCGACGCTGTTCGGGATCATCGAAGTGGACGAGACGTTTGTCGGTGGTCGCCAGCGAGGCAAGGGCAGAGGACCCTACTCGACGACCAACAAGTCCATCGTCGTGGGTGCCGTGCAGCGTGACGGGCGCGTCCGCCTGGAGCGCATCCCGAACACGAAACGGGCCACCTTGGACGACTTCATCAAGCGCACCGTCACCGATGAAGCCCTCGCCATCTACACCGACGAGTTTCCGGCCTACCGTGGCCTCGGGGACCGTATGGGCATCGAGCATGACACCGTGCAGCACAACCTCGACGAATGGGTCGTGGGCGATGTCCACACGAACAGCGTCGAAGGCATGTGGAGCCTGTTCAAGCGTTCCGTCATGGGTGCCTTCCACAAGATCAGCGTGAAGCATATGGACCGTTACCTCGAAGCGGAACCTGTCAACGACAATGGGACACTCTACGGGATTAATTAAAGAGCAATTTCCTGTGTGGAGAGGGGTGTGGTGGGAGGATTGATCCAGACGGCCTCCGGGAGTGGTTGAGGCTTCGGTTGACCGGAGACGAAGCGCTCGGGATGGGTGGTCCATGCCGTGTTGAGCACGGTTGTCCTGCGGGCGATAACGTTGTCGGCGCGCCCGAAGTGCACTTGTTCGGGGGTCAGCATCGAGATGCCCCCGTGCCTGTGCTCGGCATTGTACCAACGGAAGAACGATCGACAGAAGGTCTTGGCCTGGCCCTGGTCTCCGAACCGTCCGGGAAACGAGGGATGGTACTTCAAGGTCTTGAACTGAGCCTCGGAGAACGGATTGTCATCCGAGACCTGAGGCCGGCTCAACGAGCGGGTCACGCCGAGGTCAGCGAGAAGTTGAGCGGTGCATTGGCTCGTCATTGGAGCTCCCCGATCCGAGTGCAGGGTCAGGACCCGGGGCTGGACGCCATGCTTCAGGCAGCTCTGCTGGATCAACCGGCCGGCCAGGGCCGAGTTCTCCCGGTCCGCCACCATCCAGCCCACGACGTAGCGGCTGTAGATGTCCAGGATCACGTACAGGTAGTAGTAGCTCCACTTCTTCGGCCCCAGCAGCCGCGTGATGTCCCAGGACCACACCTGGTTCGGCGCCGTGGCCATCAACTCGGGCTTCTTGTACTCGGGATGGGTGCGCTGCGCCCGGCGTTCCTGAACCGGCACCTCGGAGGCCAGAACACGATACATCGTGCGTTCGCTGCACAGGTAGACCTCTTCGTCGAGCAGCGTGGCCACCACCTCGGCGGGTGAGCGGTCCACGAACCGCTCCGAACACAGCGTGTCGAAGACCTCGCCTCGTTCCGTCTCGCTCAATGCCCGGGCGGGCGTCGGGCGGGGCTGCCGTTGCCCGGTCGATGGGCCTCGACGACGGTACAACGTCGATCGGCAGACCTCGAGGGCCGCGCACGCCGGTTTTACACCGACGTGCTTAGCCAGCTCATCGGCCGCCTTCAAGAGTTCGTCCCGTCGTCGAGGCTTATCCCCAGCAGCCCCGCAACTTTTCCCTGCACGTCGATGATCAGGTGTGCCTTCCTGAGCTCATCCTCGAGCCGAGCATTGCGGCGCTCCAGCTTGCGTACCTTCTCATCCAGAGGATTTCGCTCCGGCTTGCGGCCGCGTTTCTTCGACAGGGCCTTCAGCGACCCGCTATGCGCCGCCTTGCGCCACGTCGTCAGGTGCGACGAGTACAGGCCCTCGCGCCGCAGGAGCTGGCCCACCTCGCCGGGCTCGGTGCACCGGTCCGCTTCTTCGACGATCCGCAGCTTGTACGACGGACTGAACCGCCGGCGTAGCGGCCTATCTACTACCTCCGGGTCCGCAGGAGCTGCCGCGCTTCGCTTGGCCCCCCCGGTTCGAGGGGCACTACCATTCTCTTCCATTCTCTCTCGCAGTCCCAACATGTTCGTTTTCTCTGCCTTCGCCCTACTCTAATTCTTTGCGTGCTCTGTGTCTCACGTACGTTGGCAGAGAGGGGAAACGATAGAGGCGGTCGAGAAGAAGTACGGCCCCGTTGACCTGATTGCTGTGGGTTCCCATGGACACATGCGCGGCCTCTTGCGACGCGATATCAAGCGGGCTGCGAAGCAATTGGGGGTTGATCTTGGGGCCGTCCTCGGGAAATCGGGCGGCGAGTACGAAGAGTCCCTGAAGGCGCTTGAGTTGGGCGACCTCTCTGTCTACCCACCGGCGGAGCAGTTGAAGCGAGCCCGCGATCACTTCGTCGATGTCGTTGCGGAGGTGGAGATGGGGGGTGCTAGTCGTGCCAAAGTGGATGAGGCCAAAGATACGCTCTTGGAGAAGAGCCGAGCGTATAACGCAAGCGGTCCGGGCTACGTGAAGGACTTTGAGCTTATTCAGGAGTCATTGAAGCGGCTGGCTATGCCGTCAAGCTTCGATAGCGAAGAGCCTTCCCGTCAAGAATCCGAAGAAGAAGATCCCGGAAAATGAGCGGGTTATCCCTGTTGTTGAAGCGCCATTCAAGCTCTTCGAGGTAACGGTCCATATGCTTCACGCTGATCTTGTGGAAGGCACCCATGACGGAACGCTTGAACAGGCTCCACATGCCTTCGACGCTGTTCGTGTGGACATCGCCCACGACCCATTCGTCGAGGTTGTGCTGCACGGTGTCATGCTCGATGCCCATACGGTCCCCGAGGCCACGGTAGGCCGGAAACTCGTCGGTGTAGATGGCGAGGGCTTCATCGGTGACGGTGCGCTTGATGAAGTCGTCCAAGGTGGCCCGTTTCGTGTTCGGGATGCGCTCCAGGCGGACGCGCCCGTCACGCTGCACGGCACCCACGACGATGGACTTGTTGGTCGTCGAGTAGGGTCCTCTGCCCTTGCCTCGCTGGCGACCACCGACAAACGTCTCGTCCACTTCGATGATCCCGAACAGCGTCGGTCCCTCGAAGCGGTCGGTAGTCATGGCCTCACGGATGCGGTGACAGAGGTGCCAAGCGGTCTTGTAGGAGACTCCGAGGGTGCGCTTCATCTGGTTCGCGCTGATCCCCTTCTTAGACTCGATCATCAGGTACATGGCCACGAACCACTTCCGCAGAGGAAGCTTGGTGTTGTCGAAGATCGTCCCCGAGGTCACAGAGAAGCGGTAGCGGCATCCGTTGCAATCGAACTGGTCCCGAGTGGTGATCTCGGATACGGACATGTCACCGCAACGCGGGCAGGCGACACCAGACGGCCAGCGCAGCTTTTCGAGGTATTCCCGGCAGGTCTCTTCGGTTCCGAAGCGATCCATCAACGACAGCAGATTGATATTGGCGGTGCTAGACATGGTTGATTCCACCAAGCGCAGAGAGAAGGACCGGCTCCCCAAGGACGTGAGCAAACTCACGGGAGACGAGATCATGCAGAAGGTGTTCAGCAAACGCGTCGTGAAGGAGTTGAAACGCGTGGCTCAGGAAAGCGAGCCGAAAGAGCCGAAAACCGAGTAACGATGCCATACAATCAATATACTGCGATAGGGACAGCCGTGCAAGAGATATACAATAGCCAAACGATTGCCGTCACACTCTGTCGTAAGTCCCGCGCGCGGATTCCACTCGATCCCATCTTCGGCCACGCTCGTTCTCCTGGGCCTCGCCGTTCTGGCCGCCTGCTCGGGCAGCACCGACTCGGGGACCGACCCCGGCCCTGATCCAGTCCCCACCCCGCCCGCCACCCTTGAGCCCACGCAGAACATGACCGTTGCCGGCACCCTCGACGTGGAGGCGCGTCCTCATCCCCGCGGGCGTAACGGTCACGGCGACGGAGTCCCTCCGCCTGAACGTGACCGGCGATGTCGAGGTGGCCGGTACACTCACGGGCGACTGCATCGAGATCGTGATCGCGGGCCAGGCGGACGCGACGATCACGGGCGCGGTACGAAACGTCTGCTCTACCGAGGTTCCCGAACCCGGGATTCTCGTGCTCGCGGCAGCGGGCGAGATGACGGTGGAGGGTGCGTTGATCGATAGCTCGAGTGACATCACCTTCGCGAACCGGCCCGACCAGCGGCTGGAAGAGCCGGTCGCACCGGGTAGCGCGGCCGCCGCGCCGGCTTTCCTACCAGTCTTGCACGCGAGCTTCGTAGCGGGACTCCCGGGACTCCTGACCCAAGGCGCCGACGAGGCGCCTTTCACGATATCGAACACCAGGACCACGGGCGGTTCGGTGTCCGTCTCACGAGACGGCCCCGTCTTCTACGACGGGGGGAACCGGCTCGAGGGGCGGCGGGGTCGCGATGGCGAGAGTGAGACCGTGGTCGGCCCGACGGACGTAACCGCCCGAGGAAGGCCCGCCGGGGGCGGCGGATCCGTCAGCACCCAGGCACCGGTGATCACCGTGCGAGAGATCCACGGAGCGAACGTCATGATCGGTGGAGACGGCGGGACCGGCGGGGCGGCGTTCGCGATCGCCGAGGCCGCGGCGGGTGCCAAGGACTCCTAGGCGTGACCGGCGGCAACCCGCTACACAACTTCTTCGTCCACAACACCGCCGAGGGTGGCACCACGGTGGAGATGGGCGTCAGCCAGGGGAGCATCATCGTAACCGGTCCCGCGCCGATGCCGACGCTGGAGGGTCCTGACCTGTCGGCGCCGGGCGAGTTCGCCGCGAGCGGGTCGGGCCTGGTGGCGGGAGTGTCGGACGTCATGGTCGAAATGGCCGGCACGATCGGCACGGACGGCGACATGACGGCGGACATCACCTACGGCGGGGGCGGACGGCTCCCTGGAGGACAACCGATCGTCTACCGGTTCGAGGGCGTCCATCCGTAGGGCGGCAAACAACATGCAACTCCGCACACAAATCCTCCTGGGGCTCGTCGCCGGTGCCGTGGCCGGGATCGCCTCTCAGCTCTTGGACATCGAGTGGCTCCGCATAGCGCTGATCTCGATCCAGCCCCTCGGTGACGCGTTCATCCGACTGATCACGATGGTGGTCGTTCCCCTGGTGGTGGCCAGCCTCTTCGTGGGAGCGGCTTCGCTCGGTGACGTCCGTGAGTTGGGCCGTATCGGGCGCAAGACCCTGGTGTTTTTCCTCGTCACCACCGTGATTGCGGCGCTCATCGGCCTCAGCTTCGGGCTCGTCTTCACTCCTGGAGAGGCGATGGATCCCTTCGTCCGCGATACCCTGGCGGCCGAGTTCCAAAGCGAACGCACCACGTCCGCGGTGGCGAACGCACAGACCGCTCCAGGACTCACGCAGATCTTGGTGGAGATGATCCCGCGGAACCCTTTTTCCGCCGCGGCCGAGATGGATCTGCTACCCCTGATCGTCGCGACGCTCATTTTCGGCGCCGCCGCAACCGTGATCGAGCCCGAGAGGCGTGCCGCGGTGGTCGGCTTCTTCGACGCGGTCAACGGGCTGTGCATGGTTGTGATTCACTGGGTCATGAAGCTGGCGCCCTACGCAGTATTCGCTCTGATCGCCTCCGTTGTCGCCCGCTTCGGCTGGGAGTTGCTGCAGAGCCTGCTCTTCTACTCCGTACTGATGGCGATCGGCCTGTTCGTTCATGCGAGCGTTGTTCTGGGGACTGCGTTGCGGCTGCTGGCTCGTCGGAGCCCACTGGCCTTCCTCAGGGCTGTCGCCGAGGCGCCCTTGCTCGCGTTCTCCACGTCGTCGTCCAACGCGGTACTGCCCGTCAGCATCGACGTAGCTCGAGAGAAGCTGGGCGTGTCGAACGAAGTGGCAGGCTTCGTGCTACCCCTGGGTGCGACCCTCAACATGAACGGCGGCGCGCTCTATAAAGCGCTCACGACCGTGTTCATCGCCCAGGTCTACGGCCTCACCCTCGGGTTCAGCGAGTTCGTGACGATCATCGTCACGGCAACGCTCGCCGCCGTCGCCGGCGCCGGTGTGCCCGGCAGCTCCCTGGTCACGACTCTGATCGTTCTGAACGCGATCGGCCTTGGACCCCAGGCCGCGGCCGGGATCGCCCTGGTCGTGGGGGTCGACCGCATCCTGGACATGTTGCGCACGACCGTGAACGTCCTCGGGGACCTGGTGTGTGTGGCATACGTCGGACGGAGCGAGGCGGAAGTCTCCGGCTAGGCGGCCGCGAACACGGCCATCTTCAGTGTGGTCAACGGCGTACTCCTCCAACCACTCCCCTTCGAGTCCCCGGAACGCCTGGTCACCCCCGACGTGATGTCGACCCGCGGGTTCTACATCTCGACATCGATTCCGAACTGCCACGACTGGAAGGATCGATCTCGCTCGTTCGAGTCCTTCGGTGTCTTTCGGGGCAACGCCGTACTGACGGGCCTGGAGCGGCCGGAAGTGGTGCGGACCCGGCAGGTCCTGGGCGACTTTTTCGGACGGAGCCGCTCACCCTGCTTGCCGTATCGTGTCTCCTCATGGGAGTGGCCCACGTGGCGGCCTATATTCCGGCGCCACGCGCCACACGCATCGACCCCGCGGTGGTGCTGAGAGAGGAGTAGGACGGCCCGTCCCCCTGACAGCATTCCGAACGAATGCCATATTCCGTCTCACCCCTGCTCAGACAGCAACGGGAGTCGCGGTATATGCTCGTTCCTCTCGTGGCTCTGCTCCAGGTAGCGACTGTCGGTGGCGAAAAGGCGACCGATACAGGCATCCGGTCGCCCAACGCAGCGACCGTCGTCTACAGTGGCGTGGACGGCGACTTGGACATCAGGGTACCGCGCCTCGAATTCGACCTGGAGGTCGACGGCGTTCTGGACGAGCCGGCCTGGGCCGATGCGTCGGTGCTCACGGGTTTTTCACAGCATCGCCCCGTGGATGGCGTCCCGGCCGACGACAACACCGAAGTCCTCATCTGGTACTCACCAACCGCGATCCACTTCGGGATCCGGGCGTTCGAGCCTCACGGTCCGGTCAATTCCACGCTGGCGGATCGGGACAAGATCGAGAACGACGACCACATCCAGATCCTGCTCGACACGTACGACGACGGACGCACCGCGACCGTATTCGGTGTGAACCCACTTGGGGTGCAGTCGGACGGGTCGCGCGTGGACCGAGGGGTTCAAGGCGGCGGACTGCTGCGGCACGGCACGGGCGACCCGGTCGATCTGAGCCCGGACTTCCTCTACGAAACCAAGGGCCGCCTGACCGAGTACGGGTACGAGATCGAGATGCGTATCCCCTTCAAGAGCCTCTCCTTCCAGCCTGCCGAGACCCAGGACTGGGGTATCAACGTGATCCGCCGCGTACAACACTCCGGAAGGGATCAGACCTGGACCCCTACGCTCCAAGGCCGTTCCTCATTCCTCGCCCAGAGCGGCACTCTACGGGGGCTGCACGGAATGGACCGGGGCCTGGTGCTCGACATCAACCCGGTGGTTACGAGTTCGGTGGCCGGAGCCCCTGATGCAGGCGGTTGGGACTACGAAGCACGCACACCGGAGTTCGGGGGCAACGTGCGCTGGGGGCTCACGCGCAACCTGACCCTGAACGGCACCGTGAACCCCGACTTCTCTCAGGTGGAGGCCGATGTCGGGCAGACCGACTTCAACCCGCAACGTTCCATCTTCTTTCCCGAAAAACGTCCGTTCTTCCTCGAGGGAAGCGAGAGCTTCCAGACTCCGAACAACGTCATCTACACACGTAGTATCGCGAATCCCGTCGCCGCGGCGAAGCTGACCGGAAAGATCTCCGGCACGGAGGTGGGATTCCTGTCCGCGGTGGACGACGAGGCCCTCTCGGAGACCGGCCTCGACAACCCCGTCTTCAACATTCTGCGCATCAAACGCAACCTCGGAGACGAATCCACGGTCGGGATCGCTTATACCGACCGGGTCGAAGGGTCGGACTACAACCGCGTGATCGGCGTCGACAGCCGCATCATCCTCGGCGGCCGCCCGAGCCTAAACCTTTCCTACACATGGCTCTACGAGACCTTCATGAACGGGAGCAGCGTCGACGACGCGGTCCGCTTCACCTACGCGAACAACTTCGTCTTCCGCGGAGGGTGGCGGCTCGGGGCATCGATTCTGATCGAGGAGTTCTACTACCCACCGACCCTGTACGCCGACTACTTCGTGGAGCTCCAAACACCCACCGGCACGGAGTACACCCATTACGTCTGAACGCCGGAGCTTCAGAACTACCTGCTCTCTCTGAGGCTGAACACTCCGAACTCCGCTCGCTTCGCGGGCAGCGTCTCCTGGATCGCGGGCCAGGACGAGAACTTCAACGAGTGGGCCTCGGCCTACATCAGTTTCCTGACGGTTGAAGCGACTTGGCGACCGACCGATCAACTTCGCATCGAGGGGAGGCTACTCAGCCAGAGGGGTTACCGCCCGGACGACTGGAGCGCCGAGCGTAAGGTCGACATTCCCAGGCTCAAGTTCGAATACCAGCTCACGCGCTCGATCTTCTTCCGCTTCGTGGGCCAGTACCGGGCGGCCAACATCGACGACCTCCACGACCAGTCGCGAACGGAGGCCCCTATCTACATCCGAAACGACGACGGTGCGCTCGAGCGGGCGCTGGGCTACACACAAAACGACCTCCGCCTCGACGCACTCTTCTCGTACGAACCCAGCCCGGGAACGGTGATTTTCGCCGGATACGGCAGTAGCGTGACGGAGGAGGACTCGTTCCACTTCGACAGGCTCGAACGCACGAGCGACGGCTTCTTCATGAAGCTGAGCTACCTCTTCCGGATGTAGAAGGCTGTTGAAGAAATACAGTGGGACGCGCGACCCGCGTCTGCGGCGCAGGTGCCCCGGTCTTGCGAGGCTCAGAGTAGGAACGACGACGAGTCGTAGCAGGGCTACGGCGAGGAGGAGAGACAACCCGACAATGCGCAAAGCGATTGTTGACCGACCGCACCCCCCCTGTGCCCTACGGGTTAGGGCGGCGAGGGCCCACCGAGCCCGTCTGTGCGTGCTCGTCCTGGTCGCCGCCGCGTATCTGCTCCTACCTCAGGCAGGCGTGGGACAAGAATCTACCGGATCGCCCGAGCCCATCGTGCTTCCCCCGCTGACTGGAGAAATCGACTTCGACGGGCGCGTGGACGAACCCGCGTGGGACGCGGTGCCGATATTTCCCGCCACCATGCACACGCCGAACTTCGGGCTGGCACCCAGCGAAGCCACCGAGTTCCGCGTGGCCCACGACGAGAAGTACCTCTACGTGTCGTGTCGGGCGTATGACTCGGATCCCTCGGGAGTCCGGGCTTCTTCCCTGGAGCGTGACCTGAGCGGGTACGCAAGCGACTGGTGCATCCTCATTCTCGACACGTTCAACGACCGGGAGACGGCTCTCCTCTTCGGCACGACGCCCGCCGGTCTGCGCACGGACATCATCCTCGCCAATGACACCGAGGCTGGGCCCAATTTCAACTGGAATACCTATTGGGACGCGGCGGCGTCACAGGACGAGCACGGATGGTACGCGGAGATTCGCATCCCCTTCACCAGCCTCCGCTTCCAGCGCTCGGAGACCGGCGTCGTCATGGGCCTTTCCCTCGTTCGCGTGATCGCTCGAAAGAACGAGTTCTCGACCTTCCCCGCGATCTCACCCCAGTGGGGCGGCTTCAGCCCTCTCTGCCAACGTACGTGAGACACGGAGCACGCAAAGAATTAGAGTAGGGCGAAGGCAGAGAAAACGAACATGTTGGGACTGCGAGAGAGAATGGAAGAGAATGGTAGTGCCCCTGGAACCGGGGAGGCCAAGCGAAGCGCGGCAGCTCCTGCGGACCCGGAGGTAGTAGATAGGCCGCTACGCCGGCGGTTCAGTCCGTCGTACAAGCTGCGGATCGTCGAAGAAGCGGACCGGTGCACCGAGCCCGGCGAGGTGGGTCAACTCCTGCGGCGAGAGGGCCTGTACTCGTCGCACCTGACGACGTGGCGCAAGGCGGCGCATAGCGGGTCGCTGAAGGCCCTGTCGAAGAAACGCGGCCACAAGCCGGAGCGAAATCCGCTGGATGAGAAGGTACGCAAGCTGGAGCGGCGAAACGCACGGCTCGAGAATGAGCTCAGGAAGGCACACCTGATCATCGACGTGCAGGGAAAAGTTGCGGGGCTGCTGGGGATAAGCCTCGACGACGGGACAAACTCTTGAAGGCGGCCGATGAGCTGGCTAAGCACGTCGGTGTAAAACCGGCGTGCGCGGCCCTCGAGGTCTCCCGATCGACGTTGTACCGTCGTCGAGGCCCATCAACCGGGCAACAGCAGCCCCGCCCGACGCCCGCCCGGGCATTGAGCGAGACGGAACGAGGCGAGGTCTTCGACACGCTGTGTTCGGAGCGGTTCGTGGACCGCTCACCCGCCGAGGTGGTGGCCACGCTGCTCGACGAAGAGGTCTACCTGTGCAGCGAACGCACGATGTATCGTGTTCTGGCCTCCGAGGTGCCGGTTCAGGAACGCCGGGCGCAGCGCACCCATCCCGAGTACAAGAAGCCCGAGTTGATGGCCACGGCGCCGAACCAGGTGTGGTCCTGGGATATCACGCGGCTGCTCGGGCCGAAGAAGTGGAGCTATTACTACCTCTACGTCATCATGGACATCTACAGCCGCTACGTCGTGGGCTGGATGGTGGCGGACCGGGAGAACTCGGCCCTGGCCGGCCGGTTGATCCAGCAGAGCTGCCTGAAGCATGGCGTCCAGCCCCGGGTCCTGACCCTGCACTCGGATCGGGGAGCTCCAATGACGAGCCAATGCACCGCTCAACTTCTCGCTGACCTCGGCGTGACCCGCTCGTTGAGCCGGCCTCAGGTGTCGGATGACAACCCGTTTTCCGAGGCTCAGTTCAAAACCTTGAAGTACCATCCCTCGTTTCCCGGACGGTTCGGGGATCAGGGCCAAGCCAAGACGTTCTGTCGATCGTTCTTCCGCTGGTACAATGCCGAGCACCGCCATGGCGGCATCTCGATGCTAACCCCCGAGCAGGTCCACTTCGGGAACGCCGATCAGGTCATTGCCGGCAGGAAATCCGTGCTCCGCGAAGCATGGGCCGCTCATCCCGAACGCTTCGTCAGAGGTGTGCCGAAGCCCAAACCGCTCCCGGAGGCCGTCTTCATCAATCCTCCCATCCCTTCCCTCACCACACAGGACATTGCTCTCTAATTAATCCCGTAGAGTGTCCCATTGTCGTTGACAGGTTCCGCAGCGCCTACAAGGCGTCTCAGACTCAGGAGGTGCTGATCCGGGGCGCCGAAAGCACCGATCCCTTGTACGTCACGCCCTACGGAATCGTCGGTCGGGGACACAGTCACACGTCCAACGACGATGCGACGGGCTATGACCGCGATCAGTCCGCCCTGAACGACGCGGAACCTGTCAACGCCAGTGAGACACTCTTGGGAATTAATTAGAGAGCAATCTCCTGTGTCGTGAGGATGGGGCTTGGAGGATTGATCCAGACGGCCTCCGGGAGTGGTTGAGGCTTCGGTTGACCGGAGACGAAGCGCTCGGGATGAGCGGCCCAAGCCTCGCGGAGCACGGTCTTCCTGCGGGAGATGACCTGATCGGCGTGACCGAAGTGGACCTGTTCGGGGGTCAGCATAGAGATGCCGCCATGGCGGTGCTCGGCATTATACCAACGGAAGAACGAGCGACAGAAGGTCTTGGCCTGATTCTGATCCCCGAACCGCCCGGGAAACGAGGGATGGTACTTCAAGGTCTTGAACTGAGCCTCGGAGAACGGATTGTCATCCGAGACCTGGGGTCGGCTCAACGAGCGGGTCACGCCGAGATCGGCGAGTAGCTGAGCCGTGCATTGGCTCGTCATGGGAGCCCCTCGATCCGAGTGCAGCGTCAGGATCTGCGGCTGGACACCATGCTTCAGGCAACTCTGTTGGATCAGCCTGCCGGCCAGGGAAGAGTTTTCCCGATCCGCCACCATCCAGCCCACGACGTAGCGGCTGAAGATGTCCAGGATCACGTAGAGGTAGAAGTAGCTCCACTTCTTCGGCCCCAGTAGCCGGGTGATGTCCCAGGACCAGACCTGGTTCGGGCCCGTCGCCATCAACTCGGGCTTCTGGTACTCGGGATGGCTCCGCTGCGCTCGGCGTTCCTGAACCGGCACCTCGGAGGCCAGAACGCGATACATCGTA
>CBDDEN010000008.1:0-385902 GCA_965226925.1 Longimicrobiales bacterium | reverse complement strand
CGATCACTATCGTGGCCCTCCTACAAGGAGGGGTACGCTGACCAAACATAGGTAACACTTTTCTGAACAATGATGGGTGACAGTCTCGATCACTATCGTGGCCCTCCTACAAGGAGGCGCCATGCCATGGTTGGAGACCGATCCCATGAACGAACGCAAACGATTCATCTTGGAGGCCACCGGCGGCCTCTTCTCGCACTCCGAGCTCTGCCTGCGCCACGACATTAGCCGTAAGACCGGTTACAAGTGGCTCGATCGCTACGAGGTCGAAGGACCCGATGGCCTCGGAGACCGTTCGCGCCGTCCCTGTGCGCATCCACACACCACCGAGCCGCATGTACTCGAGGCAGCCTTCGAGCTCCGCAGGCGTCGATGTCGCTGGGGCGCCGACAAGATCCGTGCTCGGCTCCTGACCCTGCACCCTGACTGGCGCGTCCCTTCGGCTCGCGTCCTTCACAAGTATTTCCTCCGCGAGGGACTCGTGAAGAAGCCGCGCAGGAGTCGGACACGCCCGCATCCCGGCCGACCCACCGCTCCCTTCGATGCACCCAACGCCATCTGGTCCGCCGACTTCAAAGGTCAGTTCAAGACCCTCGACGGCCGCTACTGCTACCCGCTCACCGTCCAGGACGGCTTCAGTCGGTATCTGCTCGCCTGCCAGGGCCTCGATGGCACCACCTACGCCGGTTCACGGCGTGTCTTCACTCGTCTCTTCCGCGAGTTCGGGCTCCCTGAACGCATCCGCACCGACAACGGCTCGCCCTTCGCTTCCATGGCGCTCGGCCGTCTCTCTAGGCTCTCCGTTTGGTGGATCAAGCTCGGTATCCTGCCCGATCTCATCGAGCCCGCTTCGCCTCAGCAGAACGGCCGCCATGAGCGCATGCACAAAGACCTCAAGGCCGACACCACCATCCCACCTGCCGGCAACCGCTCCGCTCAGCAGCGCCGTTTCAACGCCTTTCGGGCTGACTTCAACGAGGTCCGGCCCCACGAGGCTCACGACCAGCGGCCCCCAGCCTCTGCCTACGAACCCTCGACCCGTCCCTTCCCGAAGAAGCTCAAGACGCCGGAGTACCCCGCTCACTTCGAGGTCCGTAAAGTCTCCACCAACGGTGGCGTCCGTTGGTATTCCACCTGGGTCAACGTCTCCCACCTACTCGGACGTGAATACATCGGCCTCGAAGAGATCGCCGATGGCATCTGGGCTATTTACTTCGGCTCCGTCTCCCTCGGCTGGCTGATCGGGATAGGGGAGGACCGGCGATCCCGGTCCTTCCCCTCCCACACCACCAGGCATGCGGGTCCGCACCTGGCGGTTCGGTGAGTTGAGGTCAGTACGGCGTGAGCCGGGGCACACCCAGCTCGTCGAAGTACGCCCCTGGCAAGGCCGTGTGCAGGGCGTGGTGCGCGGCCACGTGCCACCAGCTTCGCGCGAACCGAGCAGCTCGCCAGGCGAGGTTCTCGCTCACACCGCGAGCCCTCAACTCCCGGTACGCTGTCCTTCCCCGTTTCCACTGGCGTAATTGCAACGTACGCAGCCGGCGGTGGATCCATTGGTCCAGGTCTCGGAAAACCCCCGGTGTATCCGCTAAGCCGAAGTATGCCTTCCACCCCAGCACGTAGCGCCGTAGCTCTTCCGCCACCTGTTGCAGGCTCCGCCCGCCACTCCGGCTTGTAATCTGCCGGACTCGCTCCTTGAACTTCGTCAGGGCCTTCTTGCTGACCCGGCGCTTCACGACCTTCCCTGCCGCTACCCAGAAGCTGTAGCCCAGGAACTGTCGATCCCACACTCGCGCCACCGCGCTCTTTTCCTCGTTGACCTGAAGCCGAAGTTTCCCGTACAAGTGCCTCAGCGCCTGCATCACACGTTGTCCTGCCCGCCTCGACCGCACGTATACATTGCAGTCATCGGCGTACCGGACAAACGCGTGTCCGCGTAGCTCCAACTCCTTGTCCACTTCGTCCAGGAGCACGTTCGCCAGCAACGGCGACAACGGTCCGCCCTGAGGCGTCCCCATGTGCCGCTCCATCACCACCCCGTTCGCCATGACTCCGGCTTCCAGGTAGCGACGGAGGATCCGCAGCATCGCCTTATCCTCGATCCGCTTTGCCAGCCGCCCCATCAGCACGTCGTGGTTCACCCGGTCGAAAAACTTCTCCAGGTCCACATCCACCACCCATCGTCTCCCTTCCTGGATGTATTGCTGCGCTTCGCGCACCGCATCGTGTGCTCGGCGCCCAGGCCGGAAGCCGTGGCTGTGCCGACTGAACGTCGGGTCGAACCTCGGTTGCAGCACCTGCAGGATGGCTTGTTGGATGAACCGGTCCAGCACGGTCGGAATCCCCAACTCCCGGACCCCTCCCCCACTCTTCGGTATCTCCTGCCTTCGTACCGGCTTCGGTTGGTAGGTCCCCGCCAGCAACCGCTGTCGGATCTCCCCCCAGTGCCTGCGCAAGTACTCTGGCAGCTCCTCCACGCTCATCCCGTCGATGCCCGGACTGCCCTTATTCTGCCGCACGCGTTTCAACGCTCCTACGAGGTTGGCACGCCCGACCACCTCCTCCATCAGGAGATGCTCGCTTCCTGAGCGCTCGTCTCCATGGGCCACCGTTCCGGCTTCGCCACTCCCCTCTACCTTCGGGGCTTCACCCCTATCCTCCAGCGGGAGCTCCAGTTGCCTGGACTCCTGGCGCATGGCCTTCTCGAGATCCACGGTCGTCACACTCTCCTCTCCGTTCGGCCCTTCGTCCGACAAAGCTGGGTCCAAGCGCATCATGCACTTCGTCGGCCTACTATGGCCTCTGCTGACTTCTCGCTCCGCCGGCAGGCCCAACAGCGCAATGCCGGCGTCGCCCTTTCAGGCGTCAGGCGAGACCTCCCCGGGTAAGAACGATGACCTTCCCCGCACAATCGCCGGATCTACGCCGCTTCCCCTTGGTCGCAGGAGCTTCGCGGTCAGTGGTCCGCTCGCCCCGGTCCGCAGCGCCTCGTATCCGGTTCCTGTTCGTCGACTCACGGGTTCGTTGCACGCTTCGTTCAGCGTACGCCTCACGACGAACGCCTTGCGCTTCCCTTCGGTCCCTGCGACCAGGTTCCGGGAGGACTTTCACCTCCAAGTCATCGCCCATGCCGGGCCCACCACATAGATAAAGGAGCCATCCTTGACCACGATGGCTCCTCTTCTCGTAACCCAAAACTGTAACCCATCAATGCTCAGTTTCTGTTACCCATCAAGGTTCGGGCTCACGCGGTTGCGTTGCGATCCGCCGCAATCCACCGAGCTCCAAACGAGGGGGACTTCCCACCCTGTGTCCGATTCGTCGAACTTCGCAGAACCTCATGACGTGGCGCAGCTGGCGAGGATCTCTTGCATCCTCTTCCCGGGCTCTCCGAGGCTGGGAGCCCCTATGGCGTCGTCCAATTGGAGGAGCATGGCCTGTGTGTTTCCCTTCCGTCCTCCCGATTCTGCGCCACGGCATGGCCCCTGACAAGGTTGATGGAGATCACGGTCATGCCTCCGTCTCGTCCATCCGGTGCATTGAGGTCACCGCGCATGTCGGAGTAGTTCGTGGCAGCCCCGCTATCGTGTAAGATCGGTCTATTCGGCCCCCTGCTCAGCGAAGTGCCATCTTCGGCACGTGCGTTGCCGTCTCAATTGGTCCGGCATGTTCAGACTTCTTCTCGCACCTGCGCATAGGTGAGGACGGCAAACATCCCAGTACCTCCCAGGGCATTGCCGAGAAAGGCCGGCAGGATTGCATTACCCACGGCAGCGAACGGACCGAGGTCGCCGTGTAGGACCAACACGAAAAGCTCGGTGGAACCTGCTACCACGTGGGACAGGCCACCGAGCCCGATCATGTAGGTCAAGATTAGGATCGCTAGAACCTCTCCACC
The DNA here is from genome assembly GCA_965226925.1 of Longimicrobiales bacterium. Lineage (GTDB taxonomy): Bacteria > Gemmatimonadota > Gemmatimonadetes > Longimicrobiales > Gaopeijiaceae > CBDDCX01. The sequence goes on along the minus strand of CBDDEN010000008.1, from coordinate 382,004 downwards.
AGTGTCCATCCGCGGCAAGATCCACACGATCGAGGCGATCAGAAACCCGGCCGGCACACCCCAGGTCAAATGTTGGGTGGCTGTGGCGCTCCCATAGTGCCGCGAGATCGTCAGGATGCTCTCCAAATGTGGCGCGGGGACAATATTCGCAAAGACAAGCAAGGCAGCGGCCAGCAAGCAGCCCGTCATGTTCGCACCAAAGACGATCCCCCAGAGGCGCACTGTCCGAAAGAAGTTCTTGGAAGTCGGCTGGTGGAACAGTGAGAGAATTGGTGTCACTGTGTTTCCCGTGAATAATTGCATCCGGCCGAGGATGACGATGAGGAATCCGACCGGATACCCGAGGCTGACAACGGCAGGGGTCCAGGGCGCGTCGGGCAGAACTGTCTGGAGAAAGCCCATAGAGACCACGGACAAGCTAATGGCGACCCCGGCTGTGACGCCTGACCACCAGAGCGCGCCAAACGAGCGGGACAGCTCATGGTCGCCCTCAGCGCGGATTGCTTCATAGATGACGGAGGTCTTGACGCCCCTCATCTCCCCGGCCTGTATGCGCTCCTCTTTGTTGAGCGCCGATCCCTTCTCTAGCATCGCAGACCCCTTTCCGGAACAATCTAGCGCCCCTCGGCTCGACCATTTGCCCAGTGGGTCAGCGGGTGTGTGGCTGTTCGGTACGGGACGAGTCCATGTTGCAGCCTTACTTGTGATTGTACTGCTTGAGGCACGTTTCCGATAACGTTCAGGAAACCCCGAAGCCGGCCCGGCTGCTACGCTGCTATTCTTCCTTCAGACGTTCTAGCCACATCCGCTGACCGAAGCAAAGGCAGGGAGGGCCGGTTTGGGCCGAGGGCCGCCCCACAGGCGGCCCGAGCCGGGGTTTCAGTGTTATCCAACGTGCGCCGTACCACCTCAAACACCGTCTGCGTGAATAGCCATCACGTGCTACGGCGTCCCCCCTCGCGTCACAGTGACGAACGCACGCGGCGAGAGGATCGGGATCGGTGATGCAGCGGCGACTGCCAACAGATCACCATCTCCCGTGACCAGGACTTCAGCACCGCCAGCAACTGCGTCCGCCAACACCCGCTCATCATCCGGATCCGTAACGTGGACCGGCGCGGGCAACGACGTCTTAGGAAGGACCTCGCAACGTTCGACCACGGACTCAAACGCCGCTGTCGCGGCGGGGGAGAGCTTCAACTTCTCTGAGAGGACTCGCCGGACTTCGTCGAGAACCACCTGAGGGAGAACCAGGTCGAAGTCCGTCAGGACCTGTCGGAGTAGATCTGCACAAAGGCCACGTGCAGCAAATGCCGCAACCAGGACGTTTGAGTCCAAGCAGACTCGTGTCACGACACGATCTTGAAGACGTCCTCGTCGGTTAGAATCCCTTGCGCCTCCGCGAAGGGGACAATGCGCCGGCGTGCCTCTTCGAAGCGTTGAAGCGTTAGTTGTCTGCGAAGAGCATCCCGGACGACCTCGCTGCGAGACCGGCCGGTATCCCGGCACACCTCGTCCAAGAGCTCTTCCAGGCTCGGGTCTAGTCGGATCGTAACAGCAGCCGTTTTCATGTATTACACTGTACTACACCAACACTTCTCACACAAGCCGCCGCCCGACATCAGGCCCGAAGGTCAACGCCCAGAAGCCACTATCCAGTGTTCTAGGCGGATGTTGGATAGCGTTCAGGGCCTCCGAACCGGCCTTCACTTCGTTCCTAAGTTCCGCTCTAAATCAAGTACCACTCCCGCCGACCAAAGCCAGTCCGGTCGCGGGCCGGTTGCGTCGAGGGCCGCTCACAGCGGCCCGAGCCGGAGGCCCAGTGATACTGATGCAGGCCCCTCCTGGACCTCTCGAACCTGAAGAGGAACGATGAGAGTGCCAACCCATTCATCGAACCCAGGAGGGGACCTCAATGCGCTTCTACACGGGTCAACATCGATACTACTGCGGGATCGATCTCCACGCTCGCACCATGTACCTCTGCGTCCTGGAGCACGAGACCGGCAAAGTGCTCCTTCACCGCAACCTGCGCTGCGAACCCGACCGCTTCCTGAGCGCGATCGAGCCCTACCGCGAGGGACTCGTCGTCGGCGCCGAGTGCATCTTCCGCTGGTACTGGCTCGCCGACCTGTGCGCCCATGAGGAGATCCCCTTCGTGCTGGGCCACGCGCTGTACATGAAGGCCATCCACGGCGGCAAGGCCAAGAACGACAAGGTCGACGCCCACAAGATCGCCGTGCTCCTGCGCAGCGGGGCGTTTCCCACGGCCTACGTCTATCCCCGCGGGATGCGGGCCACCCGCGATCTGCTTCGCCGCCGTCTCTTCTTCGTCCGGCGACGCAGTGAGCTCTTCACCCACATCCGTATCACCTTCCATCAGCTCAACCTGCCCGCACCTTCGGGCAAGTTCCATCACCCGCGCAACCGAGATGGTCTCGCTGAGGCGATCCCGGATCCCATCGTACGCGCCAACGTCGAGGCCGACCTCGCTATGGCTACCCAGCTCGACGACATCATCCGATCCCTCGAGGGCACCATCCGCGAGCGAGCGAAGATCGACGATCCCGAAAACTACGAGCGTCTGCAGACGCTCCCCGGCGTCGGGCGCATCCTCGCACTCACGCTGCTCTACGAACTCCACGACATCACTCGCTTCCCCCGCGTCGGGGACTTCCTCTCCTACGCCCGGCTCGTGAAGAGCCAGAAGTCTTCGGCTGGGAAGGTCATGGGCACCTCGGGCGCCAAGATCGGCAATGCCCATCTCAAGTGGGCGTACTCGGAGGCCGCCGTCCTCTTCCTTCAGAAGAACCCGCCAGGACAACGCCTCATCAACCGCCTTCGCTCCAAGCACGGAAGGGGCAAAGCCCTCAGCATCCTCGCCGCCCGGCTCGGACGGGCGTCCTACTTCATGCTGCGGCGGAGCGCAGCCTTCGACATGGATCGATTCATGAACTGATCGCTATCGGAGGGGAGGGGGTGAGCCGTTCGTATAACTCGAGCCGGCCACGCTGGTCGGTAGCCGTTCCCCGTGATTGGATACCTCCTCTTCCTCCACACACATACCGGTTCCTCGTTCGCAGCTCTGCTCCTCACCCGAGCCCGTACATAACTGGACCGCCGAGGGCGTTCGTCTCGGCGGAGCCCGTCTCTTTGAATCGGCCGGTACGAGGGCACAGATCTGTTTCTAGGGCGCACGAGAGGCTCAGGCCCCGTCGTGCATCGGCGTCTCTACGCCGGACGACCCTCAATAGGTGTTTGGTGCAGGGCTCTACCGGAACCTGTCAACGACAATGGGACACTCTACGGGATTAATTAAAGAGCAATTTCCTGTGTGGAGAGGGGTGTGGTGGGAGGATTGATCCAGACGGCCTCCGGGAGCGGTTTGGGTTTGGGAACGCCTCTGACGAAGCGTTCGGGATGGGTGGTCCATGCCGTGTTGAGCACGGTTGTCCTGCGGGCGATAACGTTGTCGGCGCGCCCGAAGTGCACTTGTTCGGGGGTCAGCATCGAGATGCCCCCGTGCCTGTGCTCGGCATTGTACCAACGGAAGAACGATCGACAGAAGGTCTTGGCCTGGCCCTGGTCTCCGAACCGTCCGGGAAACGAGGGATGGTACTTCAAGGTCTTGAACTGAGCCTCGGAGAACGGATTGTCATCCGAGACCTGAGGCCGGCTCAACGAGCGGGTCACGCCGAGGTCAGCGAGAAGTTGAGCGGTGCATTGGCTCGTCATTGGAGCTCCCCGATCCGAGTGCAGGGTCAGGACCCGGGGCTGGACGCCATGCTTCAGGCAGCTCTGCTGGATCAACCGGCCGGCCAGGGCCGAGTTCTCCCGGTCCGCCACCATCCAGCCCACGACGTAGCGGCTGTAGATGTCCAGGATCACGTACAGGTAGTAGTAGCTCCACTTCTTCGGCCCCAGCAGCCGCGTGATGTCCCAGGACCACACCTGGTTCGGCGCCGTGGCCATCAACTCGGGCTTCTTGTACTCGGGATGGGTGCGCTGCGCCCGGCGTTCCTGAACCGGCACCTCGGAGGCCAGAACACGATACATCGTGCGTTCGCTGCACAGGTAGACCTCTTCGTCGAGCAGCGTGGCCACCACCTCGGCGGGTGAGCGGTCCACGAACCGCTCCGAACACAGCGTGTCGAAGACCTCGCCTCGTTCCGTCTCGCTCAATGCCCGGGCGGGCGTCGGGCGGGGCTGCTGTTGCCCGGTTGATGGGCCTCGACGACGGTACAACGTCGATCGGCAGACCTCGAGGGCCGCGCACGCCGGTTTTACACCGACGTGCTTAGCCAGCTCATCGGCCGCCTTCAAGAGTTTGTCCCGTCGTCGAGGCTTATCCCCAGCAGCCCCGCAACTTTTCCCTGCACGTCGATGATCAGGTGTGCCTTCCTGAGCTCATTCTCGAGCCGTGCGTTTCGCCGCTCCAGCTTGCGTACCTTCTCATCCAGCGGATTTCGCTCCGGCTTGCGGCCGCGTTTCTTCGACAGGGCCTTCAGCGACCCGCTATGCGCCGCCTTGCGCCACGTCGTCAGGTGCGACGAGTACAGGCCCTCGCGCCGCAGGAGCTGGCCCACCTCGCCGGGCTCGGTGCACCGGTCCGCTTCTTCGACGATCCGCAGCTTGTACGACGGACTGAACCGCCGGCGTAGCGGCCTATCTACTACCTCCGGGTCCGCAGGAGCTGCCGCGCTTCGCTTGGCCCCCCCGGTTCGAGGGGCACTACCATTCTCTTCCATTCTCTCTCGCAGTCCCAACATGTTCGTTTTCTCTGCCTTCGCCCTACTCTAATTCTTTGCGTGCTCCGTGTCTCACGTACGTTGGCAGAGAGGGTACCGCCTCGCACCCCGCAATCTGAAACCAAGTCAGAGTCTCGAGGACTCGGCTGAATGCTCGCTCGCCGCGATGCTCTGCATCGCGGCCGGGGGGAGCACGTGCTCTTGACCAAGGGGGGCCTGATAGGTGTTAGGCGTTACACCTTCGCAAACCACTCAGCATCGACACTCACATCCTCGACCGTCCGTGTGACAACCCGTACGCCGAGACCTAAGGAGGGTCTGAACAACCCCCATCTTGGGAGGAACGCGATCGGTTGCGGTTCGAAGATCCGGTTCGAAGACCTATCGGAGCGATGAAGTGCTGGCTGGCGCGCCGGAGAAACGGTCCGAACCGTCAGGAAGTCGCTTCGATGTGTCCGGCTCCCGCCCTCGGGCGGTCCATGGGCCGCGCGTTATCCGGTCGCGTAGCGGCCAGCGATGAGCAGATTCGAGAACCCGAGCAGCAACGCGATGCGCTGCGTGTTCTTCGCCAGTCCCCGGTAGCGCACCTTACCGTACCCGAAGCGCCGCTTCACATACAAGAACGGATGCTCCACCTTCGCCCGCACCGATGCCTTGCGCTTCTCGGCCGCCGCCTCGGCGCCGTCCCGATCGAGCAGGCGACGCTTGCCCGGCTTCATCGCCACCTGCCAGGCGACGTCGCAACCCCTGTTCTCCGGGCGCTTGTCCACACCCTGGTAGCCCGCGTCGCCCCATGCCTCCGTCTCGTCACCATGCAGCAGCACGCACGCCTGCGTCACGTCCGCCGCGTTGGCGGCCGTCGTCGCCAAGCTGTGCGCCAGACCCGATTCGGCGTCCACCCCGATATGCGCCTTCATCCCGAAGTACCACTGGTTTCCCTTCTTCGTCTGGTGCATCTCCGGATCCCGTTCTCCCCTGCGGTTCTTCGTCGACGACGGCGCGTCAATGATGCTCGCATCCACGATCGTCCCCGTCTTCAACCGATGCCCGAGAGACGCCAGATGCGTATTGATCTCCTCGAACAACCCCATCCCCAAGCCCTGCGTCTCCAGCAGGTGACGGAAGTTCAGGATCGTCGTCTCGTCCGGCAAAGAACCGCTCAGGCGCAGACCCGCAAAGCGGCGCACTGACTCCACCTCGTAGAGCAGATCCTCCATGCCCGGATCGCTCACGTTGTAGAACAGCTGCACACAATGAACCCGCAGCATCACCCCAAGCGGATAGGGGCGGCGGCCACGGCCAGCCTTCGGATAGAACGGCTCGATCCGATCCTCCAGCTGTTGCCAGGGAATCAGCCCCTCCATCTTCTCCAGGAAAATCTCCCGGCGCGTCCGCCGCTTCTTCGAATCGTACTCCAGCTCCGCGAAAGTCATCTGAAGCTCCATGGCCCGCTCACAACTCCCCGGTCGTTTCATACCATGAAACTACACCCGTCTTGTTCAGAGTTTCCCTGGCTGGTCCCCGCCGATGGTCTCCCGAGAACTGGTCTTGGCCTGTGAGTATCCCTTCTCCCGAGCTTCGGAAACCGCTTCGGGGGGGGCCACCTCGAACACGGTGCGGCGGCTCGACAGGAACCCAACCTCGCGCTCCGCTTCGAAGTCCAGCGGATCGGACGTCGCCACCACCAACTCGCGGTCCGACACCCGGAGTGGGAAGACGTTCAGTCGCTCCGCCTGATCTTTGGGCAAGAAGGCGAGGGCGGCGGGATCGGCGGCGGACAGGTCGGCCACCGGCAGACGAAGAGCCTGGCCGACGCCCTCCGCGAGCTCCGACTGAGGGATTTTGAGAAAGTCCGCTACCCAGGGCCAGGCCTTCTCGACCGGAGTGACGTCGGAAACGCCGGAGTTCATCGCGTCTCCCAGGCCCGCCCGCAACGCGACGGTCGCGAGCCAGTGAGTGATGGCTGCACTCAAGGGTCCCTCACCTTTCATCAATGGAGCCGTGGTTTTCGTATGAGACAGCAATATGGTGACTCCGAACGGGACGCGCACCGCTTCCACCTCACGACGCGTTGCGCGCGTCGAGGGTGTCCTCGATCTTGGCCACATGCAGATCGGCTACATCGACGGCCCCCGCCTCCGCCGGGCGCTCACGGCGGCGTGTCAGTGGGCGACACAACAGCGTGGCGAGCTCAACCGCATCAACGTCTTCCCTGTCCCCGACGGAGACACCGGAACCAACTTGGCCCTTACGGTGCAGGCCATTGCGGAGCATCTGGAAGGGAACACGCACAGGGCCGTGGGCGTCGTGGCCCAGGAGGCCGCGGACGCCGCAGTGCTGGGTGCTCGAGGTAACTGCGGCAGGATGCTGTCTCACTTCCTTCTCGGCTTTGCCGGCGTCATGGAGAATCGGGAGCGCATCGACGCCGACGAGTTCGGAGCCGCGCTCACGGCCGGGGTCGAGAACCTATACGCGGCCATCGAACAACCCGTCGAAGGCACGATCCTCACCGTCATGCGCGAGACGGCCGAGTCCGTCTCGGTGGCTCAGACCGACGACATCGCGGCGCTCGTCGAGCATATGCTCGAGAAGGCCCAACAATCCCTGTCGCGGACTCCCGAGCTGCTTCCGGTGCTCAAGTCGGCGGGTGTGGTGGACGCGGGAGCCAAGGGATTCGTGAGCCTCCTCGAAGGAGTGGTCCTCTTCCTCCACGGAGACCCGCTGACGGCCCCGACCAACGGCGATTTCAAGGCCAGCCCCCCCGCCGTGGCCATGGTCGCATACCCCGAGCGAGAGGAACGTTTTCGCTTCTGCACCGAGGCCCTCGTCCGCGGTGAGGCTCTGCCCACGCAAGGCGAGGTGCGTGACCGGCTTCGTGAGCAAGGCGACTCGATGATCGTCATCCGCTCGGGCGACGTGCTCAAGCTGCACATCCACACCGACGAGCCCGACGATGTCTTCGAGTACCTGAAGGGCCTCGGCAACTTGGTGACTCACAAGGCCGAGGACATGAAGGCCCAACACGCCGCGGTGGGCAGGGCGGGAACGTCGCATCTGTCTTTGGCTCGCCGTCCGGTCGGGATCGTGACCGACAGCGCCTCGGACCTTCCCGAAGAGATCATCCGGGCGCACGGCATCCAGGTGGTTCCGCTCATGCTCGTCGACGGTGACACGGTCTACCGGGACGGTGTCGATCTGACGGCGGGTGAGTTCCACGAGATGCTCGCCGCTCAGGAGGTCCTGCCGACCACCTCGCAACCGCCGCCGGGCGCCTTTCTGGAAGGGTTCAAGAGGGCGGCGGAGGACGCCGAACAGGTCGTAGGAGTGATCCTGGGGTCGGGCCTCTCCGGTACCTTCGCGTCTGCGGAGGCGGCCGTCTCACGGGCCGATGGTCTTCCGGTTCGGCTCATGGACTCGCTGGGGGCATCTCTGCTTCAGGGCCTGCTCGTGCTGAAGGCGACCGAGATGGCCGAGATGGGTCGGGAACCGGACGAGATCGTCGCCGAGCTCGATCGTATCAGAGCACGGTCCGGCATCCTCTTCACCGTGGAGACCTTCGACCGACTATTGGCCTCGGGCCGCGTCGGGAGGGGCAAGGCACTTCTCGGGACGCTCCTGAACGTGAAGCCCATTCTCGGGCTCGATGTGGCGGGTAGGGTGATCCCGAGGGGGAAGGCCATGGGCCGCAATCGCGTCATGACGGCACTCCTGGACGCCATTTCCGTAGACGTAGGTCCCCAGCCGGGCAAGGTCCGCTTCGGTATCGTACACGTTGGGGCCCCGGGAATCGTCGCCGAGGTCGGTTGCGGTTCGATCGTCGCCGAGGTGAGAGAAAAGCTGATCGACCGTTACGGAGACGTGGAGATCCTGAGCGCGCCGGCGACTCCGGTGATCTCCACGCACCTGGGGACGGGAGCGTGGGGTGTCGCCTATCTGGTGGAAGGCCGGTAGAGCCTGCTAGGGAAGCTCCTCGCCGATTGCCACCACGGCGTGCTCGGGAACCAGGTGCAGGTCGTCTTCAACCAGCCGTGCGGCTTCGTGCAGAATGATCACCAACGTGCCGGCCGCCAGACCATCGTCCTGGCCCGGGATGTCGTATTCGTCACTAGGCGTGTGGAGTACGATCTGGCCCCGGCGTAACGTCCTGTCCGCGCACGTTCCCACGAGCCGAACGGTGGCCCACCCGGGACGTGGTGCCCAGACCATGTTGGTGGGCGTCTTCATTCTTCTGTCGTACGGCATCGGATCTTCCTCACTCCTGGAGTCGCTGGCGTCCCGCGACCAGTAAATCGTACGTGGCCCGTTGGGCAGATGACAACTCCGTTGGCAGGCCCACGACCAGCGCCCGGCCCTTACTCCCCCGCGGAATATGAAGGATCATGCGGTCCTTGGGGGTCGGGGGATGGTATCCATGCGTCCGCCCGGTAACGTCGACCTCGACCGGTTTCCCGGGAGTACTCAACTCGGCGAGCCGGCAGCCGTATGCCTGCCAGGACGTCAGAGGGTCCGCCCCCTCCTCGGCGATGGAGGGGATCAACACCCCCTGGTAGTACTCCACGGCCGCCCGGTAAGCGTCCGGGTCGGATCCCTTCATCTCCCGCAGACGCTCCCGGTAGAACTCCCGGGGGTCCTTCGCGTTGGTCTCATTCAGCTTTTCCTCGAAGAGCCGGTCGGCCCGGTTTTGCAGCGCCTGGTCCATTGTCGCACCGTGATGAGTTGTTCGTTTGCGCAGTGGCGCGCTCCGACGCGGTCGCCCCGAGTATTGTTGGGTCATTCCCAGGCCTCTAACTTAATCATCCCCCTCCGTGTGCCCAGGGAGCGTCGCCCATGCAAGAAATGAAGCCTACGCCGGCTCCGCACCACCGCAGTACCGACGAGTTCCTCGACGTGTCCTGGGAGATGTTCGGCGAGCTCTGCCGTGCGCTCGCCTTCCGCGTTGCGCGTGACTACCACCCCGACCTGGTAGTGGGCATAGCCCGTGCGGGGGCGATTCCGGCCGCGATCGTGGCGTCGATCCTTCGCGTGGACTTCTACTCGATGAAGCTCTCGCGCAAACAGGGTGACAAGCAGATTCTGGAGCGGCCCGCCGTCCTCTCCGCGGCGCCGGTTCAGGCGAGAGGCAAGAGGGTACTCCTGGTGGACGAGATCGCGACGTCGGGTGACACGTTGCGCTTGGGTCTCGCAGCGATTCGGGACATCGATCCGATGGAGGTGCGCACGGCCACTAGTTTTGCGCGGACAAAGGGGTACAAGGCCGACTACTTCGCCCTCGAGACCGATGCGACCATCATCTTCCCCTGGGATCGTAAGGTCTTCGAAGGGGAGCGTCTGGTCGTCAACCCTCGCTATCAGGGCGCCGTAGACGAGTAAGGTCCTACTCCTCTGCGGCTGACAGCTTGTGTGCCGCACGGACCAACTCCACGAACTCGCTCCGGTATCCCTGCAGGTCCTCTCCGACCGAGCTACGCGCCCAGCGGAGGATCTCCTCCATGTCGGTCCCCCCGCAGTATCGGGAGTCTCGCAGCACCATTCCGAAGGCGGCTACCGAAGCGGCGAACGTGAAGTCCGAGGACGGCATCGTCGTGCCGTCGATCACCTTACGCGTGAGGAGTCGGCTCCGCTTCCCGTCGGGGTCCTTGTAGCGCAACTTCACGAACATCAACTCGGGACTGGAGGCTTCGCTGCGCACCTCAGTGGACTGATAGCGTAGGTCGTCCAAACCGCGGACCGGCGTGGCGCTCGCCACCCCGGCCGGGATCACCTCGTAGAGCGCGGTCACCGTGTGGCCCGCTCCGAGGTCGCCCGCGTCCTTGGTGTCGTCGTTGAAGTCCTCGGCGGCCAGCATTCGGTTCTCGTATCCGATCAGGCGGTACCCACGGACGCGTGTGGGATTGAACTCCACCTGGACCTTCAGGTCCTTGGCGATGGTGTGAAGCGTGCCGCCGAACTCGTTCACCAGCACCTTGCGGGCCTCGAGCTCCGTGTCGATGTAGGCGAAGTTTCCGTTTCCGTGGTCCGCCAACTGCTCCATCTTCGCGTCCTGCAGGTTCCCCGTGCCGAAGCCGAGGACGGTGAGAAAGGTCCCTTCCTCGCGCCGCTCCTCGATCAGCCGAACCATCTCGGCGTCGCTCGAAGCGCCGACGTTGAAGTCGCCGTCCGTCGCCAAGATGATCCGATTGTTCCCGCCCTCGACGTGATACCGTCGGGCGAGGTCGTAGGCGAGTCGAATCCCGGCTCCTCCTGCGGTGGAGCCTCCCGCCTCCAGCCGATCGAGCGCGTCCAGAATGAGGCCTTTGTCACTACCCGACGTCGGCTCCAACACCAGCCCGGCGGCCCCCGCGTAGACCACGATGGCCACCCGGTCCTCGGGTCGGATCTGATCGCCCAGGAGCCGAAACGCGGATTTTAGCAGCGGCAGCTTGTTGGCGGGCCTCATGGAGCCCGACACGTCGAGCAGGAAGACCAGGTTGCTGGCCGGTAGGTCCTCCGTGTCGATCTTCCGGCCCTGGATTCCGATGCGCACCAAGTGATGCAGTGGATTCCACGGTGCCGGCGCCATCTCCGTGTGGACCGCGAACGGGTCCGGTCCGTCGGGTGCGTCCAGCTCGTAGGTGAAGTAGTTGATCAGCTCCTCGATGCGAACGGCGTCGGCCGGGGGCAGCCGCCCTTCGCGAATGAAGCGTCGCACGTTGGCGTACGAGGTACGGTCCACGTCGATTCCGAAGGTCGAGAGCGGATTCGGCCCCACGGCCAAGAACTCGTTCTCGAAGATCCGCTCGTAGCCTTCTCGCTCGAAGTTGGGGTCGTAGCGCCCCGGGAGATCATGGTCCCTTCGCTGTAGCTCGCCTGAGGCAGGCAATCGGGGCCGATCCGGGGTCGCATTTGCCGGGAGGGCACCGGCTTTCCGCTCCGCCTCCTGGAGGGCGAGCGACGGGACCAACACCCCACCCTCTCCTCGGCTCCTCGGCGCGTCCATGCCGATCGCCGCCACCGCTGAGACAGCTACCTCGTCCACCGATCGTGAATCGAGATCCCGCCTCCGGGTCGACTCGAGGGCAAAGTCCAACCGCACCGAATCGGAGCCCAGAGTCACTTGTCGGGTCATCGTCCCGTATCCGATGAGATCCGCTCGGATCGTCACGGCACCCCCGGCCGCCGCGGCCAGCCGGAGTACATAGCCCCCGTCGTTCGCTGTGAGTGCGCTCGACATGAGGCCGTCCGCGTGGATCTGAACCCCCGAGAGGGGCGTGCTCGTGGCGGCGTCCGTTACGGTGCCGATGACCACGCCGAGCGAGCCGGTGGTATCGGGTCCGTCGGTGATGAGCCCGGCGAGAAGTGCCAGAAGGAGTGTGAAAGTCCGCATTGTGGTTCCTCCACCAGTTGTCCCGTCGCGGGATCGGAGGAACCGTTCCCGCCTACCTCAACTGACGAACGGAGGGACGGGACTTGCACACGGAGCGGACTGCGGGGTTGTGGCACGCACCAGGGGCATGAGGCCTTCGAGTTTCGCCTACACGCCGGCTGCCATTGAGTCCATGAACTCCTGGTTTGTTTCCGTTCGCCGCATACGGTCGATCAGGAACTCGATGGCCTCGGTCGGGGGCATGTCCGAAAGGAAGTTCCGGAGGAGGTATACGCGGTTCAACTCGTTCGGGGTCAACAGCAGCTCCTCCTTTCGGGTCGAGGACCGGTTGATGTCGATGGCCGGGAAGATCCTCTTGTCCGAAATGTGACGGTCGAGGACCAGCTCCAAGTTCCCAGTCCCCTTGAACTCCTCGAAGATGACCTCGTCCATACGGCTCCCGGTCTCTACCAGAGCCGTCGCGATTATGGTGAGCGAGCCCCCGTCGTCGATATTCCGCGCGGCCCCGAAGAAGCGTTTGGGCTTTTGCAGAGCGTTTGCATCGACGCCGCCCGAGAGGATCTTGCCCGAGTGGGGCATGGTCGTGTTGTAGGCGCGGGCCAGCCGCGTGATGGAGTCGAGCAGGATGACCACGTCCTTTCCGTGCTCCACGAGTCGCTTCGCCTTCTCGAGGACCATTTCGGCGACCTGAGCGTGACGGTCCGCGGGCTCGTCGAACGTGGAAGAGATGACTTCGCCATCGACGTGTTCTTCCATGTCCGTCACTTCTTCGGGGCGCTCGTCGATGAGCAGGACGATGAGGTGCACCTCCGGGTGGTTGGCGGCGATGGCGTTCGCGATCTTCTGCAGGAGCATGGTCTTACCGGCCTTGGGTGGCGAGACGATCAGTCCCCTCTGCCCCATCCCGACCGGCGCCACCAGGTCCATGATCCGCATCGACATGTCTTCGTCGGGCACCTCCAGAGTGAGCCGCTTCTCCGGATAGCGAGGCCGTAGGTTGTCGAAGGCGATGCGTTGTTTTGCGTTGTCCGGGTCGTCGCCGTTCACGCTCTCGACCTTCAAGAGCGCGAGGTAGCGCTCACCCTCCTTGGGTGGCCGTACCTGACCCAGTACGGTGTCTCCGGTCCGGAGGTCGAAGCGTTTGATCTGCGAAGGACTTACGTAGATGTCGTCCGGGCCGTAAAGGTAGTTCCAGTCCTGTGAGCGCAGGAATCCGTATCCCTCGGTCAAGATCTCGAGCACGCCCTCCCCACGCAGCACCACTTCGTTGTCGAGCAGACTCTGCTCGATTCGGAAGATCAAGTCTTGCTTGCGGAGCCCAGAGTAGTTGGAGATGTTGAGCTCCTCCGCCAGATCATGGAGGTCTCCAACGCTCTTGCTCTTCAACTGCGCGATGTCCACTTCTACTCCGGTTTGGGCCCGCCATCCACGGCCGGGTGGCCGAGAGGGCAGGTTGGAGGGCTAGTGCGTCAGACTGGAGGGAAACACGGCAGAAAAACCTGCGAAGGGTACGGAGAGTTCCCCGCTAAAGCGGTGGGAGCCGAGCGTGGGAGTGTCCCGAGAGAGACGAGTCGATCTTAATGGCCGGGGGTGAGGCGGTCAAGAGTCCATCCGGTACGTGGATGACCATTCTGGCCACGTACCGCATGGGTCTGGTGGGGGACTCGGAACTCGTCGTCGGTGAACTCCGCAAGGGCCTCGACGTCGGGGATCCGACCGTCGTAGAGGCCCTCCAGGACTGGGGCGGGCCGTTCTACCTGGCGGATACCGACTCGGGGGTCGAGGTCGCACTCGTACGGCCAAGTCGTACGCTGAGACCCCGACCCTGGCTGATCCATGCAGTGCTTCTGCTTCTCACGCTGTTCACGACCTTCATGGCGGGTGCGCTCCTCGATGGGGTCGATCCGCTGGGGACCCGGTTCGTCGAGTTCTGGGGCGCGTGGCTACCGGTGCCTACGACCTTGCATTGGCGCAGCATGGCGGTCGGCGCACCCTTCGCCATTTCCCTGATGACGATCCTGATGGCTCACGAAATGGGGCACTTCCTCATGGCGAGGCGCCATGGGGTTCCCGCGAGCCTTCCCTACTTCATCCCTTTCCCCGCCTATTACTCGGCCATCGGCACTCTGGGTGCCTTCATTCGTATTCGGGGTCCCCTCGTCAGGCGCTCGGTCCTCCTCGACATCGGAGTCGGGGGTCCGATCGCGAGCTTCGTCCTTTCGTCCATGTTGCTGCTGGTGGGTCTGGCCCTCTCCGAGCCGGTCCCCATGAGCGGCCCGTCCATGCCAATGGTGGTCGAGTTCGCCGGACAACCGATCTGGTTGGGCTCCGGCCTCTTGGTGGAGGCGACGCTCCACCTCTTCTTTCCCTCCGACATAGGGGTCAACGTCATCCTACTCCACCCGGTGGCCTTCGCTGCCTGGATCGGGCTGTTCGTCACCTTCCTCAACCTGCTGCCCTTCGGCCAATTGGACGGGGGCCACGTACTGTACGCCCTCTCGAGCCGGACTCAAGCATGGGCGGCACTGGCTCTGCTGTTGGCTCTGCTACCCCTCGGGCGACTCTGGTGGGGTTGGTGGCTCTGGGCGGGGATCGCGGTGTTATTGAGCCGGGGACGCCTGGCCCACCCGAAGGTGCTGCAGCCTCAAGTGAGATTGGGTCCGGTCCGAATCGCGGTCGTCTGGTTGGCCATCTTATTCTTTTTTTTGACCTTTGTACCCCTCCCCGTTCGTTTCTGAGTCGGGACGAATTCAGGATTCCAGATACGGAGAAACACCAAATAGAAAAAGCGCTATCGGACTTTTCGTAAAAAGAAACTTGACAATTTCCCGAGGCGGATAAACATTCGTGTACTTGTCGCTTTTTTGCTATTTCCACCGGAGACGACATGGGGAGGCATAACCGGGAGGGCAAGGGCGCGGACCAGCAGGGCTTCGAGTACCAGATCAACTACCAGCCGGATTGGCTCAGGTTGGTGAAGGTCACTCGAACGCTGGACAGCGGCCGACAGTCCACCAAGACCCTCTTTCGTAATCCCGCGAAGGGACGCGAGGTGAGCCCAGGCGAGCGGGTGCGTACCCGCATCATGTCGGCCGGCCAGGGTGTCGACATGGAAGTCGCCGTTTCGGATCCGTACCAGGTGGTGTGCAGAGTCCAAGTCACGTGCACGATCCCGACCGCGGACGGCGGCTCCGAGGAGATCGTCTATACGCTCGAAGACGACATGCCCGTAGCGTCACGAGGCTGAGTCGAGTAGCGGCCAACCACCTCGCTGTACTCCCCGGACAGCACCGGCGCGCACTAGCCACCACAATCTCGGCCGGGCTATCTTCCGTTTATGAACGGCACGATGACGGCTCCCGTGAGGTATCTCGGGCGATGGACGTTGGGGGCGGTGCATTCGCTCGGGATGGCCGGGTATCTCGCTGCGGGGGCGGCACGCGCCCTTAGGAACGTCGAGATCTGGGGACCGCGCCTGATGCCCGAATTGGTGGCCGTCGGCGTAGCCTCCGTCCCGATCGCCCTATTCATTGCGACGTTCACCGGCATCGTGCTGGCCCTTCAGGCTTCGTATACGTTCACCGGCGCCGTGCCCATGTACTTCGTGGGCACGCTGGTCGGAAAGACGATCATCATGGAGTTGGGACCGGTGCTCACCGGTCTCTCCCTGGCCGGCCGGGTCGGCGCCAGCATCTCCGCCGAGATCGGCACGATGCGTGTCACGGAGCAGATCGACGCCCTGGAGACCCTCGCCTACGATCCGCTCGCCTATCTGGTGGTGCCGCGCGTGTTGGCGGGTGTCCTCATGTTCCCGATCGTCGTCGTCATGGCCTCGGCCATGGGGATCGTGGCGGGTTGGGCCGCTTCCATGGCTCTGCTCGACATGTCCAGCGCCGAGTTCGTAAAGGGTCTCAAGCTATTCTTCGAGCCCTGGGACGTGCAGTTCGCCGCAATCAAGAGCACGAGCTTCGGCCTCATCGTCACGGGGGTGGGTTCATTCTACGGATTCCATACGAAGGGTGGAGCCGCGGGTGTCGGCATTGCGGCCACGCGCTCCGTCGTTGTGGGGAGCATGCTGATCCTCGTGCTCGATGCTTTTTGGGCCATGGTGCTGCTTTGAGCATTCGGCTCAATGACGTCCATAAGGCGTTCGGGGAGAAGAAGATCCTCCAGGGGTTCTCGCTGGATGTCCGTGACGGGGAAACGGTGAGCATCATCGGATCGTCGGGTGCCGGGAAATCCGTAACGCTCAAACAGATCATAGGGCTCGTCCAACCGGACCGAGGCGAGGTCTGGATCGACGACCAGAACGTGTGCCAGCTCGAAGGTGACGAGCTGACGCAGCTCCGTCGGAGGGTGGGATACGTCTTCCAGTTCGCCGCTCTCCTCGACTCCATGACAATCGCCGACAACGTCGCCATGGGACTCCGCCGCATTCCCGACATGTATGAAGAGGAGATCAGTTCCCGCGTGCGGGAGTGCCTCTCGATGGTCGACCTCCAGGGGGTCGAGGCACGCTACCCATCCGAGCTTTCCGGCGGTATGGTGAAGAGGGCGGGTTTGGCCCGGGCCATAGCGATGAGGCCCAAATACCTTCTGTACGATGAGCCGACGACCGGTCTCGATCCGATAACGGTGACGAGAATCGACCGGCTCATCATGCGAATGAGCGAGGAGTTGGGCGTGACCGGCATCGTCGTCACCCACGATATGGCAAGCGCGTACCGCATCTCGGACCGGATAGCGATGCTCTACGAAGGTCGTATCCGCACGAGCGGAACCGTCGAGGAGATCCAAAACACGGACGATCCGCTGGTGAGGGCCTTCATCGAGGGACGTCCCGAGTTGGTGGAGGAGACGGAATGATCCGGTATGCGATCCACGGCGCCCGCTCCCTCGTGTGGAATCCCGAGCCGAAGGTGGCTGAGGTTTGACCGCCCGCAGGGAATTTCTGGTCGGTTTCGTCGTCCTCGTCGGCTTGGCCATCGGAATATTCGGAACGCTCTGGCTCCAGGGCAAACGATGGGGCAGCACCGAGACCGAGGTCCAGGTCCTTCTCCGGGACGTGGGTCAGCTCGCAAGCGGTAACGCGGTGAAGTTCAGGGGGGTCAACATCGGTCGCGTCGGCGCCATCGCGGTCGAGACGGGCGGCTCCGCAGTGCGGATCGAGTTGCTGCTGGAAGGTGACTGGATCCTCGATGGGGATGCCGTGGTGGTCGTCGCTCCCGAGTCCATGTTCGGCGACTGGCAGCCCGAGATCGTAACCCGTTCGCGCTTTCCGAGGTTCGACTACTACGAGGTGCCGGCCGACGAGCGGTTCGTGGATGGCATCAGAGTCCTGGGTGGCTATACCCTGCCGGACCTCTCACGCCTGACCGCCGTCGGCGACGAAGTGGCACAGAACCTGGCGTCCCTCACCGACCGCTTCGACCGTGCGTTCAGTGATGAAACCGCTGATCAACTCGCACAGGCCATCGACAACATGCAGCAGCTCACCGCCACTCTGGGCAGGGTTGTCGAGGAGCAGTCCACCCTGTTCACGAGCATCGCTGAGGACGTCAGGACAGCCACGGACGAGATCGCCACGGCCCTCTCCTCGGCTCGGGGATCCTTGGAGAGTATCGACGCCGTGCTCTCCTCCGGAGAGGTGGACTCCATTCTGGTCAACACTCGGGTCATCACGCAGGGGCTGAGGGATATGCCCGGCGACATCTCCTCCGCGTCCGAGAGCCTTTCCGGAACGCTGGCTCGGGCCGATTCGACGATGTTGGCGCTGAATCGCATCACGGATCGCATGGAACGTGGAGAGGGATCGCTTGGCCGGCTCATCTCCGACACCGCGTTCGCCGTTCGAGCCGAAGGCCTGCTCGAGGAGCTCAATCTCCTGATGCAGGACCTCCGGGCGAACCCGCGGAAGTATGTGCGCCTCTCGATCTTCTAACGGGGGAGGGGATCGATGGCCGGACCTCGGGCGAGGATCGAGCGGAGCTCCGGCGGCGTGGTGGCTCGCAGGATCGAGGGCTCGGTGCACTTCCTGCTCATCAAGGACCCTTACGGGAAGTGGGGACTGCCCAAGGGCCATCTCGAAGGCGACGAGAGTTCCGCGGAGGCGGCGGTGCGCGAAGTGGGCGAGGAAACCGGGCTCGACGCGCTCGAGATGGGGCCCTCCTTGGGCACCATCGATTGGTACTTTCGGCTGAAGGGTGATCTGATCCACAAGTTCTGTGAGTACTTCCTGATGGCCTCTCGAGATGGAGAGGCGCGGCCCGAGTTGGAGGAGGGGATCACAGAGTGCCTGTGGCTTCCGGTGCCCGACGCCATCATGACAGTGGCGTACGACAATGCCCGGCAGGTCATGGCGAGGGCGGCCGAGGCACTGGAGTCGGATGACCCGTGGGGCGCTCCATGACGGCCACGCAGTCCGTTTGGCGGGTTCTACAGGCGGTAGCCGCTCTCTTGGTCTTCGGACTCTTCCTGTTCGGCATCCAGAACCTGTTGAACCCCTTTCTCCTCTTCTGGATTCTGGTCCTGCTCCTCCTTCCGTTCAGGGACGTTGAGGGGCACGGACTCATCGTGGGCGTCGCTGCGGTTCTGACGCTCTACTGGCTGCTCGCCACCACCGGGTTCCTGCTCGCCCCCTTCGTCCTGGGCTTCGTCCTGGCCTATATGCTGGATCCGGTCGTCGACACCCTCGAGGCCCGCGGCCTCGGCCGCACGCTTGGCATCGTGCTCCTGGCCCTGCCGGTGGTAGGGATCGGGGCGGCGTTGGTGCTCTTCGGAATCCCGGCACTCGTCGCGCAGTTGGACCAGCTCATCGAGGCAGCCCCCACACTCCTAGACCGGGTTGGCGGGTGGTTCAGCGGACTTCGCGAGCGGGTGCTCCTGGCGAACATTCCCGGCCTCGACCAGGAGTCCTTTCCGGACCTCCGCACGCTGGATCCCGCTCGGGTCGTGTCGTTCTTACAGGAGCGGCGCACCAGCCTGGCGAGTGGGGCGTGGGCCAGCGTCCTGGGCTTGGGAAGGGGGCTCGGATCCGTTGCGACCCTCGTCGGCTACGTCGTCCTCACCCCCGTGCTGACCTTCTACCTACTCCGGGACTACGACAAGATCCTCGGGCGGGTTCGGGAGCTGCTGCCTCGCTCCCGCGAAGCAGCGGTCGTGGATTTCGCCATGGAGTACGACGCGCTGCTCGCCAACTACATGAGGGGACAGGTCACGGTCGCCGTGATTCTCGGCGTCCTCACGGGCGTGCTCCTCTTCGTGGTCCGGTTCCCCTATCCGTTCCTCTTGGGGGGGCTGGTCGGAGTCCTAGGGTTGATTCCCTTTCTGGGGCTCGTTCTGAGCATCATTCCGGCCATCGGCGTCGCTTTGGTGAGCGGCAACGTGGTCACGGCACTGATAAAGGTGGCCGGCGTGTACGGCTTCACGCAGATCCTGGAGGGCAGCTTCATCAGCCCCCGCATCGTGGGCGAGTCCGTGGGACTTCACCCGGTCTGGATCGTTCTCGCCCTGTCTGTCGGCGGTTTTTTCTTCGGGTTCGTCGGCCTTTTGGTCGGTGTTCCCGCGGCGGTCGGCGTCAAGCTGCTCGTGGTGAGGGGAATCGAGCGCTATCGGCGATCCGAGCTCTTCGCCGGAGGGGAAGCGGGGTCCTTCGAAGGCCTGTAGCCACCCCCTCGCCGGACCCCGTTCTCATGGCGGAAGTCCGGTTGGACCTCTTCCCGTCCGCGGTTAGACTTCAGTCTGCGGTTCACCGAGACCGACCACCGGGTCGGCTGTACCTGGCCCATCGATTCAGACCCTGCACGGTTATAGACCATGCACGACGACGTACGTGACATCACGATCATCGGAGGCGGACCTACGGGCCTGTTCGGTGCGTTCTACGCCGGGCTCAGGGGGGTTTCGACCCGCATCATAGACTCCCTGCCCGAGCTCGGGGGTCAACTCATGGCCCTCTATCCGGAGAAGTACGTCTTCGATGTCGGCGGGATTCCGAAGATTCTGGCGAAGGACCTGGCCCGGGATATGATCACTCAGGGCACCCAGTTCGATCCGGACGTGGTCCTGGACGAAGAAGTCAGGGAACTGGAAAGGCACGGGGACCGATTCGTCTTCCGGTGCCGGGGCGGCGAGTACGCAACCCGATCCGTGCTCATCGCCGGAGGCAAAGGCGCCTTCGAGCCGAAGCACCTCAAGTGCCTCGGGTATGACGACCTTCTCGGTAAGGGGATCTACTACGCGGTGAAGAACCCCGACGACTATCTGGACAAGAAGGTCCTCATCGTCGGCGGCGGTGATTCCGCCCTGGATTGGGCCCTGAGCCTCAAGGACCGGGCCGCGCACCTCACGATGGTGCATCGCCGCGACGGGTTCAGGGCCCACGAGGCGTCGATCGAGCAGCTGCACGCGGCCGACGAGGCCGGTGAGATCGACCTGAGGACGTTTTACGAGGTGCGCGAGATCCGCGGAAACGGTGCCGTCGAGGCCGTCACCATCTACGACAATCGCACCGACGAGGACATCGATATCGAGGTCGACGCCGTCCTGTGCTTCTTGGGATTCAAGCCCGACCTCGGTCCCATGAAGTCGTGGGGGCTGGAGCTCGACAAGAACCGGATCGTCGTGAGTCAGCTGATGGAGACGTCGATTCCCGGCATCTACGGCGCCGGAGACGTCGTGTCGTATCCCGGCAAGATCGATCTCATCGCTACCGGATACGCCGAAGCCGCTATCGCCGTGAACAACGCCGCGAACTACCTGGATCCCGAGGCTCGAGTGAATCCCGGCCACTCCACGAACCTGGCCATTTTCAAGGACAAATAGAGCGCCACATGCCTGAACGCCAACGCGAACAAGTCGTCATCATCGGCTCGGGCCCCGCGGCCTGGACCGCCGCCATCTACGCCGCCCGGGCGAGCCTGAACCCCTTCGTGGTCGAGGGTGCCGGAAGCAGGACCATGATTCCCGGCGGGCAGTTGATGTACACCACGGAGGTGGAGAACTACCCGGGCTTCCCGGAGGGGATCACGGGCATCGAGATGATGGCTCACTTCAAGGCCCAAGCGGTCCGCTTCGATACCAGGGTCATCACGGAGGACGCGGCCGAGGTCGACTTCTCGGTTCGGCCGTTGCTCCTGAAGACGAGCGGGGGAACGGAGATCGAGAGCGATACGGTCATCGTCGCCACCGGCGCCAACGCCCAATGGATCGGGCTTCCGAACGAGGAGCGTCTGGCTCAGAGTGGCGGAGGGGTTTCGGCGTGCGCCGTATGCGACGGGGCGCTCCCGCACTTCCGCAACCAGGTCATCGCCATCGTGGGAGGGGGAGACAGTGCCATGGAAGACGCCCTCTACATGGCGAAGTTCGCCAAGGAGGTCGTCGTCGTGCACCGGCGGGATGAACTGCGTGCCTCGAAGATCATGCAGGATCGAGCCTTCGCGGTGGAGAAGATCCGCTTCGAGTGGAACCAGGTCGTGACCGAGGTCGAGGGCGACGACGTGATCACCGCCGTTCTGCTGGAGGACACTCAGACCGGTGAGCCATGCCGTCTCGAGGTGGCTGGGCTGTTCGTGGCCATCGGCCATACGCCCAATACCGAGTTCCTGGGTGGGCAGGTTGCGCTGAAGCCCAACGGATGGATCGAGACGCCGGTATCGTGGCGCACCGAGACGTCTGTGCCCGGCGTCTTTGCCGCGGGGGACGTCATGGACGACTACTACAAGCAGGCAGTCTCCGCTGCTGGAACCGGATGTATGGCGGCGCTCGATGCGGAGCGCTGGTTGGCGCACGGCGGGGTCGAGAGCGTCACATCCGGTGCGGCGGCCGGGGACTAGATGGCGGTGGATCTCGTAGGCAAGGCGTGTGTCGTCACCGGGGCCACCCGGGGAGTCGGCCGATCCGTGGCCGAGGCGCTCGCGGGTGCGGGTGCCGATGTAGTCGTGAGTGCGCGAACGGCCGGTGACGTGGAGCGCGTTGCCGCCGAGCTGGACGGCTCGAATTCCGGACGGGTGGTCGGGATTCCCGCCGACGTCAGCCGGGCGGACGAGTGCGGGCGACTCATCGAGGCGGCGGTTCGCGAATTGGGCGGACTCGACATTTTGATCAACAACGCGGGCGTCGGGTTCTTCGGATCCATCGAGGATCTCTCCCTCGAGGACTGGCAGAGCCAGATCGACACGAACCTGCGAGGCGTGTTTTGCTGCTCGAAGGCCGCGGTTGCGCACCTGAAGGCTACGGAGGGGTGGATCATCAACATCGGCTCCCTCGCCTCACGAAACTCGTTCGCCGGCGGCACGGGCTACAACGCCAGCAAGTTCGGCTTGCTCGGTATGACGGAAGCCATGATGCTGGATCTGCGATACGCGGGAATCCGGGTGAGCATCATCATGCCCGGCAGCGTGAACACCACATTTTCAGATCATGAGATCGGCGCGGACAGGGAGTGGGCCCTGGGGGCGAACGACGTGGCCGCGGCCGCCTTGCACCTCCTCTCATATCCCGACCATGCCCTCGTCAGCCGGGTGGAGATGCGGCCCAGCCGTCCGCCCAGGCGAGGATAGGCGATCACGCCACAACCATGAGGCAGGCATGTCCGACGGTTATCGCGTAGAACGAGATTCCCTGGGCGAAGTTCAAGTGCCCAGCGGCGCCCTTTACGGCGCGCAGACGCAGAGAGCGTTCGAGAACTTCCCGATCAGTGGGCAGCGCTTCGGCCGCGGGTTCATCCAGGCGATGGGCCTCATCAAGAAGGGTGCGGCGCTCACGAATCGGGAGCTCGGCTACCTGGACGCCGAGATCGCCGGGGCGATCGTGGCCGCAGCCGAAGAGGTGGCCGCCGGAAAGTGGGATGACGAGTTCGTGCTCGACATCTACCAGACGGGATCCGGCACGTCCACCAACATGAACACCAACGAGGTCGTCGCGCGCCGTGCCGATCAGATCCTCGGTGGGGAAGGGGGCCGTGTACACCCGAACGACCACGTGAACTTCGGTCAGTCGTCCAACGACACCATTCCCTCTGCGATCCACATCTCGGCCCGCGTGGCGATGGAGCGAGACCTCATCCCGGCGCTCACCCACCTGCGGGACGCGCTGGCGGCCAAGGCCGAGGCCTTCGATCACGTGCTCAAGTCCGGCCGTACGCACCTGATGGATGCCACGCCTGTCAGGCTGGGACAACAGTTCGGCGGCTACGCTCACCAACTCACCAAGGGCATCGAGCGGGTGCGAGGCGCCTCCGCGGGGCTCGCCGAGCTCGCGCTCGGCGGGACCGCCGTGGGGACTGGAATGAACACGCACCCTGAGTTCGCGTCGAAGACCATCGCCCGGCTCGCCGAAGAGCTGGGCCTGGACTTCAGTGAAGCGGAGAACCACTTCGAGGCTCAGGCGGCCAAGGACGCCGTGGTCGATGCGGCAGGTACGCTGAATACGATCGCCGTCAGCTTCTTCAAGATCGCCGATGACCTGCGGTGGTTGGCCAGCGGGCCGACCTCGGGCATTGCGGAGATCCGCATCCCAGCGATTCAGCCCGGAAGCTCAATCATGCCAGGGAAGGTGAACCCGGTCATGTCCGAGGCGATGATGATGGTGGCCGCCCGGGTGATGGGGAACCACACGACGGTGACGGTCGCCGGCCAAAGGGGCAACTTCGAGCTCAACGTGATGATGCCTGTCATGGCCCATGCGCTCCTGGAGTCGATAACGCTCCTTGCGAACATGGCCAGGACCTTCGCGGACCGATGCGTCGTGGGCATCGAAGTGAATGAGAAGCGTACCAAGGAGCTCCTCGAGAAGAACCCATCGATCGCCACGGCTCTCAATCCCTATATCGGATATGACAAGGCCGCCGAGGTTGCCAAGGAGGCCGCGCGCGAGGGTGTGTCCGTGCGCGAAGTCGTCGAAAGGCGCCAGTTGATTGCGCCCGACAAGGTGGACGAGGCGCTCGACGTCCGGAAAATGACGGAGCCCGGGCTCCCCGAAGGGTAGGCCCGGGCCCCAGGTCACCCGACGTGCCTGCTCCGTACCGGCTACCTTCGCCCTTGCCTCGAGGGACTCAGCGGCACGATAACGTAGTCGACACGCCGGGCTCAGCCGGCAGGCTGCTTAGGTGTTGTCCAGGTTGAGCTGTAGATCCTGGCGACGGAATTCCTTGTTCTGCATCGGCACCGGTACTCCCCCATGGGGCAGCACGCGAGTGACAGTGCCGTCCAGGTAGATCGGGTACGCCCACGCGCTTCCGAACCGCACTACCTGGATCAACTCCGGCCGCTCCTGACTGGTCGGAGGGGATACAGGCTCGGTGATTCGACGCCAGACCCGATCGACGAGCCCCATGCGCTCGCTCACCGAGTTGGCCCACATCGCTAGCTGGAGCAGCTTTCGGTCCGCCTCGCTCATCGAACGAATCACCCTGCGGTGCCCGGGAAAGCTGTGCGATAGCAGAAAGGCCAGTGCCTCGGCCTCGGGTGCCGGGTCCACAGACACCTCGTGATCGCCGGGCATCCTGACGCGGCGCCGGTCCGAAACGTCCAGCCACCCATCTGCATGTATGCGCGTTCTCATTATTCTATCCCTCAATCAGAGCCATCGTCGTCCGCGTTCTGAGGGTCACTAATGAAAGAGCCGTGCCGTACCGATCGGCACGGTCGAAGGCGAGCGTGGAAAACAGTCCAAGTGTCTATCGTTAGATGAGTTAGAGGTGTGGGTCCGTCGTGTCGTGCAGGCGGTGGTTCGTGGGGGAGCGAAGGAAGTTTCTGGTCAGGAACGGCAAAAAATGCGCACTGGCGCGGCGGCCCTGGAGGAGCGCTTGGACCGCTTGCGGCTCGTCCGCCGCCCCTCCAGCTAGACAGGGAGAGTCGGCCCGGCGTATATTCGATAACGGCGTGCTGGAGGGCTCGTTTATTGAGCCAACACCCGTGAAGCCGGGACCGACTCTTTCGGACTACGTCATGCCCTGAGAGGGGAAGGCGAAACTCGGAGGGAGGTCACCCACAGTGTCCCTGGGCTTCAATAATTCCCCTCCGGTGCGCTTAGAGGCCGAAATCCCTTTGGGGTTTCGGCCTCTTTCACTTCCGCAAGTCGCGTCTTCGAAGCCCGCGCCTCGGCGGTCGATCGCGTTTCTGGCCGAGCGTGATTTGGGGGTCGATCTCTTCGTGGCGGATGCCCGTACCTGCGAGGTTCGGCGGAGGCTCGTGAGCACCGACGTGTCGCCCCACTTCGACGCGCTCCGATTCGCCGACGCCACCGGCGATTGGTCGCCGGACGGCTCCAAGTTCGTGTTCACCGTCTCATCGGACGGCGACACCCGTCTCGCGATCGTCGACGTGGCGAGCGGCGAGGTGGAGCGGGAGGGCGACTTTGGTGAGATCGCGATCACGAGCTCGGCGTGGTCGCCGGACGGTCGGACCATCGTGTTCTCCGGGCTGGACGAGGCAACCTCTACAGCTGGGACCCGCAGACGGGGGCTCTGGCCCAACTGACCGACGACAAGTATGCGGCGCTTCAGCCCACGTGGTCACCCGACGGTTCGACCGTGGCTTTTGTGTCCGACCGGGGGTCGAACACCGACCTCGAGCGACTCGTCTACGGCCAGCCCAACATCGCGTTCCTGGATATGGCGTCGGGCGAGGTCTCCACGCTGAACGTCTTTGGCTCGACCAAACACATCAATCCCCGATACGCCCCGGACGGTCGGAGCCTGTACTTCATCTCGGATCAAGACGGGTTCAGCGACATCTATCAATACACCTTCGACGATGCCGAAGTCCGTCGTATCACACGGCTCCAGACGGGCGTGAGCGGTGTCAGCGCGATGTCGCCGGCGATATCCGTCGCCCGGGAAGCGGGAACGATCGTCTACTCGGTGTTCGACGACTTCGAGTTCCACGTATACAGCCTACAATCCAGTGAGGCCGACGCCGAAGGTCGGGTGATCACGGCGTCCTCCGCCGTGCAGCCGGTACGCACCCTGACCCCCGGCGTCCCGGTGACGATGAGTCGGGTGGCGGAGTACCTGCTCGACCCTGAATCGGCGCTCGTACCCAACGGCACGTACCTCAGCGACGGCATCAAGAACTACAAACCCGTCTTCTCGATGGATTTCACCGGCCAGCCGGACATGGGCGTCGGCACCGACCGCTTCACGGCGTATTCGGCCGGGGGCGCCACGGCCTACTACAGCGACATGCTCGGAAATCACCAAGTGGGCATGACCGCGCAGCTCCTCGGGCACATCAAGGATGTCGGAGGGCAGGTCCATTACCTGAGCCAGGCGAGACGGATAAACTGGGGCTTCGCCGGCGGTTGGCCCCCCCACAGACAGGGATACCCTACCCAGGGGTGGCACGAACCGACCAAGGGTCTTCGCCTGTCCATCAGCCGCCAACATTACGCTCTGAAACACGCGGGCGGCATTCTCGCCTACCCGTTCTCCAACAACACCCGCGTGGAGAGCAACTTGGGGATACAACACTACTCCTACTCCCTGGAAGAGGACGTTTGGATCACGGGTCGGGCGGGGACGGTTCAGCATCAGAATCGTTCTGAGCCGCGCGATTGGCTCGACCCTGTTACGCTCGGGGCGGCCACCTTCGCGCTCGTGCGGGACAACGCGACGGAGGGCTACACGTCGCCGTCGGGTGGCACGAGGGTCCGGCTCGAAGTCGGCCGTACGTTCGGATCGATCAATTTTACGTCGGTGGTCGTGGACCTGCGGGCTATTACAGCCCAAACCGCAGCCTCACGATCGCGGCGCGCGGCTTACACTTCGGCCGATATGGGGGGGCTCTCGATCCGACCCAGAACAAGGGCCAGATGCAACCGCTCTTTCTCGGCTACGAGCCGCTCATGCGTGGGTACTCCTTCGAGAGCTACGACGTCTTCGAGTGTGACCTCGATGTGGCGGAGGGCGCGCGCGCCAGCGCGTGCGACGGCTTCGCACGTCCCTTCGGGCACCGTGTGGCCGTGGCCAACTTCGAGATCCGTACGACGCTGCTGGAGACCCCTGAGCACGGCGTGATCAGTTTCCCCTTCCTGCCGACCGAGCTCTTCGCGTTCGCGGACGCGGGGGTCGCCTGGAACGACACTGAGAACCTCGACTTCCGGGAATCGGTGGGCGATGAAAAACCGATCGTGTCGGTGGGAGCCGGACTTCGATCGAACTTCCTGGGATTCCTGGTCCTCGAAACGTACTTGGCGTACCCCTTCCAGCGGACGAGGGGGGCGCACTTCGGCTTCGTGCTGTCCCCGGGCTGGTAACGGCCTTACAAGCCCCGGTGCGGGAGTCGGATTGCGGCGCCTTCTACCGCAGCGTCACGTTTCCGGAGCGCACCGTCCCACCCTTTTGTGCTTCGGCCTTGACGCGCACCGTCGCGTCGGCTGACGCGGTCTCCACGATCCACTCTACCGTCCGAGATCTCTCGGTCACTTTGTCCGTGATCGTATTGAGCCCGGCCAGGTGTGAAATAGTGGTCCGCCCGGTTGGAGCCGGGGTGTCCCCACCCTCCACGATGCGGCCATCCGTCACCTCGAGCGTGACAGTCGGCGGTGCGACGACCTGCTGCGTCAGCGCGCCGTCGCTCTCACGGCACTCGAACCCCCTCTGCGTCAGGTGTGTGGCCAGGTCCCCGGCGTTCGTGACGGTCACCGCGACCCGATAGCGGCCTCCCCCCAGAGGCGTGACATCCGGCTCGGACAGCTCCAGCAGCGGAGTGCGGCCGGCTACGTGCAAGAACCACGGCACCTGTTGTTCCAGCTCGCGCTCCAGCAACTCGTCGGGAGGGTTTTGCCCCCAGAACTTGCGGTGCCATCCCCCGATCTCGACGGGACCGAACTCGGGATGGTCGTAGCGGGTCCAATCGCCGAAATAAGCCCCGCCGAAGCTCGCGTCGTTGAGGGCGTGCCAGTCGGACTCGTCGATCTGCCCGTTTCCGTCGGCGTCGGGCACCCACTGGTCCGGGCCGGGTGAGTACTCGGGCACCCACCCCACCACTCCGTGGTCCCAATAGCCGAAGCTGATCAGGGTTCCGTAGCGGTGGTCCGTGGGATGCGTCGAGCTCGGAATCACGGGACGCCCGGTAGACTCGGTGTAGAAGGCGCTCAGGTTTTCGATGAGGGCCAGATCGGTCCGGTCGAATTGGGACGGCGCCGACGCGGAGGGAAGGCGGTAGACGAAGCCTCCCGACGTATGACCGTGGATGATGAACGCGATGTTCCGGTGCTCGTTCACGAACTTGACCGTGGCGTACGTCTCCGGCTCGGAGAGAGGGAAGTCCCCGGCGCCGGACTGCAGGTGCTGCCGCTCCCAATTGCGTGGGAAGTTCCGGTTCATGTCGATGCCGCCGTACCCGTCTTCGTTCAGACGGCCGTCAGCGTCGTTGTCGATGCCCTCGGACACGACGCGGTAGAAGGGTCCTCTGCTTTCCTCGCGAGCGACCATGATGCGCGGGTCGCCCGGGCTGATCATCTGGTCCCCGGCGGGATCGGGGATGCGCATCTGCAGAATGCGGCCGTCTCCGTCGAGATCCTCTCCCGGGTCCTCGTCGGCCACGCCGTCGAAGTCCTGATCGACAGGGTGTACCGAGCTGCGCAACGACTGGTCGGTGTCGAGCACGAGGTTGGAGCCGTCGGGGTTGAACTTGGGCCGGATGTAGAACGCCCTGGTATCCAAGAGCTCCGTCACCTCGGCGTCGGATCCGTAGCGGCTGAGCAGTTGACCCAACGTGTACAGAGCCACTTCCGACCCGGTCAGCTCGCCCGCGTGAATGCCGCCGTCCAAGTAGATGGCGGGCTTCTCCGAGGCGGGTCCGGTGGCCTCGTTGGTAACCTCCATGAGCATCAGGTCCACGCCCTCGTAGCTGTTGCCGATGGAGTAGAGCTCGGTGAGCCCCGGGTACATCGCGCTCCACACCTCCATGATGGCGTGTGCGTCCTGCCACCGGTGGTAGCGATTCCATTCCACCTCACCATCGGGGCCGACCAAGTTGGCTCCCTCGACGGGCCGCGCCGTGACCTGGTTGGTGAGCGCCCGCATCCGCCTCGTCAAATCCTGCACGGCCGCCACGTAAGTGCCCTCCCACTCGGCGATGCCCGCGGCGGAGCGTGATTCCACCTCGAACCGCAGTCCGGGCAGCATCCAAGACGCATACCCGCGGAACGGGTCGGGCGACGCGAAGAGAGATTGGCTCCAGGGTCTTCCCTGGAGGCCCTCCGAGCGGATGAACGCCTTCTCCATGTCGAGAAGGCCGCGGTTCGCCGCATTGCGATCGGCGGCCGGATCGTAAATGCGGCTTCCCGGTGCGTACAGTGACGTCTCGAGAAGCTGAGCCACATCGGCGAGCTCGGCCGTGGCGGACTTCAGGCGATCGAGCGCGAGGTTGACGCCCAACTCGCCGGCTCTCGCCTCCATGTCCCCGATGTGACGATCGATGTCCGTCGGGTAGCGGACGAGGTCGTAGGGGAGCACGTCCGCATTCGCGAGGCGCAGCGCGATGATCCCGTCCACCCGGGCCAGCGCCGGGCCGTACACGAAGTCGGGGTCGGAGAACTTCTCGAAGAAGGCGAAATCGTCGTAGTTGGAGTGGTACACTCCAGAGGATCCGCCCATGGAAACGCCGCCCGAAGGGACGCCCGCATGGGTATAGAAGCCCACGTGGTCGGACCCTCCGCCCAGGTCTCCGATGGCGGGCTCGTCCTCGCCCTCGGCGTTCCACGCGAGGTACATGCTGCGCCCGTCGGGATAGGCCACGGCCTGCGTGGCCTCGACGATCGTCCTCTTCAGAGAGGGCGAGGCCGAGACGCGGACGTTTCCGCCCGTGACGGCGCCGTCGGCGTTGATATACGCCACCGCCTTCGCCCGCAGCTGATCGCGAAACTCCTCGACCCACTCGACCGATCCGATGATTCCGTACTCCTCGGTATCCCAGTGGGCGATCTTGATCGTCCGCCTCGGGCCGCAGCCTTCGGCGTCGAGCTGTCCGAGCGCGTCCCCGAGGGTGAGCAGCATGGCCGTTCCACCGTTCGGATCCAAGGCTCCGAAGCCCCAGGCGTCATAGTGGGAACCCAGGATCACCCATTCGTCCGGCAACTCCGATCCCACTAGCGTCCCGACCACGTTGGTGGCCCCGCACGAGCTTCTTGGGCTGGTCCACGTGGATGCGGAGGGTCAGCGCTTCACCGCCGTCGATGCGGTAGGGGACGTCGATGCCTCCCCGCCAGTCCTCGGGGGCTTCCTGGCCCTCCATCAGCCGCAGGATCTCGGATGCGGCCCCGTAGCCCAGCGGAAGTACCGGGATGGTGTGGAACGGTAGGTCCTCGGGATCGAGGCGGCTCACGCTCTTGCCGGATTCCACCGGGTGTGCGGGCTCGAAGGGCGTGAGCGGATCCCCGGTCCAGTCCAGGGTGAGCACGGATCCTCGTTGGATCGTGTTCTCGTTCATCATGGGTCCGTCCGGATACTCGGCTCCGTCGCCGGTCCCCGGATCGTTGAACATGATCAGTCCGAGGGCACCGGCCGCTTCCGCGAACTTGGCCTTGAACCCGCGGAAGTTCCCCCCGTAGCGGGCTACGACGATCTTGTCGGCCACCGAGACACCCCTCTCCTGGAGGCGCTCGAAGTCTTCCTTGCGGCCGAAGTTCGCGTAGACGATCTGGGCGCGTACGTCCCCGCTGCCGGAGTAGGCGTTCCACCCGGGAAGGAGATCCGGGTGCGAGGAGAACGGATCGCCCGGCACGGGGGGCTCGCGGTTGTTCAGCTGCACGCGGACGGGTGACTCGATCTCCGCGAACACCTCACCCCCGAGCTCGGGCAGGTAGACGTCGTAGCCGTGACGCTGCACCTCGAAGCCGGCCTCCGCCATGGCCGAGACCAGATAGTCCGCCACACGGCCCTGTGCTTCCGATCCCGTGGGATGGGGCTCCTGGGTCACGGTCCGGAGGTGTTCCCTGAACGCTTCCGGGCTCGGCAACTCCTGGAGGCGGGCCTCGCAGAACGCCTGCTTCTCGGCCCGCGCGGCGGAGAAGCCGCGAATCTGAGCGGAGGAGGGGGACACGAAGGCCAGGAGGGCGAGGAGCGGTAGACCGGCGCTGAAAAGCCGTGTCGGATATGGGCTCATGACGAGATTCCTTACTGTGGTGAGATTGAACCGCGAAACATATGCTGTGAGTCCCGACGGGGCATGGGGCCACCGCTCCATTGATGACTGAACCGCGAATGAGGTGTCTAGTGATGATGAAGCGTACCTGGTTGTTCCTCACGGTTGGACTGTTGCTGGCGAGCTCCGCGCAGGCTCAGGACCCGCACATGGAGAAGGTGCGACGCGTATTGGACGCCATGCCGCTCTTCGACGGCCACAACGACCTGCCGTGGGCGATCCGAGAGGACGCATCCGCACCCCACGACGTGGGGGCCTACGATCTGCGGCGCACGACGACGGGTCATACGGACATCGCGCGGCTGCGTGCCGGCATGGTGGGCGCGCAGTTCTGGTCCGTGTACATCCCGATGGAGTCGGTCGACGAGGGCGCCGCTCGTTTCCAACTCGAGCAGATCGACATCGCGCGGCAGTTCATTGGGAAGTACCCGGACGTGTTCGAGCAGGGCTATACGGTCTCGGACGTGGAGAGGATCTACGGCGAGGGGAAAGTCGCCTCCGTGCTGGGAATGGAGGGAGGGCACGCCATCGAGAACTCCCTCGGCGCGCTCCGGGCGTACTTCGACTTGGGCGCCCGGTACATGACCCTCACGCACTCCGGAAACAACGACTGGGCGGACTCCGCCACGGACGATCCCCGGCACGACGGCCTCACCGAGTTCGGAAGAGAGGTGATCCGTGAGATGAACCGCCTGGGTATGCTGGTGGACCTGTCTCATACGTCGCCGGCTACGATGAACGACGTCCTGGACGTGGCCGAGGCCCCGGTTATCTACTCCCACTCGTCCGCGCGGGCCCTGACCGACCACCTGCGCAACGTGCCGGACCAGGTACTTCGCCGTCTCCCCGAGAACGGAGGAGTCGTCATGGTCACGTTCGTGCCCTCGTTCGTCTCCGAGGCCAACCGCACGCACCAGGGCCCGGGAGACGCTCCGAGGGCGACGCTGGCCGACGTGGCTGATCACATCGAGCACATCCGAGACGTGGCCGGCATCGACCACGTGGGCATCGGGTCGGACTTCGACGGGATCGAGGACACTCCGGTGGGGCTCGAGGACGTGTCCACTTTCCCGGTTCTGTTCGCCGAGCTTTCCCGCCGCGGATGGAGCGAGGCTGCCCTCGCCAAGCTCGCCGGTGGGAATGTCCTCAGGGCGTGGAAGGAAGCGGAGTCTGCCGCAATGCGCATTCAGAGGGTCCGTGGACCCTCGGTCAAGACCATCGAGGAGTTGGACGGACGGTCGATATCGGATCAGGAGGACCATAGCTGACCCCTCAGGCCGAACGCCCGCCATTCAGTTTGTGGGCTGACCTCAAAGAGTCAATTCGCGGCACGAATCAAGACTTCACCGAGGGGCCGATCGGCCGGGCCATACTGCTGTTGGCCGTGCCCATGGTCCTCGAGATGGTCATGGAGTCCGTCTTCGCGGTGGTGGATATCTTTTGGGTGTCCCGGCTCGGTGCCGAGGCGATCGCGGCGGTAGGGCTGACCGAATCCCTGTTGACCGTCGTCTACACGGTGGCCGTGGGTCTCAGTATCGGGGTGACGGCGATGGTAGCCCGACGCACGGGCGAGCGAGACTCCGAAGCCGCGTCCCGCACGACCGCGCAGTCCATTCTGCTCGGCGTCGGGGTGGCCGCCGTGCTGGGCGTGATCGGAGTCCTGAACGCCGAACGCTTTCTCGGATGGATGGGCGGAACCGACGAGGTGGTGGCGGCGGGGTCGGCCTACGCGTCGATCATGCTCGGGGCGAATGGTGTCATCCTGCTGCTCTTCCTGATCAACGCCGGGTTCAGAGGGGCGGGTGACGCGGCCATCGCCATGCGGGTGCTGTGGATCGCCAACACGATCAACCTGATTCTGGATCCGCTGCTGATATTCGGGGTCGGTCCGTTTCCGGAGCTTGGGGTGGCGGGGGCGGCGGTCTCGACCGTGATCGGGCGGGGCACGGCCGTGTGCATCCAACTGGCTACGCTGTTCAGCGGGGTCGGTCGAGTGAGCGTAACCCTGGCACATCTACACCCCGACTTCCACATCATGTGGAGACTCGTGAGGCTGTCGGGCTCGGCCACGTTCCAGACGTTTATCGGGACCGCCTCCTGGATCGGCCTCATGAGAATCCTCGCCGTCTTCGGTAGCACCGCCCTGGCCGGCTACACCATCGCGATCCGCGTGGTCTTGTTCGCGCTTCTCCCCGCATGGGGCATGAGCAATGCGGAAGCCACCATGGTGGGGCAGGGGTTGGGGGCCGGAAAACCGGAGAGAGCGGAGCAGTCGGTCCGGATCGCGGGCTTCATCAACTTCCTCGTCCTCGGTGCGGTCGGCATCGTCTTCATGGTCTTCACCGATCCCATCATCCGGGCGTTCACGCAGGATCCGGAGACCGTGCGGAACGGCGTCCTCGCTCTGAGGACGATCTCGGCGGGGTTCTTCTTCTATGCCTACGGCATGGCTCTGATCCAGTCGTTCAACGGGGCCGGCGACACCTGGACGCCCACGTGGGTCAACCTGTTCTGTTTCTGGCTCTGGGAGATTCCCCTCGCGTGGTGGCTGGCCACCGTGGTCGGGCTGGGCCCCTGGGGGGTGCACCTGTCGGTGATGCTCGCCTTCTCCATGGAGGCGGTCGTGGCGGCGTGGCTGTTCCGAAAGGGGAAGTGGAAGCTGCAGGTGGTCTGAGAAACGTGGGAGCGCCCGCGTCGTCCGAGGAGCCGGGGCCCGGTCGTGTCGGGAACCCTCGACGCTCGCGGCCCGATTCTGTTATCGTTCGGCCCATTTCAACCTCGCCGTGAACGCGGCGATCGACGTCTTGTGGGAGACGTGCGGACCGTGCTCATGCCCGGCTCACGGGGACTGAACCGGCGACCGGCAATCGGTTGCGTCAGGACTTCTTCCCGATCCTGAGGACGCCTCGGCCACAGAAGGCTGTTGAAGAAGTACAGTGGGTCGCGCACAGGGTGCTTGCGCGCGTTCAGGCAAGGAACGACGACGAGTCGTAGCCGGGCTACGGCGAGGAGGAGAGACGCAGGATCAACCGCGCAACCACCCTGTGCCCAACAGACGAGTTGATAGGAGCGTACATGTTGGTGGGTTGCGGTGGCACGGCCCCATCCCCGTTGTTGGAACTCCTAACCGTAGCTACGGCTATGGCGTCGTCGCTCCGCCTAGGGCCTGGGGCCGTGGCATCCGCAACGCGACCCGCTGTACTTCTTCAACAGCCTTCTAGGAGGACGAATGGACGTCGTGTACATCCGCGATCTCAAGATCGAGACCATCATCGGGATCAATGATTGGGAGCGGGAGGTTCGCCAGACGGTGAGCCTCGACCTCGAGATGGCGACGGATATCCGGGGGGCAGCTGACAGCGATGACATCGGTGACACCCTCGACTACAAGGCTGTGGCGAAGCGGCTCATCGCGTTCATCGAGGCGAGTGAGTTCCTGCTGGTGGAGAAGATGGCCGAGAGCGTCTCCGACATCGTTCGAGAGGAGTTCGGGGTGACGTGGGTGCGCCTGCGCATCGGGAAGCCCGGAGCGGTCACCGGAGCCGCCGACGTGGGTGTGATTATCGAGCGGGGAGAGCGCTCGTAGATGGGTGGCGAAAGGGGCCTAGCGGGTTTGGATCGGATGGTCCCGTAGGTGGCCCGGGCGTATATCAGCGTAGGCAGCAACATCGATCGAGAACGGAACGTCACCGCTGCCCTCGACGCCCTGGCCGCCTCCTACGGAGAGCTCCTGCTGTCGTCGGTGTACGAGAGCGAATCGGTCGGCTTCGAGGGTGATGCCTTCTACAACCTCGTGGTGGGCGTGGATACGGCCCGGAGCGTGGGTGCCGTCGTCCAGGCCCTGGGGCAGATAGAGGACCAACGCGGACGGAGTCGGGAAAGGCCGCGCTTCAGCTCCCGAACGCTCGACCTGGACCTGCTGACCTACGCCGACGTAGCCGGCGTTGTCGACGACGTCTCGCTCCCCCGCCAGGAGATCACCGAAAACGCGTTCGTTCTACGGCCGTTGGCCGAGATCGCCGGAGGTGAGACACATCCGAAAACCCATCGCAGTTACGCCGAGTTGTGGCGGGACTTCGAAATGGGTGATCAACGGCTCTGGCCGGTGGATTTCGTATGGGGTGGCGTGCAGATCTCTAGGGCACAAGGCTGACTGCGGTCACTGGTGCCACCTGACACGGTTGCCTAGCGTCTCCGCTCCACCTTCAGCAGGGAGGCCGATCCACCTCGGCCGCTCGCGGGTCACTTCCGGGGAGACGCGCCCATCATGCTCCCTCGGCGTCCCGGAGCGGTACGCCCACGCGGCGCGCCAACTCCTGGAACCTGGGATTGGCGTGCAGACCCCTCAGTGGGCGGATGACGCCCAGATAGGGCACGCTCTGGCTGCGCTGGTCCACGGCGATCTCCACCCAATCGATCGCTTTCTCCGGATCACCGGCCGCGGCGTAGAACACGGCGACCGTCAAGGGCGGCACGAATCGGTCCGCCGCCCGAGCGGCGAGTGCGTCGGCTGCTCCGCCCCAAGCCCCCGCGTATCCACCCTGCGCGAACCCTCGGTCCAAAGCCTCGACCATCTGTTGGTCGCCGTAGGAAGCGTAGCGCTCACGCTGTAACCGGAGCTCTTCTTCGTAGCGCCCGACGGTGTGCAGAGAGGAAAGGAGAGGGGTCATCCCGAATCCCGTGCCAGGATTCTTCGCGAACATGTCCTGCAGGAGCTCGATGGCTTCCTCCGAGCGTCCGGCAGACGAGAGGATCGTCCCGTACAGCCCTACCACGAACGGGTTGAGAGGATCGAGCTCGATCGCCACCTGCCCGTGCCGGATGGCCTCCTCCCATCTGCCGAGAATCATCAGCACGTGCCCATAGAATACGTGGGGTTCGGCGTCGTTGGGGTCCAGCTCGATCGTTCGCCGAAACGCGGCCTCGCCCGCATCCAGATCCCAAAGGTTCCATACGAGCCGTGCGGCCTCCATGAACCGGGCGCTGGCGAGGTCGGGATCGAGCGCCAAGGCCCGGGCGACGTGTTCCTGCACGTACGGTCGCGTTTCCGCCGGAGAGAGAAAGCCCGCTTGTGCCCGGTACCCCCAGACCTTGGCGACGCCGACGTGGGCGGACGCGGACGCGGGGTCGATCGCGAGTGCGGACTCGAAGTACTGGAGCGCGATCGTGAGGTCCAGGGGCGTGAAGCGTCGAAGGTGAAATTGCCCTTGCAGAACGGCCTCGTAGGCGCGCGCGTCGACGACGGGCCGCTCGGCGAGTCGCTCTTCGACCGCACTCGACAACACGACCCCGATCCGATCGGCGATTCGCCGCGACACGTCCCTGTAGACGCCCAGGACACCCTCCACGTGTGCGGGAAACGATGCCGTCCACAACGGAAGTTGGGACCGGCCGTCGTACAGACTCACGTCCACGATCACACTGTCTCCCTCGCGACCGACGGCGGGCTGGATCAGGGCGTCGACGCCCAACTCCCGGGCGATCTGCCGGATCGGCTTGTCCGAGTCGCGATACTGCAGCACCGATTGCCGGGCGATGATGGAAAGGCCCGCCCGCTGCAACTCCGTGACCAGCGCCTCGTGTACCCCGTCTACGAAGTAGTCTTGCTCCGGGTCGCGCGTCATGTTGGAGGCTGGGAGCACCGCCAGGCGCTCGATGCGCGGTGTGCCCAGCGTGCCGGCGAGCAACCAAGCGCCGAGCGAGAGTCCGGCAACGGCCGCGGCGGCGACGAGCCCTCGCATCCAGTGCCGCCGGGCCACGCGCCGCTCCTCGGCGACTCGGGCCCGCGTCGTCATCGCGCCGCTCAGCGCCTCCGCAAACGCAGCCGCCGTGGGGAAGCGGTCGGCCGGCGCTTTGGACAACGCCCGATGCACTGCCCGCTCTACCGGGACGGGAATCTCAGGCGCGAGCGAACGGAGAGCCGGGACGGAATCCGCCAGGTGCCTCGCCAGCATCGCCTGCGGCGACACTCCTTCGAACGGCGTCCGTCCCGCCAACATTTCGTAGACCACGCAGCCTAAGGCGTATACGTCGGTGGTCGCATCCACCTCCTCGGTCCCAAAGGCCTGCTCGGGACTCATGTAGGCAACCGTCCCGAGTGCCAAGCCGGTTCCGGTCAGTCGGTCGGCACCCGCCCGCTCTATCGCGCGCGCGATCCCGAAATCAGCGACGATCGCCTGGTCCCCGGCCAGAAGGATGTTCTCGGGCTTGATGTCGCGATGGATGACGCCCCGTTCGTGGGCATGCGAGAGAGCCGAGGCGATCTGATTCGTCAGACGGATGGCCTCTTCAACCGGTAGGTGGGTCTCGCGGTCCAACCGATCGCGCAGCGATTCCCCATCGACGTACGGCATGACGTAATGCAGGAAACCCCCGGCCTCTCCCGAGTCGAATAACGGGAGGATGTGCGGGTGCGTGAGCTTCGCCGCGATCTCGATCTCGCGGAGGAATCGCTCGGGCCCGAGGGAGGCGGCGAGTTCGGGCCGGAGGACCTTGATGGCGATCTTACGCTCGTGCTTCACATCGTGGGCGAGGTAGACGGTGGCCATCCCGCCGCTGCCAAGCTCGCCCTCGATGGTGTAGCGCCCCTGCAATGCGGTGTTGAGTCGGGCTACGGCGTCAGGCATGGGCCGCAAGATGCGCCTGACCTGTGCCGGGCCACAAGCGACCCGGCCGGCGTCACTGCCCGATGGAGCCGCCCGCGCGGGCTGCCTCAGGTCAGGCTGCGTCCGCCGTCCACCGAGATGATCTGACCGGTGATGTAGGGGGCCCGGTCCGCGAGAAACAGCAGCGTCTCCGCGATGTCCCGCGGCTCTCCCCTCCGCCCGAGCGGCACTCGTTGCAGCTGCTGTTCTCTCCGGTCGGCGTCCTCCTCGTCGTCACTCTGAGGCCAGAGGATCGCCCCGGGGGCGATGCCGTTCACCCGTACGTCGGGGGCCAACTCCCGGGCCAGGGACCGGGTCAGCATCGCCAGCCCGGATTTGGCCGTGCTGTAGACGGAATGATCGGCCAGGGGCCGCGCTCCGTGGATGTCGATCATGTTGACGATGCTGCCCCGCGTCTGCCCGAGGGCGGGGGAAAGCGCCTGGCAGAGGAACAGAGGCGCTTTGAGGTTGCTGCCCACAAGCGTGTCCCAATCCTCTTCGGTGATGCTCCCGACCGGCGTGGGATAGAAGCTCGAGGCGTTGTTGACCAGCAAGTCCAGGCGGCCGAAATGGCGGAGGACGTCGCTCGCCAGCTCTTCCGCCGCCGTCCGATCGCCCAGCGCAGCGCGAAAGCACGCCACCGATCCGCCTCGCACCCCGTCGAGCTCGCCCACGAGGGCCTCGGCGGCAGCGCCGGAGGTGCGATAGTGGATCGCGACGTCGTAGCCGCTCGTGTGGAGCGCCCGGCACAACTCGGCGCCGATACGTTGGGCACCCCCCGTTACGAGTGCCACCTTGGAGTCTGTCTTCTGCATGCTCTAGCTTCGCCTCCCACCGCGCGCCCACGCAACCGCCGCCACGATGGGGTAGGCGCTCGAACCAAAGCCTGGGACTCGGGTAACCGATCCGCTAGGTTGCGGGCCGAATACGACTCGGAAGATCAAGCCCAGAATCGCCGACGAGGAGTCCATGCCGCGGGTGAAAGTCACGACGGAGCTCGAGTTCAGCGCCGCCCACCGGTTGTTCAATCCGGATTGGACGGAGGAGCGTAACCAAGAGGTGTTCGGCGGGTGCGCAAATCCCAACTGGCACGGCCACAACTACGAGCTCCAGGTGACCGTGGAAGGCCCGGTGGAACAGGAGACCGGGTTCGTCATCGACTTCCGGGACCTGAAGTCTCTCGTGGATTCACGTGTGATCCAAGACCTCGATCACAAGAACCTGGACCTAGACGTGCCCTGGATGACGGGGCTGATCTCCTCGGCCGAGAACCTCGTGGTCGCCATCTGGAGCCGTCTGGCCGACGGCCTGCCCGAGGGAGTGAAGCTGACCAAGCTCACCCTCTGGGAGACCCCCCGCAGCTACGTGGAGTACACCGGTGAGCAGTGATCTCTCAGGAGCCTCGTTCGAGGATCTGGTGGCCGAGATGATCCGTCGGCTCGGCGACGACCCTGACCGCGAGGGATTGAAGCAGACCCCAGAGAGAGTGGCGAAGTCGATGACCTTCCTGACCCAGGGCTACCAGATGTCCCCGGGGGAGGTCTTGAACGACGCTCTCTTCGAGGAGGCCCACCCAAACATGGTGTTGGTGAAGGACATCGAGATGTACTCGCTGTGCGAGCATCACATGCTGCCCTTCTTCGGCAAGGTCCACGTCGCCTACATCCCGAAGGGCAAGATCGTGGGGCTCTCGAAGACCGCTCGCTTGGTAGAGGTGTTCGCTCGGCGGCTTCAGGTGCAAGAGCGCCTGACGGAGCAGATCGTGCAGGCACTGTGGGAGCTGGTGGAGCCCGAGGGGGCCGGCGTGGTGGTGGAGGCGTACCACCTGTGCATGATGATGCGGGGTGTCCAGAAGCAGAACTCGAAGACGATCACCTCGGCCATGCGGGGCACGTTCCTGGGGGACCAGAAGACCCGAGACGAATTCCTTCGGCTGTGTATGGCCAACCACAGCCCCCTGTCCTAGCGCGGCGTATCCGTGGCTGTCGGACTTCTGCCGCACCGGACTAGACGCCCGTCAAAGAAGTACGGAAGGTCGCGTTAGGAGCGCCGAGGGCCATGGATCTGCTTCTCACCGACCGCCTGACCTGTCCCCGCTGCGGGCCCGAGTTCGGACTGATCCTCTTTGCCGATCGACTCGAGGACCGGCGCGTCTTGGAGGGAGAACTGGGCTGCCCCAACTGCCGGGATCGCTACCCGGTCAGGGAGGGCTTCGGTGACCTACGACCTCCACCCCGGAACGCATACCCCCACGCCGAGACCTGCACGGCCCCCGACTCCCCGACACTCATGGAGGTCGGCGGCTTGTTGGGCATCACCGAGGGCGCGGGTCATCTGGCTCTCCTGGGTCGAATGGCGGGCCACGCCGCCGCCCTCGCTGAGAAGCTCCCCGCCGTCGAGGTGGTGGGCGTATCTGCGGACCTGCGGGGTTGGGAGGAAGCCGAGGGCGTCAGTCGGCTGACGGCCGGCTCGCGCCTCCCGTTTCGGGACCGGAGCCTCCGGGGAGTGGCCCTGTTCGGAGATGAACCGACGGTCGATCGTGAGGAAGCCGCGCGTGTGGTGGCACATATGGGTCGGGTAGTCGTGTGGGGCGGCGTGGAGGGCTGGAACTCCGCGCTCGAACGGGCCGGATTGACGGTCCTCGTGTCGGAGACGAGGGCGGTGGTGGCGGCCCGACGGTAGGCCCGTCGTTGCGCGCCATTTCGGCCTTCTCTACTTTCGTCCCCAACCCGATTCGGCGTTTCGCGGCGATCCGTTCGCACGCGTCGCCGCCCCATTTCTCGCGGCCGAGCTTCCTCCATGGCGTGGTGGAAAAAGGTTTTCGGCACCTCCGGCGACACCGGACGCGTCGCCTACTACGACGAAGGCCTCGCCCTTATGGCGGAGGGCAAGTTTCACGAGGCCCTGACGTCGTTTCGGCTCGCGCTCAAGGAGTCACCCGGCGACGCGGTCGTTCTCCAGCAGATCGCGATCTCCTACACCCGCATCGGCATGACCGAAGAGGCCGCCAAGACGTATCGGCACGTGCTCCAGAAGAACCCCCACGCCCCCGGCGCGCACTACGGTCTGGCCTTCCTCCTCGTGAGGGCCGGCCAGGAGCCGGAAGCCATCCCCCACTTGCGGGCTTTCTTGGAGAACGCGCCTGCCGGCCAGGACGCCGGTGAGCATGTGTCCCACGCGCGCGAGACTCTCGCCCGACTCACTGGAGAGGGCGGATCGGCCCCTGCTACAGAGGGTCCCCAACACTCCCAGGATGACCTCTTCTAAGCAGGCGACCCTGCGTTGGACCGGACAGGGCGACATCTTCAAGGGTCGCTCGGGGTCCGGACCCGAGGTGACCATCGACGGGGACAGCCAGGCCGGCCCATCCTCTACGGAGTCGCTGCTCATGGGACTCATGGGCTGCATGGCCATCGACGTCCTGATGATCCTACAGAAAGGGCGAGTCGAAGTGGGCTCACTGGAAGTCCGTGCCGACGCGGACCGGAACTCCGAGCCGCCTCGCTATTTCAAGCGAATCGTCCTGACTTTCGTCCTGGGGGGGGTGGAGGCCGAGGCGCGGCCCAAGTTGGATCGTGCGATCGAGCTCTCTCGTGAGAAGTACTGCAGCGTACTCCACTCGCTACGTCAGGATCTCGAATTCGAGACCCTGGTCGAGGGCGTCTGAGTACCGTCGGTCTCGTCCCGGCGACCCGATAAGGTCACAGGAGAATCGGATGGGTACTCTAGAATACGCGTCCAATCCCGCCGAGGTCCCGCCGGGAACGTTGAGCCGGCTGTTCCTGTCGGCCGTGGACGATCGCCGCGATGACCTCGCGTTCCGGTTTTTCCCAGGAGCCGGCGAACGGCTCGAGGATCTGACCTACGGGGCGGTTTATGACCTCGTGCGGGCGGTCTGCGGCGGGCTTCGGGCCCTCGGCATCGAAGGAGGCGATCGGGCCGCCATCCTGTCGGAGACCCGCTACGAGTGGTCTGTCTGCGACTTTGCCTGCATCTGCACCGGCATTCTGGACGTGCCTATCTACAGCACGCTGACCGTTCCTCAGGTGGCGTACATCCTTGAGAACGCGGGGGTGTCGCTGATCTTCGCGTCGACGCAGGACCAGGCACGCAAGGCCAGCGCAGCAGCTCGGAGCATAGGCCGGGACGTGCAGATCGTGGTTTTCGACGCCTCCGATTCGCTCCCCGAGCGCACCGTGGTCTGGGAGGACTTTCTGGCGAAGGGGCGCGAGGCCGCTGCCGACCTCGACGACGAGACGTTTCGCTCGACCGCGTTGGGGACCGACCCCGACGATCTGGCCACGCTCCTCTATACGTCGGGGACGACCGGCAACCCCAAGGGAGTGATGCTCACCCACAACAATTTGTGGAGCAACGTGGTCGCGGCTTCCATGGTGCTGCCGCCCAGGGAGGGCGATACCGCGCTGGTGTTTCTCCCACTCTCACACGTGCTTCAGCGCATGGTCAGCTATCTCTTCTTTTCGCAGGGAGTCGTCGCCGCCTATGCTCGCTCGACCGACACTGTGGCTGCCGACATGAAGATCGTGCGGCCCTCCATCGTGGCGTCCGTGCCTCGCCTGTACGAGAAGGTCTACAACGCCGTGATGGAGGCCGAAGGGCTGAAGAAGCGACTCGTCCAGTGGGCGCGAGAGGTCGGAGACGCCTGGGCCGAGGAGACGCTGGCGGGTCGTGAACCCAGCGGCGTCCTCAAGCTCGTATACCGCATTGCCGACGCTCTCGTCTTCAAGAAGATCCGTGCGGCCATGGGTGGCCGGGTCCGCTATTTCATCAGCGGGGGAGCGCCCCTGGCGCCCGACATCAACCGATTCTTCTTCGCGTCCGGCATCTGGATCAACGAGGGCTACGGCCTTACGGAGACCAGTCCGGTAACGAACGTGAACACGTTCGACGACTTCCGGATCGGCACGGTCGGCAAGCCCATTCCGGGTACCGAGATCAGTATCGCCGAGAACGGCGAGATCCTCATTCGGGGCCCGCAGGTGATGAAGGGCTATTACAACCTGCCTGAGGCGACGGCCGAAGCCATCGATTCCGAGGGATGGTTCCATTCGGGCGACGTCGGAGAGATCGATGAGGACGGTTTTCTCCGGATCACCGACCGGATCAAGGACATCATCGTCACGGCCGGGGGCAAGAACATCGCCCCTCAGCCCATCGAGAACCTACTGAAGACGAACGACTTCGTGGAGCAGGCCGTGATGATCGGCGATCGACAGAGCTTCTGCGTGATCCTCATCGTTCCGAGCTTCCCGAACCTGGAGTCCTGGGCCCGCAAGGTCGGCGTGGAAGCCCCCGACACCCGGGCTCTGCTCGCTCGACCGGAGGTGCAGGAACTCATGGAGGAGCAGGTCTTCGGGTCTTTGAGGGGGTTGGCTCGGTACGAGATTCCCAAAAAGATCGGTCTGGTGGAGTCACCCTTCACCATCGAGGACGGCACCCTGACCCCGACGCAGAAGGTGAAGCGGAGAGCCGTCGAGGCGCGTTATCGCGGGCTCATCGACGCCTTCTACCGGGAAGAAAACCTGGACAAGACCGTCTTCGTCGAGCCATGACCCGGGCGTCGGGTGTGCGCGTCGTGTTCGGCACCGCCGCAGACAGGCACGAGGGTCTCGCCCTGGTCCGGCAGGTAGTGGAAGAGGGACTCGCCGCCTGCGGGAACGTCCTGCCCGACGTCACCTCCGTATTCAAGTGGGAGGGGAGGATGCGGGAGGAAGCCGAAGTTCTGCTTATCTTGAAGACGAGTGCGGACCGAGCGGCGAGACTCGCCGAGCGGGTCGCAGAGTTACATGCATACGACGTTCCCGAGGTGTTGACGCTGGCGGTCGAAGGCGGGCACGAGCCCTACCTCGAATGGGTGCGTGAGTGTACACGGGCGGAGCCTTCCCATGGCCAGAAAGCGTAAGACGCGCCAGCGGCGAAGGGCGGTCGCCCAGCCCCAGGCGGAGAAGCCGCCGCTTCAGGGAGACCTGGGAGGACGTGGGCGAGGAAGCGGACTCCGACCCGGCGGAGAGGTGATTCCGGTGGTCTTCGTGAGCGACCTCGCCGACGAGGCGGCGGATGGTGTCCCGCTGACAGTTGAAGGTGGTGGCTCCGGAGAGTCTCCTTGTTAGCCTGCCTTTCTCATTTCGGCAACCGGTTCATGGTCGTCGAGGTGGGCCCTGAGCATCCAGAGCTGGTGGTAGCCGATGATCCTCCGGTAGCTCTTCTCGGTCTCCAGAACGAGGCCGCAGCCCAGCGCAAGGCCATCGCTCCGTTCTTCCAGTGGGTCACCCTGCGGGTCGCTTACGCCCGAGTGGGTGCAGGTTGGTCGAGCCCAGGCACTTCCTCAGTTGATCGTGAGCTGAGGCCTTCGCGTAGGCTGGCCGAGGCCGAAGCCATCGGGCGAGCTGCCGAGCTTCTGCTCGGCTTCGCGTCCAGCCTGCCGCCCGGAACGCCGCCTTCACCTGAGGATGCTGATCCTTCGGCAGATGGCACGTTGCGGAGCTTGTGGTTGCGGCAGCGCTGGATGGGGTGACGTTGGCCGAACACCTTCTCGATCCCTTCCTGAGCGCTTTCGAGCCATCGATCACGAACAGCCGCCGCCTGCCCGGGTCCAGGCCGCGCTCGACCAGATCCTCTAGGAGCGCGCTGGTCACCTCGGCGTTCTCACTCGCTCCTTCCCTCACGCCCAGCACGTGCTTCTTTCCGTCTGAGTCCACGCCTACCGCAGCAAGCACGTGGTGCGAGCCCATCTGGATCCCGTCCAGG
This sequence comes from Longimicrobiales bacterium, assembly GCA_965226925.1. Classification (GTDB taxonomy): domain Bacteria; phylum Gemmatimonadota; class Gemmatimonadetes; order Longimicrobiales; family Gaopeijiaceae; genus CBDDCX01. The sequence continues at coordinate 337,333 of CBDDEN010000008.1, read as the reverse complement.
TAGATCACCAGGAGGTCCCACGCAGCCGGCGCTCCATCAGTCCTTCAGCACGCGCTCCGAGGCCTCGACCGTCTCACGGCTCACCGCCGACTTGCTCACCCCGACCGTGTCGGTCGATCACACGGCCGTAGCGTGCCCCCCCGCCATCAGGACCTCGAGCATCCGATCCGCCACGGCGCCCGGTCTCCGCATCGCTGCGTACGCCGGCACCTCGACCTCGCCACCCTCCCCGGCGCCCCGGCGCCTGAGCCGTGGCCGCTCCACACGCACCTTCCGGTCCGACAGGTAAACCACACCACCCTGCCGGCCATCCACACCGTGTCGTCTTCCGCTCGTGACCGACCTGCCTGCTTCACGCCTGCCACACCCTCGGCGCTCATCTCCAGCACCGCTTCGATCGTCGCTCGATCACCTGGATGACTTCGTCGATCGCGACCTCCGTCTGCTCCACGAGCTCAAGCATCGGAAGCAGAAACTGCCCCTCCCGCTTCAGGAACTCCCTGATCGCGCGCTTGTCCGCCCGATCCCTTACCTCGTACGTTCTCTTCATCGTGGTGGCTCCGTGTTGGGGTTTTTGCCTACCCGAGCCTATCGGCCCGGGACCCCCGGAGCCACCACTTTTCTTTCTCCCCTATCAGGAACCTTCAACTACGGTTGGGACAGCTTCAGGCGGCGAGGCGGGCGGAAGACCCTCCTGACGACGAGGCTGTCGCCCCGAATCTCGATGACCCCGACCCGGTCGGCGAGGCCCCCGCCGCACGCGAAGCCGTCGCGGACGACTCCTCCCAGATTCCCTCCCCCCAGGACGATCTGCTCGCGACGGCTGCTCGTACGGCTTCCGAGGGCCGCATGCAGGACGCCGTGAGGCTCTACATCGAGATTCTCCGTGAGGCGCCGGACCACTCCGAGGCTCAGTTCGCTCTCGGTACGCTGTACGATGATCTCGGCCGCCCGGAGCTGGCCATCGAACGATTTCTCGCTGCGAGCGAGCTGGACCCGAACAACGGCCGGGTTCGGGCCAGCCTAGGGGCGGCCTACGGCGCTGTGGGCCGATTCGAGGATGCCGACGCCGAGCTGAAGATCGCATTGAGCCTCGACCCCGGGAGCGTGGAAGTTCGTGTCAAGGAGGGACTTCTGGCGTTCCGCAAAGGGCTCTATGCCGATGCCGAGGCGGGCCTTCGAGGGGTGTGCAATCGCGACCCCAACCACAGCGCCGCGCACTTCTACCGAGGCGAAGCCCTCAACAGGCTCGGCCGCGTGGATGAGGCGGTCCCCGTGATGGAGCGGGTCATCGAGCTCGAGCCACACAACTGGCGGGCGTACCACACGTTGGGAATGCTCTTCGACAGGATGCATGAGCCCGAGAGGGCCGCCCAAATGCATCGGCGCGCTCGGGAGTTGAACGTGTGAGGATCGACGTGCGGACCGCCGACCTCGTCACCGCAGACGTCGACTGCATCGTGCGGGCCGTCAACTCGACCCTGGAAGCGGTCACGAGCCTGGGCCGTGCCGTGGGCGCGGCGGCTGGTGCCGACCTCGAGGAACGGGTCGAACGCATGGGCGAGCTCCCCGTCGGTGGCGCCGTGATCACGCCGGGTGGCGCGCTGCGGGCGGACTTCATGGTCCACGTGGTCGTTCAGTCGGGTGAGGAGCCCGTGACGGCTGCGGGTGTACGAAAGGCGCTCATGAACGGGCTGAGGCATGCCTGTCGTCTCGGGGTCGAGACCATTGCGCTTCCACCTCTCGGCACGGGAGCCGGCAATCTCGACGTCGAGACGGCCGCGGACGTGATGGTTCCGGTCCTGCGGGAGCACCTGGACCGAGAGGACTTTCCGAAGGAGGTCGTGGTCATGGTGACGACGACCTACGAGTTGGAAGCGTTCACCGCCAGACTCAACAGGCCCGAGGACGAGCGGGTGGACCCGGGCGGCAACGGAGCCGGGAGCGATGTCGGTACTTCGAGTGAAGAAGGAGACATGAACGACGATGGAGAGTAGCGCATGAGGCGCAGGGCCCTCGCCGCGACGATCGTCGTGATCTGGCTCGCCATGGTGGGGTGGCAGGTCCGGCGGGAGTACTTCCAGCCGGAGCTCACGCGGCTTACCGAGGCGGCCCTGTCGTTGGCCCCGGGCGTGAGCTTCTACACGCTTCGCATGGGGGAGCGCACCGTGGGCCAGGCGACCTCCCGACTGGACACGATTCCCGAGGGGTTCGAGCTCGAGGACGTCATGGTCCTGGATCTGCCGGCCCTCGGCCAGACGGGTTCTGCGGTGGCGCGCACGCTGGTGCGCCTCAGCCCCGCACTGGTCATGGAGTCCTTCTCGTTCTCGCTGGACTCCGACGTCGGGACCTTCAGGGCAGACGGAACGCTGGGAGCCGACTCCACGCTGCGGGTCACGATCAACGCGGGCGGCTCCGCCCAGGAGGTCTCCTACCGCATGGCCGAGCCACCCATCTTCTCGGCGGCCCTGCCCATTCGAGTCGCCATGGCCTGCGAATTGGTGGTCGGGAATACTCTGCGGCTTCCCGTGTTCGATCCGTCGACACTAGCGACCCGGGCGGTCGAGGTGCGTGTACTGGAACACGACACGATCATGGTGCCGGACAGCGCATACCTGAATCCCGAAACCAATCGTTGGGAGCCGGTCCGGTACGACTCCATCCCCGCCTGGAAGATCGCCGAGGTCCATGGCTGGGTGCAGGTCGAGAGTTGGGTGGACCACGATGGTCGTGTCATAAGCGCCTCGAGCGCACTCGGCTTTACCATGGAAAAGACCGAGTACGAGTTGGCAAGGCAGGCCCAGGAAGAGGCGAAGGGTCTTGCCACACTGGTCGTCGACGAGGACGTGATCCTGTCCACGGCCATCCAAAGCGACACCGATCTGGGGTCCGTGGAGGAACACGACGTGCTCCGCTTCCGCCTCACGGGTGTGGATCTCGAGGGTTTTCAACTCGATGGAGGTCGGCAGACCCTACGAGGCGACACGCTCATCGTTCGCCGCGAGAACTGGGCGGCCGTCGAACCCGACTTCTCGCTTCCGTACAAGCTGATGGACATGCGCGCGGAGCTCGAGGCGGAGCCGCTCATCCAGAGCGACGATCCCCGCATCCAGCGGGAGGCCCGTCAGGCGGTGGGGCGCTGGCTCCGGGATCCCAAGACGGCCGCCGAACGACTCACCACCCGAGTGGATCGGATGCTCGCCAAGAGCGTGACCTTCTCCGTCCCCAGCGCCCTGCGAGTGCTCGAGTCGAGGCAGGGCGACTGTAACGAGCACACGGTCCTCTACGTGGCCCTGGCCAGGGCCCTCGGCCTTCCCGCCCGGACCGCGGTCGGGCTGGTCTACCTCAACGGCTCGTTCTTCTACCACGCCTGGCCCGAAGTATGGCTGGGCGAGTGGGTTGCGGTCGATCCGACCTTCGGCCAGTACCCGGCGGACGCCTCTCACATCCGGTTCGTCATCGGCGGACTCGCGCAACAGGTCGAGATCATCCGACTCATCGGCCGTCTCAACATCGAGGTCATTTAGTGTTCCGTTGACGGAACGCATAGATCGCCCGATGCACTCCGACTTTTCACAGGGTTCCTGATGACCGAAATTCCCGCGACCAGCTCCGGCCTGGAAGCCCGCCTGGCCCAACTCATGGACGGCGTGGGGACGGGTGAGGACGCGACCCCGGACATGCTCGAGTTGAAGGGAATCGTGAAGCGGTACGGGGGCTTCACGGCCGTCAACGGCATCGACCTGACCGTCCCCAGGGGCGAGATCTTCGGGTTCCTCGGTCCCAACGGGGCCGGCAAGACCACGACGATACGCATGGTGGCGGGCGTGCTCGAGCCCACGGCCGGCACGATTGTCATCGGGGGGAACGATCTCGGAGCCCACCCGATGCAGGCCAAGTCCCGAATCGGGTACATCCCCGACCGGCCGTATCTCTACGAGAAGCTCTCGGGAGGGGAATTCCTCCGTTTCGTGGCGGGCCTGTGGGGCAAAGACGAGCACTCGTCGGAGGAGCGCGCCGATGGGCTGCTCGAGGTCTTCAGCCTCACCGAGTGGAAGAACGAGCTCATCGAAAGCTACTCCCACGGCATGCGGCAGAAGCTCCTCATCACCTCCGCGCTGATCCATCAGCCCGAGCTCATCGTGGTGGATGAACCGATGGTCGGGCTCGATCCGAGGTCGGCCAGGATTCTCAAGGACCTGTTCCGCGCCTTCGCCAACCGAGGTGGGACCGTCTTTCTGTCAAGCCACACCCTCGAGGTGGTAGAGGCCGTGTGCGACCGCATCGCGATCATCCGAAACGGAGACATCATCGCGAAGGGCACCATGGACGACCTCCGCACCCAGGTCGACTCCGGAGAGGCGCACCTCGAGGAGATCCTCCTCAAGATGACCGGGAATGAGGACATGGCGGACGTAGTGGCCGGCCTTCGGGAAGATTCGTGAACGGCACCACGTTTCGTGGGGCGGGGATCCTGTGGCTGCTACTGCCCAAGGTCCGATCCAAGCTGAATCGCAACAAGCGTGAAGAGGGGTGGCTCTTCAAGTGGGGCGTTCTGGCGTTCGTGGGGGTCTTTTTCTGGGCCTTCATCTTCGGGGTCATCTTCCGGATGCTCCTGTACTTCCGCGGTACCCAGGGCATCGGAGATCTGCTGGCCGGCAAGCTGTTGGGCCTGGCGCTTCTGACGTTCCTGATGATCCTGCTCCTCTCCAACGTCATCACGGCGCTCTCGACGTACTTCCTCTCGAAGGACATGGAGCTCTTGGTGGCGTCGCCTGTGGACTCCGTGAAGCTCTATGGCGCGCGGCTCGTGGAGACGATCGTGGACTCCTCGTGGATGGTGGCGCTGCTCGCGGTTCCGTTGCTTGCGGCCTACGGAGTCGTGTACGGGGCTGGATGGTCGTTCTACGGTCTCGCGGTCGCCACCCTGATTCCCTATCTGGTGATTCCCGCCGTGATCGGCACGGCGTTCACGCTCATTCTGGTGAACGTCTTTCCCGCCCGGCGCACTCGCGATCTCCTGGCGCTCATTGGCCTGTTCTCCGCGGCGGGTGTCGTCGTCCTATTCCGGTTCCTCCGGCCGGAGCGCCTGATGCGGCCCGAGGAGTTCCGGGACTTGGTGGATTTCATGGCGGTGCTCAGGACGCCGACGTCGCCCTGGCTTCCCAACGAGTGGGCGGCGGGCACCCTCATGTCGTACCTGAACGGCGCGTTCGATCCGTTCCCGTTCTGGCTCCTCTGGAGCACCGCGGCCGCCGTCTTCGTGGGTGGGGCCTGGCTACACCATCGGTTCTTCCGGTCCGGCTTCACCCGGGCCCAAGAGGGTGCCGAGCGACGGGAGGGCCGGGAGCGGACGACCAATCTGGAGCGGCGACTCGCCTGGACCGCCCCGGCGACCCGCCAGCTCGTCGCGAAGGAGATCCGGGTCTTCTTCCGGGACACGACCCAATGGTCCCAGCTGATCCTCTTGGCGGTGCTCGTCGTGGTTTACGTCTACAACATCAAGGTACTTCCGCTCTACACCGGTGAGCAGGTCTCTTTCTTCCTCATCAACGCCGTCTCGTTCCTGAACCTCGGACTCGCCGGCTTCGTCGTGGCGGCCATCGCGGCCAGGTTCGTGTTTCCGGGCATGTCCTTGGAGGGAAGGATGACCTGGCTCCTGAGGTCGTCGCCTCTCGATGTACGAACCCTGTTCCTGACAAAATATTGGGTGGGTACGGTCCCGCTTCTGGCCGTGGCGCTGCCTCTCATCGTCCTCACGAACATGATTCTCGAGGTGAGCACCCTCATTCTCGTGCTCACCACCGTCGCGATGATCGGGATCACTCTGGCCATGACGGCGCTGGCCCTCGGCTTCGGGGCCCTCTATCCGAACTACGACACCGACAACATGGCCGAGATTCCTACGTCGTTCGGGGGTCTGTTGTTCATGATGGCGGCGGTCAGCTACCTGGGTGGGGTCGTCATCCTCCTTGCCTGGCCCGTCTATCGATTCCTCCAGGCGCGCTTCGAGACACCGGGCGCATCGGCGGGAATCGCGCCTCTGGTTCTCGGTGCTTCGGGAGCCGTCGCACTGACGGTGATTTGCATCGTATTTCCGCTGCGGGCGGGGGTGCAGAAGGTGCGGCGGCTGGAGCTCTGAGGTCCGTCGAAGACGTACGGCTGTCACCCGTTCCACGGGCCCTCGAGGCCCGGCGGCCGCGATCGACGCGTGACAACTGGCATAGATCCTGACGCTGCGTTAGCATCTCCACTTGCTTGAATCGGAAACCCTGACCGGCGCATTCAGCGATCGAGTCAAGGAGCGATAGATGCTCGATGCCATCAAGTCGTTCTTCAGTTCTTCCATGGCTCCCGCGACCCCCGAAGCGGACCCGGCCGGCGAGGACATTCGCCTGGCCGCCTGCGCGCTTCTGATCGAGTTGGCCTACGCGGATGACGAGTTCTCGGAGGATGAGCGCAAGCATCTGACTTCCGCCGTGCGCCGCCAGTACGGGCTCGAGAAGGCGCATGCCGAAGAGCTGATCGTCCTTGCCGAGCAGGCTCGTCTGGAGGCCGTGGACCTCTATCAGTTCACCAAGCTCATCAAGGCCAACTATTCGCTGGGGCAGAAGATGGTCTTGATGGAAGTGATGTGGGGACTGGTCTACGCCGACGGAGATCTGTCCAACCACGAGGAGGCTCTATTGAGAAAAGTCTGCCGCCTTCTAGACCTGTCTCCCGGATACCTGGCGGACGTCAAGAAGCGGGTGGAGGACGGCCTGGATCCGACCGACGACGAGGGCCATCCGCACCGGCACAAGCCCGACTAGCGCGGGGCCATTGAAGACCGCTGGCGCCTTCCACATATTCCGGGCGCCTGCGCGACCACCGTTACCCTCAACACACAGAGCGATGAATCTTCTTCCGGGTGGCTACAACTTCATCCACGTGGTGTTCTGGGGCGTGGTGGGTTTGGTGGCGGTGGGCACCAACGCCGTTGCCATCATTCTGGCGACGGGCCTCGCCCTCCTTCTCCTGGAGTCCGTCGGACGGGACTGAGCCCGGTCCAGGCGACCCGATCCGGAGACACGGTTGATCCTCTTTCTCAAGATCCTGGGGGGTGTGGCGGCACTCGCTTTGGGGATCTTCCTGGGGACCGGACGCTACAGCCAGTCGCCTGAAGAGGTCGCCGCGCGGCTGGGGAAGGGGCAGCCGCGCAAGGCGAAGCGGCACTTCATGTGGCTCAACTACCTGAAGTCCAACCAGAGAGCCTCCCAGCGCCGGCGTGGACGCGAGCGCTTCAAGACGGCTATCGCACGCGATGAGCCGGAAGAGCGCTCCAGAGACTAGAAGCCCGCGCCCCGCGCCTCTCGACGGGCTAGTGTCGTATCCCGGAAATTCGCTTCCTGGCCGTCATCCCCAGATGATGTCCAGGATCACAAGGGCCACTCCAATGACTCCTCCGAGCAGGTACCCCAGGCGTACGATGATCTTTAGCTCCTTGTGCGTCACCTTCCTCACGAGCTCTTCCATCTTCGCCGGCGGAAAGGCCAGGACCTTCTCCTCGACACGCCCGGCGACGTCGATCTGCTGCACCACGTCGGGTACCTGCGTCTGCAGCCACTCCCAAATCGGGTCACCGAGGGTCTCTTCCGCGGTCCGGGCGGCTCCCTCCGGGAGCCAGTCGGCGGGCGTTCCGATCGGGCGGTCAAGGAGGTTCTTCGAGAGCCGGCTCGCGGCCTCACGATAGAGTGTGGCCGCCGGCTCGCTCCGAGCCGCGGCCACCAGCCACTCGGCCACCCGGTCGGGCGGGAGCTTTTCGAAGACCTCGCCCCACGTGCGAGCCCCCATCTTGTCCAGGGCCACCTCGAGCTTCTCGACCACGAAGCTGCGTGATGTGGGATCCTGAGCCAGATCCACGAACCACCCCACGACCGTCTCCCGCGCGTCGACGACGCTGGGGTCGTCGGGTTCCCCGAGCACCGATGTCACCGGTCGCCTCAGGAAGTCGACGATCGCGTCGTTGATCCCCTTCGCCATGGCATCCTGCATGGCCTCCTCCTGGAGCATCTCCGTCAGGCGCTCGGCTCCGTCTGCCTCGATCGTGTCCAGGACCATATCCACGGTGGACTCGGTGATGATGAGTTTGGCCACCACTCGCTGATGGAACTTGAGATCGCTGAGGAAGCGGTGTAGGAGATCGTGCACGAACCTCTCGAACTTGGCCCGGGCCTCTTGGTCCTCCAGCAGGGACCCCAATCGCTGAATGGCGAGTGGAAGGTAGGCGGCGATGCCCTTTTCGACGGCGCCCACCAAGCCGAGGGGGAGCACCTCTTCGAAGGTACGACCGGGTTCGAGCAGTCTCCGGGCGGCCCGATCCAGGTAGTCGTCGATGGCCTTGGTGAAGTCGTCGCTTTCGACCGCCCCTGTGATCCAATCGTCGACGGCCTCCGAAATCGCCCCCTCGCGCGCGGGGGTCAGGATGCCCGCCACCGGCTCGTCGGCAATGGAGTGGATAATGTCCCCGGCACGGGCGGTGACCGTCTCCGCGAAGCGCTCCGAGTTCAGATACTCGTGCAGCCGCTCAAGTCCGAAGGCGGCCACGTCGTCGATGATCCCCTCGATCTGGGCGTGCATCGCCTCGGGAAACAGGTCGCGCACCGAGCCCCTCTTCCGGTGGAGCAGAGCGTCCAGGAAGCCGGAGAGATGGCCGTCGAAAGCCTCCCGGAACTCCTCGTCGCTGAAGATCTCCCCCAGATCCTCCTCGGTCAGCAGCCGCGTGCCCACAGTACGTCCCACCGCGGCGGCCAGCCGTGCCTGATTCTTCGGTATGGCTCCCTGGAGCATTTTGACACCCCTGGGAGGCTCGTACGGATGGAACAACATCCAGATCGCCACCGAGTTCGTGAGCCCCCCGGCGAGGGATCCGAAACCGATGGCGATGAGCGCGCGAATCAGTTCTTCGGGCACGCGGCTACCTCTGCACGTGGCGCACGAGTCCTCGCACGTCCAGAGAATCTCCTGCCATGACCACGGTGCCCGAGACCTGATAAAGCCCCTCCACGGGAAGGAGCGGTCCTGCTCCCGGCACGGCTCGCAACTCCATGCCGGAGCTGGCGAGTGAAAGACTGACCGCGCCGTCGCTCGACCGAAGCTCCCAGGCGACGGGGACGTCGCGACGCGCCTCTTCGAAGGATCGCACGAAACTCCACTCCACCTCCATCTCCGGCCATCGGTACTCCTCGTCGCCCCTTCGGCCCCACGCTTGGTAGTTGTCGGATAGGCTCGTCTGTTCAATCACGAGAGCCAATCGTCCCGGTCCGGTAAGGAACATCCACTCACCGGGAGACGGTTCCTCGCGGAGCAAGACCCGGCTCATGTCGAGGACCAGGCCCTCGATCCGCAGATCTCCGAAGTATGCCGCCCCCTGGTGAATGTGGAACGTCTCTCCACGGCTGCCGCTCCAGTCCGACATCCCCTCGTCGATGATCACCTCCAGTTGTCTGGGTCCCTCCTCGTAGAGGATTTCATCGAGCACGCCCTCCGGTCCAACCACGAGATCCATCGGCCCGTGCGGGTGAATACGGAAAGGGGATCGGGTCGAAGGGGAATCCCATCGGTCGGAGAAGAACGGCTCCCAGAGACCGGCTCGCGCGAGCCACGCCTCCGCGGTCCGCTCGACACCCGACTGCGAGGCGGAGGACCGAAACAGCCACGGCACGATGATGGTGCTGTCGGCGTCCACCGTCATGAACACGACGTTCCGTTCGTAAATGCGATCGTCCAGGTTTCGCTCGGGGCCCGCCGCGGGTGCGGGCCCCCGGGCGGACGCGGCTGGCTGTGGGGCGTCCTGTCCGCAACCGGTCAGGAGGACGAACACTGCTAGCAGAGCCCCGGGTCGAACGGAGCTTCCGTCCGTCATCCAGCTTCCACGGTCCGCGTCTCGTGGGCCGTCGGATCGAGGATCGTTCCCGCCCCGGCGTTCAGCCTGCGGTCCAGGCCTCTCAGCAGTCGGCCGATCCGGCGGGCGTTGGTCCCCAGGTCCGCTCGTCCCTTGCGGGACCGGGACTTGACGTCGACCCGAGTCATGGCGTTGTCGTCCAGGCCGATCCGGATCTCCAGATCGTCGACGAACTTGAACACGAGCGTCTGGCATCTGACACGAATGAAACCCTCCAGATCGTTGGCCTGGAGAAGCGTCCAGCGCCGCCTGGCCTGGACGAGGACGAGACACGCGCCCCAAACCTGGTCGAAGGGAATAGCGTAGGTGCGTCCCTGAAGCCGGGATTCCTCGGACCTGGGGTCGGTCTCTGCCCGATTGGTGGTGAGGGCTCGCTCGAGGCGTTCTCTCAGCAACCCGCTAATCTCCTGGGAGATAGACAAGGACGAGTCGATCGGCAGCGAATGTCTTGACCCGCACTGCTCACCAGTGTTCCCCCTTCGTCGATTGCACCCGATACCCCGGCCCGGTAATGTCCGCCACATGAAAGCTATCATTCCACTGGCGGGGAAGGGTACGCGGCTCCGTCCCCATACCCACATCACGCCAAAGCCCATGGTCCACGTGGCCGGCCGGCCGGTGATGAGCTACATCCTGGACGACCTCGTTGAACTCGGCGTGGACGAGATCGTCTTCGTCGTCGGCTATCTCCGGGAGGTCATCGAGGCATACGTCGCGGAGGCTTATCCGCACATCACGGCCCACTACGTGGTCCAGGAGGTGCAGGACGGCACGGCCGGAGCGGTGGCGCTGGCCGAGCCCTACGTGGACGACGAGGCGCTCATCCTGTTCGTCGACACCCTGTCCGACTCCGACCTCACGCTCGTAAACAGGCTCGACGAGAGCGCCGCCGGCGTCATCTGGGCCAAAGAGGTGGAGGACTATCAGCGCTACGGGGTCATCCTGACGGACGAGGACGGCCACATGGAGCGTATCGTCGAGAAGCCTTCCGAGCCCATCTCCAAGCTCGCCAACATCGGCCTCTACTACATCAGGGATTGGCAACTCTTGTTCGAGGGAGTCGCCCATACCCTCGCCGCCGAGCCGGGGCCATCCGGCGAGTTCTACCTCACCGACGCCTTTCAGTACATGGTCGATCACGGAGCCAAGATCCAGGTGGCTCCGGTGGCGGGTTGGTACGACTGCGGTAAGCCGGACACGCTGCTCGACACGAATCGGCATCTACTGGAGAGCGGACGGGCGGGCGTCGACGGGTCCGCGACGGTCAAGGGAAGCGAGATCATCGAGCCGGTTCGCGTCGAGGCCGGTGCGTTCGTCTCCGGCAGCACCCTCGGCCCCAACGTCACCGTCGAGTCCGGCACCCGCGTCGAGGGCTGCACGCTGGCTGACACGATGGTCGGAACCGACTCCGTCATCGAGGGCTCCGACCTCAGGGACTCGCTGGTGGGGTCTCACTGTCGGGTGAGGGGGTTTCAGGGTCAGCTAAGCGTGGTCGACCACTCGGAGATCGTCGGCGGTCAGCCGAGCTCCGCCACCAGCAGAGCCGTGTAAAGCGCGCGGCAGACTCCCTCGGGCCCTCCGGTGTTGCGATACCACTCCTCGAGCGAGTGGGCCCCGCCTGCGGTTCCCCCGGCTCCCAGGGTGATGGCCGGAATCCCCAGCGACATCGGGAGATTGGCGTCCGTGGATGAGGCCACCAGCTTGGGCTCGACGTCGAAGGCTCGAGTCGCGCATAGCGCCGCCTGCACGAGCGGGGACTCCCTGGCCGTCGCGCCGGCCGGTCTCAGGCCGATCGTCGTGATGTCGAGGGCGAGCTTGTGGGAATCATCCGAGGCTCCAGTGTTCTCCTCATCCACCGATCGGTCCATTACGGCCCGAACCCGCTGCTCGGCGACGTCGAGGTGCTGCTCGGACTCGCTGCGCACATCGATTTCCGCCCAGGCCTCGACCGGGATCGTGTTCACGGTGCTGCCCCCCCCGACACGCGAGACGGTAAGGGTAAGGGTCGGCTGCGTCGGCGGTGGCCAGGCGGCCAACGCCCCTACGGCGCGTCCAAGGGCGTGAATCGGGTTGGGACTCCCCCAGTCCGTCCAGGAGTGCCCGCCTCGTCCGTTCACCGTGACGCGGAAGCGACGGACGCCGACTGCTCGGCTCACGATGCTCCCGGTCCCCGCGCCATCGAGTGAGATGAAGGCGCATGCGTCCTGGGCCGGCCCTCCGTCGCGGAAGACGTGCTTCACGCCCCCAAGGTCCCCACTGCCTTCCTCCGCCACCGTGGCCACGAACAGAATGGGCCTCCGGGTCGTTACCTCGCTCCGGCCGAGTGCTCTGGCCACGGCGGCGAGTGCTGCCAGGCCACGCCCGTCGTCGGAGATGCCGGGAGCTCGAAGCACGTCGTCCTCGAAACGGACCGTGAGGTCCGTCCCGATGGGAAACACGGTGTCCAGGTGGGCCGCAATGACTACCGGACGTCCGGTCTGCAGTCCCAGACGCGTCCCCATGACGTTCCCGACTTCGTCAGTGCCGACCGAGAGTAGCCCTGCCTCCTGCAGGAGCTCCGCCATGCGCCGTGCGCGCGCCTCCTCGCTGAACGTCGGAGAGGGGATCTCCGTGAGTTCCGCTTGATCTCGTAAAGTGCGATCGTCCGTGTCCATGATGTGGTCACGGGCCGCGCGAACGCCCGGATGGTCCCGCAGGGCCGTCACATCGGGCGAGGTGGGTCGAGGCATGGCCCCAAGCTCGGGGGCCGCCCCGACCCCGTCAAACCGCACCAGGCGATTCCCTCGAGAGTGCTCGGGCTACCTGTAGCATTCCCACGGCGCCGACTATCTTGCGTGCATGCACGGGCTGGACCCGGCGGCCTCACCGATCGGCGACTCAAGGTACGCGGCCATGGACGAGCAGGACCTCATTTACGACTGGAACTCGGCCGACACCGCCGCGTTCGATTGGGGTTCGGTAGCCGACATCGAACTCGATGACGAGACGCTGCGGGACGGACTTCAGAATCCCTCTGTCGTAGACCCGCCCATCGAAGCCAAGATCCGGCTGCTCCATCTCATGGACGAGCTCGGCATCCACACGGCGGACATCGGGCTTCCCGGGGCCGGGCCGCGAGCCGTCGAGGCGGTCGAGGCCCTCGCCCGCGAGATCGTGGAGGCGGATCTGTCCATCGAGGCCAACTGTGCCGCTCGCACGGTCGTGGCCGACGTACGACCCATCGCCGAGATCTCCCAGAGCGTAGGCCTCGCGATTGAGGCCTGCACCTTCATCGGGAGCTCCCCGATCCGGCAATACGCCGAGGACTGGACGCTCGACAAGATGCTCCACGTGTCCGAGGAGGCGGTGACGTTCGCGGTGGCTGAGGGTCTGCCCGTCATGTTCGTGACCGAGGACACGGTGCGCGCGAGACCCGAGACGCTGCGTGCGCTGTACGGCCGCGCGATCGAGTGGGGAGCGCGCCTGCTCTGCGTGGCAGACACGGTGGGCCACGCCACTCCCGACGGCGCGCGTGCCCTGGTCCGCTTCGTAGTCGAGGAGATCGTCGGGCCGTCGGGCGAGGACGTAGGGGTGGATTGGCATGGCCACCGCGACCGGGGGCTGGGGTTGGCGAACGCTCTCGCGGCCATCGAGGCCGGCGCCACGCGGATCCACGGCACCGCCCTCGGAATCGGAGAGCGGGTGGGCAACGTGGAGATGGACCTGCTCCTGGTGAACCTCAAGCTACTCGGCCTCCACGACGCTGATCTCACGCGACTGCCCGAGTACTGCCGCGTCGCCGCGGAAGCCTGCCAGGTGCCCCTCACGAGCAGCTACCCGGTCGTGGGCCGCTATGCGTTCCGCACGGGTACTGGAAGTACACGCGGCTGCCATCGTGAAGGCTGCAGCCAAAGGGGACGCGTGGCTGGCCGACCGCATCTACTCGGGTGTGCCCGCCTCTATGGTGGGGAGGGTGCAGGAGATCGAGATCGGGCCCATGTCCGGACTCTCGAACGTCAAGGCCTGGCTGACGGCCCACGGGTTCGACCCCGACGACGACGACGATTGCCGCACACTCTTCGCCGCCGCCAAGGCCACGGACCACACGCTGACCGAAGCCGAGATCCGAGCGCTTCTCGGGCGGAACTGACGGGAGCACTTGGCCGAGCCTTCCGTTGCGGAAGGCGGGGTTCGATCCCTACCATCCCGTAAACGGGCGTTTCCCGCTACGTTGCGGCCTCCCGATCCCGGCCGGCCGTGACCCTGTGGCATTTCCGTGGACACATGTCCGAGAAAAGACCTGACGACATCGACGCGGCGCTGGTGGACGGGCCGTCCGAGCAGGAGCGCATCGGAACGGCGGAATCCCCGGACGTAGAGGACGTCGTGGAGCAGCTCCTCGACGAGGTCGGGGTCCAGACTCGTGCTCAGCCTGTGCTCAACCTAGAGGGGCTGAGGGGGAAGGTGGCGGTGGTCAGCGGCGGGTCCTCCGGAATTGGCCGTGCCATCGTCATGGACCTGGCCAGGGCTGGAGCCCATGTGGCGTTCTGTTACCTCGAGACTGGAGAGGAGTCCCGGATCGAGGCCCGGAACGTGGCGGCGTGTGTGCGGGAGATGGAGGCGCGGGTGCTCTCGGTGGCGTGTGACGTTCGAGAGTCCGATCAGGTCAACGCCTTCGTCGATCAGGTCGTCGAGCGTCTCGGCGGCGTCCACATCGTGGTGAACAACGCGGGAGTCGGGCGCGACCGGGCCCTCTGGCGCATGGACGACGAGGAGTGGTCCACCGTTCTGGACACCAACCTCACCGGCGTCTTCAACCTCACGCGGGCGACGGCGCCGCATCTGCGTGCCCAGGAGTGGGGCAAGATCGTCAACATCACTTCCGTGCACGGACTCCAGAGCGAGTTCGGGATCGCCAACTACGCCGCGTCCAAGGCCGGGATCATCGGCTTTACGCGCAGCGCCGCCGTGGAGCTCGGCCCCAAGAACATCAATGTGAACGCGGTCGCACCCGGCTACATCCGAACGACCCGCCTCACGGCCGGCGTGCCGGCGGAGATTCTGGACCTGGCGCGTGAGCGGAGTGTGTTGGGCCGATTGGGCGATCCCCAAGACGTGGCCAGCGTGGTGCTCTTCCTGTGTTCCGAGGCGGCGAGACACATCACGGGGGCAGTCATCCCCATCGACGGCGGTTACCTCCTCTAGTGGCCGGTCGGCGGCTGTTGGCCCGTCGTCGGAGTACTCCGGCGACTCGGACGCCTCCCGGCGCGGCCAGAAGATGAAGTACTGGGTCGGCACCAGCGGATTCTCCTACAAGGAGTGGAAGGGGAGCTTCTATCCGAGGACCTGCCGAACGAGCAGATGCTCTCGTACTACGGTGAGCGACTCAACGCGGTGGAGATCAACAACACCTTCTACCGCATGCCGTCCAGGAAGGTGCTGACGGACTGGTCCGGCAAGGTGCCCGACGACTTCTCGTTCGTGCTCAAGGCGTCTCGCAAGATCACGCACTTCAAGAGGCTCAAGGAGGCCGGCGACGAACTCGGCTACCTTCTCGACGTGTCCGAGGAACTCGGCGGACGAAGAGGCCCGATCCTGTTTCAGCTCCCGCCGAATCTGAAGGTCGACGTCGAGCGCCTCAGCAACTTCGTGGCCCTTTTCCCGGAGGGCTTCCGGGCCGCCTTCGAGTTCCGTAATCCGTCCTGGTTCGACGACCAGGTCTACGAGGTCTTGAGGGGCGCGGGTGCCGCGATGGTCGCGGCGGATACCGGTGGGGACGACGACCCGCCGGTGGTGGCGACGGCCTCCTATGGATATGCTCGCCTCCGCAAGGAGGCGTACGAGCCCGGAGAGCTGACCCGTTGGGCCGACGTCTTCAAGGATCAGGGCTGGGACGACGTCTTCGTGTTCTTCAAGCACGAGGACGAAGGTGCGGGACCGGCCTTGGCCGACCTGTTCATCAGGGAACTGGAATCAGGGGCGTAGCCGAATGTCCGAAGAAGCCGAAGATCTCGTTGCCATGGTCGAAGGAGGCGAGGGCATCTCCACCATCCGTGCCAGCGGCACCTTCCGGGGTTGGAACAACATCCGGTACAAGGCCGGTCTCTCGGCGAAGAACGTGGGGGCCAGCCAGCTCTCCATGAACGTGGCCACCATTCCGCCGGGCGGCGTGGCGTACGCGCACATCCACGTCGGGTTCGAACTGATGCTGTACATCCTCGAGGGGAATGTGCGACACGAGTACGGGCCCCGACTGAAGCACGCGTTGGAAAACAAGGCGGGCGACTTCATCTTCATCGAGCCCGGTGTGCCGCACGAGGTGTTCAACATGAGTGACACGGAGCCCGTGGTGGCCGTCGTGGCGCGCTCGGACGCCAGCGAGTGGGAGAACATCGTCGACTACGATCGGAACTCCGAGGCTTGAGCCTCCGTTACGGAATCGACCGCGGGGGCACGAGATCTCGGAATCGAGCAATCCGCAGTCCGAAGAGAGAGTAGGGAGAACCACATGATCGACCGTCGTCTCTTCTTTGCCCTCGCCACGCTGACCCTGCTGTGGTTGGGCACGACCGGACTCACGGCGGTCCAGCCGCTCGCCACATCCGCAACTGCGACGGTGCAGGCCGACACGGTCCAGCCCGTTCGTGCGCCGGAGGGCATGGTGGTGTCCGAGAGCGTGCACGCCAGCAAGGCGGGTGCCGATGTCCTGGCCGCCGGTGGGAACGCGGTCGACGCGGCCATCGCTACGGGGTTTGCGTTGGCCGTGACCCATCCGTCCGCCGGCAACATCGGCGGCGGCGGCTTCATGGTCATCCGCTTCCCGGATGGGGGCACGACCGCGATCGACTTCCGAGAGAAGGCTCCACTGGCCGCCCACCCGGAGATGTGGCTGGACGAGTCGGGTGAGTACTCCCGCACCAAGCACCACAACAGCCACATGGCGGTGGGTGTGCCGGGCACGGTCGCCGGGTTCTGGAAGGCGCATCGTCTTTACGGGGGCGAGGAGTGGCGGCACCTGGTGAACCCGGCGTCCGGTCTGGCGCGCGACGGCTTCGAGATTACGGAACGACTTGCCGGCGGCCTTCAGCGCCTCGTCCAAGGCCGTGGCTCCGCCTATGAGGGAACCGTGGCTTCCTTCTCCATGGCCGGCCGGCCTCTGGACCCCGGTTACCGCCTCGTGCAGACGGACTTGGCTCGCACCATGGAACGCATCGCCGACAATGGCCGGGACGGATTCTACAAGGGCGAGACGGCGCGCCTTCTCGTCGCGGAGATGGAAAGGGGTGGCGGGATCATCACGCTGGAAGATCTCGCGCGGTACGAGGCCAAGGAGCGGACGCCCATCAAGGGCATGTACCGGGGCTACGACGTCATCTCCATGCCTCCGCCGTCGAGCGGCGGCATCGCCATGGTCGAGATGCTGAACATCCTCGAAGGTTACGACCTCGCGTCCATGGGTCACAATTCGGCCGACTACATCCACTTCGTGACCGAGGCCATGCGCCGGGCCTATCGTGATCGCGCCCGGTTCGTGGCCGACATGGACTTCGTCGACGTGCCGTTGCATCGGCTCACGGACAAGGACTACGCCGCCCGGCTGCGAGCCGGTATCGATCCGGTCAGAGCGAGCGTCTCGGTTCCAACGGACGTCACCGAGCCCTACGAGAGTCCGGAGACGACGCACTACTCCGTGGTGGACCGCGACGGGATGGCGGTCTCCGTGACCTACACCCTCGAGGCGGGCTACGGCTCCGCCATCACCGTGCCCGGTGCCGGGTTTCTGCTGAACAACGAGATGGGTGACTTCAATGCCGGGCCGGGCCTGACGAACGACAGCGGCCTGATCGGGACCGAGCCCAACCTGGCTCGCCCGGAGCAGAGGATGCTGTCGAGCATGACACCGAGCATTCTGGCCAAGGACGGGGAGTTGGTCGCCGTGGTGGGCAGCCCGGGCGGTCGGACCATCATCAACACGGTCATGCAGGTGATCCTGAACGTCGTCGAGTTCGACATGAACATTCAGGAGGCCGTCAACGCCAAGCGCCTGCACCACCAGTGGCTTCCCGACAACGTTCGGATCGAGCAGGACGGAGTGTCCGCCGCGACCCTGGCCGATCTGGAGCGGCGGGGCTACGAAGTGTCGTGCAGGGGAGGGCAGGGGCTGGCCCACTCGATTATGATCGATCCCGATACGGGAGACCGGCTGGGTGCGGCGGACCCCCGGAACGTCGACGCGGGGGCGGTGGGGAACTAGCCGTCCCCGCGGCGGAACCGCCTATCGAAGAAGAGGCCGCGTCCTAGGCCGAGGTGGTTCTAGCCCGTGCACACGGGTGTGAGCCACCCGTGCAGGTCCTTCTCTTCGCCCTTGGCGACCGACAGGAAGTGGCTCTGGACCGCCTTCGTGATCGGACCGGCCTTCCCCTGGCCGACCGTGATACGGTCCACGCTGCGGATGGGGGTCACTTCGGTCGCCGTGCCGGTAAAGAACACTTCGTCGGCCGTGTAGAGGTCCTCGCGGGGGACGGGGCGCTCCTGCACCTCGAACCCCAGGTCGCCGGCCAGAGTGATCACGGCATCGCGCGTGACCCCCCGCAGTAACGAACCGTCGAGCTCGGGGGTCACCAATACCCCACCCCGCACCAGGAACACGTTCTGCCCGCCACCCTCGCTCAGGCGACCCTCCGTGGACAACACCAGTCCCTCGGCATATCCGTTGGCAACGGCTTCCATCTTGATCAGCTGAGCGTTGTTGTAGTGCCCGGCCGCTTTCGCTTGAACCGGAAAGGTGTTCGGGGCCGGCCGGTTCCAAGACGACACGCAGACATCGACTCCATTCTCCAGAGCGCCCTCACCCAGGTAGGCACCCCAGGGCCACGTGGCGATGTACGTTTCGATGGGACTGTCCGTAGGGTTCAGGCCCGCCGCGCCGTATCCCCGAAGCACCATGGGGCGGATATAGCAGTCCTTGAGGCCGTTGCGCTCCACCGTTGTCCGGCACGCGTCGATGATCTCCTGACGGGAGTACTCCGGCTCCATCCGGTAGATCTTACAGGAATGAAAGAGCCTCTCGACGTGTGCGCCCAGTCGAAAGACGCAGGGTCCCTTGGGAGTGTCGTAGCACCGGATGCCCTCGAACATCGACGTCCCGAACTGTACCGCGGTGCTCAGGATGTGGACCGTCGCGTCCTCCCACCTTATGACCTCTCCGTCCCTCCAGATGTATTCAGCTTTCGCGAGTTTCCCCGACATGGTTGTCTCCGATTCGAACAGGCGATTGCGCCGCTGATACAACGGCCGACTCCCGTTGTGCCCTCAGCCGTTAGAAGGCTTCTAGAGCAGGGAGCGGATGGCTCCTCCGTCGACGGGAATCGAGGTGCCCGTGATGTAGCTGGCTCGCTCCGACGCGAGGAAGGCCACGAGAGCGGCGAACTCGGCGGGGGTACCGATCCGCCCCATGGGAATCTGGCTCTCCCAAAGCGCGTAGGCCTCCTCCACCAAGAGTCCCGAGCGGTCGGCGGCATCGGCCGCCAGCTGTTCCAGCCGTTCGGTCCTCGTATACCCCGGCATGACGTTGTTCACCGTAATGCCGAAGTGGGCCTCTTCGTTGGCGAGAGTCTTGGCGAACCCGGTCACGGCGGCCCGGACGGCGTTCGACAGAATCAGGCCGTCGACCGGCTGCTTCACCGCCACCGACGTGATGTTGATGATCCTTCCCCAACCGGCGTCCCGCATGGCAGGGAGGACGTCTCGCGTGAGGTTGAGCACGCTGTAGAGATTCTGGCGGACCGCCTTGCTCCAGGTGTCTCGCGAGTGGCTCTCGAAGGGCCCGGGAGGAGGCCCGCCCGTGTTGGTCACCAGGATGTCGATGCGGCCGAACTCGGCCTTCGCGGCCGCCACGACCCGGTCGACGTCCGCCGGCTCGCTCAGGTCCGCGGGAACCGCCACGACCTCCGTGCCCGTCTCGTTGAAGATCGCCAAGCGAGCCCTCTCCAAGGGCCGGACTTTACGCGCGCACATCACGAGCTTGGCGCCTTCCCTGGCCAGCTCTTCGGCCACGGCCCGCCCCAGTCCCTTGCTGGACGCCGCCACCAGGGCGGTCTTGCCCTTGAGTCCCAGATCCATCCCGGCTATCTCCGCAGGTAGTCGTCGGTTCCCGTCAGCCAGTCCTCGCGTGGCGGAACGAAAATGTCCAAGTCCAGCGTGTCTTCGAGGGCCTCCGCCTTGTGAGGTACGTGGGGTGGGATGTGAAGCACCTCGCCCGCGCGCACGTCGATCACTTCCGACTGGTCCTCCCCGATCCAGAAGCGCAACGTCCCCTCGACGATGTAGGTGAACTGCTCGTTGTGGTGCGAGTGCTTCGGGACCACGGCGCCCTTGGCGAGGTGCACGTGGGCGAGCATGCCCTTTTCGCCGGTGATCAATTGCCGCTGCAGGAGGGGATTCAACTCCTCCTTGGGAATACTGTCCCACGGGATGTGTCGAACGGAGGCATCGCTCATCGGTCTAGGCTCGATCAGTGGTGTGGTGTAAAGATCTGACGCTGCAAGAGACTACGTGGATCGCGGGCGAGCAAGATGTGCCGCGCCTCGGACGGGAACGGCCCGTCGGCGCGGTGGGTTGAGTACGGTGTGACATCGCCGGCAGCCAAGGAAGCCCCATGAACTCCCCCCGTCCCTACCCTGTCTTGTTCCTCGTCGCGGGACTGCTCGTGGCCTGCTCGTCACCGCCGTCCGAAGCGTCGGGCCAGCAGCGGCCGGCCATCGCCGGCCAGGACGATTGGTCGACCGACTTCGGCAGGACCACCGTCCCGCTGCACGAAATCACGCCGGGTGGGCCGCCGAAGGACGGCATCCGCTCCATCGACCGCCCCACGTTCGTAACGGTTCGTGAGGCGGACGACTGGTTGGGCGACCGCGAGCCCGTGGCCGTAGTCAAGGTAAAAGGGGTGATCAAGGCGTATCCGCTCTCGATCCTCATCTGGCACGAGATCGTGAACGACGAGATCGGCGGCGACCCGGTGACCGTCACCTACTGCCCGCTCTGCAACACCACCATCGCCGTCGACCGCAACTTCGATGGCCGAGTCCTGGACTTCGGCACCACCGGCCGGTTGCGGCACTCGGATCTGGTGATGTACGACCGGCAGTCGGAGACGTGGTGGCAGCAGGCCACGGGTGAAGGGCTGGTGGGAGAATACGCCGGAGAACGGCTGACCTTCGTGCCCGCCACGGTGATGAGTTGGCGGAGTGTGCGGGAGCAGTTGAAAGGCGCACTGGTCCTCTCCCGGGACACGGGGTTCCCAGCCGACTTCACGGAGCGTTACGGGACCAACCCCTATCGGGGGTACGACCGCGGGGACGGACCGTGGGATCGTTTCTTCCGGTTCGGGCGCAAGGACGAGCGGCTCCCACCCATGGAACGGGTCGTGGCGCTCGAGAGTGACGGGCGTTACCTGGCCGTGCCCTTCTCGGTCCTGGCGGAGGCGCGCGTGGCTCAGGTGAGGGTCGGTGCTCTGGACGTGGTGGTCTTTTGGGCTTCGGGAACCGCCAGCGCGGTCGACGAGTCTTCGATCGCGAGCGGACGGGACGTGGGCTCGTCCACCTCGTTCTCGCCGATCGTGGGGGGCAGGGCGCTGACGTTCGAGCCCGGCGGAGACGGGCGCTTTCGCGATCTGGAGACCGGCACCGAGTGGAATCTCTCGGGGAGGGCGGTAAAGGGGGAGTTGGCGGGCACGCAGCTCGCCGAGGTCGTCCACGGCAACCACTTCTGGTTCGCCTGGGGGGTGTTTCGGCCCGACACGGAGGTGTGGCGGGGTAAGTAGATTTAAGGGGTCGCGAACCCCGTCATCCAGGAGAGGACCGTGTCCGACAAGCCGACCAAGACAGATGCGGAGTGGCGAGAGTCCCTCTCGCCCGAACAGCACCGCGTCCTCCGGCAGAAGGGGACCGAGCGAGCTTTCACCGGGGAATACTGGGACACCACCGACCCGGGGACTTATGTGTGCGCCGGCTGTGGTAACCGGCTCTTCGACTCCGCCACCAAATTCGACGCCGGGTGCGGCTGGCCGAGCTTCTATCAGGCGGCGGACGGCGACAACGTTCGGACCGAGGAGGACCACACCTTGGGGATGCGTCGCACCGAGGTCCTGTGTGCGGCGTGCGACGGGCATCTCGGGCATGTCTTCCCGGACGGCCCCCAGCCCACGGGCCTCCGCTACTGCATCAACTCCGCGGCGCTGACGCTGGAGTCGGAGAAGTCCGACGAGGAGCCCGACACGGGGGAGTAGCCGGGGTCTGGGCGGGGTGTACCCCTTTCGGCGCTTTGGATAGCTTTCATCGCTCAGCCGGCGGGGCGCATCAGCGCTTCGCGACCGCACTTGGGGGGCCGATGAAACCTGGTGAATTGCTCGAGCGGGTGAATGGTCTCCCGTCAGCCGTCCGTCGTGTGGGCACGGTGCTTGCAGTTCTGGCCCTGCAGGGATGTGGGGGCGGTGGTGGAGGGGCGGCTCTGGAAGCCGGGGGCATGCGGGGCTTCGTGCCCGATCTCCGGGGACGGCGCGTCATGGTCTATCCAGTGCAGATCCGCCAGGGGGTGCGTGGGGACGTGGATCCCGAGATCGCTTTTGCGTTCCGGGCACGTGGCAGGGAGATCGAATGGGTCTTCCCGGAGGAGCTCCGGGCCACTCTCGCGCGCGCTCCGGTCGTCGACAGCACGGTGGATGGCCTGCCCGTGAGCGTCTTCCTGGGCGCGGAGGTGGATCGAGTCGGTGATCCGCTCTACGGACAGATCCGCCGCTTGGCGGAGTTAGTTCGGTCAGACATCGCGATCATCCCGGTGACCGTTCGCACGGGCGCCGAAGGGGCTGAGGGAGTCTCGGTGGTCGAGATCGTGTCCGCGATTCTCGACGTGAGGACCGGGCGAGTGATGTGGACCGGAGTGGTGGCAGGCCGACCGGGGCCGGTAGCGGACTTCGGGTCGGTGGCGTCGGCGGTGGAGAGGCTGACGGAGACGTTGTTATGGTACGCACGATAGCAGAATGAAGAACATGCTTGCGATCAGGACCTACAGAATCGGGCTGGCCCTGGCCTCCGTCGGGCTCCTGGGCGGTGCCGCGTGCGAGGAGCCCGACCTCACGTTGCCGTCGGTGGCGGAGGCTCGAGCCCACTATGCCTCGTCGTCGGACATCAGCGCCCGCTTGAGCGGCAACGTGCTGGAGATTCTGGTGAATCAGCCTCTCCAACAGGTCCGTCGCGGCGGCTCTCTGTGGGCCAAAGTCGGGCCCTATATCTATCTTTTCAGCGCGGAGACGGAGTCCGTGCTCAAGGCCTATCCTGGCCTCGCCGGCGTGCGCGTCATCACGCGGACGAGTCGGCGCGACACCGAGGTCGCACGGGCGTTCCTGCAGCGGGATCGGCTCAACGAGCTGACCTGGAAGCGAGCCAGGAACATCGCGGGCAAGGCTCGACTCGACGGCACGGAGCGGCCTTCGTACCTCGAAGATCTCGTCGAATGGGGCGAAGACCGCACCGAGTATGCCTACAGCAGCGAGTTCGTAAAGCGCTGATCCCGCCGGGAGGGCGCCCGCCGTCCCGCTTACCCTTACATTGCCGCATCTCTATTCCGAAGGATGAACCCTCGTATGACCAAGACCGTCACAGTCATCCCCGGAGATGGCATCGGGCCGGAGGTAACCGACTCGACCCTCGAGATTCTCCAAGGCGCCGGAGCGGACCTGGAGTACGACACCCAACTGGCGGGCATCGCCGCGCTCGACGCGGTGCACACCCCCCTCCCCGACGCCACGCTCGATTCGTTCCGTGAGAGCGGGCTGGCACTCAAAGGCCCGCTCACGACACCCTCAGGCTCCGGGTTTCGCTCCATCAACGTGGCTCTCCGCAAGGAGTTCGATCTCTACGCCAACGTCCGACCGGCGCTCACCATCGTGCCCGGCGGGCGGTACGAGGACATCGATCTCGTGCTCATCCGTGAGAACACGGAGGGGCTCTACGTCGGCGTCGAACACTACATCGGTCTGGAGGGCGATCCCAAGGCGGCGGCCGAGTCGGTCATGATCGTCACGCGGTTCGGTATCGAGCGGATTCTCCGGTACGCCTTCGACTATGCGCGGAGGCACGGTCGCAAGAAGGTCACCCTCGCCCACAAGGCCAATATCCTGAAGTACACCCAGGGGCTCTTTCTGGATATCGGGCGCGAGATCGCCACCGAGTATCCCGAGATCGAGTGGGAGGACCGGATCATCGATGCCACGGCCATGGCTCTGGTGCTGGATCCGTATCGCTTCGACGTGCTCGTCATGGAGAACATGTTCGGAGACATCCTGAGCGACCTGATGGCCGGGCTCGTGGGAGGTCTCGGATTCGCTCCCGCCGGCAACATCGGTGAGGACGCGGCCATGTTCGAGGCCGTGCACGGCTCGGCCCCGGACATCGCGGGACAGGGCGTGGCGAATCCGACCGGGCTCCTGCTTTCGGCGTGCCTGCTTCTGGACCACGTGGAGCAAGCCGACGTGGCCGCCCGCATCAGGGCCGCGCTGGACGATGTGGTACGCTCGGGCCGGGCTCGGACTCGTGACATGGGCGGCGAAGCTTCCACCGCGGACTTCACCGCCGCCATCGTCCGGGCTCTTTCGTGACCTGGACGGAAAGTCATTCCGACCGGGTGGCGTGCCTACGCTGCCGCGAAATGAAACCCCGGGCCGACCTCGACCGCCTGCTCTGGTGCGAGGGCTGTCGGGAGGCCGTCCACGGCCGGGCCAGCGCCCGGAGTTGGCTCGTCGGCTTGATGGTCTCGGTCGTCCTCTCCCTTTGGATTTGGTTCTACGTTCAGCCGTCCAACCTGGTCATCGGCGGCTGGATCGGGACCGTCCTGGCGGCGTTTTACGTCAGCGCCCGCGTAGCGCGCGAGGTTTTCTACGCGTCAGCCCGCATGGCCAAGCCCGACGACGCCGGGGCCGTTTCACCCGGGCAGGATCCCCACTAGTTTGAGCCTGCGGTTCCTACCGATAACAACGCAGCGTGAGGCATACCCATGGCGGGCAAATACCAGGGGATAGATTTCTACGACGTCGACGGTCTTCTCAGCGAAGAAGAGCGCATGATCCGCGATACGGTGCGGGAGTGGGTGGAAGACCGCGTCATGCCACTGATCGGCAAGGCATACATCGAGCGGCGTTTCCCCAAGGAGATCATCGCCGAGCTCGGCGAGATGGGCATGCTCGGCGCCAATCTCCCCGAGGAGTACGGCTGCGCCGGACTCAACAACGTGGCCTACGGCCTCATCAATCAAGAGCTCGAGCGGGGTGACTCGGGCATCCGCTCGTTCGCGTCCGTGCAGGGGGCGCTCGTCATGTACCCCATCTTCGCGTTCGGAAGCGAGGAGCAGAAGAGGCAGTGGCTGCCCAAGCTGGCGTCGGCGGAGAAGATCGGCTGCTTCGGCCTGACGGAGCCCGACTACGGGTCGAACCCCGGCGGCATGATCACCACGGCTAAGAAGACTGACGACGGGTGGCTCCTGAACGGCACCAAGATGTGGATCACGAACGGGTCCATGGCCGACGTCGCCATCGTATGGGCTCAGACAGGAGAGATCGGAGACACCAAGGGGATCCGCGGGTTCGTCGTGCAGACGGACACCCCCGGGTTCTCGGCCCGCGATCAGAAGGGCAAGCTCTCGCTACTGGCGTCCGACACCAGTGAGCTCCACATGGAGGACGTCCACCTCCCCGACGGTGCGGTGATGCCCGAGAGCGGGGGGCTCAAGAGCCCCCTCAAGTGCCTCACACAGGCCCGCTTCGGCATCGCCTTCGGAGCCGTGGGCGCCGCCATGGCCTGCTTCGACGAGGCCCGCAGCTACTCCAAGGAGCGGGTCATGTTCGGCGAACCGATCGGAGCCAAGCAGATCCAACAGGTCCGGCTCGCCGATATGCTGACCAAGATCACGCAGGGCCAACTCCTGTGTCTCCAGTTGGGACGGCTGAAAGACGCCGGAACCGTGACCCCGCAGCAGGTGTCGCTGGCGAAGCGGGCCAACTGCGACATGGCGTGCGACATTGCGCGCGAGGCTCGACGGCTTCTGGGGGCGAACGGAATCCTGGTGGAGTATCACTCCATGCGGCACATGGCCAACCTGGAGTCGGTCTACACGTATGAGGGCACACACGACATCCACGGGCTGATCCTGGGGCAGGCGGTGACCGGCCTCTCCGCGTTCTAGTCGCCTCGGTGGGTCTTCGCTCGGTGCGGGCGGCGGCTAGTCGGAAGCCGTCTACATCCGCAGTAGATAGCTCAGCTTGACGAAGAACCCGTCCTGCGTGCGCTGTAGATCCCGGAAGCGGTAGGTCTCGTCCTCGGACATGGTGCTGCCGTATCCGGCGAAGATGACCGTGCCCGGACTCGGCTCGAAGGAAAACAGCCCATCCACCCTGAAGACGTTGCGGCTCACCGCGACCGAGGGCACGTACACCCCCTCGGCGTTTCGAATGACGATCGGATCCTCGGTCCTCGAATCGTCGTGCAGGGCATCCACGTTCAGGGCGTCGTACTGGCCGACGAATCGGAAGAAGATCGATCGCGTGAGCTGGTACTCCAGCTTGAGGCGGGGGATGTCGACGATGCGCACGACGCTCCAATCGTCCGTTCTCCACCGCTGCTGGCGTACGAGACGACCCTCCATTCGGATCTGGTCACTCGGCCTCCACGTTCCCTCGAGCGTCAGGAACATGATGTAGGCGGCCGCCCATTCGTCGAAGTTCTCGTCACGGCCGAGGATTACCGAGGTGCTGCCCGTGAACCTCGGCGCACTCGGCGTCGTGAGGCGCAGAGACAGGTCGTAGTTCATGATGCCCGGCGTCCCGACGAACGGAACGATCTCGGTGCCGGTCGGGGTCTGCCGCTGGATGGCGTAGTCGGTGTAGAGGTCCGGCGGAAAATAGAACTCCTCGATGAATACCGACGTGCCCAACTGCCATCCTCCACGGAACACGAAGTCGTTCGACACGTGGAACTTCCACGTGTCGTCCGGGCCCAGCCCGTTCATGAAGCCCTCGTGCGTCCAGGTGAAGTCGATGTTGAAGCGGAGCCGGTACTGCTCGACCCGGGCGCCCGGGCTCCCGAAGAAGGTCAGAGTAGGTTGGGCCCTGGCCTGGACCGTCCCGACGCGGCTGAGGAATCCGCTACGCGCTACGAGATCGGAGTCCAACCCCTTGAACAGAAGGTCCATGCCGAACCTTCGGCCGGAGCGTCGGACGTTGAGGTCCCAGAGGTGTCCATCGACCGTCGGTCCGTCCGTCCGGTCGAACGTCATCGCACCCTGTGCCTGCACTGCGTACACGCCGCCGAACACGATGCGGCTGTCCAGACTCGCCACCCGGTTGAAGTGCGACCCCGCGACCCGATCGGTGTACGCCAACCCGAGAGTCGACTCCTCCCCGATATCGCGTTTCACACGGAGAATGTTGAAGACGGGGTCGCCTCTCCCGAAGCGGAGAACGCCTTGTCGTCCACCGCCGAGAGGAACCCGATCTCCGTGCCCGAGACCTTGCCCGAGACCTTCGCGGCCGCGATAGGGTTGACGATCCTGCGTGTGTAGATGAGCCGGTTTCCCGTCTGAAAACTCTCGCTTCCCTCGAGGAAGAACGGCCGCTTTTCATCGAAGAACACGGCTCGCCGGGGGTCGAACTGGCCCTGTGCCGCATCCGCCTCGACCTGTGAAAAATCCGGGTTCACCGTCCCGCTCATCGTGGCGTTCGAGGTGAGGCCCCAGCGCACGTTGCTGCCGAACTCGGGCGAGCCGGCGTCATAGTCCCATCCGCCATCGGTCGGATTGCCCGCGACCGCGGTCGTCAGGACCGGGTTGATGTCCAACACAAGGCCTCGGTCCATTCCCTGCATGTCACGAAGACGTCCTCCTTGGGACAGGAACGAGGCTCGTCCCTGCAGTGCGGGCGTCCACGTCTGCTCGTGGCCGGAGTGCTGTACTCGTCGGATGATGTTGATGCCCCAGTCCTGTAGCTCTCCGGGCTGAAAGGAGAGGGTCTTGAACGGAATCCTCATTCCGACCCCTGGACTCGTAGAGGAAGTCCGGAGCGAGATCCACGGGATCGCTGGGGCCTCGCCGGGACCCCCCTCCGCCGCCACTTCCCGATCCCTCCTCGATGCGGGCGCCGTCGGATTGGATGCCGAGGGGATTCACCGCGAAGGCGAGCGAGCGCCGCCCATCGTTGAAGGTATCGAGGAGAATCTGGACGTGATCGTCGTTCTCGATGTTGTCCCGATCGGCCAACGTGGCGTTCACAGCGCCGTGCGGCTCGTACGCGCGAATGCCGAAGTGGATGGCGCTGGTGGAATACCAGATCAGCACCTCGGTGGGGTCGTCGGCCGGAACGCCGTCCACCGGTTTGTACTGCGAGAAGCCGCTGAGTACCGCCGCCCCGCTCCACGCGTCGTCGTCCAGGCTACCGTCGATCACGATGTCCATCTCCGACCTCGGAACCACGACATCCAACTGCCGCTCCACGCCCGCGTAGACGGAGCCGTCGGGGTGGCCGCCGTCTTCGTTGTTCTGTCCGGGACTCAATTGCAGGGCAGCTAGAAGCACGAGCAGCATGGAGTGTCTCCAAGAATCGGATGGAACTCTACGAAGAACAGGACACCGCCGTCGGAAGAAGGGTTGGGAATCCGGGGCGTGTGGCCGCTCCTGAGCGAGATCGACCAGGGCCGTGCCGCACCTTGACCGAGTGCGGAACCTGTCAACGACAATGGGACACTCTACGGGATTAATTAAAGAGCAATTTCCTGTGTGGAGAGGGGTGTGGTGGGAGGATTGATCCAGACGGCCTCCGGGAGCGGTTTGGGTTTGGGAACGCCTCTGACGAAGCGTTCGGGATGGGTGGTCCATGCCGTGTTGAGCACGGTTGTCCTGCGGGCGATAACGTTGTCGGCGCGCCCGAAGTGCACTTGTTCGGGGGTCAGCATCGAGATGCCCCCGTGCCTGTGCTCGGCATTGTACCAACGGAAGAACGATCGACAGAAGGTCTTGGCCTGGCCCTGGTCTCCGAAC
This sequence comes from Longimicrobiales bacterium, assembly GCA_965226925.1. Classification (GTDB taxonomy): domain Bacteria; phylum Gemmatimonadota; class Gemmatimonadetes; order Longimicrobiales; family Gaopeijiaceae; genus CBDDCX01. The sequence continues at coordinate 308,334 of CBDDEN010000008.1, read as the reverse complement.
CGTCCGGGAAACGAGGGATGGTACTTCAAGGTCTTGAACTGAGCCTCGGAGAACGGATTGTCATCCGAGACCTGAGGCCGGCTCAACGAGCGGGTCACGCCGAGGTCAGCGAGAAGTTGAGCGGTGCATTGGCTCGTCATTGGAGCTCCCCGATCCGAGTGCAGGGTCAGGACCCGGGGCTGGACGCCATGCTTCAGGCAGCTCTGCTGGATCAACCGGCCGGCCAGGGCCGAGTTCTCCCGGTCCGCCACCATCCAGCCCACGACGTAGCGGCTGTAGATGTCCAGGATCACGTACAGGTAGTAGTAGCTCCACTTCTTCGGCCCCAGCAGCCGCGTGATGTCCCAGGACCACACCTGGTTCGGCGCCGTGGCCATCAACTCGGGCTTCTTGTACTCGGGATGGGTGCGCTGCGCCCGGCGTTCCTGAACCGGCACCTCGGAGGCCAGAACACGATACATCGTGCGTTCGCTGCACAGGTAGACCTCTTCGTCGAGCAGCGTGGCCACCACCTCGGCGGGTGAGCGGTCCACGAACCGCTCCGAACACAGCGTGTCGAAGACCTCGCCTCGTTCCGTCTCGCTCAATGCCCGGGCGGGCGTCGGGCGGGGCTGCCGTTGCCCGGTCGATGGGCCTCGACGACGGTACAACGTCGATCGGCAGACCTCGAGGGCCGCGCACGCCGGTTTTACACCGACGTGCTTAGCCAGCTCATCGGCCGCCTTCAAGAGTTCGTCCCGTCGTCGAGGCTTATCCCCAGCAGCCCCGCAACTTTTCCCTGCACGTCGATGATCAGGTGTGCCTTCCTGAGCTCATCCTCGAGCCGAGCATTGCGGCGCTCCAGCTTGCGTACCTTCTCATCCAGCGGATTTCGCTCCGGCTTGCGGCCGCGTTTCTTCGACAGGTCCTTCAGCGACCCGCTATGCGCCGCCTTGCGCCACGTCGTCAGGTGCGACGAGTACAGGCCCTCTCGCCGCAGGAGTTGACCCACCTCGCCGGGCTCGGTGCACCGGTCCGCTTCTTCGACGATCCGCAGCTTGTACGACGGACTGAACCACCGTCGTAGCGGCCTATCTACTACCTCCGGGTCCGCAGGAGCTGCCGCGCTTCGCTTGGCCTCCCCGGTTCCAGGGGCACTACCATTCTCTTCCATTCTCTCTCGCAGTCCCAACATGTTCGTTTTCTCTGCCTTCGCCCTACTCTAATTCTTTGCGTGCTCCGTGTCTCACGTACGTTGGCAGAGAGGGCCACGGCCAGGACCGCTAACGTGATCGCACCCACACGCCGGACGAACCGAAGCGGGGTGCTGTCTTGTGCGAACTTCCCTATGGGCGACTCCCGGGAACGAGTGGCGGGGCAAGTTAGTCCTGAAGCAGGGCTTCCTGAAAACTAGGGGGCGCTTCCTCTTTCCCTCTGCCCTTAAGCTCCTCGCATACCTATATTTGACGGTTGCACCCTACTGACCGATAGTAAGATCGACCGTTCCAAATAGAGGAGTATCCCGTGATTCGTACGTTGTCGGCTTTGACCCTGGCGTCGGCTCTTCTGATGCCGCTGAACTCTCTCACAGCGCAAGACTCCGACAAGTGGATACCGAAAGGGTGGGAGATCTCCCCCTTCATCGGTGTCTTCGACGACATGCCCGAGTTCGATCCGGCGGGGGGAGGCTCCGTGTTCGTGGATCCGGCCAAGAACGTGCTCGCCGGAGCCCACGTGTCGTACAACCTGAGCAACGGACTCTTCTTGGACGTAGAAGGTGCGTTCTTCCCGCAGGTCATGAGGACGGCTACGGGCGACGTGGACATGAACTTGCTCCTCTACGGGGTAGGGGTCGGGTACAACATCCCCCTCACCAAGGAGCTTCAGGCGTACGGCCTCGCGGGCGTCGGAGCCTCGAGGTGGGACCCCCGAGGGTTTTGCATCCGAGACCGACCTCGCGTTGAACTACGCCGCGGGAGCCCGTGTTTCGCTGACGCGGTGGCTCGCGCTTCGGGGCGAGGCGCGCATGCATCAGGTCCCGGACGCATTGGCGAACACGGCGGCCGCGTTGGCTGGGACGACCCTGGGCAAAGAGACGTTCTGGGGATGGGGGTTCTCGCTGGGCGCGTCCCTCTTCCTGGGTAGCGGTAGGCTGGACGGGGACCGGGACGGGGTAGGCGACGCCGCCGACCGGTGCCCAAACACGCCCATGGGTGCCACCGTCGACGCCAGGGGCTGTGGTGTGGACTCGGACGGAGATCGTGTGGCGGACCACTCGGACCGCTGCCCCGATACGCCGATGGGAGCCCGAGTGGACCGCACCGGCTGTCCCTCGGACGCGGACAACGACGGAGTATTCGACGGTCTGGACCGCTGTCCGAACACTGTGTCCCGAGCGCGCGTCGACGCCAATGGCTGCGCGACCGACGGCGACGGCGACGGCGTGCCCGACGGCCTCGATAGTTGTCCGAACACGCAGGCCGGCACCGAGGTGGACGCGAACGGCTGCGCCGTTCCAGAGCCGGAGCCCGAGCCGGAGCCCGTGGTGTCCGTCTTCACGTTCCGAGGCGTGAACTTCCCGCACGACTCGGCGGTGCTCGGGAACGACACATACCCGCTCCTGGACGAGGCCGGACGGGCGCTCAGCGCGCGGTCCGGGGAGCGCATTCAGGTGATCGGACACACCGACTCTTCGGGGACGGAAGCGTACAACCGAGCTCTTAGTCTGCGCCGGGCACAGGCGGTGAGGGCCTACCTGTTGGCCAACTTCCCCGGGCTGGGCGCCGATCGCGTCGAGGTACAGGGGGCCGGCGAATCCCGGCCCGTGGCCGACAACGGGACGGCCGCCGGACGACGACAGAACCGTCGGGTAGAGATCCTACTCGGAGGCGGCCGGTAGGTTAGCCGGCAAAACGGGTGCCAGGGTCCCGCCCCGGGGGGCTTCTCCTCCGGGGCGGGTGCCGCCGCTTCGGCCGACGTCGCTTCTTTGCTCCCCTGTGCCCGCAGGAGTAGACTTCGGTCGTGATGGACACTACAGATTGCCCCCCCTTCAGCGTGTACGGCTACCTGTAGTGGTATGCCAAACTTACAACGGGGGTACACGGAGGGTCGCGAAGACCTTAACCACGGGAGGATACGGTCGAGGGACTCGTGAAAGCCCTCGAGCCGGCACTCGTCGTGATCGTGGGGGTGGTGCTCGGTGGCATGGTGGTGGCAATGTACCTGCCGATTCTCGAGGCCATCACCGTAATAGGATAGATGCAGACGCTACTTCTTCTGATCGCTGGCCACGCCCTGGCGGACTTCGCGTTTCAGTCGGAGGCCATGGCGAGAGGGAAGAGCCGGAGCTACCGCGCCCCGCCGCCCGACACGGAGCACTTTCCACACTGGTTCTACTGGCTGACCAGCCATTCCCTCATACACGGAGGCATCGTCGCGCTGGTCACCGGCGTCTGGTGGCTCGGCGTGGCCGAGACGGTGCTCCACTGGATCACCGACTTCGCCAAGTGTGAGGACTGGATCGGCTTCCACGCCGACCAGGGACTGCACGTGGGGGTCAAGTTCCTCTGGTGGGCGCTCCTCCTGAGGTAGCGGAGGAGGGTCTGACGAGGCCGGTCGGGGTCGCCCCCGGCCAGGAGCCCCTCTAGTGCGGGCCCGCCGATCCGATGGATCGAGACGAGCCCCGAATGACCTCGGTGCGCAGCTCGGACCACCCTGCGAGTTGGTAGTACCTCACCCGCACCTCGTGCCGCCCCGGTGACAGAGGTGCGTAATCCACCTGCGATTCGTGCGGGGTCCAGTGGTCGATCACCATCCTGTCGTCCACCCATACCCGAACGGCATCGTCACTGATCGTGCGAAGTGAGTATTCGCCCGCATCGAGCGTGACCGAGGTGACGGCCTCCAGGCCCCACCGCTCCTGAGGCAGTCCTCCGAGGGTTGGACGGAACCAATAGTAGTCGAGGCGAGCCTCGCGACGTGCGAGAAGGGGATCACCGGCCAGAAGCGTCTCGAAGGCCTCGGGATTTCGTTCCGGGTCCGCCGCGCTGTCCGACCACGCGAAGAACCGCACGGCCCACTCCTCCAGCGGTTGGAAGCGTTCGAAGCCGAAGGGGACGGCCTCACCCGCTGGGCGATCCTCGCCTCGTGGCGACCGGGTGGCTTCGCCCACGTACTCCAGGTACACCGCCCAATCGGACAGTGCGTGCTCCGAGGGCGACACCGTGAGCGTGTCACCCGTACGTCCCGCTTCGGCTGAGAGGGCCGCGACCCCCCCCGGTCCGTCACGCGCCAGGCACCTTCGGGTCCGAGGACGCGGAGGGGCACGGTGGTCAGGGTCGTGTCGGCGGGCCAGAGCTTGGGGGACCGTCCGTCGTGGGGCCCCCACTCGTCTACCACGATGGCCGACCGCCCCAGCCGGGCGCGAGTGACGTCGGGGATCGTAGGGCGTCCACCCGGTAGGGAGGGAGCCAGGGTATCGTACGCTTCGCCCAGGAGCGCGCGGGGGCTGCACGGTTCGGACGGGACTTCCTCGAGCGTGTGGTTTCCGGCGATCACGTGACCCGTGGAGTGCTCGATCCGCCAGACCGTGCGTGCGGCGGCGAAGACGTTTTCGGACACGACGTGGTCCCGGCTCCGGGTGTCCCGGTGTTTCGGATACCCCCACCCCTCGGGCTGCGTGGGGTTCGCCCACAGCGAGATGACCGTGGTGTCGCCGTCGAAGCGGTTGCGCACGATACGGTTGTCCTGCCCGTGTTCGATCGCGGAAGCTGTCCCAACCGTAGTTGAAGGTTCCTGATAGGGGAGAAAGAAAAGTGGTGGCTCCGGGGGTCCCGGGCCGATAGGCTCGGGTAGGCAAAAACCCCAACACGGAGCCACCACGATGAAGAGAACGTACGAGGTAAGGGATCGGGCGGACAAGCGCGCGATCAGGGAGTTCCTGAAGCGGGAGGGGCAGTTTCTGCTTCCGATGCTTGAGCTCGTGGAGCAGACGGAGGTCGCGATCGACGAAGTCATCCAGGTGATGGGACGAGCGACGATCGAAGCGGTGCTGGAGATGAGCGCCGAGGGTGTGGCAGGCGTGAAGCAGGCAGGTCGGTCACGAGCGGAAGACGACACGGTGTGGTATGGCCGGCAGGGTGGTGTGGTTTACCTGTCGGACCGGAAGGTGCGTGTGGAGCGGCCACGGCTCAGGCGCCGGGGCGCCGGGGAGGGTGGCGAGGTCGAGGTGCCGGCGTACGCAGCGATGCGGAGACCGGGCGCCGTGGCGGATCGGATGCTCGAGGTCCTGATGGCGGGGGTGAGCACGCGGAAGTACGGCCGTGTGATCGGTGAGATGGCCGACACGGTCGGGGTGAGCAAGTCGGCGGTGAGCCGTGAGACGGTCGAGGCCTCGGAGCGCGTGCTGAAGGAGCTGATGGAGCGCCGGCTGGATGCGTGGGACCTCCTGGTGATCTACCTGGACGGGATCCAGATGGGCTCGCACCACGTGCTTGCTGCGGTAGGCGTGGACTCAGACGGAAAGAAGCACGTGCTGGGCGTGAGGGAAGGAGCGAGTGAGAACGCCGAGGTGACCAGCGCGCTCCTAGAGGATCTGGTCGAGCGCGGCCTGGACCCGGGCAGGCGGCGGCTGTTCGTGATCGATGGCTCGAAAGCGCTCAGGAAGGCGATCGAGAAGGTGTTCGGCCAACGTCACCCCATCCAGCGCTGCCGCAACCACAAGCTCCGCAACGTGCTGGGTCATCTGCCGAAGGATCAGCATCCTCAGGTGAAGGCGGCGTTCCGGGCGGCGATGAAGCTGGACGCGAAGCAGGGCGAGCAGAAGCTCGAGCAGCTCGCCCGATGGCTCGAGCGCGACCACCCCTCGGCCTCGGCCAGCCTACGCGAAGGCCTCAGCGAGATGTTCACGATCAACCGGCTCGGCCTCCCGCCGCGGCTGAGGAAGTGCCTGGGCTCGACCAACCTGATCGACAGCACCCACTCGGGCGTAAGACAGAAGACCCGCAGGGTGACCCACTGGAAGAACGGAGCGATGGCCTTGCGCTGGGCTGCGGCCTCGTTCGTGGAGACCGAGAAGAGCTACCGGAGGATCATCGGCTACCACCAGCTCTGGATGCTCAGGGCCCACCTCGACGACCATGAACCGGTTGCCGAAATGAGAAAGGCAGGCTAACAAGGAGACTCTCCGGAGCCACCACCTTCAACTGTCAGCGGGACACCATCCGATCGCGACCCCGAACTGGTTTCCGGCGAAGCAGTTGCCCAGAATCTCCGTCTCGTAGCTGTAGCCACCCCACACCCCGTAGCGGCTCCCCTTCAGGATGTTCGCGACAAGGCGGTTCCGACCGAACGTCACTTCGATGCCGTTGGCGGGCGCGAAGCTGAAGTCGTTCCCGAAGATCAGGTTGCCGTTGGCACCGCCCTCGCCGCTCTCCATCGTGCTCTGGCCGGCCCACAGAAAAAGGCCGTCACCCGAGTGCGTGGCCGAGTTGTGTGCGACCACGTTGTGAGAGCTCTGGGCATAGAGCAGGATGCCGGAGGAGTCCTGGCCCCGCTGGTAGATCCCGTGGCTGTAGCCGCGGACGTTGTAGTCCAGGCGGTTGGCCACGACGGTGTTGCCGTTCGAGTGGTACATGCCGATGCCGAGACCCGAGTTGTACGAAAAGTCGTTGTCCCGGATCGTGAGCGAGTCGGACCGGGTGATGAGAAGCCCGTTCATGCCCTGACGGGCCCTGTTTCCGCGTATCTCGCCGCCGTGGACATCCTCCAGGTAGACGGCGGCGCCGAAGCGCATCCACTCCCGCGCTTCGTTGTTGTGGAACGAGAGCCAGTCGACCAGGCTCTCGTGCTCGACGAGGCTGAAGAGTCTCGGCTTCCAATTGAAGCTGAGGTCGTTGTCGACGAGCGAGAGATTCCGGGTGCCGCGGGCCAGGACTCCGATCCGATACCCCCGGATCGATCCGTTCCGAATCACGACTCCCGTGCCTCCGTCGACGCGGATGGCCACTCCGGCGGCCCGGTCCGGATCGGCCTTGGGAGACAGCCCCACGAGATGCACACCCGTCAGGTCCACGGTAACGCCGTCGCCACGCACCACGATCAGCGCGGCCTCGAGTGACTCACGGGCCGGCACTCGGTATGTCCCCGGTGCAATGGTCACCGACTCGGTGACGACCATTCCGGGACGGAAGGGTACGGCTCTCTGGGCGCTTGCGGGAACGGCCGAGAGAGCGAACAGGCCTATGAACAGCGGTATCCGCATAGATCTCTCGTCAGGGTCGACTCCCGGACGATAACTCAGATCCCCCAATGATCCAGAGCCGGAGGGGAATTGCTTAGGAGAACTTCGGGGGTCTCCGTAGATTGGCCGCAACGTGCCTTCGTCCAGTGTGGCCGTGGAGGCCGGTTGGGTCGAGGCGGAGACAGTCGAACCCATTTGATATGGAGGGAGAGATGGCTTCAAAGCAGTTGATGGCCACTCTGGCCGGCGGGGTCGCGATTTTCTTCCTGGGCTTCCTGCTGTACGGTGTGCTCCTGATGGACTTCTTCCTCGCCAACACCGGATCGGCCACCGGGGTGATGAAAGAGGTCCCGACGTGGTGGGCTCTGGTCGTGGGACAGGTCCTGACGGCGGCGCTGCTCGTCATGATCATGGGATGGCGCGGGGACGCGTCAGCCGGTGCGGGCCTGAAGACAGGGGCGCTCGTCGGGCTGATCTGGGCACTCAGCGTCGACTTCACCTTCTACGGAACCACGAACAGCCTGAACCTCACCGCGACGCTCGTCGATCCCCTCGTCTTCATGATCCAACTCGGGATCACCGGCGCCGTAGTCGGTGCGTTGCTGGGGAGGGGGAGCACTCCGGCTGCGACCACGGACTAGGACATGTGCGGTGGCTCGGCCCTCCCGCAAGCCATGGGGTGGACGGACCTACGCTCACCCCCGAGACTAATCGGTCACTGGGAAACCACAGTCGCGACATCCTATCACGGCAAAGCGCCCTCGCCTACCGTCCATGTTCGATTTCACCGTGCACGCTACCGACGGTCCGGCTCGCTCGGGCACCTTCACGACACCTCACGGTGACGTGCGCACGCCGGTATTCATGCCGGTGGGCACTATCGGAACGGTGAAAGGGGTCTCACCCGAGGAGATCGCGGGGGTGGGTGCCTCCATGATTCTGGCGAACACGTACCACCTCTATCTGCGACCCGGACACGAGTTGGTCCGGGACCTGGGACAGATCAGGCGGTTCATGCGCTGGGAGGGACCCGTTCTCACCGACTCGGGCGGTTATCAGGTGTTCTCTCTGGCGAACATCAGCAAGATCAGGGACGACGGCGTGGAGTTTCAGAGCCACATCGACGGGTCGACCCATCTCTTCACGCCCGAGATCGTGATGGACATCCAGCGGGCTCTGGGCGCCGACGTGGCCATGGCCTTCGACGAGTGCCCGCCGGGCGGCGTGGACCGCGAGGGGGCCCGGGAGGCCAACCGTCGCACCCTGAAGTGGCTGGAGCGTTGCCGTGCGCGCTTCGACGAGTTGGACTCCGAGGGACCGGACGGCGTGCAAACGCTCTTCCCGGTCCTCCAGGGCAACGTGTTCGAGGATCTCCGCCTCGAACACCTCCGTGCTTTCCTCGATCTCGGTGATTGGGACGGCTTGGCGATCGGCGGCCTGAGCGTGGGCGAAGCCAAGGACGACATGTGGAGCGTGCTCGAGGCGCTCCATCCCGAGATGCCGACTGGAGTCCCAAGGTACCTCATGGGAGTGGGCTATCCGGACGACCTCTTGGAGTCCATCGCGCGGGGGTGCGACATGTTCGACTGCGTGGCCCCCACGCGGAACGCCCGACACGGCACTACCTGGTCGGCGGGGGAGGGCCAGATGAACATGAAGGGGTCCCGGTTCATCCGAGACACGAAGCCCATAGACCCGGGCTGCGACTGCTACGCCTGCGAGAGCTACGACCGGGCGTACATCCGGCACCTGTGCGTGTCGAGGGAACGCTTCGGCGAACGTCTCGTCTCGATCCACAACCTTCGGTTCCTCATCCGCCTGGCCGAGGAGTCCCGGCAGCGCATCGCGGATGGTACCTTCCATTCGTGGTCCAGGGACTGGCTCGAGCGGTATCGGGCCGAGGTGGATTGAGCGGATGGACCTGGCGACCCCCCAAGGGGCCTCGCCCCCTTCCTTCAACAACCTTCTAGCGGAGATCGGTTTTGTCAGAGGCCGCCTTGGCAGTTTTGATGGCTCCCCGACAGGGGGCGAACGGCACGTTCGTGTTCTTCCTGAACATGACCGCCGTGATCCTCATCTTCTACTTCCTCCTCATCAGGCCCCAACGGAAAGAGGCGGAGAGGCACAAGGAGATGATCGCCGCGATCGCGAAGGGCGATGAGGTCGTGACGACCGGCGGGATCATCGGCACGGTGATTCGGGCGGAGGAGGATCGCTTGGTGATCAAGACGGGAGGCGAGACCAAGGTCACCGTCGAGCGGAGCCGCATCGCGAAAAAGGTCACGCAGGAGTCCTAGTGTCCTCCGTAGGCGACTCGATCGGCCGAGACACCCCGGCGGCGGTAGTCTAGCGTGACCATCCGGGACATCGTTCTCCTCGGCGAAGAGGTGCTGCGCACAAAAGGCGTGGAGATCGCCGAGTTCGACGACGAGCTGCAGGCGCTGGTGGCGGATATGTGGGAGACCATGTACCACGCCGAAGGTATCGGACTGGCCGCTCCCCAGATCGGCGTGTCCGTTCGTCTCTGCGTCGTCGACGTCGGCGTGGAGGACGACCCCGATGCGGGCCGGTTCGCCCTCGTAAACCCCGTGGTCTCCGACGCGGGCAAGAAGGTCGACAAGGCGCCGGAGGGGTGCTTGAGCATTCCGGGACTCGAGGAGGTGGTCAGCCGACCCGCTCGGGTGACCGTGACCGGCTTCGACCCGGCCGGAGAACCCATCGAGATCCACGCGGAGGGCTTGATGGCGCGGGCTCTGCAACACGAGATCGATCACCTGGACGGCATCCTCTTCATCGATCGCGTGAGCCCGCTCAAGCGGAAGATGCTCCTCAAGAAGTGGAAGAAGAGCCAGGAGGAGGAGGACTAGACTCGTGAAGATCCTCTTCTGGGGCACGCCGGCCTTCGCGGTTCCCTCGCTGCTCGCGTTGAGCTACGAAGGGCACGACATCGTGGGGGTCATCACGCAGCCGGACCGGCCCGCGGGGCGCGGAAGACGACTCAAGGCCTCGGCCGTGAAGCAGGCGGCACTCGAGGAAGGCCTCACGATCCTCGAGCCCGAGGCTCCGAAGGGCGAAGCGTTCCTGGAGGAGATCGAGGCGCTGGGACCCGATCTCTCCGTGGTGGTCGCCTACGGCCAGATTCTTCGGCGCGAGGTTCTCGACGTCCCGCCCCTCGGGTCCGTCAACCTCCACGCGTCGCTGCTCCCGGCTCTGCGCGGAGCCGCGCCCATCAACTGGGCTATCGCGCGGGGGCACGAGGTCACGGGTGTGACGATCATGCGCATGGTCGAGAGGATGGACGCGGGACCCGTCTTCTTACAGACCGAGGAACCCATCCTCCCGGGTGAGACGGCGTCCGAGCTCACGACCCGGCTCTCGGAGATCGGCGCGGAGGCGCTGGTGGAGGCCTTGGCTCTCCTTGACGCCGGTCTCATCGAAGAGCTCGAACAGGACGAATCGAAGGCCACCTACGCGCCGAAGGTGGACCGGGACACGGCCCGCGTCGACTGGACGGCGTCCTGCTCCGAGGTAGCCGACCTGATTCGGGGGATGGATGCAGTGCCCGGGGCGTGGTCTGAGCTCGGCGGCGATCCCGTGAAGCTCTTCCGACCCGAGGCGGCCCCGGAGGTCGTGGGGGAGGGGCCACCGGGCACCATCGTGGAGGCCGACGGTAGCACGGGGCTGCTGGTGGCAACGGGCGACGGGGCCGTGTGCATCAGCGAGGTGCAACCTGCGGGGAAGAACCGCATGACGGCGGGCGACTGGGTGCTGGGCCGGGGCTCGAGCGCCGGCCAACGCTTCGAGTGATCCCTCGGCTGCACGTCGTCACCGACGACGGGGTGCTCGCCCGGGAGGACTTTTTGGTCCGGGCTCGGGAGGTCTTGGAGGCCGGCTCGGACGTCGCCCTCCACCTACGGGGGCCCCACACGAGCGGGCGGCGGCTCTCCGATCTGGCCGGGGCGCTTCGCGACGAGGCGATCGCCGCCGGGGCGACACTGCTGGTCAACGACCGCGTGGACGTGGCGCTCTGCTCCCGGGTGGACGGTGCTCATCTTGGCCGCCGCTCGTTGTCTCCACTGGAGGCTCGCCGACTGCTCGGGCCTGATCGCCTGGTGGGAGCTTCGGTGCACGGAGTCGAGGAAGCGGCCTCTGCGGCCCGAGGTGCGGATTTCTTGTTCGTGGGCGCCCTTTGGGCGACTTCGTCGCATCCCGACCGGGCGCAGGCCGGAACGCATCTGCTTCGTGACGTGGCCGCTGTCGTCTCGGTGCCGCTCCTGGGAATCGGGGGGGTGACGCCCGAACGGGTGCCGGCCATTCTCGAAGCGGGCGGATACGGCGCGGCGGTGGTCGGCGGAATCTGGGATACCCCCTCTTCAGGCGACGCCGTGCTGGCTTATCTTCAGACTCTAGAAGGCTGTTGAAGAAGTACAGTGCGGGGCGAACCCGGACGAGAGCGATCGTGACAGGGAACGGATCATGAGTGAAGGAAAGACCATCAACGTGCGGCTCAACGGGAAGGACCGTGAGGTCGACTCGGGCCTCTCCGTTCGAGAGTTGGTCGAGTCGCTGGACCTCAACCCCCAGCTCATTGTGGTGGAGTTGAACCGCGAGATCCTGAGTCGCGACTGCTTCGGCGAGATTCAGGTCTCCGAAGGAGATCAGGTAGAACTCGTGCACTTCGTGGGCGGAGGATAGATGGCTCGCACCGTCCCCTTGAAATGACCCTGAGCAACGACATGACATCGACAGACACCCAGGCCCGGACCACCGCCGCGGCGATCGACGATTCCCTCCACATGGGGGGCCGGCGGTTCGACTCACGCCTGTTCGTCGGCACCGGCAAGTACGCGGACAACGACACCATGGTCGAGGCGATCCGGGCCTCGGGAACGGCCATGGTCACGGTGGCGGTCCGCAGGGTCGACCTGGATCGGACCAAGGAGGAGGGCATTCTCTTCCACCTCGATCCCGACGAGTTCTTCCTGCTCCCCAACACCGCCGGATGTTACACGGCCGAAGACGCCATCCGCTACGCGCGCTTGGCGAGGGCCGCGGGTTTCCACGAGTGGCTGAAGCTCGAGGTGATCGGGGACGAGGCCACGCTTCTACCGGACACTCAAGCCACGTTGGAGGCCGCCAAGACGCTCGTGGAAGAGGGCTTCAAGATCATGGCCTACACCAACGACGACGTGATCACCGCTCTGCGACTCGAGGACGTCGGTTGCGTGGCCGTCATGCCACTCGCCAGCCCCATCGGCAGTGGGTTGGGTGTGGTGAACCCGTACTTCATCCGCGAGATCAAACGGCGCTGCAGTGTGCCGATCATAGTCGACGCCGGAGTGGGTACCGCGTCCGATGCGTGCGTTACGATGGAGCAGGGAGTGGACGGCGTGCTCATGAACACCGCGATCGCTGCCGCGGACGATCCGGTCGCCATGGCCCATGCGATGAGGCTGGCGATTCGAGCGGGCCGATTGGCCTACCTCGCCGGCCGTATGGAGGCCAAGGAGATCGCCATTCCGTCGTCTCCGACCCGGGGGATGTTGGACTGAGCCCGCTCTCCGACGTTCAGACCGCGTTGCGGCCGTGACACCTCCGACGTCGGGGGTGGAGGTGACGCCCGGTCGGCGAGCGGCGCTGGAGGTCCTGAGCGCGGTCGAGCGCGGTCAGCGTCTGGACCGCGCCTTCGCCGCTGCGGGCCGAGCTCTCGACCCTCGCGAGCGAGCTTGGTGCCGTGAGCTGGTGTACGGCGTTCAGAGGCTCCGTGGCCGACTCGACTATCTGCTGGACCGCAGGGTGCGGAGGGGCCTCGATTCCGTCGACCCCGAGATGCTGGACGTTCTCCGGGTCGGTCTGTATCAGATCCTCTACATGGATGGCGTGCCGGAGTACGCGGCGTCGTCACAGACGGTGGATTCGGCCCGCTCCGTGGGAGGTGATCGTGCGGCGGGGTTCGCGAATGCGATCATGCGTGCGACCGTCCGTGAGGGTCCGAGTCGAGAGATCTTCCCGGAGTTCGACTCCGACCCGGTGGGGTTCCTGTCCACGTGGGGATCGCATCCCCGGTGGCTCGTGGAGCGCTGGATCCGGCGGTGGTCCCCAACGGAGGTCTTGCGGCTGGTCGAAGCGAACAACGAGGTGCCTCCGATCTACCTGACGTGCCTCCGCGACACGCCCGAGGAGGCCGCGAAAGCACTGGCAGAGGCCGGTATCGAGGCTCGGCCGGTCGGTCGTGGCACGGGATGTGTAGTGCTTTCGGCGGGTGCGTCGCCCGTCGAGGCCATGGCCGTGGTCGCGTCGGTCGTGCAGGACCCGGCTGCGGCCCTGGTCGTGCCGTACGCGGATCCGGGACCCGGCGACCGGGTGGCCGACCTTTGTGCCGCGCCCGGCGGGAAGGCGATAGCGGCGGCGGCCCGGGGGAACGCGGTGCTGGCAGCCGACCGGTCTCTGGATCGTCTCAGGCTGGTGAGGAGCAACGTGGCAAGGCTCAACAAGGGGGCGGAGGAGAGCTTCAGCGTATCGTTGGTGCAGGCGGACGCTCTCGCCCCCATTGTGCGTGGCGTCGAGATGGTCCTGCTCGACGTGCCGTGTACCGGCACCGGCACCTTGAGGAGGAATCCGGATGCGCGCTGGAAGCTCACCGCCGAGAGGCTGGACGAGTTGAGGGAGCTACAGGAGCGCATCCTCGACGCGTGTGCGGACGTAGTACCCAGTGGCGGCCGTTTGGTGTACTCCACCTGCAGCTTGGAGCCGGAGGAGAACGAGGACCGGATTTCAGCCTTTCTGGAGCGGAATCCGGGGTTCGAGCTGGAGCCGAGTTCCGGTGTGGATCCGGCTTACGTGAATGGTCAGGGCCGGCTCAGCGTGTTGCCCCAGGAGTCCGGGTTCGACGGCGCTTATGCGGCCCGACTGAGAAAGGCGTGAGGCGAGAAGCGCAGGATGAGACTAGGTAGCTCGATTCGACGAAGGCGGGGGGGTGGAACGCCCTCGCTGGAACCCGTCCGGACGTGGTGGCGGGCCTTGTGGAGCCATAGGCCGTCGCGCGGCATGTGGGGGCTGGTCGCCTTGATGCTCCTCGTGGGGTTCGGGCTCGGCTACCTGCTCTCCACCAGGGTTCTCTTCCCCGTCCCCGCGCGTCCCCGAGACCTCTTCGAGGTGCCCGACGTCCGAGGCGTGGACCGCACCGCGGCACTGGAGGCGGTTCGCTCGGTCGGGCTGCACATGGCCGTCGTGGATTCGTTCAGCCATCCCCTGGCCGTGCGAGGCGAGGTTCTGGGCCAGAGTCCCCTGGCGGGTCAGCTCTCCGTGACCGGTGACACCGTGAACGTCACCGTGAGCCTCGGTCCGGTGAGGCGGCCCGTGCCGGACGTGGTCCGTCTCCGGGAAGAGAGAGCTCGCGACGTGCTCGAGGCGAGCGGGTTCCTGGTGGCGGTCGACAGCCTCGAGGCCGACTTGCCCGAGGGCCGGGTGGTCGAGGTCCTCCCGGAGCCGGGCACCGAAGTCGATCTCCCGATGGAGGTACGGATCGCCGTGAGCACCGGGCCACCGCTGGTGCCGATGCCGCTACTCCTCGGAATCGAGCAGGCCTCGGCCGAAGCGATGCTGGACTCGTTGGGGTTCGTGGTCTCCGAGATTTTGACGCGATTTCGCTTCGGTCGCGACCAGGGACGCGTCGTCGGGCAGGATCCGCAGCCCGACAGTCTGCTTCCCCCCGGAAGCCCGGTCCGCTTGGTCGTCGGGAGGCGCTCCAACGTGCGCGGGAACCGCAGGAACTAATTAGATTCACTGCCGTAGCAGTGAACGCATCTCATTCCACCAAGAACATGACCTCGGACGACACCCGAAAGCCGAGATACTCCCGCCTCCCGTACGCCGTCGCTCTCTTGGGCCTGGCTCTCGTGGTGCTCTTGGCGTGGGTCAACCGTGAACGCCTACAGCCCGTGACCCCGGGCACGCCCGCACCCGAGTTCGCGATACCCGATCTGGACGGCGAAGTCGTGCGGCTGAGCGACCATCTCGGCCATGTCGTCCTGGTGAACATCTGGGCCACTTGGTGCCTCCCTTGCCGGTACGAGATGCCCTCCATGCAGCGCCTTTACCAGAGGCTGTCCGACGACGGCCTGGAGATCCTGGCGGTGAGCATCGACGCCGAAGCCGGGACCTTCGACCTGTTCGGACGTCCGGGGGGCGACATCCGAGTGTTCGCCGATTCGTTGGGGCTGACGTTCCCTTTGCTCCACAATCCGGCTGGCGACATCCAACGGCTGTATCAGACCACGGGTGTGCCCGAGACCTTCCTCGTGGGCCGGGACGGACTCATCTACAAGAAGGTGGCGGGGGGAACCGAGTGGGACGCGCCCGAACACCAGAAGCTCATCGAACGCCTCTTGGCGGTCCCGGAGTGAGTCACCGACCAGCCCTGACACCGGACAGGCCGTGAGATCCCGTTTGCTTGGGGGATCGCTCGCCAGCGACTGGCAGCTCAAGCTCGCGGCCCTCGGCCTCGCCGTTTTTCTGTGGGCGTTGGTCCGAGTGGGAGCGTCCGATCAGCGGGCCGTCTCCATTCCGGTCGTGGTGAGCTTGACCGATCCCGAGTGGATCCTGATGGAGGATCCCGTGCCGGCCACCGTGGAGGTGCGATTCAGCGGCCCGCCGACCGAGGTCTTCCGCCTCACGGCCATCGATGGAGTCGCCATTACGGTGCCCCTCAACGATGTCGCCGGTGAAGAGATGGTCGTTGCTCTGCAACCGGGGTGGATTCCCATCGACAGGTACCCCGGCGTCCTCGTCGAGGACATTCTCCCGAGTACCGTACACGTCCACCTCGATCATCTGGAAACGGCCTCCATTCCGGTGCGAATCACCACGAGAGGGAGCCTTCCCGAGCATCTCGCTCTGACCAGATCCGTATCGGTGACTCCCGGTTCGGTACGCGTCAGCGGGCCTGCCAGCCTGGTTCGGCGATTGGACTCTCTGGACATCGTTCCGGTGGATCTCGGCGAGGTGGACGAGCGCGGTGCCGTTCGGACCACGGTGGATACCACGGGGTTGGCCCGCATTACGGTCGTCCCTTCCGAGATCACCTTGAGGATTCCCGTCGAGGAGTCCGTCGATCGGGTGTTTGCTTCCGTGCCCGTGTCAGCCGAGGTCGGGGTCGGTCTGGAGGAAGCCGGCGCCACCCTGGAGATTATCCCGGCGACCGTGCAGCTCACGCTGCGGGGCGCGCGGTCCCAGGTCTCCAATCTGGATCCCAGTCGCCTGCGGATCGTGGTGCCGTCCGCCGAGCTTCTCGGCTTGGGGGTGTCCGAGGAGCGCCGGGTGCCGATCGTGGTGGAGGGTCTCCCCAGCCACATGTCCGCTTCGCCGGGTGTGGACACGGTCGTCGTCCGCCGGCAGACGGGGCCATGAGCGGACCGCTCATCCTGGGTCTCGAGACGAGTTGTGACGAGACGGCGGCGGCACTGCTGGAGGCGCCCGCCACCGTGCGGGGCCACGTGATCCTCTCCCAGGACGAGCATGCGGTCTACGGCGGAGTCGTCCCGGAGATTGCGGCGCGGGCTCACCTCCAGCGCATCGATGATGTGGTGGAGGAGACCCTGAGGGAGGCCGGGTGCCGGGTCGGGGACCTGGATGCGGTGGCGGTGACGGCGGGCCCCGGCCTCGTCGGAGCGCTGCTGGTGGGGGTGTCCTGGTCGAAGGCGCTGGCCTTCGGGCTCGGCAAGCCCATGATTGCCGTTCACCACATGGAAGCTCACCTCTTCGCGCCTTCTCTCGAGGACCCCGATGCGGAGCCCCCCTTCGTGGCGCTCCTGGTTTCGGGCGGTCACACGATGTTGCTCCACGTGCCGGCGTGGGGTGAGTATCACCTCCTCGGGGAGACGCGGGACGATGCGGCGGGTGAGGCTTTCGACAAGGTCGCAAAGCTGCTTGGGCTGGCTTATCCCGGCGGTCCCGCCGTCCAGGAGCTCGCCGCACAGGGCAATGAGGCGCGCTACAAGTTCCCGCGGCCCATGCTGCGCACCAACCAGCAGCCCGGGGACGACGACTTCTACGACTTTTCCTTCAGCGGACTCAAGACGGCGGTGGGCACGCTCGTTTCCGAACTGGAGAGCCTTGGCACGCTGGACGACGAGCGGAAACACGTGGCGGCCTCGTTCCAGGCGGCCGTGGTGGAGGTCTTGGCGAGCAAGACCCTCCGGGGGGTGGAGGAGGTCGGCTGCAGACGTGTGCTCGTCGGGGGTGGAGTGTCGGTCAACACACGGTTGCGAGAGGAGTTGGCCCGTCGTCTCGATTCCGGAGGTGTCCTGTTTTACGCCTCGCCGCGGTTGTCGCTCGACAACGGAGCCATGGTAGCCCGCGCCGGCGCCTACCGGCTGGAGCGCGGAGACGTCGCGCCCCTTGATGCGTCCGCGGACCCGAACCTCCCGTTTCCCGGGTTGGTACGGGCCTCGGCATGATTCGAGCTTCGGCATGAGAGGACACTGAGCGTGTACCCCATCTTCTTCCGACTTCCCGAGTGGTTGCCCGTCATGGGGGGTGAGCCGATCACCTCTTTCGGGGTGTTCATGTTCCTTTCGTTTCTCACGGCCGGCGTGCTGCTGCGACCGGAGATGGAGCGGGCGGGAGAGGATCCCGAGGTGGCGTGGGACCTGCTCTTCATGGCCGTTCTGGGCGGCGTCATCGGAGCGAAGCTCTACTACGTGCTCCTGAACTACCCCCGACTCTTCGAGGACCCGGTGCGGGCCATCTTCTCCAGAGGGGGAATGGTCTGGTATGGCGGGTTCGGCGGTGCCGTGGCCCTCATCGTGTGGGAGATCAAACGAAAGAAGCTCCCGCTCGGGAAGATGGCCGACATCATTGCGCCTACCCTGGCGATCGGATACGCAGTCGGCCGCATGGGCTGCTTTCTGGTCGGGGACGACTATGGCCGTCCGACGGCCTCGTGGGTCGGCATTCGCTTCCCTCAGGGGACCCCACCGACCCGTGTCGACGTGCTCGAGAACCAGTTCGGAATTCAGGTCGACCCCGCCCTCGTCGAGCAGTTCGGGCAGGTCGTGCCCGTGCACCCTACCCAGCTCTACGAGATCGCGATGGCGAGCGTGATCTTCGTGGTTCTCTGGCGACTGCGGAAGCACGAACACGGAGCGGGATGGTTGTGGTGGATCTGCCTGGCGCTGCTCAGCTTCGAGCGTTTCCTGGTCGAGTTCGTGCGGGTAAAGGACGATCGCTTTCTGGGGCCCTTCACGATCGCTCAGCTCATCGCGATGTCGCTGATTCTCCTGAGCGTCTGGGGGGTGAGTCGTTCGGTCGCCGCCGGACGAGAATCGGCGAAGGCGCCGGCCTGACCGGCCCGCAGAGCTGAGTCGGGATGCTCACGATCCTACAGGGCTCGGACCTCCACTTCGGGAAGCCGCATCTGCCGAGGGTCGCGACGGCGTTTCACGCACTGGTGCGTGAGGCCGAGCCCGACGTCATCGTCCTGGCCGGGGACTTCACGCAAAGGGCCAAGGTTCGTGAGTACCGGCAGGCCCGCGCATGCATCGATGCGCTACCCGACGTTCCGGTCATCGTGACTCCGGGGAATCACGACATCCCCCTGTACCGGGCCTACGAGCGCCTCTTCGCCCCCTTTCGCAATTACCGCACGCACATCTCGAGCGATTTGGACGGTATGACCCGCGTGGATGGGGCGGTATTCGTGGCGCTGTGCTCGGCCGAGCCTCACCGGGCCATCGTCAACGGGCGGCTCAGGGACAGGCAGCTCGCGTTTGCGGCACGTATCTTCCAGGAGTGTTCTCCGGAGGACCTATGCATCCTGGTGACTCACCATCCGCTCGCTTACCCTCCGGACGGCGGGTCGGACCACATTCTTCCGGGAAGCGGCGCGCTCGTCGAGAAGTTCCGGGAGATGGGGGTCGAGGTGATCCTGAGTGGACACCTTCATCGGGGCTACGTCGTAAAGTCGTTCGGTGGCGCCGTTGTCCACGTGCATAGCGGCACGGCCATGTCGAACCGGGGCCGCATGGCCGAGGTTGGGAGAAACAGCTTGAACGTGATAGAGATCGAACCCGACGAGATGGTCGTGACTCCTCACTGGTTCGAGGACGCTCAGGATCGGTTCGTCGCGCGGACACCCACGTCGATCGCGAGGATGTCGTGAGCCGATTCTATCTTCGCCGCGATCTCGGGCCGCGCGAGAATCTCGGCGCCCTCGCGGCGGCGTTGGGCGTGGGGGTCGTGACGTTCTACTGCCTGCGCCTGGTGCTGGGACGCGTAGGCTTCGACCGCAAGGCTCCCAAGAGACTGCCCGCGACCGGTGCCGACACCGGTTCCGCACCGGCCTCCGACCGCTAGGGCCCCGCATGCGCGCCGCCACTCTCGTCGCGCTCCTCGCCCTCATGGTACCGTCAGCGGGCGGGTCGTGGGGCGTCGGCGAGCTGATGGCTCAGGTCTCCCCGGTGGAGTTGAGTAGGGTCGACTTCCGAGGGAACTTCGCGTTTCCCCGGGACTCCCTGTCCCGTGCGATCTTCAATCGGGGAACGCGGTGCCGATCCTGGCTCCTGTGGCCGTTCTGCAAATTCGGCGCGGGATTCAGCATCGACCACCGATTGCTCAACGGGCGCGAGCTCCCCGGAGACATTCTCAGACTGCGGAGCTACTACGGCAGCAGAGGGTTCAAGGAGACGCGGGTCGACACGGTCATGGTCCGACCGACGGAGAACAGGGTGTCGCTACTCTTCCAGATCGAAGAGGGGCGCCCGGTGCGTGTTTCGACCCTGTCCGTTCTGGGCCTGGAGGGATTGGAGCAGCTCGATCTCAGGGCGGACCTTCCGATCCGGGAGGGTGACCTGCTCAGCACCATCGATCTCGATGCCGCGCGGGACTCCCTGATCCAACGGCTACAGAACCGGGGATACCCGCGCGCCGATGTAATGCGGACGTCGCTGGTGCCGGCCGATAGCCCATACGAAGCCCGAGTGACGTTCGAGGTCGATGCGGGTCCCCACGCCGTCTTCGGGCCGGTGACGTTGGTCGGCAACAGCGAGCTCTCCGACCGCGTCGTGCGAAGGATGCTCCCGTTCCGCGAGGGCCAGGAATACTCGCGGGCGCGTAGGCAGGAGGCCCAGCGGAACCTCTACTCCATCGAGATGATCCAACACGTCGCGATCGACGAGGCGGTGGATCCTGCCGGGTCGCTTCCCGACAGCGTCGTGCCGCTCCAGGTGACGGTGACCGAAGGAAGCGTTCACAGGGTGCGCAGCGGCGTGGGTTGGAGCACGTCGGATTGCTTGAATACCGAGGGCCGTTGGACGAGCCGCAACTTCTTCGGAGGGGCGCGGCGCCTCCAGATTCGAGCACGGCTCTCGAATCTCGTTTCCGAACAACTCCACGATGGCATCTGTTATCAGTCGGGCGTCGGGGATTTCGGTGGCCTCAACTGGCTCGTGTCGGCGGACTTCAGCCAACCGTGGATCTTCAACCAACGCCTCGCCCTCGGCGCGAGCCTGTTCCATGAGCGTCAGAGCCTCCAAGACGTGTTCGTGAGGCAGGCAGTGGGACTGGACCTCTCGCTTTCGCGGACCGTCGGCCCGTCCACTTCGCTCACCTTCGCCTATCGCCCGCAGTTGACCCAGCTCGAAGCCGCCGAGGTGTTCTTCTGCACGACGTTCCTTGTCTGCACGCCCGAGGACATCTCGGGGCTACAGGACCCGAACTGGCTGGCGCCCTTGGCGATCAACTTGGTGCGTGACCGGACCAACAGCCTTCTGAACCCCAGCCGAGGCTACCAGGCCCTCCTGAGCGTCGAGCACGCCTCCAACGTCACCGGCTCGGACTTCGCGTACAACCGTGTCTTCGCCGGGTTGACGAGGTATGTGGAAGTGCGCCGAGGGCAGATCTTCGCGGCGCGAATCCAGGCGGGTTGGATCGGGGCCGGCACCTTCAGCCTCTTGGGCGGAGGTGCGGACATCATCCATCCGCAGAAGCGATTCTACTCGGGAGGCGCGAACAGCGTACGGGGCTTCGCCCAGAACCAGTTAGGGCCACGGGTCCTGACCGTGGCCGTGGATCGGGTCCTCTTTTCGGTGTCGGAGACCGTGGGGCCCCCCTGCACTCCGGGACAGGTCATGGATCTCACGTGTGACGCCAATCCGCTTACAGACGAGGCGTTCAGGACTCCCCGGCCCACCGGCGGTCGAGTGGTCGTCGAGGGCGGGCTCGAATACCGAGTGCCGCTGGGACCCCGGGTGGAGGCCGCCGTGTTCGCTGACTTCGGTCGCGTTTGGGCGGAGGAGGAGTCCGGAGCCCCGAGCTCTTTCGAGGTGTCACCGGGCGTTGGCGTCCGCTACCTCAGCCCCATCGGCCCTATTCGGGTCGACCTCGGCTATCGCTTCCGGGGGATCGAGGACCTCCAGGTCGTGACCTCGCAGATCCGTCCTTTCGACCCGAGCCGTGACGATGCGACGGACAGGATAGAGCGCTCCATGGGCGGCGAGGTAGAGACCCTCGACTTCGTGGTGCTGGACGAGCTGGCCCTGCTGGGACCTCCCGTGAGCTTCGGCCCGCGCGACGGGTTCTCGCTCAACCGGTTTCAGCTCCACCTGAGCATCGGTCAGGCGTTCTGATATGGGACGCGCCGGGAAGTCACTTCGGTGGGCTGCCATCGTGCTGTTGGCCCTCGGAGCCGGCGCTATGACGACCTTCTTCCTGCTGACGCGCACTTCGGTCGGGCAGGCCCTCGTGCTCGAAGCCGCGCTCCGCCGGGTGGAGGGCGTGGTCAACGGCGAGATACTCGTGTCCGGCATCCGGTCCACGGGCCTTCACAGGGGTGCCAGGCTGGTGGGAGTTCGGGTCAATGCGCCCGACGGAAGTCCTCTGCTCGCCGCGGATTCGCTCGAGGCGGAGTACTCGATAGCCGATATCTTGCGCGGTGACGTGCTCCTTACGGGCGTGACGCTTTGGCGACCGATCTTCACCGTTGCCCGGTCCCGGTCGGGCGAGCCCTTCAACGTGTCCGCGTTCCTCGCGGGCCGGCAGGACGGATCAGGGGCGACGAAGTCCGAGGAGTCCGTGGGTGGCAGGCGCTTCCTTCTCGACGGCGTGACCATCCACGAGGGCACCCTCGAGGTGAGCTATCCACTCGCCTCCCCACCGGCGCCCGAGTCCCGTGTCATCACCGAACCCGGGCCCGGCGGAGAGGGGTTCATGAGAGGCCTCGGCTTTCGTGGGATCGAAGCCTACCTCGACCGGGTCTCTATCGTCGACCCCGAGATCGAGGGTCTGCGGGTGGATGTGGGGAGGTTCGCGATGGAGGGAGAGGTGTTCCGCGATCCCGTGCGCGTTCAGGAGTTCGGCGGTCGAGTGCAGTGGCTCGACGATCGTGTCCAGGTGACCGCCGATCGCCTACGGCTTCCCAATACGGAGGCCAGTGGACTCGCGGCCATCGACATCATCGAGGGATCGCTACCCGGGCTGAGCCTGGACTTCGTGGCGACCCGAGTCGACCTGGCCGACCTCCGGTGGCTGATACCGACCCTCCCCGACGCGCAGGGGAGCGGCGGTGTAGGCGTCAACATGGATCCGGAGGGGCTCGAGGTCCGGTGGTCGGGTGCGCGCCTCGCCATGAACCCCGGTGAGTTGGCCGGCGACGGGGTGTTCAGGCAGCCCGCCGTAGGGGAGGCATCGCTGGAGAATGTGGCCATCGAGGCTTCGGGGGTGCCAGTATCGGTTCTCGCCCAGTACCTGCCCGGCACCCTACCGCTGGACGGCGTGGTCGACGGGTACGTCGGCCTGTCCGGTACTCTGGACGCCCTGTCGGTCTCGGGGCGGGTGGCCCTCCTGGAGCCTGGCCTGGGACCGTCGGGCGGCGAGATCGACGGGGTGGTGCACATGAGGCGCCCGGTCGGTGCGACGGATCTGCATCTGCGCCTCACGCCCGTCGACCTTAGGCTGGCAAACTACTTCTCCGAGGGGCTTCGCCTGCGGGGGGAGATGAGCCTCGACCTCAGGGCGGACGGTCGGCTGGACCAAGGCGTTCGGGTGTCGTTCGACGCGACCTATCCGGACCCCCGGTCCGAGGATTCGCACATCAGCCTGGAGGGTAGCCTGACCGACGTGGGTGGTGAGTTGTTCGTGTCGCTCGAGGGGGATCTCGAGCCGCTCTCGATCGCCGGTCTGTTTGGTGAACGGTCCCTCCTGTCGCGGTTGGGTGTCGCGCGCGGATCGCTCCGCGCGGAGGGCCCTCTGTCGGCCATGGTGCTGACGACCGACCTGACCACCGGTGGCGGGGCGTTCAATCTGGAGAGCCGCTTCGACGTGAGGTCGCCTCTGACTTCATACCGGCTCCTCGGAGAGTCGCGTGACTTCGACCTGCCCCAGGTCCTGCCTGCCTTGCCGGAGGGCACCGTGTTCTCCGGATCCCTGGACCTGCGTGGGCGGGGAGGTGATCTGCGGACCGCCGAGCTGTCGGGTGACGTTCAATTGCGCGCCTCGCGCTTCGCCCATCTGGACGTGGATACCGCCTCGGTCCAGCTGCGCATCATCGACGGCACGCTGACTGTGGACACGCTTCAGGGTGTCATCGGCGGGGTGTCGATAGACGGGGCGGGCCGGCTCGCCATGGCGGGCGCCGGATCCACCGAAGAGCTCCGGATTCAATTCGAGACCTCCAATCTCGAGGGACTTCGGCCGCTGCTCCTGGGTCCCGACGTGATCGCACGCGACACGCTCTCGACGCTCGAGCTCAGTATTCTGGCTCTCGAAGATATCGATCCCGATACGTTGCCGACTCTGGCTCAGGGCTTCGTGGCGGGACGTTTGCAAGGAGGCCTGACGTTGGTCGGGTCCCTCGACGACCTCGCCGTCACCGGTCAGGCTCGGCTGGAAGACGGTCGCTACGGCGACAATCGGCTGGGAGAGGCCGCGGTGACGTTCGCGGCCAGTGGGCTACTGACCCCCGAGCGCGAAGTCGAAGCTCAGATCGATGGGGGTGCAATGCGAGTCCTCGGCCGGGTTTTCGACTCCGTGTCCGTGCGGATGGACTATCAAGAGCCGCGGGGGCGGGTCAACCTGTTCGTGGTCCGTTCCGATGACGAGAGCTATCAGGCGAGGGTAGCGTTCGAGCAGGAAGGTGCCGTGCGGACCCTGCACCTGGATGAGTTGGCCCTGCGGTTCCCGGAGGAACGCTGGAACCTGGGGGGACCGGCCACTATCTCGTGGGATCCGGACGGACTCACCTTTCAGGACGTGCGTGTGATCCGTCCGGGTGTAGGCGGCATGCGCATTCGCGCAGAGGGCCGTTTGCCGTTCCGGGGCAGGGCCGATTTCGAGTTGAACGTCCAAGGCCTCGATGCCAGCCGGGTAGCCCACGTGCTTCAGATACAGGAGCGACTGGAGGGCTTTTGGGACCTCGACCTCGAGGTCGGGGGAAGCGACACCGGGCCGGTGATGTCGGGAACCCTGTCCACGACCGACTTCTGGTTCCGGGACTACCGGTTCGATCGCCTCGTGGGGGCCGTCGACTATGAGAACCGGAGTGCCACCGGCGCGTTGGGACTCTGGGCGGACTCCGTTCGGGTCCTCACGGTGAGTGGGAGGCTGCCTCTAGATCTGGCCTTTCACAACGTGCCGGATCGCATCCCCGATCGGCCCATCGATCTCGAGGTGTCCGCCCAACAGCTGCCGCTCGGGCTCTTGATGGCGCCGTTCGACAGCTACCAGGATGTGGTGGGAACGATCTCGGGCCGCGTGGAGCTGGGGGGTACGACCGAGAGCCTTGCCCCCCGAGGTCAGCTGACGATATCGGAGGGCGGAGCCTTCCTGACGGGACTCGGCGTTCGGCATCGGAACATGAACGGAACGTTGGATTGGTTCCCCGACGGTCGCGTGGAGGTCGACGGCAGCGTGCGTGCTCTGGGAACGGCCAGCGTGTCGGGTACCGTCACGGTGGCGCCGGCTTCCGATCCGGGCTTCGATCTGCAGGTGAATCTCGACGCCTTCCAGGCGATGGACCGCCAGGACGTCACGGGTCGATTGAGCGGGGACTTCCGCGTCGAGGGCTCGTATCGGCGCCCTGTGGTCTCCGGCGATTTGCGCGTGGACGAGGGGACGCTGTTCGTCGAGGAATTTCAGCGCGCCGCGGAGATCGTGGACCTTTCGGATCCGGCCTTCTACGAGGTGGGCGACACCACCGTGGTGGATCTCCGTCCGCTTCTGGCCGGGCAAAACCCCTTCCTGCGGAACATCCGCATGGAGAACCTGACGCTGGCCGTACAGCGCAACAGTTGGATCCGCAGCGACCGCATGGACGTGGAACTCGACGGTGAGTTGCAGGTGCTCTACGACCGTCGCAGCCAAGATCTGGCCATGGTCGGGACGCTCGAGGCCGTCCGTGGGTCCTACGGAGCGTTCGGCCGGCAGTTCCAGGTGGACGGCGGTACCCTGCGGTTCCTCGGGACCCCCGGAATCAACCCCGACCTGAATATTCAGGCGAGCAATCGCGTTCGCTCCGCCCAGGGCGATCGTTTCACCATCACCGCCGCCGTGACGGGCACCCTGGTCTCACCCCGGGTCGGTCTGACTAGCGACCAAGCCGGTGTCACCGAGAACGACCTCCTGAGCTATCTGTACTTCGGCCGCCCGAGCTACGCACTGACGTCGGGCCAGAGTCAGGCACTGGGGGGGGCTGCAGGTGCGCTGTTGGGTTCGGGTGTGACGCTCGGCCTCAGCACGTTCAGCAACAGACTGGGCTCGGTGGTCGCCCAGGAGCTTGGACTCGACTACCTGTCGATCACCCAGCAGGACTTGGGTGCTCTGGGTGACGTGAACCTCCGAGGCACGTTGAACAACACGGTGGTGGAGACGGGGTTCTACGTGGCGAACGACTTCTTTCTGACGTTGCTGCTCCGGCCTCTCTCCAACCAAGGCGCCGGAACCCAGTTTGCGGGAATCCGAGTCGAGTGGGTGGCGTCCAACGCGTACACCATCGAGTCTTTTTGGGAGGACCGTTTCTTTCGAGGGCGAGTCGTGGGCTTCAACGAGCTGGGCATCCTGAACCAGAAGGGGTGGGGGCTGTCCATCTTCAGCGAGTGGGCGTACTGACGACCGGCGCGGCGGCCCGAAGGACCGGTGACCCTAGACATGAGAGGCAGCGATGGATATGAAGCGTCTGACTCCGGTGTTGTACGTGGAGGAGATCGAGCCCGTGTTGGACTTCTGGAAGCGGCTCGGGTTCGAGGTCACGGCCGAGGTGCCGGAAGGGGATCAGCTTGGGTTCGTGATCCTGCAGAGCGGTCCCGTCGAGCTCATGTACCAGACGAGGACCAGCGTCGAGAAGGATGTGCCGGCGCTGGCTCAAACTCCCATGGGCGGCACGCTGCTCTTCGTCCAGGTTGACGACCTCGATCCCGTGATCGAGGCGTTGGAGGGCGTCGAGGTGACGTTCCCACGACGTACCACCTTCTACGGGGCCGACGAAATCGGAGTGCGGGAGCCGGGCGGCAATGCCGTCACCTTCGCTCACTTCCCTGAGGAAGGCGAGGGCTGAGACCTCGCCTTCCGTCGTTCCAAACAAGCGGCGAGGTCCGCCGGCCCGGAGGTGGCACCCGCCGCCCATCTTCCGGGTATCAGCCCTTCCCGTTGAAGTGCACCGTTCCCAGGAGAGTCTCGGAATGCAATTCGTAAAGGTCTTCATGCTGATGGCGGGGCTCACGGCCCTCATGATGCTGTTCGGGCAGTACCTGGGTGGTCAGGGGGGAGCCATGCTCTTCCTCGGTATCGCCGCGATCATGAACATCGGCATGTTCTGGTTCAGCGACCGTTTCGTCCTTCGTATGTACAAAGCGCAGGTCATCGGTCCCGACGACGCCCCTGAGCTCTACGAGATGGTCGATCGTTTGCGGCAGAGAGCCGGCCTGCCCATGCCGACCGTCGCGGTGTCCCCCCAGGATCAGCCCAACGCCTTCGCCACGGGTCGCGGGCCGAAAACGGCGGTGGTCTGCTTCACGAGAGGCATCCTCAAGGCCTTGCCGCCGAAGGAGCTCGAGGGCGTCACGGCGCACGAGTTGGCGCACATCAAGCACCGGCACATGCTCGTGAGCACGCTGGCGGCCACGATGGCCGGCGCGGTGGCCATGCTCGGCAGCGTGGCGCGTTGGGGTATGATCCTCGGTGGTGGAGGGCGCGACCGAGGCAACAACCCGCTGGCGGTCCTACTGATGACGATCCTCGCGCCCATCGGGGCCATGATAATCCAGTTCGCCATCAGCCGCTCCAACGAGTTCCAGGCCGATCGGACCGGTGGCGAGATCGCGGGTGACCCGATGGCCCTCGCCGGGGCGCTCGAGCGGCTTGAGCGGTCCGCCCACCAGATCCCGATGCAGGTGAACCCGGCGGCCGCACAGTTGGCCATCGTAAACCCGTTGGCCGGTGTGCAGCGGGTGGGGCTCTCGGGGCTCTTCCGCACACATCCGCCGACCGAAGATCGGGTGGCGGCGCTGCGGGCTCAGGCCGCTGAGCAGGGTAGGTAGGCCGCCGAGCGGTTCGCTACACGCAGTTCCTCCTCCCCTTTGAGCCGAAGCCGTGTCTTTGGTATCCTACAAGGCTATGGCTCGAGAATCCCTGATCGTCCGCGGTGCCCGGGAGCATAACCTCCGCAACATCGACGTCGAGCTCCCCCGTGGGGGCCTCGTGGTGATCACCGGGCTTTCGGGGTCGGGCAAATCCTCTCTTGCGTTCGACACCATCTATGCGGAGGGGCAGCGGCGATACGTGGAGTCGCTGTCGGCGTATGCCCGGCAGTTCCTGGGCCTCATGGAGAAGCCGGACGTCGACGCCATCGAGGGGCTTTCGCCGGCCATCTCCATCGAGCAGAAGACCGTGAGCCGCAACCCTCGCTCGACCGTCGGGACGGTCACCGAGGTGTACGACTACCTCCGGCTTCTGTGGGCACGGGTCGGCGTACCCCACTGTCCCGAATGCGGCAGGCCGGTAATCCGCCAGTCCGCTTCCCAGATCGTGGAGCGTCTACTGACGCTGCGTACAGGCACGAAGGTCGAAGTGCTCGCGCCACTGGTTCGCGGACGCAAGGGCGAGTTTCGCGACCTGTTCGAGAAGGCGCGCAAGGAGGGCTTCGTCCGCGCCGTGGTCGATGGCCAGACCATCGATCTGGGGGAGCCACCGATCCTCAGCCGGTACGAGAACCACGACATCGCCATCGTCGTGGATCGCCTGGTGATAAAAGAGGAGGACAGAGATCGCCTCGCCGATTCGGTAGAGACGGCTCTTCGAGCCGCCGACGGCATTCTGGAAGTGGTGGAACGCAAGGGTCGTTCGCGCGTGCCGCATCTCTTCAGCGAGCACTACTCCTGCGCCCATTGCGGGACCAGCTTGCCGGAGATGGAGCCGCGGCAGTTCTCCTTCAACTCCCCCTACGGAGCGTGTGAGGAGTGCGGAGGACTCGGAACCTGCAAAGACCTGAACCCCGACCTACTTCTGGCCGACGGAAGTGTCTCCCTGCTGGAGGGCGTGGTCCTTCCGTGGGGAGAGCCCACGGGACATCTCCGCAAGTCGGTGATCGCGGGGCTCTCCGAGGCGTATGAGTTCGATCCTGCGACGCCGTGGCACGATCTCCCGGAAGAGGCCCGCGACGCGATCCTGCACGGGTCGGGACGCATGAAGATCCGTTTTCCCTACCAGACCGGCACCGGAAAGTCGAAGGGCTACTACGCGGACTCATGGACGGGCGTGGTGGCCAACGTCGAGAAGCGCTACAAGGAGACGCGCTCCGAGGCCGTGCGGGCGCAGCTCGACGACTACATGTCGACGCTGCCTTGTAACGAGTGCTCAGGGAGCCGCCTGAGGGCCGAGTCACGGGCCGTCACGGTTGCCGGTCAATCGCTCCGCGACATCGTCGGCATGTCGATTTCGGAGGCTCTGGAGTTCTTCCAGGGGCTGCGCGTCGACGAGCCGGTGGGGTCCGGTCCGGATCAGCACGTGCTGCACGGAGACATCGCCGGTCCCATCCTGAAAGAGGTCGAGGAGCGGTTGGGCTTCCTGGTAAACGTGGGCCTGACCTACCTGACGTTGGGGCGCTCCGCCGATTCTCTGTCCGGAGGGGAGTCTCAACGCATCCGTCTGGCTACCCAGATCGGTAGCCGCCTGGTGGGTGTGCTCTACATTCTCGACGAACCCTCGGTAGGCCTCCACCAGAGGGACAACAAGCGCCTCCTCGCCACGCTTCGGGCGCTCCGGGATCTGGGGAACACGGTGATCGTGGTGGAGCACGACGAAGAGACCATCCGGGCGGCGGACTACATCGTGGATCTAGGGCCGGGCGCAGGGCGGGCGGGTGGAAGGGTGGTCGCGCAGGGATCGCTGGAGGACATTCTGGCGGTGGAGGGGTCTCTCACAGGCGCTTACCTGTCCGGTGAGCGTCAGATTGCGGTCCCCGCGACGCGCCGGGAAGCTGACCCGGATCATGTGCTCCGCCTGAGGGGCGCCCGGGAACACAACCTCCAGGATCTGGACGTATCAATCCCCCTGGGCTGTTTCGTGGCGGTGACGGGCGTGAGCGGATCGGGTAAGTCCACCCTGATCAACCAGACGCTCTATCGGGTCTTGGCGCGGCATCTCTATCGTAGCAAGGTGGTTCCCGGCGGGCACGATGGCCTCGACGGCATCGAGAGAATCGACAAGGTGATCGAGGTGGACCAATCGCCGATCGGTCGTACGCCCAGGTCGAACCCAGCCACCTATACCGGCCTCTTCACACCGATGCGAGAGCTCTTCTCGAATCTGCCCGAATCACAGATCAGGGGGTACGCACCCGGACGTTTCTCCTTCAACGTGAAGGGTGGGCGCTGCGAGGCCTGTTCGGGTGACGGGCTCGTGAAGATCGAGATGCACTTTCTGCCCGACGTCTATGTACCGTGTGACGTCTGCCGTGGCCGGCGCTACAACCGAGAAACTCTCGACGTCTACTACAAGGGCAAGAACATCGCCGACGTACTCGACATGACGGTCACCGACGCCCTCGACTTCTTCGAGGCGGTTCCGCGCCTCCGAGAGAAGCTGCGTACGCTGGACGACGTGGGTTTGGGCTACATCCACCTCGGGCAGTCGGCCACCACTCTGTCCGGTGGAGAGGCCCAGAGGGTCAAGCTCGCGACCGAGCTTTCGAAGAGGGCCACCGGCAGCACGCTCTACATACTGGACGAGCCCACCACGGGGCTGCACTTCGAGGACGTGAGGGTGTTGCTC
Organism: Longimicrobiales bacterium; assembly: GCA_965226925.1. Taxonomy (GTDB): domain Bacteria; phylum Gemmatimonadota; class Gemmatimonadetes; order Longimicrobiales; family Gaopeijiaceae; genus CBDDCX01. The sequence continues at coordinate 277,859 of CBDDEN010000008.1, read as the reverse complement.
GACGTGCTGCATCAACTCGTCGAGCGAGGAAACACCGTGGTCGTCATCGAGCACAATCTGGAGGTCATCAAGACCGCGGATTGGATCGTCGATCTTGGTCCCGAAGGAGGCGGCGGTGGCGGGCGTATAATCGTGGAGGGTCCACCGGAGCGCGTGGCGGCTGAGCCGAGTTCCTATACCGGGCGATTCCTCCGGTCGGTCATGGACGGGGTGGGGGCCAAGACCGGGTAACCTCTGCCCGGGCCGTGGGTTGGAGAGGATCTGTGCTCGCAGGAGTCGCGGCAGGACAGCCGTTCGTGTTAGACTAACGATCTTGGCTCATGCGACCGTCTTGGCCGCTTCGAGCGTCTAAGAAACAGCGTCATCCGATTGACCGTAGGGACAATCACCCCTCGACCGGGGGGCCTGCGATAATTTGCCGGTGGCCGGTTCGTCGGCTGCCCTGAACCACGGAGTCGACCATGGTAACCCGAGAGGATCTCGAGAGCTTCCTCATTCGGATGGATTTGGACTACGAAGAGGTCGAGGAAGGGATGTTCCTCGTGCGAGGCGGCAACGGGGCGGTAGTGGTCCATCACTCGGAGCCCGTCCTACTGCTCCGCCTCAACGTCATGGACCTTCCGGGCCAGGGGGACCTCTCGGGTCTCTATCGGGCGCTGCTCGAGTGGAATGCCTCCGACATCGTCCACGGCGCGTACGGAATCGAAGAGGGCGAGATCATCCTCAGCGATACGTTGGAGCTACAGACCCTGGACTACGAGGAGCTACGGGCGTCTCTGGAGAGCCTCCAATTCGCCGCCTCGAGTCACCTCGGGCAGATCAAGGACCTGGCGGGGCTCAACGGGTCTTCGTCGGGCGATAGCGGTTCGGAAGGAGAGGGCTGAGGCGATGAGCATCTTCACGAAACTGTCGACCGTCATCAAGTCGAACATCAACGATCTCATCTCCCGGGCGGAAAACCCGGAGAAGATGTTGAACCAGATCATTCTGGACATGCGCGACCAGTTGGCGAAGGCCAAGCGGGAAGTCGCGGCCGCCATCGCGGACGAGCGCAAGCTTCGGGCTCAACTCGACGATGAGGGGAAACAGGCCCGCCAGTGGGAGCACCGCGCCATGCTGGCGGTGAAGGAGGGCCGAGACGATCTGGCCAAGCAGGCTCTGATGAGGCAATCGGAGCACGCCGAGCGCGCGGCCACGTTGGAGGGCACGTGGGGGGGACAGGCCACCGAGACCGAGAAGCTCAAGGGGTCCTTGCGGCAGCTCAACGACAAGATCGAAGAGGCCAAGCGGAAGCGGAATCTGCTTGTCGCCAAGCAGCGGCGGGCCCAGGCGCAGAAGCGTATCCACGAGACCATGTCGGGCCTTTCGAACACTTCAGCGTTCGACGCCTTCAACCGCATGGCCGAAAAGATCGAGGAGCAGGAGCGCGAGAGCCTCGCGCACGCCGAGGTGAACGAGGCCCTCGGTCCCGGTCCGCTGGAAGACGAGTTCAAGGTGCTCGAGGCCGGCGGTGGTGCCGGTGACGTTGAGGATCGGCTGCTGGCCCTCAAGCACGAGATGGGGCTGATCGCGGCTCCCGGGAAGGGGGCGCCGAAGCAGCTCGAATCGGGTGACGAGGACGAGGCGGCCGCCGGAGACGCCGCGGACGTCGCGTCAGAGGGCGATGGCGAAGGGGCGGACGGTGTTGCGGAACCGCAGTCCAACGACGCGGAACCCCGAATCCATGAAGCGCAGCTCATCGAGGAATTCGACAAGCTGGAGCGGGACACCTAGGGGGTCCACTGGTCGGACCCCGAGGGCCCGCCGCGAAGAACGACCGGCCTACCTGGTGAAGGCGTTGAAGGTGTCGATGGTGAACGTGTCTCGGATGTGGGGCGTCACCTGCAGTCGATCACAGACGAAGTGGCCAACGTCGTCGCCGTCCCGGATATGGAATTTGACCAGCAGGTCGTACTTGCCCGAGACCGAAAAGACCTCGGCCGTCTCCTCGATGTTGTCCACTATGTAGTCGGCGACCTCGTACGACTTCCCGAGTTCGCATTTGACCATCACGAAAACCGCGTGCATGCGCAGATCTCCTGGCTATCGCTCGCCCTAGAGGCCGAGGCCTATCGAGATGGAGAGCGCCACGACCGGGTAAAAGCGCAGGAACTCCGGAATGTCGTTCTCGATGTCCTGTATCTCCGCGTTGACGTCCGCCTGGAAAGTGCTTCCGGGTGTGCTGGCCAGGGGCCCCGTGGCAGTCAGGCCGACCGTGGGCTTCTCTCCGAACCCGATACCGACGTCGAGGTTGATGCCCAAAGACTTCCCGATGGCATTGCCGAACCCGATGCCCGCATAGGGTTGGAAGCCCTTCAGCGAGAAGGTGCCCACCAGTTCGTCGGTCGCGGAACCGGTATACGTTTGGCCGCCGAACTCGACAGACTGCCCTTCGAAGGTTCCGGTCACGGTCAGGTCGCCACCGTTGGATACGAATAGCCCACCCGCGCTCAGATGGAAGCCGCTGATGGGATAGTAGTCCACCGCCATGAGAAAGAACGGGGGTAGATCCAGAGCGAAGTCGATGTCCTCGGCTGTGATCGTCGGATCTCCCGGAATAAAGCCGAACATGCCCCTGAGATTGAGCTTGGGGGCAACGCCGACGACGACCCCGCCTCCCAGGCCGATGGAACCTGCGTGACCCGTGACTGCGAATCCCTGTGCCACGGCGGGTGCCGGGGCCAGGATGAAGACTGCTGCCGCGGCGGCAACGAGCTTTCTCATGGAATATGGGCTCCTTGTTTGGTACTTGAGTGTTGAGGACGCCGGGTTCGCTCCTGCGCCGGAGGTGACCTGCTCATTAAAGGAAGCACCGCGCGAGTGGCAGTGCAATCTTTTGGTGGGCGTCTGGGGCTGGCGGGAGCGAGGCCAGCAGCCATCTTTCCTTCCGATCGACGGTTCTCTCCAACCCCTCGGAGCTACATGAGCACGGTATACCTGAACGGCCGGTACCTTCCCAAGGAGCAGGCCATGGTCTCGGTCGACGACCGGGGCTTTCTCCTTTCGGACGGCCTCTATGAGGTGACACCGGCCTACAAGGGCCGTCTGTTTCGATTCGATCAGCACATGGGCCGCCTCAGGAACGGTCTCGACGCACTGCGGATCGGATTCGACACTGCGGGCCTGCGGGACATGCACCTCCGTCTCTTGGCCGAGAACGGTCTCGAGGACGAGGACGTCTCGGTGGTCTACATGCAGATCACGCGCGGGGTGGCGCCGCGCACCCACCACTTCCCTCCCGAGGGCACCCGGCCCACGGTCTACGCATTTGCCGGTGCCTTTCACCGACACGATCAGGAGCGCTGGGAGCAGGGATACTCGGCCATCACGGTTCCCGATCGACGCTGGGCGCGGGCCGACATCAAGTCCATAGGGCTGCTTCCCAACGTGCTCTCACAGCAAGCGGCCGTGGAGGCCGGAGCGGCGGATGCGCTGCAGGTCAAAGACGGCGTCGCCATCGAAGGCTCTCACAACAACGTCTTCGGTGTCTTCGACGGGGTGGTGACCACACATCCGGCCACCCACGAGATCCTGCACGGTATCGCGCGGAGCTTCGTGATGGAGTTGGCGCGGGGGTTGGGCATGCCGGTGGTCGAGCGGGCGATTCCCTTGGAGGAGATGCGGGAGGCGGACGAGATCTTCTTTACGGGGACCACGACCGAGGTTCGGCCGACGGTGGAGTTGGATGGGCGAGCGGTGGGAGACGGTAGGGTGGGGTCGGTGGCGAGGGCTCTTTATGAGGCGTTCAAGAGGGGGGTGGTCGAGGAGACCGGAGGGTAGCGGACGGGAGCCTCGCGGCGTCTCTCCTCCTTACTCCTGCGAAACCGTTCGCAATGTCGTTCGGAGGAGAGTCGTCGCGAAGCCGGCGGTCGACCCCACGATACCTTTTTCGGGGGCTCGGGCGCGAGGGTAGTTAAACGGAGCGGTCTCGGTCGGCAACGGGCTGATCCGTGCCTCGTCGTCGGCCTACCACCGATAGATCAGATACGGCTCGCGGATCCTCACGAACTCGGCCAACGCTTCGTCCCACCCCTCCCGGATCTCGTCCACCCCGGCGCCGGCTTCGATCGCCTCCCTAATCCGGTCGGTGCCGGCGAGCCGATCGAAGTGGGAAGTAAGCCATCTCCACTCGTTCCCGGACATCCTGCGCGTCTCCACCAAGAGCGCAACGGCGGCTTCCGTGGGATCGTATGCCGTCGACGTGGCGATCAGGCGAACACCCGACACCTCGACCCCGTCGAACTTCCCGTCGCCGGGTGACTGGGGTGTAAACCGTGTGGCCTCGAATCGGACGCCCTCCAGGCCGTATCCGTTCATCGTCCGGGCCAACGCTTCTCCGTCCAGCCAGGGCGCCCCGACGTGCTGGAACGCGATCTCCGTGCCCCGACCGACCGACAGGTTGGTCCCTTCGAACAGGCAGGTCCCCGGATAGTGGGTCGCGCTCTCGATGCTCGGCATGTTGGGGGAGGGTTGGATCCACGGCAGGCCGGTTTCAGCGAAGGACATGCCGCGCCGCCATCCGTCGGCCGGCGCCACGTGCAGGGCAACGTCGCTGCCGTGTTCGCCACGCGCGTAGCGGGCCAACTCTGCAGGGGTCATCCCGTGGCGCATCGGGACCGGGTGACGTCCCACGAAGGTCGCGAACGGGGGATCGAGGACGTTTCCTTGCGTTGCCCCACCGATCGGGTTGGGGCGGTCCAGGACTACGAAGGGAATGCCCTGGGTGGCGGCGGCCTCCATCGCGAGCGTCATCGTAGACACGTAGGTCCAGTATCGGGCTCCTATGTCCTGGTAGTCGGTCAGGATGACGTCGATCCCCTCGAGCATCTCGGGGGTCGGTGTGCGCGTGGCCCCGTAGAGCGAGTGAATCGGGAGGCCGGTCCTGGAATCGATCCCGTCCTCCAGCGCTTCGCCGGGGTTGGCGTCCCCCCGTATGCCATGCTCAGGCGCGAAGAGCGCGACCAGATTCACGTCCGGGTGCTCGAAAAGACGATCGATGGAGGACCGTCCCGATGCGTCCACGCCAGTCTGGTTGGTGATGAGGCCGACGCGCTTTCCCGCCACCAGATGGAGCGAGTCCTCGAGAAGCACGTCGATGCCGGGACGCACAGGACTGAACTCGTTTCGGGCGGCCCGGTATAAGGAATCGGCGGCGCGAGGCCCCTCCGAGTTCTTCGCGCCGGCATCAGAACCGCAGGCCATACACGCGAGAAGGGCGAGCATGAAACAGGATTGTGGCACCCTGGACATCTCCCTAACTTGCTCTCCGATCTGCACTTCGGCTGCTCCTTCCGCCAACATCGAGGTCGCTGGGCGCACTAGATGACCATCCGGAGCAAGCCCCGACCCACTCTGAGTAACCCGGCGGGAAGCCTCTGGATCCTGGGGTTTTTCGTGTCGGCCTGCTCGGGAGCCAGTGCCGGACCCGTTCGGAACGCGGTTCCTCTGCAGGATGGGCCAGCCGTCACGGCGGACCGCGAGACACCACCCGAGTCGTTTCCTGCACCGCCTGGTGGGGGCGCGGCCCTGAGCGCGGCGGCCCCGAGCGCGGCGCCTCGGCCGTGGTCCGAGGGTCTGCTCGACGAAATGACCCTCCGGGAGAAGATCGGCCAGATGATCATGCCGTTCGTCCTCGGAAACTTCGCTCCCGAGGGCACGGAGACCCACGATCGTATCGTCGACGTCATCGAAGAAGAGGGAGTCGGGGGGGTGATCATGTCGGTCGGCGCTCCGACGGACGTGGCGGTGAAGCTCAACGACTTACAGCGCCACTCCAAGTACCCGCTCCTCGTGGGGGCCGATCTCGAAACGGGAGCCGGTTTCCGCTTCTGGGGAGCCGTTCATGTGCCCACCAACATCGCCTTGGGTGGGGCCACGATCTTCCCCTCGCTGATGGCGTTCGGGGCAACGGGCGATCCGGGATTCGCGTACAAGTTGGGGCGCATCACCGCATTGGAGGCCCGCGCCATGGGTGTCCACCTCCCCTTTGCGCCGGTTCTGGACGTAAACAGCAACCCCGACAATCCGATCATCAACATCCGGTCCTTCGGCGAGGATCCGGAGGCGGTGGCGGCCATGGGCGTGTCCTTCGTGCGCGGGCTCCAGGACAACGGTCTGGTGGCCACGGGCAAACACTTCCCCGGGCACGGTGACACCGAGGTGGACTCTCACCTCGCTCTACCGATCATCCGTGCGGCTCGGGCGCGCTTGGACTCCGTGGAGCTCCTGCCGTTCCAGGCCGCGATCGACGCGGGCATGCGCGGCATGATGTCGGCGCATATCGCGGTTCCGGAGCTCGGGGGCGGGTTCCTGCCGTCCACCCTGACGGGCCGAGTGCTCGATGACCTCCTCCGTTCGGACATGGGCTTCGACGGGATCGTGTTTACCGACGCCATGGACATGAGCGCCGTGAACCGGCTCTATCCGCGGGGTGAGGCGTCGGTGATGGCGGTGCTGGCCGGCGCCGACGTGATCCTCATGCCCCCGGACGTGAAACAGGCCATCGATGCCATTCTCGAGGCGGTTCGCGATGGCCGGATCCCTGAATCGCGCATCGACCGATCGGTCATGAGGCTGCTCCGGCTCAAGGAGGAGCTGGGACTTCACGACGAGCGCGAGGTACCGCTCGAGCGTGTCCCCCAGATCGTCGGCATTCCGGAACACGTGGCCGTCGCCCAAGAGGTCGCCGAGCGATCCATCACTCTCCTCCGGAATGAACGTGACTTGCTGCCGCTTCTCGGTACGCGTCAGGCGCGTGTCATGTCGGTAACGTTCCGGTCGCGCACCGACGTTCTGGCGAGTCGTTACTTCGACGCCCGCCTTCGTGAGACCTACCCCCGCCTGGTCACCACCAGGATCGACGACGGGACCAACGGCGAGGTCTACGAGGATCTCAGGCGGCGGGCGCGCTCATCGAATCTCGTGGTGGTCTCGGTCTACTCGAACTTCGCGGGGCGGGTGGACATGCCCGAGGAGACGCTCGAGTTCATCAACCTGCTGGCAAGGGAGCGGATCACACACGTCGTGGTCTCGTTCGGCAACCCTTATCTGATCTCCGAATTCCCCGATGCCCAGGCTTACGTCGTCGCGTGGAGCTCGGCCCCCGTGAGCCAACGGGCTGCGGCCGACGCCCTGTTCGGCGATATCGAAGTGGCGGGCAGGACTCCCACGGGCATGCCGCCCTTCTTCGAGTTGGGTGACGGGCTCCACATTCCTCTGAAGGTCAGTGCCAGTGCGCGGTAGGTCCCTGCGTTGTGCGGCCGCACTGGCCGTTCTGGGGATCGGTGGCTGCACCTCGGTCGGACCGGGAGAGTCGGTGGGGGGGGCCCAGGGCAAGTCCGCCCCCGGAGCCTCTACGCCCGGCCGCCAGGCGCTCGGTGGGGACGCGCTGTCCTGGGTGGAGGAGACGCTCGCCTCCCTCACGCTTCGCCAGCAGGTGGGTCAACTGGTCATCCAGTGGGTACCGGGTTCGTACGCATCGACCAGCAGTCCGGAGTTCCTCGAGTGGGCAGGGTGGGTGGAAGAGGACGAGATCGGGGGGATCTACCTGTCCATCGGGTTGCCGCACTCGTACGCGGCGAAGATCAACGAGCTACAGTCCCGTTCACACATCCCCCTCCTGGTTACCTCGGACTTCGAGAGCGGAGGGCCGGGAATGCGGATCAACCACTCCTACGCTCTCCCGTCCATGCTGCCGCAGGGGGGTGGCACCAGCTTTCCCCCCACGATGGCGTTCGGGGCCATCGGGGACGAGCGGTTCGTAAGGGAATACGGACGCATCACGGCGGTGGAGGCGAAGGCGGTCGGGGTTCACCTGAACTTCGCCCCGGTGTTGGACGTGAACTCGAACCCCGACAACCCGATCATCAACACGCGCTCGTTCGGCGAGGACCCGGCGACGGTAGCGCGGTTAGGGGCCGCCTACATCCAGGGCGCGCACCGGGGGGGCGTGCTGGCCACGGCCAAGCACTTCCCGGGGCACGGAGACACACGGACCGACTCGCACCTTGATCTGCCGGTCGTTCTGGCGGACTGGGACCGGCTCAACGCCGTGGAGTTGGGGCCTTTCCGAAAAGCGGTGGAATCGGGGGTCGACGCGGTCATGACCGCCCACGTCATTGTCTCCGGTGTGCAGGGTACATCCGGGCCGCCTGCGACCCTCGATCCGCGATTCATGACCGAGCTCCTACGTGGGGAAATGGGCTTCGAGGGTCTGCTCTTCACTGATGCTCTGGTGATGGGGGCTCTCGCGGACCGGTACGGTACCGGGGAGCTGGCCGTCCTGGCGCTGGAGGCCGGTAGCGACGTCTTGCTCATGCCCGCCGACGTAACCGAGGCTATCGACGCCGTGGTCGCTGCCGTCGCCTCCGGGCGCGTGGATGCCGGCCGTGTCCGTACAGCCGCCCGCCGAGTGCTCGAAACCAAGGCCCGTGCCGGACTCCACCGTGGGCGAATGGTGGACTTGGATGCCGTGGACGATGTGGTGGGGAGCGCCGCGCACCTCGCGTTCGCCGACACCGCGGCGGCACGTTCCATGACGTTGCTGCGAGACCGCCCAGGTGCCGTGCCGGTGGACTCCAGCGTTACCCGGAGCGTCCTGAGCGTGACCTACGCGCGGGCCGATAACCTGGTGGCGGGCACCGCGTTCGACCCGGCTCTGGCCGAGAGAGTCGCCTCGGTGAGTCGCGTACGGCTCGATCCGGATACCCGGGTGGAGACTTACGATTCATTGAGGGTCCGGGCCCGAGACGCCGACCTGGTGCTGGTCGGCGCATACGTGCCGCCACGTGCCGGCGCGGGCGAGGTCGCCGCGCCCGACGCCCTGGCCGACTTCGTCCGCGAAATCGGGAGGGAGCGCCCACTGCTGATCACTTCGTTCGGGAACCCATACCTGCTGGGCGCTCTGCCCGATGCCCCGGCCTATCTGGTCGCGTGGGGGGACCGTGAGGTGTCGCAGACGGCCGCGGTCCGTGCCCTGTTCGGCGAAACGGCCATCGAGGGGCGCCTACCCATCTCCATTCCCCCGTTCCATGCGATCGGGGATGGGATCACCCGGTCCATGGGCGCCGCGGCGGGCGGGTCTGACCCGGCTGCCGGGGTCTCGACCGGCGCCGGGCCGGTCGGCGTGTGGGTCTCCGATCTGGAAGCCGACCCCGCATCGGTCGCCATGAGCTCGCGCCGCCTTCAGGCGCTGGACTACCTAGTGACCGAGGCCATCGCCGACGGCGCCACCCCCGGAGCGGTGGTGGCCGTGGGCCGTGGCGGCAAGCTGGTCCGGCTTCGGGGCTACGGCCGCTTGGATTGGGATTCCGCCGCCGCACCCGCCGACGGTACCTCGATCTACGACTTGGCGTCCCTCACCAAGGTGTTGGGCACGACGACCGCGGCCATGATGCTCGTGGACGAAGGACGACTCGATCTCGACGCGGCCGTCGTCGACTATCTCCCGTGGTGGGGTAGGGGGGATCCGGCCAAGGCCGACGTCACCGTACGGCACCTCCTCCTCCATCGCGCGGGGCTGCCGCCGTTCCGCCGTTTCTATCTGGAGATGGAGGGCAGGGGCGCGTACGAGACCGCCATCGGCGACCTGTCGCTCGACTACGCGCCGGGCACCCGCACCGTCTACTCGGACATCGGCGTCATGACGGTCGGGTTCATCATCGAGGAGGTGACCGGCCGGAGCCTCGACGTCCTCCTCGAGGATCGCGTGTGGAGTCGTTTGGGGATGGGCGACACGGGCTTCCGCCCCCCCGCGGAGCTTCGGCCGCGCATCGCACCCACGGAGTTGGACACCGTCTTCAGGGGCGTACACGTGCACGGGGTCGTTCACGACGAGAACGCGTATGCCATCGGGGGAGTGGCCGGCCATGCGGGCCTCTTCTCCACGGCGTCCGACCTCGCGGTCATGGCGCAGGCGCTGCTCAACGGAGGCCGTGTCGGTGGATGTGCTGAAGTCGGAGCATCGGGCGGACGGGCGGCCGCGGCAGGGACGGGTCCGGCTTCCGCCGACGGCACCATCTGTGCCCGTGGTTCGGCGGAAGACGTTCGCCTCGTCTCCGAGGAGACCATGCGAGCCTTCACCCAGCCCTACGACGGGTCGGCCAGCCGCGGACTGGGGTGGGATACGCCGAGCGGCCGGTCCTCGGCCGGCGACTACTTCACGGCGCGGGCCTTCGGGCACACGGGATACACGGGCACGTCCATCTGGATAGATCCTGAGCTCGATCTGTTCGTCGTGTTGCTGACGAACAGGGTCAACCCGACGCGGGAGAACTCCAAACACGTGCCCTTGAGACGGGCCGTGCATGACGCCGCGGCCCTGGCGATCACGGACCGGGACGTGAGACGGCGTGAACCCTAGCTCGACCGCACTCCGGGTGGGCGCCGCTCCATGAGCGCCTTCACGTCTCTCGATCTCTCCGTCCTCCTTCTGTATCTCGTTGGAATCACCGCCTGGGGGGCGTGGTTGGGACGCGGGCAGACCAGCGGTCGAGACTACTTTCTCGGGAACCGGGAGCTGCCGTGGGTGGCGGTCATGCTCTCGGTCGTCGCCACGGAGACGAGCACTCTCACCTTCCTCAGCGTTCCGGGGGTGTCCTACCTGGGCACGCTTGGCTTCCTTCAGCTCACTTTCGGGTACCTGGCGGGCCGAGTGGTCGTATCGGCGTTTCTCCTGCCGTCCTACTACCGGGGGGAGCTGAGTACCGCCTACCAATTGCTCGAGGGCCGCTTCGGGCAGGGAGCGCGGCGCTTCGCGTCGGCCGTCTTCATGGTGACGCGCCTCCTGGCCGACTCCGTGAGGTTGTTCGCGACGGCGATCCCGCTGGCCCTGGTCACCGGCTGGGACTACCCGGTGTCCATCGCGGTCATCGGGGTCATGACGGTGGTCTACACGTACTTCGGGGGGATCAAGGCGGTCATCTGGGTCGACGCGGTCCAGATGGGGCTCTATCTGCTGGGAGCGCTCGTGGCCATGGCGGCGCTCCAGACCCTGGTGCCCGGTGGGTGGGCCGCGATTCTCGACAGCGCGGGTGAAGCGGGCAAGATGTCCGTGTTGGATCTGTCCCTCGACTTCGCCGTCCCCTACACGCTCTGGGCCGGGGTACTCGGAGGGGGCTTCCTGACCATGGCGTCGCACGGCACCGATCAGCTCATCGTCCAACGTCTGCTCACCTGCCGGGACCTGGACTCCAGCCGAAAGGCGCTGGTGGGGAGCGGCGTGGCCGTCATGGCCCAGTTCGCTCTGTTCCTTCTCGTAGGGCTCGGCCTGTGGGCGTACTACGGGGGGCGGGACTTCAGCCGGGGCGACGAGATCTTCGCCAGCTTCGTGGTGAACGTGTTACCCCCCGGTATTACGGGACTGCTCATCGCGGGAGTTTTTGCCGCGGCCATGTCGTCTCTTTCCTCATCCATCAACTCGTTGGCGTCGGCCACGGCCTACGACTTCTGGGCGCCGTTGGTGGGCGCGCACGATGACGAGTCCCGAGTCTTGCGAGCCGGGAAGCTCTTCACGCTCGTATGGGCGGCGCTGCTGATCGGTGGAGCCGTGCTGTTCATCCCGCTCAGTGAAGGCACCACGGCGGTCGAGGTGGCCTTGGCCATCGCATCCATGGTGTACGGCGGCCTGCTGGGGGCGTTCGTGCTGGCGGTGCGGTCGGTCCGGGCCGACCAGCGGAGCGTCATCGTCGGGATGATGGCCGGGATCGCGGTGGTCACCTCGATCTGGTTCTTCGCTCGCTCCTCGGTGGCCTGGCCTTGGTTCGTGCCCATCGGCACGGCCGTCACTGTGGCGGTTGGCTGGACGCTGGGTGGGGGTAATCCCGATGACGCTCGTGCGCGGAGCGCCTCATGAGTCTCTTTCTCGGCGTGGACGGAGGTGGCACCCGGACCCGTGCCCTCGTGACCGACGAGCAAGGCCGGGAGTTATCTCGTGCCGAGGGATCCGCCACGCTGATCGATCAAGCGAATCCCGCGGCCTCCATCGGCGTGCTCACCCACGTCTGTCGCGAGGTGATGGGCGACGCGGGTGCCGTGTTTCCCGCGGACGTCCTTTGGGTGGGGATCGCCGGCGCCGGGCACGATCCGGCTCAGAGCATGGTCCGGGACGCACTTCACGAGGCTGGGATCGCCCGAGCGGTTCACGTCGGGACGGATGCGAAGGCGGCGTTTCACGACGCGTTCGGAACGGAGGCGGGAATCCTGCTCGTTTCGGGAACGGGCTCCAGCGCACTCGGTCGGGGGATCGACGGCTCGTGGGTAACCGTTGGAGGGTGGGGCGAGCGGCTCGGCGACGAAGGGAGCGGCTACGCGATGGGCATGGCGACCCTGCGGGCGGTCGTACGTGGCGAGGATGGCCGCGGCGAGGAGACCGGGCTTCGCGAGCCGATCCTGGCCGAGCTGGGTGTGGATCGTACGGAGGATCTGATCCGTTGGGTCGCCACCGCCGACAAGGCTCGGGTCGCGGCCCTGGTGCCCACCCTCTGTGACTGTGCCGAATCAGGCGACGACGTTGCCGGCAGCATTGTCGAGAGCGCCGTGGAGGATCTGGTGGCGCACGTCCTCACCGTGATGAAGCGCTTAGGGCCTTGGCCCGGCCGGCCCACGGTCGCGCTCGCAGGCGGGCTCATCGATGAGCAGGGCCCTCTCCGGCAACGCGTTTTGGTGGCCGTCGGTGGCCTCCTCTGCCAGACGAGTGACCGTGTGGTGGACGCCGCTCGAGGGGCTGCCGGTCTGGCGAGGCTGTCCGTGGGCGGCCCATCGGGGGGCTAGGGAGCCTCGGCGGGAAGGTGGGTCGCGGAACGCGATACCGTACCGCATCGGCACCCGAGCCACGTCGTCAGCGGAGCGCGTTCTCCAGGGCCGTGGCGGCGTCCGTGGACGAATCCCGGTACTTCACGATGACGGGTGCGTACAACTGCACGCCGTGCTTTCCCGCGAAATCACCCTTCACGGCTCGCGAGCCCGGCACGACGACGGCGCCGGGGGGGATCGACAGGGGCCGCCCCGGGGCGCTCCGATACGTCTCCTCCCGTACCAGGTCGTACACGGTGGTCGAAGACGTGAGTTGAACGCCGGGGGCGAGCACCGCCCGCGCCCCGACGAGGGTGCCCTCGAAGACTCCGACGTTGCCTCCGATCATGGCGTCGTCCTCCACGACGACCGGCCTCAGTCCCACCGGCTCCAGCACGCCACCCAACTGAGCTCCGGCGCTCAAGTGAACGCGTTCACCGACCTGAGCACACGAACCTACCAGGGCGTGCGAGTCGATCATGGTGTCGCTTCCCACCCACGCTCCGATGTTCACGAACGCGGGAGGCATGATGATCACGTTTTCGCCGAGGTACGCCCCGGACCGGACCGAGCTTCCTCCCGGCACGATCCGGATGTTCTCCTCAATTCCTTTGGTGTCCCGAAGCGGAAGGGTGTCCTTGTCGTAGAAGGGTGACGGGCTCCCGGGAAACTCTCGGGTTCGTCCGACTCGGAACGCCAGCAGGATGCCGATCTTCACCCACTCGACCGCTCGCCACTCTCCGTCCACCTTCTGCGCTGAACGCACCTGGCCCTGCGTCAGGGCATCGAGGAGGTGTCCGACGACGGTGCGGGCTTCCGCGCCGCACTCGTCGAGGTCCGAGTCGGCCAGCCGAGTGATGTCGGCTTCGAGAGTCGTCTGATCCACGGGTCAGCCCTCCGGCTCGAGGTCGGCTCCCAGCAGGCCGGCCTCCTCCAGCGCGTGGAGAAGGCGCGGCTCGTTCTCGGGGTCGAGGGGGACGAGCGGGAGGCGGTAGTGCGCCTCGCACCGCCCCATCATGGCCAGGGCCGCCTTTACCGGAACCGGGTTGGCCTCCACGAAGTTGGCATGCATCAAGGGCAGCAGGCGGTAGTGGAGCGCACGCGCCTCGTCGTAATCGCCGCGCCGCGCCGCGCCCACCATGGCGGCCATGACGGCGGGGGCCTCGTTGGCCACCACCGAGATCACTCCGTCGGCCCCGGCCGCGATGAGGGGAAGGGCCAGGCTGTCGTCCCCCGAGAGCACCAGGAAACCCTCGGGCCGTTCCCTGACGATCGTCATGATCTGGTTCACGTCTCCGGAGGCCTCTTTGACGCCCACGATGTTGTCCGAGTCGGCGAGAGCCAGCACCGTCTCCGGCAAGACGTTCGACGCCGTGCGCCCGGGTACGTTGTAAACGACGATCGGGCAGTCCACGGCCGCCGCCACGGCCCGGTAGTGCTCCAGCAGACCCCGCTGGCTCGGCTTGTTGTAGGCGGGGCTGACGGAGAGGATGGCGTCCGCCCCAGCGTGCCTCGCCGCTCGTGCTCGTCGGATCACGTCGGCGGTGTCGCTGCCGCCCGCCCCTGCCAGGACGGGCACCCGCCCGCCCGCTGCGCCCACGGTCGTACTCACGACGAGAACTTGCTCGTCCGCGGACAACGTGGCGCTCTCCCCCGTGGTGCCGCACGGGACCACCACCGCGACACCGTTGTCGATTTGGTGGTCCACGTGGCGAACGAGCGCCTCCGGGTCTACGGATCCGTCCTTACGGAATGGTGTGACCAGCGCGACACCGAGACCCCTGAAACGATCTACGTTCATGTTGCCATCCCCCTCTTCATATCCTCTGCCCTAGCCCTTTCCTGCTCCGTGGTCCCCTTCTGCTTCTCTCCCCTGGGCTTCCCGGCGCCCCGCAGGGGCGCCGGCACCCGTGTTCATCCGAACCGCTCGGCGAGCATGTCGTCAAGCGTGAACACACCCGACCGCCCACGAATCCACTCGGCCGCGGCCACGGCGCCCCGCGCGAAACCAGTCCGGCCTCGGGCCTCGTGCCGCAGCTCGATTCGGTCGTCGGGTCCCTCGATCCCGACCACGTGCGTTCCCGGCGTCTCGCCGGCCCGCTGACTGGCGACGTACAGGACTTGTGGGTCGGGGGCCCCCCCGGGAGGCGCCTCGGCCCAGCGTACCTTTCGGCCGAGCTCTTCTATCAGACGGTCCGCCACGTGGATGGCGGTCCCGCTAGGGTGATCGAGCTTGTGGCGGTGGTGTGCTTCCCATACATGCACGTCGTATTCCTCTAGAGCGTTCGCCAGCCTTCCGGCGTGCTGGGCGAGCCGGACGAACACGTGCACTCCAAGCGAGAAGTTGGGCGAGTGGATGAGGCCGGTGCCGCTCGCAGCCACCGCGGCCGCGGCGATGCGCAGCTCGGAGCTCCAGCCGGTGGTCCCCACCACGACGTCCACCCCCGCCTTCGCCAGCGTCCCGATGTTGTGGGTTACCGCGCCCGGCACGCTGAACTCGATCGCCACTTCGGCGCCGTTCAGAGTCTCGCGCGTGATCTCCTTCGACTCGAGGACCGGATCGATGCGCGCCATGATCTGGTGACCCTTCTGTAGGGCCACGTCCTCGACCGCGCGTCCCATCCGCCCGTACCCCACGAGCGCGAGCTTCACGGTTCGATCTCGTCGTATTCCGTCGCCGAACCTCTCCGCAGCTCGATAAGCGACAGGTGGAGCTTACGAACCAACTCGGGGGCTTCGACCTCGTCGACCACGAAGCTGATGCTGACGTCGGAGGCCTGTGAGATGAGGTAGACGGGCGTCTTGTCGATCGCCCAGAAGACCAGGGCGTCGAGGCCCGGCTCCCTCAGGAGTCCGCGACCGACCACCGTGACCGTCGCCATGTCCTCGATCACGGCGACCTCCGAGAATACCGACAGGGCTCGCCGAAGCTCCGTCAGGTCGTGGTCCCGGTCCACCGTGAACGCCGTGCTGCTGTGGGAGGTCGCCACCAGATCCACAGGCACCTTGTGGCGTGCCAACACGGCGAACCCCCGGGCAAGGAACCCGTAGGCCATCGCGGTGGGGAACGCGCGCACCTCGATCAGCGCTACGTCTCTCTTGTGTGCCACGGCGGCGAAGGCCGACGTGTCCCGGCGGTCGAATTGTATCAGCGTGCCTTCCCGATCGGGGGCGAACGCGTTCTTGATGCGAAGGAGTACCCCTCGGGCGATGGCGTGTTTGACGGCGGCTGGGTGGATGACGCGTGCACCGAAGTAGGCGAGCTCCACCGCCTCGCCGAAGCCGACCTCCGGCAGCGTCTCCGCGGCGCGCACAAGGTTGGGGTCTCCGGAGTACATGCCGTCCACGTCGGTCCAGATGACCACTTCCGACGCGTCGAGGGCGGCTCCTAGCAGCGCCGCGGTGAAGTCCGACCCTCCCCGGCCCAGCGTGGTCGTGCTTCCCCCCGCCTCGCTCCCGATGAAGCCCTGGAGCACGGGCACCGTACCCGCCTCGAGCAGTGGCCCGATGCGCTCCGGAGCCAGCCGCCCGATCGCATCGACATCCGGGATGGCCGAGCCGAAGCCGTCGTCGGTCCAGACGACGCTGCGCGCGTCCAGGGCGGTTGCCGGCACGCCCTCGGCCTCGAGCGCCGCCACCGTCAATTCCACCGTGAGGTCTTCGCCGGCCGCCATCATCTGGTCCCGCAACCGCCGTGGATCCGTCTCGGGCGCGCCGCCCGTGGAAGACACCAGAGCCGTCACCGCGTCCAGAATCCGATCGATTCGCTTGGCGGTCGCCGCCCGCAGCGGTCCCTCGCCGATCAACTCCGACAGCGCATCATGATGTCGGCGGCGGAGCTGCTCCACCACGGCTTCGCGATCGGGCGCGTGCCGGTCGTCGTCCGCTCCTGATACCAACCGGCTCAGCGTCTCGCTGACCCCGGCCATGGCGGACACCACGACCACGGCGGGGTGGCCCTGATCGCGAATGATGCCGGCCAGCGCCCTGAGACGCTCGGCCCCGTCCACCGAAGTGCCGCCGAACTTGTGGACGCGGAGGACCCCCGACGCGGGGCCGCTCTCGATGTCGTGGGCCGCCCCCACCCGTGCCGAAGGATCGGCGCACAGGTCGGTGTCCGTCAGGGCCGGTCGGTGCGTCATCGTACTCCCTCCGTGACCCCTTCCACCCTGCACAATTCGGCGTTCAGGAGCGCCGCGCCCGCTGCACCGCGTACCAGGTTGTGAGCCAGGACGAAGAACTTCACGTCCAGGACCTCACACCGCCGGACTCGACCGACGGTCACGGTCATTCCCTTGCCCAGATCCCGGTCGAGCCTCGGCTGGGGCCGGTCCTCTTCGGACATGACCTGCAGGGCGCGCTCCGGCGACGTCGGCAGATTCCTGGCGGCGTCGGGAGCCTGAAAGCCCCGCATCGCGTCGGTGACCCGCTCGGGTGACGGATGCCCCGCGAGAGACACCGAGACGGAGAGGAGGTGCCCGTCCGTGACGGACACGCGGGTGCACGACGCGCTCACCCGGAAGCCGGCTTCGGTCAGGACGCCTGCGTGCACGCTCCCGAGGATCTTCTGAGGCTCCCGCGCCAACTTCTCCTCTTCTCCCCTGATGAAGGGGAGAATATTGTCGAGAAGGCTGCCCGCCGCGGGGCCGGGCGTTCCAGCGCCGGAGATGGCCTGGAACGACGTGGTGACGACGCGCTCGATGCCGAAGGTGTCGTTCAGAGGCGCCAGTGCCACGGCGAGGCCCGCCACGGCGCAGTTGGGGTTCGTGACCAAGGCACCGTCCCAGGGCTGGCTTTCCACCAGGCCGAGGTGATCGGCGTTGACCTCGGGGATCAAGAGAGGCACGTCGGGACGCATGCGGTGGGCCGAGGCGTTACTCACGACCAGATGTCCCGCCTCGGCCAAACGCGTCTCGACCTCGCTGGCCGCCCCGGACGGAAGGGCGGACAGCAGGACCGGAGAGTCCCACGTCGAGTCCGGTGCACGCAGGGCGAGGGCGGCCGCCTCGGAAGGAAGAGCCGTACCCGGCAGCCGCTCACCCAGAGTCCGGCCGGCCGACGAAGCCGAGGCGCCGACTTCTGCGACACGGAACCAGGGATGCCCGTCCAGCAGCCGCACGAGGCTCTGACCGACCGTACCCGTCGCGCCCAGGACTCCTACCGAGATCCGATCATCCACCTTTCTGGTCTCCATTCGTTCGTTCGGTGAGCGGTGCCGACGTCCTCGGCGGACGCCCCTCCGCGTCTCATAGTTGCAAGGAGCGGGCCGGATTCCGCTCTGCGGATTTCCTGCGCTGCCAAAGCGGCAGGCCGGAGGTCGCAGAAGCGTCATTGAGGCATCTTTCCGGAGCTGCAAGTCGTTGGTGTGTGTGCATATTTGGCAGATTTGGTCCTCTTCCGATTGGCACGCCTTATGCAGTTGTGATCCTACGCGAGTCCGGGTCCGAACGCCCGCGGTTCACGAGGTGCAGGATAGCCGCTCGCGCCAAGTCGCACCAATCCGATCAAAGGAGTACTCCGATGGCAATCATGAGGTACACACCCCGGCGAGGGCTTTCCGGCTGGCCGGAGCTCACTGGTTTCACGAACCGCTTCCCGAAGCTCTCCGACGAGCCCTGGGACACTCCGGAACCGACCGGATCGTGGTTCCCCGCGGTCAACGTGGAGGAGGGTGCGGATGAGCTCATCCTCACCGCCGAGCTGCCCGGAATGGCCGAAGAGGATGTTCGCCTCGAAATCGAGAACAACATCCTAACGATTCGCGGTGAGAAGAGGGAGGAGCGCGAGGAGGGTGACGACAAGCGCAACTTCCACGTTTGGGAGCGCCGCTACGGGAGCTTCCAAAGGGCCTTCACACTGCCCAAGTCGGTGACTCTCGACGAGATCAAAGCCGACTTCGACAACGGCATCCTGACCGTGCGCATGCCCAAGGCCGTCGAGGCCAAGAGCCGCGCGATCAAGATCACCGGCACCAAGTAGGACGTCACCGTAGGTAGGACGTGGTGCAGCGGTAGACCGTCGCTCTCAGCGGGAAGGTGGGAGGAGACGGGGCGGGCCCGGAGATCCGGGCCCGCTCTTCTATTCCAGGAGTCCCGAGATCGCCTCGAGCATCGAGGCGGAGTTGGCGCCCAACACGCTCCCAGGCGCCAGAGTGAGAGGCCCGCCTCCGACGCTGGCCGTGATCCCGCCCGCTTCCTCGATGATCACCCACCCTGCCGCGAAGTCCCATGGATTCAGAAAGAGCTCCCAGAAAGCGTCGAACCGTCCCTCGGCCAGATAGCAGAGGTCGAGGGCGGCCGCGCCGCCGCGACGCACGCCCCCCGTGGCCGCCAGCACGCGCACGAGTTGGCCGGCGTACTCCTCGAGCAGTGCCTCACTCTTGAAGGGGAAGCCCGTCCCGACCAGGGCGTGGGCGCTGTCGGTGACCGCCGAAACCCGAATCGCGAGGCCGTTCTTCCAGGCCCCGTGCCCTCGGGCGGCCCACCACCGCTCGTCGGTGGGCGCGCACGATACCGCTCCCACTACCGGTCTGCCGTCCACGGCCAGGGCCACCGAGGATGCGTACATCGGATGGTTGTGGAGGAAGTTCGTGGTGCCATCGAGAGGATCCACCACCCACACGGGGCCGTCGAGCGGCATGACCCCCGCACGGTCCTGGGCGTCCTCTTCCGCCATGATGGCTTGTCCCGGATGGCGGTCCCGAATAATCGAGAGGCACGCCTCCTGGGCCGAGAGATCGGTGTTCGACACGTAGTCGGCGCGGCTCTTCACGGTGGCGTGGTCCACTGTGACGGAGCCGCCGTGTGCCCGGTGTACCTCCGCGGCGGCGTCGGCGGCCAGGCGGGCGGTCTCCAAGGCGGTCTCGAGAGGATCGGTCATCGGCGTCGGGTCCGGGCGTAGGCAGGCGGAGTCGGAAGATTCACATATTCTCGGGCCGTACGTAAGTTACGCGATGAACGATCCCAAAACGGCCACGCGGCGCAAGAGGGTACTCAGCGGCATTCAGCCCACGGGCGAGGTACACCTGGGGAACTACCTGGGTGCTCTTCGGCAGTGGGTGCACATGCAGGACGAGTACGAAGCTTTCTACGCCATCGTCGACCAACATGCCATTCTCGGCGAAGGGGATCCCGCGGACCTGCCGAGCCGGACGGTCGACGCGGCGATCAACTTGCTCGCGGTAGGCCTCGACCCCGAACGGTGCACGATCTTCGTCCAGTCGGACGTTCCGGAGCACCTGGAATTGCAGTGGCTCTTCAATACGGTGGCACCCGTCGGCGATCTCGAGCGGATGACTCAGTACAAGGACAAGTCGGCCAAGTACGAGTCCATTCCGGCCGGGTTGCTCAACTACCCCGTTCTCCAGGCGGCCGACATTCTGATCTACCGCGCCGACGCGGTGCCGGTGGGGGAGGATCAGCGTCAGCATCTCGAGCTGACCCGAGACATCGCCCGGAAGTGGAACGCCCGCTACGGAGACTACTTTCCCGAGCCCGAGGCGATCATCCCGGAAGTGGGCAAGGTCGTCGGCTTGGACGGCGTGGCGAAGATGAGCAAGTCACTGGACAACACGGTGCCGATTCTGGCGGATGAAGAAGAGATTTGGGCTCGGGTCAGGACGGCGGTTACGGACCCCCAGAGGATCCGACGAGACGACCCCGGTCGTCCCGAGGTCTGTAATGTGTTCGCGCTGCACAAGATGCTCACGGACGAGGAGATGATCCCGGACATCGACGAGCAGTGCCGGTCCGCTCAACGGGGTTGCGTGGACTGTAAGCGCATCCTGGCCGACAGCATCGCGAAGGCGTTCGAGCCGATCCGCGAAAAGTCCTTCTACTACCACGAGCATAAAGACGAGGTGAGGGACGTTCTCGTGGCCGGAGCCGCGCACGCCCGATCGATCGCGCGTGAGACCCTGTCGCACGCCCGCCGCAGCATGGGGATCGATTGGCCCTCGGCTCTGTGAGCGGGAAGACGACCCGTGGCGATTTCGCCCGTGGCAGAACGTCCGTACTTTGCGATAGAACCCTGCAACAGGAGTAGTCGAAGGTGATGCGCCCATGAACGAGATGTTTAAGAAGGCGATCGAGGACGGGGCCAGCGACATCCACATCAAGGCCGGTGACTTCGTCCGGGCCCGCCTCCACGGTGAGTTGCTTCCGCTGACGGACCAGAAGATCTCGCACGCCCAGGTGCGGGAACTCGCCGTGAAGCTGATCCCGCACGAGAATGACCGAGCCCGTATCGACGAACTCACCGACTACGACTGCTCGTGGGGTCTGCCCGGGTTGGGCCGCTTCCGTGTGAACATCATGAGACAGCGGGGCGTCTTCGGCATCGTAATGCGGATCATCCCCATCGAGATCCCGAGCTTCGCGGATCTCAGGCTACCCAATGTTCTGGAGACGATCTCCAAGACGGAGCGTGGGCTGGTCCTGGTGACGGGTGTGACGGGGAGCGGAAAGAGTTCCACGATGGCGGCGATGATCGGCTACATCAACCGCAACATGAGAAAGCACATCGTCACGCTGGAAAACCCCATCGAGTTTCTCCACCGGGACCTCAACTCTTCGGTCACGCAGAGGGACGTGGGCACCGATACCGAGTCGTTCGCGAGCGGGTTGCGCGCGGCCCTGCGACAGGACCCCGACGTTCTACTGATCGGTGAGATGCGTGACAAGGAGACCATCGATACCGGGCTCAAGGCGGCCGAGACCGGCCATCTGGTCATCTCGACGGTTCACACCAAGAACGCCGTCCAGACCCTTTCTCGTATGATCGCCGTGTTCTCGCCGGAAGAGCAGGAAATGATCCGCAACCGTATGGCGGACTCGATCGAGGCCGTGATCAGCCAGCGACTGGTGCCGACGGTGGACGGCGAGGGACGGGTCGTGGCCGCCGAGATCATGCGCGTCACGGGCACGATCCGCGACTGCATTGTCGATACCGACCGCCTGGAGGAAATCCACGACCTGATCGCCGACGGGAAGGAACAGTACGGGTCGCAGACCTTCGATCAGCACCTCATGGAGCTCGTGAACACGAAGCAGATCACGTTCGAGGTCGGCAAGGCGGCGGCCAACAGCCCGAGCGACTTCGATCTGAAGATGAACATTCTCGGTGGGCCTGGCAGCGGTCATGCCGGCGGGGTGCCGGGCGGCGGCGACCCGAGCGGTGCGGGGATGTTCCGATGAGCGTCGATCTGTCAGGAGTGCTCATCCCCTGCACGACCCCGTTCGATCCCGTAACCGGCGAGGTCGATCTCGTCGGCCTTCGCGCGAATTTCCGGAGCTGGCTGACCCACCCCATCCGCGGGATTCTGGTCGGGGGCTCCACAGGAGAGGCTCTCTTGCTCGAAGAGGAAGAGCGTGCCGCCTGCTTGGAGGGAGCCCGGGACGTCATTCCGGAGGATCGGCTGTTGCTGGCGGGCACGGGGGCCGAGTCCACCCGTGCCACCATCCGACGCTGTGCGGTGGCGGCCGATGCCGGGGCCGACGCCGTGCTGGTTCAGCCTCCGGCTTTCTACCGCGGAGCGATGACCGACGACGCCCTCCTCGAGCACTACCGGGCGGTCGCGAAGGCGTCCTCCTTGCCCGTCATCGTCTACCAGGTGCCACTGCGTCTGAGCACCATCGAGTTCTCGACCAGCCTCCTCGCCGACCTGTCCAGGGTGGACAACATCATCGGAATGAAGGACTCGCGGGGCAGTCTCGAGTTGGTAGGAGAAGTCGTTTCGCGGGCTCAGGACGATTTCCAGGTCCTGGTGGGCAGTGGGGCGGCGTTCTATGGAGGACTCGAGTTGGGCGCCATAGGTGGCATCTTGGCCGTCGCCTGTCTGGCCCCCGGTGGTTCGGCGGCCGTGCACGAGGCGTTCGTGGCCGGCGATTCGGCCGAGGCGGGGCGTATCCAAGAGGTGATCGGACCCGTCCACCAGGAGATCGTGGGCGGCATGGGTGTTCCCGGGGTGAAGGTGGCCATGGATCTCCTCGGGCTCAGGGGAGGCGATCCGCGTCCGCCGCTCCGGCCGCTACCCGACCATCGACACGATGAGGTCGCCAAGGTGTTGGAGCGCGCCGGCTTGACCGCAACGGCGGGCTCCTCCACGTAGGTCGACCGATTTGGCGTTTTTCATGTCGCGGGTCTCGGTCCCCGGCACAGGAGCCGTCCAACCGAGGACTCGAGCCTCCGTTGGCCGGCAACGGGCCGGCGCCCTCGGGGCAGGCGCCTTCGCCTTCCTGACCGTAGCCGCCGGGGCCGTGACCCCGGCGACCCTTCTCTCGCAGTCGCCCGGTCCCCTATCCGACTCCGGTGCGGAGGCCCCGCGCCCCAAGATCGGTCTGGTCCTAGGCGGTGGTGGAGCCAAGGGTGGGGCCCACGTCGGCGTGCTCG
Source organism: Longimicrobiales bacterium (assembly GCA_965226925.1). GTDB lineage: Bacteria > Gemmatimonadota > Gemmatimonadetes > Longimicrobiales > Gaopeijiaceae > CBDDCX01. The sequence continues at coordinate 254,642 of CBDDEN010000008.1, read as the reverse complement.
AGGTCCTCGAGGAGCTCCGAATTCCGGTTGACTTCATTGCGGGCACCAGTATCGGTGCCGCCATAGGCGGGCTCTATGCCTCGGGTATGAGCGTTCCGGATTTGAAGGCGTTGCTCGAGTCGCTCGACTGGCAAGACCTGCTCTCCGATCAACCACCCAGACGTTACCAGCCGTTCCGTCTCAAGAGCACGGACCGTCGGATCCCCGCCCGGCTCGAGGTCGGCTTCAACGGAGGGAAGTTCCGGCTCCCGACGGGCATCGTCACCGGACAAAACGTGGAATTGACGCTTCGATCGGCCACGCTGCCCGTGGCCCACATTCGGTCCTTCGAGAGGCTGCCCACGCCCTTCGTAGCGGTGGCGACCGATCTCGTGACCGGCGAGATGGTCGTTCTCGACCGGGGGGACCTTTCGAGGGCGATGCGAGCCAGCATGTCGATCCCCGGGGCGTTTTCCCCGGTCGAAGTCGACGGACTGGTTCTCGTCGATGGCGGATTGGTACGCAATCTACCGGTGGATGTCGTACGGGCCATGGGTGCGGACGTGGTCATCGCAGTCGATTTGACACCGCCTCTGTACGACGCGGAGGAGCTGGAGAGCGCGATCGAGGTTTCGATGCAGACCTTCCGCATTTCCACGCTCCAGAACACGGTGCCACAAAGGGAGGCGTTGGTGGCCGGTCGCGACGTGTTGCTCCGCCCGGACGTAGCCGACGTGCCCATCACGGACTTCCGCTCCCTTACCGGCGCCTTCGCTGCCGGGGCCGAAGTCGCCCGGGCGGCGGGAGAAGATCTCGTCCAGTGGAGCTTGAGTCACGAAGACTACACGGCGTTCAGGGAGAGTCGCCCGCGCATCGAGGACCGGCCCGAGACAATCGACTTCGTGCGCATCGAGGGGGCCAGCCGTACGAGTCCTGGCCACTTGAGGGGCCGTCTCGGGATCGTAGCTGGCGACGCTCTGATGGCCGAGACGCTCGAGCGTGGCCTGAACCGAGTGTTCGCCATGGATCTCTACCAGGGAGTGGACTACAGCCTGGTCCGCGAGGATGGCGCCGACGGGTTGCTGGTCAAGGTGACCGAGAAGCCGTGGGGTCCGGGTCTGATGCGCTTCGGGTTGGCGTTCGGCAACGACCTGGAGCGCGGGCGAAGTGGCCTCACCGTACTCGCCACGCATCGTCAGACTCAACTCAACGGTCGCGGTGGTGAGCTGCTCGCCGAGCTTCGTCTCGGAGAGGCCCAGGGGGCCGAGATCGAACTCTTCCAGCCGCTCGACGTGGGAGGCCGGTTCTTCATTGCACCCCGGTTGGACTATCAGGAGGAGTCTCTGGAGGTGGCCGTCGTCGGTGCTGGCGAGGTCAGTCGAGGGATTCGGGAGACCAATGCGGCGATCGTCCTCGGAGCGCAGTGGGGAGACTGGGGCGAACTCAGGGTCGAGCTCGTTCGTGGGCGAGTCGAGCAGAGGGCCGCCGACGAGACGACGGAGCGAAGCCTCGACGCCGACGTCGGGGCGGTTCTCGCCCGGCTCTCGGTCGATCTGCTTGATGATGCGTCGTTTCCGACGAGCGGGACGTGGGGTCACGTAGAGGCGTTCCGCTCGGCCCGGTCCTTGGGTGCCGACCCGACGTACACGCGGGTGGAAGGCGCTTGGCTCACCGCGCTCTCGAAGGGCCGGACCACCACGGTGCTCGAAGGGCGCTTCGGGACGGCTTTCGGCTCCGATCTACCGGTCCACCACGACTTCGCTCTGGGTGGCTTCCAGCAACTGTCGGGGCTGCGCCCTCGTCAGCTGGTAGGCAGCCGTTACGCCCTGGGTCGCGCCACCTTCCGACGCAACCTCGCCACGCTCAACACGACTCCGGAGGGCGGGAACCTCCACGTGGGATTCTCGCTCGAGACCGGCAACGCCTGGTCCGACGCGGACGATGGCGGACTCGCCGAACTCAGGGGCGGGGCGAGCGTGTTCGTCGGGCTGGAGACGCTGTTGGGCCCCGTGTTTCTGGCTTCTGGGAGGGCGACGTCGGGCAGCGATACCCTCTACCTGTTTGTCGGACGTTCCTTCTGATTCGAGGAACTCGGCTTCTCGATCACGAGCCACCGGTGCCGTGCGTTGACCCCGCCCTTCCGTCGCTCTAGCTTTCTCCAAAGGAAGCACCGCCCAGAGCCCATTCCCCGCAGGATGGGCTTTTTTCATGTCCAACATCCTCAACCAAGAAAGCCCGACCGTGTCTCAAGGTGGTCCAGATGGCCGATGCATCGTTGTGGTCGGCTGCCAGTGGGGTGACGAAGGCAAGGGAAAGATCGTCGACGTTCTGGCCGAGGAAGCTGACCTGGTAGCTCGCTATCAGGGTGGTGCGAATGCTGGTCATACCGTCTACGTGGGCGAGGACAAGTTCGTCCTTCATCAGATCCCGTCCGGCATCTTACACGCCGACAAGCGGTGTTTGCTGGGCAACGGGGTGGTCCTCGACGTACTCGACTTCTTCGAGGAATACGACGCCCTGGCGGAGCGGGGCATCGATCTCGACGGCAGGGTCGGCGTGAGCCAACGCGCTCATCTGCTGATGCCGTACCACCGGGCCCTCGATCGTGCCTCGGAAGATCGGGCGAAGGAGAAGATCGGGACCACGGGGCGCGGCATCGGGCCGGCCTATGAGGAGAAAGCCGGCCGAAAGGGCTTGCGGGTGGCCGACCTGGCCAACGCCGCGCGAGTGCAGTCTCTGGTGGAGGAGGGAGTCGATCGCGCTCGGGCGCGTATCGCGTCATTAGGGGCCGAGTGCGACGACGGACTCGATGCCGCCGTGGAAGCCGCCCTCGCCGCCGGCGAGCGCTTGACGGGCCTTGCCACCGATACGAGCCTGGAGATCATGCGGGCGATTCAGGCGGGGAAGACGGTTCTCCTGGAGGGCGCCCAGGGTACCGCCCTCGACCTGGACCACGGTACCTATCCGTTCGTCACTTCCTCGAACACCACGGCGGGAGGTGCTGCCACCGGCTCGGGCATCGGACCCACCGCGATCGATCAGGTCATAGGCGTGGTGAAGGCCTACACGACGCGGGTGGGCAACGGGCCGCTCCCCACCGGGTTCGATGAGGCCATGGACGAAAAGGTCCGGGCGCTGGGCTGTGAGTTCGGTGCCACGACGGGGCGACCTCGCCGCTGCGGTTGGTTCGACGCCGTGCTCGCGCGTCTCGCCGCCCGGGTGAACGGTCTGACGGGGTTGGCTGTGACCAAGCTCGACGTGCTGGATACGCTGCCGGAGTTGTCCATCGCTACCGCCTACCGGACTCCGGACGGAATCGTGGAAGAGTTCCCGGCGGATACCTGGCAGCTCGGCAACGTGGAACCCGTGTACGAGACCCTGCCTGGGTGGCTGGAGTCCACGGAGGGTGCCCGCGCGCTGGGGGACCTACCCGCGGCTGCCCGCCGCTACCTGGACAGGATCGAGGAGTTGACCGGCACGCCCGTTCAGATGGTGTCCGTGGGTACGCGCCGGAGCCAGATCATCCGCGTGTAGGGCCCGGCTCACGGGAACGGGCATCCGAGCACCCGTTGAGGGCATCCGGCGGAACTCTTATCTTTTAAAGCTTTGTCGCATCCACCTCGAACGTCCCTGGTCGTGAGGTGAGCGGGTTGGGTCGCATAAGAGGAGGATCGGTCGCCGATGTTCGATGAACTCGGCAAAAAGCTGGACAGCGCTCTCGGTAAGTTCCGACAGCGGGGTATTCTGAGCGAGCCCATGATCAAGGATGGGCTCCGTGAGGTCCGCCGCGTTCTGCTCGAGGCCGATGTCAACTATAAGGTGACGCGGGAGTTCCTACAGCACGTGCAGGAGCGCGCGCTGGGGGAGCAAGTCGTGAGGGCCGTGTCCCCCGGACAGCAGATCGTCAAGATCGTCCACGACGAGCTCGCGAATCTGCTGGGTGAGGGGAAGCCCACGCTACACTGGGCTAGGTCGGTACCCACGGTCTTCATGGTGGTGGGGCTGCAGGGGTCGGGTAAGACGACCACTGTGGCGAAGCTTGCGAAACGGTTGGCAAAAGAGGGTCGCGAGCCGCTGTTGGCGGCCTGCGACCTGTATAGGCCCGCCGCGGTGGACCAGTTGGTCGCGCTCGGTGAACAGATCGGCGTGCCGGTCTACCGGGGTGAGTCGGGCGCCGACCCGGTGGAAGTGGCGAAGGCGGCCGTCGAGGTCGCCCGGCGGGACCACAGGTCGGTCCTGATCGTCGATACGGCCGGAAGGCTGCAGATCGACGAGCCGATGATGGATGAGTTGCGCCGGTTGAAAGGGGACCTCGAGCCCCAGGAGATTCTCCTGGTGGCCGACGCCATGACCGGTCAGGAGGCGGTGAAGATCGCCGAAGGGTTCGACAAGGCGTTGGGCCTGACGGGGGTGATCCTCACCAAGATGGACGGTGATGCTCGAGGGGGAGCGGCGCTCTCCATTCGTGGCGTGGTCGGGAAGCCCATCAAGTTCGTGGGCGTGGGGGAGACGGTCGACGATCTGGAATTGGCCGATCCGGAGCGGTTGGCCGGGCGGATTCTCCAGATGGGCGACGTGGTGGGTCTGGTGGAAAGGGCCGAGCAGGCCATGGACACCGAGACCCAGGAGAAGCTCCAGGAGCAGATGCTCCGGGGTCGCTTCACGCTCGAGGACTTCTTGACCGCCATGCGGCAGGTCCAGAAGATGGGGCCCTTGGAGCAGGTGTTGAAAATGATACCCGGGGCGGCGAAGGCGATGCCAGCAGGAGGGGTTGACCCGAAAAGGATGAAGCATGTTGAAGCCATCATCCTCTCGATGACGCCGGGTGAGAGACGTAGGCCGGAGATCCTGGACGGATCGAGGCGGGCGAGGATCGCCAAGGGAAGTGGACGGTCGGTGGCGGAAGTGAACCGGCTGATGAAGCAGTTCAAGGAAACACAGAAGTTCATGAAGCAGATGAAGGGCATGATGCCCTTCTGATGATTGTGGAAGACGCCGGGACTACCGGCCTATAGGGACCGACTGGAAAGCACATATGTCAGCAAAAATCAGACTTCGCCGCATGGGCCGTAAGAAGCAGGCCCACTATCGCATCGTGGTAGCCGACTCCAAGGCTCCGCGAGACGGCCGCTTCGTCGAAACGCTCGGGTACTACAAGCCCCTGACGACGCCGGCCCGTCTCATCGTGGACATCGAGAAGGCGGACGAGTGGATCGCCAAGGGCGCCGAGCCCTCCGACACCGTCCGCACGCTGCTCAACAAGGCCCGTAAGGGTGGAGACGCTTCGGTGGCTCTTGGTGAGCTCGATCCCGAGGAGGCGAAGGCTCTGAAGGCTGCCGCTATGGAGGACCGTCGCAAGGCGGAAACCAAGGCCCGGGAAGCCGCCGCGGCCGCTGAAGCGGCTCAGGAAGCCGCCGCTACCGCCGCTGCCGAGGTCGAGGCCGCGGAGGCTGCCGCCGCCGAAGCCGTCGAGGCTGAGGCGACCGAAGCGGAGGCAGGGCCCGAGGCCGAAGCCGCCACAGAGGAGGCCCCGGAAGCTGAGGGCGCCGAGGAGTCCGAGGCTGAAGCGGAGGCAGAGCCCGAGGCCGCCGCAGAGGAGGCCCCGGAAGCTGAGGGCGCCGAGGAGTCCGAGGCTGAAGCGGAGGCAGAGCCCGAGGCCGCCACAGAGGAGGCCCCGGAAGCTGAGGCCGCCGAGGAGTCCGAGGCCGAAGCGGAGGCAGAGCCCGTGGCCGAAGCCGCCGAGGAACCCGCCGCCGCGGCCGACACTGAGGAGGACGAGGACAAGGACAAGGAGGAGGAGTAAGCCTACGAGCCCCAGAGGCCGCCGAGACCATGGGTAAGTCGGAAGCCCCGAAGCACCTCATTGTGGGGCACCTCAACAAGGCGCACGGTACCAAGGGAGAGGTCTTCATCTGGCCTCTCACGGCCCACCCCGAGAGCACGTTCGCTCCCGGGGTGGTTCTCTATCTGGGAGACGCCGAAGGGGATCTCCCACGGGAACGTCCGACCCTTCGTATCGCGACGAGCCGTCCGTACCGTCGCGGCTTTCTGGTGGGGTTCGAGGGTGTGCCCGACCGGACCGGCTCGGAGGCTCTCTGCGACCGGTACGTCCTGCGGGACATCGAGGACGTTCCCGAGCTCGCGGAGGGCGAGGTCTTCTACCACGATCTGCTCGGCATGGAAGTCGTGACCGTGAACGGAGAGAGTCTCGGTGAGGTCACGGAGGTCTACGAGCTTCGGCCCGCCGATCTGCTCGAGATCCAGGGCCCCGGCAAGAGCCTCCTCATTCCGTATATCTCGCAGATGGTCAAGTCGGTGAGCATCGAGGACAATCGTATCGTCCTCGATCCTCCGGAGGGGCTGCTCGATGTCTGACGACGCACGAGGGCCTCTGACGATCAACATCGTCACGATCTTCCCCAATTTCTTCAGGGAGCCGTTGGCGACGAGCATTCCCGCTCGGGCAGGGCAGGCCGGGTTGGTGCGCTACCGCATCGTGGACCTCAGGGACTTCACCCACGATCGGCATCGGACCGTAGACGACACGCCCTACGGAGGTGGGGCCGGCATGGTCATGAAGCCGGAGCCGTTCTTCGAGGCGCTAGACAGCATCGGGCCGGCGGGACCGGTCGTGCTTCTGTCGGCTCGGGGTAAGGTCTTCGAGCACGCCGACGCCGTGCGCTACTCCGTGCAACCCGAATTGACGCTCCTGTGCGGCCACTACAAGGACGTGGATCAGAGGGTGGCGGACCATCTGGCCACCGAGGAGGTCTCCCTCGGACACTTCGTGCTTTCCGGCGGTGAGATAGGTGCCCTAGCCGTGACGGATGCGGTGGTGCGACTCCTTCCCGGCGCGATGAGCGATCACGACTCGGCTTCGACCGATTCGTTCTATGACGAAGGGCTGCTCAGCGCGCCTTCCTATACGCGGCCCCCCGAGTATAGGGGATACGAAGTGCCCGACGTGCTTCGCACGGGAGATCACGCCAAGATCGAAGCGTGGCGCGCGGCCGAGGCGGCGCGACTGTCTCGGCGGCGGGAAGAGGAGTAACAGCCGGGCTGGCGGCTTCGACAACTTGTCGCTCTGCCCTCTTCACGCTCGCCCGGCCCGGCATTATTTTACAAGTCTCTGACGAACAGGATGTTCGCCCGACCCACGAGGACCACGATGTCTGATCTGATACAAGAAATCGAAAAGGCGGAGCTACGGGACGATAATCCCGATTTCGCCCCCGGTGACACGGTCCGCGTGTTGTACAACGTCCGGGAAGGTGTCAAAGAGCGCATCCAGGCCTTCGAAGGCGTCTGCATCGGCCGCCGCGGAGGCGGCACCGGCGAGACCTTCACCGTACGGAAGATCTCCAGTGGTGTCGGCGTCGAGCGAGTATTTCCGCTGCACGCCCCCACCGTCACGGGAGTCGAGGTCGTCCGGCGCGGACGTGTGCGTCGGGCCAAGCTCTACTACCTGAGAGGCCGGCGCGGGAAGGCGGCCCGGATCCGGGAGAAGCGGACCAACTAGGTGCCCTGCATCGGATGAACGCCCCGGCGACGCCGCCGGACGATTCTGGAACCGAACGGCTCCAGGACCCCCTCGACTACGAGAGGCGGTTCTGGAGCCGCGGTCTTTCCGGGGTGGCAGGAGTGGATGAAGTGGGACGTGGCCCGCTCGCCGGACCCGTGGTCGCGGCTGCGGTGATCTTGGTCGAAGGCACGGTCGTCGATGGCGCGACGGACTCCAAGGATCTGGACGCCAAAGCCCGAGAGGAACTGGCCGGCGTGATCTTCGAGCGTGCCCGAGCAGTCGCTTTGGGAGCGGCCTCAGTCCGGGAGATCGATCGGGCGAACATCCTCGTGGCGACGGCGTGGGCCATGAACCGGGCGTTGCGCCGGCTCGCTTCGGCGCCGGACCACGTGGTCGTCGATGGTCTTCCCATGAAGTCGTTGCGCTGGAAGCACGACGCCGTCGTGGTAGGGGACGGGCTGGTGCACTCGGTCTCGTGCGCCTCCATCGTGGCGAAGGTCTGTCGCGATCGCCTCATGACCAAGCTGGCAAGGCGATATCCCGGATACGGATGGGAGCACAATGCGGGCTACGGCACCCAGGAGCATCGGGACGCCCTCGACCGGCTGGGCTCCACGCCCCATCACCGCCAGACGTTCCTGGGACTCCAGTACGGGCTGGAACTGTAACGGGGGGGCCTCCCGCAGGAGACCACCCCGTTCTCGTCGGCGTCCACGTCATCTTTCCAACGGTACGTCGGCCCGACGATGCCGTCGATCGATCTCGGTCAGATCACCGGATCGTTGCTCCGCCGAGTATCGCGATGCCCCTACCGCTTGCGGGTCCGCACGGTAACGGCGTCACACCCGCGGAACTGCGGCCCCTCTGACGTCATCCCGTTGAGGCAAAGCTGCGTCGTCTCGGCAGTCACGTCGCCGTTGCGGACCAGAGCTTTCAGGCCGAAGTGCACGACCAGGTCTCGATAGCCGTCGTGGTCCACATCTCGGAGTGACGCGTGGAAGCGAGGCTCGTCGTGCTTCTTCCGGTTCCGCTTCTTGCGCGGTTTGATCGTTACGCCCACGTCGAGGTCGACTTCGTCGCCTAGCGTGACCGTGGAGACGTCCACTCCCGATGCGTCCCAACTCTCGGTACCGAGGACCGCGACCGCGACGTTGGGGCCGGGCCACTTACCGCGCACGCTTTTCCTGCTCTTGCCGCTCTTCTCACTTTTGCCGCTCTTCGCGCTTTTTCCGCTCTTCTGCCTCAACCAATTCTTGGGGAACCGGATCACGTTGCGTTCGCCGCCCGGCTTGATGTCCACTTGGACCTCGTGGACCGACGGAGCTTCGGGCTCGGGCTCCGGGTCGGGCTCGGCGGGGAGCTTGCATGCGCCGCTCGTCTGATAGATCTGCAAGATCTGGTCGGAGGTCAGAGCGAAGTTGAAGATCTCCAACTCGTCGACGATGCCGTCGGGTGATCTGGGAAAGCCGGCGTTCCGCGCCGCCGGGAAGGTCGCGCCGATCACCACGGAGCCTCCGCCGTACGCAACAGGCGGTCGTCCGGAAGCGTCGTAGGTGTCCTCCGCGGTACCGTTGACGTAGAGCGTGGCCGTCACGCCGTCGAACGAGAGGGCCACGTGGACAACCGAGCCAAACGGGTGAACCGAGCTTCCGACGAGCCGTACGTCGACGGCCGCGTCGTCCTCGAAGAACACGCCCGCCTGGATTCGGTCGTCCTGGGTCCACGCGATGAAGTACGAGAGGATCAATCCGGCCAGGTTGCCGTCATCGATCGCCTTCTCGACGAGTATGTTGCCGAACGCGTCGTTGTTCTGGCCGGCGCCGAAGCGCTGGGCCCAGAAGTCGATCGTGAACGTCGCGGGCCGGAGGCTAGGCGAGTCGTCTATCTCGAGGAACGGCTGTCCGAGGCCCTGGTTGAACCGGAATCCCTGGCCCACCACGCCGGGCTCGAACGCCACCCCGCCGGTACGGGCGATCGGATTCGTGCCTGCCACGTCGTCAAAGTTGTCCTCTCCGGGCCACCAGGACACCGCCGATCCGGGCGCAACGCAAGTGCTGCCTTGCACCGATGCGGCCGCCACGGATGCCAACTGCTCGAAGGCCACCGCGTCCTTCGCGTCCTTCAGGTCCGGGAGATCGGGTACGATGTCGGGCCCTGTGAGTGACAGCTCACAGCCGAGCAGGGTCATCGACAGTGCGAAGGTTGCGACGAGAAGAGTGTGCTTTCGGAGCATCTGGTGTCTCCTGGAGCTTTTCGTGGGGTCGGTCCGATGGGCGCTCCGTGTCGGGCCGACGATGAGAGGGAGTAGAAGTTCACTCCCACAGTATTTATCCGGGGTGTCGCGCCGTTGTGCGGTTGTTCGGATGCAAAGGCGGTGCCCACCGGGCTCAAATCGGTGCCCCCAGGCCCGAAACCGTTACGGGAAGGGATGTCTGGGCCGATCCCGGGACTGATGGATCTCTGTGGAAAGGGCGTGTTTCCTAGCAGATTGTGCTTCCGGATGGAAAAGAGTGGCGGAGAGGACGAGTATGTGGAAAACTCCACGGTGGTAGGCCCGTCACCGTGAAGGAAAGAAAGACGGGGCGGCCTCCCGATGGGGAGACCGCCCCGATGTGTTGGGGCTCCGTTCCGCTAGAGCTTACAGCGGGCCGCCCCCGCCTCCGCCCCCGCCGACGATCGTAACGAAGTCGCACCCGGCGATCTCATCGCCGCCCGAGGTCGAGCCGTTCACGCAAAGCTCGGTGGTGAATTCGTCGAGGTCGAAGCTCGCCACCAAGGCGGCGATCCGGAAATGCATCACCAGGTCGGGGTAGCCGTCGGAGTTCACGTCTTTCAGTCCAGCCTGGTACATACCGTTCTTCTTGACCGTCACGCCGACCGTCTGGCTCTCGCCCAACGTCACGGTGGACAGGTCTACGGTGGTCACGTCGAAGTCGGCGGTCCCCAGGATTGCAACAGGCAGGTTCGCGTTACCCCGACCGCTCTTTGCGCTCTTGCCGCTCTTGGCGCTCTTTCCCGATTTGTCACTCTTGTCGGACTTGGCGCTCTTGTCGCCGCGGCCGAGGTTGATCGGATTGTCGTCGCTGCCAGGCTTGATGTCGACCAGAACGTCGATCGGGCCGGAGGTGCACTCGACCGTGATGGTGGCGGATGCGTTGTCCGAGCCGGTCGTACCGGTGTCGTTGGTCGTGAAGCTGGCGGTGTTGTCGATCACGTGGTCGCCGCAGTCAGCGGGGCTCGTGAAGGGACCGAAGTCCGCGCTGTAGGGGATCGTGTGCGGGAGTGGGTCGCCGGAGCTGGCGGACCCCACGGGTCCGGCGTTGCTGTCGGTGACGACGACGGACGCATCCACCTCGGTTGGCGGGACGAAGACGACGGGCGCGGTCGCGACCGTGAAGGTCGGGGGAAGACTGGCGAGATCCACGACGGTCGCGGTGGTCGTCCTCGGGTCACCATTCGGAAGCGCGGCGACGTATGTGCACGTCAGCGTCAATCCAGGAAGGAGCGGCACCGGCAGGCCGCCCGGGCATGTCACCGTGGCGGCTATGCCCCCGACATCGACGCCAACACCGATGAAGGAGGGCGGTGGGAACGGAGCGGCGGTGATCGTGATCACCCCGCTCGCCTCCCAGTCACTGTCCGTGTAGGTGGCATCGAGCTCCGCCGAGTAAGACAGAATCGCTAGCTCACCGGGCAGCACCGACACGTCGGCCGCCCCCGTCAGTGCGATCGTCCAGTCCCACGTACGTGTGGATGTCGCTCCGGCTGTAAGGCCCACGGGCCCGACCACGATGGCGGCCGTCCCGTCAAACGGCATGGCGGTCGGACTGTTCGCAATATCCTTCGTCGGCGGACCGACGATATCGCTAACGCCCTGTTCACAACCCAATACAGCCAGCGCGAACAGAGCGGAAACGGCTTGTAGGCGATACTTCCTGGGCATTTCGCCTCCTTCAGAGTCAGAGGGTGAAGCTCATGCTTCATAGGTCGACGCACGCCACCGACCTAGGGAGCGGAGGCACACTCCCGATTCTAACGCTATAAGGGGTTGGGACCGACCCGCAAGCGTTATTTTTGCGGTGTTCCAGGGCCGCTCGGCGGCCGCCACGTTGACCCAATTCGAAGGCGCCCACACGGGGGATCCGCACGCCTTCGCCACGGCCCGTGAAGGGCGCGAATCCACCATTGCTTTTTGGCCCCCCGTGTGCCCAACGTTATAGAGAGCAAATGTCCCCCCAGGACTCCTCCTCGATCGGTGTCCGAGGCTTTCACCGGCTGTACGTTCGGGATGCGAAATGCATGACCGTGAAGCGACTCATTCTGTTGTCGTTGACGTCCGTGACCCTCACTGGATGTTACGACTCCCTCACCGAGACACCGACTGACCTTCGGCCCGCCAAGGCCGAGCTTCCATATCAGATGTTCGATGGCACCGCGTTCGCGGTGGGCGACGCGTTCGTCCTGCTTGCGACCACGAATTCCGGCAAGCTGCTCGAGATCGACGTAGACGCCGGTTCTGTTCGACGGATTGGCCAGTCCCAGACGTTCGAGGGCTACAAGCCTGGATGGACCGGGATCACGAAGGACGCCTCCGGGACGGTGTTCACGATCAGCCGGACGAAGGACGACCCGCGGGCCGATGGCTGCGTTCCGGCGAGTGGGGCGGGGACAGCTTGTACCCACCTCTACACGATCGATGCGAGCACGGGACTCGTCACCGACGATCGTGGAAGTCTGACGCAGTCCAACGTCTCCGATATCGACGGCCCGGGCCCCATTCCGGGTACCGTCTACGGAAGCCAGTACGATATAGGTGCTGACATCGGGCGACTCGTGGCCATCGACGCGTCCACCGTGCCCACGACGACGGGGGCGGCTGCCATCGGCTATTTCAGCACGGCCGGGACCGCGGCTTTCGACGGTGGTTACTCGTTGATCAACGGCGGCCTCTCCGTGCATCCGACCACGGGTGTCATCTGGGGTATCGAGAACAACTATCGCTGGACTTCGATCGGACCGCGGCTATTCACGATCGATGGTAGTACGGGAGCGGTGAACTCGGTCGCGATCGCTGTGACCATCGGCGGTGCGATTCCTCCGCACGGATTCGACGGGCTCGAGATCATGCCCGACGGTCGTTTCTTCGCGAGCCGTGGCCCCTTGCCGGGCGCCGGGTCGACTCCCTTCCAGGTCTACGAGATCGACCCGGCAACCGGTGTGGCGACACTGGTGTCCCTCACCATTCCGTCCGGCCTACAGGGCATACCCAACGGGCTCGAGACGACGACGGCACCGAGAGCGCTCGCGCTCTCGGTAACGGGCGCGACGATGGACCTCGACCCGTCAGGTAATCCGGGCGGTGATGCCTTCGTCATGGATGCCACGTTCGCCTTCGGCGCCGGAAACAACGGCCTCGACCTCGAAAACGAGGCGTTCATCCTGACCGTCGGGGAGTTGAACTTCACGCTTCCCGCTGGTTTGCTCTCTCTGGGCGGCGGAGTGTTCCAATACAGTTCGGCGGGCCCCGGGCTCACGGTAGTACAGGTAGACGAAGCCGGTCCCGGTCTGCACATCGAGGGGAGTGGTCTCACACTGACGAGCCTCGTTGGAGGCCCGGTTGCCGTGAACCTGCAGATGGGGGACGACGTGGGTGAGAGCACGGCCACGTTCACCGCTCCGAGCGGCGTTCCGCCTCAGCCCGGCGGTGAGTTCTACGCGGTAACGAACGCCGGCGAGCTGCTGGTCATCGACCTGGGGGCGGGCACCGGCACCTTGCTCGGGACGGCTACGCTCGGCGGTGGAGGTGGAGGTGGTGGCGGAGGAGGCGGCGGCGGGGCGAGCGTGGGTTGGACCGGACTCGCCTTTGCGGCGGATGGACGCCTCTTCGCGAGCGCCCGATACCGGGACGGGAATCTGACCGATGGATGTAACGACGGAGTCTTCCCGATTCCAAGCGAGCCCAGCTACGTGCACAAGGGCAAGTGCGCCCACGTGTATCAGCTGGATTCCAGCACCGGCCAGATCGTCGCTCACATTGGCAATACCGGAATCCAATACCTGTCCGATCTGCAGTTCGGTACCGATGGCCTGCTTCTCGGCAGTGAGTTCATCAACAAGCGCGTGATCCGAGACGGTGGCCTGGTCAAGATCGATCTGGCCACGGGCCTGGCGGCTCGGAAGGGTACGTACGGCACGTTCGACGGCCTGGTAGTTGGCAATGGCGGGCTCGCTCTCCATCCGGGTACGGGCGAGCTCTGGGGGATCGAAAGCAATGATCAGTTCCCGCGCATCTTCAAGATCGACCCAGTCACGGGCGCGGGCTCAGCGCATGTCCAACTGCGCTTGAACGGACAGGTTCTCGACTTCGGGTTCGACGGGCTGGGGATTCTTCCGGACGGGCGCTTCTACGCTACGCGGGGGAGCGGGTACGCCGAGGTGTACCGCGTCAACCCGACCACCGGCGAGGTTCGCCTCCAAGACCTCACGCTCGAGCCCTCGATTACGGGTGGGCTCAACGGCCTTGATGCCTTCGTCGAGCCGAGCGACGATCCCCCGCCCCCCGTGGACATCGGTGTGAAGGACACGTTCCTCCGCAAGGACAAGAGTGGTAAGAGCGCCAAGAGCGGGAAGAGCACCAAGAGCGAAGCCAGCAACAAGAGCAAGGCCTCGAAGAAGAGTAAGAAGAGCAACAAGAAGGCGAAGAACGTCCAAACTCCGGACAACCGCCACACCAACGAGGGTGCCAACCCTCGCCTGGAGTTCCAGAAGGACCAGGAGGTGCTCGTGGCCTTCGACGTGGGTGACCTCGACTTCTCGACCGTAGGCGGGGCTCAGGTGATCTTCACGATCGATCCGGACTATGGATCGACCGGTTGGAGGGTCAATGGTGTAAACGCCGACATCCATCACCTGAAGAGCGATTTCGTGGAAGGCAATGGCATCAACACGGGTCCCGAGGCCGAGCAGTACCGGGGCGACGGTGTTGGCGCCACGTGGCACTGCTCCTCCGATCAGGACATTGCGAACAACGAGGGCGACTGCGCCAAGAAGGACAAGTGGCAAGGCGCCAAGAAGCGCGGTAAGAGGGCCGATCGTGTGAAGATCACGAACGGCATGACGGGCACGGTGAGCTTCGACGTCACCAAGGACCTCAAGAAGGGGCGCACGATGTGGGTGCTCGAGGTGGCCGGGCAGAAGGACGGCGGCATCGTCTTCTTCTCGAAGGAAGGCGCCGGCATCGTGGGCGACTTCAGCTTCGCACCGAGACTTGTGATCCAGACAGGAGGCTGATCGCACCCGCGGAGACGACAGACGGCCCGCCCCCCGTTTTCGGGCGGGCTGTTTTGCGTCCTGAAGCTCCGTCGTATGGCGGCCAACGGTGACGTGGGGAGGTGGCGTCCGTCAGCCCCGGGCCAGCAAGGTGAAGACCTCGTCCACCTGCTCCCACCCCACCCGCATCAGGAAGTCGCTCCGACGCCCGTAGGACTTGATTCCCAGAATGAAGAGGTCCGGCTCCGGGTTGATGAGCGTTTCGGCCCCCAGACTCGTGTGATCGAGGCAGTCGCCGCTATCGCCGCTCTGCGCCAGCAGAGCGGCGGCGAGCTTCATCGGGCCTTGAGTGGCCCAGCACTCGTGGACCTGGAGCTGCCGGTATAGGAGGTGATCTCCGACTTTGCCGGTGAGCGCCAAAATGTGGTCGACCTCCACAGATTCGATCTGCCCGTCCTCGTGTCGAAGCTCGACGCGGACTCGACGGGAGGCTCCTGATGCGGCCGAGTCGTCTCTCTCGAGCGTCACCGCGTCCACTACGACTCCCTTAGGTACTCGGAGGCAGGACGGCGGATCGCTGCATAGCTCGGCCGCCTTGGCGAGGAGTGCGGCCCGTTGCCCCAACGGATCGTTCGGGTCGGGGTCGGCGGGAGTGTCCCGCAAGGCCCATATGACCTCTGTGCCGGGTCGCCCGTCCGCCAGTTCGACGAGAGCCGCGACGGCCGTGGTCGCGGAGTGGCCCCCGCCGACGACCAGCGTGGTACGGCCGGCCCACGGCTCCCGCTCACTCCGCACGTCGGGGATCTCGTGGCTGATCGCCGCCACCGCGGCCGCCTCTCCCGGTGCGGGAATTCCGCCGTCACCCAAAGCGTTCGGATCGGTGTTGCCCGTGCAGTCGATCACGACGTCGGCTTCCTCGGTCCATTCGCGACCCGAGTCGTCACGCAGCAGGAGTCGGAAGGTGTGTCGGCTCCGTCTCCCGGTGCCGATCTCCTCGTGCTTAAGAAGTCCGGTGCGGCCCAAGCGGTGGGCTCGAGTCCCGTAGCGGATCCACGGTGCGAGATGCGAAAGGGCGCTCACGGGCCCGAGCACTCGATCGATCAGTGCGGCGCCCGTGGGGCACTCGGTGCCCTCGGGCACGTCCTCGCCGGCTTGCTCGAGTGCATGGCGTATCCGAGCCGACACGTTGAGGTCCCAGGGGGTGAAGAGCTGGACGTGCTCCCAGTTCCTTATGTGGCCCGCCACCCCGGTCGATGCCTCGTACACCCGGAACGGATAACCCGCCTCCGCTGCGGCAAGGGCGGCTTCGAGCCCGGTGGGACCGGCTCCCAGAATCGCGATGCAAGGCTTCTTTTCGGTCATCGTCGTGAATCCTAGAACTTCGAGGCCGCCCGCTCCTTGGCGGGCAGGATCTCCAAACAGGTCGTCCACCATCCGGTGAGGATCGTCTCGACGAACTCCTCGGGGAGCTCTTCACGGCGCATCTCGGCGGCCAGGGACTCGTGATCGTACTCGAGCGGAACCAGCTCGACGTCGAGGCCCCCTTCGGTGGCCGAGAGGATGGCGTACCACACGTTGGTCTTGCCGTCGTTGGCCGGGCGTCCGATGACTCCCACGTTCACCACGTCACGCCCCGACGGGAGACGGCGATGCCAGTGAAGGCCCGTGTGCGTGCACAGAATCCCGTCGCAACGGTGCTGGTCACACAACACCTCCAAGAAGGGAGTGGACGAGGTCGACTCGAAGAGGAATTCGTTCACCTGCCTCGGTGACCCATGGACGAGGAGTAGCTCACGATCCCCCACGCGAACCCGCCGCCTCTCCGGGAGACCGTCCATGTACTCCTTGAACCGGGTTGAGCAGTGGCGCTCGGTGTAGCCGTATGAGAGGGCGGCGAAGTGGTTGTCGCGAGGGTCCGTGTATCCGCAGTTGCAGTCCCCGCGGTCTGCGGCCAGGGACTGCTCGTAGTTCCCCTGAATCCCCTTGACGGCTCCGGCCTCCAGCAGGGGCCGGACCTTGTCGGGGCTGGGACCGAAACCCCCTAGATCCCCGAGGCAGTAGAGCGCCTCGGCTCCGTGACGACGCGCGTCTTCCAAGAGAGCTCGCAGAGCGAAACGGTTGTTGTAGACGCCTCCGAAGACGGCGATGCTTCTGTAGGGGCCCTCCACGGGAGTCGCGTCGTCGGACGGCGTCAGGAACTCCTCGACCGCAGAGCGTCGGTCGCCGTCCGAGAGTGCCCGACCGCGCTGAGCCGCCGCCGCACGGAAGTCCTCCAGGGGCACCAACCGCTCACCCCAGGTGGCCATGTCCTTGTGGCGGGTGCTCATGTTCTGCAGCTGACCTCGTAGACGTGGCACGTCCAGCACGCCTGGTGGGCGAGTGGGAAGTCACCCAAGGTGTCGGCGAGGCGCTCTCCCATGCGGCCCGACGGCTCATTCACGAGGATCGGGCACACCCACACTCCCTGGTCCGTGACCATTCGGGAAGAGGAGCACTGTAGGTGGCTCCAGCCGTCCTCGGGCGTGTCCGCGGCCGAGAGACTCTGCCAGCTCTCATAGCTGCCTGAGCGTTCGGCCTCGGCACCGAGTCGGAAGACCGGGAGGACCTTGAGTCTCGGGCGGGTGATGCCTCGTGCCCTCAACAGCTCGAGGAACTTCGTGCGTCCGTGGTCGGTCGTGTTGTCCTCGTGGACCTCGGTGACCGTGAGCACCGGGTTCAGGCCTGCCTCGGCCGCGGTGCGTGCTCCTTCAAGGATTCGTTCAAATGTGCCCTCTCCTCGGATAGGGTCGTTCGTCTCGGCGCTGTACCCGTCCAGGGAGATGCGGAGGTCCAGGGAGTAGTCGGATTCTTCGGCCAGCATCGCCAACCGACGGCATCGGTCCTCATCGAGCAGCAGGCCGTTGGTCAGTACGGTCGCCGGGCCGACCTGGAGCGTTTCGGCGAGTATGTCCTCCATTTCGCGGTTGATGAAGGGCTCTCCGCCAGTGAAGTAGTACTCCTTCACACCCAACTCCACCGCATCCTCGAGATACGCACGGACGGTCTCCAAGCTCAGGATCTCATGCGTATGGTTGGTGGGTGAGCAGGAGATGAAACAGTGGGTGCACGTGAGGTTGCAGAGCGTCCCGCCCACTTGGAACCACAGGGTGTCGAGAGAGCGTAGAGCAACCGCCGGAGACTCCGCGGATCCGGGAATCGGCGTCACCCCGGCGTCCCCCTCGGCTCCGGAGCGCGCTACGCCGTTCTCCTTCTGGTCAGCAGCAGTCGCCTGGCTCACAGCAAGCTCCCTGTGGGTCCGTGGTCCCATCGTAGTCCAAGCCCTTGGACTCCCTCGGGTGCCGCAACGTGGTACGCGTGCAGTCGAAGGGCTCGGCCTCCTCGAGAGGAATCTCCACGATCGGCTCGACGAAGTCGAAGAAATCGGTGTACGGCTCCTGGCCGTAGAGGCGGAACGTCTTGTCGCACACCGCATAGCGCTTTCCTCGCTCCATCCGGTGATCGTCGTCGTCGAGCACCTCTTTGAACGGGCCCCGGTAGATCACCGCCTGGCCGCGTTCCCAACAGGGACCTTCCTTGCCCTTGAACGCCTCGACGGTCACCGAGCGGAACTCGATGCCGTTCACGGTTTGCCAGGGCTCGGCCTGGCGTTCAAGCACACGGACTCCGTAGAAACCAACCGCCTCGAAGGCCTGGAGGAAACCCTCCTCAGTCAGGGCACCCGATACACATCCACTCCACAACTCGGGGTCCATCTGAAGCTCCTCGGGGATAGCTTCGTCGGAAACGATGTCCGAGATGACCGCCCGCCCGCCCAACTTTAGGACGCGGTAGATCTCCCGGAACAGATTCAGCTTCTGGTCCGTTGCGACGAGGTTGAGGACGCAGTTGGAGACCACCGCGTCCACCGATTCATCGTGAACCAGGGGCTCGAGGAGCCGCAGGTCCGATGTGGTGCGCTCGAGTGCGAGCCAAGCATCTGTGGACGACACGGGGTCATCGCGGAGGCGCTCCTCGAGGAGGTCCAGATCGAGCGCCAAGTCCTGAATACGGCCCCGTCGAAACTCCACGTTGGCGTACCCCGCGCGCTCCGCGACGATGGGGGCGTTTCGGCGGGCCACCTCGAGCATCTCCGGCGTCATGTCGATGCCGATGACCCTCCCCGTCTCCCCTACGACCTGAGACGCGATGAAGCAGATCTTACCCGTACCGCTGCCCAGATCGAGCACCGTCTCGCCCGGCTTCAGATAGCGGCTGGGGTCTCCGCAACCGTAGTCCCGATCGATGACTTCGTCCGGGATGATCTCCAGGTACTTCGGATCGTAGTCCACGGGACAACAGAGGGCCGGGGCTTTGGCCAGCGCTGCATCGGCGTACCGGTCCTGCACCGCGGTCTCTTGGACCCCGGCTCCAGGATGTTGCCTACGGCCGTTCGTCTCCATCAATCGGTTTCTCCTCGCGGGCGGTCACGCCCGACGGGTGTGGGGTCCCTCTCGAAGACGGGGCTTGTGGAGTTCGTCGGCACACGCACTGTAATGGAGGGACTGAAGTGGCTCCGCAACCGGGCTGGAAGGCGGCGGGTCGGCCGGGGAGCGCGGTCGTAGGCCGAATACACGAACGTGCCCGGAGGTTCACCGCGTTCCCCTCATCGGCGCACTCCTGCTCGGTGGCTGCTTGGCTTGCGACCGTGGAGGTTCGCCCGGCTAGCGGCTAGTTTAACGCCCAGAGCCGGTAGCTCAGCTGGTAGAGCAACGGACTTTTAATCCGTAGGTCGTGGGTTCGAGACCCACCCGGCTCACTAGGCCGGAAGCCCCTAGGTAGGCGGGCTTCCGGCTTTTGCGTGTAGGTGGGGTAGGGTGGGAAAGGGGCCTATGGTACCCCAATTGGTACCCCAAAAACTCTGAGAGGACCTCCGCGGTGTTAGGGAACCAAGGGTTGCCGAAGGGCTCAGCCGCCCCCGCCCCGCATCACAAGGACGCGTGGCTCCGTCATCTCGTCCATCGCGAACCGGACGCCCTCTCGGCCGAACCCCGAGTCCTTGGACCCTCCATACGGGAAGTTGTCGACGCGAAAAGTGGGTACGTCGTTGATCATCACACCACCGTACTCGAGTTCGCGGAACGCATAAAGGGCCCGCCCCAGGTCGTTGGTGAACACACCCGCCTGAAGTCCGAAACGGCTGCGGTTACACGACTCCACCGCGTCGGCAAATCGATCGAATGGCTCGAGCACGGTCACGGGCCCGAAGACCTCGTCTCGACACACGCGCATTTCGTTGGTTGCGCCCGTCAACACGGTCGGGTGCACCACCGAGCCCTCGGATCGACCGCCACAGTGGAGCACGGCGCCTCCGTCGACCGCCTCGCGCACCCAGGACAACACGCGCTCGACGTGTTGGGGCTCGATCAGAGGCCCGACCACGGTCTCTTCGTCCATCGGGTCCCCGACGGCGACCGCTTCGGTCGCTTCGCCGAACCGGGCCAGAAATTCGTCATAGAGAGACGAGTGGACCAAAATGCGCTGCACCTTGATGCACACCTGGCCGGCGTTGGCCCACGACCCAGTGACGATCGGGCCCATGACCGAATCGAGGTCCGTGCCCTCATCCACTACACAGGGCGCGTTGCCCCCCAGCTCGAGCAGCACCTGCTTCTTTCCGGCCAGCGCCTTGAGCTTCCACCCCACGACATCGCTGCCCGTAAAAGAGAGTGAGGTGCCCCCAGTTGCGGTACCACTTCCTATGTTAGACCCCGAGCCATCGGTGGTCCCTGGAGTTGGGGCATCCTGAGGAACCAGGGCGATGGTTTTATCGTCTCTGGGGCGGGGGGTAGTCCGCCGTGGGCACGATGGGGTCGGACGGTATTGTACAGCCGCCTCCACTGCTCGACGAGTACCGTCGCCTCGGGCAGTGTGTAGAAGATCTCTCCGTTCAAGAACTCGTCTCTCAGTTTGCCGTTGAAGCTCTCGTTGTAGCCGTTCTCCCACGGACTGCCCGGCGCGATGTAGAGGGTCTGGACCCGCAGCCTGGCCAGCCATCTCCGCACCAGTTTCGCCGTGAACTCTGGCCCGTTGTCCGAGCGCAGATGCTCGGGCGGACCGTGCCGAGCGAAGAGATCGGTGAGCACCTCGAGAACGTCGTGAGCTCGAGTCTTTCGACCGACCTTGATCGCCAGACACTGCCGCGTGTACTCGTCGAGCACGGTCAGAAGCTTCAGCGCACGGCCGTCATGGGTCCTCGTGCTTACGAAGTCGTAGGACCACACGTGATTCTTGTGCAGTGGCCTGAGCCGGATGCACGAGCCATCGTTGAGCCACAACCGACCCCGTTTCGGTTGCCGTCTGGGCACTTTCAGCCCCTCCTGCCTCCAGATACGCTCCACACGCTTGTGGTTCACCTCCCAGCCCTCGATACGCAGCAGGTTCGTGATCTGGCGATACCCGTACCTGCCGAACCGGCTCGCCAACCGTATCACGTCCGTGCGTAGCGCCTCCTCGTCGCCAGGTAGCTTCTTCACCCGGCGCTGCGTCGAGCGCGGCTGACCCAGTACGTGACACGCGTGACGTTCACTCGCCCCGAGTCGCTGACGTACATGCATCACGCACCTGCGTCGGCGCTCGGGGCTCAGAAGTTTCCCTTGGTCGCTTCCTCCAGGATCAGCTTGTCCACCGTCAGGTTCGCCACCGCTCGCTTTAGCCGTGCGTTCTCCTTCTCCAGCTCCTTGAAGCGTCGAGCTTGATCCACCTTCATCCCCCCGAACTCCTGCCTCCACCGGTAGTACGTCTGCTCGCTGATCCCCAACTCCCGGCTCACCATCGCCACCGTTTTGCCGTTCGCCAGACCCACCTCCGCCTCTCTCAATGCCGTGATGATCTGCTCCGGCGTGTGTCGTCTCCTACTCATTCTGACCTCCTCCCTGATAGCTGCGACCAAAGCCGCATCCTAACATCAACTTCGGTCTCGTTTCAGGGGGTCACGTCACTGGAGATGAGCGCCGAGGGTGTGGCAGGCGTGAAGCAGGCAGGTCGGTCACGAGCGGAAGACGACACGGTGTGGTATGGCCGGCAGGGTGGTGTGGTTTACCTGTCGGACCGGAAGGTGCGTGTGGAGCGGCCACGGCTCAGGCGCCGGGGCGCCGGGGAGGGTGGCGAGGTCGAGGTGCCGGCGTACGCAGCGATGCGGAGACCGGGCGCCGTGGCGGATCGGATGCTCGAGGTCCTGATGGCGGGGGTGAGCACGCGGAAGTACGGCCGTGTGATCGGTGAGATGGCCGACACGGTCGGGGTGAGCAAGTCGGCGGTGAGCCGTGAGACGGTCGAGGCCTCGGAGCGCGTGCTGAAGGAGCTGATGGAGCGCCGGCTGGATGCGTGGGACCTCCTGGTGATCTACCTGGACGGGATCCAGATGGGCTCGCACCACGTGCTTGCTGCGGTAGGCGTGGACTCAGACGGAAAGAAGCACGTGCTGGGCGTGAGGGAAGGAGCGAGTGAGAACGCCGAGGTGACCAGCGCGCTCCTAGAGGATCTGGTCGAGCGCGGCCTGGACCCGGGCAGGCGGCGGCTGTTCGTGATCGATGGCTCGAAAGCGCTCAGGAAGGCGATCGAGAAGGTGTTCGGCCAACGTCACCCCATCCAGCGCTGCCGCAACCACAAGCTCCGCAACGTGCTGGGTCATCTGCCGAAGGATCAGCATCCTCAGGTGAAGGCGGCGTTCCGGGCGGCGATGAAGCTGGACGCGAAGCAGGGCGAGCAGAAGCTCGAGCAGCTCGCCCGATGGCTCGAGCGCGACCACCCCTCGGCCTCGGCCAGCCTACGCGAAGGCCTCAGCGAGATGTTCACGATCAACCGGCTCGGCCTCCCGCCGCGGCTGAGGAAGTGCCTGGGCTCGACCAACCTGATCGACAGCACCCACTCGGGCGTAAGACAGAAGACCCGCAGGGTGACCCACTGGAAGAACGGAGCGATGGCCTTGCGCTGGGCTGCGGCCTCGTTCGTGGAGACCGAGAAGAGCTACCGGAGGATCATCGGCTACCACCAGCTCTGGATGCTCAGGGCCCACCTCGACGACCATGAACCGGTTGCCGAAATGAGAAAGGCAGGCTAACAAGGAGACTCTCCGGAGCCACCACCTTCAACTGTCAGCGGGACACCATCCGGAGCTGTTTGGCGCAGCCGCTGTCGTGCTAGAGTCGTTCCGGACCACGGACTCACTCCGTGCGGCCCTCGGCATCGACGCGCACACAATGGCTGATGGCTTGCCCATGGAAAGGGCCACCCCTTATTTGTAGCGAGCCAACGGGAGCTTGAAGCATCCTGGGATGCCAGGAAGCATTGCAACTCGGAAAGGCCCGCCAAGATGCCGAACCAGTGGGAGTTCAAGAGCCGAACCTATGACAACTGCAATTGTGACATGAATTGTGGTTGTCAGTTCAACTTGCCCAGTACACATGGCTATTGTCAGACAGCCTATGTCGGCACCGTGGAAGACGGCAACTTCGATGAGACCCCGCTGGCTGGTCTGAGGTGGGCGGGGCTTTGGAAATGGCCTGGAGAGATCGCGGCGGGCAACGGCACGCGCCAGATCATCATCGATGAGGGGGCAGACGAAGCTCAGCGGGCAGCGCTCGAGACGATCATCTCGGGTGAGGCCTGCGTCCCCCTGAGCAATGTCTTCTCCGTCTATGGCTCCATGTGCGAGCACTTCCTCGACACCTTGTTCCTGCCCATCGAGCTCGAAGCGGATTTCGACCAACGAACAGCGACGGCTCACATCCCCGGCATCCTGACGAGCCGAGGCAGACCCCTGATCAACGACTTCAATGGGGAACCCTTCCACGTTGCGTTGGCTCGCCCAAGTGGGAGCGTCGAGTTCTCGCACGCGGAACTCGGACTCGCGACGACCACAGTGACCGGTGGAATGGACATGGCTTTCCAGGATTCCTATGGCATGTGGTGCGTTCACCACTTCAATCAGGACGGATTGATCCCCACTGCGTGATGTCAGTCCGGTCTGCCCTGGCGGGGGATCTCCGACAGGTCCGGTATCAACGGATGCCGACAAGCCATCCCCCTAGGTCCGTCGACCGGCTGAGCTGAAGACGGATGAAGGTGTCCATCGACGCGACACTCGAAGCCGTAGTCAGACGCGATCGCCGGTTCGTGATTGCCGCGCTTACTACCGTGATCGCCATATCGTGGGGGTATCTGCTGCTGGGCGCCGGCATGGGCACGTCGGCGCTTGACATGACCCGCATGTCGCAGTCGGGAATATCGGATCCCGTGGCCGGCTGGCCGATGATGACACCCGCCAGCTGGACGCTCGGGTACGCGGTCCTGATGTTCTTCATGTGGTGGATCATGATGCTCGCGATGATGCTTCCTAGCGCGGCGCCGATGGTCCTCTTGTTCGCGACGGTTAACCGCAAGCAACGCGAAACCGGCAGTCCTTTTGTCGCAACAAGCGTCTTCGCCCTCGGTTATCTCGCCGCTTGGGCTGGCTTCAGCCTGATCGCAGTGATGCTACAGTGGGGCCTCGAGCGCGCGGATCTCCTCTCACCGACCCTCATCGGGGCAAATATCATCTTCGGGGGTGTTCTGTTGCTCGCCGCGGGTGTCTACCAGCTCACTCCGATAAAGCATGCCTGTCTTGGACATTGCCGATCGCCACATGCCTTCCTCTGCACCCACTGGCGGCAGGGCCCCCGGGGTGCATTGCGGATGGGCCTGGAGCACGGCGCTTTCTGCGTCGGCTGCTGCTGGTTCCTGATGGGGCTCCTGTTCTTCGGCGGTCTGATGAACCTCTACTGGATAGTTGGCCTCGCCCTGTTCGTCTTTTTCGAAAAGACCGTCCCCGGCGGCCACTGGCTGGGCTATGCCACCGGCGTGGCCTTGTCCATCTGGGGAGTCGCGATCCTATCGCTCGCGTTCTGAAGGTTCCCGTCGCGGCGGAGACCCTTAGGTCGTATCCTAAGCACGGCTCGGCCGCTTCGCGGACACTCCGGTGGCTCCGCCACCTGCGCGTCGTGAGTCCGAGAGTCCGTTATACGGCATCGGCAGGCAGGAAGAACGACCGTTGAACTCGGGGCACCGATGACACTCGCAGACGTGGTGAGGCGCGCGAATGTCGAGGAGGAGATGGTACCAGGACGCCGCTAGTGAGCCTAAGCATGAAACCTGGCGAGGAATCAACATCCTATTAGGAAGGGAATACCATGCTTCTCTGGGTAATCGCGATCATAATTTTCTTACTCTTAATCTGGGTTCTGGCACATTTCTATTATGAGTCGAGGGCGCCAGCAGTGTGCTCATTACAAAAGCGCATCGGCCTCCCCGACAGGTGTGTAGGAGGCTGTCCCACGAAGGGCTTTGTTTGTATCAACACAACCGATAGGCCGTATGGCCCATGGGGCATCTTTGGGACACAACATGCCACATGTAATTGCGTTGAAAAGGCGTGGGCTGATTCTCTCACTTGGCCGGGGGACTGAGATTACCGTTGTCGGAGCGGATGACAGCGGGCAGGCCGAACTCACGGAAACACGCGGTGGTGGCTGAGCGGCGGCTACAGCATCTAATCGTTTTCCGGGGTTACCGGCACCCGCCCCCTTCTTCGTCCTCGATGGAGCGGGAAGCCGCAACGGCTATAGGGTGCCATTGCTAAGCCTACGGAGCTCGAAGAGGGAGCCGGCCCTCGCATGAGATGGGGTCCCGGTGCAGCCATCGAGGCTGCGTCAGGAGCGGGCCACTAATCTGCTGACCGCGAACGCTGAGCGCGACCCGGGACGGTCACAGTAACGGCAGCGCCGTAGGTCGCCGGTCGGTGAGACCCCAACAGGGACCCCAAACTCCCTGAAACTGGCGAAATTGAGGGTCTAAGAGGGTCGATGGTAACCCAAGGGGCAACCCAAAAACTCCGGTTACCTGACGAGCACTGGTGGGTAGGGGAGAGGACTCAACGGGATCCGACGCAACTCCGCAGCTCCTCCCGGCACCGGCGGGGGTCCGGGAGATCGAGTGGGAAGGTCTACTTGCGGAGCGCCACACGTCGCGCATAAGACCGTGCTGCGACATACGTCGCTTTACGGGTCCCCGCCGCCCGGTTAGCGAACATCGGTGTCGGGAGTGGGGACGTTGCGCGACATGTTCTTCTGCAATTGAACCACGGGCTTCCGACGAAAAAACAGACCAGAGGTGAGACATGTCCAAACCAGTGGCGGCCCTAGGCGGCATCGTGATTCTAATGGGCCTTTGGATCGCTGTCTTTCCCGAGCAGCTCGTGTCGGTTGTCGACTGGGAGTCGCGAGCCGGCCTCTACACTGCGGCTTCGATCCGAATCATCACCGGCCTCCTTCTGATCTTCAGCGCCTCAACAACCAGATACCCTGGGGGCCTTCGCATCTTCGGAGCCTTGGTGCTTCTCGTGGGTCTCATCCTGCCATTCGTGCCCCTCGAACTCTGGGCGGGGCTGATTCGATGGTGGTTGGTCGAACAGCGCGTTGTAATGCGCGTCGGGGCCGGCGTGGGCGGTGTGCTCCTTGGTGGCATCCTGGTGTACGCGTCCCTGCCCGAGAAGCACGTAGCCTAGCATGCCGCGCACGACGGACGACGACATGGCCCGCTTACGCCCCGGTCGGGACGACCTCCCATGACACGATGGCTGACTCGCATTCCCTTCGCACTTGGTGTGTGGCTGGGCTCCGGAGCGGCGCTATCCTCGGCGGTCACCGCGCAGCTCCCCGAGTTCCCTACCCTCGGTGCGGAGTACATCTCGAAGTCTGGCGGTTTTCAGGTCTCCGTGTCGGGCCAGCTCGATCTGGAGGGAATGCACGTAACTCGCGGTTGGGAATCCACGCCTTCGAACACGGATTGTGAGACCTGTCATGTCAACGTCGCGAGACAGCTTCGCCGAGCCGAAGACGCGCTTGGTACGCACCGGCTCCGGATCTTCGCGGACCTGTTCCTTGGTGATCACCTGTATTCCCTCTTCGAGATGCGAAGCGACGGTGGGTCGGACGCCGTGGACGGATCGCCGAGGACCGCTCTCAAGCAGGCTTATGTGAGGCTCGTGAACGGCTCGGGGGCGGCGGGCATTCAGGTCGGCCGCTTCGTAACCCCCTTCGGTGCGTACGCGACCCGGCACCTCTCGACGGTCGATTACTTCCTCGGGCCGCCGCTCGCTTATGAATACCGAACCGTGATGAATCGTCAGCGGGTGCCCATCGACGCTCGGGACTTCTTGTACTGGAAGGATCAACCGGGGGATGTCGACCGTCCCGGGGCACCTCCGGTGTGGGAGGTGGCGTATCAGTGGGGGGCGATGGTGTTGGGCAGGCTCGGCCCCGTCGATCTGCGCGCAGCCGTAATGAACAGTGCGCCGTCGAGCGGGCCCAAGTCCTGGAGGTTCAAATGGAATCGCTTCGATCGGCCTTCGTGGGTTGTGGGCGCCCGCATGAGACCGTCCGCTTCGCTGGAGATCGGCATCGCGTACAATCGAGGTCCGTGGATGGAGGACATCATCGCCGGCACCATCCAGCCGCCCCCAGGCTCCCCCCCCGGCACCGAAGCGCCAGGTCGGCGGGAGTTCGATCAGCAGTTGCTCTCCCTGGATGTCAGCTTCGAGCGGGGGCCGACGATGGTACGCGTGGAGGCGCTTGTCGACCGTTGGGAGGTCCCGAATGTCGTGGGCAAGCCAATGGACTTGAGCATCAGCCTGGAGGTGCAGCGAGACCTGGCGGCCGGCTTCTTCGCGGCCGTACGCGGCGGCCTGATCGACTTCCGGGCCATCGATGACGGGTTGGGTACCGCATCACCCCGGCCCGACGGCTCGGCCGAGTGGGACTACGACGTGTATCGCTATGAGGGGTCGTTGGGGTATCGACTAGCGCGGAACGCTGGGCTGGTGTTGTCCGCCTATCAGCAAGTTCAGGCCGAGGTGGACGACGGGGACCAGCGACTCGTCGGACTCCGCCTTTGGTGGGCGTTCTAGTCGCTCCCCGGCCCGGGAGACACCTCCCGTGGAACGCCATTCGATGTTGATCACGATCTTCCACGACTACGGTAAGACGGGCAAGCAGTAAAGCGCGTGGTAGCAGCGCTTCCCTCAGTTGACCACCAAAAGCCCACTGGGCACGCGCGGAGGGACCAGGTGGGCGAGGCTCCGTGCTGACGGGTCAGTAAGGCTCTCGAGGAAGGCCACGATATTGTCGACGTCCTGACTGGACAGTGTGACGGGGGCAAGCTCGTTGGCCGCGGCGATGCGAGCGCGCTGCGCGGGGCGGCTCTGGACCCAAGTGTCACGCAACAAGAACGCTCGTAGCCGATAGTCATTCAGCCAGCTTTGGCTCGTTCCCGAGCCGACGGACACGAGCTCGAGCACTCCATCCAAGGGAGGCAGCAGACCCCGGTCGAGCTTGTAGGCCTCCAGCGCCGCTATGGGATCGGCGTGGTGCCGTACCACCCCCTCCAGGGTCCGGTACGCCCCGTCGTGGCCCCAGGGGCCGGTGATCGCGACATTGCGCAGAGAAGGCGTACGGAACTTGAAGTCGTCCTCGGGATGCCCGGTGACTGTCCCCCGCCCCAGATCCTCCGGGAACGCCTTCTCCCCTGTCACCGCCCAGTAGTCGGTGTTGCCGCTGTCGGACCTACCGGGTCCGATCTGGGGCATGGTATCGGTCGAACGGACTATCGTCGGCTCGGAAGGCATGGGTCTCGAAAGCCGCGATGGCGTTGGCCGCCAGTACGTAGTTGACGTCCTCGGGGCCGGTTACGTGCCCGGCGAAGGCGCTCTTGAAGAGCTCGACATACGCCGGGATGCTCTGCAGGCGCTCCGCGAGTAGCTGCCACACGCCGCCATCGCCCGCCACGTTCTTCAGTAATACGGCGTCCGCGACGGAGTTCTCACCCCTCTGGCCCGCCATCTCGATGGGCGCGGCCACGGGGAACATGGCCTGTGCCGCCAGCACGTTGTCGAGCCCCTTGGGTAGCCTCCACTTGGCAGGAGTGACGAAACCACCCTCGTAGAGTCCGTCCGGGTCGGTCTCGACCCGTCCGTCATGGAACACCCTGGTGAAATCCTTCGCACCGAGGTTGAAGAGGGCCAGAGTGTTTCTCGGCACCCGACCGTGGACACCGGTGGCATGGGTCGATCCCACCCGGCGCTCGGGTCCCCGCCCCTGCGGGCCTTCACCTAGGCCGAGAGCCAGCCCGTCCGTGCTTGCCAGGTCGGGGTGGTGGCACGCGGCGCAGGCGATGTTGCGGTTTCCGCTGAGGATCTTGTCAAAGAAGAGCATGCGGCCCAACTCGACTCTTGCCGGGGACGGCGATCCTCCGTCGTAGTAATCGCCGTCGACCACGACTTCGGGCAGTTGGGGCAGCGGGGCACCGCTTTGCGCGGCTCCACGTTGCGGAACGACAACGGCGGGCGCCGCCAACAGTAGTCGAGCGAACGGCTTCATTTCACCTAGCTCCAGGCCCGTCCTGGGAGGCGGGCTCGGCGGCATCGTCGTCGCCCTGCGGCACACGCCTCACCTCACCGGAGTTGGCCACCCGCCCAATGTAGACGTCCTGCTTGGGAAGGAACAGAACGAGGGACATCAGTCGGCGGGAGTTCACATCACCTCGCGTCGTAGCTCCGGAAACACCTTCGAAACTTTGTTCAGGACGTAATCCCCGTAGGTGCCTTCGAATTCGTGCACGCTGGCAAGGTCCCAACGTTCCTCCTTGTCGTCCGCGGGCAGGGTCAGGCCGCTGAGGTCGATGGGCTCGACCCGCGCGTCGAACCCGGGATCGAAGAAGAACGGGAACGAGAGACGGCTTCGGCCGGATACGTTTCGCACACGGTGCGGGTTCGATCGGTATAAGCCGCGGGTCAGGCGGTCCAGCATGTCTCCGATGTTGCAGACGAACGAATCGGGCACGGGAGGGGCATCGATCCACTCTCTGGCCGTCTTCACTTGGAGGCCGCCGACGTCGTCCTGCCGGAGGATGGTGAGGACACCGTAGTCGGTGTGTTCACCGACCCCCCACTGCTCCTCGGCGTCTGGGTCCAAAGTGACGGGTGGGTAGTGGAATATGCGGAACAGGGTGAGCGGATCGGCCATATACCGGTCGCGGAAGTAGCCCGCCTCCAGACCCAGGCTCAGGGCCACGCCGCGCATGAGGGCGTGGCCGAGATCCGTGAGGGCCACCATGTACTCCAAGATGGTGTCGCCGAAGCCAGGAATATCGGCCGGAAAGAGGTTCGGTCCGTGCAGCGGAAGGCCGGCTCCAACCCTGGGGTCCTCCTCGCTCAACTCCGCCCCGAAGTACAGCCCTTCCTTGATGTCCGGCCTTCCAGAGGTCAGCTCGTCGCCGACCGGGAAGTACCCACGCCACGCCTTGCCCGCGAGGGCCATTCGGATCTCGAGCTTCCTCTCGACGTCCTGAGCGAAGAAGGCGTGACTGAGTGTCTCGAGCCGGTCCTGGAGATCGGTGCCCACGCCGTGCCCGACCACATAGAAGAAGCCGCTTTCCCTGCACGCCTGCCCGATAGTCTCCGCTACGCCCCTCGGATCCCCCGCGCCGGCCACAAGAGGACCGACGTCGATAATGGGGACCGCGGAGGAAGGGGCATGAGTCAATGTGAGCCTCCAGGTGTCGGGCTGTGGTCGTACCGCTCCATGCCCTCTACGTTCCGGCATGACTACCGAACTCTTCACGGTCGACGAGTACGTCCGCTGGTCCGATGTAGACCACGCGGGGATCATCTTCTACGGCGCCTACGTGCGCTTCTTCGAGATCGCCGAGACGGAGATGTTCCGTTCGGCCGGGCTCTCGTACGGTGAGGTCTTCGATCGCTTCGACGTGTGGCTGCCCCGCGTGCATCTCGAGTGCGACTTCAAATATCCGGCCAGACTCGACGATCAACTCCGGGTGGCGGCCTACGTGACTCACTTCGGCACCAGTTCCCTCCGTCTGAACTTCGACGTCCTGCACCTCGGTGCGAAGCAGTTGGCCGCGACCGGCCACGAGGTGTTGTGCGCAACGGACCGCTCCAGGATGAGGCCCAAGCCGCTGCCGGACGATCTCCGCTCCTTCCTCGAGCCCTTTGCCCGCGCGGAGGAGGAAGCGCGGACCCTTCTGTTGCAGGGTGCGTGAAGCCAAGGCGAGTGCCCGGAGCAGCCGTGGAGGAGTGACGAATCGAAGATCACGTGACTCGCCGCGGTAAGGTCCCGGTCTCCAGCGGCGAACTCGCCTACCTGATGGTCGGCAAGGGTCCTTAGCCCTCATCCGCTGAGGGCGGGTCCCCCCCCGGTCTTGGGCAGAGACAGCCGTTTTACCCTCCAGCGGCAGGTCGACCCATTGTCGCGTGCGGTGTGAAAGTTCCACGGCGTTGATGATCTCCTGAACCCGGGGCACTCTGGGCGAAGTTGGCGGTGTTGGCCTTGGTCGGGTCGATGATCTCCTCGAGGAAGCTGTGGATCAGGTTTCCGTAGAAGGCCGTCCCCCACCAGTCGTCGGCTTGACGACCTGGGGGGAAATACCGCTCCGGGATTTCCTGCTGGACGAACTCCACGGCGTCGGGCTTGGCGGTGTGAATGGTCTCGATCACCCCGAACTCCTCCACGAGCCGCACGTGAATGGCTCCTTCCGATCCGTAGACTCGGGCCTCGCTGCCGGGGTAGTTGCCTACCGTGACATAGCTGGATTGAATGGAGAACAGGGCGCCGTTCTCCGCCTCGGCCATGAACATGTCCGCGTCGTCGACGTTGATGCGCTCCCGTTCGGTATCGGGGTTCGTGCGCCGGCGCTCGGGGACCATGTTCGAGAGGATGCCGCTCACTCGGGTCAGGTCGCTGCCGATGCACTCCAGCCCGATGTCGATGATCGGGGCGCCGTATCCCTCAAGTGACGACACGGTGATCCCCTCACGAGTAGGGTCCTCACCTCGTGGTGGTTCGCCGATCGGTCTGGTCTTATGGATTCGCTTGTCGATCGGATTGTCTGGATCGAGCCACTGTGAGTTCTGCTCATAGCCGTTGAAGATGAACGGCCGACCGATGAAGCCGTCCCGGATCAGATCGAACATGTAAAGCATGGAGGGAGCGAACCGGAACGTGAGTCCGACCTTCGTCTTCAGTCCCTTCGACTCGGCGAGCTCGTGGGCCCGCCACACGTCCTGATAGCGGTGGCAGACGGGCTTCTCCACCAGGCAGTGCTTTCCCGCCTCGAGCACTTCGAACACCAGATCCTCGTGCTCTCCCCGCGTGACGATGTCGACGACGTCGATGTCGCTTCTGGCCAACACCTTCTGGTAGTCGGTCTCCACCTCCTGGGCCTCGAACTGGCCGGCCCGGGCTTCGGCGAGTTCTCGGTCCAAGTCGCAGATCGTCACGAGATCGCACAGCGGGGATCGGTGCAACCCGGGCAGATGCGACTTCGTAGACCAGCGTCCGGCGCCGATGACGGCGACACGCAGCTTGTCACTCATGGTTGTTCGCTCCATCTCCCTCTCTCACGGGCCCTGCCCCATGACGTGGGCCTGCGCCCCGGTCGGCCGCTGCGGCGTCGGCGGTCTTCGACTTCATATCGGCGCCGATCAGGGACACCGGAATCGAGCCGTAGGAAAGGAACTCGTCGTGGAACGTCCGCAAGTCGAACGCTCCGCGAAGGAGGGGGAGGCGTGTGGGGTGTCCAGTCGGGACGCCTGAGGAATGCCCTGGTCATCGGCCAGGTCGCTCTCGCCCTGATTCTCCTGGTCGGTGCAGGACTGCTCATCCGCAGCTTCCAGAACCTACAGGACGTCGACCTAGGGTTCGAGCCGGCGGGCGTGTTGACCTTGCAGACGCAGATGCCACGTGCTCGCTATCCCGATGCGGCGGCGAGGCACGCCTTCATGCGCCCGCTCGAGGAGCGGCTGGCGGCGCTCCCGGGGGTGGAGGCGGTGGGATCGGTCACCAATTTGCCACTCGCCGGCCAGGACGGTGATGTGACGTTTACCGTGGAAGGGGATCCGATACCGGAGCCGGGGCAGGAAAACGCGGTCTGGTTCCGGCGCATCACGCCGGACTACTTCGACGCCATGAGCCTCGAGCTCGTAGCCGGGCGCGAGTTCACGGCGGCCGACGCGGACGACCAACCTCAGGTGGTCATCGTCAACCAGACCTTGTCCGACGACTTCTACGGGGGCGAAGCCGTGGGGAAGCGCATCAATGTGAACGACCCCGGCGACCCCAACTGGCGGGAGATCGTGGGGGTGGTGCGTGACATCAAGAACTTCGGAATCCGAGCCGAGAGTCGGAACGCCATGTACGTGCCGTTCTACCAGGTATCGTCCGGCTTCATGTTCACGGTGGTCCGGACCAGGGTCGACCCGACGGCGCTGGTCGGTCCCGTTCGACGGGAGATCGCGGCCGTCGACCCTTCCATGGCCGTAGCCCGCATTCAGCCGATGACCGAATGGGTTGGCGAGTCACTGGCCGCGGATCGCTTCACGACCACCCTCCTCACCGGGTTCGCCATGGTTGCGCTCCTGCTGTCCGTGGTCGGGTTGTACGGGGTGGTGTCGTATAGCGTCAGCACCAGACTCCGCGAAATGGGTATTCGGATCGCGCTGGGAGCGGGTGGAACCTCCATCCACACGCTGGTACTCCGCTGGAGTCTGCGTTTGGCCATCATGGGGATCGTGCTGGGCGCGGTGGGAGCGCTTGCGGCCACTCGCCTGTTGGAGGGCTTGCTCTATGGAGTGCGGGCCGCCGATCCGGGCACGTTTTTCCTCACCGCGGCCGTCATGGCGGCCGCTACTCTGGCGGCGGGCATGATCCCCGCGATTCGAGCGACGCGTGTGGACCCGATCAGGGTGTTGAAGGCCGACTGACCCCGTCGACCACTGGGCGGGGCGCGTCTCAAAACTGGTCAGTCGAGCCGGTGGCTCGTAGCTTACCCGCCCGTCCACGGATCTCGAGTCAAGGAGCGAGTCATGACGCGCACTTCGAAGACCAGCTTTATCGCGGCTCTTGCCGTCGTCGTTGCCAGTCAGGCAGCGTGGGCGCAGAGCGACCACCTCGCTCAAGCCACGGAGCATGCGGAGCAGGCCGCCAATCATGGCGGCAGGGGGCACGCCGACGTGCTCGTCCAGCATGCGACGCAAGCGTTGACCCATGCGGAAGCGGCCCTGGTGGGCATGCCCAATCCGCACGCCACCAAGGCGGTGGCGAGCCTGAAGGAGGCCGTGAATCACGGCAACATGGGCCATGCCGACGTGGCGACGGGCAAGACCAGGGAGGCCCTCGAGCATCTCAAGGTCGCCGGTCATGTCGCTCAGGCAATGCAGCACGGGCAGGAAGCCGTACGCCATGGTGACATGGGCCATGCGGACGTGCTCGTCCAGCATGCGAAGCAGGCCCTGGCTCACGCCGAGGCGGCGTTGAAGCTGATGGCCGATCCGCACATCCAGATGGCGGTTGACGGCTTCAAGGGTGCCGTGGATCACGGGGGAATGGGCCATGCCGACGTGGCCACCGAGCAGGCCAAGGGGGCGTTGGCACACCTTCACATGTAGTGGTGTTCCGCCGGTTCCCTCCTTGCCACTCAGGGGATTCCATGTTCCAGCGCTCGTACTTAGCGGTCTCTGTCACCTTGCTGGCCACGGTCGGCGTCGTGTCCGCGCAGGAGCCGGTGGAGTGGGGCACAGATCTGTACTTCTCCACCTTTTCCATTGCCGCCATCGATCGCGAAACCGGTGAGTCCGGGGTTGCGGTCACGACCCGAGTGCCTTGTGTCGGGAACGGCGTTCCGTGGGTGCGTGCGGGCGTCGGTGCCGTGGCCACTCAGGCCAGCACGAGGGTGGCATACGGCAACGAGCTTCTCGATTTCATCGCCGAGGGAATGAGTGCGAACGAGGCGCGGTCGCGCGCGGTGGCGGCCGACTCGGGATCCGCCCAGCGGCAGGTGGGCGTCATCTCCTCGGACGGCTCACGAGCTCAGCATACCGGGGCCGGGACCAGCGCTTGGGCGGGACATCGCGAAGGTCCCAACTACGTGACTCAGGGCAACATCTTGGTGGGCCCGGAGGTGGTGGACGCGGTCGCCCGCAGCTTCGAGGACACCGAGGGTAGTGGGCGGCACCTCTCGGATCGATTGATCGCGGCCTTGGCCTCGGGTCAGGCCGAGGGAGGAGACAGCCGGTCCGGTCGTCTGCAGTCTGCCGCGGTGGTCGTCGCCGACCCGCGCCCCGGGAACTCGCGGCGCCCCGATCAGGTCACCACGGACATCAACGTGTGCGAGCACCCCACGCCGGTCGCCGAGCTGCGCAGGGTGTGGAACTCCATTTCGCAGAGCTTGGGATATCGGGAACTCCGGCGATTCGAGGGTAACGACGTATGGCAGCTCCGGGTGATGCTCCACGCGGTTGGCCATTATCGTGCCGAGGTCGCCGAGATCCCGCTCGACGACGCATCGCGGAGTTACACGGCCGATCTGGTCGACGCGGTCGACGCGTTTCGCGAAGCGGAGGGTCTCTCGACGCGCACCGCGGGGCTGGTGGACGGGCACTTCATCGAGCACGTCTGGCGAGCGATCGAAGCTGCGGGCAAGACGAGGCAGGTCCGGGCGGCTATTGGGGAGGCGACACTGGTTCGACGGTGAGGTCCATGAACATCCCCCGGCCTTGGTGCCCGGAGAAGTCGCACACGACGGTGTAGTCGCCGGGCACTAGGTCCACGGTCACGGTGCGCGTCTCGTACGGGCTCAGCCGGCGCGCCGTCTCCCAGACGACCGAATCGGAGTCGTTCCGTACGAAGAAGAGGTTGTGCTCCTCGAAGCCCCGGCTCTCCAGCCGTAGCACGGTCCTTCCGGCGGGGAGTGTGCCGGGCATTCGGATGGAGTATTCGTCGAGAGTCACGCGCACCGTATCGACCCGGACCTCGCTCACTTGGGTCACCTCATCCGTCGGGGACTCCCCCGCAGGATCATCGGCGACGTCTCCGAAACACGACGTCAGCAGAAGGGCGGATGAGGCCAGGTGGGCGGTGCGCACGGGAAACGGACGGGGGGCTCGGGCCATGGAAGATGATATGGAACGCGATCGGTTGGCGGGAGTGGCAGGACGTGAGATTTGTATCTGCGGGATTTGTTCGGTATAGTCGCCGTCTCCGCAGTCGGTGGACGACGCGATGGCCGAGACTCGGGATGGGTAGAGGTCCGGGCGGGCCCGGCGACTCTCGATACGGCCTGACGTCGCTCCGTTCCGGGGTTGCCCCGTTCGAGCATTCGGTGACATCTTCTTCAGACATGATCTACGCATCTGACATCCCCTCCCTCCACGCCCACGGAGCGACCTGCACCTGTAGGTGTTGTTGTCCGTGTACCGCGTGGACCCGGGTGTGTTGATGCGCTGAATACAAAGTTCAGAGCCGCTTTCGAACCGCCCGGTCAGACGATCCGGGCGGTTTTTGTTGCCCGCCCCTTCGGTCTGGCCTCGCCCCATCGGAGAGAACAGCAATGGTCAGCCCCGTCCTGCCAAAGATACATGTCCTTTACGAGAACCCCGCTTGGATTCCACCTCTCCAGGAGGCGCTCGAGAACGAGGGCTTCCTGGTCCGACTCGTCCATGTCAACGAGGGTAGCATCGACCCGTCGACGACCCCACCGGACGGCATCTGGATCAACCGTATCAGCCCCTCGTCGCACACACGTGGCCACGTCCACACGGTGGAGCTAGGCCGTCAGCTTCTGTATTGGTTGGAGTCGCACGGCCGCCGGGTCGTCAACGGGCTTTGTGCCTTCGAACTCGAGATGAGCAAGCTCCGGCAGGACCTCGCGTTGCGCCGACACGGGATCAAGACGCCCCGTACGGTACTGGCCGTGGGTAGGAATCACCTGCTCGAAGCCGCTCGCACGTTCACGGGCCCCTTCATCACCAAGCACGACCAGGGTGGGAAGGGCTTGGGCATCCGGCTCTTCCAGAACGTGAGTGAGCTCGAATTCCATCTGGATGCCGAGGGCTTCGACGCAGGGCCCGGCGCGCGAATGATACTCCAGCAGTATATCGCGGCCCGGCAGGCCTTCATCACCAGGGTCGAGATCGTGGGTGGCCGGTTCCTCTTCGCCATGCGCAGCTCCACGGTCGAGGGCTTCGAGCTTTGTCCCTCGGATGCCTGCAATCCGACGGAAGAGGCCTCTGAGCGCGGTGGGACGGGCTTGTTCAGTCCCTCTCCGATCACCGGTGCCGATCCTCTCGTGAAGCAGTACATCCAACTCTGCAATGAAGAGGGAATCGAGATCGCCGGAATCGAGTTCGTGGAAGACGCCGACGGGCAACGCTTTACGTATGACGTCAACGGTACCACGAACTACAACCAGGCGTTGGGCTCTCGACTGGGGATCGACGGCATGCGGGAGGTCGCGCGATATGTGCGCCGACTCGCGGTGTCTGGACAACGGCGCCGGCGTGTCGCCTGCTGAGGGAATTCCCGTGGCCCTACTCGGTTTCTCCGTGCTCGTTCGAGGAGTCGCCGGAAAAGGCGCTGGTACTGGAATTGAAGGCCCCGGTCGTCGGTTCTGAGGTCCGACCTCCGATCGTCAATCCTCGGACAAAGCCCGGGCCAGGTCCGCGATCAGATCGGCGGCATCCTCGATCCCGACCGAGAGCCTCACGAGGTTGGGAGGCACCTGGCTGTGGGGGCCCTCCACGGATGCTCGATGCTCCACGAGGCTCTCTACGCCGCCCAACGACGTCGCTCGCACGAAGACGCCGAGTCGGCCGACGAAGGCCAGAGCCTCTTCGGCCCCGCCCTTCACCAAGATCGACAAGAGGGCTCCGAATCCGTTGGTCATCTGCCGCCGGGCAACATCGTGGCCGGGGTGACTCTCGAGCCCCGGGTAGAGCACGGCCTCCAGCCCCGGGTGCCCCTCCAGATGACGGGCGATCTGCAAGGCGTTGCGTGAGGCGCGCTCGAAGCGGAGGGGGAGGGTGCGCAGGCCCCGGATGAGCATCCAGGCGTCGTGCGCGCCCAGAACTCCACCGCTGAGTCTGCGAATCAGCTGGAGATCCTCCCACAGCGCGTTCGCACGGGAGGTTATGAGGACTCCCGCCAAGACGTCCGAGTGGCCGTTCAGGTACTTGGTGGCCGAATGGAAGACCAGGTCGGCGCCGAGTTCGAGGGCCCGTGTGGTGATGGGAGAGGCGACCGTGCTGTCGACGGCCAGGATAGCACCCGCCTCGTGTGCCCGATCGGCCGCAGCGCGGATGTCGATGACGTCCCACGTCGGATTGACGGGTGTCTCGATCCAGACGATGGAGGTCTCGCCCGGCCGAAGCGCTTCGCCGAGCGCTGGGGGATCGGTGGCGTCGAACAGGGTGAGGCAGATACCCCTGCGCTCCTCGATCCGGCGGAGCCAGTCTTGGGCGCCGTGATACATGATACTCGGCGCTACCACGTGCCTCCCGCCCTCGACTGTCTCGAACACGGCCGCAACGGCAGCCAGTCCCGACGCGAACAGCATGGCGTCGGCCCCTCCTTCGAGTCCGGCCAGCAGCCTCTCCGCGTGCTCGACGGTCGGGTTCGAATAACGCGAGTAGATGTAGTTCCCGATCAGCTCGTTGTCGGCGTCACGCGCGTAGGTGGTCGACATGTGGAGGGGAGGCACCACGGCGCCGGTCGCTTCATCGACGGCGTGTCCCGCCTGTGCCAGCACGGTGGCGTCGGCCGGCTCGCGGCCGGGGCTTTGCCCGTCTGGATCTCGTGCCATGTCTCTACCGCCGGGAGTTGGGGTTCCTGCTCGCGGGACGGGGGAGAAGATCGACCGACCCCTACCCGAAGCGCCAGTGGCGCCCCTCGAGCCCCACCCCTCTGAAGATCCGCTCGGCGTCTTTCTACAAACCTGGCCCCCGTTCTACACCTTGCTCGCGAACGGGCCGAAGCGTAGCGTGGCGTGCACCGATTTCCGCTGTCGGCCCCACAGAGACCGCCATGTCAGACGCCGCCGAAGCCCAAGCCTCGCTCGAGGGATTCCTCAAGGACGAGATCGTCCGCATGTATCAGGATGTGGCCGACAATCCGGAGGGTGAATTCCACTTCTTCCATGGCCGACAGGCGGCCGAACTCTTCGAGTATCCGGCGGCGTGGCTCGACAAGGCCCCGACCGGTGCCGTCGACTCCTTTGCCGGGGTCGGCAACCCGCACCTTCGCAGCAACCTTCAGCCGGGCGAAACGGTCTTGGATCTGGGGAGTGGCGCCGGACTCGACGCGATTATCTCCTCATGGGGTGTGGGGCCCACGGGAAAGGTGATCGGCATCGATCTCAACCCCGCGATGTGCTTGAAGGCCCAAGCACACGTTGCGGCCACCGGCTCGGAAATGGAGTGCCACGAAGGTAGGATGGAGGAGCTTCCTCTGCCGGCCGATTCGGTGGACGTGGTCATCTCCAACGGGGTCATCAACCTGTCGTTCAGAAAGCGTCGTGTGATGGAGGAGATCTTCCGTGTCCTGAAGCCCGGAGGACGCATCTCGATTACGGACATCGTCAGCGGCAAGCAGCTCTCCCAGGACATCGTCAACGACCCTAAGCTCTGGGCGGCGTGAATCGGAGGCGCTCTCCTGGAGGGAGAGATGTTCAGGCTTCTGGAGGAGTCGGGGTTCAGCCGTGTGAGGTCTGCCGTGGTCCCGCGCTTCCGGTTTCGTAAAGAATCCACGCAGAACTCAGCCGAGGCCTACGGAGTCAAGGCGGTCTTGATGACCTCCCAGAAAGCCGTGGAGGCGTAGGCCGGTCGTGGAATCCCGCCCGAGCCTCGCGCTCGTGTCGCCCCTGGCGTTTCTGCCGACCCTGGTCGGGTGCGTACCGGAGACGGCCGATGAAGGGGCGGCGGCCGGAGTAGCCGCCGGGGCCGTGCCCAGCTTCGAGGTCGACCCCTCCTGGCCGCGGGAGATGCCCGACAAGTGGATTCTGGGAGCCGTGACCGCGGTCTTCGTCGACGCGTCGGACCATGTGTGGGTGACCCACCTCCCCGAGACGCTGACTCCGGAAGAGACGTCCGCGGTGCAGGAGCCTCCCCTCGGGACGTGCTGCGTGCCGGCCCCGGTCGTGATCGAGTTCGACACCGAGGGGAACGTCGTCCAGGGGTGGGGAGACCCCGCGACGCAGGACGTGTCGGAGTTTCCCAGGAACGCCCACGGGTTGTCCGTCGATCACAACGACTTCGTTTGGGTCGGCACCTACCGCCATCACCGCGTCATGAAGTTCACGCGCTCGGGTGAGTTGGTGATGACCCTCGGCGTGTATGACGTGAACGGAGGCAGCAACGACCCTGATCTCCTCGGAGGCCCGGCGGGCATCTGGGTAGACCCCCAGAGCAATGAGGTGTACGTCGCCGACGGCTACCGGAACCGCCGTGTGATCGTCTACGAGGGTGATACCGGCAACTACCTTCGACATTGGGGTGCCTACGGCGAAGCACCAAACGACGACTACGACTTCGGGGACCGCGATCCGGCCGGACCGCCGCCCCGCGAGTTCTCTACGGTGCACGGCCTCATCGGGTCGGGCGACGGCTTGATCTACGTGGCCGACCGGCGAGGGAACCGCATTCAAGCGTTCGAACACGACGGCGCGTTCGTGACGGAGAAGATCATCGCCCCGCTCACGCGTGCCTCGGGGTCGGCCTTCGTCATGAGGCTGTCACCGGACTCGGAGCAGCAGTGGCTGTACCTGGCGGATGGTACGAACCACAAGGTCTGGATTCTCAGGCGGGCGGACCTGGAGGTGGTCGGGGAGTTCGGCCGGGGGGGCCGCCAGGTGGGCCAGTTCCTGCGTCCTCACGGAATGAGCGTCGACTCGCGGGGCAATCTCTACGTGGGAGAAGCGTCCACCGGTCGCCGCGTTCAGAAGTTCGCGCTGCACTGACGTAAGCGGTGTGGAATCACGGCGGCATGAGCATCACCGTCGAGTCGACCAACGCACAGGGCCGCGACTCGAAGTGGGGTTACGTCACGATGTTCGATGGGGTGTTCCGGACGGTCTCGGGCCAAGAGGGCTCCGAGACGGCCGTGGTGGTCGTCGACGACCGCACGACCAGGATCCTGAACAAGAGGGACGGCAGGGTCTATCAGGTGATCCTCAACGTCCTGTCCGAAGACGGGAACAGGATCGACAACGAGTATGTCCGTCTGGACGAGAACGGGGACATGGTCAGGATCTCCCACGCCATCTACGACCGTATCAAGTAGCGAGGGAGAACCGGTTGAGGGGCTCCTTCAACGAGTGAACGACGTGCGACTGGAGTAGAAGACGTGCCACGCTACGTTGCCCTCCTCCGCGGAATCAACGTCGGGGGTCACAGGGTCAAGATGGACAGGCTCCGGGAGCTCTTCGGCGAGCTCGGTTTCTCGGATGTCGCCACGTTCATCGCGAGCGGCAACGTGATCTTCAGTGACGAGTCGAGGGATGCCTCGACGCTGGAGCGAGAGATCGAGGCCCACCTCCAGCGGCATCTGGGTTATGAGGTGGCGACCTTCATCCGATCACCGTCGGAGCTCACGGCGGTTGCCGAGAGAGAGCCGGTCGCGCCGTGGGGCGCGGGCGGCACTGATGACTCGCTCTATGTGGTCTTCTTGGATGCCCCCGCAGACGCAGAGCTGCGTGCACGATTCGGCGATCTGTGCGGTGCAACCGACGATTTCCAGTTTGCGGGACGTGAAATCTATTGGCTCATCAGGGGTAAGCTGAGTGAGTCGCCGCTGTTCGGTCCGGGCGTGTCGAAGGCGATGGGGAAGATTCGGCACACCACGCGAAACATGACGAGCGTTCGTAAGCTCGTCGCCGCGCACGCGCGCGATGGATAGGGTCGCCGGCGGCGACACCTCACTAGGAGGCGCACCCGTGGATGACAGCAGACTCCGTGAGCCGGCGCGCGAGTCCCGTATCGAAGGAGTTTCGCCATGAAACCCGCGGCCCTTATCGCAACGCTGTTTCTCTCGGCTGTCGCGGTGGCACACATACTGCGAGCGCTTTTCCGGGCCGACCTCACGATCGGCGGCTTCGAGGTCCCGGTGTGGGCCAGCCCGGTCGCCGCGCTTGCGCTTGGCGGGCTCGCCGTTTGGCTCTGGCGAGAACAGAGCGACTAGTCTGACGGGGCCTGTCGTTGGCGCCGGCCCGCCTCGACATCGCACTCCCGGCAACCCTTTCAGGACCCTCGACGTCACACTCACGCGTGGCCGATGTCGGCACCGCCTCCGATTTCGAGGGCGAGCCCTTGCCGGACTGATTGCCGTTCTTGGAAGAGGAACCTGACGATGACGGGTCTGTGGAACGATTTGCGGTTCGCCCTGCGGGGACTCGCTCGCTCGCCGGGCTTCACCGTGGTGGCGGTCGTGACGTTGACGCTCGGAATCGGGGCCACGACCGCCGTGTTCACGCTCGTGGACGGGGTCATTCTCGAGCCGCTCCCGTTCCCCGATCCCGATGAGCTGGTGTCGGTTCGGCACGAAGGGCGCGGGGGAGAGGATCAGCTTCCCATGTCGGCCGGACTCTATCTGTTGTACGCGGACCAGGCGGGCTCGTTCGAGTCCGTCGCGATGTATCAGCCTACGGTCGTCAACCTCTTGGGGGACGGTGATCCGGAGAGGATTGCAGGCAGTGCGGCGACGCCGTCTTTCTTCAGCGTGCTGGGCGTGGGCGCGGCACTCGGTAGGGGTCTGGTTGCCGAGGATGGCGTACCGGAGGCCGAGCCCGTGGTGGTCTTGAGCCACGCCTTTTGGCAGAGCCACTTCGGGAGTGATCCGACCATCGTGGGCCGGACGGTGGACATGAGTGGCACCCTCCGCCGCGTCGTCGGTATCTTGCCGAGGGACTTCAGCTATCCCAACGCGGACGTGCAACTCTTCATCCCGATGGAGGTCGATCCGGCCCAGGCGCCGCTTGCGGCGTTCGGTGCTACCGGAATCGCGCGGCTCTCGGACGCGGCCACGCTCGAGGGAGCCGACACGGAGTTGCAGGGGCTCATCGGTCGCCTCGCGGAGTTGTTCCCGGAAGACGGGGCACCGGCGTTCCTGGAAGAAGTGAAGCTCCGCGCCGTGGTGCGACCGCTCAAAGACCAGATCGTGGGCGACGTCAGCCGGACCCTGTGGATTCTCCTCGGCACGGTGGGCCTCGTGCTGGTCATCGCGTGCGCCAACGTCGCCAACCTCCTGTTGGTGCGCGCCGAAGTCCGCCAACGGGAAGTCGCGCTCCGGGTGGCCGTGGGCGCGAGCCGGCTCCAAGTGATGCGTGCCTTCATGAGCGAGAGCCTGCTCCTGACGGTGGCGGGCGGGTCTCTGGGTGTCGTCCTGGCGTCCGTCGCGGTGAAGGTGTCCACGAGCTTCACGCCGTCCGACATTCCGAGGGTGGCGGAAGTGGGTGTGGCTCGCTGTACTGGGAGTCGGGGCAGGCCTCGTAGGCGCATGGCTGCTAAGTTCCGTCATGACCACGCTCCTGTTCGGTGTGAGCGCCACGGATCCGCTGACCTACGCGTCGGTCGCTCTCGTCTTGTCCCTCGTCGCTGCGATCGCCAGTTGGTTGCCGGCGCAGAGGGCCGCGGGAGTCGATCCGGCCCAGGCGCTACGGCGAGACTGACGGGAACGCAAGACGTCGCCCGCAGCGGACTTCTGACTCAATATCCGCGCCGCTTGTCCACCACCGCGAGTAGCTGCTCCCCATTCACGAAGCGACGAAGGTTCTCTCTGAACAGGAGCCACATGCGCTCCATGTGCCCGTCGCCGTCCCCGCCGAGGTGCGGGGTGATGAGGACGTTGGGCATGTCCACAGCTCGTGATCGGCCGGGAGGGGCTCCGGCTCGGTCACGTCCAGCCCCGCTCCGGCGATCCGGCCCTCGCGAAGGGCCCGCATCAGGGCGTCGGTATCGACGGTGCGTCCCCGCCCGATATTGACGAAGATCGCCTCCGGCTTCGTCGCCGCGAAGAACGCATCGTCGAACATCCTCTCGGTGGTTGAAGTGAGGGGTACGGCGTCGACGATCACGTCGGCCTCGGGCGTCAGTTCCAGGAGTTCGGACGAGAGGCCCACATAGTCCACGAAGGGTGGTCCGCTACGGCTACTCCCACGCGTGGCGATGACGCGCATTCCGATCCCGCTCGCCACCCGTGCCACCTCCGTGCCGATACCGCCCAGCCCGACTACGAGAAGGGTGCGGCCCCGGAGTTCGAGCAGCTCGCTCCCCGCTCCCGTGTAGGGCGTGGGGCCGGTGAGGGGGGTGATGTCCCACCGATGCTCCTGTTGCAGGACCAACGCCGTGTGGAGGCGTCGACTCAACGCCAGCACCATGCCGAGAACGTGCTCGGCACCCCCGGGACCGAAGATGCGCTGGGCGTTGGAAAGGACGACGTCGCTCTCGGCAAAGCCCGGGATGGTCACGTAGTTCTCGACGCCGGCCGCGTTGAGCTGGACCCACCTCAGGTTGGGCGAGCCGTTGAAGATCTCGGGCGTGAGCCATCCCAGGACGGCGTCGGCGTTCTGCGCGAGCGCGGTGGCCTCTTCCGGGCTGGCGGCCACCACGACTTCGACTCCGGGTGCGACCAGGGCAAGCTGCTCCGTACGTCCTGGCCAGAAATCGGCGACCACCACCTTGGTGGGACCCGTCCAACCCGGAGACGAGGCGGTGGGGGAGGCGCCCTCCCGCAGCCCCAGAACCTCCACGAATGCGCTGGCAGGCCGGAGGCCGGCCAACTCGTCGTACACGTCACCCGGCGTGCGCTCCGGCAGCACTTCGAATCCGACCGATCCGACGGCCCTCATCACC
Organism: Longimicrobiales bacterium; assembly: GCA_965226925.1. Taxonomy (GTDB): domain Bacteria; phylum Gemmatimonadota; class Gemmatimonadetes; order Longimicrobiales; family Gaopeijiaceae; genus CBDDCX01. The sequence goes on along the minus strand of CBDDEN010000008.1, from coordinate 210,111 downwards.
CGTTCACGGCTCGTGCCGCCGACCATCGCATCCCAGATGCGTCTCTTGAGCCTTTCCAGAGCCGTGCGAGTCGCCGCGAGAACCTCGGGGCCCTCCACTGGGCCGCTCCCGGGGACGACCAGTCGGGGACCCAGTCGCTCGAGCCGCTGCAGGCTTCGGATCCAGGCGTCGATGGACAGGGGATCGGATCCCCGGCCGAGCCCGACCAGATCGCCGACGAAGAGGGTGCCGGCGTCCCGCACGTAGATTGCGAAGGCGCCGCCCGTCCGTCCGTCGACGTGGTGTAGCTCGACACGGCGCCCGCCGGCTTCGAGCGTCGCGCCCGAGGGGATTCGCAAGACGGCGGCCGGACGGGCCGCGGACTCCGAACCTGGGTCGGGGTCATTCGTCGAACGGGACGCGACCGCGGCATCTTCATTCACCGCAGATAGCCAGGTCAGGCCCTCGGCCGAATCGTTCGATACGCCTCCCGGTGGGCCTCTCTGTCCCCCCAGGGTGCGGGCCACGAAACGCACCGGCTTTCCGGCCGAGCCGACGGCGGCGGCGAGTATCGCGGCCGCCGCGTCATCGGACCCGATGTCTATGGCGATCAGGTAGTCCTCGAGTTCGACCCAGCCGGCGTTGTGGCCGTTTGCACTGGCCGAGGTTCGTAGGATCGAGACACCCGAAGCGACCGACTGGAGGACCTGCGAAGAAGCCGGCAGGGCGCCGACCAGGGCGGAGCCTATCAGAATGACCGCGGATCTCACGCGTGGCCTCTCCGGGAACACACCCCCGTCCCGATCAGTCCAGAGCCGACAAGGCGGCGAGGATGTCCTCGTTGGTCGGTCGGATACGGTAGTCTATCTCGATGAACTTCCAGCGCACGACGCCCTGCTCGTCGATGACGAGGACCGTGGGGTGGGGCACCGGTCTCATCTTCGCTTCGTCCGGGTTGAACAGCCCGTAACGGTCGATGATGCGGTGCTCCGGGTCCGAGAGCAGCGAGAACTCGATGAGCATGCCGTCGTCCTTGGCGACTCGGTCGATCATCATCTGCTGCTTCTCGCGATCGTCCACGGAGAGGGCCAGGATCTCCGTGCTAGCCAACTGCTCCGGCGTCAGTAGTTCTCTCAGCTTCCCGAGCTGACCGGCGCACCATGGTCACCAGTGGCCACGATAGAAGACCAGGACGACATTCTTCTCACCCCGATAATCCGAAAGGGTGACGACGGGGCCGTCGTAGGTCACGGCCGAGAAGTCCGGGGCGACGTCGCCGACCTTTACACGCCCGGTGTCGACCGCCGGCAGATCGAGCCCATCATGGGGTCCCATCATGATCCGCTCCCTCGGCATGGCGTCGCACGCGGCGGATACCGCCACACCAGCCAGAATGAGGAACAGCGCGAGGTGTCGCTTGCCCATTCAATCTCCAACGCTCGGAATGTGCCCTCACCACACCGCCCACCGCGCATCAACTACTGATCCTACAGGGCATGGCGTGCCCGGGCCAGTCGGGCGGCAACTGCGCCGAACCCAAATAGTTACCAAAGTCACATAAGATAGTTGACTTTGAGAACGATAAAGTCCTACCGTCCCGAGTATGCCCCAGACCGATACGCCCCGAACCATCGACGCCGTGCGGCGGTTCCATCGGGTCTACGACGCCCGCATGGGGTCCCTGCACGCTCGCCCGGAGAACGGACGGTTCTCCGAGACCCAAGCCAAGGTGATCCTGGAGTTGGGGCTGACGGAACCCAGCACCGCGACGTCGCTCCGGAAGGCGCTCGGACTTGCGGCCGGGTACATGAGCAGGATTCTCACGCGGCTCCATGGCGACGGTCTTGTCGAAAAGACGCCTTCCATCGAGGACCGACGCCGTACCCTGCTGACGCTGACCGAGGAGGGAAGAGCGGCACGAGCCGAGTTGGATGAGCTTGTCCACGCATCCGTCGCGGACGTAATCGCCCCCCTGTCGAGTCAAGACCGGGAACGTCTCGTTCGTGAGATGGCTACCATCGTGACCCTCCTCGAGGGGGGCGCCGCCAAAGCCGGGGGAACCGAGGAGGGCTCTCCGGATTACCTGCTCCGTTCTCCCCGTCCCGGGGACATGGGATGGGTAGTCCGGCAGCATGGCATCCTGTATGTGGACGAGTTCGGATGGGCGGATTGGTTCGAGGGCCTGACCGCCGAGGTCGTGGCAGCGTTCGTCCAGAAGCGGGATCCGAAACGTGAGAGGTGCTGGATCGCCGAGAAGGACGGGGAGAACGTCGGCTCCGTGTTTTGTGTAAGGGAGTCGGACGAGGTGGCCAGGCTACGCATGCTCCTGGTCGGGCCGGAGGCACGAGGGTTGGGTATCGGGCGGAGACTCGTGGAAGAGTGCGTCCGGTTCTCCCGGCAGGCGGGGTACCGGCGCATGACGTTGTGGACATACGACGTGCTGCGCGCGGCTCGGCGCGTATACGCTGATCAGGGCTTCACGTTGGTGCATCAGGAGCCCCACTCCAGCTTCGGAGGTGAGATGATGGAGGAGACCTGGGAGTTGGACCTGTGACCGCGGTGGGGGCACGGTAGGGGCGCAGCGGGGGCGCAGCGGGGGCGCAGTTCGGGCGCGAGCCTACGTGTCGCTACTCAACTCGAGCCGAAGGGTCCGGTCGGCGCCCGGCATGAAGTCCAGCAACGCGTATATGAAGACGATGACGCCTGCCATCTCCATGCCTTCTTCCAGGGTGGTCCACATGTTGTAGTGCAGGGAATTCACGTCGGAGCCGGTCCAGTGCTCGACGCCTACCGCTCCCCCGACGTAGATGGCGCCGGCCAGCAGGAACAGTCCCGCCGCCCGCCACCGGTATTGCCAGAGGAAGGGGATGTACGACAAACCCACGAGCCCGACGATCCAGAAGCCCACCACCGTCCAGGGGGCGTCCTCCATGAGCGAGTTCAGAAGCTCGTGCATGCCCACGACCTCGTCGACCGACAGGATGAGGAAGCCGATGCCGAGCAGGAGCCACCAGGGGTGCCACTTGTCGGCCTCGGCTCGGAGCACTCGGGCCTGAGCGAGGAGTAGGCGGCTCGCCACCAGGAGGATGACCGCACTGTACCAGGTACCGAAGCTCGCCTCTTCGTCCAAGTCGAAGATGGAGAGGTGCCAGTACTCCAGGCCCACCCGGTCGGCGAATGCCAGGTCGTCGTTGAAGATGATCTGCATCGCGATGACGTGGACGATTGCGAGGACCGCGGCGATCACGCCGAGAGTGATCCCCACGCGCGCGGGTCCCAGCCGGTAGGCCGTCGAGTTGCTCATGCTTGCAGGATAGGCGACCCACTCGCTTCGCAACACCTTCCCGAGCGTCCCGGTCGAGCGAGCGACCTCTCCACCGGCCACCCGGCTCGTGCGCTTCGCACGCCGACCCCTTACAAGCCGTCGTGACAGTCGCGGTCGGTAGCGTCAGTCGGCCCTCAGCGACTCCACCGGATCCACCCGCGTGGCACGCGCCGCCGGCACGTAGGCGGCCAAGAGGCCGGTGACACCCAGTATCGCAGACGCGCCGAACAGCGTCAGGGGGTCTCTGGCGCTCACGCCATACAGGAGGCCCTCCATGACTTGGGTGAGGGCCACCGTGGCCAGGATTCCGACCCCGATTCCTGCGGCTCCGAGACGGATCGCCTCGCCGAGCACGAGACGCGAGACCTGTCCCGGGTTGGCGCCCAGCGCCAGGCGGACGCCGAACTCGGATGTCCGTTTGCCCGCCATGTACGCGATCACGCCGTAGGTCCCTTCCCGATTCCAGCGACGCCGAAAGACCAGGTCGCGCACCCTCATCACCCACGTCCACATCCAGTCCATGATCGCCTCCCTCAGGTCATGGCCAGAACGTCGTTCACCGCCGCCGAAACGGACCGCCAGTCCTGGCTGGCCGTCCTGAAGAGTCTCTTTCCGGCCGCGGTGAGTGTGTAGAGCTTCACCCGCCGGCCATCGGCCGATTCCCCCCAACGTGACTCGACGTGGTGGCCCAGATCACTCCGCACGGCTAGTCTCGCGCCATGCCATTCGTGCTGAACAAGAATGTGGACCGCCAGCGGCCCTACGGCGAATCGGAGCGGGCCGTGATCAGCCTCGCCGAGTTCGAGCACGCCGCGGCGGTCATTCGGGGCTGGCCCGGCTACCTCCCGACTCCACTCCACACACTCCCGGCTCTCGCCAACGAGCTCGATGTCGGCGAACTGTGGCTGAAGGACGAATCCGAGCGCTTCGGGTTGGGGAGCTTCAAGGCCCTGGGGGGAGCCTACGGAGTGTTACGAGTGCTCGAGCGCGAGCTCGGTGAGGAGTGGAGGATCCGGGCCCACACCATCACGGTGGCCACCGCGACGGACGGGAATCACGGTCGCTCGGTGGCGTGGGGGGCACACACCCATGGGTGTTCCTGCGTCATCTACTTGCCAGGGCACGTCACGGACCGACGTGTGGCCGAAATCGACGCGTTCGGTGCTCGCACGGTGCGAGTTCAGGGCACCTACGACGAGGCCGTCGCCCTGGCTGCCGCGGACGCCTCGCGCAACGGATGGCACGTCGTGTCGGACCATTCGTACGAGGGATACCGCGAGGTCCCAAGCTGGGTCATGCAGGGCTACACGGTGATGGTAGATGAACTGCGGGGGCAGATGCCCGCGGGGACGCGACTCTCTCACGTCTTTCTGCAGGGTGGGGTGGGCGGCCTGGCCGCCGCGGTGTGCGGGCACCTCTGGGAACTCGATGGTGCCGAGCGTCCAGTCCTGACGGTCGTCGAGCCGGAGGAGGCCGACTGTCTCTATCAGAGCGCCGTGGCGGGTGGACCCGCTCCAGCATCGGGCTCGCTGCACACGATCATGGGAGGGCTCTCCTGTGGGGAGATATCGCCTCTGGCCTGGACGATCCTCGACTCCGGGGCGGACGCGTTCATGACGGCCGGGGAGGAGCTGGTGGAGCCGCTCATGCGGAGGCTGGCCGAAGGACGCGACGGCGATCCTCCCGTCGTGGCCGGCGAGTCGGGCGTGGCGGGGCTTGCGGGATTGGAGACCGTTTCGTCGAGGCCGACGATGAGGTCGGCCCTGGAATTGGGATCGCAGGCGCGGGTCCTCGTCATCATCACCGAAGGCGCCACGGACGCCGAGTCGTATCAGCGGATCGTCGGGAGAGCCGCGGCCGAGGTCGCTTCCTCGCGCTGAGCGGATCCGGTTGAGGTCTGCGCCCTGTGGGTCAACGTCTTGGCCACCCTGGCTGCCACACGCTCCTCAGCGGGAGAAGTACGCCTCGATGCCCGAATCTCCGGATGAGGCCGCAAGGGCCGCCAGCAAAAGAACGCGCGCCTTCTGGGGACTCAGATTGTCCGCGAAGATCCCCCCGATCTCCTGAAGGCTCACACCGCTCCCTTTCTTGCCCGCGTAGAGCGGAAGCGTTCGCCCCGTGGTGACACGCGTGGAGACCACCACCGGAATGCCGGCCTCCCGAACCTCAACGAGCGCTTCGAACAGGGCGGCGGCCAGGTTTCCGACTCCGGCGGCTTCGACGACCAGGCCGTCGAGCCCGCCCATCGCCATCAGCCACGAACCACACGGCCGTCGGATCCGGCGTAGTTCGAGACGATTTCCACTCGCCCGAGCTCGGCGTCCCCAGGAATGGAGATGGTCTGACGGCGAAGGGGAGCCCGATAGAGGCGCACGCCGTCGGGGTCGACCGTGCCAAGGCGGCCGTACTCGATCGAACGGAACGTCTCGACCCTCATGGTATGGGTCTTCGTCACCTCCCGAGCGGCATTGATCTCCCCGTTCATCACGACCAGAGTCCCCATGCCTAACGACTCCTCGGATACGGCCACTCGAACGGCGTCACGCAGGTTTCTCGGCCCGTCGCTGTCCGGCTCCGAAGCGGCGCGCTGGGCCCCGACCAGGATCGCCGGTTTGTCGCTTGATACGGTGAGGTCGAGGAAGAAGGCCGTCTCCTCCAACGTGTCCGTTCCGTGTGTGACGATGACACCCGCCACATCGGGGCGCGCCAGCAGTTCCTCGGTTCGGCGAGAGATCTTCAGCCACAGTGCCGGCGTCATATCGGTACTCCGATGTTCGCGACGTCCTCGACCTCGAGGTGGGCGATATCGGCGATGCCCGGGACGGCGGATACGAGCTCCGCGCCGCTGAGAGCGGGGGCGAATCCGCCGCTCTCGGGATCATAGACGCTCGCGATGGTGCCGCCGGTGGAGAGGACGATCACGGTGGGGAGATCGGTGGGGGGCGTCTCCTGGGCCGCGGCCGGTCTCGAATCCCACGCGGTGGCGACTCCCGTAAGCAATACGAGTAGGAGGGGCCCGCATCGGGAGCCGTGCAGTGTGTTCTTCATCACCGAGGATCCGGCTTGGGGAATGGGAACCGAGTCTCCGATCGGTACGTTGGGACCCCCGGAGGGGGGCGGCGGGTCGGCTGAGGTCGAGTTCGCACCGTCCATGCCCAGCCTGCACCACGTCATGATCAACTCGGTCGATCCGGACACCGCGATCGGGTGGTACTTGAAGGTCTGGCCGACAGCGACGAGGACCGAGGTCGCGGGATACCCGGCCGTGGAGGGGGACATGTACGTTCTCTTCAATCGGGTGGATGCGCCCCCACCGGGGGCGTACCGCGAGGACCTGGACCGTGCCGACGCACAGAGCGCCTTTTGGCACATGGGCGCCAACACGAACACGACCGACGTTCGGGAGCGGTTGGCCGGCGTGGGGGTGGACCACCTGCCCCTGTTCACGTCCTCTACGGATGACGAGGAGGTGTGGCGCTCTGGGCTGGCGCCCTACGCGGGGATCCGGACGGAAGCGCAGATCGCGGACGCCGAAGCGAAGGATCCCCAGGACGGCGGGTTCAGCTACGTGCTGGGGCCCGACGGAGCCCTCTTCGAGATCGCGGGGGGCCCGGACACACCCGTCATGGTATCCCCGCCAGTGTGTCGAGGGGCGATGCGGCACGGATCAGCCGCTCGTCCCGTCTCGCGGACAGGTGTACGACCACGTGGCGTTCACGGTAGGCGATCTGGACGAGTGGTTCGAGCGACTGCGGCGCGAGGGCGTGACGATTCTCGAAGAGCCGCATCCATTTGGAGATACACGGGCGTTGATGATCGAAGACCTCGATCGGCTCGCGATCGAGCTTGTGGAGGCTGCGGGAGCGACCATGGCGGGTAGGACCCGCTGAGCGCCGTCGGGACCGATTCGGGTATGGACAAGACGGCTTCCGCGAGCTGACCGCCGTCTGGGGGGTCGACCTGATGCATCTGGTCGAGATCGACGGCAAGTGGATGAGCATGTTAGGTGCTCTCCTTGCAGGGGGACTGTCCGGTCGCTCATTTCGCAGCGACGTCCTAGGCGTTCCCGAGTCACCCGGAGGATCCATCATGTCGAGTCCCCACCGCCCGCCCGACCACACGGGCGCGAACTGGTCACCCATGCGGCTGTTGTCAGCCGTGTCCGTGGCCGTCCTGGTCGCCGTCGCCTCACCGGCGTCGGCCCAAAAGCCACGGGCCCGCGACCTCGGGATACCGTTCGAAGGAACGCCCGGATCACTCAACGCCATTACGGACGTGGCGGGCGTGGAGGTCGGGCATGCGACCGTCATCCGCGGAAGCGGGCCGAGGGTGATCGGGGATGGTCCTGTACGCACCGGTGGCACGGCGGTCTTCCCGCGGGGCACCGTCTCGCGTGCCTCACCAGCTCAAGCGTGTGGCGAGGCGGATCTCCTTGGGTTTGGCCCGCAACGGGAGCACGTCCGGAAACGGCTCGGGCGACATCTTTATCGCCTTTTCCACGGCTAACCTCGAATCCGCGTCCGAGCTCGAGAGCCCCAACGGCCTCGAGATGCTGACCAACAGCGACCTGAACCCCCTGTGCGCCGCGACGGTCGAGGCGACCGAAGAGGCCGTGATCAACGCGATGGTTGCGGCCGAGACCATGACGGGCGCGAACGACGTCACCGTGTTCGCGTTGCCGCACGATCGTCTTCGTGAGGTGCTCCGGAAGTACGATCGGTTGTCGAACTAGTGTTTTCCGGGCTCTTGGATCTGCAGCTCGGATGGGTCGGCATCGGTGGGGTTCTGTTGGCCCTGTGCCTCCCGGGCTCGCTGGTCGCGCAGGACGGCGAGTTGGGCGAGACGATCCCGTACATCACGCTCCCGACCGAGCTCGCTCGTGTACTTCGGGACTACGAGGAGCGCTGGGAGGCGGGTGATGGAGACGGTTTGGCCGGGCTGTTCACGGAGGACGGATTCGTTCTGTCGAACGAGCGGCGTCCGGCGCGGGGGCGGCCGGCCATCCGTGGCCGGTACGACGATCCCAGCGGGGACTTGGTCCTGAAGGCTCTGGGATACGGGATCGGGAATGACGTGGGCTACATCGTCGGGCTGTACGCCTACGGTGAGGCATCCGATCAGGGGAAGTTCCTTCTTGCCCTCCGGCGGAGCGCGGCGGGACGGTGGCTGATTGCGGCAGACATGGATAACTCCATTCAGCGGAGATGAGGACCGCTCCGTGACGCCTTGAAGAAACTGGCCGCCGTTCCTGGCTACGTCTGGATGCTGGTGGTGCTCGTCACCGGCATCGCCCTGGGTGGCCGATTTCCGGATCCGTTGGCGCCGGTCTCCGGTGCGATCATCGTTCTGATCCGGTGGGTCATCCGCCTTGTTCCCGTTCTCATCTTCGCCGCTCTCAGCCCGGCCATAGCGGGGCTCATGCGGCGGGGACGGGCGGGCCGACTCGCGGGTTCGGTAGTGGGTTGGTATTTGCTCACGTCGGTGTTGGCGGGACTGTTCGGCCTGATCATGTCGTCTTTGATCTTCGAAATACCACTGCGGGGTGGTCCGGAGAGGGGTTGGGCCGAGGCTCGCCAGATGCTGACGTCTCTGGGTGCGGGTGGCGCCTCGGTGCCTCTCCTGGCCATCGCGGGGGCCGTTGTTACCGGCCTTGTCGGTGCCAAATGGGATCCGCTCTATCGGAAGCTGGCGGCGGTAGAGGCTCGGATAGGCGCGGCCGGCCCGCGGATCGGCCTGGTGCTCATCCCGTTCATCTTCCTCCTCGGCATTTCGGTCGGCGTCAGGTTCGGGACCCGCCTCGGCGTCACGAACTACCTGCTCATGACGGGCTACACCGCGCTGCTCTGCCTGGGGTGGTGGGCGTTCTACGTCTTCTTCGTGCTGCGCGTTCTGGCCAAACAGCCGGTTGGGAGGGTCCTGAAGACCTATTCCCTCCCAACCGCGGTGTTCGCGGCGGGCACTTCGTCGTCCCTGGTCACGCTTCCCGTCAACCTCACGAACGCGAGACGCTACGGAGTGAGCGACGAGGTTGCCGACTCGTGCTACCGTTCGGGGCCGTCATGAACCTGGATGCGAGCGCGTTGGCTTATGTGGCGTACGCCCCCTTCGTTCTCACCTACGTGTTCGGCGTCCCCGTCAGCTGGACGCTGCTTCTCGCGGCTTTGCCCGCCGTGGTGCTCTTCACCATCGCCGCTCCGGGCCTTCCGGCCGGGATGGGCACCTCCCTCTGGAGTGCGACCCTCTTCGCCTCCATGTTGGGTCTGGAAGAGCCGCTCCAAAGCGAGTTCGTCGCGACCTGGATCGCACTGTCCAGCGGTGTCCCCGACATGCTCCGTACAGCCACGAACTGCACCGGGGACGGCTTCACGGCCATCTTCATGGATCACTTCTACGGCCCCGCCAGCGGTGGCGCAGCCACTCCAACCATAGAGACTATGACATGACTTCAGGCAGTGCTGGGGCCCACAAGCTGGTCCGTGTAAACGGACGGGTGCGCTCGGGAGAACGTGTGGTGGTCGTCACCGACTACACGATGCGGGACATCGCGGAGTTGGTCATCATCGAGGCGCGGGAGGCCGGCGCAGAGGTCACCACGTGTGTGATGCCCATGCGGGAGCACGATGGACAGGAGCCGCCGGCCCCGGTGGCGGCCGCGATGCGAGAGGCGAACGTGATCTTCTCGCCCGTGCGCTTCTCCATCACTCACACACGTGCTATGAGGGCGGCCCTCGAATCCGGTGCCCGCGCGATTCTGATGACTGCTTATACCGACGATATGCTGGAATGCCCCGCGCTCATCGACACGGACTTCGAGGCGCAGGTCGACCTCTGCCGTCGTATCGGGCAGGCGTTCACCGACGGGAGCTTCGTGCGACTCACGTCTCCCAAGGGGACCGAGCTTTCGTTCTCGATCGAGGGCCGGAAGGCGAATGTCCTGACGAACATACCGGAACCCGGCCAGTTGGCGCCTGTCCCGGACATCGAGGTCAATGTGGTACCCGTCACCGGAAGCGCCGAGGGCCGGCTCATAGCGGACGCTAGCGTCCCGTACCTGGGGATCGGTGTTCTGGACGAACCTGTCGTGTGCGAGATCGAGGCGGGATACATCCGCGAAATGACGGGGGGAGCCCAGGCCGACGTGCTCAGAGCCGACCTCGAGTCGCACGATGACCCACACTGCTTCAACGTGGCGGAGCTCGGAGTCGGGTTGAATCCCAACGCCCGCCTGACCGGGGCGATGTTGGACGACGAAGGAGTGTTGGGCACCATCCACATTGGAATCGGGACCAGCTTCACCCTGGGCGGAGAGATCGTCGCGCCGACACACTACGACCTGCTCATGTGGGCGCCGACCATCGAGGTGGATGGGGTCGTGATCCAGTGTGACCAGGAGATTCTGGTGTGAGCGGCGTGGTCCCGTCGGCCTCCGAGAGGACCAGCCTTTCACGCCTGAAGCACGTAGCCGCGTGAGGAGCGGAGCCGCCATTTTGGTGGACACATGCGCCGGTGTGCGGCCCGGGGAACGGGTTGTGATCGTAACGGACGAGATGGCCGAAATGCCTGGAGCACACGTGACCATTCACGACGTGGCTACCGTGCCGCTCGGGGAGGGATGGGCGTTGGATGGAGGGTGGTTCCAGATCGACGCGTCCGAAGGCGGGGATCCGATCGCCGTCGGGTCTTTCCTGCTTCTGTGCAAGCAGGGCGAGGACGGTAGCTGGAAGATGCACTGGGAGGTGTCGAACATCCAGCCGCTGACAGGCTGACCTTCGGCCCAGTGCGGGTGGTGGCTCTCGTCACCACCTATGGGAGGCACAAGAAGCCCTCGAGCCCAGCAGCTCGGGGGCTTCTTCGCGGGGGCGTGACTAGGGGACCCGGATCTCCCACCAGCGGATCGGCCGGTCCGGCCCCTCGAAGCAGATGGCCCCCGCGAAGCCGACGCCGAGCTCCACGTCGGCGAAGCGCCAGACGGACGGATCGTCTCCGGGCATGTCGGTGGTGACTATGCGTCCCGGGCCGTCGGACGTGTATTCGATCGTGAACCCGTCCGACGGGAAGCTCAGACCGGTTCCGAGGGCCTTGACGTACGCTTCCTTGCGGGTCCACGCACGGTAGAAGGCTGCCGGGCGTTCCGCGTCCGGCAAACCCTGTAGTGCAACGCTCTCGTCCGCCGAGAAGAAGCGCTGCGCCAACCCGGAGAAGTCGCGGACCTCGCGTGCATGCTCCACATCGATACCGATTCGGCTGTCCCTCGTTACGCCTACGAGGCCGACCGTCTGAGAGTGAGAGAGGTTGAAGGTCGGGTTGCGCTGTCTGGTCGGGCTCCGCCGCTCCGTCGGATCGTCGGGTCCCTCTGCAAGACCCGGCTTGCCGTGCTCCCCATACTCGAACTGCAGACTCTCTGGATCGACATTCACGTAGAGAGAGAGAATGCGCCTCAGATGTGCTCGGCTCGACGCCCTCTGATCCCGCTTCCTCTCGACGACGATACGGCGGGCCCGCTCGACTTCGTCCGGAGCCAGGAGGCTCCAATCCTGCTCCGTCACCGCCAGGTCCAACCGCCAGACGTCGATGACGTCCTCACCGGACGGCGTCCACTGCGACGCGGGTCTCCAATTCGAGGCCCGCACTCCGCCGTCAGACACCCGGCACCCCTCCCTGTTCGGCCACCCAGTCGGCGAGCCGGCCCATGCCCTCCTCCATCCGCACCTGCGGCTCATAACCCAGATCCCTCCGAGCCGCGCTGATGTCGAACCAGTGAGACGTCGTGAGTTCCCTCACGATCCACCGACTCATGCGTGGGTCTCCTTTGCGGCCGGAGAGCGCGTGCAGCTTCTCGAACGCCCATCCCGCAGCCATGGCCGCCGGGAGCGATACGCGTCTTTCCACCGGGGCGACCCCCGCCGCCGCCAACAGGGCGTTGAGGAACGTCCAGATCTCCACCGGCTCGCCGGCGGTGACGAAGTACGGCTGGCCGCCGACCCGAGAGGCCTGCTCACCGCCCGAAAGGAGTCGGTCCGCGGCGAGCAGATGAGCCTGGACCGCGTCGTCGACGTAGGTGTGTCCCGTACGCTTGGGCGGGCCCTCGATGCGCCGCAATTGGCCCTTACGGGCGCGCTGGACCAGACGAGGCAGGATCGACGTGTCGCGCGGCCCCCAGACCAGATGCGGCCTTAATGCCACGGTCCGCAGATCGGCTGAATCGGCCGCGAGGACGCGACGTTCCGCTTCCGCCTTGGTCTCACCGTAGAACGCCTCGAAGTGGTCGGCGTAGCCGATCGACTCGTCGACGCCTTCCAAGTCGGTCTTCCCGAAGGTGACGCTGGGTGTCGACGTGAAGACCAGCGCTCCGACTCCGCATTCCCGGCAGGCCGCGATCACGTTGTCGGTGCCTTCGACGTTGGTGTCCCAGAAGTCCCGGCGGGGCCCTCCCGCGGCGACCTTCGCCGCGGCGTGAAGCACGATATCCATACCTCGGACCGCTTCGATCGTGGCGAGCGGATCGACGACGGTGCCGCGTGTGTGCTCGATGCCGTGGGATGCCAGGTCGGGATGGTCGCCACGGGAGAACCCGCGCACCTCGTCCCCCCGCGCTATCAGGGCTCTCGCGATGGCGCCTCCCAGGAAGCCTCCCGCGCCCGTGACGAGCGCCTTCATCTCGGCGGCCCGGTCGACTTCAGGCGCCACGTTGCTCCGACCCGCCTCATCACTCGAGCCGCCTCTTCGCCCACTCCGCCAACTTCTCGCGGAAGATCTTGGCGTTGTGGCGTACGTCCACGGGAAAGGAGTCGTGGAAGAGGACGGTCCGGATACTCCGGGTGTGCTCGTGCCTCTGAGCGACATCGAGTAGCTCCTGCGCGAGCGAGCCCTCGGCGAGAGTGGCATCCGGCTCTCTCTCCACGCAGAGAACGGGGATCGTGGCGCCGCTCTGAGCCACACCGACCAACGCGCTTCTCCGCACCGCGGGATGTGTGTTGAAGACGGCCTCGCACGGGATCGTGAACAACGTGCCGTCGTCCGTCTCTACCCGGTGACCCTTCCGGCCACAGATCCAGAGGCGGCCGGTCTCGTCGAGGTAGCCCACGTCGCCCATCCGGTGCCACAACCCGCCGTCGGCCGTCGGGATCTTCGCGAGCTTGGTCGCCTCCGGCTGATTGAAGTACGAGGGGGTCACCACCGGGCCACGGACGACGATCTCGCCGATCTCACCCGTGGGTAGGGCAAGCTCTTCAGACCAGCGCTCGATCGCCTCCTCGTGGATAGGTAGGATCCGGACTTCCATGCCGGGCACGGGCACGCCGACGCAGACACCCGCCCCCTGGTCGGTGAGCAGTCGAGTCTCTCGTAGAACGGTCTCGCTCCCCAGGTAGGATACCGGCGAGCACTCGGTGGCCCCGTATGACGTGAGCACCTCGACAGACTCGGGAAGGCACCGCTGAAACGTCTCGAGCGCTGGATTCGACGCCGGGGCTCCCGCCGAGATCGCGCGCCGTAGCGAGCTCAACTCGAGACCCTGGGCGCTGCAGTACCGGCCCAACTTGTCGATGAGCGCCGGCGAGGCGAAGAGGTTGGTACACTCGAAGTCGCTGAACGCTTGGAAGAGCAGTTCCGGGTCCGAGGCCCCGGGCCGGCTGGCGTCCATGTCGGGGACCACGGAGGCCATACCCAGCGCGGGCCCGAAGAGGGCGAAGAGCGGGAACGTCGCGAGATCACGCTCGCCGGGTTCGATTCCATACACGTCGCGGAGGGCGTCGACTTGGGCCGAAAACACCCGGAAGGGCGTCACAACACCCTTGGGAATGCCGGTGCTTCCGCTGGTGAACAGAATGGCCGCAGTCTGTTCCGGATCGGGATCCAGCACGGGAAAGGCGTCTGTGCGTGCCCCGGCCTCGAGGGCGGCGAGCGAGTGTCCGCCCCAGAACAGTCGGCGGCCCACCGTGACCTTCGTCTCGAGCGTCCCTTTCGCCCAGCCCAGGACGATGCGGGCCACGTGTGCCTTCGGAATGCCGATAAACGCCTCGGGCTCGGCGTCCGCGAGGCAGCGTCCCAGGTTCTTCGTACCCATCCCCGGATCGACCATGATCGGAACCGCCCCGACCTTGAGCATGGCGAACGTAAGGACGAAGAACTCGAGGCTGGGCTTGACCATGAGCACCGTACGCACCCCTTCGCCGATGCCGATGTCCACCAGGGCGTGGGCGACGCGGTCCGAGCGCCGATCCAACTCGGCTGCGGTCAGCTCGGCGTAGCGGCCCGTGCCGTCGGCATTCCTCCCCACGGCCACCGCCACGGCCAGCGCGTTGGGCTGGCGACGCGCCATCTCGGGTAGGTACGCCCCGACATTGACGTGTCCGCCGGGTGAGGTGGCCCCGCTCATTTGGACGCGTTGAGCGGATGCGCCTCGAGGAAGTGCCGCACCAGTGGGACGATCTCCTGCGACGCGTCCTCGAGAACGTAGTGTCCGCAGTCCGGGAATCGATGCACGTCGGCCGCCGGGAAGCGAGCGGTCCACTCGTCGAGAAACTCTCCACTGAACACGAAGTCCTTCATGCCCCAGCAGATGAGCATCGGTAGGTCGGTCAGCCGGTGCAGGGAATCGGCGGTGTCTCGGACGGTCGCCCAAGCCGGGTCGCCTTCCGAGAGCGGGATATCCTGTACGAAGCGATGCACGGCGACGCGGTGGGCCCAGGAGTCGTAGGGCTCCAAATACCCTGCCGCCACGTCCTCGGACATGGGCCCCCGGGTCACGCAGGTGCGCACCGCTCCCCGGGCGAAGGCGTTGGCCCCACGCACCAGGAGGGCGCCGAGTCCGGGGGTGCGCGCGAGCCGCAGGGAGGTGGGGATACGCTTGCTGTCGGGAAGCGGGAAGGCGGCCGTGTTCATCACGACCAAGCGCGAGAGACGATCGACGTTCTGGACGGCCCAGGCCATGCCGATCATGCCCCCCCAGTCGTGGACGACCAGCGTGACGTCCCGCAGGTCCAACTCCTCGACCAACGAGTGCAGGTCCGATACCCGAGAGGCCAGCGTGTAATCGTAGCCCTCGTCGGCGGGCTTGTCCGAGCGCCCGCATCCGATGTGGTCGGGGGCGACCGCGCGGTGGTCGCCCTTCAACTCCTGGATGAGATCCCTGTACAGAAAGGACCAGGTCGGATTGCCATGGACCATGAGCACGGCTTGGCCCGAACCCTCGTCGACGTAATGGAGTCGATGCCCGGCGACGTGGTGATAGTGCGGTGCGAAAGGGTAGAGGGCGCTCACCAATCCACTCCCAACATCATGCAGTTCAGACCACTGCCGATGCCGAGAAGGCCAACCTTGTGCCCGGGCTCGATGAAGCCCCGCTCCTGGGCGAGCGCTGCCGCAACGGGCAGCGCGGCCGTCCCCGTATTGCCCAGGTACTCGTAGGTCACGAAGTCGTGCTCGGGAGACAGGCCCATGGTCCGGAGCATGGTGTCACGATGCGCCGATCCCACCTGGTGGCAGACGGTACGATCGACCTCCTCGACCGGCCACTCCATCTCCCTCAGGAAGCTGCCCCAGGTGCGTGCGCCCAGGGCGACCCCGTGCTCGAGCACGGCCGGCGCGTCGGTGCTCGCGAACTCCCTCAGGCTCGCCTCCGCCCCGTTCGCCTGTCCTGCCGGGTGAGCCTCGACGCCCCAACGGCACAACATGTGATGCTCGGGGGCGGTTTCCACGACCGCGCCGCGCAGCCGCCGCCGGTCGGCTTCGCCGAAGGAGCCGTCGCTCAGGATCACGGCCACCGCGGCCGACCCCCCGGTGAGGGTGGCGATGGCCGTCTTGAACCCGTCCATGTCCGGATTGCCGTTCAGGCGGGCGATGGTCGTATCGACGATGTCCCGGGCGGTCTCGCAGCTCACCACCATACCGGCGCGGATCTGGCCGAGCTCGATTCGGTTGGCCACGTCGAGGATTCCGTTCAAGACGCCGAGGCATGCATTGCTCACATCGTAGACGTGGGCGGACGGCCGGATCGTATGCCCGGCCCTCTGGAGCCCGGCACCCACGTGACATGCGGTGGCGGGCTCGAAGTGCTCGCGGCACACCCCCGCATAGATGAGCATGTCGAGCTCGTCCGCGGGTACGGGTGAGTCGCGCAGCGCCTTGAGGGCCGCCGCCGTGGCACCCTGCGTGACGGTATATCCGGGGTCCCAGTACCGGCGCTCCTGGATTCCGGTCATGAGCCGGAGCTGCCCCGGTTGGATGTGCAGCCGCTGGTAGGCCGGAGCGAGGCGTTGTTCGAGCTCTTCGGAGGTGACGACACAGGGCGCCAACTCGTATCCAAAGCGCTCGATGACCACGCGAGAGTACCTCACTCGCTCGCTCCTAGGCTGAAATCGTTCATCGAATAGATCGTTCGGCCGTCCACCGACAGGAAACCGTCGGCCATCAGAGTGCGCCGCTCGTCGTCTACGGCAGTCATGCTGGCGTACACCTCCACCCGCTGGCAACCCGGCACGATCTGGCCTCGGTACCCCCAGCGATGCCGCGTGTCACTCGGCAGCGTCTGGAACTCCGCCGTCGGGCCGAGCCGCCAACGCTCGACCGCGTAGCTCTTGAGAAGCTGGACGAAGGCCTCCAGGCCGAGGGAACCCGGCCATACCGGATCCTGATAGAAGTGTGCTTCGAAGAACCATTTGCCTGGATCGACATCGATGGACCCCTGGATCCATCCGAGGCCCTCGGGCCCGCCGTCGGGCACCAGAAGGTCGATCCGATCCACCATTCGGAAATCCGCGTCGGGCAGCGGCCGCTCAGCGGAGATCGGGAAGCTCGACCCGCGCGCCTGTTCGGCGGGGGAAGGCACGTAGATCACGGCGTCGCGGATCCCGACCTGATCGGCCAGGGCCTGCTCCGAGAAGAAGCCGAAGTAGGTCGTGCCCTCGTACAGCGGGCCCAAGCGATCACTCGCCAGTGACATGGAGTAGTGCTGAATGATCATGCCACCCGACATCGACACGCTGGTCAGCTCCACGTCGCTGGTGACCACGTCGGTGCCCGCGACAAGCCGGGACAGCTGGACCGCGTCGCCCCCGAGATTCCGGAAGCGCACGTCCGTCTCCGCGGCCAGGGCGGAGCCCACGTATCCGGCGAGCCACCCGCAGGGCTGGAGGGCCACCTCGAGGAGCACGGCGAACGGCATCTCCTGCTGGCGGTTGCTCGCGAAATACCAGTGGTCCCCCGAGACGTCGAACTGTGCCGTCGCTTTGGCGCCGGCCTTCATCGAGAACGGATCGCCTTCTACCGACGTGACCCGATCTATGAACTGATAGGGAGGACGCGGGAGCCTGGCGATGCGGCGCGGGCCGCCGTCGAAGGAGCTGTAGACGCTTCCGAACGCCTGTGACGGCTTGCCGCTGCTGAAGGCGAGAATGCTCGCCTTGTCGTATGGGACCGACGGGTCTCTCCGAAGGGGTATCGGCCGGGCATCCGCGCCGGGCGAGTCGACAACGGCCATCTCGGAGGGGGTGGCGCGCTCAGGCACTTCCACCGTCGAGGCGCCTCCGACTCGTGCCGTCGGATCGGGGACTCCGATGGCCTTCGTCCCCCTCTGCGTGGAAGTGCGATTCGACCACAGTGCCTCCAAGTGCTCGCGGTTGGCTCCGTTCAGCCGTACGGACATGTCCCGGATGTCCACGATCGGTTTGCCGTCCGCGTACATCATGGCGTCCACGATGGCGTACGGCTCGGGGGCGTAGCCGAGCTCTCTCACGTTGATCTCGTACGTGACCATCGCCGTCGCGGCCAACACCTGACCCCGGCACCTGAGTCGGCTCTTCACCCCGACGATCGGCTGCCACGTCACCACACCCTCCTCTCCGACCCAGCCCATGCGGAGGAGGAAGATCCGGAGCGTGTGCAGGCAGCACTCGTACATCAGCGTGCCCGGCATGACCTCGTCGTCGACGAAGTGGCACGTCAGGAACCAGTCGTCGGGGTGGATGTCGGCTTCGGCCACGATGCTCCCGATTCCGTAGCGCCCGCCCCTCGGGTCGAGCTCGCTGACCCGATGGACCAGGCGCATGCGATCCCCCGGGATCGTTAGCGGCCGGGTCAGGTCGAGTCCGGAGAACGCGCCTCCGAAAGCGTCTTCCAGGTCTCCCCGCCGAAGCGCCTCGACTTGTCGCTCGTCGTAAGACTCCTTGTGCATGGGGACCAGTTCTCGCCAGTCGTCGGGCCGCTTGCCCGCGATCTCCCTCTGCTCGAGAGCGCTCAAGACGATGCCCTTACCTGCGTCGAGTACTCCCTGACTGAAGAACCCGGCCGAGCCCTCGCGCATGGTCATGAGGGGACGACCGTCGACCGTCGCATCGAACTGAAAGCGGAAGAGCCATGTGGCACCCTGCCGGAAGAACCGGCTGATCCGGATGTCGTAGACGATCACCTGGCCGGGACGGGGCAACTCACCCTGGAACGTGACCACGGCGTCCAGAAGACGGTACACCGCCAAGCCCTTTGTCTCCGTGTCGATGCCCAGATAACCGGAGAGGAGCAGGTCGGCCTGCCCGGCCTCGACGGCGACGAAAGTGGGGATGAGCCCTCCGTCCAGATACCAGGCGCCTTCGAGCACGTCGTGCTCCGTCACGATGCGGCCGGAGGCCATGGACTGAGGCTCGGCCTCGATGGTGAGCACCCGGTCGACGAGCATGAGGGGCTCGTCGGGCAGCCGTACGCGGGTGGGGTGGCCGTCCACGTGGGCGAAGCGATCTCCCAGCACCTTGCCTATGGAGCCGATCGCGAACTCCATCAGTTGGTCCCGGTCCAGGGCGACGGACCGCCGCGGCGCGGGGGTTTCGAGCGTACCCGGGCGGGTGGGGACCATCAACGGCGCCTCCCCCCCTCCCGCCATAGCCTGCAGGAGGTTCTGCTGATGCGCCCACTGGGCCTCCGCCAACCGACGGGTGTGTTCAGCCGAGCGGAGAAAGGCCCGGTGAGCCTCCAACGTGCTCTCTGCGGCCCGCACGGCGACGGCCAGATCGGGTGAGAGCTCGGGCGACAGGGGTGTCCGACGCTCGGCGGCGGGCGAATACCCGATTCCGGGAGCAACGGCCGACGCTTCGGCAGCGACGGCGTCGGGTCGGACGGGAGCCCCGACGGGGATCGCGCAGAAGCCGACCTGACCGATGGGGACCCTGATGGCAGGCTTCGATTCAGATGCGGCTTCGAACACGCCGGGATACAGTTGCCCGAGATCGACCTCCACACGCTCGACCAACAGCATGGCCAGCGCCCTGAGAACGGCGGACGGATCATCCTGAGTCGCCGACGAGATCGAGCGCGCTCGGAACGGACGACCGTCCAGGATCTTCGAGATCATACGTGTGCACGAAGCTCCCGGGCCCATCTCGAGGAAGATGCGAGCGCCGTCCTCGTAGGCCTGTCGTACCGTCTTCGGGAAGTCCACTCCCTGGAGCGCCTGAGCGAGCAGGGAGTCGGCGGCGCTGTCCCGGTTCACCTCGTACGCTTCCCCCCAGGCTCCGCTGTAGAACGTGACTCCCTGGGGCGGGCGGGTATCGAGCAGGTGCAGGTCGCGGTAGTCGTCCGCGACTTCCCGGGCGACCTCACAGTGCACGGTCGTGACGCCCTGGAGCTCGTGAAACGCCGAACCGAGGGCCTCGACGGCCTCGTGCAGGGCCGCCGCATCGCCACCGATGACACACTCGTCCGGAGTGTTCACGATGAGCAGGTAGACCCGTTCGCGTCCATCGAGGACCTCTCGTACGTCCTCGGCGGGACGGTCCACGACTCCGATCTTCCACTCCACCGGAGTGTCCGGGTCGACGTTCCAGGCGGCGCGGGCAGCGGTGCAGGGACCCGTGAGCTGGGTCTCGAACAGGTCGCTCGCCAGGATTCTCTCGAGCATTTCGTCCCGCTCGTGCCAAGCCCCCGTGGAGAACAATCCCGCGGTCTCTCCCAGCGAATACCCGATTATTGCGTCCGGTCTCACGGAGAATCCGGCCATGAGGTCCGTCGCCAGCGTGCCCAGTGCCACTTGCGACAGGATCACGGTGCGCGCGTCGGTGGGGGTCGGACCGGCCCGCCAGATCTCCGACGCCCTCAACTGAGATCTCAGCTTGTCGCTGCTCCCCTCTTGGCCGCGCAGGACTTCCGGCCACTGGAGGCAGAGCTCTCGGCCCATGCCGGCGAACTGACTTCCGGAGCCCGGATAGACGAAAGCGAGTCGGCCCTCGTGCCCCAGTGGCTCGCGCGTGAAGAAGACCCTCCCCGCGCTCCGGTCGGACGGGTCGGCGCCGGCTGCGATCCCGCCGGCCGCGTTTCGGGCCAGGCTCACGGCCTCGTCGGCGTCGCGGGCGACCAGTGCGACAGCCTGCTTGGCCTCGGGCCGCAGAGGCTCCTCCATCCACCAAAGCCGTGACAGGTCGGATATCCTGGGCCGGCAGGGGTCGGGTCCCGACTCCGGCTTCGGGTCGGCGAGCGGCCGCCCTGCCCCCGTGACGAAGTCGGCGAGTCGCCTCAGGCCCGCGACCACGGCCTGGTCGTCGTCACCCTCCACCACGAAGAGCCCTTCGCTCAAGGGACCCAGGGGACTCGCTCTCTCTTCCTCCCGGGCCGTCCCGGTCGACTCCTCCAATACGACGTGCGAACAGGATCCACCTCTGGAGACGGCCAGGACCCCGGCTCGACGGGGACCCTCGGAGCGATCGAGGACCCATGGGCGTGAGTCCGTCAGAGGAGTCAGTCGCGCTTGTGATTCGGGGTTACGCGTCGCACAGCCACCATTGGTGGGACTCGAGCGGTCGCGCCCTTGGGCCGAAGGAAGCACCTGCTGGTAGAGCGACAGGCTGGCCCCGAGGACCGATACCAGGCCGGCGGCGGCTCCCGTGTGGCCGACGCGCGCTTTCGTGCAGCCGAGAATGGTGTCGGCTCCGTGTACCTCAGCCAGCGCACGTGCTTCCGCGCGATCGCTGCGCGGCACGCCGCCCCCGTGGCCCTCCACGTAGCGGATGTGCTCCGGAGCGACCCCGGCAACCCGACAACTGCGGCGGGCGGCTTCGGTACATGCGAGCGCGACTTCACCGCAGGCGCTCCCCACCCCACGTACGACGGCGTACACACGGTCGCCGTCCCGCTCGGCGTCTTCTTCGCGCTTCAGGACCAGAGCGACCGCACCATCGCTCGGGACGACTCCCTGCGACGCTCCGTCGAACGGGCGGGGGACTCCGTCGCTCGCCACCCCATCCGTGCTTGACAGTGAGAGCAGGGCCCTGACATCACCGGCCAGGTCGACGGCCCCCACGACGGCACAGTCGAGGCGCCCGGTCCGAAGGGACCGGATCGCGGCCTGAAGAGCCGACATTCCGGACGTCTCCTCGCTGGCCAACACGTAGCTGGGCCCGCCAAGTCCGAACTCCCGTGCGACCCGACTCGCCACGATGGAGCCAAGACCGCCGATGGTACGATTGGCGTTGAGCGCGGGCGTCAGGGAGTCGCAGAGCTGCTCGACCCACGCGTCGAACTCGGGTCCGGCGGTCGGGCGGTCCATTCTCCGCGCCCAGTCCGCGGCCCTGGATCGGACGGCCCAGCGCAGATGGTAGTTGGTCGTGTTGAGGTCGATCTCCACACCCACGAACACGCCGGTGCGGAGGCGCTCGAACTCGTCGAGGCCGGCGTCCGCGATGGCGCGTTCAGCCACCTGGAGCATGAGCATCTGCTGGGGCAGCGCCTCCTCGATCTCTTTGGGTGGGATCTTGAAGCGGCCGAACGGAATTTCAAGCTCCTCGATGAACCACCCCAGCGGAGGATCGGGGATACCCCAGTGGTTCTGCTTCGGGCGAGCCGGGTGGTCGATGTCCCGTCCCAGGATCCGCTGCTGGACGGCCGCCAGGTCCTTCCACGGCCCGACGCGTGCGCCGATGCCGACGATCGCGATCCCCGGTTTGGGCGATCCGGACTCGGCAGAGATCGGTAGCCCCGGCTCGGTCGACGGGGGCAACTCGGGCACGACGACGACGGCTCGTCCGGAGGCGGGCTCGGTCGCCTCCTCCAGTAGGACATGGGCGTTGGTGCCGCCGAAGCCGAACCCGCTGACCGCGGCGCGCCGTGGGTGGCCTTGGGGGGCTTCCCACGGCTCGGCACTCTGCAGCACCCGGAAAGGACTCTCAGCCAGATCGACCTTGTCTCCGGCCTCCTCGAAGTTGGCCGTCGGCGGCAGGGTCTCGCGCTCCATGGCCAGCACGGTTTTGAGCAGCCCCACGGCTCCGGCGCCGGTTAGCAGGTGGCCGGTGTTGGACTTGGCCGAACCGATAACGCAAGGCGTGGCGGGAGTGTCTTCGTCCGCCCACAGGGCCTGCAGGCTCGCGAATTCCACGGCGTCGCCGACCGGTGTACCCGTCGCGTGGCACTCGATCAGGTCCACATCGCTCGGCCGCCACCCGGCGGATTCGTACGCGCCCCGCATCGCCCTCAATTGCCCTTCTCGACTGGGGGCCAGCAGGCTCCCCTCCACGTCATTGGAGAGGCCTACGCTCTTTACGACCGCCCGGATACGATCCCCGTGCGCGAGCGCGTCGGACAGTCGCTTCAGGACCAGGACTCCGGCTCCCTCTCCGACCACGAGGCCGTCGCTCTTGCGATCGAACGGGGAGCAGCGCCCCGTAGGTGATACGGCCAGCAGCTGGGAGAATCCCATCTGAGTGTAGAGGGAGTCGGGGCGGGAGAGGCCGCCGGCGAGAACGGCATCAAGGCGACCGTCGCGGAGTGCGTCGACGGCGAGTTCCACCGCGAAGAGTGATGAAGCGCAGGCCGCGTCGAGACAGAACCGGTCCCCACCGAGACCGAGGCCGCGCGCCAAGACCGCCGCCGGAAGGCCGGCAACCCATCGGTTCACGGCCCCCACCGGAGCCCGATCCTCGGTCGGCATCGGAACGCCGGCCGCCCGGAAGACTTCGCGCTCGAACCGGCGCCCCAGAATCCAGTCGGCCATGGCGGAGGCCGATGTGGTCGGGAGCACGATGTTGCCGAGCATGACGCCCACGCGCCCGGGATCAACCGGGTCCGTGACGGCGTCGCGCCACGCTTGCCGCCCGGCGTGCAGCGCGAGGTGCACCATGGGATCGAGAGCGTCGAGCAGCTCCGACGGCAGATCCAGGCCGGTGCGGTCGAGCTGAAAGCCGCCTACGAAGCAGGCCCGCCTTGAATAGACGTGATCGGCCAGGGCCCGCTCGGTGTCGTAGGCTTGTTCCAGGTCTAGATGCCAGCGGCCCGGAGGTGGCTCGGATGCGGTATCGACGCCCGCCTCGACGACATTCCAGAAGTCGTCCAGGGTGGCGGCGCCGGGGAGAATCCCGCCGAGGCCGACGATGGCAATCGGCTCGGATGCGGACATAGTGGTTACGCCTTCGTCGACGCGCTCGTGTCGAGTCTGTTCTGGCGGAACGCCTTGCTCAGCGAGGAGTCGACGACCGACTCGTACCCTTCGAGACGGGCGAGCAGACGTCCGTCGTCCCCCACCCAGTCGATGTCCGACACCACACGGGCCTCCGTGCGGTCCCGAACGTTGATGACGATGCGCGCACCGCCCTCCGGGAACGCGGGGACGAACTGCCGATAACGCGTCAGCCGTGAAGGCAGCGAAGCCCCTCCCACCCGGTCGGCGGTCCAGACGATCATCGCCTGGAGCCCACTGTCGAGCACGAGCGGATCGGCGATCCATCGATTGCGCACGGGCTCCCTCATCCAGTCCTGTGGCGGCGGAGCCACCCGGCAGCGAGCCACGAGCCCGGCATCGCCGCAGCCCTCGACGTCTACCAGGCCCCGCATTGCCGGCCCGTGGAAGAGAGTCTCGGCGTAGATGCTCTCTATCGACTGTTCGTGAGCCGGAAGATCGACGGGGGCGTGTGGGGCGGCCGCATCCGGCTGCCGTGCCGCCAAGACGATCTCGGCTCTGGCATGGAGCACCCTGCGGCCATTGCTGCCACCGCTGCACAGCTCCGCGGTCACGACGAACTCATCTCCGCGGCGCCTCGCCGCGTCGGCACACACCCGTACCTGGAACGACTCGTGCGACTCGACGAGCACGCCCTTGAAGACCCGGAAGTCGTCGACGCCGACGAAACGAAGTCCGGGATTCCCATGGAGAGCGCTGTGGGCGAGCCACTCCAGAGTCATGGCAGCGGGCAACACCGCACGCCCATCCAGGACATGAGAGGCCATGAACTCGTGCGTGTCGGTGGAAATCGTCCGCTCGAACACCATCGGCAGCTCATCGGACTCGGCGTCGTTCGTCGCCACGGCCGGCGCGTACTTCCCTGTGGGCACACGCGACCCCGCTCCGAGGATGAGCACCTCGGTCGGGCCGTCGCATGCGATCTCGTCGAGCAGGTAGGCCGCGCCGCTTTCCATGCCGATCACTTCGATCCCCTCGGCGGAGAACATGCTCTTCAACGCCGGCGTTACCATGCCTCCATCCCATGGGCCCCAGTTCACCGAGACAACCCGACAGCCCTTTCTGCGGGCCGCTTCGGCCTGGGCCACCTTGTTCAGCACCTCGTTGGCCGCGGCGTAGTCCGCCTGTCCACGGCGTCCGAATCGGGCGGTCGACGAGGAGAACATCACCATGGTCTTCAGGGGCGCGCCTTCCAGGGCGGCAAGCACCGAGCGTAGACCCCCGACCTTGGTGTTGTAGACAAAGGCGAAGTCCTCGTCGCTCTTGTCTTCGATGTTGCGGTCGGCCAGGACACCCGCTCCGTGGACGAGCCCCGTGATCGGTCCAAACGCCTCCACCATCGGCTCGAGGCTGGCCCGCACGGCGTCCGGATCACGCACATCGACCGACGAATAGACGACTTCCGAGCCGGCCGCCGAGATGCGCGCGAGGTTGCGCAGGATCTCCCGGTTGGCCCGGATGCGGTTGTACTCCGCCTGCACCTCCTGGGGGCTGACACCGGGGCCGGCCTGGACGACGATGGCACGTTTGATGTCCGCCTCTGCATCGAGGCCGATAAGCCAGTCGGGCTCACCGATCGGCTCCGCGCTGCGTCCCATGAGGATGAGTCGGGGCTGTCCCGCTTCGGCCATGGCCACGGCCACCTCGGCCGTCACACCCCGGGCGCCACCGGTGATCAACACGACATCGTCGGGTCCCAGGGCCGCCCGCGTCGCGGGCTCGACCGGCTGCGGTTCGAGAACCACCGTAACCGGACCATTGCTCCCCAGGCCGATCTCGACCGGCCCCTTCGAGAGAGCGTACCTGACCACGTCCGAGGCCAGGTCGATTCGGTTCGGGTCGACGTCGATGCTCTTGCAGTCGACCTCCGTCCACTCCGCCGCCGCCGTCTTGGTCAGACCACCCCAAGCACCGCCGGTCGGGTCCACATCTTCGGGCGGCGCGGCTTCGAGCGCGAAGCCGCCTCCCAGGCACGTCACGCTGCACAGGAGGGCACCGCCCTGAAGGGCCGCACGACGAAGGACGGGGGCCATGGCCCGCACACGTCCGAAGCCGAAGAGGATGTCATCGTCGGTGACCCGAGGAGGTACGACCACGATGAGGCCGGCAACGTCGTCGGGTGACTGCGCCCGGTCGGCCAGCTCCACCTCTTCGGCGGAGTAGCCCTGCGCGCTCAGCTCGTCGACGATTTGTCCAGAAAGTACGTCGCCGCTCTTGGTCACCCAGATCTTGGCTCCCGCCGGAAGTCCGATCGGCTCTCCGACCGAACCGAGTGGCCGAAGGGTCGGGACCAGGCGCTCGACACCCGCCGGAGCGACACCCACCGGAGCGACACCCACCGGAGCGACGCCCACCGGAGCGACGCCCGCCGGAGCGACACCCGCCGGAGCGACACCCGCCGGAGCGGTCCGAGCCGGCTGGTCCGGAGCGGGTGCCGACGAGGCGTGCGTCGGACCTGCGGGTGCTCCCTGCGCGAGAACGTCGACGATCTGACTGAGAGTGCGGAGTTCGCCGAGTTGGTCCGGGGCGACGACCGGGGCCTCTGGCAGCGCTTCCTGAAGCGCCGCCAAGATCTCCACCCGTTTGATGGAGTCGATGCCGAGATCCGCGTCCAGGTTCATCGATACATCCAGCATGTCGACGGGGTATCCGGTCTTGTCGGCGACCACGCTCAGGAGGACTTCCGAGACGCGGTGGGCGTCGACCCCTCCGTTGACCTGAGTTCCGGCCGCTCCGTTACCGCTCTCGTGGATGACATGACCGGGCTCCGCCGACGAGAAGGCGGTGGGCTCGATCACTCGCGTCGCCCGCGCAGCGGTCGCGCCGGCGGCGACAGACGGGCTGTCCGCTTCGGCGGTGGAGCCCCCGAGGAACTCGACGATCTGTCCAAGCGTCTGGATTTCACCCAGATGCTCCGGCGTGACCACCGGCGCCTCGGGGAGTCTCTCCTGAAGTGCGGACAGGATCTCGACCCGCTTGATCGAATCGATGCCCAGGTCGGCATCGAGTCCCATGGACAGTTCGAGCATCTCCTCGGGATATCCGGTCTTCTCGGACACGACCGAGAGGAGCGCGGCGGCGATGTTCCCGGCAACGTCCTGCTCGGTCGAGGGGCCGAGCTCGACGGCTGCGGCCAACTCGGGCGTCGGCTGCGGCGCTGCCTGCTCCACCGGTCGCGCCTCGGACGTCGGCCCCGTGGGCAGCAGTCCCTGCTGGCTGGCGATGGCCTGGATGGTCCGTTCCTGGGACTCGAGGAACTGGCGGTGCACCTCAGCGGTCTGTTCCTGAAGCCGGACCAGCGCCTGAAGGCTTGCGTGGCTCGCGCGCATGGCCTCGGCCAACAGCTCGGGAGCCGACGTTGAGCTGGACGCCCCCGCCACGGGGCCCGCATGGTGGACCGGGCTCGGCGTCACCTCCGGAGTCGGTGCCGGAACGGCCGGGGTGGCCGCTCTGGGCGGCCGCTTCGGTCGTGGATCCACGTGGTTCACACCGGAAATGGGCACGGTCATCGTCGGCTTGCCGCGGGCCATCCTACGCTGCCAGGCCTCGAGGGCTCCATCGTCCCAACGATCAAGCGCCACGGCGTGCCCAGCTGCCGCCACCTGCGCCAGCGTGCGGGCCAAATCGACGAGTCCCGCCCGTCGGCCCGACGAGGCATCGATGGCCACGGTCGTGATATCCTGGCCCGACAAGATCTCGTCGATGAGGGCCGAGAGGCGACGCCCTGGACCCACCTCTACGAAGGTCCGTACGCCATGGTCGAACATCGCCTTCACGCACCCGACGAACTCCACCGGTGAAGTCAGCTGGCTCGCCAGCAACTCGCGGGCGTCGGCGGAGCGTGCCGGGTATGCCGCGCCGGTCGCATTGGCGAACACCGCCACGTCGCTGCGCGTAAGCTCGATGCTCGTCAGGCTCTCGGCGAATGGCGCGCCCGCCTGAGCCACCAGACTGCTGTGGAAGGCGGCGGCCACGGCGAGTTGCTTCACGCGCACGCCCTCGCGGGCCAGGAGGTCCTGGGCACGCTCGACCTCGTACGTCACCCCCGAGAGCACGGCCTGCTTGGGGGCGTTGTGGTTCGCCACGACCAGATCGAGATCGTGCGTCCGCAGGAACTGCTCGACCCACTCCAGCTCAGCCGCCACGGCGAGCATCGAGCCGTGATCTCCATCGCCGATCGCCATGAGCTCACCCCGGCGGCGAGAGAGTTGATACAGCTCCATGGGCCGAAGGCGACCGGCGGCACACAACGCGACGAGTTCACCGTAGCTGTGGCCGCACGTGGCACCGGGTGTGAGGCCGAACTGTTCGAGCACCCGGAGAGCGGCCAAGCTGACGGCACCGATGGCGGGCTGAGCCGTTTCCGTGGCGCGTAGCGCGTCTTCCTGCCGTGAGCGGGCGTCGTCGTCGAACGCGGGGTGCGGGTAGATTCGATCGGCCAACCCCGGCGTCACCTCGACGGCGGCGGCCAGGGCGTCTGCGGCCACGGGAAAGCGGCACGCAAGCTCGCGCAGCATACCGACGTACTGGGCACCCTGTCCCGGGAAGCAGGCCGCCCATTCGCCCTTGGCGGCTCCGGATCCGAAGTAGATGCCCTGGGGCATTGCCCACGACCCCCGCTCATCCTTCAGCTGCGAGAGCGCCATGGCGAGAAGGTCCGAGACCGGCGTCCCTTCGCGCTCGGCCACTACGAGTAGACGAACTTCGTCGGTAACGTCGAAGTGGGCGCGGCTCTCGGCCGCCCGTCCGCGGAGGTCGGACCAGTCGCCTTCGGCGTGGAACTCCTCGAGTTGCGCCGCGAGAGCCTCCCGGCTCTCCGCCGAGAAGGCGATCAGCTGATCGCGTCCGTCCCAATCGACCTCGGTGGCCTTCGACTCGTACTCCTCCACCACGCAGTGGAAGTTGCTGCCCCCGAATCCGAAGGCGCTCACACCGGCACGGCGCGGATGTCCACTCTTCGGCAGCCAGGGCCGCTTCTCGGTATTCACATAGAAGGGGGTCTGACCGGCGGCCACGGCTGCGTTGGGGCTCTCGACCTTGATGGTCGGCGGGAGCGTCTTGTGGTGGAGCGCCATGGCGGTCTTGATGAGGCCAGCCGCCCCAGCCGCCGCCTTCGTGTGGCCGATCATCGACTTCACGGATCCCAACGCGCACCACGTGCCTTCAGGGCTGGCCTCTCGGTAGACGGTGGTCAGGCCCTTGGCCTCCGTGGCGTCACCCACCCGAGTGCCGGTGCCATGCCCTTCGACGAGCTCGACTGTGTCGGGGCGGATGCCAGCGCTGTCGTACGCCGTACGTAGCGCGCGGGCCTGCCCCTCAGGAGCGGGGGCGTAAACGGCCTGTCCTTTCCCGTCGGAGGACGATCCGATGCCCTTGATCACGGCATAGATGCGATCGCCGTCTCTCTCGGCATCCCCCAGTCGCTTGAGCACCAGCATGCCGACGCCTTCACCCAGGATCGTGCCGTCGGCCTGATCGTTGAACGGGCGTGCGTCCCCCGTGGCCGAAAGCGCCGGCGTCTTGGAGAAGCACATGTACATGAAGATGTCGTTGAACGTGTCCAGGCCACCGCTCAGGACCATGTCGGCCCGACCGGACTCCAGCTCTAGCGCGGCGAGGTACACCGCACTGAGCGAAGAGGCGCAGGCCGCGTCGACGATGCAGTTGGTGCCGTGCAGGTCCAGCCGATTGGCGATGCGACCCGCCACGACGTTGGCCAAGAGGCCGGGGAAGGAGTTCTCTTGCCAGGGTACGTAGCCGTCTCCGATGCGCTCGATGACGTCTTCCGTCGTTTCGGGATCCACCCCGGCATCTTCCAACGCCTTGCGCCAGATGGGGTGTCCGAGGCGTGCACCCAATGGAATCACGAGGGGGAGTGTGCCACTGACCCCGAGGATGACACTCGTCTTTTCCCGATCGAACTCTCGACCGTCCCCGCCGTAGCCCGCGTCCTGAAGAGCCTGACGGGCCACGTGCAGCCCGAGCAGCTGCGTGCTATCGGTGGCCTCGAGGTCCCGCGGCGGGATGCCGAAGGCCATGGGCTCGAAGTCGATGGGGTCGATGAAGCCGCCGCGGCGGCCGTACGTCATATCGGGCCGCTTGGGGTCGGCGTCGTAATACTCCGAGGTCTTCCAGTACGCCTCGGGGATCTCGGTGATCGCGTCGACTCCGTCGCGCACGTTCGCCCAGTAGTCGTCGAGGCCGCTCGCCTTGGGAAATACACAGGCGATGCCGACGATGGCTATGGGTGACTGGGTCGCGGCCCGATTTTCGTTCCGATCGCTCAAGACAGCAATTCCTCGAGTTCGTCTGTTTCTCGGGGGAGCACGTCGACACAAGCGGCCGGCAACTCCACTCCCTGGCTGCGCAGGGCGTTCGCCCGTGCAATGACCGCAGCACCGTGTAACATGTTGTGAGCCACGCTGACCGCGTGACGACTCTCCCAGGGCTCGAGAACGCTGCCCCGGACCCACTCGTTGAACGCTCCCATCGCCGGGCCGCACCACACCTGGTAGTCCATCTCACGACCCGGCTCACCCCGGTTCGCCCAACGGGAAGACATCCCCAGATACCACCGAAAGACTAGCGCCATCCGATGTTTCGGATCGCGCTCGGCTCTTTCGACCTGGCTCGGGTCACGCGCCTCCCAAAAGTCGCGTGTCTCGCTCCAGATCCGGTCCAAGGACGTACGGAAGATCGTCCGTTCGAGATTCTGCCGTTCGTCGTCGGGAATGTCTTCGAGCCCCGTATGGGCTCTATAGAGATCATACAGGCGGTGAGCCCTCATGGGAAACATCGTTCCACGCTTGAGGACCTGCAACCTGACGCCCATTTCGAACATGTCCGCGGCCGGCGCCATGGTCACGTCGGCCTGCTCCGCCGCAGCGAGCATCTGCCGGACCGTATCGGAGGTTCCCGCCTCTCGGCACGCCTGGTTCACGGAGCCGGTCATGACGTAGTCGGCTCCCATCGCGAACGCTGCGGCCACGGAATGTGGTGTCGAGATTCCTCCGGCGGAACCGACGCGCAAGGGGACCTCGTAGTCGTGCTCGATCTGGAGCCGATCGCGAAGGGCCAGCATGGTCGGGAGCAGGACGATCGCGGGCCGGTTGTCGGTGTGGCCGCCCGAGTCGGCCTCCACCGTCAGGTCCTGCGCGACCGGGACGGCTTCGGCCAGGCGTGCCTGATCTTCGGTGAGGTCGCCGCGGGCCACCAGCTCGGCGAGCATCTTCGCCGGTGCCGGAGCGAAGAACTTACGGGCCACCTCGATGCGCGACACTTTGGCGACGACCCGGTGCGGTGTCACCACTCGGCCTGAGGAGTCCCTCCGGATCCCGTGGAGACGGTAACGCACCAGGGGCAGCGTGAGATCCATGTAGGCCGAGGCGGAGACCCGACTCACTCCACGCCGCACATACAGGTCGGCCACCGTTTCCTCGAGCAGGGGCTCGTAAGGGCTGTGAATCAGGTTGAAACCCCAGGGAAGGTCACCGAGGCGGGTGGAGATGTGGTCGATGGCGTCCTCCACCGGACCGGGTCCGAGACCGGCGGCGCCGAAGAAGGAGAGCATGCCCGCCCGTCCCATGGCCTCGACGAGCTCCACCGAGCCGATCCCGTTCGCCATCGCGCCCGCCACATAACAGAATCGAACGCCATGGTCGCGGGCGAATCCTGCGGATCCGAGGTTCTGTGGCCTGCAAGCCGGGGCAAGGGCCAAGAGTGGAAGGCCCTCCACTTGGGGCTCGCCACCGAGTAGGACGCTCCCGGCATGAGCGAAGGCGAACGTATCGCCGTGATCGACGGCGTAGACGGGGAGACCGACGCGAGCCAGACCCAGAGCCAACTCCGTGGGCGTCGTGAGTAGGCCGTCTGTAGGACCAACCCATGATCCGATACGGGCGCCCGTCCGTGTTTTTAGATTCGCCATCCAGTGCCCCCTAGCGCGCGGGGCCTGGTGCGAACTCCGCCGGACCATTTCTTGAGCCCGGGTTGGCCCAACGTCGCTCCCCTGCGCCATTTAATGTGCATTCGGCGCCGCGGGATGTCGAGCGTCGAGGTCGCCGGTCTCGCTCGAGGCGCCCCTACCGCTTGACCGCGACCCCGAGCACCTCGAAGCGGGCCCCGAAGAGCAGCGTCCCCGCTCCGATAAAGGCCCGAGCCGGGAACTCGGTCGTGAAATACGTCCGGTAGACACCGTTGAAGGCGCCATAGTCCGCAACGTCGGAGCTGTAGATCTGCACCATGAGCAGGTCGTTCATGGTCATGCCGGCGCCTTCCAGCGCACGCTGCATGCCGTTCAGGACGTTCCGGGCCTCGGCTTCGGCCGTCGCGGGCACCTGCCCGCCCTCGAGTCCCAGCATTCCGGAGAGGTAGAGGGTGTTGCCTACCTGCACCGCGCCGCTGAAGGGCGTAACGTTGTCCCCGTCGGCGGGGGAGCGCCCGCCGTAGTACGTCCGCTCCTGCGCGGAGAGATCGGCGGTGGCCACGGTGGCCAGCACGATGAGGGCGAAGGCTGCGACGTTTCGGATGCTCATGGCTCTGTTCTCTGGCAACGGGTATGACTCGGCCCTCTTGGGTGGACGCCACGGTAGAGCCGGGTCGCGATGTGGGCAAGGTGGTCCAGGCTACCCCAGTATTCCGATCACGAAGACCTGGCCCCCCACTCTCGCGGCCGCCGTCATGCACCACGCACAAAGAGCGATGACGAAGGTTCGCCGGCGGCTCAGGTCCGTCGCCATCGTGAGGTAGGCCATGACGATGCCGATCCAGAGCGCGTCGTGCAGGGTCAGGGCGTTCAAGGATGCCGATAGGATGGTGACCCCCGCATCCGATTGGGTGAATAGGACCGCCAACGAGTCGGGAACCACGAACAACTCGGCCCGCGAAAGAGATCCCGGGGGCAGCAGGTCGAGCCGCAACATCCGTAGGAAAGTGCCGTACACGACGGCAGCGAACCCCCACAAGGCCGCCCGGAATGCCACCCCGTAGGGAAGTGCGGAGGCCATCAGCATCGCCACAAGCTGCAGTGCCAGGGCCGCGACTCCGACTCGGATCGCCAGCAGAACGGGGAGGAGGGGGTACGCCCAGC
Source organism: Longimicrobiales bacterium (assembly GCA_965226925.1). Taxonomy (GTDB): domain Bacteria; phylum Gemmatimonadota; class Gemmatimonadetes; order Longimicrobiales; family Gaopeijiaceae; genus CBDDCX01. The sequence continues at coordinate 177,291 of CBDDEN010000008.1, read as the reverse complement.
GTCCCTGACGACGCATCTGGTCCAGTCGGGCGACCGGTAACTCGACCCCGGTGGTACGCCCGACCACGCCCGCCATCACCTCCGGTGCGAGCACTCGTTCGTTCGTGTAGAGCGTCACCGCCATCCAGAGCAGACTGATCAACCCGAAGACGCGCCACGTGGTCATGCGACGGCCTTCATGCGGCCTCCGCCCCCGGCTCGGATTCGTGTCCGGTGACCGGCTTGATGACACCGGTCTCGAGCCGGAGTCTCTCGTCGGCGAGAGCGAGTACAGACGGATGATGGGAAATGAGCAGTATCGCGTTCCGTGAGGCGTACGTGGAGAGAGCTCGCGCAGCGGCCTGGTAGGTCGAGGGATCGAGGGCGTTCAACCCCTCGTCGATGATCAGGACGGACGGCTCGCCGAGGAGCGCGCGAATCAGTCCGATCATCTGTCGTTCACCCGCCGAGAGGTGTCTGCCGTCGTCACCGAGCCGCGTGGTCAAACCACCCTTGAACCGACTGATGAAGGGCACGACGCCGAGGCTCCGCAGACGCCCGGTGAGCTGCGCGTCCGGCCGTCTCCCCCCGAGTGCGATATTCTCGCCGAGAGTCCCGTGGAAGATCTTCACCGTCTCCGGAACGACGGCGACGTTCCTCCTGTACGCGTTCAGATCGATACTCGTCGCATCCACGTCGTCGACGCACAGGCGTCCTCGGTTCAGTGGATACGCTCGGGAGAGGACATGCACGAGCGTCGTCTTTCCGGACCCATTGGCTCCGCTCAGGCCGACGATGCGTCCACGCTTCAGGGACAGGCTGGCTCCGTTCAGGACCGGGCCTCCGTTGGGCCATTCGAATCGCGCGTCTTCCAACCTCAACTCGACGTGCATCCGGAAGGGACCCTGCCCCTCGTCCCCCTCTACTCGCGTGTGCAAGAGGTCCTGGAGCCTCTGCGCGGCGGCCGCACCCCCCTGAAATGTGAACACGCTTTCGACAACTCTCTGGAGGCTGGGGAGGGCGCCGGCGACCAGAGAGTAAGCGGCCATCATGGCGCCGATGCGCAGATCCCCCGTGACGACCAGCAGTGCGCCGGCCGTCAGGACCGTGGCCAAGACGGCTCCGTTCAAGTTCTCCACCTGGAATCCGATCCTCGCGCGCGTGAGCCCGAGCCGTTCGACTCTCGTCTGAAAGCGGTCGAAGAGGGTCAGAACGAGTCGAGTGAAGATCTCGCCGACACCAAGGCCTCGTATCGCTTCGATCCCGTCGATGGCGTCTACATAGGCGGCGTGTAGGAGCCCGTAGGCACCGAGGGCGGCACCGTGCTCCTGATGAACCCGTCGTGATGTCGTACCGGCGAGGAGGGCACACGGAAGTAGGAGGAGGAGTGTGGACCAGCCCAGTGCGGGGGAGAAGTAGAAGACGGCGGCCATCGACAGGGCGGTGATGAGGATGTCGATGGTCGTGCTGCCCAGGATCTCCAGCACCGCCGTCTGAATCCGGGCAGCGTCCTGCAGACGTGCGACGATGTCTCCGCGCTTTCGTGTGTCGAAGTAGCGGGCGGGGAGTCGAAACAGGTGTTCGAGAAACTCGGACGCGATCGCGGTCGAGGCCTGCTTTCCGAGGCTCACCAGGAATCGTTGACGCACGTAACCGACGAGTCCTCTCGCCGCGTGGAGCGCGAGGAGAAAACCGCCGGCCCACAGGATCCGAGATACGTCCCCATCTGCGATGAAGTCATCGATCAGCCGTTGGACCACGACGGCCGTGGCGAGGCCCAACACGGTGTAGGTCACGCCGAGGAATACCGACTGGACCAGCCACCCGTGGACGTGACGGATGCGGCCCAGGACCCATCCGAACCAATGAGGTGGGCTCTCTCGCACGAGATCGCAGCCGGGACGCAGAAGCAACACCGCTCGCTCACGCCACGCGCGCTCGAAGTCCGCACGCGTGAGCCAACGGAGCCCGAGGGCCGGGTCTCCCACCCTCACGCCACGGTTCCGTATGTCGTATACCACCACGTAATGCTGCGCTCCCTCGTGAACTACGTGGGCGATACAAGGCAGTTCTTCCTTGCGGAGGGCCTCGTAGTCGCCGGTGGCGCCGCGCGCCTCGAAGCCCAGAGCGAGCGCTGCCCGATGGAGTCCGAGAAGGCTGGTGCCGTTCGCGTCGGTACCGCTCTCGAGCCGGAGGCGGGGAAGCCCCGAGTCACCTCCGTGGAAGCGGAGCACAGAGAGCAGGCAGGCGGGCCCGCAATCCACGCGATCGAACTGACGCACGACCGGGTAGGGGTGAAGCACGCGTCCGCACCACTGCGTCAGTGCTCGTAGGTCGGGAAGTTTCATTCGTCGCCGCCCGCCTGCGACTCGTTCCGGCGAACGATGCGGAGGAAGATGCTCTCGAGCGGTTCACCTGATTGTCGACCGTATGCCGCACGCAGATCGGTCAATGTCCCCTCCGCGACGAGGCGGCCGTCCGCGAGAATCGCGATTCGGTCCGCTAGGCGCTCGGCGATCTCCATGATGTGAGTGGTGAAGAGGACCAGTGAGCCGCGGTCGCGAGCCGCGAGCATCTCGTCTTTGACGATCCGAGCGCTCGGCGCGTCGAGCGCACCCGTGGGTTCATCGAAGATCAGGATGTCCGGTCGGTGAACCAACGCCGCTAGAAAGGAGACCTTCTTTTTCATGCCTGCCGAATAGTCCTTGATCAGGCGGTTGGCATGCTCACGCATCCCCAGTGCGTCCAGCTGTGTGTCCAGCCAGGCCTCGAACGACCGCTCCGTTCGGTAGAGCTCGCCGATGAAGTGGACGAACTCCCGGCCCGTCAGGTAGTCGTAGAGAAGGGGGTATTCGGGCATGAAGCCGACGCGTCTTCGCACGGACTCGATCTGGGGTGAGTGGAGGCTCACACCGTTGATGAACACGTCGCCCGTCGTCGGCCGCTTGAGGCCCATGATCGTGTTGATCGTGGTCGTCTTGCCGGCGCCGTTCGGCCCGAGGAGGCAGACTATCTCACCTGCGTTAATGGTCAAGATCAGATCGGCCACGGCGGCGACCGATCCGAAGCTCTTGCCGAGGCGATCGATTCTCACGGAGGGGCCGCCCTTCATGTCAGATCTCGAGACCGGGAAGTCGACGCAGGGAGAGAACCGTGAGGATCCCCCCCAGGCCGAGACCCATTCCGGCCGTGGCGAGCAGGGTCGGGCCGAGAAGGTCCGAAGGAATGACACCCTTTCGCGCCATGACGAAGGTGGCGAGGACGATACCTACGCCGTAGAGCACCAGGGCCTCGAAGAGACGCCGGCCTGTTCGTGACGCTCCCGGTGTGAGGACGCTTCCGCGTCGGAAGTCGGGAAACAGGAACCCGAGAGCCACTGCGTTCACCGCTGCGACGACTCCGGTCAACCCGCCGAGGGCGGCTCCCTCCGCCGGGCCAGGCTCGAGGTTGAGTACGGCCGCAGAGGCTCCCGTGATGGCCCCGTAGAGGACTCCGTACGTCGCGACGGTCCCCAGAGCGGGAAGCACCTTGTGTCCCCATAACGAGACGGGTCGAAGGATGGGACGAATCAGGGCCAATTCCGAACCCTCCCGTCCGAGGATGCTCAGCCCGGTCAAGTATGCTGCGAGGGAGGGGAGGACCATGACGACACCCCACAGAACCGCCTCCGCCACGATGTCGTCCATTCGGCCCTCCCGACGCAATTGCCACATGACGATCGGTCCCGTCACCGCGATGGCTGCCAGGACCCACTGCCTTTTGAGGAACCGTCCGCGATGTCGGGTGGCAGGAAGCCAGATGTCCTTCAGGAAGAAAAGCCGCACACCGGCCGGGCCACCGAAAGAGGGTCGCAGTGGCCTGGTAAGGGGACTCGTGAAGGTCGACACAGGCGTGGATTCCACGTCTCCCAGCAAGAGCGGACTCGGGGCGCGCATCAACGGTATGGCAACCCTGAAGGCCAGGGTGATTGCGGCTATCCAACCCAGCCACGCAAGCGGTGCGAGAGCACCGATCCCGGGACGACCGAGCAGGGCGAGGGGAGGGTAGAGGGTTGCCAGGAGGTCGACGCGCCTTGCTACGTCGGCCAGCGTTTGGGGAGGGAGGTCCCCGACGAGTGTCGGCGATCCGACCATGGCCAGGAACGCGAGAATCGCCCCGACGCTGGCGACCACATGGCCGGGCCGGCCCAGGTCAGGCCGCCGCTCGACTCCTCTGAGGGTCGAGCGGTAGACCATCGCTCCGCAGGCCGCGAGGACCAGCGCCTGCACAGCGAAGTGGAACGGAAGGACCAAGAGCGGGCGATCCACGACGTCGATGATCAGGGCGCCATAGAAGAGATAGAAGAAGAAGAGGAGCCAGAGGCCCGTCGCGGCCACGTCGCCCCACAGGTGATAGGCGGCGAGCCCGCGTCTCCCACCCGGGTACAGAGCCAGAGGATCCGGCTTCTGCTCTGCCGTCAGGGAATGAGCGGTATGTGCGGCCACTCCCAGGAGTAGCGCCAGCACCACGAAGGCGTGGGCGAACGCCAGCGTGGTGTAGGCCCCGCTCCGATCGGTGCCTACCGCCCGCAGGGACGAGGAGGACAACATGCTTCTCATGAGGAAGGGGGCCGCTAGCATCGCGATCAGAGCCATCTTCCCCTCGAGGGTGCGTCGCACCGAATCCGCGAACCGGCGACCCGCGATACGGACCTTGTGCCGTACGACCAACGCGAGATCGCGGAGGAGGCTGCCCTCGAGGCCCCTCACGCCGGGAAGCGACGGGCTGGGCACCCGGGAGGCACCCAGCCCGTGCCGCCTAGAAGGATGCCGCTCCACAGGCCGCGATCGTGCCGCTGTAGATGGTCCACCTGGTGAGGATGTCTGGTGTTCCCGTCACGGCGATGGACGCGATGATGCCGGCACCACATCCGAAGCCGGCCCAGAATTTCATGCCTTCGATGTCGGACATTTCGTCGACGGTGAGTTCTCTCATGGGAACCTCCGAGTGATGGTGGGGGGCGGAAGGCGTCGGTCCTGACTACCGGAGACCGTAGTCCAGGGCACAGATCATCGGTGTGAACATGAAGATGAAGGCGGCCGGAACGGTCCAGCTGAAGTAGATGGCGCCCGAAAGGGCACCCACCATAAGGCCGCAGACCTCGCCCTCGTCGATCTTCATCCCGTGCAATGCGCGCATCCGATCTGGCGTCAGAGTCTCCATGGGTCCTCCTGTGTGGGTTGGAATCGTGTGCCGCCCCGGGGGGGCTTGCGACGTGGATGGACGGTAGTGCGGGGGTATCACCGTTCTATCATCGATCGTCGTTGGAGGCGGGATGACCGGGAACGAGAGAGGGGCCGGATGCCTCCCGGCGTCCGACCCCTCGGTGGATTCGTACTCTCTTTCGGACCGGCTGCTCTACCCGGGCCGGCGCCGCGTCACCCTCAGGCGTCCGCCGACGGCTAGCGATCCCGCTCCCAGACCCCCTCCTGCGCCATGAGAGCCTCGATCTCGTCGGGCTCGATGGGAGAGTGCCCGGTGAGCCACTCGTGGCCGTCTTCCGTCACCAGGATCACGTCCTCGAAGCGGATGGACCAGTCCTCGTGGCTCACGCGCCACTCGATGACGAAGCACATTCCCGGCTCCCACGGAATGTCGTAGAAGCCGACGTCGTGGATCTCCATCCCGACGAAGTGGCTGATGCCGTACGTATTGGTGACGTCCAGTAGTCCGGCCTCGGCCATGAGCCGGTCCTTGAGGGCCTGGCTCCCGGCGAACGTCCCGCCGGGTTTCACCGCGGCGATCAATTGCTTTTGGACGCGTGTAACGACCTCGGCGATGCGCCGCTGCTCCGGCGTGTACTCGCCGCTGACCGGAATCGTGCGCCCGAAGTCGGCCGTGAAGTGAGCGTACTCGGCACCGATATCGTAACTGAGCATCTGACCGTCACTCACGTGCCAGGGGCCGAGTCTGGGGCGGACTCCGATCGGCCAGTCACGGCCCCCGCCTCTCGGGACGACCCCCGAGCCCGAAGGTGTGACGTTGGTGCGGAAGGACGGGGCCGCGTGCTCATACTCGAACGTGAAGTTGACGATTGCCGCGATCTGCTGCGTCGTCATCTCCTCACGGACCGCCTTGGCCGACTCCATGAACGCCTGGACCGTGATATCGGACGCCTCCCGAAGCATCGCGATCGAGGCCTCGTCGTGGATCATGCGCAGACGGTTGAGGATGTCCGATGCGTCCTTCATCTGAACCTCCGGCGAGAAGTACCGGAGGCGGTTGGCGAGATCGAGTCGCTCCGGCGGCGTCTCCGCGAGGTTCAGGAAGCGCTAGTTGAAGTAGACGTACTTCTCCGTACCGAGGGAGCGAGACAGGTCGCTCGCGAGCGCCTTGGCGCCTCGCTGATGGGTCCGGAGAAGCGAGTAGTCGGTGATGGCGTCGGACAGGTGCTCGTTGAGGAACTCGTACGGATAGACGTGCTCGATGCCGGTCAGGCCCGCCATCTCCTCCGGATCTTGGGACGTATAGAGGATCTCCCGGTAGGTCTCGGCGTCGGGTGCGAGGACGAGCGCCGACCCGTAAGCGTCGCCGCTTCGAGACCGGTCAAGTAGATGAAGTCATGAAGGTCCGAATGGTCCACGAAGAACTCGTAGATCCTGTTCTGATCCTCGATCGCCGCCACGATGATGCCGATGCCACCGTCCATGGCGTTGAGGAAGTTCGCCCTGCGCTGGCTGTGCAGTGCCTTGTCCGGGGGCTCGAATGCGCGTTGCGCTTGAAGTGGTGAGATGGCCGCAAGGGCCAGCGTCAGACACAGAAGTGTCGCTCTCATGGTCAGTTCCTCCGCTCGAAGTCGGCGTCCATCAACACCCATGTGTCGGGGTCGAGCACGACGGAATCGGGTTCTCGGTCCACGGAGATCGTGAACCGGTTGGTCATGTCGTTCACTTGTAGCAACTCGACTCGGGGGTCGTTCTCGTCCGCCGAGTAGATGGCCAGCTGGACGGGCATTTTGAAGGAGTAGCCGCCGCCTTGTACCTGGTTCAACTCGACCTCGAGCGTTCGAGTGCGTGCGTCGTAGCTCCACCCGCCCTCGTATTCCAGGGCGCCGCCCTGGTAGAGCCATTGCGCGAAGAACTCGGACAGATCCCGGCCCGAGGCCTCTTCCATCGCCCGACGCAAGTCGTCGGTGGTGGCGTTCTTGCCCTGGAATCGGGCGTAGTAGTCCTGTATTCCGCTCCAGAAGGCCTCGTCCCCGATGATCCCACGGAGCATGTGCAGGGTCCAGCCACCCTTTTGGTACGTCTGGGAGCTGGTGACGCGGCTCATATCGTCCAGGTTGTCGTGGCCGATTCGATAGTCGGGGTTCTCCTCGTAGAAGGACCGCACGCGGTCCCGGCTCTCCTTCAGTCCCCGCACGAAGTCGTCCCGGCCGTACTGATGCTCTCGGAACAGAAGCGTGAAGTACGTCGCGAAGCCCTCGCTCAGCCAGACGTCGTCCCAATCGTATTCCGTGACGGCGTTGCCGAACCACTGATGCGCGATCTCGTGGATGATGACGTTCTGCCAGCGGGTGGTCCGCTCACCCGTCACCGAGTCGTCGCCGTAGAAGATCGAGCTGGCCGCCTCCATGCCGCCGCCGACGCTATTGGACTGGATGTTCGCGAGCTTCTCGTAGGAGTAGGGTCCCACCCAGTCACCGTAGAATTCCAGAACCTGCTTGGTGTGAACGGCGAAATCGTAGAAGCCGGCGTCGCGATCCTGGTAGTAGACCCAGGTCTGGATCGCCTTGCCCATGTAGTCGTCGACGTGCTGCACCACGAAGCGCGCCACGCCGAGATTGTATAGCCACGTGGCGATCGGCACCGACTGCTTCCAGTGGGTGAGCAGCATGCCGTTGGGCAGCGCGGTCTCCTCGATCTTCAGCCCGTTGGAGACCACCTGGTAGTGGTCCGGCGCGGTGACGATCATCTCGCTGGTCGCCTTGTCGTACGGGTGATCGATGGTGGGCAACCAATTGCGGGCGCGGTTGGGCCAGTCGTCGCTGAAGAAGGTCCGGTCGCCGTACTTGTTGGGTCCGATCTGGAGCCCACTGGCCGGAATGCCCCGGTAGCGGATCGTGTACTGGCTGCGTTGGTTCGCCCGCGTGGCTTGCGGAAGCGTGATGAACAGTTCGTCGTTGGTGTGGGTGAACGTGACCGGACGGTCGCCGGAGGTGACGCCGCTGACCGCCATCCCTCGGCCATCGGCACCCTGATCGATCAGGTCCAGACGCACACGCGTGATTCCATCCGCGAGAAAGCGGATGTCGATGGTGGCTTCGCCGACGATCTCATCGGTGGTGTCACTCAGCGTGAGGCGGAACGCGTAGTTGAGGGCGTCGATGTTCGGGTTCTTGGGGTAGGTGTCGGTCGATTCGGCCCACCGCCGCCGCCCGTGAGGAGGGCGAGTCCGAGAAGAAGATGGTTCATCACTTGCCACTTTTTGAGTGGTTCGGTGGGCGGGATCCGGCGTCACCGTGGCCCGTCGTCACCCCGGTCGTCGCCGACCCCTTAGAATGTGACGAGGGGACACCCTCCCGTCGAGGCGTCCCCTCTCAACCCGCTGCGGCTGCGCTTCTAGCCCTGCGACGCCCTCTGGTGCACGCTCTCCACGGTGCGCCAGGCCGATTCGATCGCACCCTCCATCCAGGCCGGCTGCGATCCTGCTCCGGCGGATCCGAAGTAGATCCGGCCGTCGCCCTTGTGGAGCTGTGCCATACCCTCCGATTCCGCGCGCCGACCGTAAGCTCCCAGGCTGTACTCGACCTTGTCCCACCAGACGCAGTACGCGTGCTCGAATTCCTCCCGCATCTGGGGGTGGCCCTTGCTGGCCTGCGTGAGCACGTATTCGACCCTCCCTTGAACGGTCTTCGTGTCCATGTCTCCCGTGTTCCCGTTGCCGTAGAAGCCGAGGAGAACGCCCTTCTTGGTGAAGAAGCCGTTGGACGGGTACGAGAACTCGCCGAGCCCGAGACTCCGGCCGTAGATGTGTCCGCCGTAGATCCCGTCGTCCTCTTCCCAGAATCGCCGCTTCATCTGTAGCCCGACCTTCGCGCTAGGACTATGGCTCATCTCCTCCACGACAGTCGCCGTATCGGGCGACAAGTTGACCTCGATCGTCTGGAAGACCGACATGGGCAGACAGGACACGCAGTAATCGCCGATCTCTTCCCGCTCCTGTCCCGTACGCGTGTCCTTGTAGACGACTCGAACGCCGTCTTCCGTCTGGGTCACGCGCTTCACCGCCGACCCGAGGCTCAGGTTGTCGCCAACGGCTCGAGCGACGGCTTCGGGAATCTCCTGCATGCCGCCAACCGCCTGGAATACCGGTGCGCCTCCCCCGGTCGATCGGACCAGGGACCGCACCTGACTCCAGAAGCCGGATTGCAGGAGGGCGCTGAGGTCGTATCGCTCCTCGGAGCCTCGCTGTGCGGGCGGATTGTACATGTAGTCCGCGGAGTCGAGGTATCCGGAGCTCACCAGAAACTCGATCAAGCGTTCCTTGTCCTCGTCCGACAGGGGAACGTCGATTTCACCGTGGTCGAGGGCCTTGGCGAGCAACTCGTTCGTCGACCCCCAAAGGTTGGCCTTGACCTCGCGCAGCCGGACCTTCTTTCCGGCGAGAGGACCGCGCTCGGCGTCCTCCTCCCACATGAAGTTGGCGTCGCTCGTGTTCAGGAAGATCTCGATGGGAACGCCGAGCTCGCGACAGTAGCCGAGCACGCCCTCGTGAGCGTTCGGAATCCGCCAGGCGCCGGCACTGAAGTACTGATCCTCGTCGAACTGGCACTCCTGGCGCTCACCCCCGTCGAGCTCCGTGAGCGAATCACCTCGGCGGACGCTCCAGATGAGGCCTCCGACCCTTTCGCGAGCCTCCAGGATCCGATAGTCGTAGCCCAGCTTACCCAGCTCGTAGCCGACCACCAGTCCGGACAACCCGCCGCCGAGCACGACGACCTTCGCTGATGCGTCCGTTCGGGGGAACACGGGCCGCGGGCCTGCGGGCTTACCCATCAAGTCCCACGCGCTCATCACCCCCATCATGAGCGAGGATGTGCCGACCATTCCGAAGCGCTGAAGCACCTGGCGCCTGGTCAGGACAGTAGGATCGACCCCCTCATGCCGCCCCTCATTATTCATCGTGTACCCCAGAGAGTTCCTGTTCGCGGTGGCTATGCCGCGTCGACGTGCGGAACTCGTCGTGCAGGGGCCCGCAGAATCGAGTGCATGATGTACGCTCTATGGTAGGCAGGGCAAACGCAATGCGTGAAACCGAGGGTTGGAGTGGTTAGGGGAGCGACTAAGGCCGTACGTCGAGAATAATAAGAACTGTTAGCGGTGGCGCGGCTCGATCGCTAATTTGGGCAACAACATACTTGGAGCACCCATCGCAGGAGGCTTAACATGAGTCTTCTGCTGGAGGCACCCAAAGACTGGTACCCCGGCACAGCGATCAGCCTGGGGGAAATGATGCGCATCTTTGAGTCCAACTACCTGTTCCGTGTCGCTGGAGTACTCGACCGGATGTCGAACCAGCTAGCCAGGCGGGGCGAGGTCCGAGTCAGTAGCGAGTTGGCAGCAGTTATTGGGGAGCACCTTGCTGATCTCCGAGAGGCCCTAGAGCCAATCGACCTAGGGTTCACGATAATGCTGCTTGACAGACTTGATGTTGGATTATCGAGGCCAGGCGAACTCCCCACAGAATTGGCGGTTGCCCACAAGGTCAGTGCCAGACAAGAGCGCCTAGAGGACGAATTGAAGTTGATACTCGTGCTACAGATCCCGAAAGAACGGGCGGCATACTTTCATGAACCACAGCCGTTCGGTCTCGGGGTCGGTCAACGCTTTCCCAGCACTGTCTACGACCTCGAAGAGGCGTATAAGTGCTTCTCCGTAGCTCGATATACGGCGGCAGTCTATCACACCATGAGGGCGCTTGAGGTTGGGCTACAGGAACTCGCTGCGGACCTACAGATCACGGTCCCAATCGACAAGAACTGGCAAACCCTACTAGATGCGTGCAGGGGTAAGATCAGACGGCTACCCAACAGTACGCCTGCCGAGAAGGAGTATATCGGGCGGCGCCAAGAGGCATTGGCTCACTTGCAGAGCGTCAAGGACGCCTGGCGGAACGACACGATGCACCCGAGGGCCCAATACGCCGAGCATGAGGCTCTGGACATCCTCACCAATTCTAAGGCGCTGTTGGGGAATCTCGCTGCCTTACTTCCGGCTTCGGCTCCTTGAGGATGCGTTTCATGGCTTCGGCGAGCCGATCAAGCCCCGAGCGGCCCTCAACGATCCGCTCGGGGCTTGGGTCCCCGCCTGAGGTGGGGGTGGGCTTCTTTTTCTCGCTCATGCTGGCCTCAGGTTCCTCCCGGTCAATTCGTCATATGTCAGGCGCTTGTCGATGACCGATGCCACGGCACGGAGGAAGCGGCCACGGTCGGTGTCGCCACGGTTGTTGAACCTGAACGTCTGCTCATCGAGGTAGCGGAAGACATGGAACGGCTCAATCGAGACATACGTCCCGTGGATCGCACGCTTGAGCAGGGACCAGAAGTTTTCGATTCCGTTCGTATGGACCTTGCCCCTAACGTACTCCGAAGCGTGGTCGATGACTCCGTGGATGTAGTCGGAGTCGAGCCCGTAGTAACCCCAGTGCCGGTCCGTGAACAGGTCGGCCCCTGCCTTCACGTTCTCCCGGACCTCGGCCTGCATGGTGCGCTGCGTGGTGTCCGGCAGGACCGTGGTGCGGACCAAGGAGTGCGGAGAGTTGCGGGGACGCTCCAAGAGGCCCATGACGGCGGTCTTGTCGTGCCCGCCAGTGCTCTTGATGACGCGCTTCCGCTTGGCGATATGCATGTTCTTGGACTTGCCGCCTACGTAGGTCTCATCGACCTCGACCTCACCGTCCATCTTCGTCCAGAGGCCATCTTTTATGGCGAGCCGGATACGGTGGAGCATGAACCAAGCGGTCTTCTGCGTGACGCCGAGATCACGGGCCAGCTCGTAAGACGAGATCCCGTTCTTGCAGTTCACCAACATCCAAACAGCAGGCAGCCACAGGGACAGCTTGATCGGGGAATCCTCGAAGATCGTTCCGACCTTGATGGAGAATTGCTTCCGGCAGTCCCGGCACTTCCAGACGCGACGGGTCTTGAGAAAGTAGTGCTTGCCGACGCTTCCACACTTCTGGCAGGTCTGTTCGCCGTGGGGCCAGCGGAGGTTGGCGACGAACGCGTGAGCCACGTCTTCGTCAGCGAAGTAACGGATGGCTTCGAGGAGAGTTTCGGGGGCTTTGGTCTGGTCGGCCATGGTCTTTTGGCTGTGTGTTCGGGTGTCTTTGATACCTCAAATCTAAGGGAGAATGATGGGTGTGGCAAGTATATTATTGCCCTAATTTGCCGGACTGAAGGTCGGGGGTGTTCGAGCCATGATGGGTCGGGGCCTCGGTTTCCGGCGTGTGGACCCGTCGTTCGTTCTTTGGGAGGGAGGGGGCACCATGAAGCAAGCACTTACCGCGGCCGCGGCGGTCATTCTCACAGTCCCTCTCAACTCGGTGTGGATCGACGAGCTCACATGGATCGAGGTCCGAGACGAGATCGCGTCGGGTAAGACGACTGCCATTATCCCGACGGGCGGCGTCGAGCAGAACGGCCCCTATCTGGCCAACGGAAAGCACAACTACGTGCTCCAGGGGGCGTGTGACGCAATCGCCAGGGCCTTGGGCAACGCCCTGTGCACGCCGGTGCTGAAGCTCGTGCCCGAGGGCGATCCCGAGAACATCTCTTACCCGGGAACTCTCAGCCTGCGGCAAGAGACGTTCATCATGGTTCTGCAGGACGTCGGGAATAGCCTGAAGAGCCAGGGCTTTACCGACATCATCCTGATCGGGGACAGCGGAGGGAACCAGAGGGGCATGGAGGCGGCCGCTACGGCGCTCAATGCGAGCTGGGCCGGAAGCGGAGCAACCGCTTACTTCATTCCCGAATTCTACAACTACCCCGATGTCGGCAAGTACATGGAGGAAGAGCTGGGATACGTGGAGACCGTCAATGACGGGCACCACGACGATTTCTATACCACGTCGCTGATGATGGTGTCGTCCCCCGAAGCGGTCCGGTACCACCAGCGTGTCGCGGCGGGTGAGGCCACGATCAACGGCTTGAGCATCGCCCCCATCCACCCGGCGCTCGAGGTCGGGCACAAGCTGATGGAGTTCCGCACGAAGGTCACCGTGAAGGCCATCCACGCAGCGATGCGCGGATCGGGGCATTAGATCATGGGACACCGTCTTTTCCGTTGACGGGTGCCCGCGACCACAACGGCTATTCGCCCCTCCATCACGCCGCCGCCCGGGGCGACGTGGAGATGATCAGGTACCTGGTCGAGCACGGAGCCGATGTCACGTTGGTCAGCCGGAGGGGTCAGACCACCGCCGACATGGCCAACGGCCCGGTGCAGAGAATCCAGCCGTTCCCCGAGGCGCTCGAGTTGCTCGAGAGCCTCGGTGCGAAGAATAACCACAACTGCCTGTCGTGCTGAGGTCGGGCCGCGTGCCCTGGCGCAGGAGGAGTACGAGCGGCTGGTTGCCGAGGGGCGGGCCGTAGGGTCGTGGACGAGGCCAAGCGCTAGGGTCGTCGCATCAGGACGACGAGCCCAAAGACGGCCGCCGAGGCGACCAGCCCCAGGAAGCCGGGGTTGAGCCACGGCGACGGGTCGGCGAAGTCGGCCAGCCTCACCGTGATGAGGGTCGCCACGCCGACCCCGCTGGCCGCCAGGGCCTCGGGAGTACCGGGTCTCCGTGCGTAGAGACCGGCCACGACCGGGACGAAGAGCGACACCGCCAGGATCGCATAGAAGATGGTGAGCGTGTCGATGACCGAGGGTAGGGCCAGGGCGATCAACACCCCCGCCATACCTCCGCCGACCGCCGCGAGCCGCGCGACCTGGAGCACTTGGGCGTCGCTCGCGTCGGGTCGCAGGAAGCGCTTGTAGAGATCCTGCGAGAGGGACGTGGCCAACATGAAGAGCGCTGCGTCGGCGGAGCTGATCTCGGCCGAGAACACGGCGGCGAGCGCAAGGCTCCCCAAAAGCGTGGGTAGTCCGACCGTAAGCACCAGCATCAACGCGTGATCCGGGTCGGCTAGGGCGGGGTCGTAGACGTGTGCGATCATCCCGAACAGTGGCGGGACGAACGCAAAGACCATGAGGGCCAGTGCGGCTGCCCCCAGACCGACCCGGATCGCCGTCTCGTCTACGGCGCCGTATACCTTCTGCACGAGTCCGGGCGATACCATGAAGTTCGGTGCCACCAACGCCAGAAGGATCCACCCGGATCCACCGTTTGACATGAAGGTCGTGAGGTCGGCCGGCGTGGATGTCGCCGAGAGTACCGTGCCCCATCCGCCGGCCGAGACCAAGGCCCACGGGATGGCGATGGCGAACCCCACGATCAGGACGACGAGCTGGACCATGTTGACCCAGGCCGAGGTCAGCAGGCCTCCCGCCGTGAAGTAGACCGTCATCACCACGCTGCCGATGAGGACCCCCGTCCAATACGGCGCGCCGGCGACGAACTCGATGATCTTGCCCATGGCGATGAGCTGAGTCGCCAGCACCGTCGGGGCGCCGAGCCACAACAGGGCCGTGATCGTGGCCCGTACGGAGCGTCCGTACCGCAGCTCGAGGTAGTCACCGACGGTGTAGAGGCCGTGAGCGGTCGCCACTCGCCAGATACGCGGGCCGATCCAAAAGGCGAGCACGAGGGTCCCCAATCCGGCGCTCCCGACCCACCACCAGGCGGCGACCCCGTCGCGGTAGCCCAGACTGGCGGCGCCCACGGTGCTACCGGCCCCGATGTTGGCCGCGAGAACCGTGGCGAAAATGAGCGCGGCGCCAAGACGGCGGTTGGCGACGAAGAACCCACCGCTGCTCTCGACCCGACGCCCGATCCACAGGCCGAGCCCGATGAGCCCGGCCGAGTAGCCGAGAAGGAGTCCGAGGTGGAGGTTCACCGGCCGGCGGTACCGGGGGTCACCCGGTCTCGCCGCGATCCGAGGTCATCGAGCCGCGTCGAGGTCGGAGACGGAGGGAATCCCCTCGACGCCCGTCGCGGCTCGCACGGCCCGCAGGATCGCCACAGCCATCATGTCCGCCGCCAGGGTCCCGACGGTCGAGACCGCGGCGTCTCCGGCGAGCGTGCCGGTCGCCAACGAGAAGACCGTGTCCCCATCACCCGGGGTGTGGGAGGGGTAGAGCGCCCTTGCGAGGCCGTCCTGCGCCATCTGCGCCACTTTTGTGGCTTCGGACTGCGTGAGCTCCGCGTTCGTCGCGACGACTCCGATGGTTGTATTGGCACCACTCCGGGGTTCGTCCGACGAACGGTTCTCCCTTATCAGGACTCGGGCGTCGGCAAGGCCGCGGCCGTCCGCCGTGCGCACTCCGGCGACCACGCGGCCGGTGGCCGGGTCGATGACGTCGCCCACCGCGTTGACCGCGACGATGGCCCCGACCGTGAGGCCACCCTGCAGCCTGATCGAGGCCGTGCCGATCCCGCCCTTCATCGCGCGAGCCATGCCGCGGGACTTACCGACCGTGGCACCGGCACCCGCCCCGACGGATCCCTCGGCGGGTCGATCGGAGGTGGCTCCTGCGGCGGCCCGGTACCCGCACTCCGCGTCGGGGCGAACGCTCGAGTCGTCGCCGACGGACAGGTCGTATAGGATCGCCCCGGCTACGATAGGCACGACGTTGGCGCCGACCCGGTAGCCGATACCGCGCTCGTCCAGGAACCGCATGACGCCGTCTCTCGCCGCCAGCCCGAACGCGCTGCCGCCCGAGAGTGTGATGGCGTGCACCTCCTGGACGGAGTTCACGGGGTCGAGAAGGTCGGTCTCGACCGTGCCGGGAGCACCACCGCGAACGTCCACGCCTCCGACCGCGCCCTCACCGGTCAGGATCACCGTACAGCCGGTGGGCCTGGAGCTCAGCGTGTGGTGCCCGACCGTGATGCCCTCCACGGCCGTGATGCCCCACGACCCGTCCTGGGCCCGGGCCCCCGACGCCGCGAGGGCGGCACCGAGCAGGGCCGCCCCGAGCGTCACCGCCGATCGCTTCATGAAGTCTCCTTTGAGGATCCAACAATTATAGCGTACCGGGTGAGTCCTTCCGAAGCTCCGCCGCCCGCGCGTGCGCCTCCAACCCCTCCTGCCGAGCCAGCCAGGCGGAATCCTCCACCAACTCGCGGGATGGCCCCGATCCGTCGAGGCGCATCCAGGTCCGGACTCGCAGGAAGTCCAGGACCGAGAGCCCTCCGCGGGCTCGTGCCGTGCCCGACGTGGGCAGCACGTGGTTCGGCCCGACACCGTAGTCGCCGAATACCTCCGCACTCGTCTCACCGATGAACAGTGCTCCGTAGTGGTGGAGGTGGGGCAGGAGCCTATCGGCATCCTGGAGTGACAGCTGCAGGTGTTCCGGCGCGATGGCGTCCGAGATTCGCGCGGCCTCTTCGATGTCGCGGCAGGCGATCGCTCCTCCGTTGGAGAGGGCGACACGAGCGACGGTGGCCGTGGAGAGATCGGCGAGCTGGGCGGCGAGCGCGGCCTCCACCGAGGGGATCAGGTCCGGATCCAGGGTGACGAGAATCGGCACGGCTTCGGGATCGTGCTCCGCCTGGGCGAGGAGGTCCGCGGAGATCCAGCGGGGATCCGCCGATCCGTCGGCAATGATCACGAGCTCCGACGGGCCGGCCAACATGTCGATCGCCACCGCGCCCGACAGGAGTGCCTTGGCCGCCGTCACGTACAGGTTGCCCGGGCCGACGACAACGTCGCTCGTCGGCACCGGACCGACGCCGAATGCCAGGCCCGCGATCGCGTGGGCCCCTCCGACCGCCAAGACCCCGTCGGCGTCGGCTACGGCGGCGGCCGCGAGAGTGATCGGAGCGGGGCGCGGGCTGGCGACCCAGACCGATCGGACCCCGGCCGACCGTGCGGTGACGGCGGTCATGAGGACCGATGACGGAAGTGGGTAACGCCCACCGGGAGCGTAACATCCGGCCGTCCCCACCGGATCGACCTGGTGCCCAATCCTTCCTCCTGGGACCTGCACGTCGAGGCCGGTCAGCGTTCCGAGCTGGGCCTCGGCGAAGCTTCGGATGCGCTCCCCGATGCGTTCCAGCCGTGCGCGGTCGGGACGGTCCAGCGCGTCGAGGTGGAGAGCCAGCTCATCGCGCGTGACGTACAACGACTCCTCCGGGTCGCGCTCGCCGAACCGGGTCGCGTATTCGCGCAGAGCGTCCTCGCCGCCGTCCCGAACCCGTTCCACGATGACCTCGGCATCCCGCCGGATTTCGGGAGGTATTCCTACTCGCCCCTTCGAGAGGAAATCGGAGGGCGTGCGTCGAGGAAGGAGGCCCTCACTCATCCTTCGCCTCCCTCGGGCTTGGCCACCATCGGGCGGCGCCGGATGCGCCGATTGCGACGTCCCAGTTCGTCTTGGATGTCCTCGAGCGTCACGCCATGACGCGCTCCCGCGACCAGGGCGAAGTAGATCAGGTCGGCCGCCTCATGCGTGGCGGAGGCCCGGTCGGAGGCCTCGGAGAGCTCGGCCGCCTCCTCGAGCAGTTTGGCCTTCATGAGCGTCGGATCGGACAGCAGCCGTGCCGTTCCCGACACGTCGCGGAACGACTCCGATCGACCCTTCTCCGAGTCCGATGTATCCGCTTGCGTCGACGATTGGCGCGCTGGTCCGTCCGACATCTCGTTCCGACGCGCCGCGATGACCCGTCCCAGCGAGGCCAGCGTGAACCGTGACGGCCAACAGGCGCGCTCCCCCGTATGACAAAACCCGTCCCCGTGCTGGCGGACCGTGAAGCGAAGCGCGTCGCGGTCGCAGTCCAGGTCGACGCGCAGCAGTTGCTGCGTGGCCCCGGAAGTCGCGCCTTTGGTCCAGAGCGTGTTTCGTGAACGAGACCAGTAGATGCCCCGTCGCTGCGACACCGCGGCCTCCAGGCTCTCACGTGTGCTCCACACCAGCCCCAGGGTCGCCCCGGACTCATCGCACACCACGGTGGGCCAGAGTCGGTCGTCCACCCCCTTGGTCAGAGGGGCCGCGACCGCAGCGCCCAAGGTCAGGCGTCCCGAGTACAATGCCATGCCGACCTGCGCGTCGACGCCCAGCCGGTCCAGCGACGCGATGTCATCGACCGTTGCGATCCCTCCGGCCGCCGTGACCCGGGCCGCTCCCGCCGCCTCCACCGCCTGTTCGACGAGCGCCATGCTGAAGCCGGACATACCCCCTTCGTGCTCCACCTGCGTGAGGAGGAATCCTCCCACGGCCGGCGCGAGCTCCTTGATGCGATCGATGACCTGATAGGAGGTCGTGGTCCTCCATCCCTCCACGACGACCGTGCCCTCCTCGGCGTCGACCGCGGCCACCACGCGATCCCTCGGAAGTCGCGAGCAGAAGTCCACGGAGGCGGCGGTGCCGATCACGACACGGGCGGCCCCTGCGTCCAACCAACCGAATGCCGTGTCGAGATCCCTGATGCCACCACCCACCCGACACGGTGCGTGCCGTACCATTTCGCGAACGATGTCGGTATTGGATCCGTTACCCAGCGCCGCGTCCAGGTCCACCACCGCGACCTCGCCCGCGACCGAGAACTCCTCCAGGCGCTCGAACGGGTCGCCCCCCTCCAGGACCAGCTCGCGGCCCCGGCGGAGTTGAACCGCCCGGCCGGCCATGAGGTCGATGCTGGGAATGATCATGTCCGTACCACCACCCCTTCGGTGCTCAGAAAGTTTTTGATGCTCGCCACCGTCAGGTCGCCATCGTGAAAGACCGACGCGGCGAGCACGGCATCGGCTCCGGCGCGGAATGCCGCGGCCACGTCCTCACAGGTGCCGACGCCCCCCGAGGCGATCACGGGCACGGTCACCGCCGCGTGCATCGCCCGCAGGAGTTCCAGATCGCAACCGCTCCGGGTACCGTCGCGGTCCCAACTGGTCAGCAGGATCTCGCCCGCGCCCAGCCCGGTGCCCTCCTTGGCCCACTCGAGGGCGTCCACTCCGGTGGGCTCGCGTCCACCCATCACCAAGGTGTCCCAACGGTCGCCTTCGCGGCGCGCATCGATGGCCAGGACGATGCACTGGGACCCGAAAGCGCGAGCCAACCGCTCGATGAGAGACGGATCGCGGACCGCCGCGGTATTGACGCTCACTTTGTCGGCACCGGCCGAGAGGAGCGCGCGGGCGTCGTCGACGGTACGGACGCCGCCGCCGACCGTGAGTGGGATGTGCAGGCGGCTCCTCACGGAGCGAACCGTGTCGAGTCTGGTGCCTCTCGCGTCGGGTGAGGCGGCCACGTCGAGGACGACGATCTCGTCGGCTCCCTGGTCTTCGTAGAGTCCGGCCTGTTCGGCCGGGTCCCCCGAGTCTCGGAGGTTCTGAAAGCGGACCCCCTTCACCACGCGACCGTTCTTCACGTCCAGACAGGGGACGATGCGACGAGCCACTTCGCGCATGGACGTGCCGGTGGGCGTGTGGTCCTGCTGGCGCCACTCGTCGCCCGAGAGCCACGTCCGGAGGAGCCCCATGCCGTATTCACCCGAGAGCTCGGGGTGGAATTGACAAGCCAGGGTACGACCCGTGCCCAGAGCCGAGACGAACCTGGATCCGTGTGTGGTCCACGCCGCGCCCCACCCGGATGGAGCTTCCATCAGGCAGAAGGAGTTCGCGAAGGCCGCCATCCCCGCCGGCACCGGTGACGAGGCGTCCGCCTCCACACGATTCCAGCCCAGGTGGGGCACCCTGACGGACTGAGGAAGGCGGACGAACCTCCCCGGGACGATGCTCAGACCCGGCACGCCGGGACTCTCCTCGCTGCCCACGCCCAATAGCTGCATGCCGAGGCACACCGCCAGGAGTGGCCTCCCTGCCTCGTGGACCTCGACGATCGCTCGGTCCAGGGCGTCTGCGCGGAGCGTTTTCATGGCGGCCTCGAACCGCCCCACGCCGGGCAGCACCACATGGGTCGCCTCCTTCACGAGACCCGGTTCCCGAGTCACGACACTCTCGACCCCCAGGGCGGCGAACGCGCTCCTCACGGACGCGAGATTCGCGACCCCCGAGTCGATGATCGCGACGGGGCTCACGGATCGACGCCCCCGAGGCTCCCCTTCGTGGAGGGGACGTCGTCGAAGCCCGAAGGCTCGACGGCCGAACGGAGAGCCAGGGCGACGGCCTTGAAGGCGGCCTCCGCCCGATGGTGGTCGTTCTCGCCCTTGAGCACGTCGACGTGAAGGGTCAGTCCGGCCGTCGAGGCCAGAGAGCTGAGGACGTGAGGGATGTTCTCGCAGGAAAGCTCGCCGAGCCGCTCTCGGGTGAGCCCCAGACTCACATGTGCGAAAGGGCGACCCGAGATGTCGACCACCGCCCTCGCGAGCGCCTCGTCCAGAGGGGCGTAGGCGTAGCCGAATCGGCGGATGCCCACGCGGGGGCCCAGTGCCTGTTGCAGCGCCGCGCCAAGCGCGAGCCCACAGTCTTCCGCCGTGTGATGATCGTCTACGTGGCGATCGCCCTTGCAGCTCAAGTCCAGGTCGAATCGAGCGTGCTTGGTCCACGCGTCGAGTAGATGATCCATAAAACCGATGCCCGTCGAGACCTCGGCGGCTCCATTGCCGTCGAGATTCAAGCGAAGGCTGATCTCGGTTTCGTTGGTGCGGCGGTCGATGACGGCCTCTCTGGGTCTCATGGGAGCAGCTCCTCGAGTGTTTTGAGTTCATCCAGCACGACGGCGGCTCCGGCCGTGCGGAGTGCCGGCCCGGTGGCGGTGGGGTCGTCGCCGGGAGCCACGATGCCCAGGGCTAGGACCCCAGCGGCCTTGGCGGCCCGGAGGTCATCGGGCGTATCGCCCACCATCCAGGCCCGTCGAACGTCCAAGCGTGACAACGCGCACCTTATGGGGGCCGGGTCGGGCTTGAGGGGACCGTCTTCCATGCACACCACGGTGCCGAAGAGATCGGATATTCCGGTACGCTCCAGGAACCACTCGGCCTCTTGCCGGGGGCGACCCGTGACGATTCCGAGCGGCAGGCGGTCCGTGAGCCGTTCCAGGAGGTTGCGGTCGACCAACAGTTGCTCGGACTCGCGCAGCCCCGGTTCCTCCGGCGTGCCCAGGTAGATCTCTTGGAAGCGGTCGGTGACGTCGACGAGGGCGACGTCTATGCCGTGGGCCGCCAGGATGCGTTGCGTGAGTACCCAATCGTTGTTCGCGTCACCGCCCAGCACGGCCGACTCCAGGTCTTCTCGGGTGACGACCGCACCGAAGCTCGCTGCCGTGTCCAGAACACACCGTCGATACGACCCTTCGACATCGGCCAACACGCCGTCGAGGTCGAAGAGGAGCGCTTCGGGCGCCAGAACCGTTTCCAAGGCGCCCTCGAGCCTCCCGAGATCTTCCCCGTCTTCCGGCACCGTCACCCGCAGCCCCGTTGCGATCTCCGGCCGGTGTGCAAAGCGCCGCACGCTGATTCCCAGAGCGGCCAGCCCGTTCTGCACCAGGTCGGCCCGCCCGCCGAAATCCGCGAACACGAAGTTGCCCTGTGACGGGGCGGGAGCGGTACCGAGGCTGGTCAGCTTGCGGTTCAACCGCTCTCGATTCCCACGGGTCCGCTTCACGTGAGCCCTCAACGCCGCCCGATCCCCCTCGAGCTGTCTCCGTACCGTGGCGATGGAGAGGCCGGCCACCGGGAAGGGATTTCCGGCGTTGCGCAGCACGTTGGCGACCTCCTCCTCTGCGATGGCATAACCCACGCGACATCCGGCGAGTCCCCAGGCCTTCGAAAAGGACCGGACGATGACCACGTTCGGGAGCCGCGCCGCGAGCGCCGTGAGGTCCTCGTCGGCGTAGTCGACGTAGACGTGATCGAGAACGACGAGGGCCCCCACCGCGGCTTCGGACACCCGCTCCAGATCCCTCGCCGTCGCCACCCGTCCCGTCGGGTTGTTGGGGGAGATCATGGCGACCACCGAGACGGTCTCGTCCAGCGCGGCGATGACCCCATCCGTCGGAAACTCCTGCTCCCATGGCACGGTTCGGATATCACCTCCGGCTGCCTGGGCGAAGCGGTACATCATCTCGAACGCCGGCACCGGAAGGAGCAAGCTGCGCCCCGGACGGAGGTACGCTCTGCACACCCGGTCCAGCCCGTCGTCGGCTCCGGCGGTCAGCACCACCCTCGCTGGAGCCACTCCCAGCCACTCCGCGATCTGTGTCACCAGTCCTCGGGGGTCCGGATAGTCCCGGAGGAGCGAAAGATCCTCGCTCGCGAGCAGTTCGAGCGCTTCTGGGGGTGGTACGGCGCCTTCGTTTCCGTCCAGCTTGAGCAGGCCGGCCTCGGGTGGCTGAGGCCCCCGGTACGGGTCTTTGGGAATCCAGGTGGACGGGAAGGGAGTCGATCCGGTCATGGGATGATCTGAGAAAGGGCCGTGACGACCACGTCGGATCCGCCGGCAGCCTTCACGGCCGGAATCAGCTCGGGCAACTGTTCCTTCGGCACAGCCGCCTTGACGGCGTAGCCGCTATTGCCGAAGAGCGGTGAGACCGTGGCCTCGCGCATGCACGGAAGGAGCGCGACCACCGCGTCGAGTTTGTCCGCGGAGGCGTTGACCTCCACCATGACCCGCTTCCGGGCGTCGAGCACACTCCTCAGGAGTAGGCGGAGGTCCTCGATCCGGCTCTTCTTGTCGGGGTCGGCAAGGGCGGCCGGACTCGCGTAGAACCGGGTCGATGAGGAGAGCAGCGTATCGACGACCATCAGATCGTTGGCCCGGAGTGTGCTGCCGGTCGCGGTGCAGTCCACGATCACGTCGGCGTCCTCGGGTGGGAAAACCTCGGTGGCCCCGTACGAGCGAACGAACTCCGCGTCGAGGCGGCGACGTGCGATCCAGAGCTGGGTGAGCCGTTCGTATTCGGAAGCGATGACCAGGCGTCGGGCGGGCAGTGCGCCCCCCTCGAGGAGCGCCTTCGGCGCGGCCGCCACGACCTCTACCGGATCGAGCTCGGTGTCGAGAAGCTCGACGACATCGGCACCCATCTCCTCGACCCAGTCGGCTCCGGCGAATCCGATGTCACGGCTGCCCAGCTCGACCATCTCGACGATGTTCTGTGGCTTGAGGATCTTCGCTTCGCACTCACGCAGGGAGACCGTGGGCCTGTATCCACGGGCGCTCGGAGCAACCCGTATACCGGCATCCGCCAGGAGGGTGAGCACTCCGTCCTGCATGCGCCCCTTCGGAAGGCCGAGGCGCAGGGTGTTGTCGTTGTCGTCTTGACTCATGTGAAGCTCCGTCGAGTGCCGGAGCTCCGAGGTGGGCGACAAAAAAACGCCGACCTCGGAGGGCCGGCGTCAGATGCGCTCAGATCGTCAGATGATCCTCAACTCACGTGCACATCTCCGCACAGCCGCTCGGGCGCGGGTGCCGATGATGGTGCCGATGATGTCGAATCGAGGTCTTCATGATGGTCCCATTAAACCCAGAGTGCCTCGCCGAGTCAAGGGGGGGCGTCAGGGCGGTCGGTACTCCTCAAAGACACGCAACCGCTATACCTTGTAGCCAGTTTACGGAGAGCCGCCCTCTCCCCTACATCGTTATTCCCGGGAGTTGGGTCCCTGATGGATATGCTCAGGCGAGCCTCCAGCGCGTGGCTCTTCGCTTCCTGCGTCACCGCTGTGCCCTTCGGGCTGGCCGCCCAGGTTCTCAGCCAGGAGACCGGTCGACCGGTCGCGTCCGTCTTCCGCATCGACTCGGACGCCCCCGTCGTCGATGGCCGGTTGGATGACGTCGCGTGGGCCGGTGCGCAGGTGATCACCGGCTTCTTCCAGCGTGAACCCGTTGAAGGTGAACCGGTCTCCGAGCGCACGGAGGTGCGGATTCTCGCTGACGGCGAGGCGCTATACGTAGGGGCCTGGTTGTACGACCGGACTCCCGACCAGATCGTTTTGGGCGAGCGCGTCCGGGACGCGAACCTCGAGACGGGCGACTACTTCGGAATCATCCTCGACACGTACAGAGACCGGCAGAACGGCTTCATCTTTTACACCACCCCAGCCTCGATCGAATACGACGCTCAGGTGGTGAGAGAGGGCCAGGGGGGCGGCGTCTTTCAAAGGGGCCAGACCCGACAGCAGGCCGGTTCGGCGGGCGGCCTCAACGTCAATTGGGACGGGAGTTGGGAAGTGGCCGCCTCCCGGGACGGCCAGGGCTGGTATGCTGAGTTCCGCATTCCGTTCTCAACACTTCGCTACACCGGGGGGTCGGTACAGACGTGGGGAATGAACCTGGTACGCCGCATTCGGCGTCGGAACGAAGAGTCGTTCTGGGCGCCGGTGCCACGTCAATACAACCTGATGCGTCTTTCCATGGCCGGTGACCTCGTCGGTGTGCCGGTACCCGTGCAGCGGGCCGCCACGGTGAGCCCGTACGTGTTGGGCTCGGCGCAGCGCGACTACGTCAATGCCCCCGACGACACCGACTATCCGAGGGAGATCGGGGTAGATGCCAAGCTCACGCTGGCCTCGATGACGCTCGACCTTACGACGAACACGGATTTCGCTCAGGTCGAAGTCGACGAGCAGCGCACCAACTTGACGCGCTTCCCGCTGTTCTTCCCTGAAAAGCGGCCCTTCTTCCTGGAAAACGCCGGAACGTTCACCGCCGGGACGCCGCAGGCGGTGGACCTGTTCTTCACCCGGAAGATCGGGATCTCTTCCGGAGGCAACCCGGTGCCGATCCTGGGTGGTGGACGCCTCAGCGGGAAGATGAAGGGACTCGGCGTGGGTTTTCTCCAGATCTTCACCGACGGGCTCGACGGAGATATCGAGCCCGGCGTCAGGGAGAACTCGTTCTCGGTGGCTCGCGTGACGAAGGAGGTCGGGGGGCGCTCCCGCGCCGGAGCCATGTTCGTGCAGCGGCGTGCGACTCACGACGGCGACGACTACAACCGCACGTACGTAGTGGACGGTCGGGTGGGGATCGGTGACGAGTGGACCTTCGACACGTGGGTTGCCAAGACGGAGACACCGGGGCTTACGGGACGCTGGAGCGTATGGGCAGTATCACACGCGCGATTGGGAGGTCTTCGCACGTACATCCAGGGCGACGACTTCAATCCCGAGGTCGGGTTCCTCAACCGCAAGGGCTATCGGAACATCACCGCGCAGGTGCAGAGGTACATCCGTTCCCCGGTTCCATGGATCCGGGAGTTCACGCCTATCATCCAGGTCGGCGACGACTTCAATCCCGAGGTCGGGTTCCTCAACCGCAAGGGCTATCGGAACATCACCGCGCAGGTGCAGAGGTACATCCGTTCCCCGGTTCCATGGATCCGGGAGTTCACGCCTCATCTGACGTACCGGGCCTACTGGGACTTCACGGGATTCCAGGAGTCGAGCCTCATTCACTTGGATACCGAGGCCCAGTTCGAGAATGGCGGTCGGTTCGGACCGGAGTTCAACGTTCACGCCGAGGGCCTCAAGGAGCCGTTCGAGATCGCGCCCGGCGTGGTGATTCCGGCGGGCAACTACGACTACTTCCTGAACGGGTGGGACTTGGCCACCAACCCGTCCTCCCCGGTTTCCGTCGTCGGCAGGTTCGAGGTCGGAGGGTTCTTCTCGGGCCATCAGGTGGGTGGCAACACGACGGTTACGTATCGCCGTGGCTCTGCGCTCACGGCCTCGGTTGCGCTGAGTCACAACATCGTCCGCCTCGACGAGGGGGACTTCGAGACGACGCTGCTGGGTGCGCGCTTCAGCTATTTCTTCACGCCCCGGGTCTTCCTCCAGTCCCTGATCCAGTACTCGGATCAGGCCGACACGTGGTCCGCCAACGTACGCTTCGGCGTACTCGACACCGCGGGTACCGGCCTGTACATCGTCTACAACGAGGCCCAGGAGTCCCATGGGCTCACCAGCCTGGTAACACCCATGAGCCGATCGTTCATCGTGAAATACTCGAGGCAACTGAGGCTGCTGTAGCGTCCGAGATCAAACCTCTTCCGACCATATCACCCCGGAGTTCGTTTCCATATGAATCTGCGACTTCAAGTCTTCCGCACGGCACTCGTCCTTGCCCTATCGGCCTGCTTGATCCCGCTGGCCCTTGATGCGCAGCAGAGCGGCAACGGCGGACGTGGCCCCATGGCCACGGTGACCCGAATCACCACCGCACCCCCGCTCATCGATGGACGGTTGGACGATGAAGCTTGGGGACTGGGCACGCCGATTACGGACTTTTTCCAGCGTGAGCCCGTGGAGGGGGAGCCGGTCTCTGAGCGCACCGAGGTTCGAATCCTCGCGGATGGAGACGCGCTCTATGTGGGTGCCTGGCTCTACGATCGCAGCGCCGGTCAGATCGTGACGGGCGAGCGGCTTCGGGATGCGGACATTGAGGTGGCCGACCACTTCGGCATCATCCTCGACACATATAGGGACCGCCAGAACGGCTTCATCTTCTCGACGACCCCATCTGCCATCGAGTACGACGGCCAGGTGGTGAACGAGGGCGTGGGTGGGGGTGGGGGTGGGGGTGGGGGGCGGAACGCCGGGGCCGGTAGGCAACAGACCGGTTCGTCCGGTGGCTTCAACCTCAATTGGGACGGGAGCTGGGAGGTCGCCACCTCACGGGACGGAGACGGGTGGTACGCCGAGTTCCGCATCCCGTTTTCCACGCTGCGCTATGCCGGAGGGTCGGTGCAGACGTGGGGCTTCAACATGGTGCGTCGAATCCGACGCCGGAACGAAGAGTCGTTCTGGGCCCCGATTCCGCGACAGTACAACCTGATGCGTCTGTCGATGGCGGGTGACCTCGCAGGCGTTCCCGTGCCGGCACGGATGGCCGCCACCGTCAGTCCCTACGTGCTGGGCTCCGTGGAGCGGGACTACGTCAACGCTCCCGGGGACACGGACTACCCCCGCGACATCGGAGTAGACGCCAAGATTTCGCTAACTCCGGCGCTTACCCTGGACCTCACGACCAACACCGACTTCGCGCAGGTGGAGGTGGATGAACAGCGGACCAATCTGACTCGCTTTCCGTTGTTCTTCCCCGAGAAGCGGCCGTTCTTCCTCGAGAATGCCGGAACATTCGCCGCCGGCAGTCCGCGTGCGGCCGACTTGTTCTTCAGCCGGAAGATCGGAATCTCGCCGGGAGGAAAGGCCGTGCCCATCCTGGGTGGGGGCCGGCTGAGCGGCAAGGTGCGCGGGCTGGGGGTCGGGCTGGTGCAGATCTTCACCGACGGCCTCGATGAGAGTGTCGAAGCGGGCGTTCGGGAAAACTCGTACACGGTGGCCCGGGTGACTCGCGAGCTACCGAACCGTTCTCGGGCCGGCGCGATGTTCGTACAGAGGCGCGCGACGCATGACGGCAGCGACATCAACCGGACCTATGTGGTCGACGGCCGTGTCGGTATCGGAGATGCGCTGGCAGTAGACTTGTGGGCCGCCCGCACGGAGACGCCAGGCTTGGACGGCGACGACACGGGGATGAGCGTGAACGTCCGGTACGAGGTTCGCGACTTCAACACGAGTGTCCGATACCGCCGCATCGGGGGGGACTTCAGCCCGGAGGCGGGCTTCGTGGATCGGGTGGCCTACCACTATCTGGACGCCAACGCCAGGAAGGCCTTTCGGATGCCCTCCGTATCGTGGATTCGTGAGTTCGCGCCGCACGTCAACTCCCGGTACCACTGGGATCTCGGCGGGTTCTTGGAGAGTGGCTACGTCCACCTCGACCCCGAGTTCATCATGGAGGGCGGAGGTGTCTTCGGTCCCGAGTTCAACTTCACGATGGAGGGCCTCAGGGAGCCCTTCGAGATCGCGCCCGGCATCGTGATTCCCGCTGGTACCTACAGGGACTTCATTCCGGCGTTCGAGTTGTGGACCGATCCCTCGGCTCGGGTCTCGGCCCGGGTCGTCACGCGCGCCGGGCAGTTCTTCTCCGGCATGCGGTACGGTGCCGAAGCGACTCTGACCTTCCGTCAAGGCGAGACCATCACCGCGGACCTCGACCTCGACCACAACATCATCCGGTTGGAGGAAGGGGACTTCGAGACCACCCTCGTCGGAGTGAAGGTAGGTTACTTCTTCACGCCTCGCATCTTCCTTCAGACCCTCATTCAATACTCCGATCAGGCCGACGTCTGGTCGGTCAACGCGCGTGCCGGCTGGCTCGATACCGCCGGCACCGGGTTGTACGTGGTGTACAACGAGGCTCAGGAGTCTCACGGGCTGACCCGTCTATCCGGCCCGAAGACGCGCTCCTTCATCGTGAAGTACTCGAGGCAGCTCAGGATCTTGTGACGACCCATTCGCCCGATCCCGGAGCCAACGCGGTGGATCTCACGCGTCGCGCATTCCTCGGTAGCCTATCCGCCGCCGCAGCGGTCACGGGGCTTAGGCCCGGCACCGTGGCGGCCCTGCAACAGGATCCCTTGGGCGGTCGGAAGGACTTTCCCGTCGTCGAAGAGGGGATCTACCTGAACTCGGCCTACATCACGCCCTCCCCCCGACAGGCTGTGGAAGCCGCTCAGGCATTCGCGGAACGAAAGGCACGCGATCCCGTGAGTCTCGGAGGCATGCTTCAAGAGACGAACGCCATGCGGGCGAAGTACACCCAGCTCGTGGGTGCCGCGGAATCGGAGATCGGTGTGCTGTTTTCGACCAGTGACTGTGAGAACATCGTGACCAGAGCGCTCGATCTGCGGCCCGGCGATAACGTCGTTGTCGACGATCTCCACTACGACACCACGTACATCCTGTACCAGCACCTGCGGGAGACCCGGGGGATCGAGGTCCGGACCGTGAGGAACCGTAATGGTGCGGCCCCTCCGGAGGCCTTCGCCGACCAGGTGGACGGGCGCACCAAGCTCGTATCAGTGTCCTGGGTCTCGCATGTGAACGGATATCGCCACGACCTCGCGGCCTTGGCGGAGATCGCTCACGCGCAGGGGGCCTACCTCTATGCCGATGCTATACAGGGCGTGGGGATGTTGGATCTGGACGTCCGGGACACACAGATCGACTTCTTTACCGCGGGAACCTACAAGTGGCTGCTCGGAGGCTTCGGCGTGGCGCCTTTCTACGTCAAAGAGGAGCTGCTCGACATGGTCACGGTCGATCGGTTCGGGTCGCTCCAGTCGGCCGAGGACCTGGGTGACCATCGCTTTCGGCTCCACTCCGACGCGAAGAAGTACGGATACACGACCATGGGTTTCGGAGCCGTCTTTCAACTCAGCGCCGCGCTCGACTACCTCCTCCGCTTCGGTGTCCCCAACATCGAGCGGCACACGGTGGCCCTCGCCAATCGCATGAACGAGGGAGCACAGCTCCGTGCGGGCGTCGCTCTCTTCAACACCGACGAAGAAATCGATCGCCTGCTCGACGTGACGAAGGGTTGGGTCTGACGCCTCCCCGCCCGGACGGAACTCGTTGGAGATCGGGCCAGTACGGTATTAGTCTGCAATAGAGAGCTCGTGGTCCCGGATGGGAGAGAAAATGAGAACGCCGACCCGCCAAGAAGACGCCAAGAACCTGTCTGTCATCGCCGGCGCGGGGCTGCTGAGCCTCGCGTTTACCATGGCGCTTTGGGCCGGTGCGGCGCCTCACCAGCACCGGACCTATACGATCACCGTCCCCACGGACGTCTCCACCTCGGCTCCTGTGCCTGAGGCACGCTTGGAGGGACCAGCGCTCGACGGTCGCCTCTACGGGAACGTCGTCACCCGGTCGGGCGAGGAATTCCAGGGCTATATCCGCTGGGATCGGAACGAGGGCGGCTGGGCGGACCTGCTCGATGTTGACCGAAAGGGCGGTCGCTCCACACTTTCGGGTATCCGCTTCGGGCACATCAGGCGGATCGACGTCTTGAACTCCCGCTCGGCCCTGTTCACGCTCAAGTCGGGGCAGCAGCAGGAGCTCGGAAGCCGACGCACGGATCTGGGCAGGGGGATGCGCGCCCTGGTGGTGGACGATCCGCAGCGGGGCGTTGCGGAGTTCGAGTGGCGCGACCTCGAGGCGGTGGAGTTCATGGCCGCCCCGGACGGGATCATTCCGGGTGGCGAGCGGCTTTACGGAACCCTGGTGACTCGGGCGGGGCTCGAGTTCACGGGATATGTGACATGGGACGTGGACGAGATCTTCACGACCGACATCCTCGATGGTGATGACCGGGACGGTGTTCGCCGAGAGATCCCGTTCGGTGACATCGCCTCGATCGACCGCGAGAGCTCACGCGCGGGCCGGGTGATGCTCAAGGACGGACAGGAGGTTCTCCTCACGGGCAGCAACGATGTCGACCGGTCCAATCGTGGCATCTCGGTCTCCGACCCCGCCCTGGGTCAGATCAAGGTCGACTGGAAGGACTTTTCGGCGGTGCATTTGGAGCGGGCGGCGTTCGAGACCGCGTACGACGAGTTCGACGGCGGCCGCCTCATCCGCGGGACCGTGGTCACCGAGTCCGGCGAAGAGCACGCGGGCGACATCAGGTGGGACAATGACGAGGAGTACACCTGGGAGATGTTGAACGGCGACTACAAGGGGATCGACTTCACGGTCGAGTTCAGCCGGATCGCCTCCATCACGAAGAAGGGGTATAGCGCCGAGGTGGTGTTGCTGGACGGCCGCACCTTCCACCTGTCCGGGAGTAACGATGTGAACCCGAATAACCGGGGCATCACGATCCGTGCTGCGGACGGCGCCGTCCATGAAGTGGAGTGGGACGACTTCAGGGAGCTGCGGCTCGATCGGTGATGCGCTGGGTCGGACTCGAGGGTCGAACCCCCCGGTGAACGAGTGTTCGCCGGGGGGTTTCGCCTTCCGGGGATCCCCCGCTTTCCGAGGGTCCCCAGCTTTCCGAGGGTCCCCCGCTTT
Source organism: Longimicrobiales bacterium (assembly GCA_965226925.1). Taxonomy (GTDB): domain Bacteria; phylum Gemmatimonadota; class Gemmatimonadetes; order Longimicrobiales; family Gaopeijiaceae; genus CBDDCX01. The sequence continues at coordinate 146,355 of CBDDEN010000008.1, read as the reverse complement.
CCCGGGGTCCCCGAGAATGGATAGCTTTATCGCGACGCACGGCCACGCTTCTGCGACGAGGTCAACGGGATGACACGCGCCAACCATGCGGTTGCGATAGGGCTACTCCTGCTGTTGGCGGGCTGCAAGACCGACGCCGGTGGAGGGGGAGTCACTCCCCTGACGCCCACGTCCATCAGCGTCATCCTCTCCAAGGCGATATTGGTCGCCGTGGGTGAGACCACGCAGGCGGCGGCGGAGGTCCGCGATCAGAACGGGAACCTCATGGCTGGGCAGGCGGTGACCTGGTCGTCCAGCAATGCTCCGGTCGCCGAGGTGAGCGGCACCGGACTCATCACCGCCAGAGGCCACGGCACGGGCATCATCTCGGCGGCCGCGGGTGGGGCGAACGGGGCGGTCGGGATCCAAGTGGACCAGCAGGCGGTGGCGTTCGAGAAGTCGGGGGGCGACGGCCAGACGGGCGTGGTTGCTCGGGTGCTACCCGAGCGACCCACGATTCTGCTGACCGATGCCTTGGGGAGTCCCGTTCCGAACCGGATCGTGCAGTTCGCGGTCACGGGCGGAGGCGGATCGGTGGCTTCCACCTCCGCCACCGGCCAGGATGGACGGGCGGGCGTCGACTGGGAGCTGGGTACACCGTTGGGGACGCAGCGATTGAGGGCAACGCACGCGCAGTTCGCCGTCGAGTTCACGGCGACAGGCGTAGCCGGGGCCGCCGCCAGCATCACGAAGGTCTCGGGTGACGCCCAGACGGGGGTAGTCCTCGCGACGCTCGCGCTCCCGATGGTCGTCAGGCTCAAGGACAATCTGGGCCACGTGGTCGCGGGACAGGACGTGGAGTTTTCCACCACGGCTGGGTCCTTGGGCTCCTCGTCCGGCACGACGGACTCCGATGGGCTGGCGAGTACGACGCTCACCCTTCCGTCCACGCCGGGCGCGGTCATCGTTACCGCTTCGGTTCCGGGCCTGGGCCTCGTGGCGACCTTCACCGCCACAGCCGTTCCAGGTGTGCCGGCGGCTCTCGTGAAGCTGACGGGCGACCTTCAGATCGGAGCGGCGTCGGCGGTCCTCCCGGTCTCGCTGACGGTCCGGGTGGTGGATGCCTCCGGCAATCCCGTGCCATCGGTGCTCGTTGCGTTCGCGGTGTCGTCCGGTGCGGTCACGCCGGCTTCGGTGAACAGCGACAACCAGGGAGTAGCCGGTACGGTACTCACGCTTCCCGGTAACGCGGGTACGACGACCGTCACCGTGTCCTCGGCGGGGATCGCGAACGTGACGTTCACGGCGCAGTCCTTCGTTCAAGTCGGCTTGGGCGCTTCGCTTACGGTTGGCAAGAACCACTCTTGTGCCCGCGCCGGATCCGACGGTGCGTGGTACTGCTGGGGCAGCAACCTCAACGCGCAGCTCGGTCCGGGTGCGGCGTTTTCGTCCACACCGCTCCTGATCGGTGGTGTGGTTCTGGTCAGGGTCTCTGCGGGCGGCGAGCACACCTGTGGACTCACAGTCAACGGAGAGGCCTACTGCTGGGGCCTGAACACCAGCGGCCAGCTCGGGCTCGGGAACAAGGTCGCGCAGGCCTTGCCGAGCCGGGTCCTGAACAACCTCCGGTTCGTCGAGATCAGCGCGGGAGCGTCGCACACGTGTGCACTGGACGGCACCGGGGCAGCGTACTGTTGGGGCGAGGGTGAATTCGGCCAACTCGGCAACGCTCTATCGGCCGACGTTTCGGTTCCCTCGCCCGTGGCGGGACCGGCGTTTCTGCGGATCAGCGCCGGACAGGATCACACGTGTGCCGTGACGCTCGGGGGGGTCGCCTTTTGCTGGGGCCTCAACAACCAAGGGCAACTGGGCATCGGCACGCAGATCACTCGAACCGTGCCCATTGCGGTCACCGGTGGGCTCTCGTTCTCACGCGTGTCCGCTGGAGCGGGCTACTCGTGTGGCGTCACCCAGGCGGGTGCGGGCTACTGCTGGGGTGAGGACATCAGCGGCTCGCTCGGGGGGGGCGGAGCCGTACCTCAAGCCAACCCGGCACCCGTACTCGTGCTGGGCGGACTCACCTTTACCGGCATCACCGCCGCCGGTGGACACACGTGCGGCCTGGCTGCGGGACTGACCTACTGCTGGGGTCTCAACGCCTCCGGTGAGCTGGGAATCGGCTCGATGGTCAACCAGTCAATGCCTTTAGTGCTCCCGCCCGGCTCGCAGCACGGCATCAGCCTGTTGTTGCCTGGCCTCGGGGACCACACCTGCGGGCTCAACGGGCTCGGCGAGGTCTATTGTTGGGGCCTCAACACGTCGGGGCAGGTGGGGATAGCGGCCGGAGCGCCGGTGACCGCCCCGGTGATGGTGCCGGGCTGGCCGAGGTAAGGCCACGGCACCGGGTCATTGCCCGGTCCCGCCGAACGTCGCCCACTCCGGCATGACCCCGGCATCGATGCCGAAGATCGCGGTGCCCAGGAAGAGGAAGATCAGCGAGATCACCAGCACGCCGATCAGGTTGAGCACGACGCCGATCCGGGCCATCTCGGGAATACGCACGCGGTCGCTCCCGAAGATGATGGCATTGGGCGGAGTCGCGACCGGCATCATGAAGGCGCACGATGCCGACAGCGTTGCCGGGATCATCAACATCAACGGGTGAACGTTGGTGGCGACCGCGACCGACGCGAGGATCGGGAGAATCATCTCGGTGGTGGCGGTGTTCGAGGTCAGCTCGGTCAGGAAGGTCAACGTCAGGCAGACGACGACGATCAGAATCAGGGGCGAGACTCCCGCGAGTCCGGCGAACTGGTTTCCGATGAGGGTCGACAGACCTGTGGCTTGAAAGCCGTGGGCCAGAGCGAAACCGCCGCCGAACAGGAGTACGATGTTCCACGGTAGCCGTGGGATGAGGTCCTTGCCCGCGAGCGTCGGATAGGCGGCTCCCGATGAACGGCTGGGGATCAGGAACAGGATCATCGCCATGGTAATGGCCACGGTCCCGTCGTCGATGAGGTCCGGGAACGGAATCAGCTGCGACCAGCCCGGGATGGTCACGAAGCCGAGCTGAATGGGGATCCGGAACACCCACAGGAAAGCCGTGAGCCCGAACACCACGAGTACGGCCTTTTCCTCGTAGGTCACCGGGCCCAGTGCCGCCGCCTGCCGGTCGACGACCTCCCGATCCACGGTGACGTGTTCGGGCACCCGGAAGAAGACCTTGGTGATGAGGAGCCAAGCGATCACCAGCATCGTCACCGAGATGGGAAGGCCCAACAGAATCCACTGGCCGAACGTGATGGCGGGCGCGTCCGGGAAGGTGATCGCGAAGATCCGAGCGAACGAGAGGTTGGGCGGCGTGCCCACGAGCGTCGCGATTCCCCCTACGGAGCACGCGTACCCGATGGCGAGCATGACCCCTACCGAAAACGGGTGCGTGTCCTCGGTCCCGAAGTCCTCTTCCATCTCCAGGATGATGGCGAGTCCGATGGGCACCATCATGATGGCGGTGGCCGTATTCGAGATCCACATGGAGAGGAAGCCCGCCGCGATCATGAAGCCGAGCACGATCCGAGACGGCCCTCCACCGATCGTCCGAATAATGTTGAGCGCGACCCGGCGGTGCAGATTCCACTTCTCCATCGTGAGGGCGATCATGAAGCCGCCCAGGAACAGGACGATGGTGCTGTTGAAGTAGATCGGTGCCGTCTGCCCGCCACGTTCGATCCCCAGAAACGGAAAGAGGACCAGCGGAAGGAGCGCCGTGGCGAATAGCGGGATCGCCTCGGTGATCCACCACGTCGCCATGAGGATGGCCACGGCGGCCATGCGGGTGACGATCGGGTTTCCCGGATCGAGGTCGAAGAGGTTCATCGTCAGGAAGAAGCACGGGCCGAGAATCAGGCCCACCTTCTGCGTCACGCTCATACCACTTGGCCCGGCAGCCTTGCTCAAAACCGGATCCCGACGTTGCGAGGGCTATGCGGGGATCGCACTTCGCCGCCCGGCCCTAACGGTAGTTGCCGAACTGAAGCTCGACTCCCCAGTCCTCGCCCTTGAGGAAGGCCATGACGGCCTGGAGTTCGTCTCTCGACGGGCTCGTGACCCTTAGCTCGTCTCCTTGGATCTGTACCTGGACCTTCTTGAAGCCGCTGCCCTTGACGGCCTTCACCATCTTCTTGCCCGTCTCCTGGTCGATGCCCTGTTTGAGGCCGACCGTCTGCCGCGCACGGCCGAGGGATCCGACCTCGACTTGGCTCACGTCGAGGTTCTTCAGCGGGACGTTTCTCCGGGCGAGCTTCTCGCGAAGGACCTGAAGGACCGCGGTGAGGCGGTACTCGTCGTCCCCCTCCAGCTTGATCACGTTCGCGGCTCGATCGAGTTCGATGGTGCAATTCGTACCTTTGAAGTCGTAGCGCGTTGCAATCTCCTTCTTCGCCTGGTTCGCGGCGTTGTCGACTTCCTGGAGATCGATGCCGGTGGAGACGTCGAATGAGTTCTTCTTGGCCATGTACGTCCTCGTGGTGCTGTGGATGTGGGAAGGGAATCTAACGTCCGCGCCGGGTGCTCGGCCCGCTTCGCGTCAATTGTCGGGAGGGACCGCTCCCATGCCGTAGAAGGTCAGCCGTCCGCGCCGTCCGGTCCCCTCATCCGCCAGAATCAACGTGCCGTCGGACAGGAAGGCGATTCCCTCCGTCTGCTGATGGCGACCCTTGTCCAATGAGGTGATGTCCAACAGACGACCGTCCAGCGAGATCTCGGCGATAGCGTTCTGCCTCGCGGCGACCAACAGGAAATGATCGCTACCGGGCGCCTGCGACAGACCCGAAGGACTGAACTCCTTGCCCTTCACCCGGTCCGTGAAGCTCTCCAGGGGAATCCGGACCGCCTCCTCGGGGACCAGCCGCCGTGCCTCGATGGACCAGGGCAGCAGGGTCACCCAAGATCGCAGCTCGCGGGCCCTAGGGGTCTTGCACACCAGCAGGAGGCGGGTCCGCTCGACGTTGGCGGCGAGCCCCTCGACCTCACAGAGGCGACCCGCTCCGGTGACGTACATGTTGTAGTCGAGCCGCTCTTCGTCGTCCCCTTCGACGCTCTCGAAGAGCACGCCGTCGCTCGTCACGAGAAAGAAGCGGTCCTCCAGGACGAACAGTCCCTCAAAGTCACCTCGGATCACCGGGTCGCCCAGGGCGAACGCCTTCGCGATTCGCTGGCCGGCGACGTCGATCTCGTAGATGACGGCCCTTTCGTCGTTGTGTGTGAACAGTCGATCCGTCGACGTGACCGCGAGCCCCGAGATTTCCTTCAGCCGGTTGGGAAGCCCCCACTGGAGTCGGCGCTCTCCGCCGAACGAGTATCTCCCGAGGATGGTCGCCTCTTGAGCGGACCTCTCGGGAGCCACGCCGGCTCCTGAGTAGCCGAGGAGCCCGGTAAACAGCACGGCGAACGTGGCTGGACCTGCCGGCCTCATAGGGAGGTGGGCACGCCCGTGCCGGTCGCGAGCGGCGCGAGGGCGGACGGATGGACGTAAATGCGCATTTGAATTCCCTTTTGGTGCGACGCCGAATGAGAACATGGGATCGTCGCGCCCTCCCCGCGAGGCCCCGCCGTTCTCTCCCGCCGAAGGTCCGCCGTCCCGATCTGATTGCCCCTCCTTCGGTCCTCGGGTAACATCCGGGTTACGGCAGGTGCCCCGACGCCCTCACCTCGGATCGGCATGCTGAGAACCACCCCCTTCCATCCCAGAACGGCCCCCCTCTGCCAAGCCCAGAACTGGCGTCGCTGGGCCGGATACATCACGGCCGGGTCGTACGAGCTTACGCACGAGCGGGAGTACTACGCGATCCGTAGCTCGGCGGCGCTCTTCGACGTGTCGCCCCTCTTCAAGTATGAGATCCGCGGTCGTGATGCATCGCGCCTCCTCGATCGGGTGGTGACCCGCGATGTCGCTCGGTCCGTGCCCGGCCAGGTGCTCTACACCCCCTGGTGCGATGAGGCCGGCAAGGTGATGGACGACGGCACGTTGTCCCGGATGGAAGACGACACCTTCCGGCTAACGGCCGCGGAGCCGAACTCGCGCTGGCTCCTGGACAACGCTCTGGGGCTCGATGTGGAGATCGCGGACGTCTCCGATTCTCTGGCCGCCCTCTCGCTTCAGGGTCCCAACGCCCGGGCCATCTTGGGGAGCGCGACGGACGGCGCCGTGGAGGGGCTCGGGTTCTTTCGGCTCGCCACGACGCGCGTGAGCGACGTTCCGGTGACCGTCACGCGGACCGGATACTCGGGGGATCTCGGATACGAGATCTGGGTGGATTCCGAACATGCGCCCGCCCTCTGGGACGCGCTGATCGAGGTGGGCGGCCCTTACGGCATCACTCCTGCGGGGATCCTGGCCCTGGACCTCGCTCGCATCGAGGCCGGACTCGTCCTTCTCGACGTCGACTACGTGCCGGCGCACCGGGCCCTCATCGAGGACCGGAAGTCCTCGCCCTTCGAGCTGGGGCTGGGTTGGACGGTGAAGCTGGACAAGGAGGCCTTCGTTGGCCGGACCGCGTTGATAAGAGAGAACAGGCGAGGGCCCGAGTGGGAGCTACGAGGCCTCGAGGTGAGCTGGCAATCGTTGGAGGATCTGTACGCCAAGGTCGGTCTGCCGCCCCAGCTCCCGTCCACCGCGTGGAGGACCAGCGTGCCGGTCTACCGCGAGGGCAAACAGGTAGGATACGCCACCAGCGGATGCTGGTCGCCGATCTTGAAGAAGTACATCGCCCTCGCACACCTTCACGCGCATCACGCCGCCACCGGGACCGACGTTCACATGGAGGTCACCGTGGAGCACCGGAGGCGGCAAGCCGTGGCGCGAGTCGTCGACACGCCCTTCTACGAGCCCGAGCGGAAGAGATCCACGCCGTGACGGCCGCCAACCGCTACGACGCCGTGGTCATCGGCGGAGGCCACAACGGCCTCGTGAACGCCGCCTACCTGGCGCGGGCCGGCAAGCGGGTCGTCGTTCTCGAGAAGCGCCACGTGCTGGGCGGTGCGGCCGTCACCGAGGAGATCTACCCCGGATTCAAGTACTCGGTGTGTTCCTACGTGGTGAGCCTGCTCAGGCCGGAGATCATCCAGGACCTGGACCTGCCGCGTCACGGTCTGGAGATCCTACCGCTGGAGAGCACCTTCACTCCCATTTCGGACGACGACTACCTGGTGCGGTGGTCGGACCACGACCAGACCCGTCGAGAGTTGTATCGGCACTCCCCGAGAGACGCTGACGCGTACGACGACTTCAGCAAGCGCATGTACCAGTTGGCGGTGGCGGTGAAGCCCATCTTGTCGATGGTGCCGCCCGACCCCACCTCGTTGAGTCCGAAGGACCTGCTGGGGTTCGCCAAACTTGCGGGGCACCTCCGGGGGCTCGGGGAGGAGCAGTTCCACGCCCTCTTCAAGCTCATGACGATGAGCTCCGCAGACTACCTCGACGAGTGGTTCGAGACGGAGCCGCTGAAGGCGACGTTGGCGGCCAGCGGAATCATAGGCACGTTCCTCGGTCCGAGGTCTCCCGGCACGGCCTATGTGCTGTTGCACCACTACATGGGCGAGATCGACGGAGCCATGCGGGCCTGGGGGTTCGCACGAGGCGGAACCGGAGGCATAAGCGAGGCCATCGCGGGAGCCGCCAGGCGCTTCGGGGCGGACATCCGTACCGAGGCCGGTGTCGCCCAGGTGATCGCCAGGAACGGCACGGCCGTCGGGGTGGTCCTGGACAACGGCGACGAGATCCGTGCACCGGTGGTGGTATCGGCCCTGGACCCCAAACGGACCTTCCTCCAGTTGGTCGAGGCCAATGATCTGCCAGACGACTTCGTAAACGACATTCGGCGCTTCAAGATCCGGGGATCGTCGGGAAAGGTGAACCTGGCGCTCAGCGAGTTGCCGAACTTCACGAGTCTGCCGGGGGCGGGGCCGCACCTGCGTGGGGCCATTTCGATCAGCCCGAGCGTCGACTACCTGGAACGGGCGTACGACGACGCGAAGTACGGGGCCTACTCGAGACGGCCCTACATGGACATCATCTTGCCCTCCATGATCGATCCAGGCATGGCTCCGCCCGGCAAGCACGTCATGTCGATCTTCGTGCAGTACGCTCCGTCGGATCTGGACGGGGGCTGGGACGAGACCAAACGGGAGGCGTTCGGGGACGCGGTCATCGACACCTTGGCCCAATACGCACCCAACCTTCCCGGGGCCATTCTGCATCGACAGGTGCTGACCCCCTGGGACATCGACCGGGAGATGGGCCTGACTCAAGGCAACATCTTTCACGGTGAACTGACGCTCCATCAGCTCTTCTCGATGCGGCCCGTCGCCGGCTGGGCCGACTTCACGACGCCGCTTCGGAATTACTATCAGTGCGGCTCGGGCACCCATCCGGGAGGGGGTATCACGGGCGCGTCCGGTCGACTGGCCGCATTCCGGATCCTCGGGGAGCGCCCGCGATGACGGTGAGGTACGATGCCATCGTAGTCGGAGCGGGCCACAACGGCCTCGTCACCGCCGCCTACCTTGGCAGGGCCGGACTCAGCGTTCTCGTCCTGGAACGGCGCGAGGTCGTGGGCGGCGCCGCCGTCACGGAACAGGTCTTCCCGGGATTCAAGTTCGACACTGCGGCTCACCGCATCGGTGGACTTCATCCCGCCGTGATCCGGGACCTCGATCTTCGTGGCCACGGCCTCGAGCTGGTCCGGGCGGATCCCACCGTCTTCGCCCCGGCCGACGACGGTGGGCATCTCCTGCTGTGGAATGACCCCGCTCGCTCCGCGGAGTTGTTGCGAACGACATCTCAGGCCGACGCCGAAGCCTGGATCCCGTTCACGGATCTGATCGGGAAGGCGGCGGCGATCGTCCAGGCCGCCTGGTCGGCCACCCCTCCCAACGTCACCGGCCGCGACCCCCGGGACCTGTGGTCCGTGTTGAAGCTGGGCGCCAAGCTGCGCCGGCTCGGTAAGCGGGACATGGTCGAGGTCGCGCGAATCCTCCCCATGTCACTGTCCGAGTTGCTCGGGGACTGGTTCGAAGGCGACGTCATCAAGGGCACGCTCGCGGCGGCCGGCGTCTCCGGGCTGATGCAGGGGCCGATGGCCCCCGGGACCGTATACAACCTCCTGCACCACCAGGTCGGAGGCAGCGACGGCGTCCTCAGGCCCACCACGAGAGTTCGGGGCGGCGTCGGCGAGTTGACCAAGGCTCTGGCGGCCGCTGCGCGTCAGTACGGAGCCGACATCCGGACGAACCAATCCGTCGAGCGGGTGATCGTGAAAGAGGGCCGCGCCACCGGGGTGGCCCTTTCGAGCGGCGAGGAGTTCGCGGCCGCTCGAGTGGTCTCGAACGCGGATCCGCGCCGGACGCTCTTCGACCTCGTGGGCCCGACGGAGCTCGAACCGGAGTTGGTCCGCAAGGTGAAGAACATCCGGTTCAGGGGTGCTTGCGCCAAGGTGCATCTGGCCCTGGGGGAGCTGCCGCGCTTCGATGGAGTTCCGGTGGGTGGTCCACACCTGAATGGGGTCATCTCCATCAGTCCCAGCCTCGAGTACGTGGAGCGGGCCTACGACGATGCGAAGTACGGCGACCGCTCCCGACGCCCCTGTCTGGAAGTCTCGATACCCTCCGTTAGGGATACCGGCCTGGCGGAGCCGGGGCGTCACGTCATGTCCATCGTCGCCCAGTATGCCCCATATCGGCTCGACGGCGGCGAGTGGGATGCGTCGGCCCGGGAGAGACTCGGCGACTCCGTCGTGGCCACGCTGTCCGCTTACGCGCCCAACCTCGAATCGGCGATTCTCCACCGACACGTGCTGACGCCGCTGGACCTCGAGGAGACATTTGGGCTCCCCGAAGGGAACATCAACCATGGAGAGCACACGTTGGATCAGCTGCTCTTCATGCGACCGGTCCCCGGGTTCGCCCGCTATCGGACGTCCATAGAGGGCCTCTATCTGTGTGGGGCAGGGACACATCCGGGAGGTGGGGTCACCGGATATCCCGGGTACAACGCGGCGCGAGAGATCCTCAGGGACGGGAAGGGCTGACCCGCTCGGAACCGTACTCGGCGGCGTAGAAGGAAGGGCGGTCTCGGTTCCCCGGGGCTCCCCGACGCCATGATGTCGCAAGATCAGCCCGCCTCGGACCGAGAGTTGCGATGGCACTCCCCCGCCGTCAATTTGCCCTCGTCCCCACCCTGCCACGCCAAAGGCCGAGCCTCCTCCACCGTGAGCCATCCCCCTGAACGTCAGGGGTCCGGTCGAGATCGTCGAGGCGTGGAAGAATTGTTGTGCCAGCGCCTTCACCGAGCGGGCCATGAGTTATCAGCTCGGACGGGGTATGGACCCCCTGGAAGGCGCCGTTTCGGTTGTCGTCATGAAGATGGTGCGGTCCGACATCGCGACCTCGGGAGTCATGTTCACACTGGACCCCGAGTCCGGGAACCGGAACGTGGTGCACGTCTCCTCGTCTTACGGCCTCGGAGAGCTGGTTGTGCAGGGGACGGTCTCTCCGGATTTCTTCCTGGTCTGGAAGGAGGGACTCCGCAGAGGACGCTCGGCCGTCGTTCACCGCTGGCTCGGCGCCAAGGACCTGAAGCTCGTGTACTCCACCCAAGGAGGGACGGCCACGGAGAGCGTGGACGTCGATGCGAGCCGCCGACGAGTGTGGTCGCTGACCTCGGAAGAGGCCCTCGAGCTGGCACGCATGGCCCTGGTCATCGAGGACCATTATGGAAGGCCCATGGATATCGAGTGGGCCAAGGACGGCTACACCGGAGACCTCTTCATCGTGCAGGCTCGCCCCGAGACCGTCCACTCGGGGGAGGAGCAGAAGAACATCCTCGAGACCTACTCCATGGGAGAGGCACTTCTCGCGACGCTGCGGAGCGAGGGAAAGCTGCTCCTCACGGGTCAGGCCGTAGGCACACGTATCGGGGCAGGAAAGGTGAGGGTCTACAGGGACTACCAGGAGGTCATCGAGAGAAAACGGGCACTCAGGAACATGCTCAAGGATGGCCGTCCCCTCGAAGATATCCCGGCCGAGGCCCACGTGTTCGACACCGGCGACGTTTTGGTCACGTCGCTCACGACACCGGACTGGGAGCCTATGATGAAAGAGGCCTCCCTGGTGGTCACCGAGAACGGTGGTCGGACCTCGCACGCCGCGATCGTAGCGCGTGAGTTCGGCATTCCGGCCATCGTGGGATGTGAAGATGCCACCCGGGTCCTCGAGCCGCTGAGCCTGGTCACCGGATCGTGTGCTGAGGGTGATACCGGCGCGGTTTACGAGGGCATGCACCCGTTCGAGGTGCAGCGTGTCGACCTTGGGGAGCTGCCGGAGCTCCGCACGAAGGTGAAGCTCAACGTGCGCTTCCCGTCCAAGGCGCTCCATGACGCCATGCTCCCCAGCGACGGGGTGGGACTTGCCCGCCTGGAGTTCATCCTGACTGCGCAGGTGGGGATCCATCCGTTGGCGCTCCTCTACTACGAGGAACTCCGGTCCTTCGTCAGCACCGGAGAACTCGCGCCGGAACTCGAGCCCTTCCGCGAGCGCGTCGAGGGGTTCGATCACCACGAGCTCGACACGCTGGTGGGGGCCATCGAACGTCGTACGCCCACGTATGCGGACCGGCGCCAGTTCTTCGTCGACCAGGTGCGGTACGGCGTCGCGCTCATCTGCGCCGCCTTCTATCCGCGACCGGTGCTGGTGAGGCTCTCCGACCTCAAGTCCAACGAGTACCGGGAGCTTCTCGGCGGACGCATCTTCGAGCCCCACGAGGAGAACCCCATGATCGCGTGGCGGGGTGCGTCCCGTTACGTGGACCCTCGGTTCCTTCCGGCCTTCGATATGGAGTGTGACGCGCTACGGGCCGTCCGTCAGCAGCTGGGGCTCGACAATCTCCAGGTCATGATCCCGTTCTGCCGCACACCGGAGGAGGGGGCACAGGTCATCCGGCAGCTCGATCGGCACGGACTCTCACCCCAGGCCGGGGTCCCTCTCTACCTCATGGTGGAGCTCCCCTCCAACGTCATCGACGCCGAGGGCTTCATCTCCGAGATGCAGCTCACCGGTGGATCCATCGGGTCGAACGACCTGGTGCAGACCGTGTACGCTGTGTCCAGGGACGATCTGGAGGACTATGCGTACCCCGTGGACGCTCGCTCGCCGGCGGTGAAGCGCATGATCGAGCGCGCCATCGAGGAGTTCAAGTCGGCGGGGCTGTCCATGGGGATCTGCGGGCAGGCACCCTCGGATCACCCCGACGAGGTTCCTCCCTTCCTCGTCCGAAGCGGGATCACCTCGATGTCTGTCACTCCGGATACGATCCTCAAGGTTCGCATGGCCGTGGCGGAGGCAGAGGCCGAGCAGGACGCCGACGCGACAGCAGAGGCCCAGTCAGTAGTTTCCTGAGTCAACTATTTACTTGTGTTTGGTAACTATCGGATGCCCGTCGGGCATCTCATTCGCTCAGCACGAACGCAACGAGACCCGCTGGGAGCGCCCATCCGCCGTCGTGCCGTTGTACTCCGGATCGTGTGGCGACAACGCCAGCGGAACGCCCAGACGCCTCAATGGTCTGAAAGGCGCGCCCCCAGCCTCTGTCAACGAACTTGGACTCGACGCAGCTCGCTGAGAAAGACGCGGACACGAAGTCGATTTCGGCTCCGGTCCGTGACCGGTAGTAGAGCAGTCGGTCATGCCGGATCGCGGCCCCCGGCGACTCTTTTTCCAGGGCCCGCAGAAGTGCGACAGCAAGTTGCTGCTCCGAGAGGGTTGTAGCATCCGGGGGACTGCCGGCGCCGAAATCGGCGGCAAGCCTCGCCAGGCGCGGGTCGGAGAAGTACCACTTCGACTGAGAACGCGGTTTCGGCGCGAGCCCCTGTTCGCGATGAACCGGGAACGCCACAAAGGCTCGGCGAAGAGCGTCCAGCCGGTTCTCTGCCGTCGCGAAGGCCACACCGACCGCAGTGGCGAGACCTTGGACGGAGAAAAGGGAACCGAGTGATGAGGAGAGGGACCGAAGAATGGTCTGCGTCTGAGTCGGCGTGAGCCCCGCCCCCTCGAAGGCATCCCCATGGATGACGTCCCATAGCGCCTCGGTTAGGACCGTCCCACCGTGCCCCCCTGGGCCTTTCAATTCCGCGGCGACGGCCTGCGGATACCCGCCCACCGCCAGGTAGTGATCCCAGGTATCGACCAAGGCCGGAATCCACGCGTGGTACTGTGAAATCGCGGATTCTACCGCTGAGGCGTTGCAGAGATCCGCCACACGCCAGCTCGGCGATTCAGGTAGTTCCACTCCCAGCGCTCGGGCCACGTCAGTGAATCCCATCTGAAACAAGGTTCGATCACTACGATCCGCGTTTCTGCGGCCCGCCAGCAGCTTTCTCGCCTCGTCGAACTTGGCGGCCGAGGATCCGGTGAGGACCACGGTGTCTGCCGAGAAGGCGGGATCGCTGTCTCTCAAGCGCTTGATGTGTTCCGGCCACGCCCCCTTTACACCCGTGATCTCATCGATGACCCACAGCCGCTCCCCGGGATCACCCTCGAGCCAACTGGCCGCACCCCTGCGCACGATGTCCACCAGGTCCTGAGCGCTTCGGCCCTCGACCGACATGTGGAGAATGCTCCGGGGAGGAGAGCCGCTCCTTAGCCGCTTCGCGATCAACTGCTTCAGGGCCGTTGACTTCCCAACGCGACGCGGCCCCCTGAGAATGTAGAGCCCGCCCGCAATGACGCCTCGAAGGGGGCGCGGATCATAGGATAAGGGCGACTGACGCGTCGCTAGTAGCTGCACGTCGGACTCCTCCCAGCTCTTGGGGTCGCGCCACCATGGGTTTGAGGCCACCAGCTCGGTGTCTATCTCTGCTACTCGCATAGGTGTCGTAAAAGTATGGTTGTCGCTCAATCGTCTGAGAGATAACTATAGTTATATTAGAGTAAGTGCAAGAATTGGCTCTGGACGGAGATCGAGATAGGGACAGAATGGAGCGTACGGGAACGGTATCGGTGGCGAACCCGCTACGGACTGCGGGCCATGTTGCCCCGAAGGCGACTCCTCTATCCTACCCTGCTGCCCGAGCGCGATGAGGTGATACCTGAGCCTGGCGTTGGGAACCAGCACTCCGTGATACCGATGACGATGGATGCGTTCGAGCCCGGCACGGTCACGGGCCGGGATGTGGACCGAGGCATCGATGCTGAACTCACCGGAGGCTTGCCAGTTGAGCATGTCGTCGGTGACGTGGCGTTCGAGCAGACCCTGGCGGGGGAAGTACCGGAGCACCCGGTGGCGCACGGTGTGCTGCAGCTCGTCCCAGTCGGAGGCCGTGAGATGGATGGCCTCGTGGAACTGGACCGAGCCCTCGGCATCCTCGCTGAACACGCCGTCGATGACACAGACGTGGAAATGGAAGTGTGCGTTAACCCTGAACCGGTCGTCCCCGGCTCGGGGGTCGGGTCCGTTCGGTCGCTGTTGCCCATCCACGCATCCGCTCGTCTGTCCTTGCATGGCCGGACGGCGAACGTGCCCTTCGAACGTGCCCTTTAGCCTGGGCTCAGCCTTGCAGGGCCGTGTCTCGGCTCGCTCAGGCAGGGTGCCGGACTCGAAAAGGGCGTTTGGATCGCCTATTCCTATCGCGACTTGGGCCAGGATCGGACCTACAGCCGACGCGAGAACGAGACCGTAACGATCGGGACGATCATAACGAGGAACAGGAGTGCCACTAAGATCGTGGCGGCCCTCTGCCTTGATGACCTTGATCGGCTCCCTTTTGCTCCTAGCGGCCGACACAGCCAATATGGGTACTATCGCTTTTGATGGGAGTGCCGCTGGTGCAACAAGAGGTCCGCTTCGGCGATTACGTCCAAGAGGTCGGAATCTGCCACGAGCTCGTCTCATACAACGACGTCGTGGCGGCCTCTCCTTCGGACGCGAGGCTCCGGCTTCGTCCGGCCGAGGTGGTGACGATCTTAACGCCATACATCTCACCTCGATTTCTCGAGCAATTCCGGGCCGTTGCGCCGCTCGCACTCTACCTGGTGTCCTTTCAACTCCTTTTCCTGCGCCAGCCGGTGGAAAGTTTTGGCACTATCGCCGGAGCGCTCCTGGCGGTCATCATGGGCCTTATGTTGTTCATGGAAGGCCTCAAGCTCGGCCTGATGCCCCTGGGCGAGCGGATGGGAGAAACCCTTCCCACCCACCAGCCAATCTTGGTGGTATCGCTGGTTGTCTTTCTCCTGGGAATCGGAGTGACTTTCGCGGAGCCAGCGATCGGCGCGCTGAAGGCTGCCGGTGCCATCGTCTCGGCCCAGGAGACACCCGTGCTCTTTGCTCTTCTGAACCAACACAGCGGGAAACTCGTCTTGGTAGTCGGCATGGGCGTCGGCGTCGCCGCCGTGCTGGGGACTTTGCGATTCGTCTACAGTTGGAGCCTAAAGCCGCTGATCTTTGCCACTGGTGCCGTGCCTCCTATTGACCGCATATGCGAGGACGCACCCGGAACTTTCCCAGATCGTAGGGCTGGCGTGGGATTCTGGAGCGGTGACGACGGGCCCCGTGACGGTACCGCTAGTGCTGGCCCTCGGCATCGGCGTGGCTCACGCGGTCGGCCGTGGCGGCGGCAGTCTTTCCGGGTTCGGCATCGTCACCCTTGCTTCACTGTTTCCGGTGCTCGGAGTGCTGCTCCTTGGATTGCTCGTGGAACCGGGCGGTCTCCTCACTACCGATACGCCGCCCGACGGATGGTGGACCGTCAGTCCCGCGACCGACGTCGTCGCAGCCCTGAGGGCTATCGTTCCCCTAGTGGTTTTCCTCGTGCTGGTGCTAAAGCTCCTGGTTCGGAAGGACCTACGTCACCCCTGGATGGTCGGGTACGGGATCGCGCTGACTCTCGCTGGCATGGCGGCTTTCAACATCGGCTTGTCGTACGGGCTCGCGGAACTCGGTAGGCAATCGGGCGGCGCCCTTCCTAGCGCCTTCGTGACGCTCCGCGACGTGCCCGATTCACCACTTTATGCCTATGGGTTGGGAATTGCCCTCGTGGTCGCTTTCGCGTGGGTTCTCGGATTCGGCGCCACGCTCGCCGAACCGGCGCTTAACGCTATGGGCATTGCCGTGGAAGAGTTGACGAACGGGGCCTTCTCAAGAAGGTTGCTGATGCTCGCGGTGGCAGTCGGCGTGGCGTTCGGCATCGCCCTCGGGATCGTCAAGCTGGTCTATGCACTTGATCTAAGCAATTTCCTCTTACCTGGATATGCTCTCTTGTTGATACTGACGGCAGTGTCGACGGAGGAGTTCGTCAATGTCGCCTGGGATAGCGCGGGTGTAACCACGGGCCCGGTCACGGTGCCGCTCGTGCTTGCCATGGGCTTAGGCTTGGGAGATGCGGTCCGAGCCACGGACGGCTTCGGTGTCCTCGCACTGGCGTCCCTTTGCCCGATCGCCTCCGTCTTGGTCTGCGGACTCATCATCCGGTGGAAGGCAAAGCGTGGACACTTCATCTGAACAGGCTGACTGATGGCAGACCGTGACGTAATCGTCCTCACTGAAGTGATGCTCATAACCTGCATCGTGCAGAAGGGTCTGGCCGATGACATCGTCCGCGCATGCAGGGATGCCGGGGCGCAAGGAGCCACTGTTTACTACGCGCGTGGCAGTGGCGTCCGTGAACGCCTCGGAGTTCTTGGTGTTGCCGTCGAAGTCGAGAAGGAAGTGATAAACGTGGTGGTTGCCACGGATCAGGTAGACCGGATCGTGGAGGTGATGTACCTGACGGGAAAGCTGGAAACACCCGGAATGGGCTTCCTCTACGTCACGCGCCTCGATAAGGCGGCAACGCACGTTCCAGAAGCTGTCCTAAGGAAGATCCGCGGGAGCGCCTCGTGAGTGGGGGCGGAGACAGGCTCCTCTCATGCCTACTGCCCCAGGGACTGGGCGCGGAGCTTCAGGCGCGGCTCTTCTCTGAGTTGGGCCTGACCCGGGTAGAGGTGCATTCCGCCCGTGGCTTCATTGGATCGAATCCCGGGGGCCTGTTCAATTGCGTCGAGAAAGAGATCCTCACGGCGATCACAGCCGCCGACCAAGCCGACGACCTCTTCGAGTGGATCTATCACGCGGGGAAAGTGGCCGACATGGAAGGAAGATTCCTCTACATGGTCCCGCTCGATCGTTCCACACAGTTTGAGCTTCCCGCAGACGTCCCCCCGGAAGGTGAGTGAGTGTCCTGAGACTTCTGGTTGCGTCGGATCACGCGGACCCGCAAGCCGACCCAACCGATGCCCACAATTATGGCCCAGGCGATGGAGCGCAGCAGGATTCCCGACACTCCCACCGATAGATTTCCGGCGTCGACCGCGAGGTAGAGGAGCAGAAAGACCGGTAGCCCGCCGATGAATGCCACCGTCACCGCTCCCCACAACCGTCTGGTCAAGGGTAGAAGCCCACCCCACACCGCGCCCGCGAGTGCTCCCGTGACACGGAACACGGAAGGTAGGCGCGGGCTAGAGGGATTCCGCCAATGACGTACGCTCCCGTGACACGGAACACGGAAGGTAGGCGCGGGCTAGAGGGATCCAATGTAGCCGAACTCTCGTGGACCACGTGAACAACCCCGTACATCATTGATGCCGAGAGCGAAATCACGAGTCCGGTCAATGCCCCGAAGGCCGCGTAGACGAGAATGCGGTTCCTGAGTTCCATACTTTACAATGTGAGATGTACGAGGATAGGGATTCTAAAGACCCTTTCCGAGTCCGGCACCCTGCTTGAGCGAGGCGAGATCTCCCCTAGCAAGTCTGACCACAGGCTAAGGTGAACCCTCGCCGTCCGGCCATGCAAGGACGAGACGATGGGATGCGTGGATGGGCAGGAGATGGAGAACGGATTCGACCCCGCGTCGGGGACGGCGGGTCCGGGGTCGGTGGGGCAGGTCTCACTAGGTCTCAGTCAGTCCGCGACTGATCGACTGATCGAACTCGAATTCGGGAATAGGTTCCGGATCGGCAGGGTCGAACCCGCCGGTCTGATCGAACGCGAAGAGGCCCTGGGGTGGAGCGCGAGCCGGAGAGAGTGGAGGGGGTCGGGTGGGGAGATCGAGATAGGACAGAATGGAGCGGACGGGAACGGGATCGGTGACGAAGGCGATGATGCGCATCGAGGCACCGCGACCACGCTTCGCGCGGTGCCCCGGGCAGACGAGCGGTAAGACATCGTAGATACGAGCGACGAGAGCGGCCCAGCGCGACGACCTACGGCGGCCCGCGGCGTCGCCTGACGAACCCGCGACGGACGGGGCGTCGAGCGGCCCCGAGGGCGACTTCTCCACGCTACCCTGCTCACGCCCGAGCGCGATGACCTGATACCTGAGCTTGCGACCCACCTTCGGTGGGTACCCCGGGAGCCAGCACCCCGTGATAGCGGTGGCGATGGATGCGTGGCGGGTGAATGAGTAGGGCGAGTCGCTCGAGGAACTCCACAGGAGTGAGCGAGAGAGCCGTGGTACCATCCGGTGCGGGATGGGGGAGCCGATAGACGATGCCCTCCCCTCCAGGTCCACCGTACGTTCAATGAAGGGCCGAAGCGGTGAAGGAACGAGATCGCACCCATGTGGGCGCCGGGACCGGCTCCCGGGCTCGCGCTGGGGTGGGCCGAAGGGGCGGCCCTGACCGAGAGCTGACCCGTGTACGCCAGGACGTGGGGGGCATCCCGGATGGTGAGTGGAATCCGGTGGCGGGAACATGGCTCGGCAGGCCTGGCTGTCGTACGTATAGCGGCGCTGACAGCCGGTGCGACCGTCTGGATCGTGGGGGCGTACGTCGCGCGGAGATCCCCTACCCGTACATCACGTCGGTGGCCTGCGCCGTTACCGCGTACCTCGGCGTTCGCGGCGGCCGGTTCCGTGCCGCAACGAGAGCTAGGGAGGGTCTGAACAACCCCCATCTTGGGAGGAACGCGATCGGTTGCGGTTCGAAGATCCGGTTCGAAGACCTATCGGAGCGATGAAGTGCTGGCTGGCGCGCCGGAGAAACGGTCCGAACCGTCAGGAAGTCGCTTCGATGTGTCCGGCTCCCGCCCTCGGGCGGTCCATGGGCCGCGCGTTATCCGGTCGCGTAGCGGCCAGCGATGAGCAGATTCGAGAACCCGAGCAGCAACGCGATGCGCTGCGTGTTCTTCGCCAGTCCCCGGTAGCGCACCTTACCGTACCCGAAGCGCCGCTTCACATACAAGAACGGATGCTCCACCTTCGCCCGCACCGATGCCTTGCGCTTCTCGGCCGCCGCCTCGGCGCCGTCCCGATCGAGCAGGCGACGCTTGCCCGGCTTCATCGCCACCTGCCAGGCGACGTCGCAACCCCTGTTCTCCGGGCGCTTGTCCACACCCTGGTAGCCCGCGTCGCCCCATGCCTCCGTCTCGTCACCATGCAGCAGCACGCACGCCTGCGTCACGTCCGCCGCGTTGGCGGCCGTCGTCGCCAAGCTGTGCGCCAGACCCGATTCGGCGTCCACCCCGATATGCGCCTTCATCCCGAAGTACCACTGGTTTCCCTTCTTCGTCTGGTGCATCTCCGGATCCCGTTCTCCCCTGCGGTTCTTCGTCGACGACGGCGCGTCAATGATGCTCGCATCCACGATCGTCCCCGTCTTCAACCGATGCCCGAGAGACGCCAGATGCGTATTGATCTCCTCGAACAACCCCATCCCCAAGCCCTGCGTCTCCAGCAGGTGACGGAAGTTCAGGATCGTCGTCTCGTCCGGCAAAGAACCGCTCAGGCGCAGACCCGCAAAGCGGCGCACTGACTCCACCTCGTAGAGCAGATCCTCCATGCCCGGATCGCTCACGTTGTAGAACAGCTGCACACAATGAACCCGCAGCATCACCCCAAGCGGATAGGGGCGGCGGCCACGGCCAGCCTTCGGATAGAACGGCTCGATCCGATCCTCCAGCTGTTGCCAGGGAATCAGCCCCTCCATCTTCTCCAGGAAAATCTCCCGGCGCGTCCGCCGCTTCTTCGAATCGTACTCCAGCTCCGCGAAAGTCATCTGAAGCTCCATGGCCCGCTCACAACTCCCCGGTCGTTTCATACCATGAAACTACACCCGTCTTGTTCAGAGTTTCCCTAGTGCCGATCGCTTAGCGGGCGGACGGGAATATGGGGGACCACAGGCGCGGTGGGCGTTCCGGGATGAGGGCCACGAACGCGGTGCCGGAGGGAAACGCGCGGTACAGACTGCCCGCCTCCGCGGCAGGCATCCGAACGCGGACGCGGTAGCGGTCCCAGCTCTTCGGAAAGACGCGGCGAGTGGCGGCAGATACGCGTTCTGCGAGCCCGGGATTGGCGAGAAGTGAGTCCGGACCCTCGGCCAGCACTTCCAGGCCGAGACCGTCGGCGAAGTGCACCACGAAGCGCCGTGGCGTGGGTACCGACTCTTCCGGAGTGGGAGGGATCCAGTCTACCGCGCCGGTCGGGTCCGGAGGGACCACCGAGTCTGAGACGATGAGCTTCCTGTCCCTCCGGACAGGGGGGTCCAGCTGCGGGTCCTCCCAGAGGTGGGTACGCCAGTCCTCCCGCACGACCCCCCGGCCCGCACCGATTCGTCGGGCGCCGGCCTCCACCGACAACACCTGCCACGACCGGAGTTCGGTACCTCCGCGGTAAAGGACGAGGGTCGAACGTTTGGGATCAAGCACGAGGAGAGCGCGGTCCTGACCGGACACGGTCAGACGGTGACGGAGCACGGCCTCCTCGGCGCGAAGGACCTCGGAAGGGTCTGCGCTCGGCGATGAAATCGTACGCGCACCCAGCCAGGCGGTGGCGCCGAGGACAGTCACCCCCGAAAGCACGAGAACCGTGCGCCCGAGCGAGATCACGTGCCCGGCTCCCTCAGAAAATATAGACGGGAGTGCCGGTTGTAACGGCCCGTTCCACAAGCCGCAGATCATCTCGGCCCACTCGTATGCAGCCGTGCGTCAGGCTGCGGCCGAGCAGGCGCTCGTAGAGCGTGCCATGGATCATGTAGCCGTCGCCCAGGTCTAGCGCCCACTCGCCCAGCGTGCCCTTTTCCACGCGCTCACTCAAGCGGCGTGGCACCTCCTGTCCCTCTTCCAGGAATGCCCAGTCGGGCTTCGTCCACACCGGGTTCTTTCGTTCGTTGAGAACGCGGAAGCGTCCCTCGGGGGTATCGAACGTCCACGTGCGTTGGAGTCCACGCGTTTCCTTCAGCACGGTACCGGAGCCGGTGGAGACGATAGCCTCATGGACGACGCCGGCCCGTCCTCGGACCCAGAGTCGGTTGTTGGCCCGGTCTATCACCAGGTAAGTGCCTTGGGTCGCGGTGGAGGCGAGCTCTCGCTGGAGGTTCGTGATCTCGGTGAGCGTCGCTCCCAGAGCGGCTGGATCCGCCATCGATTCGGCTCCCTGGACCGGATCGCCCAGGGACACCGGGCGCAATGCAAAGCCCAATGCGGCTTGGACCAAGACGGCGCCGCCGCACCCCACCATCAGCAACGCGCCGAGGATAGGGCGGAGGCTGCGAGCCCTCCCTTGGAGGGAAGAAGAGCCCGAGAGCGGCGAAGGCGCGGCACTGGATTGCACGTCTCGCGTGTTCATTGCTCGAGCCTCCGGGCCACCCCGGCGAAGACCCCGTCACCCTCACGGCTCCCCACTATGGTCACGGGCGTGTTCAGGCTCACCCGTGCGAACAACTCGTCGATATCCGCGTTGGTGATCGCCACGCAGCCGTCGGTCCAGTCTCGGCCACGGCCCCCATCTCCATGAATCTCGATGAGTCCGCCGACGTGCGTATTCGAGGGCACCGCACCGGTCCTCTTCAACTCCGCGAGATTCGCCAGATCGTCGCGGTTGGGGTAGTCGAGGAGAAGCGCCTTGTGGTGCCGGGACCGACCGCGCCCCTTCATCTCGGTTATGCGGTAGTGACCCTCGGGGGTCGCCCCGTCGCCCTGGCGACGCTTGGCGGCCACGTTGTTCCACCCAAGATCCACCGCGTATGATCGCACGGCCCGACCCTTCTCGTAGAGGGTCAGGCGGTGCTGGTCCTTGTCGACTATGATGGCAGCTTTTCCAGTGCTGGCGGACCATGCCATCGTGTCTGCTATCCAGCTGCGCCACACGGCCAACTGCCGCTCGTCGGCGTACCGGGAGGTGAGACCCAAGAGGGTCTTCGCGACCCCCTGTGCCTCGACGTGGCCCTGGCCGGCCCTGCGGGCGCCGCCTTCGTACGCGCCACGAGCGATGAGGGATGAGCCCTCCGATACCAACGTGCGGGCCCGCTGCAGGCGAACGCGTGTCTCGGGCGCGAGCCAGATGTGGTCTTCAACGCGCTCGAGCGGTGCGAGGGCGCCGTGGGCCCTACCGACGGCGCGCATACCCGCGAGTCGCTCCCGCTCCGTGGAATGGGACGCGATGTCCGCCGCGACCTTACCATGCGACACCGACTGCTCGAAGAACTCTCGAGCCTGCCGGAAGTCACGTAGCGGCCCCGGTCGTAGCTCCTGCCGCCGGCGCTCCATCAACCCCTCGCGGTACTCCTCTTCTGCCCGCGTCAGGTTCATGGGCGCTCGAAGGGCCGCGCCCGCACCGTGGGCCTCACCGATGGCCGCTGCCGTCCGCTCCGAGAGGAGCGCGGGATCGTCCGAGCGCTCGGGCGAAGCGACCAGGACAAGGACGAGGAATGTCAGCAGGGGTCCCCCGAGGAGGAGCCCTGCCGCGACCAGCGGCCTCCGGCGGATCGACATCTGCACTAGGTTAGTGGCCGAAAGCCGATGGGTGCCAGGACGTCGCGGCCCTGGCACCCGCTCTTTGGCCGGAAGGCGGCGTTAGGCCGCACGCATCCCGTGGGCCATCTCGATCGCGGCCCTCACCCGATCGATGATCTCACGGGCGGAGGCGGCCTGCGACCTCGCCTCTCGATATTGTCCGGCGGTCACCGAGGCCGCGGCCTCGGTAAGGCCCGTAGCGGCGGCTTCGAGGTCGGCCTTCATGAGATCGGCACGGGTTCCCTTGCCTGCCGGAGCCACGGCCAGCATGCCGAGGACTTCATCCAAGGCGAGCCTGCTCTGCTCGATGGCGATCGTGGCTTCGACGCGAGCCAACTCCTTCGCGTGCGTCGCCTGGTCGGCGGCCTGCTCACTCGCCAACAGGTACGCGGCGGCCAACTCTTCAGCCCGCTCGTAGGACCGACGCACGGACCAACGTTCTGCCTGGACTGCGAGTTCGACGTCCAGCGCGGCCTTGGCTTGGGCCGTGGCGTTCATGGCCTGAGGGGCGTACTCCGCGGCTCCGGCGCTGACGGCGGATTGTAGGGCCTGCTCTGCGTTGGCGATGGAGTCCACCGGGGGGTCCGCGCATGCGGCCATAATGCTCAAGAGGCCGACCGCGATGGCACGGAAGGTCGAAAGTGTCCTGCTCATGGAAGTCAATGCTCCTGTATCCCGGGCCGGGCGCTCGCCTGGCGGCGGGTGGTTGTTATCCGCCTCGCAGACCGCGAGGCAAGCCCGCCAGGGATGGCCCCGGATCGCGACTCATCGTGCTCTAGTGCAACCGGCATGCCAAGAGCGGGGCGGAGGAGATCCGGAGTCCGGAATACGTTGTGTAACAACAGGTTGTGACCGTTCCGCGAGGGACCGCATCGGCCGCGGTGGGACCCTTTGGGCTGAGAATCGGATGTAGTGACTCCGATTCGTGGTCGGGTCAGCCCTTGAAATCCTCTTTCCGAAGACCGTTCTTGCGCATCAGGTCGTAGAGGGAGCGCTCCGAAATGCCTGCCCGGCGCGCCGTTTCGCCGACCTGGCCTCCCGTCTCTTCGAGGATACGGGTGAGATACCGGCCCTCGAAGGCCTCGACGGCCGCGCGGCGAGCCTCCGGAATGGGGCGGTCGTAGAGGTCGGCCGCCAGGCCAGGGAAGAGAGAGTCCGTGTGGCCCACTCCTCCCCGCTTCCGTGCTCCCGAGATGGACCGAGGCAGGTCGGCCAGCGAAATCGTGGGTCCCTGACTCAGGAGCATCGCGCGCTCCAACACGTTGATGAGCTCGCGGACGTTACCGGGCCAAGGATGGCGCAGAAAGGCGTCGACGGCATCGGCATCTATCCCGTGCACGGGCTTTCCCATCTCTCGTCGGAAGTAGGCCAGGTAGCGGTCCACCAATGCCGGAATATCCTCACGCCGCTCCCTCAGAGGTGGGACCGTGAGGGTGACGACCGCGAGGCGGTAGAACAGATCCGCACGGAAGCGACGGGAGCCTACGTCTTGCTCCAGGTTCCGGTTGGTTGCGGCGATGATGCGCACGTCCACCTTCTCCGCCCGCTCACCGCCCACGCGGCGAATCTGGCGGTCCTCGAACACGCGCAGGAGCTTCACCTGGAGGTGCAGGGGCAGCTCCCCGACCTCGTCCAGAAAGAGGGTGCCGCGGTGCGCTACCTCGAACAGTCCACGGTGAGCTCGCACGGCTCCCGTGAAGGCGCCCTGCTCGTGACCGAAGAGTTCGCTTTCGAGGAGCCCCTCGGGGATGGCGCCGCAGTTCACTGGCACGAACGGTGCGGCTGACCTCGCACTTTCGTAGTGGAGGGAGCGAGCCAGGCGCTCTTTGCCCACACCGGTCTCGCCTAGGATCAGAAGCGAACTGTCCGCTCTCGCCACCCGCCGAGCAACGGCAAGAACCTCATCCATGGCCGGGCTGGCCGACACCAGGTCCTCGAAGCCGTGGACCCGCCCCAACCGCTGGGCGGCCAGCCGCACTGACCCGTCTGTGATCAGGCGACCGACGAGCGCCTTCAGAGTGCTGCGGAGTTCCCGATCCGAGAGCCGAGGGTTGAGCACGGCGAGGCACCCGGCGGAAAGGAGGACCGCCCGTCGGCTGGGGTCCTCCCGCTCGGCCAAGAACACGAGGTCGGGAGACTCGGGGAGTGACCTCACCGACGCCACCCAGCCTTCCACACCGGGACCCGTGATCGTGTCGTCCACCAGGAGGAGATCGATATCTCCCCGTTCCAGGAGTTGGCGGACTTCGTGGGGGTCGTGGGACTGGAAGACCGAGACGTGGCGCGTGTCGAGGAGGGCCTCGATCCGCTTGGCCAATCCGTCTGGGCAGAGAGCGAGAAGTGTGCGGACAAGCATGAAGGCTCCAGGACAATTCGGAGGTATATCCTCCGAACGAATCGGAGTCTAACGTTCCGATCGGGGTTCCGGTAGTCCCTGGGGTGTAGTCGCTGTTAGCGTGAATGGCACACCATCACGCGCGTTGCATTCAGTCGCGGGCTCGAAGTCCGTGCACGTCGACCTCTTCCTTCCATCTTCTTGATCCCAACCCTCATATGGGGCGGGTTCATCGCTTTCATCCTCGCGCTCCTCGCCCTCGACTTGGGCGTGTTCAACCGCCGCCCCCACGAGATCACGGTTTTCGAGGCCGCGGCGTGGAGCGCGTTCTGGATCGCGCTCCCCCTTGCCTTCAACGTTCTCATCTTCTGGCTCTTCGAGAACGACTGGGTCGGGATCGGCTTGGCGTTCTCCGAACGGATCTACGGCCGCACCGTCGCCCTCGAGTTCCTCACGGCGTACCTTCTCGAGAAGTCGCTGAGCCTGGACAACATCTTCGTCATCGCGTTGATCTTCGCACACTTCCAGGTCCCGCTCGCCAGCGACGGTTTTCATATGGAGCCGCGGATTCTCATTTGCCGCCTCCACCACCTCCCTTTGGCCGGCCGGTCCAGAGCACGAGCACGAGGGACGAGAGGAGGAGGAGTATGACGAACACCGAGGACGGATCTGTGGGGACTTCCTGGAAGAGCTCGCCGAGGGAGAGGCCGTCGTCGGCCTGCGCCTGGACGACCGCGCTGAGTAGCATGACGCAAGTGACCATGGAATTGACTCCGTACGTGTGGGAACGCGCCCGGGCCTTCTGTGAGTGCCCGTGAGCCATCGGGGGTAAGACCTCTCGGGGTCGTTCCCGCCGGGAGCTAGGCCAGAGGTGGTGCCGTGGCGGGGGTGGCGTTCCGACCGATCGTGCGGGCCGTGAGCGAGGGGGTTGGGGTGAGGGAGCCGTCGATCGCCTCCGCCGGGCATGGGGGCGGTGGGGAGGGCGGCGAAAGAGGCGGCCTTGGGCCGGAGTGACAGGGCACACCCTCGGGAGCGAGGCACGGCGTGACCGTGGTCGACACGCCCGATGAAGGAAGGACTTCCCCGTCGCAGCCGGACATGGCAGACCGCTGCGTCCCGGAGAGAACCAGGGGTAGCGACATGGCTCCGCCGATCCCGAGCAGGGCAGTCAAAGCGAGCCACCTCATACGGGAGCCTCTGCCCCGCATCGCAGTCCATCCGGCACAAGCCGCTCCCGAATGTCGGCGGTCGCCGCAGTCGACGGAGCGTGCAGAGAATCTAGCGACGGCGCGCGCGCGGGGAAGGGGCGGCTCCGAACGAAAGCCGACCCTTTCCGGGTGGTGGCCCTCTGCGCTCGCTCCGCCGTGAAGGCGATCCTCGGGTCAGCAAACCTCGGCTCCTCCCATCCGATCGTCGGGCACGAAGCGGTCCCGAGCCGGCATCACCACGGCCGGGATTGTCTCGGCGTTCATGACGGCATCTTCGGGAATGATCTCGTTCAGGTAGAGAACGTACGCGGCGGACCAGGGTTGAGCCCGCCGCTCGCGGAGGCGCCCTGGGGCCCGTCAACCGGGCGACTCGTCAACCCCCAGGGACCCGCCCCCCACCCGTATCCACCCGGACTCCGAGGCCCGTCGAATCGCCCGAGGCGGACGGGTCTTCGACGATGACCGGGGCAGCCGTATCGCCGCCGATCATCCATGCGGTCGTGTCGCCGACGATCGCTGAGTCGCCGGGAGGAAGCGTGATCGGCATCGGAGGTGGCTCGTTGGGAATGACCACTTCGCGCCCCGCGAGCCGCTGCAAGATCAGGTCCCTCCGCCACGCCATCCGTTCCGGACGGTGCGTGGGATTCGAGGTGAGCGGCTGGGGAAGTGTGGCCGCGAGCGAGGCCGCCTGCACCCGATTTACCCCCTGCACGGGCCGGTCGAAGTAGGCTCGCGCCGCGGCACCCATGCCGAAGAGTCCCGGCCCCATCTCGACGGTATTGAGGTAGATCTCGAGGATCCGGTCCTTGCTCAGGTCGCGCTCGAGGCGCCGCGTGACGACGAACTCCTTCGCCTTGCGCACCAGAGAGCGCTCGGGCGTGAAGTAAAGGTTCTTGGCGAGCTGCTGCGTGATCGTGCTCCGCCCCTTGATCGTGCCGCGATGCGTCCGGGCATAGCCCCCGGCTCGCAGGAGCGCCACCCAATCCCGCGGCCTCGCCCAGGAGAAGGTGTCCCCGCCGGTCCACTCCACCTCGGTGGCGAGCGCCTTCCAGTCGATGCCGTGGTGCTCGCGAAAGCGGTCGTCCTCGGAGACGAGCACGGCGCGGACCAGGTCCCGAGGCATGCTCTCGAGCGGCGTCCATTCTTGGTGGATGGTGAGCGTTTGGCCGGTGTCCCTGGCCTTCTCCACGCGGTAGCGCATGAACGAGGTCGTGGGCGGGTTCTCGGTGGCGAGGCCGCCCGGCCGAGGGAGGGCGAGCCAGACCAGCATCAGCGCGGCGAGCACCCCGAGCGCGGGCAGGAGTACGAGGCGGAACCAGCGGCGGCGGAGAAGCTTCACGGGCCGTGATACCCCGAGGGGACGGGTGTGAGCCCGCACCAGCGCCCCGTTACGGAGCCGCCTCGGAACGGCCAGCACCCATTGGCGCACCGGAAGCGGCGGCAGGACATGGTCCACCAGATGGGCGGCAGTCTCGACCATACGGCGCGCATTACACGACGGACATATTCCCCGGCTCCGGCAGGAGAACGCGACCAAGAAGTCGTAGCCACAACCGGCACACCGGGCTCGTCCGAATCCGTGAGCGAGAATGCCGCACCGCAGATAGGCCCGGAAGTCACGCTCGACCCATGCGGGCACGCCGCCGCCCATGGGGTCCGCCTCTGCGGCCTCTGCGAGGAACGTCTCGAGGTGGTTCTGGACCAGCGGATGGAGCGGCGTCAGGGTGGGACCGCGCCGGCGGCAAACGGGCCCACACGTTGCTGGGGTGGGCCGAAGGGGCGGCCCTGATCGAGACTGACGCGTGTACGCCAGGACGTGGGGGGCATCCCGGCCGGTGAGTGGAGTTCGGTGGCGGGAACATGGCTCGGCAGGCCTGGCTGTCGTACGTATAGTCACGATACGCATCTCCGAAGAGCGTTTCGGCAAGCTTCCTTTCGAACGATCGCATCCGGCAGGATGGGCATCGAGGTCGCGCGCTTTGCTTGCGATCACCAAATTGGGCGGCGCGGTGGTAGCCTGAATTCCAAGAGAGTGCCCTTCTTTGTTGCGGAAGTCGGTGGCGATACCGATGCCAGGGTGGGAGCCGCGAGCGACACTCCCGAGCGGCCGCACGGACCACGAGGCCCGCCATTATATCGGTGCGCTCCTCGCGCTCTTTGGTGAGTTCTACTCCACCTGCCATCTACTTGGGGCCGCTCCAGATCACGGTGGCTGAGGCTCAGGAACGCGCTGCATCGTTGGAGTTGAGGTTGAACCAACTCCTGGCGCGTCTGACGGAGGGAGCCATGGAGGGGACGGGCCTCGGCCAGGAGTTGTGAAACCACGAAACCACTCGGGGTCTTCGGGGTTGAACGGTGGTTGCCAGAGGAAAACATTCACATAAGGGCATCATAATGACCTTCGCTCCCTGTTACGGCTGCGCGCTCTCTTGCTGCGTTTGTCGCCGCCGCGAGGCCATCGCGCCTCCAGGGTGCCGAGGTCCGGGACCGCACTCCTGAGGAGTCGGTTCCGCACGCTCTCAAGGAGTGGCCGCGGCCCCGGAGGTCGCAGCCACTCTTCTTTTTGTCCGGAGGGTCGATTGGGTTCAAGCGTGAAGCCACAGGCGGAGCGGGTTCCGAGAACTGAGCGAGCGTCCGCGAGCCGCGCAGCTCTCGACGACGTCGTGGGCCAGACGCCCCTGGTTCCGCTCCGTCGTCTCGGCTCGGGCGAGGGCGCAGCCGTCTGGGTCAAGCTCGAGAGCAGAAACCCGGGCGGGAGCGTCAAAGACCGGGCGGCCCGTGCCATCATTCGAGCGGCGGAGGCGGACGGGCGACTCCATGTCGAGAAGACGCTCTTGGACGCCAGCTCCGGAAACACCGGGATCGCCTACGCCATGTTCTGCGCCGCGCGCGGCTACCGATGCGAGATCTGCCTTCCCGCCAATGCCAGCCCGGAGCGGAAGGCGGTGATGAGGCGGTACGGCGCGGAGGTGGTGGAGACCGATGCGGCGGAGGGCTCGGACGGGGCCATCCGGGAAGCGGCCCGCCGGGTCGCCGCCGATCCGGACCGGTACTTCTACGCCGATCAGTACAACAATCCGGAGAATTGGCGAGCTCACTACCGGACCACAGGCCTGGAGGTCTGGGAGCAGACTGGCGGCGCCGTGACGCACTGGGTGGTGATACTGGGCACCACCGGGAGCTTCGTGGGCACGGCCCGGAGGCTCAGGGAGCTCGATCCGCAAGTCCGCGTCATCGCCGTCCAGCCCTCCTCTCCCTTCCACGGGATCGAGGGTGCAAAACATCTGGAGTCGGCCATCGTACCGGGCATCTACGATCCTGATCTGGCCGACGAGACGCTGTGGGTGACCACGGAGGACGCCCAGGACATGGCATTGCGCCTCGCGAGGGAGGAAGGCCTCCTGGCGGGGGTGTCGGGGGGCGCCAACGTCTCGGCGGCTCTGACGGTCGCCGCCGGCCTTCCGGACCACGCTGTGGTGGTCACGCTTCTCCCCGACGGTGGGGAGCGATACTTGAGCGCGCCGTGGTGGAACGACCGATGACGCTGCAGATCTCTGCGGAGCTGACGGCCATCATCCGGTCGGATGCGCAGGCCAAGTATCCGGAAGAGTGCTGTGGCGCCCTTCTCGGCCCGCCGGCATCGGAGGGATTCAGGGAGGCGGTGAAGGTGGTTCCGGCCGAGAACACGAACGGTGATCAGCGGGAGCGCCGCTACCTCATTTCTGCGGAGAACGTACGAGACATCGAGATCGAGGCGACCCGCGCCGGGCTCGAGGCCGTGGGCTTCTACCATTCACACCCCGACCATCCCGGGGAGCCCTCGGACTTCGATCGAGAGGCCGCCTGGCTATGGTACAGCTACCTCATCGTGCCGGTCTGGAATGGGACGCCGGGGACGCCGACAGCGTGGCGCCTGGCGGACGACCGTAGCACGTTCCACCAAGAGACACTCGACGGAGAGGAGACATGAGCGTTACGGTCCATATTCCGACGGCCCTTCGCAGGTACACCGCCGGCGCACGTGAGGCCGAGCTCGATGGTGCGACCGTCGGGGAGGCACTACAGGGCCTGGTCGAGCGTCATCCGGATCTCGGGCGCCACCTCTACACCGAGGAGGGTGTGTTGAGGAACTTCGTGAGCGTCTACCTCAACGACGAGGACGTGCGCCATCTGGACGGCGCGAACGCACCGATCGCTCAGGGGGACTCGATCACCATCGTCCCGAGCATCGCTGGAGGGACGGCACCCTCTCCCGCGGCGCACTCCATCGCGTCCGAGACCGAGCTCTCGCAGGAGGAGATCCTCCGCTACAGCCGCCACCTCATTATGCCCGAAGTGGCCATGGCCGGGCAGCGCAAGCTGAAAGCCGCACGCGTCCTCTTGGTGGGCACGGGAGGCCTGGGCTCACCGCTCGGCCTCTACCTGGCGGCCGCGGGTGTAGGGACCCTGGGTCTCGTGGACTTCGACGTGGTCGATGAGACGAACCTGCAGCGCCAACTTCTCCACGGGACCCACGACGTGGGAAGACCGAAGGTCGACTCCGCGAGGGAGCGGCTGCACGAGGTCAACCCTCACGTAGCCATCGAAACCCATGAATTGCGTCTGACCAGTGAGAACGCTTTGGACGTGCTTCGTGAGTACGACATCGTGGTCGACGGGACGGATAACTTCCCGACTCGCTACCTCGTCAACGACGGTTGCGTTCTTCTGGGGAAGCCCAACGTCTATGGATCGATCTTCCGCTTCGAGGGTCAGGTCTCGGTCTTCCACGGGGCCGTTGGTCCATGCTATCGCTGCCTGTTTCGGGAGCCGCCGCCGCCGGGGCTGGTTCCCAGCTGTGCGGAGGGCGGCGTGCTCGGGGTCCTCCCGGGGATCATCGGATCACTGCAGGCGCTCGAGACGATCAAGCTCATCCTTGGACAGGGTGATACGCTCGTCGGACGACTCGTGATCTTCGACGGGCTGACCCTGTCGTGGCGGGAGCTCAAACTCAGGAAGAACCCGAGCTGCCCGGTGTGCAGCGACCAGCCCACTCAGACGGAACTCATCGACTACGAGCAGTTCTGCGGCATCGGGCCCGACGACGATGATTCCTCCGTCGATCGAGCGGGTGTGCCGCAGGTGAGCGCCACGGAGCTCAAGGGCTGGCTGGAGGCGGGCGACGACATCACGCTCATCGACGTCCGGGAGCCGCACGAATGGGACATCGCGAACCTCGGCGAGCTCGGTGCTCGTTTGATTCCCCTCGACGAGCTGCCGCGGCGTTTGGCCGAGCTCGATAGCGCCCGGCGGATCGTGCTCCACTGCAGGTCGGGAGCACGGAGCGCCCAGGCACTCCGCAGCCTACAAGCCGCAGGGTTCAGGAAGCTGTGGAACCTCGACGGCGGTATCTTGGCGTGGGCGGAGGAGGTCGACCCCAGTCTCCCGCGGTACTGACTGGCGGGGGTGCATCGACCGCAACCGGGAACGAGGTCCTTCCAACCGCCAGGAGAGGCCACATCACGGGGGTGCTCCCACGTCTCCGGATCCGGACTTGGCCTCCGGGAGGCAAGCCCGCATTCTTCGGCGCATGAAGACCACGCTCGACGCCCGGGGTGTCCAGCCCGTGGCACCATTCAGGCCATGGTTCCTGACGCTGTTCATCCTCGTGGTCGGCTGTGGCGGTGCCGACGGCGGCTCTCTCGCTGACGAGGAGCCCACCACGCCCGATCGCGCCGACCTCCGGTTCGTGGTCGTGACGCATAGTGTCGCGGCCAACCCTTTCTGGTCCGTGGTCACGAACGGAGTGGCGGACGCCGCCGAGGAGCTGGGCGTTCAGGTCGACTACCAGGCCGTCGTTACGTTCGACATGGTTGCGATGAGCCAGCTCATCGACGCGGCGCCGTGGCTTCACGGCCTCACGGCCTCGTGGTGTCCATCCCCGACGAAGACGCTCTTGGCCCGTCCATCCGTGCGGCGGTGGCCTCGGGCATCACCGTAATCTCCATCAACTCCGGGGATCACTTCTACCAGTGCCTCGGGGTGCTCACGCATGTGGGCCAAGCTGAGTACGACGGCGGATATCAGGGTGGTGAGCGCCTCGTGGAGACCGGTGTCCGCAAGGCTCTCTGTGTGAACCAGGAGGTGGGGAACATCTCCCTGGACCTACACTGCCGAGAACTCACCGATGCCGTCGTCCAGGCAGGCGGCTCGGTGTCGGTGCTGGCGGTCGACCTCGCTGATCCCGAAGACACGCAACAGCGGATCCGCGGGGCACTCGTAGCCGATCCGTCTATCGACGGCATTCTCACGCTCGGGACGACCGGCGCCGAGCCCGCCCTGCGCGCCCTGGAGGAAGCCGGCCGGGTCGGTGCCGTTCCGCTCGGCACCTTCGATCTGTCCCCGACGGTGCTAGGCCGTGGGCGACGGCGGCATGCTCTTCGCGATCGATCAGCAGCAATACCTACAGGGGGTACCTTCCCGTCGTGTTGCACGGATAGGCGATCCAAACGCCCTTTCCGAGTCCGGCACCCTGCTTGAGCGAGGCGAGATCTCGCCTCGCAAGGCTGACCTCAGGCTAAGATGAACGCTCGCCGTCCGGCCATGCAAGGACGAGACGATCGGATGCGTGGATGGGCAGGAGATGGCGAACGGATCCGACCTCGCGTCGGGGACGGCGGGTCCGGGGTCGGTGGGGCAGGTCTCACTAGTTCTCAGTCAGTCCGCGACTGATCGAACTCGAGGGCACCGCGCGAAGCGTGGTCGGGAATAGGTTCCGGATCGGCAGGGTCGAACCCGCCGGTCTGATCGAACGCGAAGAGGCCCTGGGGTGGAGCGCGAGCCGGAGAGAGTGCCCTTGCCTGGATGGACGTCTCCGTTTCGCTCGACGCGAGGGCGGTCTTAACGCCCGAGCAGCGGATCATCGCTCAGGCGTCGACGTCGCGTAGAGGTACTGTGGGAGGGCGCAGCAGATCCCGTGGCGGTCGACGGGGGCGGTGACGGATGCTTTCTTCGCGTGGGGACGGCCGGGCCTTTGCGGGGGGTGACGCTCGCGCCGACGAAGTCTCCTGCCCCGTAGGATCGATGAGGGGATGTCGATGATCTGGGGGGCGTTTGCCGTTGCATTTTTCTCGGCCAGCGTAGTCCTACGCGAACTCGGGAGGCTGGTGGAGTGTGACTGCAACCGCGTACGGGACCGTAGCCCGGAGGAGGAGACGCACTGCTCGCACTGTAGCGAGCGGGTCGGATAGAGCCGCCACCTGTCCTGTCAAATGGCCTCAGTGGTGCTCCCGAGAGGTTATCGTGTACGGGCGGTAGGTCCGGTCCCTTCTTGGTAAGATCAGGCCATGCTGCAGCTCAGAAGGGAGTAGAAAAGTAGTGCAGAGCACTGAGGTGGGGCCCGCACCCATCGTACGCTTCGATTTTCCCCTCGGGTCGGAATCTCGTCTCGAGGGCAGATGAAGGCCCCCGCCGTCCACTCGCTTTCGGCGAACCGCTAGAGGTGCTTTCGGCCTCCCGGCTGGAGGATGTCCTCCCGGCGCTGGCTAGCGCCGAGGCGGCGGCGACCGATGGGCGGTGGGTCGCAGGCTTCGTGGCGTATGATGCAGCTCCGGCCTTCGATCCGGCGTATCGGGTTAAGGGGAACGGTTCTTTCCCCCTCCTCTGGTTCGGAGTTTTCGATAGGCCCATGGTACTCGATGGTGTCGACGCGGAATTTCCCCCCCAGGGCACAATGTCGTTGGAGGACCGCCGGGGCTTCCGTCTCGGCGAATGGGTACCGGACGTGGACGCTGCTGAGTATGGGCGGGCAATCGCGACGATCCGGCAGGCCGCTGCCGATGGTGCCGTCTATCAGGTCAATTATACTCTGCGATTGAGGGCACCGTTTTCGGGCGCTCCACTCGGCCTCCACAAACGCTTCCAAGCAGCGCAGGGACCGGCGTACGCGGCCTACCTGGACCTCGGCCGATTCTGTGTTCTCTCGGCATCTCCGGAGCTTTTCTTCGAGCGGCGAGGACTGCGGGTCACGTGCCGACCCATGAAGGGCACGGCGCCGCGCGGACGTTGGATGGAAGAGGACGTTGAGGCAAAGCGGCGCCTACTCGAATCCGAGAAGGATCGCGCGGAAAATGCCATGATCGTAGATTTGGTCCGAAACGACCTGGGGCGGATCAGCGAATTCGGCTCGATCCAGGCCCAGGACGTTTTCAAGGTGGAGACGTACCCGACCGTTCATCAGATGACGAGCACGGTCAGCGGTACAGTGCGGACCGGCACCTCCCTAACGGACCTCTTTCGAGCGGTCTTTCCGTGTGGCTCCGTGACGGGGGCGCCCAAGATCGCCTCCACCGGATTCATCTCCGGTCTCGAGAAGGCCCCTCGAGGTCTCTACTGCGGCGCCATCGGGTATATAGAGCCGGGCGGAGACTGCGTGTTCAACGTTCCTATTCGGACCGTGGTCGTGGACCGAGCCCGGGGCGAAGCCGAGTACGGCGTGGGCGGGGGTATCACATGGGACTCATCTCCGGACGGGGAATACGCGGAGGTGCTCACCAAGGCGGAGATCCTCAGAGCCGAATGGCCAGCGTTCTCTCTCCTAGAGACTCTTCGGGCGAACGATCTCGGACCCGTACGTCTTGAGCATCACCTCGCCCGCATGGAGGCCTCGGCCGTCTACTTTGGATTTCCTTACAGTGCGTCCTATGTGCGGGCAAGCGTCGCCTGCTCGGACGGCGCCGAGGCGGCGGCCGAGAAGCGCAAGGCATCGGTGCGGGCGAAGGTGGAGCATCCGTTCTTGTATGTGAAGCGGCGCTTCGGGTACGCGCCATCGGGCAGGCCCTGGCGGATGCCAGACTCGATGGTGCTCGGGCACCTCGGTTCATGGATCCTGACGCGGACTCGTGGCGGCTCCGCGTCCTCCTGGACGATCGAGGCCGCGTCAGTGTGGAGGCCGGTCGATGCGAGCCTCCCGGGTTGGGGGCATCCGCCCGCACGACGAGGTTCGCGAGTAGCCCCGTCTCCTCTGCAGACCCGTTCCTCTTTCACAAGACGACAAATCGAGCGGCCTACGAATCACGAGCTGCCGAACACCCGGACGTCTTCGATGTGCTTCTCGTGAACGAGGAGAATCACGTCACTGAGTTCACACGCGGGAATGTCGTCGCGGAGATCGACGGCATGGCCTGGACTCCACCACGGCACTGTGGCTTGTTGGCCGGGGTCTTCCGAGCCGAGCTGCTCGCCGAGGGTAAGGTCCAGGAACGGATGCTCACTCCGGCGGATGTGTGCCGGGCGTGTCACCTCTGGCTGGTGAACTCCGTCCGCGAGTGGGTGGAGGTCGAAATAGTGGGATGACCGGAACGGATTCTCGAACCAAAGACAGCCCCGCGGTGTCGCCACAGACGAATTGTGGCCCTCGTGCTGCCGTCGAGGGCGGCTACGCCGAGGAGCCCAGCAAGACGTTGTCGATGAGACGAGTGTGACCGACCCGCGCAGCCAACGATGCTATTGCCGTGGACTTGACGTGCGCCAGTTCCTCGAGCGTCTCGGCGTCGGCAACGGAAACGTAGTCAACCACCACAAGATTCTCAGAGCTCAGGATTTCGCGCATGGCGTTCCGCAGCACACCTGCGTCGCGAACTCCCCCATCGTACAGCACCTGTGCCTGTCGCAATGCACGGTATAGGATGGGCGCCGCGGCCCGTTCGGGGGCGGTGAGATATACGTTGCGACTGGATAAGGCCAACCCATCCGGATCCCGCATCGTAGGCACGACCACGACCTCCACAGGAAAGTCTAAGTCTCGTACCATCCCGCGGATGACTACAAGCTGCTGTCCGTCCTTCTGGCCGAAATAGGCTCGCTCGGGTTGGACGATATTGAAGAGCTTCGCCACCACAGTCGCAACACCACGGAAATGCTCTGGGCGTGATGCTCCTTCCAGCACCGCCGCCGCCCTCCCTGCTACGACATGGATGTCCAAGGCGCCCAGCGGGTACATTTCCTCCACGGCAGGACAAAAGAGCAGATCACAACCCTCTTTCTCCAGAAGAATCTGATCTCGCTCGACGTCGCGGGGGTAGTTGAGCAGGTCTTCATCGGAGCCGAATTGAGTCGGGTTCACGAAAATGGACACGGCGAGAATCCCGTTCGCGATACGTGCGCGTCGTACCAACTCGAGATGGCCATCGTGCAGACAGCCCATCGTCGGGACGAAACCCAACGACCCGCTGGAGCCGATCTTTTCCCGCGCCGAGCGGAAGTCGCCGATCGTGGTGAGGACTTGCATTCGTCAAGCGCGGCGAGGCTACAGATCCTTGAGCAGTGCGCGCAGAACTTCGTCGTCCAATCCGCTGCCGTGCTCCTCGGCTGGAAAGCTGCCGTCCATCACCTCGGCGGCGTAAGCCTCCACCCCTTCACGGATGCCGTCAGCCAGATTCGCGAACCGTTTGGCGTGGCGCGGTACGAAATCGGTGTAAAGACCGAGGATATCACTAATCACCTGGACCTGTGCATCGCAATTGGGGCCGGCACCGATGCCGATCGTTGGCACCTTTGTGCGATCTGTAATCACCCTCGCGACCTCTGTGGGCACCAACTCCAGCACGACCGCGAACGCTCCAGCCTCATCCAACGCTTGAGCATCGCGAACCAGCTTGCGGGCGCCCTCCAGAGACCGACCCTGTACCCGCTGCCCGATCCTGTACGCCGACTGCGGTGTGAACCCTATGTGGCCCATGACTGCGATACCGCGGTCTGTTAGAGCGCGGACGGTCTCCGCCATGATTTCACCGCCCTCGAGCTTCACTGCCTGGGCTCCTCCTTCCCGCAGGAACCGCCCAGCGTTGGTCAAAGCGTCATCGGGATTCGTCTGGTAGCTCATGAACGGCATGTCGCCCACGACCAGGGACCGCTTCGCCCCACGTGATACAGCCTTCGTGTGGTGGATCATCTCATCCATCGTCACGAAGACCGTCGATTCGTACCCAAGGACCACGTTCCCCAGGCTATCCCCAACGAGAATCAAGGGGATTCCGATCTCGTCGATGATCTTTGCGGTGGGGTAATCGTAGGCCGTGAGGACCGGAAACCGCTCCCCCCGGTCCTTCAACGCTTGAAGATCTCGGATGCTAACGCGCACGGCAGGCGGATCCCATGGACCGACGCAAACTAGCGTTCAACCTAGGTTAATCCCCATTGCACCATCCACCAGGCCCTCTCGTGAAGATAGAAGATCACGAGCTTGGCCAGCGCCTCAACGCCGCCGACCGCCACAGCGATGTTAGCCTGACCGGTGAACCCCCACACCAACCCGACGGTGGTGAGCGTGGCGATCAACCTCCAGCTCATCGACTTCGCAAGACTTCTAGCTCGCGTCTCCTTCATCGTATCCCTCTCTTCCCCGGATGATCCCCCGGGCGCTAAGGCTGGTAATCACTTCCGAAGCGATGTCCCCCACGTCCCGCTCCACGTTCGACACGCGGATCTCGGGGGCCTGGGGTGCCTCATATGGGCTGGAGATTCCTGTCATGTGTGCCACTTCACCTTTCCGGGCACGGGCGTAGAGGCCCTTGGGGTCACGCCGCTCGCACTCCGCCAGAGGTGTGTCCACGAACACTTCGATGAACCGGCCTGCGGGCGCCAAGCTTCGGGAGCGGTCCCTATCCTCCTTGAACGGAGATACGAAGGCGCAAAGGGTCAGGCACCCCTGCCTCATGAATAGGGCCGCCACTTCGCCGACGCGGCGGATATTCTCCCGCCGGTCGTCTGGGGTGAAGCGGAGGTCACCGTTGAGCCCGTGACGCATCTGGTCTCCGTCCAGAAGCATCGTCTGGCAGCCGAGGTCGAACAGCTTGCGTTCCACTGCCCTGGCGATTGTGCTCTTGCCGGACGCGGGGAGGCCGGTAAACCACAAGACGGCTCCCTGGTGCCGGTTCCTCTCCTGCCGCTCGACCATCGTGATGTTCCAGCTTTCCCAGACAACATCCGGCGAAACCCGTCGCTCCGCCTGCCCCTCAGCGGTCCCATCCCCGGGAAGATCTTCTTCATGGCGTACCGGCCCTCGAATCATGCCCGCCGCCACCGTGTCGTTTGTGTGGGGATCGATGAGGATGAAGCCACCCGTCTCCCGGTTGAGCCGGTAGCGGTCGAAGAATACCGGACTCGCCGTGGTGATCTGGATCCGGCCGATGTCGTTGAGCTCGAAGCCGTCCACGTGGTCCCGGTGCATTGTGTCCACGTCAATCCGGTAGACGACGCGGGAGACAGAGGCCTGTACCTCCCTGGTAGTGTGCCGCAGCCAGTACTGCGTCCCCGGCCGCATGCGTTCCTCGGACATCCAACAGATGGTGGTGTCCAGTTCCTGGCCCACGGACGGCAGATTCAGCGGGCGCACGATCATGTCACCCCGGCTGATGTCCAATTCGTCTTCCATCGTGAGGGCAACGGCATCCCCCGCACTGGCTTCATCTACAATCCCATCCGAGACGTCCACGGAGCGGACGCGGCTACGCTTCCCGGAGGGGAGTACCATGATTTCTTCCCCTGGGCGGATGCTACCCGAGGCCACCCGACCGGCGTAACCACGGTAATCCTGGTCGGGGCGGATCACATACTGAACCGGGAATCGGAAGTCCATCAGGTTCCGGTGGGCACCCACGTTCACATGCTCCAGATGGTGTAGGAGCGCGCTTCCTTCGTACCACGGCATGGCGGCGCTCTTCTCTACGACGTTGTCTCCGCGGAGGGCCGAGATAGGGATGCAGGTCAGGTCATCCACCCTGAGCCTCTCGGCGAACTCGATGTATTCCCCGGCGATGCTCTCGTAGACCTCCTCGGACCAGCCCACTAGGTCCATCTTGTTGACCGCCACCACGATGTGGGGGATGCCCAGAAGCGACGATATAAACCCGTGGCGCTTGGACTGGGTTAGAACTCCGTTCCGGGCGTCGATAAGGATGATGGCCAATTCCGCGGTGGACGCGCCTGTGACCATGTTCCGCGTGTACTGCACGTGCCCCGGTGTGTCGGCAACGATGAACCTTCGCCTGGGCGTCGCGAAGTACCGGTAGGCAACGTCGATCGTGATGTTCTGCTCGCGCTCGGCCCTCAGCCCGTCCGTGAGGAGCGCTAGGTTCACCTCTTCTTCGCCTCTGCGCCGGCTCGCGCTTACAACGGCCTCCATCTGGTCCTCGAAAATGGATTTGGTGTCGTAGAGCAGTCGGCCGATGAGAGTGCTCTTGCCGTCGTCGACGCTGCCTGCGGTGCTAAAACGGAGGAGCTGGGTAGGAATGTCGGTCCCTGTGGACCTCCTTGCGGTCACTAGAAGTACCCCTGCCTCTTGCGGTCTTCCATGGCGGCTTCGGAGCGCTTGTCATCGGAGCGGCCGCCTCGCTCAGTTGTGCGGGCCGCCGCTATCTCCGCGATGATCTCATCCAAGGTGGACGCCTGAGAGATCGCGGCCCCCGTGCACGTCGCATCTCCGATCGTGCGGAAGCGAACACGCCATGCCTCGTATGACTCACTCGGCAGGAGTGTGATGAACGGGGTCTTCGCGAGAAGAATGCCGTCGCGGTTCACGACCTCGCGCTCATGTGAAAAATAGAGCGAGGGAATCTCGATCTGCTCCTCGGCGATGTACTGCCACAGGTCCATCTCGGTCCAGTTGGAGAGCGGGAATACGCGAAAGTGCTCACCTACGTTCTTTCGTCCGTTAAACAGATTCCAAAGCTCGGGCCGTTGGTTCTTCGGCTCCCACCGGCCGAACCGATCGCGATGGCTGAAGAAACGCTCCTTGGCACGGGCCTTTTCCTCGTCCCGCCGGGCCCCGCCGATCGCCGCGTCGACCTTCAGCTCGGACAGGGCGTCGAGGAGCGTGACGATCTGTAGAAGATTGCGGCTCGGGTAGGGGCCGGCCTCCTCCTTCGCCCGGCCGGCGTCAATCGAGTCCTGGACGTATCGCACGATCAGCTCGCATCCAAGACGTGCGACCAGCCGGTCGCGAAACTCGATCGTCTCGTCGAAGTTGTGCCCAGTATCGACGTGCACTAGAGGAAACGGGAGCTTGCCCGGTGCGAAGGCCTTCACGGCTACATGCGCCAGGACGATCGAATCCTTCCCACCCGAGAAGAGCAAGGCAGGCCTCTCGAACTGTGCCGCAACCTCACGCATGACAAAAACCGCTTCGGACTCGAGGGATTTGAGGTGGTAGGAGTTCATGATGTATTTCGGCCAGTGTCCGCACGGGTGTCGCCCGCAGGCCTGAGGTGGATACCGCACTCTAACCGATCGTGCCCCCGCCAACGTCCGGCCCGTTCGTGCTCACCTGCGGCCACGGGCGTGGTGAGCGGCTCGTCACCCACGCTGGCATATCCGCTGTCGTGCAGAGGGTTGTACGGCACCCCGTGGGCATGGATGAACGACCACACTTTCTCGCTCCCCCACGAGGCAAGCGGGTTGATCTTGACGCGCCTACCGAACTCGACGTTCTCGAGATCGATCCGGGTCGGTGACTGGTCCCGTCGCCGACCCGTGATCCAACCGTGCACCCCCCGCAACGCCTCCTGAAGAGGCCGCGTCCGGGTGAGCTCGTGAAAGAGGTCCAGGTCACGCTGCCACAGCGCCTCACCATATTGCGCCTCGAACGCTTCACGGGACTTAGCGGGCCGATACACCCGAAGATCGAGGCCGTAGTGCTCCGTCACGTGCCTTGCATGCTCGAGCGTTTCGGCAAAGTGGTACAGGGTGTCTATGAACACGACCGGCACCTTGGGGGCGATCTCGGAGAGCAGGTGAATGTTCACCATGCCCGTTGGCCCAAAGGACGAAGTCAGGATCAGTCGCCCTGGCGGAATGTGCTCGACGGCCCACCTCAAGACCGCCGATGGATCGGCGGCCGCTGGGCCGGGCCCTCTCTCTCCGTCGATCGTACCCGGCGATGTCATACGCTTCTCTTCCTTCCCTGGTGCCAGGTATAGAAGATCCCTGCCCCATCCGGTGAACAGCGATCCGGCTGGAATCGGAAGGCACCCGCCCTAGCTCGGGTGGCCGCGTGGTCTACGATGGCTAACATTTCCGTCCCCGTGGTTGTCGCTCGTGCGTACAAAAAAGGCCGCCGGGACTTCCCGGCGGCCTAGCACTCTGTGCCCAGAATACAAAAAAACGCCGCCGGGGTTTCCGGTGGCGTCTCAGGGTCTTAGTTGAAGTTGCGTGTCAGCTCGTTCCCCAATACCCCACCGGGCACGGACAATAACAGCGACAACAGCAACGACTTGTTTGCATTCTGACCCATCTCCGTTCGTAATTAGTAATTAGTAAATCGGCGGGCGAACCATAATGGCTTAGAAAGAGATGTCAAGGCGTGGGTGGTGGTTACCATAATGGCTTAGAAAGAGATGTCAAGGCGTGGGTGGTGGTTAGATGCCTACTGACTTGTACATCAAATCTAGGACCAGGCAAAGAGCACAGCAACCACAGCGGCCACGACCGATTTCGTCACTCCACCTAAGATGAAGGGGGCGACCCCTTGTCCATAGGCTGCTCCGTATCCGATTGCGGCCCCCAGCCTGATCCATCCCGAACCCAGAATGAGGGCGTGTCCCGCGAGCATCACCGCAAGTGCCGGTGCGAAGCGACGGAGATGGCCGTGTTGCGCGAACCAACCCACAATCCCCGCTGCGGCCACAAAAGCGACGAGATATCCAGACGTAGGTCCGACTAGGTGTCCCCAACCTGAGGTGCCGTCCGCAAACACAAGGGATTTGGCCTGGAGGAGTTCTTTGTTAGGAGAGCCGGCCGCTTCGCGGACACTGCGTTCGCTGCGCTCACTCCGCGTCGTGAGTCCGAGAGCCCGTTAACTGACATGACTTCAGGGTCGAGTTGTGGACGGCGACCCCCTGAACCCCATTCAGGACTACAACCTTGACGAGATACGACAAAGCGTAGCATTCACGCGGTGTTTTGGGCATCGGTGTCGTATCTCAGGGGCGCAGGAGAGCGCAAAGTAGCATGAAACTCACATCAAAACTCACATCATGCCCCCGGGCGGGCTCGATCTACGGACCTCACGCTTATCAGGGCAATAACATACTTGCCACACCTATTTGACGGGGCTCCCACCGCGGCCGACGGTGGGTTAGTTTTCTGGGCGGGTTGCCCTGATCCTCGATAATCCAAATCCTGCTACAGGTTGTCGCGGTCGGCCTCGCTTGGCCAGGAGCAAACCGACCCGCGACTGGAACGGCACGAAACGAATGTTTTCTTCGCCCCATGGTCTGGATTCGTTCGATCAGTACCTGCGAGACGTAGACAAATACCCACTCATTCAGGACCCGTGGGAGGAGCGTGAGCTTGCGCGGCGGGCGCGCGCTGGGGACGAGGAGGCCGGCGAGCGGCTCGTGACCGCGAACCTCCGGTTCGTGATCTCCTTCGTGAGGAAGTACCAGGGCCGAGGTCTCGAGTTCAGCGAGCTCGTGTGCGTCGGCAACGAGGGGCTCCTCAAGGCAGTCAAGAGGTTCGATCCGGAAAGGGGACTGAAGTTCATCTCGTACGCCGTGTGGTGGATCCGCCAGACCGTCCTCCAGGCGCTGGCTGAGCAGACCCGCTCGGTGCGCATCCCGCTGAATCAGAACTCGAACCTCGCGAAGCTCGCGCGCACCAACACACAGCTCACGCAGTCGCTCGGCCGCACGCCGACCGACGCCGAGATCGCCAGTGCGATGGAAGAGCCGGCGGGGACGATTCGCGCTCTTCGTCGTGTCGCGGCCTCAGAGCTCTGCCTGGACGCTCCCATCGGCCGGCCGGATCGTGACAGCGCGAGTTTCGGTGAGCGGTTCTCGGGGGCCGAGGCGTCGGATATCGAGGAAAACGTCGACGCGATCGCCTGCAGGGAATTCCTCGAAACGATGTTCGAGCAGTACCTGACGGAGCGCGAGCGGAAGATCCTCTACCTGTACTACGGCCTCGACGACGGCGAGGAGAGGACCCTGGAGGTGATCGGATCGCTTCTCGGCGTCACACGCGAGCGCATCAGGCAGATCCGCAACAAAGCGTTCGAGAAGCTCCTCGAGAGCCCGCACGGCGAATCCCTCTCAGGATTCTGGAACGCCAACTGACGCAGCGCCGGCCAGCTCGTGTCTCTTCGCAAAGTGGTCAGGCCTCAAGCTCCACCTCGTCGCCCCGAAGGCGATTCACGGCGAGGGAGAGCGGCAAGGCCGCGACACGGTCGGGCCAGCTATCGGGGTTTCCGGCCACCTCCCGCCGTACTTCAACGCAGTGGGCACGCAGTTCGGCAACGTCGAGCCCGAGGTAAGCTGCTGGATAGGCGTCCAGACGCCCCAAGGCTTTCTTGAGCTGAGCTCGCACACCGTGAGCGTTCCTCCGCTCCCAGTGAACCCAGGCGCTGGCATAGAGGATCAGGCCCTGGTAGAAATCGCTCCCGCTCCTGCGCCACGCCTCCTCCAAAGCCTCGTG
Source organism: Longimicrobiales bacterium (assembly GCA_965226925.1). Taxonomy (GTDB): domain Bacteria; phylum Gemmatimonadota; class Gemmatimonadetes; order Longimicrobiales; family Gaopeijiaceae; genus CBDDCX01. The sequence continues at coordinate 102,572 of CBDDEN010000008.1, read as the reverse complement.
GCTGTCCCAGAAGCGACTCGCTCCGTACAGCTCCAAGAAGTCCCGGAGGGGGCCGGGCATCCGAGCCCCGGGCACGGCGTCATCCGACATGGAGGTCTAAGATCACTGGGCCGGGGAGGGGAGGGGCAAGCCACCCTCCAACAGCAACACGAACAGGCGACGGACGGTGGCACTCGTTTGCCTCGTCGCACGGGAAAGCATGATGGCCCATGGCGCGATCGTCTCTACAAGGACGTGTACTCGGCGAGAGGGTGCCGGGTGCCGCCGCGGGCTGTGCACCGTCCCGTCTCTGGCATCGTCTAGCTTTCCAATCCTTTTCCCGTCGCCACAGAGCCGAACTGACTCTCGGTCGGCTCAGCTCAGCAGAACCACGCTTCAGTCAGATGCGGCGGTCTAGCACTTCGACGGCGGTATCGGGGTCGGCCTACGGTGGGCCGGCCGACAATAGTCGAAAGGGTAAGCTCCTTGATCCGGTTGAAGGTCGTCGCCGGGTCTTCACCGGAGCTGGCCGCTTCTTCAGCGACTCGCGCGACCTGCCGTTGTAGCATGTCCACACGGGGATCCGGATGCCGCCACGTGTACACGAAGTCCTCCTGAACCAGCCTCCCCACGTGGGGTTGGATCTCCGGAATGTCCAGGAGCCATGAGCCTGGAGGCAGAAGGAGCCTGATGGAGTACTGTACCGGATCGAGCTGATAGACCAAATCGTGGTCCTGCACGAACTCGAGCAGCTCCAAATACCCCGACCGCGTTGTCCAAGGCGTGAAAGGCAGCAGCGAGGGGCGAAGCGCTACGTCGGCGGCTCGGGTAATCTCCAGAGCAGCGACCACGTCATCACGGGTGTGACCCTTGTCGAGATAACGGAGAATGCGGTCGTCCACACTCTCCACAGCGGACAGAACGAAGACGCACCCCAGCGCTGCAAGCTCCATGATCGCGTCACGATGCTGGAGCAGGTGCTCGATCTTGGCCGTGAAGTCGAAGCTCAGCTCGGGGTGGCGGTTACGCATCTCCCGAACAATCCCGAGTGAGTGCTTCACACCGTTCAGGAAATCTGGGTCACCAAAGTTGATGTGCTGCGCACCCACGAGCACAAGGTTGTCGATATCTGCGAGCACGACCTCCCGCTGAACTATTCGAAGCCTCCCCTCATAGACAGCGGGGATCGGGCAGTGGCGGCACCGGTGAGCACAACCGCGGCTCGCTTCGACATGTCCCACAAGCCGGAGCTCTCCCTCGGAGGTCCTCAGGCGGGCATACTTCTCCAGGGGAGGTAGTAGATGTCGCGCCGGTGGGAGAAACTGCTGTCGAGATAGGTTGGGCGGACCGCGCAGATCCGCGAGAGAGACGCCTCCGGGGCGGGGCGGTGCATTTTCCGCCAAGCGGTCGACGTGCTGAGTGAGCGGCGTCTCAAATTCACCGCCGACCACGCTGTCGGCCACGCCGTCGAGGAGGTAGTCCTCGTTAAGAAAAGCGTAGAGCCCGAAGTAGCAGATGTGGCACTGCGGATTCAACCCCCGGACCAGCTCGCCGGCTTTGACGCCGAGTCGGATCGCCGTGTGCATGGGAGTCGAGATCCCCACAAAGTCGGCCCGGCGGACCTTCGCCTCGTCGAGAACCTCCACGGCGAGATCCAGGCATTCCACTTCATGGCGCCCTCCAGCGAGTAAGTGTGCGCCAGCGGACGCCACTCCGAACGGCTGATGGCCGAGCTCATAGCAGGAGATGAGGAGGACGTTCATTGGCGAAGATGCCTCATGGCGCTACACAATGACCCGCTTCGATCGTCAGATTTAAGGAGGCGTCCGCCGTAGGGGGACGCCCGGTTAACTGTTGCCTGCCGGTCCCGCGGTCCGAGGCGACCTCAGAACCGCCCGATAGAACCAAGGAGTGCAAGTGGTCAGCGGTCATTTCGGATGCTTCAACAGCGGGGCGAAGGTGCTCGGGATCGACCCGCTGCTGTCTGGCGGGCGCCGGGTCTCCAACTAACTCTTGTCTATCCCGAGGGAGGCCGTAGGTGAAAGAGTTTACGGAATCGCGTCTTGCTTTGGGCGCCGGGGAACTCTGGGATCTCCCCCCGTTGTTGCGCCGGCGATGAGTGGCAGAGGACAAGGCAGTTCACCCGTCTCCGGGCTGGGGGCTACACCGTGACGCCTCACGAGCACCGTAGATGCCGTAGCGAGGCGAGAGGGAGAAGGTCAGCTCCGTAGGCGGCATGAGCGTGTCGGGATACTCACAGCGGATGGTGAGACGAGGGGTGCGAGTCTGCGGCTGAACTGAGCCGACTCCGAAGGAAGCTGTGCCCATGCGCTCAAGCTATGGGAAATGCTGAGGTTGGGCGATGGCTGGATTGTATGGTCTGGAGCTGTCGCGATTTGGTGGACGGGTGAACACTGAGGTTTATGGTTTGTCCGCTCCAGTTGGGAGTCGGAAGCTTCACCCGCAAGGCGGGGGAGTAAAGGGAAGCTTGGCGTGGGTTCAGGCAGCATGAAGGCGCTCGAAGTTGACGGGCGAGATCTGGCCGAGCGACGAGTGCCTCCGGCGCGGGTTGTAGAATCCTTCGATGAAGTCGAATACTGCCATCTTGGCCTCGGCCTGGGTCGGGAAGCGCTGCTGGTCCAGGAGTTCGCACTCGAGTGTCGCGAAGAAACTCTCGCACAACGCGTTGTCGTAGGCGTCGCCGACCGAACCCATCGACGGTCGGACACCGACCTCCTTGCAGCGTAGGCCAAACGCAATAGACGTATACTGGGTGGATTCAAGCGGTCTTCGCAACACCTCATGGCGGTGTCGCGATGGAGCCAACGAAAAGGAGACGCTCGGATCGAGCCTTGCGTGGGCCGATGTACTCACCTGGTCGGCCGACGCGTGGGCGCCGGGAGCATCGGCAGCGATTCTGGGAGGGAATCGCTCGGGGCGTGTCGAGCGAGCAGTCGGCGGAGGCGGCCGGCGTGTCTCCCGCTGTGGGGGCGCGCTGGTTTCTCGGATGTGGTGGCATGCCACCTTCCAGCCTACGCCCTCTCTCCGGGCGCTACGTGTCGTTCGTCGAGCGAGAAGAGATCGCTGTTCTTTTGGCCCGTGGTTGTGGCGTCCGCGAGATTGCTGGGCGCCTGGGCCGCTCACCGTCAACGATCTCGCGTGAGTTGCGGAGGAACGCAGCCACAAGAGCGGGCGGCTTCGAGTATCGTGCCACGACCGCGCAATGGCACGCGGATCGGAGAGCGAGGCGCCCGAAGGTCGCCAAGCTTGCTGCGAACGGCGAGCTGAGGAAGTATGTGCAGGATCGGCTGGGAGGTATAATCACGACTCCGAGGGGTGCGGCCACACCGGGTCCAGAGGTGCGCTGGATCGGTCGGCGTCACGGCCCCCGGGAGGATCGGCGGTGGGCGACTTCGTGGAGTCCTGAGCAGATCGCCAACAGGCTGCGGGTCGACTTCCCCGAGGACGAGTCCATGCGGATATCGCACGAAGCGATCTACCAGGCGCTCTACGTTCAAGGGCGCGGCGCGCTGCGACGGGACCTGACGGCGTGTCTTCGGACGGGACACGCACTCCGGGTGCCGCGAGCTCGAACACGTGGCCGTCGGAAGTGGTTTGTTCACCCCGAGATCATGATCAGCGAGCGACCGGCCGAGGCAAACGACCGGGCTATTCCCGGGCACTGGGAAGGCGACCTCATCCTCGGGCTGGGTAGTTCGGCGATCGGTACCCTTGTAGAGCGTACCTCCCGCTTCACGATGCTGCTCCACCTCCCTCGGAGGCCGTAAGGTGGGTGGCCTCGTGGAACTGGACCGAGCCCTCGGGATCCTCGCTGAACAGGCCGTCGATGACACAGACGTGGAAATGGAAGTGAGCGTTGAGGAATGAGCCGAAGCGGTGAAGGAACGAGATCGCGCCCATATGGGCGCCGGGACCGGCTCCCGGGCTCGCCTGTCGGGGCGTGGCCCGAATGGCGCGTAGAAAGATGCGCAACACGGCGCCGGCGATCGTGGGGTTGTGGTGCATGAACGGGCGGAGCCGCTTCGGAACGGACAGCACCCGGCGGGAACATGGCTCGGCAGGCCTGGCTGTCGTACGTATAGTCACGATGCGAAGATACGTACGCATCTCCGAAGAGCATGTCGGCAAGCTTCCTATCGAACGATCGCATCCGGCAATCGACGTCTTGGAGTACCGCACGTCCGGCCCGTGCTTGGCCAACGCCCCGAAGCTCAAACGAGGGCGGCGTCACCGCACGTGCCCTGCCCCCTCCACTACAAACCGCTGCGAGGTCAGCTCCTCCAGGCCCATCGGTCCGTACGCGTGCACCCGCGAGGTGCTGATACCGATCTCGGCGCCCATCCCGAGCTGAAACCCGTCGTTGAAGCGCGTCGATGCGTTGACCAGCGTGCAGGACGACTGGACCCGGTTGGTAAACGCCGCGGCCGTCTCCGCATTCTCGGTGACGATCGTATCGGTATGATTGGAGCCGAAGCGGTGGATGTGATCGATGGCGGCGTCCATGTCGGGAACGACTTTCACGGCCACGATCATGTCGAGGAACTCCTTGCCCCAATCGTCCGCGGCGGCGGCGGTAACCTCGGGGTCGATGGCGCGCACCGCCTCGTCTCCCCGCACCTCGACGCCCGCCTCCCTGTAGGCGGCGACGAGCTCGGGCAGGAACGTCGCCGCCACGTCCTCATGGACCAGCACGGCCTCCGTCGCGTTGCAGGTGGCTGGGGCCGACGTCTTGCCCGTGACCGAAATTTCCAGGGCCTGTTCGAGGTTCGCGTCAGCGTCGACGTACACGTGGCAGATCCCGTGGAAGTGCTGCACGGTCGGAATGGACGAGTTTTCGCTCACGTAACGGATGAGCGTCTCGCCGCCGCGCGGGATGACCAGATCGATGCAGTCGTTGAACGTGAGCAGCTCGGCGACCGATTCTCGTCCGCCGGTGCCTACGAGCACGAGTGCCTCTTCGGGCAGATCGTGCTCGCGAAGCGTGGTGTGGATCACGTCGGCGAGCGCTTCGTTGCTCGCTTGCGCCTCTTTGCCGCCCTTGAGGATGCAGGCGTTGCCCGACTTGAAGCAGAGGGAGAACGCGTCGATCGTCACGTTCGGACGCGACTCGTAGATCATCATCACCACGCCGAGCGGACAGCGCACCCGCTTGATGCGGAGACCGTTCTCCAGCGTCTGGTCCCGTGTGACCCGCGCGACCGGGTCCTCGAGGTCCGCGACCTGCCTCAGCCCCTCGGCCATCTGTGCGAGGCTCTCGGACGTGATCCCCAGCCGCTTGAGCTTGGGCGTCGAGAGTCCGCCCTCCTCGGCCCGGGCGAGGTCCGCTGCGTTGGCTCGGAGGATGTCCTCTTCCGCGGCGACGAGCGCTCCCGCCAGATCGCGCAAGTAGTCGTTCTTCTGCTCGGTTGTCAGCGTCGCGACGTGCTGTGCGGCGTCCCGTGCCGCCTCAGCCGCTTTCCGTACGTCACTCATCGCCTCTCTCATTGCCTCACTCATCCCCGGTCCTCCGCATCGTCGAAGCCCCCTCCGTTGTCCAAGCCCGCTCCATTGTCGCCTTTCGGGTCGAGCAAGACCAGATCCTCTCGGTGTACGATCTCCTCCACGTACTTGTAGCCGAGCACGTTCTCGAAATCCGCGCTCTTCCGTCCCTTCATGCGTTGAATCTCCGACGCCGGGTAGGACCCGAGCCCCACGGCGAACGCTTTGCCACTCCCATCGAGTAGGTCGATCCGCGCTCCGATCCCGAAGTCGCCTCGCACCTCGACGATGCCGATGGGCAGAAGGCTGGCTCCCCGCTCGACGAGCGCATGCTTGGCGCCGTCATCCACGACGATGGATCCGCGCGATCGGGTACGGATGGCGATCCAACGCTTTCGCTCCGTGAGGCGCTTCGGGCCCGTTACGAAGTGCGATCCGATCTCGTCGCCGTTCACGATTCGCGTGAGGAGTCCAGCTTCCCTGCCCGAGGCGATCACCGTGGGCACGCCCCAGTCACTCGCCAATCTCGCCGCGCGGATCTTGACCCTCATCCCACCCACGCCGGTTTCACTCCGGTCCTCCGTGATGTGGCGGTCGATCTCGGAATCGACTTCAATGGTGTGGATGACTTCGCCGCCGTCCGTGGTCTCGTCATCGCCGAACCGAAGCACGCCGGCGACGGTGCTCAGAATCACGAGCAGATCCGCCGTGATCAGGCTCGTCACGAGCGCCGCGAGATGGTCGTTGTCTCCGATCTTCGCCTCGTCGTCCGCGAGCGGGTCGTTCTCATTGATGATGGGGAGGATGCCTCGCGACAGTAGCTCCTGCAGAGTGTGCCTGGCACTCAGGAAGCGGCGGCGGTCCTCGATGTCCTCCTGCATCATGAGGAGCTGGGCGACGACGGTGTCGCATTTCTCGAACTCGCTCGCGAACATCGTCATGAGCTTGTACTGCCCCACCGCCGCGGAGGCCTGCCGCTCTACGACCGACGTCGGCGGCTGATCCCGTCCCATCCCGAGGTATCCCGCCGCGACGGCGCCCGACACCACCAGGACAACCTCGAGGCCCGAATCTCGCAGGGCGGTGACGTCCTTCGCGATGCGCTCGATGACGAGCGGATCGAGCCGTCCCGCGGGTGCGATGATGCCGCTCCCGACCTTGACCACGACCCGGCGCAGCTCGCCGAAGTCCCGGCACTTGTCCGGCGTGGAGGTCACGCAGCGTTCCCGTCGTCGAACAGCGCACCGGCCTTGCGAGCCGAAAGGACCAAGCCCTTGATCATGGCCGAGCTGAAGCCCTGATGCTCCATCTCGTTGAGCCCCGCGATGGTGCAACCTCGGGGCGTCGTCACGCGGTCGATCTCCGACTCCGGGTGATGGTTGTCGCGCAGGGCGAGCGAAGCGGCTCCCCTCGCGGTTTGCGCCGCGAGCAAGAGCGCGTCTTCGGGGTGAAAGCCGATCTCGATGCCGCCCTGGGAGGCGGCCCGAACCGACCGGAGAAAGAACGCCACGCCGCATGCGCACAGAGCCGTCGCTCCGACCATCATCTCGTCCTCGATGCGGAGCGTGAGTCCGACACCTTTGAAGAGGGCTTCGGCCTCCTCGAAGGCAGCCATCGAGTCCGGATCGGCCGACAGGCAGGTCATGGACTCTCCGATCGAGACGGCCGTGTTCGGCATGGCCCGCACCACCTGAGTCGGGGCCGGGATCATCTCCCGTAACTGGGCGACGGTCACGCCCGAGACCACCGAGATTACCTTGTGGCGGCCAGGATCGAGCCCCTCCCGGATCTCGGCGAGAAGATCGGTGATCTGCTGCGGCTGAACGGCCAGGAGAACGGTACTCGCCCCCTGGATGGCGGCCAGATTATCGCGCCCGACCGAGAATCCCTCCTCGGCCAGTGCCTCCAGGGAGTGTGGATGCAGCGAAGTGACGTGGATCTGATCCGGCTGTATCGTCCCGCTGCGTACCAAGCCGCGTGCGAGGGCTTGGCCCAAGTTCCCACCGCCCAGAATTGCCAGGCTGGCGGTCGATGATTCGGACTGTCTTCTATCGGACATCGGAAACCTCTCGGAACAAAAAGACCGGCTCCTGGAATGGGGGCCGGCGACGTCAGGTCTCGGGGGTCGAGGGTCGCTCTATCGGATCTCCCCACGCAAGACAGGACGCGCCCGCTCCCTGGGAAGTGGACGGCTGATTCGCGGTCGGCGTCGCGGTCGTGCGTGCTGGTTCACGGTCGGTCCGGTCGAAAAGATGTCGAAACGGTCGAAGAGATCACGTGACCCACGATAGCGAAGCTTCGTGGCATGTCAACGATTCCTCTAAACCGAGGGACCTCGCTCGTGAAGGAAGCCAGGAGCCACGTCGGCTCCCTAGGCCGGCAAGCCGCTCACGGCACGCTGGATCAGGCTGTCGTGGCTGCACCCTCGGCCCCCCCTAATGGCCCTCAACGCGTCGAGCCTGCCAGGCCCCTCAGGGTCGCCGCAAGGGAACGGAGACGGCTGCGATCCGTCGGCCGCTCACGGGGGACTGAAGCCCGTGACTCTTTCTCCAGCTCCATCGCCGCCTGTTCGAGCTCTGTCAGCACCGCTGTTTGCCCCGGTACGCCGTCTAGGCGCTCGAACCGGTCCAGGGCGCTGGAGATGCTTGCGGCGCGGTCGGCCCGGATCGCGTCGTTCCTCATGAGCTGGTCGAGGTAGGCGCGCGCCACCGTGACCGTCGGCTCCCACACCACCCGCGGCTGTTGCTGGGCGTTGAACACGGTCATACGAACTTCGGCCGCCGAGTCGATCTCGTTCTGGCTCAGGTGCTCGCTGGGCACCAGGCGGAAGACATCGAAGCCCCTGGAGATCTCCGCGCCATAGATGAAGCCGTTGTACCAATACGTGGACCAGTATCCCCCTGTGACCAACTCCGAAGCGAGAGGACCGCGGTCGAAGTAGGCGATCTCGATGGGGCTCGCGGGATCGGTGAAATCGAAGACCGATAAGCCGCCCTGATACCAGGCCTGCACCATGATGTCACGCCCGGGCACGGGGATGAGCGACCCGTTGTGGGCCACGCAATTCTCCTCCACGGTCTGGGGGGCACTCAGCTTATAGTAGCCCGCGAAGAGCAACTTGCGGCCGACGATCTCGAAGATCGCGTCCGCGCCCCAGGTGCGTGGGTCCGTGGCGCGGCAGCGAGCCGCGACGCCTCCACCCCACTCGTCCGTGAAGATCACTTTGGTACCGTCGTTGCTGAACGTCGCTGAGTGCCAGTACGCGAAACCCGGGTCCACGACCTCGTCGATCCGGTAGGGATTCACAGGATCCGAGATGTCCAGGAGGATGCCGTTGCCGGAGCAGGGCCCGGCGGCCAACCCAATCGCCGGATATGCGGTGATGTCGTGGCATCGGTTGGTGGGGCTGGTCGTCTGCGTTCCGGGCCCGTGGTCGCCGCCTCCCCAGAGGCCCGCGATGTCACCGGTCTGTTCGTCCGTGAAGAGGCGAGGCTCGTTAACGATCGCTGCGTCCTGCGGCCGATCGAGGGGCACTCGAATCACCTCGATGCGGAAAGACGCTGTGTTCGGACCGAAGGCCGAGCAGCCCTCCAACTCTTGACGGGGACGTATGCTCGAGACCGTCCCTTGAACATAGATGTAGACGTTTTCACGGATAGGCGATCCAAACGCCCTTTCCGAGTCCGGCACCCTGCTTGAGCGAGGCGAGATCTCGCCTCGCAAGGCTGACCTCAGGCTAAGAATGGGTTCCGGATCGGTGGGGTCGAAGCCGCGGCGGACCGAGCGCCGAGCTGCCCCGAGGGCGACTCCTCTACACTACCCTGCTCACGCCCCAGCACGATGACCTGAGACCTGAGCTTGGCATTAGGCGCCAGCACTCCGTGATAGCGGTGGCGATGGATGCGTGGCGGGTGAATGAGTAGGGCGAGTCGCTCGAGCCCGGCTCGGTCCCAAGGCGGGATCCGAACCGAGGCATCGATGCTGAACCCACCGGCGGCTTGCCACGTGAGCATGTCGTCGGTGACGTGGCGTTCGAGCAGACCGTGGCGATGGAAGTAACGGAGCACGGCGGGGGCGATTCGTGATCCCTAGTCTGGGCAGATGGCCTCGTAGCCGGCAAGGCAGTGCTCGACCTTCCCGCCAACCATGGTCATGAGCACCTCGAGGTTGATCAGATCGTCCGGTGCGACGAGGAGCGGGCTGTCGGAGAGGATGATCAGGTCCGCGAACTTGCCCACTTTCAGACTGCCCACCTCATCCTCCATGGACAGCGCATAGGCGCCATTGATCGTCATCAAACGCAGTGCGTCTTCAACGCTGACTGCCTGGGCGGCGTACCAGTCCGGCGGCGTACAGCCGCTCCCGTCGCTCCCACGGATCCCTTTGCGGGTCACGAAGTCGTAGAGATCACGGATCGGCCTGCGTCCGTACGGGGTCACGTCACTGTGCCAGGCCACGGGCAGCCCGGGATTGGCGTCGAGCAGAGAACGAACAGGATAGAACCAAGGATGCACCTCTTCACCAAAAACGTGAGCGCCACCGTTGTTGTTCAAGATGCAAGCGAAGGGCCGACCCCTGACGACCGGCAGAGCGCCGATCTCCCCAAAGCGGGAAAGCAGCTCCGGTCGAACAAAGTCGTTGTGGTCAATGCGGTGCCGAAAGGTATTGGGCCCTCCCGCCAACGCGGACTCGATGGCATCGAGCGAGGTTTCGACCGTGACGTCACCCCGCGCGTGAATTTCCACCTGGTAGCCGAAAGCCTGGTGCTTCGCGATCACCTGGGCCAACTCCTCGACGTTGAAGAGATCAGCACCGTATGGCCCGGTGTTTTTCTCCTCGGCAAACGAGGTCGGTAGCAACACGCTCATGGCGGACCAGCCACAGGTGTTGTTCAGTCCGGCCGGGTCGGCGAAAACCTTGACCCCAGGAATGCGGAGCATTGCGGTAGGATCAAGGATCGGTGGATGGTCCAGGATCCAATCTTCAGGTTGTTGCACACCATTACATTTTGAGTTGTATGCTAGGTACAGACTTATCCGGATTCGGAGACCCCCGGACGCCTGCGCTTCGAGATAAACCGGCAACTTATCCGGATTCCCGTTGTTGCCTAAAGAGGTCGTGCCCCCCTCCAAGACGTATTGCTGCGTTTCCTCGAAGGACTCCGGAGAGTCAATATTGATCGGGTGCGTATGAGCATCGACGAAGCCTGGAAGGAGGGCCCTGCCGCCTAGATCGACCCTTTGGGGTTCCGGTCCGACCAGGGTCAAGACCTCCTCGTTAGACCCCACGAGGAGGATGTCCTTGCCCAGCACAGCCAATGCTTCGGCTGTTGGCAGGTCCGGTTCAAGGGTGATCACTTGGCCGTTGGAGAAGATGATGTCCGCGCGAGGACTCGGTACCGGTGTCGGTGTGGTCGGTATCGGTGTTGTCGGTGTCGGTGCAGGATTCACGGTCGAATCGCTTCCGCATCCTGCCAAAGCTATAGTGAGCAGCGTTGGCAGTATTCCCCCAATGATGCGCATCTGGACGATCACCACGCCTTTCCACGAAGACGCGCAGCCAAGGGACCTGAGCCTTCAATTCCCCATCCGCTGGCGAAATCCTCGAACCAGTTCACTACCACCTAAGCTACGGTTCCTTACGGACGCGCACACGATATCCGGTGCCGAGGTCCTCAATCACCTCGACCGTCAGGCCGATCGCAGGATCCTGGAAGGTAGATACCCGTTCCTCTCCGACATTGAACGCGACTCGATTGGCCGGATCACAAATGTCGACAATGTCAGGACGGATAGGCGATCCAAACGCCCTTTCCGAGTCCGGCACCCTGCTTGAGCGAGGCGAGATCTCGCCTTGCAAGGCTGACCTCAGGCTAAGAATGGGTTCCGGATCGGTGGGGTCGAAGCCCCCGCTCTGATCGAACCCGAGGATACCCTGGGGCGGCGCCCGAGCCGGAGCCAGTGGAGGGGGTCGGGTGGGGAGATCGAGATGGGCGAGGACGGAGCGGACGGGAACGGGATCGGTAATGAAGGCGATGATGCTCATCGAAGCACCGCACGATGGGCAGACGAGCGGCCGGACATCATAGATGCGAGCGATAAGGGCGGCCCATCTCGAGGAAGTAGGCCGGCCTGGGGTGGCTCCGTCAGGCGAACCCGCGGCGGACCGAGCGCCGAGCTGCCCCGAGGGCGACTCCTCCACGCTACCCTGCTCACGCCCCAGCGCGATGACCTGAGACCTGAGCTTGCGACCCACCTTCGGTGGGTACCTCGGGAGCCAGCACTCCGTGATAGCGGCGGCGATGGATGCGTGGCGGGTGAATGAGTAGGGCGAGTCGCTCGAGCCCGGCTCGGTCCCAAGGCGGGATCCGAACCGAGGCATCGATGCTGAACCCACCGGCGGCTTGCCACGTGAGCATGTCGTCGGTGACGTGGCGTTCGAGCAGACCGTGGCGATGGAAGTAACGGAGCACGCGGTGGCGAACGGTGTGCTGGAGTTTGCCCCAGTCGGAGGCCGTAAGGTGGGTGGCCTCGTGGAACTGGAAAGATGCGCAACACGGCGCCGGCGATCGTGGGGTTGTGGTGCAGGAACGGGCGGAGCCGCTTTGGAACGGACAGCACCCATTGGCGCACCGGAAGCGGCGGCAGGACATGGTCCACCAGATGGGCGGCAGATCCGACACCATGATTCTCAGCTGGTGGTGGCCCCCGTCGCGGCCGACGACACCAGCCGCGCGTACTTCGCCATCACCCCTCGCTCGGGTTCCTCGCCAGTAGGCTGCCACTCTTCGAGTCGGGTTCTGATCTCCTCGTCGGTAAGCCTTACTGTGAGCAGGCGCGCCGGAATGTCGAACGTGATCTCATCACCGTCACGAACTGCGGCGATCGGTCCACCCGCTACGGCCTCGGGCGCCACGTGACCGGCCATCAGCCCGTGGGTCGCTCCCGAGAAACGCCCGTCCGTCAGTAGCCCGACCGACTCGCCGAGCCCGGCCCCGGCAATCGCTGCCGTCACGCCCAGCATCTCTCGCATGCCCGGTCCGCCGCGTGGCCCTTCTCCGCGGATCACCACGACATCACCCTCACCGATGGACCCGTTCTGTACCGCTTCGAACGCGGCCTCTTCCTGCTCAAAGACACGCGCAGGCCCCGTGTGGTGGGTGCGCTCGTGCCCGGCCACCTTCAGCACGCACCCATCCGGAGCGAGGTTGCCTCGCAGCACCACCAGTCCGCCGTGTGGCTTGATCGGCGCCGACATGGGTCGCACGACCTCCTGCCCGGGAGCCTCCGCGGCGTCTTCGACCTCCTCGCCCAGCGAACGCCCTGTCACGGTCATCGCGTCCCCATGGAGAAGGCCAGCCTCGAGGAGGCGTCGGGCGAGCAGCGCCACGCCTCCCGCCCGGTGAAGGTCCGTAGCTACGAAGCGGCCACCCGGCTTCAGGTCGGCAATCAGGGGAGTCCGTGCACTCACGCGGTCGAAGTCGTGGATGTCGAGGGGGACACCGGCTTCGTGAGCGAGCGCCAAAAGGTGCAGCACGGCGTTGGTGGACCCACCGGTCGCCACCGCTACCGCGATGCCGTTTTCTAAACTCTCACGTGTGATGAGCCGGCTGGGGCGCAGGTCCGATTCCACCAACTCCACGGCCAAACGTCCGCAGGCTCGGGCCACTTCCTCCTTGGCGGGGTCTACCGCCGGGACAGACCCACTCCCCATCGGGGAGATTCCCATGACCTCGAAGACGGTGGCCATGGTGTTCGCCGTGAATTGGCCGCCGCACGCGCCCGGTCCCGGACATGCGGCCTTTTCCAGCTCGTCCAGTTCTTCCTGGCTCATCCGCCCGGCGGCGCAGGCCCCGATACCCTCGAATACGTCCTGAATGGTCACGTCACGCCCGTTGTGCCGTCCGGGCTGAATCGAACCGCCGTACAACATCAGCGCGGGCCGATCGAGCCTGGCCAAGGCCATCACGGTGCCCGGAATCGTCTTGTCACAACCCGAGAGTGCGACCAGGCCATCGAAGTGGTAGGCACGGGCCACGAGCTCGATGGAGTCCGCCACCACTTCCCGGCTCACGAGCGAGGCATTCATCCCCTTCGTGCCCATGGTGATACCATCGGAAACGGCGATGGTATTGAACTCGAGGGCCGCGCCTCCCGCCGCTCGGACACCCTCCTTCACCCAGGCTCCCAGCTCACGTAGATGCGCATTACACGGAGTCGCGTCCGTCCACGTATTGGCGATCCCGATCAACGGCCGCCCAAAGTCTTCGTCTCGGAAACCCACGGCTCGCAGCATCGACCGAGCGGCTGCGCGGTCCCGCCCCAACACGAGGTCGTGGCTGATCATCGGCAGACCCAAGCTCTTCTCGGCACTCATGGGGCCGATACCGGGGCGGCCTGGTTCACCGGGCTCCGCCATCCATAGGGATCGGGGCTTCTGCCCCAGGCGAGGTCCAGGAATTCCTTCTGAAGCCACTTGGTGAGGGGCCCCACCGCTCCATCTGCCACCGTGATGCGGTCGACGCTACGGACGGGGGTGATTTCGGCGGCCGTCCCGGTAAAGAAGACCTCGTCCGCCAAGTAGAGAATCTCCCGCGGTATCGGTTCCTCCACCGTAGGAATCCCGAGATCCCGGGCAAGCCTCAGCACCGAGTCACGGGTGATTCCACGAAGGTTGGTACCGTCGAGTTGAGGCGTTCTGAGAGTTCCGTTCGTCACCACGAAGAGGTTGGCTGCGCTGCCCTCGCTCACGCGCCCATCGGGCCCCAGGGCGATGGCTTCGGCGTACCCGTTCACTTCAGCCTCCATCTTCATGAGCTGGCTCACCAGGTACGTTCCTCCGGCCTTGGCCAGGGTGGGTAACGTGTTGGGGGCCGGTCGACTCCAAGTCGAAACGCACGCGTCCACACCCTCGTCTAGGGCATCGGAGCCCAGATAGTGACCCCAAGGCCAGCAAACGACATAGGTCTCGACGGGGCTGGCGCCGGGGTGTAGTCCCAGAGCACCGAGGCTGCGAAATGCGACAGGGCGGATGTAGCCCGAGGTCAGGCCGTTCGCCCGCACTACCGCGCGACAGGCCTCGGCCAAGGCCTCGGCACTCACGTCCATGGGCATCCGATAGATCCGGCAGGAATCCCGGAAGCGCGCCGCATGATCGTCCAGTCGAAAGATCGAAGGGCCGTCCGGTGTGTCGTAGAAGCGGATACCCTCGAATACCGACGAGCCGTAGTGGACCACGTGGCTCATTACGTGAAGCTGGCCGGCATCCCAGCGAACGATCTCGCCGTTCTTCCATATCCAGTCCGTCTTTCCGGCGAATTCGGTAACGGATGGACTGCCGGTCACTCCGGATGGGTTACCCGTCGCCTCCGACGGGTGCCCCGCTACGCTGGCCAGGCTGCCTTTCCCGTTCATAGCCATGCCATGCGCGAGCGAAGCGCATCCCCGACGTTTTCGATCTCGTGGGCACGCCCGCGCTCACGCAGACGCTTGAACTCCGCGCCACCACACGCGGTCTCCTTGATCCATCTCCGGGCGAACGCTCCCGACTGGATGTCCGCCAGGACGTCCTTCATCGCTTCACGGCTGGCCTCTCCGATGACCCGCGGTCCGCTGACGTAGTCTCCGTACTCCGCCGTGTCGCTGACCTCGGCCCGCATTCCCGAGAGACCACGGGCATAGGCCAGATCGACGATAAGCTTCATCTCGTGTAGGCACTCGAGGTAGGCGAGCTGGGGGTCGTATCCGGCTTCCACGAGCGTTTCGAAGCCCGCTGTGACCAGCTCGGTGAGTCCCCCGCAGAGCACGGCCTGCTCGCCGAAGAGATCCGTTTCGGTCTCGTCGGCGAATGTCGTCTGCAAGACGCCGGCCCTCGTGCTGCCCAGTCCGTCGGCATAGGCGAGAGCGAGGGCGAGGGCCTGTCCGCTCGCATCGTGGTGGACGCCGATCAAAGCGGGGACGCCGCGCCCGGCCTGGTATTCACGTCGGAGCATTCCGCCGGGTGACTTGGGGGCGACCAGCACCGTATCCACGTGCTCGGGCGGATGGATCTCACCGTAGTGCACGTTGAAGCCGTGGGCGAATAGGAGCACGTCGCCATCAGCAAGGTGCGGCTCTACCTCCATATGGTAGACTGCCGGCTGTTTGGTGTCCGGAATGAGCAACGCCACCGTGTCAGCCCACTGAGCCGCCTCCGCGACGGTCATCACCTCGAGCCCCTGCTCGCGGGCGTCGTCGGCCGAGCGACTGCCCTCATAGAGCCCCACAGCCACCGTAACGCCACTGTCTCGAAGGTTCAGGGCGTGCGCATGCCCTTGGCTGCCGTAGCCGACGACCGCAACGCGGCGACCGTCCAGCAACGAGCGGTCGGCATCGATCGCCTCGAAGAACCTCGCGTCTGACTTCTGATTACTCATGTCGATATCCTTCCGTTTTGGTCTGTCGTGGTAGGTGTTCGCACTGGGACGAGAAGCGCCCCCGTTCTGGTAGCGCCCGACAGCACACCGCTCTGGGCGAGCTGCTCCAGGGCATGGTCGATCTCTTCCGGACTGCCGGTCAGTTCGACGAGGTCACCCTCGTCGTCGGAGTCGATCAGCCGCCCGTTGGCGGGCAGATAGGTCCGTCGCGGCGAATGCACCCGGGCCAGGGCCAGCTCACGGGTCGATCGCTCATCCCGGACGTCCACCGGTGTAACGGATTGAACCACTCTGAGCCTACTGAGCTCAGCGATGGTGCGACCCGCCACCTCCTCCCCACCGGCGAGGTGGAGCAGCACGTCCGGGCCCAGTGTCGATGGCGGCGACATGGACATCCGCGGTGAAATGGACATCTCGTCGACGGGAACAGCCCGTCTCCGCAGAAGGCCCAGGACTCGTTCCAACGCCCCGACCTCGGCCGAGAGCTGCACCAACAGGATCACTCGGCGGGTTACGCGGTGGGCTGCGCGGCTCATCGCGCTACCGCCGCTTCCGGGGCCATGACCAGTTCGTCGAGAGCCGCATTCGGTGGAACCAGCGGGTAGACGTTCTCTTCCCGGACTACCCGAAAATCCAGGAGGACGGGGCCTGCAACCGCCTGCGCGGTGTCGAGACACTCTTCGAGGTCTTCAGCTCGCTCCACCACGAACCCGGGGATACCGTACGCGCCGGCGAGTGCCACGAGATCGGGCCCACCCAGCGCGCTAGAGGAATAACGGCCGTCGTAGAAGCACTCTTGCCACTGACGGACCATTCCCAGATAGCCATTGTTGATCACCACTATCCGAAGTGGAATCTCCTCTTGGACCACCGTCGCCAGCTCCTGAAGATTCATCTGGAATCCACCATCGCCCGCTACCACCCAAACCGGGCGCCCGGGTTGGGCGAGGGCCGCTCCAATGGCAGCAGGAAGCGCGTATCCCATTGTTCCCAAGCCTCCCGACGTGAGGTGGGATCTGGGGCTGACTTCCGGAAGCTCCTGCGCGAGCCACATCTGGTGCTGTCCCACATCGGTCACGACGACCGCACCGGTCTCACTGATCCTTCGAGCCACCTCCCGAATCGCACGGCGCCCACCCAATGGCCCCGATACGAGCGAGCTCATGGACTGCGGCTCCGCCTCGCGGCTCCACCGCTGCAAGTGTCTTCTCCACTCCGAGCGAGACGCGACTGCTGTACGACGGGCGAGCTCGGGGAGCGTTGATCGAAGGTCTCCCACCACGGACAGATCAGGCGTTAGGGTGCGGCCCACCGACGCCGGATCCACGTCGAAGTGGACGATCCGCGCTTTGGGAGCGAAGTCGGCCGCCCGGCCGATGATACGATCGTCGAAGCGGAGCCCGAGCCCGAGTACCAAGTCGGCGTTCTGGATGGCCTGGTTGGCCCGCTCGGTCCCGTGCATGCCCGGCAACCCGGTGGCCAGTGGATGGTCCGCGGGGAAAGCGTCCAGGCCCAGCAGGGTGGTCGCGACGGGAAGGTCCGCCCTCTCCGCCATCATACGCATCAGCCGCGACACTCCCGCGAGGATCACCCCACGGCCGGCGATGACGATCGGCCGTTGTGCCTGATTCAAGAGCGACGCCACCTCGTCGAGCCGCTCGGCCAACTCCGAGGACCCGCCCCGGGCGTGGGCGGTTCCGGCCGGCCCTTGGTCGTCAGAACTCTGTCCCGCCGGGGTCACCCCGCCGTGCCGGCACACGCCCGCTGCCCAGCTCGAACGACGACGGCGACGGGGAACCAGGTCGACCGGGACCAAGGCGGCTTGCACGTCCTTCGGAACATCGATCAGAACGGGGCCGGGCCGCCCGGAGCGCGCGAGGCGAAAGGCCTCGGATACCACCCAGGGAAGATCCGAGGCGGCCTGCACCAGAAAGCCGTGCTTGGTGACCGGCATGGTCACTCCGAGAATATCGGTCTCCTGAAACGCTTCGGTTCCCATCGCCCCGGTCGCCACCTGTCCGGTGATGGCGACAACGGGGACGCTATCCATCTGCGCAGTGGCTAGCCCCGTCACCAGATTGGTGGCCCCAGGCCCGCTCGTGGCCACACAGACTCCGGTGCGCCCCGTGGCGCGAGCGTACCCGTCCGCAGCGTGGGCCGCCGCCTGCTCGTGGCGCGTCAGCACGTGGCGCAGGTTCTCGCGCCGATAGAGCGCATCGTAGAACGGGAGAATCGCGCCACCCGGATGGCCGAAGATGATTCGGACATCCTCGGCCAACAGAGCCTCACAGAGCAGATCCGCACCGGTCAGAGTGTCGGTCGTCGCAGACGTGTGGTCTTCCATACCGCTTCTCCAGGGCAAAAAAGAAGCGGGCCCTCCCGATTTCGAGAGGGCCCGCCGTGGTGCTCACTTGCTTTGCTTCCGGTCTATGTCGCTCCGGGCAAGGCGCACACGGGCCCTCTCTCGACGAGCTCGCTAATAAGGAGCCCGTCGAGCGTAATCACGCTAATGACGAGGGTCTGTGTGCGGTTTGACATCAGTTCGACGTTCGGGTCCGGTCCGTTTGTTCGATGCTCTTCTCTTACAATGAATGGCCCTAAGGAAATAGGTCGGCCCGACTTAGTCAATAGTCCTCGTTTCTTCGCACGACGCGCACCGCCGAAACCCATCCCCCGCGACTGCCGTAGGCCCCATTGAGAAACGCCCACCCGTTCCGCACGGGATCGGGCATCGAATCGGACTCGACCCCAAGCCGGACCAGGACTTATGGAACGCCTGACGCGAGACCTCCGTTACGCCGCCCGTCGCCTGCTGAAGAAGCCCGTGTTCACGGGTACGGCCATCGTGAGTTTGGCGATCGGTATCGGCGCGAATACGGCGATCTTCAGCATCGTGAACGCCGTCATCCTTCGAGACCTTCCGTTCGAGGCTCCCGAAGAACTGGTCGACGTCTACCGGAGTGTGGCCGGGTTCTCGCACGCACCGCTTTCCTTCCCCGACATCGAGGACCTGAGGCGGGAAAGCGCAGAGGTGTTCCGCGACGTGGCGGGCGCTCGAATGAGCTTTATCCAAACCGACATCGAAGGCGGGGTGGAGATGATCCCCGCGGAGTTGGTCACCGGTAGCTACTTCCCACTCCTGGGTGTGCCGGCCCATATCGGCCGCACGCTTCTTCCCGAGGACGACGTGTCTCCGGGGGGCCACTTCGTGGTCATGCTCGACTACAGCTATTGGCAGCGCCGATACGGTGAGGACCCTGGCGTAGTGGGACAAGAAATCCGGCTGAACGGGCGGGCGTATACCATCGTCCGGGTCGGCCCCAAGCAGTACACAGGAAATCTTCCAGGGCTCGGACCACAGATCTACGCGTCGACGATGATGGTCGGCCATCTGAACCCGTCCACTACGGACGAACTCCAAGCTCGAAACAATCAGAGCACGTTCGTGAAGGCCCGGCTGTTGCCCGGTGTCACGCTCGCCCAAGCCAGCGCAGTGACCGATCGGTTGGACGGATAGGCGATCCAAACGCCCTTTCCGAGTCCGGCACCCTGCTTGAGCGAGGCGAGATCTCGCCTTGCAAGGCTGACCTCAGGCTAAGAATGGGTTCCGGATCGGTGGGGTCGAAGCCCCCGCTCTGATCGAACCCGAGGATACCCTGGGGCGGCGCCCGAGCCGGAGACAGTGGAGGGGGTCGGGTGGTGGGGAGATCGAGATGGGCGAGGACGGAGCGGACGGGAACGGGATCGGTAATGAAGGCGATGATGCTCATCGAAGCACCGCACGATGGGCAGACGAGCGGCCGGACATCATAGATGCGAGCGATAAGGGCGGCCCATCTCGAGGAAGTAGGCCGGCCTGGGGTGGCTCCGTCAGGCGAACCCGCGGCGGACCGAGCGCCGAGCTGCCCCGAGGGCGACTCCTCCACGCTACCCTGCTCACGCCCCAGCGCGATGACCTGAGACCTGAGCTTGCGACCCACCTTCGGTGGGTACCTCGGGAGCCAGCACTCCGTGATAGCGGTGGCGATGGATGCGTGGCGGGTGAATGAGTAGGGCGAGTCGCTCGAGGAACTCTACAGGAGTGAGCGAGAGAGCCGTGGTACCATCCGGTGCGGGATGGGGGAGCCGATAGACGATGCCCTCCCCTCCAGGTCCACCGTACTCGGCAGCCTCGAGCCGTTCGAGGGCGAAGGGAGGACGGGCACAGTAGCGCAGGAGGCGTTCGAGCCCGGCTCGGTCCCAAGGCGGGATCCGAACCGAGGCATCGATGCTGAACCCACCGGCGGCTTGCCACGTGAGCATGTCGTCGGTGACGTGGCGTTAGAGCAGACCGTGGCGATGGAACTAACGGAGCACGCGGTGGCGAACGGTGTGCTGGAGTTTGCCCCAGTCGGAGGCCGTAAGGTGGGTGGCCTCGTGGCACTGGAAAGATGCGCAACACGGCGCCGGCGATCATGGGGTTGTGGTGCAGGAACGGGCGGAGCCGCTTTGGAACGGACAGCACCCATTGGCGCACCGGAAGCGGCGGCAGGACATGGTCCACCAGATGGGCGGCAGTCTCGACCATACGGCGCGCATTACACGACGGACATATTCCCCGGCTCCGGCAGGAGAACGCGACCAAGAAGTCGTAGCCACAACCGGCACACCGGGCTCGTCCGAATCCGTGAGCGAGAATGCCGCATCGCAGATAGGCCCGGAAGTCACGCTCGACCCATGCGGGCACGCCGCCGCCCATGGGGTCCGCCGCTGCGGCCTCTGCGAGGAACGTCTCGAGGTGGTTCTGGACCAGCGGATAGAGCGGCGTCAGGGTGGGACGGCGCCGGCGGTAGACGGGCCCACACGTTGCTGGGGTGGGCCGAAGGGGCGGCCCTGATCGAGAGCTGACCCGTGTACGCCACGACGTGGGGTGCATCCCGGACGGTGAGTGGAGTCCGGTGGCGGGAACATGGCTCGGCAGGCCTGGCTGTCGTACGTATAGTCACGACACCAAGATACGTACGCATCTCCGAAGAGCATTTCCAGCGGCGGCGGCGATACGCATGACTCGGTCCTTCTCGAATGGACCGCCGGTAATCCCAGCGGCACCAACTACGACGGCCGCCCGCCACATGAACTGCTGCGGATTCAACAGCCCGATGGCAACCACAATGGCGGTCAGATCGGCTTCAACCCGCTTCCCTCGCCCGGTGACGCCAACTTCGGTCTGCTCTACGTCTCAATCGCGGACGGAGGCAGTGGGGGCGACCCGCACAACCATTCGCAAAACCTGGCCTCGGCCTTCGGGAAGCTATTTCGAATCGCCCCCCTTGGCTCGAATAGTGCCAATGGAGAGTACGGGATCCCCGCCGACAACCCGTTCGCCGGTGACGGAGACCCTGCCACCCTGGGCGAGATCTACGCCTACAGTGTGCGCAACGCGCAGCGGTTCGCTTGGGACCGGGTGAACGGCAACATGTTTCTCGCGGACATCGGTCAGAACATCGTGGAGAAGGTCACTCTGGTCACAGCCGGAGCCAACCTCGGGTGGAACGACTGGGAGGGGAGCTTCCGGTTCATCAGCCGAAGCGAGGTCAGTCTCGCCAACCAGCGCGGCGACCCCGACGTCACGTATCCGGTCGTGGAGTATGGGCAGCTGGATCCCTTGCTTCAGGCCCAGTCCGCCGCTGCCGGGCTCCAAGTGTACCGCGGCGACGCAATTCCTCAGCTGGCGAACCTCGTTCTGTTTGCGGATCAGCCGAGCGGAGAGATCTTCTATATCCAGGCCGACGCTCTTCCCAACGGCGGACAGGATGCCATCCGCCGCATCTTGCTCAACGACGCCGGCCAGGCAAAGACACTCCTTCAACTCGTTCAGGAAAAGAATGCGGAGCAAGGCAGGCCGCCCGCGTCACGCGCGAATCTGCGTTTCGGGCCAGGGCCCGGTGATCAGGTTTTCCTGCTGAAGAAGTACGACGGAATCGTTCGGCTTCTCGTTCCCTGACAGAACTGGATCTCGTTGGCGGCGTCTAGGGAGGCGGCGGAGTTACGAGCTCGTACCGGTACGCCGTAGCCCGCCCCGCGAAGGACATTTCGAACCGCTCCCTTACTCCCGGGGGGGGAGCCGAGATCGTGAGAAACTCGGTCGCCACAGTGCCGTCTGCACCATAGAACGTGAATCGGAGGCGCACCTCGCTCCCGGGTTCGGCCGCGTTACCGACCACACGACCTTGGAGGTTCGTCTCCGTTTCGGACTGTCGAAATTGAAGTCCCTCCACATGGACTGGAGCGGATTCGGTTCTATCCAATCCCTGCGCCGCGGATTGCTCGTCTCCGAGTTCCAGGTGGGCTCGCGCCGCGATCAAGCCGGAGTCTTCCCCCAGGGGATCCACTTCGGCCAATCGATCGCCAACGGCTGCTAACGACTCCCAAGACTCGGCTGCGAACAGCGCATTCGCGTAGTTGAACCACGCGTCGCGGGAGTCCGGCTGGAGTTGCGTCAGTCGTTCGAACGCCTCGGCCGCTGCCATGAAGTCGGGCGCACGGTATAGAGCGACGCCAACGCTGAAGAGCTCTCTGGCCTCCAGACCGGTCTCGGAGAGAAGCCCAGTATAGATCGCCGAAGCCTCTGCGTCTTTTCCTGATCCATGGAGCGCCGCGGCAAGATCACCTCGCACCTGGACACTCGTTGGTTCAGCCTCGAGGCGGCGCCGAAGCAGCGGTTCAGCCTCGGCGAAGCGCTCCGTGAACAGGAGGAGCTGAGTGAGGCTTTGTTCGCTGCGTATCCTCAGATCCTCTCGCTCTTGAAGGTCTTCCTCGGGGAGTTGTCGGGTAACGGGCTCCCGCTCAAGACCTGTGAGGACTCTCTGATAGGCTTCGATCGCGTCATCCCAACGACCCTCTCCGTTGAACAGGGCCGCGAGATTCAGAGACGCCTCCGGACGGAGGTCCCACATCACTCCCGCCATCTCCCAAGCTTCGATCGTACGCTCGACGTCCCCCTCGGCGTACGCCGCGATTCCCGCGTTGAACAACTCGGTCCACGCCGCCTCACGCTCCGGCTCGATATCGAGTTCATACGCGGGGTAGATCTGCTGTGCCTCGTTGAACAGTGCGTCCGCTTGGCTGTACTCCTGGAGCCGCATATGTGCGAGACCCGCCAGTATATAATGAATCGGATTCCCGGGTTCGGCCTCGATGCCGAGATTCGCGAGTTCCAACGCCCGGGCAACGAGCCCCTGAGTGAGATAGAGCGCCCCTGTTTGCGAGAACCGGGTAGCGATGGGCCGCGTCCCGACCTCGTAGAGAATTCCCGTTGGTGACACCACCGGTCCAAGAGGCTCAGGCGCCGAGGCGCACCCGCCGAGAACGAGGACCGCGGCGAGTAAGGGGAGGGTTGGCCGCAAGCCTACCAAGGGAACGGAACGGAAAAAATCACGGACATCGATACACGCACGCCTTGATCTCGGGCGGGTAGGAAGGACGCGACCTCGTTGAACAGAGCGAGGGCGAGCTCATCCATCTCCTGATACCCACTGGATCTGGTAATCTCGGCCCACTCGACCGATCCCCATTCGTCGATCCACACCGCCACGTCGACCCGTCCCTCGGCTTCGGAGTCCCCCGAGTAAGCCACCCCATTCATGAACCGGACCACTTCGGAGGGGTTCCGAATCAGAATCCACGCCGAAGTCCCTGGCAAGGCGATTTGGGGGCGAACGTCCGACAGGCGTGAAAGATCCAGCGGGCTGGCTTCAATCATGAGCGCCAGGTCTGCTGCCAAGGGTTCCTCGACGGTTGGCACCTCTGCGCGTGTATCACCCGGATCGTCGCCTACCCCCGGCGGACGGGTCGCCGGACTGAACTTCACGAGCGTAGGGACAGGACCGTTCCGACCGGCGAGACGCTCTCTAAGCCTGGCTGAGCCGCGGGCCTGAGCGAGCTCGGAGCCCCCGGTGATGGCTCTCGCATCCACGTCTTCGATCGGGAGCGAGTCCGACTCTGCGAGAAGCGCCAGAGAGGCCGCGGCCACGCCACCAGCGCCGCCACTCGATGGTGGCGCGTACAGTACCATCCATGCCGTTCCCTGGAGTTCAAGATCGGGATCGAGGAGCGAATCAGAGACATCCCAAGTCGGCCAGAAAGCGAACGCGGCGGCATGAACGGCGACGGCCAGCATCGTCGACCAGGCCACCGTGTTGCCCCACTGTGCCCTGAGCGCCGAGTTGGCCGTCTCGTAGGGCGCATCCTGCGGAAGTCGCTCCTCGGTCCGTGGGCTCACCAAGCCACCCTTTGCTGTCTTAGCACCATCGTTTCCCCATCCGCGTGACGAGCCGGTAGAGGGAATCCTTCATTGTCCATACCTACGGTGCCTGAGATTACCAAGCGGATCCGACGCCCACAAGGGCTCCGCCCCCCTGGGCACCGACCTTGTGAAGGTGCAGACCAATCCAATAGACTCGGGCTATGAAGAACCGATTCGCGCCCGTCGGGGCGACCCTCTCGATTTTCGGCTTTCTTGCCTGGATCTTCTATGGTGCCCAGACCGATTCGAGCGCCGTTGGGGCGGGGGGTTCGCAGCCCGCATCAGTCTCTGCATCCTCGAACGATGAGCCTTTCTTGCGGGAGCGAATGGGGGGGTCTGCAATTCCGTGCGAGGTACCGCTCGGATGGCGTATCGCGAGAGTCGACGAGGCCTTCGACCGGAGTCGTGCCGAGGCGAGGGCGGCGTTGACCCAAGCTGCCTTGCTGTGGGAGGAGGCTGTGGGAACCGGTCTCTTTTCGAATGAGCAAGACGGTGGGCTTCCCGTTCGGCTTGTCTCTGATGACCGCCAGGAGCTTCGCCGACTCGAACTGGAGCTCAACGAGGCCAGCGCGGCATCGAGGCCCGGCGGGCCGGGCTCGACGAGATGAGCCGTCGAAACGACGGGACGCGCAGCCAGTACCAGGCGGCCCTCAGGGACCTCGACCGACGCGTCACCAGCCTCAACGACACGATCCGCCAATGGAACGCCCAAGATGGTGCCCCAGCGGAGGTACAAACAAGACTCGCCACATCGAGGGACCTGCTCGACGCGGAGCGCGAGGAACTCACCGCTCAGGGGCGAGAGGGTGACGAATTGCGGCAACAGTTGAGAGACGAATTCGAGCGACTCGACCGGGAGGTGGAGGCGCAGCGGAGAGAAGCCGAAGTCCTTCTAGCTGCGTTTCCTGAGAGGAACCTCGAGTCCGGCACGTACCGGGAAGCGGTACATGTACAGGACGGGGCGGTCACTTCGGTCACCAGGGAGATACGGATCCACCGGTTCGACGGTCCGCAGGACCTCATACTCGCGGCAGCCCACGAGCTGGGCCATGCTTTGGGACTCGGCCACAATGCCGTGCCGGGCGGTATTATGAGAGCCGCATTCGATCAGGCGGACTTGTTGAAAGGTGCGACTGGAGTCCAGCCGGGTGATGTCGAAGTGCTCCGATCCTTGTGTCCCGATTTGTAAGACGCTTACTCTTCGGTGCCTCGCCGCCACAACTGGTCACCTGTGCGCCACGACCGGCCACTCATTAAGGAGATCCAAAAGCGTTTCACACATGCAGCGGCGCTCGTCGCTGCCACGTTCATCGGGACCATCGTTGCGACCGGAGTGTCGGCGCAGATCGCTCGCATCGATTTCCAAGTCGTGGAATCCCCGGCTTTTGGTGGCGAAAGCTTCGGCGACACTGGCAGTACGAGCGCCTTCGCGGAGTGGCCTACGGAGAGGTCGACCCTGACGATGCGCGAAATCGCGGGATCGTGAACATCAACAAGGCTCCCCTCAATGCTCGGGGGCGCGTCTAGTACAGCACAACCGTGGAGATCTATCGACCGATCGATCTGAGGCGCTGGAACAAGGCGATCTATCATATCGTTCCGAACCGTGGCCGGACTAGCGCGGGCGATGCTGTTTTTCGGGAGATAGGCTTCGCCATAGTACAGGTGGGATGGCAA
Source organism: Longimicrobiales bacterium (assembly GCA_965226925.1). Lineage (GTDB taxonomy): Bacteria > Gemmatimonadota > Gemmatimonadetes > Longimicrobiales > Gaopeijiaceae > CBDDCX01. The sequence goes on along the minus strand of CBDDEN010000008.1, from coordinate 76,719 downwards.
GGTGACCTCACGGCGACCGATACGAACATCGTCCCGTTTCTGCCAATCGCGAAGAACCCCAGCGGTTCGTCGACCGTCGGCCCATCGGTCGAGGAATTCATTTTCAACGATGAGGAAACTGTCTCAGAGGCTGACCTGACCTACCCCGCGTCCGTGCTCATGCCGGGGATGGTCACATTTACCGTGCGCGCCAGACAGGGGGCTCCCCGTGTTCGTCGCGGTGGACCGCGACGGGAATATGTATGGTGGCGAGCCCCGCCCCCGAACTCTACGGAAATACGTCAGGGTCAGACCGTAGCATCGCACGAGATGCCTGAAGGTCGCACGAGACGCTGAGGACTGACGAGTCCACCTGTTGTTTGGGGCGGGTGGACCGATAGGTCAGTTGGACGTGCCGTCCTCCCTTCGCCCTCGAACGGCTCGAGGCTGCCGAGCTCGCCTATCGGAGCGTGGCCCGAATGGCGCGTAGAAAGATGCGCAACACGGCGCCGGCGATCGTCGGGTTGTGGTGCAGGAACGGGCGGAGCCGCTTTGGAACGGACAGCACCCATTGGCGCACCGGAAGCGGCGGCAGGACATGGTCCACCAGATGGGCGGCAGTCTCGACCATACGGCGCGCATTACACGACGGACATACTCCCCGACTTTCGCAGGAGAACGCGACCAAGAAGTCGTAGCCACAACCGGCACACCGGGCTCGTCCGAATCCGTGAGCGAGAATGCCGCAGCGGTGGCCGACTACGAGGCGAGCCGTGACGAGATGGTGAAGGGTCTGCTCGACGTCACGGACGCCATCTCCTCCTTCGAGTGGGACCTGGAGGAGGTCAAGGGCCTCCACCTCGTCTTCAGCAAGGAGATGAACGCCGAGGTAGACGTCATGCGGGGTTTGGACCAGGAGTTCGTGGCGCCGGCTGCCGCTGCTCCGGCCGCTTCATAACGACTCAGGGCTGACTCAGCCGAGCTCGCGGCGACAGAACGCGCGGGCGGCGCCCATCGCAGTCCACTCGCACCGCCTCCATACCCTCGCAACCCCAGGGTCGTGGGGGCTTTCTTCGCGGGTATGGAGGCGGCGGGAGGACACACTCAGTCTTGGACGGCGAACGCGACGACAGCCGCCAGAATCGTGCCGTCGTCCTTGAGCACGCCCTCGGCCTCGGCTCTGAGGGCATATCCGGCCTCGAGGGCCTCGGCCACGGCACCCAGGCTCCCGAACGCTCCGTGGAAGGCGGTATTGTCGTTCACGACCACCGTCAACTCGTGATTGCCCTTCACCATCGTGAACGTACCGGCGTCGGGATTGACGCCGGTGACGGGGCCCCCGACCTCGACCTCCTCGACCTCCTCTTCCTCGACTGCGAACGCGACGACAGCCGCCAGAACGGTGCCGTCGTCCTTGAGCACCACCTCGGCCTCGGCTCTGAGCGTGTGGCCGGCCTCCAGAGCCTCAGCCACCGCCCCCAGGCTCTGGAATTCTCCGTGGAACACGGTGTGGTCGTTGACGAGCACTGTTACCTCGTGATCGCCTTTCACCAACGTGAAGGTACCGGCGTCCGGGTGGACACCGGTCACGGCGCCCCAGACCTCGACCTTCTCGACCTCGTCTTCCCGGATTGCGAATGCGACAACGGCCGCCAGCACGGTGCCGTCGTCCCTGAGCACGCCCTCGGCCTCGGCTCGTATGGCGTGGCCGGCCTCGAGGGCCTCCGCCACCGCACCCAGGCTCTCGAAACGTCCCCGGAACACGGTGTGGTCGTTCACGACCACCGTTACCTCGCGATCGCCCTTGACCAACGTGAAGGTCCCGGCGTCGGGCTGGACCGCTGTGACGCGGCCCCAGACCTCCACCTCCTCGACCTGGTCTTCCCGGATCGCGAACTCGACCTCGGCCGCCAGCAAGGTGCCGTCGTCCTTGAGCACCCCCTCGGCCTCGGCCTTGACGACGTGGCCGGCGTGCAGAGCCTCGGCGACCGCCTCGAGGCTCGCCAAGTCACCGTCGATTTCAGTGTGGTCATCCACGACAACGGTCACTTCGTGATCGCCTTTCACCAGCGTGAAGGTGCCTGCGTCCGGGTGAACCCCGGTGACCTGGCCCTCCACCTCGACCTCCTCGTCGTCGTTCCTCTCGGGATCCTCTCCCTCGGTCTCGAACTCGACCTCGACCGCGAGCAAGGAACCGTCTTCCAGGAACCTGCCCTTGGCCTCGGCCCTCACGGCCTCTCCTACAGCCAGAGCTTCGGACACGGCCCCGAGGGTGAACAGATCGCCATCGATCTCCGTGTGGTCGTCCACCCGAACCACGGTTTCGTCCATCAGGGTGACGCTGCCGTCGCCGACCGATAGTACTAGGCCCTTGACCTTCTCCAGCTCCTTCCCGTGGTCATTCTCCCTTTCCGATTCCAGCTCACCGACCTCTTCGCCACCCTCGCCCCGCACCTGGAGGTCGGGGGAGATCTTGAGCACACCGGACCCTGTGGCCGTCACCTTCCTTACTGTGGCTCTGCCGTCGACGACGATGGTCAGGATCTCGCCGCCCGCATCCACCACGAACTTGGCATGGAGGCGGAGCCCGTTCTCGTCGCTACCTGGGATCGCCAGGGGGTGCTCGCCTGCCGCGAACGTGGTTCGCCCGACCCGGATGTCGGCTCTCAGCGTGATCGTCGGCTCCGCGGTGAGGAAGAGGCGGAGCATCTCGTACTCGCCCGTGGGAAGGGAGCTGTGCAGGAGCTCGAGCCCCTCAATCGGCAAGTTGAGAAGGTCCACGGTCGCGTTCACCGTACCAGCGTCCACCCAGCCCCCGTCCTTCCGCTTTGCCTCGACCCGACCGATCTCCAGGGTGATGGACGCAACCTTGTCCAGCGAGATGCTGGCCAGGGCCGGACCGCCCGCCGCCGGGACGGGGCTCGAGCCGGCACCCGCGGCGGACTGCACGATGATGCCGAACGTCCCAGCCGGGTCGTCCGTCGGCTCGTCCGTCGGTCCTGTAGGATTCTGTGCGTCTGTGCACGCAGCTCCGGCAAGCGTTATCACCGCCGCGAGCTGCCAAAGTCGTCGGATAGTCGGGGTCATTGGTCTCCACCTCGTTAGAGTTCTCCCGTTCGAGTGCAGAGGCCCGGCGAAGCCACCGATCGTGTAAAAAAATCGAGGACCGTGCTCGGCGTCGGGGAGCCCCTTAGGGTCTGCCCGGCGGCGTAACACAGTCCTCGCGGACCCGGTCGCTACTCTGCCTGTCCCGTTCTTGGTGCACCTTTTGTGCCATCGGGGGGTGCGAAGGCCGAAAATGCGCTGAGCGTAAGGACTTCCGAGCGGCCACGTCGGGCTGTCGTACCCCGTCCGTCCTCTACGCCATCCTTGGCGAACGCGCAAAATGCTTCGGTTTGCGAAAAATTTTCCCATCGCACCAAGCGACAAGAGGCTCCTGGAGGAGGTCAGGGACCTCCATCTCGTCCTCAGCAAGGAGATGAACGCCGACGTCGGCGTGATGCGGACGCTGGACGAGGACTTCGTCGCGACGCCTTCAGTCCTGTAGAGGCTTTCAGTCCTTGTGGGTGTTCCCATGTTGAACACATGTTGCGGCCATGTCTGACGCCGTGGCTCGTCGCAATGCTGCCCTAGAGGCACGCTACGCTATCGAGCGCGAGCTGGGCGAAGGCGGGATGGCCACCGTCTACCTGGCTGACGACCTGAAGCACGAGCGCAAGGTCGCGCTCAAGGTCCTGAAGCCCGAGCTGGCCGCCGTGGTCGGCGCTACGGGACGGTGTATCGTCACGAATGATCGTCAACGAATTGGGACATAGATGGACGAGATCAACTCGAAATCCGAGCGACACTCCCTTACCAGGGAGCAGCTTTCACAGCCTGAAGCGATCGAGTTGCTCGCGCTCCTTCAGACGGTAACCGAGGACGGCCGCGTCCTGGATGAAGAAGTAGCAGCGCTGCACGAGTGGCTCACCCTCAACACTGCCTCGACTCTGGCTGGGATCGTATATCTGCGCGAGGCGGTGGAGACGGTACTGTCGGATGGCCGCGTGACAGCGGAGGAGCGGGAGTGGCTTCACAAGGCCGTCGAAACGGTTATGCCCCGGGAGCAACGTTCAGCGGCGACGATGGCTCGGTTGGAGGCGCACGAAGAAGATCGGGCTGCCAGGGCGGGTACCTCCGCCGAGCCCGTTGACGAGGGAGAACGTGCCCTTCCGATCGGTCGTTTCGACTTCATGGTAGCCGGTGTGCAGCACGACGGAAGGGCCGGTGTCATCAAGGCCCACTGCAATATCGAGGACAATGTTTTTCTCGTCCGAGAACCGCGAAACAGGAACAGCCGTCATTCGATCGCAGTGCGGCTCACGAATGGAATGGACATCGGCTATGTACCGGAGACGGACGCTGCCTCGCTGTCCTCGCTTCTCGACGACGGCGCGCGCCAGTCCGCGAGCATCAAGGTGATTCAAGAAGGAAGAAGTACCCACATCCCGGTGATCTGGGGGGAGCTCTACCCGTCCGACTCTCAGGTTCATCATGCTAAAGCGATGTCGGATGCTCCGGCCGAAGTCAAAGGTACGGGCGCGGGGCAGGGCGGCAGCAAAGTGATGCTGGTGCTCATCGCGTTGGTGGTGCTCGTTGCGGTGATCGTTGTCATATCGGGCTGACCCGATATGAGACTGACCGCAAGGAAAACCCCGAAACCATCAAGCGGTACGGCCATATCAAGCCGGCTCGGGGCTGGAAGACCGTGGTGTGCTCGAGGAAGTGTCTGGGGACCCCGCACGCGTGATACGAAGATACGTACGCATCTCCGAAGGGCATTTCGGCAAAGCTTCCTATCGAACGAACGCATCCGGCAGGACGGGCGTCGAGGTCGCGCGTAGATCGTCACCGTGGCGCCGGTCGAGGCGGCCACCACGAGCAGCGGCTTAGGACAAGGTAGTCGAGCTTGACCTAAGCTGCCAATGACAGGGAGGTCGATCCAGAGTCTCGAGAGGTCCTGTCGTTTAGCTGGCTGCACCCAACCCAGCCTCGTACGTTGCAAGTGGTTAGCAACCCCGCCCGTCCCTCAACGTGGAGCTGAGCCGAATGAGCGAGAAGCGCGCACGACGGACCGACCAGATCCGGTCCGCGAGGGTTATCCGCCTGGTTCTCCTGTCACTCCTGACGGGCACCCTGTCTTGCGGCGGCGGCAGCGGCGATGATCCGGACGGGCCAACGGGCCCGAACGCCCCCAAGACCAACTTCACGGAGGACACGAGCGTCGCGGGTGTGGTCACCCTTACGGAACTCACCGTTGCGGCTGGGGTCACCATCACCGCGACCGACAACCTCGTTTGCGACATCGAGGGTGACATCGTGATCAATGGGGACCTCGTGGGCGACTGCGTTGAGATCACCGTGTTCGGCCAGGGCAGTTTTACCCTCAACGGAACGATCCGCAACGCGTGCAGCGTCCCTCGGGCAGCTGGCGCGGCGCCGGCCCTTCTCATCGCCAACAAGGGCAACATGAGCTTGGCCGGGGCCACCATCCGGTCCTCTGGCAGGATCGACCTCATGAATTCCAACCTGCAGGTGCCCCAATTCGACGGGAATCCGGCGGACGTGCCGTCCCCTTCGGGCGAGCCGCCAGCGGTCCTCAGCATCGTCAATAGCACGATCGAGGTGGGGCCTGAACGGGCCCGCGACGGACAGGCCGGTACTGACGGCGAGACCGGCGACCTTGTTCTGATCATCGCGAATGGAGCCGTCGTCTTCGGCGGCACCACGTTCATTAAGAGCCAGGACGGGGGGAACGGCGCCGACGCCGTGCATGAGGGAGCTCCGGCCCATGCGGAGGGCAGCCATGGGGGTTTCGGGGGTCCGCTCGAGATCCTGGCCTCCGGGACGATTGACTTTGGGTCCGGGAGTGTGACGATCCAGTCGGGGAGAGGCGGGGACGGCGGCGGCGCCACCGCCATCGGGACTCCGGGGAGCGGCGTGGCCGCCCCGAGTGCTCAGGCTGACGGTGGGAGGGGAGAGCGCGGGGGCGAGCTACGGATTTTCGGGGTGGCCGGCGTGATGGGTGGTGCGAATGCCCATGTGCGGATGGGTGGATCCGGTGCGGGCGGATGGGCCGAGGCGACCGGACCGGACGGTGATCCGGAGCAGTGCACGAATGGGCAGGCTCAGTCCGGGGGAGGAGCGACGGCGGCGGGCGGAGAAGGGTCTTCTTCTCGTGAGGGACCAGTGATCTTTGGAGCATCCATCATCTTCGACAGGGATCCCGTTGAAGGCGGAGATGGTGGAGACGGCGGAGACGCCCGCTCTGACGGCGGTCGGGGCGCCGACGGCTCCGCCGACTGTAGACTTCGCGGTGGCGAGGGGGGCGGAAGCTCTGCATGGGGAGGTGACGGAGCCGACTCCAGGACGCTCAATCTAGAGGGCGATCTGGCTGGTGAGGGTGGCCTTCCCGGCAACGTCGTGCTTGAGGGTGGAACTGGCGGAAATGGATTCAACGCTTGTTCGCCCCCGGACATCGGCGGGGAGGGTGGGATTGGGGGGACTGCCGGGGGCCGCGTAGCCCTCGGGGGGGCGGGGAGGAGTGGATCTGGAGGCCCCGGCACATTCACGCTGAACGGGGTGGGCAACGGTGGAAACGGTGGAGATGGGGGAGGAGAAGGGGGCCCAGGGGCGGGCGGGCCTGCGGGCGAAGACATGTTGGAACGGCAGGGCGGTGTTGGTAGTGCGACCAATCCCTCGTTCCTGCCCGGTCCAGCGGGCGGGCAATGTAGCTAAAAGACCGAGCACATGGTCCCCATGAGGGACGGCGTACGGCTCTACACGATGGGGCCATCGGAACAGCCTCTCTCCATAGGGACTCTCCGGCAGGCGAGCTCCCACGGTAGGGCAATCTCGGTTCTCTTGTACCACCGACGCCGCTCAGCGATATTGCACTCGTTGCGCAGCGTTCATGCGGACGCCTCGCGATGGGCCGACGCATCCATCGGCCGACCCTCCGGCCACGATCATCCGGACCGTCGTGGAATCCCACGATGCCTGCCGGACAAGGAGGCTGAGGAGGGGATCAGGAGGCAGATGGCGAAGCGGAGCGAGTTGGGCGGTTGGTGGCGCGGACGGGGAGGCGTGGCCTCCCCTCTCTTCTCGGCGCTGTTCTTGCTCACGACCGCGTCGGCGGCTTGCGGTGGCTCCAAGGACCCTTCGGGGCCGTCGGATCTCACGACGATGAGCGTCCAGTACACGTCGAGCGTTCCCGCCCCGATTTCGGGGGATACCTACGCCTCCGGCTGTCCCGCCGTCGTTCCGGACCTGAGTCTGTCGCTGAGCCTGGTGGCGAAGTAGAGCCGAGCGGTCGGGGTTGTTGTTCGAAGCTATGAATGGCCGAGGTGCGGAGACCAGGGGACTCGAGCTCGACGGCCATGAAACGCGCGTGGATCGCCTCGACACGGGGCTTCTCGAAGCCTCGACCTCGGCCGGGTCGAGGGCGGCGGAATCCCGACTACTTCGACACCCGGTAGACCCACCCGCTACTGACCGCATAGTAGATGTAGTTGCCCACCACGGTCACACCCTCGATGGTCACCACCCCGCTGGCGACCTGTACGGGGTACGTGGCCGTGTCGGGCGGCGGGGGCGGCGGCGGCGGCGGCGGCGGTGGCGGTGGCTGGATGGAGATCGGATCGGTGATCCGGTCGGCTCCGGAGTCGGAGCAAGCCGACAGGAGGAGCGGGAGAAGAGCGCATACGCACAAGAAGGACCAGCGTGGGACGGGACGGTACTGGGCGGCGGTGTACCGCATGGTGGTTCCTCCTACACGGCTCGTTCGAGACAGCGAGGGGAGGAGAATTGTCGCGACACGACGCAGCGCCTTGAACCAGGAGTCCGCGGCGGCGTGGGGAGCCCCTCACAGTACGATCACATCCCGCACGTCCGTCACGCAAGAGCCTGTGGAATGTGGCGGTTTGTACCATTACCGCCCCGGGGCCTTTCCGCCTCTCCCCTCGCCCGGGGGGGCACCTCCCGGCCGAGACCCGGCCCGCCGTGTGTGGGGCCGCGCGGAGCCCCTAACCGCTCATCCGCCGCATGACGAGCACGCGCGGCTCCGTTAGATCGTCCATGGCGAAGCGCACACCCTCCCGGCCGAACCCCGAATCCTTCGACCCTCCGTAGGGGAAGTCGTCGACACGAAACGTGGGCACGTCGTTGATCATCACGCCGCCGTAGTCCAGCTCGCGGAACGCGTACAGCGGTGGGCTTCGGACATGGACGACGCCATCTCGGCCGCAGTCGCGGCGTTCGACGGGATGCGCCGCCTACCCACGCACCGTCGCTACGACGTGTTGGGCGCACGGCGCGGATGCTCGGCGAGCGGGCCGACGAGATCGCCGAACTCATCACGCGGGAGGGCGGAAAGCCCATCCGCTCGCGGCCATTTCGCCCTTGAGCGGCGGACCGCGACTCCACGAACGAAGCTAACCTGGCGCGCGTGGAGAAGACATGCGTCCAGGGGCGGGACGTCCAAGTCGATGTGACGCCCGAGGCGTGTGGCTCGTCTAGGTCGAGCGATACCCGTGGGACCCCGGGCAACCAAGGCCGTCCGGCACCGCGGGCGACCCGATTCCTCTTCGATCTGGGGAGAAAAATGAATTCGCTCCGCAGCGCACCGCTCCGCCGCCTTTCGCGGCTCTCCGTCCTAGTCCTCGTCACGCTCTCTGCCTGCGAAGGGCGGGAGGTATCCCCCATGGGTCCGGCGGCCGAAGAGCCGCAGGGCCCCACGACTGAAGGCGAGAACCCGATCCAACCCACGTCGGATCCGTGGAGTCCCGCCGCGATCGGGATCTCGTTCACGGTGGAGGAGCTCCGCTCGGGCGCGGTGGGCGAGCGCGCCCTACAGTGTGCCGGCCCGCTGCACCAGCCGACCGAGTACGAAGAGTACGTCGAGGCGTTCTCGGCCCACCCTCCCGCGATGTGGGTCACCTACTACTCCCTCGTCGATGCCCGCTTCACCCCCGACGAAAAGCTGGCCGTGCTCGAGGACCAGCTCGACCGGTACGGAGGCATCCCCTTCCTGGGGATCTCGTACACCCAGAAGCTCCTGGACGGCTCGCACAGGGGTTGGGATCCGGAGGTGGCCGCGGGGCTCTTCGACGACGAGATTCGGGCGATCGCGCGCGCGATCGCGGAGGACGGCAGACCCGTCCTTCTCCGGCCTGGCTTCGAGTTCAACGGAGCCTGGAACAACTACAAGCCCCAGAGCTACCGAGCCGCGTTCGTGCACATCCGGCTCCTCTTCTCGGACGAGGGAGCCGACAACGTGATCTGGGTGTGGAACGCCCATCCGGCAGGCAAGGTGGCGCCCTTCATGGAGTTCTACCCCGGAGACGACGCCGTCGACTGGTGGGGCGTCAACTTCTTCGGCCAAGCGTTCGACTCCCCTTCCCAGAGTGCCTTCACCGCAGAGTTTGTCGCCGGGGCGAAGGCTCGCGGCAAGCCGCTCATCGTTCCCGAGAGCGTGCCCACCAAGACGCACCTGCTGGATGATCCGACGACGTGGGCGGCCTGGTTCACGCCCTACTTCGATCTGATCCGGGACGAGGGGTTCGGCGCGTTCTGCTACTCCAACCGTGACTACACCAAGTTGCCCGCCTGGTCCGACTGGGGGGACCTGCGCATCGAGCGCTCGCCGCTGGGCGACGCCTGGGAGGCCGTCCTGGCCGAGAGCTGGGTGGCGAACGCCCCGCTACTGGGGGGGAAGTAACGGCGGAAGGGGGGTCCGCGAGCGGTCTCGGACCCCCCCCTCGGCGGAGGAACTCCCGCGAGTCATGCCCGACCGTCACGAACCCAGGGGCTCGCTCGTTCGTATAATGTGGGAGAATCGCGGAATTCGGCCGCAGCGATTCGCGGCGAGAAGGATAGCGGACAGGACAAGAGAGGATCGCAGAGGATAGATGACGATGACGGCGAGAAGCCGGCTCATGCCGGTGTTCCTTTTCGGGATCTCGGCCTGCGGCTCGTCGACGGGCCCGGATCCGAATTCCGACTCGGCCGTTCTCGACGCCCAGGGCGAGCTCCTACTGAGCGTAGGGCACGACGTCCGCGTGTCGGGCACCGTGCTCCGGGTCACCTTCACCGGCGTAGACAACGACTCGCGCTGCCCCGTAGACGTGACCTGTATCTGGGCCGGAGACGCCGAGATCCGACTCGGGCTGGCGCTCGGGAGCGGTCCGACGGTGCCGTACACGCTGCACTGGAACACTGCGGAGGGACCGGCGAGCGCCGAGACCGGATCGTACCGCGTGACGCTCGTAGAGCTTCTGCCCGAGGCGCGATCCGACACCCCGATCGGGGCCCGGGACTTCAAGGTCAAGCTGAAGATCGAGTCCCTCTGAGCGGCCGCGTCGCCCGCCGGGGGCGCCTCTCCATTCGCCGGCGTCCACCCCTATCCCCGATCGAGGACGCGGCGGCAGGGTAGCCTCGGGCGGCCGTTCCTCGGCATCGGAGGACCAGACCGGTATCCCACGCGGAGGCCGGGCGGCGCAAGCACGCCAGCCTCACCGATAGCCGATCACGTTCAACTCGGGCACGCGCGCGAGCTGACTTTCGTTTCGCGTCACCACCGACAGATCGAAGGCAAGAGCCGTGGCCGCGTATAGGCTCGATACGAAGATACGTACGCATCTCCGAAGAGCATTTCGGCAAGCTTCCTTTCGGACGAAAGCACCTAGCCGGAAGGCTATCGGAGGTCGCGCGCTTCGCTTGCGATCCCCAGATTGGGCGGCGCAGCAGTCGCCTAGATTCAAGGAGATCTCCCTTCTTGGTGGCTGCTCGCTGTCACAGTCGCACCAAGCCAGGAAGAGGCAGGCCCAACATGAAGACCACCCATGCACTCCTGTCTGCAGCGGTGCTGATCCTTTCGGCTTCGACGCTCGGAGGCGCTGACTACGGATCGCAGGCTCCGCAGCAGAGCCATGAGGACTACCTCCGCGAGAACTACGCCAAGACGGAGCACATGGTCCCCATGAGGGATGGCGTGCGGCTCTACACGATCGTCTACGCCCCCAGGGACGACGCCTGGATGGTGGCAGGAGTATCCGGTGATGCTCTTCCGCACGCCCTACTCCATCGGACCCTACGAGCCGGATGGGTTTCGGACTCCTCTCGGACCCACGGCCGAGTTCGACCGCGAGGGCTACATCTACGCCTTCCAGGACGTCCGGGGGAAGTTCCGCTCCGAGGGCGAGTTCGAGGTGATCAAGCCGCTCGCCCGGGATCGGCCCGGGGCACCCGAGACGGACGAGAGCACGGACAACTACGACACGATCGAATGGGCTCTGGGCCACCTGCCCAACGACAATGGTCGAGTGGGGCAGTGGGGCATCTCCTACCCCGGATGGCAGACGGTCATGGGCATGATCGACCGGCATCCGGCGCTGGTGGCCTCGTCGCCTCAGGCGTCGCCGTCGGACATGTTCATCGGCGACGACTGGCACCACAATGGTGCGTTCAGAATCATGTACGCGTTCAGTTGGCTCTCGGGGAACGCCCGTGTGCGCAACGCCCCCACCGACACGCGCGGCGCTCGCTTCGACTATGGCACGCCCTGGGGATACGAGTTCTTCCTGAACGCGGGGTCGGCGGCCAACATCGACGAGAAGTACTTCCAGGGCGACGTGATCGCCTGGAACGACTTCAGGGAGCACGGGACGTACGACGAGTACTGGCAGCGGCAAAACGCCCTGCTGCACCTTGACGGCATCGATCACGCGGTGCTGAACGTCGCCGGGTGGTTCGACACCGAGGACTTCTACGGCCCCATGTCGATCTACCGGACCGTCGAGGAGGTCAGCCCGGCCGCCGAGAACACCCTCGCCGTGGGCCCCTGGCTTCACGGTGGGTGGCGGAGCATGGAGGGCGACTACCTCGGGTGCGTCGAGTTCGACACGCCCACCTCTCTCGACCGCCAGAACCGGGTTCAGGCGCCCTTCTTCCGGCGGCACCTGAAGGGGGAGGGGGATTGGGACGCGCCGGAGGCAGTCGTGTTCGAGACCGGTCGTAACGAGTGGAGGACCTACGAGCGTTGGCCCCCTCCGGGCGTCAGTGCCACCATTCTGTACCTACGAGAAGACGGCACGCTCTCCTTCGAGGCACCGACCGCAACGGGCGCCGGCGCGTCCGACAGCTACGTCAGCGATCCGAATCGTCCCGTGCCTTTCTCCGCCGAGATCCGGACTACGCTGGGCCACCTCTGGAAGGTCGAGGACCAGCGTTTCGCCTCGACTCGGCCCGACGTGCTCACTTACGTCTCGGAGCCCCTGACGGAGGATCTGACGATCGCCGGGCCGATCCTGGCGGACATCTATGTGTCGACCACCGGCACCGACTCGGACTGGATAGTCAAGCTCATCGACGTCTATCCCGGGGATGCCCCCCCCAGCGAAGCCTGCGACGTGCCCATGGGCGGATTCCAGATGCACGTGGCCGGCGAGATCATGCGCGGGAAGTTCCGGAACAGCATGGAGAATCCGGAGCCGATGGTGCCTGATGAGGTCGCCCGCATCGACATCGACCTGAAGGACAAGTTCCACACGTTCCTGGCCGGGCACCGCATCATGGTGCACGTCCAAAGCTCGTGGTTCCCGGCCTACGACAGGAATCCCCAGACGTTCGTGGACATCTACCACGCGCAGCCGGAGGACTATCACGTGGCGACGCAGACGGTGTACCGATCCGCGGAGAGTCCTTCCCATCTCGTGTTGGGGGTGATGCGGTAGCGGCAACACCAGGGCCACTCATCCGTGATCATGTGCGGAGGAGGACCACATGGTCGCGAGGAGCCCGGTCACGATCTCCTTGGTATCGGTGTGGATGACCACCACCGTACCGGCGCGTGCGTTGTCACCCAGGTCGAGGCGAGGCGTATACATGTGTCCGTAGTTGCTGTGCCCTTCAGGCATCTCGAGGTTGCGACTGTCGCCACGGACGGTCCGCCGCCAACCCGACTAAGTAGCATCCCCTCCCCATCTACGTCATTCGACGTATCCGACGAGCACCTGTCGGTCCCTAGACTCCTCCATGGCTCAACACCAGGAGGAGAATCATGAAGTGCGTCCCAATTGCGTTTGGAATCGGCGTGACCCTGACGGCTTTTGCGCTTGAGGCTCAAGAGCGACTGGTACCAGGGGATTTGACGCTCACGGTGGCGACTGACTCTCGCGCTCGAGATCGGCTTGGGGCGGCAGACGATGACGCACCCCAAGTCGTGGTGATCTCCGAGAAGAGTCCGTTCCTCGCCGGTGCATTGGAGGTGTTGACGCTTCCTACCATTGGTTACGCCTATGCCGGGAATTGGAGTCGAGGAATCCCATCGGCCTTGGTCCGCATCGTCGGCTTTGGGCTCGTGGCCGAGCAGCAATTCACCGTCTTCGGCTCCCCGCCTCCGTGTGAGGGGCAGTCCCAAGCCGGTCTAGCACTGGCGGTTGTCGGCACGATTTGGGCGGTGATCGACGCGGCGGGTACGGCTCGGCGTACGAACGAAAAGTGCCGCGCCGAGGCACAGCGGCTCGCACTGATCCCGACGTTCGGTGCGGGGGGCCCTGGTCTCACTGTTGGAATTCGAATGCCACGGTAGGCTTGGAGGGTGAACAACTCGAGCCTCAGTGCTGCCGCAGCGCCGCCGTCCCCAACCCAGCCCCGTACCCCTCGATCTCGATGACCTTCACGATCTCCTGGGTCACGGTGTCGATCACCACGACCGTGCCCGCCCGTGCGTTGTCTCCGGTGTCATAGCGGGGCGTGTACATATGCCCGTATTTGCTGTGCCCTTCCGGCATCTCGAGGTTCCGGCTCGCGATGTAGGCGAAGCGTCCATCCGGAGAAACGGCGGCTCCGTGAGGCTGGGCCAGGCCGTTACCCTCGATCACCTTGGCCAGGGTCCGGGTTTCCATGTCGATGACGTTCGCCGTGTTGTCCCAATTGTTGCCCACGTAGACCCACCGGCCGTCCGGCGTGAACACGGGATGCCAGGGAGCGGCGTTCACGGCGATGGTATCCACCGGAATCATGTCGGTCCGTTCGAGATCGAACACGAAGACCGAGGCGGTCAGTTCGGTCGTGCCCACCATCCAACGACCGTCGGGTGAGACGGCGAAGCCGATGAACGTGTGGGGACGGTCACCCCCGAGGTCGGCCAGCTCGAGTGCCTCGTCGTCGGGATAGAAGGACGCGATCTGGTTCACGGCCAGGGCGTGAGGCCTGGGCAGGAAGATGCCTACCTCCTCGAAGCTCATGTCCGATCGCCGGATCACCCCGATCTCCTGGGGGGGAGACACCGCCGCCATCGAGCGGGCGGCGTAGAGGTTCTCGCCTTCCGGGTCGAGCGCCAGCAGCCCGGGGCGCACGAAGTCGATGCGCTGGATCAGGTTGTTCTGGCGGTCGAACTTCAGGATCTGGTTCGCGGCGATGAGCGAGACGTACCAGTAGGATCCGTCCGGCTCCACGGCGATGTGGTGAGGCCACGCGTTCGCGGGCAGACCGAGACGCTGAAGGTCCACGGTCCGAACGACCTGGTTGGTCTCCATGTCGATGACCGAGACCACGGCTTCGCTCTGGTTCGCCGCATAGAGCAGATGCTCCGTGTCGGCGAACGGGATCTCGCCCGTCTGTGACGGTGCTCCCTCGTCGATCCAGGTGGTCAGAAGGGCCACCTCTTCGTCACTGAGGGTTTCGGCATCCAACTCGGCCGGGTGGGGCCCACCCACGAGCTTGGTCGTCAGTTCGATCAGCAACGAGCGGGCGGCGTCGTAGGCGATGACCGCTTCACCCTCGTCCGATCCCGCGATCGTGCTCTCCCAAGAGTCCAGGCGAAGGCCGCGCGCGGCTTCGGAGCCGGTGTGGCAACTCACGCACTTGGCGTCGAAGATCTCCTGGACTTCACCGTACTGAGCGTTGGCGGTCGACCGAGCCGGAGTGCCGTCGCTCGGAGCCGGTGTCGGCGTGGCGGTGGAGGCCGCGAGTGCGGTTCCTAGGGCCGATACGCAGAGTAGAAAACCAGTCGTGCCCTTCACGTCAGTTCTCCAGAAGATACGGGGCCGAGTCAACGAGGGTGGAGCCTTCCGACTCGATGGCCTGGAACGTTAATCTCTTGGAACTTTCCATCCAAGATCGGCGATACTCTCTGTGTACACCTGAGCGGATCCGTGGGGCCAGCGGTGCACGACGTGAGGCACGCACAGGCCTACCCGGCTCCTCGCGCGCACCCGACGCGACGACGAGCACAAGGGAGCCGACGGATAGACCGATGAACCGAGCCCGAACCCGAGCCCCGGCCGTACTCCCCACCTGCCTTGTGGTGGTGGCGGCCGGCTTGGCGCCGCCCGCCCTGATCGCGCAGAGTGACTATGAGGTGGTGACCGTGGCCGATGGAGCCACACTCATGGGCCAAGCCGTCTTCCACGGGGCAGTTCCGGCGGTTCGGAGACTCCTGGTCACTAAAGACGAAGAGGTTTGCGGCTTCGGGTACCAGGAGCGCCAGGAGGTGGTCGTTGCCGATGACGGGGGGCTCGCGGGCGCGGTCGTCTTCATCGAGGGAGTCACCGCCGGGAAGGCGTGGCCCAACACAGAGGTGCGCCACGTGGTCGATCAGAGGGACTGCGTGTTCAAGCCCAACCTGCTCGTCATGCCCCGGTGGGTCGACATGGACATCGTGAACAGCGACCCGGTGCTTCACAACATCCACGCTTGGGAGCTGATCGGCGATCGCGGCCGGACGCTGTTCAACCTGGGCCAGCCTCCCGAGAAAGAGGTCATTACCCAGGCGCTACGCCCCAGGAGAGGAAACCAGATCCGGCTCGAGTGTGATGCCCACGACTTCATGCAGGGGTGGATATTCGCTGCGGACACGCCCTATACGGTGGCCACGCGAGAAGACGGGACATTCGAGATCGGCGACATCCCACCTGGGGAGTACACCCTGAAGGTCTGGCACCCCTTCCTCGGGATGCGCGAGCAGAGTGTGACGTTGGGCGCCGGTCAGGCGGCCGAGGTCGAGTTCGACTTCACGGGTGGCTAGGGGGTCGCTGGAATCTTCGGGGCCACGGGCACGACGGGTCCCGTCCCCCCGGAATCTCAGGGCGAGACGGTTTGGCCCGGCTCCAAAATGACCTCGTAGTGCTGGGACCGCCCGTCGAAGCGTGAGAGAATGGCTCGGGCTGCGTCCGGCACGTACGCCACCTCGTAATCCTCTCCCATGAACGACCGCACCGAGTCGAGCGAATCGAACCACATCATGGTGATGAACTCGACCTCCTCGTCGTGCGCACGTCGCCCCAGGTGGGCTCCCTGGTAGCCCGGAATCTCCTTGCGAGCGATGCCCGGGAGAATCTCCGCCTCAAGGAGTTCCTGGTAGGCGTCCGCGTTCTCGTGGGTGGTCCAGCCGTGCCAAATGCGCGTGATCATCTCTTCTCCGCTGCGATCTTGGGGCGAGGGTTGGTCCCTGCGGGCTCGGTGGCACTACCCCGCGAGCAGCTCGTCGATCTGTTTGGCCTGCTCGGCCGACGCAGGGTCCAAGTCTATCTGAAAGCGCCTCATCTCTAGCAGGAAGCGGTCCTCGGCTCGGATCGGTGCGCCGCGCTTCAGAACCTCCTCCACCGTCCGAGCGAAGTACCCACCCCAATCGGGCTGCCGCCCGTCCGCGTCGAGGAAGCCGTACTCCTTGGCGAGAGTCCAGGAGGCCCAGACGCGGCCGGCCTTCTGGTTAACGTCGGGATCGGCGGCCAGGGCGGCCACAGCCCGGCCCACGAACGTTGGAGATTCGGACTCCGCGAAGTGGGGATCCTCCTTGGTGCCGTCTCGCCAGTTCGCCTCGGTGACACCGAAGTGATCGAGCATGGCCTCGGAGCGGAAGAACCCGGGTGTCACCGCTAGAGCCGTAATGTCCTTACCCTTCAGGTCCAGCGACATGTCGTAGGCCAGCCGGATCACACCCACCTTCACGAGGTCATAGAAGAGGTTGCCGCGGTAGCCCAGGAAGTCGCCATCGGTGATCTCGACGATCAGCCCCTGGCCGTGCTCGATCATCAGGGGCACACCGTGCCGGCTCGTGATGATGTGTGAGTGCACGGCCTGGCGGAGCATGGCCAGTCCTTTGTCCGTCTCGAACTCCCAGAACGGCTTGCCCCACTCGGTCAGCGCGTCGCCCCCCCACACGTCGTTGACGAGAATGTCGAGCCGCCCCTGCTCATCTCTGACACGGTGGAAGAGCGTCTCGACCTGCGCTTCCACCTCGTGGTCCACCTGCACCCAGATGCCCGTGCCCCCGCGTTCCGTCACCAGCTCGGCGGTTTCTTCGATGGTCTCGGGGCGGCTCCCGCTCGCGGGCCGGCCGCGGACGCTGCGGCCCGTGCAGTAGACCGTGGCGCCGGCCTCGCCCAGCATCGTCGCGATGCCGCGCCCGGCGCCTCGGGTCGCACCGGCCACGACCGCCGTCTTTCCGGAGAGGGGCTTCATATCTGACCAGCTCAGAGGGTGTGAACCGTCACCACCGTCTGGAGAAGTACAGCACCGACCCCCGTTGGCAAAGCCCCGCTCACCAACGCGGGAGGAATCACCGCCGTTGTGGTGAATCTCCCGACAACGGATTCAGGCCCCCCCCCACAGAATGCATCACCTGTAGGTCCGCATTATGTGTGAGCCAACTTTCGTCCCGTCGCGCCCGGAAGTAGAGAAGGAGGGGAGCAGTGGCTTCACCACGTCCGTCCCATGGCCGATCCCTGATTCGGTCGATCGCACCCATCGCGCTCGTTCTCGCGTTCGCGTCCCCTCTCGACGGTCAGGCCACGGGTGAGGAGCTCTTCCGCACCACATGTATGGCGTGCCATACGACTACGGCCGATCGCCTGGTCGGCCCCGGCCTCGAGGGGATTGGGGACAGACGCGACCATGAGTGGCTCGTTTCGTTCATCATGGCACCGGACCGGGTGATCGCGTCTGGCGATACGCTCGCAAATCGCCTTTTGGCGGAGTACATGGTGCCGATGCCGAACATCGGCACGACGCGCGCCCAGGCGGAGTCCGTTCTCGAGTACATCGCGGGCGGAGGGAGTGCCTCGGCCAGTGTCGCCCCCGCGGTCCAGGCGCCTGCCACGGATGAGCAGGTCCTTCTTGGACTGGCGCTCTTCCAAGGCGACACGCGGCTGGCCAACGGTGGACCGACCTGCAACGGATGCCACGAAGTAGTCAACGACGCGGTCATCGGTGGTGGGATTCTGGCCAGGGAGCTGACCACGGTCTTCTCCAGGCTCGGGGGACCCGGGGTCCGCGCCATCATCGGCAGCCCACCGTTCCCGGTCATGGAGCAGGCATACCGGAACAAAGCGCTCACCGAAGAGGAAGTGGCGGCTCTGGTAGCGTTCCTCGAGCGGGCGGACGCCGAGCAGACGCTCCATCAGCCGAGGGACTACGGAATCAAGCTGGCCGGCGCCGGGCTCGTCGGCGCCGTGATCCTACTGGGCCTCTACTCGCTGATGTGGAGCGGGCGGAGGGGTGGTTCGGTGAACCAGGACATCTACGACCGGCAGGTGAGATCCACGTGAGCTGAAATCCGGCTCAAATCCGACGAATCGACGACTAGCAGAGCGGAAAAACGACCATGGGTTGGATCAAAGACATCATCTCTCCCGAAACGCGGAAGTGGGAGGAGTTCTACCGCAACCACTTCCAGCACGACCGAATCGTCAGAAGCACGCACGGCGTGAACTGCACCGGAGGCTGCTCCTGGCAGATCCACGTGAAGGACGGGATCGTGACCTGGGAGACTCAGCAGCTCGACTATCCCCTCCTGGAAGACACGCTACCGCCCTACGAGCCCCGAGGATGTCAGAGGGGAATCTCGTACTCCTGGTACTTGTACTCTCCTTTGAGGATCAAGTACCCGCTCATCCGTAGCGCGCTCCTCGACGCCTATCGTGCCAAGAAGCGTGAAACGGGCGATCCCATGGCGGCCTGGAAGGCCCTCCAGGACGACGAGGGTGCGCGCAAGACCTACCAGCGGGCGCGGGGCATGGGTGGATTCCGGCGCTCCACGTGGGACGAGGTCATGGAGATCATGTCCGTGGCCAACATCTACACGGCCGAGAAGTACGGACCGGACCGCGTGGTCGGCTTCAGCCCGATCCCGGCCATGTCCATGCTCAGCTACGCCGCGGGTGGCCGCTTCCTGCAACTCTTCGGCGGGATCAACCTCAGCTTCTACGACTGGTACTGCGACCTTCCGACGGCATTCCCCGAGATCTGGGGTGAGCAGACGGACGTCTGCGAGAGCGCGGACTGGTACAACGCGAAGATGATCGCCGACATGGGCGCGTGCCTGAACATGACGCGTACGCCGGACTGTCACTTCTTCGCCGAGTCTCGCCACAACGGCACCAAAGCCGTCGTGTTCTCGCCCGACTTCAGCCAGGTCTGCAAGTACGCGGACCAGTGGGTGCCCCTCCACGCCGGAAGCGACGGCGCCTTCTGGATGGCCACCACGCACGTGATCCTGAAGGAGTTCCACCACGAGAAGAAGACCCCGTACTTCATCGACTACGTCAAGAAGTACACGGACAGTCCCTACCTGGTGAAACTGGAAAAGGACGGGGACAACTACAAGCCGGGTCGACTGCTGCGGGCGAACGAGCTCGCTCAGTACCGGGATATCTCGAACGGCGACTGGAAGTTCGTCAACATCGATGCCGCGACCGGTGATTTCGTCGTGCCGAAGGGGAGCTCCGGTTCCCGGTGGGACGAGAAGCAGGGCAACTGGAACATGAAGTTCGAGAACGTGACGGACGACAAGTCGTACGATCCGGTCCTCACGCTTCTCGGTCGGTCGGACAAGGTCGCCCAGACGGCCTTCACGGAGGTCGGTCTCGACCAGACGGTGTTCCGCGGCGTACCCGTCATGGAGGTCGACACCGTCGACGGTCCCGTGACGGTCACGACCGTTTACGACCTGACCTTCGCGCAGTACGGCGTCAGCCGGGGCCTACAGGGCGCGTACCCGACGGACTACACCGACAAGGACGCCGCCTACACGCCGGCCTGGCAGGAGATCTTCACCGGAGTGGCGTCCGAGACGGTCCTCCAGTTCGCCAGGGAGTGGGCGAGCACGGCCGAGTCCACCGAAGGCAAGTGCATGATCATCATCGGTGCCGGAATCAACCACTGGTACCACTCGAACCTCATGTACAGGGCCGGCGCCATGGCCCTGATGCTCACCGGTTGTGTGGGCAAGAACGGCGGTGGTCTCAACCACTACGTCGGCCAGGAGAAGTTGGCCCCGATGGACTCCTGGGGAACGATCGCCTTCGGAAAGGACCACCAGGCCGCCATCCGGCTCCAGCAGGCGCCGATCTGGCACTACATCAACACCTGCCAGTATCGGTACGACGGCCAGTTCTCCAAGTACAACACGGTCCCCGACAACGATCTGACCAAGCAACACACGGCCGATCAGATCTTCAAATCGGTGCGCATGGGCTGGATGCCCTTCTATCCCCAGTTCAAGCAAAACACGCTCGAGCTGTGCCAGGAGGCCGTGGACAACGGTGCCAAAGACGACGAGGCGATCAAGCAGTACGTCTTCGAGAAGCTGACCAGCAAAGAGCTGCCGTATTCGGTCAGCGAACCCGAGGCTCCGGAGAACCACCCCCGCGTTTGGTACATCTGGCGGGGCAACGCGATCATGGGCAGCATGAAGGGGCACGAGTACGCCCTCAAGCACTACCTGGGCACTCACAACAACACCATCGCCGAGGACTCGGAAGACCACACCAAAGAAGTGAAGTGGCACGAGGTGGCGCCGGTCGGAAAGATGGACCTGATCGTCGACCTGAACTTCCGAATGGACTCGTCGGCCCTCTACTCCGATATCGTGCTTCCCGCGGCTTCGTGGTACGAAAAGGCCGACCTCAACAGCACGGACCTGCACTCCTTCATTCACCCGCTCTCGGCGGCCATCGCCCCGGTGTGGGAGTCGAAGACCGACTGGAACATCTTCCGCGACATCGCCCAGGCCACGAGCGAAGCAGCGACCAAGTACCTGCCGGATCCGCAGAAGGACATCGTGGCCTCGCCCATCGCGCACGATTCCCCGGGGGAGATTTCGCAGCCCGAGATCAAGGACTGGTACCTCGGAGAGTGCGAGCCGGTGCTCGGCAAGACGATGCACAACCTGACGGTCGTGGATCGTGACTACACCAAGCTCTACGACAAGTACATCACACTCGGTGACCGTATCCGGACGTCGGGGCTCAGCGCGCATGGCAACCACTACGAATGCGCGGACGCGTACGACGAGATGATCACGTCGAACCACTTCCCGGTGGAGCGCAACGGCCGGGTGCTTCCTTCCCTGAAGGAGGACGAGTCGGCGGCGAACGCGGTCCTTCACCTTTCGTCTCTGACGAACGGCAAGCTCACCGTGCGGGCCTACGAGGAAGCCGAGAAGAGAACCGGCATGGACCTGTTGGACCTGGGGATGGGCAGCAAGGATGTGCTCATCAACTACGCAGATCTTCAGGCTCAACCGCGGCGCTACAACAATTCGCCTCTCTGGTCCGGGGTGATGAGCGGCGGCCGGGCGTACTCGGCCTACACCTACAACGTCGAGAGGCTCGTGCCCTGGAGAACCTTGACCGGGCGCCAGCACTTCTACCTCGACCACGAAATGTACCTGGCGTATGGAGAGAACCTCCCGACCTACAAGCCGTCTCCCAAGCCGGAGGCGTACGGCGACCTCAAGCAGACGCTGAAGGACGGTGAGGCCAGGATCCTGAACTGCCTGACTCCCCACGGGAAGTGGCACATCCACTCCACGTACGGGGACAACCTCCGGATGCTGACGCTGTCTAGGGGGTGCGAGCCCGTCTGGTTGAGCGAAGTCGACGCGGAGGCGCTGGGCATCAAGGACAACGACTGGTGCGAGGTCTACAACGACCATGGCGTGTACGCCGCCCGAGCCAGTGTCAGCGCTCGGATTCCCAAGGGCGTCTGCATCGTCTGCCACGTGCCCGAGCGTACCGTCGGCATTCCCAGGTCACAGGTGCGAGGCGGCAAGCGGGCGGGTGGACACAACAGCTTCACCCGCATCCACCTCAAGCCGAATTTCCTCGCGGGTGGCTACGGCCAGTTCACCTACCACTTCAACTATTGGGGGCCCATCGCTCCCAACCGCGACACCCACGTGGTCGTGAAGCGAATGGACAAGGTGGTTTTCTGATGACTGAAGAACGGCGCCAAGGACGGGAGACCTGAGATGGATGTTCGCTCACAGATTTCGATGGTATTCCATCTCGACAAGTGCATCGGATGCCATACATGCTCGATCGCCTGCAAGAACATCTGGACGGACCGCAAAGGCGCTGAGTACATGTGGTGGAACAACGTCGAAACCAAACCGGGCACCGGCTATCCCGGAAAGTGGGAAGACCAGGACATCTACAAGGGTGGCTGGCAGAAGAACGGTGACGGCATCGAGCTGAAGGGCGCGGGCAAGCCCCGGAGCCTCACCAACATCTTCCACAACCCCCACATGCCGGTGATCGACGACTACTACGAGCCGTTCACCTACAAGTACCTGGATTTGATCGAGTCTCCCGCGTCCGATGTCCAACCGACGGCGCGTCCCATCTCGCAGATCACCGGCGAGCCGATGGACATCAAGATGGGGCCGAACTGGGACGACGATCTGAGCGGTACGCCCGACTACGCTCGGAACGACCCGAACTTCAAGGACCTCTCTCCCGAGCAGCAGGAGGCCATGTTCGAGATGGAGCGCCTGGCCTTCTTCTACCTGCCTCGGATCTGCAACCACTGCCTCAACCCGGCGTGTGTGGCGTCGTGCCCGTCCGGCGCGATCTACAAGCGCGGTGAGGATGGGGTGGTCCTCATCAATCAGGACGTGTGCCGCGGCTGGCGCATGTGCGTGACGGCGTGCCCATACAAGAAGACCTACTACAACTGGAGCACCGGCAAGTCCGAGAAGTGCATCCTCTGCTACCCGCGGATCGAGTCGGGTCAAGCGCCTGCGTGCATGCACTCGTGCGTGGGACGAATAAGGTACTTCGGCGTCCTGCTCTACGACGCGGATCAGATCGAACGTGTCGCTTCCGCCGACGAGTCCGATATCGTGGCCCGTCAGATGGACATGATCCTCGATCCGTTCGACCCGAAGGTGATCGCTGCCGCGAAGGCGAACGGCGTGGCCGACTCGACCATCGACTCGGCGCAGAAGTCGCCGACGTACAAGTTCGTGAAGAAGTGGAACCTGGCGTTGCCCCTGCATCCGGAGTTCCGCACGCTACCGATGCTCTTCTACGTGCCGCCCCTGCTCCCCGTCATGGCGTCCGTGACCGACGTGGACAACAGCGCACAGTCAAAGAAGCTGCATGAGATCAGCAAGTACTGGCCCGACAGTTGGCTGTATGACACGAGTACCACCGAGATGTTCGGCACGATCGACGACGCGCGTTTCCCGATCGAGTACATGGCGAGCCTGTTCTCGGCGGGCGACACGGCGGTCGTGGCCGACTGCCTGAAGAAGCTGATGGCAGTTCGCCTCCATCGGCGACAGGTAACCGTCGGAGACGTGAAGGAGGGCACGGTGTCCGATGCTCTCGCCGACACGAATCTGACTCCGGAGTTGGCGGACGCCATCTACTATCTGACGTCGCTCGCCAAGTTCGACGACCGCTTCGTGATTCCGGCCGCCCACCGTGAACAGGCCATCGAAATGATGGAGTTCACCGGCGACGCGGCGGGCAGCACGGGCTTCGGCTTCAAGGTCGGCACCGCGACGAGGGGGGCCTGATCATGCATCAGTTCGCCCACTACGAGCACTTGGCGGTTCTCTTCGACTATCCGAGACGGGATTATCCCACGTGGGTCCAGAGCATCTACGACCTGTTGGCCGGGAGGTACCTCCTCGCTGCGGCCCACATCGACGCGTTCGCCAAGGCCTTGCCCACCGACGGCGGGCCGTTCGATCCGGAGGCCCTGGACGAGGTCCAAGAGGTCTTCACGCGCTCCTTCGACGTCCAGTCCATTGGCGATTGTATATCTCTTGCACGGCTGTCCCTATCGCAGTATATTGATTGTATGGCATCGTTACTCGGTTTTCGGCTCTTTCGGCTCGCTTTCCTGAGCCACGCGTTTCAACTCCTTCACGACGCGTTTGCTGAACACCTTCTGCATGATCTCGTCTCCCGTGAGTTTGCTCACGTCCTTGGGGAGCCGGTCCTTCTCTCTGCGCTTGGTGGAATCAACCATGTCGAGCACCGCCAATATCAATCTGATGTCGTTGATGGATCGCTTCGGAACCGAAGAGACCTGCCGGGAATACCTCGAAAAGCTGCGCTGGCCGTCTGGTGTCGCCTGCCCGCGTTGCGGTGACATGTCCGTATCCGAGATCACCACTCGGGACCAGTTCGATTGCAACGGATGCCGCTACCGCTTCTCTGTGACCTCGGGGACGATCTTCGACAACACCAAGCTTCCTCTGCGGAAGTGGTTCGTGGCCATGTACCTGATGATCGAGTCTAAGAAGGGGATCAGCGCGAACCAGATGAAGCGCACCCTCGGAGTCTCCTACAAGACCGCTTGGCACCTCTGTCACCGCATCCGTGAGGCCATGACTACCGACCGCTTCGAGGGACCGACGCTGTTCGGGATCATCGAAGTGGACGAGACGTTTGTCGGTGGTCGCCAGCGAGGCAAGGGCAGAGGACCCTACTCGACGACCAACAAGTCCATCGTCGTGGGTGCCGTGCAGCGTGACGGGCGCGTCCGCCTGGAGCGCATCCCGAACACGAAACGGGCCACCTTGGACGACTTCATCAAGCGCACCGTCACCGATGAAGCCCTCGCCATCTACACCGACGAGTTTCCGGCCTACCGTGGCCTCGGGGACCGTATGGGCATCGAGCATGACACCGTGCAGCACAACCTCGACGAATGGGTCGTGGGCGATGTCCACACGAACAGCGTCGAAGGCATGTGGAGCCTGTTCAAGCGTTCCGTCATGGGTGCCTTCCACAAGATCAGCGTGAAGCATATGGACCGTTACCTCGAAGAGCTTGAATGGCGCTTCAACAACAGGGATAACCCGCTCATTTTCCGGGATCTTCTTCTTCGGATTCTTGACGGGAAGGCTCTTCGCTATCGAAGCTTGACGGCATAGCCAGCCGCTTCAATGACTCCTGAATAAGCTCAAAGTCCTTCACGTAGCCCGGACCGCTTGCGTTATACGCTCGGCTCTTCTCCAAGAGCGTATCTTTGGCCTCATCCACTTTGGCACGACTAGCACCCCCCGTCTCCACCTCCGCAACGACATCGACGAAGTGATCGCGGGGTGATGCTGCGGGCACGTACAGGTGTAGCAGCTGCTTCAACTGCTCCGCCGGTTCTTCTCGGTAGCGGTTCTTTGCCGGACAGAGAGGTTCGCCCAGACGCAGGGCTTGGGGGTGAGGTTGTTCGAGGAGATCAAGCGCCTTCAGGGACTCTTCGTACTCGTCGACGCCCGGGGATGCACCAGACGAAGAAGGCCGAAACCAGTGGTCCGGGCGAGGCGCACGGCGCCGAATCGGGTCAGCTTGGCGACGACGGCCGCCAACGCGGCGGACGTGACGCAGGCGTGCGTGCTGCTGCATGGTGACGAGACGCTCCGGCATGGGGCGACGCGGGCTACCAGGGTGTGGACAAGCGCCCGGATGAACAGCCTGTTGCGACGTCGCCTGGCAGGTGGCGATGAAGCCGGGCAAGCGTCGCCTGCCTCGATCGGGACGGCGCCGAGGCGGCGGCCGAGAAGCGCAAGGCATCGGTGCGGGCGAAGGTGGAGCATCCGTTCTTGTATCGCGTCGAAGCGGCGCTTCGGGTACCGCCCGGTAAGGTGCGCTACCGGGGACTGGCGAAGAACACGCAGCGCATCGCGTTGCTGCTCGCTGTTCTCGAATCTGCTCATCGCTGGCCGCTACGCGACCGAGATAACGCGCGGCCCATGGACCGCTCGACAAGAGGGAGCCGGACACATCGAAGCGATCTTCCTGACGGTTCGGACCGTTTCGGTATCGGCGCGCCAGCCAGCACTTCATCGACTCCGAATAAGCCCGAAGTCTTCGAACCCGGACCTTCGAACCGCATCACCGATCGCGCTCCTCCCAAGATGGGGGTTGTTCAGACCCTCCCTAGCACCCCCCGTCTCCACCTCCGCAACGACATCGACGAAGTGATCGCGGGCTCGCTTCAACTGCTCCGCCGGTGGGTAGACAGAGAGGTCGCCCAACTCAAGCGCCTTCAGGGACTCTTCGTACTCGCCGCCCGATTTCCCGAGGACGGCCCCAAGATCAACCCCCAATTGCTTCGCAGCCCGCTTGATATCGCGTCGCAAGAGGCCGCGCATGTGTCCATGGGAACCCACAGCAATCAGGTCAACGGGGCCGTACTTCTTCTCGACCGCCTCTATCGTTTCCTCGCTCAGGAAGGGCTTCATCTCAGGGTAGTGTTCCCCGTACATGAAGCTCAGTCGCTTCATGAGCAGACCAGCGTCTACGGGGTTCAGTGGTGCCTTCACGGCCCCCCACCAGGCCCTTAGCCGCTCCTCACGGTCTACCAGGCCCATCTCGCGGATGTCGCCCGGAACGGGGATTAAGACAACACCCCGGTTGGGGGCGTCAGGAATAGAATCGGGATCGACTTCAATCCCATGGTCGTTCTTCAGGTGGCGGACCAGTAGACTCTTGTCGAGGTTCTTGAACGGGCATTGCCCGCACTCGTAGTTGGGATACTGATTCCAACGGGAAACCCTGTAGGGTGCCGTCTCGGGATGAACTGTTGTTGACGCCTTCTCAGATGCAAGCGGCGAGGCGAGACTCGGTAGAGGCGGTAGCCGAGTCCGCGCATACCAAGGGGTGCGCCATTCTTCCCACCGCCATCCCGCGTGATATCGGCGATGGTGGCAGGAGAAAAAGAAAGTGCGCTGGACGGCACGTATGTTCTCGCCCGTAACCCGTAGCGTAATGAGGGTTATGCCCCCCTCCCAGATTTTGTGAGGGCCGAGGCGGGCCACCGGATGCGGGAAGTCAGCGCACACCACTTCGATCCCTGGGTCGTCATCAGCGACAATATCGAGTAGATCGCCGCCCGTGTCTTGCCAGTGCAGGCGGATTGTTGGGATATCGGAGCGGCGGTGGACACCACCTGGCCTAATCTCACGAACGGACACAACACGCACGGCACATTTCTTTGCAGCCACCCGACCCTTGTTGTGGATCTTTACGCGAGCCCGGAAACCCTGGCTTGCATCGTAGCGTGGCTTGGGGCGCACGATGGGCCGATATGCACGAAGCGACTCCGCGATTCCCAAAGCGCCGCCCACGAGAAGGGTTGCCCCAAGGATGCCAAAACCAGCTATCACGGCAGCTCCGGCGGCGCACACGGCGCTCCAGAGAGTGATATGCCCGGTCTTGTCTTCCATGCACCGGAAGCTAACTGATGCGCAGTATCCCGTGCAACAGGGTTACAATCACCAAAGAACTGTTGCGAGAAGACATGAAATGAACTTACATACAAGAGCGTCCCAGGCAGTTTTCATCCGTCCACAACGGAGGGTTTCAGTGGCGATCAAGAGAGCTACCGCGAAGGCACCGGCCAGGAAGCCGGCTGCGAAGAAGGCACCGGCCAAGAAGGCGCCGGCAAGAAAGAAGGCTGCTGCGAAGAAAGCTCCGGCAAGAAAGAAGGCGGCCGTGAAGAAGGCGCCGGCAAGAAAGAAGGCTGCTGCGAAGAAAGCTCCGGCAAGAAAGAAGGCGGCCGTGAAGAAGGCGCCGGCAAGAAAGAAGGCTGCTGCGAAGAAGGCGCCGGCAAGAAAGAAGGCGGCCGTGAAGAAGGCGCCGGCAAGAAAGAAGGCTGCCGCGAAGAGAGCGCCGGCAAAGAAGGCACCGGCCAGGAAGGCGGCCGTGAAGAAGGCGCCGGCGAGAAGGGCACCCGCAAGGAAAGCGCCGGCAAGGAAGAAGTAGAGCGGTCCGGCACAGGCAGCCACCCCGGGAAACCCCAGGGGCGCGGATGAAACGGTGGCGGTACCGAGCATGAGCAGCGGTGCCGCCACCTCCGTGCCCCATAAGGATCTGTACCCCCTACGCTGTCTCCTCTTCTTCCCCGCCACCCGGCCCGAGCGCTACGCCAAGGCGCTGGACAGCGGTGCCGACGCCGTGTGCATGGACCTGGAGGACGCGGTCGCGTTCGACGACAAGGACCAGGCGCGCACGGAGGCGACGGCTCTTCTCGTTGCACGAGAGCCGCACCGCGCGACGACCGTCGTGCGGGTGAACGGCGCCAAGACGACGCTCGGCCCGCTCGACATCGATGCGCTCGTCGGCACCGGTGCCGCCCCGGATGCCATCATGCTCCCGAAGGTGGATTCTGCCGACGACGTGCTGGGGGTCGAGGCCACCTTGAGCGCGGGCGGCCTGGGAGTCCCCCTCATTCCGGTCATCGAGACGGCCTTGGGGCTCGCCGCGGTCGAGACGATCGCGACGTGCTCGCCGTCGATCGCGGCGATTCTGTTCGGTGGCGTAGACCTGAGCCTAGAACTGGGTTCGACCATGGGTTGGGACGAGCTCCTCTACGCTCGTTCTCGGGTGGTGCACGCCGCAGCCCTGGGCGGAATCGACTCGATCGACATGCCGTTTCTCGACGGGTCGTCCCCCGACACCCTCGAGGCCGAGACGGTGGCCGTACGGCGCCTCGGATTCACGGGAAAGGCTGCGATTCACCCGAGCCAGGTCGCTGTCATTCAGGAACGGTTCTCGCCGAGCGAGGAAGAGATCGCGGAGGCGAGGAGAGTGATCCAGGCGTCCCAGTCCGAGAGCGGTGTGTTCCTCCTGGACGGCGCCATGGTCGATCGCCCGGTCCTCGAGCGAGCGCGCAGGATCCTGGCCTCTTTGGAGGCGCGAGGTTAACCAGCCCGCGCTTGGGGATCCGTGGTGGGGCGTGCAGGTGGCAGCGGGAAGACCTCCTCGGCCATCGGGAGCCCACGGCACGCCTCCAATAGCTCGCTCGCCGCCGACGTGTCGATGCCGCCGTAGCGCAGCAGCTCGAGTGCCTTGTGATCCAGCGTGTCATCGTCCAAGGGTCTTTCGGGATCACCGGCCGCATCGGGCCGGATGGCCCTGAGCGTGCAGCCGTCCGTAAGGGTCATCACCACCTCCGCACCCCAACGGGCCGGATAGGCCTTCTCGAACGTCGCGTCGGCCTCGACCGTGACCCGGCTCAGCCAATCGCGCGAGACCTGGTCCTCGGGGTCGAAGGCGTCGAACGAGGCCAGGCCGGGCGGGCCGTGCGCCAGGCTCTCCGCAACGCAGTACTGCATGCTGAACTTCGCGGCGTAGGGCGTGGTCGGCCGAGGCCGATCCGTTACGTCGAGGGCTGCGGGATAGGTGCGGATCTCGATCGAGGCGACACGATCGGGGGTGAGGTCGCCCTCGACCGGTCCCCTGAGGGAGCGGCGAAGCTCGAGAGCGGCGTCGACGGCGGGGTGCGTGTGGCGACAGCACGGATACGGCTTCATGGACGTCTCCGGGAGCTTCCAACCCGGCGCCTCGGCGGTGATCGCTTCGGGAACCGGATCCGGGCAAAGCGCCCGGAAGAAGCCCTTCCGCCCCTCCAGAATCTCGGAGGGGCCGGTGAAGCCCCGGGCCGCCAGGAGCGCGGCTCGCAGTCCCGCCGTGGCCGCGCTGCCGGCATGAAGGTGTTTCGACATGCTGGCGTCCTCGCTGAACTGCCACAGTCCGGAGGCCTGCGTACCCGCGTTTCCCAACGCCCACACCCAGGCGTCTTCGTCGAGGTCGAGCACGGCACACGCAGCCGCGGCCGAGCCGAACACACCCGCGGTGGCCGTGTTGTGGAAGATCCGATAGTGCTCCTCGCCCAGAGCTTCCCCCACCCGTAGCACAGCCTCGTATCCGGCCAGAACGGCCCCCAGTGCTTGGGCTCCGGTGCCCCCGGTCTCACGGGTGAGGAGCAGCGCGGTGGGAATCACGACACAGCCCGGGTGCGTGACGGAGCTTCGATGGAGGTCGTCCGTCTCAGTGATGTGCGAGAGCGCAGCCGCGAGGAATACCCGCCCTTCGAGGTCTTGCCTCGCCCAGCCATAGGCGGTCAGCGACGCGCCCGGCGCGGTCGCCCGCCCCGCCACCGTGCAACCGAGCCAATCCCTCACGTACCGCTCGGCTCGGCCGAGATCGTCAGGCTCGACGGGTCGTCCACGGATCAGCCGCACCAGCGCCCGGGAGAGGCTCATGGCCCGCTCGCCGTGGTGTCCGACCCCGCCGCCATCGTCGCCCGCATCGCCAGGCCCCGCTCGGGGTGCGCCGCCCACAGCTCCACCTCGTGCGTGCCTGTGGTCCTCCCCGCGATCACGAACTCCTCGCCACAGAAGAGTGGGCCGACCGCGCGGTACGAGAAGTCGGTTGGCCCACCCAACCACCTCGACCCCGCGTCGAGCAGGAGCAGGGCGATGAGCGGTCCGTGAACCACCAGGTCCGGATATCCCTCGACCTCGGTCACATAACGGTGGTCGTAGTGGATGCGATGGCTGTTCGCCGTAAGCGCCGAGAAGCGGAAGAGCGTCACGGAGTCGGCCACGAAGGTCTCGGACCACTCCGCGGGCTCGGGAGCGGGGGTGGTCGGACCCGAACGCTCCGGTGGGAGGTCCGTCGTACCGGCGCGCCGCAACGATGCGCCAGTCGAACCGCCTTCGTCCGCGGCTGCACCACGGTAGACCAGATCCTGCTCTTCTTCGATGACCACGCCTGATTCGTTCGCGATCTCGTGGTGAACGGTGACGAACACCAGGGGGCCGGACCGACCCTCTTTGCTCCGCACGGAAGCGATGGTGGACCTCCGGCGGACGCTCTCCCCCAGACGCGGCGTTCCGAGAAAGCGGAGCCGGCCGCCGGCCCACATGCGCCTGGGAAGCGGAACGGGTGGCAGGAAGCT
Organism: Longimicrobiales bacterium; assembly: GCA_965226925.1. GTDB lineage: Bacteria > Gemmatimonadota > Gemmatimonadetes > Longimicrobiales > Gaopeijiaceae > CBDDCX01. The sequence continues at coordinate 45,717 of CBDDEN010000008.1, read as the reverse complement.
CCCCCGCCGCTCGTGCCCGTCCACCCCCAGCGCAGACCGGCGCACGATCGGGTTGAGGTAGAGCCAGTGCCACCCGGGTGGAAGCGGCGAAGCCGGCCCCAACGCCTCGGGGTGCCGGTCCAGCAGGGCCGCCATCCTCCGGGCCGGCCCCACGGTGAGCACATCTTCGTCCGTGCGTTCCGTGCCGATCCACGACTCGAGCTCGGCGACGTCGATCCGGTCCACGGCGCTCAGAAGGACCGTGGCATGCCGAGCACGTGCTGCCCGACGTAGCTCAGGATCAGGTTGTTCGCGATGGGCGCGACCAGGTACAGTCGGGCTTCTCGGAACTTGCGCTCGATGCCGTACTCCTCGGCCAACCCGTACCCGCCGAACGTATCCATGGCGGCGTTGGCGGACTCCCAAGCGGCCTCCGACGCCAGCAGCTTGCACATGTTCGCTTCGGCGCCGCAGGGCTGGCCGGCCTCATAGAGATCCACCGCACGGTCTCTGAGAGCCGCGGCCGCCCGAGTGTGCACGTAGGCTCGCGCGATGGGGAACTGGACGCCCTGGTTCTGCACGATGGGGCGGGCGAAGACCACCCGTTCGCCCGCGTATTTGGTGGATCGGTCGATGAAGTAGAGGGCGTCGCCCACCGACTCGGATGCGAGCAGAATCCGCTCGGTGTTCATGCCGCTCAAGATGTGTTGAAAGCCCCTTCCTTCCTCACCGATCAGGTTCTCTTCGGGTACCTCGAGGCCGTCGAAGAACACCTCGTTCGTCTCGTGGTTGATCATCGTGTCCACCGGGCTGACCCTGATCCGGTCACCCGCGTCCCGCAGATCGACCAGGAAGACGCTGAGGCCGTGTGTCCTCTTCTCCACGTCTTCCAGGCACGTGGTCCGGGCGAGGAGGACCATCAGCTCCGAATGTACGCCTGCAGGCGGGTTTCTCCCGACGCGATGTCCGGTAGCCAGCGCCGCTTCTGCTCTTCCGAACCGTGACGAAGCAGGGTGCCCATCGTGTACATCTGAGCGTGGCACGCCGCCCCGTTTCCGCCCGAACGGTTGATCTCCTCCAGGATCACGGCCGCCTCGCCCAGTCCGAGGCCCGGACCGCCGAACTCCTCGGGGATCATGCACGCCAGGTATCCGGCGTCGGTGAGTTCCTGCACGAACTTGTCCGGGTACGTCCGGTCGCGGTCCAGACTCTGCCAGTAGTCGTTCGGATAGCGCTCGCAGAGCTTTCGGATGGCGTCCCTCAGTTCATCTTCCATGCGGCGCAACATGGTTCTCGGTCGAGCGGCGCCACAAGTGCACGAGAATTGACAGTTCCGTGGGGCCCGGCGACGTTCCTTCGCCACCCGGCAAGGACGGTGCCCGAGAGGCCCGACCCGAACCGGGACGCTTCCCGCGCGGGGCCGCCGACCCCGAAAGCAAACACGCCGATGACGGACACTGAACCACTACAGGTTGCCGGAGCGCCGGCACTGACCCGCTCCCAACTCCACGACGTCCTTCGTGCCATGGTCCTGGCGCGAGCGGCCGAGGAGCGGTTGGAGGTACTCTTCAGCCAGGGTCACATCACGGGTGGTATCTACCGCTCGCTCGGCCAGGAGGCCGGTTCCGTGGGAGCGGCCTACGCGCTGCGCCGCCGGGAGGACGGAACGGGCGACATCGTCGCTCCCACCGTCCGCGCCACCGGTGCGGTGTTCCTCATGGGGGGCACCCCCCTCCAGTTCTTCAGGCAGTATCTCGCGCGCGCGACGGGGCCGACGAGGGGCCGGGAATCGAAGGTCTATTGGACGGATTACCAGACCGGCCTCGTGGCTCCCACTTCACCGCTCGGAACGATGGTCGAGATCATGGCCGGGGTCGGCCTCGCCTTCAAGATGAAAGAGGAGGCCCGGGTGGCCCTCGTCTTCTGCGGCGACGGGGCCTCGTCTACCGGGGCCTGGCACGAAGGCCTGTGCTTCGCCGCGGCCCAGCGCTGCCCCTTGGTGCTCATGGTCGAGCACAACCAATGGGCCTTCTCCTCCCCCACGTCCACGAACACGCGCGTGAAGACCTTCGTAGAGAAAGCCCCCGGTTATGGGCTCCACGCCGAATCGGTGGATGGGACCGACGTCCTTGCCGTCTACGAGTGCGTCCAACGCGCGGTGGCCCGCGCCCGCGCCGGCGAGGGAGCGGGTATGGTGGAGACCCGCTACTACCGCATCGCGGGGCACGCGCAGCACGACCAACAGGAGTACGTGGATCCGGACGTACTCGAGGAGTGGAAGGCCAAGGACCCCATCGCGCGGTTCCGCGATCGGCTCCTGACCGAGGGCCACGCGACGGCCGAGGAGCTCGATGCGTCGGAGCAGGCCGCCCACGAGGAGGTCCGGATCGCCGCCGAGCAGGCGTTGTCGGAACCTGCCCCGGACGGGCTGTCGGGCCTTGAGGACGTGTACACCGACGTGCCGGTTCGTCCACGGTGGATCCGCACCGCGACTCCCGATCCGCGGCAGATGTGACGTGAGGCGACGCGGCACCCCACCCGATTCTCCTTGCGTCCCACCCCGGGCGGCCTGAAGAATTCGACACCTGATACGTACCAAGGAGGCTGCACTTCGCCGCGCCAGAAGGCCGCGGCGTGACCCTCGTCCGCCAGGAGACACCAAGATGTCCAAGATGAGCCGCAGTTGGGCCCTTATGAAGGCGAGTGCCAACGTCCTTCGCCTCGACAAGGAGCTGATGTTCTTTCCCCTCCTGTCGGGGGTGGCCGCGATCATCGTCTCGGCCACGTTCATCGTGCCTGTGTTCGCGGTGGGCGACGGTTTCGACACACTCTCCCGCATGACGGAGGACGGGAGCTACTTCGGCTATGTCACGGGATTCCTGTACTACGTGGTGCTGTACACGGTCATCTTCTTCTTCAACACGGCGCTCGTGGGCGCGGCGATGATTCGCCTGGACGGGGGTGACCCGACCGTCGGAGACGGCCTGACCATCGCGTTCCGCAAGCTCCCCACGGTGTGGGCTACGCGATCATCGCCGCGACGGTCGGAATGATCCTTCGAGCCATCGAGGAGAGGGTCGGCTTCCTGGGCCGGATCATGGTCGGCCTGCTGGGGGTCTCGTGGACCCTGGCCACGTACCTGACGGTCCCCGTGCTCGCGACCAAGGACGTGAGCGCGATCGACGCCGTAAAGGAGAGTGCGGGCCTCTTCAAGAAGACGTGGGGCGAGCAGATGGTGGCTAACGCGGGGATGGGGGTAGCGTTCCTCCTCATCGGGCTGGCCATGATCGGCGTGTTCGTGCCGATTGCGATCTTTCTGGGATCTCTCAACGAAGTGTTGATCATCCCGCTGGTGATCTCCATGGCCGGTGGCATGATCTTCCTCGGTCTGTTCAGCAGCACGCTGCAGGGCATCTACTCCGCGGCGCTCTACCGCTACGCTACGACGGGTGATCCGGGTCAGGGCTTCGACGCGGACGCCATGCGGGACGCGTTCCGACCCAAGGGGAAGCGCTGGTAGTTCCAACGTGGCTCACTGCTTAACCGCAAAGGCTTGCCCCCCGCTCTTCCGCGTGCTAAATCGCAGCTTCCGCTCAACCCCCCTCTCGACGGTACGCCCGTCCCGTTGAGGAGCGGCCGGAAGGTCCTATAACAAAGGGGGGCACATGCGTTGCTTCTTGAGTTGTCTGTTGAGCGCACTCCCCGCGATCGTGCTGGCTGCGATCGTCGGGGCAGTCCTCGGCGGGATGGGGGGCACGGTGGTGTGGGTCGACGGTACGCCCGTCCCGTTGAGGAGCGGCCGGAAGGTCCTATAACAAAGGGGGGCACATGCGTTGCTTCTTGAGTTGTCTGTTGAGCGCACTCCCCGCGATCGTGCTGGCTGCGATCGTCGGGGCAGTCCTCGGCGGGATGGGGGGCACGGTGGTGGGCTGTTTGGCGGTCGGGGGTATCCTGGGAGGCAGCGTCGGTGGGCCCGGCGGGTCGCTCGGCGGCTTTGTGGCCTGCGAAGCGGTATCACTCATCGCGCTCTTCCCGTACGTGCTCGCGGGGGCGATCGTGGGCGCGGTGATCGCAGCGGGAATCGTCGGTCTCATCGCGCTGGTGTACTGCGGGGCGCTGTGCGCTTCGTCGGCTTCGTCGAGCGGAACCTCAGGCGCGATTCAGGGCATCGGCGAGGTGATGCCGGTCGGAGCCATCGCCTGTGCGCAGGCGAATTCGGCCGTCGATGACCTGGCGCAACAGCTGGCCGACGCCGAAGCCGCGCGCGGCGCCCAGCAAGCGGTCGTCAACGCCCGGGGCTCTGCCGTAAACACAGCGCGCAACGCACTGATCCTTTCCACGGCGGCTCTGGCGGCAGCACCCTTCTGGAACCCAGTGGCCGTGGCGGTAGCGGCGGTGGCGGTGGCGACGTCTCTGTCAGCGCTGGTGGCGGCGGAGGCACGCTTCATCACCGAGACCATCAAACTCGCGGAGCTCGAGGCGAAGGTCGCCGCGCTCACCGGTGCGGTCGAGGCAGCCACGGCCATGCGGGACGGGCTGTGTGGCACGGATGACGATTCGGACGACGGAGGGGGGAGGCCCGGCACCTTCACCCCGCCCGAAGTGACCGTCGGGACGATAGGCTAAGGCTCCGATGGGCCTTCTGGATTCCATCTACGAGGCGGTTGTCGGGACCGCGTCAGACGCCGCCGACGGCGCCGGTGACGCGCTGGCATCGATGGCCAGCGAGATCGTCGAGCAGTTCGACGAAGGGCTGCTCACTTTTATAGAGCAGGCCGAGGCGCTCCTAGCGGTGGATGCGGGGGGGGTCGAGGCGGTCAACGAGACCCTGGTGGCTCTGGTCGTGGCCATTCTGGACGCGGGCGACGACGTCGCGAACAGGCTCGCCAAGCTGTTCGCGGCTTGGCTCGACCTGGTAAGCGACGAGGTCCGTGCGGCAGCCGATCTAGTGCCGCGCATCTTCCAGGCGCTTTCGTCCCAGTCCGATGCCCTGATGACCGTGCTGCGCATCTTCGTGCAGGGGTTCAGCGACTTCGCGGCGCTGTTCCGCGGCTTGGTGGCCCGGGTGCTTCCGGACGAACACGAGTACCGGCAATTCTGCGAGCGGGTGCTGCTTCCACTCGTGGGGGCCGCCCTGCTGGCCCCGGGCCTCGGCGCCGAGGCGGTAGGGAAGGCTCTGGCCACGGTTCTTAGAGAGGACTCGCCGGCCTTCGGCGGAAAGAAGTCGATCTTCGACCTGGGCATGCCTTCGGCCGGGCTCCCCAACTGGGGCGTCGACCTCCTCCAGAGCACACCCTTCCGGTTGAGGCGGGTGGCGTGGATGGTCGTGCTACTCCTGGAGAACCTCCGTACGGCATGTGGTATCGCCGCAGCCATGCCGGACGGAGTTGCCGTCCCGAACCCGGGAATGAACGCCCTCTTCCAACCCCTGGCCGACTGGGCCGGGGACATCGTCACCGACTACCTGGACGCCGTCGAGGAGCTCGTGACGCAGGTCATCGCGCACCTCCTGAACGAGGCTGATAACGACTTCGAGCTGGAATGGGCCATTCTGGAGGTGGCGCGCTTCACACCCGTGGGCCTCCTCTTCGTACTCGTCGCCACCTCGGTGAAGCTCGTGACGAGTCCCCTACCCTTCCTGCACCTCGTTCTGAACCCGATCGAAGACGACCCCAACCTCAAGGTGCGCCGGCTGCCGGGACCCTGCGATACCGTGAAATACGTGGTCTTGAGCGACGTGCATCGCGATCCCGAGTCTGACGCCAGGCCCGAGTTTCAGCCCGGATCCATCGACCATTTTCTTGAGAACCGGGAGCTGTACGGCGACCTGATTCGGTACTACGCGAAAGCCGGATACACCATCATCGAGGCCGGAGACTGCGAGGAGCTCTGGTTCCACAGGGACTTCAGAGTGCGCCCCGCCGAGCGCATGCGCGACATCATCGCCACGCACTCGGACCTTTACGATCTCTTCGCCGACCTACACGCAAAGAAGAGGTACTTCCGCGTTCGGGGAAACCACGACTCCTATCTCCAGGATCCGGACGTGCTGGCCGAACTCAATGCCGTGATGGACCCTCAAGGGACGCACCCGTTCGAGGTCTGGGACTTTCTCATTCTCGAGGGAGTCAAATCCATGCACGATATCCCGCTGTATCTGGGCCTCGACTCGGAGCCCAACGAAGACCGCCGCCCCCTCATCATCACCCACGGCCACCAGTGGGATTTCTGGAACTGCGACGCCAACAACATTCTCGGCAAGCTCATCGTGACCGCCGTCGTGACGCCCCTCGATCTGCTGGACGATCCCTTGAGGGACATCGGCGGAATCTCGAGCTTCGGCTCACCGCTGGTGAACTTCAAGACCATTCTCTCGGAGCTGTTGGTGTTCAGCAGTTGGCCCGGATACGAGCCGGCCGTCCGCATACTGGATCAGACCCGGCACATGCTTGACGAGGATCGCCGCTTTACCGACGACATCATGTACTCCGAGACGCTCGCGTCCCTCATGGGACTCATGATCCCCGTGAGACCGGGACCGGACGACAAGTGCGGCGTGCCGTTCCCCGGTGGACGCTGTCTGTCCAACCTCATGAGTCTCGGGCACACGCATACCCCCCACAATCAGCCCTATTACGACCTGCACGACATTCCGGTCGTGAAGGACCTGCTCGAGACCGCCGAGTCCGCGATCAACAACCTCACCCAAGGTTTGGTGGACACGAGCCTGGGCCTGATCAAGAGCTACTACCTGAATACGGGCGTGTCGGGATGGTACGAGCGGTGCGTCTGGGGCATCGAACTCGGCGACCTCAGCCATGGCACGGGCCAGCCGAAGCTCGTGTTCTGGACGCACAGCACGAGACCAGATCGGCCGAACACCATGGACTGGGAGTTGCCGCACCGACCGCGCACCGGGGGTGCCGTGCCGCCCGGCGACATGATCCACGGCCCCCTCAAGGAGCTGATCGATCGGCTCAAGACGATGGTCGGATCGGCGGCAGATCTGGCCGGCGAGACGGCAGCGGGAGCGACGGAGGACGGGACCAACAGGCTGATCGGCAGCCTATCGGCGCACATCAGCATCCAGAACGTCTTGGAGGGCGTATCGAAGTGGAAGCCGGTCGATGTGGCCGTGAGCTTCGAGAAGGGTGGAGCGGGTGCCGCGGAAGCCGTTCAGACTCTGATCGCCCAACTGGCCTTGGGCCTCCTCCAGACGCAGCGCGACGGTGGGGTCGCGCGGTTCAGGACCAGTGTCCAGATTCCCGAGGCCCTGTACGGTGCGCTGCTCCGCTTGGAGTCCGACCTCCCGGTGGCCAAGGCGGTGGGAGCGGATCCCATCGCGAGCGCCATCGGCAGCCTCTCGGTGCTACGGGAGATCGGATCGCGGGGCTTCCGCCGATCCTCGCCGGCCCTGCTGCCGGAGTGGGAGAGCGAAGAGCGATCGTGCCTCGGTGTGCTCCTCCTGCTCGCGACCCTGGCCAGCGGAGACTCGGGGCGCCTATCGGCGAAGCTGACACACGGGAAGGGTACGTCGTTAGAGGCGGAGTTGACGATCGGGAGGGGTGACGGTCTTCCCGTAGACGCTTCACCTCCGAGCACGTCTTAGAAGAGTCCATTCAAAAGACGAGAGTGAACGATGAACGGAGCGGTCTGGTTACCCGAGTTCGACAGCGAGATGGCCAACACTCGCAAGATGCTGGAGGGGGTCTCCAACGAACACCTCGACTTCTGCCCACACGAGAAGTCGTGGACGCTTCTGGAGTTGGCCGGTCACGTATCGAACATCCCGAACTGGACGGCCATCACGCTGACCACCACGGAGCTCGATCTGGCCCAGGACTGGTCTCGCGACGAGCCCACCAACCGCGAGGAGATCCTCGCCGAGTTCGACGCCGCCGTGGCGGGGGTCCGGCCGCTCCTGGAAGCTGTCGACGGCCGAGGATCTACAGGTGCCCTGGACCCTGAAGATGGGCGACGTGGTGCACTTCACGATGCCCCGGACGGCGATCTTCCGGTCGTTCGTCCTGAGTCACCTCATCCACCATCGAGCCCAACTGGGCGTGTACCTGCGCATGCTCGACCTGCCGGTGCCGTGTATGTACGGCCCGTCGGCGGACGAAAAGATGTAATCCGGTCGACACACCAACGGTTCGGCCCCACGGTAAAGGGCTGCCGCTACCTCAGCCGTAACCCCTCCACCAACACTCCCGGGATGCGGTGATTGATCCGCACACCCCAGATACCGTTGGTCTGCGAACGCATCCCCTGTAGCTCCGGCATATTGAGACGCGCCTGAATGATGCTGCCGAGAGTGTAGACGACGGTGCCCTTGACCATGAAGTCGGTTCCCTCTTCGGTGACGCGTATCTGAAGCTGGTTGACCGACCGGCCACTGGCATCGGGCTGCACGACCGCGTCGTGCGGCGTCCGAGGGGCGATGTCGTGGGTCACCTCGTCGCCGGCCCGGTGCTTCACGATGTAGCTGCCGTCCTGTGCCACCAGGAAGTACAGATAGTTCTGTCCCGGGCCCTCCAGGTCACGGCCACCGTACACCAGGCCGTAGTAGTTCACGTGGTCGCTCGGAGCCAACAGGGTGAACCGCGCGTCGAGCGTATACTCCCCGGAGGCCATGTTCCCCGGACTCCAGGCCACCGCGGCGGGTCCGATGCTGATTTGAAACCCGCTCGCCACGCTCGTGAACTCCACCTCAGGCACGTCGTCCGGGTCGGCCGCGTTGGTGCTCCGGTCCACACGCAGTTGCCACCCATCGGGCGCCTGCGCCGCCAGCGGACCCGCGATCAGGAGAGCGAGCGCCACCCAAGAGATTCTACGGATCATGAAAGGACTCCAGTGAGGTCGGCGTCCGGGACGAAATCGCCCCGGCCGCTCATGTCTCGCTCCCTAGCCACGCCCGGGATTCATGTACAAGAAGATCTTGTCGGCCGTCTCGTCCACGCCGGTGATGTCCAGGTCGCCGTCCCGGTCCCGATCGTGGATGATGGCGCACGACCCCGCTTCGCCCGAGACGAGTGTGCGGGGCCGGACCAGCGTCCCGTCTCCGGCGCTCTCGTAGATCGTGAACGAGTCGCCGGCCTTGTCGCTGCTCACCACGTCGAGGTCGCCGTCACCGTCGATGTCTCCCACGTCGATCGCCAGAGGATCCTCGCCGATGGGATACTGCATCGGGTCCGCCAGATTGCCCTTGCCGTCACCGAGAAAGATGGCCGCGGTATTCGTCTGGCGGTTCGCCGAGATCACGTCGACGTGCCCGTCACCGTTCATGTCTCCCGAGACGATCATCCACGTACGGCCACGCATCGGCACCTTGCTCGCGAACTCCAACCCGCCCTTGCCGTCCCCGAGATAGACGAGCATTTCGTCGCTGTTGAACGCTCCGACGAACAGATCGAGGATCCCGTCTTCGTTCGCGTCACCGGTGGCGCACATCTTCTCTCCACGACCGGGCGACGGGATGGTCGTTATCTCCGAGAAGACGCCGTTGCCGTCGTTCAGCATCATCGAGATCGTGCCCCGGTTCGGCTCCACCCCGCCGGTCATGTTGGCGGTGGCGATGTCGGGTGACCCGTCAAGGGTCAGGTCCATGATGCACAGCCCCCGGACGTTCGTCCCCGCGTGGTAGCTCGCACCCACGCGGAAGGTCCCGTCGCCCACGCCCATGAACACGGCGACCAGGTCGTTGCCGGCGTTGCCCACGGCGAAGTCTGTGATGCCGTCGCCGTTGAAGTCGGCCCCCTCGTTCGGGCTCGGGTACGTACCCGACGGGATTTCCAGCACCGTGAAGTCGGAGTAGTTACCCGCGCCATCGTTGAGCATGACGCGGACGTCGCCCGATACCTCGTTGGGGATGGCGATGTCGGGAAAGCCGTCGCCGTTGAAGTCTCCGGCGTAACCTCCGTAAGGCTGCGTGTGGTCCTCGCCCTCAATGAGGGTCGTCGCGAACCCCAGCTCGACCATGTCGAGCGATCCCGGCCCCGACTTGATCCAGAACGTCCACGTCTATCCGGTCGGCAGGGTCTCGCCTCCGGCGGTCTTCACCCCGTCGCGGAGGGTCACGGTAATGGACTCTCCCGCGTGGAACGGCTGTCCGGGCTCGAAGCGGATCCGCGTTCCATCCCTCTCGAGGGTCACCCTACCCTTCGCAACACCCGACCACCGTCCCCAAACCGCGAGTGCCTTCGGATCGAACGACGAGGCGTCGAGTCGCTCGGAGACCGTGAGTACGATCGGATCTTCAGCACCCGCGGAGGCACTGTGGGGCGCCGGTACGACGGAACTCACCAGAGCGGCGGTGGTGAGGGGCGGCGTGTTCTCTCCCTCGGCAAGGACAACGCCGGGTGAAGCGGCTCCTTTGATGAAGACTCCGGTCACCAACGCAACGGACAGAGCAACTCCAAATAGCGTCTTCATGGCCCAAACCATCCTAATGACGGGACAACCCGTGGCACCCGGAAAGGGCGTCACGCCGGGCACTCGGGCCGCCCGGGCAGACAATGTAGGATCAGGACGGGAGGATGGCGAATAACACGCGGCGGCCCGCGGCACGGTTGGTGAGTTCCTGACCGCCGCGTTTCTGCCGGTAGTCTGTCGGCGTTGACGAGCCGGGTTCAGACCTTGCGCAGCGCGTCCACGATCTGCTGCTTGGCCGCCCGCCTCGCCGGCAGGAACCCTCCGACCAGGCCCATCACCACCGAGAAGATCATGCCGTAGGCCAACAGGCGGGGCGTGATGCGGAACGCGAAGGCCAGCTCGCTGAACGAGTTCCAGTTGGTCGTGCTCGTCACGAGTCCGTTGACGGGAAGGACTAGGAGGCAGCCCAACGCACCACCCAGAACGGAGATCAGCACCGCCTCCATGAGGAACGAGCTCAGCACGCTCCTCGGCTTGAAGCCCAGGCAGAGAAGCACGCCGATCTCGGGAGCCCGAGACGACACGGCCGCGTACATGGTGTTGATCGCGCCGAAGACCGCACCCACCGCCATGATCCCCGCGATGAAGACGGCGATGAACTGCAGGATCTGACTCAGCATCGTGCCCTGGCCCTCGTAGAAGTCGAGCTCCCGGACCGCGTCCATGTAGAGGCGGGCATCGCTCTCCAGCGTCTCCTTGATACCCTCGAAGTTGGCCGGGTCACGCATCCGGAAGGTGACCACCTGGAAGACCTCGCCCCGAAAGACCGGCATGAATTGCTCGGCCTCGCCCCAGATCTCGGACTCGAACGACGAACCCGCCGCGGAGAAGCGACCGACCACGGTCCAGTCCTGACCTCCGAAGGCGATCACGTCTCCGACACCCGAGTTGGGGAAGCGCGCGGCGAACGTCTCGCCCACCACGACCTCTCGACTGCCCGGCCGGAACGCCCTGCCTTCGATGATCTCGATGCCCCGGCGGACCTCGAACGCGCGGAGCCCCACGCCCCTCACCACCACGTTGGCCAAGCCCCTTCCCCCGGAGCGCTGGAGTGGGACGACCACGAAGGTCTCGGCGCTCACCAGGGGCCGGCCCTCCGTGTTGGTCGCGACGAAGGGCATGCCCGCCACGATGTTCGCGGCGTCCCTCGTGATGCCGCTGTTCATCTCGGCACCCGCGCCCTTCCGCAGCAGGATCACGTTCTCCTCGCTACCCGTGCTGACCAGCGCCGAGCGGAAGCCGTTGGACATGGCCATCATCGCCACGAACACCCCGACGACCAGCGCCATCCCGAAGGCGGTGGTGAGGGTCGAGACCGGACGCTGACGGAGGCTCCGCAGGTTGTAGATGATGGGGATCTTCATGTCTATGCCACGCGCCGAAGGGCTTCAACCACCGAGAGACGAGCGGCCTGTACCGCGGGAATGATACCTGTCAGCGTTCCCAGGACGACCGCGATAGCCACGCCGAGCGCGAGCGTCTCCACCTCGATCGTGAAACCCGGTAGAACGGACTGGATGGACCGGGCCGAGCCGAGCATGACCCGGGCCAGACTGAGCCCCAGCCCCGCGCCTACCACACAGATGACGATGGCCTCCGCCAGCACGATCCCGAACAGGACGCCGTTCTGGAATCCCATCGTCTTCATCACGGCCACCTCACCCACCCGCTCACGGGCCGCCATCATCATGGTGTTGGCCGCAACGAACAGGATGGCGAAGAAGACGGCCGTGCCGATGGCCTGGACGAGAAAGCCCACGTTCCCCCACATCGTGACAAAGCCAGCCTGCCACGCCTTCTCGGTCTCGGTCTTCGTGGGGGCCGTCGAGTTCTCGAACATGTTGTCGATGTCGAGGGAAATCCGCGCCGCCGCATCGGGCTCATCGAGTTGAAGAACGAACCACCCCGGTGTGACCCGTCGGTTCGTGCGCTCGTAGAGGTAGTCGTAGTGGAAGAAGAACATCTCGTCGCCGAAGCTCGGGTCCTCCGGCGTGTAGACCCCGCGGATAGTGAAATCCCAGTCGCCCGGGAAGATCGTGCCCTGCAGGGTCACGGTCTGGCCCAACCGCCAGCCGAAGCGTTCCATGAGGCCGCTACCCGCGATCGCTGCGGTCCGCTCCGTCATGAACGCCTGTCGCTGGTGTTCGGGGAGGTCGATCTCCGGGTACATCGGCAGGTAGGTCTCGGCATCGATGCCGAACTGGGCGAAGAAGTTCCTGGAATCGATGTAGACACCCCCGAACCAGTTGGCCCAGGACACGCTGCCGACTCCCTCTACGGCACGAATGCGCTGCGTGTGCGCCTCCGGCAGCGGGAACGTGATACCGCTGGCGGCGCTGGTGACCAGGCGGCTCTCGCTACCCACCTCGGATGCGGCTTCGAGGGCCGTCAGCACGGACCGCAGGCTCGCGAAAAGGAAGAACGCCACGGCGACGCTCAAGACCGTGAGGATCGTGCGGCTCTTGTTCCGCCCGATGTTGGCCAGAACCAGACGGGCGTACCTCATGTCGTGAACACCCCCTTGTCGAGGTGCATCGTCACCCCGGCGCGCTCCGCGGCGTTCGCGTCATGCGTGACCATGATCACCGTCTTGTCGAACTCCTCGCGCAGCCGCCCGAGGAGCGTCAGGATCTCTCCAGCGGACTTGGCGTCCAGGTCTCCCGTCGGCTCGTCGGCCAAGATGATGGTGGGATCGCTCACGATCGCACGCGCGATGCCGGCGCGTTGCTGCTGACCGCCGGACAGTTGCCCGGGAAAATGGTCCGCGCGATCGGCGATCCCCACGACCTCCAGCGCCGTGTCGACGTGCTCCCGGCGTTCCTTCTTGGACAGGTTGGTCAGGAGGAGCGGCAACTCGACGTTCTGATAAGCGCTCAGGACCGGCAACAGGTTGTAGAACTGGAACACGAAGCCGATGTGCTGCGACCGCCAGCCGGCCAGGCGCTTGGCGGACATGCCGGTGATCTCCTCCCCGTCGACGACCACGGATCCCGACTCGGGCTTGTCGAGACCGGCCACGATGTTGAGCAGCGTGGTCTTGCCGCTTCCGGACGGACCCATGAGAGCGAGAAAGTCCCCCCGCTCCACCGTCATGTTCACGCCTTCCAGGACCGGGATTCTCTGGGAATCGCGGTGGTAGGACTTGGTCAGGTCCTTGATCTCCACGAGCGCCATCAGTCCTCCAACTGCGGTGTGGTTATGATGACGAACACGCCGTCCTCGAGGTCTCCCTCGGATGTGATGACTACCTGCTCGCCTCCCGTGAGTCCGGAGCGAACGGTCCTCCGCCCTCCGGAGACCGGCCCGGCATCCACCGGCGTACGCGACACCCGGCCTTCCCTCACGATCCAGACGATGGACTGCCCGCCCTCGTTACGCACGGCCTCGGCGGGGACGACGATACGTGACGTCGAGGGGTCGGCCTGCGCGGCCTGTGACTCGATGAACTCCACGCGCGCGCCCATCTCCGTGAGAATCCTCGGGTCCTTCTCCAAGATCCTGACCTTGACCTGTACGGTCGCGCGCTGCCTGTCGGCCGTGGGTACGATCTGTCGGACCTCCCCCGCGAACGAGACGTCGGAGTAAGCGTCCAGGATGATCCTCGTCTCCTGCCCGCCCCCGATCTGGGAGATGTAGGCCTCGTTGACGTCGACCTCGACCTCCAGCGTCTCCAGGTCGGCCATCGTGACGACCGCGCCGCGAGTCAGCCCGCCCCCGGTCGCCACGGGAGCTACCACCTCACCGACCTCGGCGTCCTTGCGCAGGACCGTGCCGTCGAACGGAGCCCGGATGAACGTGTTCTCCAGGTTCGCCCGCGCCACGCCGATGGAGGCCTCTGAGACCTCGATCTGCGCTCGCTGGAAGTCGGCCCGCGCCACGGCGGCCGCTAGCTCCGCGGTGAGGTGCTGGATCCTCTCCAGCGTCTCGAAGCTGCGCTCGAAGAGTTCTCGAGCCCGATCGAGATCGGTGGAGATCCGCCCCTGGTCCGCCTCCGCCTCCCTGAGCCCGGCGCGTGCTCGCAGCAGCTCGGCCTCCGCCTGTGCTACGGCGGCCTGGTATTCGGCGTTCTCGAGCCTCGCCAGCACCTCGCCCCTCCGCACCACCGAGCCCTCTTCGACCCCCAGATACTCCAGCCGTCCGGAGATGCGGGAGGACACCGAGGCCTTCGTACGTGCCACTACGTACCCGTTCGCGGTGATGCCCACCTCCTGGCCACCCACACCGCCCACCACCTCGGCCCGAACCACCGACACGGAAATCCCACCGGGGCCACGCAGAACGTACGAGCCTCCGAGCACGGCGCCGACCACGACGGCGGCGAGGATCGCGTTGCGCCGCAGGGCGCGCATGGAGTCCGACGAGGGTCGGTCGCGATCGATCGTCAGGCGGGTCAGGTCGGGCGGGGATTCGGACATTGAGATCGTCGAGCCTCCCGATGCTCGGAGCACAGGTACTAAAGCCGCTCAGTCGGCAGCCCGAAATGTACAAGCTTTCCGTGCGCTCCATCCAGCGGGCGGGTTCACTCCATCCCTACGTCTGGGCTCGCCTCTTCAATTCAATCATAATCGGCTCACCGACCGCCGTACGCCGCTCCTCCCGGGGCCGCATGCGCCGCCGCCAAGCGTGCGATAGGCACCCGGAACGGCGAGCAACTCACGCCAACACTTCGTACGCCGCGTCGACCGCGACATCGAGCCCCACGGCGAACGGCGCTTGAACGATACCCTGCTCGGTGACGATCCCCGTGATCAGGTCCGCCGGCGTGACGTCGAAGGCCGGGCTCCAGATCGGAACGTCCTCGGGCGACGTCAGTCGGCCGAAGCCCCGCCTGATCTCGTCCTCACCCCGGTGCTCGATCGGAATATCATCCCCGCATCGCGAGTCGAGGTCGACCGTCGAAGTCGGTGCCAGCACGTAGAACGGGACGCCGTGATGTCTGGCGAGAACCGCCAGGCCGTAACTCCCGATCTTGCTGGCCACATCCCCGTTGCCTGCGATCCGGTCCGCGCCCACCAACACCACGTCCGGCCTGGTGCGCTGAAAGAACGCGCCCGCCATGTTGTCGGTGATCACACGCACGTCCAGGCCGACCCGATGGAGCTCCCACGCGGTGAGACGACTCCCCTGCAACAGGGGTCGAGTCTCCGCGACGAAGACTTCCATCGCCTTGCCCTGTTCGTGCGCCAGGTACACGGGTGCCAGGGCCGTTCCGACTCCTCCGGTCGCGAGCCTCCCCCCGTTTCCGTTGGTCAGCACCCGCGCCCCGTCCCCGATGAGTCCGACCCCGTGTTCGCCGATCGCCCGACACTTGGCGGCGTCCTCGTCCCAGATGGCCTGAGCCTCGCTCGTGAGAGCCTCGACCAGAGTGGGCGTATCGTCGTTCTCGTTGTCGCGAGTGACGTCCCGCATGCGGGCCAGCGCCCAAGAGAGGTTCACGGCCGTGGACCGGGCCGTGGCAAAGTAATCGCACCATCGCCCTACGTCGTACCGCAGGATCTTCGGCTCGGCCATGATATCCTGCCGCGCGAGCGCCGCGACCCCCATCGCCGCCGTGATCCCGATCAGCGGCGCTCCCCTGACTTTTAGTGTGTGGATCGCGTCGAAGATCTCTTGACCGCCGCGCAGTTCAACCTCCACGCACTCTTCAGGCAACCGCGTTTGGTCGAGGATGACCGCAGCGGTCTTGTCGTCGTTCCAACGGATGGGATGTACGGTCGAGGGCGTCATTGAGTAGATCGATTCAAACGGTGGCGAAGCCGATCGGAGAAATCGGGGGGCATCGGGGACCGTCAAATAGAGCCGGGCGCCGCCCCCGGTTCAACCTCTGGTGCCTCGATGAATCAGGGCGAGTGGGCGCGAGCGTCCCCTCGGACCTCGATCTCAGCGTTTTGCTGCACCTCTCTTTACCGGAGCCTTCTTTACCGGAGCCTTCTTTACCGGAGCCTTCCTGGCCGGGGCCTTCTTGGCCGGAGCTTTCTTGGCCGGGGCCTTCTTCGCCGGAGCCTTCTTCGCCGGAGCCTTCTTCGCCGGAGCCTTCTTCGCCGGAGCGGCCTTCTTCGTATGGCTGGCCTTCTTCGCCGCGGCCCTCTTGGCCGCGGCAGCCTTCGTGGCCGCGGTCGCCCGCCTCGTCACGGACGCGGCGGTCTTGGCAACTCTCCGGCCGGCGGAGGTCGCCTTACCCTTCGCACGGGTCGCGGCCTTCTTCGCGGTCGCTCCCACCTTGCGGACCGTCTTCTTGGCAGCCCTGACGCGCGCCGCCCGCGCCTTGGCCACGCGAGCCTTCTCTCGCGCCTTCTGAGCCTTCAGCTTTGCCGCCGCCTTGGCCTTGGCCGCTTTGGCCCGGGCCCGCTCACGGTCGAGCTTCGCCTTCGCCTTCTTGGCGGCGGCTCGTGCCCGCTCACGCTCTCTCTTGACCTTCGCCTGAGCGGCGGCCTTGGCTCTGGTCGCCGTCAAAGCCTTGGCGGCCTTCGCCTTCGCCGCCTTGGTTCGGGCTCGCTCTCGCTCGAGCTTCGTCGCCGGCTTCTTCGTCGTCTTTGCTGCTGGCTTCCGGGGCATTTGGGCCCTCCATTAACGGTGCGATCGCAGGAGCCTAAAGATACCGCGGAGGGAGGCGCATGGGGGAGGGATTCCTTGTCATGGCGGTCGCGGGTTTTGGTCGACAGATATACGCATAGCGAGCGTCAACATGATCTCATCGTGGAGCTTATCTTTCAGGGCAGCCGCCCTCTTGACCCTAGTCGCGATCCCGGCTTCGGGTCAGCAGACCCCCAGCGCCATTGGCGGACCGACCCTCGAAGACGTGTTCACGGTCAGTGGAGTGAGAGGCGGTACGAAACCGCGAGACACCAGAAGGAGTGGATGGATCAGTGGATCCGGAAGCCCCGACCGACCACCGAGTGAGGGAACGGCCTCTCCGCCTCATCCGGCGGCGGCGCCGGGATTCGCGCCGAGCACGTCCCGGATGATCTTCTGATGGTGATGGTTGTGCACCACCGAGAAGTGGATCCACTGCACCGCGTCGAGATCGCCGAACGCGAAGTGATTGCGCGTGGCGTTCGAGGCTTGGAGCTGCCCGAGGGACCCGGCGAGAGCGCCTACCCGCTCTCGGATCCCGCTGAACCTCGACAGCAGCTCCACCGCGCTGGTCCCCTTGGGCCGAGTGCGCTCCGGGGCCTTTCCACGACCTCGGGGGAACGCTCCGAAGAGCAGGACGATCCGCCCGGCAACGCTGGGACGACCACCCTGATCGAGTTCCGGATCTCCCTCCCGCGCCCGCTCGATCCAACTCACGATCGTCTCGTTGGCGTACGAGAGGTGCTCCAGGTGGTCCTTCACGCTCCACCCGGAGATCTCGGGCGCGGACGCCTCGCACATCTCCGGGTCGGACGCCTGCTTGATGAGCAGGTCCAAGCTCGCGAGGAACGCTGCGTGTGCCCGTATGAGCTTCTTGCTGGTGGCCATGAGCCCAAGGTATCGGCAGCCGAGCCGAGGGGCGATCGTGTGCCCCGACCCTCAGAACCACTCCAAGAGCCGTCAGGACACCCGCAGCGCCTCTACCGGATCGGCCTGCGCCGCCCGTCGGGCGGGCACGTAAGCCGCCGTCCACGCCACGAGCAGCAGAACGAACGTCGCACCGCCGAATGCGATGGGATCCAAAGCCCGCACGCCGTACAGCAGGCCACCCAACCGCGTCGCGGCTAGCGCAGCGACCGCCACGCCGACCACCAGGCCCGCGATCACGCGTTCACAACCACCGACGAGCGGAGGCTTCCCAACTCCCGACCATGGAAGCGATCAACGTCGCCGGATCCCCGTCGGTGCGGGCGACCACGTAGCTCGGGGGAAACCCGGTCTGACGGGTCGAGAAGTAGAACATGGGTGTCTGATTCTCACGGCGCCCGGATGGAAGATCGAGGCCACGGGAGACCTCAGGATCTGTCGCGGCGAGGCGCTCGTCGGATGGCGGAGCACCGGTCTGAACGCCACCGCGCTCAAGGGCTTCAACCACGTCAGCGCCACGCCGGACGGCACCATCCGACGGGTCACGGGCTTTCAGGCGAGTTGAGGTTCCGATCGGAGTATGGAGCAAGGGTGCGCCCGTTGACACCCAGGGCGATTCGCGGATCGTTCGTCCATGGCCCTCGTCACCTGCTCTCATCTCCAGATCGCCTTCGGCGGGCACCACCTACTCGACGACGCCGACCTCCAGATCGAGCGCGGGGAGCGGATCGGATTCCTCGGCCGTAACGGCGAGGGCAAGTCTACGCTCCTGAAGATCATCATGGGCACGCTGCCTCCCGACTCCGGGGAGGTGCTACGCGACTCCGCGACGCGGGTCTCGCTGGTGGAACAGGAGGTGCCTTACGGCCTGGATGGTTCGGCTCTGGAGGTGATCCGATCCGGCTCTCCTAAAGAGGAGGCGGAGGACCATCACGCCGACCGGCTCTGCTCGCTTCTTCACCTCGATCCGGACGTGTCCTTCTCGTCCCTCTCCGGAGGACAGAAGCGGCGGGCGCTCCTCGGCAGGGCGCTCGTCTGTGACCCCGACGTCCTCCTCCTCGACGAGCCGACCAATCACCTGGACCTGGATCACATCGACCAGCTCGAGAAGATCCTTCTCCGCTTCCATGGAAGCCTCCTGTTCATTACGCACGACCGGACATTCCTCCAGCGTCTGTCCACCCGCATCGTGGAGCTCGCTCGGGGCCGCCTGACGTCGTGGGAGTGCGACTACCCGACCTTCCTGCGCCGCAAGGACGAGCTGCTCGCCAACGAGGAGAAGGAGTGGGCCGTGAAGGACCAGAAGCTGGCCCAAGAGGAGATGTGGATTCGAAAGGGCATCAAGGCTCGCCGCACGCGGAACGAAGGGCGGGTGCGCGCTCTGGAGAACCTCAGAAGCGAGCACGCCGACCGCAGGGAGCGGGTCGGACGGATCCGGCTCAACGTGCAGGAGGGCGGCCGCTCCAGCGCCAAGATCGTCGAGGCGAAGCACGTGACCTTCGGCTACGAGCCGGTCGACTCGTCGCGCCCGGTCGTGCGGGACTTCACCTCCACGATCTACCGGGGCGACAAGATCGGCATCATCGGGCCCAACGGCTGTGGCAAGACGAGCCTGCTCAACCTCCTGCTCGGCGAACTCGCCCCGCTCGAAGGAGTGGTGAAGCACGGCGCGAGGGTCGAGGTCGCCTACTTCGATCAACACCGGGACCAACTCGACCCCGACTCCACCGTGGCGGAGGCCGTGACCGGGGGAAACGAGTACGTCGTCGTGGCCGGCGACCGAAAGCACATCTACGGCTACCTACAAGATTTCCTCTTCTCGGCCGAGACGGCCCGTCAGCCGGTCGGAAGCCTGTCGGGTGGAGAGCGGAACCGCCTCCTGCTCGCGAAGCTCTTCACGCAGCCCGCGAACGTGCTGGTGCTGGACGAACCCACCAACGACCTCGACACCGACACGCTCGAGTTGCTAGAGGCCCGGCTCGTCGCCTTCAAGGGCACGGTTCTGGTGGTCAGCCACGACCGGACGTTTCTGGACAACCTGTGCACCGGCACCCTCGTGTTCGAGGGCCGAGGCAGCTTCAAGGAGTACGTCGGAGGCTACTCCGACTGGCAGCGAACCGTGGCGGCCAGGGACTCACAGCGGATCGCTGCCGCCGGTAAGCCCAAACCGAGGGGCGCCAAGCCGAAACCGAAGCCGGACGAGTGCAAGCCGAAGAGGCTCAGCTACAAGGAGAGGCAGGAGTGGACGGCCCTTCCCGGCAGAATCGAGGAGCTGGAACAGGAGCTGCACGAACTCCAGGAGCGGTTGGCCGATCCCGTGTTCTTCCAGGGAGATCCAGACGAGATCCGGACCGTGAGTCGGCGGGTGACGGAGGTTCCCCGAGAGATCGACGAGGCCTTCGAGCGCTGGGGAACGCTGGACGAGCGCGCGTGAACGGCGAGATCTGGGTCTCCTGTCCCTACTGCGCGGAGTCCGTGGAGCTCCTGGTCGACACCGCCGGTGGCACGAATCAGGAGTACGTCGAGGACTGCGAGGTGTGCTGCCGACCCTGGCTGGTCCGCGTCACGATCGACGGGGAAGGCGATGCCTCCGCTTCGGTGAGTACGCTCGACGAGGGATAACCACGCGCGGAGCTCACCCCGCCGGGCCGGCGACCCCATCTGGCAGGGCGAACGCCACGTAGGTTCCGCCGCTCGGCGCGCCGTTCTTGCCGCCGCCACACGCGATCACGATGAACTGCTTTCCGTCGACCATGTAGGTGGACGGCGTTGCGTTCCCCGCGGCGGGGAGCTCCGCTTCCCAAAGGAGCGCACCCGTGAGCTTGTCGAACGCGCGGATCTTCTTGTCGTACGTGGTGGCGGCGATGATCAGCAGGCCGTTCTGGGTGACGATCCCGCCCCCATAGTTGTCGGTGCCGGTGCCGGTGACACCCGCAGCCGTGAGCTCGGGATACTCGCCGAAGGGGATCGACCAACGGATGCTGCCCTCGTTCAGATCGATGGCGTTGAGCGTCCCCCACGGCGTCTTCACACCCGGGTATCCCTCGTGGTCGAGGAAGATGTCGAAGAGCGCCGTGCGGTACGGGAGGTCGAAGGGCGTAGTACCGACCTTGGCCGCCGAAGCATCCTCGCCGGTCTCGAGGTAGTCGACGAGGTAGTTGATCGACCTGCCGTTCAACGTCGCCGCGAAAGCCGGCATGAGCCCCGTCCCTTCCCGGATCTGCCTGACGATCTCGGCGCGGGACAGCCGATCGAGAACCCCCTCGAGCGAAACGCCGTTCCCCGTCCCCCGTCGATCCTCTCCGTGGCAGCTCGCGCAGTTGGCGGCGTACAACGACTCGTCGCTCGACGGGACGATCTTGAGCAGCCACCCCATCTCGTTCGAGTTCACGTACAGGAGGCCCGTCTCCGGATCGAACGCCGGTCCGCCCCACTCCCCGCCTCCATCCACACCCGGGTAGATGATCATTCCGCTGGTGTCGGGCGGGGAGAATGGATCGGCCGTGCTGTAGGCGTGAAACGTCGCCAAAGCGGAGGCGTGCGCCTCGGGCGTGCGCCGGGTGAGATCGTCCGCCGTCAGGCTCTGCCGTGCGACCGGAGGCGGGAGAAGCGGGAACGGCTGGGTCCGGGAGGGGCGTTCCCCTTCCAGCCCCCCACCGGACGGCATCGGGCGCTCCTCGATGGGAAAGAGCGGCGTCCCCTCGGTGCGCTCGAACAGATAGACGTGGCCGGTCTTGGTGACCTGCGCCACGGCATCGACCGGCCTGCCGTCGCGGGTGACCGTGACGAGAGCGGGAGCCGTCGGGAAGTCGCGGTCCCAGATGTCGTGGTGGCGCCCCTGGAAGTGCCAGATCCGCTCGCCTGTGCGTGCGTCCAACGCGAGCACGGTGTTGGAGAACAGGTTGTCCCCGACGCGATTGGCACCGTAGAAGTCGTACGAAGCCGACCCGGTCGCCGCGAACACCATCGCCCGCCCGTGATCGACCGTGACGCCGCTCCAGGCGTTGGCGCCACCGGCGATCTGCCACGCGTCCGGGGGCCAGGTGTCGTACCCGAACTCGCCGGGGTGTGGAATCGTGTGGAAGCTCCAGCGCAGCGCGCCGGTCTCCACGTCGTAGGCCCGAATGTCGCCCGGTGCGCTGGGCAGGGACTCCGGCACCCGGCTTCCCGTGATGTAGAGATCTTCGAACACCACCCCCGGCGTGCTCGCGCCCACGGAGAGCCCTTCCACGGGCCGGCCCAGCCCCGCACGAAGGTCGACGAACCCACCCTCGCCGAACGTGGGGATCAGAACGCCGGTGGTGCGGGCGATGGCGTAGAGGCGGTTCCGATGGCTGAACAAGACCCGGTCTCCGGTGACCACCACGCCCCGGTGACGAATGCGCGACGCGGACGACTCGCCATTGTCCGGATCGAAGCGCTACAGTTGCCGACCGGTCGCGGCGTCGAGAGCGAACACTTGAAGCCTGGGAGTCGTCCCATAGAGCACGCCGTCGATGACGATCGGGTTCGTCTGCATCTCGGAGCCCGTAAAAGCGTCGCCCGTGTCGTACGTCCACGCCACCTCGAGCTGGGCCACATTGGCCGGTGAGATCTGGTCCAACGTCGTGTAGTGGGTGTTGTCGGAGTTTCCGCCGTAGACCGGCCAGTCGTTCGGGTCGGCGGACGGGACGCTGCCGTCCGCACAACCGGTGAGCGCGGCGAGTGCGAAAACGGAGACGAGTGCCGCGCGCGCCGGAAGAGCGGGCATGTCTAGAACAGTCCGATCAGCTTGAGGACGCCCACGATCATCACGATGACTCCACCTACTTGGAACCCGAGGTGCGCCTTTTGCTCCCCGTACCAGGCGATGGCCCGACGCGCCTTCGCTGCGTACAGGAAGAAGTCCCTCTTCCAGGTGGCGCACACGAAGAGGTAGAGACCGACAACGAGGCCCAGCAGGCCAAACCACTGCTCTTCGTTCATTCCTCGGGACGCTCGATGGCGTAGCGGCCTTCCAGGGCGGCGTTCAGACGAGTGACGGGATCGGACATGGCGAGCAAGATGCGGCTGATGTGCTTCACGCCACAAGCATCCGGCTCAGGCACGGTCCCTCGGGAATGCCTCGCGGGACCCCTGACGCATCTCATCCGTCAATGGGAAGGCGCATGCATCCACGTACGTTATCGGTCGGGCGAGCCACGGCCTGAGGAGGGGCAGCACGAGGTTGATCGTGGATATATCATCCACATATATTATCCACATGAAAGCTATACAGATTATGATGGACCAGGAGCTTCTCGCGGACCTGGACGCCACTGATGAGGTCCGACAGGAGGGACGGTCGGCCGTTCTCCGACGCGCGGCATCGGAGTATCTGCGGCGGCGACGGGCGGACGGGATTCGGGAGCGTTACCGCAGCGCTTATGGCAGCGGATGCGATCTCGGAGCCGAATACGACGGATGGGAGAAGCAAGGCACATGGCCAGAGGAGTGAGACGAGGGGAGATCTGGCTGTACGAGTTCAAGCCGCCGGACAAGCGACGTCCCGTCCTGGTCCTTACCCGCCCCGAGGTCATCGACCTGCTACGGACGGTGATGGTCGCACCGATCACGTCGACCATTCGCGGCGCCCCCGGTGAGGTCCCGGTCGGGATCGACGAGGGCCTCAAAGGACCCTCCGCCGTCAACCTCGATCACGTCCAGACCGTGGAACAGAGTCTCCTCGGAGCGTACGTGGGTTCGTTATCGCCCGAGAGGATGGCACGGGTCTGCGAGGCCCTAATGGTCGCCACGGGTTGTGGGTGATCAGTCAGCCGCCTCGTACCCATTCTTGCTCCCCCGCCCCCGGCGTCGTACGGTCCTCGGATCTGTCGGATCCCTGCATGGAGGAGCGCGCGATGAGGCGCTTGAATCGGGTTGGTTTCGCTCTCGGAATCGTGTCCTCCGCCGTGATGGCGACGGGCTCGCAACTCGTCGCCCAGTCGGTGACGACGAACCCGTTCCGGCCCCTGTACGGGTGGGGTGAGCTGCCCGATGGCCGCGAGTGGGGCTCTTCGAGCACCGTCGAGATCGCGCTCGACGGCAACATCTGGGTCGCCGAGCGTTGCGGCTCGAACAGTTGCGTGGGATCCGGTGTCGACCCGGTGCTGCTTTACGACAGGGAAGGCAACCTCATCCGCAGCTTCGGCGCCGGGCTGATCGCGTGGCCGCACGGTATCGACGTGGACCACGAGGGCAACGTCTGGATCGCAGACGCGTGGGCACGGGGAGCCACCAATACGGGCCATGCGGTCCTCAAGTTCTCACCGGAAGGCGAGCTTCTGATGACGATCGGTACGCCCGGTGTCAGGGGCGACCCACCGAACCACCTCACCATGCCCTCCGACGTGCTGGTCGCCCCCAACGGTCAGATCTACGTGGTGGACGCCCACGACAGGACCGTGGGCCGGGTGGTCCGATACGCCGCGGACGGGGCCTACATGGAGACGTGGGGAGAGATCGGATATGGCCCCAAGCAGTTCCGCGATCCGCACGCATTGGCCATGGACTCTCAGGGCCGCATCTTCGTGGGCGACCGCTACAACAACCGGATCCAGCTCTTCTCGCAGGAGGGTGAGTTCCTGGCGATCTGGACGCAGTTCGGACGTCCCAGCGGCATCTACATCGACGCCAACGACATCATCTACGTGGCCGACTCGGAGTCGAGCCCGGCCCCCAACGAATTCACGGGCCAGCGGAACGCGGGTTGGGAGAAGGGCATCCGCATCGGTGACGCCAAGACGGGCTGGGTGAGCCACTTCCTCCCCGACGACCGGGCCAACGTGACGGGGTTCAGCGGACCCGAGGGCGTCGCGGCGGACAGCGACGGCAACGTCTACGGAGCGGAGGTCTCGCAGCGCCGCATTACGAAGTGGATTCGTTTCCGGCGGTAAGCCGGCGAGGAGTCACTTAGGGGGCGCCCGCTAAAGGTTGGAGGGCATACCGGAGCCGGCCCTCACTCAGGCGTAGCCGATCACGTTCAGTTCGGGTGCCCGCGCGAAGTGGCGTTCGTTGCGGGTCACCAACGGCAGGTCGAAGGCGAGAGCCGTGGCCGCGATCCAGAGGTCGTTGGCGTCGATCAAGAGAGCGTTGGCTTTCAGGTATCGATACAGACGACCGTAGCGCCACGTGACCTCGGGCGTGCACCCCAGCACCTCGAATGGAGAGATCAGGCGGTCCCACGTCGACCGCTCGTGCATCCGGGGTCCGGCCGCCAACTCCCCGGCGATCGTGAATGTGATGTGCAGTCGGTGGTTCGGGTGGGAGTCGAGGAAGAGCTGTGCGGGCCCGGGCTCACCAAGAATCAGCTCGCGCTCGAGGTCGACCAGGAAGCTGGTCTCCAGAAGCAGGGCGTCGACCACTTGTCCGCCGGCACCTTCCCTTCCGACTTCATCTCGTCGATCGCGTCGAGCTCGTCGCGGGCGTACAAGGGGCCACGCTCCCGAACCAACGCGAGAAGCTCACTTCCCGTCACCGTCTGATCGTCCCACCGGGCCCTCATGACCACGTCACTGAAGGACTCGCTCGAGTGCGTCCTCGCACGTCTGAGCTTCTCGTAGGCCTCGACCCTAAGCGATATCGTCTTGGTTGCCATGATACACAGAATGTGTGTGTGCTGTGTATTTTGGTCAAGTGTGGGATCCCCGCTCCGCCGACGCGAACCCTTGCCGCATCCCCCAGAGCGTGATACTTCGGGCTTCCCACCTTCGATGGAGGTCGACGTGCGCCGATTCACCGTTAGATCCCGCCCGGTAGCCATCCTCACCCTGTGTGTCGCAGTCGCGGCCGGCTGTGCGGGCCCGGACGCCGGCGGGGGGTCGGATGTGACCGTGTTCGAGGGCGCTCGCGTCATCGTGGGGGACGGAGGCGGACCGATCGAGGACGCCGTGTTGGTGGTCGAGGCCGACCGCATCACGGCCGTCGGACCCCGCGGGGACTTTGACATACCGAACGGCGCGACCCGCGTGGATCTGACCGGCAAGACGGTCATGCCGGCGATCGTGAACGCCCATCTCCACCTGGCGACCACACGCGACGAGCGCGTCGATCAACTCCAACACATGACGTACTACGGGGCCGGCGTAGTCGTGAGCCTGGGACACGACGACGTCGACCTCGCGTTTGAGATGCGCGACGAGCTCGTACCCCACGGAGCGAGGTCTCTCACGGCCGGTCGCGGCATCACGCGCCCGGAGCCCGGGCGGTCAGAGGTGGCCTACTGGATCGACACAGAGGCGGAGGCAAGAGCCGCCGTCCAAGAGCTGGCCGCCAAAGCCGTCGACATCGTCAAGATCTGGGTCGACGACCGCAACGGCCAATACGAGAAGCTGACGCCTGATCTGTACGGTGCCGTCATCGACGAGGCCCATCGGCACGGCCTTCGGGTCACGGCCCACGTCTTCACGCTGGAGGACGCGAAAGGGCTTCTCCGGGCGGGCCTCGACGTGTTCGCCCACGGCGTGCGGGACCTGGACGCGGACGATGAGCTCATGGACCTCTGGCTCGAGCGGCCGGAGGTGGTCCTGGTGCCCAACCTCCCCGACCCCGGTGTGGCAGTGGACTTGGGATGGCTGAGCGGCACGGTTCCCGCCGATCGACTGCGAGAGATGCAGGAGGCCTCCACGGACCGGCCCGCGGCCCAGGAGGCGTTCGGCATCCAGGCCCGCAACCTGGCCCGATTCAACGAGGCGGGAGTGACGATCGCCTTCGGCACCGACGGGAGCGCACCTTGGGCGGTGCACCTCGAGATGGAGGACATGGTGAGGTCCGGCATGACCCCCGCCGAGGTCATCGTGGCGGCCACCAGCACCTCGGCCGAGCTGATGGGGGTCGCTGACGCGGGCACCGTCGCAGAGGGCAAAAGCGCCGACTTCCTGGTCCTTGACGCGAATCCACTGGAGGACATCACCAACACGAGGCGCATCTCCGCGGTCTACCTACGAGGCACCGCCGTCGACCGGGAGGCGCTGAGCGCGCGCTGGACCGGTACGCGTTAGGCCCGGCGAACGGCTGCGATCGTGTCAAGAGGGGCTACCCCACGGCCGGGCTCAACCTCGGTCGGAGGGACCCTCGACCTCTTCGGCACCCGGCCCGATCAGTGCCTGCGCCCGCGACGCGATATAGGCCATCTGCTCCTCGCGCTCCCAGGCCCAGTGGGGTAGGCGCAGCCGATTCGCCACCAAGGCCCCGGCGCCCGATGCGGCGATCATGGCCGCGACCACCAACTCATCGGCCTGCAACCCGCCCAGGATGACGCCCATGAGCATGAACAGCCCCACGACCAAGCCGAAGATCCCCATCACGTTCAGCGCGGAGGCGTTGCCCTTCAGTGTTCCCATGCGGAGTCTGTAACCGGACTGGGTCGGCTCGACGTAGGCGTGCAGGTTGCCGTTGACCCGTTGACGAGAGCCTCCCGTGGACTCTACCCGGCCCCTCGCCCGGAACGTGGTCCTCAACTCGGCGACGAGCATGTCCCACTCACGATCGGTGGGAGCACGGGGCAGGTCCACGGTGAGGCCGACCGAGATCGGCACCCCCAGCGACGTGCGGCTCGGAGGAACCTCGCGCCTCCGGTCGAGCGCCGACGCCGCCTCGGCGATCCGCTCAGGAGGCAACCCCACCTCATGCCCTATTGCCTGAAGCTCGGCGAGCGTGAGGCCCTCCGCCGAAGAGGGCACGCCAGCGCTCGAGTCGGGAGCTGCTGCCGCCGCCTCGAAGATCTCCCTGGTTTCCTCGTCCAGGTACCTGCGCTCGTCCGTCATAGCTCCCTCATGAAGGGTGGTTTCCAAGGCATCAATACGGGAGTCGGCCCTATTGCCGTCAATGCCCCGATCAGGGGATCGACCTCGACACTCGACGCCCCGAACACACCGCAGACCCAAGAATGAACTATTCCGGTCCACCCGTGTAGTAGTTGCGCTGCAGTGCTTGTCCTGCAGTGCGCCCCGCAGTCGGAGCCACTCCGCTCCCATCATGCTAGACGCAATTTAGCCACAGCACCAAGGAGCCAGTCATTACCACCAAGCTCGTTGAGACCCCGACCCGTTCAGGCAATGGGATACCCGATGCCCAGGAGATGGGCCAAGTCGCCCGCGACTTAGCATCGTTGGCATTCGCCCGAATGAAGCAGGACGGTGAACTGCTGGTGAGGCAACGGGAGCAACTCCGCAGAGCCCTCGCCGCATCCGGCAGATCGCTCGGCTGGGCCGGAACGGCCGCACGCGATCCCGATTGGTCCGCCCACATCAACAAGGACGTCCTGAGAGTCGCCAGAAACGGTGCCCGGTCTCTTGCGCGCGAGCTCGCCACGCAGCAGACCACGAAGAAGAAGGAGATGCAGACCCTCAAGAAGTTCGCCAAGAAGATCGAGAAGCTGGCCGAGAATCCCGATACCGAGTACCCGACGGAGATCACCTATCTGCACACCGCCCGGGACAGCGTCCGCGATCTGGTCACCAAGACCGAGGAGCGCGTCGTGAACGACGCCGACGAGGCGATGAGCGTCGTCCGCAACATTGAGAAGAACATGCCAAGGTGGGAAGGGTTGAGGGACGAGATGATCATCGAGCTCAAGGAGAAGCAGGCGGAGGTCGCCGCGATGAAGCGCAACCTGTCCAGCTTCGTACAGACGCTAGAGCCCCTACTCAAGGAAGTGCTCGTCACTCTCCATTAGAGGTACGAGTCTCCGGCGGCTTGGGCGGTGGCTGCCCAACAAGCCCTATGACGCTTCCAGCACATAGATCGCCCAAGGAGACACGCGGCTCTCGGATACCCAGTCGAACGGGTCGGAGGGCTTCCCCAGCGGGCGATGGGTTTCCAACACCGTGAGACGGGCCGAGGAGTACACGTCGCGGTAGTCGTCATCGGTCCAGAACACGTCCTCCACGGGCCTGCTGTCGGGCACGTCGAGCATGCGGATACGCACCACGTCGCCGGTCCGTGCGGACGCGTTCTCGGTGAAGTCCTCAGTGGAAAACGACGTCCACTCGTGCACGTAGATCTCCGGCGCGGACACGAGATTGACGATGCGGCCCCCCACGGCCAGAAGACCCCTCAAGCCCCTGAAGAGAGTCCCTTTGAGGTCGGTCGGGACGTTGTCGAAGGTGAAAGCGCACAGAACAAGATCGAAGCGGCGATCCTGCAGCGCGCTCAGGTTACCCTCGGGGATGAGTGCGTAGTCGCCCTCGGCGTCACGCTCCCGAGCCCGGACGAGCATCGGTTCCGAGACGTCCACCCCACTCACGTCGAAGCCTCGATCCTTGAGGAATCGGGTCGAGCGTCCCGCACCACATCCGAAGTCCAGGGCGATCCGCCCGGTAACGTACCGCTCGAAGATGGACGGCAAGTCGCGGAAGGCGAGGTAGTACGTCGCCGGAAAGCCTACGTCGGCGTAGGAGCTGGCGCGGATCTCATCGGCGTACGTGTTGCGGAAGTCGCGATTCATGCGCCGCCGGTAGCATCCGCCGCCGTCCGGTCCGCGACCGACTCCTCGAAAGCTGCCCGGACGCGCCCGAGGTAGCGTAGGAACCTCGGCAACTGCTCGAGCCGCAGTGCTTGTGGGCCGTCGCAGAGCGCGACCTCCCGGTTCGGGTGAAAGTCGACGAGCACGCTCGACGCACCGGCGATGACACCCTGGCCCGCCGCATGGAACACGTCGGGAATCCCGTCCACCTCCTCATCGACGGACCCGACGCTGTGAGACGGATCCACGCACACGGGAAGCCGTGTCTTCCGTCGTGCCACAGGAACGTGCGCGAAGTCGACCAGGTTGCGATGCGGGTCACCGAGGTGGGTCTTGACCCCCCGCAGGCAGAAGATGATGCGCGGGTTTCCTTCACTGGCTATGTACTCGCACGCGTTGAGCGACTCCTCGAGCGTGATGCCCATCCCCCGTTTGAAGAGCACCGGAAAGCGCTCCTGCTGACCGACCACCTTCAAGAGCTCGAAATTCTGAGCGTTGCGCGTGCCAACCTGCAACACCACCCCGGTGGGATCGCCGGCGTCGGCGAGCGCCTCGGTAATTTCGTCGAGCTGGCGTCCGTCCGTCACCTCCATCGCCACCGCCTTCATCCCGTACTGCCCCGCAAGCTCGAAGACATAGGGAAGGCAAGCCTTACCGAGCCCCTGGAAGTCGTAGGGGTTGGTCCGGGGCTTGTAGGCGCCCATACGGGTGGTGACGAGTCCCTCGCGCTGCAGCGCGGCCATCATGAGCTCCACGTGCTCCCGGGTGTCCACGGCGCACAGGCCCGCGAAGACGGTGAGCCGCTCGTCGCCGAACCGCACCCCGTTGTACTCGAACCCCGCGGCCTCGGAGGCGTGGTGCCGTCCGATCAGGCGGTACCGCGTGGAGACCCGGACCACTCGCAAGACACCCGGGATCTCCTCGAACAGCTTGGTCGGCACCCCTCTGGTGGGACCGATCAGGTGAACCTCCGTGAACGAATGCCCGGCGCCCGTGTGCGAATAGGGTCTGGTCTCGATGCCCTCGAAGCGATGGGCGACCTGAACCACCGTTCGCACGATGGCGTCCTGGTCCTCCCTGTCGGGTTGGAGCACGATGATCATGGAAGATCCTCATGTGTGTGTTGCCTCGATCGGCCGCCCGAAAAGATACCCACGACCCTGCCGCTAACGGGAGGACGTGTACTTCCGCTTCACGAGCGGGTCCGCACCCGGTCGCGGTCGCCGCCCGCGATCACCGAAGAATGACCGTGTCCAGAAGGGTGGCGTTCGGGACGCTCCAGGACCTCTCGGGGTCCTTTAGCAGCGTGTCCACGGAGCCCACGTTCTCGACCTGTCCCCTTCGTCCGTCAATCTCGACCGTCGCTCCGAGTGCGAGTCTCTGCCTCAGGAAGTGCCCGGCCAGGATATGGCAGATCACCGGTTGGGCCCCGAGGGCGAAGGCGAGCCCCAGAGTCAACGTCATTCCGCCCACAACGACCGCCACGAGCACGACCAGGACCGTCGTCTGCAGTTCGAGTTGCTCCAGCGTCGGACCGGGCGTCGGCCACGGTCAGGTACCGAGGACCGCGACCACAGCCACGAGTAGAAGGATGAGCCCCCCCACGGCAGATCCTAGGCGCTCGGCCCGGTCCACGTCCACAACCATCGCCCCGGACGTGACCACACCACGAGCGAACCGACTCAGCAGGAGCCCGATGAAGACTATCAAGCCGCTCGCGATCACATTCGGCAGATATGCGATCAGGCGGTCGATGGTGGACGTTGCGGCGCTGAGCCCGAGCGTCTCGACGGCCGAGAGCACAAACGTCATCATCACGATCCAGAACAGGAGGCGGCCCACGATCCTCGATGGGGGCGCGACCACGCCGGCTCGACTCAACATCTCCGGGAGACGGAGACGAGCGGATACCCGGTCGAGCCCGAGCTTCTGAAGAGCGCGGCGAACGATCGCTTCACTGACCCTCGAAACCGCCCAACCCGCCAAGAGCAAGACGATCGTGCCGACAAGGCTGGGGAAGAACGCAACCAAGTTGTCGCCGAGCTGCTGGAAGGCGCTCACAAGAACCTGGCGCCATGCGTCGAAGTCGAAGATGCCTGCCATCCGTGCCTCCTATGTGGAGCGGTGTGTGCGGACAGCCGCCTCCGAAGGGAGCCCTGAGGCCCGGAGGCACCCATTTGCCTAGGGGCTGCGCACGGTCCATACTCGCGAGATTGGAGCTCATCTGCCACCACCGCCGCTTCGACCGTCCGAGCCCCGGGGTAATATCGAGTAATGAGCCTAGACCAGACGCTCGCGAGCCATCTGCTCGCCGCTCATCCGTCGCAGGCGGCCGCGGTGCTCGAGGATCTGTCGGACGACGCCGTGCTCGGCGTACTGGCCGCTGCGCCCGCCCCCGTCGCTGCCGCGGTCTTGGCGCGCGTGGCACCACTTCACGCGGCCGCCGTGTTGAGTCAGATCGAGGGCGAGCTCGGTCGGGACGTGGTGCTCCACCTCGGGCTCGATCTCTCGGCCGACTTGGCGCGCCGGATGGAGCCGGACCATCGGGCCGGGTTCCTCGGCACCCTCGAGCCGGCCGTGGCCGAGATGCTCGAGACTCTCATTCAGTTCCCGGAGGGTACGGCCGGGTCGCTGATGGACTCTCGAGTTCTGTGTCTTCCGTTGGACGTCACGGTCGGGGATGCGATCGAGCAGATCCGCAATGCACCCGACAGCATCCGGTACAATCTGTATGTGGTCGATCGAGAGCGCAGGCTGGTGGGGGTGCTCAATCTGCGCGAGCTACTGCTGGCGGATCGCAAACAAACGCTGAAGTCCGTGGCAAGGAGCGATGTGATGTCGATCCAAGGCCACCAGGACCGCAACGCCATTCTGGCCCACCCCGCTTGGCGAGAAGCCCATTCGCTGCCCGTCGTGGACCGGCAGGGCTTGTATCTGGGCGCCATCCGCTACCGCACGTTGCGGCGCCTGGAATCGGAGTCGGCGCGCCACCGCGCGAGGCAGGACTCGCACACTGCCGAGGCGCTCGGCGACCTGTTCTCGACGGGAATGGAGGGGCTTCTGGGCGCCTTCACGAACATCGCTGTTCCTGATATCGCCGGAGGGCCGGATGCCGAAGGCTGACCACGGCCGAGCCAGTCGCGTCCTGGCCTCCACGTTGATCGCCCGCCACCCCGACGAGGCAGCCTCGCTCATGGAGAGCGCCACGAACTCGGAGATCGTGTCGGTCCTGGAGCGGGAGCCGGCGCGGGGCGCGGTGTCCTTGCTCGAACGCCTTTCTCCCCAGAAGGCGGCCGACGCGATCATCGGCCTGAGTGACTCGCGTACG
The DNA here is from genome assembly GCA_965226925.1 of Longimicrobiales bacterium. Taxonomy (GTDB): domain Bacteria; phylum Gemmatimonadota; class Gemmatimonadetes; order Longimicrobiales; family Gaopeijiaceae; genus CBDDCX01. The sequence continues at coordinate 12,997 of CBDDEN010000008.1, read as the reverse complement.
AGCCAGGTGTTGGCGCTCCTGGACCCGCACCGGGCCAGCGCTCTGCTGGCCCGCATGGACCAGCCCACACGGGAGAAGAACCTCACCGTGGTCAACGAGGCCACGGCGGACGAGCTGCGGCAGATGGCAGAGTATCCGCAGGAGACCGTAGGGAGCTTCATGGACCCCCGCGTGACCGCCTTCCGGCCCGAGACAAAGGTCAAAGACGTGATCCAGGGGCTGCGAACCGCGGGCCGCAGGAACGTCCAGGACGTGTTCCTGGTGGACTCCGATGGTCGCCTCGTCGGTTCGGTGCCACTCGAGGGGGTCGTGGTCGCGTCCCGGGACAGTCGCCTCGAAGAGCTCGCGAGCGCCTCGACACCCACCGCACAGGCGACGTGGGGACGCCAAGCCGTCGTCGAGGAGTTGGCTCTACATCGAGTCGGATCTCTGCCGGTGGTGGACTTCGACGGGAGGCTTCTCGGCGTGCTCCGTCAAGCGGAGCTCATGCGCACTGCCCAACACCAGGCGGCCGGGAGCATGCTGTCGATGGTCGGAGCAAGCAGGGAGGAACGAGCCCTTTCGAGTCCGTTCTTCGTGGTCAAGAAAAGACTCCCGTGGCTCCAGGTGAACCTGCTGACGGCCTTCCTGGCCGCGTCCGTGGTCGGCGTCTTCGAAGGCACGATCGCACGCTTCACCGCCTTGGCCGTTCTGTTGCCCGTGGTGGCCGGGCAGTCCGGCAATACCGGCGCCCAGGCCCTCGCCGTCACGATGCGAGGGCTGGCGTTGAGAGCGATCCGGCTGAGTAGTTGGCCACGTGTGGCCGGCAAGGAGTTCGTGGCGGGACTGGTGAACGGGATAGCCGTGGCCGCAACCACGAGCCTCGGGGTCTACCTTTGGAGCCGTTCGGCCGGTCTCGCATTCGTCATCGCCATCTCCATGGTGATGTCGATGACCATCGCGGGGTTGTCGGGCGCTCTGGTCCCCATCGTCCTGTCCGCTATCGGCCAGGACCCCGCTCAGTCGTCATCTATCGTCCTGACGACCGTCACCGACGTGGCGGGATTCCTCAGCTTCCTCGGCATCGCCACCCTGCTCTCGGGCATACTCTGACCACTCTCGAGACACGATGCCACGTCCAAGCCGACACCTCGCCGGGCCGCTCCTTACCGCCCTCGCCTTGGCGACATGCGGGAGACCGGCCGGGCCGGCTTCGTCGGCACCGGCTCTCCGCGATCCCTCCGCCGTTCACTGGGCTCGCACCGCCGCGGAACACACGGCCGTCTTCGAGCAGACCTACCTTTGGATCGGGGACCGCGTGGCCACGTCCGCACAGGGTCGGGCCAGAGGCACCTGGGCGGTCATTCTGGACGCCGACGAGACGGTGTTGGACAACTCCGAGTATCAGCTACGACGGGCTCGCCTGGGCCTGGGTTACTCCCCCGAGAGCTGGAACGAGTGGGTCCGGGAGGAGGCTGCCCCCGCGCTCCCGGGAGCGGTGGCGTTCCTGCGTCGGGTCCAAGAGCTGGGCGGTCGCGTGGCCATCGTGACGAATCGCGACGAGGCGGTGTGCGAGGCCACTCGACGCAACCTGCTCGCCAGCGGGTTACAGGTCGACGTCGTTTTATGCCGCCAGGACGAAGGAGGGAAGAAGAACCGCTTCCGGGCCGTGGCGAACGGCCAGACTCCGGTCCGCCTGCCTCCGTTGGACGTCGTTGCCTGGGTAGGGGACAACATCGAGGACTTCCCGGGAGGGTCCCAGCACCTGCGCGGCGCGGATCCGCTAGACCTCGCCGACTTCGGCGTCCGCTTCTTCCTGCTACCAAACGCTATGTACGGGAGTTGGGAGAGAAACCCGCCGAGCAATCCCGGCTGATCGATCGGCGCACGGGCCGATTGCCGGCTCACCGTGACCCTTCCACCCTGGCTACTCCAAGACAACGGCTTCGAGATCGAATTGGGGGTGGCCGGTATGCCCAGCGCCTGGACGGCACGGTGGGGCTCGGGCAGCCCGGTGATCGCCCTGGGGTCGGACGTAGACGGAATCCCCCAGTCCAACCAGAAGCATGGCCGAGGGTGCGGCACTCATGACCGGCACCCAGATCGACACGATTCAGATCCTAGGATCTGCTTGGAGCCGCCACTTCAGCAAGCCCGTTGCGGAGACGACCTACGCGAACATCCAGCGGGTCGGGCTACCGGACTGGGATGACGCCGACATCGAGCTGGCGCTCGGCCTCCAACGCGAGCTGGGAGTGGACGAGAACGGCTTGCCCGACTCGATCCCGGAGCTCACTGGACCGGTTGATCTCGAGAAGTCCTTGGGCGGCGGGTCGGACGATATCGGCGACGTCTCCTGGAACATGCCGACCGTCACCCTGCGTTACCCCGCCAACATCCCGGGCCGACCCGGGCACAACTGGGCCAACGGCATCGCGATGGCCACCCCCATAGCCCACAAGGGTGCCTTGGCGGGGGCGAAGGTCCAGGCGCTGACGTTGCTGGACCTGATGCTGACGTCGCAGATCGTGACCGACGCCTGGGCCTACTTCAACGACGTGCAGACGGCCGAAGAGGAGTACATCCCCTTCATCTCGGAAACGGACCAACCGGCCATCTTCCTGAACGAGGACATCATGGCCAAGTGGCGGCCGCTCATGCGGGAGTACTACTACGACCCGTCACGATTCGATACGTATCTGGAGCAGCTTGGCATCGAGTAGCCGACCGTGAGGCCGAAGCCGATCACCGAGTAGGTCGTGGCCGATCAACGCGGGCGGCCTGCCGACTACCAAGCAAGCCCGGGGTCCATCGCGGAGTTAGGAGGAGCGGGAGGGGATCCGGCCGGCTACCGGTGCCGATCGAGCCAGGTGCGTGCGCGCGCCTCGGCGATCTGTTGCGGGCTCATGTGCAGGGCGATCGACTCTTTGTTCCTGAGCGCGACCCGGCTTCCCTGGGTCGCCGATAGTTCGTACCACATGTACGCGAGAACGGGGTCCAGGGGCACGCCTTCACCCCTTTCGTAGAGAACTCCGAGATTGGACTGTGCGACCGCGTAGCCTTGCTCTGCCGCCAGGGCTATACCAGCGGGCCGCCTCGGCGTCGTCCTCGGACACACCTTCGCCGTTGTCGTACATGGCCCCGAGGTTGTGTTGAGCTCGGGCAAAGCCCTGCTCCGCGGCCAAGGCATACCAGCGGGCCGCCTCGGCGTCGTCCTCGGGCACACCGTCACCGCCGTCGTACTTGACCCCCAAGTTGTACTGGCCTTGGGCATACCCTTGCTCTGCCGCAAGTCGAAACCAGCGGACCGCCTCGGCGGCGTCCTTGGGCACGCCCTCCCCTTTGTCGTACATGAGCCCGAGATTCGACTGGGCGAGCGCGAGCCCTTGCTCTGCCGCCAGTCGGTACCAGTGGGCTGCCTGGGCATCGTCTTCCGGTACCCCCTCTCCGTGTTCGTACAGGATACCGAGGTTGTTTTGGGCTTGGGGATCGCCGTCTTCGGCGCACGAGAGCAGAAGATCGATCGGCGACGTTAAACCCACGTAGAAGCACGGCGGCATTCGGGTGTCCTGACCCCAGACGCCCAGAGGGAAGCAGAGGGCGAAAAGGAACACGCCGAGCGGCAACAGGACGCGTACGCCTGCGCGAATGACCATCGGTCGACTACCCCCCAAACGGTGCACCGGGGACCTGAACGGGCGTGGCGGCAACCCGGTCGTACCCCCGCCGAGATACTCCCAATGTTACAGCCTCTCCGGAGCCTGGGCACGCTCGGAGAGCTGTCGATCGGAGGAGGTTCCGCGGGAGCCCACATCGGGCGGGTGGTGCCGAGAGCGAAGTTGCGGACTCTGCTCATTGGGCTCTCCGCGAAAGGATCATCTCAGGATCCCGGGCAAGGCGGATACATCGCCAGACTCTCGATCTCCTCCATCACCTGCGCCAGGACACCGGCGGGCGGGTCCTCATCGCGATTCTCGAACCAGGTTCCGCAGCGCTCTCCGTCAACGAACTCGCCCTGATACCTGATGCGGCCGTTCAGGTAGTACACCGTGAGTTCACCGTTCCAACGCCCCCCCGCGAGCGACCCGCTCAACTGGACGACATTCGGGTCGTCCTCGAAGGACTTGTAGACTCTCCCGCTGAACGACTCCATCGTCTCCTGAACGACATACACGCTGTCTTGCAGGACCAGTTGTGTGATGTCGCGGGGCGGGCCGGCACAGCCGAGGAGGAGGACGGCGACGAGGAACGGACCCACGATCCGTCCCTTCAAGGTGAAACTTCGATGCTGCTGCTCGCGTCGATGACGACCGACAACCATGACCTTTCCCACCCCTTCGCCACCCCCTAAGTTGGCATATCCGTTCGTTCATTATGCGATAAGAAGATAGAGCCATGTTCGCCAATCGACTCTCCGCGTTCCCCGTGGCGCTGCTCACCATGCTGAGCACGCTCACCGCGGCGGTCCCGCCGACCCTCTCCGCACAACAACCCACGGCCACCGAAGTGGTCCTCGATTCGGCGTTCCTCGCCGGCTACCGCTGGCGCAACCTGGGCCCCGACCGGGGAGGTCGCTCCATCGCGGTCAGCGGGGTGGTCGGCCGGCCCGACGAGGCATACTTCGGGGCGGTAGGCGGAGGTCTCTGGAAGACCACGGACGGTGGCGAAAACTGGGGCTCGGTCACCGACTTCCAGATCACGTCCGCTTCGGTGGGCGCGGTGGCGGTGAGCGAGACCAACCCCGATCTGGTCTTCATCGGCACGGGCGAGACGTGCATCCGCGGTAACATCATGCCGGGCGACGGCGTGTACCGGAGCACGGACGCCGGCGAAACGTGGGAGCACGTGGGGTTCACGGAGTCTCACGGGATCTCGAAGATTCGCATCCACCCCGCAAACCCCGACATCGTGTATGTCGCCTCGTTCGGGAAGTACAGCGCGCCCAGCGAGGAGCGCGGGGTCTTCAAGAGCACGGACGGTGGTGACACCTGGCGCCGCGTCCTCTATCGGAACGCCGAGACGGGCGCGATCGACCTCGTGATCGATCGCAACGACCCCGACGTCCTGTACGCCTCACTCTGGGAGGCGTACCGCAAGGAGTATCAGATGTCCTCCGGCGGCCCAGGAAGCGGGATGTTCAAGAGCACCGACGGCGGGGAGAGCTGGACCGAAATCACGCGGAACCCGGGCATGCCCCAGGAAGGCCTGGTGGGCCGGATCGGCCTCGCGGTGTCCAGCGCGAACTCGAACCGCGTGTACTCGCTGTTCGAGAATGACGACGGCGGGCTCTTCCGGAGCGACGACGCGGGCGCCACCTGGGAGCTGGTCAACGACAACCGAGCCATCCGGCAGCGGGCCTTCTACTACACTCACGTCTTCGCCGATCACCAGGACGAATCAGTTGTCTACATGCAGAACACGTCGCTCTTCCGATCCGAGGACGGCGGGGAGACCTACGAGACCATCAACAACGGGACCCACGGCGACTTCCACGACTTCTGGATCGATCCGGACGACCCAGCTCATTTGATCGTGGGCAACGATGGTGGCGGGGCCGTGAGCACCGACACCGGAGGGGAGTGGACCGACCAGGAGTTCTCCACCGCGCAGTTCTACCACGCGGTGACCACCGCCCACGTGCCTTTCCACGTGTGCGGCTCCCAGCAGGACAACAGCACGTTGTGCCTACCGTCGGACTGGAACGCCGGCCGGTTCGGCTTCAGTGCCGCAGGACCCGGCCGGGGCAACCCGCCACGCAGCGTCACGGAGGGATCGATGGACGTTGCCTACCGCGCGGGCGGTGGTGAGCCGGGTTACATCGCCCCGGACCCCAAGGACCTCAACGTCTTCTTTTCGGGCACGAACAACGGTCGATACGTCGACAAGTTCAACCGGACCCTCGGCACGTCGCGTGAGGTCAACCCGTACCCGTGGTTCTACTCGGGCGAGCCGGCCGCCGACCTGGTCGAGCGTTGGCAGTGGACGTTCCCGATCCTCTTTTCCCCTCTCGATCCGAACACCCTGTACACGTCCTCGCAGCGCCTGTGGCGGACCACGGACGGCGGAAGGACCTGGGACGCACTGAGCGGCGATCTCACGCGGGCCGACCCGATGACGCTTCAGCACTCCGGTGGCCCCATCACTGGCGACATGAACGGGCCGGAGGTCTACGCGACCATCTTCGCGGTGGGCCCGGGCAAGGTGAACATCGACGTCATCTGGACCGGCTCCGACGACGGCCTGGTCCACGTCACCAGCGACGGCGGCGAGACTTGGACGAACGTCACGCCTCCGGACATGCCCGACTTCGGTCGCGTGAGCCAGATCGACGCGTCGCCCTTCTCCGCCGAGGGGGCGTACGTCTCCGTACGCCGGCCGCTTCTGGACGACTTCTCGCCGTACATCTGGAAGACCGACGACTACGGCAGGACGTGGAGGAAGATCGTGCACGGGATTCGGGAGGACGCATACGTACACGCGGTACGCGCGGACCCTAACCGTGAGGGACTGCTGTACGCGGGCACGCAGCACGGTGTCTACATCTCGTATGACGACGGCGCCCACTGGCAGGAGCTGAACCCCCACTTGCCCGACATCCCCGTTGTCGACGTGATCGCGGAGCAGAACGAGCTCGTGATCGGAACGCACGGACGGGGTTTCTGGGTGCTCGACAACGCCGCGCCCATCAGGCAAGCGACGCCGAACGTTACGTCCGAGCGGGTGACCCTCTTCGAGCCGCCCGTCGCATACCGTTCGGCCAACGGAGTGACGTTGAGTTGGTGGTTCAGCGCAGCGCCCGAGAGGGCCCTGCTCGAGATCCTGGACGCATCCGGTGAGGTCGTACGGACCTTCGAGCCGACCGAGGAACCCGCCGACAGCATGGCCGAGCCGGACCGCTGGGCTCCCCACACGATGCCGACCGAGGCCGGCTTGAATTTCGTTCAGTGGAACCTGCAGACCACCCCGGCCGTGACCTTCCCCGGCATGATCCTGTGGGGCGTCCGCAACCTGGCTCCCGCGGCGCCTCCAGGGCGGTACACCGTGCGTCTGAGCGCCGACGGGCAAACTCAGACCACACCGCTCGCGATCGGGCGCCACCCATGGATCACGGACGTGACCGACGCGGACCTACAGGCGCAGTACGAGTTCGGTCGGCGGGTTAGGGACAAGGTGAACGAAGCCAACGCGGCGGTCATCGCCGTCCGGCGGGTGAAGGCCCAACTGGGCGACCGCCTGGAGCGGTCGGACGACGCGCGCTTGGCGGAGGCGGGCGAGACGCTCACCGCCAACGCTTCGGAGGTGGAGGCGAAGGTCTACCAGGTTCGCAACCGGAGCGGGCAGGACCCGCTGAACTTCCCGATCAAGGTGAACAATCGGCTCGCCAACCTCTTGTCCATGTCCGAGCGCGGCGATGGGCGGCCCATGAACAACATGGAGGAGATCCTCCAGATCCTCGTGGATGAGCTACGGGGGTATACGGACCGACTGGAAGAGGTGTGGGCCACGGACCTCGAGGCGGTGAACCGTGAGCTGGAGCGACTGGGTCTCGAGCCCCTCGATCCACGGGACGAGGGAACTCAACTGGTCTCTCAGTAGAGGCGATTCAGGAATGACCCACCCGACCCGCTTGCTTCCCGTCGTGGCGCTCGTCGCGTCGACGGTCGCCTGTAGCTCCGGCGATCGCGCCGAGAGAGTGGACGCGCCGACCGCGTCCACGACCGGGCTGGCGCGCCCGGCGCCCCCGGTCGGCGCCGAAGCCATCTCTCTCCTGGGCGATACGCTGGTTTCCCCGAGAATCCCGGCGGCGACCCTCGAGGTCTATCAAGCCTGATTTGCCGAGGCGGAAGACGCCCTGGCGACGGACCCCGACGATGCGGACGCACTCATCTGGATGGGCCGGCGTACCGCCTATCTGGGCCGGTACCGCGAAGCAATCGACAGGTGATTGTAACCCTGTTGCACGGGATACTGCGCATCAGTTAGCTTCCGGTGCATGGAAGACAAGACCGGGCATATCACTCTCTGGAGCGCCGTGTGCGCCGCCGGAGCTGCCGTGATAGCTGGTTTTGGCATCCTTGGGGCAACCCTTCTCGTGGGCGGCGCTTTGGGAATCGCGGAGTCGCTTCGTGCATATCGGCCCATCGTGCGCCCCAAGCCACGCTACGATGCAAGCCAGGGTTTCCGGGCTCGCGTAAAGATCCACAACAAGGGTCGGGTGGCTGCAAAGAAATGTGCCGTGCGTGTTGTGTCCGTTCGTGAGATTAGGCCAGGTGGTGTCCACCGCCGCTCCGATATCCCAACAATCCGCCTGCACTGGCAAGACACGGGCGGCGATCTACTCGATATTGTCGCTGATGACGACCCAGGGATCGAAGTGGTGTGCGCTGACTTCCCGCATCCGGTGGCCCGCCTCGGCCCTCACAAAATCTGGGAGGGGGGCATAACCCTCATTACGCTACGGGTTACGGGCGAGAACATACGTGCCGTCCAGCGCACTTTCTTTTTCTCCTGCCACCATCGCCGATATCACGCGGGATGGCGGTGGGAAGAATGGCGCACCCCTTGGTATGCGCGGACTCGGCTACCGCCTCTACCGAGTCTCGCCTCGCCGCTTGCATCTGAGAAGGCGTCAACAACAGTTCATCCCGAGACGGCACCCTACAGGGTTTCCCGTTGGAATCAGTATCCCAACTACGAGTGCGGGCAATGCCCGTTCAAGAACCTCGACAAGAGTCTACTGGTCCGCCACCTGAAGAACGACCATGGGATTGAAGTCGATCCCGATTCTATTCCTGACGCCCCCAACCGGGGTGTTGTCTTAATCCCCGTTCCGGGCGACATCCGCGAGATGGGCCTGGTAGACCGTGAGGAGCGGCTAAGGGCCTGGTGGGGGGCCGTGAAGGCACCACTGAACCCCGTAGACGCTGGTCTGCTCATGAAGCGACTGAGCTTCATGTACGGGGAACACTACCCTGAGATGAAGCCCTTCCTGAGCGAGGAAACGATAGAGGCGGTCGAGAAGAAGTACGGCCCCGTTGACCTGATTGCTGTGGGTTCCCATGGACACATGCGCGGCCTCTTGCGACGCGATATCAAGCGGGCTGCGAAGCAATTGGGGGTTGATCTTGGGGCCGTCCTCGGGAAATCGGGCGGCGAGTACGAAGAGTCCCTGAAGGCGCTTGAGTTGGGCGACCTCTCTGTCTACCCACCGGCGGAGCAGTTGAAGCGAGCCCGCGATCACTTCGTCGATGTCGTTGCGGAGGTGGAGATGGGGGGTGCTAGTCGTGCCAAAGTGGATGAGGCCAAAGATACGCTCTTGGAGAAGAGCCGAGCGTATAACGCAAGCGGTCCGGGCTACGTGAAGGACTTTGAGCTTATTCAGGAGTCATTGAAGCGGCTGGCTATGCCGTCAAGCTTCGATAGCGAAGAGCCTTCCCGTCAAGAATCCGAAGAAGAAGATCCCGGAAAATGAGCGGGTTATCCCTGTTGTTGAAGCGCCATTCAAGCTCTTCGAGGTAACGGTCCATATGCTTCACGCTGATCTTGTGGAAGGCACCCATGACGGAACGCTTGAACAGGCTCCACATGCCTTCGACGCTGTTCGTGTGGACATCGCCCACGACCCATTCGTCGAGGTTGTGCTGCACGGTGTCATGCTCGATGCCCATACGGTCCCCGAGGCCACGGTAGGCCGGAAACTCGTCGGTGTAGATGGCGAGGGCTTCATCGGTGACGGTGCGCTTGATGAAGTCGTCCAAGGTGGCCCGTTTCGTGTTCGGGATGCGCTCCAGGCGGACGCGCCCGTCACGCTGCACGGCACCCACGACGATGGACTTGTTGGTCGTCGAGTAGGGTCCTCTGCCCTTGCCTCGCTGGCGACCACCGACAAACGTCTCGTCCACTTCGATGATCCCGAACAGCGTCGGTCCCTCGAAGCGGTCGGTAGTCATGGCCTCACGGATGCGGTGACAGAGGTGCCAAGCGGTCTTGTAGGAGACTCCGAGGGTGCGCTTCATCTGGTTCGCGCTGATCCCCTTCTTAGACTCGATCATCAGGTACATGGCCACGAACCACTTCCGCAGAGGAAGCTTGGTGTTGTCGAAGATCGTCCCCGAGGTCACAGAGAAGCGGTAGCGGCATCCGTTGCAATCGAACTGGTCCCGAGTGGTGATCTCGGATACGGACATGTCACCGCAACGCGGGCAGGCGACACCAGACGGCCAGCGCAGCTTTTCGAGGTATTCCCGGCAGGTCTCTTCGGTTCCGAAGCGATCCATCAACGACATCAGATTGATATTGGCGGTGCTCGACATGGTTGATTCCACCAAGCGCAGAGAGAAGGACCGGCTCCCCAAGGACGTGAGCAAACTCACGGGAGACGAGATCATGCAGAAGGTGTTCAGCAAACGCGTCGTGAAGGAGTTGAAACGCGTGGCTCAGGAAAGCGAGCCGAAAGAGCCGAAAACCGAGTAACTATGCCATACAATCAATATACTGCGATAGGGACAGCCGTGCAAGACGAGCTTCAGCGAGAGGCATGATACGACGACGCAGATCGTCGAACCGGGTGAGAGCCAACTGGCGACGCAGCGCATCTCTCACGACGTCGCTTCGGCTCCTGCCGCTCCGTTCGGCCGCACGGTCGAGCTCCTTCTCGAGTTCGGGATCAAGGCGGATGGTAACGGTCGAGGTCTCCATGTAAGACAATGTAAGACAAACGAGAGAGCCCAGGCAAGGCGCTGGAAGCGATGAGGAAGCCCGTAGCAGGAACCGACCGGATATGGCGGGAGTATGCATAGTGCGGCATATTCCATAGATGGCATATGAGGTTGAGGTCACGGATCAAGGGCTGGAGTGGTTCGACAAGCTAGCAGCCGACGAGCAAGAGGAGATCGCAGCGACGATCGGACTCTTGGAGAATCACGGCCCCCAACTACCCTTCCCCTACAGCAGTGGGGTGGCGTCGTCGAGACACTCGCACATGAGGGAACTCAGGTCACAGGTGCATGGACGTCCATATCGCACGCTGTATGCGTTCGATCCGAGAAGGGTGGCGATTCTCCTGATCGCAGGAGACAAGACGGGGGATGATCGGTGGTACGACGTCTTCCTGCCTCGGGCCGATGACCTGTACGACGACCACCTTGAACTCCTCAACGAAGAGGGTTGATCTAATGGCAACGAGTTTCCGCACCATCCGGGAGAAGATGGACCCGGAGCGACAGGAACGGATCCAGAAGCGGACGGAGGAACTCCTGGCTGAGCTTCCGCTTCAAGAACTGCGACAGGCTCGGGCACTCTCACAGCAAGAGTTGGCCGAAGTCCTTGGACTGAATCAGGCGACCGTGTCGAAGCTGGAGCGTCGCACGGACATGTACCTGAGTTCGCTAAGGCGATTCGTGGAAGCGATGGGGGGGGAGCTGGAAATCAGCGCGAGCTTTCCAGACGGGAAAGTTCGGATTCAGCTCTTCGAAGATCTCGAAGTGGAGAAGGAGCCGGTGAAGGCCTGAGATTCCGAGTTGGAACCGAGAGCCCTGGCGGAGGCGCCACATCCAATAACACGGGGCCTCCGGCTCGGGCCGCTATAGGCGGCCCTCGACCCAACCGGCCCAACGGGCGGGCATTGGTCAGCCAAAGTGGCTCGACGCAGGAAGCAGAAGTAGCGAACGAAGGTGAGGGCCGGTTCGGAGGCCCTGAACGTTAGACGCCAACTGAAGGACGTAGCGGCATTGAATTGAGGAGTGGGCGATGCTGGCGACGGGGCTCGGAGAGGGACTCCGCGGATTCAGTCGACCCAGGGGGTGAGGTGGGATCGGATCCACGAGGCGAGATCCTCCTCGGAGAGAGAGCCATCCGCCGTACCAAGAATCATGCTGACGGCCTCGGGCTCGGGCGCATCGAGCTCGAAGTCGTTGACGGCGAGAAAGGTGTAGGCGGCGACGAGAGCAGCCCGCTTGTTTCCGTCGACAAAGGGATGGTTCTTGGCGATACCGAAGGCGTACGCGGCCGCAAGTGTCGCGAGGTCCGTGCCGGACGCGTAGTGCCACTTCTGCTGGGGCCGGGCGAGGGCGGACTCGAGGAGCCCCTCGTCGCGAATGCCGAGGCTGCCTCCATGCTCCAGGACCTGGTCAGCATGAAGTGTCTCGATCATCTGGCGGTCGATCCAGGTGGGTTCGGTTGGCACAGGAGAGGGCTACTTTGCCAGTTCACGAAGGGCGTTCTTGTACTTCTTCGCCCCACGGCGGTAAGCAGCCATCGCCTTATCAAAGGACGGATCGTAGGGGGTGATGAGGAGGCCCTTTTCGGTGGCCACGACGAAAACCTGGTCGCCTACATCGAGATGTAGCCGGTCAGCTAGATCCTTGGGGAGAGTGGCACCGATGGAGCCACCCATCTTGCGCAGCGTGACAGTGCGGACCACAAGTACCTCATGAGGTTAGAGGGGGAAACGGACGAATAATAGCACGACTGTGCTACTCTGTCCAGGCGTGGTCGAGGCCGGCCAAGACACCTTGGTGGGGCGCCGGAGCCAGGGGCGTGGCGGCTGCGCTACACGATGCGCGCATTTGCATCTTGCCAGGACAGCAGCACGCCGCGATGCACACCGTACCTGAGATCTTCGTCCGCGAGGTCGTGAGCTTTCTAGATGCTTGATGCTGTGGTAACGGGGTGACGACCGTGTCGCTGGTTGATTACGGTCCGGCCTATCTGGGCAGCGAGTGCCACGTCGGATAACCTCCAATCAGCGTTAACTCGGCGCTTGCGCGCCGAGCCGCCGCCGGATCACGATTGGGGTACTAGCCTCGAGCAGAGGGGCCGGCAGCACACGCGCCTGATCGGCGCGCGTCGCTGATTTAGTGCGCGTTATGCGCAACTGAGGGCGAGAGCGGACGGGAAAGCGTCGGCTCAGGAACTGGGGCGAGAATCCGGGAGGATGTGGTTCATTCGTAGGTTGGGGATACGCTGGAAGTGTCGAAGGTTGCCGGTCACCAGCTCAAGGTCGTGGTAGAGGGCCGTC
>CBDDEN010000007.1:0-327698 GCA_965226925.1 Longimicrobiales bacterium | reverse complement strand
GAAGTACCACTGGTTTCCCTTCTTCGTCTGGTGCATCTCCGGATCCCGTTCTCCCCTGCGGTTCTTCGTCGACGACGGCGCGTCAATGATGCTCGCATCCACGATCGTCCCCGTCTTCAACCGATGCCCGAGAGACGCCAGATGCACATTGATCTCCTCGAACAACCCCATCCCCAAGCCCTGCGTCTCCAGCAGGTGGCGGAAGTTCAGGATCGTCGTCTTGTTCAGAGTTTCCCTAGAGCCTGCCCGGAGTCGGAGTTCCCGTCGGGCGCGGAGTGAGCCGGGCGATCGGCACGATCATCTCCTCGGGCGAGATGCCTCCGTGCAGGAAGGAGTTCCGGTAGCGCTGCTGGTACTCCCTCAGCTTGGTGGGATAAACGAAGAAGTAGTCGTCCAGCGCGAGCACGTAGGTCGTGCCCAACCTCCCCTCGGGAAGACGGAGGTCCACGTTGTTGGGGGTCGAAAACGCCGCCGCCGGATCCTCGGCCCTCAGGTCCTGGCCGAACTTGTAGCGCAGGTTGCTGGTCGCATCGCGCCGGGCGAATACCGTGGTCGGGTGCTGGCACAGAATCGATCCGTGATCAGTCGTCATTATCACCTTGTGACCGGCGACCGCCGCCTCGGTGAGCACGGAGAAGGCGGTCGACCCCTTGAACCACGCCCTCGTCAGACCTCGTAGGGCCGCCTCGTCCTTCGCCACCTCCATGAGGATGGGCGATTCGCTTCGCCCGTGTGTCATGAGGTCCACGAAGTTGAAGACCATGGCGATTACCGATCCCGGCTTCTTGAGTGCCGAGCGGACTCGACCCCGAACCTGTTCGCTGTCCCGATCGGTGAAGATCTTCTCGTAGTGCACCGGCACCTTGCGGCCGGTGATGCGCTCCAGTTGCGCCTCCAGCAACTCGTCCTCGAAGGCGTTCAGGCTACCCTCGTCGTCTGAGCGATCCCACCAACTCGGACGGTCCTTGGCGATTTGATCCGGAAACTGGCCGCTGAAGATGGCGTTGCGCGCGTACGGGGTAGCCGTGGGCAAGATCGAATAGTGGTACGACTCCTCGATCTCGAAGTGCTGTGCCACGAGCGGGGCCATGACGCGCCACTGGTCCAGGCGCATACAGTCGAGGACCACGAAGAACACCGGATCGTCTCCCAGAAGCGGCACGAGGTGATCCTTCACCACGTCGACGGACAGCGGGGGTCGTTCCCCCTCGTTCCGCATCCACCGCGGGTATTCCCTTCCGACCCACTGCCCGAAGTCGGTGCGCAGGTCGCTCATTAGCGACTGGACCGTGTCGAGCAGGCCGGCCTCGCCCTCCTCTTCGAGTCGGACGTGCCAGTCGGTCAGCTCGACGTAGACCTCGGCGAAGTCGTCCGCCGTCCGAGCCTCCTGACTCTTCGTGGACAGCCGACCGAAGCGCGCGGCAAAGTCCTGGGCCGCGCGCTGCTGCCGTATGGAAGACCCCTCCAGAATGCGCGTCACCACCGACAGGACCTGACGGGGGCTCGTCGGTTTTACGAGGTAGTCCGCCACCCGCCGGCCGATCGCCTCGGTCATCGTGTGATCCTCTTCCGACTTCGTCACCATGACCACACGGGCGTGCGGATCCTCCCGCCGGAGAATCTCCAGCACCTCTAGGCCTCGCATTCCCGGCATCTGCTCGTCGAGCAGAACCAGGTCGTACGGGTGCGAGCGCATGAGCACGAGCGCGTCGTCACCGTTGGTGATGGCGTCGACGTGGTAGCCCCGCGCCTGCAGAAACAGGAGATGAGGTCTGAGAAGGTGAATCTCGTCGTCGACCCACAGGATGCGTTTTCTGGTGGGTTCCATGGCGGAAACCTAAGTCGGGTCCGGAGCCGAAAGAAGGTAGGGGCCCTGATTGACCGATCTCGTTCTTATGTTACTTTGGTACCAAGTTACCGTCCAAACGGAGAGCCCGTCCGTGACCACCACATTCGACACATACGAGCGAATCCATGTGGAGCGCAACGGTATCGTACCGATGCGTCTTCCGGCCGGAGAGGCCTTCCCGCTCTTCCAACCGGAGGGCGAGCGGCGCTGGGTGGCCGGGTGGGAGCCGCGCTACGTACACCCTGCGGAGCCGGCCGTCGGTGAGGGCGTCGTCTTCCAAACGACGACCAGAGAGGGTACGGCGACTTGGGTGCAGACCCGCTTCGAACCCACCACCCACGAGGCTTCGTACGTGTACATCGTACCGGGCCACCGTGCCACGACGGTCCATGTCGCCGTGACTCCCACCGCGGAGGATCGCAGCCAGGTGCACGTTACCTACCGGATGACGGCCCTCTCTCCCCACGCGGACGACTTCGTTCGGGGGTTCGGGGACGGGTTCGGCGAGTATCTGGTCCAGTGGGAACGGGCCATCCGGCGGCACATCGTGGATTGCGTGCCGATGGGCAATGAGATCGCGGGGCCCTGACCGCGGCCAGAATCAGGCCACGTCCAGCTACATGCTGATCGTGTAGGGAAACCACGAGCCCACCGGCTTCCCGGCCTTCCTCGCCGGCGCGAAGACCCACTCCGACGCTTCTCGAACCAGGCGCCGGTTGAAGTCCCCATCGGACGTGGGCGGTCGAAGCCGGGTGGAGTCGGCCACGACCCGGCCGAGCTCGTTCACGAAGACCCAGACCTCGACCTCCTGCCCCTTGAGGCTCCTGTTGGCCGGCGGAATGATCATGCCCCGTGGAGAAGGCGGCACCAGGCGGAAGAACCCCTCCGCGGCGTTGCCTCCGTCACCCCGGCCTCCACCCTCGGCGAGTCCCGGGCCATCGTCCCCGGGGCGGTCGCCCAGGATCGACGCCGTTTCGATTTCCTGCTCCATCTCCATGTCCATCTGCAGGACGGGGCCGACCGTGGGCAGAGGGATCCTCGGAGGAATGATGGGACGCGGGGGAGGAATCCTGAGGCTGACCGTCTGCATTCCACCCGACGCGGCTCGGTTGTCCCCGGCCCGCGGTCCCGCGGCAGCGAAGGGAGACTCGAGGGGACCCTCGGCCGACCAGAGAAAGAAGATGAGCAGATGCACCGCCACGGACGCCAACGCCCCGTTACGCCAATACTTCCGTTCGGCGACGCGTCGCTCTTCATTGCTGAGAGCGTGGCTGCTGTGCGCGGTCATATGGAATCGCTTCACTCATACCTGAGACGGGGCGGACACCTACCTGTATTGTACTGCCCCACCCCTGCTCGGGTTTCGCCCATGGCTACCTGACATGTAGCCTGGCAGACGGGACCCCGCATCGGAGCCCCCACAATCCGCGAGCGGCCATGAGCTTACCAGAGACCACAACGCAGGGTCCGCGCGAGTCGTGGGGCAGTCGCTTCGGCTTCATCATGGCGACGGCAGGCTTCGCGGTCGGGCTCGGCAATATCTGGCGCTTTCCGTATGTGACCGGGAGCAACGGGGGCGCCGCCTTCCTGATGGTCTACGTGGCCTTCAGCATCCTCATCGGGATCCCGCTGCTCACGGCCGAAATCGGCCTCGGACGCAAGGTCCGGCTCACCCCGCTCGCGGGCATGCGCGACATAACCGGGAGCGCCATCCACCCGTGGAACGCGGTCGCTTGGATGGGAACCGCGACGGCCACCATCATCATGGCCTACTACCTCATGCTGCTGGGGTGGATCGCGGGATATCTGGTCATGGCGGTCTCGGGCGAGCTCGCAGTTCCCCCCGACGAAGGTTACCAAGGGCTTTTCGGAGACTTCGTCTCACGACCCGGAGCGGTCCTGTCGTACACGGCGGTGGTCACGGCCGCCATGTGCGCGATCGTCTGGATGGGCGTGCGGAATGGCGTGGAGCGGCTGGCGCGGATCGGCATGCCCCTGTTCTTCCTGATACTGCTGGCGCTGGCCGTGCGCTCGCTGACCTTTCCCGGCGCGGTCGAGGGACTGGCCTGGTACCTGCGCCCCGACTTCTCGGCGCTCGACGGCGAGGCTGTGCTGATCGCCTTGGGTCAGGCCTTCTACTCCATCGGCATCGGCATGGCAGCGGCGTTCGGCTTCGGGAGCTACCTGGACCCCGCCCGGAGTGACGTGCCCGGCAGCGCGGCTATCGTGGTAGCCTTCGACACGCTGGTCGCGTTCATCGCGGGTCTGGTCCTCTTCCCCGCCCTGTTCGCGTTCGGACTCGAACCCGACGCGGGGCCGGGACTTCTCTTCGTGACCATGGCGAACCTCTTTGGCCGCATGCCGGCGGGGCTGCCGCTGAGCGTGGCCTTCTTCCTGCTGCTGCTGCTGGCGGGAGTGACCTCTGCGGTGGCCCAGATCGAGGTCCTGGTGGCGACCTTGGACGACTCCTGGAGCATCGGCAGACGAAGAGGAGTGATCCTGGTCGGCGGCGGCCTGTTCCTGCTCAACGTGCCGGTCGTGCTCTCTCAGGGACCGTGGTCAGCCGTGCGCGTATTCGGCATGGATCTGTTCGTGCTGACGGACTACCTGTCGGGGAGCCTCCTCCTGCCCATCGGCGCCCTGGCGCTCGCCCTCTACGTAGCGCTGTCATGGGGGTGGAGAGGTTTTCGCGACGACCTGAATCAGGGAGCCGGATCGATAACCGTGGGCGCCAGCTGGAAGCCGTTCGTAATGGTCCTCATCCCGGTCGCGGTCGCGGTGATCCTGCTTGTGGGCCTGTGGGTCATCTAATGCACGTCCCTGGCGCTTGCTACCCCCTCCCCCTTTGGGCAAGTTCGTTCCTCGCCGTAACCAACCCGCCGCACTCGAGTTGAACGATGACCGACACCAAAGAGAACGTCCCCCGGGGCCTCCGTCCCGACCTGCCCAAGCGTCCCGCCATCGAGGGAGACGCGTGGGAGCAGATCCAGGCCGCTCAGGAGAAGATGAAGGAGCGGGAGTACGTTCGGTTCTCGGTGTTCCGGGTCGACCCCGCCTGGCGCCGGCTCCCCAAAGAAGAGCGTCAGCGGCACAAAGACGAGTTCGAGTCGGTCGTGGCAGATCGCGTCACGGGCATGATGATCTACTCGTACGGCCTGGTAGGGACCCGTGGTGACGCCGACTTCATCCTCTGGCAAGCGGGACGGGAGTTGGACATGCTGCATGAGCTGGCTGCGGCCCTCAACCAGACCACACTCGCGGGATACCTGTCCCTTCCTCATTCCTATTTCGCGATGACCAAGCGGTCCATCTACTTGAACCGCTACGAGGACGAGTACATCGCGGCGTACGGAGGCGCCGACGTCGTGGACCGATCACGCGTCGCCCTCAACCCGCAGGGATCCAAGTACCTGTTCGTCTACCCGATGGCGAAGACGCGCGACTGGTACAAGCTCTCCCACGAAGATCGGCAACGGATGATGGACGAGCACATCCGCATCGGTCATCAGTGGCCCGACGTGAAGCTCAACACCACCTATTCGTACGGACTGGACGACCAGGAGTTCGTGGTGGCCTTCGAGGCGGACCATCCGGGACGCTTCGTCGATCTGCTCATGGCCCTACGTCTCAGTGAATCTTCGTCCTACACCCTCTTCGACGTGCCTGCCTTCACGGGCCTCGCCATGTCCATGAGGGACACGCTGGATTCCTTGGGCTGAGGCGCGATCCGGTGGAAAGCGACCCTGTGCCTCTCGTAACCGAGACGGTCGAGGAAGGGGCGGAGGCGCCCACGAGCAAGGCTCGCGCCCTCTACGAGCTGACCAAGCCCGGCATCGCCGGGTACGTCATGATCACCGCCGGCGTGAGCTACTACGTTGCCGCCCGAGGACAGGCCGAGTTCATGCCCGTCACGCACACCCTGGTGGGAGTCGCCCTGGGCACAGCCGGAGCGCTCGCACTCAACCAGTACGTGGAGCGGGACGTGGACGCGATCATGAAGCGTACACGAAAGCGTCCGCTCCCTTCCGGAAGACTCCAGCCGCTCGAGGCGTTGGCGTTCGGTTGGGGGCTGCTGCTCGTCGGCCTGATCTACCTGGGCCTAACGGTCGGTTGGCTTCCGTCCGTGCTCACCGCCGCGTCGGCCGCCGCGTACATTTTGGCCTATACGCCCCTCAAGACGCGCTCCTACCTCGCCACCCTCGTGGGCGCCGTGCCGGGGGCCTTCCCCACCCTGATCGGCTGGAGCGCCGCGGTCGGCACGGTCGAGTTCGGAGGGGTAGTCCTCTTCTGTATCGCATTCCTCTGGCAACTCCCTCACGTGTTGGGGCTGGCCTGGCTCCTGCGGGAAGACTACGCGCGGGTAGGCTTCTTCCTCAGCCCTCCCACGGACCCGCAGGGCGTACGTATCGGGAAGCACATGGTGTACCACTCGGTCTCGCTTCTCACCGTCAGCGTGCTACCCACGTTCCTCGGGATGACAGGCTGGATCTACTTGGCCGGAGCGGTCGTCTTGGGGCTGATCACGCTGGGGTTTTCCATGGCGGCGGCGGCCGAGATGTCACGCACGCGAGCTCGCAAGGTCTTCCTCTGGTCTCTACTCTATCAGCCGGCCCTCCTGGCCCTGTTGTTGATCGATACCGTCCGCATCTGACACGTAAGCACATGGAGCGCCGTCATGATCTCGCTCAGAGCACTCAGCGTCACAACGCTTTCCCTTCTCGTTTTCGCGCCTGACGCCGTGAGCCAGGAACGGCCGCGGGCCCGAGACCTCGGCATGGCCGTCGGTATCCTGGCTCCGGGGCCGCTGAACGCCATTACCGACGTGGAGGGTGTGCTGGTGGGCCAGGTAACGGTGACCGAGGGGGATCGCGTGAACACGGGGGTCACCGCCATCCGTCCCCACGGAGGCAGCCTGTATCACGATCGAGTGCCCGCAGCCATGTACGTGGGGAACGGCTTCGGCAAGCTGCTGGGCGTGACCCAGGTCCGAGAGTTGGGCGAGTTGGAGACACCGGTTCTGCTGACCTGTACGCTCTGCGTATGGAAGGCGGCCGACGCAATGGTCGAGTGGGCACTCGAGCAGCCGGGCATGGAGCGCGTGGGATCGTTGAACGCCGTGGTAGGTGAGACCAATGACGGGGGACTGAACGACATCCGGAACCGCCCCATCACGCCTGCTCACGTGCGCGAAGCGATCGAGTCGGCCAGCGGCGGTCCGGTCGAGGAGGGGTCGGTCGGGGCGGGACGCGGCACGCGAGCGTTCGGATGGAAGGGCGGCATCGGCACCAGCAGCCGCGTTCTCCCGGAGAGTTTGGGCGGCTTCACGGTCGGCGTGCTGGTCCAGTCGAACTTCGGTGGAATCCTCACCATGGCGGGCGCACCGGTCGGGCAGGAGCTCGGGCGCTATTCGTTCCGGAACGCCGTCGAGGGTGGCGCCCAGGATCCGGCCGCCGAAGCCTCACAGTCGGACGAGCGGACGGATACGGACGAGGGTCAGGGCTCGATCATGATGGTCGTGGCGACCGACGCGCCCCTGTCCCCGCTCAAGCTCGAACGGCTCGCCAAGCGGGCGATCATGGGCCTTGCTCGCACCGGATCGTTCGCCGGGAACGGATCGGGCGACTACGTCATCGCGTTTTCCACGGCCGAGGGAGTCAGGCGTCATCCAGGGGAGGAATGGACCGAGTCCGTCGAGGTACCCAACGACCGCATCTCGGCACTCTTCGAAGGGGCCGCCGAGGCCACTCAGGAAGCGATCTACAACTCGCTGCTGAAGGCGACCACGGTCTCGGGCATGGGCCGTACAGCCGACGCGATCGACGTCGACGAGGTCGTGCGGGTACTGAGGGAGTACAACGTCATACGTCCCTGAGGGGGCCCCTGGCGGCCGACGCCGGTCAGTCTCCCAGCAACACCGCCCGAGCGTCGAAGATCTCGTCCTCCTCGCGCAGGGCCGCGAGGATGCTCGACCCGACGTTTCCGTCCACTGTGATGGCCGCCAGGGCTTGGCCGCCCTTGTTCGTACGGGCCTGCATGTACTCGGCGATGTTCAGGCCGTGGGTGCCGAACAGCGTGCCGACCTTTCCGATGACGCCCGGCACGTCCTTGTTCCGGAGCACGACCAGGCACCCCTCGGGCTTCACGCTCAACGGGAATCCGTCGATCTGGACGATGCGCGGATGTAGCTTATCTCCCAATAGGGCCCCGCAGACGCGGACCCTGTCCCGCTCCGTCTCCAGCACGACTTCCAGGTACTCCGAATAGTCCGGCCGCCGCTCGAGGAGTCCGGTTGCCACGGTGATGTTTCTCGACTCGGCGAGGTGTAGGGCGTTCACGTAGTTGACGTTGCGACTCCCCACGACCGGGGAGAGCATACCGGTCATTACGGCAGCCGAAACCGGACGCAGAATCACGTCCGTCTCCGCCGCCAACCTCACGTCGACACGTCGCATCCCCCCAGCGCCGAGAACCGCGGCGATCCGTCCGATCTTGCCGGCGAGGTTGAGCAGTGGCCGAACTATCTTGAGGTGCTCGCCTCCGATTGCGGGGGCGTTCAGCGCCCTCGAGAGATCTCCCTCGAGGAGTGCCGCGCGGACGCCTTCGGCGAGCTCGGACGCCACCAGCTCCTGTGCCTCCGCCGTGGAGGCTCCGAGGTGGGGAGTGAGGACCAGGTTGGGGGCGCTCGGCAGAGGACTCCCTTCGGGCAGGGGCTCGGTCTCGTACACGTCGAGGGCAGCGCCCGCGATCTCCTCCGCCTCGAGGGCCGCCACGAGGGCATGCTCGTCGACCACGCCCCCCCTCGCCGCGTTGATCAAGATGGCCGTCGGTTTCATGGCCTGCAGCTCCTTGCGGCCTATCATGCCTTCGGTGGCGGGCGTCAGAGGCACGTGGAGGGAGACCACGTCTCCCTGCAACAGGGCATCGGCAAATTCGACCCGCTCCACCCCGAGCTCCTCGGCCCGCTCCTCCGTCAGGTAAGGGTCGTGGGCGATGGTTCTCATGCCGAATGCCCGCGCTCGGCTGGCCAGCTCCGCGGCGGACACCGTGTTGCCCTCCGGCGCGTGATGACCGGAATGCCCGCCGCGGTGGCCACCCCGAGATCGATGTTGTCCACACCGACGCCGGCGCGCCCCACCACCCGAAGGTTGGGCGACACGTCCAGGAGCTCCCTTGTGACCTTGGTGTCGCTCCGCACGATCAGGCCGTGGGCCCTGGCCATGACTTCGTGAAACTGCTCGGTATCCCACCCACTCGCCAACACGACCTCAAAACGGTCATCGCTGGTCAGCGGAGCAAGGCCCGACGCCGAGATCTCATCGGCCGCGACGACCACGAGTTTGTCGCTCATGTGAGCACCTCCTCGAGCGCCCCCAACACGGCCTCGAGCTCCGCCAACGTATGATCGCCCATGTGTCCGATCCTGAAGGTGGTGCTCTTCAGCTTTCCGTACCCCCCTCCGATCACGAAGCCGCGCTCCTTCATGGCTGAGACCAGCGAAGGACCCTCGACGCCCTCCGGAAGCTCGATACACGTCACCGTGGGCGATCGCTCGCCTTCGGCCGCGAGGATGGAAAGACCTACGCCGTGCTCATCTCGCATGGCGTTCACCCACTGGGCGCACCGTTCGGCCATCGTACGGTGGCGGGCCCAGCGACTTACCATGCCCTCGGAGGAAATGCGCCGGAGCTGCTCTGCCAAGGCGTAGAAGAGCGACACCGCGGGCGTATTCGGTGTCTGGAGGTCGTCGAGGTGTTTGGCGAACTGCGCCAGATCGAAGTAGACGCCTTTCGCGGTAGCGACGTGAGCGCGGTCCATGAACCTTTCGGAAGCGACCCCGAATGCCAGTCCGGGTGGCAGCGCCAACGCCTTCTGCGATCCCGTCAGCACGAAGTCAAGCTGCCAGTCGTCGGTCCGGACCTCCGCCCCGCCCACCCCCGTCACCGAATCCACCAGAAGGACCACGTCGTCGCACTGGCGCACGGCCTCCGAGATCTCGGGAAGGGGATTCAAGGCGCCCGTGGAAGTCTCGGAGTGGACGACCGTCACGGCGTCGTAGTCGCCCTGTGCCAGTCGCTCGCGCACGGCATCCGGTGAGATCGTCCGGCCCCAGTCGACCTCGAGCATGTCGACGTCGAGTCCGCACGCCGCAGCGATGTCGCCGAACCGTTCACTGAACGCCCCGTTGACCAGGCTGAGCACGCGGGAGCGGGCTCCGTTCCTCAGTGAGGCCTCCATGAGTCCCGTCGCGGAAGACGTCGAAATGAAGACGGGGCTCGTCGTGCAGAACACGTCCTTGAGACCGATCTGCAGCTCGCCGATGAGTTCCCTGATCGCAGGTCCACGGTGGCCGATGACGGGTCGCGCCTGGGCGCGGAGCACGTCGGGGTGCACCTCGGTAGGGCCGGGAAGAGAGAACCGGCCAAAAGGTGGAATCTCCTCCGAAGGCGGCGGCTCCACTTGTTATCTCCTCACGACGTGAATTGGGCGCGGTGTTGCCGGGCGGGGTGCGGGTACGGCTCCGTGGCCGTCCCGCCGGGGGGGACGGGCGCAAGATAACGCCTGCGGTGACCCTGGAAAGCCCCTGGCTTTCAGCGCCAAAGCCCCTCCCACCGATCGTATCGGATCGTGGTGATCCCACCGCGTTTCAGGACTTCGAGACCCTCCGGGTCACGGTACGGCCGTCGGTAGAACAGATAGGCGACATTCGCCTGGATCATCAGCTTGGCACAGGCCGCACAGGGACTGGCCGTGACGAACGCCACCTTCCGCCGCAGCGCTCCCGGAGACTTGACCAGGGCGTTCTGCTCGGAGTGGATACACCCGCAGCTGCCGGGCGTCGGGCCGTCACAGGTATTCGGGAATCCGCGCGCGTTCCCGTTGTAGCCGATGGCCACAACATGCTCGAGGTGCTCGTCTGTGATCACGGTCCCGACTTGGAGTCGGGCACACGTGCTCCGCTTCGCCAGCTCCTCGGCCATCCGCATGTAGACCTCGTAGAGGGGAGGTCGAACGACCGAGGTCTCGTCGACGGACTCGGGTCCGACGTTGAGCGGGTGTGTGTTCTCCGGGACGAGGTCTTTATGGAAGAGGGGCATCGGCCCTCAAGCGGCTGGATCCATCAGATCGAAGAGTTCCCTGAGCATGGTCCGTCCACGGTTCGGCACAATAACGCGACGCACACATACGATCACACCTTGGCGCGTGCCGCCTTCTTGCGGGCATGAATGTCCAGATGGCGCTTCCGCAGACGGATGCTGGCCGGCGTGATTTCGATGAGTTCGTCCTCTTCGATGAACTCCAGCGCGAGTTCCAGCGTGAGTTCCCGTGGAGTCTCGAGCCTGATGTGCTCGTCCGAGGATGTCGTCCGCATGTTGGTGAGCTTCTTACCCTTGCATACGTTGACGTCCAAGTCACCCGGACGCACGTGCTCCCCCACGATCATGCCGCTGTACACGGCCTCACCGGGCCCGACGAACATGGTTGCCCGCTCCTGCAGGTTGAAGAGCGCGAACCCCACGGACGTCCCTTCGCGATCCGCCACCAGCACACCGCGCTTACGGCCCATCAGGGGGCCAGCATGGGGAGCGTACTCGAGGAACCGATGGTGGAGTGTACCCTCGCCCCGCGTGTCTGTCAGGAATTCGGACCGATAGCCGAAGAGGCCCCTGGCGGGCACACGGAAGCGCAGTCGCACCGGCCCCCGGTCCGTGGGCTTCATCTCGACCATCTCCCCGCGACGTGGCCCCATCTTCTCCATGACCGCGCCGATGAACTCCTCGGGAATCTCGATCACGGCCTCCTCGAACGGCTCCATGCGGCCCTCGGGGACCTGCTTTTCGATGACCCGGGGCCGGGAGACCTGAAACTCATATCCTTCACGGCGCATCGTTTCCATCAGGATGGCCAGGTGCAGCTCGCCGCGACCCGCCACAGTGAAGGTGTCCGGCACGTCGGTATCCTCCACCCGGAGCGCAACGTTTCGCTCCAACTCCTTCATGAGGCGATCCCTGACCTGCCGGGTGGTCACGAACTTCCCCACCCGTCCGGCGAACGGAGAGTTGTTCACGGTGAAGTCGACCGAAAGCGTGGGCTCCTCGACCGCGATCCCGAGCAGCCGATCCCGGGCCTCGGGATCGGTGATGGTGGTCCCGATCTCCACTCCCTCGAGCCCCGCAACCGCAACGATCTCGCCCGCCACCGCCTCCTCGATCTCGACCCTCTCGAGGCCCTCGAAGCCGTAGAGCTGGGTGATCTTGCCCAGCAGGGCGTCCTCCACCGACACCTCACCGGGCCCTCCGAGCGGAAGCAGCGTCACCGAGTCGCCAACACGCAAACGCCCTCTCTCTACCTTACCGATTCCGATGCGCCCCACGTAGCTGGAGTAGTCCAACGTGGAGATCAGCATCTGGAATCTGCCGTCGGGGTCGACGAGCGGAGCGGGGATACGCTCCATGATGGTGTCGAAGAGGGGGCCCAGGTCACCACCGGAGCACCCGGGATCCGGGCTCGCCCACCCGTCCCGGCCGACCGCGTACAGGAAGGGCGCGTCGAGCTGAGCGTCCGACGCCTCCAGGCTCATGAACAGCTCGAGGACCTCGTCGTGTACTTCCCCGGGCCGGGCATCCGAACGGTCCACCTTGTTGATCAGGACGACGGGCTGCAGGCCCAAGTCGAGGGCCTTTCGCGTAACGAACCTCGTCTGCGGCATGGGGCCCTCGGCCGCGTCCACGAGCAGGAGAACCCCGTCGACCATGCGTAGGATTCGTTCCACCTCCCCCCCGAAATCGGCGTGACCCGGAGTGTCCACGATGTTGAGCTTCGCGTCGCCCCAACGCACGGACGTGTTCTTCGCGAGAATCGTGATGCCCCGCTCACGCTCCAGCGGGTTGGAGTCCATCACTCGCTCCTGCACGGCCTGGTGGTCGCTGAATACGCCCGCCTGGCGCAGCATCTGATCAACCAACGTGGTCTTGCCGTGATCCACGTGGGCGATGATGGCGACGTTCCTGATCTTCATGTGCCGACTCGGTGGGACCCACACGTGGGAGCCCCTGGGACAAGGTTGCCGATCCGTCGAAAACGGCCGCCCTCGGGCGGTCGATCGTTAGCCTGAAGTTGATCGTTAGCCTGAAAAGGTAACGGAAAGGCCTTGCAAGGTCAGTCTCCCAAAACGTGGGAGAAGATCAGGGGCGCCACGATGGAAGCGTCCGACTGAATGTGGAAGCGCGGGGTGTCCGGATCCAGCTTGCCCCACGTGATCTTCTCGTTCGCGGGGGCACCGGAATAGCCGCCGTACGAGGCCGGGGCGTCGGAGATCTGGGCAAAGTACCCCCAGAACGGCGTCTCCTGCTGCAGGTCCTGGATGATGCAGGGCACGGCACAGATCGCGAAGTCCCCGGCGATGCCTCCTCCGATCTGAAAGAACCCCACCGAGGGCCTCCCTTCTTCCGCGCCGTTGTTGTCGAGGTACCACTCCAGCAGGTGCTGAAACTGCTCGGTGCCCGACTTGACGCACTGGTGGTGCGCAACCGTGCCCTTCATGACGTTCGCCGTGAAGATGTTGCCGCTCGTCGAATCCTCCCAACCGGGTGAGAACACGGGAATCTCCGCCTCCATGGCCGCCAGCATCCAGGAGTCGGCCGGGTCGATCTGGTAGTGCTGCTCCAGCGCGCCATCGCGCAGGACCTCGAACAAGAACTCCCAGGGGAACCTGCGCTCCCCGCGGTCGCACGCTCGACTCCACGCTTCTACCAGGCGGCCCTCGACGTGGCGCACGACGTCTTCGGGAATGCACGTGTCCGTCACACGGTTCATTCCCCTGCCGTAGAGATCGGCCTCGGCCTCCGCACTCAGGGCCCTCCAGTCCGGGATGATCTCGTACTCGTCATGGGCCAGCAGATTGAAGACATCCTCTTCGAGGTTGGCACCGGTGCAGGAAATGGCGTGGACCTTGCCCTCCCGGATCATGCGGGCCAGGCTGAGGCCGAGTTCACCCGTGGACATCGCGCCCGCCAGCGTCACCAACATCCTCCCCCCAGCCCGCAGATGGGTGTCGTAAGCCACGGCTGCGGTGAGCGTCTCCCTGGCGTTGAAGTGCCGATAATGGCGTGCCATGAACCGTCGAATGTGACCCATGCGTGCTCCTCAGCTAGCGCTGCATAAAATGTTCTGGACTCAAGCTCGGTGAAGCTTGTATCGTTGTGATAACCTCAAGAAGTGCTCCCTCAAGAGATCAGCCGTGCTCGCACTCATCGCCGTCGTGGGGCTCCTCTCCATGCTTCTCATGGTGACCACGTCTATAGCATATCTGGTACTGCCGCGTGGGCGAATGTGCCCGCGGTGCGGGGGCTCCACCAGCCCCGTCGTCCTTCGGAGAGCGTTTCGTGTCATGTCGAGGTGGATCCAGTGGCGGTGGTGCTCCAGATGCGCATGGGAGGGCCCCGGCAGAAGGGGACCGGAACTGGGCATTCTCGACCCTCCGGCCGACCACGAATCCGGCTTCCGGTGGGGGCACCCCAACCTTCAGGGCGTCCCGGTATTCTACTGGAAAGACGAGAACGAGACGACGGAAGCCGACGGCAATCCTCCTGTTCACCCCTCCGGCTTCCAGTGGGGCCCGGATCAGCGCGAGAGGCCCGACCGAAGAGAGGTCGCTCGCCGCCGCCAGACGCCCCGGGCCGATCATCCGTCGGGGTTCCACTTCCGATCTTCGGCGGATGTCGAGCCTGCGGGCTTCCAGTGGGGACCGGATCCACAGGCCTCAGACGAGGCGGATTCGCCCCGGCCCGGCTCGCGTCGACCCTGGTTCTTGACTTGGTTCATCGCCAAGGAGGCGACGGGCTTCCAGTGGAAGGCTCCCGACTAGCGTCTCCCCACGACTCGTCCCGGAAGCAAACCCGTGGACTCACCACGGGACAACGCCGCCTCACCGTTGACGAAGACCTCCACCAGGCCCTCCGCCAGCTGGTGCGGCTCCGTGAAGGTGGCCGGATCGTTCACGCGAGCGAGGTCGAAGACCACGACGTCGGCGTAGGCACCCTCTCGAATCGTCCCGCGATCCGGAATCCTGAAGACCTGGGCCGGCAGTGACGTCATGCTCCGGAGCGCCGCGGCGAGATCGAGAACACCTTCTTCTACAACGTAGTAGCGGATCTCCTCGGGTTGGGAGTAGCTTCCGGGAGCGTAGAACGTGCCGGACGACAGGCCCAAGGCGCCGGCCTCCATACCCTGCCGGACGGCCCCCTTCATCTGGTCCATCTCCGCCGCGTTCGACGCCCGGTCGCCCGACCCCACGATCTCACGACGGATGGATCCATGGGGAACGAATAAGGCGACGTTCACCCCGAGACCGTGCTCGAGGAGTTGGGATCTCTGCCGGCTGAGATCCACCGGGCCGCCGCCATCCGGGTTGACCATCACCATCGTGAGGCCTTGCGCTAGAAGGGGTTCACCATGGCTCAGCTCCGCGGTGGCCAGGCCGGGGCCCGCGTGGGAGTGCGAGTCGATGAATCCCGGAGCCACATACAGCCCGGCGGCGTCCACCTCTCGGCGTCCGGATGCCCCGGACAGGTCTCCCACCGCCGCGATCCGCTCGCCCTGGATCGCGACATCGGCCAGGAACCAGGGGTTACCCGAGCCGTCGAGAACGCGCCCGTTGCGGATGAGGACGTCGTAACGCTCCTGACCGGCAACGATCGGCGGGAAGCATGAGAGGAGGGGCGCGAGCGCCGAGATGATCCCCTTCGGGTACCGGGGCATGCTATTCAACGATCAGACCTTCGTTCGGGTCGGGACCGCGGCGGGTCGGGCGAACGGCTACGGCAAGATTAACCGTGGCCGAGGGGCCGGCAACAAGCCATCAGATTCCGAACCGCGTGAAGTACCCCAGCACCAGCGCACCGCCGGCCGGCAAGTTCCGGCCCCTGAGTGGGACCCTCCAACCGGCCTCGAACCCCCCCACCGGGGTCTCGTACCAGAGCGACGGCGTGAGCTGCAGGTATTGCCGTTGGCTGGATTCGATCGTGAGGCCTTCTTGTACGGGGGCGTCCGAGTCCCACCGCTCAGCGACGAGCTTGTATCGGAAGTTTCCCGCGGCCCCGCCCACCTGGGCGAGAAAGAAGACCTCCTCGCCGGGATCGATGGCCGCCTCGGCATTTCTCTCCCGATACCGGTAGCCCACCCAACCGTTCACATATAGGGAGCGCGGCCAGAACGAGTGCCCGATCTCGGCCATGATCTCCCAGTCGGTCTGACCCTCGCTGAGCGGGATGATCTCCGCATCCACGGGCGAGCTCCCGATGGGCAGCTTCACGCCGCCCCGGACCGCGAACGGAAAGTCCACGCCCAGATACTTGAGTGGCGCCGCCCGTAACCAGACGGTGGCGTCGCCCAGTCCGTCCTCCGAGCGGTCTGCGCCGGCGTCGGAGAACGAGAGGCGGTTGATGGAGCCGCGGGCCCACAGGTCCCAGTTGGGGATGAGGCCGACGGCACCCGTGACGAAGAAGGCGGTGGACTTCGCGTGGCCCCCGAACGGAATGGGGCCCTTCACCGCCTGCAGGTCATAACGATCCTTCGTGTCTTGGTGGTAGACCTCGGCGCTGATCCATCCGCTGCCGGGTGGCTCGACCCACTGGCCCGCCACCGCGCCAGGCAAGACCACCGCCGCGAAGACGGCAACTCCCGACCAGGATCGGGCGGCGTGAGCGAACGGCATACGAGGTAGGTCGGAACCCATTCATCTCCCCCAGGCAGAGTCCAGTCGGGAGCCACGCCGTGGGGTGCACGCGCGGGCCACGCGTAGAGAATCACGTCGAATCGGCAAAGGTTCCGAAGACGAGCGTCACGCGCCCGTCAACCGCGAGGAACCGGCGGTTCCCACGGGTGTCCGATGGGTTCCATGAACACCAAGGAAAGCCTGGTCGATCTTCTGGGCGAAATCGACGGCAGGGGATACAAGGCCTACAAGGCACTCCGAGGCATCTGGGCATTCCCCAGCTTCGTCCTCCACATCGATCACGTGCAAGGCGACCCCTTCGCGACGCCGAGCCGGGTGCGAGCGCTCCTGCCCCCCGAGACCACGGGCCTGCACTCGGAGACGTGCATCACGCCTTCCCGCCGCCTGGGAGTGGCCAGCCTGCTCGCCCGGCGCTTCCATCGGGCGGCGCTCGCTACCATGAAGCCCCGGGGCATCGGAAAGAGCGGGGCGATCGAGATCGAGGCTCCGGGTCAGGAGGTCGTCGCTCAGACAGCGGTAGTCGTGGCCGAAGACGGCAGCCTCGAGGCGCGGTTCACGGTCGGCCTTCCCGCTGCAGGCCGCCGCGTGTTAGGCCATGAAGCCGTCACCCTCCTCACCGAAGACGTGCCGGCTGTGGTCGATGCGAGTCTTCGCGAGGCGGCGGTCGGATCCGCCGAGGTCTTGCGACACGCCCTCACCAACGAAGACGCGGATGCCCTGCGCGAGTCCCTGAGCGACAACGGCTGGGTCGCGTTCGTGGCCAACGGGTCCAGTTTGCCGCGCAGGAGCGGCATCGACGACCGGCCACTCTCGGACGACACGGTCGTACCCTTCACGGCCCCCCCTTACCTCACGGCCAACGTCGAGCTACCCAACGCCGGCTCACTGACGGGCATGGCGCTCCCCAAAGGTGTGACGCTCATCGTGGGGGGCGGCTACCACGGCAAGAGCACGCTGCTCAGAGCCCTGGAAGCGGGTGTCTACAATCACTGCCCCGACGACGGGCGGGAGTTCACGGTGTCCGATGCGGCGGCGATCAAGATCAGGGCCGAGGACGGGCGATCCGTATCGGGCGTGGACATCTCGCCGTTCATCGACGGACTGCCGCAGGGGAAGGACACGCGCGTGTTCTCCACACCGAACGCCTCCGGCTCCACCAGCCAGGCGGCCTCCATCATGGAGGCGTTGGAGGTGGGCGCCACCACACTGCTCATCGACGAAGACACGGCGGCTACGAACTTCATGATCCGAGATCGCCGGATGCAGGCGCTCGTGCCCAAGTCCGAGGAGCCGATCACCCCCTTCGTCGACCGCGTGAGAACGTTGTGGGAAGACCGGGGGGTCAGCACCGTGATCGTCCTCGGTGGAAGTGGTGACTACCTCGACGTAGCCGACACGGTCTTGGCCATGAAGGAGTTCCGACCCCATGACGTGACGGAAGAAGCCCGCCGCGTCGCCGGGGACTTCCCCACTGGACGCCATCCGGAGACCGCTGGCAGGATGGAGGCTGTCCCGCGTCGGGCCCCGGTCCCACGTTCCGTAGACCCCAGCAGGGGTCAACGGGAGGTAGACCTCAAGGTCCGCGACCGGGAAACACTCGTGTTCGGTAGGCAGGTGATCGATCTGTCGGCCGCATCACAGCTGGTTTCACGGGCGCAGACGCGGTCGGTCGGTCGGGCATTGGTGTTGGCTCGCGAGCGTTTCATGGACGGGCAACGGTCTTTGGGTGAGATTGCGGACCTGGTTGCGCGTATCATTGAGAGTGAGGGTCTCGACGCTCTGGACGAGCGACGCACCGGCGGATTGGCGGGATTTCGGCCGTTGGAGTTCGCCGCGGCACTCAATCGACTCCGCACTCTCGAGGTGAACGTAAACGCGGGCTGAGGGAGCCGATCTCTCCCCGGCCGCATCCGCCGCCTTGATATTCCCCGGTGCCCCTAGGGCACGCATCGAGAAGGAAGAGCCATGTCTTCGCCAGCCCGCTCCGCAATCCTGAAGTTTCTGACGGGCTTCGCGCTGCTCGCTCTGGTGACCGCCGGCTCCTTGCGGGGTCAGGAGGTCACGCGCGTCGCCGCGGTCGAAGGGATCGTCGAATACCGGCTCGACAACGGGCTGCGCTTTCTACTCTTCCCCGACGCCAGCAAACCGAGCGCCACCGTCAACGTCACGTACACCGTGGGTTCGCGACACGAGGCGTACGGCGAGACCGGGATGGCACATTTGCTCGAGCACCTCGTCTTCCAGGGGACTCCGGACCACCCCGACATCACGAGGGAGCTGACCGAACGGGGAGCGCGCCCCAACGGCACGACGTCCTTCGACCGCACCAACTACTTCGAGACCTTCCCGGCCGGCGACGACAACCTGGCGTGGGCGCTCGACCTCGAGTCCGATCGGATGGTCAACTCGTTCATCAGCGCGGACGACCTCGAATCCGAGATGACGGTAGTACGGAACGAGATGGAGTCGGGAGAGAACAGCCCGTTCCGCATCCTCATGGAACGCACCTTCTCCACCGCCTATCTCTGGCACAACTACGGCAAGTCGATCATCGGAGCCCGCTCCGACGTGGAGCACGTGCCCATCGATCGGCTGCAAGCCTTCTACCGGAAGTACTACCAGCCGGACAACGCGTTGCTGATCGTGTCGGGCAAGTTCGATGAGGATCGGGCCATCGAGCTAATCGTCGGAACGTTCGGACAGATCCCCCGGCCGGATCGATCCGGAGCCAACACGCTGTGGGAGACCTACACCCGTGAGCCTGTGCAGGACGGCGAGCGTATGGTCACGCTCCGCCGCGTGGGAGACATCCAGGTAGTGATGATGTCGTACCACGTCCCGCCGGGGTCGCATCCCGACTACGCGGCGGTCGACATCCTGGCGCAGGTGCTGGGAGATCAGCCGTCGGGCCGTCTGTACAAGGCCCTGGTGGAGCCCGGCCTCGCCGTCTCTACGGGGGCGTTCGCCTACCAGCTTCGAGAGGCCGGTCCCCTGCTCGCCTACGCCCAGGTGCGCCCGGAGGATGATCTTCAGGCCACCCGGACCGCCATGGGCGCCTCCCTCGAAGGCGTGATTCGGAACCCGGTCACGGGCGAAGAGGTCGAGCGTGCGAGGACCGCTCTTCTCAAGAGCATCGAGCAGGTCTTCAACAACCCGGAGCGCATCGCCCTGCAGCTCAGCGAATGGGCGTCCATGGGTGACTGGCGGCTCTTCTTCCTGCACCGGGATCGGCTCGAAGCGGTGATTGCGGCGGACGTGCAGAGGGTCGCCGCAGAGTACATCAAGCCCGACAACCGAACCGTCGGCCTCTTCTATCCGACGGAGGAGCCGGACCGAGCCACCGTTCCCGATGTGCCAGACATCGCGGCCGATCTGGAAGGGTACGCCGGCCGGGAAGCTGTCGCGGCGGGAGAGGAGTTCGATCCGTCGCCGGCCAACATCGAGAGCCGCACCACCCGGTACACGTTGCCCAACGGGATCAAGGTGGCGCTCCTCCCCAAGTCGACCCGAGGACAGACCGTGGTCGCCCGCTTCCGCGTGATTCTGGGCGACGAAGAGGCCCTCAACGGACGCGCCACCGCGGGAGCCATGGCCGGCGCCATGCTGATGCGGGGGTCCAGCGAACACACGCGTCAACAGATCCAGGACGAGCTCGACCGGTTGAAGGCCTCCGGGTCCGTCGTGGGCAGCGTGACCCAGGCCTCTGCTCAGGTCCAGACCACCCGTGACAACCTGCCCGACGTGATGCGACTAGTGGCGGAGATCATCCGCTCGCCCACTTTTCCCGCTGACGAGTTCGAGACGCTCAAAGAGCAGCAGCTGTCGGGGCTGGAGCAGCAACGTTCCGACCCCAGTGCCCTCGCACAAATCGCTCTCGGCAGGCACATGAATCCGGTGCCCCCGGGGCACCCGAACTATACGGAGACGGTCGACGAGGCCGTCGCGGAGATGGAGGCCGTCACGCTGGCCGACACCAGAGCGTTCTATGAGGACTTCTACGGACCGCAATTGGGAACGCTCGGGCTCGTCGGTGACTTCGACGCGGCCGAGATGCGGGCGGTCATCGAAGAGGCCTTCGGCGACTGGATGAGTCCGCATCCGGCCGTGCGCGTCGCGACGGAGTTCGTCGACCCTCCGGCCGTCGATCTGCAAATCGAGACTCCGGACAAGGCGAACGCCATCTTCGTTGCCCAACAGAACCTCTCGTTGCGCGATGACAACCCCGACTACGCCGCCTTGGTGTTGGGAGGACACATGATCGGGGGCGGAGTCATGAACTCACGCCTGGCGAAGCGCATCCGCCAAGAGGATGGACTCAGCTACGGGGTGGGGGGCGGCATCAGCGGTCATCCCGTCGACGCGTCGGGGTCCTTCCTGGCCTTCGCCATCTACGCCCCGGAGAACGCCGAGGCGCTGGAGGCGGCGTTCCAGGAGGAGATGCAGAAGGTGCTGGACGGCGGATTCGCCGACGAGGAACTGGATGTCGCCAAGCAGGGATACCTGCAGTCGCGTCAACTCAGCCGGGCTCAGGACCCCTCATTGGTGGGCGTCCTCACGCAGGGCCTCTACTTCGACCGCGATCTCACGTGGGACGCCGATTTGGAGAATCGCATTCAGGCCGTAACCGTCGAGGAGGTCAACGCCGCAGTGCGCCGATACCTGGACCTTAGTAAGATGACGATCGTAAAAGCGGGAGATTTCGAGGGTGCAGCGACCAAGGTGATCCCCTAGAGGCCCGTCCAAGACGGGTCAAAAGAAGAGGCCGATGGACCCGGACAGGTCCATCGGCTCGGAGTCGCGCGGGGCGTCGGAGCTCAGTCGGACTTTCCGTCCCCGGAGTACCCACCCTCTGCGAGGAGTTCTTTCAGACGACCCTCACGCTCGGGTAGGTTCGTCTTCGCAATAGCTCTGGCTAGGGCGATGCGGTCTTCATCTGAGACCTTGTCCAGGATATTGATCGGGGCGCCGTAGCGCAGGAGGATGTGCTTGGCATCGACGACTACTGAATCGGACACTTGAGACTCTCCAGACCATCCGTGGACCATCGACGTGAAATCCGCTAAATCTAGCTCCATCGGTTACTTATGCCAACGGATCTGGCGTCCGTGACGCCGATGGTCCGCTATTCCGGCTCCGTCCTATTACCGGTCACCATTGGCGTTCTGACGGGCCTTTGGATCACGTCTTTCGCGTTCAAGCAGCTGCAACACGAAACCGACTTCCGTATCGCCGCCTCCGCGACGGATCTCATTCTGCAGGAGATGGGGGCCGCCCGCGACGCGCTCTTGGACGAAGCAGTGGCCGTCCAGCCGACCCCTCCCTATCCCGCCCCGGTCGAAGCCGCCTTACGCGGCGATACGGTGGTGGCCATGGGCAGCTCCGAGGAGAGCTTGGAGCTCACCGTGGCATATGGAGACGGGACCACAGTCCGGATCGCGACGGGTCCCTTCCGGCCCACCGTGCTCGAACTGCTGCCGAGCATCGCCGGATACCGGTTGGCGCTCTATCTCCGGGGCACCCGTACGGTGACCACGGAGCCTCCATTCAGCCCCGAGGTGCTACATCCGGAGGTACTGCTCGCACTCGCCCGCCAAGCCGACGGGATGGTCTTGGAGGCGGACGGAGCGACCGGCGCTCTTCGGGCCTTTCAGGCGGTCCCGGGCCGTCCGTCCGACGTCGCCGTCCTGGCGATCGCCACCGAGGACACGCGCATCGCGGCCGGTGGCACGACCGCCCCGGTGACGGTCTTGATCGTGGTCGTGCTCCTGTCCGGGTTTGCGGCTTGGACGACTCTCCACCCTCGTCACCCCCCGGAGTCCGGAGCCGGCCCCGCGGAGCGTTCGACTCTCCAGTGGTCGCTCGTGGTGCTGGTACCCGTTCTCGCGGGCCTGGCCATTCTGCTGTCGCTCGATCGGGACTTCCGGCGGGGCGCAACCACGAACATGCGGGACCAGTTGAGTCGGGCCATCATCCTGGTCGAGCAGGTCGATCGGATCGGATCCGCGTCGGCCGCTCGGGCAATCACGGGATTCGATGCCGCCAGACTCCGGGAAGGTGAGGTCGAGGTCACGAC
This sequence comes from Longimicrobiales bacterium, assembly GCA_965226925.1. Taxonomy (GTDB): domain Bacteria; phylum Gemmatimonadota; class Gemmatimonadetes; order Longimicrobiales; family Gaopeijiaceae; genus CBDDCX01. The sequence continues at coordinate 305,042 of CBDDEN010000007.1, read as the reverse complement.
GCGGGATGAACCCGACCTGATCGACGCACTCGGTGAGTTGCGCCCTCCTCCCCCGAACTTCACGTCCTCAGGCACTCTGACCGTCGCTGACGGCACACGATTCTATTCCGCTGCGCGGACCCCCAACGGAGCCACTCTGGCCTTGATTGGCCCCACCATGGAGGCGGGGCTGGGGCGTGTGCGACTTCGGCTCGGCCTGGCGGGACTCCTGGTCCTCCTGCCGCCGCTACTGTTCCTTGGGTTGACCGAGCATCCCCGCTCGACATCGCTGTCGGAAGGTTCCGAGGCGACGTGATCCCAGGCCAGGACCCAGGACCCGACGGTCCTCGAGTCGACGGCGGTCCGGCTTATCCAGTCATGCTCCCGGATACACCACGCTAGTTCATCAAGTCGGGGTCGTCGGACGGACCGGCCGTGAGCGGCGCCTCGAGGTCGAAGCGCGGAATGGTGACGTCGAACTCCCGGCCGTCCGGGCCCACGAAGGTGTAGTACCCCTCCATGAATCCTGCTGGCGAATGCAGAACACAAAAGCTCTCGTATTCGTGTGAATTGCCCGGTTTCAGCGTCGGCTGCTCGCCCACGACTCCTTCACCATCCACTTCCGAGTCCTCGCCCATGGCGTCATGGATATGCCAGTGGCGAAAAAGAAGGGTGGCCGGCACGTCACCCTGGTTCTCCAACTCGACGAGGTACGTGAATACGAACCTGCCCTCATCGGGCTCAGAGTGGGACAGGGAGAAGCTCGGCCGCACGGACACGCGAATGCCCTTCGTGGTTGTCTCATAGCTCATGGGGGCATCATAGCCGATCGTATCGGCAACGCCAACACCGACGCGGCAAAGCGGACGACCCCATGGGCGAGCACCCGTAGGGGCCGTTCGCGGGCTTTCCACGGGTCTGGGCTTCGCCCATGTTTACCCATGAACGACCCCTCCCCCACGCCCCTCACGCCATCGGTCGAGGACTACCTGAAGGCGGTCTATTCCCTCACGGAACGAGGAGAAGCCGCCTCCACGAATGCCCTCGCAGAGGCCCTCGAGATCCAACCCGCATCGGTCACGGGGATGGTGAAGCGCCTAGCCGAGGGTGGGTACGTCCAGCATGCGCGTTATCGCGGCGTCAGGCTCACGAAGACGGGCGCTCGGGAGGCGCTGAGGATCATCCGGCGGCACCGCATTCTGGAGACTTATCTGCACGTGCAGCTCGGGTATTCCTGGGACGACGTACACGCCGAGGCAGAGCGTCTCGAGCACGCTGCGTCCGAGGAGCTGATCGACCGCATGGCAACGGTGCTGGACGATCCCAGCCACGACCCGCACGGAGCCCCGATTCCCACCCGAGGCGGAGAGATCGAACCGTCCGACTTCGCGACCCTGGATGAGGTGGATTCCGGAGCCACGGTGCAGATACAGGCGGTCCAGGACGAGGATCCGGAGCGCCTACGGTACATGGAGGCTCTCGGGCTGACGCCGGGCGCGCAACTCACCGTGTTGGATCACTCCCCGTCCGACGGTCCCCTCACCGTGTCCGTGGAAAACGCTTCGGGCACCGAGGTCATCGGATCCGAGCTCGCCGGCAAGATCTTCGTCACCCTGGTCGTGGGCGAATAGCACTCCGGCTCGCCCGAGCCGTTCCAACAGCGGCCGAGCGCCGTTCACCGGGCCGGTATCAGGCCGGAGTGATGAGCGCTTTCGTTACCCTCAGGGCCGCCACGTCCTCCAGAGCCCGTCCGGCCTCCTCCAGGGGGTAACGCGCTCCGATCACGGAGGCGAACGGCAGCCGTTCGCTGTGCCGGCCGAGCAGGCGGAGAGCTCCCACGAGATGATGAAAATCCGTGCCCCACTGGCCTTTCACGATGGCGTGCTTGCGATTGATATCGATGTGCGGGTTGAGCGAGATCTCCCCCGCGTCCGTGTAGTGGCCGGCCACGACGTACGTCCCGCCGTCACGCAAGATCTCCAAGCCCTCGGTCACCGCCCGGGGGTTCCCCGAGGCCTCGATCACCACGTCGGCGCCACGTCCCCCGGTTGCTTCTCTCACGGCCGCCACGCGGTCCTCCACGGTGGTGGCCGCAAGATCCAGCCCGACGTCGGCCCCCAAGGTCGCTCCCAAATGGAGTCGCGCCTCGGGAGCCCCGATGAGGATCACCTGTCCCGCGCCCCGCAGGTTGGCGAACGCCGCCGCGGATAGCCCGACCGGTCCACAGCCCTGGACCACCACGGTGTCGCCCATGGCCAGGTCACTGCGGTCGATGGCGGCGAAACCCGTGAAGAGACCACACCCGCCCCCGATCACGTCGTCGGCATCCAGTCCCTGCGGCAGCTTGAGGACTCGGACGCCCGGCTGCAGGTAGATCCGTTCCGCCCAGCCGCCAAAGGGCCCATCGTCGGCACCGTACGTGATGCCGTAGACCTTGCGACTGGGACAGCGGTTGGGCTGTCGCACCACCAGGCAGTGATAGCACGATCCACAGACCTCGTGGACATCCAAGAAGGTGACGACGTCACCCAAGGAAAGGGGCTCACCAAGCGCATCCGTGTCCACGCCTCGCGCCTCGAGAACCCGGCCCACGCTCACGTGCCCGGGCACGATGGGGTAAGGAACCCCGGCCAGGCGCCCATGGTGGAGATGCACGTCCGTTCCGCACACCTCGCTTGCGATCGTCTCCAGAAGCACGCCCCCTGCCTCGACCTCCGGATCGGGAAGGTCCCACATCTCGATGGGCGCTTCGGGTGCCGTCATCACGGCGGCTCGAATCGGCATATTTCTCTGGTTGAGCGGGATCCCGAGGTAGCGTCTCTCTCCCTCGCGGACCGACCGCGTGCTCGTTAGTGTCCGTCGTCTCGGTATGTGACCCGGTTGCTAACATACACCCTAACGCCAACACAAATTGAACGAAGTCCTCGAACGGCTCCAAGCGTGGCCTAGGAACGCCTTCGTCCGGGAGCCTACCCCCCTGCTGCAGGCGCCCAACCTGGCGCGGATTCTCGAGAGAGCGCCGTCCGACGTGCTCCTGAAGATGGACGCCGAAACCTCCTTCGGACTCGGGGGAAACAAGGCCAGAAAGCTGGAATTCGAGCTGGCCCCGGCCCGTCTGGAAGGAGTAACCTGCATCATCACCTGCGGCGGTCCCCAATCCAACCACTCCCGGCTCACCGCCGCCGCCGCCGCCCGGCTGGGCCTCCGGTGCATCCTGGTGGTGAACGGTGCAGCTCCGGACCCCCCGACCGGCAACGCCTATCTCCACAGACTCTTTGGGGCGGAGATTCATCCCGTCAACACCCGTGAGGAGCGCGAATCGGGCATGGCCGAAGTCGCAGCCGAGGTGGAGGCCTCCGGAGGAAAGGCCATCGTCATCCCCCTCGGCGCCTCGACGCCCCTCGGTGCCCTGGGCTACGTACGGGCCGCGGTCGAGATCGTGGGCCAGTGGCAGGCGCTTCCTGCAGCGGGGACCACTTGGGTGTTCGTGTCGGCCTCTTCTTGTGGCACCTACGCCGGTCTTGCTCTCGGCTTCGCGCTGCTCGGGCGTACCGACGTTCGCTTGGTCGGTGTGAGCCCCGATGTCGAGGTCGAAGAGATCTTGGACCTGACCGCAATGTTGTGCAGCGGAGCCGCGGAGCTGCTGGGCACGTCGATCTCGCTGCCGCCGGACCTTCTGTTGCCCACGGCGGACTACATCGGGGAGGGATACGGCATCCCGACCGAGCAGTCGAAGGCGGCGACCTCGCTTCTCGCACGCACCGAGGGAGTGTTGTTGGATCCCGTATACACGGCCAAGACGGCGGCGGCCATGCTCGACTGGGCCCGCTCGGGCATGGTGCCCTCGGGCGATCGCCTCGTGATGTGGCACACGGGGGGCTATCCCGCGGCGTTCGTTTGATTCGGTCGCGGGTGCCCGACCGGTCGGCGGTCTCGTAGCGCCCCCTCAGACCGCTCCTTATCTTCGGGCGTCCCTTAGCAACCTCTGCCCTCTGCTCCCGTTCTTCCCATATGGACGCATCCGAGCACCTTCTGCACGTGCCGCTCTTCGAGGGTCTCGCGCCGGAGGCCCTCACCAGGCTGGGGGCTCTCACCCGGACGGTGTCCTTCCCCGCGGGTGCCAAAATCGTGGAAATCGGTGAGTCGGGCCTCTCCCTTTTCGTGATCCTCGAGGGGCAGGTGCGCGTTCTGTATCCCGCACGCAGCTCCAACTTCGAGCTGGCTCGATTGGGTCCCGGAGATTTCTTCGGTGAGATGGCACTGCTGAACGACAAGCCTCGGAGCGCGACCGTCGAAGCCATGGAAGACGTCGAGCTTCTGGTCCTGGAGCAAGACGACTTCCGCGACGTGTTGCTCGAGGCGCCGCCGGTGGCCCTTCAACTCATCGAGAGTCTCTCCATCCGCATCCGAAGCGCGGACGAGCACATCAGCGTGCTGAGCGACAAGGCCATGCGTGATCCGCTCACGGGGCTGCTCAACCGGCGAGCCTACCGGGAGAGGGTCAAGGAAGAAGTCGACCGCGCGCTCCGCTACGAAGAGCGCTTTTCCCTGATCCTGCTCGATCTGGACGAGTTCAAGTCGATCAACGATACCTTCGGCCACGACGTGGGTGATGTGGTGCTCGGTTGGACCGGCCGGCTGCTGACCGAGCATACCCGGTCGGCGGACACACCGTTCAGAATCGGCGGAGAGGAGTTCGCGATTCTGGCGCCGAGCACCGAAGGAGCCGTGGCCCACATGGTCACGCAGCGCCTGGTGGATGTGCTCGCCGAGGCCCGACCGCCAGTGGACTTCGAGTTGAGGGTCACGATGTCGGGCGGCTACGCCTGCTGTCCCGACCACTCGGCCTCGGCGGAGGCGCTCTTCTCCGTGGCGGACAAAGCGCTGTTCCGGGCGAAGGCGGAAGGTCGGAACCGGGTCTGTTCGCCCAAGACGGATTGAAGGGACGAGAAAGGCCCGGCGTGCTAATGATCCTCCTCGACCGAGTGCCCCAGGCCCTGGAGCGCCGCAACGATCTCATCCACGTGCTCCTGGCCGCGGGTCCCACGAAGCTCCCCTCGCCCAACTCGTCGACGCGTCCGGTCGACCCCGGGTTGAGGTGGCGTACGAAAGAGGGTGCTGAGCCACGATGCATGTGACGGTTCGTCGAGCCGACCCGGGGGACGCCAGGGAGCTGGCCCGTCTCCTGTGGGATTTTCGTCCGCAAGACCAAGTGGCTCAGCGATTGGAGGATTTCTCGCGGGAGTTCGAAACGTGGCTCGTGGGAGCGCTCGCCTCGGGGTGGATAGCACCGGTAGCGGAAGACGGGAGCGAGGCGCTCGCGGGCTGCATCTTCCTCCGCTCCGTGGGCACGGACCCCGGCGCGCTCCACCGAAGCTGGGGGTACGTGACGAACTCGTACGTCGCCCCGGATCATCGAGGTCATCATCGCGGTTGCCCAGGAACGGGGGCACGAGTTCCTGATCGTCTGGCCGAGTGAGGAGGCCGAGTCGTCTTATGCCCGCGCCGGATTCCGGGAGGTGACCGAGGTCCACGGCGGCCTCGACGATTACCCACCGTTGGAGCTGAGCCTCACCTGAAAGCATTGCGGACGAGTTCCGGCACTTGTTAATTGCGTTAAAGATCCGCCTGGCCGCGAAGGGCTGAGTTCGATCGAGCGGTCTCCAGCCCGCGGCCAGCGGTCCCCGCTAACGGGAGGTTGGAATGGTCAAGCAGAATTGGCTGGTGGTGGCTCTCTATCTTGCGGTCGTCCCCGTGACGGCACAGGCGCAGGGAACAATCCAAGGAACGGTCCGGAGCAGCGAGAGCGGGCTCGGGATCGGCAGCGCCAGGGTCGAGCTCCCAACCCTGGGTCGCGTCACGCTCACCAATGTGGCCGGCGCGTTCACGATGGCGGGAGTCGCGGCCGGCACGTACAGCCTCGAGGTCCGGGTTATCGGATACGGGCTGCAGACGGTAGAGGTGACCGTCGCGAGTGGGCAGACGGCAAATGTCGACGTCATGCTCGGGGTCTCCGCCTTCGAACTCGACGCCATCGTGGTCACGGGCACCCGCAGTCGTCCGCGCACGGTGACGGAGTCTATGGTTCCCGTCGATGTGATTCCGCTCGGCGAGATCACCAGGCAGGCCGAGACGAACATTGACTTCATCATTCGAAATGTCGTCCCGTCCTACAACGTGTCCATACAGCCGATCAGCGACGCGGCGACGATCAGCCGGCCGGCGAACATGCGCGGCCTTGCCTCCGATCACACCCTCGTCCTGGTCAACGGCAAGCGGCGTCACCGCGGCGCGGTCATTTCGTGGCTGGGCGGCGGTCTGTCCGACGGCTCCCAAGGCCCCGACATCGGGTCGATCCCGGCCATCGGACTGCGTCAAGTCGAAGTGCTGCGCGACGGCGCCTCCGCCCAGTACGGATCGGATGCGATCGCCGGCGTGCTCAACTTCCAGCTGAAAGACGACCGCTCCGGCGGATCGATCCAGTTCAAACAGGGCCAGCACTTCGACGGCACGAAGTTCCGCGACGGTGCGGACCGTCAGTGGGACGGCAACGGAAACGCCACTTCGGTGGCGGGCAACTTCGGCCTGCCCCTCGGTGCGTCGGGATTCGCCAACATCTCCATCGAGTATGGCAACCAGGATCCGACCGACCGCGCGATTCAGCGCTCCGACGCGGCTGCGCTCGTCTCGGCCGGCAACACCGCGGTGCGGAGGCCGACGGCCCAGGTCTGGGGATCTCCCAGGAGGCCGACGGCCCAGGTCTGGGGATCTCCCAGGGTCCACAACGACCTCCGGTTTTGGCTGAACACCGGTTACAACTTCGACGACGATGAGCAAGCCTACGCGTTCGGTGGCCTCGGCACGAAGGAAGTGGACGGCGGCTTCTTCTTCCGCAATCCGAACACGCGCGGCGGCGTCTTCTCCGGCGACGGCGGCGCCACCCTCCTCATAGGCGACGTGCTGGAGGCGCGGGGGCTCGGGTCGGCCGGCTGCCCGACGGTCACGATCACGAACAATGTCCCGGATCCGGTCGCCCTCCAGCAGGTCTCCAACGACCCGCACTGCTTCAGCTACCAGGAGATGTTTCCCGGGGGCTTCACGCCCCAGTTCGGGGGCCATGTTCGGGACGCTTCGGTGGTTGCTGGCGTCAAAGGCCGCACCGACAGCGGCGTGTTCTGGGACGCCAGCACGAGCTGGTGACGCAATCTGGCCGACTTCTTCATCTACAACACGGTGAATGCGGCGCTCGGCCCCGAGACGCCCACTTCGTTCGACCCTGGCTACTACAAACAGGAGGAGATCAACCTCAACCTCGATCTCTCCTATCGGATCAACGAAGTTGCGGATATCGCGGGCGGCTTCGAGCGGCGGGAGGAGCGTTTCGAGATCGGACAGGGACAGGACGAGTCGTGGAAGATCGGGCCTTATGCGGCCCAGGGCTTCAGCTCGGCATCGAACGGATTCCCCGGCTTCAGCCCGCTGTCCGCGGGCGACTGGGCACGCCGCAACACAGCCATCTACGCCGATTTGAACCTGGGAAGGTCCGACGACCCGTGGGAGCTGGGCTTCGCGGCTCGTTACGAGGACTTCTCGGACTTCGGAGGGAAGCTGACGGGCAAGGCCTCGTTCCGGATCGAGGTCAACGATCAGATCGCCTTCCGGGGCAACGCCAACACCGGCTTCCGGGCGCCGACGCCCGGCCAGCAGAACGCCTTCAACGTGTCGACCGTCTTCGACGCCAGCATCGGCGACCTGGTCAACCGAGGCACCATTCCTTCGACCTCGGCCGTGGCCGCCCTGCGTGGCGGCAAGCAGCTCGAACCCGAGTCCTCGACGAGCTTCGCCGGCGGTATCGTGTACGAGAGGGACGCGTGGCGCTTCACGGCGGACTACTTCCGGATCTCGATCTCGGACCGCTTCGCGCAGACGAGCACGTTCAGCCTGACGCCCGCCGAGGTTGACCAGCTCGTCGCAGAGGGGATCACGAGCGCGGCGAACCTGTCCGAGTTCCGGTTCTTCACCAACGACTTCGCCACGCTGACCCAGGGAATCGACCTGGTCGCGAACTATTCGCCGGCCGCGGCCACGAACGTGAGCCTGCTGTTCAACTACACCGGCACGGACGTCACCGACCGCAATCCGGACATCGTCGACGATGCGCGCGTGGATCAGTTGGAGCGGTCGCTTCCGCGCTTCCGTGGCGTAATGAGCCTGTTCCAGGACGTGGGACGGGTCGGCACGCTGCTGCGCGGGACCTACTATGACGGCTTCTACGACTCCGAGCTCAGCGACCCCAATCAGCGGTACGGCTCGAGCTTCATCGTCGATGCCGAGGTGTCGGTGCCGCTCATGGAGAACGCCTCGCTCGCCATCGGCACAAACAACCTCTTCAACACCTATCCGGACGAGAATCCCAACGGGGGGGACCTCGGCGCCCGCTATCCGGAGAGTGCGCCCTACGGCTTCAACGGCGGCTTCTACTACGTGCGGCTGAGCTACAACTGGCTCTGGCACTCCCGGTAGGGAGAGCCGACACCGATGACCCGGCCCGCCGCCGGTTAGGCAGACACGGTCGAGGACGATGAGGTGGTATTGGGGGTGGGCATTGCGGGCCTAGCCGAAGCGATGAAAGAAACTGACCCCCCGGCTCCGAGTTGGGCGACAGGCAGCACTAGGGACAGGCGTTTCAAAGGCCCTTCTGGAGTTTGGCCAGCGGCGTGCGAGAGTTGGTTTCGCCCAATGGTGCGGCTCAGCGCGGGCTGAGCGGAGCACTCAGCGTCCGGCGATGCACGGACGTGACGATCGGATGCTAATCGCCGAGAGCCTGGAGCGCCGCAACGATCTCATCCACGTGCTCCTGGCCGCGCGTCTCGTGACATCCTCGCCGATGGAGCCGCGGCGGCCTCGACTCCGATGACCTTGATATCGGGCCTGTGGCCCTTCAGTCCGAGGGCCACTCCCGAAATCACGCCACCGCCACCGATGGGAACGATCGTGTGCGTCACCGCTGGGCACTGCTCCAGGATCTCCAGCGCGATGGTGCCCTGCCCGGCGATGACGGCCTCGTCATCATACGGATGGACCATGACCAATCCCTCTTCGGCCTCCATGCGCCTCGCCTCGACCATGGCCTCGGAGAGTGTGTTGCCCAAAAGGGCGATCTTGGCCCCGTGACGACGGGTGTTGGTCACCTTGATGAGCGTCGTCGTGACCGGGATGACCACGGTCGCCGGAATTCCCAGACGCGCCGCGTGATAGGCAACAGCCTGCGCGTGATTGCCCGCGCTCGCCGTGACGACTCCTCAAGAGCGCTCGCCCTCGCTTAGCTGGAGCAGCTTGTTCCCGGCGCCACGAGCCTTGAACGATCCGGTCCTCTGCAGGTTCTCGAACTTGAACGCCAGCGTATAGGACACCAGATCCTCGAACACGTTCGAGGGGGAGCAGGGCGTCAGGTTCACGGAATCCCGAATCCGCGTCCGGGCTTCCTCTATGTCGTGTAACGTGGGGGTCATGACCGTGCCGAAGAAGTGAGAATCATGCCCCGGAAATGACCCAGGCTCGTCCGGATCCGGATCACACGCGGACTAAAGTGCCCGGTAGAGTCCGAACCTCAGTGGCGCATCGATGGTGGAGTAGAAGTAGAGGTGATTCTCGCCCTCTACCACGACGTTCTTCTGACGGGTCCTGGTCTTGGGGTAGTCACTTCCCTTGTCGCTCTCGATAAAGAGGCACTCGCCCTCTGCGAGATTCTCCTCGAGAGCCGTGAGCTGGGCCAACACCTTGTCCAGCATCACGGACTCGACTTGATCCTGCACGTCGCCCTCGGCCTCGGCAACAAGGGAGTGCTCCGAGAGCTTCTCGTAATCCCCGAGGAAGCCCTCAGCGTCGATGGAAACCTCATGATCACGCCTGAACCCGACCTCCGTCAGAGCCTTCGAGTCGAAGTTGGCTACGACGCTCTGCACGTTGTTTCCGTATCGGCGCAGTATCATTCCCGGTCCTGGAATCAGGGTTGTCGTGAGGAGGCTGTTGAAGGAGTACAACGGCCCTAGTACTCGAGTAGCTTCGCAAGCTCCTCGTCGGTGAGCTCGTCCGCCGGGCGGGATCCCATTCCGGTCGGCGACCGGGAGTGGCGCCCGCGCGTGGGTGACGCACTGATCGAAGTCTGTGGTGTTCCCGCATAGTCGAACTCGGGGAGGTGTACGCGGTCGATGTCACGATCGATGTGGTACATGAGCGACTTGAACGCCCCCAGGTCACCGGCGGCCAGAAACGTCACGGCCGTACCGACGGCGCCGGCCCGGGCTGTGCGCCCGATTCGGTGTGTATAGTCCTCGGGATCTTGAGGCACGTCGTAGTTGACCACGTGCGAGATGCCCTCCACATCCAGACCGCGCTGAGCGATGTCGGTCGCCACCAGGACCCGCACCTTCTTCTCGGCAAAGCGTTCCAAAGCCCGCGTCCTGTGGGCCATGCGGAGGTTGGAGTGCAAGGCCTCGGTGCGGATGCCATGGCGATCGAGACGGGCCTTCAGCGCATCCGCGCCCGCCTTCGTTCTGGTGAAGATCAGCACCTGTTCCCAGGCGGGATCCTCCAAGAGCTTGAGCAACAGGTCCGGCTTCATCTCCGGCTTCACGGAGTACACCAACTCGGTAATGCCGTCGGCCTTGGTTCCTGAGCGAGCCGCCTCCACCCAGACGGCATCCTTGGTGAGGCGCGAAGCGAGGTCATGGACCCCGTGGGGCATGGTCGCGGAGAACAACATGGTCTGCCGCTTTCCCTTCATCTCCCTGAGCACACCTTCGATTTGCGGGCGGAAGCCCATGTCGAGCATGCGATCCGCTTCGTCGAGGATGAGTGTGCGCACCGTGTCGAGCTTGACCCTGCCCCGCCCCATATGGTCCAGAAAACGTCCCGGCGTGGCGACCATCACCTCGGTGCCATTCTCGAGCGCCTCCAGCTGGGGCCCATAGGCGACCCCTCCGTAGATGGCCGCCGATCGGATCTTCGTGCCTCTCGCCAGGGCTTCGGTATCGTCGCAGACCTGTTGAGCCAGCTCCCGCGTGGGGCACAACGCCAAGACCTGCATGCCCTTGCCCGCCTCGATCCTCTCGAGACAGGGAATCATGAAGGCCCCGGTCTTTCCCGTTCCCGTTTGCGCGATCCCAACGAGATCGTGTCCTTGGAGCCCCGCCGGGATACCCTTCGTCTGAATGGGTGTCGGATGCTCCCAGCCGAGGGCCTCGACGGCGGCGAGTAGCGGAGCCGACAGGCCCAGGTCCTTGAACGTCGCGGCCTTGGGGGCTTCCTCTTTCGTGTCTTCTTCCACGGGTTCCTTTACGGTGAGAGCCGCCGAAGACCGCTATTCGACATGAATGTGGGGTGCGGCCGGCTCGGAATCAGCCTATAAGTTGACGGCAAAGGCTTGAGATTCAAAGGCGTGCGCCACAGTGACACTATGAGCACCAACCCCGACATATCCGTTCTATTCGTCTGCCTCGGTAACATCTGTCGGTCCCCCCTGGCCGAAGGCGTCCTTGCCCATCGACTCGCAGAAGCGGGTCTATCCGATCGGGTGCGAGTCGACTCGGCCGGAACGGGCGCCTGGCACGTCGGCCAGCCGCCCGACCCCCGGTCGATAGAGGTGGCGGCACGGAACGGGATCGCACTCTCCGGAAGAGCGCGACGCGTTCGGTTGGAGGATTTCTTCGAGTTCGAGCTCGTCTTGGCTATGGACCGCAGCAACCTCGAGGACCTGCGAGATCTCGAGTCCGGCAGCGGATCCGAGACCACGATCAAGCTCTTCCTGGAGTTCGACTCCCATCCGGACTCCGATCCCGATGTCCCGGATCCTTATTACGGGGGGTCGGACGGCTTTCAGAAGGTCTTCGAGATGGTCGATCGCACCTGCCTGGCTCTGGTCGATCATCTACGGCAAGAGCTCGCCCCTTGAGCGCCGGGATTCCTCATGGGCTGACGGTCTCGATACAGCGTCGTCTCGCCGAAATCGAAGGCCGATCAGACTGCCTCGTCGAGGCACAGCCGGTGGCCGGAGGATGCATCCATCACTGCCTCAGGGTTTCCACCGACCACGGAGGGACCTTCTTTCTCAAGTGGAGTCCGGACTCGACGGAGGATGCCTTCCCCACCGAGGCAGATGGTCTGGAGGCCCTTGCCTACTCCGAGAGCCTGAGAGTCCCGGACGTTGTGGGGTATTCGACCCCCGGGGAGTCACCCTCATGGCTCCTCCTGGAATTCGTCCGGCATGCCGAGCCCGCGGACCACTATTGGGAGGCGTTGGGCCGAGGCCTTGCCGATCTCCACAAGGGTCGAGCCGGACCGTATGGTTGGGAGCGCTCCAACTACATCGGCTCGCTGCCCCAGACCAATGACGTCACCGAGGATTGGGATCACTTCTGGTGGGCTCGACGGCTCATGCCTCAGCTGAGGCTGGCCGACGACGCGAATCGACTCCCCGGAAGTTGGGACGAGTGGGAGTCGCTGGAGACGAGGCTCCCGAAGCTGCTGTCCGTCGACGGCCTGGAGCCGTCGCTACTGCACGGCGACCTGTGGAGCGGAAACGTCTTTGCCGGCCCGTCGGGCGAGCCCGTGCTGGTCGATCCGGCGGTGTACCGAGGACATTCGGAGGTCGACTTGGCGATGACCGAGCTGTTCGGCGGCTTCGCGAAGGCGTTCTACTCGGCGTACGCGGAGGCCCGTCCCCTCGCGGACGGTTACCCCGAGGTTCGGCGCCCATTGTACCAACTCTACCCACTGCTGGTGCACGTGAACCTGTTCGCGGGATCCTACGTCGAGTCTACCTACAGGACCCTGCGGAAAGTGCTGTCCCGGGCCTGACGTCGGGGATCGTGGGCAGGCTCGTTCGGCCGTTCCTGGCACGTGGCCGGGTGGGTCAACCGCCGGCCGACGCCGACTCCCGCACGGCGCCTGCGACCCTCTCGATGGCTTTCCGGAGCAACTCGTCCGAGGTGGCGAAGCTGATGCGAACGTATCGGTCGTCTCCGAAGGCCACGCCCGGGACCATGGCCACGCCGGTCTCCTCGATAAACCAGGTACACAGATCGGCGGAGCCCGAAATTCCATTCTGGAAAAGCGAGTCTACCCGAATGAAGAAGTAGAACGCCCCGGTAGGCTCCACGAACTGGAGGTCCGGAAGGAGATCCCTCAGGAGGGCGACGACCAGATCACGCCGGCGCCGAAACGCCTTTACCATCTCCTGGGCCGCTCCCCGGGCTCGTGACGGATCGCCGAAAGCACTCAGCGCAGCCATCTGAGACGGTGCAGCCGCATTCGAAGTGGTATGGCTCTGGAGGGCGCTCAGCTTTTTCGCGGTATCGACGTCCGACAACGAGAAGCCGATCCGCCACCCCGTCATTGCGAAGGCCTTCGATGGGCCGTCGATGAGCACATGCCGTCCCAACGACGCCTGTGGGAGCTCGAGGATGCTGGGGGCCGTCTCTCTCTCGTCGTCGAAGTATATTTCACGGTAGATCTCGTCGGCCAGCAGCCACACGTCGCGGTCCCTGGCCCACTCGGTAATCGCTTGGAGCTCCGCCTGGGAATAGACCGCTCCCGTGGGATTACACGGTGAGCACAGAAGCAGGCCCTTCGTCCGCTCCGTGAACGCCGAGTCGAGATCGTCGGGAGTCAGCAGGAAGTTTCGATCCGGACTCCCCGCTACGGCCACCGGCTCCGCCCGAGCCAGAGAGACCATCTGCGGGTAGCTCGTCCAATACGGAGTCGCGACCAGCACCTCGTCGTCCGGTCCGAACAGGGTGAAGATGGCGTTGAACAAGGACTGCTTGGCGCCATTTCCGACGACCACGCCCTCCCAGTCGATGGGGCGACCGGCCACCGACTCGAGGTACCCCGCGATGGCACGCCTGAGCTCGGGCATGCCGGGGGTGGGAGTGTACCGCGTTTTGCCGGCGTGAATCCCCGCGACAGCCGCTTCGGAGATCCACTCGGGCGTATCGAAGTCGGGCTCGCCGGCGCTCAGGTCGATGATGTCGCGGCCTTCGGCCCTGAGGCGTTTTGCCAAGGAGCTCACGGCAATGGTGGCCGATGGCCTGAGCTGGGAGATGTTCTCGCTGTATGTCATTCCGGAATATCGAGAGAGGTCATCCACCAAGCAAGTAAGCCTCGCCCCTGCGAGGTTGATCCCTCGCACCGCGCGCGGCAGCTTGCACGGGTGAACGAACACGGAAAGGTCGTCTTCTACTTCGACTACGTCGATCCAGGATCCTACCTGACGGACCTCCAGTTGGGTCGGCTTCTGCCGCCGAACGTGGCGGTCGTCCGCCACCCGTTCGAACTCCGACCACCACCCGAGAGCCTACTGGATGCAAAAAGCCCGCAGTGGCGGCGCTATCGGCGATCCACGATCGACCTGGGGGCCGACATGGACTTCGACTTCGCCGCGCCCGACTTCACTCCCTGGAGCAGAAAGGCACACGAGTTGCGGCTTCACGCGGCGGAGAAGGGCCTGGAAGGCCAGATGCACGAAGCGCTATTCAAGGCGAGGTTCGAACTGGGAGCCGACATCGGGCGGGTCGATGTTCTCGTGAGTCTGGCGGTCGGCCTCGGTCTCGATCGGACGGAAACGAAGGCCGTGCTCGACGTGGACCGGCACGCGGACGAAGTCGTGGAGTTGAGACGACGGGCGCTGGCGGAGGGCATCGGAGTTACACCCACCCTCCTCATCGGCTCCAGGAGTCTTGAAGGTCCGCGCCGGATCGACGACCTTCGAAGGCTCTTGGAGACGGCAGGTCTGACATAGTATCGCGCAAGGCACCGAAGGCGCCGCACCGGTCGACACAGAAGGACATCTCATGGCAGGATATCAGCGTAAGACGGCCCTCTCCCCGGCCGAGGTACTTTCGAAGGCGGAGGAGCTCCTTCCCGAGTGGATCGGCCTCACGAAGTCGAAGGGCTCGGCTCACAGCGCGACGTACACGGGGGGAGAGGGCACTGTGACCCTCTCCGCCCACCGTCACGGCCCCTATACGGACGTCGTGGCGTCGAGTGATCGGCTACGCACCTCCCGCATGGACTACGAAATCCAGAAGTTCCTGACCGAGCTGCCGTACGAGCCGGGCGACGCGGGTGGACGGGGCTCCGGGAACCCTACGTGAGCCACTCCTTCGAGGACCTCGGCGTAAGGCCCGAACTCGTCGAGGCGCTGGCAGCAGAGGGGCTCGAGGAGCCCACCGAGTTCCAGCTCGCAGCCGTCCCGGTGATGCGCCGGGGCAACAATCTCCTCGGGGCCGTCGGACCCGGGGCCGGCACCCTGGTCGCGTACGGCATTACACTCCTGGACCGCATCGAAGTCGGGGCAGGACGACCCGGAGCCGTGGTCCTCACGGCCACGAGCGAAGCGGCCACCGCTCTCGCCGAATCGCTGGGACGGATCGCCCTGGCCACGGGCCACACGGTCGGAGCGCTGGGAGGCACTTGGGCGCTCCCGGAGCGATCGGATGTCCTCTTCGGCACCGCACAAGACATCAGGGCGGCGGTGGACGGCTCTCAGCTCACGCTCGAAGGCGTCCAAAGCGTGGTCGTCGACGGCGCCAGCGCCATCGAGGCGGCCGGCGGCCTGGATGCGTCTAGCACCGTCTTCGGGTACCTGCCAGCGGGCATCCAACGAATCGTCCTCGGGCTGCCCGTCACGGAAGCCGTCGAAGCGCTGGTCTCTGCGCACGTGCCCAAAGCTGTCCAGGTCCCACCCCGGCCCGTGTCCCACGAACCCGCCGGAAAGACGCCGGCCCGAGGGGAGCTGCGTTTCCGGATCACACCCGAAGACAAAGTTGGGGGGCTCCTCAGCCTCGTCGCGGAACTCCTCGCGGACGAAGCCCGGCACGTTTTGGTCTACTGCCGCTCGGAGGATCGCGTCGCGGACGTCGCGGACTTCTTCGCCCTTCACGGTTACCTGGCCGGAGCCCCCGGCGACGAAGCTGTTCCGGTCTGGTTATCCGTGGCGCCGCTCGAGGCCCGTGACGCACTGGCTAAGCTTCCCTCTGTGCAAGGCGTCCATATCGTCAGTCTCGACTGCCCGCCCGACATGGACACGCTGGATCGGCGTCACGGGGGAGGCGGCGAGGGTACGGTCGTGCTCATCTCACGAGAGGTCCCCCACTTTCGGGACACGGCTCGCCGAGCCGGATACGGGGTCCGTCCTCTGCCACCCCCGCCCTCCGTGGTGGAGGACCGTATCGACGAGGTCCGGCAACGATTGGTGGATGCGGCCAAACGAGAAGACCTCGCGCCCCACTTCTTGATTCTGGAGCCGCTCCTGGAGCGCTTCAGCCCTCAGGAACTCGCTGCCGCCGCCCTTGCCCTGCTGTCCAAGCCCGGCGCCTCAACCTCCGAAGGCACCCCGACGGCCCGCCACCCCGCGGCAAAGGCCCGTGCCGAGCAGGCGACGGGAACCGACGGCTGGACACGTCTCTTCGTCAGCATCGGAGAGAAGGAGGGCGTGAGTCCCGGAAGCCTCCTGGGCACGCTGGCGGGCGAGTCCGGAGTAGACGGCTCCCAGTTCGGGAAGATCGAGATTCGCGAGACCTTCTCGTTGGTGGAGGTACGGCCCACCGAGGCCGAGAAGGTGATCAAAGCGGTGAACGGCCTGAGCATCCGGGGACGCAGCACCCGCGTGGACTACGATCGCGGTGCCGGGAGCAAGGGTGGCAAGCCCGCGGGTCGTGGAGGGACACGGCCACGGGCCCGTGGATCCGAGGACCCACGGCGCTGAAACGGAAGATCCTATATCCTCAGGGGGGCTAGCCCGCTGGGCAGTTCCTACTGAATGGCGTCCTTGAGACCTTTGCCGGCACGGAAGCCGGGGGTCTTGGAGGCCGGAATGTGAATCGTGGCGCCCGTGCGAGGGTTCCGGCCCATGCGGGCCTTACGGTGCTTCGCCTCGAACGTGCCAAAGCCTGTAATCTGGACGCGTGTGTCCCTCCTCAGCGCTCCGGCAACGATGCCCTTTGAGCCGAAGAGTGCGTCGATGGCCCGAGAGGCGTCAGCCTTGGTCATGCCGGCTCGGTCGGCAAGGGCGTCTACCAGATCGGATTTGTTCATTGCGGTTCTCCTCATGAAATGTGATGAGTTACGGATCGCGGCCTCTGCCGGCCTTCATCGAGCCCCGTAGGGGGATCCTCGCGCCTCGGGCCTTTCTCGCGAGCAATCCCGGGACAAATGGGCCGCGACTATTTCCGGCGAGCTTCGGTCTGGTCTACGGTAAGCCTCCCCCTACGGGGCGTCAAGGAGAAAATTGGCCGAAAACCCGCATCCTGCCTAGCTTCTCATGGCATTCATGGTTCACCGGGACTTCATTCAACCCTGTTCAGGAGGCCACTGAGCGATGCGCCTGTTCGTCCCGCGCTTCCTAGGAGAAATGGCGTACCTGGTGGGGCTCAGCCTCGTAGGCACCGTCGGCTACGCGATCATTGAAGGTTGGGAACTCCATGACGCGCTCTACATGAGCGTAATCACCATCACGGCGGTGGGCTTCAGAGAGGTAGAGCCTCTCACCGACCTCGGCCGGGACTTCACGATGGGGCTCCTCGCGGCCGGCATCACCGGAATCGGCGTCTGGTTCGCCCTCATCACCTCGTTCATCGTCGAATTCGATCTGAGTCACGTCAGAAGGAGACGCAAGATCATGCGTAGCATAGCGGCATTGCAGGACCATATCGTCCTTTGTGGGTGCGGACGGACGGGACGCCAGGTCATGGAGGAGCGCATGTCGTGAGTCCCAACGTCAGCGGAGCCATTCGCATGGCCTCCATGCTTCTCCGCCCCGAGGTGGTGGCCTTCCTCGATATCGCAACCCGTTCAGACGGGCTGGAACTCCGGTTCGAGCAGGCTGCCATCGGTCCCGACGCGAAGCTTGCGGGCCTCAAGCTCATGGAGGCCCGCATACCCCAAGAGACCGGCTTGATCGTCATCGCGGTGAGGAAGCAGACGGACCAGACCCATCAGTTCGTGTTCAACCCCGTGGCAGATACACGACTGGACCCGGGTGACGAGATGATCGTCCTTGGACAGCCGAAGCAGGTGGAGCAACTGCGGATGTACGCCCAGGCCTGAAGACGCGTCTACTTGTACCGGTAGGTCACGCGGCCTTTGCTGAGGTCGTAGGGCGACATCTCGACCTTGACCCGATCGCCCTCGAGAACCCGGATGTAGTGCTGCCTCATTTTACCGGAGAGGTACGCCAATATTTCGTGTCCGTTCTCCAACTCCACCCGGAACTTGGCGTTGGGGAGGACCTCGCTCACGGTCCCTTCGATCTCAATCGCTTCTTTCGCCACTCAGCCTCACATCGGGTCAATTGATTCCAGCAATGGGACGATAGCACGCCCTCAGAGGGCGAGCAACGACCCTTACCGGCGGAACCGGTAGCTGAGCTTGGCGAACAGGCCGTCGGCCGTCGGCTGTACGGCTTCGAAACCGAAGCGGCGCGAGTCTTCCATCTGTCGTGTGTAGCCGAAGAAGAACACGGTGCCGGGCGACGGCTCGTACGAAATGAGCGCCTCCACCAGGATGCCGTTGTTCGACGATCCGCCGAGAAGGTCGCACCCGTCCTCGTCACAGGACTCGAGCGGCAGGCCGTACACCGGATCCGTGAGGTCCCCCAGCTCCGCGCTGGCGTACTCCACCGTGCTCCTCAAGAAGAGAGCACGGCTGAACTGGTACTGAGCGTTGATTCGAGGAATGGTGGCGCGGGAGTAGCGTGACCCGTCCAGCTTCCGATTGAGCACGGCGTGCCGCACGGCAGCCTCCACGGAAAGGAAGCGCGAGGGGAGGAGAGTCAGAGACACCTCCCCACCCCAACTGTCGGCGACATCCACGGGCGCGCCCGTGCTCCTGTAGAAGATCGGCACTTCCTTGAATTCGGCACTGATCCGACCACGCAGCGTCTGCCATCCGCTGGCATACGAGAAGACCCGGAAGCTCTTCAGTCCACTGAAGAGGTCCCGGTTCGGAAGGAACGGCTCCGCCACGCCCCCGGGGCGCGTAACGAGCCCGTCGTAGTCGGCTGCCGCCCCCGAAAACTCCGATCGCCGGGCCGTGAGCCACACGCTGATGTTGTTTCTCAGCGAAAGGCTCATCGTGAGCTCGACCTCGGCCTCCTCCCAGAGGTTCCCATCCCAAAACGCGTCGTGATCCCAGTACGCTTGTACATTGAGGTTCGGGCCCCAGCGCTCCACAAGAGCTCCCCGCCCGCCGTACCAGCTGTAAGCCACTCGGGTCTGCGAGTGCGCCTCGGCCAAGCGTTGGATGTACCCACTCTCCGGTCGGAAGTGTGTGCTCAGATCCTCGAAGAGCGCGCTGAAGGTCAGACCTCGTCCGGCCCTGGCCAACTGGACGTAGAGCAAGCCCCCGGTGTCGGTCGAGCCTTCTCCCCCGTTCCGGTCCCAGCTCCCGGCACCCTGGACCTGCAGCGTGTAGCTCCGGGCCAAGACGAAACGCCCATCCACGCCCGTGACCCGGTTGAAGTCGTCGCTGCTCCGAGTCCGATCCGTGTAGATCGCACCAACCGTGGACGCGGCCCCGAGGTCCTGCCGGAGTCGTACCAAGTTGACGTACGTGTCGCCGCCATCACCAACCTCATCCACCGCACCCAAATAGCCGAGGTTGGCCCCACCCACCTTGCCGGTGAGCTTCGCCCCCGTCATGGGATCGACGATGGTACGTGTGAAGACGAGTTGTCGCGGAAGTCCGAAGATCTCGGTCCCCTCGAGGAAGAACGGACGCTTCTCCTGGAAAAACAGAGCGAATCGCTCATTGACCGCGATCTGTCCGGCGTCGGCCTCCACCTGACTGAAGTCCGGATTGACGGTGCCATCCAACGTCAGATTGGACGTGAGTCCATACGTGACATTGACGCCGAAGTCGCCGGTCGGATCGGCCCGCAAGAACTCGTCGTTGTCGTCGAGCGCGCCGTTCAGACTGCCCGTGACCACCGGATTGATCTCGAGGAACAGGCCCGGATCGAGGTCCCGGAGCGCCAGCAACTGACCGGCCTCCTGAAGCTTGTTGGGCTGATTCGCGAAACTCGGCGCCCACGACTCCTGGTACCCGTTTCGCTGAATCCTACGAGTCACCTGGAGACCCCACGACTGGACGGGCTCGTCGGCGAACCGGACACTCTTGAACGGGATCCTCAGCTCGACCTCGTATCCCTGGTGGGTGAGGCGCCCTCCGGACTCCCAGATGAAGTCCGGATTATCGTCGATGGGTGGACGAGAGAAGCCGCCGGTCACACCACCGCCTCCGGCACCCCGACCGCTACGGCCGCCGCTCCCTCCTTCGAGCCAGATCCCGTCCTCCTGGACCCCGAACGGATTCACCGAGAACGCGTAGGCGCGTCTCTGGTCGTTGAAGGTGTCCAGGATGACGCGCACGTAGTCATCGGAGCGCGTCAACTCGTCGCGCTCGGCCATCGTCGCGCGAATCCCGGAGGGGTCCGAGTCGAACGCCTTTATCGCGAAATAGGCCGCGTCATCCGTAACGAAGACCCGCACCTCTGTTCTCTCCGAAGCGGGAATCCCCTCAGAAGGGTCATACTGCGTGAAGCCGGTCAGGACGGCAGCACCGTCCCAGATCGCCTCATCGACCCGGCCGTCCACGCTCACGTCCGGGCTCACAAAACGTGGCGTAGCGATCTGTGTCTGACCCGCGGAGCCGTCGTATTCGACAGCCGATGAACGAGACGACGTGACGTCGGCCGGAGCCGAAGAACTGCTGATCTGGAGGATCGCGAAGAGTACTGGGATCATCGGATTCCGCTATGGACCACTCGTATCGGCCGGCCAGGTGACTGTTGAGCCGTTCAATTTACCGAATCCGGGGGCGATACGAGAGTTCTGACGTTCGGCTCTCTCTCTCTCTCTCTCCGCCCTGCCCAGACGACCCCCAACCGTCCCCAAAGGTTGAGGAAGGACCTTGCGCCCATCCCAGGCCTCAGCCTCAATTCCGCCTGATCGAAGCCCCTGACACCCCGAGCGAGCCGAGGATCCTTGGTGAGATGAGTGACGACTTCGATCCAGCCGAGCGGGCAAAGATCCGGGCCGCCCTCGCGGCCGGCACCGTTCCGACATGCCCGAGTTGCTCGTCGCGTCTCGATCGAACGGCGATATCCCCGCGAACGGACGTGTCATACGTTCGACGGCGCGTTTGGCTGACGTGCGGTATGTGTGACAAGAGCCTCGTTCTGGAGCAACCGAGAGCGTAGCCCGAATGGGAAGACCCGAGATCATCGGATGGGGTGCGACCGACGCGACCCACGACGCGGGGATGTCCCCCTGGACCGCTCTGGCGCTGGTTCTGGTCGTGACAACCGCACCGCTAAAGGGCCAGACCCGCGAGTACGGCCCGGTCATTCTACGGCTGCCCGCGAGCACGAGTGCGTTGGCCATGGGCGGGGCGTTCCAGCTCACAGGCGGGCGCAGTGACGCGGTCTTCTACAACCCGGCCCTCCTTGCCGCCGCCTCGGGCTTCGGGCTGGACGGCCAGACTTTCGACTCCAAGTCCAACTACCTGGCGCTCTCCGCCGCGACCGAATGGTGGGGGGGGGACGTCGGCGTAGGCCTCCAGACGCTGAGCTACTCCACGGACGCGACCGATGGGCGTGCGGTGGCCTCCGGGGAGATCGACCTCCTCACGGGAGGTGCCAACGCCTCGACCGAGTTCGTGGCCACGGTCGGGTACGCCCAGGAGGTGGCAAGCCTCGAGTGGGGGATCGCCGCGAAGACCGTCGAGCACCGCCTGGGTGGCGGCAAGGACGTGGCGCTCGCCGCGGATCTGGGCGTCTCCGTCGAGCTGGGCGACATCAGGCTCGGGCTGGCCGCCCAAAACCTGGGCTCGGACTTGCAGTTGGGGGGGGTCTCGGTGGATCTCGCCAGGCGGGTTACCCTGGGCGCCTCCGGTCAGGGGTCGGAGGTCGCGTGGTGGCCCATCCGGGGTCGGACCTTCACCGGCTGGGCAGGAGTTCGCCGGGTGGAGGACGGCCCGGCCGATGAGTTCACTTTCGGCGGGGCCTTTCACGGCGACGCTCTCGGAATCGAGTACGCGTACCAGGGCTTCGACTCCTTCGGAGGTGCCCATCGGCTCGGGATAAGCTGGCGTTGATCGCGGCTGGCGCCGCCCCCTTCCCCGTCGGCCGTCAGGGCCGTGGAGCCACCCTGGCCACGGTATAGGCGGGATCCAGGTAGGAGATCCCCACGTCATCCACCACGACCGTTCCCGCCTCGGTCAGGTCGAACACGAGCCGAATCTCCCTCAGGCTGCGAAGGTCCAGCGCAGCCCGGAGACGCGTGAAGTCCGACAATGGGATCGAGTAGGTCTGGAGCACCAGCTCCGCCAGCTCGGTGAACCGTTCCTCTTCCAGGTCACGGCGCCGCAGGATGTGTGTCTCGAGAGGTCGCCGAATCGGCCCGTAGGCGCTGAGGGCTACCTTTGCGGAACGGCCCTGTGAGTCTACGACCTCGATGCTCAGATCGACCGGCTTTCCGTCGTCATCCCCGTCTTCTTTCCGGTCGGCACCGGCGTCGGTGCGCTCCTCCTCTTCGCCTGCCTCTCCACCGACTTCGGCCGCAGTCCTCGGGCCCGGTACGTTCTCGTCCACCGTCAACGCTATCTGAAGGGACGCGCCCTGCCCCAACCTCCAGGAACGACCCAACGTGTCGGGCAGGGAGATGGTGAACGTGGCTGGCCGGCCCAACTCTTCGGAGCCCTTTACAGCGCGGTTCCAGCCGAGCCAGAGAGCTTGGTTCATCTGGGACGAAGAGGTGGTCGGGCGATTCCGCGAACGTAACACCATCTCCCCCTCCTTCCAGGTGGAGAGGCTGTCGCCGCCGAGCGCCACGCCGGCGGCGCTCCCGGTGGTCACGTCGATGTCCTCCTCGAAGGTCGCCAGAGGGCGAAAAGAGCCGTCCTGGAAGCGAGTCACGTACATGGTCTTCGGCAACCATGCGCCGGCGACCCGATGGTCGCGGAACAGGGGCAGATAATCCCCGTTTCCGCGGAGCGAATACTCCAGGAAGGCAGACACGTAGATCTTGGCTAACTCCTGCTGCTCGCTCGGCTCCAGCAGAGGTCGCAGATCCAGCGTACGGCCGCTGCGAGGTCCGTTGTCGTGGGGACCCCACACGCTGTTCCACTGCCCATGGTTCGCCCGATACACGAAAATGGCGGTCTTGAGGTGGGGGAGGCCATCAGTGAACTTCACACGGTCGTAGAGTCGAAGTCCGTGAAAGCTCGTGACGTCTCCGTCGTGCGAGCCGTGGAACACCATGTAATCGACGTTCTCGAGGGGGACGAATCGGTCGGTGGGAAGGTACTGTCCGTCGACCGGTGCGATGGCGATGATCGCCTTGATGTCGAAGTTGAAGTCGAAGGTCAGATTCGCGTCGTCGGGGTAATGGCCGAGGCGGTTGAAAGCCGCGGCGTGCCCGACCGCACCCCCTCCTCGTGAGTGTCCCATGAGGGCGAGGTTGGCCATATCCACCTTGCCGTAGAACGGATTCTCGGCGTCTTCGTTGAAGGTGCCCCACGCCTCGAGATGCTTCAGAAGGAGCCAGCCCCTGGCGTCGTTCTCCTGGCGAATCCCACCGTTCACGAAATTCATGTCTATCGACGCGAGGATATATCCGCGACTGGCCAGCAGTTCACCGAGGTAGTCGTACCCGGAGTCCGAGTAGTCCCGCATGTTGTGATTCCCGTGCACGACCAGCACGAGCGGGAAGGGACCGGCGGCGGCGGGATACCACACACGGCCGTTTAACGGAAACTCCTTGGGGGTGAAGCCCCAGTACGAATTCCGGGATTTGGCCTGGTCCCCGAGGTCGATGAGCTTGGAGGCGTCTACGGTCTCGGTGCTGAACTCGACGCCGTCGCGGTACTCCTCCCGGTTCTTGTCGTCGCCGTGCCCGTACGTAAGAGTGCGAACCGAAAAGGCGCCACGCGAAGAGGGGCTGGAGCCCGTCATGAGCTGCAGGGCCAGGACCGTCGGATAATCACTCTCTTCGAGCTGCACCGCACCCCGGCAGCCGACGACGGCGAGGGCAAGCAGGGCCGTGCCAACCAGGCGGTGATGACTCCGAACGTCCATGGTCTCTCCTGCTGTCTATAAAGCGCATGGCGCGAGAGGTCGGCGCAAAGGCCTCCCTCGACTCCCGGCGGCCTCCGCGGGGATTCTAGGCGGCCGGCATCCCGATGGGCAATTCCGCTGAGACGCCCGTAAGGCTGGACCGCGGGCGTCGCGTTCGCGAATGTTCCGGGTCACACCAGGGAGTCGCGTTCCTTGCCCGTCCGTGCCTTCACGGCCACGGGGAGCCGGCGACCGTTCCGCGCACTTCAACAACAGGTGAGTCCATGCCGAACCGAACCGCACAGTTCACGACGAATCGAGGCGAGTTCAAGGTCGAGCTCTTCGAGGAGCGAGCCCCCGGAACGACCAAGAACTTCATCGACCTCGTGGAGAAGGAGTACTACGACGGCATCGTTTTCCACCGGGTCATCGAAGGATTCATGATCCAAGGCGGTTGTCCGACGGGCAACGGCACGGGTGGTCCCGGCTACACGATCGCCGACGAGTTCCACCCCGAGCTACGCCATGACGTGGAAGGGGTCCTTTCGATGGCGAACGCCGGACCCAATACCGGGGGCTCCCAGTTCTTCGTGACGTTGGCACCCACCGCCTGGCTCGACGGAAAGCATGCCGTATTCGGCAGGGTCGTGGAAGGTTTGGAAACGGTCCGGGCCATCGGCACCGCAGCAACCGGCCCCGGAGATAGACCCCTCCAAGAGGTCACCATGGAGAAGGTCGAGATCCTGACGACCGACTAGGGTCATGGTGAGAAGCATTATTACGTTTTTGGCAGAATCGTAATATCTTGTTGCAGTTACGGCAAAAGTGATACATATAGTAACAGATAAGCCTATTGGCCGTTGATCGGTTCAGTAGGCTTAAGTTATTGATAATAAATCTGTTACGGCAATTTTCACTTTGGCACCGACATTGCATATGGCCTTCTCACCCGGCTGATCCGGGTGTTGTCGTCGACCTGACGGAGGAGTAAGGATGTTTAGGAAGAGAGACTTTTGGCGCGTGGTTCCTTTCGCCGTGATGTTCGGTGTCTGGTCCTGCACCGACATTCCCACCGACGAAGGCCCCGCCAACCCGGCCGCTAACTCGGCATCGGCATTTTTTGAGAGTGCTCCAGCACCCGGTTTTACAGCTCACATGTGGCGCAACTCGCATGAGAGCCAGATGACGGTCACTCGAACCATCGGAGCCGACGGAGGCGTGATGGAGTTCCGAGACCTCGGAGCCTCGATCGTCTTCCCCGAAGGCGCCCTTTCGAACACAATCACGATCGAGGCGAAGGCGATCGCCGGTTCGGTGATCGCGTTCGAGTTCAGTCCCCACGACATCGAGTTCCGCGTGCCGGCGCAGATTCGCATCGACGCGCGCATGCTGGCGCCCGGTTGGGTCGGGAGTCTCGAGAGTGGCGACGGGTTGGACGAGCACAGCGGGAAGGTCCTTCGGCGACACCTCTCGAAGCTCATCGGCGTGTACTACGTCGGTAGCCACACAGACGGCGTCGCTCCTCTGGAGACACTCCCCATGTACTTGGACGGTCGAGACGTCGTGCTCGAAGTCAATCACTTCTGCGGTTACGCGGTTGCGTCGGGTTGACGACGGAGGGTGTGACTCGTGCTCGTCAGAGATGCACACTCCAGGGGAACGGATAAATGAACCGCGCCAACGACGTGAGAAGTGAATCTCCGGAAGAGATGCGGGCCAGGGCAGTCGATCTTGCCCGAGCCGGTCGTGAAGCGGAGACCCAGGGAGCCCTTGGCGACTCCCACGAGAAGCTGACCGCGGCGTTGGAGCTTCTTCCCGAAGACGAACCCTCGCCGCTTCGAGCCGACATCCTACGGTGGCTCGGCACGACGCTCCGAGAGCTCGGGCAGACCACGGAAGCGGAATCCCGCTACGAGGAGAGTTCCGCCCTCTCCCGCGATATCGCCTACGGCTCGGGTGAAGCGCACGCCCTCAACTGCCTGGCGATCATCGCCCAGCGACGAGGCGACATGGAAGCCGCCCACGCCAGATATGGGCAGGCGGCGCGTCAGGCGAACGACTCGGGGGATCACCGACTCGCCGGTATGGTGGAGCAGAACCTCGGCGTCCTCGCGAACATCCAGGGGGACCTGGACGGCGCGCTCGTACGGTATCGGGCGAGCCTCAGGGCGTTCGAGGAAGGTGGCTTCGAGGAGGGCATGTCATGGGTGCTCAACAACCTCGGCATGCTGCACACGGACCTCGGAAAGTACGACGACGCCGAGGAGCACTTCACCCGAGGCCTCGAGATCGCCCGTCGCCGAAAGGACCTGCATACTCAGGGCCTTCTCGAGTCGAACCTGGCCGAGGTTTGCATCCGGCTCGAACAGTGGGACGAGGCCAAAGCCTACGTCGAACGGGCCCTCAGCATCGCGGAAGAACGGGGCGATCCGCTTCGGAGGGCCGACGCCCTCAAGTTCCTGGGCATGATTCAGCGCGCCCAGGGCCACCTCTCCCTCGCGGACGAATCTCTTTCGAGCGCCAGTCGTCTCGCGGAGGAGGGCGAAGACACGCTCCTGGGCGCCGAAGTGGCAAGGGAGTTGGGGGAGACTCGGGCACAGATGGGGCAGTACCCGGCCGCCACGGAGTTCTTCGAGCGCGCCGTGGCGCTCTTCAAGGAGATGAACGCCACATTGGACGCCACCAAGGCGCAGGAACGATTGAACGGGATCCGTTCGGATTCCGAATAGAGACTCGAGACCAAAAGGGCGAATCGTGAGCTATCAACTCGCCAGCAGAGAAGGTGAACAGGTCGTCCCGACCGACGGCCCCGCCACGGATATCGGTTTTCAGGCGATCATCGGACAAGCCGCCTCGCTCAAGAAGGCCATCGACTTCGCCAAGAGAGTGGCGAGCCGGCGACTGACGACCGTGCTCGTCGTGGGTGATACGGGTACCGGTAAGGGGCTCTTCGCTCGTGGCATCCACTACGCCAGTCCGGATGCCCAGGAGCCTTTCGTCACCGTGAACTGCGCGGCGATCCCGGGGAACCTTCTGGAGTCCGAGCTCTTCGGCCACGAGCGCGGTGCGTTCACCGACGCCCGGTCGCGGAAGCTGGGCCTTCTGGAGCTGGCCGGTGCCGGGACCCTCTTTCTCGACGAGGTCAGCGAGCTGCCGCCCAACCTCCAGCCTAAGCTACTCCGAGCGCTCGAGGAGAGACGCTTCCGGAGGATTGGGGGTACGCAGGAGATCACCGCGACCTGCCGCATCCTCGCGGCGGCGAACAGCTCGTTCGAGGACGCGTTAAGCGAGGGTCGCTTCCGAGAGGACCTCTTCTATCGGCTCAATGTGCTTCGCATCAACGTGCCACCCCTACGTGACCGCGATAGGGACCCGGAACTCCTGGCCCGACACTTCATGGCGGAAATCGCCCGCGAGATGGGCATTGCGCCGAAGGCCCTGCGCAAAGACGCGGTCGACGTACTCAACAGGCACGACTGGCCGGGCAATGTCCGGGAACTCAAGAACGTGATCCAGCGGGCCATCGTGCTGAGTGAGGGCCCGGCCGTGCGGGCCGAGCACCTCAGCATCTTCGGTCGCGCGCGCGTCGAGGGGGGTCCGCTTCATGATCCCGACCGGGTGATCCACATTCCGCCCACGGGATTGCGGCTGGCGGAGATCGAAGCACAGGCGTTGCGCATCACTCTCGACATGACCGGTGGCAATCGTAGCGCCACCGCTCGCATTCTCGGTCTCTCACGACCCACGGTCCATCGCAAGATCCGGGACTACGGTCTCGACGATCGGGACAGCCTCGACGCAACGGCGTGACATCGTGGAGTCGACCACGGATCTGGGGATCCCGGAGGGTGCCCGAAGCCTGATCGCCGAGGCCAGGGCCGCCGAACGGCAAGCTCGCCGGAGCCGTGCCCGGACGTGTTACGAGGCCGCCCTAAGGGCGCTGGACAGCCGGGAGCATGGGGCCCTTGCGAGCGCCATACTACGGTGGATCGCACGGACCCATTACGAGAGCGGGCACCTGGGTGCCGCGATGGACTGCTTCGAGGCGGCGCTGGCCGTGGCCGAGGCCCAGGACGACGTGTTGGGAAAGGCGCACGCCCTGAACGGCAAAGGCATCGTCGAGCAGCTTCGCGGCAACCTCGAAACCGCGGGCGGCCACTATGCTTCGAGTCTGCATCTGGCATCGCAGGCCGGAGACCCCGCGCTGCCGGCGATGATCCATCAGAACCTCGGTGTCATCGCCAACATTCGGGGGGACTTCGCGGAGGCCCTCGTCCAGTACCGCTCCAGCAAGGACGCCTACGACCGGCTGGGAGAAGACGATCGCGTCGGACCGCTCCTCAACAACATCGGCCGACTGCACACGGACCGTGCGGAGTGGCACGAAGCGGAAGCCGCGCTCGAGGAGGCGAGCCGCCGTTGTGTCGAATCCGGTGACGTAGACCACCACGTGCATGCTCAGGTGAACCTCGCCCGGCTGTGGATCGCCCGCGGGGACCTCGACCGGGCCCGCACATGCTGCGACGTCGCGTGCCACGTCTCTCGCGACGTGGCCGAAGGGCGATGGTCCGGCGAGATCCTGAAACACTACGGCACGATCTACCGGCTCACGAAGCGCCCCGACCTCGCCCTCGATTCGTTACGGAAGGCGCGGCTGGTCGCCGACGATCAGAGGAACACGCTCCTGGCCGCCGAAATCGCACGGGAGTTCGCGGAAGTCTACGCCGATCAGGGCAGGAACCGCGACACATTGAGAGCCCTGAACGAGTGTTTGCGGCTCTTCTCGGAGTTTCAGGCCAGGCACAACCTGGCCGAGGTCCGAGAGAGGATCGCCCGCCTCGAATTTCGCTTTTTGGACGTGGTGCGTTCATGGGGAGAGTCCATCGAGTCCAAGGACCGGTACACACAAGGCCACTGCGAGCGGGTGGCGGACCTGGCGTGCTCGTTGGCCACAGCCGCCGGCATGGATCAGGAGATTCTGACCTGGCTCCGGATGGGAGCCCTTCTGCACGACCTCGGCAAGATTGCCGTTCCCTCGTCGATCTTGAACAAGCCGGGTCGCCTCACGGCCGAAGAGTGGGTCCTCATGAAGCGGCATCCGGAGGCCGGAGTAGAACTGCTTCGGGGCATCGAGTTCCCGTGGGACATCCGACCCATGGTGCGACACCACCACGAACGCTGGGGCGGCAGTGGTTATCCGCACGGCCTGTCAGGGGGCGACATCCCGCTTTCGGCCCGGGTCCTGTGCCTCGTAGACGTGTTCGACGCGCTGACTACCGACCGTAGCTACCGCGGCGGCCTGCCTCCGGACCAAGCCATGTCCGTCATGAGAACCGAAGCCGGCTCGACGTTCGACCCACACCTGTTTAGGGTGTTCAGGGGCTTGTTCCAGGGCATGCCGCGCCAATGGGTTGCGCGCTCGCCCCAGGATCGACGTCGCACGCCCGTCCCCACTCCGCACCCGATGCCGGGGACTAGAGCGTTCAATTCCCCCTTCCCCCGAGAAACGGCGCCGCCTCAGGAAATCTGGGCCTAGCGACCGGCCCGGCGGTGATCTCCCCCTCCGGCCAGGCTCAGGCCTCTTCGCCCTCCGGAGCCCTGTTGCCGAACTCACGATCCAGCATGAGAAGTGCGGCCTGATCGTCCCCGGCCATCTTCACCTGATCGCGCGCCGCCGAGGCGTTGTCTTCTTCCTCGACCTGCTCGGCGATGAACCACTGGAGCTCCTGTTGAGCCGCCCAATCGCCCTCCTCGCCCGAGAGCTCGAAGAGCCGGTGTATCAACCCCGTCACCTTCTGCTCGTGACCCAACACACTCTCGAATATCTCGGCCGGCGGTCCGAACTGCGTCGGCGGTCCGTCGATCGCCTGAAGCTCGACACGGCCGCCCCTGCGCAGCACATGATCGTACAGCCGAAGAGCGTGCTCCAACTCCTCCTGGGCTTGCAGCTTCATCCAGTGGGCGAAGCCGGGAAGATTCTCGGCCTCGAAGTGGGCGGATATGGACAGGTAAAGATACCCTGAGAAGAACTCGTGTTTGATCTGCTCGTTGAATGCGGCCTGCACCTTGTCGTTCATTGAGACCTCTTGGTTGCTGAGCGTCTGGCCGTCGCATACCGAGGCGGACCGGCCGGAGGAACGGTACACTTTACCCTCGACCCGTTCAGAAGTGCAGGGCCCGTGCCCCTCAGGAGTCGACGTCCGAATCCAACGAGGCGGGGAAGTCGTCTCCTCCCCGGGTGATTTGCTCCGACTTGCCCAAAAGAGTGTCGCTCCCCGCTTTGCTGACCCCGAAGAGGCCGTCGTCGCTGGACTCGACACGCGCCGCACCGTGAAGGTTGAGCCAGAGATCGAACCTCTCGCTCACGCGCATGACCCTGTAGAAGTACCGGCGCTCACCGTGGCGCCCGAAGACGAGGTCGGCGCCGAATGCCACGAACGATACCGTGAACACGGCACCGTCCTTGAGGCCGTCGATCAGCGACTTGAGCTGAAAGATGGCAAAGTCCCGAATCGAGACCTTCGTTCTGGGGTCCATGACTACGCCTCGTCCGCTCCTCGGCCACCCGTCTCATTTGACGAGGCCAACCGTACAGATCTATTACGTGTTTCGCTTCTCCTCCGCCAGCTTTCCCGGGCGGCGGGATCCTCCGATCACAGAGGAACCTTTCCCGTGGGGGTTGCGTACCGATACATCCCCCTCGCGCTGGCCAAACCCTCGCTTTCGTGCGTTCGGGCGAGCCGGCCGGGAAAGGGAGTGTTGACGACGAGACTGGAGTGAACGGTGCGCGCAATGGTATCCCTCATCAGTGCGGCCACCCTGACGCTCATCGTCGGTTCGTCCGCGCGCCCCAACCTCGTACCCGACTCTCCGGCGCGGTCGCCCGAGCGCGCCTCCATGCAGGGGACCCGCTTCTTCTCGTCCGAGACCGTATCGGCTGCCCTAGTGTCGCGCCCCAAGGGGTCAGGCGACGCAGCCGTGCAAGCCGGCGGCATCCCCCGCGAGTTCTACTTTTCGCGCGTCGCATACACGGGCTACAGCCGGGGCTTTTACGGGCGCGGCCGCTCGTGGGCGACGGACTTTCCGAAGGCCGATCAGATCTTCCTCTCGTTCATCGATCGGCTTCTGTCCAATCTCGACGCGTTCGAACGCGAACATCCGGTCGAGCTCGTCGATCCCGAGATACGCCGCTTCCCCTACCTCTACGCTCTCGAAGTGGGCCGCATGGCCCTCACCGACCCTGAAGTTGAGGGCCTGAGAGGCTTCCTGATGGCGGGAGGATTCCTGGTCATCGACGACTTCTGGGGATCGCAGGAGTGGGCCAACTTCGAGTACCAGATGCAATTGGTTCTGCCCGGCCACTCCATCGTCGACCTTCCGCTCGACCACCCGATCTTCACGGCCTTCTACGAGATCGAGGAGCTCATGCAGGTCCCCAATGTCAGGAACGGCGTGAACGGCTGGCAGACCTACGAGCGCGACGGGATCGTCCCGATGGTCAAGGGCATTCACGACGAGAAAGGCCGCCTGATGGTGGTGATCAACTTCAACACCGATTTGGGCGATGCGTGGGAATGGGCGGACAATCCCTATTACCCCCTCAAGTACTCGACGTACGCCTACGAAATGGGCGTGAACATGATCGTCTACGCCATGAGTCACTGATGTTGGTCAGGGAAACGACCTGATGGAAGGCATCTTCGAGTTCCTGTTCAAGTACCGCCCTCTGCTCTTCCGGGAAGGTGACTTCACGTTCGGATCCCCATGGCCCGCCATGGTGGTGCTCGGGCTGGTGGCCGCCCTCTCCATACCGGCAGTCCTTACATATACGGCGGCGCGGGGCGATACCCGGCCCGTGGACCGGGCGGTCATGGCCACGCTCCGACTCGGAGTGATCGCACTGCTGGTCTTCATCCTGTTCCAGCCAATCCTGGTCCTCACGTCGGTGGTGCCGCAACGGAACTTCGTGGGAATCCTCATCGACGATTCCCAGAGCATGCAGATCACGGACAGCCAGGGCGCTCCTCGAAGCGACTTCGTCCGTCTCACGTTCGGCGCCGAGGGGAGCGAACTGCTCAGCAAGCTCAGCGACAGGTTCGCCCTCCGCTTCTTCCGATTCAGCAGGGAATCGAACCGGCTGGGGGACGTGTCGGAGTTGACGTACGAGGGTACAGGCACGCGGCTCGGGAGCGCGATGGTCCGAGCACAGGAGGAGTTGGCGGGTGTGCCTCTTTCCGGGCTCGTCGTGATTTCGGACGGCGCCGACAACTCGGGGGAGACCCTCGCGGAGTCGCTGTTGCCTCTCCAGGCCGCCGACATCCCCGTGTACACGATCGGCCTCGGCGAAGAGACCCTCTCTCCCGACGTGCAGGTCAATCGGGTGGAGGTGCCGCGAACGGTGCTCTTGGGCACATCCTTGGTCGTCGACGTGATCGTCTCCCACCGGGGTTACTCCGGTAGGACAATTCCACTGGTGGTCGAGGACGGGAGGGTCTTGATGGCGACCGAGGACGTGACGCTGGAGGGAGACGGCGAGCCCGTCGTCGCGCGCGTCAGACTGGAGGTCTCCGAGAGCGGGCCGCGCCTACTCCACTTCCGCGTGCCGATTCAGGATGGGGAACGTGTAGCCCGAAACAACGTCCGTGAGGTTCTGGTCGACGTTGTGGACGAGTCGGAGAAGGTCCTGTACTTCGAGGGTGAACCTCGTTGGGAAGTGAAGTTCGTCCGCCGCGCAGTGTCCGACGACGAGAACCTGCAGGTCGTAGTCCTCCAGCGAACCGCGGAAAGCAAGTTTCTTCGGCTCGACGTGGACGACGCCGAAGAGCTGGCCGCAGGATTTCCCAAGACCCGCGAGGAGTTGTTCCGTTACCGGGCCCTGATTCTGGGAAGCGTAGAAGCCAGCTTCTTCACTCACGACCAGCTCAACCTGATCGCCGACTTCGTGTCGCAGCGGGGCGGAGGGCTCCTCTTGCTCGGAGGCCGCAATTCCTTCCGGGAGGGAGGCTACGAGGGCACACCCGTCGCGGAGGCCCTACCCGTCTTCCTGGACGACGAGTTGAGCGACGGCCGACCCTTCTTCTCCGAGCTCTTCGTGAGCCCGACACGAACCGGCCTGACCCACCCGGCGACTCAGCTGGGAGGCGACAGCGGTGAAGAGATCAAGGCGCTGTGGGAATCTCTCCCCGCGGTGTCGTCGCTGAACCCCATCACCCGCCTGAAGCCGGGGGCCACCGGCCTCCTCACCGGCGGAAGTGAGACCGACCGCACGACACAGGTGGTCCTGGCCTACCACCGGTACGGCCGCGGCAAGGTCATCGTGCTCCCCATCCAGGATTCCTGGATCTGGCAGATGCACGCCGAAGTGGACCTTGAGGACCAGACCCACGAGATTTTCTGGCGTCAGCTCATTCGGTGGCTGGCCGACGGCGTGCCCCATAGAGTCGGTGCCCAGGGAGAGAGAGAGGTGGTGGAACCGGGGCAGTCGGTCGGCACCGTCCGGAGTCCCGGCGGGGACTCCATCGTGGTGCCCCTTGATTGGGCGGTTGACAGGGACGGGCATTATAACGCCGACTTCACGACATCGGAGCCCGGCCTGTACGAGATTTCCGTTCAGGCCACCCGCGGTACGGAGACGTTGGGCACGGCCGTCACATACGTGCATGCGGCCCCCTCCGACGATGAATACTTCGACGCGAGCATGCGCGGAACGACGCTTCGTCGCATCGCCGAAGAGACGGGGGGGCTGTTCTACACACCGGACGATGTGGCATCGCTTCCCGAGGACATCAGCCTGACAGGCGCAGGCGTGACACTCACGGAAGAGCGAGACTTGTGGGACATGCCGATCCTCCTGATCCTGCTCTTGAGCCTCATGGCCGGAGAGTGGGGCTACCGACGGAAGAGGAGCCTGGTGTGAGGCGAGTGCGCTTGGGCACGGCGGCCCTGGTGGCGAGTGTCACCGTATTCTACGCGGTCTTTGTGCCGGCCTCGGCCGAGGCCCAGGAAACTCACGTGGTCGTGATCGGTGGGCTCGGCGGCGACGAGGCATACCGAGCGCGTTTCCTGGAGTGGGGCAGCTCTCTCGTGGACGCCGCCACCGAGAAGCTGGGCGTCCCCCAGGACAATATCGTCTACCTCGCAGAGAAGCCGGAGGCGGATCCCAGAATCACCGGCCGGTCGAGCCGAGACAACGTGGAGCGGGCCTTCGTCGAGCTCGCATCGAGCGCCGCCTCCGGGGATCACGTGTTCGTCATTCTGATCGGTCACGGCAGCTACGCATCAGGGGAGTCGCGCTTCAATCTGCCCGGACCCGACCTGACCGCAGAGGACTTCTCGCTCATGCTCGATCAGCTGTCCGATCAGAGCGTCTCATTCGCCAACGTGACCAGTGCCAGCGGCGGGTTCGTAGCCGCCCTGTCCGGACCCGGTCGAGCCATCGTCACGGCTACCAAGACGGGCATGGAGCGCAATGAATCGGTCTTCGGGGGCCACTTCATCGCAGCCTACACGGGCGACGGAGCCGATCTCGACAAGAACGGCAGGGTCTCGCTCTCCGAGGCGTTCGAGTACGCCCGGACCGAGGTGGCCCGGGAGTACGAGAGGGACGGGCGGATCATGACCGAGCACGCCCTCCTTGACGACAACGGTGACGGAGAAGGGAGTACCAGCCTCGAAGGAGGTCTCGACGGAGCGTTGGCGGGGACGCTGTTCTTGGGCGCGAGCCCGACGGCGGTGGCCGCCATGTCTACCGACGACCCGGTGCTCAAGGCCCTCTACGTGGAGAAGGCCGTTCTGGAGCAGCGCGTCGAAGAGCTCCGGGCCCTCAAGGATCAGATGGAGGAGGAGCGCTACGAAACCGCCCTGGAGGACCTCCTCATCGAGTTGGCCCTCAAGAACCGCGAGATCCAAGCTCGGGAGGGCACGGGTTCATGAGGCGATGGCTCCTCTTCCTGTCGATCTTCCCGGTCGCGCACCTCGGTTCACCGACCGCTTCCACGGCTCAGTCATTAGACCAGGCTCTGGGTCAACTGCGATCCGGAGAGTACGACGAGGCCATCTCGGCACTCCGAAGGTTGGCGGCCCCCGGAGAAACCGCGCCGTCCGGCGTCTCTACCAAGAACCGGCTGAGCGCGTACGCCGGTTACGTGAAGGCCCTCGCCGAGGTGGGACGATACGAAGAGGCTATCGAGGCGGGGGCGCAGGCTCCCGAGGCCCTTTCGGGGGAGCTGTCGAACTCTGTCGGTGAGGTGCTGTACCAGGTCGGTCGTCTGGACGAGGCTCGCCGGCACTTCGACCGCTCGTGGCAAGGCGGTGCCCGAGACCGACACACGGCGCGCCTGAACCGGGCGATCCTAGAATGGACGTACGGGGATCGTACCGTGGCTCTGTCCGAGTTCGACTCCTTCATCGATCTCTACAACGACGCGCCCGTCCTTTCCTCGAGCGAGCTCACCGCCATCGCCACCGCGGTACGCTACCTGGGCATCGCCGATCATGAGCTGTTCAAGGACGCGCTCAGAGCCTACGACGAGGCCATCGCCGCCGATCCCGGTGCGCTCGAGCCCCGGGTGCTCCTGGGGGAACTCTTTCTCGAGAAGTACAACGGCACGGAAGCCGACGCGACGCTGAAGGGGGTCCTGGCGCAGAACCCCGCACATCCCCGGGCACTCCTGGGTACGGCGCGAGCCATGGAGTTCAACGGCGCGATCGGCGTGATCGATCAGGTGAAGGAGGCGTTGGCGAGCAACCCCAATCTCGTGGCCGGCCGGGTCTTCAAGGCCTGGCTCCACCTCGGCGTGGAGAACCACGACGAGGCCCGTGCCGAGGTCCAGGCCGCCCTCGAGGTGAACCCCATCTCTCTCGAAGCGCTGAGCGCGTTAGCGGCCAGCCACTACCTGCGCGGCGAGATGCAGGATTATGAGAGGGTACGCGACCGGGTTCTGGAACTGAGCCCCAGCCACGCCGAGATCTACAACGACATCGCCGAGTTGAGCGTGAAGAGCCGCAAGTACCATGACGCCGCCCGACTCGCCACGGAGGCCATCGGCCTGGACCCCCAGTCCTGGCGAGCCTACGGTCTCTTGGGCGTAAACCAGCTGCGGCTCGGACAGATCGAGGAAGGGCGGGCCAACCTCGAGACGGCGTTCGAAGGTGATGCGTACAACGTCTGGT
The DNA here is from genome assembly GCA_965226925.1 of Longimicrobiales bacterium. Taxonomy (GTDB): domain Bacteria; phylum Gemmatimonadota; class Gemmatimonadetes; order Longimicrobiales; family Gaopeijiaceae; genus CBDDCX01. The sequence continues at coordinate 268,777 of CBDDEN010000007.1, read as the reverse complement.
TCTTCAACACGTTGAGTCTCCTCGACACGTTCGAGCACTACGACGTATTGACGGAGGACCCTCGCTTCGAGTACGTGCTGCACGAGCGTGAGGCCGAAGTGCTCGCCCCCTACATCGAGCAGATCGCGACGGAGTCTTTCGAGGCCCTCGTGGAGCGGTACGGCGGGTACACGCCGCCCCTGCCGGTCCGGATAGAGATCTTCCCGAGTCACGCGGACTTCTCGGTCCGAACGGTGGGCCTGGGTGGCATCGGGGCGCTGGGCGTGACCTTCGGAAGCGTGGTGGCCATGGACTCGCCCTCGGCCAAGCCCCAGGGCGACTTCAATTGGGCGTCGGTCCTCTGGCACGAGATGGCTCACGTTTTCCACCTGGGCCTGAGCGAGCACGAGGTCCCCCGTTGGTTCTCCGAGGGGTTGGCCGTCCACGAGCAGCGGCGGGCCAGGCCGGGCTGGGGCCATCAGCCGTCGCCCGGCTTCCTGGGCAGATACCAGGAGGGACTCATGCTTCCGGTGAGCCAGATGAACGCCGGCTTCGTGCAACCGTCGTATCCCCAGCAGGTCGTGGACTCGTACCTACAGGCGTCCTTGGTCTTCGACTTCATCGAGGAGCGTTGGGGATTCGAGCCCATATTGAAGATGCTGCACGGCTATCGGGACGGAGAGACGACTCCCGTGTTGGTCGAGCGCCTCCTGGGCATCGAGATGGAGGAACTCGACAAGGATTTCGACGAATACTTCCGGCGCCGGTTCGAGAGCGCCCTTAGGGCACTGGCCGCACCTGCCGCGAGTGCAGGCATGTCGACGCAGCCCACCTCGATCGATGATCTGACCCGGCTGGCTCGGGAGAATCCGGACAATTTTCGCGCGCGACTCACGGCCGGCGTGGCGCTTTTCCAGGAGGATCGACTGGACGAGGCCGAAGGCCATTTGCGAGCGGCACTCCGGCTCTTTCCCGAGTACGGGGGCGACGACAGCCCCTATTGGTTCCTGGCACAGATCCATGCCAAACGCGGCGAGACCGGACTGGCGGCGTCGGCTCTCGCCCGACAGACCGCGCTCAACGAAAGTCACTACGATGCGTTTCTCCAGCTCGGCGCGTTGCTCGATGACATGGGCGACGTGGACGGGGCGGAGGCGGCCCTGGACGCCGCCGTGTTGATCTACCCGTATGAGATCGAGCTCCACGAGCGCCTGGCCGCGGCGCACGCCGAGCGAGGAGACCTGCAAGGCGCGGTCAGGGAGCGCCGAGCCGTGGTCGCGCTCGAGCCCACCGACCGGGCGGGCGCACTCTACCGGTTGGCCCTCGCGTATTGGACGGGCGGGCAAAGGCAGGAGGCAAGCAGGGCCGTGCTACGGGCTCTCGAGATCGCGCCCAACTACGATGAGGCACTGGACCTGCTGTTGGAGATTCGAGCGGGAGGCGCGGCGTCTTGAGGCTCGCATCGACACTCGTGCTGACCGGTCTGGGCGTCGCCACCGACTTGGCCGGGTCCGTGGCACTCCGCGTGGGCGTGGCCGGTACCCCCGACGCCACCGCTGTAGTCGCGGCCCAAGCGGGCAACACGCCGTACGACGGGCGATTCACGTTCGCCCGGATTCGTTTCGGCGGGGGTCTGAGCAGTGGCAGCTCCCGGGGGCGCGGACGCGGACGCGGCGGTGGCCAGCCCCCATGGGCCCACGACTTCCCGAGGGCCGAACGCAACTTCATGAACATCCTCCAAGAGACCACGCTCATCCGGCCGTACATGGACGGCGGGAACGTGTTCGACACAGACGATCCGGAGTTGACGCGCTTCCCGTTGGCGTACATCTCCGAACCGGGTTTTTGGTATCCGTCGGACGCGGAGATCTTGGGTCTACAGAACTACCTCTTGAAGGGCGGCTTCATGATCGCCGACGACTTCCAGGGGAGCGACTGGTACAATTGCGACGCCCAGATGAAGAAGGTGATCCCCGGGGCTCAGTTCGTTCAGCTCGACGAAACCCACCCGATCTTCGACTCCTTTTTCCGGATTGAGTCGCTGGAGACCCTCTCCGCCCCTTATTCTCGGAATCCGCCCGTCTACCTCGGGCTGCATGAGGACAACGATCCGGAAAAGCGTTTGGTGGTAATCGCGAACTACAACAACGACATCGGGGAGTACTGGGAGTTCTCCGACGTCGGGTGGTACCCGATCGACCTTTCTAACGAGGCCTACAAGCTGGGTGTCAACTACTTGATCTATGCCATGACCCATTAGCGGAATGAGCAGGGGCCGATCCCGGCATCGATACGGGCAACTTAAACCACAGATGTGACGACGAGTCACCAGACGGCATCCGCCGCCTGAACGGAGTACCAAATGGCATTCATGGACGAAAAGGAAGCAGCGGCGACCGGAACGGACGAGCTTCTGCTCGATAGCCCAGACGACATCGACCTCGCCGACCGGATGAAAGCGGGCCGAGAGAAGATCCTGTCGGAGATTCGAAAGCTCATCATCGGCCAGGATGAGGTCATCGAACAGGTGCTCCTCTCGCTCTTTGTGGGCGGAAACAGCCTCCTACTCGGCGTGCCGGGCCTCGCCAAGACCCTGCTCATCCACACGGTGGCGGAGGTGCTGGATCTCGAGTTTTCGAGAATCCAGTTCACACCCGACCTGATGCCGTCGGACATCACCGGCACGGACATCATCCAAGAGGACTCCGAGACGGGCCGGCGCAGCATGGTCTTCGCACCCGGCCCGATCTTCGCGAACATCGTCCTGGCCGACGAAATCAACCGGACGCCACCCAAGACCCAATCCGCGCTGCTCGAGGCGATGCAGGAGCACCGCGTTACCGTGCAGGGCGTGACCTACACGCTCGAGGAGCCCTTCTACGTCTTCGCGACGCAGAACCCCATCGAGTTGGAGGGCACGTATCCCCTCCCCGAAGCACAGTTGGACCGATTCATGTTCGAGATAGTCATCGAGCACCTCACTGAAGAAGAGGAGCTCGAAGTGGTGCGCACGACCACCGGCATCCAAGAGCCGGATTTCAGCCATACGATCACGGGTCCCGACCTCGTTGCCTTCCAACGCCTGGTCAGGAAGGTCCCGGTCCCGGAAGCGGCGCTGCGCTACGCGGTGAGCCTGGTACGAGCCAGCCGGCCGAGTCCCAACGGGGGCTCTCCCGATTTCGTCCAGAACTGGATCGCGTTCGGAGCCAGCGTCCGGGCTGCACAGTACCTGACGTTGGGCGCGAAGGCCCGCGCGCTCACGCAGGGCCGCTACAACGTGAGCTTCGAGGACATCAGAGCCCTGGCACACCCCGTGATGCGGCACCGCATTCTGACCAACTTCCACGCGGAGTCCGAGGGTGTGACGTCGGGCGAACTCGTCGACAGGCTGCTGGAAGCCGTCCCCGTGCCCACTTCGGGTCTGTAGGAGGCCGGGTTCGTGGCGGTCAGAGCTCGCTCAGGATTCCAGGCAAGCGGCGCACAGTTCCTCGATCCGGCTGTCTTGGGCCGAATCGACAACCTCGAGTTGTTGGCGCGCACCGTGGTGGACGGCTTTCTCCAAGGCCTGCACCGTTCTCCGCACCTGGGCCTATCCCTGGACTTCGCCGAGCACCGGGCCTACATGCCGGGGGACGACATCAGGCGCATCGACTGGCGCCTCTTCGCCCGCACCGACCGTTTCTACGTCAAGCTGTTCGACGCCGAGACCAGCGCCAACTTCGTCGTGGTTCTCGACATCTCCAAGTCCATGAGCTTCGGCACCCATTCGGCGACGAAGCTCGACTACGCCCGATACCTGGCCGCCGCCCTGGCCTATTTCTCACAGAAGCAACGGGACCGGGTCGGGCTGGTCACGTTCGACGAAGACGTCGTGGACTGGGTGCCGCCTTCGACCCGACACCTGGAACTGATCCTTCACAGCCTGGCACGAGCCCAGCCCGGAAGGCCCGGTACTCTTCGTCAGCCGTTGATGAAGGTCGGAGAGAACCTGACGAGCCGCGGCATCATCCTGCTGCTCTCGGACTTCTACGAAGAGCCGCAGCAGGTCATCGAGTCCGTGCGCCACCTGCGGGCACGAGGCCACGACGTCATCGTCTTCCACGTGCTCGACCCCGCCGAGCTCGAGTTTCCGTACGAGAGCCCGGCCAGCTTCCAGGATCTCGAGAGTGAGACGATGATCCCCATCGTTCCCGACGAGCTGGCGGCCGAGTACCGCCAGTTGATCGGTGAACACACGGCGGAGTTGGAGCGCTTGTTCACAGGGAGCCGCATCGACTACACGGTGGTCGACACCTCCAAGCCCTTGGACTTCGCGCTCTTCCGCTATCTGTCGAGCCGCGAGAAGATGAGCAGGGTTCGCTGATGGGATGGCTCGCCCCCCTGTTCCTGCTCGGCCTCATAGGGTTGGCCGTGCCCATCCTGGTTCATCTCACGGAGAGGCAGCGACGGAATGTGGTCGAGTTCCCGTCACTCATGTTCCTCCGCAAGATCCCGTACCGTTCGGTCCAACGCCGGAAGGTCCACCACTGGGTGCTGCTCGCCATCAGAGCCTTGGCACTTGCCCTCCTGGTGGCCGCGTTCGCTCGTCCGTTCTTTCAGAATGCGGAGCTCGCCGTGGGGTCGACACTCGGTCCTCGGGAGGTCGTGATCGTGCTCGATCATTCCTACTCGATGGGCTACGGCGATCGCTGGGAGAGGGCCACCGCCGAGGCGGAGCGACTCGTGTCGAGCCTGGGGGCATCGGACCGTGCCAGCCTGGTTCTACTCGGTCAGGGCGCTGCTACGGTCGTCCGATCCAGCTCGGATCACCAGCGACTGATCGCCGCCTTGGACACCGCCGGTGTCAGCGCGTATGGCACCCGGTTCGGGCCCGGACTCAAGCTCGCTCAAACGATCTTGGAAGAGTCCGACTTCGCGAACCTGGAGGTCGCCATCATCAGCGACTTCCAGCGCGCTGGCTGGTCCGGAGACGAAGGGGTGAGGTTTCCTCGTGGGACGGTCGTGAACACACACGAGATTTCCGACGAAGAGACCCCCAACGCGACCGTGGCGTCCGTCACGCGTCGCGGGGGCGACGAGCCCGTCGACGTACCGGTCGTACTCGAAATCGACGGCCAGGAGGTGCAATCCCGGAGCGTCCGCCTGGACCCGACCGGGTCGGCCACGGTGGCGTTCGACGCGTTCACCCTCGCGGAATCCTATACGCGCGGTACGGTCCGCCTCGGCCCCGACGAGCTGCCGCAAGACAACGTGCTTCACTTCGTGCTCTCTCCAGGCAGCGCCCTGCGCACCGTTGTCCTGGAGGGCACCGGCGCCCGCTCCGAGGCCAGCCTCTACATGCAGCGTGCCCTGGAGATCAGCGAGGAGGCGGCGTTTCAGGTCGACGTGCGCCGCTCAACGAACGTCGGCACCGCAGATCTGGACGCGACGGCCGTCGTGATATTCAACGACGTTCTTCTCCCACAAGGGACGGTCTCGGAGCGGCTGAGACGGTTCGTGGAGGAGGGCGGAGGTGTGCTGTTCGTGCTCGGAGAGCGGAGCGCCTGGCAAGCGGGCATGGAGGATCTGCTGCCGGGTAGGTTCGGAGCGGCGACCGACCACGTGCGCGTCGCCCGTCTCGGATTCCTGGACTACACGCACCCCGTCTGAGGATCAGGTTCTGGCACGATTCGACGACGGGTCGGTGGCCCTGGTCGAACGCAGGATAGGCCGGGGCCGTGTCTTGGTATGGGCCAGTACGCTGGATGCGTTTTGGAACGATCTGTCCGTACAGCCGGTCTTCCTACCCTTCATGCATCAGCTCGTCAGGTACCTCGGGGGGCACCGGGAACGTGTACCGTGGTTCTCGGCGGGTCAGGTGCTTGACCTTACGAATCCCGAGGGCGCGGCGTTCGCTACGGGGCTGGAAGGGGAGCTGTCACCGGACGTGGAGCAAATCGCGCTCACGCCGAGAGGTGGTAACGTTTCGATGCCCCCGGGAGAGGAGGCGCGATTCCTGGTGCTCGAGGAGCAGGGCTTCTATCAGGTCCGGGAGCCCGGCTCGGACCCGACGCGGCCGTTCACCGTCGCCGTGAACGTAGACGTGTCCGAATCTGAACTGGATTCGATGGATCCGAGTGAGTTGGCGGGGTCGGTAGCGCCGAGGGAGGCCGACGCCGACGCGGCCGTCGCGGGCCTGCTGCCCGCCGAGGTCAGGGCACAGGATCAGGAACGTCGACAGTCGCTCTGGCGATTGCTACTGATCGGGGCGCTGATCCTGTTGTTGACCGAGACCGCCGTGTCGAACTGGCTTTCTCGCGGTGCGACGAAGAGATTCGAGGAGGGGAGGGAGTATGCACAAGGGTAGACACAAGGCTTCTCGCCACGCAGAGATCCTTCGTGTAATCGACCGGATTCGGCGACGCTGGCGCACGCGCGTCGCGATGCGAGGCATGGCCGTCGTCTTGGGGGCGAGCCTGGCGGCTTTCCTCATCTCGGTCTACGGTCTCGAGCTCTTCCGATTCAGCGCCCCGGCGGTGGTGTCGCTTCGCATCCTCCTCTGGCTAGCCGTCATCGGCCTCGTTGCCCGCTTTCTCGCTTGGCCACTCGCACGTCGGGTTTCCGACGAACAGGCGGCCCTCTACCTGGAGGAGAACGAGCCCTCCCTCGAGGCGGCCGTCTTGAGCGCCTTGGAAGCCGGCAAGGGCGGCGTCGGAACGTCCGATGCCCTCGAGCGTGGCCTGGTTGACAATGCCCTGGATCGAGTCCGGAAGGTGGACTACGGGCGGAGAATCGAGCAGAAGGGGCTCTATCGAGCGTCGGGCGCTCTGGCTGCGGCGGCCCTGGCCACGCTGATCCTCATGCTCTTCGGACCGGCACAACTCCGCCACGGTGCGTCGGCGCTTCTCTTCCCGACCCGCGACGCCGGCACCGTGAACCCGTATTCGATCAACGTGGAGCCGGGCGACGTGACCATAGCTCGGGGGTCGGATCAGCTTGTGGCTGTCCAACTCGCCGGGTTCGACAGTGACGAGGTTCGTATCTTCTTCAAGTCCGAATCGTCCGACGCTTTCGACCAACTCTCGATGCTCCCGCAGGTGTTCGACGAACTCTCGATGCTCCCCGCCGGAACCGAAGGGTTCGAGCTCCTCCTGCTCGGCCTAAACGAGAACACCGAGTACTTCGTGGAGTCTGCGGGCATCCGCTCGGCTACCCATCGCATCGAGGTGGCCGATCTTCCTTATGTGGACCGCCTCGAGCTGGAGTATCACTTCCCGGTGTACACGGGGCTCGCCGTGCGCACGGTGGAGGGTGGCGGCGACATCGCGGCACTCGAGGGGACCGAGGTGAGGGTGAAGGTCTTCCCCACCATGCTCACATCGGGTGGGCGTCTTCTCGTGAACGGTGAGGCCGCACAACTCACCGACGCGGGAGACGGAACGTGGCTCGGCACCCTCGAGGTGGAACGGGAAGGGTATTATGAGGTCGAGCTGGCCCGAGCCGACGGCGATCTGGTCCCGGCTTCGCCCAAGTACACCATAGACGTGCTGACCGACCAGCCGCCGTCGGTTTCGTTCTCGAAGCCCGGACGTGATACCAGGGCGAGCCCCGTCGAGGAGTTGTTCCTCGAGGCCAAGGCCGACGACGACTACGGTATCTCGCAGTTGCTTCTGATCTACTCGGCCAACGGGGAGCCCGAGGACACCATCGCCCTTTACGACAGTCGCCCCGCGCCCGAGGTGACGGCGGCACACACCGTGTACCTGGAGGAGCTGGAGCTCGAGCCCGGCGATCTGGTTTCGTACTACGCCCAGGCGACGGACAACAACCGGTCCACGGGGGTCCGCACGGTCACCAGTGATATCTACTTCGTGCAGATCCGTCCCTTCCGCATCGATTCCCGCCAAGGTGAGCAGGCCGGGGGCGGAGGTGGCGGTGGCATGGAAGAAGAGGGCCTCTCGGACCTCCAGCGCCAGATCGTGGCGGCGACCTTCAACCTCGTCCGGGACAAGGGAGAGATCCCGGAGAGCGAGTTCGACGAAAACGTGGTTAGCGTGCGACTCGCCCAGGCTCGGGTCCGCGGACAGGTCGCGGGTCTCTTGGAGCGGCTCCTCGCCCGTGGAATGGGGGCGGACCCCCAGTTCCAGCGCATCGCGGAGCTCCTCCCCCAGGCGCTCGGGGAAATGGAGAACGCCGAGAGAATTCTGGGTGACGGTGAGCCGAAGGAAGCCATCTCGCCCGAGCAAAAGGCCCTTCTCCACCTGCAGAAGGCGGAGGAGACCTATGAGGCGGTCGTGCAGCAGGGTGGACAGCAAGGGGGCGGTGGGGGCGGGGGTGGCTGTGCCTCGGCTGAAGACCTCGCCGACCTCTTCGAGCTCGAGCTAGACAAGCTCAAGACCCAGTACGAGACCCTGGAGCGGGGCGAGCGCCAGCAGGCGGCCGAGCAGGTCGACGAGACCCTCGAGAAGCTCAAGGAACTGGCCAGGAGGCAGCAACAGCAGGCAGAGCGTCAGCGTCGCGCCGCGACCCAGCAGGGTGGGTCGGGAGGAGCCGACTCGCGGGGTCAGCGCGAACTCGCGGATGAGACGGAGCGAGCCGCTCGGCAGCTGGAGCGGCTGGCTCGAGAGACCGACGATGCGCGGCTGATGGAGGCCTCACGGGAGCTTCAGAAGGCCGCAGACGAGATGCGCCGTTCGGCAGCCTCGACCGGCAACGCGGGCGCGGCAGACGCTACGTCCTCTCTCGACCGGCTCGAGGACGCCCGCCGTCGATTGGAACGCGACCGTGTCGACCGGCTGCGTGAAGACGCCGAGGACGCGTCGAGGCGTGCACAAGCGCTGGCCGATGAGCAGCGCGAGATACAGCAGCAGTTGGACCGGCTGAACGACCAGGAGGGAGCGGCACTGCAGGAGTCGGCGAGGCGTCTGTTCGAGCGCAAGGAAGCCATGACCCAGGAACTCGGAGATCTCGAAGGGCAGATCGATCGACTGAGTGCCGACGCGCGCGCAAACCAGCGAGAGGCCGCCGAGCGACTGGGCGACGCCGCCAACTCCATCCGTGACAACAAGCTCAAGGAGCGAGTGCGGTACTCTCGTGGGCTCATCGGAACGGGAGACCAGGACTATACACGGCAGTTCGAGTCCGAGACTCAGCGGGGGCTCGACGAACTCCAGGAACGCCTCGAGCGTGCCGTGGGGGCCGTTGGAGATGTGGAGGAAGACAAGCGGACGGAGGCTCTGGATCGGGCCCGGGACCTGGTCCGCGGCATGGAGTCGATGTCACGACGCCTGGGGGAGCGGGGCGACCGAGACCGGCAGGGCCAGGGGCAGCAGGGAGAGTCCCAGGGAGAGCAACCACAAGGACAAGGTGAGGGTCAGGGCCAGGAAGGCCAGGGGCAAGGCGAAGGCCAGGGGCAAGGGCAAGGCGAAGGCCAAGGTGAAGGACAGGGCCAGGGCCAGGGGCAAGGGCAGGGAGAAGGGCAGGGAGAAGGGCAAGGGCAAGGGCAAGGGCAAGGGCAAGGGCAGGGACAAGACGGCCAACAAGGGCAAGGCCAGGGCGGCGGAAACCAGGGCGGGTTCGGCACACCCGACGGAGGTGGAGGAGGTCGTCGACCCGGCAGCGTCTCGCCCGGCGACGTCCGTCAGTTCCGCCGAGAGATCCGGGAACGGGTTCAAGAAACCCAGGAGCTGCAGCGCCTTCTGGCGCAGGAGGATCTCGAGGCCCTCGACGGACGTCGACTAGACGAGGTCGTTTCGGCCCTTAGGGAATTGGACAGCGAGCGCGTGTACTCGGACTTGGCCGAAGTTGAACGACTCCAGGCGCAAATTCTGGAGGGACTCAAGCAGCTGGAGTTCGGGCTCCGGCGAGAGTTGGAGGGCGACCATCGTGATCGGGTCTTCGTCTCGGGTTCCGACGAAGTCCCGACGGGCTTCCGCAAGCTCGTGGACGAGTATTATCGGGCTCTGTCTCGGAAGGCCGGAAACTGACGTCACGTTCGTCAAATGACGTCACGTTCGTCAGCGGCGTTCACGCACCAGCGATCTCCGTGAGACACCGACAACCACAAGTGATCCATTCATGAAGATCGGTGTCCTGATCCTCAACTTCGGGGAACCCGAGCACGCTACCCTCGAGGAGGTGGTCCCCTATCTGGAACGGATATTCCTTCGGAACGCGTCCCTGGAGTCGAAGAGGGGCGGAGCCCAGAGAGCGCGACAACTCGCCGAGGCCCGGGCACCCGGATTGATCGACGAATACAAGGGGATCGGCGGTTCACCGCTGAACACGCAGGTCCGGGGTGAGGTCCGGATGGTCCAGCTCGCGCTCAAGCGGCGAGGGTTCGACCTGAAGTGCTACTCGGGCATGCAGTTCACGGACCCGTCCATCGCCACGGCGGTCGGGCAGGCCCATGACGACGGGGTGGGAAAGCTGATCGCCCTTCCGATCTACCCCCTCTGCGGCATGTCGACCACGGTGGCAGCCCTCGAGGACGTCCAGGCGGCCCTGAATGAACTCGAATGGAAGGTCCCCATGCGGGAGATCACGGGTTGGCACCGCCACCCCGACTACCTACGTCTCAGGGCCGACAACATTCTCGCCTTCGTCAAGCGGGAGCGCGTCGATCTGCATGCCGCGGATACCAAGCTCGTGTTCTCCGCGCACGGAACACCCATGAAGTACGCGTCAGGGGGACCCCGATACGTGGCCTACGTGGAAGAAGCCTGCAGGATGATTGCGCGCGAGTTGGGCACGACCGACTACGTTCTCGGATACCAGAACCACGCCAACCGCGGAGTGAAGTGGACCGAGCCGGAGGTCGACGAGGTCGTGAAGGGCCTCGAGGCTGCCCGGGTGGTCGTGGAGCCGCTCAGCTTCATGCATGAACAGTCCGAGACGCTGTCCGAGCTCGACGTGGAACTCCGGGAGGTCGCCGAGGCTGCGGGGCTCGACTTCCACCGAGTCCCCGTCCCGCACGCGGACCCCCGCTTCGGGGCTCTGCTCGCCGATCTGGTGGAAGACGCCCTGCGACCCGAGCCGATCATGGGCGAGCTCGGCCTGCGCCGCTGTCTGTGCAGCGCGACGCCGACGACCTTCTGCCTCAACGCGGCGGACTGAGGAAGCAAGTCCCCCTTCTAGGCGGCGGTGAGTCGACGGGCCAGCCGCCGCGCTTCGACCATGCGGCCCTCGATGCCGGGCCTGGCCGAGTAGTTGGAGCAGAGGTGCAGTCCCGCGGGCAGATCCAACTCCGGCAGCGCGTTCCAGCTCTCGTCCCACGCCGGCATCCGGGTGCGCGACACCATGAGTGGCTCGGCGGCGTATCCCGTAACGGCTTCGAATTCCCGGCAAGCGATCCGGCCGATCTCTTCGTCGGGGCGTTGGACCATATCGGGGTTCTTCATGCCACCCAGATACGCCGTATAGAGTCCCGAGCGCTTGAAGAGGCTGTGGTTCCACGTTACGCCTCGCGTCTCGAACGGTTCGCCGAACGCGAGTTGATACCCGAGACCGTAGAGGTCGGCCTCGGACGTCATATGTACCACGGCCAGCGGGTTGTATCTGATCGCGGCGAGGATGCCGGCTCCAGCGGGGGAAACACCCTCGACGATGCTTGCCGCCTGGTCCGCGGGACAGGCGAGCACGACCTGCGAGACCTCCACCCGCTCATCGCCGTCGAGTACGACCGCCCATCCATCGCCGCCCGCTCGAAGCGAGCGCACCGGGTTACCCAAGCGTACTCGGTCCCCCAAGTGAGCTCGAAGAGCCCGGGGTAAGGCGGCCAGCCCGTCACGAAACGAGCAAGGTGGTGCTTCGTCGGCCCGGCCACCGGCGCTGATCATCCTCCACAGGATGCTTCGGCCTACACCCATGTTCTTCAGCGTTCGCGCAAGGCCGTGCCGGGCAGGCATGTGGTCGGGGTCGGACCCGTAGAGCCCACCGTAAAGGGGTCCGAGCAGGTCGCGGTAGGCCACGACTCCGAACTTTCGGCGTAGGAAGCCGCCGGCCGTCTCTTGAGCCCGAGGTCCCGAGCGGAACGGCTCGGTCAGTATGCGGACCTTGCTCGACAGCGGGAGCAGGTCCGTGAACAGGGCCTGTCCAACGGAAAGAGGGGCCGTTCGGAGTTTCCCTCGAGCATAGACGAACAACGGCAGATCCACCGGAGCCGTAACCAACTCGTCGGTTAGACCCACTGCCTCTACTAGATCTCGAAACCCATCCGTGAGTCGAGCCCTCTGTGGCCCCAACTCGACCTGCACCCCCCCGCAGTCCTGGGACCAGAGCACCCCACCAGGCCGCTCGGACGCCTCCCAGAGCACGACATCCGCTCCAAGGCTGACGAGCTCGTGACCGAGCACGAGGCCCGAGATACCTCCGCCGACGATTCCTATCAACTGGGTCCTGACCCCCATTCGGTGTCGAGGCTGCTCTGGAAGACTCTCGGAAACGCGCCGCGCGTCATTAAACGACCCGTGAGAGTCTACTTCGTTGATCGGAACTATCAACAACGTCGGGATCGGGAATGAGTCGATCCTTCGATTCCAAGAGTGAGTCCGTGTGCTTAGATTGTGCCCCCCACAGGTCGGCAACCCTGCGTGAAGTGGATTCCCTACGATGAGCAACGAGCAGTTCATCTATGTCATGAAGGACCTGCGCAAGCTGGTTCCCCCAAAACGCGAGATCCTCAGGGGCATCTGGTTGTCGTTCTTCCACGGGGCGAAGATCGGGGTCGTAGGACCCAACGGGTCCGGCAAGAGCACGCTACTGCGCATCATGGCAGGGCTCGACGACGACTTCTTGGGAGAGGCCTGGGCCGCCAAGGGCACGCGCGTGAGCTACTTGGCCCAAGAGCCTGAGCTGGATCCCGGCCTCGACGTTCGAGGCAACGTCGAAGAAGGTGTCCGTGAGACCCGTGAACTCCTCACCCAGTTCGAGGAGGTCAGCATGAAGTTCGCCGAACCGATGAGCGCCGAGGAAATGGAGGCCCTCATTGAGAAGCAGTCGCGCCTTCAGGATCGCATCGACGCCTCGAACGCATGGGACCTGGATCGACGGGTGGAGATCGCGATGGATGCCCTCCGGCTGCCTCCCCCCGACGCGGACGTCACGACACTTTCCGGCGGTGAACGGAGGCGCGTGGCCCTTTGCCGTGTGCTTCTCGAGGCGCCCGACATGCTCCTGCTGGACGAACCTACGAACCACCTGGACGCCGAGTCGGTCGCGTGGCTCGAGCGATACCTGACGGACTTTGCGGGAACCATCGTCGCCATCACGCACGACCGGTACTTCCTCGACAACGTCGCCGAGTGGATCCTCGAGCTCGACCGCGGCGAGGGAATCCCCTGGAAAGGCAACTACTCGTCGTGGCTCGAGCAGAAGCAGGAGAGACTACGCGTCGAGGAGAAGCAGGCGTCGACCCGACAGAGTACACTCGAGCGCGAGCTGGAGTGGATCCGCATGGCCCCCCGGGCCCGTCACGCCAAGGGGAAGGCGCGTCTCGGTGCGTATGAGGACCTGCTCGCCCAGGACGAGCGCGAGCTGGTCAAGACGGCAGAGATCCTCATCCCCAAAGGCCCTCGCCTGGGCAACGACGTCGTTCTCTGTGAGGGTGTAAGAAAAGGTTACGAAGACGTCTTGTTGCTGGAGGACCTCTCCTTTTCGCTCCCGCCGGGGGCGATCGTGGGTATCATCGGCCCCAACGGGGCCGGCAAGACGACCCTTCTCCGCATGATCACCGGTCAGGAGGCGGCGGACGAAGGCGTCGTGCGGCTAGGTCAGACCGTGCAGGTGGCCTACGTCGACCAGTCCAGGATGGACCTCGACCCCGAGAAGACCGTATTCGAGGAGGTGGCGCAGGGCCAGGAGATCCTCCACTTCGGGAGGGTCGAGGTGAATCCGCGGGCATACCTCTCTTGGTTCAACTTCCGAGGCGCGGATCAGCAGAGGAAAGTAGGGGTGCTGTCGGGGGGCGAGCGCAATCGTCTGCACCTCGCCAAGCTCCTGAAGGAGGGTGGAAACCTCATTCTGCTGGATGAGCCCACCAACGATCTGGACGTGGACACATTACGCGCACTCGAAGAGGCACTGCTCTCGTTCGCGGGGTCCGTCATGGTGATCTCTCACGATCGCTGGTTCCTGGACCGGATCGCGACGCACATTCTGGCCTTCGAGGGCGAGAGCAAGGCGGTCTGGTTCCAGGGCAACTACGAGGAATACGAGGAGGACCGACGTCGGCGCCTCGGAGCGGAGGCCGATCAGCCTCACCGCATCAAGTACAAGAGGCTCGCACCCTAGAGGATCTTGAACGAGCACCGAGCACGGAAGAAAAACGATTGGTGATTGTAACCCTGTTGCACGGGATACTGCGCATCAGTTAGCTTCCGGTGCATGGAAGACAAGACCGGGCATATCACTCTCTGGAGCGCCGTGTGCGCCGCCGGAGCTGCCGTGATAGCTGGTTTTGGCATCCTTGGGGCAACCCTTCTCGTGGGCGGCGCTTTGGGAATCGCGGAGTCGCTTCGTGCATATCGGCCCATCGTGCGCCCCAAGCCACGCTACGATGCAAGCCAGGGTTTCCGGGCTCGCGTAAAGATCCACAACAAGGGTCGGGTGGCTGCAAAGAAATGTGCCGTGCGTGTTGTGTCCGTTCGTGAGATTAGGCCAGGTGGTGTCCACCGCCGCTCCGATATCCCAACAATCCGCCTGCACTGGCAAGACACGGGCGGCGATCTACTCGATATTGTCGCTGATGACGACCCAGGGATCGAAGTGGTGTGCGCTGACTTCCCGCATCCGGTGGCCCGCCTCGGCCCTCACAAAATCTGGGAGGGGGGCATAACCCTCATTACGCTACGGGTTACGGGCGAGAACATACGTGCCGTCCAGCGCACTTTCTTTTTCTCCTGCCACCATCGCCGATATCACGCGGGATGGCGGTGGGAAGAATGGCGCACCCCTTGGTATGCGCGGACTCGGCTACCGCCTCTACCGAGTCTCGCCTCGCCGCTTGCATCTGAGAAGGCGTCAACAACAGTTCATCCCGAGACGGCACCCTACAGGGTTTCCCGTTGGAATCAGTATCCCAACTACGAGTGCGGGCAATGCCCGTTCAAGAACCTCGACAAGAGTCTACTGGTCCGCCACCTGAAGAACGACCATGGGATTGAAGTCGATCCCGATTCTATTCCTGACGCCCCCAACCGGGGTGTTGTCTTAATCCCCGTTCCGGGCGACATCCGCGAGATGGGCCTGGTAGACCGTGAGGAGCGGCTAAGGGCCTGGTGGGGGGCCGTGAAGGCACCACTGAACCCCGTAGACGCTGGTCTGCTCATGAAGCGACTGAGCTTCATGTACGGGGAACACTACCCTGAGATGAAGCCCTTCCTGAGCGAGGAAACGATAGAGGCGGTCGAGAAGAAGTACGGCCCCGTTGACCTGATTGCTGTGGGTTCCCATGGACACATGCGCGGCCTCTTGCGACGCGATATCAAGCGGGCTGCGAAGCAATTGGGGGTTGATCTTGGGGCCGTCCTCGGGAAATCGGGCGGCGAGTACGAAGAGTCCCTGAAGGCGCTTGAGTTGGGCGACCTCTCTGTCTACCCACCGGCGGAGCAGTTGAAGCGAGCCCGCGATCACTTCGTCGATGTCGTTGCGGAGGTGGAGATGGGGGGTGCTAGTCGTGCCAAAGTGGATGAGGCCAAAGATACGCTCTTGGAGAAGAGCCGAGCGTATAACGCAAGCGGTCCGGGCTACGTGAAGGACTTTGAGCTTATTCAGGAGTCATTGAAGCGGCTGGCTATGCCGTCAAGCTTCGATAGCGAAGAGCCTTCCCGTCAAGAATCCGAAGAAGAAGATCCCGGAAAATGAGCGGGTTATCCCTGTTGTTGAAGCGCCATTCAAGCTCTTCGAGGTAACGGTCCATATGCTTCACGCTGATCTTGTGGAAGGCACCCATGACGGAACGCTTGAACAGGCTCCACATGCCTTCGACGCTGTTCGTGTGGACATCGCCCACGACCCATTCGTCGAGGTTGTGCTGCACGGTGTCATGCTCGATGCCCATACGGTCCCCGAGGCCACGGTAGGCCGGAAACTCGTCGGTGTAGATGGCGAGGGCTTCATCGGTGACGGTGCGCTTGATGAAGTCGTCCAAGGTGGCCCGTTTCGTGTTCGGGATGCGCTCCAGGCGGACGCGCCCGTCACGCTGCACGGCACCCACGACGATGGACTTGTTGGTCGTCGAGTAGGGTCCTCTGCCCTTGCCTCGCTGGCGACCACCGACAAACGTCTCGTCCACTTCGATGATCCCGAACAGCGTCGGTCCCTCGAAGCGGTCGGTAGTCATGGCCTCACGGATGCGGTGACAGAGGTGCCAAGCGGTCTTGTAGGAGACTCCGAGGGTGCGCTTCATCTGGTTCGCGCTGATCCCCTTCTTAGACTCGATCATCAGGTACATGGCCACGAACCACTTCCGCAGAGGAAGCTTGGTGTTGTCGAAGATCGTCCCCGAGGTCACAGAGAAGCGGTAGCGGCATCCGTTGCAATCGAACTGGTCCCGAGTGGTGATCTCGGATACGGACATGTCACCGCAACGCGGGCAGGCGACACCAGACGGCCAGCGCAGCTTTTCGAGGTATTCCCGGCAGGTCTCTTCGGTTCCGAAGCGATCCATCAACGACATCAGATTGATATTGGCGGTGCTCGACATGGTTGATTCCACCAAGCGCAGAGAGAAGGACCGGCTCCCCAAGGACGTGAGCAAACTCACGGGAGACGAGATCATGCAGAAGGTGTTCAGCAAACGCGTCGTGAAGGAGTTGAAACGCGTGGCTCAGGAAAGCGAGCCGAAAGAGCCGAAAACCGAGTAACGATGCCATACAATCAATATACTGCGATAGGGACAGCCGTGCAAGAGATATACAACCGCCAATCGACATCTACACGCGGGCCATCACCCTCCATCCGGACGAAGCACGCCTGTATCGGCACAGGGGTCATCGCTACGTGAGCGTCCGAGAGTTGGACAACGCCATCGCGGACTTCCGTCGGGCCGCGGAGCTGACCGACGGGCTGCCCGATCAGGTGGAGCCCGACGGGCTGCCGAACGCGAGAGGTATCCCGACCAGCACGCTCCAGTTCAACATCTGGTACCACCTGGGACTGGCCCACTACCTGAAGGGCGAGTTCGAGGAGGCGGCCGAGGCGTACGAGCAGTGTGCCCGCGTTTCGGAGCACGACGACAGCAAGGTGGCCACCGCATACTGGCGGTACATGACGCTGGACCGACTCGGCAGAACCGACGAGGCCCAGAGGGTGTTGGAGTCGGTAAGCGAGGACATGGACTTGATCGAGAGCGGCGGATGCCTGGACCTGCTCCTGCTCTTCCGGGGAAGGCGCACCGAGGAAGACATCCTGGGGCCCGCAGCAGCGGAAGCCACCCTTGGCAGCACCACGGCGGGGTACGGAGTGGGGTACTGGCACCAGTCCAACGGCCGGGAAGACGAAGCCAGGGCCACCTACAGGCGCCCACTGGCGGGCCGGGCCCGCCAGTGGGCTGTGTTCGGATTCATCGCGGCCGAGGCCGAGCTGGCGCGGATGGGGGGAACGTAGACACGTGATCCGCTTCCAGAAGCCTCGAACGACGTGAGCAAGCGCCGCAAGCGAGGGGAGAAGGCGGCCGAGCCCGCAGCCGAGTCTCCCGCACTGATCGGTGTCGTCAAGCTCCTGAGTGAGATGGCGGTCGCGAGCCTGGACCTGCACCACCTGACCGGAGAGCAGGCTCGATCGCAGGTGAGAAACCTGCTCACGTCGCACTCCCGAACGTCGTCGGGACGTGTCGTGCACATCATCACCGGCAAGGGCGTCCGGTCTGATGGGGCCCCCGTACTACACGGGCTCGTCAGAGAGATGCTGACCGGGGAGATGGCCGAACACGTGGAGGAGTACGCCGGAATGATGGGCGGCGGTGGGTGGGTGGTGCGGGTCCGATGAAGCGCTTGGTCCTTCTGGATACCGCCCAGGTCCCGGGTGACGGCGGGGAGATCAGCCTCTACCGGCACGGCGAGGACTACATCATCAAGGTCGCGGGCGGTCAGGACTTGATGAGTACCCGCACCCACGGATCCGCGGACGCGCTGGCCGAGATCGCGTGCGCCGAAGTCGCGGACCGCACCCAGGCGCGGGTGCTGATCGGCGGCCTGGGCATGGGGTTCACCCTGGCTTCGGCACTCCGACAACTCGGCAACGACGCCGAAGTCGTCGTCGCCGAGTTGGTACCCGCGGTGGTCGAGTGGAACCGAGGTCTCGCCGGGGAGCGCGCCGGAAATCCTCTTCGCGATGAGCGCGTGACGGTTCGGGAGATGGACGTTTGCGTCCTGCTGAGGGGTGAGTCCGGATCCTTCGACGCCATCATGCTGGACGTGGACAACGGCCCCGAGGGATTGACCAAGGACGACAATGATTGGCTCTACTCGGGGGCGGGCCTCCGCGCCTCCTACCAAGCGCTGCGGCCCAACGGGGTGCTAACGGTCTGGTCGGCCCACTCGGATAAGGCGTTCACCAAGCGCCTGCGACGAGTCGGGTTCGAGACCGAGGAGGTCGCCATGCGGGCACACCGCGGGAAGGGCTCGAGGCACGTCATCTGGGTCGCGCGCAAGCCGGAGTGATCGTCAGCGAGTACAGAGGCCGATGAGATAGGTGCGATCACTCGCCACGGGGGTACCGATAGGGCCTACCTGGGCAACCCCAGGCCGTCGACCAAAGCCCGGAAGCGAGGCTCGTCTCTCCGGAAGTCGAAGATGGGATCCACGCTGATGGAAGGCATGTTGGGTTCCTGCTCCGCATAGGCCAGCTCGAGGTACTGCAACGCTTCCTCCGCCCTGCCGGCGCGGGTGTACAGCGTCGCAATCTGCCAGGGAGGCGCCTCCCTGGTCGCCAGCCGCCCTACGAACAGCTCGGCGACGGAGACCAGGGCGGCATCATATCCGCCCTCCCGGTAACCGCGCTCGAGCTCGTCGGCCGCCTCGACGTCCCCTAAAGAGCGGTACGACCGCCCCCACGCCTCGATCGCCTGGTCATGACGCTCCAGCAAGTGGTAGGCCGTGCGAAGAGTCGACAGCGGATAGGGCGCACCGGGCTCCCTCTCCAGGGTCCGGACGAGCACCGCCTCGGCGTCCTCGTATCGCCGCAAAAAGATGAGGTCCTGCGCATAGAGGCTCTGGACCAGCGCGTTGAAGGGGTCCATCTCGACCGCCAGCTCGATTTGTGCGACTGCCTCATCGACGCGTCGGAGGTAGAACAGCAGCTGCGAGTAGTAGGCCCTGACATAGGAGTCGGTCGGATCCGTCTCGATGGCGCTCAGAAAGGCCTCCTCACCCCCGACCCAGTTCCACTCGAGCCACGTTCTCCGCGTCGCACGACTCCTCGGATCCCGCGACGCGGTCGGGTCCAAGAGCGCGGCCCGTGCGATCGCGGCCTCGCCCCGTCGGGAAGCCTCCTCCCCGGACACGAGCCCCTGCTGTGCTCGGAGGCCCCAGACGCCCGCAACTCCTAGCCAGGCCTCGACCGAGGTAGAGTCACGCGCGAGCGCCAGTTCGTAGTAGTCGAGCGCCGTGTTGATGCCCTCTTCGGTCAGTTTCTGCCAGTGGAACCGTGCCTGCAGTAGCGCCTCGAAGACCTGTGGGTCTACCGGAGCAGACTCGGCGAGGCGCGCCAGAGCGTCCGGGCTAAGTTCCGTCTCGATCTCGTTGGCGATCGCCCGGGTCACATTTCGATAGAGAGCCTCTATTTCGCTGACGTCCGCCTCGAAGGATCGGATCCAGCGGGACTCCTCACTGACGCCGTCAACCAGCGACAACTCGAGCTCGACGCGGTCTCCCTTCAACGACGCCGAGCCCAGGATGACTGCGTCCACATTCAACTCGGCGGCGATATCGCGGATACGCATGTCCGTCCCGGCAAAGCCCTTCACGGAGTTGGTATTGATGGCGCGGATTCCCGCGTAGGTGAACTCTTTCACCAGATCCTCGTGCACGCCCTGCAGGAAGAAGTCCGGTGTTGAGTCTCGCTGAGGGCCCGTGAGCGGAAGTAGAGCAATTCGCGCGATCGGCGGCCCCCCCACAATCTCATTCAACCACCAGCCCCCGAGACTGACGGCCGCGACTCCGGCGAGCAGTGCGGCGGTTCTCCACAGACGGGCATGGCGCCGCCGCCGCCGCTCCTCCGCTATGGCTACCTCGGTGGTCGCGTGCACCAAGGCGTTGGAGAAATCTGCCGCAGTGTCGAAGCGGTCCTCCCGGGCCACCGCCAGAGCACGCGAGACGACTTCTCCGACGGTCGGCGGCACATCCGGCCGGATGGTGGAAAGATCCCTCACCGAGCCCATGAGCTTCTTGGCGAGCATGGCCTGTGACGTGGGGGCGACGAAGGGAGGTTGACCCGAGAGCATCTCGTGGAGAATGCAGCCGAGGGCGTAGAGGTCGGTCCGAGAGTCGACCCGCTCCTCTCCCCCCGCCTGCTCCGGGCTCATGTAGGTGAGGGTGCCGACCGCGAACCCGGTCTGGGTCAGTCGCCCGTGTGCATCACTCGCCGCCTTCGCGATCCCAAAGTCACAGACCAACGCGTGACCCGCCTGGAAGAGGATGTTCTCGGGCTTGATGTCCCGATGTGTGAGCCCCTGCTCGTGTGCGTAACCGAGGGCGTCTCCAACCTCGCGAGTGATCCGTACCGCATCCTCGAGGGACAACTTCCCCTCGCGGTCGATTCGATCACGAAGAGACTCCCCCTCCACGAGAGGCATCACGAAGTCGAGCAGACCGTCCACCTCGCCGGAGTCGTGAAGCCCGAGGATGTTGGGGTGGTTCAACTTGGCCGCGATCTCGATCTCACGCAGAAAGCGCTCCGGACCCATTGCGGCGGACAGCTCGGGGCGGAGGACCTTGATGGCGACCTTCCGATGATGCTTCAGGTCCTCGGCGAGAAAGACCAAGGCCATGCTGACGTGACCCCCTGAAACGAGACCGAAGTTGATGTTAGGATGCGGCTTTGGTCGCAGCTATCAGGGAGGAGGTCAGAATGAGTAGGAGACGACACACGCCGGAGCAGATCATCACGGCATTGAGAGAGGCGGAGGTGGGTCTGGCGAACGGCAAAACGGTGGCGATGGTGAGCCGGGAGTTGGGGATCAGCGAGCAGACGTACTACCGGTGGAGGCAGGAGTTCGGGGGGATGAAGGTGGATCAAGCTCGACGCTTCAAGGAGCTGGAGAAGGAGAACGCACGGCTAAAGCGAGCGGTGGCGAACCTGACGGTGGACAAGCTGATCCTGGAGGAAGCGACCAAGGGAAACTTCTGAGCCCCGAGCGCCGACGCAGGTGCGTGATGCATGTACGTCAGCGACTCGGGGCGAGTGAACGTCACGCGTGTCACGTACTGGGTCAGCCGCGCTCGACGCAGCGCCGGGTGAAGAAGCTACCTGGCGACGAGGAGGCGCTACGCACGGACGTGATACGGTTGGCGAGCCGGTTCGGCAGGTACGGGTATCGCCAGATCACGAACCTGCTGCGTATCGAGGGCTGGGAGGTGAACCACAAGCGTGTGGAGCGTATCTGGAGGCAGGAGGGGCTGAAAGTGCCCAGACGGCAACCGAAACGGGGTCGGTTGTGGCTCAACGATGGCTCGTGCATCCGGCTCAGGCCACTGCACAAGAATCACGTGTGGTCCTACGACTTCGTAAGCACGAGGACCCATGACGGCCGTGCGCTGAAGCTTCTGACCGTGCTCGACGAGTACACGCGGCAGTGTCTGGCGATCAAGGTCGGTCGAAAGACTCGAGCTCACGACGTTCTCGAGGTGCTCACCGATCTCTTCGCTCGGCACGGTCCGCCCGAGCATCTGCGCTCGGACAACGGGCCAGAGTTCACGGCGAAACTGGTGCGGAGATGGCTGGCCAGGCTGCGGGTCCAGACCCTCTACATCGCGCCGGGCAGTCCGTGGGAGAACGGCTACAACGAGAGCTTCAACGGCAAACTGAGAGACGAGTTCTTGAACGGAGAGATCTTCTACACACTGCCCGAGGCGACGGTACTCGTCGAGCAGTGGAGGCGGCTGTACAATACCGTCCGACCCCATCGTGCCCACGGCGGACTACCCCCCGCCCCAGAGACGATAAAACCATCGCCCTGGTTCCTCAGGATGCCCCAACTCCAGGGACCACCGATGGCTCGGGGTCTAACATAGGAAGTGGTACCGCAACTGGGGGCACCTCACCGAAGGTGGCCGAGTTCTCGGTGAATACGGTCGATGCGGGCACATAGTCTGCCGTCCACGTCTCCTCGGGGAAGTCCTGCTGGCCGTAGACCATACCATTCAGGTCGGACATTACCGTGAACACGTTCGTCCCCGAATCGAACGTGACGGTGAGCGAAGCCGTCCCGGTGGTGGTGAAGGTGTTGTCGACCCATGAGCCGGTATACGTGCCGACCAGGGTGGTAACGTCGATGTTCACCGTCACCGTCTCCGAACCCTCCACGCCTCCGACGGTAGCGGTTATGGTGGCGCTGCCCGCTCCTACAGCCGTCACCAGGCCGTTGGCGTCCACCGTGGCAACCGCCTCGTCGCTGGACATCCAGGTCGTGGGCTCGCCGCTGGCGTCCGCGCCCGACGCCCTCGTGGCCGTCGCCTCGAGTTGAACGGTCTCGGCTACCGCAAGGACGGGCGAATCGTCCTCGGGAGCGGCTCCCTCCGCTACGACTGTCACCGTCACGACCGGATCGGTCACATTGACGGTAGCCATCCCCATGACTCCGTCACTCGTCCCGGTGATCGTCGCCGTACCCACACCCACACCGGTCACCAGGACGTTCGCATCGACGGTGGCCACCGCCTCGTCGGACGAAGACCACATGATGGTCCTCCCCAGATCCTCGTTCGCGGGACCGAGCGTCATGCCCGTGAGCTGTACGGTCGCGTCAACCAGAATGTCCGACGTCGCCGGCGTTACGGTGACGGTGGTGACCGGTATGGTCACAGTGACCATGGCGGTGACGCTAAAGGTGCTCACGCCGAACGTATGCGTCGCGGTGATCATGGCCGTGCCGGCCATGACGCCCGTGACCAGGCCCATGGCGTCGACCGTGGCTACGGTCGGATCATCCGACTCCCAGGTGACCGGTCGGTTCGGTAGCTCGGTGGTTCCACTCAGCGCCACGCCTGTGAGCTGAACGGTCGACCCGAGCGATACGTCCGCCGTGCCCGGCGTTACGGTGATGCCGTCCACTTCGAGGCCGAGCATACCATAGATGGAGAAGCTCGAGGTCTCCCCGGAGACTTTGTTGGTCGTCGTGTTGACCGATGTGGCTTCCAGAAGCTCCCAAGCGTCGTCCACCGCCTTGAACATCCGGACCTCACTCTCGTCGACCCCGGCTGGAAGGTCGGCGTCCGCATAGCCGAGGTTGATCGTTACCGGTACCGCGAAGGTGGTCCCTTCCGGACCCAGATCGAACGCCCCACCCGTTACGGCAAGCGCGCTGGCAGGAGCCGTCGTGGCCGCGGCCGCGGTCAGCGTGATGTTGGCGGTCACTGCGCCGGCAGGCACGCTCACGGTGACAGCACCCTCATTCAGTGTCACCGTGCCACCCGCTGGCGTCGCGACATCCGGCGGCGGCGGCGGGGGGGGGGGAGGCGGTGGCGGCGGCGGCGGAGGAGGAGGGGGTGGGGGAGGCTGGACGACGGTAGGGCCGTCATCCCCGCCACCACAGTAGGCGACTCCGCCTACGAGGAGGCACACCATGGACACCCGCATGACCAGCATCAACCGCTTCTTCATCTTGTCTCCGGGGGGTCTATCGGCGTAGAGGTTCGCCGGTGCGTGTAGGGTTGGGACGTGGGACGGGGCATGAGCACGAATATAGACCGACGACTCTGGCGTAGACAAACGGTTTCTTCACTGCTGCGTGTGTGCGCGCCTTCGTCCCCACCGATCTTCTTCCGCGAACTCCAGATATCGCTGCAGCATGGCCGCGTCGATGGCCGGGCAGGGCAGATGACCCGCGAACCGCTTGAGATTCGACGTGTCGAATAGGGGATCCGTGGAAGAATAGTCGTCATAAATGGTGATGTTCTCGAGCAGCAGACGCTCGAAGTCGGACATGTCCGACGGGTCGTGCCGGTAGCCCGGACCGACGTACTCGACGCCGGTCGAGTTGAAGTACCTGCAGCACGCGTCGATGATGTCGCGAGGCGTCAACGGGCGATCGGGAGCCAGATGATAAGTCCCGCCGTGCGCCTCGGGCGTAGCCAGCAGGTGCGTGATGACGTCCGCCACCCAGTCCACCGGCACGACGTTGCGAGGCTCGTCGCCGGACATTGGGAGCCTGATCGGCGTCCCGCGTATACCGTCCTCGCCCGCGGGTTGCATCGGGACGGCCATGGCCATCAGTCGCAGGTAGAGATAGAGGCCGTGGTAGGTGCTGGTGTACCCTGTCTTCGAATCACCCGAAATGACCGCGGGGCGATAGACCGTAACGCTCTCGAGGCCGTCGGGCCCCCGGACCAACCGCTCCGCCTCGAGCTTGCTCGCCTCGTATTCGTTTCGGCAGTCCTGACCTTCGTCCAGCTCGGACTCGAAAATCCGGCCCTGACGGCTCCCGCAGACGTATGCCGTCGAGACGTGGTGGAGTTCGCGGATGCGGGCCTCGCGGCACAGCGCGAGCACGTTTGCGCGTGCCCTCCACGTTGGTCGCACGAGGTTCACCGTCCCTCGTGGATCCCTGCAGATTCAGCACCGCGGCGCCGTGGATCACTCGGCCACAGTTCCCGGCCACCCAGCTCCGGTCTTCGCCGCCTAGTGGACTGTAACACGTGAACGTTAAGCGACGTGGATGCGTCGCGAGGGGTCATCATACTGCCACTTCACGGTTCTTGGATCGTCGTTGTAGCGACGGATGTAGGTCATGATGCGTCGGGCGAGGTCGTTCACGGAGGTGAAGACGCCGCGGTGGATGAGATCGCGCTCGATCTTGGAGAACCACAGCTCGACTTGGTTGAGCCAAGAGGAGTAGGTAGGGGTAAAGTGCAACGTGACGTTGGGGTGAGCGTCGAGGAAGGCTTGAACGCGCTGCGTCTTGTGAGCCGAGAGGTTGTCGAGGATGATGTGGATTTCCCGATCCTCGGGCTGCCTGACCACGATATCGGTCAGGAAAGCCACGAACTCCTGGCTCGTATGGCGGGCCGTGGTCTTGCCCACAACCTCGCCGGTCTGAGTGTCGAGCGCGGCGTAGAGCGAGAGGGTGCCGTGGCGGACGTACTCGAACCCGTGCCGCTCGGCCCTGCCGGGCGACAGGGGCAGAACCGGATCTTTGCGGTCCAGCGCTTGAATAGCCGTCTTCTCGTCCACGCAAAGCACGACGGCATGTTGCGGGGGATTGAGATAGAGCCCGATCACATCGGCGGCCTTCTCCTCGAACTCGGGGTCGTTGGACGCCATGTAGCGCTCCATCCGATGAGGCTGAACCCCGTGCTTCTTCCAGGTCCGAGCCACCATCATGTGGTGGACGCCGAGCTTCTTGGCCAGGCGCCGCGTGCTCCAATGCGTCGACCCGTCGGTCGGCTTCGTGCGCGTCCAGTTCAGGATCCGCGCCTCCACCTTGGGTGTCAGCACCGTCACGGGCCGTCCCTCGTGCCGGACGTAGAGTCCGGCCAGCCGCTCGGCCAGGAACCGCTTCTTCCACTTGCTGATGAACGGCTCCGAGCAATCGACCCGACTCGCGATCTCTCGGTACGTCACCCCGTCAGCCAGCAAGAGCAGCACCCGAGCGATCCGAGCATCATCGGCACGCCCTGCCCGACTCTTCGCACGCCGCCCGAGCTCGGCACGTTCCCGCTCGGTCAATCTGATCGGATCAGTTTTCATACCATTCAATCTACCACTAATCATTTATATGTTACAGTCCACTAGGAGCGCTGAGCTACGAAGCACCGAGGGGCGCCCCGGGAGACCCGGGACGCCCCTTTTGTTGGTGGTGGGCCCGGCATGGGCGATGACTTGGAGGTGAAAGTCCTCCCGGAACCTGGTCGCAGGGACCGAAGGGAAGCGCAAGGCGTTCGTCGTGAGGCGTACGCTGAACGAAGCGTGCAACGAACCCGTGAGTCGACGAACAGGAACCGGATACGAGGCGCTGCGGACCGGGGCGAGCGGACCACTGACCGCGAAGCTCCTGCGACCAAGGGGAAGCGGCGTAGATCCGGCGATTGTGCGGGGAAGGTCATCGTTCTTACCCGGGGAGGTCTCGCCTGACGCCTGAAAGGGCGACGCCGGCATTGCGCTGTTGGGCCTGCCGGCGGAGCGAGAAGTCAGCAGAGGCCATAGTAGGCCGACGAAGTGCATGATGCGCTTGGACCCAGCTTTGTCGGACGAAGGGCCGAACGGAGAGGAGAGTGTGACGACCGTGGATCTCGAGAAGGCCATGCGCCAGGAGTCCAGGCAACTGGAGCTCCCGCTGGAGGATAGGGGTGAAGCCCCGAAGGTAGAGGGGAGTGGCGAAGCCGGAACGGTGGCCCATGGAGACGAGCGCTCAGGAAGCGAGCATCTCCTGATGGAGGAGGTGGTCGGGCGTGCCAACCTCGTAGGAGCGTTGAAACGCGTGCGGCAGAATAAGGGCAGTCCGGGCATCGACGGGATGAGCGTGGAGGAGCTGCCAGAGTACTTGCGCAGGCACTGGGGGGAGATCCGACAGCGGTTGCTGGCGGGGACCTACCAACCGAAGCCGGTACGAAGGCAGGAGATACCGAAGAGTGGGGGAGGGGTCCGGGAGTTGGGGATTCCGACCGTGCTGGACCGGTTCATCCAACAAGCCATCCTGCAGGTGCTGCAACCGAGGTTCGACCCGACGTTCAGTCGGCACAGCCACGGCTTCCGGCCTGGGCGCCGAGCACACGATGCGGTGCGCGAAGCGCAGCAATACATCCAGGAAGGGAGACGATGGGTGGTGGATGTGGACCTGGAGAAGTTTTTCGACCGGGTGAACCACGACGTGCTGATGGGGCGGCTGGCAAAGCGGATCGAGGATAAGGCGATGCTGCGGATCCTCCGTCGCTACCTGGAAGCCGGAGTCATGGCGAACGGGGTGGTGATGGAGCGGCACATGGGGACGCCTCAGGGCGGACCGTTGTCGCCGTTGCTGGCGAACGTGCTCCTGGACGAAGTGGACAAGGAGTTGGAGCTACGCGGACACGCGTTTGTCCGGTACGCCGATGACTGCAATGTATACGTGCGGTCGAGGCGGGCAGGACAACGTGTGATGCAGGCGCTGAGGCACTTGTACGGGAAACTTCGGCTTCAGGTCAACGAGGAAAAGAGCGCGGTGGCGCGAGTGTGGGATCGACAGTTCCTGGGCTACAGCTTCTGGGTAGCGGCAGGGAAGGTCGTGAAGCGCCGGGTCAGCAAGAAGGCCCTGACGAAGTTCAAGGAGCGAGTCCGGCAGATTACAAGCCGGAGTGGCGGGCGGAGCCTGCAACAGGTGGCGGAAGAGCTACGGCGCTACGTGCTGGGGTGGAAGGCATACTTCGGCTTAGCGGATGGAAGGCAAGGCCCTGACGAAGTTCAAGGACTTCGGCTTAGCGGATACACCGGGGGTTTTCCGAGACCTGGACCAATGGATCCACCGCCGGCTGCGTACGTTGCAATTACGCCAGTGGAAACGGGGAAGGACAGCGTACCGGGAGTTGAGGGCTCGCGGTGTGAGCGAGAACCTCGCCTGGCGAGCTGCTCGGTTCGCGCGAAGCTGGTGGCACGTGGCCGCGCACCACGCCCTGCACACGGCCTTGCCAGGGGCGTACTTCGACGAGCTGGGTGTGCCCCGGCTCACGCCGTACTGACCTCAACTCACCGAACCGCCAGGTGCGGACCCGCATGCCTGGTGGTGTGGGAGGGGAAGGACCGGGATCGCCGGTCCTCCCCTATCCCGATTGAACCTAGGTTGCGCGTGTTACTCCATCAGCGCTTCCGCCATGGCGATGAGGATCGGCGCTCCTACCGGTACACGTATGCTCATATCAACTCGTCTGTTGGGCACCCTGTGCGCGACCCACTGTACTTCTTCAACAGCCTTCTAGGGTTCGGACGCATGCGGCCGGTCGTGAGGTTCGGCGTGCCGACCCCGGAGGCGTTTGCTTTGGGCCGGGACGTTTCGGCCCCTCGGTGGAACGGGCGATTCGAGGAGGGAGTAGAGGGAACGATCACCTTGCTCCACGCCACCGCGGTTGGCACCTTACTGGCTTCATCTCTCACTTCAGGAAACGACCCACGTGTATTCGCCGTCCGACCTTGGAACCACTGTGCCGGGGGCCGTGGTCCGTCGCCTGGGGACGGCGGCGTCGATCGCGATCGTCTTGGTCTGCACGCTCGGTCTCAACGATGCGGAGGCCCAGTCGAGCTCACTCAAGTCGACGCAGGATGGCGTCTTTTCCGAGGCGCAGGCCAAGAGTGGAGAAGAGACGTTCGAGACGGCGTGCGCCGCCTGTCATGAACCGTCTCAATTCGGTGATACGTTCATCCAGGCTTGGGCCGGTGCCACGGTCGGCGACCTGTTCGACCTGGTGAGCGCGCTCATGCCCGAGGATCAGCCGGGCTCCCTGGAGCCGGGCCAGTACGTCGCGGTCCTCTCGTACATCTTCCAGATGAACGGCCTCCCCCCGGGACCGGTCGCGCTCGACGAGCAGAGAGAGGTGTTGGGCAGTATCCGCATCGAGAATTGAAAACCGAGGCGGACGGATTCCCGAGGTCGGGTTTGACGGACGCTTCCAAAGCGAAGGAGCCAACATGCGCCACATTCGTTTGATTTTTGCCGCCGTTCCGCTCGTGCTGCTGGGTTGGAGCCCCGCTCCCCCACAAGAGCCCGCAATGAGCTTCTTTCTCACGGGTGCGGGACCCGGAAACGGGGCCGACCTGGGTGGGCTGGAGGGCGCCGACCGGTATTGCCTGATGCTGGCCAGGACGGTGAATGCGAACGACGATCGCACTTGGCGGGCGTACCTCAGCACCACCGGGCCGAACGGGGTCGACGCGCGTGACCGGATCGGATCAGGTCCTTGGTACAATGCCCGGGGCGTCCGCGTCGCCGCCGACGTGGCGAACCTGCACAGCGACTCGAACAACCTCACCAAGGAGTCGCAGCTCTCCGAGAAGGGCGAGATGATCAACGGTCGAGGCGACAGCCCCAACCGCCACGACATTCTTACAGGATCTCAACTCGACGGCACAGCCGCTCCGGGCGAGGACGATACCACCTGCTCGAATTGGACCAGTCGGGGCGAGGGGAGCGCCTTGGTCGGTCATCACGACCGTCAAGGCGGCGGAGTGAACCCCACATCCTGGAATTCCGCGCATGCCTCGCGGGGCTGCAGTCAGGAAAACCTACAGGGCACCGGCGGAGATGGTCTCTTCTACTGTTTCGTCGGGATCTGATTCGCTGAAAGTGGACGCGGCGGGCTCCTCCCCGGTTCTCGTTCCGGGGAGGAGCCTTGCCGTATCTCCCCACGAACTGACCGACCCGAGGGGGCGTCTCGTCGTTGCCTTATGCAACCCCCTACGCAGTCGACTCCGCAGGGTTTCGACGTAGGAGCGCCGCGGCACCCGGGAGGGCCACCAGCGCCACGGTGGCGGCGGTCAGCGTTCCCAGGATGACTGCAACACCAAAGCGCCGGGTCGGCGGGAATGTGGAGAGGGCGAAGATGCCGAAACCCGCACAGATGAGGAGTGTGGCCGCGAGTACGGGTCGCAGGATCTGACTCCTGGCGGTAGCCCAACTCCGGCCACTGGTTAAGCCGCTGTCCTGCAGGTGGCGCACGCGTACGACCAGGTGGATCATCGAGTCGACACCCATGGCCAGCGCCACGTTGGCCGCGGGAGACGTGACGATGTCGACGGCGACCCCGAGGTGCCCGAAGGTGCCGAGAACCACCAGGGGGATCGCGATCAGACAGGCCACCATCATGGCCGAGTACCGCGGGGAGCGAGAGACGACAAGGGCTACGCCCACGAACAGGATGAGGAGGCCCCCCAGCCCGATCCTGAGGCTCGACGCGATCAGGCGGCCGAGCTGTGCCTGGAGGTCATAGAGGCCTCCCACGAGGACGGGCTCCAATCCCGCGCTTCGGGCGTGATCGGTAAGCCGCTCGATTACCTCCCTTCTCGAGGACTCACGCGCCGACTCTCGCATGCGCAGAAAAAAGAGCCCTTCGTCGCGTTCTCTCGTGACGAAGCTGAGTGCGACTTCGTCGAGCACCGGGCTCTCGGCGATGTCCAGAAGGGTCCTGAGGCTCATGAAGCGGGCGAGGGGCTGCGAGCGAGCGTGAGCCAGTAGCACCGGGGGAGACACGACCACGCCGACGGCCGAATCGGCCTCCAGGGCGTCCTGGAAGGCCCACATTCTCTCGTTGACGGCTTCGTTGTCGACGCGCCCTCCGGCGGCGTCCCGGACGGCGATGTTGAGTGTGCTGCTACCTCCGTCCAGATCGACACGCTCGAGTCCCTCACGCAGGCTCGAACCCGGGGTGAAATAAGTGAGCAGGCCGGGATCCGTGTCCAGCTTGGGTAAACCCGACCCCAGCACGATGACGACCAAGACGATCCCGGCAAGCATGCCGGGTCGGGCCTTCAACCCATCGCCGAACGCTTCCGAGGACAACGCCTCGGATGCACCTTCGGGAACCATCCCGCGACTCAAGAACGCCGGGTAGATCGCGTAGGCCACGCACATCGCCGTCGCCGCACCTATGGCTCCGGCAATCCCCAACTCCCTCAACGGCCTGGCCGACGCCACCAAGAGGCTCAGGAAGCCCATCAGCGTCGTGGCCATCGACCAGAAGGACGCCTCGACCGTCTGGGACACGGCCTGGCCCACCACTTCGGCGTCCGTGAGCGCACGACTTCGGATCCGCCTCCAGTTCGCGGTTAGGAAGACGATGTGGGACAGGGTGAGCACGAAGACAATCGTGATGAGATTGGCGGTGAGGAGCCCGATCTGTATCCCCAAGGCCTGGGTGATGAGCAGCGTGCCGGCGCACGCCGTGACGCACGTCGTGAGGGCACCGACGACGATCGCGACGTCGCGGTAGACGATGCCGGTGAGCAGGCCGTACAGCAGGAGCGCTGCGAGACTGAAGACCACCAGATCTCGAAAGAGGTTGCGCCGAATCTGTTCGACGATGACCGGGACGCCCGACATGACCAGATCGAAGTCCGGGGTTTCATGCGCCTGGACCACGGCCTCCAGCCGGGGCAGCAGGATTTCGGGGTCGGTTCCGTCCGTCTGGAGGATGAGGTTCGTCGCGTGCTCGTCGGGGGTCAGCAGAATCCGCCCGAACAAGGGGCTCCGGGCCGGGTTGTCCGTCGTGATCGAGAGTACGTTCAACGCGCCGTCCACTTCGGCCAGAGCGTCGGTGAGTGCGCGCACCCGGTCACGGTAGCCCGACGGATCGTCGCCACGATCCTCCGCCCGAATCACCACTCGAGGGGGGGAGGGGTAACGCCGCTCGAGCTCGGCCGACGCCTGAAGCTGGGGATCGTCCGCGGAGAAGAAGAAATCACTCTCCACCTTCGGCGACAGGTCTACCCAGACTCCCACGGCCACCAGCCCCACGGCCATGACGGTCACCGAGGCCCAGGGCGCCGCCCCGTGCGTCCAAGCGCGACGGAACATCAGCGTGCGAAGGCGGTCGAAGGGGGTGAATATGAGACGATGAATCGCCGTGAGGGGCACGGAGACCCGCATCGTCGGACGGGTCGCCCCCAAAACGAGGAGGCGCTCACGTGAGAGTTCGCACAGTCATTCTGGTCCTCTTCCTCGTGTCGTCATGGGCTGCTCGACCCGCGCTGAGCCAAGAGGCCGAGGTTCGCCAAGCCGTGACCGAGACGCTCGCCGCGTGGCGATCGGGCGACTTCGGGCGCTTCGCGACCTTCTACCACACAGAAACGCGTGGGTTCTTCCTGGACGGCGGAGGGCTTCTCGAGGGCTTCAACGTGGCGGCTCTCGAGGCGGCGTACAACACCGGATTCCGTGCCGATCTCGATCTGGGAGAGGTCAGTGTTCGGCTCCGTGGCGACGTGGCGCTGACCACCGCTTTGCTCCAGGGGGCGCTCACCTTGCCCGGTGGAAGCACCGTCGAAGGCACGTGGCGCTACTCGGACGCGCGAGTTCTCGAGGCAGGTACCTGGAAGGTCGTCCAGTACCACTTCTCCGAGATGGAGGCACCCGAAGGTCGGTGAGGCCCCAGGATCAGGATTCCGCCTTCCTCTTCGCCGACCTGCAGTTCCGTTGGCCGTGCACCGTCTCTCGACGAGTTCTCGGTGAAGCCTCCGGCGTAGTCGATCGCGCACATGGTGCGAAAGGTGAAGTGAGCGCCACACGCGACGCCGATGAACCGGAACTCGGGGTTGAACCGAGGATCGCGAGGTGGCCGACATAGGCCTTGGGAGCCTGACGAGCGAGATTGTGCTCTTCCACGATCGCTCCCTCGATCGCGCCGAACCGGTGGTACGGAGTCTCAAATCCCGCGACGGGATTGTCGGCGAAGGGGGGCGTGAGGGAAACCTCTGCCGAGCTGCGCGTCGAAGGCGGTGCGGGGTGGGGTCGCACCGCGGAAAGGCCCCCTACCGCGGCCAGGATCAGGAAAGTAATGCGCGTCATGGTCCGTCAACCTATACTGATGGCCTACCATAGGTTCCTCGCACCGACGAGAAGGAGGGCTCCCGATGCGACTGCGCTATACTGCCTTCGTCTTCGCCCTTGCCTTGGGGTTCGTGTTGGCCCAACCCGCTGAAGCTCAAAACGAAAAATCCACCCTCATCGCCGTGGGTGAGATGGCGCCGGATTTCTCCCTTCCCGGCGCGACCCGCTACGGAGTCCTCCAGGACCCGGTCCGTCTATCGGATTTGAGGGGAGAGGTGGTGGTATTGGCGTTCTTTTTCAGGGCGCGAACCCGTGGCTGAACGATTCAAATGGAAGCGTACCGTGATCAGTACGCAAGCGTTTTTCGGGGTGGCCGAGGCGTAACCGTCATCGGCATCAGCGACGACTCGGCTGAAGAGCTCGCCTCATGGGCCGCCGACGCCGATTTCCCCTTTTTGTTCGCACAGGACGAGGGTCATGACGTCGCCGAGGCCTATGGTCTGGGGCTCCGCACGAGCGGGAACATCGCATCACGATCGGTCATCGTGGTCGGGCCGAACGGCAAGATCGCGTGGGTGACCGAACGGTTCCGCGAGATCGACCCGACCGCCTATGAGGAACTGGGCGCCGAGGTAGAGCGTGTGGCTCCTTCACTGGACGAGGACCCCGGGATCTAGTCCGACCCGTTCAGTGCCGTCATGACCGCCGCCTCGATGTTCTGCTCCGGGCCGATGCCCGTGTAGGTCACCACACCCTGCCTGTCTAGGACAACGATGTACGAGGTGGCGGGGGCGAGGAAGGCCCGTACGGCCCTCCCGCCCTCGTCCCAGACCGTGGCGTAGTCGATCGGATGGTCCGCGAGCGCTCGCTTCACCGATCGAGGAGACTGGGACACGGCCACGCTGATGGCCAGGAACTCGATACGGTCCCGGTAGCGCGCGTAGACGTCCATCATCTGTGGCAGGAGCGCCTCGCAGTTCTCACACCACCGGGCATAGAACTCGATCAAGAGCGGCCTCTCCCCGACGTAGTCCGAGAGCTCGAGCGGGTTCCCATCGAGGTCCTCGATCGTGACCAGCTCCGGACGCTCGCCCAGCGCGATACCCACCTCGCCGCGCTTCTGGGCGGACGCACTCCGAGGGGGAATCACGAGAATCGTGAGAGCCAGGGTGACGCCCAGCGTGGTCAGCGCACCCGTCGAGGGACGCCACGGTCTACGGGGATCGATCGTCTTCACAGTACCATACCCACTTGTATGAAGTAGTACTCGGCCATCCCCAGCATAATCACCGCGGCGGCTCTTTTGATCCCGACCATCCACGAGCCCGAAACGGGCAACGCCGCTCCGAACCCCGAGAACAGGCCTACCCCTACCAGCAAAGCCGTCATTCCCAGCGAGAAAACGAACAGGTACAAGAACCCCATGGGTCCCGCCTGCGTCGCCGCCACCCACGTGAGGACCACGGCGAAAGCGGGCGCACCGCACGGTGCCGCCACGATCCCCGATGTCGCTCCCAGGGCGAACACGGCCGGGTACGAGCCGCCTCCCAGGCCGCCCGCCCACGCCAGAAGTCGCTTCGGCGCCGACAGGGGAAACACGTCGAGCATCGCCAGCCCGAAGATCAGGAGCACGTTCGCGATCGCGAAACGCGCCCAGGGGCTTGCGCTCACCGTGCCGAACAACGTGCCCGTCATGCCGGCGATGAGTCCCACGGTGGCGTACAGAAGCGCCAGGCCAAGGACGTAGGTGAGCGTAAGACCGATCACCCTCGACCTCGGTGCCTCCCGGTCCGTCGTGCCCGCCAGAACGGACGCCGTGATCGGGATCATCGGGTAGATACACGGTGTCAGGCTGGTCAGGACCCCAGCTCCGAACAGGGTGACCAGGGCGAGGAGGGGACTCTGCGAGAGGCTCTCGGACAGGCCGGAGCCCTGAAGGGTCAGAAAGAGCATGGCGGTTATTGTAGTGGGCCGAATCGGAACTGCCTAGCGCCGAGTCCAGGTCCTCAACCTTTATTCTCGCTTTGACGCTCCGGGTGGAGCAAGTTAGATGGTAGACGCCCTGACGCCCTCCCCCGCGGGATACCTCCACTCTACGAACTTTCCGACTGAGGAATGAGCGTGCGGAAAACCGGCCAGCATCAGCCCCATCTCCCGCCTTTCCCTTCGAAGCAGCTCGGGACGAGCAGTCTTCGGAAGCTCCTGCCGCTGACTCTCGCGCTATCCCTCGGAATGACGGGTTGCGGAGGTGGAGGTGGGGACGGTGGCGGCGGTGGCGTCCAGCCCGATCCTCCCAGGGCTACGAGCATGACCGTCTCCCCGTCCACGCTCGCCCTCACCTTCCTGGGTGAGGTGACCCGCCTGGCCGCGGCCGTGCGGGATCAGAACGGGCAGGCCTTCAACACGTCCGTGACCTGGTCGGCCGCCGACCCGTCCGTGGCGACCGTGTCGGCCAGCGGTGACGTGACGGCGGTGGGGAACGGCACGACGACCGTCAACGCGTCGGCCGGATCGGCCTCTGCCGTCGTGGCGGTAGCCGTGCAGCAGGTCGCCACTCGAGTGACCATCGTCTCCGGAGACGCTCAGGCCGGAGTCGTAGGGACGGCTCTCGCGAGCCCGTTGGTCGCGCAGAGTAGCGATGCCGGTGGTGCCGCGGTGGGCAGTGTCGGATTGTCCCTCACCGTCACGATGGGAAGCGGAAGCCTCTCGGCGACTTCGGTCACGACCGGTGCGGACGGACGGGGATCGTCTACGTGGACGTTGGGCACCGAATCCGGGACCCAGGAAGTCACGGTATCCGTCGTGGGCGTGACCGGTGGGGTCGCCAAGTTCACCGCAGAAGCCGCGGCGGGTCCGCCGACCGCTTTCGTCGTGGAATCCGGAACAACCAGTCGGGTCCGCGAGGCTTCCCGCTCGCCGCGTCGGCCGTGGTGAAGTCGGCTGACGAGTTCGGGAACGGCGTCGAAGGTACCTCCGTCACGTTCGCCGTAACCGGGGGAGGGGGCTCGGTCGACCCTGCAGCCGTGACGACGGGCGCCGACGGTCTCGCCGCCGCTTCGTGGACCATGGGGCCCACACAGGGCGCGAACGCCATGACGGCCACCGCCGCCGGTTTCGATCCCGTGACCTTTAACGCCACCTCCGTCGGGGTCGCCGATCTAACGGTCGGGGCGATCACCACGAGTCCCGCGTTCCCGACACCTGCGGACGCCATTACGGCGACCGCGACGATCACCAACGGGGGTGATGGCCCGACCGTCATCGCATTCCCGGTCAGGGTGCTCGTGGACGCCGTCGAGCAGGCCAGCGTCACGGTGGCGTCTCTCGGGGCAGGAGCCGAGTTCACGGTGAGCATCCCCGTCGGCGCGTTGCCCGAGGGCACCCACACGCTGACCGTCGAAGCCGATCCGAACGGGAACGTGCCGGAGGCGGACGACACCAACAACTCGGCGGCGACAACGGTCAGCTCGCAGGCGGGCGCGGCTCTGACGGCTGGAACCCCCGTGACGGGCCTGTCGGGAGCCACGGGCTCGATCACGTTCTTCACGATCGAGGTTCCGGGTCCGACCGCCGCACCTGGAGAGGGCCCCGTCGCCAGCTACATCCAGGTGGGTGAGGGTCCGCAGAAGCCCGGGCCCGCGGTCGGAGACATCAGAAGGGTCAACGCCGGTCCGGCAGAGTCGTCTTCTGCGAGCGCCGTGGCCGGTACCGTGAGTCAGTTGGACGTGACCCTGACGGGCGGCACCGGCGACGCGGACCTGTACGTCAATTTCGGCAGCCGCCCCGACGCCCTGGGCGATTGGGACTGCTTCTCGCTGACCTTCACTAATGAGGAGACCTGCACCCTGATGGATCCCGTGCCCGGTGTCTATCACATCGGCATCCAGGCGTTCAGTGCCTTCCCGGGCCTCACGTTGACGTGACTTCCCGGGCCTCACGCTGTCCCAGACGGTAGAGGTGGACGCCGTCGTCTCCAACGCCGGTGATGGACCTACGGTCGTGGGCTTCGACACGCGACTCATGGTGGACGGCATCGACGTGGCCAGCACGAACGTCGGCGCCCTTTCCGGCGGGGGCACCGCGAATGTGTCGTTCACCGCGGGGCCGCTCGCCGAGGGCGATCATACCTTCACCGTCGTTGTCGACCCCGATGACGTGGTAGACGAGTCGAACGAGGCGAACAACTCCACGCAGACCCAGGTAACGGCGGTCGATGCAACGCCGCTCGTTGCCGGCACCGCGGTGGATGGCCTGTCCGGCGCCGCCGGCAGCGCGACGTTCTTCACCATCGAGGTACCGGCGGCGGCATCGGCTCCGGCGTGGGGTCCGGTCGCGAGCTCCATCCAAGCCGGCGTGGGTATCCAGAAATTCAGGTCGACCACGGCTCCACTCCGCGCGGTCGACTTCGATGGTGAGGCTGCCGGATATGCGGCGGCGGCCGCGATCACCCAGCTCGAGATTACGCTCTCGGGGGGCACGGGGGATCCGGATCTCTACGTGAGCCATGGCACCCGCGGTAGCACCACGACGCAGCCGACCGATTGGGATTGTGCCTCCCAGGGTGCGGCGAGCGCCGAGTCGTGCGTGTTCAACAACCCGGCGCCCGGCACGTACCATATCATGATCCAGGGCTTCAGCGACTTCTCGGGTGTGAGCCTGCTCGGCGCTACGTCGGAGGGTCCGGTGGAGGGCGCCTTCAACATCGATCTCGTCTTCATCAACAACGGCACGGCCTCGCAGGATGCGGCGTTCCAGAACGCGGCGAACCGGTGGATGTCTGTTATCACGAGCGACGTTCCGAACATCACGGTCAACCTCACGGCGGACCAATGCTCCGAAGGTTCACCCGCTCTCAGCGGAGAGGTAGACGACGTCACCATCTTCGTGAGCATCGGGCCCATCGACGGGCTCTTCAACACGGTTGGCCAGGCGGGCCCCTGTATCGTCCGCACCGGTTCGCTCCTCCCCGCCGTGGGGTCGATGGAGTTCGATGAGGCGGACCTCGCCCAGATGGAGGCAGACGGTGACTTGCTGGAAG
This sequence comes from Longimicrobiales bacterium, assembly GCA_965226925.1. Classification (GTDB taxonomy): domain Bacteria; phylum Gemmatimonadota; class Gemmatimonadetes; order Longimicrobiales; family Gaopeijiaceae; genus CBDDCX01. Next base: position 231,122 of record CBDDEN010000007.1, on the reverse strand, counting down.
TGGCGATCCACGAGATGGGCCACGTGCTCGGGGTCGGCGTGCTCTGGCATCTGGCGGGACTCATCCAGAATCCGTCGCTCGCGGAGAATGGCGGCACGACGGGTGCAGACACCCACTTCACCGGTCCGTTGGCGATCGCAGCGTTCGATGCGGCCGGTGGGACCGGCTATACGGGCGGAGGTAAGGTGCCCGTGGAGAATATGCTCGGAGAGGGCTCGGGGGATTCGCACTGGCGGGAGGATCCGCTCGCCCACGAGCTGATGACGCCCTCGTTCACTGCCGGATCGGTGAACCCGCTCAGCGCCATCTCGATCCAGTCTGTGGCCGATTTGGGGTACACCGTGGACGTCACTCAGGCCGGGCCCTACAGCAGGGTCTTTACGAGTCCGCCCAGGGCTCCCGCTCCCGGAGCACGCATGATCGATCTTTCCGATGACCTCCTGAAGACGCCCATCAAGGTGGTGGACGAACAAGGCCGCGTGATTCGGGAGATCGTTCGATGAGCGCCCTGGGCGAGGCGCTGGTCGTTGGCCGTGGGCGGGCCGTGGTCCGGTCCGGTGCCCTCCTGAAGGGCATCGTGGTGCCCACCGTACTGGCACTTTCCATCCTCGCTTCGTGTGCGCGGTCTGGCGGTGACTCGACGCCCGGGCGGGAGGATGCCCCCGAGGCCCCGGCGGAGGTGGTCGCCGCCGCGACGTGCGTCGAGTCGAGCGGTTCGCTCGGACCCGATGCGTCGCTGACCGGCTGGGCCGGAGAGTACACGCTGACCATGGTGGGAGGGGCGGAGGGAGCCAATCCGGCGTCCACGCAAGGAGTCCTCTCTCTGCACGAGCAGAGGGAGAATCTGCGGCGGTTCGCGGGGAGCTCCTGGAATTCGATTCCCGGGGTTGCGTCTCCTCTCTACGGAACCACCGACGTGGGCGTCGAAGTCGTGGGAGCCCTCCGTGTGGGGGATCTCTCGAGTGCCGATCCTGCCGCCCCGGGGGTCTTGGTCATCGAGAGCGTGACCGCGCAAGGACCCAGCATCCTCATTCGTTTTGGCTCGGACGCCAACCGCCGAGATGTCCTTCGCTTCGATGGGGGTTTCACGGTGCTGGAGCTCCACGAGATCAGTGACGACGGGTTCAGCGGATCGTGGAACAGCGGTGCCCGAGGCCCCCGGGCCGCGGGGTATTTCTGTGCCGAGCGTGTGGGGGCCTGACGGCCGGCAGCAACTTTTCCCGCGCTCGGATGGTCAAACTGTGCGAAGGGAAACCCCTCGAGCGTTACCAGCGTAGGGGGAACGCGAGACACGGAAAACCCTGATCGGAGCCGAACGACGGCATGATGACCATTCTGAGGAGGATCGCTCGTGTGGTGCTGAGCTGGATTCTCAAGAAGATCTGACCCACTGCGACCTTGCACGAATCCCGTCGGACGGCAGGTATAGCGGGGCCTAAGGCCTCCGGATAGCCGTTCCGACCGTTGCGGCGGTCCAAGCCAGCGCGGCGGGGAACAGAAGCGTGGCGAGCAGTAGCGCCCGCCCCGGCAATCCCATGACGGCACCGAGGGACTGCGCGAGCTCGACCACGGGCCCCTCGTACCAATTCCACGCCATGAGGGCGCTCCATGCCAGGAGCGCACCGATCCCCGCCACGGCGGCGGCACCGCGATCCGCTCCGCGCCATGCCCCGTAGACCAGCGCCAAAGCTGGCACCGCCCACCATCCCAGCACTGCCGTACCCAGCGCCATGGAGCCAGAGAGTAACGACAGGGTCATCGTCCGCTCCCCGGCAAAAGCGTCGCCTCGGTGCGCGCAAAGCCTGCGAGCTCCTCGGCGGTCCGAGGAAAACGGAGAGGTTGGAGTGCCCCCGCGACCCAGTCGTCGATCCGGTCCAGATAGGCGGGACTCAGCGGGTGACCGGACTGACCCCCGGGATACGTGCCTTTCCCCACGACCTCGTCACCGAGCTCCACGACCATGCGCCAACTCGCGCCGTTCCTGCCGTTCCCCGAGTTGGGATTCAACGTCTCGGGGCCTCCGCGAACGGGGAGGTTCAGAGCCGAGAAGGGCGACATCCCCAGGAAGTGTACGACGTTGGCGTTGGCCACCCGGCTCCATGTCCAGCCGCCCTCCGTTTCGGGGCCGTAGACATCGCGCGCCGTCAGAAGTGCGGCGTCCAGGGAAGCGTTGAGGATGTCGTCGCGCTCCTCGACGCCCGCGGTGGCGCGGTCGTCCCACCAGGCGTTCGCCGGGTCGGTGAGGAGCGCGGCGAGAACTGAGGTCCTGGGCGTCGCGACCCGTTCGCCGTCGGAGCCGACCAGTTCGTCCCAGGTGCGGTCCGCGAGCTCGTCCATGGCCAGCTCGAACAGGGCGGCATGGGTGTTTTCGGTCGTGTACCGGCGATCCCACTCCGCCAAGAGCAGCCCGGCCTCGGACATTCCGTGCCCGTCACCCCCTGCCGCCTCGAGAAAGGCATACACGAACACGTCGGCCCGGGGGCTTCCAGGGTCGGTCTGGAAGCGGGACAGATCGGTCGCCGTGAACACGGAGTCGGCCCGTAGCAGTTGGTTGATCCGCATGGCCCGCCAGGGCGAGGGCCAGTCCGCTCCCAGGTATCGGTCATCGTACCTGGGGTCCACGGGCTGTTGGTTGCTCGACGTGAGGTAACCCTGGGCCGGGTTGACCGAGCTCGGGTAGCTGGACACCGGGTACCAGCCCTGCCAATCGCTGCTGGACGTCGTGCCGTCGTAGGCCCAGTCGCCGCTGGTCCCCGGGGGACGAATCGGGTATCGACCGGTGGACCGGATGCCGATGTTGCCCTGACGGTCTGCCACCAGGCCGTTTTGTGTGGGCGCTACCCACGTCTCCATGGCCGTCATCCACTCGTCGACCGAGCGGGCACGGTTGACCCCGAGAAGAGCCGAGAGCTCGCCCTGGTCCTCCAGCACGGTCCAGCGCAGGGAAACGTACCGGTCCAAAACACGGCTCACGGGACCCCGGTGCGTGTGCAGGATCGTGTCCACGGCCAACACGGCGCCGTCCGGCGCTCGATACGTCTCGATACGACGCTCGAACGGACGCCACTTACCGTCCAGTCGGTAGCTCTCCGGGCGTTCGTCGTCGTCGACGGTCTCGCGGTAAAAGTCCATCACGTCGGACCCGGTGTTCGTAAAGGTCCAGGCAACGTCGCGGTTGAAGCCGATCGTGATTGTGGGCGTCCCGGGGATCGTCACCCCGTAGACGTCCAGATGGCCCGGAACCACGAGATGGGCCTCGTACCAGATGCTCGGTAAAGTGAAGTCGAGATGCGGATCGCCGGCGAGGATCGCGTGTCCGCTGGTCGAGCGTGACGGTCCGATGGCCCAGTTGTTGGACCCCAGCACGGCCTCACGCTCATCGTTCACGGCGGTATCCGACGGACCCAAGAAGCCTCGCAGCGCCGCCAACTGTGCGACTATCTCCGGAGCGGGCTCGCCCGGCGGCGGCAGCGAGACCGGGTCGAAGCGGGCCTCCCGCAGACCGTTCGGCTGGATGGGCTCCTGGATGGGGGCGTTTATGGGGAACAGCCCGTCGGCCGCCTCACGACCCACCATCGCCGCTGCCGCCTCCTTGCGACGCTCGGTATTGACCATCGAGAGGGTCCATCCCATGCGTTTGAGCAGGTAGAGCGAGTGCTGGGGCTGCCAGGCCATCGGCGTGCCGCCCAAGAGCCGATACTCCAGCGGAACCTCCGCCGGGGACATCTCGGTCATCCAAGCGTTGACGCCTTGCGCGTACGCCTCGAGATAGGTGACCAGCTCAGACCCGGGCTCCATTCTCGAGTAGTCCCGCTCCGCCGACCACGCGAGGGCGAGCCGCCTCGACCGCTGATCGGCTCCCAGAGCCGCTTCGCCGACGAGCTCGGTCAAGGTGCCCGCGGTGGCGCGGGTCTGCAGCTCCATCTGGAACAGACGATCGCGGGCCACCGCGTAGCCGAGGCCACGCATCGCGTCCGCCACCCTTTCGGCGAAGATGTGAGGGACGTGCCGCTCGTCGTACACTACCCGGACCTCACCGGAGAGCCCTGGCACGGCATGGGTGACCGTCGCGGGAAGGGTCGCGCTCCGGGCGCTGGACCAGATGCCACTGACGGGATCGAGAAACGGGCCGAGAGCGGGAATGGGCCCCGAGCCTCGGGCTCCGACGTACAGTACGACCGCGAGCAGGGCGGCGTTCACGACCGCCCGGACCGTCGACGCCGATCGTTCAGTCACCGAGTAGGTTCACCACGATCTGCCGATGCCGGGGCCGTGTGTCCAGATCCACCAGCACCACCTGCTGCCTCCTGCCGTCGCGCCGCGGCGGCTGAACACTATAGGGCCTCGGCTTGATAACCGGCGGCCTCGACGGCGGCGACGAGATCGGCGTCGGAGACCTCCGTCGACACGGCCACGTCGGCCCGGTTCTCTTCGAGTGATACGTTGGCTTCGATCACCCCCTCGAGGCCCTCCAGCGCCGACTTCACATGGCTCACGCAATGTCCGCAGGACATTCCGGTGATCGCGAGTGTCTTGGTCATTGGACTCCCTGTTCTGTTGTCGTTTCGGCTCCAGCGGCGGGGCGCTAGTGTGTTGCACGCGGTGTTCACTCCCTTGTGGGGAGGCCCGAGATCGACACTACCCCAAGTCTACTCATTGGCGCCAGACGAGTCACATGACCTCACTTCTGGGTAGTGGTACAGTTTCTGTACCACTACCCACTTCTGCGGTGGGCCCTGACCGGTTCCAGCGCGGTGGGCATCGTGCTTTCGCTGAAGTACTTGCTCTTGGACTTCAGGGCCTCACGCGATCGGATCCATGCGGCTTTCGCCGCCGCCGCCATGATGATCGCCGCATATGCGTACGCGGCCCTGGGCGTCTACCGATCGGTTGCGATCGACGACTACGTGGCCGCGGTTCGCGTCCATGTCATGTTCGCGCCGTTGGCGTATCTGGGACTCGTCTGGCTCTCGGCTCTGCGCACGCGCGTGGTGCCGGGTTGGCTCCTTTGGACGGCGACCGGCGCTTCGGCGATCGTCGTCGCCTGGAACGCTCTTTCCCCGCAGACGCTGCTGTTCACCGGGGTCATCGAAGTGCAGGGCGTCCTGCTTCCGTGGGGCGAGGTTATCGTCCAGGCGGTCGCCATCCCGTCCACCTGGTCACACGTTGTGGAGCTGCTGACTTTCGTGCTCTACGGGGTCTGCGCCTTCGCCTGGTGGGGATTCTCCGAGGGCGAAGAGCCCGCGTCGGCCCTTCCGGTGGCTACCGGCATGGCGCTGCTACTCGCCACGATGGTGATGGAAGCGGCTGACCCGCGGGTCGTGCCCATGTTGCCTGCCGACGAACTGGGCTTGGTCGTGCTACTCCTGGTTGTGGCTTTCGCTACCCCCGCAGCACCCACCATGCGATAAGGGCCGCAAGGACCAGCGCCGATCCCAGGAAGGTGAACTGAAGCGCCAGCATCTTGGCCCTCGCCCCCTTGGGCGAGACGGCCTGGGTGCGACGCAGTCCCTTGCTGGTGATGTCGAACATCCACGCGATCACCAGCGCCAGCGGGAAACCTCCGAGCGCCAGGGCGACCAAGACCTTCTGGGTGTTCTCCGGCACGGGTAGCGACTCGATCGTCAGGTCGGCCGTGGTCAGGATGCCGCCTGCCACCAGGATGTAGAACACCGCCACGTTGTAAACGTGGCGCCGCCTGAGCTCGCCCAGAAAGCTCTGAAGGGCCGGGATGTTCTGAACGGCCGCGGGAAGCACCTCGCGCGTCGATCCGCCCCGGCCCCCGGTCTTGGGCTTTTCGGTTATCTGTTGCAGGGCCTTCGCCACCTCCGTGGCCCGGGGACGATGGTTGGGCTTCTTCGCCAGACAGCGCCGCAGTAGCTCCTCCAGCCGTGGGTCGGCGTCGGGACGAAGTTGGCGCAGAGCGATGGGGTCTTTCTCCAGGTGTGCCGTGGCGACCTGCACCTTCGACGTCGCGCCGTAAGCGTGCTTGAGTGTCAGGACCTCATACGCGAGAATGCCCAGGCTGTACACGTCCGACGCGTCGGTGAGGGGTTCACCCAGGAGTTGTTCGGGGCTCATGTAGCGCGGGTTCCCGAGGAGTTGTCCCTGCTGCGTGATCCGGGTGACGCTGCCTGCGTCGGTATCGAGGATGCCTGCGATACCGAAGTCGGCGAGGACGACGCGGTTGGAGTCCCTCTCCCGCACCACGTTTGCGGGTCTCACGTCCCGGTGTACGATGCCCTTTTCATGTGCCGCGGCCAGTGCGGACGCCACTTGGGTCAGGACCTTGCACGCCTGCTCGATTCCCATCGCTCCCTCGGCCTGAAGGGCGTCATCGAGATTTCGTCCCTCGATGTGCTCCATGACGATGAAGGGGGTTTCGTCCTTCAGAGAACCGACCCGTGCACCGTGGCCACGTTTTGATGGTGGATCTTGGCGGCGGAGCGGGCCTCCCTCTCGAAGCGTTTCCGCGCCGTCTCGTCACCCGCCAGTTGGGGCTTCATCACCTTGATGGCCACCATGCGTGACAGGGCCGTCTCCCTGGCGAGATACACATTCGCCATGGAGCCGTCCCCGAGAAGACGCACGATCTGGAAATCGGGCGAAAGCTCGGATTGGAGTTGAGTCTGTGCTTCTGAATCGCTCATGACGCACGGTGGGTCGGGACTGGGGGGTGCGATCGAAGCGGAATGTGCCCACGTCGATACGTCTGAGGCAATGATGCAGATAATGCAGCGGCCGGCGCGGCCTAGAAAATCACGTGAAATCCTCGGCTTCGGCCCGCTGCCGCGCGTCTCGCAAGAACCAGGCGACGGCGACGGCGTAGGATGAGCGGCATCCCGGACGGTCGGGAAATGCCCTACGTTAGCTGCGGTCCATCTCCGACAGCCCGGGAACATCGGATGAGGCCATCGTATAGACGGTAGTCGAGCGGTTACTGGTGAGGAGAGATCTCATGATGAAGAAGAGAATCACGGCGCTGGCCGGAGGGGGCGCATTCGCGCTGATCATTGCCGGACTTCTCTCGTGGTATACAACGGCCACGGAAACGGCCGGTATCGTGACCGTCTACAAGAACCCGTCCTGCGGTTGCTGCGGCGACTGGGTGGAGCACATGCGCGCGGCCGGTTTCGAGCTCGACGTGCGCGACGTCAACGATCTGCAGACGATCAAGACGCAGAATGGGGTGTCACCCCAACTCGGCTCCTGCCACACGGCCTTGGTGGACGGTTACGTAGTGGAGGGCCATGTACCCGCGGACTTGGTCAGGAAGATGCTGGACGAGAAGCCGGAGATCACCGGCTTGTCTGTGCCGGGCATGGTTGTCGGCAGTCCCGGGATGGAAGTTCCGGGCCAGCCGGCCCAGCCGTACGACGTCATCGCGTTCGACGACAACGGGCAGACAGCCGTCTACGCCAAGCGTTGAGCGGTTTCATCCGCGACGGTCGAGTCTGGGCGACGCCTCGACAGGCCCTTCCGAAACCGGATTCGTCTGATTCCCGTCGTGGAGGGTTCGTCGGCCGTCGTCGATGTCACTTACGGGCCCCGCTAACGTGCAGGTGATCGGGACCCGCAGATTGCGCTGGAGCAACCGTGAGAAACTTCGCGATCCGTCTCATCATCAATGCGTTCGCCCTGACGGGGGCCGCCTACTTCGTCGACGGTATAGACTTGGCGGGCGGGTACTGGGATGTGCTGTTCGTGGCCCTCGTGTTCGGGCTCGTGAACGCCCTCGTCAAGCCGATCGTCTTCTTCTTCTCGCTACCGTTCCTCTTCTTCACCCTGGGACTGTTCTACCTGGTCATCAACGGTGCGATGCTGCTCCTCACGGCCGAGTTGGTGGACAACTTCGCGGTCGCGGGGATTTGGCCGGCGGTCATCGGAAGCGTGGTCATCTCGATTATCTCGATGCTGCTGTCGGTACTTCTGAATGACGACAAGGGGGAGAAGTGATCACTCGCGTGTTGTCGATCGTCCGCGCGTCACTCGCCGCAGGTTGCCCTTACGTAGTCCTCCGATAGTACCCGGTCCAGGACCTCGACAACTCGGTCCGCATCGCCTTCGGCGAACACCAGCGGTGGCTTGATCTTGATCACGTTGTGATCGGGTCCGTCCGTACTCAGGAGGACTCCGTGATCCTTCATTCTCTCCACGACGTAGGTGGCGACACCGGCGTGCGGCGTCGGGCCGGCTCTGTCGGATACGATTTCGATCCCCAGTAATAGGCCGAGGCCGCGCACGTCTCCCACGGCCGGATGCCGTTCCATCAGCGTGCGAAGGCCGTGGCTCAGGTGGCTGCCTACGCGGTGGGCACGCTCCTGGAGTCCTTCCTGCTCGATCACGTCGAGTACCGCCAGACCGACGGCGCACGATACGGGGTTACCTCCAAACGTGTTGAAGTACTCCATGCCGTTCGCGAAGCTCTTGGCGATCTCGGGCGTGGTGACGACGGCGCCCAGAGGATGCCCGTTCCCGATCGGTTTACCCATGGTCACTATGTCGGGAACGACGCCCTGTGTCTCGAAGCCCCAGAAGTGGCTCCCCACACGGCCGAAACCCACCTGCACCTCGTCACAGATGCAGACTCCGCCGTCCTCACGCACCAGGGAGTAGGCCACCTCCAGGTAGCCCGGAGGCAACTCGATCTGCCCTCCACAGCTCAACAGGCTCTCGCAGATGAACGCCGCCGGGCCGAAGGACCTGCGGTGCGCTTCTGCCGCCGCTTCCACCAACAGTTCGGCGTACCGTTTGCCGCGGTCGGGATCGGGCCGACGGAAGCGTCCGCGGTAGTCGTCGGGCATAGCGACCGAGTGGATGTGGGGGGCGGCGCCTTCCCCGCCCGGCCCCTCGAACTTGTAGGGGCTTACCGCCACCGTCGCTCCTGTATTTCCATGGTAGGCTCCCCCCACGACGATGAAGTCGTCCCGTTTGGTGTGCGCGCGGGCGAGTCGAAGCGCTAGTTCGTTGGCCTCGCTTCCGGAGTTCACCAGGAAGCAGACGGAGAGCGGGTCGGGCAGGGTGGCCGTCAGGCGCGCGCAGTAGAGCCCGATCAACTCGTGGAGGTACCGGGTGTTCGTGTTGAGGACGCCCATCTGCCTCTCGGCGGCCTCGACTACGCGGGGGTGACAATGGCCCACGTGACAGACGTTGTTGACACAGTCGAGGTAGGCCTGTCCCTGCGCATCGATGAGGTGTTGCTTCCACCCTCGGACGATGTGGAGCGGTTCTGCGTAGGAGAGGCTCAGGGACGCCGACACATGTGCTCGGCGGAGATCTCTGACCGCCTCGACCGGCTGGGGCGGGGCGTATGCCGAGCCCTCGGGCAGAGCGAGCATGACGCCGGGGTCGGGGGACATGCTCAGCCACACGTTCTGCTGGCTGGGCAGAGCCACTCCCGGGAAATTCCCTTCCGAATCCAACAGGTCGGTGATCAACTGGAAGTGAAGGTGCGGCGGCCAGTCCCCGTTCTCCGGGAAGTCTCCGAGGCGTGCGATCTCCTGCCCCCCGGCTACTGAAAGCCCCACCTCCAGGCCCTCCAAGGACTCTGCGGCCAAATGCCCGTACAGGGTCCAGAACGTGGGCCCGTCCTCCGGCGCGTGTTCGAGGATGATCGTGGGTCCGTAGTCCAGCCTCTCCGAATTGTTCTTCAGACTGTGGACGCACCCGGAAAGGGGTGCCAGGACGTCGCTTCCAGCGGGAAGGAAGACGTCGATGGCTGTATGGACCGTCCGCCTCTCGGGGAACTCTCCCGCAGCCTGGCCGTAGCTGTCCGACGCGTGCCAAACACGGGGCTCGCCGTATCGACCGACGCCCACCTTGGAGCCCTGATCTTCCAGACGCCGCACGAGTTGCACGTTGAACGTCGCGGGATCGAGGACCCGGTCCAGGTCCTCGATCTCGGAACTGCTCGCGCTGAGATCGAAGACGAGCGCATCGTCCAAAGCCTCCCTGACCACGGGGCCCAGGTGCTCTCGGTGAGACGCGATCCACCCGGTCACTGCCTGGTGCCGAGGGCACGGCTCCAATCCGCACGCGTCCCTGAAGAGGTTGCGGGCCACTCGTGGATGGACGGACGCCAGAGAAGTAAGCGCCTCCCAGGCCGGGGCCTCGCTGATGGTGAAGTACCCGTCCTCCGAGTCCCCCTCGCTTCCCTTCGCCGAGATGCTGACGCTCACACCCAGCCGGGCCTGGACGAGGGGAAAGAGAATCTCGATCTCCTCCTCCGTGAGCGGACGGTGGCGATCGTACCTCCGCACCACTGAGATCATCGCGGAGATCGGGTCGGGCGCACCCATCAGGGCGTAGGCGGCGGCGATGGCGAGGTCACAGACCGTCGGGCCCTTCAACACGTCTCCGAAATCGAGGAGCCCGACGACCCTGCGCCCCCCCGGTGTTGGAGGGCCGACCAGCACGTTGTAGTCGTTGGCGTCGTTGTGGATGACGCTCCTCGGCACTTTGGGCAGGAGCGGTGCCACAACCGACTCGAACTCACGGGCCACCGCCTCGACCCGGGCCCGCCGCTCCTTCCCGACCACTGAGGACAGGCCTTCGGCCATGACTTCGCGGGCGCGGGTCAGATCCCATAGGAAGTCCGGGCGTACGGCCGCCTGGTGGTCGAAGGTCGCGAGCTCGGTGTCGAGTCGACCGATCGCCTCACCGAAGGACTCCAGCAGAGCCGGCGTGCGGGGGCGGATCCCTCCGAGGACCTCTCCGTGCACATACGTGAGGAGTCGCACCCAGTGCGTCGCGCCGTTCCGACCGGGAGCCGCGACACCCCGATCTCCCGCCATGGTCGGTACCGTCTTCGGGAGATCGATGCCGATATCCCGGTCGGCCAGGAACGCCAGGGCGTCGGTCTGGAGATCCAGCAGGGCCATCGGTTCGTCGGCGTTCGCGATCTTGAGGACGAACCGGTCGCCCCCGTCGGTGACCACCCGGAAGTTCTGATCGCGCCAGCTAGGGAGCGAATCTACGTCTCCGACGAGTCCGAAGTGGGACCCGAGAAGGTCGAGCGCCTGCACCTTGGTGAGACTAGGACGTTGGGGCAGTTGCGGCTGATTCACGCTCCGAAAGTACCTGGGCGTGGGCCCCTGTGCCATCCAAACCGGGGCGGGCGATCCGGTTCCGTCGTGACTGGAGCGTCAACCCGGCCGGGGCCGGAGAGCGTCAGGCCGGGGAGGGCCAGGGGTTGCGTTCGGGACGAACGCCTTTACGCGGAGGCGCCTCGAGATTGGACATCCGTTCCATGAAGGCCCGCTCGTCCCGAGAGAGGGTGTCGAAGCCGGCTCCGTCTATCTGGCGGAGTAGACCTTCGACGTACTCGCGGTTCACCTCATGCAGGCGGTCGAGCCTGATGCGGCGCCACCACTCCTCATCCTCTTGGTCGCGAACGCATTTCGACGCGTAGTAGGAGTTCGGGCGCTCCACCACGAGTTGGGCGGCGATCACCCTCTGTTTGTGGCTCACCCAAGCCCTCCGGAGGCTGACGCCTCCGAGCACCACGGCGAGAATCAATGTCGGCAACCAAGTGAGCATCTCGTCCACCACCCTGCGGGCTCCACCAGCCACTCTACGTACTGTTCGACGCCGCCCGTGTTCCAGGGGTTGCGAGCGCCACCGTGATTCTAATACGCCTTGACCCGACCGAAAGGTTTAGGGAGTCGCCGAGCACTCGCCCACGGGGGGCTACCCGCGTACCTTGCTCGGTTGGCGGGCGGAGGGCCGCCGGTTCTTCTTCTGTTGGATTCATGCAAGGGGGTAGCTCCATGAGCGAGGTCGAGATCATCGGAACTCCGGAGCGTAGGGTCTCCAGAAGAACGTTCATCATGGGTGTGATCGCCACGGGGGCGACGACCTCGTCGGTGGGCTATCTGTTCAGAGGATCGACACCGCTTCTGGGAGCCATGCCGGTTCAAGGTTCGGTGGAACGGCTGGTCACCCTCAACGTGAACGGCCAGCAACGTCGCGTGGACGTGCTGAAGCAGGAGACGTTGGCCATGACGCTGCGCTACAAGCTCGGGCTGACGGGCACCAAACTCGGATGCGATCGAGCCGAATGTGGGGCGTGCACGGTGCTTATCGACGGCGTGCCGAGTTACTCCTGCTCGGTGCTGACGCACACGGTGCTCGCGAAGGAGATCACGACCATCGAAGGTCTGGAGAGCGCGGACGGAACGCTCCATCCGGTCCAGCAGGCCGTCCTGGACGAAGGCGGCTTCCAGTGCGCCTTCTGCGCTCCGGGCTTCATCATGAGCATGGTGGCAATGGTAGAGGCGAACCCGAACCCGACCAAAGAAGAAGCGGCTCATGCGCTCTCCGGCAACCTCTGCCGCTGCGCCGATTACAACAAGATCCTGACTTCTGCCATGCGGGCTGCCGAGTACTCTCGGCAGCGCGCTTAGGAGGAGCGCATCATGGCCGAGAAACTGGTAGGACAGGACATCGCCCCTCCCGATCTTCGTGCGAAGATCACGGGCCGAGCCAAGTATGCGGAGGACTTCAGGGTCGACGGCATGGTATTCGCCAAGCTCCTGTTGAGCCCCATGCCCCATTGCCGGGTTCGGCGCATCGACGCCAGTTCCGCGCTCGCCCTGGAAGGTGTCATGGGCATCCTCACCGCCGAAGACGTACCCGCGGTAGACGCACCCGATGAGGCGTGTCTGACCATGGAGCCGCACTACGAAGGTGAACCCATCCTCGCGGTGGCGGCGGTGGACGAGACGACGGCCGCGAATGCCATCGAAGCGATCAAGGTCGACTTAGGGAAACTCTGAACAAGACGGGTGTAGTTTCATGGTATGAAACGACCGGGGAGTTGTGAGCGGGCCATGGAGCTTCAGATGACTTTCGCGGAGCTGGAGTACGATTCGAAGAAGCGGCGGACGCGCCGGGAGATTTTCCTGGAGAAGATGGAGGGGCTGATTCCCTGGCAACAGCTGGAGGATCGGATCGAGCCGTTCTATCCGAAGGCTGGCCGTGGCCGCCGCCCCTATCCGCTTGGGGTGATGCTGCGGGTTCATTGTGTGCAGCTGTTCTACAACGTGAGCGATCCGGGCATGGAGGATCTGCTCTACGAGGTGGAGTCAGTGCGCCGCTTTGCGGGTCTGCGCCTGAGCGGTTCTTTGCCGGACGAGACGACGATCCTGAACTTCCGTCACCTGCTGGAGACGCAGGGCTTGGGGATGGGGTTGTTCGAGGAGATCAATACGCATCTGGCGTCTCTCGGGCATCGGTTGAAGACGGGGACGATCGTGGATGCGAGCATCATTGACGCGCCGTCGTCGACGAAGAACCGCAGGGGAGAACGGGATCCGGAGATGCACCAGACGAAGAAGGGAAACCAGTGGTACTTCGGGATGAAGGCGCATATCGGGGTGGACGCCGAATCGGGTCTGGCGCACAGCTTGGCGACGACGGCCGCCAACGCGGCGGACGTGACGCAGGCGTGCGTGCTGCTGCATGGTGACGAGACGGAGGCATGGGGCGACGCGGGCTACCAGGGTGTGGACAAGCGCCCGGAGAACAGGGGTTGCGACGTCGCCTGGCAGGTGGCGATGAAGCCGGGCAAGCGTCGCCTGCTCGATCGGGACGGCGCCGAGGCGGCGGCCGAGAAGCGCAAGGCATCGGTGCGGGCGAAGGTGGAGCATCCGTTCTTGTATGTGAAGCGGCGCTTCGGGTACGGTAAGGTGCGCTACCGGGGACTGGCGAAGAACACGCAGCGCATCGCGTTGCTGCTCGGGTTCTCGAATCTGCTCATCGCTGGCCGCTACGCGACCGGATAACGCGCGGCCCATGGACCGCCCGAGGGCGGGAGCCGGACACATCGAAGCGACTTCCTGACGGTTCGGACCGTTTCTCCGGCGCGCCAGCCAGCACTTCATCGCTCCGATAGGTCTTCGAACCGGATCTTCGAACCGCAACCGATCGCGTTCCTCCCAAGATGGGGGTTGTTCAGACCCTCCTTAGAGCCCTTGCCGTTCGTGTTGAATCCCTTGGACAGCCTGAGGCCGAATGGCCCCAACGCCCGTCTCGACGGGAATACCAGGGTCGGACGGGATCTCGTCACCATCAAGTGGACGGAAGAGGACTTCGCCGCCGTACCTGAGGGCACCCTTCCCCTTGGGGAGGCAGGCGCGGAGTGGAGCGTCGGGGACGTCGAGGCCGGCTTCGCCGAAGCCGACTTGATCATTGACGAGACGATGACCCACCAGTCGCTCACGCACCATCCGCTGGAGCCTCGCACGACGTTGGCGTACTGGCAGAACGGTAAGCTGTACATGCACACGTCCACGCAGAGTCTCGCGAGGACGAGGGCGGCCGTCGCCTGCATGCTCTCCATGGATATGGAAGACGTGGTGCTGGTGGGCGACTACTGCGGAGGCGGCTTCGGCAGCAAGATCACGGGCAGCGTGCACATGCTGATTTCCCGCGGTCTTCTCCCAGAAGATCAACCGCCCGGTCATGATGCGGATCAACCGGTACGAGGAGACCTACATCGGCCGGGCGCGTCCGGGCTTCCAGGCCCAGGTGAAGATCGGGTTCCGGGTCGACGGCCGAATCACGGCCATTGACATGTACATCCTCGGCGACGGGGGCCCGTACGGCGGCTCCGGCGACAACATGTCCGCGGGCTCTACCGCGTCGCTGACGTATACTCCGCTCAACCAGCGGCACCGCGGCGTCTCGGTCTACACCAACACGCCGCCGAAGGCGGCCCAACGAGGCCCCGGCGGCGCCCAGATCATCGGGATGCTCGAGCCGCTTATGGACAAAGCCGCCCGTGAGCTCGGGATCGATCGTTTGGAGCTCAGGCGCATCAACGCGCCGGGTGCCGACGTGGCGTTCGGGCCCCGCGGGAGCACCCTCACCAGCGTCTTCGTCAAGGAAGCCATCGACAAGGGCGCGGAGATGTTCGGCTGGGAGGAGAGGATGGCCAGGAGCGGGCAGCGGAACGGCTCCAAGGTCACCGGCATCGGGGTCGGAGTCAGCCCCTATACCGCAGGCAGCTCGGGTTTCGACGGGCTGCTCGTGATTCGCCCCGACGGTAAGGTGTACATCCATCAGGGAATCGGGAATCTGGGAACGCACTCCGTCGCCGACACGGCGAGGGCGGCGGCCGACGTTCTGGGCGTGGGCTGGGACGACGTAGAGGTCGTCTGGGGGGACACGAGCCGCAACCTGCCTTGGAGTTCCGTTCAGGCCGGGAGCCAAACCACCTTCGCCCACACGAGGGCGAACCACGCCGTGGGGACGGCAGCGGAGCGCCTCCTGCAGGAGATCGCGGCGCGCGACCTGGGAGGATCCGCGGGGGATTACGATACGGCCGACGGCCGCGTCTTCCGCCGCTCGAGCCCGTCCACGGGGATGAGTTTCGCTCGAGCTGCGACCCGCGCCATGGAGTTGGGCGGTCGTTACGGCGGTGAGGAGGTCGACGACGACCTCAACGACATGACCAAGGCCGCCGCAGCGGGATTGGCCGGCCAGGGGCTGGTGGCCGCCGCGAAGGACAACTACCCACGCGAGGGCGGAGTCCAATCCTGGGTCGTCGGCTTCGCGGAGGTAGAGTTGGACGTCGAGACCGGCCGGGTGGACATCGTGAACTATACTGCAGTTGCCGACTGCGGCACCGTGCTCCACCCACGCAGCCTCGGTGGTCAGATACTGGGTGGCTCCATCCAGGGAATGGGTATCGCGATGAGCCAGAAGTGGGTCTTCGACCCCGTCTGGGGAGTGTCCTTCGCCAAACGCCTCTATACGGCCCGCCCACCCGGGATCCTAGACGTGCCCATCGATATGGAGTGGGCGGCCGTAGAGATTCCCGATCCCCAGACCCCGGTGGGTGCCAAGGGAATCGGTGAGCCGTGTGTGGGGGCCGGCTCCGCCGCCCTGACGTCGGCTATCGCCGATGCGTTGGGCGGTCAGTGCTTGTGTCGTACGCCACTGACGGCGGACGTCCTTCTTGCCGAGATCGAGGGACGCCCGCCGGCGTACGGCCCCCTCGACCTCCACGTCTAAAGGGAGAAACGAATCATGGCGGTCATCAGAGACATGATCCCGGCGTTCGAGCTCTTCCAGCCGGCGCGCGTCGAGGATGCCATCGACCTGTTGGATCGGTACGGTGAGGATGGATGGGCGTTGTCGGGCGGCTTGGACAGCTTCGACTGGTTCAAGGACCGTATCAAGCGACCGGCGGCGGTGGTCGACCTGGTCAATCTGAACGAGCTCCGCGGAGTTCAGTCCACGGGCGACGGCGTGGTGATCGGGGCTCTGACCACGATCACGGAAGTGGCGAACAATCCGGAGCTTATATCGAATT
This sequence comes from Longimicrobiales bacterium, assembly GCA_965226925.1. Lineage (GTDB taxonomy): Bacteria > Gemmatimonadota > Gemmatimonadetes > Longimicrobiales > Gaopeijiaceae > CBDDCX01. The sequence goes on along the minus strand of CBDDEN010000007.1, from coordinate 214,804 downwards.
ACAACGTCCTCACCGACGCCGCGTCCGGAGTGGCCACACCGCAGATCCGAAATCGAGGTACCTTGGGCGGCAACCTGTCGCAGGACACGCGCTGCTGGTACTACCGGGGAGGCTGGCCCTGTTACCGGGCCGGAGGCAACACTTGTTACGCGGCCGCTCCCACGGCGATGAACCGGGAGCACTGCATTCTGGGCTCGAGTCGTTGCGTCGCCGTGAACCCTTCCGACACGGCTTCCGCGCTCATCGCCCTCGATGCCCAGTTCGTCATCCGAGGCCCTCGCGGAGAGCGCGTGGTCAAGGCGGAGAACTTCTTCATGCGGCCCAGTGTCGACATCGAGCGCATGACGGTCCTGAAGCCCGGGGAGCTGCTGACCTCGATCCGACTGCCCGCGCGTTGGGCCGGGGCCCGCTTCTACTACGAGAAGGTCGAGGATCGCAAGGCTTGGGACTTCGCCCTCATGACGGTGGCCTCGGCCATGCGCATGAACGGCGACGTCATCGCGGAGGCGCGTCTGGCCGTGAACGGGGTCGCCCCTTACCCGGTGCGACTGACTTCCGCCGAGTCGCTGATTCAGGGACAAATACCGTCGGACGCCCTGGGAGCTCAGGCCGGACTGTTGGCTGTCCAGAAGGCCAAGCCGCTCAGGCACAACGACTTCAAGGTCCCCATGATGCGCAACCTGGTCCGTAGGGCCGTGCGCGGAGCGGAGGCTTAGGGAATGGAGCTCTGGCGGCGGGCGATCAATCCGTGGAATCAGGAAGTCTTGATCGGGGTGTCCTGGGATCTGATGTGGGCCGCCATTATCGCGGGGGCGGGCTTCGTGGTGTTGCATGCGGTGTGGGCGCGTTTCTTGGCGCCGGCCGAAACTGCTTCGACCGATGATCCGAGTTCAGGCCTCCCCAGCCGCATTCTTCGTCATGCCAGGTCGGAGCGGGTCTTCCACTGGCTCATGGCCGTGGCGATGCTCGTGCTCCTCGTCACGGCGTTCTTCCCGGTGTTGGGTCTACAGTTCGCCTGGGTAACCATCCACTGGGTGGCGGGTGTGATTCTGAGCGCGCTGATCGTGTATCACGTCATTCGCGCGACGTTCTGGCAGGATTTCTGGGTGATGTGGATTGACAAGGCCGACATCAAGGCCGGAGTGGCGGAGCTGAGGAACATCATGGGAAAGGATGGAGAAGGGGCTCCCAAGGCCGGCAAATACCCCATCGACCACATCCTCTTCCATCATGGTGCCGCCGTGACGGGGCTGGTGGCCATCGCCACCGGCTTGCTCATGATGCTGCGGTTGGAGACGCCATTCTGGACCGCCAATCCCTACATGCTCTCCGACAGTTCCTGGGGCGTCGTCTACGTGCTGCACGGACTGTCCGGAGTAGGGTTGATCACGCTGACCATCACCCACATCTACTTCGCCATACGCCCCGACAAGTGGTGGATCACCAAATCGATGATCTACGGGTGGATCCCCAGGAGCGAGTACCTCGGGAACCACGATCCGAAGCGATGGGTCGTCGAGGGTGCGGACGAGCCCGAGTTGGTATCGGCCGGAGCGGCCGAAGCCGACGCGGGCGGCGCCGGTGCTACGTTCGATTCAGGAGCGTCTTCCTGAAGTGACGGTCGACGATCTCAGAAGGCACATCGACACCATCGAAGAGAGCTACGAGTTCTTCCTCGCTTATGCGGCTCAAGGCCTGACCGGCGATGGTGGCAGCACTTCGGGTGGAGAGTTGCGCGAATACCTGACGCGGACCGACGAGGCCCTCGCCGCTCTCATCCGAGACATGGGTGGCGTCGTGGACGGGCTGGAGCCGGCCGACGCGTACCGGGACGCGGGCAAGGTGATCGAGCGGGACGCGGGGGATACACGATCCGCAGTCCGGCTCGTGATGGCTCAGTCCGCCATCAGCTCGCAACTCATCGACAACCTGAACGCGTCGATCCACTTCCGGGCGCTTCTCACGGATCTCTTCCTCTTCGACGAAATTCTCAAGAGCTCGGCCCGGGATAGCGGCTAGGTCATCAGCGACCGGACAGGCGTCGATCAGCGCTTCTTCCCGAGCTTCTTGATCACCTTCTTGAAGTCGGGTCCCGGGGTCGCACCTACCGGCGGCGTAGGACGCGGAGGCGGAGGCGTGCGCGGCGGTTTGGGGGTGCAGGGCCACTCGGGGAGCCTGAGCGAAGGCTTTTTGTCCCGGGGTGCGCGCCCTCTGCTGCTCTTGGCCATCGGAGACCTCCTCGTTGGATGACCGGCCCGTGCGAACCCGATTGGTCGGCAGGCCTGCTCACACTACGGTCGGTCGGGGCCCCGAGTGTCAAGGGGCCGGCTTTAGGCGCTTAGAGTAGATCGGGCGGAAGGCCTTGGGCCAGGTTGTCAGGCATTCGTGAGCGGGCGTTGCGGCCTCGGGACATGCGGTGAATGCCGGTGGTCCCGCGATCACGAAGAGGTCCACGCCACCGTCCCGCCCGAAAACCAGGCGCATGTACCCGGGAGCTGCCACGCCGAGGTCCATGCCGGGGACGTCCCTGATACGTGTGGTCAACTTGCTTCCTGCACCACTCACGACCGTAAAGGCGGGGTCGCCAGGTTGGGTACCCGCGATGACCTGCAGATTGTGGTCGTGGCCGGACGCGTAGACCAGGGGCTTGCCCCCCCGTGAGAACGCCTCTCGGAAGCCGCTTATCATGTCGCGGTATGTCTGAGAAGAAAGATCCTGGCTCACCGCTCCCGTGCGGTTCAGGAGCCAGCGCACGCCCACCGTCTGCCAAAAGCCCAGCGCACCTCCGTGTTCCCCGCCCGTCACCAGGGGATGGTGGGCGGCGACGATGACGTCGCGACTCACCGATGCGGCAAGGAGGTCCGCGAGACGCTCGTTCGCTTCGACGAGTCGAGGCTCTCTTGTACCTTCAGCCAGCCACCACTGCGTATCGAGAAGTATGATCCTGATGCGTTCTCCGAGGTCGACATACTCGGGGCCCGTCAGCCCTGCGGCGGGCATGACGTGGACTTCCGGTCCTCGCACTCGCTCTCGGTCTATCCTCGCCTGGAGGTTATCGAGGCGAGACATCGCGACGGCTCCCGAGGTGTTGGCCCACCCATGGTTCCCCGGGATGAAGATCCCCCGCGTTCCGTAGGTCTTCGCCTGCGGGCCGGACACAACCGCCAACTGGTTTCCCAATCGCACCGAATCCCGCGGGTGGTCGTCGTCGGAGACATCGTGGTATCCGCTGGGATAGACGTTGTCCCCCAGGAAGATTACGGTGACGGCGGATTCGCGGGCCAGGGATTGCGACCAGTGTTCCACCTCCCACGTGAGCTTCTCGAGCACGGGGTTGCCCACGCCGTCGGCTCCCCCCGCGTCACCCACGAGGAAGACCACCGCCTCGACGCTGTCGGGGCGTGGGTCGGCCATAGGTGCTCCAACCGGCGGCGGGGGCGCACCGTACGCGCAGCCCGCGGCCAAAGAGATCGTGACCAGCAGGCCGGATCGCGGGCTTCTCCGCCGGGGGCCGGGTTGGCGCGGTGCCGGCGGCCGAACGAGTCGTATGGACGTACTCAGAACGGGAGCCTCACGAGCAGGGGGAGACCATCGGAACTCCCGCTCTTCTCGCCGTCCCCGTCGGACGAGACGAAGCCCGCGACACCACCCACGATCAGCCCGACGGCTCCTCCGATGACCGCGCCCGCCCACCTGCGTTGTGGGTCGTCCCAGATTTGGTCGCCGATGAGCGCTCCGACCCCCAACCCGGACGCCCAGCCGACGGCTCCCCACGCCAAGGTCTCACCCATGCGCTCCTCGGCGAAGACGCCCAGCGCCAGACCAGAGGTGAGTCCCGCAAAGAGTGGTATCGCGGCCATGCCGAAGGCCTCCTCATCCGAATCCAGGAAGTCTCCCCGACGCGCCTGGGCCGTGATGTAGGCCACGCTGAGCCACACACCCGTACCCGCCCCGGCCGCCGCTCCTCCTATCGTCGACAGATCCTGCCCTGCCGCCCCGCGAGGCGTCCAGGAAGTACCCAGGCCGGCGCCCATCAAGACCAGAATCCACGCGCGTCGCATTGTGGTCCCGTGCCGAATCATGCCGCCGCCTCGAGTCATCGGCCGTCGGTCAGGCGCCAGAGGAACCACGCGGCGACGCTTCGTAGAGGCCGCCAAACCTCTGCCCGCTCCAGCAGTTGCTCCGGTCCGGGACGGTCGGTCATCCCATCCAAGATCCTGAGGCCCTCTTGAACCCCGAGGTCACCGGCCGGCATCACGTCGAGACGCCCCAACTTGAAGATGAGGAACATGTGTGCGGTCCACTCCCCCACTCCCCATACGGCGGTGAGTCTCCGAACGACTCCCTCGTCGGGTTGGCGTCCGATGGTCTCCAGCCCGAGGTCTCCGTCTACGGTCTTCATGGCCAGGTCCTTCATGGCGCGGGTCTTGTTCCTGGAGAGACCCGCCCCCCGAAGCTCGGCATCCGACAACGCTAACATCTGCTCCGCCGTGGGGAAGCCCTTCCGGGGCGTCAGGTCGCGGACACGGCCGTAGATGGTCGTGGCTGCCCCGGTGGCCAACTGTTGATAGACAATGGAGCGGGCCAGCGCGTGGAAGTGCGGCCCCCTCAGGATCCCCCGCGGAAAGCCCGGAAATGGGGGAAGGCCTCTCATGGCCCGACCCAACGCGGGGTCTCTACGCGCCAGCTCCCTCAGTTCCGCTGCGGTCGGCTTCATCGCGGGAAGATGACCCCTTTCGGTCTCGTGAGCCAGGTGGGTATAATACCGAATAAAACCCGAACAAAATGGCCGTGAGACAACTGCCGACCCTGCGGGGCAGGGGCGTCACGCCCAACCCCCCCAACCGTTTCGAGCGTCTTTCGGTGGAGAGAGACGAGTGGAGTCTCGCGGAAGACCCTGACCCCGGCACCGAGTTCCTCTTGGATTCGTCGCGCAGCGTCATTGCGACGAACTCGAGTCCTGACGTCGGATTCGACGCGAGCGTCAACCCGTACCGCGGGTGTGAGCACGGGTGTGTGTACTGCTATGCGCGGCCGAAACACGAGTACCTCGGGTTCTCGGCCGGGCTGCGACGTCGCCTGGCAGGTGGCGATGAAGCTGGATGGTGAGCGTTTCGAGCCTGGACGGCGCCGAGGCGGCGGCCGAGAAGCGCAAGGCATCCAAGATCTTGGTCAAGCGGGACGCCGCCCGTGATTCTCGTGTAGCGGATGCGGAACGTGGGTCCTTTTGCCATGATCTAGAAGATCGGTTCTTTCGCCTCGCACTCAAGGAACGCGGGAACGGTGCCTGAACTTCCCGAAATCGTCGCCTATCTCGACGCCCTCGAGAGCCGCCTCATCGGACGGGTACTCGAAAAGGTCCGGATCCGCACTCCGTCACTGCTCCGAACGTACGCACCCAGGGTCTCGGAGTTGGAGGGGAAGAAGGTGACGGGCCTTCGCAGGATCGGAAAGAGAATCGTGTTGGAACTGGAGGACGATCTCTTCGCCGTGATCCACCTCATGATCTCCGGCCGCTTCCAATGGAAGGAGTCGGGGGCTCCAATCCCCAAGAAGCGGGCTCACGCGGCGCTGGATTTCGCCAACGGGACGCTCCTCCTCACGGAGGCCAGTTCCCGCAAACGCGCCTCCCTCCATGTGGTTCGCGGCGAAGAGGGCCTGACGGCTCTGGACCCGGGCGGCGTCGAGCCGTTGGAGGTGGGGCTGGACGAGTTCCGCGAGGCGTTGCTGAATGAGAACCGCACCCTAAAAAGGGCCCTCACGGACCCACGCATTCTCAGCGGGATCGGCAACGCGCACTCGGACGAGATCCTGCTCGAGGCCGGTCTTTCCCCGGTGAAGCGTACACGCCAGTTGAGTACCGAGGAGATCGCGCGACTGTTCGAGGCCACCGGCCGGTCCCTCACCGAATGGGTGGCCCGCCTCCGTGAGGAGTTCGGCGAGCGTTTTCCGGAGAAGATCACGGCCTTCCATCCAGCCATGGGCGCACACGGAAAGTTCGGTGAGCCGTGCCCTCGGTGCGGAGCGCCCATCCAGCGGATCGTCTACGGCGAGAAAGAGACCAATTACTGCGCACCCTGCCAGACGGGTGGGAAGCTCCTCAAGGATCGGGCCCTGTCCCGCTTGTTGCGGGAGGATTGGCCGAAGACCCTCGATGAGCTCGAGGAGGGGCTGGATTCCCGCAGGAAGGGCTGAAGCTCTGCCGGGGAGGTGGGGCCGTCTGACCGGGCCTACTCCTCGTCCCGGTCGACCTCGATTTCCACCTCCACGTCCGTGTCTTTGGCCTCTCGCCCGGCGCGGCCTCGGCGACTCTTCCGCGCTTTCTCACGCCCGGAACCACGTCGCCGATCCCGCGTTTCCTTTCGGGCTTCCTTCATGTCGTGGACGGCCTTTTCCAGTATCTCGTTCATCCGGGCAAGGTCTGCGGGTTCCGCGCCCCACTGTAGGGCTTGGTCGAACGTGAGTTGGGCGAGTCGCGAGAACGACCTCGAGAGGTCCTTCATGTCCCGACCGAAGAAGCGGTCCGTGAAATGCTCCACGCGCTCGAAGACATCGTCGATGACGTCCTCGTTCTCGTCTAGGTAGGCCTGTCCGTCGTCGGTAATGGTGTAGGTCTTCTTGCCGTCCTTCTCCACGACCGTGACGTAGCCTTCGTCCTCCAGGAGTTGGAGCGTTGGGTAGACGGATCCGGGACTGGGGCGGTAATAGCCTCCCGATTCCTTTTCGAGGGCCTTCATGACCTCGTACCCGTGCATCGGCTGTTCGGAGACGAGGCGAAGGATGACGAACTTCAGGTCACCACGTTCGAAGATCTTCCACTTGGCGTGCCGGCGGCCGCGGCGGCGCCTGGGACCGAACATGAAGGCGTCGAAGTCGAAACTGTAATCGGATGCGCAGAACATTTTCCCAAACCTCCACCTGGAACTCGGGTTTATGCCGATATATCGGCTAGACATGTCAGACCGATACACTTAACGATATATCGGGTCAATGGGTTTCAGAAGAAACGCCGGAGGGCTGAGCCCTCCGGCGTCACAACGGCCCGGGACGGTCCCGCGTCGCGGAGCCCGGTCAGAGAGTCCGACCACCGCTCGGTCTGGCCTTGCGGCCCGAGGCTTTGGACCCTGACGAAGGCGAGCTGGAGCGCGCCGGCGACGCCGAGGCGCCCCCCGAGGAACCCCCTCGGGAACGAGCCCCGTCCGAACTCGAGGAGCCGCCGCCCGATCCGCGGGTGTACCCTCGACCCCTGACCGCCCGTGGCGACGAACGTCCTTCGTCTTGGCGACGTCCGACCACCACGATGGTTGGGCGGTACGTCCCGTACGCGCCGTATCCGAAGCCATACCCCCCGTAGCCGAGCCCATACCCGAATCCGTAGCGGGAGGGCGAGTAGTACCCGTACCCCGCGTACGGGGAGTAAAAGGGGCTCAGGAAGAACGGATCGTAGTGGAACGGGTCATAGTAGCGCCCGTATCCATAACCGGCGCGCCCCGCCCGGCCGTATCGTCTGTCACGAGCGTAGTCGGACTCGGCCAGATCGGCGCTGCCCTCCATGCCACCGTCTACCACGAAGTGCTCGGGATAGGACACGGCCACCATCATGTCGATGACGCTTTCGGGCACCCCCGCTTCCGCCATCACGAGCAACTCGTCAGCATCCAAATCGAACTGGTCGCCGCGCTCGACGACCCAGGCCTCGACCGCCTTCGCGTCCATCCGGGTCGAGGCGTCGACGATGTCTTCGACGGTCAGGTCCGCCGAGGCGGCGATACGGGCCGCCTGTTGGGCCATCATCCGATCGGCAGCGATACCCTCGAGGCCGACGGCCTCCACCGCTTCGCGGGCGGCCAACTGATATCGAAGCACCCAGGGGACGCTCTCGCCCGCCACAGCCACGGTCCGGACGTCGAGCCACTCATACGGAGATACCATCGACATGAGCCCTGCCGACGTCCGTTCCACTCCCCCCTCGCACACGAACTCCGCACTCAGATAGACGCGATGTCCGTCTTCGGAGAAGGCGGTTTGTTCCCGTCCGTCACACCCCTCCCGACTGGTCCGCCGGTTGATGCCGTCCGCGCGGATGGTCTCCTGGGCGACGATCTCGCCGCCGGCCACGGTCAGCATTTCTACGCCCTCGCCACCGCGCACCGGGCGCAGACACATCATGGGTGCGTCGTCGGCGGCCGAGCCGGCCACCGGCTCCCAGCATCCGAGCCAGGGAAGCCAACGGGCATCGTAGGCCCGATCCTGGGTCGCCGCCGGTTGTGCTATCGCCATCACGACCGCGCCTGCGAGAAGTCCTCTCGTGAACACCGTTCTGATCTCTCGATGCGCGTGCATAGTCAATGTCCCTCTCCGCTTAGAAGCGAAACGACAATCCCACTGTAGCTTGGAAGCCACCGAGATCGATGTTGTCGAAGTCCACGAAATCGCGTCCCATTTCCATGCTGCCCCAGGAGTAGCGGCCTTCTCCCGTCAACACGACCTTCGAGCCGAGAGACAGATCTACCCCGCCCAACATATGTACGGTCCCGGTCGTGCCATCGGACTCGAGTATGGCCGAGAAGACGTCGAGGGTTTCGAAGTCCACGAAGTCACCCTCTTGCTCGAAACGATACCAGACCGCTCCGCCACCCACACCCAAATAAGGCGACCAGCGCTCGGGGACCCACACGAACCTGCTCACCGAAGTGCCTCGGTCCCACATGTACCACTTTACGCTCAGAGTCGTGGGCACCCGGGTGAACGTGGTGGTCTGTTCGATCGGGAGGTCGTCGAGGTCCACCCAGTCACGGAACTCGGACCTCTTGCTGGTGTGGGTCACTCCCACTCCGACGGCGATGTCCAGACGCTCGGTGGCTCTTACCGCGATCTCAGCTCCCCACGCGGAAGAGGCGAAGTCGCCCGTCTCCAGGGTCAACTCGTCGCGGGCGAAGTCGAAGATCTCGCTCCCGGCCTGGGGAAGGGCGTAGCCGCCCTTGATGCCGAAAGAGAGCGTCGGCCTGCGGAAGAGAAAGCCAGGGCCGCCCGCCTGCGCCGAGGCCGTCATCGGAACCGCAAGCACCGAGAGCACGGCAGCGACCGCAGCCAGGAGGACTCCCCTCGCGAGCCGTTTGCAGTGACCGTCCACGTTACCACCTCCGCGCGCTGACCCAACGTTCGACATTACATCCGGGCGACTCGACCGACCAGGTAGTGCCCCTCGAGGTCCGCCCCACTGCACGCCCGAAGGGCAAGATGCATGCCGACCGTCGGATCCAGTTGGAACCGGGCGTTTCCTGGCTTCTCGAGGCACTTCAGTGACCCGTGGACGGGACACGTGTGTCACCGGGTGCGGACGGTGGAGCGCCGGTGAGGCGCTTCTGAAGCACCCTCCCTCTGGCCCGGACGGATGCGTGAGCCCATCCTACCGGTGTTCGACCTTTTCGCGTCTTCTTGCCGGATGGATCGCATGGCTTCCCGATGCCGCATGTCGTCGTTGCTCACGTGCCTGCTACTCGCAGGCGCCAACACACTCGTCGCACAGGATGGCTACGCCGGCTCCGTGGGGGTCGTGGAGGGCGACGTGCTCGTCATGAAGGCCGACTTCGGCCAGGGCCCCGCCTCCGTGTACGTCTATCGGCCCGCCGCGAACGGGACGTGGGAGTTGGCGGACCGTTTGACCTCCGCGGACGGAGCGTCGACCGGCGAGGGCTTCAGCCCGTCGATGACGCTCTCCGACGAGCTCCTCCTGGTCGGTGCCGCCGACGCGGAAGGGCGGTGGGGTGCACGTGTCTTCCGCCGGGGTGCCTCAACGGCCTGGGCTCGGGCCGAGAGTGTCGCCCTCATCGAGGGTGAGCCCGGTGCGGGCGAGTGGAACGTCGCCGCGCTCATGCAAATCATGCAGCCTCCCGCGCGGGCGGTGGCTACGGACGGTGATCGCGCCTTGGTCGCGGTGGTGGGGGGACCGAGAAGGATGACCGGTGTACGTGTCTTCGAGCGCGAGAGCGGAACGGACGCCTGGGTCGAGAGAGCTCGTCTCGAGCGTACCGACATCGAGGGGAACGACCGGTTCGGCGCCTCTTTGGCGGTCTCCGGCGACGTCGCTCTTGTGGGCGCCCCGGAACACGGCGCTTCCGGAGCCGTCTATGTATTCGTACGTGATTCCCAGTCCGGTGTCTGGCGCCAGGAGGCGATCCTGTCGGACGTTGACGTAGCCGCCGAGAGCCGATTCGGGGCCATGGTGTCCTTCGATGGAAGCTCTGCGGTGGTCGGCATTCCCGGGACTGCCGAAACGCAGGGCCGCGTGCAAGCCTATGCTCGGGATGCCGGCAGTGGCGTATGGACGCATGAGGGTGGGCGGTCGTCCCCCGACCCCTAGGTCGGTGACCTGTTCGGGGCCACACTGGCGATCGGTGGGAACGAGGTCTTGATCGGAGCGCCGGGTGCTCAGGAAGGCAGGGGATCGGTATACCGCTTCCAGCGGGATTCTGCCGACGGCCCCTGGATGCCGGCGGGCGAGCTCCCGACGTCCGGAGCGGCCGCGGGCTTCGGCCTGGGAACGGCCGTTGCCTTCAGCGGAGACGTCGCCGTTGCCGGCGCGCCCGGCGCTCTGTTCGGGAGAGGACAGGCAGCGGTCTACTCCCGAGCGGCCGACGGCGAATGGAGCCAACCACAGTGGCTCAGCCTCACGACGGACCTGACGCTGATCGCGGGAGAGGAGGTACCGTGTTCCGAAGGGCGCGCCGAGCGGTTCGAGTGCAGCAACGTCGACCTTCTCGCGTTCCTGCCCCTCGACGAGTTGGGCCTGCGGCCCGGCCCGGGGGGTCCCCTCGGTGGCGTGTCCGACGTATGGGGCTGGACCGACCCCGAGACGCGACGCGAGTACGCATTGGTCGGACGCCGAGGCGGCGCCGGCATCGTCGACATCACGAACCCGAGTTCTCCCAGGTATCTGGGGCTGGTGTTGGCTGAGGGTGGCTCGGCCCAGGACATCAAGGTATATGCCGATCACGCCTTCTTCATCGGCAGCGGGAATACGGGCATGGCCGTGTTCGACCTCACCAGGCTCCGTGTCGTGTCGAATCCACCGGTCACTTGGGAGATCGATGCCCGCTACGATGGGATCGCGGCGGCCCACAACCTCGTGATCGACACCGAGAGCGGCTTCGCCTATCCCGTGGGAGCGACCGGTGGCGGCGACACGTGTGGTGGAGGCCTTCACATGATCGACATCAGGGAGCCCGTGAATCCGTCGTTCGCGGGATGTTATACCGATACGGAGGGACTCATCTGGCAGGGCCGGACACACGACGGCCAGTGCGTCCAGTACACCGGGCCGGACGAAGACTTCCGGGGGCGCCAGATCTGCTTCGCCTCAAACGAGACCGCTCTTCGCATCGTCGACGTCACCGACAAGGACGCCCCCACGCCCCTCGCGGCGGCGACCTATCCGGGCATGGCGTACATCCATCAGGGGTGGCTGACGGAAGATCAGCGCTACTACTACATGAACGACGAACTGGACGAACTCACCGGGTTGGCCCCGACCACCCGGACGCTGGTGTGGGACGTGGCCGAGTTGGACGACCCCGTTCTGGTGAACGAGTACTTCGGACCGACGAGGGCGACCGATCACAACCTGTACATCAAGGGCGACAGGATGTACCAGGCCAACTATCAGGCCGGGTTCCGGGTCGTGGACATCAGCGATCGGGAGAATCCCAAGGAGATCGGTTACTTCGATACGACGCCGTACGAGGGAAATCCGCCGACTATGGGTGGGGCGTTCAGCGCGTTCCCCTATTTCGAGAGCGGTACGGTCATCGTCACCAGTTCACAGGAGGGGCTGTTCATCCTCCGGCCGGCGAGGAGTCCCGTGTTCTAGAACCTGCCCGCCGGAAATCGCGGGGAGGTTGGCGAGTTGGCAACGGGGTCTTGGGAACGGGCCATCGCGATTTTATCTTCGTGGATTCATCTGACGGCGAGTGTCCGGGACGACTCCCGTCGGTCGTCACAGCGTACACCAGAGTAGGGGACGGAAATGAAGCGGATTTCCTTGATAATTGCAGGACTCGCCGTGGCCCTTGTGAGCGCATCCGGCCTTCAGGCCCAGTCGATGCCCGACGGCGTTACGGCAGTAATGGTAGCGGAGGGCCGGACGGTCTACATGGGTGCCGGACTGTGCGCCGCTTGCCACGGGATGGACGGCTCCGGAGCTGTGGGTCCGAGCCTGACCGATGGCGAGTGGCTGACGGGCGGAGGAACCTATCCCGAGCTGGTCTCCCAGATCACCAAGGGTGTGTCGGCTGCTGAGATCAAGAACTCCATGGGTGCGATCATGCCTCCCAAGGGTGGTTCGGCGATCACCGACGACCAGGTGAAGGCGGTCGCCGCTTACGTTTGGACGCTCAGCCACGGCTGACCGACCCAGCACTTCGAGGTGGGAGAGCCCGCCGGACCTCGCGTCCGGCTGGTTTTCCGCTTTTGGGGCCGCCGCTTTGTTGCACAGAGTACTTGTCAACGCCAGGGTCCATACCTAGCATTCCGACCATGTGCCCCGGCGAGCGCTTTCGCGAATCCGACCCTACAGTAGAGTCCGGCCATGCCCCGGAACCGGCTGCCCTGTCTGTAGACCTCCATGCGCGCGCCATGGACAACCTCAAGTTCATCCGAGGCACCATGGAGAGTTCGGGACGGTTCACCACCCTCTCGGGCCTGGGGTCCATCCTGCTCGGGGTGGTGGGGCTGGCCGCCGCACCTATCGCCGCCGCGCAACCCACCAATGAGGGTTGGCTCCTTACCTGGCTCATGGCCGCCACCATTGCGGTTCCGTTGGGTGGGTCTGCGGTGCTGTGGAAGACCAAGAGGGCTGGAGTAGAGCTGTTGAGCGGACAGGGGCGGCGGTTCGTCCTTGGCTTCGTGCCCGGCATGGCGACGGGAGTCCTCCTGACGTTGGCTCTCTTCTGTGCGGAGCTCTTTCATCTGATGCCCGGCTGCTGGCTCCTTCTGTACGGAGCGGCCGTCCTCACGGCCGGCACGTTCTCGGTCCGCATAATTCCCCTCATGGGCGCCTCGTTCATGGTGGTTGGGGCAGGCGCGCTCTTCGCTCCGCCCGCCTTCGGTGACGACTTTCTGGCCGTCGGTTTCGGGGGGGTTCACGTCCTGTTCGGTGTGCTGATCGCGAGGAGGTACGGTGGCTAAGCCCAATCGGAGGTCTGAGGGCGGAGAGGCGAGGGAGCCAACGTTGACAAGCGTTTCGGGCGGGGGTCCGGGGAGTCCGCTGGCCCTGGACCGGGTCATCCATGAGCGGCTTCGCCTCGGAATCGTCAGCGCCCTTGCCGTGGACGACAGCTTGACCTTCAACGAGCTCAAGGAGGCACTCGGGGCGACCGACGGGAATCTGAGCGCGCACGCAAGGAAGCTGGAGGAAGCCGGCTACGTGGCGTGCTCGAAGTCATTCGTGGACCGCGTCCCGCGATCCGAGTACTCACTCACGGATCACGGGCGAGACCGGTTCGAGGACTACCTCGCCCACCTCGAAGCGCTCATCCGCACCGCGCGGGGCTCCTAGGCCCTCGAAGCCCTTCCGATACGCGCCGTGTCGAAAGAGGCGTGGGCGTCGGCCCTAGCACACCACACCGGAGCCAGCCCGGTCGGAGCTACAAGGGTTGCGAAGGCGGGGAGCCCGGTCCTTACGGCCCGGGTTGTTCCTTTTCCCCGTTGCGGTGCGGAGAGCCATCGCCGATCGTCTCCGCCATGGAAGAACTCACGCCACAGGAAGGACGCGTCCTCGAGGCCCTGGATCACGACGGGCTCCTGGATTCGATCTGTGCGCTCGTGTCCATTCCGAGCCTCGGTGGGCACGAGACCCCGGCCCAGGAATGGGTGTCCCAGCTGATGGATCGGGTCGGGCTCGACGTCGACGTGTGGGACCTCGACTTCGAGGCTCTTGCTCGACACCCGGCCCATGCCGTCGAATGCCATCGTGATCGCGGACTCGGCGTCGTCGGTGGCATGGGAGACGGGTCCGGTGGGGCCAGTCTGATTCTCAACGGCCATGTGGACGTGGTTCCTCCGGGGAGCCACGAGCGATGGTCCGGCTCTCCCTTTGTCGCACGCCGAGAAGGCGACCGGATCTACGGTAGGGGATCGGTGGACATGAAGGCGGGGCTGTGCGCCGCCATCTTCGCCGCCAAGGCCATCCGGGACGCGGGGTCGCGGCTCTCCGGACGACTCTACATCGAGAGCGTCATCGGTGAGGAGGACGGGGGCGTGGGGACGTTGGCCACCATCGTCCGGGGGTACCGCGCCGATGGGGCGATCGTGATGGAACCCACCAACCTCGAGGTCGCGACCACCGGGGCGGGTTGCTTCAACTTCCGCGTGCGGGTGCCGGGCAAGGCCGCCCACGGCGCCCTTCGATCGGAGGGTGTGAGCGCCATCCACAAGTCACATCGTGTTCTCGCGGCGCTGGACGGACTCGAGCGGGAGAGGAATGCCCATGGCGATCCGAGCATTCCGGGAGATCTTCCATTCCCGATCTCCGTAGGCACCGTGTCGGGGGGTGAGTGGGCGTCCTCGGTCGCGGAGGAGGTCGTGTTCGAGGGCCGGTACGGCGTGCGCCCCGGCGAGAATCCGGAGCAGGCACGCTCCGCCTTGGAGGCCGCCGTGGCCGGGGCCGCTGAGGAAGACCCCTTTCTCCGTACCAACCCACCGGTGGTCGAGTGGTGGGGCGGACGCTTCGAGGCCTGTCGGACCGATCCCGACGCAGGGGTCGCGACCGCCGTGCGAGAGGCGCATCGGGCGGTCACGGGTGACAGAGCCAAGGTCACCGGCGTGCCTTATGGATCCGATATGGCGTTGCTCGTCAATCACGGGGCCACCCCGACCGTGCTCTACGGACCCGGAGACGTGAGGAACGCACACGCGCCGAACGAGTTCGTCCCGGTCGGCGACGTCGTGATCGCGGCCCGCACGCTCGCCTTGACGGCGCTACGCTTCTGCGGGGTCGAAGGGTGAGGGGGCTCTTTTCCGAACCGGCATCACACGAAGACGCGCTGACGCCGGCGGTACTGCTCTGGGCGGGGCTCGGTACCCTCCTACACGTCGGGCTCGTGGTCGTCGGCCACTACAGCGACGCGATCTACTCCGCCTGGCCCGTACCCTCGATGTTGACGGCCGCCTTGAGCGGAACCGCTTACGTGATCCACAAACGCCGATCGTTCGGTGACTCCGCGTGGCACGGGGGGATGGTGGGCGGCATCTGCGCGTTCCTGGGGACCGCCCTGGCGGCAGTGTCGGCAGACGTTCCGGCCGTGCAGCTCGCCACCGTGACGCTCCGGGTATTGCGGTCGGGGGCGGCGGGGGGCTGTTGATCTTCGCGGTGATTCGACCTCGTCAGCCGCGCACGAGCCGGGTAGCTACGTAGACCAAAAGGACGCCGACAAGAGCGTTCACCCTTCCGAGCCAGACCACGGTGCGCCGGTTACGTTCGTGCTCCTCGGATCCGGGCGTGAGCGTTCCGGAACGCGGGCCCAGCCAGAAGTCGTGGAGCGACGCGATGGCCAGCATCGCGAAGACGAGGGCCAGTTTCCATGCCAGCATCCTACCTACCGGCCCGAGCCAAAAGTCGCTCCCACCGCTCACGGCAGGCCGTAGGAGACCCCGAAAATGAAGGTTCGATACACCGGTCACGACCAGGAGGCCGATGACCACCCAACTCGTGGATCGAAACCGCTCCCCGATCTCCTTGAACAGTCGGCGACGCAGGTTCGGGTCGAGTCCACGGAGCGCCGGAGCCCCCACGATCGCCAAGAAGAACATGCCGCCGAGCCAGAACATGGCAGATAAGAGGTGTATCGTGACCGAGATGGGATACATTGAAGGCCTGTGTGGATGGTGCTAGCGGACGATGAGCACCGGCACGGGGGTCTCCGCCAAGACTAGGTCCGCTACGTTCGCCCTGAATAGCCGCTCGATCAAGCCGGGGCCGTGGCTTCCCATGACGATGAGGTCGATGCCCTGATCGTGTACCGTCGAGATAATCGTCCGCACCGGTTGTTTGACGACGTTCATGGCGATCACCTCGGCCCCCGTTTTCTCCGAGAGAAGCTTGGTCCATGCGGAGACCCGGTCGGGTCCCTCGGCCGGCGCGACCGGGGCGAGGATCTTCCGCGGTGCTTGAGCGATCGGGTGGGTGGCCAGGAGCACCGGCGTGTGGACTTCGTGAATCAGCTGCTGAGCGGTTGTCCCGAGAATCCGCTCCATCCGAGCGGTCTCTCGATGGGGACCGATGACGATCAAGTCGGCGCTCACGTCGTCGGCGACGACGGCGAGCACGTGTGACGCTTCGCCGGGGATGACGACGATGTTGGCGGCCTTTGCGCCGAGGCTCTTGGCGCCGATGCTCTCCAGGGCCTCCCGCGCGCTGTGCTCCGCTTCTTCCCTGATGGCTATCTGAGCCGACGTCTCCCCTCCGCGATGCTCTGCGTCGAGGGGCAAGTGGAGCGCATGGACCAGAACGAAGTTCGATTCCGCTTTCAGGTGGCGATGGACGAACTCCAGACCGATCTCACACTCGGGTCCGAAGTCGACGCCGATTACGATCGTGTCGAGGCACGGCTCCTTCCATGCGGGTCCGGCCATGGCTCGTGGGGTGCCCTCGAGGTCGTTCACGTCCTCAGGAGTCCCCGGCTACGGTGCGAAGCACGTCGACCGTCGTGACGATGCCGACCAGTGCGTCGTCCTCCATGACCAACGCTCTGTGAATCCTACCGCGGAGTAGGAACCGTGCGAGCTCGGCCACGCTCGCGTCGGGGTGGATGTGGAAGTTCGCGGGGGTCATGATCTCCCGAACGTCGTACTGATCCAAGTCGCTCTCCGCGACCCAGTCGCCCACCGCGTTGCTTCCGCGCGTTGGATTGTAGCCCCGCTGGAAGTAGTCAAGTACGTCCGTCTCTACGTCGTCCGATGTCGGCTCGCGTGAGTCGTCGGCGACCGGGTGGCCTCCCACGTGCATGTCGGTCTCATCGGCAGCGAGGCGGATCACGTCGGTCATCGATACGACCCCGAGGACCTCACCCTGGGCACCGACGACCGGCGCACCGCTGATGTCGTGCTCGGACAGGAGCCGAGTGAGGTCGTGGACGGTGGTCTCCGGGGTCACGGTCACCACGTCGGTGTTCATGATGTCACGCACCGTGTACATCCCGTCCCTCCTTTCGGGCTCCCGGCACCTGCTGGTCGACGTGCCCCTGAGCGGACCCTATTCGGGTTCGACTTCACGAGGGTGATAAACGAGCATCGGGATCTGCCCGCCCCTCAGAACCTTGTCCGTCACGCTACCGAGCAACATGCGCGATACCCCCCCTCGGCCATGCGTCGACATCGCGATCATGTCGGCGCCGGTGCGTTCCGCGAAGTGGAGAATCCCCGCCGCCGGACTCGCGTCCACGCAGACGTGGCCGGACGCATCGATCCCACGCTCTCTGAGGGCAGCGGCTTGGCCGTCGATGTACTCCTTCGCGGCGGCCTCGCCCTCCTTTAGCAACTCCGCGTTTACCTGAATCGTATGCGGAAGGTATGAGGAGGCGAACTCTTCGGGGTAGGGGAAGACGCGGAGCAGCGAGACCATCGCCTCCGGGTCGTCGGCGATCTCCAGAGCGTGCGTCAGGATTGCCTCACTCTCTCTCGATCCGTCCAAGGGTACCAGCACCTTCTTCGGGGAGAAGTCTTCCGTCGGCTTGAGCGTCGCACCCTCGGTCGGACGAAGGAGCAGGATGGGGAACGAGGAGTGGCGCACCAGGGCGTCGGCCGTGCTCCCAAGCCAGAACCGGGACATCGGCCCCCGTCCATGGGTGGCCATGACGACCAGGTCGCCGCCGCGGGCTTCCACGTGGTGCTGAATGGCCTCACTGGTCGTGCCGGAGAGCGCCGTGGCCGCGACCGTGCCGCCCGCCTCTTCCTTGATGCGCTCAGCCACGCTCGCGATGTACTTCTCTGACCATTCGCGTGACGCGGTCTCCCACAGATCGTGATCGAGCGTGGGGACCGCTTCATGGACCGTCAGGACTTCAAGTCGCGCTTCCCAACGGCGTGCGATGGACAGGGCGACCGCGAGTGCCGACTCCGAGAACTCGGAACCGTCCAGGGGAACCAGGATGAGACGCGACATGATGCACTCCTTGTGCAGCGGCTGAGAAGGCGGGGTGGTGGCGCCCGACGTACCGGAAGAATCGGCAGGTCCGGCCCTCCACCATCGCAACGTAGAACCGACCTCGCAACGAATCCACTAGGAGTTTGCTGAGGATCTTGTCAGAAAGGCGACCGGGCCGCGTGGGGGATGTTCCGACGAAGAAGAACCGAACCTCCCGGCGTCTCCGGCTGACCTGGCCTGTCCGTGGGGAGCGGGATCGTCAGCCGGACCTCGTGCCGTGTCCAGGGCGGCTTTCTACCGTGAGACCACCACCCCGGTGCGCGGCCCGGTCCAACATGCTCGAGAGGCCGAGCCCGTCTCTGTCGGTGAACGCTTCGGCGACATCGAAGCCGCAACCGTCATCCACGACGTCGACGTGAAGCTGATCGGCCTCGTTCGCGAGACGCACCGACGCGTGCGCGGCGTGGGCGTGCTGAACGCTGTTCTGTAGCGCCTCCTGTACGATTCTGAATACAGCGAGGCGCACCTCGGGACCCAAAGCAGGGAGGGGTCCCTCGACGAGGACGTCCACGGGAAGTTCGCTGGCGGCCTCCACGGCCCGTGCGTACGCTTCCACCGCCGCCCTCAGCCCCAGGTCGTCCAGCTCCGGCGGGTGAAGCCTGCGAGCCACGTTTTGGGCCCGTTCGAGGGCGTCCACGACCTCCGTGCGGACCTCTTCGAGAGGGCCATGCAGGCCTTCGGCATCCGTCGCTCCCGGCCCGGCCGTGATGACTCGAAGCCTCAACAAGACTCCCGCGAGGGTTTGAGCCAAGTCGTCGTACAACTCGCGGGACGTCCTGAGTCGCTCCATCTCCTGGGCCTTGAGAGTACGGGCGGCCCGGGCCCTCTCCTGCCGTCGCGCCGCACCGAGGACGTCCAGCATCGCGTTGAAGACACGTACGATCCGGGCCATCTCTTCGTCGGCGAGGAGCGACTCTTCCGCGCGGGCCGAAGGATCGCCGGCCTCCACCCGGCGGGCCGCGTCCTCGAGGGTCCGAACCGGGGAGAGCGCGGCGCGGATAACGTATGCGTGAATCGTGCTCGCCACCGTCAGCACCGCAAGAGCGACTACGCCGGAGAGGACGTATGCGGTCGAAGTGGAGGTCTCGGCCGTGATGTAGCGCACGAGCACCATCCCGGATCCCGCTCCGAGCACCAGTAATCCGACGTTGGCGAGCAGAATCTTGTAGAATAGGGGGATACGAAGTAGATGGATCGCCACACCACGGAGGGTGGGTGGCGGACGCCGAGCTTCCTTGCGTGAAGAGCGGACTCCGTCCCTCGGTGATTCGACTGGGTTTTTCGGCACTGCGCCTCGCTCCCGCCTACCTGGCACCTCGGGATAAGATGCGGTCGCGGTGCGGGCGATGCTGTCGGGATACTGCGGAATGCCTTGTGGGGGTTTTCTCCACACACAGAGACGAAACTTTGAGGAGATCTGCGGCCTTTGAACGACCAGGGTCCTAGGGAGACGCCGGACGCGGAGGTGAAGATCCACCTCGACTATCGAGCGGTTTTCGATGCCGCGCCGGATGGTATCGTCGTCGTCAACCACCAAGGCGTCATCGTGGAGGTCAATCCCCGAGCCCAAGCCCAGTTCGGGTATTCTGCCGACGAGCTCGTGGGGCAATCCGTCGAGACGCTGGTTCCGGCGCCTCACCGTGGTTCGTATGTGGGCCAACGGAAGGAGTTCCACGGAAACCCGACCACCCGACCTATGGGGGCCGGCCTGACGCTGTCGGGACGCCGCAAGAACGGAAGTGAATTCCCCGTGGAGATCAGCCTGAGCCCCGGGCATGCAGGAGACCAAGAGCTCGTGATCGCCGTGGTACGAGACGTTACCGAACGCTCGCAACTTCGGGCGTTCGGACAGGGTGCCCTCAGGGCGGCCGAAGACGAGCGTCAGAGGATCTCCCGAGAGCTGCATGACGACACCGCGCAACTCCTCGCTGCACTCCTCCTGCGCGTGAGGTTGGCAGGCATGGAGCCCGACGCCTCGGAGCGGAGGAAGATGCTGGAGGAACTCCGACTGGGCCTCCACGAGGCCTCGGACAGCGTGCGTAGAATCGCACGTGGTCTCCGACCTCCCGCGTTGGAGGACGCCGGAGTGGTGGCCGCGCTCCAGTCGCATATCCGCAGCCTCTCCGAGAACCACGACATTCGATCCAGCTTCGAAGCGGGAGCCGTGGATCAACTCCTGGATGCGGATCGGAAGTTGGTATTGTACCGTGTGGTTCAAGAGGCCCTCTCCAACGTCGTTCGACATTCCGGTGCTGAGAGCGTGAGCGTCCATGTGGGGCTCGACGGAGCCTCCGTGGTGGGTGTCGTGGAGGACGACGGCTGCGGGTTTGAACAAGTGCTGGTCGGTGGTGGGGGCGGTTTGGGCCTCATGGGCATGCGCGAGCGAGCCGTCGGAGCGGGGGGACAGGTGACCGTACAGAGCGAACTTGGGCGAGGTACGCGGGTGAGGCTCGTGATCCCACTCAACAATGGAGACGCTTGAACATGGCCGATCCGACGCGAATCCTGATCGCCGACGACCACGCTATGTTCCGTGCCGGTATCAAGGCCTTGCTCGAGAGTGAGCCGCTCCTGGAAGTCGTCGGAGAGGTCTCGAGCGGTGACGAAGCGGTGGATCAGGTCCGCATCCTGAAGCCCCACGTGGTCCTGATGGACCTCTCCATGCCGGGCTCGAACGGGCTGGAGGCCACCCGCAGGATCGCTGCGCTGAACCTGGACACCAAGGTTCTGGTTCTTACCGCGCACGCCGAAGAGGAGTACCTCGTGCCGGTCGTGGAGGCCGGAGCGAGCGGGTATTTGACCAAGACGAGCGCCGACACGGACCTGATCGAAGCGGTCAAGGTGGTGGCCCGTGGGCAGGTCTACCTACCCCCAAAAGCGGCCACGCTCCTCCTGAGGCGATACAAGGAGTCGGACGAGGGAGACGATCTCGGCCTACACAGCCTCAGTTCCCGAGAGCAGGAGGTTCTCGCGCTCACGGCCGAGGGGTTCAGTTCGCGTGAGATCGGCAAGAAGTTGTTCATTTCTCCTAAGACGGTGGACACCTATCGAGCGCGGATCATGGAGAAACTCGGGCTGACGCACCGCTCTGAGCTGGTCCGCTTCGCGCTCCGCGTAGGGCTCCTCTCGGAGGTGTAGGAGGCGGCGAGCCTCCGGCCCGCTCCCCTCCTGACGGCTCTCCCGGCACCGGGTCGATCCCCTTCGGAGACGGGCCCGGTGCCGGGCGGCTGGACGGAGGCATCTCGGTGTGGGTCCGACCGCTTCATCAGCCCACGATCCATCCCATGAGCATCGTTATTCTGGGACCGCCTCTTGCCACACTCACGGCCACATTCAGCGGCACGAAGAGGTCTCCGAAGGGCAGGGTGGATCCGGCGGCGAAGATCATCGACGTATTCGGATCCCAGTCGTTGTCCTTGTTCACGCTGAGGTTCGGACCGACGCCGAACTCGACGCCGTTGTCGAGCCGGTATCCTGCCAGCCAGCCCAGGGACAGGCTGAACTCGCTCTGCTCCACGCCACCGACGAGTAATACCCACTCCATGAGGGCCTGACTTCCTCCCTGCATCGACACGATCTGAGTCTCCCACTGCCAGCCGAACTGGGTCATCATGGGCTCGAGCCCGATGGAGTCCCTTTGATCCGCGGTCTCTCCGGTGAAGACGGTGAATCCGAACCGCGGCCCGGACAGCTTCTGCCGGGGGAGCTTCTTCACTCGCATGTCTTCGGGGACCTCGGGTACCGGCTCCTGAGCCGATACGGTGCCGGCGCACAGAGCCAGAGCGGCGACTGCGTAGACTAGTACGGTGCGTGACATGATTCGTTCTCCTTCCAGGGTTGCTGGGCGTGGGGCTGTCCCACAGGAGAACGATGGCCGAATGGGGCGGGTGGCTCGATACGTCGGAGTACGTAGCGTGAAACGACGATTACGTAGGCGGATCCGCGGGGATCAGAGGTCTAAGCACGGCGTTCCCGGGTCGGGTGAGCCGACGTAGGTCAGCGCCTTACCGCGAGTGAGTCGTGCTGAGCGGCGCGGGTGTTCGACTTCTCCAGGGCGTCCAGGGCCTTGCCCACACCTTTGGCCCCTGGGATCGGCAGCGTCGCGATGATGCTGTCTTTCTGACGCCTCGTGAGCGTCTCCGCGGCCTGGTCCGAGGCGCTCTTGCCACCGGAGCAGCCGAGCAGGAGGACGGTCGAGCCGGCCAGCAAGGCCAGCGAGAGATTCTTTCTCATGGTCACCTCCAACATGAAACACCGCCTGATGGGGCTCAGGGTTCGGCCGATCAGTCCAAGTCCCGTGGTCGAGTGAAGCTCAGCAGGCGTCCGCAGTCGCGCTGCGTCTCTTCCCAACGATCTACCTCGAGATCGATTATCGCCAGGCCGGCGGTGGGGAACCTGGCGCGCAAGAGGTTCAAGTCATTGGGGGCCCCTCGGGCACAAAGCGTGTCCGCCAGCATTGCCGTGCCGGGGTTATGGCCGACCATGAGGACGGATTCGACTGTGTCGGGCACCGCACGAAGCTGGTCGAGCATTTCCCGAGGGCCAGCCAGGTAGAGGTCGCCGTCCCAGTCGATCGCGGGCTCGGCGTCCAACTCCTCCAACACGGCCGCCAGCGTCTGACGGGTGCGCTCCGAGGTGGAGCAGAGCACCAAATCCGGTGCGTGACCGCCTTCTCGGAGAAAGGCCCCCATCCGTGGAGCCGCATGTCTGCCCCGACCGCTCAGAGGCCGGTCGTGGTCGGCCAGCGACGGGTCGTCCCAACTCGACTTGGCGTGACGCAGCAAATAGAGTGTCTTCATGCATATACCCATAAACATTTGACGCCCAACGTGCTAGTATTGGAGGATCGCACGCCCGCGCCCGGCCGCCCGGGATCGCGACTTCCGAGGAGCCGATCCCCTGGGGCAGCGAAGGCGGGACAGTCGCAGGAAAGTCCTTGCCCAAAGCGGGCCCTTGAGTGGGTATTCCTACAAGCCCTGTCTCGACCGAACACCGCCCCAAAGGAAGGACAATGAGCGAAGACGAGCTGACGCCATCGGAGCCAACGTCACACCCCGAGGCCTCGGGCGGTTCGCCACCGCCACCGGACTCGTCGGGGGCCGCTCCTGTGCAGCAGTTCCAGAAGGGGAACATCAGCGACCAGCGTGGCGCTCGTTTGCCCTGGCCGCCCCCCGGATTCGAGTGGATTCAGGGGGCTCTGTGGAAGGTCACGACGCTCGCGTGGCTCGGAAGCGTCGTACTCGTCACTCCACTCCTTTGGTCGTTGGCGACGCCTCAAGAGTTTTGGAGCCTCGGGCCGCTTGAGGACAACTGGGCTCTCGGACTGAGCGTGAGCCTGGTGGGAGCAGCGATCCTGTTCTGGGCGTTCTTCTTCCTCCAGTCCCTCGTGAGGGCCGGTGGACGTGCCGCCGACCTGGGCTACGGGTTCCTCACCATCGCCGAGGTCGCCACGGATCTGAGGCGCGACCAGGGCTTTCTCCTCATGGGGAAGCGGCATTTCTCTCGGTTCTCGGACGACACTCGCGCCCGGCTGACGAAGTTGCGTCTCGCGGCCGCGATTCTGATTCTCTCCGGCGCCCTCTGGCTGGCCGTAGGCTTCGCCTTGTCGGTGCTGCTGGCCGCGCGTGAGCTTCTGACCCAGAGAGAGATCTGGATCCTCACCGTCGGACCCACCCTGGCGTTCCTCGTGCTCGGTGCGAGCATCCACGCATACCAGTTCGCCAGGGTCCGACTCGCATTGTCCGCGTGGCGCCAAACCGAAGGTGGCATCGATCGGATGCGCCAAGAGGTCGTGGATTGGACGACGGAGTTGGACGAAGCGGGAGATCAGGTCGTCATGGGTGCGGGTGCCCTGGGTCAGGGGCGGCGCTTTCGGAGCGCTGCGTTCCTGGTCGTGCTCCTGTTCCTTGTGGCCATCGTTCCGACGTTGACGGTCTCGATGGCCGGCTCGGTGGGTCCCGTACTGGCCGAGATCGCCATCCCGCAGTTCTTGTCGGTGCAAGAGATGGCTGGGGCTGCGGAGGCGTTGCGCCGCTATCGGGTCGAATCCGATGCCACGATCGGGGCGATCGAGGCGGGGCAGGCTCTGAACAACGTGGCCTTCGTCGGTGCCGCTGGACCGCATCCCGAAGCCCTCGAGCAGCCACCGGTCACGCACTACGGGACCCCTTGGTTCCCCAGTCCCGACTTCCCCGACATCTTCCGCGAGGGAGTGGGGAGGGACCTTGTCCTTCAGATCGAACGGGGCTTCTCCGGCGACGAGCTCGAGGCGCTACGACAAGCGGCATCTCATCCGGCTCAGAACGACCTCTCCCTCGTCACGCGGGCCGAGCGGATCGACATGGTGTCTACACGTTGGGTCACTCCCTTCCCCGATAGCCTGACGGTCTTCACCCTGCCGTTCCCCCACTTCACGGAAGTGCGTTACGCCGCCCTGGCGCGAGCCGCCAAGGCCGTTCTGGAACAGATGGGAGGACAGCCCGACCAGGCGGAGGCCTCCGTCAGAGAGATCATCTCCGCGGGGTTCTTGCTGGTGGATCATGGTCCGACCCTCATCGACAATCTGGTCGGAGTCGTGGTCGCGAACATCGGTGGAGACGCGCTCGAGGGGCTGTACGAGGTGCAGAACCGGGATGACGAGTTGGAGACCCTTCGGTGGGCTCGCGAGTCCTCGGCGAACGCCGCGCGGTCGGCTCGACTCGGGCTGACGGAGGAGGACATCCATACGATTCTGCGGGGCATTCCGGACATCGTGGAGAACGAGAGTGCTCTGCGCGGACTGAGGTGGGAGTACCTGGCCACCTTCAACATGCTGGCACCCTGCATCAACCTGCAAAAGATGGTTTTCGGTCCCGACGAGACCTACCAGGAGTGGCTCGATCGAGTGCAGGCATCCTTGGTCCGCGTACCGGGGGATGGAGCGCTTTTCCAGCTAGCCAAGTCCGGCGCGTTCGGCGGGGACCACGAGCCGGGTGGGCTTACCCGTCTCATGACCCTGACGTTGGGCACCCAAACCCGGCCCGGAAGCTGTGTGAACCTCATCGCTTCGTTGGAGTCGGGCGAGTCCTTCTGAGTAGCCGGACGTGAGCGGAACGCTCAAGTGCTTCTGTTTGGCCAGCCCCGTTCCCAGGTCTAGCGGGTCCAGGGCTTCTTTTGCGTGACTTCGAGCGGCTCGAGGGTGCGCGTCGGCCTTTGAGCTTCCCTTGTCGCGAGGTTGAACTGGTCACCGGGCGCAAGCATGTAGAAAAGGCCCACGTCGCCGATCATGCTCTCGTTGTCGTAGATGAGCACGTAGCTCTGCCCGATGACTTCGAACTCGTCGCCTCGTACCACGATGGCGGTGTTCTCGTCGATCGCGATGCCCAACAGCTCGGGGCGCGCGCGGATCACTTCGATGAGGTCGAACTGGCGGTTGCGTTTGAGGACGTGCTGATCGATGGCCGTGTTCTTCAGGAATCCGAAGCCCTCTTCGTGGTCACCCATCATGACCGTGTTGGTGCGCGTGTCACCCCGGGCCAGATAGGATCCCTGAATGGTCGCGCCGGCCGACTAGCCGCCGATGACGCCACCTCGTTCCAACAGCTTCCAGAGCTCCACTTCGCTCTTCGTGCCCAGATAGGAGTCCGCCAGGTGCCACTGGCGCCCCCCGGGGAACCACACTCCGTTCGCTTTCCGGATGGCCCTTACGAACTCGTCGGAGTCGGCCTCGGCCCTGTCCTTGGTGTGCAGCACGGTGAGGTCGGTGGCACCCGCGTCGCGCCATGCGCTGAGTCCCTGGTAGAACTGGTCGTAGTCCTCCTGGCCCCCCGCGGTAGGGATGACCACGATCGGAGCGTTGGGGCCGCCCGCCAGGTCCAGGAAGCGCTTCATGATCCCGGGATCGTTCATGGCCCCGCCCACGATGACGAGGGAGCCGTTCGTCGGCCCGACCTCCTGGGCACCGAGTTGGGGGATAACCGTGAGGAGCGCCAACGTCGCCAGAGTGCTCAAGGGAGACCGATGCATGCTCTGCTCCAGGATTCGGACGCTAAAGGACCCCCAAAGTGCGTTCGTTTGGCGGGGTGGGCAAACCGTACTACCCCCGCCATAAGAACAGCAGCAACACCCCAAAGAGGGCCGCACCGCCAAAACCCCAAGCGATAGGACGGAGGAGCCTGGGAGCGCCGAGACGTGACGACGAAACCCTTGAAGGCGAGGTTCGTGAGCGCGCTCCCCGATCTGGTCGGAGGTCCCTACGACTCGGCGCGTCGTAGGACCGCCTGTACCCGGTTGACAGCCCAAGGCGGGTCGATGGGCTTCCTGATGTAATCGTCGGCGCCGGCCTTGCCGGCCACTGCAATCAGCCAGTGCTGCTGCATCGACGGGGTCGCCATTCGTGCTCCTCCTTCGATGTGCGAGTCCGCCCGTCCTCCGGAAGGCTTCTAGGGCATTATCGCTCATTGGGGGCGTCATTCGCCAGCCTTCTGGGGGCCGGCGATGGACGGCGGTGCGCGCTGACCCTAGTCTTCCACAGCCTGTTCGGGTCCGTGACTTGCCTGTGACCCGAAGCATCTGATCACTCGACCCCGATCTACGTGACGTTCGGCATACAAGACACGGAGTCCCTGCTCGAGGGATTGAGCAGGGAGATCCGGCAACTGGTTCAACAGGCTCGGGACGTCATGATCGATATGGCGGATGTCGGTCTGGCTGCGCACGAGGCACGAACGACGCTCAACCGAGCGCGGGCCCTCTCGAGATTCGTTCGGCCTGCGCTGACCTCAGATGCGTATGATTCGGCCGATCGGACCCTGCGGAGTGCCGGGCGCTGCGCCGCACCCATTCGCGACGCCGACGTGCTCGTCGAGACCGCCGGTGCGGTCCGCGCGGCGACTACGGAGCCGGGACTCGACGAAGCCTGGGGGTCGTTGATCGGGGAACTCGAGGCCAACCGCGACGGGCTCTTTGCCACGGCTACAGGACCCGATGGCCCGTGCGCGAAGGCAAGGGACCTGCTCGGAGCGCTCACCGTCTGCTGGCCGGCGGTGGTCGAGATGGGCGATCTCGAGTGGTTGCGAGTGGTGATGACCACCTCGTATGACGCGGCCCGAGCGCACCACCAGCGGGCCTGCGGGGAGGGATCAGACGCCGAGGCCCAACACGAGTTGCGAAAGCGAGCCAAGGATCTTCGACACCAACTCGAGTTCTTGGCTCCTATCGCTGTCGAGGTGCTGGAGCCGTACTCCATCGAGTTGCATCACCTCAGCGATCTCCTGGGGGAAAGCAACGATCGACGGTACTCGGGCGAAGCATCGAGGCGGCTGGCGGCATCACCGACGCCCGGACGGATGCGCTACTATCCGACGTTGACGAGCGTCGCCAGGCACTGTCGGAGGAAGCCAGGCGGTTGGCCGCGGGTCTCCTCGAAAGAGAGACCGAAGCGTTCGTGGGGTGGGTGGAGGATTGCTGGGTGAAAGCCAGGGGTCAGGGGTAGAGCCGCTCGGTGCCCCATCCTCCGTCTTCGCGCTTGTAGACGAGCCGGTCATGGAGGCGGTTCAGTCTCCCCTTCCAAAACTCGATGCGCTCCGGGACGACCCGGTATCCTCCCCAGAATTCGGGGAGAGGTACGTCGCGCTCCTTGAAGCGTTCCTCCACTTCGGATACGCGCTGCTCCAACTCGGCCCGGACCTCCAACCTGGTGCTTTGCCGAGACGCCCACGCCCCGATCTGGCTTCCCCGTCCCCTGGTCCGGAAATAGGCCTCGGCCTCCGCCTGGCCGATCCGCTCCACTCGCCCCTCCACCCTCACCTGCCTTTGTAGGACGGCCCAGTGCAGAAGGAGGGCAGCCCGCGGATTGGAGTCCAGCTCTGCTGCCTTGCGGCTTCCGTAGTTCGTATAGAAGACGAACCCGTCGGCGCCGAAGGCCTTCAGCAGGACCATTCGCGACGACGGCACCCCCTCGGGCGTGGCCGTGGCCAGAGAGGTCGACTCGGGGAGTAGGATCCCGGACTCCTTCGCCTCTTCGAACCACTCGCCGAACAACTCGATGGGGTCACGATCGTCGCTCGACTCGGGAAGGCCTCGAACGACACCCTTTCCCATGGTAAGGACGGACTTCAGCGCGGACTTGATGGACATGGCACCAACGGTAGCGGAGAGGCCCGTGGCGCGAAATGCCTGACCGCGTGCGTTGGAATTCCCCACACCGACATGTGAGAATTCCCGATGGAGTCGTCTCGGCCCGACCGGTACGCCGAGTTTTCGAACGTGTCGTTCTTCCGGCCGGAGCCGGGACGCAACCTGACGCTGACGCTGCAGGCCGCCTTCTGGGAAGGCTTCAACAGCCTTCTAGCCGCGGATCAGCGCTTCCCCCGCCATGAGCGCCTGAGCGACGCCTAGCGAATCGCGCATCTCCGAGAACTCCCGGGGGGCGGTTGGAGGCAGGTCCGGGTTTCTGAGACGTAGCTGCCACCACTCCACGTCGTGCCAGCCATCGAGCTTGTACCCCACGTCCGCGAAGGTGCCGACTACGGTGAAGCCGAGTGATTCGTGAAGCGCCACGCTCGCTTCGTTCGGAAGCGCGATTCCTGCCAACGCGTTCACGAATCCCAGGAGACGGAGGATCTCGAAGAGCGAAGTGTATAGCCCCCTCGCCACGCCACTGCGACGAGCTTGCGTGTGCACGTAAGCGGAGACCTCGGCGGTCCACTGGTACGCCGATCTCTGCCGGAAGGCGGTGGCGTACGCGTACCCCCAGATTCCCTCGTCTCCATCGCAGACCAACCACGGGTACCCTTCGCGGGTTCGCCGAATCCTGCCCGCCATTTCGGCGGGCGACGGCACGGCCTCCTCGAAGGAGATGGGCGTGTCGGTGACTACCGGCGTGTAGATCTCCAGAATCTGGCCGGCGTCGGTCTCCGCGGCGGGTCGAATATTCACGGCCTTCTAGGGCTGGTAGACCCGGACCTCCGGGAACGTGAGGGCGAACCCATACCAGCGGGTGAAGACCTGCATGGGCCGTTCGACCTCGAGCTTGGTGCCGTCGGCCGAGAACAGGGCACCTGCCCTGATGTATCGTCCGTCAGCGAGTCGGAGCACGACGCCATCCCAGCTCGCGTCTCGGGCGTCAGTGTAGAGGGCCAGGATCGAGTTGGCGGTAGGCTCGATATGAACCAGCAGGCGACGCCCGTCCATCTCGTCGAAGACGAACCGTCCCCGCTCTTCCACCACGGCCATGGGGAAGTACTTCTGGGATCCTTCGGTCCAAGCTCCGAGCCCGATATCCATGCTCGGCCTCCTCGGATCTTCGCCGCTCATGGTGGCCTTGAATCGGTCCGAGAGTCCCCGCACTCGCTCGGAGAGAGGCGCCCATCGGCTGCGGCGACGGATCGGTCGGTCGGACACGGCGACTTCCAGATCCGGGTGTGCGTCGAGCGCCTGGTCCACGGTGCCTTGAAGGAGGTTGAAGATCGGGAGTCGCCGACCCTCGAGCGGTCCATGGAGCGCGAGTCCCGACACGTGATGCCAGTAGGTGCCGGTTTCCCGATCCCAGAGAACGGAACCGCCGTTGAAGAGGCCGCGATACTCGAAGTGGTGCACCTGACCGTCGATCGTGGGCGTCATACTGACCCCTGAGTTACACGCGGGTCAGAAGGAGACCATCCAGGGCTCTCCGTCGATCTCGCCCTGGGCCGTGTGATGATAGGCCATCTGGTCGGTCACCAACGCAAGCCTGCCCTTCCGGTGCTCCATAATGAGTACGCGGGTCTGCGGCTGAACCAGCCCGTCGGCCAGCGCGTCGCGGAGTGACCACGTGTCTTCGACATCGAATCGGACGTACACGGTAGAGTCGAGCAGCATGGCTCGATCGGCGTCGAATTCGACGCTTCCCGCTTCGACGATCTGTTGGGCGGTCGAAGGCGGTGGCACGACGAGCAGGGCTCCCTGGAGTGCCGCCGCGTGGACTGCCGTGTTCACGAATCGCGGTTTGATCACCGTGCGTCCCATCCATTCTCGAAGGCAAAGCCAGGGCGTAACCCAATCCTGACGGGCTTCACCACGTTAGCACCGCGGGTGCCGCCGGGGAAAGCTGGTTGGTGTTAGAAGGCTGTTGAAGAAATACAGTGGGTCGCGCGACCCGCGCCTGCGGCGCGGGTGCCCCGGGTCTTGCGAGGCTCAGAGTAGGAACGACGACGAGTCGTAGCAGAGCTACGGCGAGGAGGAGAGACAACCCGACAATGCGCAAAGCGATTGTTGACCGACCGCAACCCCCCTGTGCCCTCCGGGTTAGGGCGGCGAGGGCCCGACCACGCTTCGCGCGGTGCCCCGGGTGTTGGCGCTCCTCCCCGATACCACGGCATCGCGTCGTCGCGCCGCCTACGCGCTGGACCCTCGGCGATCCTAACGCGACCCGCTGTATTTCTTCAACAGCCTTCTAGGCCCTTGGCGGCTCAGGTCCGGACGAGGCGTCGGGCCTCCGAGAACGACACCAGCCTCCTGGTGTCCTCGTGCCAGAGCGAGAGACGTAGGGTCTTGATGCCGTCCCAGATCGAGACCTTGGTCACCTTCTGGAACTCCGGGATGCCGTCCAGGCACTCCTGCAGCTTGTAGTTCGGAATGCGGGCGCTGATGTGGTGGATGTGATGGATCCCGATGCTCGCCGTTATCCACTGCAGCCACTTCGGCAGAACGAGGTGAGAGCTGCCCTCCAGCCCGGCGTCGAAGTACGACCACTCTTCGTGCTCGTGCCAGTACGTGTCCTCGAACTGATGCTGCACGTAGAACAGCCAAACGCCGGCGCTGACCGTGTACAGCAGGATCGGGAGGTGGACCAAGACGAAGGCCTTCAGTCCGATGGTGAGCCACATGAGAGCGACGATGGCGGCCAGGACGGCGTTGGTCTGCCACACGCTGATCCACGCTCGTTTCCAGCGCCGTGGAATGTCCCACGGATAACGATGCTTGAGCAGGAATAAGTAGAGCCCGCCCAGGCCCAGAAGCACGAACGGGTGTCGGTAGGCTCTGTAGCGGAGTCGCCCGAGGAGCGGCATACCGTAATACTCGCTCACCGTCAGGGTATCGATGTCTCCGAACCCCCTGAAGTCCAGGTTGCCCGAGTGAGCGTGGTGGTAAGCGTGGGTTTTTCGCCAGTAGCGGTAAGGCGTGAGCGTGAGCACTCCGATCCAAAAACCGACCGTGTCGGCCACCTTCCGGGATTTGAAGAAGGAGCCGTGCCCGCAGTCGTGCTGGATCATGAACAGCCGTGTGAGGAAAGCCGCAGCGGGCAGCGCGAGCACCAGAGTGAGCCAATAGCTCACGTCGAGCGCTCGATAGGAGGCATACCAGAAGAGGAAATACGGTGGGGCGCTGGTGAGGATCTGTGTAACGCTCCGACGGAGTTCCGGACCGGCGTACGGCCCGAGGAGTGCGCGCCAGGACTCTGATGTTCTCTTTTCGCCGTTCAACTGAAACCGACTCCCAAGGCCGAGGGGAGGGATGCGATGGAGTCGAGGATCAGGTCGGGTCTTGGGGCTCCTCGCCCGAGGTCGCCCTCGCGGAACTTGCCCGTGCGGACCAGGACCGCGGCCGCTTCGCACGCCTGCGCGCCCGCCACGTCCGTGCCGATGTCGTCACCCACGACAGCCAGGTTGAAGAGGTCGACTCCCATCGAGTCGGCCGCGGCCCGAAAGAAGGCCTGGCTCGGTTTTCCCATGACGACGGCCTCGCGCCCCGTGGCATACTCGAGGGCCGTCACGAAGGGGCCGGTGTCCAGCGCCAGCCCCTGACCGGTGTCCCAGTAGCGGTTCCGTTGGAGGGCCACGAACTCCGCTCCATCCATGATGTGATTGAACGACCGGTTGAGTCGGGCGAAGTCCCATCCGGCCCCGAGATCTCCCACGACGACGGCCTGAGGTGACGTTTCGTTTATGGTGAAGTGTCCGAAGTCGGCGTGGGTGGCTTCCGGAACGCAGAGTGAGACGTTCCAGAGCCCTTTTCGCTCGAGCCAGGACGCCGCGGCCAATGGGGCCGTCAGCACTTCCTCGGCATCGAGCTCGAGGCCCAACCGGTGCATTCGCTCGACGAGCGCGGCGCGGGATATACGCGTCGTGTTGGTTCCGAAGCGCAAGGGTAGGCCGCCCCGTCTCAGGGCGGCGACGGCGTCCGCCGCCCCCGGGACGAGGCGGTCTCCGATGAAGACCGTGCCATCCAGGTCGAGAAGCACGCCCTGAATGTCCTCGAGATGTTCCGAGTCCTGAGCCATCAATCGAGATTCCCGGGTTGAACTGTGGCGGCCGATGCGGACCAAGGTAGAGCGGCGTGCCGGGAGGGTCCATGGCGTACTTCCCCCGGGTCGGCTTGGTTCCTACTGTCCTTGATGAATATCGGAGCTCCTCTTACTTGAGGCAGACATGTCGATCTGGCGGAGTGCCTTGTCGATTCTCGGCGCCTTCTTTGTGGTAGCGGTCCTGGAGGGGGTCACCACCCCGATCGTCGTCAACGTCATGTTGGGCGGCACGGGTCCCGATGTGGGAGTGACCACTGCCTACCTTGTCGTGAACCTGGCCTATAGCGCCGTGTTTGCGGTGATCGGCGGATACGTGGCCGCCACGGGTGTCCGATCACTCGCCCCTCGAGCATGCGGCCGGGTTGGCGGGCCTCATGATGGTCCTGGGCCTCGCTTCGTGGCTCGTGGTCAACCGGGGTGACCCGGTGCCGGGACAACCCTCCTGGTATCCGCTGGTCATCAGCCTGCTGGTTCCGCCGATGGCCATCTTGGGTGGAGTCCTCGTCACTCGGCGCACACGCGCCAAGACGAGCTTCAGCCGGCGGGCTCGGGAGGCCGCAGGGTCCGACTCGTGAGAAGGGGAGGGAAGAGGGATCACACCGTCGGGAACTTCAGCACGTGCTTCCCATAGATCTCCCCGACTGAAGAACGTCCACGCGAACGGAATACGAACATGATCTAAGTCGCAAATCTCGCCGTCCATCTGCTCGTCGGATCCGCGGTGCCGTCTCGCGGAATACGCCGACATGAGCGTCGCTAGAGAGGTGGACGACGCGGCTGCTCAAGCGGTAGCGGGAAGCCTGAATTCGCCTCCGTTACTTTCGATCCCGCATCTCAGAACCGAACCATCCGCGGCGACTTCCGACCGCGTAGACCACGGATCCCGCACCGAGTGTGATCAGCGCTGCGCCGGTCGGTACCGGCGCCCCTATCAGCCCGTTGATCCACGCGGCGATGGTGATTCCGAGGAAGATCAACGCCGGAAGCGGATGAAGCGGGGTGTGAAAGACGTCCCCCTCCGGGTTCGGTGAGCCGGCCGCGGCTCTTCGACGCCGGAACACGAAGAGCGTGACCACCGTGAGCCCATTGAAGAGCAGCAGCGAAGACCCGATGTAGATCAGCAGGGTCTCGAAGGCGCCGGTCAGTGCCAGTGCCGCGGCGAGCACGCCTTGTGCGAGAATGGCTGCGGTGGGTACCTGCCCTCGATCAGAGATGCGACCGAGGAAGCGGGGCGCGACACCATCGCGGGCCATGGCGAAATAGATGCGCGGGCCCACGGCGGTCATGGCGCTGACCGATCCGAACATCGCCAGCGCGATGAGGCTCGTCACCGCCAGCGATCCCCGAAAGCCGAACAGCCGTTCGGCGGCCAACTGCCCCACGGCGATCGCCGGTTCCCACTGGGCGTGGGGCAAGGCGTAGAAGAAGAGCGCATTGATGAGGAGGTAGAGCAGCGTGACGAACACGGTGCCTCCCAGGATCGCCCTCGGGAGATTCCTCGAGGGGTGGCTCACCTCTCCGGCGATGTAGGCCGCCGCGTTCCATCCCGCGTACGCATAGGTCACCTGAAGGAGCGCCACCCACCAGTTGCTTCCGGGGTCGGTACGAGCCACGAGACCCGACCAGGAGCCGTTTCCGGTCGCGAAGCCTGCCAGTACCATGATCCCGATGGACCCCACGACCATCGTGGCCAAGGTCGTCTGGAGGCCGCCGCTCCACCGCACGGCCACCGAGTGGACCACGGTGAGGACAAGGACCATCAGCGAGGCTCCCGCGGCCCCTTGGCTGATCGCGAGGCCGTCGGCGATCGGCGCGTCTGGGTTCCACCCGCCGAAGAGAGGCGCGAGATAGGCCATCACCCCCAACGCCGACGCGGCCATGGCGGCGGAGAATCCCACGATGAACGAGGTCCATCCGCTCAGAAAGCCCCACACCCGACCGAGTCCTCGCGTCAGGTACCGGTATTCCCCTCCGGCCGCGGGCATGTGGGTGGCCAACTCCGAGTAGCAGAGGGCGCCGCAAAGGGCCAGAAACCCGGCGGCGGCCCACACGCCCAGGGAGGCCATGGCGCTCCCCGTCGCGACACGCACGAAGGCGGGGACCGTGAAGATTCCCGAGCCGATCATGTTGGTGACGACGAACGCTCCGGCCGCCACGGCGCCCAGCGTTCGTACCAAACCCTCCGGGCCGATCTCGCGTGTTGACATCAGGCGGCGCCTCCCTGTGACTCCTCGACGATCCGCCCGATGCTGCCCAGATCATGGCGGAAGCCGGGCCGCGGCGGCCTTCTAGGCCAGACCGACGATCTCGCCGTCGTCCTTTACGGACATGCCCGCCGCCGCGGGACGCTCCGCGAGGCCGGGCATGGTCATGATGTTGACGGTCTTGGCGACCACGAAGCCCGCCCCGGCGGACGGAGTCACTTCGCGGACGGTGACTTTGAAGCTACTGGGCCTCGCAAGCAGGGCTGGGTTGTCGGAGAACGAGTACTGCGTCTTGGCGACACACACGGGCATTTCGCGCATGCCGATCGACTCCAACCGGTCGATGGCGATCGAAGCCTCGTCCAGGAAGTCGACTCCGTCGGCCCCGTAGATCTCGGTGGCGATGACGGCGATCTTCTCGCGGAGCCCGAGGTCGTCGGGATAGAGGGGCCGATAAGCGGCCGCGCCCGACTCCACCAGCTCGCTCACCACGTCTGCGAGCTCCAGGCAACCTGCGCCGGTCTGGCCGTGGGGATCTGCCTCCACTACTCGCACCCCCCACTCTTCGCAGGCCGCCCTGAGCGCGGCGACCTCGGCGTCGGAGTCGCTGGCAAAGCGGTTGATGGCCACGACGGGAGGCACGCCGAACTTATGTACGTTCTCGACATGCGCCTGAAGATCGACCGTTCCCGCCTCGAGAGCCTCGACGTTCTCGACCGTCAGGTCGCTCCTGGCCACACCACCGTGCATCTTGAGCGCCCGGATGGTCGCGACGACCACCACCGCCTGGGGCTCGAGCCCGCCCATTCGGCACTTGATGTCGAAGAACTTCTCGGCACCGAGATCGGCCCCGAATCCGGCCTCCGTCACCACGATATCACCCAGGGTGATGCCGGCCCTCGTCGCGATGAGCGAGTTGCAGCCGTGGGCGATGTTGGCGAACGGCCCACCGTGTACGAACGCAGGCGTGCCGCCCAGGGTCTGCACGAGGTTCGGGTTGATGGCCTCCTGGAGCAGCAGGGTCATCGCCCCTGGTGCGTCAAGCTCAGCAGCCCGGATGGGATCACCCTGACGGGTGGATGCCACGATGATATTGCCCAGTCTGGCGGTGAGGTCCTTGAGGGAGTCGGCCAGGCAGAAGATGGCCATGATCTCCGAGGCCGCCGTGATGACGAAGCCGCCCTCTCGGGGAATGCCGGCCGTCCTGCCGCCCAGCCCCAGCACGATGTGACGTAGCGCCCGGTCGTTCATGTCCACAGCTCGGGGCCACGTGATTTGCCTGTGGTCGATCCCGAGGCTGTTGGGGCGGAATAGGTGGTTGTCGAGCATCGCCGACAGTAGCGCGTGCGCGGAGGTGATCGCGTGGAAATCGCCGGTGAAGTGCAGGTTGATATCCGCCATGGGAATTACCTGCGAATATCCGCCGCCCGCCGCACCACCCTTGAGGCCGAAGACCGGTCCCAGGCTCGGCTCCCTCAGGCACAGCACGGGCTTTCGTTCGCGAAGGGTGAGAGCGTCTGCCAGACCCACCGCCACCGTCGATTTGCCTTCGCCGGCCGGAGTGGGGCTGGTGCCCGTGACCAGAACGAGCCTCCCGTTCCGGCTCTCCTGGCCGTTGAGTACCTCCAGGGGTACCTTGGCCTTGTAATGCCCATAAGGTTCGATGTCCGTCGCAGCGAGCCCAACCTTGGCCGCAATCTCGGCAATGGGCCTCAATTCGGCGGATTGTGCGATTTCGATATCCGTCAGCATGGTTCTTCCGTGTCAATCGGTTCTCAGTGGAATAGCTCGGCGTGCCGGCGGCTCCACTCTTGCGGGCCCTCGACCTCGAATTCGGCCGTCAGGGCCGTTCAGGCTGGGGTCTGCCCCGCGATTCTGCAAGTGGAGATGGCCTAGGGGCCTCGGGCCCTGGTAAGTAGTGGCTTCGCTTGCCGTACGTATCCGGAACCGGCCAGGTTGCTTAAAGGTTGTATTATCGGTGCGCTGTGCGCCGACCATACTCCACACTCGTCGCGATAAGGCTCGCAAGGGAGAATCCATGAAGCGTTTCTCGTCCGTGATCTCGGTCCTCGGTACGGCTCTTCTCGTCGCATGTGGCGGATCGGATGGTCCGACGGCTCCGCCTGGCGGCGGCGGCGGCGGTGGCGGTGGAGGTGGCGGCGGTGGTGGTGGGGACACCCGAGTGATCATTGCCAACCCTTCGTTCGGAACCAATATCCAGGAGATCTTCACGCGGCGTGGCTGCAATGGTGGTTCGTGCCACGGATCCGCCGTTTCGGCCGGGCTGGACCTACGCTCGAACGCGGCGTTCGCGAACCTCGTCAACGTCAGCTCGTCCAACGCACCGGGCGAAATCCGCGTGATTCCCAGCGATGCACAAAACAGCTATCTGGTCAAGAAGCTGGAGGGGCGTCAGACGGCGGGAGCGATGATGCCACTCAACGGTGGTACGTTGGACAACATCGACCTGACCAACATCAGGAACTGGATCGACCAGGGTGCGGCGAACAACTAGTGTCGTGGCCCGGAAATACGGTGACGCACCGAGGGGACCGAAGCGCCGCCCTGGTAAGGCGAGACGACGAGGAATAGCAACGCTATTTCGAGGAGGAACAACGCTGCCAGGGTGGATGCAGCGGAACCTGTCAACGACAATGGGACACTCTACGGGATTAATTAAAGAGCAATTTCCTGTGTGGAGAGGGGTGTGGTGGGAGGATTGATCCAGACGGCCTCCGGGAGCGGTTTGGGTTTGGGAACGCCTCTGACGAAGCGTTCGGGATGGGTGGTCCATGCCGTGTTGAGCACGGTTGTCCTGCGGGCGATAACGTTGTCGGCGCGCCCGAAGTGCACTTGTTCGGGGGTCAGCATCGAGATGCCCCCGTGCCTGTGCTCGGCATTGTACCAACGGAAGAACGATCGACAGAAGGTCTTGGCCTGGCCCTGGTCTCCGAACCGTCCGGGAAACGAGGGATGGTACTTCAAGGTCTTGAACTGAGCCTCGGAGAACGGATTGTCATCCGAGACCTGAGGCCGGCTCAACGAGCGGGTCACGCCGAGGTCAGCGAGAAGTTGAGCGGTGCATTGGCTCGTCATTGGAGCTCCCCGATCCGAGTGCAGGGTCAGGACCCGGGGCTGGACGCCATGCTTCAGGCAGCTCTGCTGGATCAACCGGCCGGCCAGGGCCGAGTTCTCCCGGTCCGCCACCATCCAGCCCACGACGTAGCGGCTGTAGATGTCCAGGATCACGTACAGGTAGTAGTAGCTCCACTTCTTCGGCCCCAGCAGCCGCGTGATGTCCCAGGACCACACCTGGTTCGGCGCCGTGGCCATCAACTCGGGCTTCTTGTACTCGGGATGGGTGCGCTGCGCCCGGCGTTCCTGAACCGGCACCTCGGAGGCCAGAACACGATACATCGTGCGTTCGCTGCACAGGTAGACCTCTTCGTCGAGCAGCGTGGCCACCACCTCGGCGGGTGAGCGGTCCACGAACCGCTCCGAACACAGCGTGTCGAAGACCTCGCCTCGTTCCGTCTCGCTCAATGCCCGGGCGGGCGTCGGGCGGGGCTGCCGTTGCCCGGTCGATGGGCCTCGACGACGGTACAACGTCGATCGGCAGACCTCGAGGGCCGCGCACGCCGGTTTTACACCGACGTGCTTAGCCAGCTCATCGGCCGCCTTCAAGAGTTCGTCCCGTCGTCGAGGCTTATCCCCAGCAGCCCCGCAACTTTTCCCTGCACGTCGATGATCAGGTGTGCCTTCCTGAGCTCATCCTCGAGCCGAGCATTGCGGCGCTCCAGCTTGCGTACCTTCTCATCCAGAGGATTTCGCTCCGGCTTGCGGCCGCGTTTCTTCGACAGGGCCTTCAGCGACCCGCTATGCGCCGCCTTGCGCCACGTCGTCAGGTGCGACGAGTACAGGCCCTCGCGCCGCAGGAGCTGGCCCACCTCGCCGGGCTCGGTGCACCGGTCCGCTTCTTCGACGATCCGCAGCTTGTACGACGGACTGAACCGCCGGCGTAGCGGCCTATCTACTACCTCCGGGTCCGCAGGAGCTGCCGCGCTTCGCTTGGCCCCCCCGGTTCGAGGGGCACTACCATTCTCTTCCATTCTCTCTCGCAGTCCCAACATGTTCGTTTTCTCTGCCTTCGCCCTACTCTAATTCTTTGCGTGCTCTGTGTCTCACGTACGTTGGCAGAGAGGGTTACGCCGTAACCAGCTAGCGGCCTGCTCAGGGCTCCACTGTTGCTTGATGCACGCCTCGACCATTCGCCACTCGCATGCACCGAAGCGCTCGTTGCGGCGCGATCTGCCGCGTCTCCACCGAGCGTAGCCATCGGCCAGGTCCGGTCGATAGGCCCGGCCCTGACGATCCTTCGAGTTGCGGCGCACCTCACGGCTGATCGTACTTCGATGTCGGCCCAGTGCTCGAGCGATCGCAGCTTGGTTGCATCCTTGTTTTCTGAGCGCAGAGAGCGCATATCGCTCACCAGAGGTGAGCTGGTGATACCTGTTCATGAACTTCCTCCTTTTCGTCGAGAAGGAAGGTCAACGGCGTCCCAGCTCGCCTCAACTCTCTTGGGGCCACCGCTCGGTCGTGTTGTTGCACTTAGTTTATGAATCCAAGCCGTTATATCCGGGTATTCCTCTCTCCGGATATTTTGTTCCGAGGGTTGCGTGGCCGGCCCGTCTGGGCGAGTGCCATGCTCTTGGGAAGCTGTCTAGCCTTGGCCGGGACAGTACTGATACCCCCCGAGCTGACCTTCGCGACGCTGCGCGAAGCCATGCTCGCAAGGGGTCCGGATGTTCCGCCAGCCGTGGAAGACAATTTGGTGGTGCTCCGCCTCGGAGGTGCGGCGGCGGCTTTCGTTTCCTGGGCCATAATGATCACTGTCTTTGCCGGCCTGGTAACGCTTTTCTTCGCCTTCCTGATAGGGCACGAGGGCACTTACCGGCAGTATCTCGCCGTCGTGGCCCACGCCCATTTGATCGCGCCACATCGATGGTCCTGATCCTGCCCTTGAGAATTGTCACGGAGGACGCACAGCTCCGGCTTTCGCTCGGTACCTTTGCCGTCTTTTTGGAGCCTGGGTATATGCTTGAAGTTCTGAATCTCCTGGACCTTTTCTTCCTGTGGGGATGGGTACTCGTGGGGCTAGGAGCCGCGAGGATCGGCCGAAAGGAGTCATGGGCCGGCGCGGCCGTCATCGCCATGGTAATTCCGGTTACCATGGCAGCAGTTATCGCTATCTTTACGCGTTAAGAGGGTCACCGCCCATTGGCTCGGGGTGTAAGCGGACGCTTTGCGGTCTACTGCGAAAAGATCACCTGACAGCGGTCGCCGACCGAAATGCCCTTTCCGGCGAACCACCCCTGTCGGACCTCGAGGGCGAACATCGCAGGTCTCGCGCCGTCATGGATGTCCGTAGTTTCCGGTTCCATCTGCTGGATATCGACGATCGTGAAGTTAGCGTCGATAAAGGCGACATCCAGCGCGACGTACGTGTTCTGCATCCAGAATGATCGCAAGGCCTCTCTGTCGAAAACGAAGAGCATGCCGGTGCCCTCCGGGACAGCGTCCCGGTACATGAGCCCCTGTCCTCTCGCTGCCGCGGTGCTCGCCACTTCGGCGCGCACGGTATCACTGCCGAAGATGACCAAGGCGGTCACCGCAGGAGGCGCAATTGGGTCCTCTAGCCGAACGGCGGCGTCCGAGCACGCGTGTGGAAGGGCCGCTGCTGTGGCAAGCAGGAGGAGTATGAGTGGTTTCATTGTTCGTAGCGTGGCCCGGCTCGACTCCCCACTGGCTGGCGGGAATGATAGATTCCTGCGTTGGACTCCTCAACGTAAAGCAAACGTGTTTTCCTTACCGAGTTTGAGGCGAAGGCGTTCCCATGGTCGATCCTGAACTTCTCGAGATTCTTGTGTGTCCTGAGACCCACCAACCAGTGCGCCCGGCGGAGGGGGGAGTTCTGGATCGACTGAATCAGGCGATCCGGTCGGGAGGCGTGACCAATCGGGGAGGCAGTGAGGTGGCTGAGCCACTCGAGGAGGGCCTTATCCGAGAGGACGACAAGATCCTGTATCCGGTGCGTGAGGACATCCCGATCATGTTGATCGACGAGGCCATCGAGCTCGACAAATTGGCCTAAGTGCCCGCCGTGACCCGCGGTTGACCCGCGGTTGACCCGTGGTTGACCCGTTGTTGGATTGATTTAGAAAAGTCCGGGGGTTGAGTGATTTAGAAATGTCCCCCCCCCCCCAGGGCGTTAAGGTGAATCAAGAGACTCCCTCCATCGAGGGAGTCGAAGCCGACGGCCGCGAAGTGGCAGTCGTAGCGCGATGCCGAGCGATGGCGCGCGGATTTGCGATGAGCCTGCCGTGCTTACGCCAGGGGTGATCGGGTCCAGGTTTGGGCGGCGTGGGACGTGACTTCGCTGTCTTGGCCGTAGAGAGCGTCTTCTTGGTTCGGGGCGGACGAGAGTTTTGGGGTCTGGGCTTGGGCAGCTCCGCGACAGGTTCGAGATCGAGATAGCGCTTCTTGAAGCGGAAGCGGGTGGAGCCATCGATCCGGAGTTCGACGGTGATTTTGTGACGGGGCCGGATCCCTCGGGCCTGGCACTTGGAGATCTGCCATCTACGGCTGCTGTATTGAATGGTGAAGTCGTTGCCGACAGAGCGAGTGAGGGTCTCAGCGAAGAGCGCGTCGAGATCGGGCCTCTTCGAGAGGCGACGGTGTGCGTTACGGGACTCAGCGGGCTCGACCGCGAAGCGTTCGTTCCAGAACGGGAGGTAGATGTCGTCGAGGTAGCGGTTGGCGTCTTCGAGCGTCGAGATGTTTGCGACCCTCAGCTCCTTGACCAGGCGGTCCTGCGAAGTGCCGAAGTTACGCTCGACGCGACCCTTGGCCTGGGGCGAGTGTGCGAGGATCAGCTCGACGTTGAGCTCACGCAGGGCCTTGCGAATAATGGACTCGGTACGCTTGGTGTCGCGCTCTTCGAGCGGGATCGCCGAGACAGGCCGGGTCCACTGGCCAAAGTGGCCCGCCTTGTCGGTGTAGAAGGCGATGGGACGGCCATGGCGGCGCAGGTAGTCGATGGCGATCTGCCGGTTGGCTGCTCCCGTGTCGCGTGGGACGAAACGGGCCATCATGAGCTGGTTCGTGGCATCGTCATGCATCTGAATGAGCACGAAGCGGCCAGCAGCGCGGTCCTCGAACCAGGCGTGCTCGGAGCTGTCCCATTGGATGAGCTCGCCGAAGGCCGCCCTGCGCGCTCTGGCCTTGCGATGCCTCGCCCTCCTGCGCTTCGGCTTCCAGGCACCCTCCTCGATCATCCACTTGCGCAGGGTGCCGGCCTTCAGCGGCCCGATCTCAGCGTCGCGTGACAGGTGCTCAGCGAGCAGCGTCGGCCCAAAGCCCTCGAACACAGGCTCACGCGCCCGCTTCAACGCTCGGCCCCGCATCTGCGACGCCTTGGCCCGATTCGAGCGTCGGCCGCGAAGCCCATGGATCACCACTCCGTCTCCTGCTCGCGCCCATCTCCTGCGTAGCCTGCGGAAGTGGCGTGAGGTTATGCCCAGCAACTCCGCCCCTCGCCTGGCCGCTACTAGTCCCTGCTCCACCTGCTTCAGTACCGCCAGTCGGTCTCGATCTCGCTGGCTCAATGTCAGCATCTCCTCCCCCGGTTCCGTTTGCTCGCTCCACTCCGAACGAACAAACTCCGAAAGAGGACATTTCTACTTCAACCAAACCGGACATTTCTATTTCAATGCTACAGGTTCAATGCTACAGGCCGTACACGCGCTTGATCAACGAGTCGCCACCGTGGCCCAGCTTACGGGCGACGGTGTACGTGGAGATGGGGAAGCCCTGATCAAGTGTCTGGAGTCTCGCCGCGCAGTAGGTGTGACGGAAGATCTTGGTCCGGATCTCGCCGGGGTCGCTCTTAGGCACGAGTCCTCCTCCCGTATAATCAGCCGCAATTCTGCTGCGAGACCAAGATGATGACGGAAGGCGAAGCGCGCGAGCCACAAGGCGAGGAGAGCTAGAGTTGGGACCCCAACTGGGACCCCAAACTCCCCGAAACTGGTCGAATCCTGGAAACGCTTCAAATGCCACTACTTTCGCGAGTTCTTCCGGATCGCATCGGCATCGGGGAGCGAAATCGTCTTTCCGGTGTTATGCTTCGGGCCTCCCGTCGCCGAGGCTCGGCGCCGTGTGCCTGTGGCCGTTCTGCCATGAGGAGAGACCGATGACTCGTGTACCCGCCATTCTGCTGATCGCAGGCCTACTCGTGATGGGCGCGAAGCCCGCCCAGGCACAGTTCGAGGACGTGGGTTCCTTCGAATTCCCGACATCCGCGTCGGCGGAGGCGCAGAACCACTTCCTCCGGGGGGCAGCCTTTCTGCACAGCTTCGGTTGGATACAGGCCCGTGAGGAATTCCATGCGGCTCAGGCGATCGACCCGGACTTCGCGATGGCGTACTGGGGCGAGTCCCTCGCGTACAACCACCCCCTGAATTCGCAGATGGACCCGACCGAGCCGCGAAACGCGCTTGGGCGGTTGGCTCCGACGAGGGCTGAGCGACTCGCCAAGGCTCCCACAGCGCGTGAAAAAGGCTTCCTGAACGCCGTCGAGATCCTCTGGGGGGACGGTGATCACGTCACCCGCAGGCTCGGCTACATGGATGCGATGAGCGGACTGTACGAGCAGTACCCCAACGATACCGAGGTGGCGGCATTCTACGCGCTCTCGATCCTGAGTGCATCCGGCGCGACACGCGATCTGACCGGGCGGCTCAACATCAAGGCCGGCACCATTGCTTTGAATCTGTTCGAGCACCACCCGAACCACCCGGGTGCCGCCCATTACACGATCCACGCCTTCGACGACCCTATACTCGCCCCACTCGCGCTGGAGGCCGCGTATCGTTTTGCCGAGATCGCTCCCGCGGTTGCCCACGCGAGGCACATGCCGACGCACATCTTCATCCAACACGGCATGTGGGACCGCGTCTCGGGCAACAATGAGTACGCCTACACCGCCGCGAGAGAGCTGTGGCGGCCTGACGACCCCATGGGAAACGCGGTCCACCCGCTGGATTGGGGGCAGTACGGGGACCTTCAGCTCGGGGATTACGCCAAAGCGAGAAAGTGGATTGATCGGCTCGAGAGCATGGCCTTTGAGGGCGTCTTCCTTGAGGGCGGCCCGCGAGGCGC
Organism: Longimicrobiales bacterium; assembly: GCA_965226925.1. Taxonomy (GTDB): domain Bacteria; phylum Gemmatimonadota; class Gemmatimonadetes; order Longimicrobiales; family Gaopeijiaceae; genus CBDDCX01. Next base: position 170,919 of record CBDDEN010000007.1, on the reverse strand, counting down.
ACCGGGCCAGGCCAGGGCGGTCAACACGGTCCCGCTACTGAAGGCCCGTTACATCGTCGAGACGGAAGAGTGGGAGGTTCGGCCGATCACGGACGAGTCGTCGATGCACGAGCTTCTTGCGACGGGAATGAGCGCCGCGCGTACGGGTGACCAGGCGACTGTCGCCCAGGCCGAGGCCGCGCTCAAGGAGATGGCCGACCGGGGTCCGAACGGAAACACGAACGCCCGCATCATATCGAAGCAGGTCGGCGCCCTGCTACATGCCGGCATGGGACATGGCGCCGTGGCGACCGGCCTCATGGACGAGGCGCGGGCGATTGTCGAGGAGGGAGCGGCTCCACGAGGTGCGGCCTCCCCGGTGAAGCCCGTCCACGAGCTTTACGGTGAGATCCTGCTCGACTTGGACCGGCCCGCCGATGCGATCGAGAAGTTCGAAACTTCGCTCCTTCGCATGCCAAACCGTCCGCGATCGCTCCTCGGTCTCGCTCGGGCATACGCCAAGACCGGTAACCGCGAGATGGCTGCCGAGGCCTACGAAAAGCTGACCAACGTGTGGGCGGGCCGTGAGTCGTTCGCGGGGTTCCAGGAGGCACGTCGTTTCCTGGAGACCACCGACGCACAGTAGGAGAGCCCGAAGCCCATCACCTGCGTGGGGCGGGTCAGCACCTTTTGATCCTACCTCATTGTTTCTCGGCTCTTCCTCTGTCTTGGTGGGTGGGGTAACGATGAAAGTCGAATCATAACCGGTCTTACGTGACCGGGCGGGGCTCTTGCTTCCGGTAGATCGGGCCTTCCTGTCGATTGTCCTGTCGATTCGCAGCCATGTTCGGCTGCCCCCGGGCGTCCAGTACCCCCCGGATCAGGTCCTCGTCAGGCTGCTGATAACACTTCAGGATCGTCTGCGCGTCCTTCCAGCCACCAGCATCGCACAGGTCCCTGAGCGGGAGCTGAATCACCGAGCCCCGGCCGCGCGCGCCTCGCCGTGCGAAGTGCCCCTGCTGCAACCAAAGAGAGCGGGGTCACATGTTAGCGGCCTTCCAATATTGCACACATGTTGGAGTGAACCCCTAAAAGTAGACACAGAGAGGGCGATGGATTGACCTTCCGTAATCACCCGGGAGGATCAATGACGGTTCGACGCGAGCTAGGATCAAAGGGTGTGTAAAAAGAGAGGCGACGTACCTTTCGCTGAGAAGTCAAACCAGTGAGCCCGGGTGATAGCCCGGGGAAAGGAACGTCGCCTCATGAGAGAGGATATCGCAGGGCCCCAGGGTACGTCCAGCAGGCCAATATGGGAGACGCTCGAGGGGATGGTTCGGGAGAAGGTGCAGGAGTTCATCCAACAGATCATGGAGGAGGAAGTCACGGAGTTGTTAGGCCGGGAGAAGTCAGAGCGCAGGAGTGCGGTGGACGCGGCCGCGGGCTACCGCAACGGATACGGCAAACCGAGGCGGCTGGCGATGAGCTCGGGCACGATCACCCTCCGACGGCCTCGGGTTCGGGGCGTTGAGGAGCGTTTCGAGAGCCGGGTGCTGCCGTTATTCGCGAGGCGGACGAAGGAGCTGGGCGCTTTGCTTCCGGAGCTATATCTGCACGGGCTGGCGGAGGGAGACTTCGAGCTGGCGATGCGGGGCCTGCTGGGCGAGGGGGCACCGCTGTCGAAGTCATCGATCCGGAGACTGCGGGCAGGCTGAACGGCAGAGTTCGAGGCCTGGTCGAGGCGATCTCTGGCCGACCGTGAGGTGGTCTACGTGTGGGCCGATGGGATCTACGTGAAGGCTGGGCTCGAGCGGGACAAGGCGGCGCTGCTGGTGGTGATGGGCGCCATGCGTGACGGGACGAAAGAGGTACTGGCCATCGCACCAGGCTACCGCGAGTCCACCGAATCCTGGTCGGAAGTGTTCCGGGACCTGAAGGCCCGAGGACTCGGATCGCCCCGGCTGCTGATGGCCGACGGGAACGCAGCGATCTGGGGCGCGGCAAGGCAGGTTTGGCCCGAGGCGGCTGAGCAACGGTGCTGGAACCACAAGATGAGGAACGTGCTGGACCGACTACCTCAGCGGGAGCAGGGCGAGGCGAAGGATCTTCTCAGGGCTGTGGTCTACGCACCGAGCCGGGCCGAGGCCGTGAAGGCCCGCGAGGTGTTCGCTAGACGCTACAGGCCGTGGTATCCGAAAGCGGTGGATGTGCTCGAGGACGACTGGGAGCGGATGGTGGCGTTCTATGACTTCCCCGAGGACCACTGGAAGCATCTACGCACGACGAACGTGGTCGAGAGCCCCTTCGCTGCGGTACGGCTCAGGACCAGCGCGGCGAAGCGGTTCAAGCGGGTCGAGAGCGCTACGGCCCTGATCTGGAAGTTGCTCTTGGTGGCTGAGAAGCGGTTCCGTAGGCTCGACGCTCCTCACCTCCTCAAGGACGTATTTGAAGGAAGAAAGTTCGAAGACGGAAAGCCCGTCTCAACCCAACAGCGGAAGAATGCCGCCTGATACGTTTACACACCTATTGACCCAACCTCTTCGCCGCCACAGGAGGTACAGCACAGAGTTCAAGATCCAGCTCGTCCAAGCCTATCTGGACGGAGAAGGCAGCGCGAGGTCGATTGCGACACGACACGAGGTCCCCCACTCCCTGCTGATGGTCTGGATCAAGAAGTACGAAGCAGGGGATCTCACAAGGGAGATCCACCTCCAGGAGGAGGTTGTCGAGTACGGGGCAAAGATTGCGGCGCTTGAGCGCAAGATCGGTCAGCTGACGATGGAGCTCGACGTCATGAAAAAAAGGGCGTTGATACGACCCTCGCAGCAAGGCGCGCGGCCGTCGATCATCTCCGGTCCAGGGGCGTCCCCATCCGACGCGGATGTAGCCTCATGAACATGGCGAGGAGCACCTTCTACAAGAGACCGCATGCGGGCCACCGGGCAGCCCGGGAGAAGGCCGATACGGATCTGCGCGTTCGGATCGAAGACATCCTGGCCGAGTTCCCCGCCTACGGATACCGACGGGTCACGCACGAGCTCCGGAGACGTGGCCTGGTGATTAATCACAAGCGAGTCGCGCGTGTCATGCGTGAGCATGCGCTCACGCCCCACCGGGTACGCGCATGGCTCGCTACGACGAACAGCGATCACAAGCAGCCCATCTACCCGAACCTGAGATCGTCGATCACTCCTGAGGGGCCCGACGAGCTCTGGGTGGCAGATCTCACCTACATCCGGCTCACCACCGGATTCGTCTTCCTCGCCGTCGTGCTCGACGCGTGGTCGCGCAGAGTCATCGGCTATGCCATCAGCCATCTCCTGGACACGCGTCTTTGCCTAGCCGCACTCGACGCCGCACTCGATCTTCGGCAGCCGCGGGCTGGCCTGGTTCACCACTCCGATCGCGGGGTCCAGGGTGGATTCAAGAGGTCGTCGCAACACCTCAAGAAAGAGGAGGAGTTGCGATGGCGGCAAGCAAGCGCCGACGGTCGGATCGAGCTTTACGTCCGCCGATGTGTTCACCCGGTCGTCCCACGGTGGGACGCCGGGAGCATCGGCAGAGGTTCTGGGAGGAAGTCGCTCGAGGGCTGTCGAGCGAGAAGTCGGCGGTGGCAGCCGGCGTGTCTCCCGCTGTTGGCGCACGCTGGTTTCGCCAATGTGGTGGCATGCCACCTTTCAGTCTTCGTCCTTTGTCGGGGCGCTACCTATCGTTCGTCGAGCGAGAAGAGATTGCGGTTCTTCATGCTGGCGGTTGCGGCGTGCGCGAGATCGCCCGGCAGTTGGGCCGCTCACCGTCGACGATCTCGCGAGAACTGCGGCGGAACGCAGCAACACGAAGTGGAAACCTCGAGTATCGAGCCACAGCCGCCCAATGGCATGCCGATCGACGAGCGAGACGTCCGAAAGTTGCCAAACTCGCTGCAAACAGCGAACTGAGGCAGTATGTGCAGGATCGCCTTGGAGGCCTGATCGCGGCTCCAGACGGGGCGGCCGTGCCGGGCCCCAATTTACGCTGGGTCGGGCGTCGCCATGGTCGCCGACAAGACCGGCGGTGGGCGGCCTCGTGGAGTCCAGAGCAGATCGCCAACAGGCTACGGGTCGACTTTCCCGATGATGAGTCCATGCGGATATCGCACGAAGCCATTTACCAGGCGCTCTACGTTCAGGGACGCGGTGCTCTACGTCGGGAGCTGACGGCGTGCCTTCGGACGGGACGGGCGCTACGGGTGCCACGAGCTCGCACCCGCGGACGGGGCAAAACGTTCGTTCGCCCTGAGATCATGATCAGCGAGCGACCGGCCGAGGCGGACGACCGCGCCGTTCCCGGGCACTGGGAAGGCGACCTAATCCTGGGGCTGGGCAGTTCAGCGATCGGAACCCTCGTGGAGAGAACTTCCCGGTTCACCATGCTGCTCCACCTCCCCCGCCTCAAGAGATACGGCGAGCCCAGGGCGAAGAACGGTCCACCGTTGGCTGGCCACGGCGCCGAAGCCGTCCGGGACGCGATCGCTGCGTCGATCACGACCCTGCCCGAGCAGCTCCGCCGGTCTCTGACATGGGACCAGGGAGCAGAGATGGCTCAACACGCACAGCTTCGCATCGACACTGGCCTGGCCATCTACTTCTGCGACCCACAGAGCCCGTGGCAGCGCGGCACCAACGAAAACACCAACGGCTTGCTGAGACAGTACTTCCCCAAAGGCACGGACCTCAGCAAACATACCGCTGACGACCTGACCTCCGTCGCGGCCGCTCTCAACGGCCGTCCCCGCAAGACCCTCGGTTGGCGAACCCCGGCGGAGACCCTGGAAGATCTCTTACAACGGTAGAACCGGAGCTCCATCGAAGCGGTCCACCGCTCCGGTTCTACGACCTTCGGTCGCTCCTGACTCCCTCGGGGTTGGGAGAGATCAAGAACACCCTCTGTCTGGATCCCGTCGCCCTCGCTAATCTTTTTTCCAGTGGAATCGGGGGGGCAAAGACCCCTTCAAACACGGTACTGTTGCGACGACCCCTTGAACCTGGGCAGTATGCGTCTCGAGCCTACCGCTCACGCCTCGCCGCCCACGGTATCCGAGGATCGATGTCCCGGCGGGGAAATCCCTATGACAACGCGCACGTCGAGAGCTTCTTCAAAACTCTGAAGCACGAGGAGATCTTCGCAAACGACTACAGCACGATTGATGACCTAACCAACCGACTCCCCCACTTCCTTGAGGAGGTATACAATCGAAGACGCTTGCACTCCTCCCTCGGCTACAGGCCGCCTGAGGAATTCGAGAGTGTGTATGCAGCCTGAAACCCTCAACCGGTCAATCCAGCCAACCCCCACTGTCCACCCTCGGGGGTTCACTCCAAGACCTGTGCAGCTTTCGATGGCCGTTCGGAACCTGTCAACGACAATGGGACACTCTACGGGATTAATTAAAGAGCAATTTCCTGTGTGGAGAGGGGTGTGGTGGGAGGATTGATCCAGACGGCCTCCGGGAGCGGTTTGGGTTTGGGAACGCCTCTGACGAAGCGTTCGGGATGGGTGGTCCATGCCGTGTTGAGCACGGTTGTCCTGCGGGCGATAACGTTGTCGGCGCGCCCGAAGTGCACTTGTTCGGGGGTCAGCATCGAGATGCCCCCGTGCCTGTGCTCGGCATTGTACCAACGGAAGAACGATCGACAGAAGGTCTTGGCCTGGCCCTGGTCTCCGAACCGTCCGGGAAACGAGGGATGGTACTTCAAGGTCTTGAACTGAGCCTCGGAGAACGGATTGTCATCCGAGACCTGAGGCCGGCTCAACGAGCGGGTCACGCCGAGGTCAGCGAGAAGTTGAGCGGTGCATTGGCTCGTCATTGGAGCTCCCCGATCCGAGTGCAGGGTCAGGACCCGGGGCTGGACGCCATGCTTCAGGCAGCTCTGCTGGATCAACCGGCCGGCCAGGGCCGAGTTCTCCCGGTCCGCCACCATCCAGCCCACGACGTAGCGGCTGTAGATGTCCAGGATCACGTACAGGTAGTAGTAGCTCCACTTCTTCGGCCCCAGCAGCCGCGTGATGTCCCAGGACCACACCTGGTTCGGCGCCGTGGCCATCAACTCGGGCTTCTTGTACTCGGGATGGGTGCGCTGCGCCCGGCGTTCCTGAACCGGCACCTCGGAGGCCAGAACACGATACATCGTGCGTTCGCTGCACAGGTAGACCTCTTCGTCGAGCAGCGTGGCCACCACCTCGGCGGGTGAGCGGTCCACGAACCGCTCCGAACACAGCGTGTCGAAGACCTCGCCTCGTTCCGTCTCGCTCAATGCCCGGGCGGGCGTCGGGCGGGGCTGCCGTTGCCCGGTCGATGGGCCTCGACGACGGTACAACGTCGATCGGCAGACCTCGAGGGCCGCGCACGCCGGTTTTACACCGACGTGCTTAGCCAGCTCATCGGCCGCCTTCAAGAGTTCGTCCCGTCGTCGAGGCTTATCCCCAGCAGCCCCGCAACTTTTCCCTGCACGTCGATGATCAGGTGTGCCTTCCTGAGCTCATCCTCGAGCCGAGCATTGCGGCGCTCCAGCTTGCGTACCTTCTCATCCAGAGGATTTCGCTCCGGCTTGCGGCCGCGTTTCTTCGACAGGGCCTTCAGCGACCCGCTATGCGCCGCCTTGCGCCACGTCGTCAGGTGCGACGAGTACAGGCCCTCGCGCCGCAGGAGCTGGCCCACCTCGCCGGGCTCGGTGCACCGGTCCGCTTCTTCGACGATCCGCAGCTTGTACGACGGACTGAACCGCCGGCGTAGCGGCCTATCTACTACCTCCGGGTGACGTGACCCCCTGAAACGAGACCGAAGTTGATGTTAGGATGCGGCTTTGGTCGCAGCTATCAGGGAGGAGGTCAGAATGAGTAGGAGACGACACACGCCGGAGCAGATCATCACGGCATTGAGAGAGGCGGAGGTGGGTCTGGCGAACGGCAAAACGGTGGCGATGGTGAGCCGGGAGTTGGGGATCAGCGAGCAGACGTACTACCGGTGGAGGCAGGAGTTCGGGGGGATGAAGGTGGATCAAGCTCGACGCTTCAAGGAGCTGGAGAAGGAGAACGCACGGCTAAAGCGAGCGGTGGCGAACCTGACGGTGGACAAGCTGATCCTGGAGGAAGCGACCAAGGGAAACTTCTGAGCCCCGAGCGCCGACGCAGGTGCGTGATGCATGTACGTCAGAGACTCGGGGCGAGTGAACGTCACGCGTGTCACGTACTGGGTCAGCCGCGCTCGACGCAGCGCCGGGTGAAGAAGCTACCTGGCGACGAGGAGGCGCTACGCACGGACGTGATACGGTTGGCGAGCCGGTTCGGCAGGTACGGGTATCGCCAGATCACGAACCTGCTGCGTATCGAGGGCTGGGAGGTGAACCACAAGCGTGTGGAGCGTATCTGGAGGCAGGAGGGGCTGAAAGTGCCCAGACGGCAACCGAAACGGGGTCGGTTGTGGCTCAACGATGGCTCGTGCATCCGGCTCAGGCCACTGCACAAGAATCACGTGTGGTCCTACGACTTCGTAAGCACGAGGACCCATGACGGCCGTGCGCTGAAGCTTCTGACCGTGCTCGACGAGTACACGCGGCAGTGTCTGGCGATCAAGGTCGGTCGAAAGACTCGAGCTCACGACGTTCTCGAGGTGCTCACCGATCTCTTCGCTCGGCACGGTCCGCCCGAGCATCTGCGCTCGGACAACGGGCCAGAGTTCACGGCGAAACTGGTGCGGAGATGGCTGGCCAGGCTGCGGGTCCAGACCCTCTACATCGCGCCGGGCAGTCCGTGGGAGAACGGCTACAACGAGAGCTTCAACGGCAAACTGAGAGACGAGTTCTTGAACGGAGAGATCTTCTACACACTGCCCGAGGCAACGGTACTCGTCGAGCAGTGGAGGCGGCTGTACAATACCGTCCGACCCCATCGTGCCCACGGCGGACTACCCCCCGCCCCAGAGACGATAAAACCATCGCCCTGGTTCCTCAGGATGCCCCAACTCCAGGGACCACCGATGGCTCGGGGTCTAACATAGGAAGTGGTACCGCAACTGGGGGCACCTCAGGACCTTGCGCAGGTGATGGGGGTGGGGGTCGCACCGGGCAACGCGCAGCTGGTGGTGACCTGGACGGCGGTGTCCACCGCCACGGGCTACAAGGTGCAGTGGACGTCGAGCGGACAGGGCTACAACATCGGCGACCGGCAGGCCACGGTCACGACGGGGTCGACCACGCGCTACACGATTCCCAGCCTCACCAACGGCACGGAATACACGGTGCGGGTGATCGCGACCCGAACCGGCGCCGACGACGGCCCGCCCTCGGACGAGATGACGGGGACGCCGAGAGTGCCGCCGCCGCCGCCACCGCCGCCGGTGACGGACCTTGCGCAGGTGATGGGGGTGGGGGTCGCACCGGGCAACGCGCGGCTGGTGGTGAACTGGACGGCGGTGGACAACGCCACGGGCTACACGGTGCAGTGGACGTCGGGCAGCCAGGGCTACAACACCGGCGACCGGCAGGCCCCGGTCACGTCGGGGTCGACCACGAGCTACACGATTCCCGGCCTCACCACCGGCATGGAATACACGGTGCGGGTGAGCGCGACCCGGACCGGCGCCACCGACGGCCCGCCGTCAGCGGAGGTGAAGGGGACGCCCTTCACCACGCCCGGCGTGCCGCAGCACCTGAGTGGGGTGCCGGGCGACGAGCAGGTGATGCTGACCTGGGATGCCCCGTCGAGCGACGGCGGTTCCGCGATCCTCCGGTACGAGTATGCGATCGACGACAGCGGGACTTGGATCGACGCGGGCCTCGATCTGGAGGAAACGGTGCCGGGCCTGACGAACGGCCAGCAGTACGCGTTCGAGGTGCGGGCGGTGAACAGCGCCGGCCCCGGTGCGCCGGCGAGGTCGTCCTAGAGTGGACGGCGCCGGCGGACGACGGCGGCTCGCCCGTCACCGGCTACGGATACCGCTACGCCGCAGGCCAGGCTGTGCCGGAAGACGTCACCTGGCGGGACGCGGGCACCGACCTCACGGCGACGGTCTCGGGGCTGGAGAACGAGACGCCCTACGGTTTCGAGGTGCGGGCGCTGAACAGTGCGGGGCCCGGGGCGGCGGCCATGACGACGGCCACGCCGGTTCGGCTCGAGGCGGAGCTGTTCAGCTCGGCGGCGGCGGAAGGGGAGGCGCTCGTGGTCGGGGTGCGCCGGAGCGGGGGGCTCACGTTTCCGGGCCACGCCTACATCGGCGTGACGGACGACGCGTTCCCTGGCGTGACGGCAACGGAAGAGGGGCGCGACGACGGGCTCGGCCGCCACCGGCTGGAGTTCGCGGCTGGCGCAGCCGAGGCGACAGTGACGGTCACGGTGGCCTTCGACGGCGAGCGTCGGCAGGACCGGGTGCTGAGCGCGACGCTCGATTCCGCGGAACTAGAGGTCGACGGCGTAAGGCGGCCCTATGAACTCGTCACGCCGACACTGGTTGTTCCGGTGACGGAGGGGGACGCCGGGCTGTCGGTGGCCGATGCCCGGGTGCAGGGCAAGAGCTCGGTGCTGGCGTTCACGGTGAGCCTTGACCGCACGCGGGACGTTGCGGTGCGGGTGGACTACGCCACGCAGGACGGCTCGGCGCGGGCGGGAGAGGACTACACACCGGTCTCGGGCACGTTGACGATCGAGGCCGGCGGGCGGGAGCGCACGGTGGAGGTGCCGGTGCTGCCGGCGCTGCACGTGACGGGCGAACGGACGCTCACCCTGAGGCTGTCGAATGCCGTGAGCGCGGTGATCGACGACGGGGTGGCGACGGGCGTGATCGTTCGCGAATCCGAGCTGCCCAAGGCGTGGCTGGCGCGGTTCGGGCGGACGGCGTCGGACCACGCGGCGCAGGCGATCGCGAGGCGGCTCGAGGCCGGGCAGCGGGAGACACAGGTGACGGTGGCGGGCCGGCGTGTGGACGGCCTGTCGGTGGACGGGCTGCTGTTGGGGGCGCTGCCGTCGGGCGGATGGAGGCCGGCTTCGGCTGTTGAGGACATGGCGACCAGGCTGGCGGCGCCCGCTCTAGCGGCTTCGGGCGCGCCGTTCGGCGGCGTGGACGCGGATCCCGGCACCCCTGGCCTGCGTGCCGGCACGTGGGGTGGGGCTCCGGGCGCGTTGGACCGGGAGCCTTTCGCAGATGCCGGGCAGACGCTGCGCCGTGCCGTTCTACCCGACTTCGGGTTCCGGCTGCCGGGCGCGGAGGAAGCGCTCATGGGCACCTCGTTCTACGTCGAGCGCGGAGCGCAGCAGGACGTGGGCGGCGGCACGTGGGCGGCGTGGGGCGACGTGGCGGCGACGCGCTTCGAGGGGGACGCGGGAGGACTCGCGCTCAACGGCGACGTGGTGACGGGCACGGCGGGGCTGGACCGGCAGTGGAGGGCGGTGCTCGTCGGGCTCGCGCTCTCGAGAAGCAGCGGTGAGGGAGGGTATGGCACGGGCGCGGGGACGATCGCGAGCACGCTCACGAGTGTGCATCCGTACGTGCAAGTCCGGCTTGGGGAGCGCGCGCAGGTGTGGGGCGCGGCGGGCTGGGGCCGTGGCGGACTCGAGATCACGCCGGAGAGCGGGGCCGCGCTCGAGGCGGACCTGAGGAACTCGATGGCGGCGGCGGGTGCCCGGGCGGTGCTCATGGGTGCCGGTGCGCTCGAGATCGCGCTGCGTTCCGACTTCCTATGGACGGAGACGTCCTCGGACGGGACCGCCGCGCTGGCGGAGGCGGTGGGCACGGCGAGCCGCGGGCGGCTGATGCTCGAGGGCGCGGGCCAGATCCAAGGGCTCGGAGGCGTCGTGCGTCCCAAGGTCGAGGGCGGTGTGCGCTACGACGGCGGGGACGCGGAGACCGGACGGGGATTCGAGGTGGGCGGCGGACTCGACTGGGCCCGGGGATCGCTGACGCTCCAGGTGAGCGGGCGGATGCTCATCGCCCACGCTGACGAGTCCTACGAGGAGTGGGGCTACAGCGGCTCGCTCGTCTACGAGCCGGGCGCCGATGGCCTGGGTCTCCAGATGCGGGTCGGATCGAGCGCCGGGGCGGCGGCGAGCGGCATCCGGAACCTGTGGGCGCTGGAGAACGCGAGCGGCCTCGTGCGCGGGGGCGCCGTGCCCTTCGCGCAACGCTTCGACGCAGAGGTCGGCTACGGGATCGGGCGCGGAACGCTCTGGTATCCCTACTTCGTCGCCGACGATTCCGGCCAAACGAGGTACGGCCTGAAGCTCAGCTCGGGCCGGACGATGGGCGTCGGCCTCGAGTTCGGGCGAAGGGAGAGTGTGGACCTTGGGCCGGAGGACGCGATGCTCCTCCGGGGGGAGCTCAGGTTCTAGCGGCCGGCGCTCTCCGAAGTGAACGCGCTCGAGACCCGGGCGGCCGCGCTCGCAGCCTTCCGGGACGGCGACTCCGGGAACACCGCTCTCGAGGGATGCGTCCGTGCCGGCGTCTACGGTATGGCGGGGTTCGTGCGCGTGGCCCCCGCCCCGGCGCTCGTGGCCGGCGGCGGGCTCGCCTTCGCCGAGTCGGCCCTCGACCACGCCGAGCTCAAGATCCCGAATGTCGCCCTGACGCTCGGGAGAATCCCTAGACAGCGACATCATCCCAGGCTGCAGTCGCAGCATTCGGTAACCACCGCCGCAACACCGCCTTCAATTTCACGGACGACGACGTCACCTAGGGCCATCGAGGTGACGCTCGCGGTCGCGTCCGGAACAGAATCCCGCATCGGATCGGGTGCTGCCGCGATGGCCGTCCGGCATCTGGAACGCGGCATCCTCCACTCGCGCGGTCCGACACTCCCGGTGCGTCAGCTCTGTCCTGGCCGCTCCCCGAGGCTGGCGGTGGCCTACCAGGTCGCGGTGTTCATCGAGGCCTGCAGCCGGGCCCATGTGGCCCCTGTTCCCTCCCGGGGCAACGCGCCCCGGAATTCTTCACCGAACAGAACGGAGGCAGACCGATGACGAGAGCAATGGAACAGAGCATGGACGCGCCCGCGCGCGTCCTGAGGTTACCTCGAGTGCAGGCCCGCACCGGGCTGGCGCGGAGCACGATCTATGTGCGGGTGGCCGACGGGAGCTTTCCCCAACCGATCCGGCTAGGCGCCCGCGCCGTCGGCTGGATCGAGTCCGAAGTGGATGCGTGGATCCGAGAACAGATCGCCGCGAGCCGTGGCAACGCGAAGTGATCTGAAACACTAACCATCTATAATAGTACGCAATGAGAGAGAACAGGGGCCATCGACAAACTGCCCTCCCGCAAGGTTCGCTCCTTCGCCGCCTCCGGGAACCTCCGCTACGGTCCACTGGATTCCCGTTCAGCAAGAGGGATTGAATGAGGGGATGGTAGTGGTTAAGTAGTCTTAAGTATAATATCAATAATAAGTTATGACGGATTAGGCGTAGATCCGGCACACGCGGCCGATGCCGGCGATGCCGGGTGGATTCTCTTCGATGGCCGCGCCTTGCGCGACGAGGGCATGGACGGCGCGGCGCACGTGCTCATGGTGGCAACCCAGAAAGCTCGTCCACTGCGCCCGGGTGAAGACGCCGCCATGGAGACAGGCCAGGGCGATCCATTCGGCACAGCGTCCCGTCCAGCCGAAGGCCTCCAGCGCCTTCTCGCGTCCTCGGAGATGGTCGATCATGTTGCTGCGTCCCTTCTGCGCCCGAGGCGTTCAACCTGAGTCGTCCGATCCGGGTGATCGCCAACGGTGAGGTGGCGTTCGACGGCATGGTCCAGGAGAGCTGACGGAATGCTCGGCGACCGGATCCGCGTAACCACCATAGCGTCGGCTGGCCTCGTGACCTCGCGACGGGATGGGACGGAGTAATACATCGTTGACTCCGCTCCGATCTATGCAGTGACGAACCGGCGTGACTTCTCCATTCTCGGCATCAAGCAAGACTGGCGCTTCGACTGGTGTCCGTCGGGTCTGATCGCGCTCGCAGAGGGCCCTCACATACGAGCTGGCACGGACGGCGCTCGACGCGGCCGAAGCCGAGGCGCGCCGTAACGGATGGAACGTGACGATCGTCGTCGCGGACATCGAGGGTGTGCCGGTGTATCTGCGGCGGCTGGACGGCGCCTCCGCCGGCTCCTACAACGTCGCGATGCAGAAGGCGGCCACCGTCGCGGCTACGGGCCTCACGACCGCGGTGTACGGACAGCGCCTTCGAGGCCGATACCGTACCGCAGGTCCCCGACGGCGTGACCTTCGCGGGCGGCGTCCCGATCCTGCGCGGCGGTCAGCTGATTGGGGCGATCGGGACCAGCGGCGTGCGGGCGGTCGACGACGAGCAGATCTCCCAGGCCGGGGCGGCCGCCATCGCCAACTGAGGCTGGGGGCGAGGGGGACGATTGCGGAAACCTTGGGACGGGCCCGGGGAGACCCCGGGCCCGTCTCGCTTTCCTCTTGCTTCCGCCCGCGCGGTGCGACGGGAGTCGACCCGTCTAGTACGAATAGGTCAGGCGGATGAAGAAGACGCGGCCCGGCTCGGCAATCGGCGTCCGGGAGAAAGGGTTCTTCGCGTTCAGGTGGTCGTAGTACTGCTTGTCGAGCGCGTTGTTTACCCCGGCACGGACTTGCACTCCTACATAGGGCTGAAATCCGCCCTGTAGATCGACCGTCGCGTATCCGGGGGTCGGGGTGCCCTCGCCCCGGCTCACAGCCAGGCGGTCCTGCTTCCCTACTGCGGTCACCAGGCTCTCGAGGAAGTATCCGGCCCCCGACTCTTCGTAGCGGAGCCGGAGGCGACCCTGCACCGGGGCGACCCCGAAGGCCGGCTCGTCCAGCTCCGTGTCGTCGCCCCGCAGATACTCGCCGACCACGGTTGTCGAGAACCGTTCGCTCCAGCGGTAGGCGACGGATGCCTCCACCCCCCAGAAGTCGGCCTCTCCGTTCACATACTGGACGACGTTCGTGTTGCCGAGCGAGCCCGTCAGTGGGAGCAGGAAGGGTACCTCCGCCGGGTCCCTCGGAACGATGGTGATGTAGTCGCTGACCCGGCGGGCGAAGACGTTGGCGTCCAGGCTCAGGTTGGGAAAGCGGCCTTCGAGCCAGATGTCGCCCTGGGTGCTTCGCTCGGGATCGAGGTGGGGGTTGCCCAGGAATTCGGTGGTGAGCTGGGCCCTGGTGCCCGGAATCCTGTCTCCGTAGCGCTCGGAGGCGTCGGCGGTCCGGACTACCGAGCCGACTCCGGTCGAAAGGCTCCAGTTGGAGCCCAGGTTGGCGCTGAGCGTGGCGGCCGCGTTGAAATTGGTCTCCGACGCGTCCACGTCGGCCCGGGTGGCCCCGGCATAGTCGAGGAAGGTGTCGGACACGTCCTTTGCGTCCGCGGAGACGAGGTCGAGGCGCACCGCCGCGGAAAGGCTCAGCCTGTTGGCCAGGGGCCGGTCCGCCCGGGTCCATAGACCTACGTCGGTGATCGTCGCGTCCGGCCACATCCGGTCGTGGAAGGGGAACAGCGGCGGCGTCATCTGGTTGGGATCCAGGGCGTCGATGAAGCGGTCCGCGTCCCGCTTCGCGCTGTATGCGTCACCCCCGATCTCCACGTCCCAGCCGCCCTCCGTGACCAACTCGATGGCGGCCCGGCCCCCAGTGACGTCGATATGGGAGTCCACCAGCACGTCCAGGGCGAAGGGGGGCACCCGTCCCGCCATGGCCATGCGCGTCGGCTTGTCCGTGTTGTCCATCTGGTGGTCCACGCTGTTCAGGTAGACCAGGAGATCGATGTTGCGAAGGAGCCCTTGGGCGCGGGCCAGCTCCCACTCGGCCGCGAGGTTGTTCGTCTTGAAGGACTTGGCGCTCAGAAGGCGGCCCGGATAGTCGATCGGGCCCTGCTTCTGGTAGCCCATGGCGAAGCTCAGCCAGGAGGCGTCGCCGGTCCGGTAGCCGAGCTGTCCCCGGGCCTCCCAGGAGTCGAAGTCGGCCGGAATCACGTCGCCCGATCCTGTCTCGTAGTCCGTCCCGGTGCGCCACACGCCGTGGCCCCAGTAGGCCACGCGCTCGCTGCTGCCGAACAGGGTTCCCGAATACTCCTGAGCCTCCAGATTGGTGTCGTACCCGGCAGACAGAGTGCCGCGAAGCCCTCCCGGGATCTGGGGCGGTACGGACCGGGTCTCGATGCGGATTGCAGCCATGTTCCCGGCCCCCCAGGTGAGGGCGTAGGGACCCTTCACGACTTCTATGTGCTGGATCGCGCTCGGATCCAGGTGGGTCAGCGGGGAGTCCATGCGGGCCGGGCCGGCCGGGAAGAGGCGCGTGCCGTTCATGTAAGTGCCCACCTGGGTTTCGCGGAGCGCCCGGATCGACGGGTCGAGTCCGATGGGTCCGCGCCGCACCGCGTCCACGCCGGCGATCGCCCTCAGCGCATCGCCCACGTCCCGTGGATTGGACTCGCGAACCGCGTCCGCCTCGATCTGGGCCGTGTGTCGCAGGTCGGGGCGGAGAACGTGGACCTGAACACCCAGCACCTCCACCGGACGAACCTCCAGCTGGACGTTCAACGTTCCCACGCCGCCCGCGGATACCTGCACCTGCTGGGTCGCGTCCCCGTAGCCCAGCGCGTAGATCTCCACCTCATAGGAGCCGGCAGGCACGCGGGGGATGACGAAGCGCCCGTCGGTCGCCGTAGTTCCCTGCAGGTTCTCACCCGGCACACGGATCGTGGCCCTGACTACGGGCGAGCCGTCCTCGCTCGTCACTTGCCCGGCGATCTGCCCGGTCTGCTGGGCGGAAAGATCTCCGCCTCCAAGGAGCGCGACGGCGACTACCAGAGCTTCGAGCGTTCGGCGTGCGCTCGTCCCGTGAATTCGAAGCTGCTTTCGATGATGCATTGCTTGTCTCCTCATGTCACCGTGACTACTGCAGGTTACGCCCCCAGCTGCAGCCTAGCCCCTGTCGGGGCGGACGGGATCGACCCTTCGCGGGGGAGTGCTCTCGTCGAGAATAGCTCTACGAGAAGACGGTCGAGAGCCAATCTGAGCACGATGGACCGTCAACTTGGCGTTGCGGCCTTTGCTTCTCTCGTCGATGGTGTCCCGCTGACAGTTGAAGGTGGTGGCTCCGGAGAGTCTCCTTGTTAGCCTGCCTTTCTCATTTCGGCAACCGGTTCATGGTCGTCGAGGTGGGCCCTGAGCATCCAGAGCTGGTGGTAGCCGATGATCCTCCGGTAGCTCTTCTCGGTCTCCACGAACGAGGCCGCAGCCCAGCGCAAGGCCATCGCTCCGTTCTTCCAGTGGGTCACCCTGCGGGTCTTCTGTCTTACGCCCGAGTGGGTGCTGTCGATCAGGTTGGTCGAGCCCAGGCACTTCCTCAGCCGCGGCGGGAGGCCGAGCCGGTTGATCGTGAACATCTCGCTGAGGCCTTCGCGTAGGCTGGCCGAGGCCGAGGGGTGGTCGCGCTCGAGCCATCGGGCGAGCTGCTCGAGCTTCTGCTCGCCCTGCTTCGCGTCCAGCTTCATCGCCGCCCGGAACGCCGCCTTCACCTGAGGATGCTGATCCTTCGGCAGATGACCCAGCACGTTGCGGAGCTTGTGGTTGCGGCAGCGCTGGATGGGGTGACGTTGGCCGAACACCTTCTCGATCGCCTTCCTGAGCGCTTTCGAGCCATCGATCACGAACAGCCGCCGCCTGCCCGGGTCCAGGCCGCGCTCGACCAGATCCTCTAGGAGCGCGCTGGTCACCTCGGCGTTCTCACTCGCTCCTTCCCTCACGCCCAGCACGTGCTTCTTTCCGTCTGAGTCCACGCCTACCGCAGCAAGCACGTGGTGCGAGCCCATCTGGATCCCGTCCAGGTAGATCACCAGGAGGTCCCACGCATCCAGCCGGCGCTCCATCAGCTCCTTCAGCACGCGCTCCGAGGCCTCGACCGTCTCACGGCTCACCGCCGACTTGCTCACCCCGACCGTGTCGGCCATCTCACCGATCACACGGCCGTACTTCCGCGTGCTCACCCCCGCCATCAGGACCTCGAGCATCCGATCCGCCACGGCGCCCGGTCTCCGCATCGCTGCGTACGCCGGCACCTCGACCTCGCCACCCTCCCCGGCGCCCCGGCGCCTGAGCCGTGGCCGCTCCACACGCACCTTCCGGTCCGACAGGTAAACCACACCACCCTGCCGGCCATACCACACCGTGTCGTCTTCCGCTCGTGACCGACCTGCCTGCTTCACGCCTGCCACACCCTCGGCGCTCATCTCCAGCACCGCTTCGATCGTCGCTCGTCCCATCACCTGGATGACTTCGTCGATCGCGACCTCCGTCTGCTCCACGAGCTCAAGCATCGGAAGCAGAAACTGCCCCTCCCGCTTCAGGAACTCCCTGATCGCGCGCTTGTCCGCCCGATCCCTTACCTCGTACGTTCTCTTCATCGTGGTGGCTCCGTGTTGGGGTTTTTGCCTACCCGAGCCTATCGGCCCGGGACCCCCGGAGCCACCACTTTTCTTTCTCCCCTATCAGGAACCTTCAACTACGGTTGGGACAGCTTCCCTCGGTGAGCGTCCCCCTGGGCAGGACCACGTACCGCGTCCCGTCCGCTTCCTCGTGGAGCCACACGCCCCACGTCTGCGCCTGCAGCTGGTCGAGGGCGCGCTGTTCCTGCGTGATCCCGCGCCGGTAGGTCTCCTGGGTCTCGAGCAGGCGCTGCACGCGGCTCGACTGTCACTGCAGCAGCCCCCAGCTCCCGCAGCAGGCCGTGCAGCCGCCCGAGCCCCGTCTCCGTCTCGGCTTCGGTGCGACGGAGTGTGTCGAGAATCCGCCCGTTCACCTGCTCCATAGCGGCGTCGATGATAGGCAGCGTGTCGTTCACGATGGCGTCCCACCTCTCGCCATACGCCTGCAGCTTGCGCTCGTCGATCTCGTCCAGCTTCCGGTCCTGGGCGTCTATCCGTTGCCGGATCCGGGCGCTCAAATCGTTCGCGTTGGAAGTCATGCTCGTACAGCGCTCCTTTCAGCCACCACCGCTTCCCACTCTCCGGGTCGTGGGCGGTCACGTAGTTCTTGCCCTGGCGCGGCACGTCGAAGCCCGCCTCCTGCAGGGCGGCGACGACGCCGGCCCGGTCCTGCACCGTGCCGCGCTCGACGCCCCGCAGCAGGTAGTCCCGGATCTGGTCCCGGGGATCGGCCTCATGCGCGATCCCCGCCCGCAGCTCCGCCGCCTTGAGGTAGGCGCGGTGCCCCGGCTGCTGATCCCGGGCGCGCGCCGGATCGTCCGGGCGGCTCCAGCCCTTGTCGAGGTTGCAGGCCTCAACCGGCGGGCCATAGGTCTGCTCCCAGCCCGGCGGCGCGATATTGAGGCTCTTGCCAGTCTCCAGGTCGCACCGCGCGGCGAGCACATGCACGTGTACGCTGCCGTTGGCCGTGCGGTGCTGCACCGCCGCCCACGCGTAGCGATCCGGGGCCAGCCCGGCCCAGGCGCTCTGCTCAAACTCGTCGAGCACCCGGTCGATGGCCTGGTCGCTCGGCTGGTCCTCCGGCGCCCAGGCGATCACGCCCGACGTGTACTTGTGCTCGAACGCCAGCGTGTCGGCCACCGCGGCCACGTCGTCCCGGACCTCGCCCTGGCTGTCCCGCTCGCGCGTCAGGTAGTCGGCCGCGGCCTGAGCCGAGCCTGTCCTCCGCGCTCAGGCGAGAGTTCACAGAGCTCGCGCTCGAGGGGGAGATCTTCTACTCGTTGGCGGAGGCGGCCGTGCTGGTCGAGCAATGGGGGCGCGAGTACAAATACCGTCCGACCCCACAGCGCCTGCGGCGGCTTTCCCCCGGCCCCTGAGGCGATTAAGCCGTCGCCCTGGTTCCTGAGGATGCCCGTCCTTCACGCCCTCCACAGGTGCTGGGACTAACATAGGATGTGGTACCGCTCTTGGGGGCAGGTCAAGGCCAGCCCAGGTTCGTTCATAATCAGGAGGGCGGTCCAACTGGTGGGAGGTCCTACACCGCCTCGAGTTGTTCGTACTCTGCTTCCGGAAGCTCAGGAGCCATGCCGGGTCCACACGACCCCAATCAGTCTGGGAATCCCCACCAGGAGGAGATACGGGATCAGGCCATAGAGCAGGACCCCCGGAGGGCCGAATAGCCCCCCCACGAGGCTCCCGGCGACCGCCACGGGGGTGGCCAGGAACGTCGCGCCCAGCAGCAGCGTGCGGAACCGACCGGTCGTGCCGCTGAGAAGGCGTTCCACCACCCAGCCAATGACCCAGCCCGTGACGAAGAACAGACCCAGCCCGATCCACATCAGCGGATTCACCAACTGCAGCAGGGCCGTGCTGTCTCCAAAGCGGTAGAGCGCGAGGAGGGTTTGCAGGGCCACCATGCCCGCCCCGCATCGCACTGGGATCCCCCAGGCGCGCCATGTCACCATGGGATCACCAGCGAGACACGGGCTCGCAATCGCCGAAACCGCCAAGCGTGTGTCGTTGACATCTGGGTTCTGGATGGTGCTGGCTCTTGCACGACGTGCGAACCTCCGGTGAGTACGTTCCAGCCGGGATTTCCATTTTGGCCGGCCTGGTCGGCACTGGTATACACCAAACGCCCTTCCGGACCTACGTGCCTCTGGGCCGTAGCCTTCAGGCGGCGCAACGGCGGCCGGCGGCCCGGACCCTGTCCAAGTGGTCGCGCATCGAAGCCGTGCCGGTCGGCACCCGGACCGAGGTGGTGACCTACCCCCAAGAGTGGCACCACCTAGGGAAACTCTGAACAAGACGGGTGTAGTTTCATGGTATGAAACGACCGGGGAGTTGTGAGCGGGCCATGGAGCTTCAGATGACTTTCGCGGAGCTGGAGTACGATTCGAAGAAGCGGCGGACGCGCCGGGAGATTTTCCTGGAGAAGATGGAGGGGCTGATTCCCTGGCAACAGCTGGAGGATCGGATCGAGCCGTTCTATCCGAAGGCTGGCCGTGGCCGCCGCCCCTATCCGCTTGGGGTGATGCTGCGGGTTCATTGTGTGCAGCTGTTCTACAACGTGAGCGATCCGGGCATGGAGGATCTGCTCTACGAGGTGGAGTCAGTGCGCCGCTTTGCGGGTCTGCGCCTGAGCGGTTCTTTGCCGGACGAGACGACGATCCTGAACTTCCGTCACCTGCTGGAGACGCAGGGCTTGGGGATGGGGTTGTTCGAGGAGATCAATACGCATCTGGCGTCTCTCGGGCATCGGTTGAAGACGGGGACGATCGTGGATGCGAGCATCATTGACGCGCCGTCGTCGACGAAGAACCGCAGGGGAGAACGGGATCCGGAGATGCACCAGACGAAGAAGGGAAACCAGTGGTACTTCGGGATGAAGGCGCATATCGGGGTGGACGCCGAATCGGGTCTGGCGCACAGCTTGGCGACGACGGCCGCCAACGCGGCGGACGTGACGCAGGCGTGCGTGCTGCTGCATGGTGACGAGACGGAGGCATGGGGCGACGCGGGCTACCAGGGTGTGGACAAGCGCCCGGAGAACAGGGGTTGCGACGTCGCCTGGCAGGTGGCGATGAAGCCGGGCAAGCGTCGCCTGCTCGATCGGGACGGCGCCGAGGCGGCGGCCGAGAAGCGCAAGGCATCGGTGCGGGCGAAGGTGGAGCATCCGTTCTTGTATGTGAAGCGGCGCTTCGGGTACGGTAAGGTGCGCTACCGGGGACTGGCGAAGAACACGCAGCGCATCGCGTTGCTGCTCGGGTTCTCGAATCTGCTCATCGCTGGCCGCTACGCGACCGGATAACGCGCGGCCCATGGACCGCCCGAGGGCGGGAGCCGGACACATCGAAGCGACTTCCTGACGGTTCGGACCGTTTCTCCGGCGCGCCAGCCAGCACTTCATCGCTCCGATAGGTCTTCGAACCGGATCTTCGAACCGCAACCGATCGCGTTCCTCCCAAGATGGGGGTTGTTCAGACCCTCCCTAGAGTGTTAGTCCAACCGCCTCATTTTGCCTGGGGTGAGGTCCGAGTAGCAAGGGTAAGGTTGAGCAGCTTCGGGTCGGGCCGAATGGCTTCAGGAGCGGGGGGTAGATAGCCCAGAGAGCTGTGGGGTCGGACGGTGTTGTATTCACGGCGCCACTGCTCGATCAGCACCTTCGCCTCCTGCAGCGAATAGAAGATCTCGCGCCTCAACAGCTCCTGCCCGAACGTGCCGTTGAAGCTCTCATTGTAGCCGTTCTCCCAGGGGCTGCCGGGTGCGATGAACAGCGTCTTCACACCCAACCCTCCAAGCCACTGCCGAACCACTCGGGCCGTGAACTCCGGACCGTTGTCGGAGCGCAGGTTCGCCGGTGGGCCATGCTCAACGAACAACTCGCTCAGCGTCTGCAGGACATCGTCCGACTGAAGCCTACGGGCCACCACGATCGCCAGGCACTCGCACTCGCGGCGGTACTCGTCCAGGACCGTCAGCATCTTCAGTGGCCGTCCGTCGTGGGTCCGGTCGGACACGAAGTCATACGCCCATACGTGATGTTGGCACAAGGGCCGCAGTCGGATACAGGAGCCGTCCGTAAACCACAGGCGGCCCCGTTTCGGCTGCTTGCTCGGCACCTTAAGCCCCTCCTGTCTCCAGATCCGCTCCACCCGCTTGTGGTTCACTGCCCAGCCCTCGGTCCTCAGCATCCCCGTCACCATCCGGTACCCGTAGCGTCCGAACCTGCGAGCCACCTTCACCACGTCCTGCCTCAAGGCCTCTTCGTCCTCCCTGCACTTCGGGATCCGACGCTGCGTCGAGCGCGCCTGTCCCAGCACCCGGCACGCTTTCCTTTCGCTCACCCCAAGCCGCTGCCGCACGTGCACCACGCACCGCCTGCGCCGCTCGGGGCTCAGAAGTTTCCCTTGGACGCCTCCTTCAAAATCATGTTGTCCACCGTCAGATCCGCCACCGCCTGCTTCAGTCGCTGGTTTTGCTTCTCGAGCGCCTTGAGCCGCTTCGCCTGGCTCACCTTCATTCCCCCGTACTCTTTGCGCCACCGGTAGTACGTTTGCTCGCTCACCCCCAGCTCCCGGCACACTTGCTTGACCCTCTTCCCGTTCGCCAGGGCCACTTCCGCCCTGCACAGTTGGTTGATGATTTGTCCCGCGCTCAGGTTCTTTGGCGCTGCCATCCTGACCTCCTTTTCCTTGTCTCGACCCGTCCAGAATTCTAAAACTGGACTTGGTCTCGTTTTAGGGGGTCAGATCACAGTCCCCTCGGACAGGCTCGCCGCATCACACTGCGTTCGGCCTTGAAGCCCCGTTGGGATCCCGCGTGAACTGAGAGAGGCGGCAAGGCAGCCCAGCGTTGGTTGCGGCTCCCTCGGGGGACGACTAATGTGATGCTCTGAAGGCGGATCACGGCCTCCGCGTATCCTCCAGTAACCGCCACCCCCCGAGATGGAAGCCGTATGCAGGAGCTGTTCTTCGGTCCCGTCGCCATCTGGTTCACCGTGCCAGCGATTGCCGGCACCGTGTTCTTCTCCTTGCGTACGCTCCTCATGCTCGTCGGGGGTGCCGATACGGGCGTGGACGTCGATGTGGACTTCGATGTCGATGTAGATATCGATGCGGGAGCCGATATCGACGTAGATACCGGCGAGTCCTCGTACGCCTTCAAGGTCCTGTCCGTCCAGGCGATCGCTGCTTTTCTGATGGGCTTTGGCTGGGGAGGGCTGGGTGCGTTCCGCGGCGGAGGCTGGGGGGGCACGATCAGCGTCGTCTTCGCGGTGGCGTGTGGAACGGGCATGGTTTGGTTCCTCGCGAAATTGCTCACGGCCATGTATGGCCTCCAGAGCAGCGGCAACGTGCCCATATACCAGACCCTGGAGGCGGAGGGCACGGTGTACGCGAAGATCCCCGCCAAGGGTCTCGGGAAGGGGCGCGTGCGTGTCCTGATCGACGACCGCCAACGGTTCTACAAAGCGATCACGGAGGGCGAGGCACTGCCCCGGAGCGAGAAGGTCCGCGTCGTGAGCATAAATGAGGACAACTCAGTAACAGTAACGAAGGCATGAACTCCAGAGGGGGATAACACGATGTTCCTGTTCGCCACGGTGGCACTCCTCCAAGTGGGCGCGTTCGAGGGCGATCCGAGGGTGTGGCTCGGCTTGATAGGTGGGGGTCTGCTTATCCTCTTCTTCGGCATCTCGTTCTTGGTGAAGCAATACAAACGCTGTCCTTCCAACAGGATCCTGGTCATCTATGGGAGGGTCGCGGGCGCACAGGCGGCACAGTGCCTCCACGGCGGCGGCAAGTTCATAATCCCGCTGTTGCAGGACTACGCGTTCTTGCCTCTCGAGCCGCTGGTCATCGATATCCCCCTGGAAGGAGCGCTGTCGCTCAACAACATCCGGGTGAACGTTCCCTCGACGTTCACGGTGGGCATTTCCACCGACCCGGTGCTCATGAACTCAGCAGCGGAAAGACTACTGCACCTGGATGAGAACCAGATTCGCGAGCAAGCCCAGGACATCATTCTGGGTCAGTTGCGGCTGGTCATTGCGACCCTGTCGATCGAAGAGATTAACAAGGACCGCGAGAAGTTCATGAATCTCATCAACACGAACGTAGCCGAGGAGATCAACAAGGTGGGGCTCGCGCTGATCAACGTGAACGTCCGTGACATCACCGACGAGAGTGGCTACATCGAAGCCATCGGGAAACGTGCGGCGGCGGAGGCGATCAATCGCGCCAAGGTGGAGGTCGCCCAGCAGGATCGCGACGGCGCTACCGGGCAGAAGGATGCCCAGCGCGATCAGCGGGTGCGCGTGGCTGCGCTGGAGGCGACCGCGATTGAGGGCGAGGTGAAGTCGAAGCGCGACTACGAGATCGCAACCGCCGAGCGGGAAGCCGAGACCATCGCCGCTAAGAAGAACGCGGAGCAGGAGCAGCGGGTGCAGGTTGCCGCGGCGGAGTCGACGGCGGTTCAGGGCGAGAACTCGTCACAGGGAGAGATCGCGAACTCAAACGCCCAGCTCGCAGAGGTGCGGGCCGAGGCGAAGCGCAGGGCTGAGATCGCGGCCGCACAGGCGGACGAGGCGATCTTCGGGGCTCAGCGCGAGCAGGAGATCGCCCGCTTGGGCAAAGACGAACTGGCACCTCAGGAGATCGAGAAAAAGCGGGTCGAGATCGAGGCCGAGGCGACTGCGGAGCAACTGCGGCGCGAGGCGCGCGGTGAGGCCGACGCGATGCTGGCTAAATTCGTGGCCGAGGCGGAGGGTACGCAAAAGGTGTTGGAGGCCAAGGCCGCGGGGTACCAGAGACTGGTCGAGGCCTGCGCCGGGAATCCGCAGATCGCTCCGACTCTGCTCATGATCGAGCAGCTTCCTACCTTGGTCGCCGAGCAGGTGAAGGCGATTCAGAACCTCAAGATCGACAAGATCACTGTGTGGGATTCGGGGAACGGTGGTCGTGGATCGAAGCACGGCGGTGGGACGGCCGATTTTCTGTCGAGCTTGATCGGGTCGCTCCCGGCGATCCACGAGCTGGCCGAGCAGGCGGGCATTGAGTTGCCGGCAGTGTTGGGCAAAGTCATCCGCAATTCGGCCCGGTCGGAACCCACGGAGACGAAGGTTGTTGAGGTAGAGGAGTTGGTGAAAGCCGACGAACCGTAAGCAGAAGACCGCGTCGAAGTTCGTGCTTACAGCTTGTCCGGGCGTGGGGAGTTCGAGCCCCACTTTGTGGACGGGAACGACTTTAGAAATCTGCCATGACCGACCCCATCACCCGCCTGAACGCTGCCCTCGAAGGCCGCTACCGCGTCGAGCGTGAGCTTGGCGAGGGCGGGATGGCCAGAGACGGAGCGGCTTGCGATAACTCCCTTCCGCACAGAATGATGTAGTCCATCGGATGATCCCTCGCGGTACCCCTTCGACCCGAGGTCTTCTTGATGTCCGATCCGATTGCCCGGCTGGATTCAGCTCTGGAAGGCCGCTACCGCCTTGAACGCCAGATTGGCGAAGGTGGCATGGCGACCGTCTATCTTGCTGAGGATCTCAAACCCCCGCGAGATCCGAACTCGATGGGATCTTGAGCGTCAAATCGGTGGAGGTGAGCTTGAGCAATGACGCCTGACAGTTCCTTTAACCTTCCCGTATCGACTCTGATGAGTCAATCCCAAAGCTAGTTGAAACTCGAGTGACCTCCGGACGCTCAGGCTGCGGCATGAGTCTGGCTATCGGGATGGATGATCCCGAGTTCCTTCTGAATCGCGGCACGGAGCGACGGGAGGTGGCGATAGCCGAGTAGCCTCCTGAGCCGAGGCTCGATGTCGATGAGCGCGGCGGCGAGCCAGCGCTGCTTATGGTTCGAGTTTCTCCATCGGTCGACTCTCCCACAGCGCTGTTCGGCTTGAGCGTTCACGGATTCGAGAACGTTGGTCGTCTTCAGCGAACGGCCAACCAGCGGGAACACGCCGAGTCGATGCAGGGTCAACGTCTCCTCGAACCCTTCGTCCAGGCTCGCAACCGCCGACTGGTTGAGCTCGTCCAGCTCAGCCCGCATCGCTTTCAGGTCCCGCTTCGCTGACCTGCCCCCAAGAGCGGTACCACATCCTATGTTAGTCCCAGCACCTGTGGAGGGCCGTGAAGGACGGGCATCCTCAGGAACCAGGGCGATGGCTTAATCGCCTCAGGGGCCGGGGGAAAGCCGCCGCAGGCGCTGTGGTCATCAACGCGGCGCCAGTCGCCAACCAGCTCACGGACCAAGCCCTGACAGCCATCGCTGGTTACGGTGTGAAGGCCTGCCCCGTCATCGTGCATCAGAGAATCGAGCACGTCCATGCCTTCACAGCCGGATTGGCCGCGTCTGAGTCTGCGCCAAGCGGGAAGGCCGCCGCCGAGATCAATGAACTCTTTCAATGGACACGGAGCGAGACCAATGGTGAAGCGTAAATCCAGTCTTGCCGACGCAGTGCATGGCGCGGCGCGCGCTGACAAGCGCCCGCGCGAGAAGATGGCACCGTCCGCTAACACTGGAGCGATGAAAGGAGTGTTGCTCCGACTCCAGCCAAAACTACACCGGCAACTGCGACAGCTCTCCCTCGACGAGGACACCAGTCTTCAGGCGCTCGGCGTGGAAGCGCTGGAACGGATCCTTAAGGAACGACAGCGGTAAGCCACGGAGCGGACGGTTGAGTTTTTCACGGCCCAGATCCGCAACCCCCATACGCGCGCGGCGTACGGCGCGGCTGTGACGCGATTCTTCGCTTGGTGCGACGCGCGCGGGCTCGAGCTCGCACAGATTTCGCCGGTCGCGGTGGCCACCTACATCGAAGAAATGCAAGGCGGGTATCGTGCCCCCACGATCAAGCAGCATCTGGCCGCCATCCGCCGCCTATTCGATTGGCTGGTGATCGTCGGTCGAGGGGTCATAGACGCTCACGTGCAGAGCTTCAATAGCGGTTACGAGTCACTACAGCACCGTGAAAACGCACTAGTCGTCCCGGCCCCCCAGCAAGCCAGGCCACATCACGAAGTAGAGCCAGGGTCAGGAGCGTGCTGACCACGGCGGTCACGGTCTCGTCGTCGTTTGCTGGCGACACGCTCGGCGTGTACCGCCCCCTCGGCGCGGAGGTCGTCTTGCACACCGCGGCGGGCTCGGCGTGCATCGGGGCCAGCGTGGCGGCGTCCTGGTGAGCGGACGGCAGTTACGGCGCTGGCTCCGACAGCCGCTCGAGCGACTGTTGGACCGTCGGTCTCTGGCCAGACTCGACATCCTGCCGCCGACGCTGATGAAACACCGTGAGCGTCCTGTTCGCATCAGCGAATGCGGCAATCTGCTCACAGTACTGGTCGAGGCAATGTGCCGGCAGAGCCCATAGCGCTACATCGTCCGTCAACGCATCGAGGTAGGCACGCGCGCCGCAGCACCCTAGGCTCATGGCCGCGCGCCGCTGATTGAGCACGTGAGGGACGATGGCACACGCCGGTCGCCCCATCGCCGGCGGGGTGCCGCCATCGACGCGCGCGACGGCCTCACTCAGGATGAGCCCGTGTTGCGCGTGGGCGAACACCAGGACGACCTCGGGCTGGACCGGGAAGTCCGCGAGCGGACCGTAGAGCGCATGGGCCAGCTTGTGCTGCATGACCGGAATGGCGGCGATTTCTTCCTCGCGTACGTAATCGAGTCCCATCATGGCCTTGAGGGAGGCTTGCAACTCATCCGGCTGCGAGGCCGCCGCGCCCGAGAGATTGTGCGTGTGGATGCCAATCGCGCACAGGGCGTGGTCACGGGCTGCTGTCGCGAAGGTGCGCGCCGTGGCCTGCGGCCAGAACGCGCATCCTGCGGGAACCACCCCCTCAAACATCGGCACGTCGTCCGGCACGACGTCACAGAACGCGATGGCCACCGGGGGCAGTGACAGCTCTAGCGACGACATCAGTTGTTCGGCGTGGACTCGACGCATATCATTCATCGGGGATTCCTTCATCGGGGATTCCTTTCTTCGCAACGTACAGCAATCATAACGAATGTGCGCCGTGGGCCGATTTTGGTGCTGTTTTTGTGGGGCTGTTACTATCCCAGTAAGGATCTGCGGCGGCGGACGTAGAAGCGAACGGCACTGTCACACGCGCTTGACGTCTGCAAGACATAGAATCAGACACGGGATACGACACACGGCGGCGCTCGCTGGACGGCGTCATTGCCAGCGTGTCGCAAACGACCGTTTACAACACATGCTGATCGGCTACGCCCGCGTCTCGCCAAGCTCCGGCTTGGCGATGATACGCTCCGCTCCGCGCGCGTCGCCGTCGTCAACGCCGAGAGTGTGACTGACCGGCCCCCAATAGTGGTACCACCTACTGTGTTAGTCCAACGGCCTCCTGAAGCCTGGGGTGAGGGCCGTTAAGCTTGGGCAGATTCAAGAAGAAGGGATCGGGCCGTAGCGCTTCGGGGGCCGGTGGTCGGTAGCGGAGCGAGCTGTGGGGTCGGATGGTGTTGTACTCCCGCCGCCACTGTTCGATGAGCACTTTCGCCTCCTCCAACGAGTAGAAGATCTCCCGCTTCAGGACTTCTTCCCCCAGCGTCCCGTTGAAGCTTTCGTTGTAGCCATTCTCCCACGTGACCTGCCCCCAAGAGCGGTACCACATCCTATGTTAGTCCCAGCACCTGTGCTCTTGCCCCCAAGTTGGGTCCACTCGGTCTGCAAGTTTTCGAGCTGATCCGGGTCCTGGGTGAAGGGAGCGACGGCGGCGAAGTCCGCCGGTGTAGAACGGTCCAAGCTCCCATGTGGTCTGAAGTTATTGTACTCCTCCTTCCAGCGCCTGAGCGAGCGCTCGGCGTCGTCCAGATCGATATGCCAGTGTTGCGATAAGCACTCCCGTCTGAGGATGCTGTTGAACGCCTCAATGTACGCATTGTCCGTCGGCTTGCCCGGCCGGCTGAAGTCCAGCTTCACCTTGTTCCAATACGCCCAGTGATCCAACGCTCGAGACGTGAACTCCGTCCCGTTGTCGACCGAGATGACCTCGGGTAGAACTCCGCCGCGCTGCTTACAAGCCTCTGTGAGTATCCGCACCACGTCATCGCCACGAAAGCCGCGGCCCGCGCGAAGGGCTACGCACTCGCGCGTGTAGACGTCGATCACAGCCAATACCCGCATCCGCCCGCCCCCCGAGAGCGTGTCATGCACGAAATCCATCGCCCAACGCTCGTTCGCTCGACTCGGCGCACAGCTCTGCTCTCGGATCGCCGCACTCCGGCGCCGCTTCGGTCTCTTCCGGCGCAGCACCAGCCCCTCTTCGCGGTAAAGCCGGTAGACCCGCTTCGCGTTCACGGGCCATCCCTCCCTACGCAGCAACGTGTGGAGTTGTCGATATCCATACGATACCCGCACTCCGGCGAGCTCACGAAGCCTCCTACGCAGGATGTCGTCACTCCTCCGAACGCTCCGGTACCGGACCGTCGAGCGGGCCACCCCGAGCACTCGACAGGCCCGGCGCTCTGAAACCCGATAGGCCGTCCTCGCCCAGCGCACCGCATCCCGCCTGAGCACTGGGCTTACCACTTTTTTTTGACCGCCTCACTCAAGATGTGCCTGTCCAAGCTCAGATCAGCGACCACCTGCTTCAGCTTCCGGTTCTCCTCCCTGAGCTGCCTCAGCTCCCGAAGCTCCGGCACCCCCAACCCTCCGAACTTCTTCTTCCACCTGTAAAACGTCGCCTCCGACACCTGAAGCTTGCGGCAGATCTCCCCCACCGTGGTCCCACCCTCCGCCTGCCGAAGCGCTAGCGCAATCTGTTCCTCTGTGAACGCCGATTTCCTCATCCTCGAGCTTCCTCCCCCGCTTCCTCGCGGGTTCTTAGGTCACCCGGAATCTAGCCGCCTTTATGCAACTCGCTCTGGATCAACTTTCGGGGGGAAGAGCAGTCCGTTCACGGCCACGAAGGGCCAAGGAAATCCGTTTCGGTTCGGTGGATATGGACTCCCATCTTTGGGCCATTCAGGAATCCGAATGAGCTGTCACCGCACCATCATCCGGCTGTCCGCGGTACTGGCGAGCCTAGCCTTGGGGTGGGCCTGCGGCGGCGACAGCGCCACCGCGCCAGAGCCCGCCCGTCCGACGACGGTCACGGTGAGCCCGGCCAGGCACGAGCTGACCGCGTTGGGCATAACGGTTCAATTGAGCGCGGAGGTGCGGGACCAGAACGCCCGGGTCATGGCTGGGGCCACCGTGACCTGGACGAGTAGCACCAGCTCGGTGGCGACGGTGGATGCGGCAGGTCTGGTGAGGGCTGTGGGCAATGGGACGGCGACGATCACGGCGTCCGCCGGGTCGGCATCAGGCTCCGCGGTGGTGACGGTGATGCAGTCGGTGGCTTCGGTCGAGGTGTCGCCGTCCGTGTACGAGCTGACCGCGTTGGGTCAGACCGTTCAGCTGACGGCAGAGGCGTTCGACGAGAACGGCCATGCGGTGGCAGGAGCGGAGTTCTCGTGGGAGTCCAGTGATGCTGCGGTGGCAACGGTTGACGCTGGGGGTCTGGTGACGGGGGTCGCCGAAGGAGTGGCCACGATTACGGCGAGCGCGGGCGAGGCGTCAGGCTCCGCGGTAGTGACGGTGATGCAGCCGGTGGCCTCGGTCGAGGTGTCGCCGTCTGCGGAGACGATTGAGTTGGGCAGTACGCTGCAGCTGACGGCGGAGGCATTCGACGAGAGCGGGGAGGCGGTTGCGGGAGTGGAGTTCTCGTGGGAGTCCAGTGACGCCGCGATAGCGACGGTGGACGCTACGGGTCTGGTGACAGGTGTCGCCGTGGGAGCGGCCACGATCACGGCGACTGCCGGCAGCGCACAGGGAACGGCCGAGATCACGGTCGGTCCTAACCCGGACCGGGCGGCGCTGGTGGCTCTATACGAAGCAACAGACGGGCCAAACTGGGTCAACTCAGAAAACTGGCTCACCGACGCACCGCTTGCGGAGTGGTACGGGGTGGATACGGATACCTCCGGCCGAGTCGTCCGGCTGGATCTCGCCGGCACGTGGGAAGACGACCAAACGCCGCATGGCCTCCGGGGCTCCCTACCCGCTGAGCTTGGCAGCCTCGCCAACTTGAGATCGCTGAATCTGGCCATCAACGAACTGAGCGGCCCGATCCCTACCGAACTCGGCAACCTCGACAGTCTCAGGGGCCTATCGCTCTTTCTGAACCGTCTCACCGGCCCGATCCCACGTGAACTCGGCAACCTCTCCAACCTTACGGGGCTGTGGCTCTATAACAACGACCTCGCCGGTCCGGTTCCGCCCGAAATGGGCGCACTGTCTGCGCTCGAGCACCTTGTACTCAACTACAATCGTCACCTTGTCGGCCCCTTGCCTGCAACCCTTACGGGTCTTACCGAGTTGTGGAATCTTCAATTCGTCGAGACCGGGTTGTGTGCGCCGCAGACCACGGAGTTTCGGCAATGGCTCCGCGGCGTCGCGGACGTATTCGGCGAAGAGTGTCCGATTGTCCAAGGGAGTGATCGCCAGGCGCTGGCGGCGATCTACGAGTGGACAAAGGGCGACGCCTGGGACACGAATACGAACTGGCTTGGCGACGGCCCGTTGGACGATTGGTACGGTGTCAGTGCCGACGGCACGGACCGGGTGACGGCACTGGACCTGTCGGACAACAACCTCGTGGGGATCCTGCCCGATGAAGCCGGGGACTTGTTGTACCTTGTGGACCTGACACTCAACGGAAACGACAAGCTTTCCGGGGAGCTGCCGGGCAGGATGCGCCAACTGGCCTTCCTGTCGACGCTGCGGCTGGACGGCACAGGACTGTGCGCGTCGACGGCCGGGTTCCGGAACTGGTTGAACGGCATTTCCGACGCCCGGGTGACGGCGTGCCCGGATGACCACGGCAACGATGCCACCGGCGCGACGGACGTATCGGTCGGGCAAAGCGCTGAGGGCGAGTTGGAGAGCTTGGCCGACGAGGATTGGTTCCGGGTCGAAATCGGCGGACGCGGCACCCTGTCCGTTAGCGCGGAAGGCAACACGGTTGTGAATGGCGAGTTATACGACGCGGACGGCGCGCTCGTAGGCTACGACGGGTCGTTCGGAAGTTTCTCGATCGTACGGCGTCTGAGCGCCGGGACATACTACGTCAAGGTCACTGGTCAAACCGAGGAGACGCGAGGCGCCTACACGTTCGTGAGTTCATTCGAGCTGCACCCGCCCGGGGTGCATGCCTACCTGACTCAAGCCGTGCAGTCCCATGATTTCTCCGTACCTCTGGTGGCGGGAGAGGACGCGCTGCTGCGGGTGTTCGTGATGGCCGACGACGACGTGACGGCCTCGATGCCGCCGGTACATGCGACGTTCTATCGGGGCGGGCAGGAAGTGCATTCAGTTCGGATCGACGGGAGTTCGCAACAGGTCCCGGGGACGATGGCGGAGGGTGATCTGGACGCGACGGCGAACGCGGTGGTGCCGGGCTCCGTACTGGTTCCAGGCACCGAGATGGTGGTGGAGGCCGACCCTGACGGAACGCTGGACCCGTCGCTTGGGATCGGAGGCCGGATACCGAAAGAGGGCCGCATGGCACTCGATATCCGGTCCATACCGGACTTCCATGTGACCGCCGTGCCGTTCCTTTGGACCGAGAAGCCCGACTCGTCGGGATTCAAGGTAGCCGTCGAGTTGACGGCGGAACACGATTTGTTCTACGAGACGCGCGATTGGCTGCCCGTGGCCGTGATGGAAGTGTCCGTACGGGAGGCGGTGCTGGTGGATTATGACCCGACGGTGAACATGGACCGCGTCCTCGGCGATATCGCGCTGCTCCGCGTGGCAGATGGCGCCTCCGGGTACTACATGGGCGTGCCGCCGTGGAAAACGAGCGACATACTTGGCATCGCACACATCAGCGGCAAGTCCAGCGTGTCGCGGTTGGACGGCCACACAATTGCCCACGAATTCGGGCACAACCTCTCGTTGCGGCATACTCCCTGCGGTAACCCCCCAGATGTCGATGGACGGTATCCGCACTCAAGAGGCATGATCGGCGCTTGGGGCTACGACTTCCGGGACGGGACGCTGGTGGACCCTGAGGACTTCACCGACCTCATGACGTACTGCCGCACCAGCGATTGGATCAGCGACTACTCGTTCACGAGAGCGACGGACTATCGCACGGAAACCCAGGCCGCGATGGCGTCGCACGCCGCGGGGCGGGTCCTGATGGTGCGCGGTGGGGTCGAGGGCGGCGGACTAAGGATTGAACCCGCCTTCGTGCTGGACGCGCTCCCTACCTTGCCGGAAAGGGCCGGACCGTACCGCCTGGCGGGCTCGGACCGGCAGGGACGGGAGCTGTTCGCGCTGCGCTTCGAAATGCAGGAGGTCGCCGACCCCGAAGCGGAGGGTGACGCCGGCTTCACGTTCGCCATCCCGGTGCAGGCCGAATGGGCTGAGGCGCTGGCTACCATCACCCTCACCGGCCCGGAGGGCTCTGCGACGCTGGCACGCGACGATCCCCAGTCCTCCGTCGCGGCGCTCGTCCTGGACGCGACGACGCGCCGAATTCAGGCGATTCTGCACGGATCACCGGAGCAGACCGTCGCCGCCCGTCAACCCTTGCTCGCGTCGCCGGGCACGGTTACCCTGTTCAGCCGCGGCATCCTCGGCACAGAGGCTTGGCGAAGGTGACGGCTACGGCACAGTGGCTGCCATCGGGTCTTGTGAAGTGTCGGGAGTCGCCCGCCCGTTGCGGGCAGCGCCCCGGAGGTGGGATAGAATGACGATCCTGCATGGAACGGGAATCCGTGCTGCCTTGACGGTGGTGTTCCTAGTGGTCAGCCGCCTCTCGGTCGCCGCCCAGGACGCGAGAGACGATGCCCACGCCCGCTTCCGGCCGCGCGACGCGAGAGCGCCCACGCGGCGACGGAAAGGGTTTCCACCCAGGCTCTCCTCCTGTGGGGCGGTGCAAACGCCAGCGGCGAACTCTATCTGAACCCCGCCTTCGTGGTCGACGCCCCGCCCGCGCTGCCCGAGACCGCCGGCGAGCACCGCATCGTCGGACGGACCGCCAGCGGCGACGAGCTCTTCTCCGTCGACTTCGCCATGCCAATGGTGGCCGACAGCGATGGAAGCTCCTCTTTCGCTTTCGTTCTCGCGGCCGAGCCGGGCTGGGCCGGTGACTTGGCGAATATCACTCTCTCTGGGCCCGGTGGCTCCGCGACGCTGGACAGCAACACCGACCTTCCTATGGCCATCTTGCTCGATCCGAAGAGCGGCCAGGTCCGAGGCATTCTGCGTGACCCGCCGCAGGCGGATGCGGCAGCGGCCCTCGCTCGTCAAGCGGGTCTCGACGGTCTCGATGTGCTCTTCAGCCGCGGGATTCCCGATGCTGCGGCCTGGAGACGATGAACGCCGCGGGCGCGGGCGCCAACCGCAGGACTCGCTCCCGACCGGTCGCTGGTCAGGACCGAGTCTGGCGATCACGTCGTCTGGGTTGAGCCGCCATCATGGTCCTCATCGCTCCGCAGAGAGCAACGTTGGGTGCGCGGGTCGCTCGGCCACGAGGCCCCCGGAGCCTCCATTGGTCGCTCGAACTCGTCCGTCAACAATCCTCTCCCCGGACGTGACCGGGCGCGTCGTACTTCGAGACTGCCTCATTGCCCGCCGCCAGGACGTTCGCGAACGCCCGCGCCGTGGCGACGAAATGCAACATTCGGCATTGCCGGATCGTCATCTGCGTGGTCTTTCTCAGGCCCTCGCGACGCCTGCGGCACCCAAGGTGGCACCTGTCACGGGTTCCGCCAACGTACCGTAAGCTCCCATGTGATCGCGCTAGAAATATACGGGATAATATACGGCAGCGACGAGTCGGCTCAAGACCTAGGACATCTATAAGTTACTACGAGTCATACAGTTACGACGACGCAAGACCATCGTATATAGCCGATGATTCGTCTCCTCGGCCGCCCAATCGCGGAAACTGGAGCGAAAACCGTGGGGCACGGCCGCGATCTTGTGCTTCCCGAGCATCCGGCGCAGTTGCTTCTCCTCGAGCTGCTTGCCGAGCCGATTGGGAAACAGATACGGACTGGTTCCCTTCACCAGCGTCCGTGCCCCGTCCAGAATCTCCAGTGCACGACCACACAGCGGGACCCGGTGCTCGCGGTTCGCCTTCGTCCGCCTGGCCGGGACAGTCCACACACCCTCGTCCCGATCAATCTCGGTCCACTCGGCAGAGTACCGGTGGCGTGATTCACGGCAAGAATCATGATGGATCTGATAAGTTACTGTGGTACAACGATATACCTATGCTATCTCTTTGGTTGTCCCCTTTTCATACCCATTTTTAGGAACTGGATTCCAAACGACCCTAGCGGACCTTGGCGGACACGTCGGCCACCCGATTGCCATCTTTGACGACTACGTACCCACCCGCTGGAGCCGAAGATCAAGCACTTGCGCTCGGTGTCGTCCACCACAGTAAAGCGCGGCTTCAATGAGATCCGTGATCTGCGCGATCACCTCGCCCACGCAAACTACTATGCCGAGACCCCCGCGGCCGCTCGTCCGGTCTGCCAGGTGGGCAGGAAGATTCGCCGCATCCAAGCGGACCTGCTTACAGGGATCGAAGATCAATAGCTCCCCTCAAGGAGAGCCGCCGTGGAGACCTCATCGGCGGGAGGAGGTTGACGAAGGCCCTAATCTGCTATAATCACACCACGGTCTCAGCACATAAGTATCACGGAAGGGAGAGCTATGCCGCAGACATCCTCGAGGGACATTGATGAGAGTGCTCTAACGAAGGGCCACCTCCGCAAGCTGAACGCACTTCGCAAGTCCGTTGGCGAAGATATCGGCGAGCGGGCGTTCGCCGAGTGGCTCTCCCGGCCAGCAACCGCAAGGGCGAGCGACCGGAACGCCGAGTTGATCGCCGAAAGTTTTTGGTCCCTTGTTGAGCAAGGCAAGCTTGCGATTCGTTCTGGCGGCTATGTGGTCAAACGCGGGCGCGGGCGAATCATCGTCGAGCCAGCGAAAAAGACGTAGACGCCGAGCGCCAGCCGCTTCCCCGATCGAGGCATCCCCAAAGGGGGGGTCGCTCCCTTCTACGGCCGAAAGCTCCGGAGCGGCGTCGCCGCTCCGGCGGCCGTGCCGCAACTGCAAGACAGGCAGCCACATAAGGGAGCGATGCCCCGGCAGAACTCCCTGGACAGGGGATGGCGGTTGAGCGTCGGCGGGCCGGCGATCAGTGCGCGTAGCAGCGTCATTTCCCCAGCGGTGAAGTCAATTGCGGCACTCGATCCGACCGGAAATGCCGACGCCATGAGGTCGCGTCTGCGCTCCTCGCCCATCGACCATGGCAACCCGTGCGACAGGTCGTCGGGCGATCGGACGCCGTTGTGCGCGGACGCCGTAGGGCCAGAGCGGGACGTCAATACCACGGCACGACCGAACGGTTACACCTACCCAACCTCACTGAGCGCCATGTCACCCCCATTGGCGTCGGCAGTCGGGCGACTCCGCATTCCGCCGATGTCGACGTGAATTGGGGAACTGCCGCGGAGGCGGCGAAGGAGCGAACCTTGCGGGAGGGCAGTTTGTCGATGGCCCCTGTTCTCTCTCATTGCGAACGATTCAGATGGTTATCGTCTCAGATCACTCGGCGTTGCCACGGCTCGCGGCGATCTGTTCTCGGATCCACGCATCCACTTCGGACTCGATCCAGCCGACGGCGCGGGCGCCTAGCCGGATCGGTTGGGGAAAGCTCCCGTCGGCCACCCGCACGTAGATCGTGCTCCGCGCCAGCCCGGTGCGGGCCTGCACTCGAGGTAACCTCAGGACGCGCGCGGGCGCGTCCATGCCCTGTTCCATTGCTCTCGTCATCGGTTTGCCTCCGTTCTGTTCGGTGAAGAATTCCGGGGCGCGTTGCCCCGGGAGGGAACAGGGGCCACATGGGCCTGGCGGCAGGCTTCGATGAACACGGGGACCTGGCAGGCCATCGCCAGTCTCGGTGATCGGCCAGGACGGAGCTGACGCACCAGGATCGGATCGCCCACCGCTTGCCGACCGAGCGTGGATGTTCTCATGCCCGTGCGGTCGAGGGACACATCCACTCGCGATTCGAACTGCTTCGTCAGCGTCTCCATGGCGCCTACCGGTCGGGACGCGGCCTGCGAAGATCCGCACCCCGACGGCGGCGTCCGTCCGAGCACGACCCGATATTGTCCCGGAGGGTGCGTCCAGATGACTCGAAGGCTGGCCGGGGAGTCGCGGGGCGCGGCTACAGCGCGGCGCATCACGTCGATGTGAGCAGGGGCGGCCACCTCAGGGCACCGGGACGGAAGCCGACGCCACGGGGGAGCCGGGAGTGTCGGAGCGCACGAGTGGAGGATGCCGCGTTCCAGATGCCGGACGGCCATCGCGGCAGCACCCGAACCGATGCGGGATTCTGTTCCGGACGCGACCGCGAGCGTCACCTCGGTGGCCCTAGGTGACGTCGTCGTCCGTGAAGTTGATGGCGGTGTTGCGCCGGTGGTTACCGAATGCTGCGACTGCAGCCCGGGATGATGTCGCTGTCTAGGGATTCTCCCGGGCGTCAGGGCGACATTCGGGATCTTGAGCTCGGCGTGGTCGAGGGCCGACTCGGCGAAGGCGAGCCCGCCGCCGGCCGCGAGCGCCGGGGCGGGGGCCACGCGCACGAACCCCGCCATACCGTAGACGCCGGCACGGACGCATCCCTCGAGAGCGGTGTTCCCGGAGTCGCCGTCCCGGAAGGCTGCGAGCGCGGCCGCCCGGGTCTCGAGCGCGTTCACTTCGGAGAGCGCCGGCCGCTAGAACTTGAGCTCCCCCCGGAGGAGCATCGCGTCCTCCGGCCCAAGGTCCACACTCTCCCTTCGCCCGAACTCGAGGCCGACGCCGATCGTCCGGCCCGAGCTGAGCTTCAGGCCGTACCTCGTTTGGCCGGAATCGTCGGCGACGAAGTAGGGATACCAGAGCGTTCCGCTCCCGATCCCGTAGCCGACCTCTGCGTCGAAGCGTTGCGCGAAGGGCACGGCGCCCCCGCGCACGAGGCCGCTCGCGTTCTCCAACGCCCACAGGTTCTGGATGCCGCTCGCCGCCGCCCCGGCGCTCGATCCGACCCGCATCTGGAGACCCAGGCCATCGGCGCCCGGCTCGTAGACGAGCGAGCCGCTGTAGCCCCACTCCTCGTAGGACTCGTCAGCGTGGGCGATGAGCATCCGCCCGCTCAACTGAAGCGTCAGCGATCCCCGGGCCCAGTCGAGTCCGCCGCCCACCTCGAATCCCCGTCCGGTCTCCGCGTCCCCGCCGTCGTAGCGCACACCGCCCTCGACCTTGGGACGCACGACGCCTCCGAGCCCTTGGATCTGGCCCGCGCCCTCGAGCATCAGCCGCCCGCGGCTCGCCGTGCCCACCGCCTCCGCCAGCGCGGCGGTCCCGTCCGAGGACGTCTCCGTCCATAGGAAGTCGGAACGCAGCGCGATCTCGAGCCCACCGGCACCCATGAGCACCGCCCGGGCACCCGCCGCCGCCATCGAGTTCCTCAGGTCCGCCTCGAGCGCGGCCCCGCTCTCCGGCGTGATCTCGAGTCCGCCACGGCCCCAGCCCGCCGCGCCCCACACCTGCGCGCGCTCCGCAAGCCGGACTTGCACGTACGGATGCACACTCGTGAGCGTGCTCGCGATCGTCCCCGCGCCCGTGCCATACCCTCCCTCACCGCTGCTTCTCGAGAGCGCGAGCCCGACGAGCACCGCCCTCCACTGCCGGTCCAGCCCCGCCGTGCCCGTCACCACGTCGCCGTTGAGCGCGAGTCCTCCCGCGTCCCCCTCGAAGCGCGTCGCCGCCACGTCGCCCCACGCCGCCCACGTGCCGCCGCCCACGTCCTGCTGCGCTCCGCGCTCGACGTAGAACGAGGTGCCCATGAGCGCTTCCTCCGCGCCCGTCAGCCGGAACCCGAAGTCGGGTAGAACGGCACGGCGCAGCGTCTGCCCGGCATCTGCGAAAGGCTCCCGGTCCAACGCGCCCGGAGCCCCACCCCACATGCCGGCACGCAGGCCAGGGGTGCCGGGATCCGCGTCCACGCCGCCGAACGGCGCGCCCGAAGCCGCTAGAGCGGGCGCCGCCAGCCTGGTCGCCATGTCCTCAACAGCCGAAGCCGGCCTCCATCCGCCCGACGGCAGCGCCCCCAACAGCAGCCCGTCCACCGACAGGCCGTCCACACGCCGGCCCGCCACCGTCACCTGTGTCTCCCGCTGCCCGGCCTCGAGCCGCCTCGCGATCGCCTGCGCCGCGTGGTCCGACGCCGTCCGCCCGAACCGCGCCAGCCACGCCTTGGGCAGCTCGGATTCGCGAACGATCACGCCGCTCGCCACCCCGTCGTCGATCACCGCGCTCACGGCATTCGACAGCCTCAGGGTGAGCGTCCGTTCGCCCGTCACGTGCAGCGCAGGCAGCACCGGCACCTCCACCGTGCGCTCCCGCCCGCCGGCCTCGATCGTCAACGTGCCCGAGACCGGTGTGTAGTCCTCTCCCGCCCGCGCCGAGCCGTCCTGCGTGGCGTAGTCCACCCGCACCGCAACGTCCCGCGTGCGGTCAAGGCTCACCGTGAACGCCAGCACCGAGCTCTTGCCCTGCACCCGGGCATCGGCCACCGACAGCCCGGCGTCCCCCTCCGTCACCGGAACAACCAGTGTCGGCGTGACGAGTTCATAGGGCCGCCTTACGCCGTCGACCTCCAGTTCCGCGGAATCGAGCGTCGCGCTCAGCACCCGGTCCTGCCGGCGCTCGCCGTCGAAGGCCACCGTGACCGTCACTGTCGCCTCGGCTGCGCCAGCCGCGAACTCCAGCCGGTGGCGGCCGAGCCCGTCGTCGCGCCCCTCTTCCGTTGCCGTCACGCCAGGGAACGCGTCGTCCGTCACGCCGATGTAGGCGTGGGCCGGAAACGTGAGCCCCCCGCTCCGGCGCACCCCGACCACGAGCGCCTCCCCTTCCGCCGCCGCCGAGCTGAACAGCTCCGCCTCGAGCCGAACCGGCGTGGCCGTCGTCATGGCCGCCGCCCCGGGCCCCGCACTGTTCAGCGCCCGCACCTCGAAACCGTAGGGCGTCTCGTTCTCCAGCCCCGAGACCGTCGCCGTGAGGTCGGTGCCCGCGTCCCGCCAGGTGACGTCTTCCGGCACAGCCTGGCCTGCGGCGTAGCGGTATCCGTAGCCGGTGACGGGCGAGCCGCCGTCGTCCGCCGGCGCCGTCCACTCCAGGACGACCTCGCCGGCGCACCGGGGCCGGCGCTGTTCACCGCCCGCACCTCGAACGCGTACTGCTGGCCGTTCGTCAGGCCCGGCACCGTTTCCTCCAGATCGAGGCCCGCGTCGATCCAAGTCCCGCTGTCGTCGATCGCATACTCGTACCGGAGGATCGCGGAACCGCCGTCGCTCGACGGGGCATCCCAGGTCAGCATCACCTGCTCGTCGCCCGGCACCCCACTCAGGTGCTGCGGCACGCCGGGCGTGGTGAAGGGCGTCCCCTTCACCTCCGCTGACGGCGGGCCGTCGGTGGCGCCGGTCCGGGTCGCGCTCACCCGCACCGTGTATTCCATGCCGGTGGTGAGGCCGGGAATCGTGTAGCTCGTGGTCGACCCCGACGTGACCGGGGCCTGCCGGTCGCCGGTGTTGTAGCCCTGGCTGCCCGACGTCCACTGCACCGTGTAGCCCGTGGCGTTGTCCACCGCCGTCCAGTTCACCACCAGCTGCGCGTTGCCCGGGACGACCCCCACCCCCATCACCTGCGCAAGGTCCGTCACCGGCGGCGGTGGCGGCGGCGGCACTCTCGGCGTCCCCGTCATCTCGTCCGAGGGCGGGCCGTCGG
Organism: Longimicrobiales bacterium; assembly: GCA_965226925.1. Taxonomy (GTDB): domain Bacteria; phylum Gemmatimonadota; class Gemmatimonadetes; order Longimicrobiales; family Gaopeijiaceae; genus CBDDCX01. Next base: position 130,659 of record CBDDEN010000007.1, on the reverse strand, counting down.
TGGCGCCGGTTCGGGTCGCGATCACTCGCACCGTGTATTCCGTGCCGTTGGTGAGGCTGGGAATCGTGTAGCGCGTGGTCGACCCCGTCGTGACCGTGGTCTGCCGGTCGCCGATGTTGTAGCCCTGTCCGCTCGACATCCACTGCACCGTGTAGCCCGTGGCGTTGTCCACCTCCGTCCAGGTCACCACCAGCTGCGCGTTGCCCGGGACGACCCCCACCCCCAGCACCTGCTCAAGGTCCGTCACCGGCGGCGGTGGCGGCGGCGGCGAGCCCAGCCTCACCGACTGGCCGCTGAACGCCGGCGCATCGTTGCCCGCCTCGTCCTGCACCGGGTTCGACGCCGGCGGCGCGTACGCCAGCGTCACCGTCGCGCCCGCAGCCGGCGGCGCGTCCAGTGTCAGCGTCACCCAGATGCCGTATATCGACACCTCCGACACCGCCGGGTTCGTGGTGGTGGCTCCGCCCGTCGCCGTCACCGTATACGCGCCCGTCGCCGGCATCGAGGCCGGATCGAGCGGCTCGTCGTAGACCAGCACCAGCGACATCCCATGCACCGACGCCGAGACCTGCATCGGCGGGGCGGCGTCCACCCGGTGCCCCTCCAGCGGCGCCTGCTCGGCGTGGGTCAGGCTCGCGGCCGTCGTCGCGCCCGTCTGCGTGATGGTCCCGCCGTCGAGGGCGAGCGCGATCGCATTCCACGAGATGCCGTTGCGATCGACCTCGCCTGCCTGCACCGTCCGGGCGAACACCAACGCCGCGCTGCCCGAGCCGCTCGCGTAAGCGGCCTGCCGCGTCGCCGCGCCCAGCCTGAACGCGAACTTCGGTGTGGCGGTCACCGTCACCGGGGCGCTGAACGTCACGGTGAATTCGATGACCTCGCCCGCGAGGTAGTAGGTGGTGCCCGAGGCCGGCGTTGACGTGACCGCCACATCGTTCACCGTCGGGGGGCCGGTCGCTACCGCGCCCACCGTCGCCGTCGCCGCGCTGGTGAGCGTCTCGGTATGGCCGAGGTCGTCGGCGAAGGTCACCCGCACCTTGAGGGTCTTGCCCAGGTCGGCGTCGACCAGGGTGTAGGTGCTCGAATTCTCGCCCGCAATGTCCGCCTCCGTGCCGTCCACCCGGATCCACTGGTACGTGTAGGTGGGGCTGGTCAGCCCGTTGGCATCCATGATGCCGGTGGTGACCGCCGTCAGCGTCTGGCCCACCTGCGCCGTGCCCGTGATGGTCGGCGCGCCCGTCGCGGGGGTGTTCGGCGTTCCCGCGAGCGTCGCCGTCGGTGCGCTGGTGCGTGTCTCCTCGCCGCCCAGGATGTCGACGAAGCGCACCGCGACCTTGACCTTCGTGCCCCGGTCGTCGGCGGTCAGGGTGTAGGTGCTCAACAGCGCGTCGGTGATGTCCTCCTCGTTCGACGTGCCGTCGGCGTCCACCCGCACCCACTGGTAGGTGAACACGTCGTCCAGGACGTCTTCATCCATGATGCCGTCCGTCAAGGCCGTCAGCTCTTCACCCACCTGGACCGTGCCGGAAATGACCGGGTCACCCGTCGCCGGATGGTTCGGCGGCAAGCTCAGCCGCAGCGTGCGCTCGATGCCGGGCGGCCAGTTGGAGCCAATGTTCCACCTATAGCCAGAAAACTGTGAAAAGGCGTCTGCCGACGTTGCACTGCTGTAGTCGTAGGGCGTATTGCAGATATGCAACCTCAATGCGTCGACCACCGCTTCTCGTGGGTACCAGGTACTGTCTTGCTCGCGTAGGACAACGTTGAGAAAATCGTCGTATGTCCGCGGGAAGACGGAATACGTGGTTGAACGGAAGGTGAACGCAGCAGGTGTCAGGGTTCCAGTCTCTATCCCACCAAGCCCATACCCTGTCTCTATATTTCCATCGGTAAAAATTTCGCGTACCCCTGCTGTCAGTTGGCCCTGCCAGAGCCGGCGCCGGTCGCCTAACTCGTCGATGGTGCAGGACGGCTGTGATAGTGGTGTCGCGGTCACGGTCGCCGGCGCGCTTCCGCCTTGAGCGTTTTCCGCACGAACCTGGAGGGTATGGGTCGTGCCGTTCGTCAGACCCTTCACCACCTGGTAATACGCCTGATTTGGCCTACCAGGGCTGCTCGAGACTTGTTGCCACATCGCGGTCGGCGAAATCATGTCCCCCGACGAATAGCGGTATTCGTAGTGGGAAAGAGATAGTCCCCCCAGCACCGCATGCTCCCACCACAGCACGCCCTGACCGACCCCTACCACTACGCCCACGGTTGACGGGGCACTGTACGCGACGGTCGCCGTCGGCGCGCTGGGCCGGCTCTCGGCGTTCCCCGCGTCGTCGGTGAAGCTCGCTCTCACCTTGAAGATCTTGCCCACGTAGGCGGCGGTCAGGCGGAGGGTGGCGGCAGTCTTGTCGGAGATGTCCTCCTCGTCCGCGCCGTCCACCAAAATCCACTGGTAGCTGTAGCTGGCATTGGTCAGGCCGTCGGCGTCGGTGATGGTGCCCGGCGAGGCGGTCAGCGTTCTCCCCACCTGCGCCGTGCCCGTGATGGTCGGCGCGCCGCCCGTCGGGGGGGGGGGGTGGCCAGCGTGCTGAATGCCGTCGCCGACTGGGTCCACTGGCTGTTTCCAATCGCATTGGTGGCATGGACCCGTACGTCGTACGCCGTCGCCGCCGCAAGATTCCTGATGACCGTGCGCGTCACCGGCGTTGGCGTTTCGCCCCGGTACCAGTTCGTCCAGTCGGTCGTGCCCTCCACCCGGTACTCGATGAAGTTGCGAGTGAGCGGCGAGCCGCCGTCACCCGGGTGCGTCCACTCGATGGTGAGCGTCGTGGCGGTGGCCGACACCAGGGTCGGCGCCGTGGGATCCGGCGGTACGGTCGGCGCCCCCAGGGATCCGTCCACCTTGTGGCCGTCGTGCGTGCCCTTCTCGGGATGGCTGCGGTCGATGTCGATCTGCTGCGAGGCCGTGCGGATGCGGTCGTTCACGTCCAGCAGGAAGGTTCGGCTGTGGTTGCCGATCCAGATGCCGTTGTTGTCCCGGTCGCCCGCCTGCACTGTGTAGGTGAATACGATCGTCGTCGCGGTGCTGCGCGTGCGATCGTAGGTGGCCGGCGGGTCATTGGCGGCACCGCCCATATCGGTCAGCGAGAACTCGAACTCCGGATCGCCCACCACCTCCACCGCCTCGCTGGCGGTGACCGTGATCACGATCGTCTCGCCGAAACCGTAGGTGTCCGCCAGCGACGTCGGCGTCGAGGTCACCGCCACGGTGACCGTGGCGGGCGTGACGGCCGTCGTCCGGCCGTCGACCTTGTGCGCCGCCAGGTTCGACTGGGCGGCGTGGGTCAGGACCGCCGCCACCGCGTTGTCTCTCCCCGCGATGGTGCCGCCGTTGAGCGCAATCGCGTTCTCGGCCCAGGAAATCCCGTTCGTGTCCCGCTCGCCGCTTGACCCGCCGCTCACGGCGTGGGAGAACCGCAGCGTGGTGGTGCCAGAGCCCGCATACCAGGTCGCCGTCGACGGGCCGCCGAGGTCGAAGGCGAAGGTCGGATCGCCGGTCACCGTCACCGGCGCGTCGAAGGTCATCGAGAACTCGATGTGCTCGCGCGCGCCGTAGGTGTCCGTCGTCTTGCGCGGCGTTGAGGTCACCGTGACGCTGGTCAGCATGGGCGCGGTGGTGTTGGCGGAGGCTGTGACCGTGCCGGACGAGGGATACGCCGCGCTGGTGCGCTCCTCCTCGCCGCTCAGCTGGTCGGTGAAGCTCACCTTGACCTTGACCTTCTTGCCCACGTCGTCGTTCGTCAGGGTGTAGGTCTCGGCGATCTCGCCGGAAATCTCCTCCTCGTTAGAGGTGCCGTCCGCGTCCACCCGGAGCCACTGGTACGTGAAATCGACGTCGGTCAGCCCGTCGGCGTCCATGAGGGGGCTCGCGTCGGCGGTCAGATCCTGCCCGGCCTGCGCCGTGCCGGTAATCGCCGGCTCGCCCGTCGCCGCGTTGTTCGCCGGCAGGCTCAGCCGCAGCGTGCGCTCGATGCCGGCCGGCCAGTTGAAGCCAACGTTCCACTGATAGCCAGTAAACTCGTCAAATCCCCCTGGCACCGCTGCACTGCTGAAGTCGTAGGGCGTGTTGCAGACATGCAACTTCAATGCGTCGACCACCTCGTCTCCTGGGTACCAGGCAGTCAAGTCTGGGTCGCGTAGGGCAACGGTGAGATGATCGTCGGATGTCAACGTGGTGACGGAATACGTGGTTGAACGGAAGGTGACCGCATCAGGTGTCAGGGTTCCGGTCTCTTCCCCTCCAGTCCCATACGCTGTCTCTACATTTCCATCGGTAGCAACTGCGAGTAACCCTGCTACCAGTTGGCCCTGCCAGAGCAGGCGCCGGTCGCCCAAATCGTCGATGGTGCAGGACGGCTGTGATACTGGTGTCGCGATCACGGTCGCCGGCCCGCCCTTGACAGCATTGGCTGCCGTACGAACCTGGAAGGTATAGGTCGTGCCGCTCGTCAGTCCCGTCACCTGCTGAAAATACGCTTGGATTGGTGTAATGCCGCTGGCGTTCTGGACTTGTTGCCACATCGCGGTCGGCGAAATCATTCCCCCCTCCGAATAGCGGTATTCGTAGTGGGAAAAAGCGAGTCCCCCCGCCGCCGGACGCCTCCACACCAGCACGACCTGACCGACCCCTACCGTTACGGACAAGGCTGTCGGGGCACCGTACTCGACGGTCGCCGTCGGCGCGCTGGTCCGGCTCTCGGCGTTCCCCGCGTCGTCGGTGAAGCTCGCTCTCACCTTGAGGGTCTTGCCCAGGTCGTCGTTGTTCATGGTGTAGGTGGCGGTAGTCGAGGCTGTGAGGTCCGCCTCGTCCGTGCCGTCCACCCGGATCCACTGGTACGTGTAATTGGGGGTGGTCAGCCCGTCGGCGTCGGCGATGGTGCCCGGCGAGGCGGTCAGCGTCTGGCCCACCTGCGCCGTGCCCGTGATGGTCGGCACGCCCGTCGCGGGGGTGTTGGGCGTCTGCGCATTGGCTTGCTCCGGGGCCCCGATCACCAGCACAGCGAGGCCGGCAAGCACCGATCCCAGCACATGGCGGCCGAGGGACCGTAGCTGCCGGCGGAGGTAAGGCACCGCGCGGTGGGAGCGATCCGCGCCACCCCTGCCGCGCCCCGCGAAGGACGCCGCCTGCAGCCTGGCGGCGATGACGCCCGGTTCTGAAGCACACTCCATACTGCGTGCTGTGATGACCGGGAAGCGGCGCTGGCAGCCCGCTCCTTCCTGGCCCCGACCCGGCCTGCGGCCGTCGTGCGGCGCCGCGTAACAGGCCGCAGAACCTGCGCGCGACAACGCCGTCCCCGCCGACAGGCGGGACGCGCGACGGTTGGACGCGGAAGAGGATCCGCCCGGAGAGGGCGGGGAGGATTCAGGCGTCCGGGGGTTCGGCGGGGGAGCGGGGGGCGGCTCGTTCCTGGATAGGTGAGCTAGGCGTAGTCGGCCCCGGCGGCCGTGTGGGTCACCGTGATGTTGGAATCGGTTGCGTTGCGGTCGGTGCCGGGAGACAGCGTCACGATCTGCACTGTCGACCAGGTCGTCGACGTGAAGTTCAAAGTCTGGGGGTCGGGAGACAGGTCCGCCCCGGCAATCGCGACCGAGACGTTGCCCGAAGGCTGCGTTTCCAGACTCACCGTGTAGGTGGCTTGCCCGCCCTCGTTCACCTCGAGCGACGGAACTGACAGCACGATTCCGGGGGCTTGTACCGACCCGGAGTGCGTCGAGGAGGTTCCGGCGTACGAGCCCATTCCGGTGGGCAACGGAGGTCTCCTGTCGCTCGTGGCCGCACTGCCGTCCGCAGGCGGCCGCTGAGCTGCAACCGGTACGGCTGCCGGGGCAGCCAGAGCAATGAGGACTCCGATAGCGCGGGTGGCGATCAGAAGCGGGACGCGAGGGCGCGGCCCCCTGATGGCTATGGCAGGCAACAATAGTCGTCATCTTGCTGAACCGACCACTGAACTCACCGCTGCGGCCCGGTGCCCGCCGTCGACGGCGCCGTCAGAGCGACCGACTCGTCGCTCGTTGACCGTCGGCCGCGAGCGCGCCCACCGCATCACGTTGACGCTCACCACGCCAATGATGCTGGAAACGGCATCATACGTCAGGGCGTCGCCATCAGGGTCATGAAAATACGGGGCCACATCCATCGCCGACGTGCCTTGGTCGACTGTCAGCACCGACTCGGGAATCCGTACCGACAGTCCGGTGGTTGGTGACACCCCGTCTCCACAACTTGACCCCAGATGATGCCGAGAAGGGCGAGGCCGTAAAGGGACCAAATGACGAGAGGATCCGAGACTGCTCATAGCTAGCCTCTTTCGAGCTGGAAAGGTTACCTGCATTTAGCCCCGTCGCTGGGGCTCATTGGCTCCTGATAGTTGTAGCTATCAGGAGCTAGGTATGTGTACGTTATATCGTTGTACTGGAGGAGGTTATGCGGTTTTCGGTCCCGAGATGTGTGTCAGAATCTCCAGACTCTGCCACAAGACCGTCACAAACCGGAGAACGGCTCGACGCCATCCTGGAGGATGCCCGAGGCGCCTTCAGCCGCCATACCGTCCGGGCGCTCAAGGCGGATCTGTACGCATTCGCGTCGTGGTGCGCCGAGCGAGGGCTCTCTCCGCTCCCCGGCCACCGTGCGCCGCTACGTCTTCAGCATCGTCACCGCGCACAGGGCGGCCGGGGAGCAAGGGCCGCTCGAACACCCCGAGGTGCAACGGGCGCTCCAACGGATGCGCCAGCGCAATGGGTGCCGGCAGAGGCAGGTACAGGGGCTGACCTGGAAGCTCCTGCGGCGCCTGATGGAGGCCGCGGGCGACCGGCTGATCGACTTGCGGAACCGCGCGATCCTCGCCGTCGCCTACGACGCGATGCTCCGCCGCTCCGAGCTGGTCGCCCTGCAAGTCGTTGACATGAAGATAGATATGGGAGGATCGGCCTCGCTCCTGGTCCGCCGCGGGAAGACCGATCCGCAGGGCGCCGGCGCGACGCTCTACCTGCACCGGGACAGCGTGACGCTGGTGCGGGCGTGGCTCGCCGGGAGCGGGATCGCCTCGGGGAGGCTGTTCCGTTCGGTCAGGAGGGACGGCGACGTGGGCGAAGCGCTCGACGAGAGCCAGGTGCCGCGCATCTTCAAGGCGATGGCCGAGCGCGCGGGCCTCCCGTCGCAGATGGTGCGGCGGATCTCCGGGCACAGCCCCCGGGTGGGAGCGGCCCAAGACATGATTGCCTCCGGGATCGAGACCCCGGCGATCCTGCAGGCCGGACGCTGGAAGAGCGCCTCGATGGTGCAGCGCTACGGCGAGCGGCTCCTCGCCAAGCGCAACGGCGCCGCACAGCTCGCGCGGCTCCAGAAGCGCGAATAGCGCCGAAGACCCCGCAGGGGTTGCGTCGGCGCGCTCCGGTCACATAATTCGTGGCGGGTAGCTCCCGATAGCTACAACTATCAGGAGCCAATCCGTAATCTACGCGATTATTAGTGACTGAATTGTGAACATTCGGGGGATTTGCATGTCATAAGCGTGACATGCGGTCCGAACGGCGCTATCCTTCCACTTTCCCGGCGGTCCGGTCGAGCCCGGCCGGGACGCCTCACCCTTCGGCGGGGAGTGGAGCCCAAAATGAACGATCCGGATCGAAGCGGGCCCGCGAACGGTCACGGCGACGACCGCATCTCCCGGCTGAGCGCGGCGATTCTCCGCATCAGCCAGAGCCTTGAGCTGGCCACCGTGCTCGAGGAGGTAGTCGAGGGCGCGCGCGCGCTGACCGGCGCCCGCTCCGGCGTGATCACGACGATTGACGAGCGGGGGCAGGTGCAGGATTTCGTCACCTCCGGGCTTCCTCCCGAAGAGCGGCGGATGATGCTGGAGTGGCCCGACGGACCACGGCTCTTCGAGCACCTGCGCGACCTTGCGACGCCGCTCCGGGTGGCCGATCTCCCCGGCTACCTCGGCTCGCTCGGCCTCCCCTCGAATCCGTGGGGGGCGAAGACGCTGCAGGGGACGCCGATGCACCACGGGGGCGAGCACCTCGGGCACTTCTTTCTCGCCGACAAGGAGGACGGCGAGGCGTTCACTGCCGAGGACGAGGAGATCCTGGTCCTGTTCGCCTCGCAGGCGGCGACAGCGATCGCCAACGCGCGCACGCACCTCGACGTCGAGCGGGCACGGGCCAGCCTCGAGGCCCTGGTCGAGACCTCACCGGTCGGGGTCGTCGTCTTCGACGCCAGAACAGGCCGCCCGGTGTCGTTCAACCGCGAGGCCCAGCGCATCGTCGAGGGGATTCGGACTCCGGGCCACCCGACCGAGCAGCTCCTCGAGGTGATGACGTTCCGGCACGCCGACGGGCAGGAGATCTCGCTCGAGGAGTTTCCCCTGGCCCGACAGCTCGAGGACGCCACGACGATGCGCGCCGAGGAGATCGAGCTGTCGGTGCCCGACGGTCGGAGCGTGCGCACGCTCATCAACGTCACGCCGATCCATTCGGAGGAGGGGGAACTCGTATCGGTCGTCGTCACCATGCAGGATCTTGGGCCGCTCGAGGAGCTGGAGCGGCAGCGGGCGGAGTTCCTCGGAATGGTGAGCCACGAGCTCCGCGCGCCGCTCACCTCGATCAAGGGCTCGACCGCGACCGTGCTCGGCGCCGCGCCGACGCCGCCCCAGGCCGAGATGCTCCAGTTCTTCCGCATCATCGACGGGCAGGCCGACCACATGCGCGGCCTCATCGTGAACCTGCTAGATGCCGGGAGCATCGAGGCCGGCACGCTCACTGTCGCGCCCGAGCCTTCCAGCGTCGCCGTGCTGGTGGACCGGGCCCGGAACACGTTCCTGAGCGGCGGAGGCCGCCACCCCGTCCTCGTCGACCTGCCGCCCGACCTCCCGCGGGCGATGGCCGACCCCGATCGTATCGCCCAGGTGCTCGGCAACCTGCTCTCGAACGCGGCACGGCAAGCTCCCCCGTCGTCGCCGATCCGCGTCGAGGCGGAGCCCGAAGGCAGCTACATCGCGCTCTCGGTCTCGGACGAGGGCCGGGGCATCGCGCCCGACCGGCTCCCGCATCTCTTCAGGAAGCGCGCCGGCCCCGCCGGAGGCACCGGGCTCGGGCTCGCGATCTCGAAGGGCCTCGTCGAGGCACACGGCGGCCGCATCCGGGCCGAGAGCGGAGGGACGGGCCAGGGCGCGCGCTTCACCTTCACGATCCCGGCGGCCGGAGACGCCCCCGAGGCGGCCTCGCCCGGCGGCCGGCCGCGCCCGCCCGGGGGGAGGGGGGAGAAGACGCGCGTCCTCGTGGTGGACGACGACCCGCATACGCTCCGCTACGTACGGGAAGTCCTCTCCGATGCGGGCTACGCGCCGCTCGTGACGGGCGATCCGGACGGGCTGGCCGGCCTCATCCGCGCCGAGAAGCCCCGCCTCGTCCTCCTCGACCTCATGCTCCCCGGGACGGACGGGATCGAGCTGATGAAGCAGGTCCCCCAGTTGGCCGATCTCCCGGTCATCTTCATCTCCGGCTACGGCCGGGACGAGACCATCGCAAGGGCGTTCGAGAGCGGCGCGGCCGACTACATCGTCAAGCCGTTCTCGCCAACCGAGCTCGTGGCGCGCGTCCAGGCGGCGCTCCGGAGCCGGGCCGAGCCCGAAGCTTTCGTCCACGGGGAGCTCGCCGTCGACTACGGCCTGCGCCGCGTCAGCGTGGCCGGCCGCGAGGTCGCTCTCACGGCCACGGAATTCGACCTCCTCTGGACCCTCTCGGTCAACGCAGGCAGGGTGATGACTACGGAGGTACTACTGCGCCAGGTGTGGGGGCGCCGCGGCTCGGACGACACCGATCGCGTGCGCACCGTCGTCAAGAAGCTCCGGGCAAAGCTCGGCGACACCGCCGCCGCGCCAACCTACATCTTTACCGAGCACGGCGTCGGCTACCGCATGGCGACGCCGGGCGAGGCGTAGCAGGCCCCCGGGCGTGTGGAACCGGGCAGTTGTCCCACCAGTCACTCCCAGTCGCCCTCGGCATCCCTCGTGAGGGCGCGGGCGAGTTCGGGATCGCCCTCGCCGCGCCGGACGGAGCGCTCGGCGAGATCGACGCGACGTCCCAGGTCGGCGAGCCCTGCGGCGCGCGCGATGGCGTAGAGGGCGGCCAAGACGGCGGCCAGCGCCAATGCCAGGTGTGAGGCAATTGGAACGCCGTGGTCCGCCAGGATCACGGACCAGAACGGCGCCAGGTACTCGAGCCGGGATCCGGCGAGGAGGACGGTTAATCCGGCCAGGGCCGCGGTCAGTCCGGCGCTGATCTTCCAGGGTTGCATGGGGGTGTGCTAGAGCTCGATCGCGGCCGGGTCCCGCTCGGCCGGACCCCGTAGGGAGGAGCCATGGTCCTCGCAGCCGAGCGCTCTAAGCACCCGCGCTCCGGCCGGCCCGTTCGCGTGCATCCTGAACCCGGCGGCGGCCTTGGCCCGGACAGATCCCTGGCGGTAGTGGCCCGACGCGACCTCGATGTTGACGCGGCCGCTCCGCCCCTCGGCGTCGGTGTACTCGATCTGCGCATCGGGGTAGAGCACGCGTCCCTGCGCGTCGATGGGGAGGCCGAGCTCTCCGGCGGCACGGTGCCGCTCGGCGTCCGCGGCCCGGCGACCGTCTCTCGCACGCGCGGACTCGCTCTTGCGTGCTACGGCGCTCTTGAGCTCGCCGTCGAGCCGTACGCGCCGGATGGCGGCGCCCCGCTCGAGCAAGCGTTGGCGTTCGCGGCCGCAGGCCCGGTAGATGGCCGTGTCGTGCGCGAGCTGGGCGTGTTGGAGGAGGCGAGCGGCGGACCTTATGTGCTGTCCGGGGTCCAGGCCCTGCCCGGCGTCCAGGTCGCGGATGGCGGCCGCTCCCTTGCGCGTGAGCGTCAGGACCTTGAACGGCCTGCCCTTTGGTCCCTTGGCCGTGGACTCCTTGGCGAGCCCTTCGCGGGTCCAGGCGTTCACGGCCCGCCGCGTGGTGTAGGGATGTCCGCCGAAGTGAGCCTCGGCGAGGTCGCGGTACGAGACGGCGCCGTAGATGCCGATGTCGGCGAGCGCCCCACGGCACCGTTCTCTGAAGGAGGTGGACCCGCGGTCCCGGCTCGCGGCGTGTTCTCGGCGATGGCCGTCCCGCATGCGGTAGGTAGCGCGGCTTTGCGGCGCGGCGGGACGCGGGTCCGGTTCGATCGTGCGGTCGAACATCTCCTAGGGCTCCGTCCTTGGCCTCAGCGGCTGGGGCTGAAGCTACGTTTGGGGAGCGGCAGCGGACGCTCCGGCCTTGCGGCGTGCTGCGCGGCAGGAGCGCGGGTGGCGGCCACGGCCGCCGGCTCGCGCTCGGGCTCACGCTCCCGGGTTCGGGCGAGCACGAAGTCGGAGATCTTCTGCGCGTCGGCCGCGGCTCGGCGGATCTCCCGGGGGTCCTCCTCTAGGGCCGCGACCCACCCCTCGACGTAGGCGGCCCCGCGGCTCGGGTCGTGGCCGACGCCCACGCGCTCGCCCGTCATCATGGCGCTGATCTCCGCGCGGAGCTCCTCCTTCGCATAGGCCGGCGAGCCGAACCCGTCGGCGATCCCTTCGATCAGCGTAGCGCGGTTCATCCGTTCGGGATGGCCGGTGCTGTGCCCCAGCTCGTGGAGCGCGGTCTGGTAGTAGTGGTTCGCGGAGGGGAACTGTCCCCTCTCCGGGAGCACGATCTCGTCGTTGTTCAGGTTGTAGAACGCCCGGTCGCCGGCCACGTGGCGGACGGGGACCCCGCTGTCTTCCAGCACCCTCTCGGCCTGCTGGTGGACCTTCCAGAGCGGCTCGGCGGTGGGAGTGGGCCGGGCCGGCAGTCCGTCGGCCTGCTCGGCATTGAACACGGTGTACTGCCGGACGACTGGCGCGGGCATCCGCTCGTGGCGGTAGACGCGCTTGCCTTCGTTGTCCCTGACGGGCCGGCCGCGCTCGTCGTTGACGGCGATCTTCCGGTGGTCCTGGAATGAGAGGATCCGGGTGCCCTGCTCGCCTTTTCTGACTTGGCCGCCCCGGGCTTGGATCTGACGGTAGGTTCCCCAGCGCACGTCGCCGTAGCCGCGCTCCTGCTGGACGGCCGCGAGATGCAGGCTGTTCCCGCCCGAGTAGGAGCGTCCGGTATCGACGTTCGCGGGAAGCACGCGCTCGCCCGGCCCCCAGGGCTTCTGCCAGGGCGCGGTGCCCTGGCGGATCTGCTCGATGATCCCCTCGGCGAACTGGCGGTGATATTCGTCGTGTTTCATAGCTCTTCCTCCTCGGGGCCGTGCGGATCGTGGCCCGCGTCCCGGATCTCGTCTTCGGTGCCCACGTCCTCGGGGAAGAGGCCGTACTGCTCGGCCAGCGATGCCGGCACCTCGAGGGCCTCACCGCCGTCCCGCGCGAGCTCCCGGTCGAACTCGTCGAGCGTCTCGATGCGGACGCTCTTCTCGTCGTTTTCCATGGGTTCACTCCTTGTCGGTTGGTTCTTCATCGTGCTTCCTCCAGACGGGTTCGGTGAGCCAACGGTTGGCGGCCGCGTCGTAGCTCCGGACCTCGATCGCCTCCTCGACGAAGCGTCGGCCCCCTCGCCGGGTCATGTGGACGACGAGATGGATGCCGTCGACCACGCCCCTGCAGGTCACCTCCCAGGGGAGCGCCCCTCCGGCCTGCATGGCGCAGCTGGCCAGGCGCGAGAGCGCGGAGCTGGCATTGTTGGCGTGCACGGTGGTGAGCGATCCGCCGTGGCCCGTGTTGAGCGCCTGGAGGAGATCGGCGGCCTCGCCGCCCCGCACCTCGCCGACGACGATGTGGTCGGGCCGGTGGCGGAGCGCGTGCCGGACCAGGTCGCGGATCGAGACGGGCGCCTCGGAGCCGGCCGCACCCGCCTCGAAGCGCAGGCAGTTCGCGCCCTCGATCCGGAGCTCGAGCGTGTCCTCGATGGCGACGATCCGCTCCTCCTCGGGGAGCAGCTCGATCAGGGCGTTGAGGAGCGTGGTCTTCCCCGAGCCGGTGCCTCCGGAGACCAAGATGTTCCGCCGCGAAGTGAGAGTGTCGCGGGCGACGAGGAACACCTTTTCCGGCAGGGCGCCCTGGCCGACGAGGTCCTCGGCCGAGAACGCGCGGCCCCCGAACCGGCGGATCGTCATCGCCACGTGGGGGCTCGCGGGCGGAGTGCAGATGGCGACCCGCGAGCCGTCGTCGAGCCGCGCGTCGAGGACGGGCCGTGTGGCCGGATCGAGCCCAAGCGGGCGCGCGATGTGGATCGCCGCCCGGTAGAGCGCGGCTGCGGTGAGCGCTGGTGACCTGCCCCCAATAGTGGTACCACCTACTGTGTTAGTCCAACGGCCTCCTGAAGCCTGGGGTGAGGGCCGTTAAGCTTGGGCAGATTCAAGAAGAAGGGATCGGGCCGTAGCGCTTCGGGGACTTCGGGGCAGGCGCGACCTCCGGCCCCAAAATGCGATAGGTGCCGGTGCGGGTCTATTACCATCGACAGCTGCTCCGACGGTGCTACTTTCGACTTCGACATAGCGTGGGCTCCTCCCCCTCGTGGGTGGGTCATCTTGCAAGGACGACCCAGGGTAGCCTGCGCCATGTCGCGTTTACTGGAAAGCTTTGGACATCGCCCCAGAGGCGATGCGGTGCGAGATCATGGTCCGCTGTCCACTGAGTCGGGAAGGCTTTATGCATCGTGCGAGACTGCTTGCTCCAGTGCTCTTGTTCGTCGCCGGGTGCGGCGACGGTGGAAGTCAGACGCCCACCAGCCCTCCCGCACCGCCCACGAACCGGGCGCCGACAGCGTCGACCACGATTGCAGGCCAGAGCGTGGAGGAGGGAGCACAGGTGACGGTAGACATCTCCGGGGCGTTTTCCGATCCCGATGGGGACGCCCTCAGATACGGGGCCGCCTCGGACGCCTCAAGCGTTGCCACGGCGAGCGTCTCCGGAAGCGAGCTCAAGGTGATCGGCGAGGCTCCGGGGAGCGCGACCATCACGGTGACGGCGACCGATCCCGGCGGCCTCAGCGCCAACCAGACCTTCGAGGTCACCGTAGAAGCGGGCAGCGGTGGAGCGGACCTCGACGCCCTTTTGGCCCCGCCCACGGCGGATGAGATCACACAGGTAAAGGAGGAATGGGATACCCGAACCCCCGAAGTCAGCGGGGTTCGCCCTGAACTGGACTCTGAGGTTCCCGCGGGATTGGGATCCGTCAGGGTCCGGATCCTTTCTCACACCGTGGGTGGGCTCAGGCATTACGGGGCCGTGGTGACTCCGGTGGGCGCGGAACCCGGCTCGCTTCCCGTTATCCTCTACGCCCATGGCGGGGACAGCGGCGTGGAGATCGAGGATACGTTCTTGCTGAATCAGATCCTTCAGCTCCAGGATCTGAGTGCGGCCTTGGTAATACCGTCGTATCGGTCGGAGCCCCTCCGGCTCGGGGACCAGGTGTTCCTTTCCGAAGGTCCGCCTAGCCCCTGGGACCGGGACGTCGACGATACCATCTCACTCCTTTCCGTCGCACTCGAGCAGGCGCCGGAGCTCGACGAGGATAGGGTGGCCATCGTGGGGTTCAGCCGGGGGGGCGGTGTGGGTCTCCTGACGGCTGCGCGCGATCCGAGGATCGACGCTGTTGTCGAGTTCTTCGGCCCGACGGACCTGTTCGATGAATATGCACGTGAGATCTTCGAGGAGGCCCTCGACGGCGAGCTGCGGGATCTCCCCGGTCTCGATTACCTCAATGAGATCCTCCTCTTGCCCTGGAAGCTGGGTGTTCTCTCCGATGCAGAGGCTCGGCTCGAGCTCGTCCGCCGTTCCGGAGTGTACTTCGTGGATCGGCTCCCGCCGGTCCAACTACACCACGGGACAGAGGACACGGTCGTGGCCGTCAGCCAGGCCTACCGGTTGATCGAGGCGATGGATGCGGCGGGAAAGACAGATCAGGACTTTGAGAAGCACATCTATCCTGGTGCTGGCCATGACATCACCGCCCTTATAGGGGAAGGGGCTCACACGCACGCGATCGAGTTCCTTCGTCCCTTCCTCTTCGAGCTCCCGTAGGCCGCATGGATGAGACCAGCAGCGTGACCTGACCCCCTGAAACGAGACCAGGTGCAATGTTAGGATCGACCTGGTCGGAAGCTTTTCAGCGAGGAGGTCAGGATGGGAAGGAAGCGACACACTCCGGAGCAGATCATCACTGCACTGCGGGAGGCAGAGGTCGGTCTGGCCCGCGGCAAATCCGTGAAGCTGATCAGCCGGGAGCTGGGCATCACCGAGCAGACGTACTACCGGTGGAGGCGGGAGTACGGCGGGATGAAGGTGAGCCAGGCACGGCGCCTGAAGGAGCTCGAGCGCGAGAACGGGCGCCTGAAGCGAGCAGTGGCGGACTTGACACTGGACAAGCTGATCCTGTAGGAAGCGGCCGAGGGAAACTTCTGAGCCCCGAGCGCCGACGACGTTGTGTGGTGCGTGTACGTCAGCAGCTCGGGGCGTCGGAGAGGAGAGCGTGCCGGGTGCTCGGGCAGCCACGCACGACCCAGCGCCGGGCGAGAAAAGTGGCGAGTGACGAGGGGGCGCTCCGAGGTGATATCGTGCGACTCGCGAGTCGATTCGGCCGCTACGGCTACCAACGCGTCACGGACATGCTCCGCGTCGAGGGCTGGGGGGTGAAGCACAAGCGGGTGGAGCGGATCTGGAGGCAGGAGGGGCTGAAGGTGCCGCAGCGGTAGCCGAAGCGAGGTCGGCTGTGGCTCAACGACGGATCGTGCATCCGGCTGAGGCCGCTGTATCGGGGCCACGTCTGGTCGTACGACTTCGTGGCCTCGAGGACGCACGACGGGCGTGCGCTGAAGCTGCTGACAGTGCTGGACGAGCACACGAGGGAGTGCCTGGCGATCGTGGTGGCTCGCAAGATCCGCTCGCACGACGTGCTCGAGGTGCTGGCCGATCTGTTCGTCCGACACGGGCCTCCCGAGTATCTGAGGTCGGACAACGGACCGGAGTTCAGCGCGAAGCTCGTGCGGCGGTGGTTGGGGCGCGTGGACGTCGAGACGCTCTTTATCGAGCCGGGCAGCCCGTGGGAGAACGGCTACAACGAGAGCTTCAACGGCAAGCTCAGGGACGAGCTGTTGAACGGGGAGATCTTCTGCTCGTTGGCGCAGGCGGCCGTGCTGGTCGAGCAATGGAGGCGCGAGTACAATACCGTCCGACCCCACAGCGCCTGCGGCGGCTTTCCCCCGGCCCCTAAGGCGATTAAGCCGTCGCCCTGGTTCCTGAGGATGCCCGTCCTTCACGGCCCTCCACAGGTGCTGGGACTAACATAGGATGTGGTACCACTCTTGGGGGCAGGTCAGCTGACCGTACTCGACGAGTCCACGAGGCAGTGTATGGCGATCAAGGTGGCTCGGAAGATCCGAGCCCATGACGTGCTCGAGGTGCTGGCCGATCTCTTCGCACGGCACGGGCCGCACGAGCATCTACGTTCGGACAACGGTCCGGAGTTCACGGCCAAGCTCGTGCGGCAGTGGCTAGCCAGGCTCGGCGTCCAGACGCTCTACATCGAGCCCGGCAGTCCCTGGGAGAACGGCTACAACGAGAGCTTCAACGGCGAGCTGAGGGACGAGTTCCTGAACGGGGAGATCTTCTACACACTCCCCGAGGCCGTCATCCTCGTCGAGCAGTGGAGGCGGCTGTACAATACTGTCCGACCCCACAGCGCCTCAGGTGGGCGACCCCCCGCCCCGGAGGCGATCGAGCCATCGCCTTGGTTCCTTCGGATGCCTCAGCTCCACGGACCCACGATGGCCGCAGGTCTAACATAGGAAGTGGCACCGCCACTGGGGGCACGTCAGTGGTCAAGATCGTAGACGATCGGGATATCAAGAGCCTCAAGATTGTGGAGTTGGGTTGATGGCAAGAGTGAGTAAAGAAAAGGCAGTCAAGCGGTTAAGAAAATTATTGGAGGACGTCTCAGAAGTGTATTTAGAAGGTGAGCATTCTCAGAAATATACGAAATGGATTTTAGATGTCGACAGAGCGTTTTATCGCATTTTCGGTGAAGGTAGTCGTGAGTATGAGCAGATCCCTGATACTTATCGAGGTGAGCCACAGGATTACCTAGACTTTTTGGTTTCTCTGGTTGAATCGAATCTTGATGATATCGAACATTTTTGGGAAGACGACGGAGTATCCACAAAAAGCGAGACACAACCATTTCTGCATGACACAGTGGGAGCCGACAAGCGAGTAAATACAAACAAGGTCTTCATCATCCATGGCCGTGACGAATCGGCTAGGGAAACGGTTGCGAGGTTTCTGCAGGATCTGAGTCTTGAAGCGGTTATCCTACACGAAAAACCGAATAAGGGCCGCACAATTATCGAAAAATTCGAGGATTACGCTGATGTTGAATTCGCGGTGGTATTGCTGACGCCGGACGATGTGGGTGCACTCCGAGAAAAGAAACCTGAACTCCATCCTCGTGCTCGGCAGAATGTCATTTTAGAACTGGGGTTCTTCATCGGCAGGCTCGGCCGAGAAAGAGTGTGTGTACTCAAGAAGGACGTTGTTGAAGCACCTTCGGATTACGAGGGTGTCGCTTATACGGATCTGGACGATGGGGGTGGCTGGAAGATAGAGCTCGTTCGTGAATTGAAGTCTGCTGGATTCGGCATCGATACAAGCCGGATGTTTCGGTCATGAATCCGCTACTCTCAATCCCAAAGACGGAACTAGCCGCGTTCTGACGGCCGCACGGTGTTCAGAAGCTAGCGATCTTTGGCTCGGCATTACGGACGGATTTCGGTCCCGACAGCGATGTCGACGTGTTGGTCGAGTTTGCAGCAGGTCATGCTCCCGGCCTGCTGAGCATGGCCGGAATGGAGAGTGAGCTGTCGGTTCTGAGCGGTGGGCGGAAGGTGGATCTGCGGACCGCGGAGGACCAGTCCCTGGACGTCTCGCGCCAGTCGCAGGCTGTCAAGCCCGCTTGGCCTGGCCTTTGTCAAGTGCATAATCCAGCCTGCAACGGATACAGAATGCGCGCCCACTACCTGCGTCACGTTCCATTTGAAGGCCCTGGCATGATAGAGCCGTGGCTTGGAGGGGCTGGATACGAGGTAACGAACACTCCGTTTTTTCGAATGACCGAGTTGCCAGATCTCGAGAGTATAGATCTGCTCATCGTGATGGGCGGCCCCATGAGCGTCAACGATGAGGGCGAGTTCCCGTGGCTTGTCCAGGAGAAGCAGTTCATTCATAGCGCCATGGAAGCTGGAAAACCGGTCTTGGGTGTCTGCCTAGGTGCGCAGCTCATCGCGAGTGCGATGGGCGCTCCGGTATATCCGAATCCAGTGAAGGAGATTGGCTGGTTTCCGATATACGGTGTTTCGTCGATTGGCAGGTCGACGTTTCGTTTTCCACCATCCGTGGAGGTCTTCCACTGGCACGGCGAGACTTTTGATTTACCGTCCGGGGCAATCCGCCTTGCGAGCAGCGAAGGCTGTGTAAACCAAGCGTTTCAGCTAGGCCAGTTGGCCATCGGACTACAGTTTCATCTAGAAACCACAGCAGAATCAGCGCAAGAGATCGTATCACACTGTCGCGCAGAATTGTCGCCATCGCGATATGTACAGTCTGAAACGACCATTCTCTCAGCCACTCCTGATCAGTACCGGGTGATCAACAACTTGATGGTCGAAGTGCTCTCGTTTTTGACCGGCGTCGATTGACTCCTGTCCGTGAAGACGAGGGTTTCCCCGCCGCCGGTGAGGTCAAATTCCGCACAAGCGAAGCTGTCCCAGCCGCCGAAGAAGTGGAGCTACTTCTACCTCTACGTGATCCTGGACATCTTCAGCCGCTACGTCGTGGGCTGGATGGTGGCGGATCGGGAAAACTCTTCCCTGGCCGGCAGGCTGATCCAACAGAGTTGCCTGAAGCATGGTGTCCAGCCGCAGATCCTGACGCTGCACTCGGATCGAGGGGCTCCCATGACGAGCCAATGCACGGCTCAGCTACTCGCCGATCTCGGCGTGACCCGCTCGTTGAGCCGACCCCAGGTCTCGGATGACAATCCGTTCTCCGAGGCTCAGTTCAAGACCTTGAAGTACCATCCCTCGTTTCCCGGGCGGTTCGGGGATCAGAATCAGGCCAAGACCTTCTGTCGCTCGTTCTTCCGTTGGTATAATGCCGAGCACCGCCATGGCGGCATCTCTATGCTGACCCCCGAACAGGTCCACTTCGGTCACGCCGATCAGGTCATCGCCCGCAGGAAGGCCGTGCTACGCGAGGCCTGGGCCGCTCATCCCGACCGCTTCGTCTCCGGTGAGCCGAAGCCCAAACCGCTCCCGGAGGCCGTCTGGATCAATCCTCCAACCCCCTCCCTCACGACACAGGAGATTGCTCTCTAATTAATTCCCAAGAGTGTCTCACTTGCGTTGACAGGCTCCGCCTCACGGCGCTGAGGGTGGCGGTACCGGCGAGGCCACAGTGAGCTCTAGCCCGTCGAGTAAAGCGCCTGTGCCCGGCTAACCGCCGGCTGCCGATCCCATCAGGTCGAGGAGCACAACTGCCGGAATGGTGACGGCCAGCCACGCGACGAGACAGACGACCGCCGCGCGCCACGTGGTCGTGAAATCCAGCGCTTGACGCACGGCAATCACCATGGCGATCAACATCCACACCGAGACGACGCTGAGCACGATCGAACCGATACCGGGCAGGCCTCCGAAGATACGAAGCACACCGGGCGCCTGGGCGAATCCCAGCGTTCGCATCATCTGGCCCATGTCTGCGTGCGTCTGCGATTCTGGCAACAGACGGGTGCCGATGAAGTATGTCAAGAAGGCCCAGATGACCCACGACAGTACCGCGGCGACAATCGTGTAGATGACTCCAGTACCGAGGGTCGCGGCCCCGCTGCCCGCTGCTAGACTGGACAAGAGCACCACGCCCATGGCTTGTCCTGTCGCGTGGCTGTCCGCCTCCACTTCCTCGTAAATCTGTACGTCGAGCTTCGCGACGCCGATCATTCTTCTCAGAAAACTGGTCACGGCAGAGACCTCCTCACGGCGACCGTCGACATGATGGCCATCCTGGTAAGCTTGTGTACCCGGATTTTCATTGTGGACCCGAGTGGGAACCTTTATACACCGAGGTCCTCTTCCGGGCTTTGAGGGCGGCAGAACGGGACGCCAAGGTTACGCTCCCCTGTCAAGCGGACCACGCATAAGTGGAGCCAGGGTATACACACCAACCCGCCACCTGTCTCGCCACGGGATGCTTGGACAGTGGGCGCCCCGAGCGTTTGACCGCCGATGAGTTGGCGTCGGCCAGGCTTCATATTGGCCACGATCGCCACCAATTGAGCCTCAAGCTCAGCGTCGAACGTCGCGCAGGTGGCGGGTCGCCTTGGGCGGTCGCGCCTACTTCGGCGTTTGTGCTGCTCGACCTCGCGGACGAGCGGCCGCCTGACCACTTGCCCGCGGCTGATGTGGTCTGCGCGCGCGATCGTGTCGAGCAGGGCGACGGGGCGTCGGGGGACATGCGCCCCGAGCGTCTGACTGCTGATTAGTTGGGGTCGGCCCGGTGGAGTGCCCATTGGATCCAAGACTCAAACACTTGAACCAGCCGGTCAAGCATTACGCCTCTCGCTCAACCTCGCGACACCATGCGCTGAGCAATCACCAGCACGTGGTCATTGTCATGCGTGATGTGCGTCACGTCGCGGAACGCCTGCCGCACGCGCTGGCGGAAGATGTCGATCGCCGCGCGGAGCTCATCTTCTGAATACAGCCGAAAGGTCGAATAATGATAGTGGGTGACTTGTTCGACGAGTCGAACCAAGGAGGTGATGACCGGCCACGCAACCGTCTGCGCGCGCACCGACCTGAAGGCACCGGTGGCTTCCAGGGAGGCTCGCACATCGTTGACCTCATGGAGTCTCGTTTCCCGCGTGGCGAACTCGGGAAAGTGGCGGCCCCAGATCGTGCGGCGGTTCTGCTCTGGGGTTCGCGTATAGACGACGAGCTGGCCGGATGGGGTGAGCACCCGAGACGCCTCGCCAGCAAACCGGGCGAGGTCGAAGTGGTGCACGGCATTGAAGCAGGTCATCACGTCACAGCTGGAGGCCCGGAACGGGAGCGTTTGGACGGCCCCGACCAGGTGCCGCGTACGCAGACCCGCGCGTCTGTTGCGGATGCGCGCTTGCCTGAGCATGGGCGGACTCAGATCCAGGCCGATGGAAACGACCTGCATGGCAAGAGCTGAGCCCAAGCAATGATTGACCGCGTCCAGGTACCGCCCCGAACCCGTGGCGACGTCCACGAGCCGCACGGGTCTCCCTGGGTCCACGGCGCGAGCCACCACGTCACTGACGATACGCACAGCCTCGAAATCCAGCTCGCGCAGCGTTCGATACCGTGCAGACACCTTGGCGAAGTGGTCGCTCAACCGCACCGTGCGACTGCGCGCTTCCCAGTCGTACGTCCCAGGGGCAATCTCGACAGTCAATTCCGGAGTGCCTCCCGTGGCCATCAGTTTTCTGTGGAACGCAGGACCCCACGGCGGGGTCGATTCAGGGGGCTCGACGACAATGCGCCACTTAAACTCTGCCGCTAATCCGGCGACCTGTCAAACGCTACGGTGATGGAACCTCCAACCCATCCGGGTGCGCGGAGGCGGGGCAAGGAGAAACGGCTCTCACTCGGGGTCTCCCCCGATGTATCGCTGAGAGATGCCCGCGACCGGCGTGACGAGGCCCGCAAACTACTCGTCAACGGGATCGACCCCAACGAGAACCGTAAGGCCGCGAAAGCCGCCAAGGTCGAGCGGCGGGGCTTCGTGCGTTCTCTTCCCACGACGATCTCGTGAGATAGCAGACGACCGCCCCCCCTCGGCTTGGAAGAAGGTGAACTCGACGCAAGTGACGTGGATTCCCTTAGATCCTAGGAAGGACGCCGTCTGCCTGATATCCGGCGTCACCCGCTGCCCGACGACTACTATGTGCTGATCTTTGTTGAATGCGACTGCCTCGTACTCTTCGCCTCCGAAGTACTCCCGGTGGCAGTCGCGAGACTGAGTGACTCTTACGCGCGGACGCCGCAAGCTTCTGGTCGAGATGGTAACCGAGACCGGAGGCCCCACAGGAGCCCGATCAACTCATACAACGGCACTCATGGGATCGGACGCATCAGCGGCACGCCACCTTCGGACGGTGAGATGATGACGTTATTCTCGCCCATCGCCGCCGCCTTGAGCGCTTGGAGGCCTTCGTATGCGAGGTAGGCACGGCCCTCTTCACCGACCAAGCTCGCTGCGATGATGTTCTGAGCGTCACGAATGCCCTCGGCTTCCGCTCTGCGCTGGTTCGCCTGCTCTCTCACCACCTGTGTCTGATAGCCTTCCGCCTCAACTTGCTGCTCCCTGGCTAGTTTCTGTTCGACGGCCACCCTGATGGTCTCGGGGGGATCGATGCCTCGGAGAAAAAAGTCGGTGATGAAGATACCTCGAGGTTCGACCCGTGCGGTCATCAGCTGCTGGATCCGCCCGCCAACTCCTGCCCGCTCCTGTGAAAGGATGTCAGCCGCCGCGATTTCGGAAACTGCGTCACGCACGGCGGAGCGGAAAGCGTTGAACACGAATCCGGTTACAGCCACGGGGCTGCCAATTTCCAGGTAAATGTCGCGCGCTCGCTGCGGGTCAATCCGGAACCGGAACGAGGCGTCGACCTCGACTCGAAGCTGGTCCGAGGTGAGCACGTCGACGATGTCCGTAGCTCCTTGGCCAGGAAGTTGGATCTCCCGCAAGTCGTAGCGTGTCCATGAGCGCATGATCCGATGATGAAACCCCTGCCCGTAGACCTGAGTCGCGACTGCCCCTGTAACCGAGTTTCGCTTTACAGCCACCTCGTTCGTGTCCACTGTGATGCATCCGCTCAGACCGAGTGCCACCAACAGCGCACCTATCGTCCGCACATGTCCCCCTGGGTTGAACTTGCCCGTGTCCACTTCGTTTCACTGTGGACACCTGTCCTTATGAAAGGGAATTATAACCTTGTGAAAGGGAATTATAACCTTGTGCCCCCTGATCGGCTCGACGGCCTTCCCGCCAGGGATCATTGGAACGGGAGCGACCCCCCCGGGGCGGTGCAAGGTTTGTGAAAACCCGCACCGGCCCACGCCATTACTAGGGCGTCAGAAGGGGGGGTCGCTCCCATCTCCGCCTGAGCGGCCCGTCTGGCCACGGCCGGCCGGGCCGCTGAGGCGTAAGACGCGCTTGATCACTTGTAACTTATTGTTATATAATATGTTACTACTGACCAGACCCACACGTTTCCCTCATTCTATCCCTCTTCTAGGTTGAGAATTCATGGGGCAGTCTAAGACGCCTTCGGACGCGTGGACGGTTGTCGAGCGTCAACCCCGCACCCCTGCCGCGCTTGAACCCGCTTGCCGCTTGGCATGGCCGCTACGTCTTCCCGAACGCGCCCTATCCGCGCCGCAACCGGCCGAGGAGCCAGCTCACCTGTGCAGGGTGTTCCGGCCCTTGGGACATCCCCCGGAACGGATGACCCTGCAGGGCTTCCGTGCGATGACGCGTACCATTCGGGACGAGGCGCTGGGCTTCCGGCCGAATTTCATCGAGCACGAGCCGGTCTGACGTGACCCCCTGAAACGAGACCGAAGTTGATGTTAGGATGCGGCTTTGGTCGCAGCTATCAGGGAGGAGGTCAGAATGAGTAGGAGACGACACACGCCGGAGCAGATCATCACGGCATTGAGAGAGGCGGAGGTGGGTCTGGCGAACGGCAAAACGGTGGCGATGGTGAGCCGGGAGTTGGGGATCAGCGAGCAGACGTACTACCGGTGGAGGCAGGAGTTCGGGGGGATGAAGGTGGATCAAGCTCGACGCTTCAAGGAGCTGGAGAAGGAGAACGCACGGCTAAAGCGAGCGGTGGCGAACCTGACGGTGGACAAGCTGATCCTGGAGGAAGCGACCAAGGGAACCTTCTGAGCCCCGAGCGCCGACGCAGGTGCGTGATGCATGTACGTCAGCGACTCGGGGCGAGTGAACGTCACGCGTGTCACGTACTGGGTCAGCCGCGCTCGACGCAGCGCCGGGTGAAGAAGCTACCTGGCGACGAGGAGGCGCTACGCACGGACGTGATACGGTTGGCGAGCCGGTTCGGCAGGTACGGGTATCGCCAGATCACGAACCTGCTGCGTATCGAGGGCTGGGAGGTGAACCACAAGCGTGTGGAGCGTATCTGGAGGCAGGAGGGGCTGAAAGTGCCCAGACGGCAACCGAAACGGGGTCGGTTGTGGCTCAACGATGGCTCGTGCATCCGGCTCAGGCCACTGCACAAGAATCACGTGTGGTCCTACGACTTCGTAAGCACGAGGACCCATGACGGCCGTGCGCTGAAGCTTCTGACCGTGCTCGACGAGTACACGCGGCAGTGTCTGGCGATCAAGGTCGGTCGAAAGACTCGAGCTCACGACGTTCTCGAGGTGCTCACCGATCTCTTCGCTCGGCACGGTCCGCCCGAGCATCTGCGCTCGGACAACGGGCCAGAGTTCACGGCGAAACTGGTGCGGAGATGGCTGGCCAGGCTGCGGGTCCAGACCCTCTACATCGCGCCGGGCAGTCCGTGGGAGAACGGCTACAACGAGAGCTTCAACGGCAAACTGAGAGACGAGTTCTTGAACGGAGAGATCTTCTACACACTGCCCGAGGCGACGGTACTCGTCGAGCAGTGGAGGCGGCTGTACAATACCGTCCGACCCCATCGTGCCCACGGCGGACTACCCCCCGCCCCAGAGACGATAAAACCATCGCCCTGGTTCCTCAGGATGCCCCAACTCCAGGGACCACCGATGGCTCGGGGTCTAACATAGGAAGTGGTACCGCAACTGGGGGCACCTCAAGATTTGGACGACAGTCTCGGCGGCAGTCGTCCTGGGGCTGGGCGCGAAGGCGTCCGCTTTCCTGACGGTCCGTACAGAGGACCAGACATAAAACTCGAGGGGGTACCGATGGGAAACATGACGGTGGTTGTGTTGTTGGCGCTTGTCCTTGTGGCGTGCGAGCCGCTCGCGTTAAACCCCACATCGCTCACTGAGTCGGCCATTCCTCCGTACGCTGCGGCGACACAGGGATCGGTCGAGTCCGGTGCGTGCCTTCCGTCCGTGAGGTCGGCGAGCGGCTCGGCCCGGTCCTTTACGACGAACCGCATTACATGGGGTCGCACCGCACAGGTGGCGGGATGCTCGTTCCACCAAATCACCATCGCGTTCGAGGGGCCCCTGGGCCCTTCCCAGTTCTCGACTCGTGTTGACTCGCTTACACAGACGTCTGACGGAGTCAGGCACTGGGATCACGTCATTAGGGAAGGGCATGGACGCGCGCGTAGAGAATACGAAGTGCTAGTCACGAGCACGACGTCGTGCGGCCCCGATGGTTGCTCCGGCCCCTCCAGCAGCGTCTTTGTCACCAACGGGTTCTCAGAGACGCAGGTACCGACGATCCCGGGGGCGAGGAATATCCCGTGGATACAGTTCCAGGCCACTGAGAGCTTCCGCAGCGCCAGTAGGCGCAACGGTGGACGTCACCTGCACACTCCAGCGGGCGATTCGGTTAGCACTTCGTATCTCTCTGGCTCTCTCCAGTGGGGCACGTCGGAATATGCGGCTGCGACGCCGGACTCTATCACGCTGCGGTACGACGTTCAGGAGTCGGTCAAGGGAGGCTCGTGGCGGACGCTGAGGCCCTACACGGTCAACCGCAGCTTGCCCGACACGATCTATCAGACGCCGCGAGCGCAGAACTACACCTACGGCACTGCCGGAGGGCCGGCGAACGACAGGGCCGGCGAGCTGCTTGGCATGGCCCGGATGACGTCCAACACCGAGCATAGGTTCCGGGTACGGCATGCAGGGGGCACCTGGTCGGAGCTCTTAATGGTCCGGACGCCAGCTTTCAACGCGATGATCGACCCGCCGCTCGTCGTGCCTCCCGTCATTCCATCGGGGCTCAGCTTCAACTGCCGTGACGGTGAGCAGAACAGGTGCACCGCTCCGGCCATGCCTGACGTGGATGTGGAGTATGGTCCGGGCCGTGCCGTGGCCAACTGGACCCCGACGGCGGGAGGTTGGGACTATTACGGTCGCGAGATCCCCGCTAATCGACTGTCTATCGTGGATCAGTCGTGGAGGGCGTGTCCGTTCCTGTCGTTCAGTCAAGAGAGTTTCAGGAACTCCAGGGTCCCCGACAATTGCTCGGGAGGTAGAAGCGGATCGGGCAATCGTTTCACCGGCAGCTTCTCACCGACGGTTGGGGCTTGGAAGGTCAGGTTCCAGGCGAGGGCCGAGAGCCCGAACCGAGGAAGCCAACTGGGCGGCGGGTCCGCCAGCCTGAGTCCGTACAACTGGACCCTTGCAACGGTGCTCCCGTAGGAGGCTAAGTGCCAACCCTGAAGCAGTTTGCCCGTAATCATCACGGACTCCATCGGGCAGAGTGAGATCGCGTTGTGGAAGGTCAATGTGATTGTGACGTGACCCCCTGAAACGAGACCGAAGTTGATGTTAGGATGCGGCTTTGGTCGCAGCTATCAGGGAGGAGGTCAGAATGAGTAGGAGACGACACACGCCGGAGCAGATCATCACGGCATTGAGAGAGGCGGAGGTGGGTCTGGCGAACGGCAAAACGGTGGCGATGGTGAGCCGGGAGTTGGGGATCAGCGAGCAGACGTACTACCGGTGGAGGCAGGAGTTCGGGGGGATGAAGGTGGATCAAGCTCGACGCTTCAAGGAGCTGGAGAAGGAGAACGCACGGCTAAAGCGAGCGGTGGCGAACCTGACGGTGGACAAGCTGATCCTGGAGGAAGCGACCAAGGGAAACTTCTGAGCCCCGAGCGCCGACGCAGGTGCGTGATGCATGTACGTCAGCGACTCGGGGCGAGTGAACGTCACGCGTGTCACGTACTGGGTCAGCCGCGCTCGACGCAGCGCCGGGTGAAGAAGCTACCTGGCGACGAGGAGGCGCTACGCACGGACGTGATACGGTTGGCGAGCCGGTTCGGCAGGTACGGGTATCGCCAGATCACGAACCTGCTGCGTATCGAGGGCTGGGAGGTGAACCACAAGCGTGTGGAGCGTATCTGGAGGCAGGAGGGGCTGAAAGTGCCCAGACGGCAACCGAAACGGGGTCGGTTGTGGCTCAACGATGGCTCGTGCATCCGGCTCAGGCCACTGCACAAGAATCACGTGTGGTCCTACGACTTCGTAAGCACGAGGACCCATGACGGCCGTGCGCTGAAGCTTCTGACCGTGCTCGACGAGTACACGCGGCAGTATCTGGCGATCAAGGTCGGTCGAAAGACTCGAGCTCACGACGTTCTCGAGGTGCTCACCGATCTCTTCGCTCGGCACGGTCCGCCCGAGCATCTGCGCTCGGACAACGGGCCAGAGTTCACGGCGAAACTGGTGCGGAGATGGCTGGCCAGGCTGCGGGTCCAGACCCTCTACATCGCGCCGGGCAGTCCGTGGGAGAACGGCTACAACGAGAGCTTCAACGGCAAACTGAGAGACGAGTTCTTGAACGGAGAGATCTTCTACACACTGCCCGAGGCAACGGTACTCGTCGAGCAGTGGAGGCGGCTGTACAATACCGTCCGACCCCATCGTGCCCACGGCGGACTACCCCCCGCCCCAGAGACGATAAAACCATCGCCCTGGTTCCTCAGGATGCCCCAACTCCAGGAACCACCGATGGCTCGGGGTCTAACATAGGAAGTGGTACCGCAACTGGGGGCACCTCATGCCCTCCCGTACGGCTAGCACGGTCTGCGCGATGTCGTCGAGGTGTTGGACGCGCCCGGTAGCACGGATGAGGTATTCCTGTCCCCGGTCCATGAATACGCCACCGGATGCGTTCACATTGGACCCCTCGGCCGCACGCAGTACGTCTTCGAGCGTCACGTCGAAGGCCTCCAGCCGGACAGGGTCAACCAGAATCTGGTACTGCTTCACCTCGCCCCCCAGGGGGACCACCTGCGCCACTCCCGGAACCGCGAGAAGACGTCGGCGGATCGTCCAGTCGGCCACGGAACGCATGTCCATAGCGGACACGAATGCGTCCCCTGTCACCGCGATGAGCATGATCTCGCCCATGATGGACGAGATCGGGGCCAGTGTGGGGTTCCCCACCCCTCCCGGGAGGCCCGATGCGACGAGCTGAAGCTTCTCGTTTACGATCTGACGAGCCCGGAAGATCTCGGTACCCCAGTCGAATTCTACCCAGACGATGCTGATCCCCTGTGAAGTGGCGGAGCGGACCCGGCGCACACCGGTGGCACCGTTTACCGCCGTCTCGATGGGGAAGGTGACGAGCGTCTCCACCTCCTCGGGCGCCATCCCGTGGGCTTCCGTCAGGACGGTTACCGTGGGCGCCGTAAGATCCGGGAAAACGTCCACGGGCATACGGACCTGGCCGCCTCGAGGATCGCGCTCATGTCACCGATCACCCGCCGTGTCGGAACGGACTCGGCGCTACGCTGGAAGGCATCGCTCATGGACGAGCTACCGCGCCATCAAGGTGAGCGTGGCGAAAGCTGGGGTTGAGGTCGATAGCACTTGGACATGCCCATGCTCTGAGTGGCGACCAGGGAGCTTTCCTCGAACAGGCGAGTGCTGGGCAGGGAGGCGGTTTCGAACGGTCCTGTCATCCACGCGTATAGGGGTCCAAGGTGCTGATCGTAGTGTTCGCGAACCTCCGTCATCGATCGACGCCTTCCTCCAAAGTGGCCCCACCAACAATGCTCGCAGCATGGGAAGCCCGCCACCAGGCCGGACTGGCTTGCCGGCGACTCATTTCGCCAGCTGCTTCGATCGAGAATCCGGATGTAACGTCTTAGGATCCACTCCCCTGGTTGACTCAGCCCTGCCTGCCGACCATGATGCCACCATGCGACGCTCGTCATCCCACAGGTTGTTGTCTAGCCTCCTGCTCCTCATCCTCGGAGCACTGGGTACTGGCCTTCCGTCCCACAGTCACGGGCCGTCTGGAGAGGGCGTCATCGAACTTGTCGCTCCCGACCACCACGGACACGGGGTCATTCTGACGGAGCAGACGGACCGAATCCCCACGGTCGCTGTCCCACATGCCATGCCCGCCGGAACGATGAGGATCGCGGATCGTCCGGTGTTGGTCGCGTCTACGGACCCGCCCCCCCAAGGCGACCTTCCCCACGAGCGCGCTCCTCCTTCTGCCTCCCCACGCGCACCCCCCCTCCCCATCTAATTCTCCGAGTGCCCTCCGGCGCCCGGACCCCAAGCCGTACATCCCGAAACACAGACGCTTCGGCGCCCATCCCACTGCGGCGGTGCCGAACCGGCACACGAACTCGGAGTCATGCTCGTGAACTATACGACCAAGATCCTCTTGCTGGTGGCCGCCTTCGGTTTCCTGCCCGCCATCGTAACGGGCCAGGAAGCAACGAGGCGGGTGAGTCTGGAGGAAGCCCTCCGGCTCTTCGCTGCCAACAACCCGGAGCTCGGCCTGGCACGTTCCCGACGGGCGGAGGCGGCGGGCCTGGCACGGCAGGCGAATGCCTTCCCAAACCCGACGGCAAGCGTCACACATGAACCTCTCTCCCGCGATGGCCAATCCTACTCTGAGACGTATTTGACCCTCAGCCAACGCTTCGAACTGCCAGGGGAGCGAAGCGCTCGGGCTGCAGCAGCGAACGGGGTTCTAGGCGCCGCCGAGGCACGCGTGCGGGCCGACAGTGCGCGCCTCGGCTTCGCCGTGAAGCACGCCTTCGTAGAGGCGGCTATGGCCGAGGAGCGCCTGGCCATATCGGAGAGAGTCACCGGAGTCTTTCGGCTGGGCGCTCAGAGCGCGGCGGTGCGAGAGGCTGAGGGGGATATTTCCCTCTACGACCTCCGGCGCCTCGTCGTGGAGCGGACACGCTACGAGAACCGACTGGCCGAGGCTCTGCTGGCCGCTTCGACCGCCCGAAGCTCCCTGGCCCTCCTAATTCTCCTCGAGGGAGATGCTGCCGAGGTAGCCCCCAGGGACCCACTCGGCGTTTTGTCCCCCGAGCCAGCTCTAGACCGCGTCGTGGAGGGTGCCATTTCTCGGCGACAGGAGGTCGTGGCCGCGCGTTCGGAGGTGAAGGCGGCTCGGGCGGGGGTCAGCCTTGCTCGAGCAGAGCGCATTCCCGACATCACGGCCACCGGCGGAGCGAAGCGGCAATCCGACGGCTTCAGTGGCTTTTTCCTGGGCGTCTCCATCCCCCTCTCCCTGTTCGACCGGAGTGCTGGAGCCGTAGAGGCCACCGAAGCACAGGTCCGGTCCGCCGAGGAGCGTCTGGCACTGACCTCGCGGCAAGTGGAGAACGATCTGCGCCGGACGATCGAGAGGTATCGGAGCCTCCGTGGCCGCACCGAATTCCTGATGGAGGACCCCTTGGATGAAGCCCCGGATCTCCTTCAGATCGCCCAAGTGGCATACGACGCCGGGGAGATGGATCTGGTGCAACTCCTGGACGCTGCCGAGGCGCTTTGGGACGCGCGGACAGCCCGCGCACGGCTCAAAGCCGACCTGTGGACTGCCTACTACGACCTCGAACGGGCGGCGGGCGGCTTCGACACGTCCGCCGCTCCAGGGACGACTTCGACGGAGATTGGACGATGATCGCCGCGAGAGTTCAAGCCAAGCTCAAGGCGCTGACGGCCGCGACGATCGCGGTGGCTCTGCTGGCTAGCGCATGCAACGACGCGGAGGACGAGCTCGAACCGGAGATCGGTGCGGTCGTGGTGACTCAGTGGAATGACTCCACTGAACTCTTCCTCGAATATCCCCAGGTGGTTGCCGGCGAACAGACTGGCAACTGGGCCGTCCACCTCACCGATACGAGAGACTTCACGCCTATTCGCTCCGGGACTCTGACAGTCAACTTCGTGAGTGACCAGGTCCGGGCCGAGTCGTTCCAAGTGGATGCTCCGATTCGGGACGGGATCTTCCTCCTGGATCCAGTGGTGCGGCAGCCCGGCGTCTACCGCGTGGAACTGGAGCTCACCAGCCCACAGGTCAACAGCCGGCATACGCTCGCGCAGGTCCGCGTCTACTCCAGTGTTGAGGAGGCTCTCGCGGCCGAAACGGTGGAGGACGAGGACGGGATCGGCTTCTTGAAGGAACAGCAGTGGGTCATCCCCTTTGCGGTTCAGCCGCTGGAGGAGCACGACGTCCAGCGGACCGTCACGGATCCCGCTGAGATCGTCCCGCCCGATGGCGCGCTCGTTGAGGTGAGTGCGCTAGTGGACGGGATCGCACCCGCCGATGAGAACCGGGATGCGCCATCGGTCGGTGAGAGGGTTCGTGAGGGACAGATTCTCGTCGTCCTTGCTCCCACTACTCAGGGTGGCGGGTTTGCGCAATCCCGCGGGCAGGTGGAACGGCTGCAACGCGAGGTGGAGCGGAGCGAACGGCTTTTTGCAGCCGGGGCCATCGCCGGCAAGCGGCTCGAGGAGTCCCGTCACGACCTGGAGATCGCTCGGGCCGAACTGGACGCTATAGGTGGAGTGACGGATGGCGCCTACCGACTGGGTCTGCGGGCCCCAATCTCTGGGGTGATAGCCCGGCGAAGCTTTGTGCCTGGGGGGCGTGTTGAGGCGGGACAGCCGCTCTTCACGATCCTCGATCCCGCCAGAGCGTGGCTCCGTGTCCAGATGTCTGCCGCGATGGCAACGAGGGTCGCCAATGCTAGCGGAACGACCTTCACCACGGAGGACTCAGACGAGATCTTCCACACGTCCCGACTCCTGTCGGTCGGATCGGTCCTGAACCCTCAGACGCGGACCGTGCCCGTGGTCTTCGAGGTGGCCGAGGCTGGGGGGCTCTTCGCCTTCGGCCAGCTGGCCCAGGCGACCGTACCCATAGGCGGCATGGTGAGGGGCATCGCCGTCCCCAACGAGGCCGTCTTGGATGACAATGGGACCCCGGTGGCGTACGTGCAGACTGGCGGCGAGACCTTCGCACGCCGGATCCTCACGCTCGGGGAACGTGACGGAATGCGAACCCAAGTGCTGGCAGGGCTCAGCCTCGGGGAGATGGTGGTGACCGTAGGCGCCTATCAGGTCCGGCTCGCCTCCCTGTCTGGCGGTGACTTCGCCGCCGGCCACGCCCACTAGAGGCCTGCTGAAGAAGTGGGGTGCGGCCGCGCGAAGGGGTCTTGCGGAGATCAGGCAAGGAACGATGACGAGGCGTAGCACAGCTACGGCGAGGAAGAGAGACGCAGTATGGTCCCGCAACCCCCCTTCGCCCTACGGGTTAGGGCGGCACGGGGCCATCTCCGTTGTTGGAGCTCCTTCCCGTAGCTTAAGCTATGCGTGCGGAGCTCCGCCTAGGATCTGGCCCCGTGGCGCTCCTAACGCGGCTCCCCCCACTTCTTCAACAGGCCTCTAGGGACGACCATGCTAGACCGCTTGATCGGTTGGTCCATCGACAATCGCTTCCTCGTGTTGGTGGCGGCGGGCCTCCTTCTGGTGTCCGGAGCCATTACTGCTGTCCGTATGCCCGTGGACGTTTTCCCGGATCTTACGGCGCCCACGGTAACCGTCCTGACGGAAGCCCACGGGATGGCGCCCGAGGAGGTGGAGACGCTCGTCACCTTCCCCATCGAGACGGCGGTAAACGGTGCCACCGGTGTGCGCCGGGTCCGCTCCGCCACTTCACAGGGGATCAGCATCGTCTGGGTAGAATTCGACTGGGGTACCGAGATCTTCCGGGCTCGTCAGATCGTAAACGAGAAGCTTCAGCTCGTCGCATCGGGCCTCCCGGGAGGGGTGGGGAACCCCACACTGGCCCCGATCTCGTCCATCATGGGCGAGATCATGCTCATCGCGGTGACAGGGGACGCATTCGTGTCCGCTATGGACATGCGTTCCGTGGCCGACTGGACGATCCGCCGACGTCTTCTCGCGGTTCCGGGAGTGGCGCAGGTGGTCCCCCTGGGGGGCGAGGTGAAGCAGTACCAGATTCTGGTTGACCCTGTCCGGCTGGAGGCCTTCGACGTGACGCTCGAAGACGTACTGCGTGCGGCCGAGGGGTCCAATGTGAACGCATCCGGTGGCGTATTCATGGACCGGGGACAGGAATACCTCATCCGTGCTACCGGGCGCGTCCAACACCTCGACGACATCGCGCAGACCGTGCTAGCCGTACGGGAGGGCACGCCCGTCACCGTTGGTGACGTGGCCGAGGTGAGGATTGGGCCTGCCACCCGCCTGGGTGAAGGATCCGCCAATGCCAGCCGGGCCGTCATCCTCACGATTCAAAAGCAACCCAACACGAACACGCTGGAGCTCACCACACGAATCGATCAGGAACTGACCGACATCGAGCAGAGCCTCCCGTCCGGGATGGAGATCAACCGTGGCATTTTCCGGCAGGCCAGCTTCATTGACACCGCGGTGGGAAACGTCATGGAGGCGCTCCGTGACGGATCGATCCTGGTCATCCTCATCCTCTTCCTGTTCCTCTGGAGCTTCCGAACCACGTTCATCTCGGTGGTGGCCATCCCACTCGCGCTGATCACCGCGGTGTTTGCGCTGAAGATGCTGGATATCACCATCAACACCATGACTTTGGGTGGTATGGCTATCGCGATCGGGGCACTCGTGGACGATGCGGTCATCGTGGTCGAGAATGTCTTCCGGCGCCTGAGAGAGAACCGCGTCATGCCTGAAGAGGAGCGCAGACCGGTCAACACGGTGGTTTTCGAAGCGTCGAAGGAGATCCTGACCAGCATCGTCATCGCCACGCTGATTATCATCGTGGTGTTCGTGCCGATCCTCTTCCTTTCGGGGATCGAGGGTCGAATGCTGCGACCCCTTGGACTGGCCTACATCGTCTCTATCCTGGCCTCCCTGGTGGTGGCGCTCACCGTCACGCCGGCTCTCTCCGCTTATCTCTTGTCGCGCTCGAAGGCCATCGAGAAGGACGAGGACACCTGGATTGTGCGAACGCTGAAGCGTGCCTACGCAGCGACGCTACATCCTGTACTCCGACATCCAGGGCTCGTGATGATAGGTGCCGCTGGACTCACGATGGCGTCGTTGGCGGTCCTTCCGATTCTGGGTCGATCCTTTCTACCGGAATTCCAGGAGGGCTCGCTGGTGATCAGCGCCCTCACCATTCCCGGTACATCTCTTGACGAATCCGACGCCCTCGGCCAGAGGATCGAGCGGATCCTCCTCGCCCATCCCGCAATTGTGGAGACGGCCCGCCGAACGGGCAGAGCCGAACTCGACGAGCACGCCCAGGGGGTCAACGCCGCCGAGATCGACGCGCGCCTCGACCTGGGCGACTATGAATACGACGCGATCCTGGAAGAACTCCGCGCAGACCTGGCCGCCGTACCAGGAACCCAGATTACGATTGGCCAGCCCATCGGCCACCGGATTGACCACATGCTGTCGGGGACGCGGGCCAGCATCGCCGTGAAGATCTTTGGGCCTGACCTTTATGAGCTTCGACGGGTGGCCAGGCAGATCGAGTCCATAGCCGGAGGAGTCGAGGGCACGGTGGATGTGGCCATGGAGCAGCAGGCAGATGTCCCTCAGGTCCGCGTCGAGATGAACCGACTTGCCATGGCGCGCTTCGGAGTCACACCCGAGCACCTGGCCGAGGCAGTTGACGTTGCGTTTGCCGGAGAGGCGGTCTCTCAGGTCTTGGAGGAGCAGCGGGCATTCGATCTCGTGGTCCGCTTCGCCCCAGAGTATAGAGGAAGCCTCGAGTCCGTACGCAACGCACGGATCCACACACCTGTTGGCTCGTTCGTCACATTGACGACGCTGGCCGACGTTCGTTTTGACATGGGCCCCAACGCCATCTCCCGTGAGGATGTTCAGCGGAAGATTGTGGTCCAGTCGAACGTTGCAGGCCGGGACGTGGGGAGTGTGGTGGACGACATTCGGGAGCGATTGCGGGCGGAGGTCGATCTGCCCTCGGGCTACTATATCGAGTACGGTGGCCAGTTCGAAGCCGCGGGTGACGCCACCCGCTCCATTGGGCTCATGAGCCTGCTCTCCCTGGCTGCCATCTTCCTGCTCCTCTTCGTCGAGTTCGGCTCCTTACGGCAGGCTCTCCTCGTCATGGTGAATCTGCCACTGGCCCTGGTGGGTGGGATACTCGCCGTGTGGCTCACCGGCGGCGTCCTCAATGTCGCAACGCTTGTGGGCTTCATCACCCTCTTCGGAATCGCCATCCGAAACGGGATCCTTTTGGTGAGCCACTATAACCACCTGCTCAAGGAGGGTGCGCCGCTTCTCCAGGCCGTGGTGCAGGGCTCCATGGAACGCTTGAGCCCGATCATGATGACGGCCCTCACTGCAGGACTGGCCCTCCTGCCTCTGGCGTTGTCCGGAGGGGAACCAGGAAACGAGATCCAGAGTCCGATGGCGTTAGTGGTGCTGGGGGGAATCCTCACCTCACTGGCCCTGAACATGGTGGTGGTGCCCACGCTGTTCCTCCGGTATGGAGGGGTGAACTCTGCCTCCGGGCTGCCTCACCCCCCGAAAGTATGATTCTCTCCTGCCTCAGCTGTTGATCGAATGCGGAGGGTGTTCTGGGGCTCCTGTGCTCTCTTCGCGACGGCTCTCGACGCTGCCTAGTTGCTGCGCCCGGTCTCCAAGTTCTTCGGCCATTACCCTTTCGTGTAGGCTACCAACTGTTCAGGTCGCTGGGGGACTGGGCTTCCCTTGCCACCCAGGATTGGTCCATGCATGATCAACGTAATTGAGGAAGGGGCGTTTGTTGCCGCATAGAGTTTACGACCGCATTGTGGAGCCCGCCCGGATGATTTTCATACGAGACACCCAGCTGCAACGATCGGCTTCGATCGTGCTGTTTCTGTACGCTGGGGCGTTCCTCGGCCAGGCCCGATGTGTGCTTCATCGGTCGCATATGGAAGCCAGTATGGAGCGCTCTGTCGGCCACGCTCCCTCTTCCATGGTAAAGCATGCGCCGCTTTCTACGGTAGCGAATACGGCAACTTCGGTAGCTGCGTATCATCCGTCTCAGCCTGATGAACGCTCGAGCGCCCCTGGGGAAAATCGCTCGGGCGCGTGTGCCGTAGTCGCCTGCGGCTCGGCGGTCACGGCTATCTCCCAACACGGCCTCGAACCCATGGGTCGGGTCTCGATTGCCCACTTGGCCTACCTCGGTGGCATGACGCCGCCCGACGTAGAAATGGTGCCTCCCCCTCCTCGTTTGGGCTGATTTCGAAAGCGAATTTTCGAGTCAGTCCCAAACGGGGAGGTCAACTTGCAGTACGCTAATCCCGCCAAAGCCAAGGGCTTCAAAGCTCTGATGCGATCCTGGCTGCTCGGGCGCCGAAGTCATATCCCGTGTCGGCGAATCGCCCCTATGGCGGTTCTCTTCATCGCCCTCGCGGAAACATCCTGTACTGGAATGAGGCCCCGGAATAGCCAGTTCTACCTTCCGGGAAGTTACAACTTCGCGTTCTACGACACCCACACGAGAGCGGCTCAGTCTTTTTACGCCGCCCATGTGGCCCACTTCGGCATCTACGAGGTCGCACTCACGGAGGGTGAGGACGCGACGGACGCGTTCGCAGAGTTGGAGGCCCGCATTCGCCGGCTGGTGGCGGAGCCGCCCAAGTTCGAGCCACCTGCGGAACTCATCGCCCCCGCCTGGTCGCGGATGGCTCATCCGACCGGGCGTGCTATGGACTGGACGCACCATCTCCACAGCCAGCTCTACGACATACTCACAGACCCCTCGGTAACCGAGAAGCAAGCCGCCGGCGAGCGGGCTACGACGTATTACCTGTCGAACGCTGAGGCGGCGTTTTCGACCCGCGGATACGGGCACCGGTGGATGATGGGCGGAGGAACGTGGGCCGGTACCTTCCCTCGCAAGTATCCGGGCATTAACGGGATCCTCTGGGCTTACCACTGGCACCACGCGGCCGTCTACGAGGCGCTCATGGAACCGACTCCTGAGGCCCAGGCCCGGGAGCTCGACCGAGTCATCGACCTGTTCGTGGACTCCGTACTCGTGACGCCGCCCGACTACATGCCGCTAGTGGCCGAGGTGGCGCCACGCTTTTCCAAGATGTTTCCAGCCGCGGCCCACATCTTCGACAACCTCCATATGATGCACGACATGACCAATGACATCATGGTAGACGAGCGCCTCGACCGAGAGCAGAAGGAGGCGGAGATCGACCTGATGCTCCAGAACCAGAGCTATGCCAGGCAGGACTCCGTGGTGGCTCCGGGAATACCCACGATGGGGGACCACACGATGGGGCCAGGTTCGATGCGCATCCCCACACAGCTTCCCGACGGATCGTGGCTGCCACAGGGCCATCCCGAGTCGGAGATGGTCCCGATGGGCCAGTTCATGATGCCTTTGCTGCCCGAGGAGGTTGGAAGATGAGCGCCGAATGTTGGGTCCGGGCGATGCCGGCGTTCGCTGTCCTGATGATGATCCTCCCTTCGGGCGGCACCGCGAGCGTCCAAGAGGACTTTCGATCCTTGGATTCGGGCCGACCGCTCAAGGTTACAGACGCATATCCGAAGAAATATCTGGAGGGAGAGTTTCAGTTCGGGCTGCGGGGTGGATGGACGGAAGGAGGACAGAAATCGCTCGGGGGTCTCCTCGATCTGGACGCCGGCCTGTTTCGGAACTTCGAGATCGGCGCCGGCCTGGAGGTGGCCACAGAGGACGACGGGACCAGCACCGTAACCGGACTCCGAGCGCTGGAAATCGAGGCCCTCTACAACTTTAGACACGAGGGGTGGACCTGGCCCGCAGTCGCTGTTAAGACCGGCGTACAGGCTCCCACGGGAAGCGATCGTTCCCGGGAAGACTGGGCCTGGGGAGCCGATCTGCTCCTGACGCAAAGCTTCTCCAACCGGCTCCGGATACACGCCAATGGCGGGTATGTCATAGCATCGCTGATGGACGGCGATGATTATTGGAGGGGCGGCGTTGCCTTCGACATCCCGATGGGATTCAGCAGCCGGCTGATCATGGGCGATCTATACGCCGAGGTTCCCGTTGATACCGGCCCGACTCGCGCCTGGGCCGAGCTCGGTACCCGTGTGCAGGTCACCAACCTCACGGTGATCGACGTGGGGCTCGCGACCCGGTTGGACGAGTGGGATCGCGGGGCCGCGAACGTCAGGTTGGTCGTCGGATTTAGCCGTGTGTTCGGGATCGGGGGGCTGGTGGGAGTACCGGAGTACCCGAATCCGAGAATCCGCTGAGGTTGGGTCAATAGGTGTGTAAACGTATCAGGCGGCATTCTTCCGCTGTTGGGTTGAGACGGGCTTTCCGTCTTCGAACTTTCTTCCTTCAAATACGTCCTTGAGGAGGTGAGGAGCGTCGAGCCTACGGAACCGCTTCTCAGCCACCAAGAGCAACTTCCAGATCAGGGCCGTAGCGCTCTCGACCCGCTTGAACCGCTTCGCCGCGCTGGTCCTGAGCCGTACCGCAGCGAAGGGGCTCTCGACCACGTTCGTCGTGCGTAGATGCTTCCAGTGGTCCTCGGGGAAGTCATAGAACGCCACCATCCGCTCCCAGTCGTCCTCGAGCACATCCACCGCTTTCGGATACCACGGCCTGTAGCGTCTAGCGAACACCTCGCGGGCCTTCACGGCCTCGGCCCGGCTCGGTGCGTAGACCACAGCCCTGAGAAGATCCTTCGCCTCGCCCTGCTCCCGCTGAGGTAGTCGGTCCAGCACGTTCCTCATCTTGTGGTTCCAGCACCGTTGCTCAGCCGCCTCGGGCCAAACCTGCCTTGCCGCGCCCCAGATCGCTGCGTTCCCGTCGGCCATCAGCAGCCGGGGCGATCCGAGTCCTCGGGCCTTCAGGTCCCGGAACACTTCCGACCAGGATTCGGTGGACTCGCGGTAGCCTGGTGCGATGGCCAGTACCTCTTTCGTCCCGTCACGCATGGCGCCCATCACCACCAGCAGCGCCGCCTTGTCCCGCTCGAGCCCAGCCTTCACGTAGATCCCATCGGCCCACACGTAGACCACCTCACGGTCGGCCAGAGATCGCCTCGACCAGGCCTCGAACTCTGCCGTCCAGCCTGCCCGCAGTCTCCGGATCGATGACTTCGACAGCGGTGCCCCCTCGCCCAGCAGGCCCCGCATCGCCAGCTCGAAGTCTCCCTCCGCCAGCCCGTGCAGATATAGCTCCGGAAGCAAAGCGCCCAGCTCCTTCGTCCGCCTCGCGAATAACGGCAGCACCCGGCTCTCGAAACGCTCCTCAACGCCCCGAACCCGAGGCCGTCGGAGGGTGATCGTGCCCGAGCTCATCGCCAGCCGCCTCGGTTTGCCGTATCCGTTGCGGTAGCCCGCGGCCGCGTCCACCGCACTCCTGCGCTCTGACTTCTCCCGGCCTAACAACTCCGTGACTTCCTCCTCCATGATCTGTTGGATGAACTCCTGCACCTTCTCCCGAACCATCCCCTCGAGCGTCTCCCATATTGGCCTGCTGGACGTACCCTGGGGCCCTGCGATATCCTCTCTCATGAGGCGACGTTCCTTTCCCCGGGCTATCACCCGGGCTCACTGGTTTGACTTCTCAGCGAAAGGTACGTCGCCTCTCTTTTTACACACCCTTTGATCCTAGCTCCCCACCCGAGCCGATCCGCGTTCATGACCAGCCTCCGGGGAGCCGGTTCGAGCGCCATGTCGCGAACCCGTGGATCACCCGCCTGACGGATGGCCTGCCCGATCCGGGCGGTCTCGCGGCGGGTCGCTTGGTTGGATGAGCCGGACGGGTCGGATGCTCGGGCTCCAGCGCCCACTAGAGGGTGCCTACCCAGGATCGGGGCGGGGTGTGGTCAGTCGAAGACGTGGACCCCTAGAGAGAAGAACACAACGCCGCCCGCCGCGTACCTGTAGTCGAGCCGCGCCCCCTCATCGATGACTATCCAGTCGGTGAGAGAGCGCGAGTAGCGGACCCGGAAGTCCAGCGGCCACTTCAGGTGCAACGTCGTACCCGCGCCGATCGCCCACGGCCATCTTGCGAGGCGCTCGCGGTCTTCACCGGCCGTTCCGGTCTCGGGATTCGTCGCTCCAGAAGCGAACCCGGTCCACATTCGATGGATTCCACCGAAGACGTAGACCTGCGAGCGGCCGTCCCCTAGACCGTGCCCGAAGAGGATGTTGCCACCCGCCCCGTACAGGTCGCTGAAGTCCCACTGGCCGGGCCAGACATCGTGAACGTTCCCGTTCGGGGTCGGAGAAATCGTGCCCTCAAGCTTGCGTCGGCTGGAGACGGCACTTTCGATCTCGCCGCCCACAAGCCAGCTCCCCGGGAGCTCCAAGAGTAGCCCGACCGAGAGGTTGCCCGCGAGGGCGAGGCCCGAAGAGGACGATGTGCTTGAACTCGATCCCCCCTGGATGGTTACTTCCTTGGTGTGTTCGACCGTAATCCGGCCTACCTCGGGAGCCAGGCGCACAAAGAAGACGGACTGCGCGTGGGCTTCGCCTACCCCAATGCACAGGCTGGCAACCGCCAGCAAGCCAATCAGCGCCCCTAGTCCACGCTCGTGAGTTTCCAAGATGCTTCGACTCTGTTTCCAGTGAACCATGATTGATCGAGAAACCGAGTGGCCATCTTAACGTACTGTTGGTGCCAGGAGCCATTGGGAAGACAATCCTCAGTTCGATGAACCTGTCCGTCAAGCTGGATTCCTGCCGTTTCGAGTTCACCCAGCGCTCGATGCTGACATCTAGGGTCGACGCGGCCGGGACGACGCTTGCCGCCCTTCCGCAGCGAACTCTAGATGGACCATGCGGTTCGTCCACGCGGCGTTACCGCGGCGGACGGGATCGTGGGAGAGAAGGGCGTATCGGACGGTGAGTCTGGACATAGCCTGCTCCGCATGATGACCGGGTGTTACGGGTTCCACCTAGAACAGCTTGGCCTCCGGGTCTAGAGTCTCGCCGGCCAGGTAGGCCGCCCAGTCCGCTATAGCATAGATCATAACGCTATGTTACATCACATCTTATGACTTCAGATGATCTTCGTCTATCACCCCTGCAATCACCCTTTCCGCTCAACAGGTGCGCGTGCGCGACAGCGGCTCCCGCTCGTGGGTCCAGCGACTCATGGTACACGGCCGGCGCGTCGACATCGGCCTCGGCAACGCGGAGCTGGTGAGTCTGGCGGACGCGCGCCGCGCGCGCACGATCTCGTTCGCTCAAGCCGAGCCGCGGGCGCTGGCGGAGAAGGCGGAGACCTGGCGAGCCGGCGCCGACTCGAAGTCGCTACGCGACTGGCGCTCGACCATGGCGGCCTACGTGCTGCCCGCAGCAGTCGGGGCAACGGATTCGGTGAGACCCGGATCCGGGCCCGACCCGTTTCTACAACGACGCAGGATTCATCCATCCACAACTCACCACGAATCAACTCAGGAGAACCCGCATGAAACTCGTTTCCACAGCCGCAGCCGTCCTGTTGCTCGTCCTCGCCGCGTCCGCTCCAGCCCATGCGCAGTTGACGGGCTCCCTCAACGGCCTCCACGACATCACCGTGACCAACCTGAAGGCGACGGCGGATAAGGTGCCGGCCGACCTCTACGACTTCCGGCCCACGGACGAAGTGCGCACCCTCGGGCAGATTCTGGCTCACGTGGCCAACTCCCAGTACGCCTTCTGTTCGGCCGCTTCCGGCCAGGACAACCCGATGTCGGAGAACCTGGAAGAGACCGCCACCACCAAGGCCCAGATCACCGCCGCTCTCGCCGACGCGTTCGCCTACTGCGACGCCGTGTACGCCTCCATGACCGATGAGCAGGCGGCGATGACAGTCAGCTTCTTCGGCGGCGACATGGCTGTCGGCGGCGTGCTCGCGTTCAATTCGATGCACAACTACGAGCACTACGGGAACCTGGTCACCTACATGCGCATCAACGGGATCGTGCCGCCCTCGTCGGCGGGGAACTGAGGGTCTACGGCCCAAACGCCCCCAGGGGGATCACGCTCACCCCGTCCGGACGAATGTGACACGGGCTAGCACAAAGGCTAAACGGTGTCAACGGCTTGACGTTGCCCCAGGATGCTGGTGGCCTCTCGCCGCTTGAAGGCTGTATCAGAGAATCATCATCGTGGGACCGCCTCCTCGGAAGATACGACGTTGAGACGCAAGATCGCCGTAAGTAGCTGCCAATCCTGCCCGTCCCCCTGGGCATCTGGAATCCTCCCTTCTGCGGGACCTCGGAGTCGCCCGGTACTCCGTTCAGGTTCCCGCTATAACACAGCTACCCCGGCCACCCGACCGGCGCACCAGATCCGACAGCGTCAACCCTGCGGAGCGTGCCTTGGCGTGCCACGCGGCGCGCTCCACCTCGCTGGCGCGGATCTTCACCCACACGTCGCGTCCAGCGCCCAGGATGTGCCGTTGCCGTTGGGGGGGTCAGAGGGGGCACAGAGCCCCCCGCCAGCCCCTGCCGGGGACCCGCGAAGCGTGGCCCCAAAGGGTAGGCTGGCTCATGACTGCTAACGGGTCGTGAGCCAGCCTTCGCGCCCCCGCTCTTCAGCGCCTGACGGACTCGTCCGCCGACACTGCGAGCGTGGCGGATCAGCGAGCCGGTTCGGCCTCCGGGTCGCGACTCTTGTCGGCCAGGTACGCCGCCCAATCGTCCATGAGCCGGCGGCGGCGCTCGAACAGGTCCGTGCGCCGATAGGCTGCCTCGACTTTGTTCCGGACCACATGCGCCAGCGCGGCTTCGACGACTTCGCGCGGATGGTCCGTCTCCTCGGCCACCCAGTCGCGGAACGAAGACCGGAAACCGTGGGGCACGGCCGCGATCTCGAGCTTCCGGAGTAGCCGGCGCAGCCGCTTGTCGAAAATCGGGTGCCCGCCCCCGAGAGTGAACACGAGGGGGCTGCCGTCTCCGAGCTTCCGAGCCTCCTCGAGGATCTCCGTCGCGCGGCCACATAGCGGCACCCGGTGCTCCCGCCTCGCCTTCATGCGCGCCGGGGGAACCGTCCACACCGCCTCCTTCCGATCGATCTCGACCCACTCGGCCCACCGCACCTCGCTCCACCTCGCCGCAGTCAGCACCAGGAACTCGAACGCCAGACGGACGGCTGGCTCCGCCTCCGATGTTCGTGCCGCCTCGATCGCCGATGCCACCTCGCGATGCGGCAACGCCCGCAGGTGCTGCACGACGTCATGCTGGGGGCTTAGCACCGAGCCGAGCCGGTCGCAGGGGTTGTCGGTCCTGAGCTCCATCGCTACTGCCCACTCCAGCACCGCCCGGATCCTCCACCGTACGTTTCGCGCCAAGGCCGCCTTCACGTGCCAGATGGGTGTGAGGATCTCCAGCACGTCGGCGCTCGTCACCTCCGAGACCGCCATCTCGCCAATGCGCGGGAAGGCGTACCGCTCGAGGCTCGACATCCAGTCGTGGGCCTGCTTCGGATTGCGCCAACCGGTCCGCTTCTGCTCCACCACCTTCGCGGCCGCTTCCGCAAAGCTCGGCATGCCCCGGGCGCGGCGTTTCTCCGCAAGGGGGTCGCCGCCCTCACGGGCCAACTTGCGGTTCGCTTGCGCCTTCTCACGCGCCTCGGCGAGCGAGACCAGCGCGACGCTGCCGAGTCCGAAGTCGCGACGCCGACCGCGGATGACTAGGCGTTGAACCCAGCTCCGGGCACCGCTCGGCTGAACGAAGAGGTAGAGCCCGTTACCGTCGCAATGCCTGCCCGGCGGGGCCGTACGCACGAAGGCAGCCGACAGGGCCTTGTCGGGATGGCGGCCCTTGGGCTTGGTTTTCCGGGGCGGATCGGTGGTGTTCGTTACGGCATCCATTACCTCATAATATAAGGGATGGTAGTGGATATCAAGAGACGTTGTGAGGAATACGAGG
The DNA here is from genome assembly GCA_965226925.1 of Longimicrobiales bacterium. Lineage (GTDB taxonomy): Bacteria > Gemmatimonadota > Gemmatimonadetes > Longimicrobiales > Gaopeijiaceae > CBDDCX01. The sequence goes on along the minus strand of CBDDEN010000007.1, from coordinate 86,713 downwards.
GACTGCGTGAAGATCACAAAGTGTTGTAATACAGTATGTTATGGGCTCTAATGGACGATATGAAGCGTCATGGGATTCTTCTTGGACGTGTAGGCGCAAGACGTTGCCGTGTCGTGGCCTACACCGCAGCACCGGCGCGCATCGCCGGAGGGCCAAAGTGCGCATCGGCCCCCCGCGTCGTTTGCGCACTCCAGTGCGGCCATGAGACGCGCGCCGGTCGTCACCGGTAGCGCGCTCCCGCGAGGCGCACCGTTTGCCAGGCGACGCCGCGGTGAATCGCCCCGCGGCCTGCCTGCCGGCGGGCCTGCTTCTCCAGCGCCACGCTGCGTTTCAGGGCGGCTTGCAGGCCTCCGAACTCCTCGAGGATCTGGATCGCGCCCTGAAGGATCGCCCGCTCGATCCGGGCAAGTTCCTCACGGATCCCGGCGTCGGGCTCGCCGGGGCCGGACGCCTCAGCCCAGCCGCTCATCACGGCCAGAGCCCGGTCCATCTCCCGCGAAGTGCGGGCGACGGCGACGACCTCGACGGACCGGCCCTGTCTCTGGAGCGCGTGCCAGAGCCCGCGGTGCGCCGCTCCCCAGGAACGGAGCGCGGTCGAGGTGTCGTGGCCGGGATCGACGTAGACGAACACTGCACGGCCCGAGTCCAGTGCGACCGGCAGCTTGAGCGGGAAGCCGGGATCAGTCTTCGCAAGTCCCGATAGGACAACGACTTGGCAACACCTAGCGAGATACGTGTATCACCGAGTGTGTACGAAGGTCATAAACCGTGTTACCCGTTGGGTTTACGGTAATCGTTCGTAATCGTTCGGTGGTGCCGTGGCGCGGCGGTCGGTGAGCATGGGCACCCAGGCCATCAAGTCCTTCAGGCCGCCAGCAAGCTTGAACCAGCCGATGCCCCGACACAACTCCCTGGACAGGGGATGGCAGATGAGCGTCGGCGGGCCGGCGATCAGTGGTGTCAACGGCCATCGAAAGCTGCACAGGTCTTGGAGTGAACCCCTAAAAGTAGACACAGACGGGGCGATGGATTGACCTTCCGAAATCCACTCGGGAGGATCGATGACGGTTCGACGCCACAGAAGGTACAGCACAGAGTTCAAGATCCAGCTGGTCCAGGCGTACCTGGACGGCGAAGGTAGTGTGAGGAAGATCGCTACACGGCATGGGGTCCCCCACTCGTTGCTGGCGATCTGGATTAGGAAGTACGAAGCGGGGGAACTCGCCGAGGAGGTTTACCTGCAGGAGCAGGTCAGCGAGTACGAGGCAAGGATCGGAGCGCTCGAACGCAAGATCGGTCAGCTGACGATGGAGCTCGACGTCATGAAAAAAAGGGCTCTAATTCGACCGTCGGATCAAAGCGCGCGACCGTCGATCATCTCCGGTCCTGGGGCGTGCCCGTCCGACGAGGATGTGGCCTCATGAACATGGCGAGAAGCACGTTCTACAAACGACCGAACGCGGAGCATGCGGGAGGCCGTGAGAAAGCCGATGCAGACCTGCGGGTGCGGATCGAAGACATCTTGGCAGAGTTCCCCTCCTACGGGTACCGACGGATCACACACGAGCTCCGGAGACGAGGCCAGCTGGTCAATCACAAGCGAGTCTCACGTGTCATGCGGGAGCACGCACTCACGCCCCGCCGCGTACGCGCATGGCTCGCCACGACGAACAGCAAGCACAAGCAGCCCGTCTATCCGAACCTGAGATGTTCGATCACTCCGGTGGGGCCTGACGAACTCTGGGTGGCAGATCTCACCTACATCCGACTCACTACCGGCTTTGTTTTTCTTGCGGTCGTGCTCGACGCGTGGTCGCGCAGAGTCATCGGTTACGCCATCAGCCATCTCTTGGACACGCGCCTCTGCCTGGCCGCGCTCGACGCCGCGCTCGATCTTCGGCGCCCGCGGGCCGGCCTCGTTCACCATTCCGACCGCGGGGTTCAAGGTGGATTCAAGCGGTCGTTGCAACGCCTCGATAGGGAGGAGTTGCGATGGAAGTGGGCAAACGTCGACGGTCGGATCGTGCGCTACGTCCGCGGATGTGTTCACCAGGTCGCCCGACGGTAGGCCGTCGAGAGCACCGTCAGCGTTTCTGGGAAACGATCGCCCGTGGAGTGTCGAGTGAAGAGGCAGCGGTGGCGGCGGGAGTATCACCTGCTGTGGGATCGCGTTGGTTCCGCGAGTATGGTGGGATGCCATCCTTTCCTATTGGTCCCCTGTCGGGGCGGTATCTGTCGTTCGTCGAGCGAGAAGAGCTCGCCGTCCTTCACGCCGGAGGTCGTGGCGTGCGCGAGATCGCCCGCCGGTTAGACCGGTCACCGTCGACGATCTCTCGGGAGCTACGGCGCAACGCCGCAACTCGAGGTGGGAACCTGGAGTACCGAGCCACGACCGCGCAGTGGCACGCGGACAAGCGAGGAAGACGGCCGAAGGTGGCCAAGCTCGCGGCGAACGACGACCTGAGGCAGTATGTGCATGATCGCCTGGGCGGCGTGATAGAGGCTCCGGGCGGTGCGGCTGTTCCAGGCCCAGATGTACGATGGACTGGGCGGCGGCGCATTCATCGACAGCACCGCCGATGGGCGGCCTCGTGGAGTCCTGAGCAGATCGCCAACCGGCTCCGGGTCGACTTCCCCGATGATGAGTCCATGCGAATATCACACGAAGCCATCTACCAGGCGCTCTACGTGCAGGGGCGCGGTGCCCTGCGACGCGAGCTGACGGCGTGCCTTCGGACGGGACGCGCGTTACGGGTGCCGCGATCTCGAACCCGCGGACGAGGCAAGGGGTTCGTTCGACCCGAGATCATGATCAGCGAGCGTCCGGCCGAAGCAGATGATCGGGCCGTTCCGGGGCACTGGGAAGGCGACCTGATCCTTGGGCTGGGCAGCTCCGCGATCGGGACGCTCGTCGAGCGGACCTCGCGCTTCACGATGCTGCTCCACCTTCCCCGTCTGAAAGGTCACGGCGAGCACAGGATCAAGAACGGCCCTGCCGTCGCCGGCCACGGTGCCGAAGCGGTCCGAGACGCAATCGCTTCGTCGATCACGACTCTGCCGGAGCAACTCCGCAAGTCTCTGACCTGGGACCAGGGGGCGGAGATGGCTCAGCACGCACAGATCCGTATCGACACCGGTATGGCCATCTACTTCTGCGACCCCCAGAGCCCGTGGCAGCGCGGCACGAACGAAAACACCAACGGCTTGTTGAGGCAGTACTTCCCAAAGGGAACGGACCTGAGCCAGAATACCGCTGACGATCTCGCCGCCGTCGCAGCTGCGCTCAACAGCCGCCCCCGCAAGACCCTCGGTTGGAAAACCCCGGCGGAAACCCTGAAAGATCTCCTGCAATCACGGAACCGGACCTAACCCGCGCGTTGACGGCTCCACCAATACGGCGGCTCCTGCCTTCTACGACCTTCGGTCGCTTCTGACTCCCTCGGGTTGGGAGACATGTGGAACGCCTTCTGGCTGGACTTCGTCACGCTCGCCAACTTATCGTCCCGCAAGACCGGGTCTGTGAGACCTTCAACACCGTGCTGTTGCGACGACCCCTTGAACCTGGGCAATACGCGTCTCAAGCATACCGCTCACGGCTTGCTGCCCACCGCATCCGAGGCTCTATGTCTCGGCGGGGAAATCCCTATGACAACGCCCACGTGGAGAGCTTCTTTAAGACCCTGAAGCATGAGGAGATCTTCGCGAATGACTACAGCACGATCGATGACGTAGCCGACCGACTTCCCCACTTCCTTGAGGAGGTATACAATCGCAGACGCCTACACTCCTCGCTGGGCTACATGCCGCCCGAGGAGTTCGAGAGTATTCATGCAGCTTGAAGCCGCTGACTGGTCAATCCAAGCAACTCCCCCTGTCCACCTACAGGGGTTCACTCCATCTGGCCATCGAAAATTGCACACTTGGCGGAGGTGACGAGCCTCTAGTTCGTCGTTTTCTCCTTGCCCACGACGTGCTCGAGGTGCTGGCCGATCTGTTCGTCCGACACGGGCCTCCCGAGTATCTGAGGTCGGACAACGGACCGGAGTTCACCGCGAAGCTCGTGCGGCGGTGGTTGGGGCGCGTGGGCGTCGAGATGCTCTTTATCGAGCCGGGCAGCCCGTGGGAGAACGGCTACAACGAGAGCTTCAACGGCAAGCTCAGGGACGAGCTGTTGAACGGGGAGATCTTCTACTCGTTGGCGGAGGCGGCCGTGCTGGTCGAGCAATGGAGGCGCGAGTACAATACCGTCCGACCCCACAGCGCCTGCGGCGGCTTTCCCCCGGCCCCTGAGGCGATTAAGCCGTCGCCCTGGTTCCTGAGGATGCCCGTCCTTCACGGCCCTCCACAGGTGCTGGGACTAACCTAGGATGTGGTACCACTCTTGGGGGCAGGTCACTAGATGTTCTTTTTAAGGTGGAATTAACCGAGGAGGTTTCAATGGGTAAGTTCGATGATCCGGTGTTCATCGATCCGTTGAAGTTATCGCCGGAGGAGCTAGAGGCTCACGAGTTGAAGCGGGAGGCGTGGCGTCGGGCGATTTATCTCAAGGATTATACCTTGGGTATAGAGCTAGGTCTGTTTCCCGAGGAAGAATCAACTGAAGATATGAGCGTTTACCTTTCAAGGCTTAATGGGGCCGTTCGAAATGCTGGATATCCTGCATCAATCCCAGAAATTAGGGCTATGTCGGAAAAATCCAAGTTGGCCTATCTCAGTGAGCGGGGAATCTTAGATCAGTTCTATGAGGTATTTCCAGAGTATAGGAAAATACCATAATTCCTTGTGCAGAAACTCGGAACTTCCGGACCCTCTCGGTCACCGTCCTGCACTTTTAGCCTCCGAACAGCCCTGGGCGATGAACTCCCCGACCGATACGCCACTTGGTCGGGGCCCTCGGGGCCCAGCGCCTCGCAAACCAGCTGCGTCATCCGGGTGGCCACCGGAGGCGCAGAGCGGAACCTGTCAACGACAATGGGACACTCTACGGGATTAATTAGAGAGCAATGTCCTGTGTGGTGAGGGAAGGGATGGGAGGATTGATGAAGACGGCCTCCGGGAGCGGTTTGGGCTTCGGCACACCTCTGACGAAGCGTTCGGGATGAGCGGCCCATGCTTCGCGGAGCACGGATTTCCTGCCGGCAATGACCTGATCGGCGTTCCCGAAGTGGACCTGCTCGGGGGTTAGCATCGAGATGCCGCCATGGCGGTGCTCGGCATTGTACCAGCGGAAGAACGATCGACAGAACGTCTTGGCTTGGCCCTGATCCCCGAACCGTCCGGGAAACGAGGGATGGTACTTCAAGGTTTTGAACTGAGCCTCGGAAAACGGGTTGTCATCCGAGACCTGAGGCCGGCTCAACGAGCGGGTCACGCCGAGGTCAGCGAGAAGTTGAGCGGTGCATTGGCTCGTCATTGGAGCTCCCCGATCCGAGTGCAGGGTCAGGACCCGGGGCTGGACGCCATGCTTCAGGCAGCTCTGCTGGATCAACCGGCCGGCCAGGGCCGAGTTCTCCCGGTCCGCCACCATCCAGCCCACGACGTAGCGGCTGTAGATGTCCATGATGACGTAGAGGTAGTAATAGCTCCACTTCTTCGGCCCGAGCAGCCGCGTGATATCCCAGGACCACACCTGGTTCGGCGCCGTGGCCATCAACTCGGGCTTCTTGTACTCGGGATGGGTGCGCTGCGCCCGGCGTTCCTGAACCGGCACCTCGGAGGCCAGAACACGATACATCGTGCGTTCGCTGCACAGGTAGACCTCTTCGTCGAGCAGCGTGGCCACCACCTCGGCGGGTGAGCGGTCCACGAACCGCTCCGAACACAGCGTGTCGAAGACCTCGCCTCGTTCCGTCTCGCTCAATGCCCGGGCGGGCGTCGGGCGGGGCTGCTGTTGCCCGGTTGATGGGCCTCGACGACGGTACAACGTCGATCGGGAGACCTCGAGGGCCGCGCACGCCGGTTTTACACCGACGTGCTTAGCCAGCTCATCGGCCGCCTTCAAGAGTTTGTCCCGTCGTCGAGGCTTATCCCCAGCAGCCCCGCAACTTTTCCCTGCACGTCGATGATCAGGTGTGCCTTCCTGAGCTCATTCTCGAGCCGTGCGTTTCGCCGCTCCAGCTTGCGTACCTTCTCATCCAGCGGATTTCGCTCCGGCTTGCGGCCGCGTTTCTTCGACAGGGCCTTCAGCGACCCGCTATGCGCCGCCTTGCGCCACGTCGTCAGGTGCGACGAGTACAGGCCCTCTCGCCGCAGGAGTTGACCCACCTCGCCGGACTCGGTGCACCGGTCCGCTTCTTCGACGATCCGCAGCTTGTACGACGGACTGAACCGCCGCCGTAGCGGCCTATCTACTACCTCCGGGTCCGCAGGAGCTGCCGCGCTTCGCTTGGCCTCCCCGGTTCCAGGGGCACTACCATTCTCTTCCATTCTCTCTCGCAGTCCCAACATGTTCGTTTTCTCTGCCTTCGCCCTACTCTAATTCTTTGCGTGCTCCGTGTCTCACGTACGTTGGCAGAGAGGGGAGCGGACGCGTGACTACAGTGTAGCGCATCGCCGTATTACCTTTGGATGCCGTTTGTCGGGAGAGGAGAGAGACCGACGGCTTCCTCGAAACCCAGCCGGGACAGGACAGGGGACCGCCCAGCAGAGTGCAGGATCGATACGTCGGAGATATAGGGGACTTCGCAAAATACGGGCTCCTTCGAGCGGTCAGTGGGCTGCTCGGGGATGTGAGGTGCCCCCAGTTGCGGTACCACTTCCTATGTTAGACCCCGAGCCATCGGTGGTCCCTGGAGTTGGGGCATCCTGAGGAACCAGGGCGATGGTTTTATCGTCTCTGGGGCGGGGGGTAGTCCGCCGTGGGCACGATGGGGTCGGACGGTATTGTACAGCCGCCTCCACTGCTCGACGAGTACCGTTGCCTCGGGCAGTGTGTAGAAGATCTCTCCGTTCAAGAACTCGTCTCTCAGTTTGCCGTTGAAGCTCTCGTTGTAGCCGTTCTCCCACGGACTGCCCGGCGCGATGTAGAGGGTCTGGACCCGCAGCCTGGCCAGCCATCTCCGCACCAGTTTCGCCGTGAACTCTGGCCCGTTGTCCGAGCGCAGATGCTCGGGCGGACCGTGCCGAGCGAAGAGATCGGTGAGCACCTCGAGAACGTCGTGAGCTCGAGTCTTTCGACCGACCTTGATCGCCAGACACTGCCGCGTGTACTCGTCGAGCACGGTCAGAAGCTTCAGCGCACGGCCGTCATGGGTCCTCGTGCTTACGAAGTCGTAGGACCACACGTGATTCTTGTGCAGTGGCCTGAGCCGGATGCACGAGCCATCGTTGAGCCACAACCGACCCCGTTTCGGTTGCCGTCTGGGCACTTTCAGCCCCTCCTGCCTCCAGATACGCTCCACACGCTTGTGGTTCACCTCCCAGCCCTCGATACGCAGCAGGTTCGTGATCTGGCGATACCCGTACCTGCCGAACCGGCTCGCCAACCGTATCACGTCCGTGCGTAGCGCCTCCTCGTCGCCAGGTAGCTTCTTCACCCGGCGCTGCGTCGAGCGCGGCTGACCCAGTACGTGACACGCGTGACGTTCACTCGCCCCGAGTCGCTGACGTACATGCATCACGCACCTGCGTCGGCGCTCGGGGCTCAGAAGTTTCCCTTGGTCGCTTCCTCCAGGATCAGCTTGTCCACCGTCAGGTTCGCCACCGCTCGCTTTAGCCGTGCGTTCTCCTTCTCCAGCTCCTTGAAGCGTCGAGCTTGATCCACCTTCATCCCCCCGAACTCCTGCCTCCACCGGTAGTACGTCTGCTCGCTGATCCCCAACTCCCGGCTCACCATCGCCACCGTTTTGCCGTTCGCCAGACCCACCTCCGCCTCTCTCAATGCCGTGATGATCTGCTCCGGCGTGTGTCGTCTCCTACTCATTCTGACCTCCTCCCTGATAGCTGCGACCAAAGCCGCATCCTAACATCAACTTCGGTCTCGTTTCAGGGGGTCACGTCACGACCTCTACGACTTCCGGCCCACGGACGAAGTGCGCACCCTCGGGCAGATTCTGGCTCACGTGGCCAACTCCCAGTACGCCTTCTGTTCGGCCGCTTCCGGCCAGGACAACCCGATGTCGGAGAACCTGGAAGAGACCGCCACCACCAAGGCCCAGATCACCGCCGCTCTCGCCGACGCGTTCGCCTACTGCGACGCCGTGTACGCCTCCATTACCGATGAGCAGGCGGCGATGACAGTCAGCTTCTTCGGCGGCGACATGGCTGTCGGCGGCGTGCTCGCGTTCAATTCGATGCACAACTACGAGCACTACGGGAACCTGGTCACCTACATGCGCATCAACGGGATCGTGCCGCCCTCGTCGGCGGGGAACTGAGGGTCTACGGCCCAAACGCCCCCAGGGGGATCACGCTCACCCCGTCCGGACGAATGTGACACGGGCTAGCACAAAGGCTAAACGGTGTCAACGGCTTGACGTTGCCCCAGGATGCTGGTGGCCTCTCGCCGCTTGAAGGCTGTATCAGAGAATCATCATCGTGGGACCGCCTCGTTCGGAAGATACGAACGTTGAGACGCAAGATCGCCGTAAGTAGCTGCCAATCCTGCCCATCCCTCTGGGCATCTGGAATCCTCCCTTCTGCGGGACCTCGGAGTCGCCCGGTACTCCGTTCAAGTTCCCGCTAGAACACAGCTACCCCGGCCAACCGACCGGCGCACCAGATCCGACAGCGTCAACCCTGCGGAGCGTGCCTTGGCGTGCCACGCGGCGCGCTCCACCTCGCTGGCGCGGATCTTCACCCACACGTCGCGTCCAGCGCCCATGATGTGCCGTTGCCGTGGGGGGGGGGGTTAGAGGGGGCACAGCCCCCCGCCAGCCCCTGCCGGGGACCCCGCGAAGCGTGGCCCCAAAGGGTAGGCTGGCTCCCGTCCGCTAAACCATCTCGTCGCTTGGCGCTGGGAACCCAGGGCCGCCAAAATCTCCATACCTGTACATTGACGAGCCCGCTTCAGGCCGTGTCAACAACGGGCAAAGAGGCGATGTCCCAGGGGTTCCAGCGATGTGCTAGAGGCGGATCAGGCTTCGCCAGCGGACGCCCTCGAGCTGCTCCCGGAGCGCCTGGGGAAAACCTGGATCGCGGTCGGTCAGAGTGCGTTCTATCTGGGGCAGTTCATCGACCGCGCCCTCTCCGGATCCTAGCCGAGCACGAACGAGTAACCATGGCCTGACTCACACCTGCCGCTACCAAATCTGCCGACAGTCGCTGAGCAACGTTCTTCGCGAATTGGTCACAGGGCTTGGCGATTGGCAACACCTCCGCCGCTGCCGCGCTCGGGGATCTTGACCGTCGCGGCGAGGGCGATCCCCAGCTCGCTCGTGCCCTCAAGAGGGACACCGAGGGCGACTGGTACTGAAGCCGAGCTGATTGCCCGCAAGCAGGGCGATGCCGGAGCGCGGCCTCGGCAACTTGTTCCGGAGTCGTACCCAGGTATGTCAGCCTTCAGGGCCTTCTTGTACTTCGCGGGCATTCATGATTTCATGATCTCTGCGGCAATCGATAGCGCGGTGCTCATAGACCCGTCTCATGGGGTACATTTGTTCAGCATTTCTTGACTCGTCTCGACCAACATCCGGGCGTGGACCTGTAGAGACTGGACCAATGTTGCTCGCAGAGCTTCTCTGTCGGTTCCGGTTGTGAGGTCTCGGGCCACGCCCCATGTGACGAGCACTTCTCCCATGACAGCCTGTTGCGGGTAGGCGACGTTGGCTCCTTCGTAGTCGGCCTTCCAGCACGCGCGTCCATGCCAAACCGTCAAGTAGGTCATCACGCGGCGATACTGTCCCACGGCAAACCGAAGCATCAAGGAGTCATCTGCTTGGATAGCCGCAATCGACGCCGACACGGCGGTCATGGCTTCGCTGTAGAGTCCGGTAGCACGCTCGACGGCCTGCCTGTGGTCGCCAGGTGCGGGAAGGTCTTGAGCCGCCAATGGCGCCGCGAGCAGCACGGCCACGAGTAGGTGCAGGTATCTCATTTGGTCACCTTCTCACAGCTGGCCGCCACGGACGCTGACGTTCAGGCCCAGTACGGCGTGCTGGTGTGAACATGGTCATCCCCCCGGGGGCGGCAACCCAGAAACCTCGTCCACTGCGCCCGGGTCAAGAGGCCGCTGTGGAGACAAGCTAGGACGGGCCCTGCATCTCGTCCAGCCAAGTGGCTCCAGCACCTTCTCGCGTCCCTGATCCTCGAATTGCAGGCGATATGTTAAGCCCTGCTTCAGGGTAAATTGTGTTTCTTGCCACATCCCTTCTCGACCGGGCGTGTGTAAGACAGAAACCTTGTCTATTTCGTATTGTGGGCGTTTCTGGATCCGAGCAACCTGCTCTTCCAGGCTTCGTATCCGGCTCTTATATCGACGACCGAAAAGGAGGGTCCCTATCATGAGAGCGACACCCGAGACGACCAGATAGCGGAAAGCCAAGACCACGAGTTCATCCCACACGAGATTCCTCGCCCATTCCGCAATGCCGTCCATCCCCCCATGCTAGCAGACTTAATTGCACGAACGGGGCGGGAGAGTTAGGGTGCCTGGCCGGGGTAGCTCCCCGCGCCTGGGCGAATAGGCGGGGACTTTCCTCTCTCCGAGAGATTGTTTGCAATGGCCCGGCGCCATTGCGAGCGCCGGGACCCTCCCCAACCCGGAGGTGTCCCCATGTCTGTCCTTGCGTTCTTAGCTCTTCTCGTGTCTCTGGCGGCCATAGTCCGCCCCATCCCTCGAATCGGACTCTCCACCAGGAAAAGGGCAGTAGCCTGTTTGTTCGTTTTTCTTTTCCTCGTCAGTATCTCGACAGGTCCAAATACGAACGACACCGATGTGACCGTCGTGCAGCCAATCGCGCCTGTGGAAGCATCTGTGGAAGCCACGGATCCAGGCGATGTACTGACATCCGAAGATTTACTAGCGGGATCGGCGGAATACGTGATCCATGAAGTGAGCGACTTTTCGTTCGGGACGATCCGGTCACGGATATCAGCCGATGTGACTACACCGGAGACGGACCCTGCCCGAGTAGTAGAGGCGTTAATGCGTGCGGCCATGGAGATCCAACTGGGTGGAGACATGCCCGATGTTGTAGACGTGAGCTTGTGGGAAATATGGCCGCGCCCCGAACCTCCATCCCAGGGAGAATTTGAGGAATGGGACGCGAAACAACGGGAAGACTATCTCAGGCAAAGCGTATCGATAAGATCGATAACTTACGCGCCTGATCGTTGCGGGTGGACGGGTGAAGTGTGTGACGGCACTCTCTGGAATGACGTGACGGCCCAAGAGATGCCCGCGTGGATGCTGAGGGCCTGCCCCCGCATAATGGAGAGACCCTGCGGATGGTGGACGCGTCGGTGGTGACGGAGACTGGCGGGTGGTGGCGCGCCCGTTACGGTTCAGCGGACCGCTCGATGTACTCGAGGAGCTTCTGGATCAAATTCTTCCTGCAGTGCACGGTCCGCTACCAGCCTCGACAGGGGTTGCCGAGCCAGCCGTGCCATGTTCCGCCAGATTCCGCCAACTGATAGAGCAGCACTCTGAATGGCCATTCTGAGAATTGACATCGAAAAAGCTCTTGATGAGATCATTTCCCAAGAAGAGGGGATGCGTTTTCAGGGGCTGGCGGTAGTACTCGGAAAGAAGCGCTGGCGCGAACTTCTCGCCCACCCGCGAAAGAAAGATTTTGGCCTCGACGCCTATGTGAGGTGCCCCCAGTTGCGGTACCACTTCCTATGTTAGACCCCGAGCCATCGGTGGTCCCTGGAGTTGGGGCATCCTGAGGAACCAGGGCGATGGTTTTATCGTCTCTGGGGCGGGGGGTAGTCCGCCGTGGGCACGATGGGGTCGGACGGTATTGTACAGCCGCCTCCACTGCTCGACGAGTACCGTCGCCTCGGGCAGTGTGTAGAAGATCTCTCCGTTCAAGAACTCGTCTCTCAGTTTGCCGTTGAAGCTCTCGTTGTAGCCGTTCTCCCACGGACTGCCCGGCGCGATGTAGAGGGTCTGGACCCGCAGCCTGGCCAGCCATCTCCGCACCAGTTTCGCCGTGAACTCTGGCCCGTTGTCCGAGCGCAGATGCTCGGGCGGACCGTGCCGAGCGAAGAGATCGGTGAGCACCTCGAGAACGTCGTGAGCTCGAGTCTTTCGACCGACCTTGATCGCCAGACACTGCCGCGTGTACTCGTCGAGCACGGTCAGAAGCTTCAGCGCACGGCCGTCATGGGTCCTCGTGCTTACGAAGTCGTAGGACCACACGTGATTCTTGTGCAGTGGCCTGAGCCGGATGCACGAGCCATCGTTGAGCCACAACCGACCCCGTTTCGGTTGCCGTCTGGGCACTTTCAGCCCCTCCTGCCTCCAGATACGCTCCACACGCTTGTGGTTCACCTCCCAGCCCTCGATACGCAGCAGGTTCGTGATCTGGCGATACCCGTACCTGCCGAACCGGCTCGCCAACCGTATCACGTCCGTGCGTAGCGCCTCCTCGTCGCCAGGTAGCTTCTTCACCCGGCGCTGCGTCGAGCGCGGCTGACCCAGTACGTGACACGCGTGACGTTCACTCGCCCCGAGTCGCTGACGTACATGCATCACGCACCTGCGTCGGCGCTCGGGGCTCAGAAGTTTCCCTTGGTCGCTTCCTCCAGGATCAGCTTGTCCACCGTCAGGTTCGCCACCGCTCGCTTTAGCCGTGCGTTCTCCTTCTCCAGCTCCTTGAAGCGTCGAGCTTGATCCACCTTCATCCCCCCGAACTCCTGCCTCCACCGGTAGTACGTCTGCTCGCTGATCCCCAACTCCCGGCTCACCATCGCCACCGTTTTGCCGTTCGCCAGACCCACCTCCGCCTCTCTCAATGCCGTGATGATCTGCTCCGGCGTGTGTCGTCTCCTACTCATTCTGACCTCCTCCCTGATAGCTGCGACCAAAGCCGCATCCTAACATCAACTTCGGTCTCGTTTCAGGGGGTCACGTCAGGGGACCCTGAGCCACTCGAGCCACCTATCGCTTGTGCCGATTCCGAGCACGTGGGCGATCTCGTGCATCGCTATTTCGTGCACTTGCTGGAAGTAGTCCGCCATGTGCGGTTGTGTCTCCATGATCACGTCCTTCAATTTATGGAATACTTCCCCGTTCAAGGCGATCACGCCCACAGGGTCCATAGGTACATCCGACGTTCCGAGTTGGCTCGCGCCGGCTGGTCCTGCCCATCCCCAGACACCCCGTCGGGAAGAGTTTTCTACGACGTACAGGTGCAAGCCGGGCGCCAATACGTCACCGGCCTCGAACGCTTCCATATCGCTCCAGATATTCCCGTAGCCACTCCATGCTTGGTCGAACTCGAATGGCGCGGCTTCGGTCGGAGCCAAGATCAGACCCCACGTTGCGGCGGCGGCTTCCATCCCCCAACGCAAATCCTCAGGGACCTCTCCGAGGTAGTTCACGTGGATGGGGTAGCGGGACTCGGGTGACGGGATCGCTACAGTGATTTCGGCGCTTCCACTGCCCGATCCCAGCCAGCCCACGTTCCCTTGGTAGGTCGTAGCAGTGATTGTCGCTGTGCCCTCGGCGAGACCCGTCACCCTGTGAGGGTTTCCGAGCCCGCGATCGTCCACTTGCACCACCGGCGGGTTATCCGACGACCAGACGAAAGAGACTGGGCGGCGAGTCGGCATCCCGCCCTTGCGACTCTCGTAGTATACCGTATGCCCGTTGGCCTCGAACGACTCCGCAGTCAACACCACGATCCCGCTGCCCCAAATCGTATCGGCCGCGGGCGACACCACGACTTCTGCGACGGCTTGGCGTACTTCGATGTCCCACCGGTACTTGGCTACTGGACCAGACGTTGCCGTGATCCCGGTCCGGACCCGGCCTTGGCTCGTTGCGGTGTAGCGAGAGTTACTCACCGCCGTCACCAGGCCCAATGAATCCACCGTCGCCACCGAAGGATCGCCTGACTCCCAGGATGTTTTCGCTCCCACGACGTCACGGCCGTTCTCGTTATATGGAATCGCCGTCAGCTGCCTTGTCTCACCTAACGACGACAGGACGAAGGGTCCGGTCGAGCGTGTCCCGAAGTATGCCGGATGTGTTACGGTGATCAGCAACCGCCCGGTCACCAGGCCAGCCGCCGCGGTGACTTCGGTCGAGCCAAGGGTCAGCGCCTCCACCCGCCCGAAAGAGTCCACCCGGACGACTGTCGTGTCCGCGCTCGCCCATGCAAGGTCGGCTCCGGTTATGGGATGCCCGTTCTGATCCTTCACAGTCGCGCGTAGGTGGATGTCCCCTCCGGGTGCGATGCTCACACTGCCAGGCGGCGTGAAGCTCAGCGTGGCCGGGCTCACCGTGACCGTCGTCGGGCGGGCGGGCTCTGGCGTTGGAGGCGCGGCAGGGCTGTCACCGTCCCCGCACCCCTTGGCCAAGGCCACAACCGCTAGCACGGAGGACAGCCGGATGACGGTGCGGTGACAGCTCATTCGGATTCCTCAATGTCCGAAAGATGGGAGTCCAGCAGCGATTTCAACGGAAACCTTAGGCTCGCTGAAACCGTCTCGTCAATAGCAAAAATGTATTATTTCTGTGCCCTTTTTGTACTGTGTCAAAAAGCTCGGACTGTTTAGCCTCATTGACCTGACCCCCTGAAACGAGACCAGGTGCAATGTTAGGATCGACCTGGTCTGAAGCTTTTCAGCGAGGAGGTCAGGTGAGTCAATCCCAAAGCTAGTTGAAACTCGAGTGACCTCGGGACGCTCAGGCTGCGGCATGAGTCTGGCTATCGGGATGGATGATCCCGAGTTCCTTCTGAATCGCGGCACGGAGCGACGGGAGGTGGCGATAGCCGAGTAGCCTCCTGAGCCGAGGCTCGATGTCGATGAGCGCCGCGGCGAGCCAGCGCTGCTTATGGTTCGAGTTTCTCCATCGGTCGACTCTCCCACAGCGCTGTTCGGCTTGAGCGTTCACGGATTCGAGAACGTTGGTCGTCTTCAGCGACTTTGCCGAGCTTCCTCGTTGGTCTGAAAGAGCTCACGGTAGTCAGCCAAATAGCGATCGACGATTCGCACTACCACATCGTCCGCCATCTGGTCGTACTGATAGCCTCCCTTCCGTCCGCCGCGGATAACGCGTGCAACTCGAAAAAATGCCCCGCGAGGATCGACAGGGACGAGGACCTCAAGCGCTTGCAATAGGTGGTGAGTGAGCTGCGGCAGCCCGACGTCCGCCAGCTCGTCGACAACCTCCGCCGAGTCGGCGTACAAGCGCCGAAGCGCCTGCTCGCCGAGGGACTCGTCGCCATCGTTCGCACCCGAAGCGAAGTAGATGTTCCAACCCACAGAGTCTAGCAGGCTCGCAAGATCCTTCATCTGTTCATCGGCGGGCCAGTCCTCTGCGGAACGATGGGGATCCCGTTCGCGTTCCGCTCCCCGCCGGAACTCAGCCGACGCTCCCCGCGTCACTCGCCGGATGAAGCTCCAACTTCGCCCGCGGGCAGCGTCTGCATCAGGATCTGGAGGATCATCCGTACCACTCACCAGAATCTTGCGGAATCCTGCCACTAGGTGAGTGACTTCCTCAAGGTGAGCGACCGGGTCATCAGCAAGCCCGTCGATCACCGCTGACGCGTCCGCATCCCCGCCCCAGACGAAGAGGTTCGCGAGAATATTTCCGCATGAGTTGGTCAGCTTCTGCCGACCGGGTGTGCCTGCCACAGCCTGCTGTATGCCTATCGTGATCTTGGCGACTCGAGCCGGTTCTTCGAAGCTCAGGTAGCGGAGCGGACGATCCACCAACCCCCGCAGCACCCCCGGACTACGATCGCGGGCCATCCGCTCAATCAGCCTCCAAGTCCAATCCGGTTCGTGGGCATACCGAACCAGCAACCGGTACGCAATCTGCCATCGGACGGACGGGGCAGGATCGTCGACCAGCCGCTCCACGGCGGCGAGAACGTCCGAGTCTTCACAAGAAGGGTGCCGGAGGAGCGTGATTAGACCTTTGGCAGCCTCGATGCGGGCTGCCGGCTTCCCCCACGAAGCGTCCACGAAAGCGAGCAGTGGCGGACTTGACACTGAACAAGCTGATCGTGGAGGAAGCGGCCAAGGGAAACTTCTGAGCCCCGAGCGCCGATGACGTTGTGTGGCGCGTGTACGTCAGCAGCTCGGGGCGTCGGACAGGAGAGCGTGCCGGGTGCTCGGGCAGCCACGCACGACCCAGCGCCGGGCGAGGAAAGTGGCGAGTGACGAGGGGGCGCTCCGAGGTGATATCGTGCGACTCGCGAGTCGATTCGGCCGCTACGGCTAACCGACGCGTCACGGACATGCTCCGCATCGAGGGCTGGGGGGTGAACCACAAGCGGGTGGAGCGGATCTGGAGGCAGGAGGGGCTGAAGGTGCCGGAGCGGCAGCCGAAGCGAGGTCGGCTGTGGCTCAACGACGGATCGTGCATCCGGCTGAGGCCGCTGTATCGGGGCCACGTCTGGTCGTACGATTTCGTGGCCTCGAGGACGCACGACGGGCGTGCGCTGAATCTGCTGACAGTGCTGGACGAGCACACGAGGGAGTGCCTGGCGATCGTGGTGGCTCGCAAGATCCGAGCCCACGACGTGCTCGAGGTGCTGGCCGATCTGTTCGTCCGACACGGGCCTCCCGAGTATCTGAGGTCGGACAACGGACCCCTCTCTGCCAACGTACGTGAGACACAGAGCACGCAAAGAATTAGAGTAGGGCGAAGGCAGAGAAAACGAACATGTTGGGACTGCGAGAGAGAATGGAAGAGAATGGTAGTGCCCCTCGAACCGGGGGGGCCAAGCGAAGCGCGGCAGCTCCTGCGGACCCGGAGGTAGTAGATAGGCCGCTACGCCGGCGGTTCAGTCCGTCGTACAAGCTGCGGATCGTCGAAGAAGCGGACCGGTGCACCGAGCCCGGCGAGGTGGGCCAGCTCCTGCGGCGCGAGGGCCTGTACTCGTCGCACCTGACGACGTGGCGCAAGGCGGCGCATAGCGGGTCGCTGAAGGCCCTGTCGAAGAAACGCGGCCGCAAGCCGGAGCGAAATCCTCTGGATGAGAAGGTACGCAAGCTGGAGCGCCGCAATGCTCGGCTCGAGGATGAGCTCAGGAAGGCACACCTGATCATCGACGTGCAGGGAAAAGTTGCGGGGCTGCTGGGGATAAGCCTCGACGACGGGACGAACTCTTGAAGGCGGCCGATGAGCTGGCTAAGCACGTCGGTGTAAAACCGGCGTGCGCGGCCCTCGAGGTCTGCCGATCGACGTTGTACCGTCGTCGAGGCCCATCGACCGGGCAACGGCAGCCCCGCCCGACGCCCGCCCGGGCATTGAGCGAGACGGAACGAGGCGAGGTCTTCGACACGCTGTGTTCGGAGCGGTTCGTGGACCGCTCACCCGCCGAGGTGGTGGCCACGCTGCTCGACGAAGAGGTCTACCTGTGCAGCGAACGCACGATGTATCGTGTTCTGGCCTCCGAGGTGCCGGTTCAGGAACGCCGGGCGCAGCGCACCCATCCCGAGTACAAGAAGCCCGAGTTGATGGCCACGGCGCCGAACCAGGTGTGGTCCTGGGACATCACGCGGCTGCTGGGGCCGAAGAAGTGGAGCTACTACTACCTGTACGTGATCCTGGACATCTACAGCCGCTACGTCGTGGGCTGGATGGTGGCGGACCGGGAGAACTCGGCCCTGGCCGGCCGGTTGATCCAGCAGAGCTGCCTGAAGCATGGCGTCCAGCCCCGGGTCCTGACCCTGCACTCGGATCGGGGAGCTCCAATGACGAGCCAATGCACCGCTCAACTTCTCGCTGACCTCGGCGTGACCCGCTCGTTGAGCCGGCCTCAGGTCTCGGATGACAATCCGTTCTCCGAGGCTCAGTTCAAGACCTTGAAGTACCATCCCTCGTTTCCCGGACGGTTCGGAGACCAGGGCCAGGCCAAGACCTTCTGTCGATCGTTCTTCCGTTGGTACAATGCCGAGCACAGGCACGGGGGCATCTCGATGCTGACCCCCGAACAAGTGCACTTCGGGCGCGCCGACAACGTTATCGCCCGCAGGACAACCGTGCTCAACACGGCATGGACCACCCATCCCGAACGCTTCGTCAGAGGCGTTCCCAAACCCAAACCGCTCCCGGAGGCCGTCTGGATCAATCCTCCCACCACACCCCTCTCCACACAGGAAATTGCTCTTTAATTAATCCCGTAGAGTGTCCCATTGTCGTTGACAGGTTCCGGACCGGAGTTCACCGCGAAGCTCGTGCGGCGGTGGTTGGGGCGCGTGGGCGTCGAGATGCTCTTTATCGAGCCGGGCAGCCCGTGGGAGAACGGCTACAACGAGAGCTTCAACGGCAAGCTCAGGGACGAGCTGTTGAACGGGGAGATCTTCTGCTCGTTGGCGCAGGCGGCCGTGCTGGTCGAGCAATGGCGGCGCGAGTACAATACCGTCCGACCCCACAGCGCCTGCGGCGGCTTTCCCCCGGCCCCTGAGGCGATTAAGCCGTCGCCCTGGTTCCTGAGGATGCCCGTCCTTCACGGCCCTCCACAGGTGCTGGGACTAACATAGGATGTGGTACCGCTCTTGGGGGCAGGTCAACCCCCTATCCGCGTCTTACAGTGGGATATAAAGTGGGACACATCCTTACATATATACTATATCTATATGTCATACCATAACTTAAACAGAATCTATAACGGAGGGAGTGGGATTCGAACCCACGCGGACTTGCGTCCAACGCCTTAGCAGGGCGCCGCCTTAAGCCACTCGGCCATCCCTCCCACGGTGCCTCATCCGGCACCGAAAATTGCCCCGCTAGGGCTCGAACCTAGACTCTCTTGGGCCAGAACCAAGTGTGTTGCCAGTTACACCACGGGGCATACAAGAGCCACCTGTCGGATTTGAACCGACGACCCCGTCATTACGAGTG
This sequence comes from Longimicrobiales bacterium, assembly GCA_965226925.1. Classification (GTDB taxonomy): domain Bacteria; phylum Gemmatimonadota; class Gemmatimonadetes; order Longimicrobiales; family Gaopeijiaceae; genus CBDDCX01. The sequence goes on along the minus strand of CBDDEN010000007.1, from coordinate 67,743 downwards.
ACGTGCTCTACCAACTGAGCTAAGGTGGCAAAACAAATGGAGCCGAGGGGAATCGAACCCCTGACCTCAGCGTTGCGAACGCTGCGCTCTCCCAACTGAGCTACGGCCCCCGACCTTGTCGGCCACCCGGCCAAGTTCGCTGAGGGCCACCTGAGTGGGCGCGACAGGATTCGAACCTGTGACCTCTACGATGTCAACGTAGCGCTCTAACCAACTGAGCTACGCGCCCGATTCTCTCTGTCCATGCCTCTTCCCACATCAAATACGCCCGGAGGGATTCGAACCCCCGACCTCCTGGTCCGTAGCCAGGCACTCTATCCAGCTGAGCTACGGGCGCACTAACAAGGTCCTTATCAACCTGCAAACAAATCGGTCTCGAAGACCACCCTTTTCGCGGAGCGATTTTGGTGCTGCGCTAGGAGGGCAAGGCGGCGTGACTGAGGCGTACAAACGTACGCCGCAGGGAGCGCCGACCGCAGTCCCGACAACGCGCAGCGCCAAAAGCGCCCGCGAAAAGTGCCCACGACAGGACTCGAACCTGTACGCCGTTTCCGACACTGGTCCCTCAAACCAGCCTGTCTACCAATTCCAGCACGTGGGCCATCTGCCGAATCTTGCCGAGTCGAGCAGAACAAATGCTCGAGGAGGGACTCGAACCCTCACGGGGTTAACCCCCACAGGGTCCTGAACCCTGCGCGTCTACCAATTCCGCCACCCGAGCCTGATTCGTCAGCAGTGGAGCCGAGGGGAATCGAACCCCTGACCTCTTGAATGCCATTCAAGCGCTCTCCCAACTGAGCTACGGCCCCCTCACACTTCACCCATGACTTTCAAAAAGCACCAAACGGGGCTGACGGGACTTGAACCCGCGACCTCCGGTGTGACAGACCGGCACTCTAACCAAACTGAGCTACAGCCCCTTCCCTGTACCGCTCCGGACCTTTAGTCCGGTTTCCTGCCTATGCCCCCACGGGGAATCGAACCCCGATCTCCACCTTGAAAGAGTGGTGTCCTAGCCGCTAGACGATGGGGGCGAATTCCCCTGCCCAACAGGCCCGGAGGGACTCGAACCCCCAACCCCCGGTTTTGGAGACCGGTGCTCTACCACTTGAGCTACGGACCTCTGTTCCTTCACCGACCGCCCGGGCGGTCGACGCTCCAAAAGTGGCCAGGGGCGGAATCGAACCACCGACACCGCGATTTTCAGTCGCGTGCTCTACCAACTGAGCTACCTGGCCGACAAAAAAACCGCCCGAGGCCTGTCGGCTGTGGACGGTCGTAGGGGAGGTGCGGGCTCGAAGTCTTCAGCCGCGCCCCCCGACCGCCGACGGTCGCGAGCTAGACCACGTATCGGCCATGGTCCATCCGCGCGCCTGTGTGGCATCCGTCTGAAACATCCGACCGACTCCTCAGTCCAGCTTCACCACCACATGGAAACGCCGCCCGAGGGCGGCGCTGGAATCAAGTAGCGGGGGCAGGATTTGAACCTGCGACCTTCGGGTTATGAGCCCGACGAGCTACCAGACTGCTCCACCCCGCAATGAGAAGGAAAAGATATTCGAGATCCCGGAAAGGTTCAACCCCGATGTCCGTACGTGTGGAGGGCTGGATTATGCCAATCGTTAAGTGGCAACTTCGTGAGGAGAGATGACCGCCATGGCGGCGATCGCCGCGGCTTCCGGGGACATGCATGAGCACCTGGGTCAGTCGATCGCTTATGCGCGGACCAATCACATCGTGCCGCCGTGGAGCAGGTAGAGACGGCACTGCGGTAGGAGTACAACCCTGCGGGGGTGCGGCCGAGGGCTGCGCCCCCGTTCTGCATGTCGGCCTAGAAGGGTCGTCCGAAGTCCGCTTGGAGTCGGGCTCTCGTGACTTGGGACGGATCGAGGTAGGTGCGAGATCCCTGAAGGCAGTCGGCGGCCATCAGGTTGCCTTCCTCGGTGCACGCAACGTCGGCCAGGCCGAGGGAGTGTGACCCAACTCGTGGGCGAGGACCCGCGCCATGCCCCCGCGCATGTCTCGCTGTCCGAGCGGATCGACCTCCGAGGAGACGACCACGTGCTCCATCGGAAGGTAAGCACCACCCACCGTCCCCCCGAAATCGCGGATCATGAAGACGTTCCAGACGTCGGGTCGAGCGTCGTCGTGGCTGAGCACGGAGGGGAGTGCGGCGATCGGGCTGAGCGCGCGGTTCATCAGCGCCTCGCGGAAGACCGATTCGTTGCGGGCCCGCTCGCGGACGATGCTCTCCAGGATCCAGGTGATGCCGGCCTGGGACCAAGTCTGGTTGACGGCGACCATCAGCTTGCCGACTTCCGGGTCGGTCAGGAGAGCATTCAAGGCCCCTACGTGGTCGGACTGAACCACGTGCAGGTGGACCGGGAGCTCGAATGCGTCCTGGTCGCTCGGGCCGGTGGGCTCATCGACCCCGTCGGCGCAAGCACCGAGGATCAGCGCGGCGGCTACAAGGCCAGTCAGCCGGCGGGTGGGGTCGGATGTCGGGAGCACGAGGTTGCCCTTGGCGATGAGGTCGTACGTCATACGGGTGGAGGGCGTGTGGGGTTCCTTGAGGGGTGCGGTGTGAGACGGGCGCCAGGACGCTATCACCCGAGGCGAAGCACCGTCGAGCCGGTGGTCTTGCGCGCCTCGAGGTCCCGATGGGCCTTGGCGACCTCGGCGAGCGCATACGTCTGTTTCACCTCGATCTGGACCGCGCCCCTCAGCACCACGTCGAACAGGTCGGCCGTCGTCTCCTCGAGCTCCTCGCGGGTGCCGATGTAGGCGGCCAGCGAAGGGCGCGTGAGAAAGAGTGAGCCTTTGCGGGCCAACACGCCGGGGTCGAAGGGCGGGATCGAACCGGAGGATTGACCGAAGCTCACCATCATGCCGCGCGGCCGGAGGCAATCCAGCGAGGCGTCGAAGGTATCCTTGCCCACCGAGTCGTAGACGACCGGGACCCCGACTCCCGACGTGATCTCGCGGACGCGTTCGACGAAGTTCTCCGTCCTGTACTCGATCGGGTGGTCGCATCCGTGCGCCCTGGCCAGCTCGGCCTTCTCAGGGCTTCCCACAGTGCCGATGACCGTCGCGCCCAGGTGCTGGGCCCACTGACACACGATCAGACCGACCCCTCCCGCCGCCGCGTGGATGAGGATCGAATCACCCGCCTCGACCCGGTACGTGCGGCGGAGCAGGTACTGGGCCGTGCAGCCCTTCAGCATCATCGCCGCACCCTGCTCGTCGTCGATCCCATCAGGCAGGCGTACGAGCACCTTCGCCGGAACAAGCCGCCGCTCCGCGTACGCTCCGAGCGCCATGCTGTAGGCGACGCGATCGCCCACCTCGACCTCCGCCACCCCTTCCCCCACCGGGCCTCCACCACCCCGGCGCCCTCCGAGCCCAGGACCGCCGGGAAGGACGCCAGCGGGTAGAGCCCGGAGCGCTGATAGGTATCGATGTAGTTGAGCCCAGCCGCGGTCTGCCTCAGCAGAGCCTCCCCAGGCCCGGGATCCCCCACCTCGACCGTCTCGTACCTCAAGACCTCAGGCCCTCCCACCTCGTGGATTCTGACGGCTTTGCTCATGTGCCTCTACTCCGGTATCTACGTGCTCGCTGCATCACCTTGCTCGCTGACTCATGGGCCCGCCCGGAGACCTCACCCTACACCGATCGGACGCGGCGTCCCGCTCGAGCCCAGGATCAAGTTAGCATCTCGGCCCAAATGCGCAGGAAGCCCAGTGTCCCAACCGAGCGGCATTGAGGGCGGGAAGTCCCGGGGCTACCTTTCCTCTTCCACGGGACGTGGCGCAGCTCGGTAGCGCACCTGAATGGGGTTCAGGGGGTCGCCGGTTCGAATCCGGCCGTCCCGATTGAGGCTCCGCAGCTTGATGCTGCGGGGCCTCTTTGCTTCTTCGGAGACTCAGGCGGGACGGCCGGATTCAGCGGGCTCGCGGAGCGAGGACGAAGGCGGGCGACGTATCAGCCTACGGTCCCCACCCAATTCCCAACCTTCGCGAAAACGAGGTTCCACCCTCCCACTTTTCACCCAGGACGTCACTGGCCTGGATGCTCCATGTGGTTCTTCTGCGGGCGGAGACCACGTCCTGACTCCTGATCAGGTATCGGGAGGTCAGAAGGCCGGTTATTGCAGAGGGTCAGGGGCCATGGAGTCCCAACAGAAGGCGAGCACGTCGGTAAGAGAGGGGAGCCCGCCTGTCTACCAACGCGTGAGCAGGCTCGTGACAGACAGAACGGCCCGTGAAATAACATTGAATTCGCCAGTCCCATTCTTCTGAGCCACTGCCGCCTGGACCAGTGAGATCAACAGCCCCAGCACGATGTATCCCCAGACCGAGAAGAGCTTAAGGGTGTCAGGGTCCGAGCTGGTGTGGAGATCGGTTGCCGCGCGATGGGCACTAACTCCCACGATCGCAACGATCATCACAACCACTCCGAAAACGGCCCAAATCGTCAACCGCGGACCGAATCGCATCATGGCCGCCCTGGCTAGCGGATTGGCTTCGTCTGACGGTCCCTGCATGTGAACGGACGTGGTCAGACAATCAAAGAACTTCGTCGCAACGAGCGCAAGCGACGTCACGTTCACTGCCACTTGAAGCGCTGACAGAGCGAACTCCCCCTCTTGAGAGCCGGGACCAATCCACGACCGGCCGTCGCCACCGACGATGGGGCCACGATTCGGCGTCATGATTTGCAAGCTAGCCTGTCATGTTGACCAACATGTAGACCTCCCCCAGTCTGGTGAGAGACTTTGCGATCTTCTGCCAGACCGCATCAGGCTAAGACTTCGGAAACGCACCAATATGACAGCCGCGAAGCGCAGGACCCAAGCGGGCAATCCGGACGAGGATCCATCTCGGCCCCTCCAGCTGGAGCGGCTAACTGCCTTGCGTGCGCGAGTGAAGAAAGCTCGGTCGCAGCTCTTGGAAGTAGCAGACGAGCTAGAACATCGGAGCACGGGCCGCGCGAAGAATCTCCTGCTTGAACTGAGACCATCACCACCGGAACGATCCCACTGCATCTACGTGATCGAACTAGATGACGCTGTACGCCAGGAATCACGATTTAGGAACGAGAATGAGGATCAGTTGCGGACGGGGCTGCCGGCTCTCTACGTCGGGATGACCAACCGCACACCGGAAGAGCGCTATGCTCAACACAAATCCGGCGTAAAGTCAGCGCGGTTCGTGAGGGATTTTGGCCTCCGCCTGCGCCCCGAGTTCTATCTTGCGGTCAATCCGATGACCCGTGCGCGGGCTGCTGAATTCGAAAGGGAGCTCGCGTCGCGACTCAAGCCCGCAGGGTATCCGACGTGGCAACGCTGATTCATGAGAAGAACGGTGGCGGAGGAAAGGATGAAGGCTGGTGACGGACCGTTTCACCTGCGCGCGGCGGACGCTCCGACCCAGCGCCGTGGGTGATCAAATGCTGGCGGGCTGTTGGATCTCGAAGACTACGTCGCGGTCTTTCTTGGAAAGCTCCCCGACCGCTATCCCCTCAAGAGCAAAACCCCCAAGCCGATCGCCAGGACTACAGACAGCCCGATGAGCCCCAGCAGGAAAGCGATGACCCGTTGCGACGAAGCCTTGACGCTCTCCTCCAGGTCGGCCAGCCGCCTTCCAAGCGCCTCCACCTCCTGATGTAGATCGGGGGTCCCGAGCTTATTCATCGTCCGCATCGCTTCGTCGACTCTCGGCAGCAACTCATCGAACGACTTCGCCACCTTCGCCAGCGACTTGGACCCACCTTCGATCGTGCGGTTGTGATCTCGATACGCGGATGCTTCGCTCTGAAGCGTTTCAAGAGCCTCCACAAGCTCGTGAGCTTTCCCTTCCACAGCCTCGAACTCACTGCGCCAATCCCGTTGTGCCATCAGTCGTTTCTCCTCTCGAAGATCCCTTCAACCCTTCTTGCGGTGATCGAAAGTGCCTTACGGGCAGCGATCGCCGCGAGCGCCGGGGGCAAGGTGCGCACCAAGTGGACAACTGTCTCCCGGGGAAGGCCCTCAGCAGCTAGCGCACTTCGCAGGATCATTTCAGCTATTTCGGGTCGCCGAGTCGCCGAGTCCGTTAGGGAAAGTAGGGTGTTTGCCAGAGCATTTGGATCCAGTCGGTACTTGGACAATGCGAAGCGAGTCCCCGCACGCACATCCTCGATGACGCCCATCTCCTGGGTTTCGGTCGCGAGCGCCTCCGTAAATCCGCGCAAGTACAGCAGGCTAGGGACATCAGGATATGAAGAGAGAAGTCGACCGGCCGCTGCTCGGAGCTCATTGATGTCGACGTGAGTGATGACATCATCCAGGATGTCCGGAACGTCAGCCATACCAGCCTCGCCCGTCGTAACGAGATCGTCTAAACGCTTGTCCCACGCCGTCTGACTCAGATAATCGAGCACCCTCCTGCGCAGGGTGTCGTCCGGATCTTCAGCTTCGGAAGCAATCACGGCGGCCTGGAACATTTCGCTCAGGGCTCTCCGTCGAGCCAGCTCTACCGTTTCATAGATGAACTCCAGTAGGACCTCGGCGGTCGCTAGCAAGAATTGGGCTGGCGTGGACTCCGGGATCTTGTCCACTTGTTGGCGCAGGACTTCCCCTCGGCGCGCCTGGTACGCTCTCCCATACGAAGCGAGCGCGTCGGCCACCCTGTCCCTATCGAACGCATTCAGGTCCACCTCGTACTCGCGGCTCGCCCAATTGATGGAGTAGTCCTTCACAACACAGAGGACAACTAGTCGATGGAGTGCCCGCTCCGACCGGCCGTGGGGATCATTGGCTCGCCGGTTCCACTCGTCGTCGGCCCAGGTAATCCGAACGCGTCGGGGTTGGTTCAAGTCTCCCAGCGAGCGAAGGAGGATCTCAATGTCTGCTACGTCCTGCTCGATCCCGTTAAAGCTCTTGGTGTGGAAGAACAGCGCTCGGGTAACATCGTCGGCCTGAGCTCGATCTACTGCCTCCATCGTGCTCGCCAGATCCCCCAGAGAAGTGGCTGGAGCCAGCAGATACCTTGCCCGCTCCTTATCATCTACCGATAGGACGATGCTGCACTCCGCTAGCGCACGGTCGCGCCCGGCGCGCCCGGCCTCCTGGTAGAAGGATTCGATCGACGCCGGCAGTCCCAGGTGCACTGTATATCGGATGTTGGGCTTGTCGATTCCCATGCCAAAAGCCTTGGTCGCCACTAGTAGCGGCGCTTCATCGCGCTTGAACGCGCGAGCTGCACGCCGCTTGGCCAAGTCCCAGGCGCGCCGATCAAACCCCCGAGGCGCCGATCCACTATAGGTCGGAACCGAAATCCCCAGATGCTCCTCGATAGCCCTGGCGACCGAGGCTGTGCCAAAGTCCCCATTCACATGAGGACAAAACACGACGCCCGCGGCCGTGTGCCCTTCTCCCGAGGACCTGAAGAACTGTTGATGCGACCGACGGAACCGGATGGGTAACCCGTCCAGAATCCCCTTCACACGCGCCTGCTTCTCATTCGAGTGGCACGGGACAACGCTGAATCTCAGCTCCGACCGATCGAAGGACTTCGGAGTGACGACAGCATCTGGCTCTTGGATATCCAGTGCACGCTGGACGTCCTTCAGCACAACCCGGCTTGCCGTCCCGGTCAACGCTACGAGTGGAGGCACATGGCCTACCCCAGAACTGCAATACTCGCGAGCGATGCGACCTAGGTTCAAGTACGCCGTTCTGAAGTCATGCCCCCACTCCGAGACACAATGGGCTTCGTCAATGACAACGGCCGAGATGATGCTGTGTGCGGTAAGGCCTCGAAGCGACTCTCTGAAGGGTACCGACTGGAATCGTTCCGGAGCAACGTAGACGAACAGATACTGCCCCGTGCCCAAGAGATGCTGGATCGATTCCTTCTCGGCCGCGTGCTGACGACCTGTGATACTCCCACATCGATCGATTCCATAGGAGCGGAGATTCTCAATCTGATCATCAATTAGAGATACGATCGGGTCGACGACAATACACCTGCCGGGCCGTAGCAGCGCCGCCAGTTGAAACGCGATCGACTTGCCCGCACCTGTGGGAAGAAGTACGACCGAGTCCAGGCCCTTCAAGGTCCTCTGAACGGTGTGCCATTGGCCCTCCCAGAAGCTCTCCTTTCGGAAGAGATATCGCAGGAACCACTCGACGTCTTGCTTGGAGACATCACCAAAGCGCGGGTTAGCGCTCATTCCGCCCGGTGGATCCACCCTCAAGCTCCGCGAGAGGGGGGTGTCGGAGACGACAAACGTGGCAGGTGCCGGCCGATCCAAATGCGAGCGTGTGCCGAACCTGACGTGGAGTGCGTTGCCAACGTCGCCCTCAGCCCCTACCGACCGCGCTGGACGAACTCTCCAAGCGTTTGAACAGCCGCTTCCAAATACTCGTTCGCTTGATGATCATCGTTGAGGATATCGGGCAGCTCAATTAGGACACTGGCGCTCTCAGTGAGGTCTAGGTCTCCACTACGTATGGCCTTGACGAGGGCGACCTGGAGCTGGTGCAACACCCTATGCCAGCGGATCGTGCGGGCAGAAGACTCCCCCGGCCTGGACCACCGGCTGCCCGTGAGCATTCTGCTCCTTAACGAGTCGAGTGAGCCACCAGCACCTGAGGTGCCCCCAGTTGCGGTACCACTTCCTATGTTAGACCCCGAGCCATCGGTGGTCCCTGGAGTTGGGGCATCCTGAGGAACCAGGGCGATGGTTTTATCGTCTCTGGGGCGGGGGGTAGTCCGCCGTGGGCACGATGGGGTCGGACGGTATTGTACAGCCGCCTCCACTGCTCGACGAGTACCGTTGCCTCGGGCAGTGTGTAGAAGATCTCTCCGTTCAAGAACTCGTCTCTCAGTTTGCCGTTGAAGCTCTCGTTGTAGCCGTTCTCCCACGGACTGCCCGGCGCGATGTAGAGGGTCTGGACCCGCAGCCTGGCCAGCCATCTCCGCACCAGTTTCGCCGTGAACTCTGGCCCGTTGTCCGAGCGCAGATGCTCGGGCGGACCGTGCCGAGCGAAGAGATCGGTGAGCACCTCGAGAACGTCGTGAGCTCGAGTCTTTCGACCGACCTTGATCGCCAGACACTGCCGCGTGTACTCGTCGAGCACGGTCAGAAGCTTCAGCGCACGGCCGTCATGGGTCCTCGTGCTTACGAAGTCGTAGGACCACACGTGATTCTTGTGCAGTGGCCTGAGCCGGATGCACGAGCCATCGTTGAGCCACAACCGACCCCGTTTCGGTTGCCGTCTGGGCACTTTCAGCCCCTCCTGCCTCCAGATACGCTCCACACGCTTGTGGTTCACCTCCCAGCCCTCGATACGCAGCAGGTTCGTGATCTGGCGATACCCGTACCTGCCGAACCGGCTCGCCAACCGTATCACGTCCGTGCGTAGCGCCTCCTCGTCGCCAGGTAGCTTCTTCACCCGGCGCTGCGTCGAGCGCGGCTGACCCAGTACGTGACACGCGTGACGTTCACTCGCCCCGAGTCGCTGACGTACATGCATCACGCACCTGCGTCGGCGCTCGGGGCTCAGAAGTTTCCCTTGGTCGCTTCCTCCAGGATCAGCTTGTCCACCGTCAGGTTCGCCACCGCTCGCTTTAGCCGTGCGTTCTCCTTCTCCAGCTCCTTGAAGCGTCGAGCTTGATCCACCTTCATCCCCCCGAACTCCTGCCTCCACCGGTAGTACGTCTGCTCGCTGATCCCCAACTCCCGGCTCACCATCGCCACCGTTTTGCCGTTCGCCAGACCCACCTCCGCCTCTCTCAATGCCGTGATGATCTGCTCCGGCGTGTGTCGTCTCCTACTCATTCTGACCTCCTCCCTGATAGCTGCGACCAAAGCCGCATCCTAACATCAACTTCGGTCTCGTTTCAGGGGGTCACGTCAGAACCCCGAACGCAGAGTGGCCCATCCGTCAACCCCGCTCGCCCCTCTCGTCGAACAGTTGCAGGTATCTATCGAAGGCGAACAGGCGATAAGTCTTCTTGCCGGTCATTTCCCGCAGGACTCCGACCCGCTCCATTGCGTTGGTGAGGGCGTTCGCAGCGGGCTGCGACAACCCCGTAATCATCTGCACCCGCTTCACGGTCACAATCGGGCCTCGAAACAGTTCTTCAAGGAGCTCGAGCGTCGAGCCGGTGCGCCTTCCCATCCGCTGATTGATCTGGGTCCTCGTCTCTTCCCTCAAGTTGACGATGTGTCGTGCGGTCGTGGTAGCGTCCTCTGAGACCGAGGCGACAGCTTCGAGGAAGAACGCCAGCCACCCCTCCCAGTCACCCTTCTCCCGAATCGCCTGGAGTCGATCGTAGTACTCCTGTCGATGGCGTTTGAAGAATATCGAGAGATAGAGGATGGGCTCATGAAGCACTCGTTCGTGAACGAGCATGAAGGTGATCAAGAGTCGACCGACCCTGCCGTTTCCATCTAGAAAAGGATGCACCGTCTCGAAATGGGCGTGCGCAAGCGCGACCCGGATCAGTATGGGAAGATCAGACTCAGCGTGGAGGAAGTTCTCGATCTGATGGAGTGAATCATGCATCTCCGCGACCGGAGGGGGGACGAATCGGGCCGTCTCAGGTGTCGGACCACCGATCCAATTTTGGGATCCACGGAACTCACCTGGAGTCTTGGTCGACTCGCCTCCACGGACTCCGGTCATCAGCTTCTCATGGATCTCGCGAATCAACCGAAGCGACGGAGGGAGGTCCTTTACACGCTCGAGTCCAAAGCGTAGCGCGTCGATGTAGTTGGTGATCTCTCTGACATCTACCCGCCGGTCACTCCGCTCCATCTGTGCTTCGTATTCGAGCAAATCGACTAAGGAGGCTTCGGTTCCCTCGATCTGACTAGATAGCACCGCTTCCCGGCGGACGTACATGAAGACGAATAGGTCGGGATCCGGCAGGATCTCGGCAGATCCCACCAGTCGCCCCAAAGCCAAGGTCGCTCTTTCCAGCAAGTCTGCGAGGGGGTCCAATTGGAGGTCTTCCGGGGGGAACGCTGCGGGGATGAACGTCGCAAATCCTCTAGTCTGTTTCCGGAACACACCCGCCCGATTCTTCCTGTCGGTCGCCACAGTCCTTGCCCCACGGAAGCTTATGAGCCGGCTCTCTTGACATAAGTATAACGCCTAAAGCTTATGTAAGGACCTCTCCGCCATAAGGCCGTGCTTCCCAGTCTTGTTGAGTAAACCACCAACTGGCACACGAACGGGCCGTTATTGTGCCTCTTCAGGCCGGCAGAGTCCGGCATCGCCCCCGGCAAGAAACGGCAGATCGTGCACTCCACCAATGGTTTGGCGATTGTATATCTCTTGCACGGCTGTCCCTATCGCAGTATATTGATTGTATGGCATCGTTACTCGGTTTTCGGCTCTTTCGGCTCGCTTTCCTGAGCCACGCGTTTCAACTCCTTCACGACGCGTTTGCTGAACACCTTCTGCATGATCTCGTCTCCCGTGAGTTTGCTCACGTCCTTGGGGAGCCGGTCCTTCTCTCTGCGCTTGGTGGAATCAACCATGTCGAGCACCGCCAATATCAATCTGATGTCGTTGATGGATCGCTTCGGAACCGAAGAGACCTGCCGGGAATACCTCGAAAAGCTGCGCTGGCCGTCTGGTGTCGCCTGCCCGCGTTGCGGTGACATGTCCGTATCCGAGATCACCACTCGGGACCAGTTCGATTGCAACGGATGCCGCTACCGCTTCTCTGTGACCTCGGGGACGATCTTCGACAACACCAAGCTTCCTCTGCGGAAGTGGTTCGTGGCCATGTACCTGATGATCGAGTCTAAGAAGGGGATCAGCGCGAACCAGATGAAGCGCACCCTCGGAGTCTCCTACAAGACCGCTTGGCACCTCTGTCACCGCATCCGTGAGGCCATGACTACCGACCGCTTCGAGGGACCGACGCTGTTCGGGATCATCGAAGTGGACGAGACGTTTGTCGGTGGTCGCCAGCGAGGCAAGGGCAGAGGACCCTACTCGACGACCAACAAGTCCATCGTCGTGGGTGCCGTGCAGCGTGACGGGCGCGTCCGCCTGGAGCGCATCCCGAACACGAAACGGGCCACCTTGGACGACTTCATCAAGCGCACCGTCACCGATGAAGCCCTCGCCATCTACACCGACGAGTTTCCGGCCTACCGTGGCCTCGGGGACCGTATGGGCATCGAGCATGACACCGTGCAGCACAACCTCGACGAATGGGTCGTGGGCGATGTCCACACGAACAGCGTCGAAGGCATGTGGAGCCTGTTCAAGCGTTCCGTCATGGGTGCCTTCCACAAGATCAGCGTGAAGCATATGGACCGTTACCTCGAAGAGCTTGAATGGCGCTTCAACAACAGGGATAACCCGCTCATTTTCCGGGATCTTCTTCTTCGGATTCTTGACGGGAAGGCTCTTCGCTATCGAAGCTTGACGGCATAGCCAGCCGCTTCAATGACTCCTGAATAAGCTCAAAGTCCTTCACGTAGCCCGGACCGCTTGCGTTATACGCTCGGCTCTTCTCCAAGAGCGTATCTTTGGCCTCATCCACTTTGGCACGACTAGCACCCCCCGTCTCCACCTCCGCAACGACATCGACGAAGTGATCGCGGGCTCGCTTCAACTGCTCCGCCGGTGGGTAGACAGAGAGGTCGCCCAACTCAAGCGCCTTCAGGGACTCTTCGTACTCGCCGCCCGATTTCCCGAGGACGGCCCCAAGATCAACCCCCAATTGCTTCGCAGCCCGCTTGATATCGCGTCGCAAGAGGCCGCGCATGTGTCCATGGGAACCCACAGCAATCAGGTCAACGGGGCCGTACTTCTTCTCGACCGCCTCTATCGTTTCCTCGCTCAGGAAGGGCTTCATCTCAGGGTAGTGTTCCCCGTACATGAAGCTCAGTCGCTTCATGAGCAGACCAGCGTCTACGGGGTTCAGTGGTGCCTTCACGGCCCCCCACCAGGCCCTTAGCCGCTCCTCACGGTCTACCAGGCCCATCTCGCGGATGTCGCCCGGAACGGGGATTAAGACAACACCCCGGTTGGGGGCGTCAGGAATAGAATCGGGATCGACTTCAATCCCATGGTCGTTCTTCAGGTGGCGGACCAGTAGACTCTTGTCGAGGTTCTTGAACGGGCATTGCCCGCACTCGTAGTTGGGATACTGATTCCAACGGGAAACCCTGTAGGGTGCCGTCTCGGGATGAACTGTTGTTGACGCCTTCTCAGATGCAAGCGGCGAGGCGAGACTCGGTAGAGGCGGTAGCCGAGTCCGCGCATACCAAGGGGTGCGCCATTCTTCCCACCGCCATCCCGCGTGATATCGGCGATGGTGGCAGGAGAAAAAGAAAGTGCGCTGGACGGCACGTATGTTCTCGCCCGTAACCCGTAGCGTAATGAGGGTTATGCCCCCCTCCCAGATTTTGTGAGGGCCGAGGCGGGCCACCGGATGCGGGAAGTCAGCGCACACCACTTCGATCCCTGGGTCGTCATCAGCGACAATATCGAGTAGATCGCCGCCCGTGTCTTGCCAGTGCAGGCGGATTGTTGGGATATCGGAGCGGCGGTGGACACCACCTGGCCTAATCTCACGAACGGACACAACACGCACGGCACATTTCTTTGCAGCCACCCGACCCTTGTTGTGGATCTTTACGCGAGCCCGGAAACCCTGGCTTGCATCGTAGCGTGGCTTGGGGCGCACGATGGGCCGATATGCACGAAGCGACTCCGCGATTCCCAAAGCGCCGCCCACGAGAAGGGTTGCCCCAAGGATGCCAAAACCAGCTATCACGGCAGCTCCGGCGGCGCACACGGCGCTCCAGAGAGTGATATGCCCGGTCTTGTCTTCCATGCACCGGAAGCTAACTGATGCGCAGTATCCCGTGCAACAGGGTTACAATCACCAGCATCTGGAAGGCGCACCGTGCGTGATATCCGGCCCCCTCCTCCACGATCTCGCAGGGCGTGGAGACGACCCGTTCGACGCCGTGGATCTCCATCCGGCCGATGCCCTCGACCCGGAATCCACCAACGGGCTCCGCGCTCACGCTGGCGATCGAGCCTTCCAACGTCGCGTACGGGTGGTCTCGGACCTCGAGGTAGTTGTCCCGCATGTGTCGATTGCGGAGGCTGATCCCCGTGTCGAGGCTCGCGAGGTCGACCTCGAAGTAGAACTCCGTGGCGTTCCGGACCGATGTCGTCGCCAAGCGCTCGCCGCTCAGAAGGACGTATCCGTCGATGCGGTCCGTCACCCCCTCGAACTCCTCGATGGAAGCGCGCGAGATGAACGCGACGCGGTTTTCGGCCTCGAGGTCCACCTGAAACTCCTGGGCCTGGAGTACGGCCGGGCCCAGGAGCAGAACAGCGAGGAGGGCGCCGCTAGTGTCGTGGCCCGGAAATACGCTGGTATTCGTGAACCGCTGCCCTCTCTGCCAACGTACGTGAGACACGGAGCACGCAAAGAATTAGAGTAGGGCGAAGGCAGAGAAAACGAACATGTTGGGACTGCGAGAGAGAATGGAAGAGAATGGTAGTGCCCCTGGAACCGGGGAGGCCAAGCGAAGCGCGGCAGCTCCTGCGGACCCGGAGGTAGTAGATAGGCCGCTACGACGGCGGTTCAGTCCGTCGTACAAGCTGCGGATCGTCGAAGAAGCGGACCGGTGCACCGAGCCCGGCGAGGTGGGTCAACTCCTGCGGCGAGAGGGCCTGTACTCGTCGCACCTGACGACGTGGCGCAAGGCGGCGCATAGCGGGTCGCTGAAGGCCCTGTCGAAGAAACGCGGCCGCAAGCCGGAGCGAAATCCTCTGGATGAGAAGGTACGCAAGCTGGAGCGCCGCAATGCTCGGCTCGAGGATGAGCTCAGGAAGGCACACCTGATCATCGACGTGCAGGGAAAAGTTGCGGGGCTGCTGGGGATAAGCCTCGACGACGGGACGAACTCTTGAAGGCGGCCGATGAGCTGGCTAAGCACGTCGGTGTAAAACCGGCGTGCGCGGCCCTCGAGGTCTGCCGATCGACGTTGTACCGTCGTCGAGGCCCATCGACCGGGCAACGGCAGCCCCGCCCGACGCCCGCCCGGGCATTGAGCGAGACGGAACGAGGCGAGGTCTTCGACACGCTGTGTTCGGAGCGGTTCGTGGACCGCTCACCCGCCGAGGTGGTGGCCACGCTGCTCGACGAAGAGGTCTACCTGTGCAGCGAACGCACGATGTATCGTGTTCTGGCCTCCGAGGTGCCGGTTCAGGAACGCCGGGCGCAGCGCACCCATCCCGAGTACAAGAAGCCCGAGTTGATGGCCACGGCGCCGAACCAGGTGTGGTCCTGGGACATCACGCGGCTGCTGGGGCCGAAGAAGTGGAGCTACTACTACCTGTACGTGATCCTGGACATCTACAGCCGCTACGTCGTGGGCTGGATGGTGGCGGACCGGGAGAACTCGGCCCTGGCCGGCCGGTTGATCCAGCAGAGCTGCCTGAAGCATGGCGTCCAGCCCCGGGTCCTGACCCTGCACTCGGATCGGGGAGCTCCAATGACGAGCCAATGCACCGCTCAACTTCTCGCTGACCTCGGCGTGACCCGCTCGTTGAGCCGGCCTCAGGTCTCGGATGACAATCCGTTCTCCGAGGCTCAGTTCAAGACCTTGAAGTACCATCCCTCGTTTCCCGGACGGTTCGGAGACCAGGGCCAGGCCAAGACCTTCTGTCGATCGTTCTTCCGTTGGTACAATGCCGAGCACAGGCACGGGGGCATCTCGATGCTGACCCCCGAACAAGTGCACTTCGGGCGCGCCGACAACGTTATCGCCCGCAGGACAACCGTGCTCAACACGGCATGGACCACCCATCCCGAACGCTTCGTCAGAGGCGTTCCCAAACCCAAACCGCTCCCGGAGGCCGTCTGGATCAATCCTCCCACCACACCCCTCTCCACACAGGAAATTGCTCTTTAATTAATCCCGTAGAGTGTCCCATTGTCGTTGACAGGTTCCGTAAGCGGCAGCTCTCGATCAGCCACGAGACCATCTACCGCCACATCTGGCGCGATCGAAAGAAGGGCGGAGGCCTGTATCTGCATCTCCGCTGTTCTCCCAAGCAACGCCGAAAACGGTACGGTAGCTACGATTCCCGTGGTCGGCTGGCCGGCAAACGGCCGCTATCTGAGCGTTCAGCTGGAGCGACGAACCGAAGCCGAGTCGGCCACCTCGAAGCCGATACCGTGATCGGCAACATCTCCGACAAGCACTGCGTGCTCACCCTTGTCGACCGTAAAAGCGGCTACGTGATGATCGGCAAGCTCGAGACCCGAACCGTCGAGGCCACCAACCGCCGAGCGGTCCGCCTCATCAACAGCGCCCCTCGCCCCACTCACACCGTCACGGCCGACAACGGAACCGAGTTCCACGGCTACAAGGCGATCGAAGCAAAAACTGGCTCGAAATTCTACTTCGCGACGCCCTATCACTCCTGGGAGCGCGGCACCTCCGAGAACACCAACGGACTGATTCGTCAGTACCTACCGAAGCGTCAGAGCATGGCTCGCGTCACCCAACGCCACTGCTCTCGCATCGCCCAAACGCTCAACAACAGACCTCGTAAGCGACTCGGCTTCCGAACCCCTAAGGAGTGCTATGAAAACATCTCAACAACCTAGCCCGTGTTGCACTTCAAAGTTGACGCTGAGCCCCAGCAAGTTCACGTATGTGTGGCTCCAATATCTTCCCGCGCCTCTTTGTTAACCTTTGGAATCCCCGTATATCTAAGAGTCAACGTGCCGCCGGGCCACGTCGACAATGGGGCTCGCACTGTCACCCGGGATGCTGACAGCGTCTAGTCTGGACGGCTAGCGAGCACATGTGGATCAACGGATCGGTGCGGCCTTCGCTTCTCGAGTCTCGCCAGCCAGATAGGCCGCCCAGTCGTCCATGAGCCGGCGTCGGCGCTCGAACAGGTCCGTGCGCCGATAGGCTGCCTCGACCCTGTTCTGGACGACGTGCGCCAAGGCTGCCTCGATGACCTCGCGCGGATGATTCGTCTCCTCGGCCGCCCAATCGCGGAAGCTGGAGCGAAACCCGTGGGGCACGGCCGCGATCCCATGCTTCCCGAGCATCCGGCGCAGTTGCTTCTCCTCGAGCTGCTTGCCGAGCCGATTGGGAAACAGATACGGACTGGTTCCCTTCACGAGCGTCCGTGCCTCGTCCAGAATCTCCACGGCCCGGCTACACAGCGGCACCCGGTGCTCCCGGTTCGACTTCATCCGCTTAGCCGGTACGGTCCACACGCCGTTCTCCCGATCGATCTCGGTCCACTCCGCCCACCGCACCTCACCCCATCGTGCCGCCGTCAGCACCAGGAACTCGAACGCCAGCCGGACGGCCAGCGGTACCGTTGATGCCCGCGCCGTCTGGATGGCCGCGGCCACCTCTCGATGCGGCAGCGCCCGCATGTGCTGCACGACGTCACGCTGGGGACCCAGGACCGGGTCGATCCGGTTACAGGGGTTGTCGATCCGGAACTCCATCGCCACCGCCCACTCCAACACCGCGCGGATGCGCTGCCGCAACCGCCGGGCGGTGTCCGCCTTCGTGTGCCAGATGGGCGCGAGGATCTCCAGCACGTCGGCGCTAGTGACCTCCGAGACCGGCATCTTCCCGATGCGCGGGAAGGCGTACCGCTCGAAGGTCAAGATCCACTCGCGGCCGTGCGCCCGACTTCGCCAGCCGGCTTGCTTCTGTTCTACCACACGCGCGGTGGCTTCGGCGAAGCTCGGTACGCCCTGCCTACGACGCTTCTCGGCAAGCGGGTCGCCGCCCTCGCGGGCCAGCTTACGGTTGGCCAGCGCCTTTTCCCGGGCCTCGGCGAGGGAGACCAGCGCGACGCTGCCGATCCCGAGCTCGCGGCGCCGACCCCGGATGACCAGGCGCTGAATCCAGCTTCGGGTTCCGCTCGGCTGGACGAAGAGGTACAAACCGTTGCCGTCCGCGTGTCTTCCAGGCGGGGCCGTGCGCACGAAGGCGGCCGACAGGGCCTTGTCTGGATGGCGGCCCTTGGGCTTGGTTTTCCCCGGCGGAGTGGCCTTGTTCGTTACAGTAACCATCCCCATATAATATAGGGGATGGGAATGGATATGACCCTCGCGGGAGGTTCCTAGGCGTTCTCCGACGCCGGGACCCGCCGGCGGCCGGGCAAGGATGGCGTCAGCCAGGTCGTACAGATCTCCTCCGTGATTGAGGCCGCTGCTCGATGGCCGTGTCCCTCTTCGGGACCAGCATACGTGAGACTTGCCTGGGCTGGTACCGAGAGTCCATAATTAGAATGCTGCCGCGCCCTGTGGGCCGCAAAAGGACGTCCGTACGGAGGGAGCAAGAGACCTTCGGGCTCGCTTCCAGAACCTATAGCGGTTCGTCCGTGGCACGAGCGTGAGCAGCGCGGACTCGGACTTCTCCTCTGGAGAACTTGCGGTGCGCTGACGCCGTCCCGATCCGCCACAGGTGGTCGGCATCGCTGGAGGAAGCCATGCCACCCGGCAGTCTAATCGGCCGGGGTGCCCCTTGAGGGTGCCCCGGCCGAGACGTTTCGGGGGTGGACGTCAGTGGCGCATCCCTGTTCCCACAAGCGGTGCCTTCAGTACCGCCAACTGGTCAGGTCCGCTCCCGGAGGCGACCCCACACGCAGCCGCTCGAGAATCCTGGGCACGTACATCGTGTTGTAGCGCAGCCGCGAGATGTGGTTGCCGTTCTCGTGGTCGCCGTTCCAGCAGTGCTCGGCCCGATCGCCGTAGTCCACGACCCCGCCGTAGTACGGGCTCGTGGTACCCTCCAGGAACTCCTCCGTGAGGTAGACGGCGTTGTTCAGGTAGTAGTTGTCCATGTCGCCGACATAGATGTGGACCTTGCCCTCGAGCTTGGGGCCCAGGGTGGCCCAATCCCGCTCCATGATGTAACGCAGGTCGTAGTTCTCCCTCCAGTACTCGGCCACCTGGCGATCGATGACTCCCGTGCGCTTGTCCCAAATCGGCCGGGGGTATCCATCTTCGGCCATCGGGGAATAGACGGCTTGCCAGATGTCCCATTGCTGCCCCGAACGCCCGCGTGTAGCGAGTGCCAGCTCGACGTGGTTGTCGTCCTTCACGGAACGGTCGACGACTCCCAGCCAGTTTCTGCGTCCGGCCCTCTCGGTCCGCTTGAAGGGACCGTCCATGAAGTAGGCGTTCTCGTCCTCGTAGATGTCGACCAGGGTGAACGCCCTGAAGTCGATGGGGTCCGGGCAGGCGGCGAAGGTGCCGTTGTATTCGTCCGGATACATGACCTGAACGGCCAGCGCCTCCCACCCCCCCGTCGAGCCGCCGCAGGTGAATCGGGACCACCCTTCACCGATCCCGCGGAACCGCTCCTCGATGTACGGAATCAACTCGTACATGATGGCATCGCCGTACGGGCCGAGGTTCGCTGAGTTGACGGCGTACGAGTCATCGTAGTACGGATTCGCGTTTCGTACATACTACCCCACCACCACCCTCGCCCGGGTGATCACATCACCTTCGGCCACCAGGTCCGCCGTGTCCATCCCTCGCACGACCTCGCCGAACACCGTGTAGTTGTGGTCCAGGCGGAGGTTGTCGATGAGGTTGATGAACATCTGGCCGTCACCCGTGTCGCGGCCCCGTGTCGATGTCCCTACCGTCCCACGCCAGTGCGAAATCAAACCGAGCTCGTCACGCGTGTAGGCCGCGTCGCCGAAGAACTCGTTGGCACCCGGACTCCCTCCCTGAAGCACGAAATTCGTGACGACCCGGTGGTAGGTCAGCCCGTCCAGACTGCCCGCCCGTGCGAGTCGGACGAAGCGCGCGGCGTGGGTCGGGGCGTTGTGGGCGAGGATGCGCATCTCGATCTCCCCGCCCCGCGCCATCTCGAGGATCACCCTGGTGTTGGCCAGTCGGTCGATCTCCCCCGGCGACGGCACCGGCGCGCGCGGCGGCGGGTTGGGTCGGGCCTGGAACTCTTCGCCCGTCCACTCGCTCAGGATCTCGGCGATCCGGCCCGCGAGCAGCGGATCGTAGTCCATGAGGTAGGGCTCCAATCCGTCTGCGTCGTCCGGACCACCCAGCTCGGCGATACGGTTCACGAGGGCCATGCGGGGGTCACGCGCCGTCTGCCGTCGCTCCACTGATATCCTGGCGAGGGCGTCCAGCAGCGCCCCGACCGCACCCTGGTGCGGCGTGCCCTCGAGCAAGCCGGCGACGGTCAGGAGAAGAAACGGATCGTCCCCGTCGAGCCGTGCGATCAGGATGTCGTCCGCCGCGCGCCCTCGGAGTCCGGCCAGTCCCCTTACGGCCGCCGTGCGGACGTTGGGGACCGCGTCTGCAGCGAGCGCCTCCAGCACGTCGCCATCACCGAGCACCGTGGCCGCGCGGGCGGCGTACACCCGGGCGAACGGGTTCGCATGTCGGGCAAGGGCCGCCAAGAGCGGCGCGGCGCGGGCGGGCGACAGTGCGGCGAGGGAAACGAGCGCGTGAGCCGGCCGGTGCCAGTCCGACGGGGCCTCCGCCTCGAGCCTGTCGGCGATACCGGCGAGCAAGTCGATCTGGCCCGTCCGGTCCGCACACCCTTCCGCCACGATATCGAGAGCCGCCACGGCGACGTGAAGGTCGGCGTCGACGGCAGCATCGAAAAGGCGCCGACACTTCTCGACGCCCGGCGCGCCACGGGCGGCATAGCTACGTACTGCTTCCACACGGACGCGGGGGGCGGGGTCGGCCAGACCCCGAATCAAGAGATCGATCCCGACCCCGGTAGCCGCCTCGCCTCCCAAGATGGTCACCGCGAGTCGCCGCACGTCCGGGTCGTCGTCGTCCAGCGCTGCGGCCAGACTCGCATCACCGGGACTTCCAAACCACGACAGGGCCAGCATCGCCGTCCGCCGCACGCGCGCCGCACCGGCCGGGTCGTCCGATCCCCCCGACCGGCCGAACGCCGATAGCTCCGCCAGCCTGTCCACCGTGGCTGCCGAGAGTCCTCCGGTGTCCAAGCCGCGCGCGTACGACTCGAGGCCCATGACGGCTCCCGTGAGTGTCGAGAGCGGTGCGGCGGCGTCTGCGCCACCGGTGAGCCGGACGAGTATCCGTTCAGCGAAGCGAGCCCGATCGGCCTCCCCGTACCGGACCCTCCCCAAGGTCCGCGCCACAACACCCCGGACCTCGTCGTCGTCCTCGTCGGCGAGATGGGTGAAGAGCAGGTCAGCCACACCGTCTCCTTCCGAACTGAAAACCGCCTGTCCGAGTGCGTTTACCGCCTCCGACCGAACGGCGGCGTCGGGCGAGGCCAGCAGGGGTGCGATGAGATCCGTCGTCTCCGGCCTTTCGAGGCGCCCTACGGCCCGCACCGCAAGCCTCTGAATATCGGGATCGGTGGAGCGAAGGCCCTCCTCGAGAGGCTGGAGCCCCTCGGGGCTCGTCGCCCTGGCGTCCTCGGCGTCGATGATCGCAGCACGCAAATCGACGTCGCGGCCGTCTCCGCACCCGAAGAGCGAGAGGGTCACGGCGGCGATGAGTAGGGTCACTACACTCCTGCGTTCCTCCCGCGCGGATGGAGCGGATCTCCCACCACCGATTCTCCGTTCCTTCGCGCGGATACTCGGGGATACTCTCACAGACCCAGCAGCGCCGCGGTGTTGCCCCCGTGCACGTTGGCCTCGTCCTCGGACGAGAGTCCCAACTGGGCGATCGACGACTTCATCTTCTCGAGGCTTCCGATCATGTGCGGATAGTCGCTTCCCGCGATCACGTGATCGGCCCCGGCGAAGTCCAGAGCGAGCTGAAGGCAGGCCGGGTCGAAGTTCACCGTGTCGAAATAGAACCGGCGTAGGTAGTCGGTGGGGGGGCGAGAAATATTCACACGACAGCGGGGAAACGCCTCGAACCCACGGTCCAGCCGCTCGGCCAGGAACGGGATCGCGCCCCCCGTATGGCAGAGTGCCCAGCGAATGCCGGGGAAGCGTTCGGGGATTCCGGCGTAGATCAGGTGTGCGGTGGCCAGAGTCGTATCCATGAGAAAGCCCACCAGGGGCATCAGCATGTACTCTTCCATCGCCTCCACTCCCACCGGATAGGTCGGGTGGATATAGATCACGGCCCCCGCCGCGTCGGCCCGCTCGTAGAGAGGCCAGAAGCGCTCATCCGCCAACGGCACGCCACTGGCATTGCTGAAGAGCATGACCCCCGGGAAGCGCAACTCACCGAGCACACGCTCGAGTTCGACGGCCGCCGCCGCCGGGTTGTTCAGGGGGAGGTGGGCCAGAGGTGTGAAGCGTTCGGGATGTCGATCTCTAGCGTTGGCGAGCCCGTCGTTGACGATCGTAGCGAGCTCCGCCGCCCGCTCCGGCGACTCGATGCTGGTCCCTGGCGCCGTGAACGTGATCACCTGCCGGTCCACGCCCGCCTCGTCCAGGACATCCCTCCTGTAATCGATGTCGCGATGGCCTGGAACGATGACGTTGTAGTCGCCGGGAGAGTGGAGGACGGGATTCCCTTCCTTGTCCTCGGTGATCCTGAAGTTGCTGGGCCCGGAACGGATGGCGTCCAGAAACTCGGGCGGGAAGAAGTGGTTGTGGAAGTCGATGATCATGCGGCGTTCTCGGGAAGAATGCGCTCAGGCCGGGCCCAGAAACGGTACACCGGATAGCCGATGGCCACCGCACCGAGACCGAGGGCGCTTTCAACCGGATCGTCGACGACCTGATTCGCCACGATGGCGAAGGCGGACAGGGCGAACAGTGCCGGGGCCCAAGGATAGCCCCATGCGGAGTACGCCCGTGTGACCCCGGGTCGGCGTCGGAGCACGAAGAGACCGATGGCCATGAGTCCGAAGAAGATCCACTCGGTGTAAACGACCCGCGTGAACAGCGCTCGATACGTGCCGGTCGCCACGAGGACGGAGGCCCACACGGCCTGTAGCACGATGGCCCGGTGGGGGGTGTGATGGCGGGGATGAAGTCCGCTGACCCACTTGAACAGCATGCCGTCACGCGCCATGGCGTAGTACACCCGCGGCCCCGAAAGGACGATGCCGGCCAGAGCGCCGAAGGCGGAGAACATGACCAGACCGGTCATGACGACCCCGCCCGCGTAGCCGAACACGCTCTCCGCGGCGTCGGCGGCCACTCGATCGGATCCGATCACGGTCTCCAGCGGGAGCACATAGAAGTAGACGGCGTTGAGGGCGACATAGCAGATGGTGACCGTCAGCACCCCCCACGTCAGGGCGCGCGGGATGGTCTTCGTCGGATCGACGGTCTCCTCGGCGTTGTACGTCACCATGTGCCAGCCGCCGAAGGCGAAGAGCCCCGCCACGAGCGCCAGCATGAAGTCGGAAAGGGTGCCTCCTCCCAGGATCTCGCTGCCGACCGTCGCGGCCCCGGCCGCTCCGACCGCGCCTGAGGCTCCCGCCTCGGCTACGGAAGGCGGTGATCCCAAGGAAAAGCCCAAGGCCACGATGAGGACGATGGCCAAGACCTTGACGGCGGTAATCGCCGCCTGCAGGTCACTCCCCTGCTTGACGCCGAAGTAGTTCACGGCTGAGATCGCGAGGATGGCGGAGATCGCCACGGCACGGGTGCCTATGGGGCCCAACTCCACCAAGAACCCCACGTAAAAGGAGAAGACCATCCCGATGGCCGCGATGATCCCGGAGTGCATGGTCCAGAACATGGCCCAACCCCACAGGAACCCGAGCCATCCGCCGAACGACTCCCGCAGGAACGCATAGACGCCACCGCTCTCTGGGAAGGTCGAAGCGAGCTCGGCCGTGACCAGGGCACCGATGAGCGTGAGTCCGCCGGCCACCAACCACACGAGGGCTGCGCCGGTGAGCGAAGGAACCCGTCCGGTGACTTCCGAGGGCTGCACGAAGATCGCGGTACCGATGATGGTCCCCACGACCATGGCCGTGGCGTGGGGAAGACGGATCGCCCTGGACAGCTCGGCTTCGGGATGTTCGCTCATAAGGGCGGCCTAGATAATCTCCGTATCTACGTTGGTCTCACCCTCCGAGCGCGCAATGATCGCCGCGCCGCACGAATCGCTGAAGACGTTCACAGCAGTGCGGAATATGTCGAGCGGCCGGTCGATGGCGAGCATCGAGCCGACGATCACGTTCACGTCGGGGCCCCGCAGGCCGATCGCCTCGAGCACGACGAAGATCACCACCAGCCCCGCCGAGGGGACAGCGGCAGCGCCGACCGAGGCCAACAGCGCGGTCAATACGACCACCGCCTGCTGCGCGATCGTGAGATCGAAGCCGAGCATCTGGGCGATGAAGAGCGCACCCGCGCACTCGAATACCGCGGTGCCGTCCATGTTGACGGTGGCACCCATCGGGAGCACGAAGGACGCGACCTTGTTCGAGACCCCCACTTTCTCCTCGACGGCCCTCATTGTGACCGGCAGGGTGGCCCCGGACGAGCTGGTCTAAAACGCGATCAGAAGCGGCTCGCGCATGTTCGCGAAATGGATGCGCGGGGAGATCCGGCCCAGAAGCAGCAGCAGGACCGGTAGGCTCACCAACAGGTGGAAGGTCACCCCACTACCGATGGTCAGAGCGTACAGCGCGAGCGAGCCGAACGCGTCGAAGCCTGTCGTGCCCACCATCCGCGTGATGAGCGCGAAGACCCCGATCGGGAGGAATTTTATGATCCCTGACGTGAGCCGCATCATCGTGTGGAATAGAGCGTCGAAGAGCTGGATGACCGGGTCCCGAGTCTTCTCCGGCAGCGCGGTGATCGCGGCCCCGAAGACGATGCAGAAGAAGATAATCGCCAGCATGTCGGCGTCGGCCGCCGCCTGGACGACGTTCTCCGGCACGATGTCGAGGAGGAGCTCGACGGGTGAGTTGGGCGTCGCGAGCTCGGGAAGCTGTTCGCCCCCGGTTGGCGCGAGTGTCGCATCCCTTCCGGGCCGGATGAGATTGACAAAGAAGAGACCGGTCATGGCCGCGATCAGGCTGGAGAGCGCGTAGTAGCCGAGCGTCTTGCTGAAGAGGCGTCCGATATCGCGACCACCGCCTACCGATGCCACGCCCGAGATTATCGACGTGAGCACCAGCGGCACGATGATCATCCGCAGAAGCTTCATGAAGAGGTCGCCAATCCAGCCGAGCTGATCGGCAGCCGGCGCGCCGAAGATGGCTCCAGTCAGAGCGCCGAGGCCCATCGCGACCAGCACCTGCCAGTGAAGCTGGCGATACCAGGGTAGGTCCGGATCGTGCTCCATGGTGGTCGACCTCTCAGGTTCGGGGGGTCCCTGGAACCGGTGGGCCGCAAGAATAGGCGGCGCTCACGCCTCCGGACAACTCGCTCTTCTGGGTGGGGCTCGACATATGGCTGGCTTTCCTAGAGTGCTGAGAAGCTCGGAAACTCGCCGAAGATAGACCGTGTCCACGACTCCCGACAACCACTCGTGTGGGGGTGCACTAGCCGGCCAGGCGGATCAGTTCCTCCCTGGCCCGAGCCACCTCGTCCGCCACGCGCAATCCGTCGTCGGCCCCCTCGAGGAGGCTCAGGAATCGAGCATACGACTCGCGTGCCCCCATCCTTTCGTCGATCCGCTCCAGCGCGTGGCCCAGCTCGTAATGTCGGAGTACCTCGTAGTGGAAGTCCGGCCAGAGCACGTCGTGAAGCAGACGGCGTCCCTGGTCGGCCGTGGGGCCCCATGATGCCATCGCCGCCACGAGCCGAAAGGAGAGTGCAGCCCCGGCTCCCATCGCACCGAGGGCATCGGTCGGAGCCGTGTTCACACCGGCGGGTGTCCATCGGCCTGCCTGCTGAAGCCCGGCCTGAAGCCTGCGGATGGCGGCCACCGTATCGCCCCGGTGGAGCAGGACCCACCCTCGGGACGCGTCCAAGAGGCCGGAGGCCACCGTCTGGAGCTCTCCCGAGAGACCGTCCACCCCCAGACCGTCCAACGCGGCCTCGCCCCGGATCGGATCTCCCGAGGCCAGATAACCGAGCGCCTGGGAGAGGCCGACCTCGAACGCTCGGGCCGAGCCCACCCCACGGTCGTCATCCAGCGCCCCGGACTCGAGCCCCAGCGTTACCTCGGCCGGATCGATGAACCCCGCCACGGCCGGATAGTCCGTCAGGTGACCCCGAATGACCGGAGGCGGCACGATATCCAGGCGAGTCGTATCGGCCGCGTCTTCCATCCTGCCCGTGCTCGTCAGGAGAAGAGTCCGGATCCTCCAGAGAGCCACCTTCCGTTCAGCGGGCACCAGCGGGATCACCGCATCGAGGCCCTCGCTGAAGTCGGCGGGACTGCCGACACCGACCCTGTACGCCCCCACCGTGTACACAAACGCCGAACCCACGTCGGCCATGAGTTCTCGGGCGGCGGCGGAGCGGGTCTCCGGAGCATCCCACAACGCCGCACCGACGCGCCGGTAGTCGGAGGCACGGCGCAAACCCGTGGCCTCCGCCATCCCCAGGTACCGCTCGAACCGGGTTCTGTCACCGAACTGCAGCGCGGCCTCTATTGGGTGGATCAGTCCAGCCGTCATCGTCGAGTCGACGGCTAGGAGTCGCTCGACGGGCTCCATCAGATCGTCGAGACCCGGCCCATGGAACGGGCGTCGATGGAAACCGATCTCCGCCAGCATGTGGAGCGCCTCGAGATCGTCGGGATAACTGTCGAGGAGTGCCCGGATCGAAGCCGCAGGAGCAGGGTCGCTCGCGTCCTCACCCGCCTGCCATCGGGCGGCGATCAGGCGCCGACGGCGGGCGGGAAGCCGGTCGACGAGGCGATAGGCGGCCTCCGCGTTGACGGCGGCATTCGCGGTGAAGACCCCGTCGGCCCACCCGTACGTATCGGAAAGCCGCGCGTAGGCCAACGCGAAAGTGGTGTCGGCCCTGACCGCCCGAGTGTAGGCGTCCGCCGCCGCCCTCCACTGGCCCCGCCGGAAGAGCGCCTCCCCTCGCAGGTAGTGGTTCAAGGCCTGTGAGCTACTGGTGGTGACGGCGCCGATCTCGATTTCCGGAATGGGCCTTCTGGACCGCCGGATATCCTCGACCAGCCCGAGTGACAGTTCATCCACGATAGCCGACACGTCGCCCGTCGGGCCCTCGGCTTGCGCCGAGGCGATCTGCCATCCATCCGCGCGGTGGAGTGTGGCCGACAGCTCGAGGTCGGATCCGCGAGCCGTCACGCTGCCCCTCAGGATCGACCCGGCCTCGACGTCGCGCGCCAGCGCCCGAGCCGTGGGCAGGTCGTCGGGTCTGCCGGTCTCCCGATGCCGCCTGAACACGATTCGACTGTTGGCTGTGCGGATGACGTCCGTTCCCTCCAGGCTGAGCGCCAACAAATCGCTCAATCCTTCGGCGAGGTGGTTCGCCCCCTGGCCGGAAACCGTGAAGGGCAGAATCGCTATGACCTCCGCTCCCCTCGCTACCACCGCGTCTTTGGGCTTGAGCCACCAGAGCGCCGCGGCGAAGAGAGCCACACCCACGATGAAGGCATCGGCGTATCGCACCGAGCGCGGCGCGCTTTCCCATCCGCCGGAACGGGAACCGGCCCGGCGGAGGCCGTCGGGAGTCCAGACGAACGACCAGCTCACGGCCAGCGCGACGGGAAGGCCCAGGAGCAGCACGACCGACACGAGATCGAGCATCCAGAGCGGCCACTGTAGGAAGACGGTGATCAGGTCGCCCGTCTGATAGACGGCGACAGCGGCCGCCGCGTAGGCCACGGCCACACGCGTGACACCTCTCTGGTGCGCCTCCAGGAGGAGGGCGGAAACTCGCGACGCGGTGGGCTCCTGCATCCTTCTAAGGTAACCGCTCGTCTCGCGGCGCTCCGAGACGCACCGCATGTTGTCGGGTCGCCTCGCGGCGACGGGCCGGCAACGGGTCGGTCGGGGACCCGTCTCCGACGGATCACCTCGGTCCGCATCTCGAAGGAGAGCACGTGAGCCCAGCCACCCTGGCCACACTGGCCGCCCTACCGATTCTGCTGGGCGGAGTCCTGCTCGTCGGCTTTCGCATTCCCGCCAAGTGGGCCATGCCCCTCGTATACGTGACGGCGGTGGTCATCGCCTTGGGCGTATGGAACATGCCGGGAGCCGACGTCGTGGCGTCAACCGTTCAAGGGTTGTTCCTCACGTTCGACCTCCTGTTGATCATCTTCGGAGCCATCCTTCTCCTCAACACGCTCGAACGTTCGGGTGGGGTGGCGGCCATCCGCAGGTCGTTCCACGGCATCAGCGACGACCGGCGGATCCAGGTGGTGATCATCGCCTGGCTCTTCGGCTCATTCATCGAGGGCGCCGCGGGATTCGGCACTCCGGCGGCGGTGGCGGCGCCACTCATGGTGGCCATGGGCTTCCCCGCGGCCGGGGCCGTGATGATCGGCATGATGATCCAGAGCACGCCCGTGACGTTCGGAGCCGTCGGTACGCCGATCCTGGTCGGCGTGCAGGGCGGAGTAGCCAGCCCGGAGTTCACCGCCGCCCTCGCGGAGTGGGGGGTCAGCATGGGCGACTACATTCGCGCCGTGACGGTTCGCGCCGCCGTCCTTCACGGGATCACGGGAACCCTCATGCCCACCTTCATGGTCATGATGATGACCCGGTTCTTCGGAGAGAGGAAGTCGTGGACGGAGGGGCTCTCCGTCGTGCCCTTCGCCCTGTTCGGGGGTCTTGCATTCACGGTGCCGTACATGCTGACCGCCTGGCTCCTGGGACCGGAGTTTCCGTCTCTCTTGGGTGCCCTTCTCGGCCTCGCGGTGGTGTCCTTCGCGGCTCGCAAAAGCTTCCTCGTGCCCGCCGACTCCTGGGACTTCCCCCATCGGAGCTCCTGGCCGTCCGAATGGGTGAGCGGCCTCGAGGTCGTCTCCGAGGAGGAGGGCGAGCACCCCGACATGCCGGCCGTAAAGGCATGGCTGCCGTACCTGCTGCTGGCGGTCCTGCTCGTCCTCAGCCGTCTGCCGTGGCTGCCCCTCGGGACGGCGCTCCGGAGCGTGAGCATCGAATGGCCCGAGATTCTCGGCACGTCGGTCAGCGCCACCACGACGCCGCTCTACCTTCCGGGCACGATCCTCATCGTCGTCGTGGGCATCACCGCGCTTCTCCACCGTATGAGCGTCACTGCTCTCAAGACCGCTCTGGTGGACTCCAGTCGCGTCCTCCTCGGGGCCGGCTTCGTCCTGGTGTTCACGGTTCCCATGGTGCGCGTCTACATCAACTCGGGGGTCAACGATGCCGGCTTGGCGTCCATGCCCCTGACGATGGCCGGATGGGTGGCGGACAACGTCGGCGGCATCTGGCCGCTCTTCGCCGGAGTGACCGGTGCGCTGGGAGCCTTCATCGCCGGATCCAACACCGTGAGCAATCTGATGTTCGCGGCCTTCCAACACGGAGTGGCCACCAGCCTCGCCATCTCCAGCGCGATGGTCGTGGCGCTGCAAGCCGTGGGTGCGGCGGCCGGGAACATGATCGCGATCCACAACGTGGTGGCCGCCTCGGCGACGGTGGGGTTGCTGGGAAGAGAGGGATCGACGCTGAGAAAGACGATCCTGCCCACGCTCTACTATCTGGTCGTGATAGGCGTATTGGGGATGGTGGCGGTCTATGGGCTCAGGGTGGCGGGCCCCCTCTGGGCCGGATGACCCGCAGGGATGTGGATACCGTCGCTACTTTGGAGGACGCCTTGCCCCGCCTGTTCGGAGCGGCCGGCTACTACGGTAGGCCACAGTATGGAGAGACGCCTCCTGGAAGGCGTCACTCCACCGGTTGGCGATCGCCTCCTCGGCCGGCATAGGGTAGTCCGGGCCCACCGATGTGGGCCCGGACCTCCACTTCGGCGGAAAACGGCTCACCGGTCCAGCCTTCGAATCTCCCCTGCAGGTCGAACGCGTCGGACTCCAGGGGGATGGTCATGTAGTTGAAGCGGTTCTGGACAAAGCGTGTCACGTAACGACGGGCGAACTCGAAAATCCCCAACTCGTCGTACTGGACGAGGTGGACCATCTCATGGAAGACCACCGAGTGGGACGGTGGCCACGGCACCTGATCGTCACTCACGAGAACGACGTCCCCAAACGTGATCGCGGCCCACACGCTGAAGTCCAGAGGAATCGACTGGCCCGACTCCTCGAACTCTCGGTAGAAGGGCGGATTCTCGATGACCGGCACCCTGCGAATGCGGGCTCGGTCGAGCGTCGCCTCTCTGAAGAAACCCCGGAGAGCGGCCATGGTGGTGTCGGGCAACGGCTCTGAATGAGCGCGGTGTAGATCACGCTGGTTCGAGATCCAGTGCCCGGCGTTATCCGCCAAGAACGAGACCAACTCCTCCATGTTCAACCGCTTCGGGTCAGTCAACGCCCTATCCCCGGTGATACGTGATGCACCCTGGCCCCTTCAATGCCGAACCTCAAAGGTACCGCTTCTCACGACCCGGGCTCAAGCGTCCGGATTACATCCTCACTCGACCCTCAGGCGACGACCGGATCGACGAGGGCCGCCTGTCGTGCCGGGACGAAACAGGCGATGAGGGTCACCGCAAAGAGCGACGGACGAGAAGCGCGAATCGGATGAAGCGGCGAGGGACCGGGATCAACCGCCCTCTGAGCGCGGTACTCGACTCATGACTACACCAGCTACGAAGGCCTTCGCGTCCGGGGCGGGGTTAGGGGGCCTACTGCGGTTGGGAACGCTGCTCGGGTTGGGCACTCTGACGGGGCTACAGGCCTTGTCGTGCTCCGATCCGTTCACCGAGACATGCGCCTGCACGACGGAGTTCCGTTTCTTCACCGTCACGGTGGTGGACGGCCAGGGTCAGCCGGCCGGCGACGTCCATATCGCGGTCACGCGCGTCACGGACGGGTTCTACCTGACTCCACCCGACGACATGGGATTGAACCAGCCGGGCGTGTACGTCATCCTCACCGACAATGCTCTCGCCGACGTGACCGAAGACGGCACCCGTGTCGAGGTGGTGGGAACGCGCGGAGACACGGGCTTTCGAGCCGAATTCGTCTTCCGTCACGACGAGTGCCGATGCCACGTGAGCCAGGTGTCCGGCCCCGGAACGGTCCAACTGGAGCCGCTCCCTGTTCCCTGACCTACGCCTCGGTGTCGGGGTCCGCCTTCCTAAACGTCCAGGTTCCGAACGTACTTAGCGTTCTTCTCGATGAACTTGCGCCTCGGTTCCACCTCGTCACCCATCAGACGGCTGAAGATCGAGTCGGCCTCCGCCGCGCTCTCCACCGTGACCTGGTAGATGGTCCGGGCCTCGGGATCCATGGTCGTACGCCATAGCTGGTCCGGGTTCATCTCACCGAGACCCTTGTAACGCTGAATCGAGACGCCTCGCGCGAGGCCGTCGCCATCGTCCTTGCCGTTGGAGAGGCGCTTCGTGTACTCCTCACGCTCCTCCTCCGAGTAGGCGTAGAACTCCTTCTTCCCCTTGGCGACCCGGTAGAGAGGCGGTTGCGCGATGTAGATGTACCCGGCCTCGATCAGGTCCCTCATCTGACGGAAGAAGAAGGTCAGTAGCAGGGTGCGGATGTGGGCGCCGTCCACGTCGGCATCGGTCATGATGATGATCTTGTGGTAGCGGGCCTTCTCCAGGTCGAAGTCGTCCCGGATGCCCGCCCCGATCGCCGTGATCATGGCGCGGATTTCTTCGTTCGAGAGAATCTTGTCGATGCGCGCCCGCTCGACGTTGAGGATCTTCCCCTTGAGGGGGAGGATGGCCTGGAAGGAGCGATCGCGGCCCTGCTTGGCACTGCCGCCGGCGCTGTCTCCCTCCACCAGGTAGATCTCGCAGAGGCTCGGGTCGGAGATGGAACAGTCGGCCAGCTTGCCAGGCAACACGCCGCCCTCGAGCGCGCTCTTCTTGCGGGCCAGGTCCCTCGCCTTGCGAGCGGCTTCGCGTGCCCGGGCCGCAGAAAGCGACTTCTCGATGATGGCCTTTGCGGCCTTGGGGTTTTCGTCGAGGAAGATGGCGAGATGCTCGTTGATCGCTGCCTCCACCGCCCCACGAACCTCGCTATTGCCCAGCTTGGTCTTGGTCTGCCCCTCGAACTGGGGCTCCATGACTTTGATGCTGAGGATGCAGGTCAGCCCCTCCCGAACGTCATCGCCCGAGAGGCTCTCGTCTGCCTTCTTGAACAGGTTGCTCCGGCGGGCGTAGTCGTTGATGGTGCGCGTCAGAGCCGCCTTGAGGCCCGTAAGGTGGGCCCCGCCCTCGTGCGTGTTGATGTTGTTGACGAAGGTGTGCGTGTTCTCGCTGAAGCCGTCGTCGTATTGAAGCGCCACCTCGATGTCCGCCTCCTCGCGGCTGGCCTCGAAGTAGCAGACCTCTTCGTGGAGGGGTTGTCTGGCCCCCCTCACATGCGCGACGAACGATGCCAAGCCTCCTTCGTACTGGTGCTTCTCCTCAGTGCCGTCGCGGTCATCCGTGATCGTGATCGCGAGTCCCTTGTTTAGGAACGCCAACTCGCGCAGACGGTTGTTCAACGTGTCGAAGTTGTACTCGAGCTCCGTGAAGATCTCCGGGTCCGGCTTGAAGGTGACGTGCGTGCCGCTTCCCTTCGCCTTTCCGACCTTCTCGAGTTCCTTTTCCTTGATCCCCCGGGCGTACCGCTGATGGTATCTGCTTCCATCACGGACGACCTCGACCTCGAGCCACTCGGATAGCGCGTTGACGACGCTCACGCCGACTCCGTGCAAGCCGCCGGAGACCTTGTAGCTGTCCTTGTCGAACTTTCCGCCGGCGTGGAGAATCGTCATGGCGAGCTCCACCCCGGGCACTCCCTCCTCGGGGTGGATGTCCACCGGAATGCCACGTCCGTCGTCGGTCACGTGAATCGATCCGTCCTGCCGGATGGTGACGCACACCTCCGAGCAAAAGCCGGCCATGGCCTCGTCGATGGAGTTGTCCACCACCTCGTAGACGAGGTGATGCAGCCCACGGGATGACGTGGATCCGATATACATGCCCGGGCGCTTGCGTACCGCCTCGAGTCCTTTGAGGACGGTGATCTGCTCGGCCGTGTACTCGCCGTTCTGCTTCTGCTTCTGCTTCTTCTTCTTTTCCGCCATCTACCGTTCGCTCGGTTATGGGTGTCGGCCGGTTGCCCGCTTTCGGTGCGGGAGTTCCTACCTGTCCCCCTCCATCAATGTGAGAACGATCCGCTCGATCGAACCGTCCTCCTCCAAATGCTCATTGACCCGCTCCAGTAGCGCCCGCTTCATGAAGTCGAGCTCCATGAGCCAGGCACTGCTCTTCACTTCCACGAAGAGCGTCGTTGCGACGACCGCCTGGGCGCGCGTCACGGCAGCGATCTTCGCGCCCACCGCTTCGGCCCAGGCGTCGATAGCGCCGACCCGACGAATCTGGGTCCCGACACCGCGCTGCTTCAGCAAGTCGTCCAGAAAATCTCCAACTCGTATCGGGCCGCCGCCGCTCACGCGCAAATCCGTCCATCACGTATACCCCAACGGGGGAGTCCGTCTCCCTTCAGGGGCACGTCGCTGTCCTTGGGCGCCGTTAGGATCACCTGGCCGAAACGTCCGCCGTCCATGAGTCGAAGGACACGTTCGCGACGCGCGTCGTCTAGCTCGGCGAACGCATCGTCCAATAGCAGGATCGGGTCCGTACCCCGCGTGCTGCGGATGCAGTCCCCCTCAACGAGACGAAGGGCCAGGGCAGCGGTCCGCCTCTGTCCCCCTGAACCGAATTCCCTCACCTCGGTAGGATGCGAACCGCCGGTCAAGCTCAGCAGAAGCTCATCGCGGTGGGGACCGACCCCAGTGTTCCGGAAGCGGGCATCCCGCGACCACGCGACCTCCAAGGCCTCGCGATAGGTCTCGCGTACACTCTCTTCATTCCAAGTCGCGACGGACACGTTGGGGACGTACCGCATGGACGCCGACGGCCCGCCACTCACGGTCCCGTAGTAGCTCCGAAAGGCCCCTTGCCACTCCTCCACCCACAGGAACCGGCCAAGCATCACGGACGCCGCGCATCCGGTGAGCGGCTCATCCCAAGCGCGGACCACAGATGCGGGCTGATCGCCCCGGAGCGCGGCGTTCCGCTGGGCCAGCACGTGCCTGTATTCCTGGAGCGCACTCAGGTATCCGGTGCGGTTCAGGGAGAGCACGATGTCCAGGAACCGCCGACGCGCCGCGGGCCCCTCGTTTACGATCGCAACGTCCGCTGGTGAGAAGATCACGGCCCCCAGAAGTCCGACGGCGTCTCCTACCCGAGCCGGCTCGGCTCCGTCTACCGTCACCTTGCGGCGACCACTCGACGCCTCGTATGCCGCAGCCACCTCGGTAGACCGGGCCTCGGACCTCGCAGGCGAGTCCACGCATGCCGACACCCGGAACACGTCCTCTCCGAAAGCGATCAGCTGATCTGCGCGGGCTCCTCGGAACGACCTGAACGTCTCCAGATAGTAGATCGCTTCGAGCAGGTTGGACTTCCCCTGAGCGTTCGGGCCGACGATCGCCACCCCCTCCGACGGAAAGGAGAGCTCCTGGTGCCCTAGGTTGCGAAAGAGCCGGAGCTTGAGCAGGCTCAAGTGCAAGGCGACGACGCCAAAAAGGGCCTTTCAAGCATGGGAGAATTTAACGATTCCCCAGGGTTCCAGCCAGCCCCGCGAGGCGCTGTAATCCCTTATGGAGCACCCGTTTCCGGGGCAGCGCTCACTCGCCCTCGAACGCGGGTTTCCTCTTTTCGAGGAAAGCGGTCATACCCTCCCTCATGTCTGCCGTCGACGCCAGGAGCCCGAAGAGTGCCGACTCGAAGCTCAGAGCGTCGGCCGGAGCCGCATCCTGCGCCAGGTAGATGGACTCCAACGCCATGCGCACGGCTATCGGACCGTTCTTGGTAATGCTCCGCGCGAAGGCCTTGGCCCGGTCCAGGAGCTCGTCGCGAGGATACACGGCGCTGACGAGGCCGATTCGCTCCGCCTTCTCGGCGTCGAGCATCGCTCCGGTGAGCGTCAGCTCGACCGCCCTGCCCAACCCCACCAGTCGGGAAAGCCGGAGGGTGCCGCCGTAGCCGGGGATGATGCCCAGTCCCACTTCCGGGAGTCCGAACTGAGCGTTCTCGCTCGCTACCCGTAGGTGGCAAGCCAGGGCAAGCTCGCACCCACCTCCGAGGGCATACCCTCCCACGGCAGCGAGAACCGGCTTGGGAAAGCGCTCGATCTCGGCGAAAATGCGCTGGCCGTCACGGCTCACCTGGACCCCACCTAGGGGACTCATCTTCGCGAGCTCCCCGATGTCCGCACCGGCCACGAATGCCTTGTCGCCGGCTCCGGTCAGAATGACCCCCCGAACGGCATCGTCTTCGCGCAAATCACGGAAAACGGCACCCAGCTCCCTGACGACTTCGGCGTTCAACGCGTTCAGCTTGTCGGGACGGTCGATCACGACGATGGCCAAATCCTCGTCCCACTCCACGCGGATGTACTGAAGGTCACTCATAGACTGACTCGGTCGTTTCAGAATCACTTTGGAAGGCGCCGTCGCCCGGAGCGGGCAGGGGAAAGCTAGAAGGGGGGTGGGGGTGCCGCCACCCGGCCATAGCGCCCCGTTCCGGCCTTTCGTACTTTGGGCTCCGCCCGGCCTCCGAGCCGGAATCACACTCTGCATGAAACGCCAAGGAGTACTCTGACATGAGCCGGTCCCTCAACAAGGTCATGCTCATCGGTAACGTCGGAAGCGAGCCCGAGATTCGCGCCACATCGTCGGGTGGGCGTGTCGCGAAGTTGTCGCTGGCCACCAACCGCCAGTGGAAGGACGGCTCCGGCCAGCAGCAGGAGAAGACCGAGTGGCACAGGCTCACTTTCTTCGGTCGGCTCGTCGACATCGTCGAGCAGTGGGTAAAGAAGGGCGATCGCCTTTACGCAGAGGGTCGAGTCGAGTACTCGCAAACCGAGAAGGACGGCCAGACGAAATATTGGACCGACATCGTCGTCTCGGAGATGGTGATGTTGGGGTCCAGCGGTGGCGGTGGCGGCGGCGGATACGGAGGAGACGCGCCTTCACAGAGCCAGGGGCCCTCCCCGCCGATCGCGCAGCCGGACGACGACTTACCATTCTGACGCCCAAGGCGACCCGCTCAACTAGGCGTTAGGGGTCCAGCCCCTCCTTCAAGTCACTCTCCCAAAGACCCAAGAAGTGCGCCTCGTACTGCGCGGGGTTACGGGCGTAATCCTCCGCCCAGGCGTCGAAAGGTGGAAGCGCCAAACAGCGCGAGACCCCGGTGGTGGCCAGGTGGACCATACGCTCGTAGGTAGGCTCCCCCTTCCCTCCCTGTAGCCGATGGGCTTCTTCGGCAAGCAAGTAGATCTCGTCGGGCGACAACAGGAGGAGGTGTTCGGCCACCTGCGCCGAACAGTACTCCACGTACTTCGCACGCAAGACCAGGTCCGTCTCGCTGTTCTGTTCGTGAGGGGGGGTCTTGGGATCGGCGTCATTCACGCCAGGCCTCCCGAATGACTCTCGGACCCACTACCACGCGCCGCACATCGGCTCGCAAATGCAGGCCCATCCTATGGTTACGAATTAGTGGAGGCACCGGGGAAGGGCAAGCCCCGGGGGGAGTTACGTTCGAATCGGTTGGGCTTCGCGAGGGGTTCGCGAGTGCCTGATCAGAGGGCCCGACGACGAGGCGCAGTGGCGCCGCGACCGGTAGGATGCGCTACGTGACGAGCTGCGTCTACACGTCGCCGGCGTCCGGACTCTGACCCCGTTCCCGTAGGTGTCGATAGATCGAGCGGCGGGTCAGCCCATACAACACAACCCTGCTCAGAAACTCCGGATCGGTCTTCTGCACTTCTTCAGCCTGCTCCGCGATATCACGAGGAAGTTGCACCTTGAGTTGAACGGAGCAGGTTTCCCACATGCGCGTACCTCTCCCACGATTTGAACGTTGAAATTTATTGGAATGTAGGCTGGAATCGGATGATTCCAATGCAAACCAAATGTCGTCCGGAAGGGCGAATTATTTTCTCGAGGCGATCTCAGTATAAGGGGCCCTTTCTGTGCACGCAAGCCCTTTCAGAATTGTCGTGTGCCCAACTAGATCTCGTAACTTGTTGTGACACAATGGCTTATGAAAGGCGCTTTTGGAGCAAAACCAACTGTTCCTCTCCACTCAACGGCAGGTCCCGTTCGTGATTCTCCCGTTGGGAAGACCAGCAACGATGGGCACTTACGGAGTTGGAGTGACCGCTGACAGACCGACGGCCGACCGTTCATTTTTTACAAAAAATGAACTACGGCAGGATCGACCTGAGGAAGGCCGCAAGGGTGGCGGAAGTGAAGGAAAGAAACCGGTCGCGGAGGTCTTGGAGTTCATCTTCACAGAAGATGTCGCCCGTTCGCAGGTGCGATTCACCGAAGCCCCGATGGAAGCGGACGTACCCTCTCCAGAGGTCGTCGTCCCGGTAGACGTCGAGGGAGGCCTGCCACCGCTCCGACGCGTGCTCCACCTGCCTGAGCTCCACCGTGACCGGCTCGGAGGGTCCGCCGGCGTGTGGGTACGGCGCACCGGCCTTGAGGTGAGCGAGACGGTGGGTCTCGTAATCCGCCAACCAAACGTCGAACGGCGGCAGTGGCAGCAGGTTACGGCAAAAAAGATGGAGCGTGGCCATCGGGTCCTTCGACTCGTGCATGCCCTGATCGACCGCCCACTCCCGCGCCTGCCGATAGAGGGGTCGCACACCCTCCCGCGGGACCAACTCCACGAGGCCCACGGCCTGTCGACGACAGTACTCGCTGTAGCGTCTCCTCAAAGCGGAAGCCGTGGTAGGAGCCGTGGCGGGCGTACGGAATCGGGGTCGCGCCGCTCCGGTACTGTCGAGTCGCATCGCCATGGGTCGCCTCGACGCCTGGCCTAGTGCACGGTCCCACCACCGACGACGCCGGTGTGGCTACGAAGGGGTTCCGACTTCACCCGACGCTCGCGAACGGAGAGCCGGGCCAGAGTCTCGCGAGAACCGAAGGTGGACAGGTGGTGTTCGACCGCCTTGAACCGGCCCGGCTCGAAGCGGGCCAGAAGACGACCCAGTCCACGGCGGATCGTCAGAAGCTCTTCGCGAGCCTCCGCCAGAGTCGCCGGAAGACTGAGCCGGACCTGGTATCGCACCGACCCGCCCTCGTGGGCCTCGGTGACGCGCAGAACTTCACTGTGGGGAAACGCTTCGAGAACCGCGGCCTCCAACACAGCGTCCGGCTCGGGAGACGGGGCCCGGAAAATCAGGGCGTTTGCATCGTAGTCCAGGTAGGCTCGGGTGATCCGGTGATCTCCCGCGACGATGCGCACGGACGTGCCTTCGTGGAAGTCCAGGTCTCTGCAGACGTCACGAAAGCCGATGCGGAGAATCGAGGGCCGGGTCAGGGGACCGTACCCCACTCGGCCAAGCAGGCTCAAGGCCATCTGGAAGCAGTACGTCCCCAGACGCCCACCGTGCTCGTCGGCCTCGCCGACGGCCCGCTCCCTGATGAGGCCGTTCACATGCTCCAGCGTCGGTTCGTACACCCAGTCCAGTACGACCAGCTCGGAGCTGAGGTCGAGCATCTTGACCGTCGCGCTCCCCAGGTCCAGCACCTCTGCCGAAGAAGCGAAGCGTCCCTCCAGCACCAAGGCCAGCCCGATATCCTGAATCCTCCCCCCGGGAAGGTCGATCTCGTGGAGATCCCGGTACTGCACCACGGCCCGCGTGAGCGGGAGTTCACAAATCCCGGGCACATCGGCCATCGCCTCCGGCCGCGCCTCGGACTGAAGCGAAAGAGTCGTCGCGTTCATCGTGTCTCCTCTGACGTAATACGCCCCCAGCGCCGGCAGGCCGGCCCACGGGGGCGATTCCGCGAATCTCGGGCATACGACGCCCTTGACACTCGTTCGACGCTCCTCTTACTTTTCCCGTAGCGAACAAGGAAAAGCGGGTCGCCACCCGTGTCTTCCAGCGA
Organism: Longimicrobiales bacterium; assembly: GCA_965226925.1. Lineage (GTDB taxonomy): Bacteria > Gemmatimonadota > Gemmatimonadetes > Longimicrobiales > Gaopeijiaceae > CBDDCX01. The sequence continues at coordinate 28,773 of CBDDEN010000007.1, read as the reverse complement.
GAGTCTCGGTGCCAGCCGGGACTCTCACTTTTTTTCTGGGTATGTCTCGCCCGAGCGGCACCACGTCGTGGCTGACCGGGCAAAAAAACCCGGCATTCTAGCCGGGCTTCGTCTGCGCTCCCAACGGCCACCATTGACCGTAGGATACGGCGTTTCGGGGCTTTCCATGCCCCAGAACGTCTCACGATAACAATATGTTTACCATTCTGGCAAGACGTTTCTCCCCGTCGGCCGGACGCCGGGCGTGCGTCTTCCTTGCCCCCACAGGCCACCAGGAACATCTTGGGAAACAATCACACCACACTCGGCTGCTCAGCCAGTCCCCGTGGTCGTGCCCTGAGTACCTCGTCCCACGGAGAACTTGGCCGAACACGCTCTCATCGATCGCGCACGCCAGCGTTCCCTCGGGTTTCTCGAATGGGACGGTGAAACGTGGGCCTGCTTCCTCATCACCTTTCAGGGCCGCGACCAACAGTGGCACGGCCACCTCGCGTTCCGCCCCCGGGACAGCGAGGGCAACGTGGATAAAGTCCGCACCGCGGACATCTTCATAGAAGCCTGCGAGTCGGATATCGATCAGAAGGCGAGGGGGCTGGGACGACCCCTACTGAGGGCGCTGCTCTCCTCCGCACTCCACGCGCATCAGCGGGACGAGGCCGCGTCACCAAAGCTGCGCAAGTGGTTTCGTACCCTACTCTCGGAGAATTCTCAGGAGATGGCGGCGGCGGCCAGAGCCTGCCTGGACGATCCGTCGAACGCTGATGTGGCCGAGCTCCGATCCCTGTACGCCTCATACCGGCTCGACCAGGTCTGCCACTTCATCGCGCTACTCAAGCCCGACGACTTCGAGTCGGCGGTGGATCGCATCCTGGAGGGGCAGGCCGTGGACTTCGGGGAGAAGGACCGACTCCAACTGGCGATGATGGTGGTGGAGTACGTAGAGAGCCGCATCCCGATGCCCCCTTTCGAGGTCTGGACGGCCGACTTCCTCGCCAATCAGGAGGAGTATCTCCCTTACGCCCACACGCTCCATCGTGAGCGGAGACTTCCCTAGGGGAACCACCTCCACTATTTTTTTAGTTCTTGGCCTTGGAGTTTCACCAAAGGAGAGCATCTCTCTTGGAAGTAACCATTCAGGACAACGAGAGCCTCGAGCGAGCGCTCCGGCGGTTCAAACGTAAAGTGCAGAGATCCGGACTCTACTCGGAACTCCGTAAGCGGCGCTTCTACGAGAAGCCCAGTGCCCAACGGAAGCGGAAGCGCGAAGCCGCTATCCGGCGAGAGCGACGGCGTCAGCGACGCGGCAAGCGGTAGGCTGAGCGTAGCGTCTCTTTCGGCGCCAAGAGTCAGATCGGGATAGGGGAGGACCGGCGATCCCGGTCCTTCCCCTCCCACACCACCAGGCATGCGGGTCCGCACCTGGCGGTTCGGTGAGTTGAGGTCAGTACGGCGTGAGCCGGGGCACACCCAGCTCGTCGAAGTACGCCCCTGGCAAGGCCGTGTGCAGGGCGTGGTGCGCGGCCACGTGCCACCAGCTTCGCGCGAACCGAGCAGCTCGCCAGGCGAGGTTCTCGCTCACACCGCGAGCCCTCAACTCCCGGTACGCTGTCCTTCCCCGTTTCCACTGGCGTAATTGCAACGTACGCAGCCGGCGGTGGATCCATTGGTCCAGGTCTCGGAAAACCCCCGGTGTATCCGCTAAGCCGAAGTATGCCTTCCACCCCAGCACGTAGCGCCGTAGCTCTTCCGCCACCTGTTGCAGGCTCCGCCCGCCACTCCGGCTTGTAATCTGCCGGACTCGCTCCTTGAACTTCGTCAGGGCCTTCTTGCTGACCCGGCGCTTCACGACCTTCCCTGCCGCTACCCAGAAGCTGTAGCCCAGGAACTGTCGATCCCACACTCGCGCCACCGCGCTCTTTTCCTCGTTGACCTGAAGCCGAAGTTTCCCGTACAAGTGCCTCAGCGCCTGCATCACACGTTGTCCTGCCCGCCTCGACCGCACGTATACATTGCAGTCATCGGCGTACCGGACAAACGGCGACAACGGTATACCTCGACCGCACGCGTGTCCGCGTAGCTCCAACTCCTTGTCCACTTCGTCCAGGAGCACGTTCGCCAGCAACGGCGACAACGGTCCGCCCTGAGGCGTCCCCATGTGCCGCTCCATCACCACCCCGTTCGCCATGACTCCGGCTTCCAGGTAGCGACGGAGGATCCGCAGCATCGCCTTATCCTCGATCCGCTTTGCCAGCCGCCCCATCAGCACGTCGTGGTTCACCCGGTCGAAAAACTTCTCCAGGTCCACATCCACCACCCATCGTCTCCCTTCCTGGATGTATTGCTGCGCTTCGCGCACCGCATCGTGTGCTCGGCGCCCAGGCCGGAAGCCGTGGCTGTGCCGACTGAACGTCGGGTCGAACCTCGGTTGCAGCACCTGCAGGATGGCTTGTTGGATGAACCGGTCCAGCACGGTCGGAATCCCCAACTCCCGGACCCCTCCCCCACTCTTCGGTATCTCCTGCCTTCGTACCGGCTTCGGTTGGTAGGTCCCCGCCAGCAACCGCCCTACGGTTGGTAGGTCCCCGCCAGCAACCGCTGTCGGATCTCCCCCCAGTGCCTGCGCAAGTACTCTGGCAGCTCCTCCACGCTCATCCCGTCGATGCCCGGACTGCCCTTATTCTGCCGCACGCGTTTCAACGCTCCTACGAGGTTGGCACGCCCGACCACCTCCTCCATCAGGAGATGCTCGCTTCCTGAGCGCTCGTCTCCATGGGCCACCGTTCCGGCTTCGCCACTCCCCTCTACCTTCGGGGCTTCACCCCTATCCTCCAGCGGGAACTCCAGTTGCCTGGACTCCTGGCGCATGGCCTTCTCGAGATCCACGGTCGTCACACTCTCCTCTCCGTTCGGCCCTTCGTCCGACAAAGCTGGGTCCAAGCGCATCATGCACTTCGTCGGCCTACTATGGCCTCTGCTGACTTCTCGCTCCGCCGGCAGGCCCAACAGCGCAATGCCGGCGTCGCCCTTTCAGGCGTCAGGCGAGACCTCCCCGGGTAAGAACGATGACCTTCCCCGCACAATCGCCGGATCTACGCCGCTTCCCCTTGGTCGCAGGAGCTTCGCGGTCAGTGGTCCGCTCGCCCCGGTCCGCAGCGCCTCGTATCCGGTTCCTGTTCGTCGACTCACGGGTTCGTTGCACGCTTCGTTCAGCGTACGCCTCACGACGAACGCCTTGCGCTTCCCTTCGGTCCCTGCGACCAGGTTCCGGGAGGACTTTCACCTCCAAGTCATCGCCCATGCCGGGCCCACCACAAAAAAAGCGGCGACCCCACTCGGGTCACCGTTTTTTCTCGTCTATGGACCTGTCGGACCAAAGCGGCTCCGCCGCCCTCGTCTTAGGCGGCCCTCACAAAGAGCGGGTCCAGGGCAGCCCATCGGCGGAGATAGTCCGGGGTCAGCACCTCACGACTGATACGGGTCAGAACGTCCAACCGTCCCTCCAGCGTCGACGCCTGTGAGAGCGTGAGGCCGGTCAGGGCTCGGAACGCCCGACAGAGATTGCCGTTACTCGAGTAACCCAAATGAAATGCGACCCTGGCGGTGGTCATATCGTGCCGGCTCAGCAGTTCGCTGGCACACAGCGCCCGTAATCGAGTCGTGTATGCGAAGGGCGACGGCAAGTCCCGCCGTCGGAATCGCGCCTTGAGCGCTCCCGGCGTGAGCCCGACCGCCTCGGCCACCTCGTCGAGGCGGGCGTACCTGGAGGGGAACTCCAACGTCCTGCGCCCGAGCGCGCTCAGTTCAGGCGGAAGTGCATGCCCGGCGGCCCGGCCAAGATCACGGAGAAGCCCCTCGACCCAGTCCACCGGGAGCGCCGCCTCGTTGATCAGCTGCCGCATCCTGGCCGGAGCCGTATCGATGCGCTGAATCGCGATGGCCGACGGCGAGCGCTTCAGTCCGGGCAGATCGAGAGTCGCCAATTCCAGAACTGGAAGGTCGGAGCCTCTGGCCCTGAGCATGCCCTCCACCTCGCCCTCGATACCCCGCTCGATGACGGCAACCCTCGGAAAGCCCAACTGGAGAGCGTCGGAAACATCGTTCTCGCTCGGAAACACGTCCTCGGCGGGCAGGGCAGCCCTCCGGACGGAATGGAGCAGAAACGGGTCTCTAACGGCAGCGAGGATCATACTTCAAAACTGTCAACCGACCCGAGACTGGGCAAGCTTCAAGACGTGGCACCACGGTACCTCAGATGGGAAGAGGAGTCGGCTGCTCACCCGACCAGTCGTAGAATCCCTGGCCCGTCTTCCTGCCGTAGCGGCCCATCGCCACGATCCGCTTGAGCAGCGGCGGGGGTGCGTAACGCTCCTCCCTATACTCGTCGAACATGATCTCCGAAATGCGATACAGCGTGTCGATTCCGACGAAATCGCAGAGTACGAACGGGCCCATCGGGTATCCCAGTCCGAGCGTCATCGCTTTGTCCATGTCCACCATGCTCGCGACGCCCCGCTCGAGTTGTCGGATGGCGTCGAGCATGTACGGGACCAGCAGCAGGTTCACCACGAAACCCGAGTTGTCCTTGGCCGTGATGGGATCCTTCCCGAGCGCCGCCGCAAAGGCGAACGCGGCGTCGAAGGCCTCGTCGCTCGTGGCGATCGTGCGCACGACTTCCACGAGCTTCATGACCGGCACGGGGTTGAAGAAGTGAAGACCCACCACCTTGTCGGGCCGGCCGGTGCCGGCCGCCATGTCCGTGATCGGAAGCGAGGAGGTGTTCGACGCGAAAATCGTATCGGCACCGCAGATCTCGTCCAGCGCCGAGAAGAGCTCGTTCTTGGCATCCATGTCTTCGACGATGGCCTCGACAACCAGATCGCGATCGGCGAGGTCCGAGAGGTCGATCGTGAAGCGGATACGACCCCAGGCGGCATCCCGATCGGCCGCCTCGAGCTTGCCCTTGTCCACGGCCCGATCCAACGACTTCTTGATCCTCTCCTGGCCCGCCTCCAGGAACTCCGCGGTGACCTCACGAACGACGACATCGAACCCCGACTTGGCCGCTACCTCGGCAATGCCACTCCCCATGAGACCGCACCCGACGACTCCCACTTTCTCTATCTTCACCGGTCCTCCAGTTGATTAGGTGTGGCGGGACGACGCGGGGCCTAAGACCCGTCCGCCGCCCCGGAACACGCGTTCCTTCTACGATTCAACATCATCACCCGACAGCTCGAGCTTGAACCTCCTGGCCTGACGGGTCACCCACCTCCTCCACGAAGCCGGCGGCGGCGAAAGATCTTCGCCGCGCTCCAGTCGGTCCAGAATCCCCTCGAGCTCCTGTAGCACTTCCGCCCGGCGCTTTCGCGAGTAGTGGCCGGTGATGCGGACCACTCCCAACGCAACCGCTCCGCCGACCACGATGGCGAGAGACCACGCGCCGGCCGTCGGGACAGCCAGGACGGATCCAAGGAATGCAGCCACCCCGAAGCTCACACCCGCGCCCGCGCCAAGGCCGCCGATCCCGGCGCCGGATGTGTAATCGGCGCGAATGCCCGGATCGACGGACATCTCCACCAGCGTGGTGTCGTCGTCGACCGTCCGGATACGCACCTCGATCTGCTTGGCCGATGCCCAGTAGACCGACTGCGACATGGAAGCGCCCGCTCGCGCAAAGTGCGAGATCCAGTCGACGGCCGGCCTGTATAGGAGCACATCCGACCCTTGCCGAACGGGCTGAAGCAAGTGGCCTGCGACCAGGAATTCGTCCATGATCACGCGAAGGCGTTCCCTGTCGCCCGGAACGACCCTGGATACACGCACGGTAACGGATCCGAACCAACGCGCGATGACGCCCTGCGGATCATCCGTGCCCCGGAGCTCGGTGAGCGCACGGCGCACGTGGACATCGGGAAGGCCCACCTCACGAGCGATCCGGAACAGCTCTCTTTCGTCGAGAGCACCTTCACCATGGTCGGGATCGGAGGTCGAGAGTTCGGACGCACGCTTGATCACAGCCTCGAATTCCCGCCGCGTCAAGTTCGTGCCCTTCTCTTCGGTCATGCTCTACGCGATCTCGACGATGACGGCCCCGCCCTGCCCACCTCCGATGCACGCAGACCCGAGGCCATAACGACCTCCGCGCCTGCGCAGCTCGTGAAGTAGGTGAATCGTGATGCGGGCCCCCGACGCGGCCAACGGGTGTGTGATCGCGATCGCGCCGCCATTCACGTTGGTTTTCTCGGGATCCAGACCGAGCTCCTTCTCCACGGATTTGTACTGCGGGGCGAAGGCCTCGTTGACCTCGACGAGGTCCATGTCCTCGAGCGTCAAACCCGCCTGCTCCAACGCCATTCGGGCCGCCGGTGCCGGGCCGATCCCCATGACGCGGGGCTCCACCCCCACGAAGCCCCAGGACACGATACGGCCCAAAGGCTCGAGGCCGTTCCGCTCGGCCCACTGTGCCGACGCCACCACTGTGCTCGCCGATCCGTCGCCGATGCCGCTCGCGTTGCCGGCCGTCACGAGTCCGTCCTTCTTGAAGTAGGGGCGAAGGGCACTCAGTCCCGCGAGCGTGGCGTCGGGGCGCATGTGCTCGTCACGCGCAAACTCCGTCTCGCCCTTCCGCGACCGGATGGTGACCGGCACGACCTCGGCGTCGAAGCGACCGCCGTCCCATGCCGCCTTGGCGCGCTGCTGGCTGTTGAAGGCCACCTGGTCGGCCTCTTCCCTCGTCACCTCGTAGCGCTCCGCCAACTCCTCCGCCGTCTGGGCCATCGTCAGATCGCAGTTGGTGTCCGTCAGCGACTCCCAGAGCAGATCCTCGAAGGCCCCGCCCGCGGGCCCCAGGCGTAGGTCGCCCCACCGGGCACCCCGGAGCACGTGCGGAGCCTGGCTCATCGATTCGGTGCCTCCGCAGAGGGTCACGTCGGCGCCGCCGAGAAGGACCTCCTTGGCGCCCTGCACGATCGCCTCGAAGCCAGATCCGCACAGCCGGTTGACGGTCACGGCTGGCTTCTCTTGAGGCACGCCCGCACGGAGGGCGACGTGGCGGGCCAGGTAGATGGCGTCCGCCGACGTCTGCAGGGCGTTACCGAAGAAGGTGTGGTCGATCTGATCGGCTGTGATGCCTGCAGCCTCGATGGCGGCCTCGCTGGATAGCACACCCAGGTCGGTGGCGGTAAAGCCCTTCAGGCTTCCTCCGAAGGTCCCGAAAGGGGTCCTTTTGCCGGAGAGAATCACGACGTCCTTGGACTGCCCTTGAGTTCCCATATAGCCCTCACAGGTCAGCTGATTGCGGTCGAAGAGCGGCGCTCGCAAAACGACGCGCGATCCGGCTTGGGCTACCCCCGTCGGGCAGGAACGGTTCGTGAGTACGGTGTGGGTCCATCTCCCATCATCGCACTGTCCGCCTAGACGAACTCTTCGTCGGGCTTCTCCTCCAAATACTGTCTGAAGGCTTCCTTCTGATTGGCCTTCATGTAGGCCTCGGTCGAGTCGACGACACCCGACATCAGGTACTCGAGGATGTGTTGATCCAAGAGTTGCATTCCGTCCTTCTTGCCGGTTTGAATCATGGACGGGATCTGGTGGATCTTGCCTTCCCGAATCAAGGCCCGGACGGCGTTCGTTCCGACCATGATCTCCTGGGCGGCGCAGCGACCCTTGCCACCCTTCTTGCGGAGGAGGACCTGAGAGATCACGCCTTTGATCGACTCGGCCAACATGGCGCGGATCTGCTCCTGCTGATCCGCCGGGAATACATCGATGATTCGGTCGATCGTCTTGGGCGCCGAGTTGGTGTGGCGGGTCCCGAACACCAGATGCCCGGTCTCGGCTGCGGTAATCCCCAGCTCGATGGTCTCACGGTCGCGCATCTCCCCGACCAGGATCACGTCTGGGTCCTCTCGGAGCGCCGCGCGCAACGCGTTGGCGAAGCTCTTCGTGTTGGTGCCCACCTCACGCTGGTTGACCAGGCACATCTTGTTGGGATGGACGAACTCGATGGGATCTTCGATGGTGAGGATGTGGTCGGCGCGAGTGGTGTTGATGAGGTCTACCATGCCGGCGAGCGTCGTGCTCTTGCCTGAGCCGGTGGGCCCGGTGACGAGCACCAACCCCTTGGTCAGCATGCACATCCTCCGGATGGCCTCCGACAACCCTAGCTGATCCGCGGTCAGGATGGTGGTCGGGATGGTGCGCATGACCGCGCCCAGCCCGTTCTTCTGATTGAAGACGTTGACCCTGAAGCGCGAGACCTCCGGAATTCCGTAGGCGAAGTCGAAATCCATATTGTCGAGGAACCGCATCCGCCAATCCTCTTCCATAATCTCGAAGATGAGCTTCTCCATGTCCTTGGCCGTGAGCTCGCGGAACTTGATCCGCTGCATGTGGCCGTGGACACGGATGACGGGTACGGAACCCGTGGTGAGATGGAGGTCCGATCCCCCCTGCTCCACCATCACCTTGAGAAACTGGTCAATCTGGGCCATCAGGTGTCCTTGTCGGTCGTAATCTCAGTGATTCGGTGCATGCCCCCGGTCAACCGCGAAGCGGTTCGAGGGTCCACTCGAGCCGGTCCCCCTCCTGAGCTTCGATCTTCAGCTCCCATCGAATTCCCGCTTCGTGGGCGATCCTCGTCTCCGCCTCACCCGTCCAGCGCACGAATGCGATGGCGGCGATATCCAGCGCCGATTGCAGCCACTTCTCCGGGTTCCCCGGCAGATCGACCGTGACCACGTCGAAGTGGAACCCCCGGATGGAGTCCAGCTCCGCCGCCCAATCGTCCTCGCTCATCGGAAGCTCGACCGAGAAGGCGTGGTTCGCGGCACGGCTCTCGGGGTCGGTCAGGTAGATGCTCCTCCACGAAGGGTCGAGGATGAGTGTGGGCAGGTGCGGAAGGATGTCGTGACCGAGGTCGATCGGATCCGAAACCACCAGGAACCGAGCAGACCCCGACCGCGCCAAGAGGCGAATCTCGGACATGATGCCCGCGGCTGGCGGAGGAAACTGCTCCTGTAGCTGAGCATAGGCCTCGATGGGTCTGAAGAGGTACTCGGCCCCGCTTTCATCGGCGAGATACTGCACCTCGATCGGCGTGATCATACCATCCCGGTTCACGTGCCCGCTCCAGCTGGCCCTCAGGGCGTCTCCGATCTCCTCGTTCGGTGAGGGCGAGACGAGCTCTTGCAGCTCGGAGTTCCAGAGTCCCTCCAATGGTCTCCGTCGAATCCGACCGCCATCGTCATACCAAGCCCAGGCGCGATGGCCGCGCGTCGATATGCCGAACCGTTTCGAAGTCGCGTCCAACGCCATCGAGAAGACCTCGGACATGCTCGCGGGCGCCGGCCGCTCCCCCTCGTCCTGAGCGGCAGCCCGCGCGTAAACCTGTCGGATCAGCTCACGGATCTTGGTGGAAGAAGCCAGAGCCAACTCGATCGTCAGGTCGGTGCGGGCCTGAAGGACGTCCACCGCCTCCGTCTTGATGGGGGAATCCACCACGACCGTGAGGACCCTCTCCGTTCTCATGATGGGAAGCGTGAGGTGGGCCAGCGCCCACTCGGGCGATACCAGGGCCGCGGCCTCCGGATCGATGCTGTCGGCGTCCGGAAAGACGTAGGGCAGGTCGAACTGGGAAGCGAGTCCCCACTCGAGCTCCTCTGGCGTTACGAGCTCGAGAGCGAGAAGCGACTCTCCGAAGAACCCTCCCGACTCCTGCTGGTGCGCCAGCGCCCTCGTCACATCCTCTTCCGTAATGCGGCCGAAACTCATGAGGATCTGACCGATGGTACGTCGTTCAGCCATCTTGGGTCATCCGTTGCTGTGAGATTGTCAGAGCCCGCCCGTCGACAGGGCGTCACAGATCCACCGGCCCACGTCCGAGGTGGAACTACTCCCGCCGAGATCGGTCGTCATCACGCCTTCGCCGAAGGCCTCCCGGACCGCGGTTTCGACGGACGCCGACTCCTCGCCCCAACCGAAGTGGGCAAGAAGCAGAGCGACGCATCGGATCGCGCCCATGGGATTCGCGATGCCTTTCCCCGCTATATCAGGTGCAGAGCCATGGACCGGCTCGAACAGAGCGTGGCGGCCCGGGTGGACGTTGGCGGACGGGGCGAGCCCCAGACCGCCGGTGATTTCCGCAGCCAGATCGCCGAGGATGTCCCCGAACAGATTCGAGGTCACGATCACCGAGTACCGGTCGGGCCGGCGCACGAGATCCATGGCCATTGCGTCCACATACATACTGTCTTGGCGGACGTCAGGATAGTCCTCACCCACCTCCGCAAAGGTCCGACGCCACAGCGAGCCCGCCTTGGGCATTGCGTTGGCTTTGTCCACCATGGTCACCCGAGGGCGTCCGTTCGCGGAGGCGTGTTCGAAGGCCGCTCGAATGATGCGCTCCACTCCCCGTCGCGTGTTGAGGTCCTCCTGGATCGCCACCTCGTCGGGTGTCCCCTCGTCTGTCACCTGCCCACGGTTCACATAGAGGCCCTCGGTGTTCTCCCGGAAGATCTCCAGATGGACGGGCCCCACGTCTTTCAGGGGGCAAAGGGAAGGGTGCAGAGGCACGCACGGCCGGAAGTTCACGTAGAGGTCCAAGCGGAGCCGCAAGCCCAGAAGGATGTCCCGAGCGTGGGCGTGGTCGGGCACCCTGGGATCCCCCAGGGCACCCAGGAAGACGGCGTCGTAGTCCTCGGCGAGGGAACGGAATTCCTCGTCCGTGATCGTCACCCCGTCACGCAGATACCGCTCGGCTCCCAAATCCTGCTGGACGAGCTCGAGGTCGAGTGCCGCGACGTCTCGCAGGCACTCCAACACCCGCGTAGCCTCACGCGTGACCTCGGTTCCGATTCCGTCTCCGGGGATGATGGCGATGCGGGGCATCAGCTCACCCACCCGCCGAGTCCGCGGATGCACCGTGCTTCTCGGCCGGCCGCCACACTTCGACAACGGGACACTAACGCTCCGTCGACTCCCTCCCGACCGTGACACTCCCGTAGGCGGGCTCTCCGTGGCTTCGGCTCGAGTACACGTACCGCCCTTCCGGAGCCTCGCGGAAGTCGACGAAGAAGCTGGTGCCGCGCCCGAGGAGCGGCGGGCTGTTCATCTGCCCGGTGGACTGTAGATACTCGCGGCCCTCGGGGGAAAGGGAGTCGGCCACGAAGGAGAGGGTGTGTACCCTGCGATCGAGCGTGACGAACCGGACCCACTCTCCGGTCGTGATCTCGAGCATGGGCGGCAGCACGTGCTCCTGATCCCTTCCACCTCCAAGTTGAACGGTCTGGGGTGTCTCGCCGGCGAGGAGTACGTCTCGAACGGTGTCCGTCTCGGCTCCCGACGTCGTCTCGGCCTCTACGCCGCACCCGGCGAGCGCCAACAGGCCCAGTATCGGGAGACCGCGGAGCCTACTCACTCACACCGGTCCCGCAGGAGACGCAGAACTGCCAACGGGGCTCCAGCTCCTCACCGCATTTGGGGCACGGAAAGAGCCTGATGTCGCTGCCACAGAAAGGACAGAAGTTGAGAAGCTCACGGTTGGGCAAGCTCTGACGACACCAGTGGCAGGCCGAGGGGCCGCCCTCCGCGGATGCCCCGGGGGCCTCCGCATCTCCGGACTCCTCTGACCCTCCAGGCTGCTCCGGCTCTTCCGGATGCGTCGGCTCTTCCGGCTGCCTCGGCGCCTCATGATCCCGCGTTCGCAGGTCGTCGGCTTCCGAACCGGGCATCACCACGAGGAGACCGGTATCCGCTAGGGCGATGTGGCCCACGACACCAGCGTCACCGGTTTCGGCGAATTCTGCCGAATCCGCCGCGGCGGCAGCGCCATCCTCGTCGTCGGGGCGCAACTCGGCAATGTCCACCGTCTCCGCGTCCCCCTCCCGCTCGAGAGGAAGCCTCGTACTCTCCTCTTCCTCGACGTCGGCCGAAGCCGCTGCGCCCGCATCCCGCGCCGCCTCGAGGACTCGATCGGGGTTCAGGCGAACATCGGCAGCCGCAAAGTCACGGAAGAGTCCCGTGTTCGGGCTCGCGTTCTCCAACTCCTGGCGGATCTCACGACGGGCCACCTCGGAATCTAGAAGAAGATAGTCGCCCTCCCCCGCCAGAAGCCTCAGGAGGATGTCCTCGTAGTCTCCGTTCATCTCGACGCCGATGAGATCGCGATGAGACCGGTACGGCACCAGGTTCTGATAGATCTCCGCGACCGTGAACGGCTGAGTCAGGTACTCGGGCCAGGACTCGGCGATTTCCTGCAGCAGAACCCGGTGGAATCGGCCCAGAGTGTCGCTCGTTGGAGGCATGGGACTCAGTCTGCCAGGGGATTCAGTCTTCGAGATACATCACGGAGGCCTTGATGGCCGCCTCGAGGAAGCTCTGCGGATCCATGAACGGAATCTCTACGCCGTACTGCTCGTGCCAGCGCTCGGCCAGCCTTCTCATATAGTGGGCCAGGGTCTCGTGGGAAAAGCCCGCATGATCACGCATCTGTCGCACAATCTCATGCCACGTCCCCCGAAAGAGATGCCCGTCGGCGAGCCGGACGTGGTGCAACTCCACGTCCGCACTGCGTTCCCCCCGCTCGAAGAGCTCGAGCTGGCTGGGATCCGGCATGGGTCCCTGGACTCCGTTGACCTGCGCCTCCACCTCCGCCAGCAGGCGATCGATCGGGTCCTGCAGGGCCTCTAGGCCGGCCAACCGCTCTTGCCACGGCTCCAAGCGCTTGTCGCCGTCCTCCATGTGCCAGAGCGCCCTCTTGAGCTCGATGAGACGCCACACCGCCAGCGAGTCCCAATGATCGGGGGGAGGAACACGCTCGAACTCACGGAGGGCACCGTCCCAATCGCCACGGTCGTACAGAAGGTGGCCGAGATACACGCGGGCCTCGTGGAGGTCGGGGTCGAGGCGCAGGGCCCGCCTGATCTGCCGTCCCGCTCCGACCTCGTCGCCCAACCGGTGGAGCGAATAGCCGAGGGAAGCGGCGGCCTCCGCGTTGTCCGGCCGGGCCGCAGCGGCCTTGGCGAATACGTCCCGGCTCTCCGCATAGAGGCTCTCCCTGTAGAGCGCGCGTCCCATGGTGAGCATGAGCTCGACGTCATCCTCGAAGCCCATCGCCGCCACCCGCTCGAAGAGGCCGAGGGCCGCCTCTTGCTCACCGAATCGCAGTAGAGTCTCGCCGAGACCCACCAAACCGTCCTCGTGCCCCTGATCGAGGACGAGGGCACGCTCGAACGCACGCCTCGCCCATGCGTACTCCTCACGCGCCAAGCGGGCGTAACCCATGCCCACACATAACTCTACGGCGTTCGGGTATAACGAAAGGCCCTCTTTGAGCATTTCGAGGGCCCCTTCATAGTCACCGTCGTTATAGAGCTGGTGCGCCTTTTCGTCGTATTCCTCGGAGCTGAGGAATCGCTCTGACATCGCGATATGGCTCCTTCGGCTGGAGGCTGAGGCGTCAGTCCCGAACTTAATGGACGCCGATCTCAATCACCACCCTGTTCCGTTTCCACCCACGGACCCCGCTCAGTTCGGGACCCAGTGGTTCAGGCCTTGGCGAAACGCACCCCACAAAGCGGGCACAGATAGTCGTTCTTCACTCGAATCAGCAGTTGGTCCCCGTGCCGCGGGCACTTTGGCTCGTCGCCCTCCGCCATCATCTCCCTGACCCTGGACCGCTCGGTACGCGTGGCCTTGTTGACGTTCAGGCGATACCGGAGAGACGAGGAATTACACTCGAGGAGTATCGATCCGGACCCGTCCTCCTCCGGCTGCACTCGCAACACCATCAGGAAACCGCCCATCGGGGACGGCAGTCGATTCCCCTCGTAGTAGACGCCTAGGAGGCCCTTCTCGTCGGAGAGCGGCAAGGGCGCATCACCTTCCAACAAGTCGCTGTCCGGTTTCGTCTTGCTCATAAGATCTCGCGGAGTTCGAACCTCGGCGGCTTCGCGTTTTCAGAGAATGATAATCAGCCCCGTCGGAGGGCTTTGGGATGGCCCGACCGGCACGTCCGTACCCACCCTCAGAAGGCCAAAGGCCCGCCAAGATATCACGCCTGGGGCGCGTCCGCAAAAGAGCGGGGAAGTGAGAGACGTGTCGCTACGCCCGGGGCAGCCGGTACCTCGGGGATCGTGGAAGGAAAACGGCGGGAAACCGTGTTCCCCGCCGTCTGATGACTGCGCTGCTGGAATCGCCTACGCGAGTTCAGGCCGCGTTTGCGTCGTCCCCCTCGTCCGAGGTATCCTCGGCTGTACCAGTTGCGGAGTTCGATGCAGCGGTCGACTCGTCAAACGAATCACCTCCTGCGACGAGTGCCACCTTTGGCTCCACGTCTACCTCGGCGTCCGCGAGCGGCGGATCGGCGACCGCAGTCTGCGTGGAAACGTTGTTGATGGCAGGCTGGCAGAACCGTATTCCTACGGAGTGCAACTCGGAGAGATCGGGCTTGACCAACTTGGGGTAACGTTCACCTAAATAGTCGATGGTCTCGTCCATCCAAACGGTCTTGTCCTCATCCGTCGCGTTGAGCACACCACATCGATTGATATGGCTGAACAACTCGTCTCGGGCCTGCGCGAAGAGCTTTTCGTTGGGCACTTACACCTCCGTTATACGTCAGGAACGGGAATCCGATGCCCGCTCCGGGAGTGCTACCGACTGTCTCAACCGTTTAACCTAACGCATGCTCCATGGTCGGCCAACTAGCAGTCCGTGCGCCCCAGCCGGGCCGATCGGGGCGCTCGGGACGGGCGCCATGACGGATCGAAGCGCGCCCGACGCGGTGACTCTGGAGGTGTTTCGGCATCTCTTCACGGCGCTCACCGAGGAGATGGGTGCGGCGCTCCGGAGAGCCTCGTTTTCGCCGAACATCAAGGAGAGGAGAGACTATTCGTGCGCCCTCTTCTCACCCCAGGCGGTGCCCGTGGCCCTCGGAGATCACATGCCGGTGCACTTGGGTGCGATGCCCATGAGCGTACGAGCGGCCTTGGACGAGCTCGGCACGCTGGGGGTGGGGGACGTTGCTTGCCTGAACGACCCGTTCAGGGGCGGCACCCATCTGCCGGACATCACGCTCATTTCGCCGGTTTACGTCGAGTCCGGTGACGACCTGCTCGGGTACGTCGCCTCGCGTGCGCACCACTCCGACGTCGGTGGTACGAGCCCGGGGTCCATGCCCCTGGCTCAGGAGATCTACCAAGAGGGACTACGCATTCCCCCTGTCCTTCTCAGCCGATCGGGCGAGAGGCAGACGGACGTGTGGAATCTCATTCTCGCAAACGTGAGAACACCCTTAGAGCGGCGCGGCGACCTGGAGGCCCAGCTGGCCGCGCTGCACACCGGGCGACGCCGGCTGCTGGAGATCGCACGGCGCCGGGGCGCTTCGGCCACTCTGGCAGCCATGGACGATCTGGTCGAGTACGCCGACCGCCTCGTGGAGGCAGGACTCGGCGAGATCGCCGACGGGGTGTACGTGGCGGAGGACCTGTTGGACGACGACGGGTTCGGAGAAAAGGACATTCCGATCCGAGTTGCACTGACTCGCCACTCCCACGGGCTCGACGTCGACTTCTCGGGCAGTAGTGGCCAGGTTACGGGGGGCGTCAACGCGGTAGCCGCAATCACTGCCTCGGCGACTCGCTACGTGGTGCGTTGTATCGTGGAAGCCCTGTTGGGCGAGCCTCTGCCGGCCGGAGGCGGATCCATGTCCATGGTGAAGCTAATCCTTCCGGAGGGTTCCATCGTCAACGCCTCACTCCCCGCGAGCGTCGCCGCAGGCAACGTCGAGACGAGCCAGAGGATAACCGACGTCCTGCTGAGGGCCTTCGGCAAGGCGCTCCCCGGAGTCGTTCCCGCGCTCTCCCAGGGCACCATGAACAACATGACCGTGGGCGGCCTCGACCCGCGAAGCGGATTGCCCTTCGCCTATTACGAGACGGTGGGCGGCGGCATGGGTGGCGGGCCCTCGGGCGACGGATTGTCTGGAGTGCACACCCACATGTCGAACTCTCTCAACACACCCGTGGAGGCCCTCGAGCACGCCTACCCCTTCCACGTGACGCACTATACCGTACGCCGCGGTAGCGGAGGGGAAGGACGCCACCGCGGGGGTGACGGTCTCAGACGGGATGTTCGCGTCCTCGTCGATGCTCAGGTCACCCTGCTGAGCGAGAGGCGTGCGCGGGGCCCGGCCGGAGCCATGGGCGGATCGGACGGTTCACCCGGTGAGAACGTGCTGATCCGGAACGACGAGGAAACGCTCCTCCCGGCCAAAACCTCGTTTCGGGCCGAAGCAGGCGACGTCATCAGCATCCGGTCACCCGGCGGAGGCGGGTGGGGTGGGCCGGGGACGGACTCGTGATGGTGATCTTCTCGTGACTCTCTGACCGGAACGTCGATGCAGCTACAGCTCGCTCTCGTGTGCGACCACGTCGAGGAGACCCCAGAGGGGAAGCTGGACCTCAAAGGGGTGTTCAACGACCTTGCCGCCCCCGGGTTTCCCGCCAAACACGACATGTTTCTCCTACTGGCGGTGGAGTGGGGTCGAGCGGATCAGGGCAGATACGAGTTCCAGGTCGATCTCCTGGATCCTGCCAGCGAATCCACGATGACGATACGAGGACACTCCGACGTGGACCTGCGCGAGCCCGAGCGACCTCCCGCACGCACCAGGATCATCATGCCGCTGCGCGACGTCGTCTTTCCCGTGTCCGGTCAATATCGGTTCCAGATTCAGGTGAAGGGAAGGACCCATCGAGGCCCGTCCCTCTTCCTCGTGGAGGCGGAACCGTCCGGGGATGCGCCCTCGTGAGCCCCACTGGAGCCGGAGCGGCAGTGCACGTCGCTCAAGCGGACCGCGTGTGTATTGTGCTACTGTCCGGTATCGGGGACGCGGTTCACGGGCTTCCGATCGCCATGGCTCTCAAGCGCGACCGACCCTCCCGCGAGGTCGTGTGGATCGCCGAGCCGGCCCCGGCGCAAGTCCTCGAGAACCATCCCGCTGTGGACGAGATCGTGGTCCTCAAGCCGGGGGCCGGGTACAAGGCGATCAAAACGCTGTGGGCGGCCTTTCGGGGAAGGCCGTGCGACCTCACCCTCAACATGCAGCGATACGCGAAGTCAATCCTCCCCACCTACCTCTCGGGAGCCCCGGTGCGTGTCGGGCTGGCTCGCTCCCGGACCCGAGACGGGGTGAGGTTCATCAACACAGTACACACCCCCGAGGGACCCTGGCGTCACACCCAAGATCTCTTCCTCGAGTTCCTCGATCAGCTCGGCATCGATCGACCCGACCCGCTCGAATGGGGCCTGTCGTTCACGGAGACGGAAGAAAGGGAAGCGGCCAACTTCTTCACCCACATCGGGGGCAGGCCCGTGGTCGGGCTGATGCTCGCCACAGCCAACACAAAGAAGGACTGGCCTTCCGATCGGTTCACGGCCTTGGCGGATACGCTGGAGCTGGACCTCGGGTATACCGTGCTGCTTCTCGGTGGGCCCGGCGACGCTGACCAACGCGCTGCGCATTTCGTGGCGGACCAGGGCTCCGGAACGCCGGTCTGGGGGCTCTCCGACTCCGTCCGACGCCTGATCTGGAGCATACGTGGGTGCCATCTCCTGATCAGCCCCGATACCGGTGCGCTCCACATAGCACACGCCCTCGGCGTACCCGTGGTGGGTCTCTTCGGACACACCAATCCGTGGCGCGTGGGACCCTACCGACGGTTCCACGATCTCGTCGTAGATCGATATTCCGACCCCGGCGAGGCGCCCGGTCCCTCTCATTACGAGCCGCGCCGGGGAAGAATGGAGCGCATCACCGTGGCCGATGTGCTCGATCGGGTTCGGGTGGCGGAACGAGCGTACGGCGTCGGTGGGGCTTGAGCCGAACCATGCCGCACTCTGATCACGTGTCCGTGCCCGGGTTCGAGTCGGCCCGGGTGGAGGGAGCGCTGGTCGTCGCTCGGCCGGAGGCGCTGGAGTGGGGCCGCCAGGCCCTGGCGCAGCACGGATCGCTCCACGTCGCCGCCGTGGCGAACGCGACGCTGCAGCTTCACGGTCGGGGGCCCATTCCGGTGATAAGCAATCCACAGGGAGAGGGATCCGCCTGGGTCGTGCGTCATTACCGAAGGGGCGGAGCGATGCGGTTTCTGGACGATCGCTTCCTCCGTCTGGAGCGGCCACGCAGTCTGAGGGAACTGGAGAGCAGCGTGCGCGCACAGGAAATGGGAATCACCACTCCCCGGGTAGTCGCCGCGGCGGTGTATCCGTCGGGGCTGTTCTACCGGGCCGATCTGGTCACCGAGTTGGTGTACGACGCTCGCGAGCTGGCCGACGTCCTGCTCGGCACCGCCGACGGGTCGGTTCCGCCCTCAGACCGGGACATACGAGCACTGGCGCTGACCTCGGCCCACCGACTCATCACCCGCATGGTGGAGCAAGGCGTCCGTCACCCGGACCTGAACGCCCGCAACATCCTCCTGACGCGCAGCGGGCAGGGTGCGGAGGCCATCCTGCTCGATCTGGATCGGTGCGTCGTCGGATCTCCGGCCCCCGGTGACGGTGAACGGCTTCGGAGGCGGCTCACCCGCTCCGTCCGGAAGTTGCAGCCCGGTCGCCCGGGAGCCCTGAGTGAGCAGGAGATGGACGTTCTTCTGAAGGGTCCGGACGGAGCATGACTCCCAACGAGAGAACCGTGGGGGTCCGCACGACTCCGCCGGAATCCGTGTGCATCGTGATGTTGAGCGCCATCGGAGACGCCGTGCACGTTCTCCCGGTGGCGAACGCGCTGAACCGCGCGTGGCCGGACACCAAGATCTCGTGGATCGTTCAGCCGGTCCCGAAGATCGTGGCGGAAGGGCACTCCGCCATCGACGAGTTTATTCTCTACAACCGCCAACGGGGCCTCAATTCTTGGGCGGGCTTTGCCGAGCTAGGCCACCACCTCAAGGGCCGCCGCTTCGACGTTGCGCTGGGTCTTCAGGTGTACTTCAAAGCCGGCCTGATCACGGGCATGCTCCCGGCACGGAGGAAGATCGGATTCGATTACGCCCGGGCCAGAGACGCGAACTGGCTCTTCACCAACGAGCGGATTCCGGCCCACACCCCCCAACACGTTCAGGAGCAGTATCTCGAGTTCGCTCGCCACCTGGGCGTCGATCCGGAGCCGGTGGAGTGGGGCATCCACTTCTCCGACCAAGAGCGCGAGGCCCAGGCCGACTTCTTCGGACGGCTCGACAAGCCCGCGTGCTCCGTCGTGTTGGGGACCAGCAAGTCCGCCAAGAACTGGACGGCCGAGGGTTACGCCCGAGTGATCGAGGAGCTCGAGTTCACGCACGGACTTCAGCCCGTCCTCGTAGGCGGGCCATCACGCGTGGAGCGGGAGATGGCCGACCGAGTCCTGGAGCTGACCAAGGCCCATCCAGTGGACACCCTGGGAGACGATCTCAGGAGGGCCATCTACGTCCTGGACGGTAGCGTTCTGACGGTGAGCCCCGACACGGGCCCCCTCCACATCAGCCGGGCACTAGAGACTCCCGTGGTGGGTTTGTACGGGTATACGAATCCGAAGAGAACGGGACCGTATCGCCGCTACTACGATTTGGTCGTGGACGGATACGCCGAGTTTCGGGGAGAGGAGTATCCCATCTCCATGGAGTACCGCGACGGCATGAAGCGTATTACTACGGAGATGGTGCTGGAGAAGGTGGACCTCGCCGTGCAGCGATACCTGTGAGCGCAAGGTCGATGTCTCGCCTGGCGGTGGCCTTGCTCGCGACAGCCGTGGTCGCGATGTGCACGAACGGCAGCGAAAGGGCTGGGGAAGACGAAGTCAGGGCGCTCCTGAACCAGGTGGCGGCCACGGCACCGGAAGAGATGGCCCAGGGCAAGAGGCTGTTCGAAGAGAGGTGCAGCGTCTGCCACGGGCCCGCCGCCGACGGTACCGAGCAGGGCCCTCCCTTGGCCCATAAAATCTACGAGCCGAGTCACCACGGCGACGCGGCCTTCGCGCTGGCCGTGAGGCTCGGTGTGCGATCACATCATTGGCGATTCGGAGACATGCAGCCGCTCCCCGACGTTACGGACGCAATGACCCGGGAGATCACGTCCTACGTGCGCTGGCTGCAGCGCGAGGTGGGCATCGAATAGGGGCTTGCAGAATGGGCGGCCACCCGGTCCCGTCAGACGCCCGGTCCCTGCACCAGCACCCCGTCCTTGAAGACGAACACGCCCTCCAGCCACATGCCGCCGCCCAGCGGGGCGTTGTCCGAGGAGGCCAGCACGACCTGGTAGCTTTCATCGATCATCAGGGTCATCTGGACCCAGAATTCCTGATTGGGTCCCTGGTCGTCGGGCGAGTCGTAGGAATCCGCCTGTCCGTCCTTGAGCCGGTCCAGCATGTCGCCTTGGTAGTTCACCTGGCTCCGCAGCGGCTCGAACGTCGTCAGGTCGAACTTCGGGTTGGACGTCGCGTTGGGGTAGCCGTAGTTCAGGGCGTAGAACTCCTGGAGGCCCTTATAGAGGATATTGGCGTCACCCGCCACGGAAGCCACGTGGGCCTTGATCCGAACCGCCTGGACCCGAGGCACCACGAGCGACGCGAGCAGCGCCACGATCACCGTCGTAATCATGAGCTCCAGAAGAGTGAAGCCCCTCCGGTGATCCGAGTTCAGAATGCTCGACCTCGCCTCTTCATTCGCCATGGGGCACATGCCCAAGATCACCGACCCCCAGCAGTCGACCCAACCGGTTGTCGGGCCTCCCTCAAGAATCCCGACACACCGCGCTTAAGGCAAGGAGTCTCCTACGCCCGGGGTGCGTGGCCACCCGGTTCGCTGGTTGTCACGCTCGGCTGGCTGTAGTCTCTTCGCAGGGGACCTTCCGCCCTCCGGTGGAGAGCCCACGACCGGCACCACACGGCGCGAGGAAACCAGTGTCCTCAGGTGATCACGACAGAGCCGCAGGCTTCGAGACCCAGAAGGACTTCGAGCGGTTCAACCAGAAGAACGACGTCTTCAGACGCTCGTGGTGGGACGAACGCGTTCAGAGCGAGAAGGCCAGGCTCTTCTACACCACTTACAGGGAGCCCCTGAAGACCTTCCGGAAAGCGGACGGCTTCACCCAGAAGGACTACGCGCTACGGAACGCCTCCTGGCATGTGAGCGACATCTTCACCGAGCTCAAGGAAGACGAGGATCGCAGAGAGGGCTTCAACGACGAGTTCACGCTGTACCGTGGTGTAGCGCCGGACAAGATCGACCTGGGCACACCGGAGGAAGCGGCGGCCGAGATCAAGCACGTAGCCACCACGTTCGGCGCGGACCTCGTCGGCATCACCCGCTTCGACGAGCGATGGATGTACGTCAACAAGTTCAGCGACATGAGCAAGCGTGAGAAGCCTCAGGAGATTCCCGAGGGCATGACCAGCGTGATCGTGACCGCCCAGTCGATGGATTACGATCTCATACGCACCGTACCCTCGGCCCTGAGCGGCGCCGCCACCGGTCACGGCTATTCCCGGGACGCGATGGTCGTCATCGCCTTGGCTCAATACATCCAAAACCTCGGCTATCGCGCCGTCGCGAGCATGAACGACACCTCGCTAGCCATTCCGTCGTTGAGCCACAGCCGACCTCGCTTCGGCTGCCGCTGCGGGACCTTCAGCCCCTCCTGCCTCCAGATCCATTCGTGGTTCACGGCGATCCAGGCCGGCCTCGGCGAGTACGGCCGCCTGGGGCTATTGATCACGAAGGAGTTCGGGCCGCGCGTACGGCTGGGCAAGGTCTTCACCGACCTCCCGTTGACGCACGACGGGCCGATCCGGTTCGGCGTCAGGGAGTTCTGTGAGGTGTGCAGACGCTGCTCGGACTCGTGTCCGGTAAAGGCCATTCCGGGGGGAAATCCCAACGCCGAGCGCCACAACGAGTCGAACATCCGGGGCGTGAGCAAATGGTCCGTGGACGGAGAGAAGTGTTTCGGCTATTGGACCGCACAGAACACCGACTGCTCGATCTGCGTGCGCGTCTGCCCATACAACAAGGACTACTCCAAATGGTGGTACCGAGTGGGTCGTTGGTTGGCCGGCACTCCGCTCAGGCGCGTGATGCTCTGGCTCGACGTCAGGCTGGGGTACGGAAAGCGGATGGCCTCCCGGGAGTGGTGGGCACGTCGCTGACGGAACGACGAGCGTCGCAGCGGCTCGAGGCGACTTCCGGATGGGGACTTCGCGGGTTCAGCCCAACAGGACCATCTTGAGCATCAGCACGCCGTAGCCGGCCACCGCCCCGAGGCCGGCCTCCCATTCTCGGTTCCTGACGTACTGTGCCACCGAGAAGCCGCGGCCGGCGCCCTTAGCCCCAACCGTCCCGCGGTACGGCGAAAAGCGGGGCACGAAGAAGGGCACCGCCGCAGAGTACGTCCGGAAGGGCTCTCCGAAGGCCCTCTCCAATTCCGCCTCCTCCCGCAGGGCGGTCGCCCGGTACACCGACAGATATAAGACTAGGAAGAGGGCCATGAAGAGCCACCTCCCACCCGCCGTCGTGATCCCTAGGCCCAGAAAGAAGCTGCCGAGATACAGCGGATTGCGCGTGTAGGCGTAGGGTCCGACCACCGCGAGTTCCCGGTTCTTTTCGATGGACCCCGCGGCCCACGCCCGGATCGTCAGCCCGACCGCTCCCAAGGCCGCGCCCAAAGCCAGCGTGGAGAGGGAAGGCGTGGCGAAATAGTAGAACGGAACGATGAGGAGCCAGACGGCCCTAAGGCGGAGTTTTCGGAGTGAGATAGGCACCGGTGTGAATCAGTGCCGCGGATCCGACGCCCGATCGCCATGCGATCGCGTCGGGTACACGACACTAGTGTCCCGCACCGGGATGGATGGCGGTCCCCAGGGTGACTCTCTCGAGATGGAGCGTCACGGATCCGACGACGGGCATCTTGATGCGCATGTAGACGAGGTGCCTGTGTTCGTCGTCCGTGAAGTGGAGCTCGGCCTCGCCACCCTCGCTGAAGAGCCCACTGGTCTTGATCGTGGGCCGCACCACAATCGTGTTGAAGACCCCCGCGTCGGTCTCGCGGACGTCCTTGCCCTCCACGTAGATGATGACCGGATTGCCTTCCTTCTTGAAGTAGCGCGGGACCGTATAGGTCTTGCCCACTTCCAAGGGGAGGGTTCTCACGTAGTAGATGAACGCGATGTCATCCAGGGGCAACGCGGTGGCCAGATCACCAGACTCGTCATTGTCCATCCGCTCCCAGTAGAGCTCCTCCGGGTAGAACTCGTAGAACCGATAGCTGCTGTAACCGGGTTCCTTGAGGTCGCGGATGTAGCGCCGCGTGATCAAGAGACGCGTGTCGATCCAGGAGTCCCAGTGATCGTCGACCTTGGCTGCACCGAACAGGAGGCTACCGCGCAGCGCCATCTGGACATGGTACGAGGGCTCACCTCGGATCGAATCCACTCCGAGCACGTCCATGTATGCGTCGCCGGCATTGAAGACGCCGAGCTTGACCCCATACTCCAAGCGCTCGCCGGGTCCCCACGGGACGACGGCCGCGAGCGGATCGACCTCGTACTGCACCGTCACGGTCGAATCCTCGTCGGGGACGCCCGTGGTGTCGCCGCTCGTGGATCCGTTGGACACCTGCGCCCCCACCGCAAGAGGCGTGACCACTACCAGGAATCCGGCCGCCCAAGCCAAACGCATCAGTCCGCTTCCCTCCGTTCGAGACCCTCCCACTTCTCCCGTCGTACACGGAGCAGGCCTCGAAGGGTTCTGATCGCCTTGAACCTGGAGGGGCGCTGACGCACGTCGTACCTCAGATTCAGGGGGGCTTCGGCTATCCTCCGGGCGTACGGCGCCACGATTCCCAGCAGCTCCAGGTTCGCCGCCCAGCCCTCGCTGGCCAACAGCGGCCCGGGCCGATTCTTGAACGCCTTCTTTAGCACGATGAGTCGATACGCACGGAAGCCACAGAGCGGATCGGACACGGGAGCGCCGGCATACGTCTTCCCGAGGACCAGGGGAGCCATCCATCGAGCCACCTTGACCGCGCGAGGGAGCGGACGACCGTTGTCCTCTACGCTCCCTGCAACCACATCGGCCCCACCCTCGAACGCCTTGAGGAGCGGTACGATGTGGTCGGGACTCTCGGTGAAATCTCCCTGGAGCACGATAGCGGCGTCCCTCTTGGGGTAGCTCGTCCGATCGAGAGCGTCGCGGAGCAGTCGCTCGACCGCACGCGAATAGCCCACCCGCTGCTCCTCTCGAAGAACGCGGACGGGCAGGACGTTTCGGTACCGTCCCAATACTTCCTGAGTCTCGTCCGAAGAGGCGTCGTCGAGGACCACGACCTCGTACTCCCGCCCGAACTCCAGCATCACCTTGCGGATCTTCCAGAGAAGCACACCGATGGTGCGCCCTTCGTTGTGTGCGGGAATGCAGACGTAGATCAACAGCCCTCCGGAGGTCAGACCCGGTGTACAGGCCGGGGGAACGAGGCGGAAATCTAATACAGAAGCCCGATCAGCGCGGCTCCTGAGCCGGTCGGGTCTTCCAACGGCGATGCAGCCAGAAGTACTGCTCGGGGGCGTCCCTTATTCGCCGCTCGAGGAGCGACGTGTAGCGTTGAGTGAGTTCCACGACCGCCTCTTCAATCGGTACGTCGCGCGGAACAGGCACCCTTTCGGCTCTGACCCTGTAGCG
Source organism: Longimicrobiales bacterium (assembly GCA_965226925.1). Classification (GTDB taxonomy): domain Bacteria; phylum Gemmatimonadota; class Gemmatimonadetes; order Longimicrobiales; family Gaopeijiaceae; genus CBDDCX01. The sequence goes on along the minus strand of CBDDEN010000007.1, from coordinate 4,075 downwards.
CGACGGCCAGCCGGGGAGGCGGATGGCGGTGCCAAGAAAGATCGGCGCTCCGCTCCGAAGAGCGAACAGGGCCGGGCCCTTGGGGGTCGCGGCGCGGCTCCCGAAGAAGTCCACGAAGACGCCTCGCCTCCGGATGTTCTGATCCGCGACGAAGGCGGCGACCCGACCCGCCGCGAGCGATCGTCGCGCGAGCCGAAACGCGTCGTTCTTGACCATGACGTTGAGTCCCAGTCGAGCACGGGTCTCCACCAGGTATCGGTCGAAGAGCGGGTTCTTCTGGCGGTGGGCCACCACGTCCATCGGCACGCCTCTCGCGGCCGCGGAGGCCCCGGCGATCTCCCAGTTGCCCAGGTGTCCGGACACGACCACGGCTCCCGCGCCCTCCTCCACCGCCTCACGGAACTCCTCGAAGCCCTCCATCTCGGTCCGGCGGACGACGTCTCGTGGGTCCATGCGGGAGAGGCGAAAGGTCATGGCCGCCTCCCGGGCGAAATGGCGATAGCTGTCCCTTGCTACCCGCCCCCTCCAGGTCGAGTCCCGCTCGGGAAACGCCTGGGCGAGATGCCGATCCACGTCGGCGCGCCTGATCCGTAAGACGACCCCACCCAGCCATCCCATGCCCGCGCACATGCCGAGAGCCAGACGTTCCGGGAGCACTTCGATCATCCAGGCGAACACCCTGAAGGCGATGAACTCAAGGCGGTACCGGAAGGACACGAGTCTCAGGACTCCACGGCCGTATCCGACGGAAAGTCCGAGAACTGAAGCTTGTAGAGCCGCCGGTAGAGACCCCCGGCCTCGTACAACGACTCGTGGTCACCCCGTTCGAGGATCCTCCCTTCGTCGATCACGAGTATCTGGTCGGCACGCTGGACGGTAGACAGGCGATGTGCGATCACCAGCACCGTCCGCCCCACGAGAAGGTGCTCGACCGCCTCCTGGACCAGCCGCTCCGACTCGGCGTCGAGGGCACTGGTGGCTTCGTCGAAGATGAGGATGGGCGGGTCCTTGAGAATGGCCCTTGCGATTGCGATGCGCTGGCGCTGCCCTCCGGAGAGTCGAGTGCCCCGCTCCCCGACCACCGTGTCGTATCCGTCAGGTAGCGCGACGATGAAGTCGTGGGCGTTCGCGGCCCGCGCGGCACGCTCGACTTCGTCCCGAGTCGCATGGGTCTCACCATAGGCGATGTTGGCCCTCACCGTATCGTGAAAGAGCACGGTCTCCTGCGAAACGATGCCCATCGCGCCCCTCAAGCTGGAGATGGTGAGGTCCCGGACATCGACGCCGTCGACCGCGACGCGGCCTGCGCTCACGTCATAGAAGCGTCCCAGAAGATCCACGATCGTGGTCTTGCCACCCCCACTCGGTCCGACGAGTGCGACCACGCTTCCCTTCGGCACGTGGAACGAGACCTCGCGGAGTACCGGCATACCCGACTCGTACCCGAAGTCCACCTCCTCGAAGGCGATCCCCCTTTCGGGCGCCATCATGGGCCGAGCCCCGGGACGGTCCCGGATCTCGACCGGGGCGTCGAGGAATTCGAACACCCGCTCGGCCCCCGCAAGGCCCGGTTGAACCAGAGCCGGGAACTTCGCGACGTACTTCACCGGAGCGTACAGCTTGAGGCTGAGTGCCAGAAACCCGACGAACTGTGCACCGCTCAACTCGCCCTGCACCACCACCAGCCGCGCGCCGTACCAGAGGATGATCACCGTGCCGATCGTCGCGAGGGTCTCCGTAAGGGGCCCGGCCAGCGCCCGCAGCCGCTCGGTGCGGACGAAGGTCTTGTAGTAGTTGCGGGTGATGCCGTGAAAGCGCTCGCGCTCCATGTGCTCGGCGGCCGAAGACTTCACCAGTCGGATGCCCGCCAGGGTCTCCTGGATGTGGGCGTTCACGTCGCCGGCAAGATCCAAGACGCGGCGGTCGCCTCCGCGCAAGCACTTCACGAGCGGCCCCCAGATGCCCATGGTGCCGGGAATCACGATGAAGGCCGCGAGGGTGAGCTTCCAGGACAGGAGGAGCATGAACGCCACGGCGGCGGCGAACTCGAACCCCGAGGACAGGATCTTCGCCAGTTCCTTGGTGATCAGTTGTCGGACCTGTTCCACGTCGTGCGTGAGCCGCGAGGCGATCTGTCCGACACGGGTGCGCCCGAAGAACGCCAGATCCAGATCCAGAAGATGATCGTAGACTTCGTCCCGCAGATCCCGGGTCACCGATTGCTCCGCGCGCGCCACCAGATAGGTCCGCCCGAAGTCGAACAGGTTCTTCACGACGAAGATCGCCAGGATCAACAGGATGATCCCCTGCACCGCCTGGAGGGGATCTCCCTCGACGTCCACGATCCGGTAGACCGTGGCATCGAGGATCCTCGTCATCCGATCCGGACCGCCCCCGGCGACCGCCCCGGATCCGGTCGCCTGGCTCGTGAAGAGGGTCTCGACGAACGGAATGAGTAGAACGAACGCGGACGCGTCGAGCGCCGCGAACACGAACGTCGAGGCCACGGCCGCCGTGAACACGCCGGCATGGGGTCTCAGGTAGGAGAGAATGCGGAGATAGAGCTTCACTGAGATCGGCCCGAGGGTCTTTCGTCCTCTGGATGGTCCATGACGGTCAAGCTACCGTATTGTCTATCCGTGAAGAACTCCAGCCCGATTCGATCGATCCAAGCCTCGGCAGCCTCATCGCGGTCAGCATGAGATCTTCCTCCAATCGACGCATCATCGTGTTTCGGAAGCGCCTCCTTGCCGCGTCGGAGACGTTTATTCCCGCCCAAGCCGGCACCGTCCCCGGCTGGGACCCCTTGCTCGCCGGATTCAAGTGGCAGGCTGAGGGCCGCCGGCTTCTAGCCGACCTCCCCACCTCGGTGCTGCGTGATCACGCACCCCTACCGAGCTTGGCCCGTCGCACTCTCGGGTGGGGATACTTCGGCGAAGCCTGGGAACGACACCTCAACGCTTGGCGACCTGAACTCATTCACGTTCATTTTGGGCCAGACGCCCTCGCGCTACTTCCGTTGGTCCGGCGCCTGAATCTTCCGCTGGCGGTTACGTTTCACGGTTTTGACATCGCCATCGAAACACCGGTAAACGCTTACCGCCGCCGGCGCCATCGGGTATTCGCCGCCGCCCATACCGTCTTCGCGGTGTCCGACTTCATCCGCCAACGTCTGATCGCCCACGGATGTCCGGCGGACAAGATCGTCACCCACTTCATCGGTATCGACAGGCAACGCTTTCAAGCACCCGCCGACGGCGCACGCGACGTTCCGGTTCTTTTCGTTGGACGCCTCGTCGAAAAGAAGGGATGGCGCGTTCTTCTCCAGGCCATGACCGAGGTGCAGGCCCTACAGCCGCATGCCCACCTACACATGGTCGGCGACGGGCCCGATCGCGAAGCCGCTGAGGCACTCGCCCACGAACTGGGGGTGGTCGTGACCTGGCACGGTCTGCAGAGCCCTGAAAGAGTCGCAGCCCTCATGGCCAGAGCTCAGGTTTTCTGCCCCCCGAGCATTGTCGCGCAAAACGGTGATACCGAAGGCCTGGGACTCGTCAATCTCGAAGCGCAAGCCTCGGGAGCCCCAACCGTCACCTTCGCCAGTGGCGGCGTACCCGAAGGTATTGACGATGGGGTGACCGGCATCGTGGTGCGCCCGACCACGGCACCCGCCCTGGCCAAGGCACTGAACGAAATAATCGGCAACCGAGAGAAGCGTCAGCGCATGAGCCAAGCAGGACCGAAGTGGGTTGCCGAGCGCTTCTGTCTCCACAAGCAGGGCGCCCTCCTCGGCGAGCACTATGCGCACATCGTCGAGCAATGGAATGCCTGGCGATGATCGGGCCGCGTCGGTTCAGGTGACAATGCCGCTCGTGCTTCTAGGGAGGGTCTGAACAACCCCCATCTTGGGAGGAACGCGATCGGTTGCGGTTCGAAGATCCGGTTCGAAGACCTATCGGAGCGATGAAGTGCTGGCTGGCGCGCCGGAGAAACGGTCCGAACCGTCAGGAAGTCGCTTCGATGTGTCCGGCTCCCGCCCTCGGGCGGTCCATGGGCCGCGCGTTATCCGGTCGCG
>CBDDEN010000006.1:0-330711 GCA_965226925.1 Longimicrobiales bacterium | reverse complement strand
GCCACGACACGGCCACGTCTTGCGCCTTCGCGGCCGGGTCGGTCAGCGCCGCACGGGCAGCACTGACCGGGACGGGAGCGACCCCCCAGTCCAAGGGCCTGGTACGGGTTCGGAGGCAGGTGTGTTTGCGCACCCCTGCCCCCGTCCCCTCGGGGTCGCTCCCGGCCAATTATCCCTACGCGGGAAGGCGGTTCAGCGCCGCTTCGAGGCGGCGGAGCACCAGTTCGCCGGCCCCCTGTCCGTCGGGCTATCGGACATCGCCGCTCCGGCGACCGTGGTGCAACCGCAAAGCAGCCAGCGACATACGGAACCGCTGGCGCGCACATCGCAACGGCGGTTCCGTGCACATGCACCTCGATGTCGATGTGCACGCGCGGTACACCACCGACCCCCGGTGATCGGCGGTCAAGATCGGCCCCCCGAGCCGCTCTCGACACGTCTGCAAAACAACCTTCCCATCATAGCGCCGGACTCGTGAATCGGGAAGCGCCAGCGCGGCGGGTCATCGGCTCGGAGCGGCCTGAACGCCGGAGGGCCCGGCGCACGCGGAATCGCCCGTCTGGCGAAGATGCCTTTTCAGCGCGAAGTTTCAGGCGCGCAGATCGTGCAGTCCATCATCGAGGAGGAATCGAATGATGGCACGCACGAAACCTATCCGGCGCTCCTACGGCGCCGGCGAATGGGGCCGGAACCGGGTACGGGTCTTTCCCGATCCCAAGACCGGCCTGTTCCAGATCGAGTGGCGCGAGAACGGGCGCAGGCTCACAAGGTCGCTGAAGCACCGCGACTGGAGACGGGCGAAGCGGCAGGCGGACGAGTTCGCCGCTGGCTACCTCGGGCCGGAGCTCCACCGCAAGGCGGACGCCGAGCCCGAGCCGCTCACCCTGGAGACGCTTTTTGACATCTACGGTGAAGAGGTGACGCCCACCAAGCGTGGGCAGTCGCGGCTGCACGACAGGGCCGCGATGAGGATGTTCCTCGGTTGCTTCGGCAGGGACCGGAAGCCCGCAACGCTCTCCCAGCGCGACTGGGACCGGTTCATCCGGGAGCGGCGCGCGGGCAGGGTTGGCCCGAGCGGCAAGCCGGTGTCCGACCGGATGATCGAACGGGACTTGAAGTTCCTGCTCGCGGTCCTCAACTGGGCCGTGAAGTCGAGGGACGAGCGGGGCGAACTGCTCCTCGGCTCGAACCCGCTCAAGGGCCTGAAGACGCCCACGGAGAAGAACCCGACACGGGTGATGCTTACCGAGGTGGAGTACCAGGCGCTTCTCCGGGTGTCCCGGCAGGTCGACTGGCGGTTCCGCGTCGCGCTCGTGCTCGCGCACGAGACCGGACACCGCATCAATGCGATCCGCCAGCTTCGATGGTCGGACATCGACCTTGAAGACGGGATGGTGCAGTGGCGCGCGGAGCACGAGAAGACAGGCTATGAGCACCGCACACCAGTGACCGTTGAGGCAATCGCAGTCCTCGAAGAGGCGCGAACGAGGAACCCCGGGATCGGGGATGCTCCGGTGCTGCCCTCGCCGAAGTATCCCACGATGCCTGTGAGCCGGCCGCTGGCGCGCGTCTGGTGGACCAGAGCTCAGAAGCTCGCGGGGCTGGAGCCGAAGCGTGGCCGCGGCTGGCACTCACTGAGGCGGAAGTTCGCCTCGGACCTCATGGACCAGCCGCTCAAGGTGCTCTGCGAACTCGGCGGTTGGAAGACGGCCAAGACGGTGCTCCAGTGCTACCAACGGGCCGACGAGGCACAGCTCAGGAAAGCTCTAGAGAGCCGCCGCAGAGTTCGCACCTGAGGCCAATCAGCGGGAATCAATTGGCGGGAATCCGGCCAGCGAAGCCCGTAAGTTCAATAATCACATAAACATCCAAAACTGTGGGCGTTTGCCGCCTCGACCCCTGCTTTGGACCATGTGAGCCCGGGGCCGGCTCGATGACCTCGCGCGGATGATCCGTCTCCTCGGCCGCACAGTCCCGAAAGCTGGACCGAAATCCGTGTGGCACGGCCGCGATCTTCAACGCCCTGAGCAGGTCCAACATCGCCGAACTCCCCATCGACTTTCGGCGCACGCTCGGAAACACCAGCAAGCTGCCGCGACCGAGCGCACGCGCCTCCTTGAGCATCTCCAGCGCGACGACTGAGCGGGGCCCGGTGCTCGCGATTCCCCTTCATGCGCGGGGCCGGGATGGTCCACAGGCCCGTAGCCCCGTCGATTTCCGTCCAGGCCGCCCTGCGGACCTCGCCGGAGCGTGTCGCCGTCAGCACCAGGAATTCGAAGGCCAGCTTTACCATCGGGCGCGCGCTCGACGCCCGCACTGCTTCGATTGCGGACGCCACGTCCCGATGCGGCAAGGCCCGCATGTGCTGCACGACGTCATGCTGGGGACCCAGGACCGGGTCGATCCGGTCGCACGGGTTGTCGATCCGAAACTCCATCGCCACGGCCCATTCCAAGACCGCGCGGATGCGCTGGCGTAGCCGCCGGGCCGTCTCCGCCTTCGCGTGCCAGATGGGCGCAAGGATTTCCAGCACGTTGGCACTCGTGACCTCCGACACCGGCATCTTTCCAATGCGCGGGCGCGTCTCCGGAAACACCGGCGGCGGCCACCCGATCCCGAACGGGCCGGCTTGATCCCGATCGTTCAAGCGCTTAGACTGTGGGCAACACCCCTTGCGGTTTCGACCGCAGGGCGCGGGGCCTCTTCGGAGGCCCTTGCTTTTTACGGCGGGCAACGATGCGCACCTTCGTCTATGTGGACGGCTTCAATCTCTACTATGGAGCGCTCAAGGGAACGCCACGGAAATGGCTCGACTTGCCGGCGCTGTTCGCGAAGGTCCTGCAACCGCACCACGACATCCTGACGGTCAAGTATTTCACGGCGCGGGTGTCGGGCACCCCCGCCGACCCGTCGAAACCCCAGCGCCAGGACGTCTATCTCCGTGCCCTTCGGCGCTACCGGCCCGAGGTCGAGGTACATTTCGGGCATTTCCTGAGCCACAAGGTGAGCGCGCCGCTCGCGCAGCCGGCCAGGGACCAGCGCACGGCGGAGGTGATCCGGACCGAGGAGAAGGGCTCGGACGTCAATCTCGCCGTCCACCTGCTTAACGACGGCTGGCTTGACGCCTACGATTGTGCGGTGGTGGTCAGCAACGACAGCGACATCGCCGAGGCCATGCGCCTGGTCAAGCAGCATCACGGCAAGCGGATCGGCCTGGTGACGCCGGGAACCGGAAGGCCGTCGCGCCAGCTCATGGCGCATGCGGACTTTGCGCGGCATGTGCGGCCCAATGCCCTGCGGCGCTCGCAACTGCCGGACCCGATTCCGGGCACCAACATTCGGAAGCCCGCACGGTGGTAGAGGGATGCCGCGAATGCGTTTGCGATTTCCGGATGAGCGAAGAAAAATGTGCAACGCAAATACCCTGGAGCTAAAACGGCAAGTGGCCGCGCCCATTGGGTGATTGCGTTTGCAACACCAGCTGCTCGCAATGGCCATGCTGGCTATGGATTGTTCGAATCCTCGGCGCCCATCACTATTCGAGACCAATCCTGGTCATTGGGGACGTGCCCATTTTCCAAATGCTTTAGTAGCGTGGCTCTGGCAATATCGAGCGCTTGGTCGTAAGTCATGTGGTCGCGATCACGGTGGGATTTCTTGCTGCTGCGTCCGTGAATGAGTAGCCCTCCACGGCGCGCGACGACACCTCGGGCGGCCTAGGTTTGCGCAGCCTGGGATCATGAGCGACGAAGGACGTCGAGTGGAATGATACGCGATAACTTTGATCACGGGTTCACCGATGAGGTGTGGGGTGCTGCGACGGAGCAAGCGCGCAGAGCCATGATAGATGTAGCGACCCGCGGAGGCGTCATGTCGTATTCGGAGCTCGTGGAGCAGATTACAAGTTGCGCTTTTGAACCTCACGACACCCGCCTATCACAGATGCTCGGCGAAATATCAAGCGATGAAGATGAACGGAGTCGTGGGTTGCTCACAGCTGTAGTAGTTCACAGAGGTGACGGGAAACCGGGGAGTGGTTTCTTTAAGCTGGCCAAGAGTTTGGGGCGGGACGTTTCCGATGAAGATCGTTGTTGGGTCGAAGAATTGAAAAAGGTCTACGACGTATGGCAGGTCCGCTCTCGTTTCTAACGAGGAACTCCCTGGCAGATGGGACGAGCCTGACAGGAACGGGGCGTAGCCCCGCGCCGGGCGCCGGCTGCTCTACATGCTGCCGGCGATCGTCGCGACCCAGTGGAATCCCGACCTCAAACGGACCTACGACGCTCTTGTAGCCAAGGGGGAACTGCGCAAGGTTGCCCTTGCGGGTGATGCGGAGACTCCTCCTGCTTGCGCAAACACTCTGGTGTAGCACGACCGCCTCTGGATGACGCATGCACCCGGAGCAGGCGCATGAGCGCCGCGCGCTCAACCGCCGCGGACGGGGAGCGTCCGGCGCTGTAAGGCTGATCGACAGTGGCGCTATTTCGCTCCGTAGCTTTCGGCGTGGCATGGACGGACGATTTGAAGCAACGATTGGGAATAGCGGCTATGCGCGGCGAGGGTCGTCGTCTTGTCGGGGTGGGTTCAGATACAACGGTCGGGAACATGCGCACGTGGCATCAGGCGGAACCAGACGGCCGGGTCACCTAGAAGCCTTTGATCGGCCCCTTGCTCTGTACCATCTGGTGGCGATGCACTGGATGCACATCGGTATCGTAGCGGACTGCTAACACGTGATGAACCCGTAGGCTCTCTAACTTCAATCGACACGTAGTGTCACGGCTATCGTAATCGTCTGCGGATCACGCAGAGGACGGTTGGTGATACACGTAGTCTATTCGTGATTGATAAACGCACAGCTGTGATTGGACCTAGACAGTAGGGTATTCTGATTCCCTAAGATCTCGAACCACAGCATCCCTGAACCAACCGAAATGCTGGCGTGCGTACTCGGCCTGCTCTTGGAGCGCGTCGGACCATGGGACATCGAGCCGCATCGTCTCAACTCCCACAGTCTGATCCCGGCTCCGGTCTTCTTTCGAGATTGATATGCCAATTACAATCGGATACATGTCTGGGTCTAGACTGCGAGCAACTAGGCAATGCCCGAACAATTTGACGTGACGGTACCTGATGTCCTCCTCAGGCTCAGTAGCGAGGAACACGTATAGCACTCTCGATGGAGCGGACACCATTCGAGCCCGAAGCTTGTCAGCGTACGCTTGATCGATGAATTCCTTGAGCGCACGGCCCAACATGCGTCGCGCAAACCGAGTTTCCCTTGCCATCATGCGGAGAGCCCTGTCGAGCTCTTCGTCCTTCGCCTCCGTGATCCGAAACTCTCCATCAGGTACCGTAGGCAGCTCAGTTCGCGTCGCTCTAGGGTCTGTGAAACTGCTGATCAGGGAGTCCCAAATATAGCTCGGCTTATCCAGCTCTCTACGCGCCTTTACTTCAGGGCGTTCGTTGAACTCATCCCACCCCTCATCGACCCATATGACTTGTTCATCAGTGCCTGGAAAGGAGCGTGCATTCCATAGGTGCTTGTATACTTGACAAAGTATGGGGCAGGCGGCTAGGGTCTCCGCATGGCACGGCTCATCATCAGGACACTAGAAAGAATCGTCAGTGTTCCCGGCACGCTGGACGATCTCAAGAAGTGGTGGAAGGTGCTCGGCGCCCTCTTCCTGTCAGTTGTGCAATGGTGGGAGAAGGCACGGGCTTGGCTTGCAGGGGCCACTGTGTCTAGGGCAGAGTGGGTTGCTACGGTAGACATGGGCCTTTGGTGGGTCGGCACGATTGCTGGGATCCTGGCGGTGTTGATGTTACTAGCTATGGGATGGAACACGTACAAGAAGTACGCAACCGCATCCGGTGTTCAGGGCCGCCCGGAAATAGATGCTAGTAAGCCGACACGTCCGTTTACGATCACCCTTAACCACAATGATGGTACGTACTCAATCGGCGAAGGTGAGCACCGGTTCAAGATCAAGTGGAGCCCGCATAATGAGGACACGATCTACCTATACAAAGTAGGTGAGCGCGGCCATATAGCTTTAGTGACAGATGCGGAAGAAGTCAAAGATCCGAGCAGTTACAAGAAGTCCTCTAAGCTTGTGATCGGGGAGGGACAGATGGCCGTGTTACAAAATGGTCACGGCAACTGGGCTACGGTCAAGATCATCAATGTCGAACACGAAAAGCGTGAGGTTACCATCCGCTTTACGCCACTAGTTCCCGGTAGGTCATGTGTCCCGTATTCATGATCCGGGCTAGTGTGTCGCGGAAGATGTGTGGGTTGCTGCGGTTGTTGAACCGCCACTCAAGCTCTTCCAGGTAACGGTCCATATGCTTGACACTCATCTTGTGGAAGGCCCCGACGATGGAACGCTTGAATAAGCTCCACACGCCTTCGATGCTGTTGGTGTGAACGTCGCCAACGACCCATTCCTCAGCGGAGTGACGCACCGTCTCATGGCGTGTGTCATCGTCTCCGATGCCCAGGTAGGACTTGAGGTCATCCGTGTAGATGGCTTCGGCCTCGTCTCTCACGGCGCGGCCGATGAAGTCATGGAGGGTACGCCGCGTCACGTCGGGGATGCGCTCGATTCGGACATTCCCGCCGCGCTGGACGGCCCCCGCGACCCAAGTCTTGTTGCCCTTGTAGGCACGGCCCCTGCCCTTGGTCTTGCCTCCGATCAGGGTTTCGTCCACTTCAACGATCCCGACCAAGGTGGGTCCGGTCAGCGGGTCGTTGCCCATCGCCTCGCGGATGCGGTGACAGAGATACCAAGCGGTCTTGTAGGAGACGCCCAGGATGCGCTTGAGCTGGTTGGCGCTCATGCCCTTCTTGGACTCGCACATGAGGTAGATGGCGATGAACCACTTGCGGAGCGGAAGGTGGGAATCGTGCATGATGGTGCCCGACGTGACGCTGAACTGGTAGCGGCATGAACGGCACTCCCAACGATTGTGCTTCCCGAGGTCGTTCACGTCCATGTCGCCGCACCGGAGGCAGGCAACGCCAGCGGGCCAGCGGAGGCGCTCTAAGGCAGCGCGGCACGTATCGTCGCTGTTATAGCGGTCGACCAACTCTACGAGGTTCATAGCCATGGCTCAGACTCCCAAGAAACGGAAGTTACCGCGCAACGCCTTGGAGCTTCCCGACCACGAATTCTTGGAGAAGATCGTCGGCAAGCGCGTCATGAAAGCCGTTGACGCGGAGCTTGCCAAAGAGTCGAAAATCGTTGAAACGAAAGGTGATACGGGTCTCATAGAACCAAGTTAAGGCCATGGACTCACTTTGTCAAGTATACAAGCGCGATTCCATAGGTACGTCGCTAGCAAGTGCTCCTCACCTGGCGCCACGACGAAGAGGTTAGCGCTGACCAAGCTCTCCTTAGCCCGAAGATACTCGACGAAATCCGTGATTGTATCGAGCTCCCCAAGAACAATGGGAAGCGACACCTCGTCAAACACGTGCACAAAGCCACGGCCGTCGTCCCCAGACATGATGGGCACTTTTCCGCCGGCACCGAAAGCTACCGCGATCCGGTGGATACGCCTTCGATCCTCTGGTGGCATGGCCAGCCCAGACCGACCGGAGTGGCGTACTCTCTGAGGGATCATGCCCAGTCGCCGCTCGGCGCCCCTGATCTGCTGTACCGATGCGGTGACGGCCCGCCGGGTCCACCTCTCATACGCGACATTCGATATGTCCTCACCCTGTAGCTCAACATGCTTGACGGAGAATAGCAGCACATCGGGATCGCAGACGACCAGGAGATCACAGAGCTCCTTGCCGTCATCGCGAGGCGGAGCGGGATAGGTCCAAAGTGAGAGAAAAGTCTGGGTACAAAGGACAGTGACGAATTCTTCAGACGGGTTGGTCAATGGTAAGCCAGCGAAGAGGAATATGCAGACTACGCGCAACCGGATTTGTACTTCGAGACGCACCTACCCAGCGCCGACTCTATTTTAGGTGTGACCAGCGCGCAATTTGCAGATATACCGACCTCCCCAGAGCTGACTTAGGCCAGACGATCATCAAAGGGTTCGGTGCAGCTTTCTGGTCGCGCCGACCAAGTAGGCCGCCCAGTCGTCCATGAGCCGACGTCGGCGGTCGAACAGGTCCGTGCGCCGATAGGCTGCCTCGACCCTGTTCTGGACCACATGTGCGAGGGCCGCTTCGATGACCTCGCGCGGATGATTCGTCTCCTCGGCCGCCCAATCGCGGAAGCTGGAGCGAAAACCGTGGGGCACGGCCGCGATCTTGTGCTTCCCGAGCATCCGGCGCAGTTGCTTCTCCTCGAGCTGCTTGCCGAGCCGATTGGGAAACAGATACGGACTGGTTCCCTTCACCAGCGTCCGTGCCCCGTCCAGAATCTCCAGTGCACGACCACACAGCGGGACCCGGTGCTCGCGGTTCGCCTTCGTCCGCCTGGCCGGGACAGTCCACACACCCTCGTCCCGATCAATCTCGGTCCACTCGGCCCACCGCACCTCACCCCATCGTGCCGCCGTCAGCACCAGGAACTCGAACGCCAGCCGGACGGCCAGCGGCACCGTCGATGCCCGCGCGGTCCGGATGGCCGCGGCCACCTCTCGATGCGGCAGCGCCCGCATGTGCTGCACGACGTCACGCTGGGGACCCAGGACCGGGTCGATCCGGTTACAGGGGTTGTCGATCCGGAACTCCATCGCCACCGCCCACTCCAACACCGCGCGGATGCGCTGCCGCAACCGCCGGGCGGTGTCCGCCTTCGTGTGCCAGATGGGAGCGAGGATCTCCAGCACGTCGGCGCTAGTGACCTCCGAGACCGGCATCTTCCCGATGCGCGGGAAGGCGTACCGCTCGAAGGTCAAGATCCACTCGCGGCCGTGCGCCCGATTTCGCCAGCCGGCTTGCTTCTGTTCTACCACACGTGCGGTGGCTTCGGCGAAGCTCGGTACGCCCTGCCTACGACGCTTCTCGGCAAGCGGGTCGCCGCCCTCGCGGGCCAGCTTACGGTTGGCCAGCGCCTTTTCCCGGGCCTCGGCGAGGGAGACCAGCGCAACGCTGCCGAGCCCGAGCTCGCGGCGCCGACCCCGGATGAGCAGGCGCTGAATCCAGCTTCGGGTTCCGCTCGGCTGGACGAAGAGGTACAACCCGTTGCCGTCCGCGTGTCTTCCAGGCGGGGCAGTGCGCACGAAGGCAGCCGACAGGGCCTGATAGGGATGGCGGCCCTTGGGCTTGGTTTTCCGCGGCGGAGTGGCCTTGTTCGTTACAGTACTCATCCCCACATAATATACGGGATGGGAATGGATATCAATGGATGTTGTGAGCGGAGTGCGTTGCTAGTCTATGCTCGTAACTTACTGTTATCACAGTCATTTATGGATGGTACTGGACGATACTGCACACCGGTCCAGATAGTCTGCCCATTCCTGGGTCGTGCGTGGCTGCCCGAGCACCCGGCACGCTCTCCTCTCCGACGCCCCGAGCTGCTGACGTACACGCACCACACAACGTCGTCGGCGCTCGGGGCTCAGAAGTTTCCCTCGGCCGCTTCCTCCAGGATCAGCTTGTCCAGTGTCAAGTCCGCCACTGCTCGCTTCAGGCGCCCGTTCTCGCGCTCGAACTCCTTCAGGCGCCGTGCCCCTGGCTCACCTTCATCCCGCCGTACTCCCGCCTCCACCGGTAGTACGTCTGCTCGGTGATGCCGAGCTCCCGGCTGATCAGCTTCACGGATTTGCCGCGGGCCAGACCCACCTCTGCCTCCCGCAGTGCAGTGATGATCTGCTCCGGAGTGTGTCGCTTCCTTCCCATCCTCACCTCCTCGCTGAAAAGCTTCAGACCAGGTCGATCCTAACATTGCACCTGGTCTCGTTTCAGGGGGTCAGGTCACCGTGTACCTCCGCGAGCTCCGGGACGGGCCGGACGCCGGGCGATGCCTACCGCAACGGCACGGGGGCAGTGTGAACGCTGCACCCTCACAAGTGCCGGGGCACGCCCTCGTGAACCGGCGGGGCCGCGAAGAAGCGCAGGATCTCTCGTTCCGGTGCGTCTCGCTCCGCCCGCAGCCAAGCCCGGGTCGCCGGGAGGGGGGTTCCCCTCCCGGCGACCCGGTCTTATCATGGCACCTTTGCTTCCCCTCCAATCCGAGGACCTCCGGGTGGAGGATCTACCACGAGAGAACACACAGCGAGTGCTTCCGAGGGCTATCCCGACCAGTCGGAATCCACCTTACCTATGGCGTCGAACTGTCCAGCGAAGTAGGACTACCCGACTCGGACCTATGGCATGGAGGGAAATACATTGAGTCGGCCATCAACTATCGTACGCCGAATCGTGCGAGCGGGAGCATGTAATGCGTTGCGCAAGTACTCAGGAACCACCTCCGCCTACTGGTGGCGACTTGGTGTCTTTGCTTCCGTTGCGCTGGCTACGTTATGGACAACTAGCTGCGGCGGGGGAGGCGGCGGACCTAGTCCGGTCGAACCCGAAGCACCCAATCGGCCGCCGGCGGCCGTGGGCACGATCCCAGCCCGGACTCTCACCGCAGGCGAGACGGCTTCGGTCGGCGTCGCTTCCTACTTCAGCGACCCGGACGGCGACCCACTGACGTATGGGGCCAGCACCTCAAGTGCGAGCGTAGCTTCGGTTTCAGTGTCCGGGGCCACGTTGACGATCGTGGGCGTCGCGGCGGGCAGTGCGACGGTGACGGTGACGGCGAGCGATCCCGGAGGCCTTGCAGCGCACCAGAGTGCAGCAGTGACCGTCGAGAGCGCCAATCAGGGGCCGGAGCCAGTGGGCGCGATTCCCAGTCAAACGATTACGGTCGGCCAGACCGTGACGATCGACGCCGCGCAGTACTTCAACGACCCGGATGGCAACCCACTGACGTATGGGGCCAGCACCTCAAGTGCGAGCATAGCTTCGGTTTCGGTGTCCGGGGCCACGTTGACCATCGTGGGCGTCGCGGCGGGCAGCGCGACGGTGACGGTGACGGCGAGCGATCCCGGAGGCCTTGCAGCGCACCAGAGTGCAGCAGTGACCGTCGAGAGCGCCAATCAGGGGCCGGAGCCAGTGGGCGCGATTCCCAATCAAACGATTACGGCTGGCCAGACCGTGACGATCGACGCCGCGCAGTACTTCAGCGACCCGGATGGCAACCCGCTTACCTATGCCGCGACCACAACCAACGTCCCGATTGCCGCGGTCTCGATGTCGGGCAGCATTCTGACGATCGTGGGCGTCGCGGCGGGCAGCGCGACGGTGACGGTGACGGCGAGCGATCCCGGAGGCCTTGCAGCGCACCAGAGTGCAGCAGTGACCGTCGAGCGCACCAACCAGGGGCCGGAGGCGGTGGGCGCGATTCCCAATCAAACGATTGCGGCGGGCCAGACCGTGACGATCGACGCTTCGCTGTACTTCAGCGACCCGGATGGCGACGTGCTCACCTATGCTGCCACTACAACCAGCATCGGGGTCGCCGTGGCCTCCGTGTCCGGCAAGACCCTGACGATTGGGGGCGTCGCGCAGGGTACAGCGACTGTGGTTGTGACGGCGAGCGATCCCGGAGGCCTTTCCGCGATGCAATTCATCAGCGTGAACGTCGGAGTCCGCTCGCGAGACCGGGAAGCGCTCGTCGCGCTCTACGAAGCAACCCAAGGAGATTTCTACTGGGATATCGACACCAACTGGCTGAGCGACCGGCCGCTCGGCACCTGGTACGGAGTGACCACCGACGATGACGGTCGAGTCGTCGAGTTGAGCTTGCCCAGCAACACGGTCTGGGGGCCGATCCCCCGCGAGATCGTCCACCTGCAGAGCCTGAAGCGGCTGGACCTCAGCGATAACCGCGTGAACGGCGCGCTGCCGCCGGAAATCGGCAATCTACTGGATCTGGAGGAATTGAATCTCAGCGAGAACACGTTCCTGGGGTCTCAGACCTCGATCCCTGCAGCCCTTGGCAAGCTTGCCAAGCTTCAGTGGCTGAACCTGAGCGGCACCGGTTTCAACGACGCGATTCCGAGAGAACTCGGTAATCTTCAGAGCCTGGCTCGGCTGGAATTCGTAGACATGACCTGGCTATCGGGTCCGATCCCGCCCGAGTTCGGCCAGCTCGTCAACCTCAGGCATCTGGATGTCAGCCAGAGCGGTAGGCTTGAGGGTGCGCTCCCACAGGAACTCATCAGTGTGCCGCTCGAGTTGTTTCATTGGAATCGCACAGACCTTTGCGCCCCCGGAAACCAGGAATTCCAAGCATGGCTTCGCGGCATTCCTGATCACCAAGGGGGGGCGTCAGCCAGTTGCAGGTGACCGAGCGCGGCTACGCGGCTGGATGCGCGCCTCCAGCCTGCCAGTCGAAGCCCCGCTAAGTCAACGGGAGGCGTCGGGGCGTAGCTGAGCAACCGTGACGCGCCCCGTTCGCAGACCCCTTGAGTTGGTGCATCCGCAGAGTCCGTACCCGGGCGTCAGCAGTTGGACTGAACTGGACGGGAGCCGACAACTGGCTGGCTGACACGCTGAAGCCTACTCGCCGTAGAGAGGATCAAGTCTCATCCTCTGGCCGACGCTTAGGGAGTTGATGGTGGTGTTGGTGCGGGCGGGGAGAAAGCTGGAGGAGTTCGCTAGGGACGACAAGAACTCGTCCCTAGCCTTCGCTCTCCCTGTTGAGTCCACTTAGGCCGATAACCCGACCTCCGGGAGCGACTGTCGTGTGTCAGGAGAATCCCCAGGAGCCGTCGCCGAGCCATCATCCAGCTGTACGCAGGCTCCAGGTCCAACGAACGGCCACCTTTGCATTCGTGGCGCTGGTAGCCGGATGGGTTGCGTCCTGTGGCGAGACGGAATCAATGCCAACCATGCCTGATACACTCAACCGGGCACCCGTGGCACAAGGTTCGATCCCCCCCCAAACCATCACGGCGGGTCAGTCTGCCGCGGTGAATGTGGCATCCAACTTCAGCGACCCGGACGGGGATCCGCTGACATACGAGGCAGTAACCTCGGACGCGGTGACGTGACCCCCTGAAACGAGACCGAAGTTGATGTTAGGATGCGGCTTTGGTCGCAGCTATCAGGGAGGAGGTCAGAATGAGTAGGAGACGACACACGCCGGAGCAGATCATCACGGCATTGAGAGAGGCGGAGGTGGGTCTGGCGAACGGCAAAACGGTGGCGATGGTGAGCCGGGAGTTGGGGATCAGCGAGCAGACGTACTACCGGTGGAGGCAGGAGTTCGGGGGGATGAAGGTGGATCAAGCTCGACGCTTCAAGGAGCTGGAGAAGGAGAACGCACGGCTAAAGCGAGCGGTGGCGAACCTGACGGTGGACAAGCTGATCCTGGAGGAAGCGACCAAGGGAAACTTCTGAGCCCCGAGCGCCGACGCAGGTGCGTGATGCATGTACGTCAGCGACTCGGGGCGAGTGAACGTCACGCGTGTCACGTACTGGGTCAGCCGCGCTCGACGCAGCGCCGGGTGAAGAAGCTACCTGGCGACGAGGAGGCGCTACGCACGGACGTGATACGGTTGGCGAGCCGGTTCGGCAGGTACGGGTATCGCCAGATCACGAACCTGCTGCGTATCGAGGGCTGGGAGGTGAACCACAAGCGTGTGGAGCGTATCTGGAGGCAGGAGGGGCTGAAAGTGCCCAGACGGCAACCGAAACGGGGTCGGTTGTGGCTCAACGATGGCTCGTGCATCCGGCTCAGGCCACTGCACAAGAATCACGTGTGGTCCTACGACTTCGTAAGCACGAGGACCCATGACGGCCGTGCGCTGAAGCTTCTGACCGTGCTCGACGAGTACACGCGGCAGTGTCTGGCGATCAAGGTCGGTCGAAAGACTCGAGCTCACGACGTTCTCGAGGTGCTCACCGATCTCTTCGCTCGGCACGGTCCGCCCGAGCATCTGCGCTCGGACAACGGGCCAGAGTTCACGGCGAAACTGGTGCGGAGATGGCTGGCCAGGCTGCGGATCCAGACCCTCTACATCGCGCCGGGCAGTCCGTGGGAGAACGGCTACAACGAGAGCTTCAACGGCAAACTGAGAGACGAGTTCTTGAACGGAGAGATCTTCTACACACTGCCCGAGGCAACGGTACTCGTCGAGCAGTGGAGGCGGCTGTACAATACCGTCCGACCCCATCGTGCCCACGGCGGACTACCCCCCGCCCCAGAGACGATAAAACCATCGCCCTGGTTCCTCAGGATGCCCCAACTCCAGGGACCACCGATGGCTCGGGGTCTAACATAGGAAGTGGTACCGCAACTGGGGGCACCTCAGCTCGAGGGGATGGTTAGGGAGAAGGCGCAGGAGTTCATCCAACAGATCATGGAGGAGGAAGTCACGGAGTTGTTAGGCCGGGAGAAGTCATAGCGCAGGAGTACGGTGGACTCGGCCGAGGGCTACCGCAACGGATATGGAAAGCCGAGGCGGTTGGCGATGAGCTCGGGCACGATCACACTCCGACGCCCTCGGGTTCGGGGCGTCGAGGAGCGGTTCGAGAGTCGGGTGCTGCCGTTGTTCGCGAGGCGGACGAAGGAGCTGGGCGCTCTGCTTCCGGAGCTGTATCTGCACGGACTGGCGGAGGGAGACTTCGAGCTGGCGATGCGGCACCGCTGTCGAAGTCTTCGATTCGGAGACTGCGGGCGGGATGGACGGCGGAGTTCGAGGAATGGAGCCAGCGTCGCCTGGAGGGCCGTGAGGTCGTCTACGTATGGGCGGACGGGATCTACGTGAAGGCAGGGCTCGAGCGGGACAAGGCGGCGCTGCTGGTGGTGCTGGGCGCGATGCGAGACGGGACGAAGGAGGTGTTGGCCCTGAGATCGGGCTACCGAGAGTCGGTCGAGTCCTGGTCGGAGGTGTTGCGGGATCTGAAGGCACGCGGCATCGAGGCGCCCCGGCTTCTGATGGCGGACGGTAACGCGGCGATCTGGGGCGCAGTACGGCAGGTATGGCCTGAGGCGGGCGAGCAACGGTGCTGGAACCACAAGATGAGGAACGTGCTGGACCGGCTGCCGCAGCGGGAGCAGAGCGAGGCGAAGGATCTTCTCAGGGCCGTGGTCTACGCACCGAGCCGGGCCGAGGCTGTGAAGGCCCGCGAAGTGTTCGCCAGGCGCTACAGGCCGTGGTATCCGAAGGCGGTGGACGTACTCGAGGACGACTGGGAGCGGATGGTGGCGTTCTACGACTTCCCCGAGGATCACTGGAAGCATCTACGCACGACGAACGTGGTCGAGAGCCCGTTCGCTGCGCTACGGCTCAGGACGACGGCGGCGAAGCGATTCAAGCGGGTCGAGAGCGCTACGGCGCTGATCTGGAAGTTGCTCTTGGTGGCCGAGAAGCGGTTCCGAAGGCTCGACGCTCCTTACCTCCTCAAGGACGTGTTTGAAGGGAGAAAGTTCGAAGACGGAAAGCCCGTCTCAACCCAACAGCGGAAAAATGCCGCCTGATACGTTTACACACCTATTGACCCAACCTCCGCCTAGCTCCCGCGCCGCGCTCTCCGGTAGCGGAATTCGCTGCTCGATCGCATCAATCAGCGCTCTCTATAGTACATTAATGTGATTTGCAGGATCTCTTGTGACGGCTTATACATACCTTCCCTAAGGCTACGGCGACGGTCTGCAAAACGATACCACATGGCGAACGGGGGTTCCACCGTGGCACCAAGAGCAGTAGTACTCGTCACTTGCTTGGCACTTGTCCAAACCGGGTCGGCGGCGGCGCAGGGCACACTCCGGGGGACCGTGACGCACGCTGGCGTGGGCACTGCCCTGGCCATAGCGCAAGTCAGCCTGCCGGACCTCATGATGGGCATCTTAACCGGCGACGACGGCAGCTACGAAATCGGCAACATTCCCGCTGGGACGTACGACGCGATGTTCGTGCTGATCGGCTACCAAGCTGAGCGGCGACAGGTCACCATCGCCGATGGACAGACCACGGAGCTCGACGTGGCGCTCACTCAAGTGGCGCTGGAGCTGGAAGGGCTGGTCGTAGTCGGGAGCCGCGCACGGCCCCGAACCGTCACCCGGTCACCGGTCCCCGTCGACGTTATCCAGGCCCGGGAGATCCTGGGCCAGGGAGGCGCCGACATGGCGAACCTGATCCGGAATGTTGTGCCGTCCTACAACGTGAACATTCAGCCGATCAGTGACGCGGCATCGATTGTCAGACCCGCTAACCTGCGCAACCTAGCTCCGGACCACACGCTGGTCTTGGTTAACGGGAAGCGGCGCCACCGTGCTGCGGTTATCGCATGGCTGGGCAACGGTATTGCGGACGGCTCGCAGGGACCGGATCTCTCGATCATCCCCGCGGTCGCCGTGCAGCAGGTGGAGGTGCTGCGCGACGGCGCTTCCGCGCAGTACGGCTCGGACGCCATCGCGGGCGTGATGAACTTCCAGCTCAAGAATGCCAGGTCGGGTGGCAACTTGGAGATCCGAAGTGGCCTGTTCGGAGATACCAACAGCGGGGACCAGCAAACCTGCGGCATGCCCGGAACGTCGTGCAACGGGATCGGCGGCCGCGCCATGTCGTACTCTGTAGCAGGTAATGTGGGGCTGCCGCTGGGCGAGAACGGATTCGCGAACCTCAGTGTCGAATACGGTGGAGCGGATCCGACCAACCGGGCCATCCAGCGCAACGACGCCACAGGGTTGCGGGACGCTGGCAACAGTCAGATTCGAAACACCGCTCAGGTTTGGGGTTCGCCGCTGATCGAGAATGACCTGAAGGTATTCGGAAATTTCGGCTATCTATTCAGCGACGCAGTACAGTGGTACGCGCACGGCAACTACGCCAGAAAGAAGGTGACCGGAGGTTTCTACTACCGGAACCCGATCAACCGCGGGGGGGTCTTCTCGTTTTACGACGAACGCGGCGGCGATCCAGATAAATTCGACGACGGAATCGATCAACGGTTCCTGCGGGTCGGTGACCGCGTGTGGGCCGATACCGGAGTCGAGGGCTCCGGGAACTGCCCAAACGTTCCGGTTTCCGACGATTCCTCCACCTTCGACCATGTGGCCTTGGACGCGGTCACCAGCAATCCGAATTGCTTCACGTTCCACCAACCGTTCGCCGGCGCGGCGAGCGGTTTACCGGGCGGCTTCACACCGCAGTTCGGCGGCGACGTATACGATGCGTCGGCGGTTACCGGGATCCGAGGCTCGACGTCCGGCGGGCTGAATTGGGACGCTAGTGTGAACTGGGGTCGCAACAATGTCGACACGTTCATCTTCAGCACGGTCAACGCCTCGCTCGGCCCAGAGAGCCCTATCAGCTTCAAGCCGAACCTCCTGCAGCAGACCGACTTCGGCGTGAATTTGGACCTCTCCTACGCCGCGAATGACATGATCAACATCGCCGGGGGCACCGAGTGGCGCGAGGAGCAGTACCATCTCGGTGCTGGGGATCCGCAGTCTTGGGCTATCGGTCCGTACGCCACGCAGGGCTTCAGCTCGGGGTCGAACGGCTATAACGGAACCCGGCCGGAGAACTCGGGCACGTGGGACCGCTATAACATTGCCCTCTATGGTGACGTTGAAGTGCGTGGCGTGGAAGACAACTGGAACCTCGGTACCGCCGTCCGGATCGAAGACTACGAGGACTTCGGAACCACGATGAACAGTAAGGTATCCGGACGGTTAGCGTTTACGGAAAGTTTTGCCGTCCGTGCCGCGGTCAGTAGCGGCTTCCGCGCGCCGACACCAGGCCAGCAGAACGCGTTCAATGTCACGACGGAGTTCGACTTCTCGATCGGTGACTTAGTAAACAACGGCACCATTCCTTCTACGTCTCCGGCCGCCGCTCTGCGAGGCGGAAAGCCGCTCCAGCCAGAGACCTCGATCAACTACTCCGTCGGTGCCGTTTTCGACACTGGCCCGTTCAATTTTACTGCCGACTACTTCCGAATCGACGTGTCCGACCGGCTCACGATTACGAAGAACTTCTCACTCGATCCGGAGGAGACTGCATCTTTGATTGCGGCCGGTTTCGCCGAAGCGGCCAATTTGCAGAAATTCCGGTTCTTCGTGAACGATTTTGCCACGCGGACGCAAGGCATTGACCTCGTGTCGACGTACCAGACGCCGGCGCTCGGCGGGGTTGACGGAATTCAGCGCTGTCTTCAACTACACAGATACGAAGGTCACGGCCTTTACGTCTGAGACCATCGACGCCGACCGCCGCAGCGCATTGGAGCGTGGGCTGCCGAAGACACGCTGGAACGTTGCCGTTAACCATACTGGGAGCCGCTGGACGCTGCGGACGCGCTTGAGCTTGTATGGCAGCTACTGGGACCGGGAGGACGCGCGCGCCTGGGCGGAGGATATGCTCGGTGATCCGGATCTGTCTGATCAGTACGAGCTGTATTCCGGAAAGGGACTGTTGGACACCGAGGTCGGCTTCCTGCTGGTCAACGGAGTCACGGTGTCGCTCGGCGCCCAGAACATTCTGAATACGTATCCGGACGTGAACCCGCTGGCGGCTTCTGGAACGGGCAACTACTATGGCCAGTTCTCTCCGTTCGGCTTCAACGGTGCCTTCTACTACGGACGGCTCTCCTACCAATGGTAGAATGAACGCGGCCGCTGCCCGAAGCTCGGCTTTGGGGCCCCGCCCCCCCCAGGAAATCGCGGCTGGCCCTCGATTACCACCTAGTCTCACGACGACCGAAGCGCACTCGAAGACCGATCGGGCCGGCGAGAGGAGTGCAGAAGCCTCGAAGGCCATCCGAGAGCGAATGTCCACGTCCACGCCTCCCGGCCGGTCATGGACGCTCCCGCAGTTATTGTTCATCGTCCAGATCGACCCCCATGGGCCAGGTACTTTAGGCGCGCGAGGTTGCCGAGCTCGGCCGGCCGGTTCGCCAAATGCTTCGTCAGCGTCTCCATGGCACTTACGGTCGAGACGCCCGCTTACGGGGATCCGCTCCCCCACTGCGGCGCGCGGCCGAGCACGAACGGAGGCCGCCTAGGAGGGTGCTTCCAAGTGAGTCGAAGGCCGACGGCGTTCTTGCCTGAACGTCGATGCGGCGCAAGGCGGTAGCGGGCCCGATCGCCCATGTGCGTTCGGGGTGCAGCGCCGCGGGTAGCCGGTTGCTCTTCATTCATCCCGGCGGACTGCCGGCCATCTTCGCGTACGCGGACAAGCTCGGGTCCTGGCTCTCGAAGACGCCGGCGCGCCCGAGCGGGTCCGGCGCCGGTTCACGGATCGCCCCGGACGGTGTCCGCGGCCGCCCGGCCCGCGGTCTCGGCCTCGTCGAGGACCCATTCTGTATAGGCGAAACCGCGAGGCCCGCGACAGGTCCGGCGTGGATTGGCCCTAGCGGGCAAACCTGACCTGACCCCCTGAAACGAGACCAGGTGCAATGTTAGGATCGACCTGGTCTGAAGCTTTTCAGCGAGGAGGTCAGGATGGGAAGGAAGCGACACACTCCGGAGCAGATCATCACTGCACTGCGGGAGGCAGAGGTCGGTCTGGCCCGCGGCAAATCCGTGAAGCTGATCAGCCGGGAGCTCGGCATCACCGAGCAGACGTACTACCGGTGGAGGCGGGAGTACGGCGGGATGAAGGTGAGCCAGGGGCACGGCGCCTGAAGGAGCTCGAGCGCGAGAACGGGCGCCTGAAGCGAGCAGTGGCGGACTTGACACTGGACAAGCTGATCCTGGAGGAAGCGGCCGAGGGAAACTTCTGAGCCCCGAGCGCCGACGACGTTGTGTGGTGCGTGTACGTCAGCAGCTCGGGGCGTCGGAGAGGAGAGCGTGCCGGGTGCTCGGGCAGCCACGCACGGCCCAGCGCCGGGTGAGGAAAGTGGCGAGTGACGAAGGGGGCGCTCCGAGGTGATATCGTGCGACTCGCGAGTCGATTCGGCCGCTACGGCTACCGACGCGTCACGGACATGCTCCGCATCGAGGGCTGGGGGGTGAAGCACAAGCGGGTGGAGCGGATCTGGAGGCAGGAGGGGCTGAAGGTCCCGGAGCGGCAGCCGAAGCGAGGTCGGCTGTGGCTCAACGACGGATCGTGCATCCGGCTGAGGCCGCTGTACCGGGGCCACGTCTGGTCGTACGATTTCGTGGCCTCGAGGACGCACGACGGGCGTGCGCTGAAGCTGCTGACAGTGCTGGACGAGCACACGAGGGAGTGCCTGGCGATCGTGGTGGCTCGCAAGATCCGCTCGCACGACGTGCTCGAGGTGCTGGCCGATCTGTTCGTCCGACACGGGCCTCCCGAGTATCTGAGGTCGGACAACGGACCGGAGTTCACCGCGAAGCTCGTGCGGCGGTGGTTGGGGCGCGTGGGCGTCGAGACGCTCTTTATCGAGCCGGGCAGCCCGTGGGAGAACGGCTACAACGAGAGCTTCAACGGCAAGCTCAGGGACGAGCTGTTGAACGGGGAGATCTTCTGCTCGTTGGCGGAGGCGGCCGTGCTGGTCGAGCAATGGAGGCGCGAGTACAATACCGTCCGACCCCACAGCGCCTGCGGCGGCTTTCCCCCGGCCCCTGCACTGAGGCGATTAAGCCCTCGCCCTGGTTCCTGAGGATGCCCGTCCTTCACGGCCCTCCACAGGTGCTGGGACTAACATAGGATGTGGTACCGCTCTTGGGGGCAGGTCAATCCAATGCGCCTTTGAGTGACGCTCTCAGCTCGTGGTCGATCAGCTTGAAATAGGCGCTATACCCACCCCAAGGCGTACCACGCGTCCTGCCCGTCGGGCGCGGACCAAACGAAAAATCGACCAAGTGGTACCCAGCAGCATCAAACCGATCCACGAGGGAGCTCGAGAGACGACGCTCGGCTTCCGCTGGATCATCGAAGTCGGTGGCAATCGAAAAGTCGAGATCGACGGAAGCCCGCGAGCCAATGTGGTGCACGAGCTCCAGAGCGTTCCCGCCCTTTAGAACGAGGAGCTGGACGAGGTAGTCGTCGGCGGCGATTGCGGTAAGGATTGTCCGGCGGATTTCGATGAGTTCCATATTCCCCATTTCGCAGAGTTCGAAGGGTGTTCCTCCCGATTCTGATCTTAATAAGGCGAAAGGCTGACCTCACTCGAGCGGGGCGTTACGCTGATCTTGCTCAAAAGGCCTGCGGCACCCAACCCAAGGAGGCCAGCCATGTTTGTCGCAGGAATCGATGCTCACGCAACGTATTCGGTGATCGCCATCGTGAGCAATACAGGTCTGGCAGGGGTCCTTGTCGATATGACAGCGGTTAGGCTGGCGTCGGAACTCGTGGAACGTGACCTGATCGACGGCGTGGAATGGACCGGGAGCTCCGATGCGGTGCGCGCCTTGGAGGAGACGCGCTACCGCTGGTTGCCCGCTCCGCTCCTGGCGATTTTGGCGCACGGGGGACCGAATCCGACGGGCCACACGACAACTCGCTGGGCGGCCGCGTTAGACCGGCTGAGAGGCGCGGGAATCATCGAATGCCAGTCCATCGCGGTCGAGTTGGTGGCCGGTGAGGAGACCATAGCGAAGAGCGAGCCGGGCAGCCCGTGGGAGAACGGCTACAACGGGAACGGGAGGCCCAAGGCGGGCGTCGGAGGCCACGTTGAGGAGGACTTCCTGCATTCTTGTAGATGACTGCGTAGCTGGGTAGGCGGTAAGCCGATTCGTGTCCAGAGAACTGTCCCGCTGCAGTTTACAGAAGTGGCGAGTCACCTAGATTCGGCACGGTGGGGGCCGACTGCGGCGATGGCTACTACCGGTCGGGAGAGTGTAGTGACAACGCGTGGCCGGAACCGTTGTGTGCCCGGTCGGATGGGACCGCCTTGAGACGGAGAACAGAATGGACTCAGGAGGTGCCGCCACGGCTTGGAACCCGAAACCGCAGCAGAACGCCAAAGCCCTGCGCCTTTTCTGCGAAGGGATGGACGACATGCACGGCGCGTTGGCGATGCTGAGCCAAGGCTCCGTCGGTGGAATGCGTACGGTGGGGCGGAAGGTATCGGTGGAGTTGCGCAAGCTACTCTTTGACGGCACACCCCTGGTCCATCGCGTTCTTCATCGGCCGAGATTTCACCCACTATTCAAGAGTGAGAGTCTGGCGGGAGACGTCTACGAGAACGAGTTCTCGTTGCAAGTTGCTCCGGGGACTCGGGACGGCCCGTTGCCCCAGATGGTTGCGACGCGGATTTGGCGCGTCGTCGTGCATCCGCTGCACGGTCTGAAGTTCAACAGGACCGAGAAGAAGTGGATCTTTGGCCCGCTGTTCGACACGCAGGCGCAGCGGATGACTCTTGAACCATGGTTAAAGCAGCGGCTGCTCAGAGTTGACGGACGTGAGTATACCTGCTGGACACTTTGAAGTTCATCGCCAATAAGGAGGCCGTGCACGTGGACATCGGGAAGGAGGTTTCTGCACGGGACATGGAACGGGTCCACTTCGGTTACACGACGTATCCGCACGTAGTGGCCATAATGGTCGCGTCCTACCTGCTTGAACAGTACAGAACCGGCTGCCAAATTGAAGAGGAGAAATGGGGCAGTTTTCTCGGCTTCAGCGATCGGGGCGTGGCGGACTATGCGCTCATTGGCGGCGGTGAGTTCGGCGGGGCGGATATAGAACCGATGGGTTTGGGCGGGGAGTTCCACGACACGGGCATCCAGGTACCCGAGCCGAGTCGAGTCTGGAATCCGGTGCAGATCGAAGAAGAAGCTGTGGTACAGGCGTGAGTCGGTCGGCGCAGCTGGCGGCAGAGGCTTGGGGATCAGGTCGACGACAACGGTCGGCAGACCCTCCGCAGCTACAGCACAGGCCATGCCGACGGAGAGCGTTTTCTTGCCTGTAACGTTCTTCTGCGCGATAGCGGACGCCTTCCATGCTTGTGAACTGGCCCGCTGGTCGAGCAGTCGGGAAGTCTGAGAGCCGGTTCCTGAAAAAAGCAACGACAACAGTGTTAAGGAGAGGCTAAGTAGTTGTTGCCGAGCGCAACGTGGCTGCGGCGCTGGGGAAAGAGGTTTCGTGGTTGCGGCTCACTCGCCCACGGGGATAGATGCCTAGTCCGCTACAGGTGGGGTTCCAGAGATGATGCTGACGATGTTCCGGGAACACCTGGCCGACGAACTGCAACGTTTTCCAGATCAGCCAGGGCGTTTGTTCGAGAGTTACGCCGTCACCACGGCCGCGCTGACGAGGAGGATCCTGGAATACCTGGGCATCGACGACTTGACGGTGCCGGCCATGCACGATCGCGCATACAAGCTGAAAACGGTTCTCGGCCGGATCATCCACTTCAGGGTGTCGTGGCCGGAGTCGGTAATGCCCGGAGACACTAAGCCGAGGTGGATCATGGTGTATTCGGACCGGACCAGGCGGTACGGCGAGCGCATGCACATCGAATGGACACCATACCGGGCGCTGCTGAGCCGTCTGGCGGATGATGACGTGTTCGTCGCGCGCTACCTGACCTGCCCCCAAGAGTGGTACCACATCCTATGTTAGTCCCAGCACCTGTGGAGGGCCGTGAAGGACGGGCATCCTCAGGAACCAGGGCGCGACGGCTTAATCGCCTCAGGGGCCTCGCGGAGAGCACGACGGCAGTCCCTTTTCCGCCGGGCATTGCTTGTTCGCGAGCTCCGCCATGCGCTTCCTGAAGCCTAGCCATCCGCTCGGCCAGCGTAACACGCCGCACCGTCCACCGGAGCAAGCCGAACCTGCCCTCGTCACGCATTCCCGACCAACGAACCACGAGAAGGGAGCACGAGACACCGCCTTCAACGGCGAATCCGGAACCTATGGAAACAGGAGGTGGTCCGTAGAGGCTCGTGTGCCCTCGTTGGAACAGGCTCGCCAGGGAACGCCGCAGCCCACCGCGGTCCTCGCCATTCTTACGCCCGTGATCAGCGTAAACATGTACCCAAACATGTAGAGCCCCCCCCCTCTCTGCCAACGTACGTGAGACACAGAGCACGCAAAGAATTAGAGTAGGGCGAAGGCAGAGAAAACGAACATGTTGGGACTGCGAGAGAGAATGGAAGAGAATGGTAGTGCCCCTCGAACCGGGGGGGCCAAGCGAAGCGCGGCAGCTCCTGCGGACCCGGAGGTAGTAGATAGGCCGCTACGACGGCGGTTCAGTCCGTCGTACAAGCTGCGGATCGTCGAAGAAGCGGACCGGTGCACCGAGCCCGGCGAGGTGGGCCAGCTCCTGCGGCGCGAGGGCCTGTACTCGTCGCACCTGACGACGTGGCGCAAGGCGGCGCATAGCGGGTCGCTGAAGGCCCTGTCGAAGAAACGCGGCCGCAAGCCGGAGCGAAATCCTCTGGATGAGAAGGTACGCAAGCTGGAGCGCCGCAATGCTCGGCTCGAGGATGAGCTCAGGAAGGCACACCTGATCATCGACGTGCAGGGAAAAGTTGCGGGGCTGCTGGGGATAAGCCTCGACGACGGGACGAACTCTTGAAGGCGGCCGATGAGCTGGCTAAGCACGTCGGTGTAAAACCGGCGTGCGCGGCCCTCGAGGTCTGCCGATCGACGTTGTACCGTCGTCGAGGCCCATCGACCGGGCAACGGCAGCCCCGCCCGACGCCCGCCCGGGCATTGAGCGAGACGGAACGAGGCGAGGTCTTCGACACGCTGTGTTCGGAGCGGTTCGTGGACCGCTCACCCGCCGAGGTGGTGGCCACGCTGCTCGACGAAGAGGTCTACCTGTGCAGCGAACGCACGATGTATCGTGTTCTGGCCTCCGAGGTGCCGGTTCAGGAACGCCGGGCGCAGCGCACCCATCCCGAGTACAAGAAGCCCGAGTTGATGGCCACGGCGCCGAACCAGGTGTGGTCCTGGGACATCACGCGGCTGCTGGGGCCGAAGAAGTGGAGCTACTACTACCTGTACGTGATCCTGGACATCTACAGCCGCTACGTCGTGGGCTGGATGGTGGCGGACCGGGAGAACTCGGCCCTGGCCGGCCGGTTGATCCAGCAGAGCTGCCTGAAGCATGGCGTCCAGCCCCGGGTCCTGACCCTGCACTCGGATCGGGGAGCTCCAATGACGAGCCAATGCACCGCTCAACTTCTCGCTGACCTCGGCGTGACCCGCTCGTTGAGCCGGCCTCAGGTCTCGGATGACAATCCGTTCTCCGAGGCTCAGTTCAAGACCTTGAAGTACCATCCCTCGTTTCCCGGACGGTTCGGAGACCAGGGCCAGGCCAAGACCTTCTGTCGATCGTTCTTCCGTTGGTACAATGCCGAGCACAGGCACGGGGGCATCTCGATGCTGACCCCCGAACAAGTGCACTTCGGGCGCGCCGACAACGTTATCGCCCGCAGGACAACCGTGCTCAACACGGCATGGACCACCCATCCCGAACGCTTCGTCAGAGGCGTTCCCAAACCCAAACCGCTCCCGGAGGCCGTCTGGATCAATCCTCCCACCACACCCCTCTCCACACAGGAAATTGCTCTTTAATTAATCCCGTAGAGTGTCCCATTGTCGTTGACAGGTTCCGTGGGGTGCGCTTCATGATCTCCTCCAAAGGCGGACTTGAAATGTGTGAGAGGAGCATGCAGTCACAGCGGACAGAGGGGCATACGTAATCCTACTTAGCAGTCGTAAAGCCACCGCAAACCGCCTTGCGCTCAAAACGTTCGGGACACGCCCACTATCCCAGCGAGAAGCCCCGACACCGTAACTGGCGTCGGGGCTTATTCTTACAAAGTGGGCCTGGGTAGACTCGAACTACCGACCTCACGCTTATCAGGCGTGCGCTCTAACCACCTGAGCTACAGGCCCTGCAGTCGGGAAACGTAATGGCCTCCGGACCTCGGCTCAACAGCTTGAGTCGAGGAAATAGCCTTCCAGCGGGAGAGGCGTGGACCCCTACCTCAGTTCGGAAACCACCAACCGATGCTCGGCCCTGATGCGCTGGTCCACGGTGCAGAGCGGGATGCGCCTGGCCTCGCTATGGGCCGCCAGCAGGCGATCGAACGGATCGCGCGTCCAGCGCAACGCCACCGCCTTCTCGACGAGCGCCACGAGCCCCACCTCGTCAACGACGAAGCGCGTGTCACGGGCGATGGCCTCCATGAACTCTGGTTGCCGCACCTCTAGTCGACCCACCTCGGCAAGAAACGAGATTTCGAGGAGGGAGATCGGAGACACGCCCCAGGGGCGATACCGTTCAAGCCACGGGAACTCGTCGATGCGCGGCAGGCCCAGCACCAGCCAGAGGAGGAAGTGCGTGTCGAGGATGACCTTCAAGTCTCTTCCCCGACTTGACGGTCCCCCAAGTCCAAAGGCTTGATCTCCCCGTCGCTCTCCTCCCAACTCCAACCCCACCTGTCCGCGCGATCAGCGTGGGGACCACGGATCAGGTCACCGTAGCTGGGTGCAGCTTGCTCGTGTACCGCGGAGGCCTCCCGGGTGATCAGGATCCGCCGCCCACCACGATCGATAACCACCACCTCGCCGGCGGCCACCTCATCGAGGATGCGGAACCAGTTCTTGCGGGCATCGGATGCGGTGACTCGTTTCATATGTACAATGTACTAGTGGACAACGGAATCGCACAAGACGGCGCAGCCCCCGAGCCGTATTGCTTGACGATGGTCGAGGAGGGTCCGACACTAGCTCTTCCCCGCCCTACCCAAGTCCTCTAGCGCAGGATCGCCGCATCCTGCGCGATCCGCCCGCGAGCGCCGGCATGACCGGCCAATGGTGACGCAGGCCGCGCATCAGAGAGTCGGGCCCGCGATCTTGACGGTCGGCCCACCCATCCGATCGGGTTGCGTCGAGCGGAGAGGAGCTCTACTTCGGTCCGGACAACGCCTTCGTGGCCGACTTTTGGGGTGAGTCTCTCCGATGTAGTGGAGTGCCGTCCGCTGGCCGTCGGAACGTGCGCTTTCTAGGTTACCCATGCCGTAGCGACGTTGCCGAGCTGTTTAGGAGCTTCCGATGATCTGCACCGTAACCCACGCATGCGTCTCCTCTCGAACCCCTCTCTGCCAACGTACGTGAGACACAGAGCACGCAAAGAATTAGAGTAGGGCGAAGGCAGAGAAAACGAACATGTTGGGACTGCGAGAGAGAATGGAAGAGAATGGTAGTGCCCCTCGAACCGGGGGGGCCAAGCGAAGCGCGGCAGCTCCTGCGGACCCGGAGGTAGTAGATAGGCCGCTACGCCGGCGGTTCAGTCCGTCGTACAAGCTGCGGATCGTCGAAGAAGCGGACCGGTGCACCGAGCCCGGCGAGGTGGGCCAGCTCCTGCGGCGCGAGGGCCTGTACTCGTCGCACCTGACGACGTGGCGCAAGGCGGCGCATAGCGGGTCGCTGAAGGCCCTGTCGAAGAAACGCGGCCGCAAGCCGGAGCGAAATCCTCTGGATGAGAAGGTACGCAAGCTGGAGCGCCGCAATGCTCGGCTCGAGGATGAGCTCAGGAAGGCACACCTGATCATCGACGTGCAGGGAAAAGTTGCGGGGCTGCTGGGGATAAGCCTCGACGACGGGACGAACTCTTGAAGGCGGCCGATGAGCTGGCTAAGCACGTCGGTGTAAAACCGGCGTGCGCGGCCCTCGAGGTCTGCCGATCGACGTTGTACCGTCGTCGAGGCCCATCGACCGGGCAACGGCAGCCCCGCCCGACGCCCGCCCGGGCATTGAGCGAGACGGAACGAGGCGAGGTCTTCGACACGCTGTGTTCGGAGCGGTTCGTGGACCGCTCACCCGCCGAGGTGGTGGCCACGCTGCTCGACGAAGAGGTCTACCTGTGCAGCGAACGCACGATGTATCGTGTTCTGGCCTCCGAGGTGCCGGTTCAGGAACGCCGGGCGCAGCGCACCCATCCCGAGTACAAGAAGCCCGAGTTGATGGCCACGGCGCCGAACCAGGTGTGGTCCTGGGACATCACGCGGCTGCTGGGGCCGAAGAAGTGGAGCTACTACTACCTGTACGTGATCCTGGACATCTACAGCCGCTACGTCGTGGGCTGGATGGTGGCGGACCGGGAGAACTCGGCCCTGGCCGGCCGGTTGATCCAGCAGAGCTGCCTGAAGCATGGCGTCCAGCCCCGGGTCCTGACCCTGCACTCGGATCGGGGAGCTCCAATGACGAGCCAATGCACCGCTCAACTTCTCGCTGACCTCGGCGTGACCCGCTCGTTGAGCCGGCCTCAGGTCTCGGATGACAATCCGTTCTCCGAGGCTCAGTTCAAGACCTTGAAGTACCATCCCTCGTTTCCCGGACGGTTCGGAGACCAGGGCCAGGCCAAGACCTTCTGTCGATCGTTCTTCCGTTGGTACAATGCCGAGCACAGGCACGGGGGCATCTCGATGCTGACCCCCGAACAAGTGCACTTCGGGCGCGCCGACAACGTTATCGCCCGCAGGACAACCGTGCTCAACACGGCATGGACCACCCATCCCGAACGCTTCGTCAGAGGCGTTCCCAAACCCAAACCGCTCCCGGAGGCCGTCTGGATCAATCCTCCCACCACACCCCTCTCCACACAGGAAATTGCTCTTTAATTAATCCCGTAGAGTGTCCCATTGTCGTTGACAGGTTCCGAACCGGGTGATTGAGCCTCTCGCTCGCACAGGGGTCCCCGTAACCTCGCACGTGACGCCATCTCAGACCGCGCTGCGGGGAATCGTGAGCGCCATCGAGGTCTCGCGAGCCGCCCTCCTGTATCTGGGGTGGCCGGAGCCAGGGCCCGACGGCAGCGGCCAGGTCGACCTTCACCGAGACCTCGAGCGTTCCGCGCGCACCCACATTCTCGTGTATCGGCCGGGTGGCATCACGCCGCCGCGCCGGATCGTCGTCCTGGACGACAAGACTACCGACGCCCGGTTGGCGCTCCTTCTCGCGGCACGCGCCGCGGCCTCGTGGAATGCGGAGCTGGTCGTACGTGCGCTGGTTCCGGCGGACTCAGACATGGAGGTGATCGTCGAGGCCGAAGCGGAACTCGACGCGCGGATCGGAGCCATCGTGCCGAGTGAGGTTCGTGCGCTCGCGGCGGACTCGGCGACGTTCGCGGTCCGAGAGATGTCGCGCACCGCCGACCTGATCGTCCTCGGAGCCTCGCTGGGCGGGGAGCGGGGCCTGATCGGACTGATCAGCGATCTGGAGACCCCGACAGGGCGCTCGCTCCTGCTCGTGCGTGCACACCCGTCGGTCCCCCTGGAGCCTTGGATGTGATGACCAACCCAACCGACCCCACGCGCCTCTTGGTGGGCATCTCGAACCCGGATACGATGCCTCGCTTGGTCGACCTAGCCGTCCGGCTCAACCGTGCCACTGGCTGCGAGATCGTGGTCACCCACGTCGTACGCGTACCCGGCCAGATCGGATTGGCGGCGGCGCGTTCGTCCCCGCAGGTGGTGGCGGCGCGTCAGCTGGTACAGGACGCGCTTGACCGATGCCAGGACGCCGGAGTCGGCGCGGAGGGGGTCGTAGAGGTCGGGCGGGAGATCGACGAGGGGTTGATCACCGCGGCGCGTTCCCGAGACGCGGACCTCGTCTTGGTGGGCTACTCCGAAAATCCTGAAGAAGCCGACGAAGACACCGAAAAACGGTTCGATCGTGTCATGCACCGTGTTGGGCGCGAACTCGACGCCCACCTCCTTGTCGGGAAGTTCCGGGGCGAGGCGACCGACAGGATCCTGGTCCCGGTAGATCCCACTTCCGAACTTGGGCTGATTGAGCTCTTGATCCGAGCGCTCGCGCCCGATCGCCAGGGAGCCGTGCACTTTCTGCATGTGTCCTCGAGCGGCGATGCCCGTCAGCAGGATCAGGCCGTGCGACAGCTGCTGGCCGAATCCGGCCTGTTGGACGCGGGCGAACTGGAGACCGTCTCGAGTGACGACATTGTCGAGGCCGTGGTCGGGCGGTCCCAAGAGTTCGACCTGATGCTGCTCGCGACCGTATCACCTGCTTCACCGGCAGGTGGCATACGGGGAGCAAAGGCCGAGAGGATCGCCGAGGACAGCGCATGCTCTACGCTCCTCGTGAGGGGAGGGCGGCCGTCCTGATGCGGACCATCACCCAGCAGTCTTCGTGTCCCCATTCCGCACGCACGCCCTGCTCTAGTGCCCATCCTCCGAGATCACTTCGCTCTCCGCCCCCGCGCCCTTCACATGCTCGTCGAACCAGCCGATGAACCGCGCCCACATGTCGAGCTTGTTCTCGATCGCTCGAGGCGTATGTGACTCGTACGGATAGACGTAGAGCACCGCGGGCTTCCCGAGCGTCGTAAGCGCCTGAATGAAACGCTCGGACTGAATCGGGAACGTGCCGGTGTTGTTGTCGTCACCTCCGTGGTACATGAGGAGCGGCGTGTTCATCTGGTCGGCCTTGAAGAACGGCGACATCTCGATGTAGGTCTGCGGTGCTTCCCAGATGCTCCGCCCCTCGGCCTGGAAGCCGGCAGGCGGCTCATCCCTCTATTCCCGCACGGCTCGCGAGTGGACTGTCCTGCGGCCCAGAAGGTGGACTCGCGTACGGACCACCCGCATGCATGACATCGCCGTCGATCTATTGATCCTCCTGGCTGGCATTTGGCTGGTGGCGGTCACGCTGCGGCCCCTGGGACTTCCCACCATCATGGGTGAGCTCATCGTCGGGGTCGTGGTGGGGCCCGCCGTTCTGGGCCTCATCGAGCCCAGCACGGCGCTCACTCTCCTTGCAGAGATCGGGATCTTCTTCCTCATGTTCCACGCGGGGGTCGAGACCCAGACGCTGGAGTTCTTCGACGCCCTCAAACGCTCCCTCGGCGTAGCCGTGGTGGGTGCGATCGTTCCGTTCGGTGTCAGCTTCGGCGTCGCGACCGCCTTTGGGTTGGATCCGGTGGGCGCGGTCTTCGTCGGTCTCACCATGACCGCCACGGCAGTGGTAATCACCCTCAAGACGCTCAAAGACCTGGGGCTGGCCGACACGCGCCTGGCCCGCGTGATCATGGCGAGTTGCGTGATCGACGACCTGCTCACCCTCGTCTTTTTCGGGCTCATCGTCGGCATGCTGTCGGGCGGGTCCTTCGAACCAATCAACGTCGCCATCACGCCCGCAAAGGTCACGGCCTTCTTCGGGATGGCCGTCCTGCTCGGTCGCTTCCCTCTCTGCCAACGTACGTGAGACACGGAGCACGCAAAGAATTAGAGTAGGGCGAAGGCAGAGAAAACGAACATGTTGGGACTGCGAGAGAGAATGGAAGAGAATGGTAGTGCCCCTGGAACCGGGGAGGCCAAGCGAAGCGCGGCAGCTCCTGCGGACCCGGAGGTAGTAGATAGGCCGCTACGACGGCGGTTCAGTCCGTCGTACAAGCTGCGGATCGTCGAAGAAGCGGACCGGTGCACCGAGCCCGGCGAGGTGGGTCAACTCCTGCGGCGAGAGGGCCTGTACTCGTCGCACCTGACGACGTGGCGCAAGGCGGCGCATAGCGGGTCGCTGAAGGCCCTGTCGAAGAAACGCGGCCGCAAGCCGGAGCGAAATCCGCTGGATGAGAAGGTACGCAAGCTGGAGCGGCGAAACGCACGGCTCGAGAATGAGCTCAGGAAGGCACACCTGATCATCGACGTGCAGGGAAAAGTTGCGGGGCTGCTGGGGATAAGCCTCGACGACGGGACAAACTCTTGAAGGCGGCCGATGAGCTGGCTAAGCACGTCGGTGTAAAACCGGCGTGCGCGGCCCTCGAGGTTTCCCGATCGACGTTGTACCGTCGTCGAGGCCCATCAACCGGGCAACAGCAGCCCCGCCCGACGCCCGCCCGGGCATTGAGCGAGACGGAACGAGGCGAGGTCTTCGACACGCTGTGTTCGGAGCGGTTCGTGGACCGCTCACCCGCCGAGGTGGTGGCCACGCTGCTCGACGAAGAGGTCTACCTGTGCAGCGAACGCACGATGTATCGTGTTCTGGCCTCCGAGGTGCCGGTTCAGGAACGCCGGGCGCAGCGCACCCATCCCGAGTACAAGAAGCCCGAGTTGATGGCCACGGCGCCGAACCAGGTGTGGTCCTGGGATATCACGCGGCTGCTCGGGCCGAAGAAGTGGAGCTATTACTACCTCTACGTCATCATGGACATCTACAGCCGCTACGTCGTGGGCTGGATGGTGGCGGACCGGGAGAACTCGGCCCTGGCCGGCCGGTTGATCCAGCAGAGCTGCCTGAAGCATGGCGTCCAGCCCCGGGTCCTGACCCTGCACTCGGATCGGGGAGCTCCAATGACGAGCCAATGCACCGCTCAACTTCTCGCTGACCTCGGCGTGACCCGCTCGTTGAGCCGGCCTCAGGTGTCGGATGACAACCCGTTTTCCGAGGCTCAGTTCAAAACCTTGAAGTACCATCCCTCGTTTCCCGGACGGTTCGGGGATCAGGGCCAAGCCAAGACGTTCTGTCGATCGTTCTTCCGCTGGTACAATGCCGAGCACCGCCATGGCGGCATCTCGATGCTAACCCCCGAGCAGGTCCACTTCGGGAACGCCGATCAGGTCATTGCCGGCAGGAAATCCGTGCTCCGCGAAGCATGGGCCGCTCATCCCGAACGCTTCGTCAGAGGTGTGCCGAAGCCCAAACCGCTCCCGGAGGCCGTCTTCATCAATCCTCCCATCCCTTCCCTCACCACACAGGACATTGCTCTCTAATTAATCCCGTAGAGTGTCCCATTGTCGTTGACAGGTTCCGCTTCGTGTATCCTCGACTCACGCTCCCCTTCCGCACGGAAGGGGGCAAGGGATTCACGTTCGTGCTGCTCGTCGCCGTCGCCGCGGGTGTCTTCGCCGAGGCCATCGGCCTCCACATGATCATCGGGGCCTACCTGGCCGGCCTCTTCTTCGAGGAGAAGGTGGCGCACCCCAACCTGGGCCGGGTCGTGGCGGATAGGTCGTACGGAATCGCCTACTCGTTCCTCGGGCCCATCTTCTTCATGTCGCTGGGGTTCTCCATCACCTTCGACATGGGCACCTCGGAGGTGGCCTTCCTCGTCACTCTCACCATGGCGGTGATCGTCGCTCAGATCGCGAGCGCCGGGAGCATGGCACTGCGGATGGGTTTGCCGTCCCGGGAAGCCCTGACCGTGGGCGTGGGCATGTGTGGACGAGCCGAACTCGCGTTCATCCTCGCTTCACTCGCGTTGGCCCAGGGAGCGGTCACCCCGACCGTCTTCTCCGTACTCATCTTCACCGCTTTCGTGTTGAACCTGTTCACTCCGATGGCGCTGAAGGGCTGCTCGGTGCTGTTGGCCGGGCGGGCGGCACGGCTCGAGGGCGCCCCCATGGGTGTCCTGCTCCCCGACAAGTTCAGCGACGATCCGTTCATGGAGATCTTCGACGGACGGGTGCCCGTCGAGTTGCCGAACGTAGACGGCGGCGTGGTGGTGTATGGATATGGCCCCGAGGTGGATTCCCTGCTCGCCGAAATCGGGCGCCGCGGAATGGCCTCCGTCGTCATTGAGGAAGATGAGGGGACCGCGCGCCGACTCCATGAACGAGGGCAACAAGTCGTGTACGCCACCCTCGCGGAGCAGGATCTGGACCTCCACGCGCTGGCCGGCGCCCACGCTTTGGTTCTGAACGGCCAGGGCGATACCGACGCGTTGCTCGCGCTCAGCGCCCGCGAGGTCGGGTTCGAAGGTCCCCTCGTTGCGATGATCGAGGACCCCCGCCGGCGGGCCCCGATGTTGCTCGCCGGAGCCAATGTGACTTTCGCCCCAACGCACGTGCTCGCCGCGGTCCTGAGCTCACGCGCCAGCGCCAAGATCGGTCCCCGGGTCACCGGAGTCCGGCCGCTGAGCCGGCTGCTCGAGGTGGCCGAGCTCCGGGTGCACGAGGCCAGCCCGCTGGCGGACAACACCCTGGCAGCGATCGAACTGCGCTCGCGCACGGGGGCCAATATCGTCGGGCGATGGCTGGACGAGGAGTTGCGTTCTCCACCGGGCCCAGACGAAATCATTCGCCCGGGCACGATCCTGGTTGCCGCGGGGACTCCGGAGAGCATCGAGAAGCTCAGTGAGATGGCGCGCCCGATCACCGAGGAGGGGACCATCGTGGTGATCGGCTTCGGCAAGGTCGGTAGGAAGGTCGCGGAGATTCTCGCGGCCGTGCGTGAGGACGTATGCGTCGTCGATCCCGTCGACCGGAAGGGCGTTCACATCGTGGGCGACGTCATTGATCGCGAGGTGCTCGATCTCCTGCCCCTCGCCGGAGCGCGTGTAGCGGTTCTAGCCATGGATACGGACAGCGCCGCCATTTTCGCCGCCACAGTCCTTCGCGACTACGCTCCCGACCTCCCGATCATCGCCGGGGTCTCCCTGGCGGAGAGCGTCGCACCCATTCAGAGGGCCGGAGCGGATTTCGCTTTCTCCGTGAGCCAAGTGGCGGGGCAACTCCTTGCCCACCACGTGTTGGGAGAGACCGTGTCCCTCCAGCCCCGAATCAAGTTGGTACGTGTCGGCGCAGGGCGACTCGTTGGGAAGAACCCCGTAGAGGAGCGTATTCGGGAGCGCACAGGATGTACCGTCGTCGCGGCAGAGAGGGACGGTCGGACAGTCATGGACTTTCCGGCTTCATTCCGGGTCTCCGCGGAAGACGCGCTCTACATCTGTGGGACCGCCAACGCGATCGCTCGTTACCACAACGAGTTCCCGACGGTTCGACTCTGACCAGGCCGCGTGGGGTGCATGCGGCCCGACTCGCTATGGGGAAATTCCCCACGCCCCTTACCGACTTCTCCCCACTCTTCAACCGTCGGTCGACGAACCATCATGAGAGGGTGGGGACCCGCGGACTCGAGCCGGGGAGCAGCATGCTCTCGAAAACCGCAGAACATGCCCTCCGGGCGATGATCTTTCTGGACCGCCAGGAGGCGAACCGATCGGTGTCGGTCCAGGCGATAGCCGAGGGGATCGGTGCACCGCAGAACTACCTGGGGAAGACCCTGGGCACGCTAGTAATCCACGGTATCGTCTCGAGCGCACCTGGCCGGAATGGGGGCTTCCGTCTGGCCGTTCCACCTGGCGAACTCACCATCGCCCGAGTGGTCGACGCTGTGGACCCGCCGAGGGGGGAGCGCATGTGCCTCATGGGGGGCCGCCCATGCACGGAGCGGAACCCCTGCGAGGCGCATCTCCGCTGGAAGGTCGTGTTGGACCTCTTCAGGGGACACATCGAAAGCGTGACGGTGGCGGACCTCCTCGCGGGTTAGGTCACTCCGCCCCCCCTCGCCCGCCGCCGCTCTCCCCGAGGATCTCCCTGGGGAGATTCACCACACGGAGTTCGAACATTCCTACACGTCGACGACCCCTTCTCCCGACTCCCAGGTTGACTCCCACAAACGATCATATACACATGTGCGAATCGCTTTCACCGCTATCATGGAGCCGCGCCAACGCAGCTCCTCGGATCGTCGGCGCGCGAGACCCCTCCTACAGGGTCGCCGTGCTGGACATCACGGACCCGAGCAACCCGCGCTACGCGGCGTTGAAGCCCGATCCCCTCTCTGCCAACGTACGTGAGACACGGAGCACGCAAAGAATTAGAGTAGGGCGAAGGCAGAGAAAACGAACATGTTGGGACTGCGAGAGAGAATGGAAGAGAATGGTAGTGCCCCTGGAACCGGGGAGGCCAAGCGAAGCGCGGCAGCTCCTGCGGACCCGGAGGTAGTAGATAGGCCGCTACGACGGCGGTTCAGTCCGTCGTACAAGCTGCGGATCGTCGAAGAAGCGGACCGGTGCACCGAGCCCGGCGAGGTGGGTCAACTCCTGCGGCGAGAGGGCCTGTACTCGTCGCACCTGACGACGTGGCGCAAGGCGGCGCATAGCGGGTCGCTGAAGGCCCTGTCGAAGAAACGCGGCCGCAAGCCGGAGCGAAATCCGCTGGATGAGAAGGTACGCAAGCTGGAGCGGCGAAACGCACGGCTCGAGAATGAGCTCAGGAAGGCACACCTGATCATCGACGTGCAGGGAAAAGTTGCGGGGCTGCTGGGGATAAGCCTCGACGACGGGACAAACTCTTGAAGGCGGCCGATGAGCTGGCTAAGCACGTCGGTGTAAAACCGGCGTGCGCGGCCCTCGAGGTTTCCCGATCGACGTTGTACCGTCGTCGAGGCCCATCAACCGGGCAACAGCAGCCCCGCCCGACGCCCGCCCGGGCATTGAGCGAGACGGAACGAGGCGAGGTCTTCGACACGCTGTGTTCGGAGCGGTTCGTGGACCGCTCACCCGCCGAGGTGGTGGCCACGCTGCTCGACGAAGAGGTCTACCTGTGCAGCGAACGCACGATGTATCGTGTTCTGGCCTCCGAGGTGCCGGTTCAGGAACGCCGGGCGCAGCGCACCCATCCCGAGTACAAGAAGCCCGAGTTGATGGCCACGGCGCCGAACCAGGTGTGGTCCTGGGATATCACGCGGCTGCTCGGGCCGAAGAAGTGGAGCTATTACTACCTCTACGTCATCATGGACATCTACAGCCGCTACGTCGTGGGCTGGATGGTGGCGGACCGGGAGAACTCGGCCCTGGCCGGCCGGTTGATCCAGCAGAGCTGCCTGAAGCATGGCGTCCAGCCCCGGGTCCTGACCCTGCACTCGGATCGGGGAGCTCCAATGACGAGCCAATGCACCGCTCAACTTCTCGCTGACCTCGGCGTGACCCGCTCGTTGAGCCGGCCTCAGGTGTCGGATGACAACCCGTTTTCCGAGGCTCAGTTCAAAACCTTGAAGTACCATCCCTCGTTTCCCGGACGGTTCGGGGATCAGGGCCAAGCCAAGACGTTCTGTCGATCGTTCTTCCGCTGGTACAATGCCGAGCACCGCCATGGCGGCATCTCGATGCTAACCCCCGAGCAGGTCCACTTCGGGAACGCCGATCAGGTCATTGCCGGCAGGAAATCCGTGCTCCGCGAAGCATGGGCCGCTCATCCCGAACGCTTCGTCAGAGGTGTGCCGAAGCCCAAACCGCTCCCGGAGGCCGTCTTCATCAATCCTCCCATCCCTTCCCTCACCACACAGGACATTGCTCTCTAATTAATCCCGTAGAGTGTCCCATTGTCGTTGACAGGTTCCGATCAGGGCTACATCCCCGGAAGCGTAGGCAAGCTGCTCGTGTTGACGGGACTGTTCAACGAGCTCAAGAAGCTCCATCCCACGAGCGTGTCGGCTCGTGAGGCCGTCCTGCGGGACACGCGCGTAGTGGCCGACGCGTTCGCGATGCCGAACACGCACGCCGTCCCGATCGTGGCGGACGACTGGTCGGGCGTCACCCACCGAGCGATCCGGCTCGGAGATGAGTTCTCCCTTTGGGAGTGGGTGGATCACATGGTGTCTCCGAGCTCCAACGCCGCCGGAGCGGTCGTTTGGAAGGAGGCGATGCTCATCAACGAGTTCGGGAGCCGGTATCCTCCGTCGAAGGAAGAGGCCGACGCGTTCTTCCGAGACACGCCCAAGGCCGAGCTCACCGAACGCTCGATTCGTGTGCTCGAAGAACCTCTCCTCGAGGCCGGACTCGATCCGGAGCTCCTGCGGAATCGTACGCTCTTCACACGGGGGGGATCGCGCATCATACCCGGGCGGGGAAGCCACGCGACGCCGCGTGCCCTCGTTCGGTGGCTACTCAAGGTCGAACAGGGCCAGATCGTGGACCGCTGGAGCAGCCTCGAGATGAAGCGGCTCATGTACTTCACCCGACGCCGATACCGGTACGCCTTCTCTCCCGCGCTCAACGGCGCGGCCGTCTTCTTCAAGTCGGGCTCGCTCTACCGATGCGGTCCCGAAGAGGGTTTTCAGTGCAGGCAGTATCAAGGCAACCTCGAGAACCTCATGCACTCCGTGGCCATCGTGGAATCGCCGGCGGGCGCGGAGCATCCCCGGGTGTACCTGGTGTCGATGATGTCCAACGTGCTGAAGGTCAACTCGGCGACCGAGCACATGGAGATCGGCACGCAGATCGAACGCCTCATCACCTCACTCCACCCCGATCCCTCCGGACCTTGATCCGACTGGAGTCCCTTCTGTCCATGCGTACGATTGGCGTCGCGACCGCGTCGCTCGCTCTGTTCATCGCCCCCGTCGAGGCCGCCGGCCAGGCGGCCTCGACGGCACCGCCGCAGAGCTATGCGCTTCCGGCACCCGATGCGGTGCTGCAGGCCAAGCTGACCGCGGTGCTCGGGCAGCCCCCATACCGACGCCTCGTAGCCGAAAAACGGCTCTCGGTGGCCCTTGTCGACATCACGGATCTCGATAACGCACGATACGCGGGCCATGACGCGGACCGCATGCGCTACGCGGCGAGTCTGCCCAAGATCGGCATCCTCCTGGGAGTCTTCGACCAGATCGACAGGGGCCGGATCGAATACACGCCGGCCCTCAGAGCCAGGCTCGAGCTCATGATCCGCAATTCGGACAACAAGACGTCCAGTGACATGATCCGCCTCGCCGGCTTTCAGAACATCGCCAACGCGCTCCGGGATCCTCGCCACGAGTTGTACGACCGCGACCGCAAAGGCGGAGTCTGGGTGGGCCGAGGATATGGGGGCTTGGGCGTATGGCGTCGGGACCCCATGTCGAACGTCTCTCACGGCGCCACGGCCCGACAGGCGGCGCGCTTCTTCGTGCTGATGGAGCGTGGTGAGCTCGTGAGCCCCTGGGCTTCGGCCGAGATGAAGTCGATCCTGGCCGAGCCCCGGATTCACCACAAGTTCGTGTTGGGCCTCGAAACCGCGTACCCCCGATCGGTCATCTATCGAAAGTCGGGAACCTGGCGTAACTACCACGCAGACGTCGCAATGGTCGAACGAGACGGTCGAACCTACGTGGCGGCTGCCCTGCTGGAATCACCCACGACCTCGAGCGCGGGGGTCATGGCCGCGCTCATCGTTCGGCTCGACGCACTCGTTTTCGAGAACTAGAGGGGTATGGCAGAAGCCTGATGGACCCGGTCGACCAGAAAGGCCACGGCGTCCGGATCCGTGGTCTTCTCGATCCCGTGACCGAGGTTGAAGACGTGACCGGGCGCGGGCCCCGCCTCGGCAAGCACACGATCGATCTGCCGTCCCAGCTCGTCTCGTGACGCGAAGAGCGCTGCCGGATCCAGATTACCCTGCACGGTGACATCCGGACCCACAATCTCCCGCGCCTTGGAAAGCGGCAGTCTCCAATCCACCCCGATCACGTCGGAGCCGCAGTCGCGGGCGGTCTCCAGCAGGGTCGCACCCTGATTCGGAAAGTAGATCAACGGGACGTCGAGAGACCGCAGAGACTCCATCACCCTTCGCACCACCGGGAAAGCGAACGTTCGATACGCGTCGGGCCCGAGCAGGCCCGCCCAGGAATCGAAGAGCATGAGCGCCTTGGCGCCCGCACGCGCCTGCGCCCCCAGGTAGGCGATCATCGTATCGGCCAGCTTTTCGAGCAGCTTTTGCGACGCCTCCGGCTGGGCGAACAGAAAGCCCCTGGCCTCCGCGAATGTCTTGGATCCCTGTCCCTGGACCAGGTAGCAGAACAGCGTGAACGGAGCCCCGGCGAAGCCGATGAGTGGTGCCGACTCGGGGAGTTCTTCGCTCAGAATGCGCACCGTCTCGAGAACGAACGGTACGCTCTCCTCCGGATCGGGCACCCTGAGCGCGTCCACCTGAGCCAGACTGCGAATCGGATTCTCGACCACGGGCCCCGGCGCGAAGTCGAGCGGCACGCCCATGCCCTCTACGGGCGTCATGATGTCGCTGAAGAGGATCGCCGCGTCCATCCCGAACCGACGGATCGGCTGAATCGTCACTTCGGCCGCCAGATCCGGGGTCTTGGTGAGGGTCAGGAAGTCGACCTCCGCCCTGATCTTTCGGTACTCGGGCAGGTAACGACCCGCCTGCCGCATGATCCATACCGGGGTATGCTGCACCGGCTCACGGCGGCAGGCCGCGAGAAAAGGGGGAGCGTTCACCTCATGCGCCTCGTTTCAGCGCACGGGCAACGTCTTTGGCGAAGTAGGTGAGGATGAGGTCCGCTCCGGCCCGCTTGAGACCCACCAGACTCTCCATCACGATGCGATCCTCGTCGACCCACCCCTTCTCGGCGGCGGCCTTGATGAGTGAGTACTCGCCCGACACCTGATACGCCGCCGTAGGGATACCGAACGCCTCCTTCACTCGAAAGACGACGTCCATGTAGGGCCCGGCCGGCTTCACCATCACGATGTCCGCACCCTCCTCGATGTCCAGCTCGACTTCGCGGAGCGCTTCGTCGCCGTTGGGCGGGTCCATCTGATAGGCACGCCGGTCCCCGTGGGCCGGCGCCGAGTGGGCCGCATCGAGGAAGGGCCCGTAGTATGCCGAGGCGTACTTGGCCGCGTATGCGACGATGACCACGTCGGGAAGCTCGGCGACGTCGAGCGCCGTGCGGATGGCCCCCACTCGGCCGTCCATCATGTCGCTGGGCGCGACCGCGTCGGCGCCGGCCTGGGCATAGGTCACGGCCGCCCGCGTCAGGAGCGGGAGCGAGGCATCGTTGTCCACCTCTCCGGCGTCGGTCAACAGACCGCAGTGTCCGTGGTCGGTGTACTCGCAGAGACAGACGTCCGCCCACACCAGCAGGTCGGGCACCACCGCCTTGATGGCCCGAATCGCTCGAGGGACGAGGCCCTCGGGATCGTACCCTGCCGTGCCCCGGGCATCCTTCAGCTCGTCTTCGGGAACCCCGAAGAGGATCACCGCAGGAATACCCAACCCGTGGACCTCGCGCGCCTCGTCCACCACCAGATCCACGGAAAGCTGGAAGACCCCCGGCATGCTCGCGACGGGATTCTTGACGCCCTCTCCGCCGACCACGAAAAGGGGATAGACGAGATCGTCTTGGGAGAGTGACGCCTCTCTCACGGCCCGCCGCCAAGTTTCGTTCCGCCGAAGTCGGCGTAGGCGGCGCCTCGGAAAGCTCATCGGTCGCCTCTTATCGTGACTCCATCTCGACCGCTATCTCGGCCGCGAAGAGCATGGTTCGGTCGTGGT
Source organism: Longimicrobiales bacterium (assembly GCA_965226925.1). Taxonomy (GTDB): domain Bacteria; phylum Gemmatimonadota; class Gemmatimonadetes; order Longimicrobiales; family Gaopeijiaceae; genus CBDDCX01. The sequence goes on along the minus strand of CBDDEN010000006.1, from coordinate 289,807 downwards.
CTCGCGCCGCCCATTTCCGGAGCGTGGCGACGCGGGGCTCGACGAGCCCCTCGAAAGATACTTCACCATTGGTGACGACGCGGATAGGCCGGCCGAGATCGAACTCCTCGGGTGAGATCAGCAATCTGAATCGCGAGGCGTGATAAGCCTGGATCGTGACCGTGTTGACCTCCCTGACGGCGAGGAATGGAGCCATGTTGCGGACAGGGTAGAGCCGATCCGTCTCTCCGTTCACGATGAAGAACGGTTTGTTGACCAGGTTGGCCAGGTGCATTATCCCGTCGACCCCCACCCGAGGGTTCAGGAGCACTCCCGGATAGCCGATGAACGGTAGAAAGCCGGCCCAGGGCGTGGTGTCCCGAAAACCGAGGAAGTACACCCCGGTGCCCCCGTCGGATATCCCGGTGGCGAACACGCGGTTCTCGTCCACGTTGTAGGTCTGTTTGAGCTCGGTCAGAATCGCGTTGAGGTTCTCCACCTGACTCGCCTGCCACCAGAGTGACTCGCGCGTCGAGAGGGGGATGACGGCAATCTGGTCTTCGCTCGCCACGCGCTCGGTGTTGCGCCACCAGCCGCCCCCAGGGCCCGGATCCGGGCGACCCACACCGCCGTGCAGGTAGACGGCGACGGGGTAGCGCCGCGCTGGATCGTACCCCTCGGGGACGAGCAGCAGGTACCGGTGGAGGAGTCCGTCCGCATTCTCGCGAGTGAGCTCCAGCCGCCCCGTGGGGACATTCGCCTCGTACGCAGGCCCCTGCCGGAACGCCTCATACGCACGGGCGAACTCCCCCGGCGAAGTCTGCGCCGTCAGAGTCGGACCGCTCGAAAGTGCCGACACCACGGCCATCACCAAGGCCGGCATGAGTGTCGGATCGTGTCTCCTCATGTCCCCCTCCCCTCGACCGACTCCCGGTGTCTGGATCGAATCGGCATGAGTCCGAATTCCGCGATCACGCGAAACAGAGAGGGCCGGGCGATTCACTGCCCGGCCCTCCGCTCCTATTCCTGACCCCTCGCGAGCCTACATTCCCGGATAGTTCTTCAGATTCTTGACCCGCATATCGAGGTTGTGGTTCAACCGGACTCCCCACACGCCCTCGGTGTAGATCTCCGCCTTCGGATGCCTGTGGACCTCCTGGCCGTTCAACTTGAAGATGGCGTCCTGGGGACCCACCTCGATCGACATGTTGTTTTCCGCCTGGCCCGAGTCGTCACTCTGGTGGATCGACCCGTGCGGTGTCCACGGAGCGAGCTCGAAGGTCTCAGCTCCCTTCCGGGTCTTGATGATGTAGTTGCCGTCACCACGGACCAGGAAGTAAGTGTACACCTGGTTCGGCCCCTGCAGATCGGCGCCACCGACGATCAGCCCGATTCCGTGGGCGTGACCCTTGGAGCTGAGTTGCTCGAAGGTACCCGCCACCGTGTACGATCCGTGTCCCATGTTCTCCGGCTTGTAGAGCACGATGGCGGGTCCGACGCTGATATCGAGCACGCCCCCAACATCGGTAAACCGGACATTGTCGAAATTCTGACCCCCGTCGGTCCGGCCCATCCAACCCTCAGCCAGCTCACCCCCACCCTCGATGGCTCTGTCGGCGTCCATCGGCTCTTGCGCCGTCAGAGGCACCGTAAGCAGGAGCGTTGCCAGCGCTATGAGACTCGATCGCATCGTTGTTTCCCTCCGTGATACGTGGACATCACCCAGAAGAACCGCTCTTCTACTATCGGGATAGTTCGTTTGATCCCGTGGTGGCGAAAAAGGTGCCTAAACCCGAAGAGGGGCGCCAGTCCCGCGGGTGATCGACCTCATTGGTTCCAACCCGACTTGGGAATCTCGACTCGATCTCCGCCGTGCTCCCAGGCAGTGACCAACGCTCCCTTGAGAGCGGCGAGCATGTCCTCCTTGGTCCCGTCGTCATCACCCCGATAGCTGGCGATGCCGGCACTCAGCGTGGTGCCCGTCGCGCTCGTGTATTCGGAGATGGCGTCGCGGATACGATCGGCGAAGATCAACCCGCCCTGGACGTTACAGAGTGGCAGAAGGCAGATGAACATGTCCTTCCCGTAGCGGGCCACGAGATCGGTGGACCGGGTCACCGCACCGATCGCCGATCCCAGGTTCACGACATCCTCCTCCGAGTCATGTTGTCCGTCCACGCCCTTGTCGATCCCGAATAGCACCAGCTTACGTGGACGCCGCGGTGTGCGATTGGATAAACGAACTCGAAGAGGAGCTCGAAGTGCCACTCGCTGGCGAGCCCGGTGGCCGGGTCTATCAGTCGATCGGCATCGCGCACGCATGTCTCCGGCTACAGGTGGCCCACACCCCAATCCCAGCCTAACAACTTGGCCTCCGGCCCCCAAGCCGGCAAGAGCCACGTTGCTAGGACCGGGGTAAGACCGCCTGTATCTTGGTCGTAGAGAGCTTGGCCCCGCCATGCCGGGACTCGGGATCACGCGAATTCCAGGAGGAGCATTGCCAGCGTTCTGCGTTCGGAGGGCGATCCGTGGAACCACGACCGCGCTTCTTGCGCTGGGCGTTTCCTTTGCGACGGCGGATTCGGCGCTCGCCCTCGCGCTTCAGGCGTCGGCAGGAGCGATCGAGGGCACGGTGGAGGTGAGCACGCCGCCCCAACGCAGAACGGCCAACCGCTACGCGAGTGGGCGAGTTCAGCCGGCGAAGAGGGTGCAGCGACTCCCGGCCGTCGTCTATCTCACAGGGGGAGCGAAGGACCGCGCGCGGCCCTCTCCCGCCCGGACGATGACCCAGCAGGACACCGCGTTCGTCCCCCGGTTCTCGCGATCCAGGTCGGCGCCACCGTGGAGTTTCCGAACGGGGATCCGTTCTTCCACAATGTCTTTTCCTACTCACAGGTCCAGAGATTCGACCTCGGACGTTATCCGCTCGGCGAATCGAAGGCCGTGACCTTCGACCAGCCTGGCATCGTGAAGGTCTACTGCGAGGTTCACGACTTCATGCGAGCGGTGGTTCTGGTCCTCGAGGGGAGCCATCGTTCCGTGGTAGAGGAAGACGGTTCGTTCGCCATCGCCGGCGTTCCCCCGGGTGATTACGAACTGGTTACCTGGCATGCCGATCTGAACGAGCAGACCATGCCCGTCACGATCCGTGCAGGCGAGACCGCCCGCGTCGAGGTGGTCCTACGGTGAGCGGCTCCGGAGCCCTCCCCCGAGTTCCGTGGCGGCAGAGCTTCGGTGCGAAAGTGGCACTTTCGATTCTGGGCACGGTTGCCGTGTTGCTGGGTGCCACGCTCCTGGCGGTCCGTATCGAGACCGAACGGCAGATCTCCAGCGTGACGGAGTCGGCCACCCAGAGGTCCCGGGTCGCGTTCGCCGACATCGTGAGCATTCAGGAGCAGCGGCTGAGCGACATCCTGGATCCCATTACCGGGTCTCGCCGCACGCTTGCCGCGCTCGAAGCCGCCCTCGACGCCGAGGACCCCGAACTCCTGTTGGCGGAGATCGTGTACAGCCTCGATCTCGCGGGTGCGGGCGACGTTGCGCTGATGGTCTTTACGGACGCCGAGGGGAACGCCGTGCTGACGGTGGTGGAGGGAGAAACCCTCGCCGGTCGGGATCCGGCGGGCGTCCGGCCTCTCATGGATCGGATTCTGCTGGAAGGTCTCCCGGAGGCGATATCGTTCCAACTCATCGGCGAGCGCCTCTACATGATCGAGGCTCGCGCGCTCGAGCTCGGATCCCGCTTCGTCGGGACCGCCGCTTTCGGAGCCAGGGTGGACGACGACGTCGCGGTCCAGCTCGGGCGCATCGCCGGCGGAGAAGTCTGCCTCGTCGCCGGAAACCGGTGTGTAGCCGGCACCCCCCGAGCCCGCGACCGGCTGGGGGAGACGCTCGCGTCGGTGGCCGGGAATTCGGGGACGGGGCGCACCACCGCCATGGGCGAGACGTGGGGGATTCTGAGCGACCCCCTCAACGCCGATGCTCCCGAGGACGGGTGGCGGGTCATCGCCGTTCCTCTCGACGCAGTGCGGGAGCCCTTCGATCGCATCTCCCGCGCCCTCACGCTGAGCGGCTTCGCCGGGCTGTTCTTCGCCGGTTTGGCGAGCATTCTCACGTCACGGGGCCTCGCCGGTCCCGTCCGCGCGCTCATGGAGGCGGCAAGCGACGTCGCCGAGGGCGACTATCAGGCCCACGTCCCGTCGGGGCGCCAGGACGAGCTGGGACGCCTCGCCCACTCGTTCAACGAGATGACGGCCGGTCTCCGTCTAAAGGAGCAGTACCGGGGCGTGCTCGACAAGGTCGTGTCCAAGGAGGTGGCGGAGGAACTCCTTCAAGGAGACATCGAGCTGGGCGGCGAGACCCGAGAGGTGTCGGTCCTGTTCGCGGACATCCGGGGCTTCACCTCCCTTACCGAAGGCATGCCCCCGCAGGCCGTCATCGGGCTCATCAACTCTTGCATGAAGCGCATGAGTGAGGCCGTGGAGGCCGAGGGCTGGGTCGTCGACAAGTACGTGGGTGACGAGATCATGGCGGTGTTCGGGGCGCCTATCTCCCGGCGAGACGACGCGAGACGCGCCGTGGGTGCGGCCGTTCGGATCCAGGAGTCGATCGCGGAGCTGAACCGACATCGACAGGCGAAGAAGCGGACGCCCATCGGGGTGGGCGTGGGGATCAGTACGGGTGAAGCGGTCGCCGGCAACATGGGCTCACCTAATCGCCTCAACTACACGGTTCTGGGCGAGGCCGTGAACCTCGCTTCCCGGATCTGTGCATCGACGCCCGCGGGTGAAGTCTGGGTCTCCGCAGCCACGGCGCGGAACATGGGACCCGGGCTGGTCGCAGACTCTGTGGGAGCCCAAAAATTCAAAGGATTCTCCCGGGACGCCGAGGTGTTCCGGGTCCGACTCGGAAACGCCCGATGATGAGTGCCCGAAGGGGGATCTACCTGATCTGCGCCTTTGGGGCGCTCTCGGCGGCATCGGCGGCCGGCCAGGACCCCGGTGACCTGCCGACCCTCGCCGACCTGGGCTTGGGATACATCTCCCCGTCCGGCACCTTTCAGCTGGACCTGAGCGGGCAGTTGGATGTCGAGGGGTACGTCCCCGAGGAATCCCCCCCTTGGCTCATCCCGACCGACGATGCGTTCGTGGCCGGGCGTATGCGGCTCTTCGCCGACGTCTTCTGGACCGACAGGGTCTACGGATTGGTGGAGCTGCGGATCGATCGAGGCGAGGAGCCCACCAACGAAGGGCTCGAGGCGCGCTTCGACCAGGCTTTCGTGCGGCTGCAGCCGTTCTCGGACGCGGCGCTCCACGTGGAGGTGGGCAAGTGCGTGTCCCCCTTCGGCGGGTACGCCGGCCGTCACGGAACCTCCCTCGACCCGTTCATCCGCCCTCCCCTGGTCCACGAGTTTCGGACCATGCTCCCGACCGACAAGGGCGTCAACTCCGTGGTCGGTCTCTTGAGGTGGAAGGACGAGCCGGAGCGGTGGCGAGCCACCGGCGCCCCCCCCCATCTGGGGCGTGCCGTATCAGTGGGGAGCCATGCTCTTGGGCGGGCTGGGCCCGTTCTCGGTACGTGCCGCCCTGCTGAACAGCGCGCCCGCGTCGCCTCCTGAAGCGTGGGGACTGGGTGACGAAGCTCCGCCTCTAGGTTCGACGCCCGCGCTCAACCTCGGCGTGCAGTTGACCCCCGCTCTGCGCGCCGAGGTCTCGTGGACGAAAGGCCCCTACCTGGCCCGCGGCGTCGAGAACATCGATCCCGAGCTCGGAATCGACTACTACGTTCAAGAGATCTGGGGAGGGGAGATCGTCTTCATGCAGGGCCCGCTCATGCTCAGGGGCGAGGTGTTCCATGACTTCTGGAAAGTCCCCCGCGTGAAGGTATATCCCGTCGAAATCTCCTACTACCTGGAGGGGCAGATGGACTTGTTCGCCGGCCTGTGGGGGGCGGTGCGCTACAGCGCCATCGACTTCCTACCCCTGTCCGACCACGATCTCGAGCACTCGAACACCGTGCTGCCGCCAGGTGTGACTCGGGACTGGGACTACGACGTGAGCCGATGGCAGTTCGGCATGGGATACCGTTTCGCTCGTAACGGCCGAATCCAGGCCGAGTACGACTGGAACCTCTCCGAGGCGCCCGTCGAGCCGTCGGACAACCTGTTCTCGGCTCAGTTGTCCTGGATGTTCTGACCCGGCGGGCCGGGTTTAGGGGGGTCGATCCCTACTCCTTCCCTGGCGGACCCGCCGGATGGGTGCTGCAGTCCGGCGGCATTTGCACCGTGTAGCTGACCGCCGCCACCTTCCATCCGTCCGGCGTCTTGGCGAGTTGGAACGCGTCCGTGCCGCAGTGGCTGAACTCAAGACCGCGGTAGAAGTCGTACGCCGTCCAGAGCGTGGCCACCGGCCCGTCGATTCGCACCTCCGGATCCCACATGCGCTCGGCCATCACGTACGGCACCTCCGACAGGCGCGCCGCGAAATCCTCGCGGATCTCGGGCGTCATCGCCTCGAGCGCCCGCGGGTCCTTCACGTCGCGGTTCGGATAGGACATCTCGTAGACCGGAAGTGTCGACGTCATGGCCACACCGCCGTCGACCATCTTCCGGAACGTAGCCTCGACCTCGGGACCCCTCACGTCGACGCTGAGAGCGACCATACGGTTGTTCGGCGGGCACATGTCGGGCTCTTTGTCGGGGTTGTAGTCCGAGGCCGTGTGAAGCCCGTGCTCGATGTTGTCGAAGCCCATGTCCACCGCTTCGGCAAAGCTGATGGAGCAGATGTGCCCCGTCACCTTCATGCCGCGCTTGTGCGCTTCATCGACGACCGCGGCCATCTCGGCCCGGCGGATGTTCGTGTAGGCCTTGATCCAGGTGGCGCCCTCTTCGGCCCAATACGCTACGAAGCGGCGGGCCTGCTCAGGAGAGCTGAGCAGCGTCATCCCGGTGTTGCCTTCACCCCCCGTGATGTAGGGCGCCGTGATGTGAATCCGGGGTCCTGGTAGACGTCCGTTGTCGATCTCCGCCTTGAGGTTCAGTTCGGCGTAGGGCTGGCGGCTCCCCGTGGTCCGCACCGTGGTCACGCCGGCTCCGAGGTAAAGGCGGGGCCCGGTGAACGACATCTGGGCGCCGCGTCCGCCCGCCGCCGTGTAGTACATGTGGTCGTGAAGACCGAAAAGTCCCGGTATGATGGAGCAGATGTGCCCCGTCACCTTCATGCCGCGCTTGTGCGCTTCATCGACGACCGCGGCCATCTCGGCCCGGCGGATGTTCGTGTAGGCCTTGATCCAGGTGGCGCCCTCTTCGGCCCAATACGCTACGAAGCGGCGGGCCTGCTCAGGAGAGCTGAGCAGCGTCATCCCGGTGTTGCCTTCACCCCCCGTGATGTAGGGCGCCGTGATGTGAATCCGGGGTCCTGGTAGACGTCCGTTGTCGATCTCCGCCTTGAGGTTCAGTTCGGCGTAGGGCTGGCGGCTCCCCGTGGTCCGCACCGTGGTCACGCCGGCTCCGAGGTAAAGGCGGGGCCCGGTGAACGACATCTGGGCGCCGCGTCCGCCCGCCGCCGTGTAGTACATGTGGTCGTGAAGACCGAAAAGTCCCGGTATGAGAGTGTGTCCCGAATAGGTGAGCACGTCGGCGTCCTGAGGGATGTCCACGTTCGTGCCGATCTGAGTGATGCGCCCCTCTTCGGAAACTCGTCGGTGTAGATGGCGAGGGCTTCATCGGTGACGGTGCGCTTGATGAAGTCGTCCAAGGTGGCCCGTTTCGTGTTCGGGATGCGCTCTAGGCGGACGCGCCCGTCACGACCACCACGGAGACCCCCCGCTGCGGCGCCCTACCCGTGCCGTCCACGAGCGTGACGTTCCTGAGTACGTAGGCGGGGGCGGAGACGGTCACGTAGCGGTCACGCACCTGACTGGAAAGCTCGGTGGCGAGCTGCGCGCTCACCGACAGCGGAAGAGCCGTCGCGAGGCCGGCGAAAGAGGAAGAGCATACGTTTCATCATACCGCTCCTTCGTAGCGTCCCCGCTCGGAGGGCGTCATTGATCCGTGAAGACCCTCATGATATCGGGCCGGGAGTGCACCGCAACATGACGGAACCGGACTCCCGCGCCTCCGGGGCCGGATCATAATGAGACTCCCCGCGTTCAGCCCGTCAGGCGGGCTCAGCTGACCAAGAAGACCAACCTCGTGCCGGCCCCCGATACTCCTACCACCCCCCGCTACGCCTCCGCCTCTCCGTCGGCCGTGCCTTTCGGAGGATCGATCTGGTGCAGGCGAACCGGCTCCAGTTGAAACGTCACGTGCTCGATACCGCGCGCTCCCATCCGCTCTCCGATCTCGTCGAGGACGCGCTGATGCTGCTCGGGAGAGTCCAGGACACCGTGCCCGCTGAGCGCTACGAACCCACTCGTGAGCGTCCACACGTGGAGGTCGTGCACGTCGTCGAGGTGTGGGATGGCCTGTAGATCCCGGAGCACCTCGGTCATGTCGACGTGCCTGGGCACCATCTCGAGCAGCACTTCGGTCGCCTCCCTGACCAGACGCCACGCCCCTAAGAGGATCAACCCGGCGATGACCACGGAGACGAGCGCATCCGCCGGCGTCCACCCGGTGAGCAAGATGACGGCCCCGGCCCCGATGGCTCCCACGGACCCGAGTAGATCCCCGAGAACGTGCAGGTACGCTCCTCTGACGTTCAGGTTGTCGCCTGCGTGCTCCTTGAGAAGCGCCGCACCCGCGATGTTGACGAGGAGCCCCAGCACGGCCACCACCATCATCAACGGTGCATCGACCTCTTCGGGCGCCCGCAGGCGTCCCCACGCTTCCCAAGCGATCCAGACGCTGATGCCCAGTAGCACGGCCCCGTTCACCAGCGCGGCCAGAATCTCCAGACGGACGTACCCGAAGGTCCGCTCCTGGCTCGGAGGACGCATCGCGAGGCGCATGGCGATGAGCGACAGGGCCAGTGCCAGAACGTCGGTGAGCATATGACCGGCGTCGGCCAGTAGGGCCAGGGAGTTGGCCAGCACTCCGCCCACCAACTCCGCGACCATGAACGCGCCGGTGATCACGAGCACGATCCACAGCCGACTCGACTGAGAACGGCGGTCGACGACGCTCTCCAGGTCGCGGCCCCGGGCACCGAAGGCGTGACGGTACGGGGACCCGTGGACGTGACGCATCGCTCTAGCCCCCCACGGCCGCGGCCCGCGGCTCCGGATCAGGAGTGATTGGCGAGTCGGCGCTCATGAGCGCTCGCTTCAACAGAATGGGCCCGACCATGATGTTCCCGATGATGACCGCCATCCCGAGGGCCACGATCCCTGAACCCACCGCAGGGAAGCTATTCTGGATCAGGAGTACCAGCCCGAGGGTTACCCCACCCTGTGAAAGCAGGCCCTGCCAGGTCTTCTGCCCAATCTCGGGCGACGCCCCTGCTCGAGCGAGTCCGACCCGGGCACCCCAGTAGGTGAGAGCGGCGCGTCCGCAGAAGATGATGACGGCGGCGAGCCAGAACTGACGAACCGCACCGAGATCCAGGCGGGCCCCGGCCACCACGAAGAAGAACGCGAAAATCACGACCGCGACCGACTGAATCCCGCGGATCATGCGATCTCCGGCGGGCGAGAGGTTCTCGATGACGAACCCGGCGGCTACGCCGGCGAGGAGGAGTTCCACTTCAAGCCGGGCGACGACCACGACGACGACATAGGCGAACAAGAACGTGGCGATCGGCGGACGGTGGCCGTCCTTGTCGTCGCCCAGATAGACGGAGAACACCCATCCCATCGCGGCGCCCACCACCAGCGCCCCACCCACGTCCCGGCCCAGGTGGACCAGCACGAGGCTGTCGAAGTGTTCACCAGGGTTCAAGAGGGGCGCAACCAACGCCAGGGTCAGCGTGAAGAAGACGATGACGACCACGTCCTTCACGATCGTGACCCCGAGAACGACGTCGGCCAGGGGGCCATGCGCGTGCATCTCCTCGATGACCGCCACCGTCAGATCCGGGGACGAATTGGCGCACCAGATCCCGAGGAGCAGGCCGACGGCCACGACACCCGGAAACGGGAGGTCGGCGAGGAAGGGGACGATCGGGCGCATCAACACCACGAGCGCGGCTATGCCGGCCCATACGAAGACGGTCACCGAGAGCGTGGCGTAGAGGATGTTCCTGGCCTGAGGCCTCAGGTGCGACAGCTTCAACTCCCCGCCGGCCATCAGCGCGATGAGCACCAGCGCGAAGTTGTCGATGAGTGCCAGCTCCTCCACCGCTTCCACCGACATGAGCCCCAGAACGGAGGGACCGGCCAGAATGCCCACGATGAGGTATCCGGTCAGTCTCGGAAGCCCCGACGACGCGGCCAAGCTCCCGGCGACGTTTGCGATCAGGAGCACGAAACCGATGAGCACGGCCAGTTCGGCGCCCGGGAAGGCAGGCGCCGTGGCCTCGAACGCCACGAACGTGATCCCGAAGAGCAGGAGCAGCGTAAGGGATAGACCGATGACTCGCACGTAAGGACAGGCTCTCGATGGACGGGTCGGCGAACGGGCGCGAGCGGGGGGCTTGCGCGTATACTCGGCTCACCCTCTCGTGTCCGTCAACCTACAGCGGAGCCCACGAGAGTGCAGCCACGACACTTTAGCGGACCTACTGGAGCGCGGCCATCACACCAGCCATCACCCTGTCACCACACATGACACCCTTCTCCCGACGAGTGTACGCGGTGGTCGCGGCCATCCCCCGGGGTCACATCCTCTCCTACGGCGACGTCGCGGCCATGGCCGGCCGGCCCCGGGCGCCCCGGGCGGTCGGGGGCGCCCTCTCGGCACTCACCGACGACATGGACGTTCCCTGGTGGCGGGTGGTGAGCAGCACCGGGAAGATCTCGACGTCCGAGATTCACCACACGGCCCAGATTCAGCGCGCCCTGCTGGAAGACGAGGGAGTCGCCTTCAGCGCGGGCGGTCGCATCGATTGGGACCGCTTCGGATGGTCCGCAGCCGATGAGGTGATCGATCGCATCCTCCAGGACCTGCCTTGAACCATCTCGCCACGGCCCTCGGCCTGATCCTCGGCCTCGTCGTCGGGCTTGTCGCCGCCGCCACCGACATCGGCATCCTCGACCGGCTCGCGGAAGGTGTCGCCCCCCTTGGCACCCTGTTCATCAACGCGATCCGTATGGTGGTGACCCCGCTGGTGGTGACGACGATCTTCGTTGGCGTTGCCCGGCTCGGGAACCCGAAGACGGTCGGGAAGCTGGGAGGCTCGGCGCTGGGCTTCTTCTGGGGCACTACGATTCCGGCGATCATCATAGGGATGGTCTTCATGAGGATCGCTCTGGGAATCTGGCCCGCTTCGGTGCAGGCCGACGCGGCCGGCGAGGCGCTTCCCGAGATCCCCGGCCTTCTCGACTTCTTCCTGCGCCTCATCCCTCCGAACCCGTTCGCGGCCGCATCCGAAGGAGCGCTACTCCCGCTCATCGTTTTCTCGCTGCTCGTGGCGGCGGCCGCGGGGGCCCTGAGTGAGGACCGGCGAGCACGGTTGATCACTCTGGCCGAGGACATAAGCGCGGTGTTCGTGAAGCTGATCGACTGGATCCTGTGGACGGCGCCGGTCGGGGTCTTCGGTCTGACCGCGCCGGTCATGGCTCGCATGGGTCTTGGACTCCTAGCGGGTCTTGCGGTCTTCGTCGCGACCGTCATCGTGGGCCTTTTCGTCTTCATGGCGCTCTTCTACCTGCCTTCGGTTCGCTTCCTGGGCCGAAAGCGAGTCGGTGAGTTCATCCGTGGAGTGGTGGGGAGCTACACGATCGGGTTCTCCACCACGAGTTCGGTGGCTTCGCTCCCCGTCATCTTCGAAGACGCCGAGAACCTCGGGGTATCGCCTCCCGTGGCGTCCCTAGTGCTCTCTCTCGGAGCGGCCATCAACCGTGCCGGAAGCGCGCTGTTTCAGGGAGCCGCGGTCGAGTTCCTGGCCGCTATTTCCGGCGTCCCACTATCCACGAGTGCCCTGATCGCGGCCGGCATGGTCGGCTTCCTGGTCGCCATGTCCGTGGCTCCCGTGCCCTCGGCGAGCATCGTGACGTTGGCCCCGATCCTCGAGGCCGCGGGCGTGCCCCTCACGGGACTTGGCATCCTGCTGGGCATCGACCGGATTCCGGACATGTTCCGGAGCGCGACCAACATCACGGGGCACGTCGTGTGTGCCGTGGTGGTCGAAGGGCTGTTGGGGGCGGAGGTGTCGGCCGCGGATGAGGCTGCCGTGGCCCGGATGGCGGAAAGGGGCTAGGCCACCTGAGGTGGCAAGCAGGGGGGAGTGGATTACACGGTCCCCCTCGACCATAGGGCCGGCGGCGGCATTAGCCGACCATCTGTGAGATCAGGAGAAGAACCATGAGCCGACGTTCAATGACCCGCCGTGTCGCACTGAAGACGGGAGCCGGCGCAGCGGTCGCGAGCATCGTGGCTCCTACCGGGCTGACAGGCGCCGAGGCCCCGGCTCGGGGCACGGCAACCCAGAGCCCCGGCGTCTACGAATCGCTCGGGATCAAGCCGCTGATCAACGCGGCCGGCACGATCACCAATTGGGGCGGATCGCTCATGCCCCCCGAGGTGACGGCGGCGTGGTATGAGGCCTCCCAGCACTTCGTCGACCTCCGGGAGCTCCAGGACCGCGTGGGCGAGCGTATCGCCGACCGGCTGGGAGTCGAGGCGGCAAACGCCCACAGTTTTGGATGTTTATGTGATTATTGAACTTACGGGCTTCGCTGGCCGGATTCCCGCCGTTTGATTCCCGCTGATTGGTCTCAGGCGCGAACTCTGCGTCGGCTCTCCAGAGCCTTCCTGAGCTGTGCCTCATCGGCCCGCTGGTAGCAGTGCAGCACCGTCTTGGCCTCCTTCCAGCCGCCGAGTTCGCAGAGCACCTTGAGCGGCTGGTCCATGAGGTCGGAGGCGAACTTCCGCCTGAGCGAGTGCCAGCCCCTCCCACGCTTAGGTTCAAGCCCCGCGAGCCCCTCCGCTTTTTGCCACCAGCCGCGCGCCTGACAGGAGCCCACGCACCTCGAGCGATCCTGCGGCGAGGGCAGCACGGGGGCGTCCCCGATACCGGGATTCCTCTTTCGCACCTCCTCCAAGGCGGCGAGCGCCTCGGCGGTCACCGGCGTCCGGTGCTCGTAGCCCGACTTGTCGTGCTCTGCGCGCCACCGCACCACTCCGCATTCAAGGTCGATGTCCGACCATTGAAGCTGACGGATGGCGCCGATGCGGTGTCCTGTCTCGTGTGCGAGGACCAGAGCAACGTGAAAGCGCCAGTCCATCTCCAGAGACACGTGGAGCAGGACCCGGTATTCTTCCTCGGTAAGCATCACCCGTGTCGGGTTCTTCTCCGTGGGCGTCTTCAGGCCCTTGAGCGGGTTCGAGCCGAGGAGCAGTTCGCCCTGCTCGTCCCTCGACTTCACGGCCCAGTTGAGGACCGCGAGCAGGAACTTCAGGTCCCGTTCGATCATCCGGTCGGCCACCGGCTTGCCGCTCGGGCCGACCCTGCCCGACCGCCGCTCCCGGATGAACCGGTCCCAGTCGCGCTGGGAGAGCGTTGCGGGCTTCCGGTCCCTGCCGAAGCAACCGAGGAACATCCTCATCGCGGCCCTGTCGTGCAGCCGCGACTGCCCACGCTTGGTGGGCGTCACCTCTTCACCGTAGATGTCAAAAAGCGTCTCCAGGGTGAGTGGCTCGGACTGGGCTTCCGCCTTGCCCTGCGATCTCCGGCCCGAGGTAGCCAGCGGCGAACTCGTCCGCCTGCCGCTTCGCCCGTCTCCAGTCGTGGTGCTTCAGCGACCTTGTGAGCCTGCGCCCGTTCTCGCGCCACTCGATCTGGAGCAGGCCGGTCTTGGGATCGGGAAAGACCCGTACCCGGTTCCGGCCCCATTCGCCGGCGCCGTAGGAGCGCCGGATAGGTTTCGTGCGTGCCATCATTCGATTCCTCTCTCGATGATGGACTGCACGATCTGCGCATTGGAAACTTCGCCTCGGCGATGCTTTTCCACCAGTAGCGGCTCGGCTGGTGCCTTCCGTGGCAGGTGCGAGCGGGCGATCCTGGGCGCGCCGGGTCTTCCGGTGTTGGGGATCTTGCCGTCGCGCACGAGGCGGCCGAGATGGTCAGCGGAGTAGCCGCTCTCCCTGGCGGCCTCCGTCAGCGAGAGGGTGGTCTCGTCCCTCTCCCGGAGCGTGGTCTCGAGCTCGGTCGCGCAGCTTTCGAGCGCGACGGCCGGCGTCTCGCCCCTGTACCGGCGGAGCGCCTTGGCCTGCGTCCGCCAGGTGACTGGCAGGGTCTCGACGGACGCGCCGCGAGGTGTGCGCGCACGTTTGGGTCGATCCCGTCGGTCCGCCGCCCGCCCGGTCTCCGCGTTCATTCCCAGTCGCCCTCGGCGTCTCTGCGGAGCGCGTCGGTGAGGGCCGGGTCCCCCTCGCCGCGCCGAACGGAGCGCTCGGCGAGATCGACGCGCCGGCCGAGGTCGGCGAGCCCGGCGGCGCGTGCGACGGCGTAGATGGCGGCCGCAACGGCTGCGAGTGCGAGCGCCAGGTGCAGGGCGAGCAAGACGCCGTGTTCGGCGAGGAGGAGCGGCCGGATACGGCGCGAGGTATTCGAGGCGCGGCCCGGCGAGCAGCACGGCAGACCCCGCGATGGCGGCGGTGAGTCCGGCGCTGATTTTCCAGGGTTGCATGGCGGGCCTCTCCCGTAGTCAGAGTTCGACTGTGGCCGGATCGCGGTCGGCGGGTCCCCGCAGCGAGGAGCGGTCGTCGCCGCCGCCCAGGCTGAGCGTGCGCAGCAGCCGCGCCGCTGCCGGTCCGTTGGCGTGGAGCGCGAACCCGGCCGCCGCTTTCGCCTTGATGGCCCCTTCGCGGTAGTTGCCGGACGTGACCTCGATGTTGACGCGTCCAGTTCGCCCCTCAGAGTCGGTGTACTCGATCTGGGCGTCCGGATAGAGCACGTGCCCTTCGTCGTCGAGGGGGAGTCCGAGTTCGCCGGCAGTGCGGTGCCGTTCGGCATCGGCGGCCCGCTTGCCGTCCTTCAGCCGCGCCGCCTCGCTCCCGCGCGCGACGGCGCTCTTGAGTTCGGTGTCGAGCCGGATGCGCCGCACTGCTGCGCCCCGGTCGAGCAGGCGCTGTTTCTCCTTCATGCAGGCGCGGTAGACGGCGGTGTCGTGCGCGGCTTGCGCAGGCCGGGTGCGTGCGAACCGGATTTCCTGTCCGGGATCCATTCCCCGTTCGGCGGCCCGCTTCCGGGCCTCGGCCACGCCGCTGCGGGTGAGCGTCAGGACCTTGAACGGGTTGCCCCCGGGTCCGGTGGCCGTGGTCTCGGTGACGAGCCCGTCGCGTACCCAGGCGTTCACGGCCCGCCGGGTGGTGTAGGGATGGCCCCCGAAGCGGGCCTCGGCGAGGTCGCGGTACGAGACGGCGCCGTAGACGCCGATGTCGGCGAGCCCGCGCGCGCACCGTTCGGGGAAGGAGGTGGACCCGCGGTCCCGGCTCGCGGCGTATTCTCGGCGATGGCCGTCCCGCATGCGGTAGCGATTGCGGCTTTGTGGCGCGGCGGTCCGCGGGTCCGGTTCGACTGTGCGGTCGAACATCTCCTGGCTCCTCACCGACCGTCAGCGGCGCGGCCCGAAGGTCCGCGGCGGCACGGGATGGACGATCTGCCCCGGCGCGGGCGCGCGGGTCGCGGCCACGGCCGCGGGTTCCCGCGCGGCCTCGCGCTCGCGGCTCCGTACCAGCACGAAGTCGGAGATCTTCTGCGCGTCGGCGGCGGCGCGGCGGATCTCGCGGGGGTCCTCCTCGAGTGCGGCGATCCAGCCCTTGACGTAGGCGGCGCCCCGGCTCGGGTCATGGCCGACGCCCACGCGTTCGCCCGTCATCATGGCACTGATCTCCGCGCGGAGCTCCTCCTTCGCATAGGCCGGCGACCCGAACCCTTCAGAGATCCCTTGGGTGAGCGTCTCGCGGTTCATGCGCTCCGGGTGGCCGGTGCTGTGCCCCAGCTCGTGTAGCGCCGTCTGGTAGTAGTGGTTCGCGGAGGGGAACTGTCCGCGCTCGGGCAGCACGATCTCGTCGCGGTTCAGGTTGTAGAACGCCAGGTCGCCCGCCACGTGACGGACGGGAACCCCGCTGTCCTCGAGGACGCGTTCGGCCTGCTGGTGCACCTTCCAGAGCGGCTCGGCCGTGGGTGTGGGCCGGGCCGGAAGCCCGTCGGCCTGCTCGGCGTTGAACACGGTGTACTGCCGGACGACGGGCGCCTGGAGGCGCTCGTGGCGGTAGACGCGCTTGCCCTCGTTGTCCCTCTTAGGCCGACCGCGCTCGTCGTTGACGGCGATCTTCCGGTGGTCCTGGAACGAGAGGATGCGAGTGCCCTGCTCGCCCTTGCGGACCTGTCCGTCCCGGGCTTGGATCTGGCGGTAGGTGCCCCAGCGCACGTCGCCGTAGCCGCGCTCCTGGGCCACGGCGGCGAGATGCAGGCTGTTCCCGCCCCTGTAGGAGCGTCCGGTATCGACGTTCGCGGGGAGCACGCGCTCGCCCGGCCCCCAGGGCTTCTGCCAGGGCGCGGTGCCTTGGCGGATCTGCTCGATGATGGCGTCGGCGAACTGGCGGTGGTATTCGTCGTGTTTCATCGGTCTTCCTCCTCGGGGCCGTGCGGATCCTCTGCGGCGTCGCGGATCTCGTCCTCGCTGCCCACGTCCTCGGAGAAGAGGCCGTACTCTTCGGCCAGCGAGGCCGGCACCTCGAGCGTCTCGCCTCCGTCGCGCGCGAGCTCGCGGTCGAAGTCATCGAGCGTCCGGACGCGAACGATGTTCTCGTCGCCTTTCATGGGTTCACCTCCTTGGTGTGTGGGTGCTGTTCTTGCGGGGCTTCGTCGGCCCCGCTCCAGATCGGTTCGGCGATCCAGCGGCCCTTGGCCGCGTCGTAGCCGCGCACTTCGAGCGCCTCCTCGACGAACCGCCTGCCCCGTTGCCGGGCCGTGTGCAGCACAAGTGCGATCCCGTCCACGACGCCCCGGCAGGTGACCTCCCAGGGAAGCGCGCCTTCGGCCTGCATGGCGCAGCTCGCCAGGCGCGAGAGCGCGGAGCGGGCGTTGTTCGCGTGGATGGTGGTCAGCGACCCGCCGTGGCCGGTGTTGAGCGCCTGGAGCAGATCGGCGGCCTCGCCGCCCCTGACCTCGCCGACGACGATGTGGTCGGGCCGGTGGCGGAGCGCGTGCCGCACCAGGTCGCGGATCGAGACGGGGGTCTCGGTGCCGACAGCCCCGGCCTCGAAGCGGAGGCAGTTGGCGCGCTCGATCCTGAGTTCGAGCGTGTCCTCGATGGCGACGATCCGCTCGTCTTCGGGCAGCAACTCGATCAGCGCGTTGAGGAGCGTCGTCTTGCCCGAGCCCGTGCCTCCGGAGACCAGGATGTTCCTGCGGGCCAAGAGGGCCGACCGGGCGGCCCCGAGGACCGTCTCCGGCAGCGAGCCCATGCGCACCAGGTCGTCGGCCGAGAACGCGCGGCCCCCGAACCGGCGCATGGTGATGGCGACCTCGGGACTCGCGGGTGGCGTGCAGATGGCGACCCTGGAGCCGTCCTCGAGACGGGCATCGAGGATGGGTCTGGCGGCGGGATCGAGCCCGAGCGGCCGGGCGATGTGGATCGCGGCGCGGTGGAGCCAGGCGGCGGTGAGTCCCGGTGCCTCGTGGGGCTCGAGTCGGCCGCCTCGCTCGATCCAGACGTTGCCGGGTCCGTTGATCATGATCTCGGAGACCTCCGGGTCCTCGAGGAGCGTCTCCAGGCCCGGAAGGAACGGCTTCAGGTGCCCGATCCCGCTCGCGCGCTTCATATCCGCCCCTCCTCGCGGAGCCGCCAGTAGCCCACGTCCCTCGGCAGGTAGTGGGGTTTCAGGTAGACGCGCCGGGCAGGGAGCGACTTCGTGCCGTCGTAGGGCAGACAGATCGCCTGGTAGTTGGCCAACAGCGCGAACTCGCGCGGCGTGAACACGGGCTCCCTCTGCTGCCGGAACGACTTGCTCGCGCCGATCGTGCCGCGGCCCCCTCCGGCTCGCCCGGACAAGAGCGAGAACTCGGGCCTGCCCGTGGTCTCGGTGAACGTGTAGGAGGGCTGCGTCTTCATGACGCTCCCGCACATCTCGGACGCGATCCGCGCCGAGGACTCGTCGGACAGCGACAGGAAGATCCGGGTGCGGAGCGTCTGGAGGAGCGTGCGCCAGGCCTCGCCCCCGGGGAGCACGGAGCGGAGCGAGGAGATCGACTGCGTGGCGACGATCGGGACGCAGCGGCACTGCCGGGTGAGCGCGAACGCCTTCTCGTCGCCCGAGGAATCGTCCTGGCCGACGGTCGCGAACGCCTGGTACTCGTCGCAGATGAACACGGCGGGCCGGAGGTAGCGTCCGGGCCGGCGGGCGGCCTTGGCGGGCCGCCGCAGCAGCGCTTGCATCCAGGCGTTCTTGAGCAGGACGCCGATGGCGCGGGCGAGCGCGGGGTTCGCGCCCGCGGGCATGTTGAGCGCGAGGACCTTGCCGCCCTCGATCAGCTCGCTGAGCGGCGGCAGCCGGCGCCGGAGGCCCGGCACGGGCCGGACGGCCGCCGCATCCTCGTCCGGTGTGTCCTTATATATATGTGTGGGCGCATCCGGATCTGGTGGCGGCGGGCAGAACACGCCGGCGACCTGCGGCTGGTCGAAGAGCGAGAGGAACACGCTGATGCCCTCGACGATCGACGTGCGGAGCTTGGCGTCGAGCGCCGTCCAGTCATGCAGATACCACCGCTCGATCGCCTCGACCTGCTCACGGAACTCGCTGCCCGCTCCGCCCCCGCTCTCCTCCGTCTCGTATGCGACCTTGAGTTCCTTGAGCCGGTCCCGGAGTGCGGGGTCGAGCTGGCAAGCCGCCTTGTCCGAGCCGGGCACCGGCTCCCAGCCCCATTCCCCGAGGGGTTCCTTGTGAGCGGCGAGATCCTGGGTCGCGATGACGGCCCGCACCGGGCAGAGCCGGTCGGCCAGCTCGCGGGCCTCGCCGATCTTCCGGCCGAACAGTTCCGCATCCACCGTGCAGCGGTAGATGTCCTGCAGCGTGACCCAGCCCCCCGGCAAGAGCCGGTACAACCTATCTAAAAGGCTCGTAAGTCATTGTGCACATTGACTAATTGGCTTGGAGGCATCTGATAATGCCCCCAGAGTTGCCCCACAATCGTACCCGCATCCAGCGATCGCCAGCAGCGTCCATTGCGATCCAGCATAGCGGAGCCATGGAGCCATAGGAGTCTTGGCCCCGCTTGTTGCCAGCAGCTTGGGGACGGGGATGGGTCACGCCACTTCTACACCACCGCATGGCGGGGCGTTACCTGCTCGGCGATCTGAGGAGTAGGTATGAGCGACGATGGCTTCGGATGGTCCCACGGCATCAGCGAGAATGACCTCAAGAAGATGGGCGAGATCGTCTTGCAGTGGAGTGCTGCGGACTTCTTCATCGGAAACTCTCTGACCTTCATGTTCGACGTTACCGACGAATCCGTGCGCCGCGAGATATGCTCTTGGAGCCTCAGCAAGAAGCTGCGATTCCTAGGGAACGTGCCAACCGATCATCCACGCCACGAACTGGTGGCCGAGATTCGTCGCCACGGCTTGGCGTGCCTCGGAGAGCGCAACCGGGGGGCTCACAGTTACGCGCTTTCCGGCTCTAGTGACGGTCGCGCATCCTTGGAAGCCCCGAAAAAGAATGACAGGACAGAACTGTCCTCGCTCCAGAACTACGTAGACAACGCAAGGCGGATCTGTGGGCTCGCGCTTAAGCTGAATGCGGCACTCGCAGCTCCTTGGATAGTGGACGCCACTTGGTTTGCCGGAGGCTGCGATCCCTGAGAAGTCCAAGCGGCCGTCTCTTTACCAGCTACATGAGGGCACCCCGCGCTGCGTTCGCTCACGCCGGGCGGAGCCAACCTGCCTTAGGAGGACTTGGTGCTGCAGGCAGCTCCGTGGGGCGAAGTACCGTGGCCTTGCGGTCGCGGTCGGTCCGGCGGAGGGCGTCTGGATGATGCATTCAAGCGGAGCAAGCTGAAAACGCCAGACCCGGCGCCGACTCATGGACGACCGGGCAAGCTATTTGGCTGGCGACCGCCAGGTACCGGAGACCGGACCCGTCCGTTGATGCGCCGCGCTCGCAGTGCCTACGGCCGGAGAGCCAGCCTACCCTTTGGGGCCACGCTTCGCGGGTCCCCGGCAGGGGCTGACGAGGGGCTCCGCCCCCTCGACCCCCGACAGGTCCGCGCTCCCGGCGGAAGTCCACGGGCTGTCGCACGGCTTCCGCCTCGACGCGGCAACTCGGGATCCGACGCCGCCTGCGACCGACACCATGTCCCCCAACCCGGCGGCATGGTGCGTCCGCATCGCGCCGAGAGTGGGGCGGGGGGTGGTGCCGCTTCGCTACGAGCGCGCCGACGACGGGTTCGGTCGTGGGGTCCAGCGGCGCGGGAAGCTGGGGGTTCGAAGGGGGGCGCCGCTCCCCTTGCCAGACCGCAGTGTTCAACACTGCGTGGGCTGGCTCTCCCATGCGAACGGGTGAAAACCGGTCCGGTACCCTTAGCACTCCCACGGCCTTGCGTGGCCGCGTGCCATCCCGCACTCTGTTCCGTCCCGATAGTCGGTGAGGGGAGCAGGCGATGGGGACATTTCCGAGGGAGCTCAGCGACCGCCGCGAGGTGTTCGACCGGGCGGCGGGACGATGTCAGTGGACCCGGCCCGGTATCTGCCACACGCCGCATCCGCCCTTCCTGGCGGGCAGGTGCAGCAGGACGTTCGAGTTCTGGATGGATGGGTGGTCGAGTATATCAAGCCGCTGCACAAGGGCGGGGCCGACGAGGTCGGCAACAAGCACCTTCTCTGCCGCGAATGCTTCGAGGAGAAGCGGCATTGACCGTGCTGGCTCGTAGAACGGATGTACCGCTAGTCCGCAAGTCGGCGGAAGCGGTAGGGTCTATGCTTGCTCAGGCGGCGCCCAGGCGAATCCGACCGGTTCCCGCGCCATCGTCACGGCCCCGATCTGGCTGTTCTTTCTCAACGCCAGCCGCTTGAACATCTGGTGGAGCCCGTGCTGCGCCTTCCAGCTCTGGACGACGGTATCCGGCGGCTGGCCCTCCTGGCGACGCTCCAGCACCGGCCCGTTGCCGATGCGGGAAGCGGTAGCTCCAGGCGACTGCGGCACCACATGCCGGACCCGGCTGTAACCCACCTTCGTGATCGAGCCCTGCCGCCTCATGCCCCCGCTCGACTCCTCGCTTGGCACCAGCCCGACGTAGGTCATCAGCTTGCCCGGTGAACTTGCCTTGCTCCTGCCACCCCCCCCCGGTCCGAGGTTACCTTTCCGCTGCGGCAAGCCCCAATATTGGGGCAGTTGGCACCGCAACCGGCGGAAGTGGTCTACGACGGGAAGTTCATTCCCAAGGCGGGGATGGGGTTTCATGGATTCGAGAGCAAGGTTGTCCGGACTCTTGGGACTCGCAGTGGCGGCCACCGTGTGGGCCGCTCCGGTCCAGGCGCAGCAGGGCACCATCACCGGTCAGGTGACCGATGCCGAGACGGGAGAACCCCTTTCGGGTGCCGCCGTCGAGGCGCTCGGACAGGGTGGGCCGCAGGGCACGAACGACGCCGGCCGGTTCACGCTTGCGGTGGCCCCCGGCACCCACTCGGTGGTCGTCACATTCATTGGTCACGAGACGACGCGCGTCGACGGGGTCAGCGTAGGAGCCGGGGAGAGCACGGAGGTGATGATCACCATGCGCTCGCAGGCCCTTGTCCTCAACCCCATCGTGATTACGGCCTCGCGGCGCCAGGAAAAGGCGCTGGACGCCCCGGCCTCGATCGCGACCGTGTCCTCCTCGGAAATCGCCAGAACCGCAGCCACCACCGTCGCCGACCACGTGAGAACCGTAGCCGGCATCGATGCCGCCCAGACGGGGATCGGTTCGGGGACCCTCGTCGCGCGCGGTTTCAACAACGTCTTCTCGGGTGCGCTACTCACAATCATCGACAACCGGTACGCCCGCATCCCGTCTCTGCGGTTCAATGCGTACTCGATGTTCCCGACGAACGACCTCGACATCGACCGGATCGAAGTCTCTCTGGGGCCGGGCGCGGCCCTCTATGGACCCAACGCGGCGAACGGGGTCATGCACGTGATCACGCCCTCGCCGATCGACAGGCCGGGCACCTCGATCTCGCTGGCTGGTGGAGAACGTTCGTTCTTCCACGGTCAGTTCCGAAGCGCTCACTCGGTTTCCGACCGCTTCGGCCTCAAGTTCTCCGGCCAGTACGCGCGGGGTAACGATTGGGAATACGTCGATCCCCTGGAAGTCGTAGGCAGGGACTACTCCGTCGAGCGGTACAGCGCGGACGCCCGCATGGACTTCCGTTTTGGCGACGACGGCGATCTGGTCATTAACGGCGGGACGTCCATGATCGGCAGCGGGGTAGAGATGACCGGCATCGGCGCCAGCCAGGTGGATGGTTGGGGCTACAACTACGGGCAGGTCCGGCTTTCCAAAGGCAGGCTCTTCGCTCAGGCATTCCTGAACCAGACCGATGCCGGCGAAGGGACCTTCCTGCTCCGCACCAACGATCCCGTCGTCGACCAGTCGCGCACGATGGCTTTGCAGTTCCAGTACGGTTTCGACCTGGGCTCCTGGCAGAGTTTCACCTACGGCGTCGACTGGCAGAGGGCCGAGCCGCGCAGCGGGGGCACGATCTTCGGGCGCAACGAGGACGACGACATCATCACCGAGATAGGGACGTACCTTCACTCCGAGACCTCCCTCGGCGACAAGGTCGACCTCGTGGCGGCGATCCGCGTCGACGACCACGACCGCCTCACGGACGTGAACATCTCGCCCCGGGCGGCGTTCGTCTTCAAGCCCACCGAGACCCAGAACTTCCGCCTGACCTTCAACCGCGCCTTTGCCACCCCGACGTCGACCAACCTCTTCCTGGACATCGTGGCGGCGCAGATACCACTCGATCCGCTGCCCCTCAGCTACAACATTCGCGCCCTGGGCGTACCCGACGGCGGCTTTACCTTCTCGGCCCAGTGCCCCGGGGGGCACATGGGTTACTGCATGCGCTCGCCCTTCGCCCCAGGGCAGATCCCTGCGAACGCGCTGGTCCTGTGGGAGGGCATCCTTGCGCTCCTCCCGAGCCTCGACCCCGGGCTGGCCCTGGTCGTCGACTTCCTGAAGATGCCGGGTGCGTTGCCCGGGGATCCGGCGATCGGGACCGTCTTCCGCACCCTCGACTAGGCCGCGGCCGCGACCGGCGGCAATCCCTTCCCGGACGGCGAAACGGCCATCGACGGCATCGCGGACCTCACCTCGACCATCAACAACACCTTCGAAGTGGGATACAAGGGGCTGTTCGGAGACCGGGTCCTGCTGGCCGCGGACGCCTACTACTCACGCGTCGAGAACTTCGTCGGTCCGCTTCGGGTCATCACTCCCAACGTGTTCTTCGACCCGGCGAGCCTTCAGGCCTTTGTCACCGGGCGCCTGGCGCCACTCATCCAGGCGGGACTGTTGTCGGCCCAGGACGTTGCCACGATCGTGAGAACGGCGGCCGCCCTTCCACTGGGGACCGTGGTGCCCGATCAGGTGGACAACGGCGACCTTCTCGTCACCTACCGCAACTTCGGTGCAGTCGACTTCTTCGGCGTCGATCTGTCCGCCGAAATCCTGGCCTCCGACCGTTTGAGCATCACCGCAAACTACTCCCACCAGAGCGACGAGTGCTTCGACTTCAACGAGGACGGCGACTGCACCAGCACCAACGACATCGCGCTGAACGCACCGAGCCACAAGGGGTCCCTGGGGCTCACCTTCGACGACCAGGCCTCCGGCTTTTCGGTGCAGGGGCGGGTCCGGGTCACCGACGGCTTCCCCATGAATTCCGGCGTCTACATCGGCAATGTGGACGGTTACGCGATTGTGGACGCGGGCCTTGGCTATCGGCTGCCCTTCCAGCCGAGCACCCAGGTGTCGCTCACCGCGAACAACATCCTCAACAATCTGCACCGCGAGTTCGTGGGAGCTCCGGAAGTCGGCAGGCTGCTCCTGTTTCGGGTGCGGTACGACTTCTGACGGGAGAACGACCGCCTGCGCTGTGCCCGAAGCACGCGGGAGACGGTAACCGGTGACCTCCGGGGGCAAGCGCCGGCGACAGGCCGCGATCCTTGAGATCGTCCGTAAGCAGAGGGTGCCCCACGAGGAGGCCGTCCGGACTGGCGATCAAGATGATCGCCGCCTACTCGCCGGTGCCTACTCCGATGGAATGGACGCCCCCTCCCGACGGCATCGCAATGTGCCAATATGGTATTTCTGACCATCTGAGGGAGGAGGCATCCAATGGAGGATGTTAGCATCATCGGGATCGAGCTGGCAAAGCGCGACTTTCAGGTTGACGGGCCGAGAGCGGAGGGTCGGTTGCCTACCGCAGCTTACCCAATGTGCAACATGGGAGCTTGGCGAGGGCTCCGCCCCCCTTCGATCCCCCCCAAGGTGGCCCTTCGTGGACGTGAATGGATGGCCATCGCCAGCGCCATGATGACCGGCGAGGGCGTGGGCGTCGGCCATGACCCGAGCCGGGGGGCTGCCTACGTCGAGGGGTGGGTCGCGGCGCTCGAAGAAGATCCCCGGGAGATCCGCCGCGCCGCGGCCGACGCACAGAAGATCTCCGACTTCGTGCTGGCCCGAAGCCGCGAGCGCCAGGCCGAACGGGAGCCGGTGGCCGTGGCCGCCACCCGCGCTCCCGACCCGCAGCACGCCGCAAGGCCAGTCCGTTCCTGCGCGAGCTGCGGAAGCGCGACGACATCGTGTTGCTGGAGGCGGGAGGTTTTCTGGATCGCAGCGCTATGGCACTAGAGAATCTCGGCGAACACCCGGAGGAAGTTGCCGCCGAGCAACTTCGCTAGGTCCTCCTCGTGAAAGGTCACCTCGCCGCCACGCTCAGGCTATGGTCGCCATAGCCTGAGCGTGGCGGCAGAGCTCCGCCTCAGTTGGCCGGGCTGACAGTCACACGCAAGAATTCAGAGGTTGCGGGATACTGGAAGCCGTCGTCGACCTCTCGAATAACACCACCCTCGTCCGGACCCGTGTTGGCACCGGATTGGCGAGGGGGTTGGTTTGGCCCGAATCCCGGAGTTTCATTGACCTCGGTCCCCAGGTCCCACAGCAGGATCATTTCTGAGACGTCTCCACTCAGCGGGGCTCCTCCGGGAAACAGATCAAGCCCTGTGTCATCCGGTGCAAAGAAGAGGTCGTTCGACTGAACGTACATGGTGGCGAACGAGAGGCGGTCGCCCTCCATGGCTGTGACCGAGAACGTGTATGCAGCGCCGGGACCCACGGGCCCGGGTCCGTCCGATCCTTCGGGTGTGTGAAACACCCCGGCCGATCGCACGTTGGAATCGGGGCTCATGGCGAGGAAGGCGAGGGTCGCGGCAATGGTACTAGGATCTCCGTCCTCGGCGAGGGCCTCGAGACCCACTCCCAAGTCGGGAAGACCGTCTGCGAAGAGCGGCGTAGTGTGTACGGCGAAGACGCCCGGTGCGATGGGACTTGTGATGCCCGTGCGTTCCGCGAGTGCTGCAGCGAGGATATTATTGTGCCCATCCTCGGCCAGAATCTCTAGACCCTCACCTCGATCGGGCTCACTGTCGGTGAAGATGGGGTTGGGCGCCGTGTGGACGACCCAGACCCCTGGAGCAAGTAGTATGCCCGCCGGATGCGGGAACGTTACACCTGCACTCACATTTTCGATGCTTGCCCGGAATGCGTTCGGGCCGGTGGACTCCAGCGTCACAGTTATGACGTCTGCCACCGCTGGAAGATGATCAGCATCCGCTAGCCGCACCAAAGGATTGGTGATTGTAACCCTGTTGCACGGGATACTGCGCATCAGTTAGCTTCCGGTGCATGGAAGACAAGACCGGGCATATCACTCTCTGGAGCGCCGTGTGCGCCGCCGGAGCTGCCGTGATAGCTGGTTTTGGCATCCTTGGGGCAACCCTTCTCGTGGGCGGCTCTTTGGGAATCGCGGAGTCGCTTCGTGCATATCGGCCCATCGTGCGCCCCAAGCCACGCTACGATGCAAGCCAGGGTTTCCGGGCTCGCGTAAAGATCCACAACAAGGGTCGGGTGGCTGCAAAGAAATGTGCCGTGCGTGTTGTGTCCGTTCGTGAGATTAGGCCAGGTGGTGTCCACCGCCGCTCCGATATCCCAACAATCCGCCTGCACTGGCAAGACACGGGCGGCGATCTACTCGATATTGTCGCTGATGACGACCCAGGGATCGAAGTGGTGTGCGCTGACTTCCCGCATCGGTGGCCCGCCTCGGCCCTCACAAAATCTGGGAGGGGGGCATCGGGGTTACGAAGAGCGCACTTTCTTTTTCTCCTGCCACCATCGCCGATATCACGCGGGATTGGGAAGAATGGCGCACCCCTTGGTATGCGCGGACTCGGCTACCGCCTCTACCCTCGCCTCGCCGCTTGCATCTGACCAACCAGTTCATCCCGGACGCACCCTACAGGGTAGTATCCCAACTACGAGTGCGGGCAATGCCCGTTCAAGAACCTCGACAAGATCTACTGGTCCGGAAGAACGACCATGGGATTGAAGTCGATCCCGATTCTATTCGTGACGCCCCCAACCGGGGTGTTGTCTTAATCCCCGTTCCGGGCGACATCCGCGAGATGGGCCTGGTAGACCGTGAGGAGCGGCTAAGGGCCTGGTGGGGGGCCGTGAAGGCACCACTGAACCCCGTAGACGCTGGTCTGCTCATGAAGCGACTGAGCTTCATGTACGGGGAACACTACCCTGAGATGAAGCCCTTCCTGCGAGGAAACGATAGAGGCGGTCGAGAAGAAGTACGGCCCCGTTGACCTGAGTGTGGGTTCCCATGGACGCGCGGCCTCTTGCGACGCGATATCAAGCGGGCTGCGAAGCAATTGGGGGTTGATCTTGGGGCCGTCCTCGGGAAATCGGGCGGCGAGTACGAAGAGTCCCTGAAGGCGCTTGAGTTGGGCGACCTCTCTGTCTACCCACCGGCGGAGCAGTTGAAGCGAGCCCGCGATCACTTCGTCGATGTCGTTGCGGAGGTGGAGATGGGGGGTGCTAGTCGTGCCAAAGTGGATGAGGCCAAAGATACGCTCTTGGAGAAGAGCCGAGCGTATAACGCAAGCGGTCCGGGCTACGTGAAGGACTTTGAGCTTATTCAGGAGTCATTGAAGCGGCTGGCTATGCCGTCAAGCTTCGATAGCGAAGAGCCTTCCCGTCAAGAATCCGAAGAAGAAGATCCCGGAAAATGAGCGGGTTATCCCTGTTGTTGAAGCGCCATTCAAGC
The DNA here is from genome assembly GCA_965226925.1 of Longimicrobiales bacterium. Taxonomy (GTDB): domain Bacteria; phylum Gemmatimonadota; class Gemmatimonadetes; order Longimicrobiales; family Gaopeijiaceae; genus CBDDCX01. Next base: position 262,402 of record CBDDEN010000006.1, on the reverse strand, counting down.
TCTTCGAGGTAACGGTCCATATGCTTCACGCTGATCTTGTGGAAGGCACCCATGACGGAACGCTTGAACAGGCTCCACATGCCTTCGACGCTGTTCGTGTGGACATCGCCCACGACCCATTCGTCGAGGTTGTGCTGCACGGTGTCATGCTCGATGCCCATACGGTCCCCGAGGCCACGGTAGGCCGGAAACTCGTCGGTGTAGATGGCGAGGGCTTCATCGGTGACGGTGCGCTTGATGAAGTCGTCCAAGGTGGCCCGTTTCGTGTTCGGGATGCGCTCCAGGCGGACGCGCCCGTCACGCTGCACGGCACCCACGACGATGGACTTGTTGGTCGTCGAGTAGGGTCCTCTGCCCTTGCCTCGCTGGCGACCACCGACAAACGTCTCGTCCACTTCGATGATCCCGAACAGCGTCGGTCCCTCGAAGCGGTCGGTAGTCATGGCCTCACGGATGCGGTGACAGAGGTGCCAAGCGGTCTTGTAGGAGACTCCGAGGGTGCGCTTCATCTGGTTCGCGCTGATCCCCTTCTTAGACTCGATCATCAGGTACATGGCCACGAACCACTTCCGCAGAGGAAGCTTGGTGTTGTCGAAGATCGTCCCCGAGGTCACAGAGAAGCGGTAGCGGCATCCGTTGCAATCGAACTGGTCCCGAGTGGTGATCTCGGATACGGACATGTCACCGCAACGCGGGCAGGCGACACCAGACGGCCAGCGCAGCTTTTCGAGGTATTCCCGGCAGGTCTCTTCGGTTCCGAAGCGATCCATCAACGACATCAGATTGATATTGGCGGTGCTCGACATGGTTGATTCCACCAAGCGCAGAGAGAAGGACCGGCTCCCCAAGGACGTGAGCAAACTCACGGGAGACGAGATCATGCAGAAGGTGTTCAGCAAACGCGTCGTGAAGGAGTTGAAACGCGTGGCTCAGGAAAGCGAGCCGAAAGAGCCGAAAACCGAGTAACGATGCCATACAATCAATATACTGCGATAGGGACAGCCGTGCAAGAGATATACAATCGCCAAAGGATTCGTGTCGTCAGGGCCGATATCCGTCCCGACATTCATCGTCGCTGGAGGCTGGTCGCTACCACCAGGCGCCTGATCCATCTCCGTTCCCGCGTCCCACAGCGTTACTTGGTCGGTGATGTCACCGGTGATCGGCTGGCCTTCGGCGTCGAAGAGTTCGATCCCCTCACCATCCGGCGCATAGAAGAAGTCATTGGAATGCACGAACATCGTCGCAAATGAGAGCTGGGATCCCGGCAACGCTGGGAAATCGAACTCGTACGCCGCTCCGGGAAGTAGCGGTCCGGGAGCGCTAGCACCCGCGGGAATCGTAAAGGACCCACTTGCGGGGAAGTCATAGACTGCCGAGACGTTCTCGATGCGGACCTCGAAAGCCGCTTGCTGCGGCGGGGGTGGGGGCTCGGTAACCGTGACGGTCGCGGTCGCGGTCGCCGTTCCGCCGTCCCCTGTTGCGGTCAGGGTGTAGATGGTCGTGCTGGTTGGCGTCACCGTGGTGCTGCCATCAACATTCAGCGTTCCGGTGACCCCGTTGTTGATGCTGACGGACGTCGCGTTGGTTGTCGTCCAGCTGAGCGTTGCGGATTCACCACTCTCAATGCTGGCTGGCGTGGCGGCGAAGCTATCGACTGTGGGGCGGGGTGGTGTGAGGTGCCCCCAGTTGCGGTACCACTTCCTATGTTAGACCCCGAGCCATCGGTGGTCCCTGGAGTTGGGGCATCCTGAGGAACCAGGGCGATGGTTTTATCGTCTCTGGGGCGGGGGGTAGTCCGCCGTGGGCACGATGGGGTCGGACGGTATTGTACAGCCGCCTCCACTGCTCGACGAGTACCGTCGCCTCGGGCAGTGTGTAGAAGATCTCTCCGTTCAAGAACTCGTCTCTCAGTTTGCCGTTGAAGCTCTCGTTGTAGCCGTTCTCCCACGGACTGCCCGGCGCGATGTAGAGGGTCTGGACCCGCAGCCTGGCCAGCCATCTCCGCACCAGTTTCGCCGTGAACTCTGGCCCGTTGTCCGAGCGCAGATGCTCGGGCGGACCGTGCCGAGCGAAGAGATCGGTGAGCACCTCGAGAACGTCGTGAGCTCGAGTCTTTCGACCGACCTTGATCGCCAGACACTGCCGCGTGTACTCGTCGAGCACGGTCAGAAGCTTCAGCGCACGGCCGTCATGGGTCCTCGTGCTTACGAAGTCGTAGGACCACACGTGATTCTTGTGCAGTGGCCTGAGCCGGATGCACGAGCCATCGTTGAGCCACAACCGACCCCGTTTCGGTTGCCGTCTGGGCACTTTCAGCCCCTCCTGCCTCCAGATATGCTCCACACGCTTGTGGTTCACCTCCCAGCCCTCGATACGCAGCAGGTTCGTGATCTGGCGATACCCGTACCTGCCGAACCGGCTCGCCAACCGTATCACGTCCGTGCGTAGCGCCTCCTCGTCGCCAGGTAGCTTCTTCACCCGGCGCTGCGTCGAGCGCGGCTGACCCAGTACGTGACACGCGTGACGTTCACTCGCCCCGAGTCTCTGACGTACATGCATCACGCACCTGCGTCGGCGCTCGGGGCTCAGAAGTTTCCCTTGGTCGCTTCCTCCAGGATCAGCTTGTCCACCGTCAGGTTCGCCACCGCTCGCTTTAGCCGTGCGTTCTCCTTCTCCAGCTCCTTGAAGCGTCGAGCTTGATCCACCTTCATCCCCCCGAACTCCTGCCTCCACCGGTAGTACGTCTGCTCGCTGATCCCCAACTCCCGGCTCACCATCGCCACCGTTTCGCCGTTCGCCAGACCCACCTCCGCCTCTCTCAATGCCGTGATGATCTGCTCCGGCGTGTGTCGTCTCCTACTCATTCTGACCTCCTCCCTGATAGCTGCGACCAAAGCCGCATCCTAACATCAACTTCGGTCTCGTTTCAGGGGGTCACGTCACGGTCCGAAGGCGAGTCGCGGACTGCGCGCTTCCGAAGCCGTTGCGGCTGAGTCCGAACCGCGTCGCTTGGAAGGAGACCGACATTCAGTCGTGGGTCGATTCCTTGCCTGATTACAGACTCAACCGCGCGGTAGCGGTCTACTCCGAGGTGCTCGTGACGGTGGAGGCGTGGCAGCGTGTCGAGGGCCGGGAGGTTCCGCTGCGGGAGGGACGGCCGATTGTGGGACTAGATCTTGGAGCGGAACGGTCCTGGAGCGCGGCGTGGGCGCTATGGAGGAACGGGCGAAGCGAGTGCTACGCGCTGTGTCCGGGGATTCCGGATCTGTCCGAGAGGGAAAGACAGGACGCCATGCCGCAGGGGCTATACCGGAAGCTCCAGCGGGACGGGGCGCTGCTGGTGGACGAAGGGCTGCGGGTGTCGAGGCCATTTGTGCTGATCGACTACCTGCTCGGGGTCGGGATCATTCCCGCGGCGATCTACTGCGATCGCTTCATCCTGGGAACGCTGCAGGACGTGGTGGCAGGCCGCTGGCCGGTCAATCCGAGGGTGACGAGGTGGAGCGAGGCGACCGAGGACATCAGCGGGTTCCGTAAGCTGGTGGCGGACGGGCCGCTGTCCATTGCGAAGGAATGCCGCGCGCTCGCGGCGGTGAGCCTGTCCCAGGCGACTGTCGCGAGTGATGACCAAGGCTCCGTCCGGCTGCAGAAGCGCCGCCACAGGCGGTCCCGTGACGACGTGGCTGTTGCCGGGGTGCTTGCCGCCGGCGCGCTGGTCCGCGACTTGGGCGGGATCGCGCTCGGGGGAAGGCTCCGACTTGCGGCGATCCCATTGCGCGACCGTGAGGCCCAAAGCGACGGCGACTCCGAGGGTGGAACACGCATAGCGCTGGACGGGCGGCTCCGACTCGAGGGTCGAGCTATGCCCTTCCGCTCCGGCTCACCAAGGGTGGTAAGCCAAGCCTGGTAAGGTTTGGACGGCGGAAAGAGGGAAAGCCAAAACGGCCACGGTGGCCGTTTTGGCCAGCGGAAAAGCCCGCCGGGGCGGCATCCCAGCGAGCCCGAAACCAACCCGGAGGGCTGGAAGTGATCTTGCACGGCGAACCTACCGCGGAAGTGCGCGTGACACAACGCGGCGCGCTCGACGAGGCCCAGGTGTGCTACCAGGGGTTCCTCGCGGCCGACGCCCACCGGACGGACCTGGCGCTTCGATGCGGGGAAGCGTTGCTCCAGCTCAAGACGGAAGCCGGCCACGGGGGATGGGCGGACGCGCTCGAGAGGACCGGCGTACCGGAGCGGTCCGCGCGGCGTTGGATGCGGCTCACCGATCACGGCTTGAGAACGGCCGTGGTGAACGGCCTGGGCGGCCTTCGGGCCACGGACGAGTGGCTGGCCCGGCTCCGAAGGGCGTGGCCCGGCTACCGCCAACTCTGGCCTTGCATCCTCGCTCGCCTCGAGGCCGGCCAGTGGGATCCCGCAGAAATCCGGCAGGCGATCTCGGACAAAGCAGAGCTCTACCGGGCCTTCGAGCTCGCCTATCCGGGGTCGGACCCGTGGTGGTTGTCTATGAGCGACGTCCGGATCGAGTACCCAAACGCGGCCAAGATCCCTTCGAACGACGGGACCCTGGAGGGCTTCGTCGAGGCGATGGCGTTTGTCTTCGCATTAGGCGACGATACGCCTACCGCTACCCTGGAGAGAGTGTCGCACGAACCAACAGGCGATGGGGGTTGAGGTTCAGAGTTTCACAGTGAGGAGGGAGGAGAGCGATGATTTACGTAAAGCTTGACGAGAGTCAGGAGTCTTGTCTACGCACAGTACGAACGCTGATGATCTGTACCGGGGCTCCAGAGCCAGATATCAACGCCGTGCTCCGCCGTCTAGGTTCGGACCGTGAAGCTCCGGGACCTGAAACCCCAGGCCAAGAACGCCCGATTCATGACGGCCGCGCAGATGAAGCGGCTCACGGAGAACGTCCGGAGGGACGGCCACCTGACGAGCTCGATCCTGGTTTACGCTCCCGAGGGGGAGCCGATGGAGATCCTGTCGGGGCACCACCGCGTCGACGCCGCTCTCGCCGCGGGCCTAGAACAGTCGGAGGCCCACGTCATCACGACGCACCTAAGCGCCGAAAGGAAAACGGCGATCCAACTGTCACACAACGCGGTGACGGGACAGGATGATCCCGCCCAGCTCGCCGAGCTCTACCAAGGCCTGTCCGAGTTGGACGAACGGCTCTATTCCGGGCTCACCGATGACGACGTTCAGAAATTCCAGGGCCTCGATATCCTCGACCTGGCCGCCGCCCACCCCGAGTACCAGGAGATCACCGTGCTGTTCCTTACCGGACACGAGAAAGCGTTCCGCGAGGCGCTGGCCAGCATCGAGAAAGCGGCGAAGACCAAACACCCGACCATCTACCACCTGGCCCGTGCCGAGGACTTCGATCAGCTCTTCGAGGTGATCGTAGCCGTGAAGGCCCACACCAACGTCTTCAACAGCGCCACAGCCCTGTGAATCGTCGCCGAGCTCGCCCTGGAGCGTCTCGCGGACATCGGGACAGACGAGGCGCCTGCGGTGCAGGAGCAGTCCGCATGAACGCCACCGTCACCTCGGCCGAGATCCGCAAAGCCACCGGACTATCCCAGAAGACTCTGACCCGCTGGCACAAGGGTGGCCACATCCCCAAACCCGAGGTCGGTCAGCATCCCTCCGGTCGTGGCAAGATGGGCTATTACCCGAAACATGTGCTCGCATTGGTTCGCCGCATAGTCACGCTCAAGAAGGAGGGCCACCCGCTCGAGAAGGCCGCAGCACAGGCCGATCATGAGTTCGAGCAAAGGGAAAGCCCAGGACGTCCGCGCCTCCTGGATCCGCTCACCGTCGAGCGCATCTGCGAGGGCATCCATGTCGGGCTGCCGAACCGCGACGCGGCTATCCGGGCCGGAATCTCCGAGGCGACTTTCTACTCCTGGACACAGAAGGCCCGGAAGCCCGGGGCAGCTCTCGCTTACGTCCAATTCCTGGAGTCTCTGGAACGTGCGCAGGCGGATCTCAAAGCGGTTCTCCTGGCCCGTATCCAGAAGGCGAGCATGGACGGGCAGTGGCAGGCAGCCTCCTGGATGCTCGCCCGCAAGTTCCCGAAAGAGTTCGGGCAGACCGTCGAGACGAAGGTGCAACACTCCGGACACATCCATACCGGCCCGCGTAAGGTGACCGTGGAACTGGTGAGGGCCGATGGCTCCAAAGAAATCATCGAACGCAACGGGGCAGGCGCGCCGGGCGAGGAAAGTAGCGAGTGACGAGGGGGCGCTCCGAGGTGATATCGTGCGACTCGCGAGTCGATTCGGCCGCTACGGCTACCGACGCGTCACGGACATGCTCCGCATCGAGGGCTGGGGGGTGAACCACAAGCGGGTGGAGCGGATCTGGAGGCAGGAGGGGCTGAAGGTGCCCGGAGCGGCAGCCGAAGCGAGGTCGGCTGTGGCTCAACGACGGATGGGACGTTCTCGCCGGACACTAGCCGAGACTCGGGGCTCGCTAGATGCGCCGCACAATCTCGGTCTTCTTCGAGGCGAATCCTTCATCAGGCATGAAGATTCATTCCCTTTTCGCCCATACCGTTAACGAGATACCTGGCCCAAGCGTCCATCAGCTTACGCCTCCTCTTAAATAGGTCCGAACGCGCGTAGGCCGCTTCCACCTTGTCCTTGATAGTATGGGCAAGCGCGGCCTCCATGACGGCACGCGGCGCGTTCGAGCACTCGCTGGCCCAATCCCGGAAACTCGACCGGAAGCCGTGCGGCACCGCTACGATGCCGAGTTCTCGCAATAGCTTGGAATGCGTACTATCGGACAGTGCCCGACCGGTCGGGGATGGGAACACCAGGCCTGAACTGTCGGCGATCTCACGTGCTTCGTGCAGCACGTCCACCGCGCGCTGGGACAGCGGTACTCGGTGCGGGCGCTTGGCCTTCATGCGCTCGGCAGGGATCGTCCATTCACTCGCATTCATGTCGATCTCAACCCAGTTCGCAAGCCGGACCTCGCCGGAGCGGCAAGCGGTCAGGACCAGGAACTCGAAGGCCAGCTTTGCGGTCGCGGACGCACCCGATCGGTGCACTGCCTCGATCGCACCCGCGACCTACGCATGAGGCAGCGCCCGATGATGCCGCTGGATGCCGCCGTTCTTAGGCAACGCCGCACCGATGGCGTCACCGGCCGGGTTGTCCTGTCGGAGGCCCTGCGCCACCGCCCACTTCATCACCGTGCCGATGCGCTGGCGCACCCGCCGTGCCGTTTCGTGCCTGTCGTTCCAGATGGGCAGCAGTACGGCCATTACGTCCGCGGTGGACAGCTGGTCAACGCCCTTATTGCCGATCTTCGGGTAAACGTAGGTGCGCAGAGTCGCCGTCCATTGCGCGGCATGCTTCGTATTGCGCCAGTTCGGCCGGTGAAGCTCGATCACCTTGGCGGCAGCTTCCTCGAAGGTGGGCACGTCCCGACGACGCTGCACTGCCATCGGATCCCCGCCCGCGCGGGCCAGCTTGCGGTTGGCGAATGCCTTGTCGCGGGCCTCGGCCAATGTGACCAAAGGGTAGCCGCCAAGGCCGATGTCCCGGCGCTTCCCCAGGATGACCAGCCGTTGCACCCACTGCTTGCTACCGCTCGGCATGACCCGTAGGATCAATCCATGCGCATCGTGGTACTTACCCGCTGTTGTAGCTGTGCGGACGAAGGCGTCTGTTAAACGTTTTCTTCCAGTTCTAGGCATGGGTACGTCCCCCTTAGTGTCCCACATATGCGGCGAAAATATACGAAACTATTTGATACGTCAAGAAACACCATCATACCTAGTACAAAGGAGTTAAGGGAGTTTTATGGGATTCCATGAGACCCCATAAAACCGCCTGACGGCGGACACTCCATCCGTTGAAAATATGTTGCGGGTTGACGTGGGATTCGCGAGCCGAGGCGCCAAGACTGGTTTCGAAGAGCAGAGGGTGAACCGCCGAGACCACTGAGGATCGCCGCAGGCGACCGCAGGTGAATCCCACTCCCTCCGTGCTTGAGAGCCCCTAAACGCTCTCTCCTGGGACGGGTGGCCGAGCGGCTTAAGGCGCACGATTGGAAATCGTGTGGGTTAACACCCTCGTGGGTTCGAATCCCACCCCGTCCGTTGAAGTAGTTGGATGCGAAGTATGTGGGATTCGGTTCGAGCATCCCATGCCACTCGTTTTTTTGGTACCGACCGCTTTTTCCCGCAAAACACGTTTCCGCAGAAACGTGTTTTGGGCGGTCAGATGTGAATTCGGGGCGTGGCTCAGTCCGGTAGAGCGCTGCGTTCGGGACGCAGAGGTCCCCGGTTCGAGCCGAGGCGCCGGGTAGGTTTCGAAGATCGGGGTGGTATCCGCCGAGACGAGCGAGGATCGCCGAAGGCGACCGCAGCTCAATCCGGGCGCTGGTTCAGTTAACCGGTGTCGCAGTTGAAGGAAATCGGGGCGTGGCTCAGTCCGGTAGAGCGCTGCGTTCGGGACGCAGAGGTCCCCGGTTCGAATCCGGGCGCCCCGACTATGAGGATTGGAAGACCATGGCGTGGCGCCCGAACGCGACGCGCACTGGATCACGGCGACGACGATCATTCCGACGCCGTGATCACTCCTCCGTTGGAGCCGTCGCATAATTGGTATTGCACCAGTCTCGAAAACTGGCGCCCGAGAGGGTGTGTGGGTTCGAGTCCCACCGGCTCCGCTTTGGCTCTCAGATGTGTTTACATCTAGGGGCTTTCTTTCGTGCTTGCGCCGCTCCACAGGCCCGTTGGACATTGTGCTCTCGATCCGATCCCGGAGCCCGCCCGTGTCCGATCCCGCCGTTCGTCTCAGAAATTTGCGCCGTCGCGAACCCGCCGGCGGAATCACCACGCTGTCCCTCCTACTGATCGTCAGCGCGTGCGGTGGCGACGCGGCTCCGGCCGGACCAGGGTCGTCGGGAGTGGAAGTCGGAAGCGGATTGGTCACATGTGAGCCGAGGGAAGAGGACGACAGGTTCTTCCCGGGCCTGCCGCCTCGGGCGGCGCCGCCGGGCGTGACGAGCGGCGAGGTGCCGCACCAGCAGCTCAACGCGGAGTCCACCCCGGAGGTCATCGACGAGCTGTTCAGTCGCATCTTCGAGGCCTCGATCTTGGACAACCGCCCCTCGATCCTCGGGATGCAGGGAACACGCGCCATCTGGCTGTCGGAGGAAGTTCCGATCACGCGGCAGGAGTGCGTCCCGGCCGGCCGCGAGTTCGCCCACATCCACCCGAACGGGAGCTTGCATGCCGTGGTCCCTTTCGGGCGTCTTTCCGGGGCCGTCGCCACGGGCTGGGCTGAGCCCCACCCATTTGCGGGTCAGGTGCGTGGCTTCGAGACGTTCGTCATGCTGTTCGCACCGCGGTCCTCGGGCGAGGTGGACGTGATTGTCCAACTCATTCTGGAGTCGGTGGACTTCATCACGGGGGGGTGAGGCGGTTCACTTCTTCCGAATCACTGGCTGTAGATGCCCCGGCCAACAGCACGGGGCGGAGCCGCTTTCCTGCCCACGCCAGTGCCAGCGCGGATATCGTCGTCAGCGCCCCGATCAGCATGAAATACTGGCTGTGCGGGATGCGGTCCCAGAGGGTGCCAATCCATCCGGAAATGTAGGCCGCCACAGCGAGCGTCACGAACCAACCGCCCATCAGGGTCCCGCGGATCTGCGGGGGAGCGACCCGGGTGACCATGGCGAGTCCCGGGGGCGTGGTGAACAGCTCGCTAGCCGACATCAGGACCATGGCAGCCACCAGCCACACGACGGACACCCGTTCCGTATCGCCACCGCTTAGCCCGGCGAGCACGACCACGGCCACCCCAACCGTGATGATCAGGATGCCGAGAAACAGCTTACCGTAGCCAGGCGGCTCGGCGTCCCGGAGCCTAAGGCGGCCCCACAGCGCGAGAATCAGCGGCGTGCCCGCCACGATGGTGAGCGGATTGAGCGACTGAAATACCTCGGGCGGGAGCGAGGTCTGAATGTTGTCGCGTGCCCAGAGGGTCAGCGTAAAACCGATTTGAAAGGTCGGAATCCAGACCGGGATCATGATGACGAACACCACGAGGAGCGCCACCAGCCGGGCCCGCGCCTCGGCGGGCGAGAGGTCCGCCCCCTCCTCGACCCGCAGCGCTCCGGCACCACTATCGACGACGTGCCGCCGAAACGCGGCGAAGATAGGTGGAAGACTGCGGTGCGATTACCGATACCGGGTTCGAGCCCTTCACGGAGCACATCGTCCCGTTCGACGCTGACGCCATCGAACAGATCATGCGGGAGCCTTCGAAGATCGAGCGCGTGCTGCAGGGGGACCCTTAAACGTTGTGGGCGAGCCGATGGCGCGAACTGGCGGTTTTCGAAGGAAGTAAACAAACGCCCCCGAACGTGCTACTATCTACTCCTCAACAAGGAGTGAACACATGGTCCATTACGGCTCCAAGGAACTCGCGCAGAGCTTTCGCACCGTTCGGAAAAACACCCTCGAGGCAGTGCGAGATATCCCGGAAGACAAGTACGAATTTCGCCCGACGCCGGATTGCCGAAGCGTCGAGAAGCTGCTGACCCATATCGCGCTCGGCTATCGGTTTCAGCATCGGCTTCAAGCCGTCGAGAAGCGCTCCAGCATGGAGGGCTTCGACTTCCAGGCTGTGATGGCTGAGCTTGGGACGCAAGAAGCGATTCCCCGAACAAAGAGCCAGGTGATCGCGCTGCTCGAGGACGAGGGCGAAATCTGGGCGACCTTTCTTGATGGCGTATCCGACGAGTTCCTGGCCGAGCCCGTCTCGTTTCCAGCGGAATTTTCGCAGCCGCCCAAGAGCCGGCTCGAGATGCTTCTGTCGGTGAAAGAGCACGAGATGCACCATCGTGGCCAGGTCATGCTGGTCCAGCGGATGCTGGGTATTGTCCCGCACCTCACTCGTCAGCGGGAAGCGCGCATGCAGACGCGAGAAGCCGAGGCGAGCTGAAGGCAGCGGGCGGGGAGAACACACCCGTTCGGTCTCGAAAGCCGGCGTCCTAACGGACTTGTGGGTTCGAGTCCCACCGGCTCCGCTCTCCACCCTCCAGGTCTTTGACTTGGGCGGCGCGCCTAGAAGTGACTTCCCTGCCCTCGCGCTTTATCCTGACGCACTGTCCATCCACGCTCTAGCTTCCCTTGAGTCTCGGATGCGGATACGCGCGCCATTCAACGGTCATTCATGCCCAGTCGCCCTCAACAGCGGTACGGTTGCGAGATGGGCAGTTGCGACATGGTCGGACCGGGTAGTCTGCCGAGAAGATTTGTACTTTGGCTTCAGCGAGAGGAAAGGGACCACGACTACTTGATCGAGTGCGCACGTTCCGAAGTCCCGACACGGAACTCGAAGTGATCACCAGAGACGCGGTGGTCGCGGCTCCTTCTCGAGTGCAACAGCCGATCCGCTCCGAAGTGTTCGGGATCGAGCGGCTCAGGCAACATGCCGAGGGCTTGGCCGCGGCCCAACCCATCGCCGACGGACGCGCAAAAGGACGCCGGCTCCTCCCCCGCGTCCAAGAGAACGGAAACGTCCTTCTCGCTGGATACCGGAACATCGTCGAGGCGGTTCGACAGAAGAGTCAGATCACGCAGGCCGAGGAGTGGCTCCTCGACAACTTTCATGTCGTAGACGGGCAGATCCGGGAGATCCGGAGCCACCTCCCGCGGAGCTTCTACAAGGTCCTTCCCAAGATCGCCGAGGGCCACCACCTCGGAGGATACCCGTGCGTCTATGGGTTGGCATGGGCCTATGTGGCGCATACAGACAGTCGATGCGACATGGAGACGCTGCAGGCGTTCGTGGCAGCCTACCAGCGCGTCCAGCCACTCAGCATCGGTGAGCTCTGGGCAGTCGCTATCCACCTTCGGGTGGCCCTGGTTGAAAACCTGCGGCGGCTCTCGGAATCGATCCTCCGAGCCCGCCAGACGCGCGCCCGCGCGGACGAAGTGGCGGATCGCTTTCTGGGCCTCGGCGATCAGCCCGTGGAACGCATGGATGACGTTCTTGCCTTGCTTGGCAGCGCTCCCATCGACAGCGCGTTCGCGGTGCAGCTCGTGCGGCGGCTTCGCGACCAGCCGGCATCGATCATGCCGGCGCTCGACTGGCTCAACGAGAATCTGGCTGCACAAGGGACGTCGCCCAACGAAGTGGTTTCCCAGGCACACCAGGCTCAGGCCGCGGCGAACATCACGGTTCAGAACATCATTACCAGCATGCGTTGGATGTCTTCCATCGACTGGACGGAGTTCTTCGAAGGCGTCAGTCTGGTGGACGAAGTCCTCCGAACTGTTCCCGGTTTCGCGGCCATGGATTTCGCCACCCGCAACAAGTACCGGGCACAGATCGAGGAGCTGTCTCGGGGCTCGAAGCGGTCGGAACTGGAGGTGGCCCGCGAAGCCGTGCGGCTGGCCGGCGATGCGGCGCAGGAGAACGCGGGAGCCTCTTCACCAACCGGTCCGACCGAGGTGGAGCCCATCCGATCGGATGAGCCAGGCCTCCTCGCCATTCCCCACCGCCCCGAGGAGGACCCGGGGTACTATCTCCTGACCCCTGGCAGGTTGGTCCTAGAGCGGCGGCTGGCGTATCGGGTTCCCTGGCGAGTCCGCATCAGACGTGCGCGGCGCGCCCATGCGGTTTTGGCCTACCTCGGGGCGATCGCCGTCCTCACCGCCTTTGTTCTCTCCGGCCCTCTGTTCGTAACCTGGAGCGCTGGAGCAGGCCTGCCGATCCTCATTCTCCTGGGGATCCTCGCTATTGTGCCAGCCTCCGACATCGCGGTGGCCCTCGTCAATCGTCTGGTCACGGCTCTCGTTCCCCCGAGCTTACTCTGTAAGCTCGATCTCCCGCACGGCGTGCCGGCGGAGCTCAAAACCATGGTGGTCGTGCCCACGCTGGTCACGAGCGGCACGGACATCGAAGAGTCAGTCGAGCGACTCCAGGGCCATTTTTTGTCGAATCCCGCTGGGCACATCCACTTCGCACTCCTGACCGACTGGACGGACGCTCCCCACGAGCATATGCCCGGCGACGAGGACCTCCTCACCGAGCTGGCCGCCGGGATCGGGCGTCTCAATGAGCGATACGAGAGTCCCCCCGGTGGCTGGGAACGGTTCATGCTATTGCATCGCCGGCGCCTGTGGAACGAGAAGGAAGGCAGGTGGATGGGCTGGGAACGGAAACGTGGGAAGCTGCACGAGCTGAATCGGCTTCTTCGGGGCGCCACTGACACGACGTTCATTCCCATCAACGGCACCGTGCCCGCCGTGCCCGACGGTGTCCGCTACGTAATCACCTTGGATGCCGACACCCGGCTTCCAAGGACAACCGCCTACCGCCTCGTTGGGGCAATGGCCCATCCGTTGAATCGACCGCGCCTCGACCCCCAGACGGGGCGGGTCATCGAGGGGTACGGCATCCTCCAGCCGCGGATCGTTCCGTCGCTGCCGACGGGACCGAGAAGCACGAGCTTCCAGCGGATCGTTTCGGGCCCCGGAGGCGTGGACCCCTATGCAGGTGCGATCTCCGATGTGTACCAGGACCTGTTCGGCGAGGGGTCCTACACGGGAAAAGGGATCTACGATGTCGACGCATTCGAAGCCGCTCTCGCCGGGCGAGTCCCGGAGAACGCGCTCCTCAGTCACGATCTCTTCGAGGGGATCTTCGCTCGCGCGGGATTGGTGACCGACGTCGATCTGTTCGAGGAGTTTCCCACCAATTACGAGGTGGCCGCACGCCGAAGACAGCGGTGGGTGCGGGGCGACTGGCAGCTCCTCCCCTGGATCCTGGGCCATTCGCGCGACGCTTCCGGGCGGAAGCCACGGACGCGCATTTCCGCGCACGACCGATGGAAGATGCTGGACAACTTGCGCCGAAGCCTCTCCCCTCCCTCGTTGTTTCTACTCGGCCTGGCCGCCTGGATCCTACCCGGCGTTTCTCCGTTTCTGTGGACCGGCCTGCTCCTTGCCTCCATCGCGATACCCTCTTCCATGCCGGTGCTCGACGGCCTGATCCCTCGAGGGTCGGGGATCTCGAAACGAAGCCATCTACGCGCCATAGGCCGGGATATCCAGGTTGCTGCGCTGCAGATACTGCTGGCCATCACCGTGCTCGCGTACTGGGCCTTGTACATGACGGACGCGATTTTGCGCACGCTCGGGCGGCTCTACATCACGAAGCGGAACCTCTTGGAGTGGGTCGCGGCCGCGCAGGTCGGGTACGGAGCAGACCTGAGGCTCCGCGCCTTCTGCCTACACCTTCGCTGGAGCGTGCTCCTCGCCTCGGGGGCCGGCGTTCTCTTCGTCATCTTCAAACCGGAGGCCTGGCCCGTCGCGGGACCCTTGGTTCTTCTATGGGGCCTGGCGCCCGTCCTCACCTGGCGGCTGAGCGTTCCCCAGAGGCCCGAAGAGAAACACCGCCTCTCGCCGAGCGAGACACGTTCGTTGCGTCTCATCGCAAGGCGGACCTGGCGCTTCTTCGAGGCATTCGTGAACGAAGAGGAGCACTTCCTGCCGCCGGATAACTTCCAGGAAGATCCCGAGCCCGTCGTAGCCCACCGCACCTCACCGACGAACATGGGGCTATACCTCCTCGGCACGATGGCGGCTCATGACTTCGGCTGGATCGGGATCTTGGATATGGCCAGCCGTCTCGAGGCCACGCTGGAGACGATGACGAGCCTGCGCCGATTCCACGGTCATTTCGTCAACTGGTACGACACGAGGGACCTCCGTCCGCTCGATCCCCTCTACATCTCCACGGTCGACAGTGGGAATCTGGCTGGGCACCTCATCGCGCTGTCTCAAGGATGTCGTCAGCTCATACATCGACCGTTTCTGGAGCCGGAGATCCTGGATGGGATTCGCGACGCCCTGCAGCCGGTTCTCGATACGGTGGCGAGCACCACGTTTAAGCCGCGATCGGAAACGGTCACGGCGCTTCAGTTGCGAGAGGCCTTGCAGGTCATGTCGGCGGCCCTGGAGGATCCCCCGACGTCCGCTCCAGAATGGGGGCGACGGTTCAAAGAGCTCGAGGCCCGAGCGGAGAACCTCCTCGACATCGTCAGCACACTTTCGGCTCCGGAGAACGGGGAGCTATCAGAGATCCTGGCCTGGGCAACGGCCGTCCGGGACACCGTCCAGAGTCACGGGCGCGATCTCGAGCTGATCCAGCCCGAGAATCCCGACGCGGCCGGACCAGGGGTGACCACGCTCGAGCACAGCCTCTCTGCCCTGGCGCTGCAGGCGGAGCAGATGGCCTGGGGGATGGACTTCCGATTCCTCTTCGACCCCTCGCGCAAGCTGTTCTCGCTCGGCTTCCGTGTGGCCGAAAACACGCTCGACCCAAGCTGCTACGACCTGCTGGCCTCGGAGGCGAGGCTGGCGAGCTTCGTGGCCATCTCCAAGGGAGATATCTTGCCAAGGCACTGGTTCCTGCTCGGACGGTCCCTCACCCCGGTGGGGCGTGGGGCGGCGCTCGTCTCCTGGTCGGGATCGATGTTCGAGTACCTCATGCCGCTTCTCGTGATGGAGCAGCCCGTCCACAGCCTGCTGGATCTCACGTGCCGCCTCGTGGTTGGACGCCAGATCCGGTATGGCGCGGAGAGAGGTGTTCCCTGGGGGGTCTCCGAGTCGGCGTACAACGTGCGCGACATCGAGCGCACATATCAGTACTCGGATTTCGGCGTGCCCGGCTTGGGACTCAAGCGCGGGCTGTTCGAGGACGTGGTAGTGGCCCCCTACGCCACCGCGCTTGCCGCCATGGTGGATCCCAGGGCCGCCCTCGACAACGTCGCTCGTCTCGAGAAGGCCGGGGCTGACGGCGCTTACGGGTTCTATGAGGCGTTGGATTTCACACCGTTGAGGCTCCCTGAGAAGGCGAGGGTAGCCGTAGTCCGAGCCTACATGGCCCACCACCAGGGGATGACGATCGTCTCCCTGGGGAACGTCGTTCACCGCGGCATCACCCAGAGACGCTTCCACTCGCATCCCATGGTCCAGGCGGCGGAGCTGTTACTGCAGGAACGCACGCCGCGTTCGGTGGCCGTGACGCGGCCCCGGGGTGAGGAAACGGAGGTGTCCGCCCACGTCCGCGACTTGGTTCCACCGACCCTGCGGCGTTTCGAGTCACCCCATGACATTCCGCCCCGCACCCATGTGCTGTCGAACGGTCGGTACGTGGTCATGGTCACGGCGGCGGGCTCCGGCTTCAGCCGATGGCGCGACCTCGCCCTGACCAGGTGGCGCGAGGATACGACGCGCGACTGTTGGGGCACGTACCTCTTCTTGCGGGATGCCAAGACCGGAGATGTCTGGTCCGCCGGCTTTCAGCCGAACGGAACCGAGGTGGACAAGTACGAAGTCGTCTATGCCGAGGACCGGGCCAAGATCGTGCAGCGGGACCGGTCGCTGTCCATCACCCTCGAGATCGTGGTCTCACCTGAAGACGACGCCGAGCTCCGCCAACTGACGGTGACCAATCTTGAGAATCGTGATCGTGAGATCGATGTCACGTCCTATGCGGAGGTCGTGCTGGCCTCGCAAGCCGCTGACGAGGCACACCCGGCTTTCTCTAACCTTTTTATTGAGACCGAATTCGTTCCTGCGCTCCAGACGCTGCTGGCAACTCGCCGCCCACGCTCCGCGTCCGAGCCGCCGTTGTGGCTGGCCCATCTCGCCGCAGTCGACGGGGCGGTCGTCGGCACGTGCGAATACGAGAGCGACCGCGCCAGCTTTCTCGGCCGGGGCCGGGGAATAAGGACAGCGATTTCGGTGACTGAGGGCAGGCCGCTCACGAACACCGCCGGAACGATACTCGATCCGATCGTGAGTCTTCGGCATCGGGTGGCAGTTCCGCCGGGCGGGACGGTCCGTCTCGTGTTCACCACGCTCGTAGCGCCCTCCCGCGAGGAAGCCCTCGACGTCGCGGAGAAGTACCGCCAGCCGGACACGTTCGAGCGAGAAAGCTCGCTGGCGTGGATGCATGCGCAAGTCCAGCTACACCACCTTCAGATCACCCAGGACGAGGCGCATCTATTCCAGCGTCTGGCCAATCGTATGATCTACGCCGATCGCACGTTGCGCACGGTCCCTCGGGATCTGGTCGCCAACCGCCGAGGAGCCTCCGGGCTCTGGGCCTACGGCATCTCCGGCGATCTCCCGATCGCGGTCGTGCGCATCGAGCAAGAGGCAGAGCGGGATGTGGCGAGGCAGCTGCTGCGGGCGCACGAATACTGGCTTCTGAAGGGGATCCCGCTTAGGCGACCGATCTGGTGATCCTCAATGCGAGCGGTGCCTCCTATGCGAAGGATCTTCAGGAGTTCTTCGAAGCCATGGTGCGAGCGAGTCAGTCCGCGGTTGGCCCGGAGGGCGACCGGAAGCGGGGAAGTGTCTTTGTGCTCCGGGAAGACCGGTTGCCTTCGGACGACCTGCTTCTGCTGCGCTCTGCCGCGCGCGTGTTGATCCTGGCGGGTAGGGGTACGCTGTCCGAGCAGGTAATCAGGCTGGAACGCTTGAGGCCTGGACCAGTACCGCGGCAACTCCGACCGCCGCTCGGGGACGCAAAGCCGGTTCCCCCTCCCACGCTGGATCTCGAGTTCTTCAACGGCCTGGGAGGATTCACGCCGGACGGCCGCGAATACGTCATAGTTCTGGGCGAGAAACAATGGACACCCGCTCCCTGGATCAACGTCGTAGCGAACCAGGCGTTCGGTTTTCAGGTTTCCGAGTCGGGCTCCGGCTATACGTGGTCCGTCAACAGCCGCGAGAACAAGCTGACGCCCTGGTCGAACGATCCTGTCAGCGACACTCCGGGCGAAGTCTTCTACGTACGCGACCTGGATAGTGGTCTGATCTGGGGACCGACATGTCTTCCAATCCGCGAACATGCCCGGCCATACGTCGTCCGGCACGGCCAGGGTTACAGTCGTTTCGAGCATACGTCTCACGGCATCGCACTGGATCTCGTTCAGTTCGTGCCGCCACACGATCCCGTCAAGATCTCCTGCCTGACGCTGGTGAATCAGTCTCGTAGCAAACGCCGCCTCGCTGTAACGGCCTATGTGGAGTGGGTGCTGGGGGTCACGCGCAGTGGCGCCGCGCCGTACGTCGTCACCGAGATCGATCCTGAGACCCGGGCCAGCTTCGCGCGGAACGCTTGGAACGGTGAGTTCGCGAGTCGGGTCGCTTTCGCCGATCTCGGTGGGAGCCAGACATCTTGGACCTGCGACCGCCTCGAATTCCTCGGGCGCAATGGTAGCCTCGATCACCCCGCATCGCTTGAACGCGGCGACGAGCTGTCGGGAAAGACTGGCGCGACCTTGGATCCTTGCGCCGCCTTGCAGACGGAGGTCGAGCTCGAGGCGGGGCAACAAACTGAGGTGTTGTTCCTGCTTGGCCAGGGGGAAAGCCCCGCGCAGGCACGAACGCTCGTGGGCCGTTATCGCGAGAAGGATCCCGACGCCCTGCTGCGCGGCGTCCAGGACCAGTGGGACGCCACGCTCGGCACGGTGCAGGTCAAGACGCCGGCCGCTTCGATGGATCTGCTGCTCAATCGCTGGCTACTCGACCAGGTGTTGGCGTGTCGTATCTGGTCGCGCTCAGCCCTCTACCAGTCCGGAGGGGCCTACGGGTTCCGTGACCAGCTGCAGGATGTCCTGGCTCTGTTGGTCGCGCGGCCTGAAATCGCACGTGAGCACATCCTCCGGGCCGCTTCCCGACAGTTCTTTGAAGGAGATGTCCAGCACTGGTGGCATCCACCTACGGGACGCGGCGTCCGGACGCGAATCTCCGACGACCGCCTCTGGCTGCCTTATGTCGTGACTCGTTATGTCACGGTCACGGAGGACTGGGCAGTGCTGGACGAGATGGTTCCTTGGCTGGAGGGGCCAGCCCTCGAGGCGCACGAGCACGAGGCCTATTTCGAGCCCAAAGCCTCCGAGGAGCAGGCGACCCTTTACGAACATTGTGCGCGAGCTTTGGACTGTAGCCTCGTCGTGGGTAGCCATGGTCTCCCCTTGATGGGTGGGGGCGACTGGAACGACGGGATGAACCGTGTCGGCCTGGAGGGCCGGGGAGAAAGCGTGTGGCTGGGTTGGTTTCTCCATGTCAACCTGAGCGATTTTGCCGGGATCGCCGACCGCCGAGAGGACCAGAAGCGCGCCGCACATTGGCGGAGGACGGCCGAATCTCTCGCGGCCTCGCTGGACGAAGAAGCATGGGACGGGGAGTGGTACAAGCGCGCCTTCTTCGACGACGGGACGCCGCTCGGATCGGCTCAGAACGACGAGTGCCAGATCGACTCGATTGCGCAGTCTTGGGCGGTCCTCTCCGGCGCAGGTGACGAGGGGCGTGCGCGCCAGGCTATGGACTCGGTTGCACGCCGGCTGGTCCGTCCATTGGACCGGCTGCTGCCACTACTCTCGCCGCCCTTTGACAAGACGCAAATGGATCCCGGATACATCAAGGGCTACCCACCCGGCATCCGGGAAAACGGCGGGCAGTACACGCACGCGGCGACCTGGTCGGTCATGGCCTTCGCTCAGCTTGGCGAAGGAGACACGAGCTTTGCACTCTTCAACCTCCTGGACCCGATTCAGCAAGCGAGTCGTCGCGCGAGCGCTTACCGTTACAAGGTGGAGCCCTACGTGGTCGCCGCCGACATCTACTCCGCGGCCTCCTACGTGGGACGGGGAGGATGGTCGTGGTACACCGGGGCCGCGGCCTGGCTATACCGCGCGGGCTTGGAGTCAATCCTCGGATTTCGGAAGCGCGGCCCCGCGCTCCACATCGATCCCTGCATTCCTCGGGAATGGAAACGCTTCGAGATCGTCTACCGCCATGGCAGCACCCGGTATCGGATCGAGGTCGAAAATCCGAGCGGCGTTTGTCGAGGAGTATCGAGCCTGAGTCTCGACGGAGGCCCGCTTCCAGTCGACGGGCTGGTTCCCCTCTCCGATGACGGTCGCGAACACCGGGTCCAAGTAGTGCTCGGATAGGCAACCGAGAGTTCTCTCACGCGTCCGGAGGCCTACATCTGACTCGTCATGATGAACAACGGCCGTGACACGAACGTGGGGTACGTTGGCCTGAGCCGCTCGGTGTTGTAGAAGAGGTCCACGTCCACGACCTTCTTCTCCAGCACCAAGTCGAGGAGCACGGAGGAGTATACGCCGTCGCGGACCGCAACGAGGAGCCCAACTCTGTTCTCCGAACTGGTCGGTCTCATCGGTGGAGAAGACCATCTCCTCCTGCCCCATCATCGTGGAGCCCTCGGACACCAGGACCACCGAGTAGTTGCTCGGGTTTCGGTCCCGGTCCCCCACCAAGAGTTCGGTAAGCAGGGTGGGATCGACCGGAAACTCCGGGATTACGCCCCGGTCCGCGGCTCCGGCCATGGTGGGAAGCATCGCCGTGAACCCCGCGTACCGACCGAAGACCTCGATGACCAGAATCCGCTCGTGGGACCCTGCCGACGTGCGCAGCCGATGGGTCAACTCGATGGTTCGGGTCACGCAGGTGCTGAAGCCGATGCAGTAGTCGGTGGACGATCTCGGAGGTGATTTCGACGACGCAGGCCGAGTTGTCGGCGTCCTTGTCGCACACGAGGTCCGCCAGGCCTCGCCATCCGCGACGAATCCCGAGCACGCGGTAGCCCTCCCTCAGCGCGCGCATCCTGACGGCACGGATGGCCGGATTCAGGCCCGGTACATCACCGCCGCCCGCGAGAATGCCAATGGTTCCATTCGCACGAGCCAAATAGGACTTCCCCTTGAATCTCGGATGCGTAGAATCGTCGTAGGGGAACGCCGGCGCAACGAGAGTCAGGTGCCGCCGAACGCCCGTAGAGGCCGACGGGTTACCCTGTGGGTTCGAGTCCCAGCGGCTCCGCTCAGCTCTCAGATGTGTTCGCATCTGGGGGCTCTTTTCTGTCTCAACCCGACATGTTCCAGTTCGACCCCGATACGTAGATTGCGCTTCTGAGCCTCCAAGCACTCCGGGGACCGATGACCCGACAGCAATTCCAGGAACTGAGATCCCTGATCCAAGAGAACGCAAAGGGGATCACGCGAAACTACGAGATGATCGGCCGGATCTACGAGGAGCACGGTGATCGGCTGACCCGTCTCGAGGTGGGCCAAGAACAGTTGAGCCACGACCTGCGTGGGGTGGCCGAGGGCGTGACAGGGAATGCCGAGCGAATCGACCGTCTGGAAGGACGCTTCGATCGGTTGGAGACGCAGTTCGGATAACCCTCATCGACCTCGTGTTTCCACCTTTCCATACCGGAGAAACAACACGGGCACGACCACCATGTTCAGGGCCAGTGATGTGAGGATGCCGCCGAGCACCACGATCGCCATCGGACTCTGGATCTCGTTTCCGGGCTCGCCTCCCGACAGCGCCAGAGGCAGGAGGGCGAGTCCTGCAGTCAAAGCCGTCATCATGATCGGGCTCAGCCGTTCCATCGATCCCTGAATCACTGCTTGGCGAAGCACCACACCCTGCTCGAGCAGATGATTGTAGTGGCTCACCATGAGGATCCCATTGCGGATGGCGATTCCGAAGAGGGTGATGAAGCCCACCAGCGTCGCGACGTTGAGCACGCCGTCGGTGAGCCATACGGCGAGCACACCACCCACCAGGGCCAGCGGCAGATTCACCATGACGAGGAGGACCTGCCTTATGGCGCCGAACTCGACGAACAGGAGCAGGAAGATGGCGACCAATGAGAGCAGGCTCATGAGACCGATGGTCTGGGTGGCCGCGCCCGCGGCCTCGAACTGACCGCCGTATTCGACGTGGTACCCGGCTGGCAGAGCGACCTCCGATCGCACTCGCTGGCGAATATCTTCCACGACGCTTCCCACGTCACGGCCGGCCACGTTCGACTGCACCACAATCTTCCGCTGCACGTCCTCGCGGGAGATGGCGTTGGGGCCCAGGTCGAAGCGGACGTCGGCCAGCGTCTTCAACGCGACGGACGATCCGACAGGCGTGTTGACTCGCGCGTCGCGCACGGCCTCGAGGCTCCCCCGGTACTCTGGCGCAAAGCGGACCACGAGATCGAACGCACGTCGTTCCTCGAGGACCTGCGACACGACCTCGCCGGCGAATGCGACGTCGATGGCTTCAGCCAGGTGCGCGGGTGTGACGCCGAAGCGCGCCATGGCCAGTCGGTTCATCTCCACACGGACCTGGGGGACGTCTGCCTGCTGCTCCATGGCAACGTCCACCGTGCCCTCGACTTCACCGGCTAGGGTCTCGACCTCCCTGGCCAGCCTCCGCAGCTCGTATAGGTCCGGTCCGAAGATCTTCACGGCGATGCTGGCCCGCGTGCCCGACAGCATGTGGTCGATCCGGTGGCCGATGGGTTGGCCGATCGTTATCTGCGTGCCCGGCACGGAGGCCAAATCTGCGCGGAGTTCCTCCAGGATCACGTCGTACTCGAATCGAGTCAGGTCGAGGCGCGCATCGATCTCGGCGGCGTTGACCCCCTGCGCGTGCTCGTCGAGTTCGGCACGACCGGTGCGCCGGGCGGTCTCCACGACGGCGGGGTGATTCAGGAGAATACGCTCGATCCGGCGCCCCAGCGCGTCGGATTCGTCGAGCGACGTGCCGGGAATGGTGAGGGCACTGATCACCAGTGAGCCCTCCTGAAATTCCGGCAGGAAAGAGCGCCCCAGGAACGGAAATACCGCCAGGGAGGCGATCACGAGCGCGCCGGCCGACATCATTACCAGCCCCGGATGCCGAAGTACGGGGTCCAACGTGGCGGCGTAGCCCCGCTTGAGTCGACGGACGATCCAGGTCTCCTCATCCCGCTCGACGGCCTTCGAGCGAGGCAGGAGGTAGGCGGACAGAGCCGGCGTGACGGTGAGTGCCACGACCAGAGATGCGAGGATCGAGACGATGTAGGCCAATCCGAGGGGCCGCAGCATGCGGCCTTCGATTCCCGAGAGGAACAGGATCGGCACGAACACCACGATGATGATCAGCGTCGCGATGACGATGCTGGTCAGAATTTCGTTTGCCGCATCGAAGACCACGGTGTTGACCGATTTTCGCTCCTCGCTTGGCAACTGGCGGTTCTGTCTCAGACGTCTGAACACGTTCTCCACCACGATGACCGCATCGTCGACGAGTGCCCCGATCGCGATGGCCATGCCGCCCAAGGTCATCGTGTTGATGGTGATATCCAGGACCTTCAGCACGAACACCGCGGTGATCAGCGAGAGCGGGATGGCGATTACGGAGATGAACGTCGTGCGGAAGCTCCACAGGAACACGAACAGAATGAGGATCACCAGGAACGCTCCGTCGCGGAGCGCCCTCATGACGTTGTCCACGGCCGTGGCGATGAAGTCGGATTGCCGGAAGATGCCCCGATTGATCACCATTCCGGCGGGGAGACTCTCGTCGATGTCGGCCAGCTCCAGGTCGATCCTGGCCGTGAGCTCCAGGGTGTTCGTGTTCGGTTGCTTCTGAACCGTGAGGATGACGGCCCGGTTGGCGTTGGCCGATCCCTCGCCAAGACGGGTGCCTGGCCCGACCGTGACCTCGGCCACGTCCCCGATGGTTACGGGCGTGCCCTCGCGGACGGCCAGCACCGTCTGTGAGATGTCGTCCAGGTTCTGCACGCGCCCGGTTGCACGGATCAGATATTCCTGGCCCCGGTCCATGAACACCCCACCGGAAGCGTTGACGTTGGAACCCGCCGCGGCCCGCAACACGCCTTCAAGCGTGACATCGAAGGCCTCTAACCGAATCGGATCGACCAGAATCTGGTACTGCCTGACCTCACCCCCGAGCGGCACGACCTGGGCCACTCCCGGAACCGCCAGTAGACGTCGGCGGATCGTCCAATCCGCCACGGAGCGCATTTCCATGGGCGACACCGAGGCGTCTCCCGTCACGGCGATGAGCATGATCTCGCCCATGATGGACGAGATCGGGGCCAACGTGGGGGTCCCCACGCCCTCGGGGAGGCTCGCTGACACCAACTGCAGCTTCTCGTTTACGATCTGGCGGGCCCGGAAGATGTCGGTGCCCCAATCGAACTCCACCCAGACGATGCTGATCCCCTGCGAGGTGGCGGAGCGGACCCGGCGTACGCCCGTGGCGCCGTTTACCGCTGTCTCGACCGGGAAAGTGACGAGCGTCTCCACTTCCTCGGGCGCCATGCCGTGGGCCTCGGTCAGGATCGTGACGGTGGGTGCCGTCAGATCCGGGAAGACGTCGACCGGCATGCGCACGGCGGTGATGGTTCCGGCGACCAGGAGGAGGGCCGCGGCGACCAGCACGAAGAGGCGATTCTCGATAGACCAACGAATCAGACGATCTAGCATCGTGGTCCCCTCAGTGTGCGTGTCCGCCGGCGAAATCGCCGCCGGACAGTGAGGCGAGGCGCACCTGATAAGCACCTACGGTCACGACCATCTCACCGAGGCTCAGACCCGCCAGCACCTGCGTTCGAGTGCCGTCGCGTGCGCCCAGAGTCAGGATCCGGCGCGCGAAGGTCTCACCGCCCGTCTGCACGTAAGCCACGGGCGTCCCGTTGTCGTCCAAGATGGCCTCGTTGGGCAAGGCGATGCCCGTCACCGTGCCGCCGATCGGGACGGTCGCCTGGGCCAGCTGGCCGAAGGTGAACATCCCCGCGGCCTGCTCCACCTCGAACACGACCGGTACGGTCCGCGTTTGAGGGTTCATGACGTTGCCCACGGACAGGAGTCGGGAAGTGTGGAACACTTGGTCCGAATCCTCCGTTGTGAAGGTTGCCGTGGCGGTGCGGGGGATCTGCGTCGCCCGGGCGGCGGGCATTTGGACCCGTATCCACGCGGTCCGGGGATCCACGATGGTGAACATCGGCTCGCCCGCCTCGACGCGTCCTCCCGGCACGAAGTTGCGCCTCGCGATCACCCCCGAGATGGGGGCCCGAAGACCCAATCGATAGGCGCCGTCGGTGGCGCCACCCATCGCATCGAGCTCCGCCCGCGCGATCTCCAGGTCGTGACGGGCCTCCTCGAGACGCTTGCCGGCGATGGCACCGGCAGCGAAGAGCCGCTCACTCCGCTCCACCTCTCGTTCGAGGCGCTCGACGCGTCCGCGCGACTCCGCGAACCCGCCGCCTTGAGCGGTGGGAGCGAGCACGACGAGGACCTGGCCCTCACGGACCCGCTCACCAACCGATGGCGCGTCGCGGTTCTCATCAGTAGGTGCGATCCCGTCCACCAGCGCGCTCACTTGCACCAGCGCACCATCGGGCGGCACGACCTCGGCGGGACTCGCCACGGTTCGTTGGACGTCGTGTTCCCCTGCCGGATGGACCGCAAAGGGAATCACCCACTGCTGCTCCTTCAAGAAGGCGATGCCGCCTTCGTCTTCCGCTGACTCCGCGGCGAGAGCGTCCTCGAGAGTGGGGTGAACGCGCACCTGGTCTAGAACGTGCCGGCTGTTCACCTGGGGGCTCGTGAGCGACAGCTCCACGCGGTAGACGCCGGGCTGCATCACGACCGGATCCAGGAGGAAGATACCGTCGCGGGCCGGGGCATCGACCTGGAAGGTCTCGCCCACGACTTGGGCGCTCGTGAAGGCAACCGTCAGGCGCCCCGAGCGAATGGGCTGGAAGTCCTCCATGTCGGTCAGGTGGATGGCCCAGTTGCCCGTCTGCTCCCCGGCTACCAAAAACGGATACTCGAGGAACAGCTCGGTGGAATCATTCCACTGGGTCACGACGACGGCGCCGATCTCCGGCTCCGCGCCCGGCTCGGTGTCGCCGCACGCGGCGGCCACCAGCACCAGCGCACCCACCCCGATGATCGAGGGGTGGGATCGGGCTCGAGCTCTCGTGGCGATCATCGTTCGTTCTCCATCGAATTCGTCTCTCGTGCGGCGGGGGTGTCGAAGCCACCCACCGCCCGTTCGAGGTCGTAGTAGGCGGTCCACAGGTCAGCCTTGAGTCGCACCTCGGCGGTGCGCGCATCCCATAGGGCGTCGGCGGCGTCCAGGAGCTGCACCAACTCCATCTCCCCCGCTTCGTACGCCACCTCGGCGATCTGCAGGAGATCCGGATCCTCGTCGAGCAGGCCCCCGCCCAGCAGCTGGCTGCGGCCCAGGAGGCTCCGATACGACTCGACGGCGCTTCGCAGGTCGTTCTGGACTTGGCGCGAGGTCAGGGCGAGACGCTCCTCGGCGGAGCGGAGTTGTGCACTTGATGCCTCCACGGTGCCGGCGCCTCGGTCGAACAGGGAAAGCGGGACGGACAGACCAAGGTAGACGCCTCGGAAACCGTCGGACTGTCTCTTGGAGCCGCCAACGGCGGTGATGTCGGGAATGCGTTCCGCCCGGGCCAAGCGTACCCCGGCCAGCGCGGCGTCTACTTCCGCACGTGCCGCCACGATCTCCTGTCGCTGCGCGACCGTACCCTCCAGTAGGTCGTCCAGCGCCGGCTCGGGTGGGAAATCTCCGAGAGCCTCTCCAGGCGCCACCTCGGTGGACTCCGCCTCAGGGACGATCAGGAGAGCCAATGCTCGTCGGGCGCGCGAAACGTCCAGTCGACTTTCGGCGAGCAGGTTCTCGTAACGAATCCGTTCCACGACGAGCCTCCGGAGGTCGAAGAGGGAGATGTCCCCCTCCGCCTCGCGAACGACCGCCCGACGGGCGCCCTCACGGAAGACCTCGGCGACCCGCTCCGTCACATGGAGACGATCCTCGGCCACGACCGCTTGCACGAATGCGCGCTTCACGTCGAAGGCGAGGCGCGCGCTGTCGGCACGCAGCCGTGCTTCGGCGGCTCGCAGAACCCGGTCCGCCGCCGCGCTCCGGGCGCTGCGCGCGCCCGGCAACTCGAAGCGTTGGCTCAGGTTCACATACGTCTCGGAATAGTCCTGGCCCTCCCTGGAGAGAGGCTCGTGCGTCACGGTCGCCGTCGGGTTTGGAAATGCGTTCGCCTGCCGTGCGAGTCCCGCTGCCTCCGCCCGTCGGGAGTGTGCGAGGCGGAGCTCCAGATTGTTGGCGGCGAACAGGCTGAGCGCCTCGTCCAGGCCAACCCGCCTTGTAGCCTCCTGAGGCGCTACGGTAGCGGGCCAGGAGCCGAGGGCGGCCACCAGCAGGAGGATCCTTGTCGTTTTGTACACGAGCATGACTCCGGGTTCGTGTTTCCGTTACGCGCCACCTCGGATCGGGGCGTCCCAACGTCTGTGTTCTGGGTAATACCGCTGGATATCCGCGCGCTCAAAGGCGCTCGGACTAGATGGGGAGGGGGGGTGCGCGTGGGGAGGTGGAAGGAGGAGCGCGCTCGTTCGGAAGGTCACTCTGGGAGGCCGGGACGGTGTGCGTGACCACGACCGGACGATCGGCAGCCGTTGTGGCTTGGCTGGGGATCGCAGGGAGGACGGCGACGGTGGGAATGCGGTCCGTCTGCTCCGTCAGCACGACTCCATGGCCATGATGATCCGGAGCGACGAGTTCGACCGGGTGGTTCCCAGACATCCCATGACTATGGGACGGAAGGCCCGTGCCAAGCGCTCCGAGGATGAGGAGCTGAAGGCACGACCAGAACCTCTGGGATGATGATCGTCGCATGGTTCGATGATGATCTGCGTCAGGGGCGGAGTCAAGCTGACACTCACCTCGAGAAGCCTCGGAAGGCAGTCAGGTCATACCGGCTACCTCCAGAGAGGTTCGGGGGGAGCGTGGGAGCAGGGATCGAACAGCCCTGCTCCCACTTCATTCCCCCATGTGTGGAAATCCACCGTGGAAATCCACGCCGGAGTTTACGGAACCGTGGCGATCTGCCCTCGGATTTCGCCTCCGCCGTTTACGGCGGTGTGCACGTTGACGTAGGCGTTCCCGTTCCGCATCAGAACCAAAAGTGAATCGAACGAGATCCTCGGGTAGTTAGCCGCGCCCGCCACGAGGACCCCGTTGACCGTGCCGGTCTCGCACACCGGCGCATCGTCGGCATTACAGAGGCTCTGAATGACGCCCCCATTGACGCCCGCGGCGGCGGGACCGTGAATGTGGACCGCCGTCGCGTCAGTGAGGTCCGCGACTTCGAGGCTGTACAGAAGGGTTTGCCCGGCGACGGCGAAGCTCGCGGTGCCGGTTGCGATGCTCCCGGTACCGCCCACCACATTCGCCTCGTTCATGTCCGCAGTGAAGGTCTCGATTTCCGTCGGCCCATTCGGCCCCGCCGGCCCCGTCGCGCCGGTTGGTCCCGCTAGTCCGGCTGCTCCCGCTGGTCCGGTAGGTCCGGGGTCGCCTTCGCAAGTGGCAAGGAAGCAGACTGCGGCAAAGAGTGCCACGGATCGAACAACATAGGGTCTCATAAATCCTCCTCGGTTGAGCGCTACGCGCTTAAATGTGTCTGTGTGTAATAAGAGCGCCGAGTCCGGGGGTCAACCACAAGAGATGGTTGGAGCTGTTGTCTCCAGGTCTGTCTTGACCGCCCGTTTTCCCACTCGTATATCCAGTTCAAGGCGCCTAAGCGCTGGCCCTCACCCCTTTCGATCCGCGGGCCGGTCGCGGCTTAGTAGTCTTTAAGCGTCGTCGTCGCTCGGGACGAGGCGCCGCACCGCAATCCAAGTCCGATTCCCGGGGGTGACGATGTCCGACAAGTGTATGTTCTTGATTTCAGCGTTGAGTGCCGCGCTCCTCGGCGCCGCGTGCAGCACCGATGGCACGGCCCCCGAGGCCGCTCAGACCGATTCGGCGACACAGCTCGTCAAGAGCGGTGGCGACCAGCAGGCCTGGTATTTCAACAACCCCCTCCCGACGCCCTACGCCGTGACCGCCCGGGATGAAAACGACGATCCAGTGCCGGGCGTGGTGGTCACGTGGTCCGTGGCGTCGGGCGGTGGCTCGGTGGATCCTGCTCAGGTGGGAACCGACTCGAGCGGGCTCGCCCTAGCGACGCACACTTTGGGTCCCGCAGCCACGTCCCAATCCGTCACGGCAGGCGTCCCCGGCCTGCCGACGCTCACCTTCGGCGCCTTCGCGGCCGCTCCACCGACCGCGGCCGCGGTGATGGTGAGAAACAACTTCTTCGATCCCAGCGACGTGATCGTGCAGATCGGCAGCACGGTCGAGTGGACGTGGAACTCGCCGGGCGATGTTCACAACGTGACGTATGTAGGCGGTCCTACACCCCTTCCCCCGGGCTCGGTCACCCAGGGCGCCGGTATGCACAGCAATACCTACGGGACGGCCGCGCAGTACCGATATCTCTGCACGGTCCACGGGGGTATGGAAGGTACGGTGACCGTGGTGCGGTAAGTGGTGCAAGTAAGGAGGAGGCGTTGAGCCACTACTTGCGTGCGTCACGGTTCTCGAGGAGCCGGACCGCGTCGCTAGGAGTTCGAGAGTGTGCCGGTCATGTCGACGGGGCCGCTAAGCGGTAACCCGGACCGGGGTTACATGGATGACGGCGGTACGATTCCGTTCAGGCGCATGTAGGTTACCAGATTGCCGTAGTGCTCGTAGTTGTGTGCGGAGTTGAAGGCGAGTATTCCGCCGACGGTGTTGGGAGCGTCAAAAAGGTCCGCCGCCCCCGCTGTCCCCGCATCCGTCGTCCGTCCGAAGACCCGCTCGCAGTACCCGAAGCCTCGCTCGAGCGCTTCGATGATCTCCCCCTTGCCTGTCCGCGTCTCCTCGAAGTTCTCGGAGTTGGGGTTGGCTTCACGCGCTGCGCCACTGCAGAAGGAGAACTGCGCGTTGGCGATGTGGGCCAGAAGCTCGGCCGTGCTCCGAACCTCGGCGGTCGGTCGGTACGCGTACATCTCGTCGTCCAGCATCTCTGCGGTCGCCATGATGTTGGTCTTCGTGACGTCGAAGAGGCCCTGCAACGATTCCACGAGCGGATTCTGGGCGGACAGCGAGAGGGGTGAGGCGAGCACCGCCGCGACGGCGGCAATGAGAGCGGGCTTGGTCATGGTCATGGGTCATGGTCATGGTCATTGTGTGTGGTCCGTTCTGAAGAGCCGTGTACGTTCGGTCACGCGCAAGGCGGCGAGGATTGTACATCCCGCCCTCGCCGAGCACACGCTCGACGACGTAGCGACCCTCCAGGGCGGTGTTCAGGCGGACTACGTCGATGGTGCTCATGGCGGGCCCAACATCTTATGGGCCGTGTGCCAAGCGCAAGCGCGGGACACAAGGGTACAACCTGCCCGTCCCGCCCCTCCTCGCATCAATCAGGGCTCAAGTCGGTACGGACGTTCTCAGACCAGCACCCCCCGCTCCCTCATGGCTCGTGCATACAGATACAGCCCTAGCGACACCAGGAAGATCGCGACGGTGAAGATCAGGGAGACCGCATCGCCCATCACTTCGAGTCCGTTCGACAGCACGAAGTTCTGGAACGCGGTTATCACCATCGCGACGAAGGAGACCAGAAAGACCGGGACGGCCCACGCCTTCCTCATCAGCAGTAGGACGCTACCGAGCAGGCCGCCCCAGACGGCGATGGCCCAGAAGGCGACGACCCAGGTGGGGAAGCCGTAGAAGAACTCGAGTTGCTCCGGGGTGAAGCCACTCATGTACGCCTCGTTCCGCGTCTGTGTCGCGTAGTAGTCCCACGCGCCCATGGCATTCCACAAGACGGCGAGGATGCCCACTACCCACAGGTGTTTGGGTGTGCCGCTTGCGGCCGCTTCGTGTTGATCCGACATGACGCCTCCGGCTTCTTGGGTTTCGTCTCATGCCCAGCTCGAACGTGATGAGAGGTCTCACGCCGGCTAGGACGGCTCCCTTTGCGTCGCCACACGCAGATCGTCCCAATCGGGGGCGTCTCTCCAGACCCCGAAGGGCAGTGGCGACGCCCACACGGACTCGGCCTTCGATCGGCGGGTGGCCGGGAACCAAGCTAACTCCCGACCCCTTCCGTCGGGAGAGCAGGCAGAGCGACACCAGACCCCCCGAAGCCGCTCGGCCTGAACCTGGCTTCCCACTCGCCGACACGCCTCGTGAGGGACCGACCTTGCCGAGCGGGACATCGGATAGGTGTCCGGCAGGCCCAGGGCCGTCAGACCTCGATCGGACACCGGGCGGGCCGTGGCCACGCGAGGCCGGCCTCGGGCGTTGCCATGCCCAAGCGAGTCGCACACACTCCATCCATCGTGAATCAACGAACGCCCCCCATCGTGAACCGACCCGCCCAGCCCACCCATCCCGCCGGCCAGCCCGAGGAGTTCCTCCTCGAGCTCGCCCAGGCCCTCCACGTTTACGGCATCCCCTCCCACCGGCTGGAGGAGACGCTCTGCAGCGTCGCGGCCGAGCTGGGCCTCGAAGCGCAGTTCTTGGTCACCCCCACGTCGATCATCACTTCCGTAGGGGACCAGCAGCGTCTGCTGCGCGTCGATCAGGGGGAGACCCACCTGGAGCGTCTCACCGACCTGGACCGCATCATGAAGGACGTTCGCTCCGGTGAGATGTCCGTGGGCGATGCGACGGCCCTCATCCGTGGGTTCGCCGACCGGCCGCCCCGTTACGGGCCCTTCACCACGGTCCTGGCGTTCACGCTCGCGTCGGGCACAGCGGCGCTGTTCTTCGGCGGAGGGTGGCGCGAGAGTCTCGGCGCAGCGGTCATCGGCGGGGTGATCGGGTGCATCACGGTCATAGCGGGCGGACGGACTCGTCTGGAACGGCTCGTGCCGGTGGTCGCCGGCCTGGTCGCGGCGGTGGGCGGGCATCTCTTCGCGACGCAGCTCGAGCCGATGTTCGCGTTCGTCGCCACCCTCGCCGGGCTGATCATCCTCATTCCCGGACTGACCCTGACGATCGCGATGAGCGAGTTGGCCCATCATCACTTGGTGAGCGGCACGGCCCGTCTGATGGGCGCGAGCATCACCTTTCTGCAGCTCGGGTTCGGGGCGGCGCTGGGCTGGAAGTTGACCCCGTTCCTCGGTGCCGATCACGTAGGCGCGACTCAGCCGGAGGGTCTCCCGAGCTGGGTGCAGTGGGCCGCGTTGCCGCTCATCGCCGCGACGTTCACGGTCCTGTTTCGTGCGCACCCGCGCGACTACGTGCGGATACTGATCGGTGCGTTCGTGGGGTTCGCGGTCGCCCGTGTGGGAAGCGACGCGATGGGACCGGAGGTCGGGATGGCGCTGGGTGCGTGGGCCCTCGGGTGCGTGAGTACGCTCCTGGCCCGGGCGAGTGGAGGACCCGCCGCGGTCCCGCTGCTTCCCGGGTTGCTCCTGCTCGTGCCGGGGAGCCTGGGCCTCCGGTCCCTGCAGGCGTTCGTCGGCAGCGACATCCCTCTCGGAATCGAGTCCGCGTTCCTGATGATGATCCTGGCGATCTCGCTGGTGACCGGCCTGTTCCTGGCCAACCTGACGCTGCGTCCGCGTCCGATCTAGGGCCCGGCCGTCTTCCGAGGTTGTCTACGAGGGTCGGCTTCAACTGGGACGTCGGGGGAGACCGCGACCAACCCGCTGTCGCTGGTTCGTTTCGACGGAGACGGTACGCCGGTCTTCACCTTCAGCGGTGTGACCGAGACGTTCGTAGACAGCCCGGACATCACGTCGCGTTGGCAGATCCAGCTCGGTCTCAGGTACCTGCTGAACTGAGCCCCGCCGCACGGATTCGTTGCCGCGGCGGGCCGAACAAGATAGACTGGTCTTCACTGGTCGTATTGTTCGAAGGGAGATCCATGACATGACCCGCGTTGGGGCCTATCACCTCAAGACGCATCTTGCGGAGCTGCTGGACCGGTGCGAACTCGGGGAGCGCATTACGATCACCCGGCATGGCCGGCCGGTGGCCCAACTGATCCCCGCTGCGGGGTCGGTCGAGCACACCGTGGACGAGGCCGTGGACGGCATCGTGGCGCTGCGGCTGGGACACACGCTCGGGCCCGACCTCACGGTGCGCGCTCTGATCGACGAGGGGCGCCGGTGAATCTGGTCCTCGACGCTTCCGTGGCTCTGTCGTGGTGCTTCGAGGATGAGGGTGGCGACTATGCGGTCCAGGTTCTCGAGGCCCTTCGAACCGAAGAAGCGGTCGTACCCACGCTTTGGACGCTGGAGGTGACGAACGGCCTGCTGGTCGCCGAGCGCAGGGGTCGGATCGACACCGCGACCGCCACCAAGTTCGCTCGTCTCTTGTTGTCGCTCCCGCTCGCGGTGGACCCGACCGAACGAAGCCGCGCGTTCGGCGAGACGAGACGCCTCGCACGGGCCCACGGGCTGACATCCTACGATGCGGCCTACCTCGAGATCGGCGCGCGCCTGGGGGTGCCGCTGGCGACCCTCGACCGGAAGCTCGCTGCCGCCGCGGACGCGGAAGCTGTGCCGCTGTTCGGGGCTGGTCCGCCCCTGGATCAGCCCTCGGCGTAACGCGATCGTCTCGGACCGGCCGCGCGTCCGGGTCGAACCGACCCGCCTCACCCTCCCGAGATGGCCCCCACCACGGCGAGCACGTCCGCACCGGTGGTCACGCAGTCCGGAAGCGGCTCGTCGGGCTCCTCGTGCGACAGGTCCCGCCCGCACGCGAAGAACCGCATGTAGGCCCGGCGAGCCTCGCTCCCGTGGTCTCGGATGGTGCCGCGGAGCATCGGGTAGCGTTCCTCTAGCGCGTCCATCACCGTCGTGATGGACGGGGGGTCGGCGACCCCGAGCAGAAGCTCGCCCTCGACGCGGGCCAGGACGCGCAGGTGCCGGGGCAGGGCCACCCTGATGTCGGTCACGGGATCGTCTGCACCTCCACCGAACAGACGCGTGGCAGATGGTCCGCGATCGTCGTCCAGCTGTCGCCCTCGTCGGCAGACGCGTACACCTGGCCGCCCGTCGTACCGAAGTAGACGCCGCACGAGTCGAGGGAGTCCACGGCCATGGCGTCGCGCAGGATGTCGACGTAGCAGTTCTGCTGCGGAAGGCCGTCGGTCAACGCCTCCCACTCGTTGCCTCCCGTGCGGCTCCGGTAGACGCGCAGCTTGCCCTCGGGCGGATAGTGCTCCGAGTCGCTCAGGATCGGCACGACGTAGATGGTCTCCGGCTCGTGCGCGTGGACGGTGATCGGGAATCCGAAGTCGGACGGCAGGTTGCCGCTCACCTCGGTCCAGGAGTCGCCGGCGTCGTCGCTACGGCAGACATCCCAGTGTTTTTGCATGAACACCGTATCGGGACGCGACGGATGCATGGCGAGCTTGTGGACACAGTGACCGACCGCGGCCCCCGGGTCCGGCAGGTAGACCGAATTCAGTCCCCCGGTCGCGACGTTCCACGACTCCCCGGCGTCGTCGCTCCGGAACGCTCCTGCGGCGGAGATGGCGACGTACAGGCGCTGCGCATTGGCCGGGTCGATGAGGATCGTGTGCAGGCACATGCCGCCCGCCCCGGGCGCCCAGTCCTGCCCCGTCGAATGGGTGCGCAGACCGGCGAGCTCGGCCCAGCTGTGACCCCCGTCATTCGACCGAAAGAGGGCCGCGTCCTCCACCCCCGCGTACACCGTGTCGGGATCGTCGGGCGACGGCTTGAGGTGCCACACCCGCTTGAACTCCCACGGATGGGGCGTTCCGTCGTACCACTGGTGCGTGCCCGTCGTCCCCTCGTAGGCGAACTCGTTCCCGACAGCCTCCCACGACTTGCCGCCGTCGTCGGAGCGCTGCACCACCTGGCCGTGCCAGTCCGTCCACTGTGAGGCGTACAGCCGATCGGGTTCGGCCGGAGATCCCTGAACGTGCATAACCTCCCACCCTCCGAAGTGGGGACCGGCGATCGTCCAGTCCCTCCGCGCCTCGTCGGAGGTTATGACGAACGCGCCTTTCCGCGTTCCCACCAGCACCCGAACCCTAGCCATACACACCTCCCGTGAGCGGTCTCTTCCGAGACTCCGATGTCAGGCCTTCGTCGCCTCGAACAGCTTCACCATATCCAAGTACACGTTGAACTCGCGCGTCAGCCGGAACCCCGCGGCCCGCACGTTGTCCGCAGTCCGCCGGTTGATGTCGGGTCCGACCTTGCGGACCAGCGGGTTCATCAGGTCCATCATGAAGCCGAGGTAGCGGTTGGTCGGACGCACGTGCTCGAACATGAGCATCGTGCCGTCGTCCTTGAGCACCCGGCGTACCTCCTTCAGTCCCGCGATGGGGTCGGGCACGGAGCAAAAGGTGCACGACGTGGCCACGGTGTCGAAGTGGCCGTCGGGGAAGTCGAGATCGGTCACGTCCGCTTCCACGAGGGTGAGTGGTGCGGCGCACTCGCCTCTCCGCTTCTCCGCCCACTCGAGCATGACCGGTGAGAAGTCGATGGCGGTCAGCTCGACGTCCGCGGGAAAGTACTTGAAGTCCACGCCGGTTCCCGCGGCGACGAGCATCGTCTTCCCCTTCGCCTTGCCGAATAGCTCCCTCTTGAAGTGGCCGTAGCGCTTCTCCTCACCGCGCTTGCCGGCGTCGAGCATCTTCGCCGCCTTGTTCCACTTCTTGATCGCCTGCTCAGTCATGGCTGAGCACCTCGCCGCGCAGCCGGCGGTCGGCCACGTCCAGGATGAACTGAATCGCGAGTCCGGTGCCGCCGCCCGCCACGACCGCCGGTACGATCGTTCCGTCGCCCATCATGACCCCCACCATGCCGGCGACCATCCCGATCTGCATCGACATCACGATGATCTCGAACCCGCCGAGTAGGTACGAGAACCAACCGAGCAGGGGGAAGGCGGAGACCACGCCGACCCCCATCCCGGCGAGCATCGCGACGGGCATGGGCAGAAGGTCGGGCACCAGGAGCCACGCCGACGTGGCAGCCACGACACCGAAGGTGTACGCGGCGAAGTAGTCGTAGGCCCCGATGGCGAAGGCGTGGGCGGGTCTCATGTCGGTAACGTGCGGAGTACGACGATGCCCGTCAAACAACAGTACTACACCCAGTTCTCCGCCTTGGTCGACTTGGGCATCGCCCACATGAACAGCCCCTGCATCCAGTAGATCGCCTTGGTCTTCGTGGGGATGTCGCCGGTCTCGAGCTCGCTCTTGAGCAGGTACGCGGCAAGGGCGGCCGCCCTTGAATATGGCTTGCTGGGCGTGTAACGTTCATATCAATATATAATGTCGTTCAATCGAACGTATTGGAGTCGTAGCTGTCATGACACGCCAGCGAGGGGATCCGTGCTATCCTTCGCTCACGGAGCTCGGTGCCCTCATAGTGCGGGAGGTCCGGCCCGGCTACTCCGGCACCTCACGATGGGAACAGGTCCGGAGGGCGGTCGAGGACGGGCTGCCGGTGGAGGCGGTCCGACAGCTCCAGGCCGAGCTCAGGCGGTTCGGAGTCTCTCGCCCATCCGAGTATGTGGACGGGATCGTCTCGCGGGCCACCCGTCAGCGCAGGGACCGCCTGAAGCCCGAGGAGGGCGACGTGTTGGTGCGGGTCGCCTCGTTGCTGGCGCTGGCCGTGGAGGTTTGGGGTGACGAGGAGGGCGCGGCGGCCTTCCTCACCTCCCCGCATCCCATGCTGGGCGGTGCGGTCCCGATCGACCGTGCGCTCTCCGAGATCGGCGGGCACCAGGTACGATCGGTCCTCCTGGCCCTCGATATGGGTCTCCCCGTCTGAGCTGTGGAGGTCTACCGGATTCATCACCCCCGCTACGATCCTCTCGACGGTACGGGCGCGGCGCGGGTCGGAGGCCGTTGGAATCCGCTGGGAGTTCCGATGGTCTACGCTTCACGGGCATACGAGGGGGCCCTGCTCGAACAGCTCGTACACAGCGGGATCGGGAGGCTTCCGAAGGATCGGATGGCGTCGCGGGTCATCATCCCCGACGATTGGGACGTGCCCACGCTGGACGTCGAGGAGCACGCGGACTGGAGGGACGAGTTTCGGTCCCGTGAGATCGGGGAGGGGTGGGCTGCCTCCAATCGCTCGCTCGCGCTCTTGGTGCCGTCCTTCGTCGCCCGGCCCTGGGGTTGGAACGTGATCGTAAACCCGCGGCATCCTGCGTTCGGCAAGATCGTCGTCGAGGAGGTGATCGAGGTGCTTTGGGACCCGAGGGTGGCGTGACGTCCACGCGGCCCCGGAGTCAATCTTATTTCTTCCGCTCCTGGTACTTCGGATGGTGCTTCAGACTCTTGAGGATCGACTTCCATTCCGCCAACTGCTCCGCCTGCGCCCGCGGGTCTGCCTTCCGCCTCTGCCAGGCGGCCTCGGCCTCGAGTTTTCGGTAGCTGTCGAGCCGCTCCTGACCGAGAGAGCCTGATTCGACGGCCTCGAGAATCGCACATCCGGGCTCGGACTCGTGGGCGCAGTCCCGGAACCGGCACTGGCCGGCCAGCTGGTCGATCTCCGGGAACGCCTGACCGAGTCCCTCACCGAGGTCCCAGACCTGGAGCTCGCGCATCCCCGGCGTGTCGAGAAGGAGCGCGCCGCTCTCGACGCGAACCAGCTGCCTCCGGGTCGTGGTGTGGCGTCCCTTCTTGTCGCCGGTCCGCACGTCGCCGGTCTCCAAGAGATCCTGTCCCGCAAGCCGGTTGATCAAGGACGACTTGCCCACTCCGGAGGGTCCGAGCAGGGCTACCGTCTTGCCTGCCGTCATCCGGTCCGCCAGCTGGGTGAGGCCGTCCGCCCGGCCGCCGCGACCGCCACCGCCACTATCACCACCGTCACTGCCGGGACCGTCACCACCACCCTCCACGCTCACGACATGCACCGGAATCCCGAACCCCAGGGCCTCCACGATCCGCCGGGACTCGTCGAGATCGACGGCCACGTCGGCCTTGGTCAGCACGATCTCGGGTTGAGCCCCGCTCTCCCACGCCACCGCGAGGTAACGTTCCAGACGCCTCGGATTGGGCAGCGCATCCAGGCCGTGAACGATCCACACCGTGTCGACGTTGGCCGCCACGACCTTGCTCCTCGATACGCTCTCCTGCGGCCTGTCGTGAGAACTTGGACCGGCGGGGCAGAATCCCCTCGATGGACCAGGGGTCGCCGGGCGCCGGGCCGGGGCGGAGCACCACCCAGTCACCTACGGCCGCAAAGCCACCGACGCCTCGCTCCGACACGACGCGAGCCTCGCCGGGACCGCCCTTCGTCTGGACGGTCCAGCGAGTCCGCTCCTGCGGGGTGACGCGCCCGGCCTCGAGAGGTGCACCGAGCTCCGCCTCGGCCCAAACCTCCGCCCACCTATCGTCCCAGCCCCAAGCTTCCAGTGCCATCGGGCCTCGCTCTCATGGTCACGCCGCGCGGACTCGGGCGTCCGACGGTACCGCACGTTGTTTGCGCCGCTCGGGCGTCGCAAGGAGAACGGCGGGCGGGTTTCGACTATCTTCTACACACTCTGCAGCGTTACCACCGCCACGGAGGTCGCATACCGATGGATCGGCTAACCGGAATGAAGTGTGTGGCGTGTCAGCGCGGGGCGCCCACGGTCACCGAGGAGGAGAGCCGGGAGTTCCACTCCCAGGTGCCGGAGTGGACGCTCGTCGTGCGGGACGAGATTCCCAGGCTGGAGCGCGACTTCGCGTTCTCGAACTTCGCGGACGCGCTGGCGTTCACGAATGCCGTCGGCACGCTGGCCGAAGAGGAGGACCATCATCCGGCGCTCCTGACCGCGTGGGGCAGCGTCCGAGTCACGTGGTGGACCCACAAGATCCGGGGCCTGCACCGAAACGACTTCATCATGGCCGCAAAGACCGACCGGCTCTTTGCCGGAGAAGGGGTCTCCGGGTAACGTGATGCGAGTCCTCAACCACTCCTGGATTCTTCAGAGACAGATATGAGCGACCGATCGAAGTCCCCCGTCGAGTTCACGGACCTCGCCAAAGACACCATCCTGCGCTTCATGGACCTGCAAGGGGATGAAGGCCTGGCGCTTCGCGTTCAGGTCGCCAGCCCCAGCCCGCTCGACCCCCGCTACGAGATCTCGATCATCGAGTCCGACGACCGGAGCGAGAAGGACGTGGTCTTCGCCGGCCACGGGTTCGATGTTGTGATGGAACCCGAAAGCGTGAAACTCCTGGACGGCGCCCGCATCGATTGGATCGAGACGCTGAACGAGAGCGGGTTCAAGGTGGAGAACCCCAACCTGGCTCCCATCGGCTCGAAACCGTTGGAGGGCCCCATGGCGGACCGCGTCCGCCAGGCCATCGAACAGTTCGTGAATCCGGGCGTGGCCCAACACGGCGGTCACGTCACTCTCGTGGAAGTCCGGGACAACATCGTCTACCTCCAGTTGGGTGGGGGCTGCCAAGGCTGCGGAATGGCGTCGGTGACATTGAGCCAGGGGATCGAGCGCATCCTCAAGGATCAGGTGCCGGAAATCGAGGGCATCGAGGACGTGACCAACCACGGCGACGGGCAGAACCCCTACTTCCAGGCGTCCAAGTAACCCGCATCTCCGCGGGGGACGCACCCGTGTCGAGAATTCTGCTTCTCCTCTCGAAGAACTCGTATCGCGCCGAGGCGTTCTTGGCCGCGGCCGGGCGCCTGGACTTGGACGTCACCGTCGGCTCGAATCACGCGTCCACCCTAGCAGGCCTGGCCCCGGGCGCGACCCTCACCCTCGGCGCGGCGGACGTCCGTCGATCCGTAACAACCATCGGGCGCTTCTCGGAGGACTACCCGTTGGCGGCCATCGTGACGGCGGAGGACGACTTCTCGTCGGTGGCGGCCGAGGCGTCCGAGGCCCTCGGGTTGCGGTATCATCCGTCCGAGGCGGTCCGGTCCGCTCGGAACAAGGCGACGACCCGGAGGCTCCTTGCCGAGGCCGGGGTACCCTCACCCTGGTTCCACGTCGCTTCCGTGAAGGACGATCCGGCCACCGTCGCGACGGAGGCGCGCTATCCTTGTGTGCTCAAGCCGCTTGCGTTGTCGGCCAGTCGCGGTGTGATCAGGGCCGACACTCCCGAGGAGTTCCGCGGAGCGTGGGCACGCGTTCTGAAGATCCTGGAGCAGAAGGACGCCAGTAGGAGAAGTGGGTGGGCGCGGTCCGAGATCCTGATCGAAGCGTACCTGCCGGGCCGGGAAGTGGCGGTCGAAGGAATCGTGGTCGAGGGTGAACTACGGACTCTGGCCATTCTGGACAAACCGGACCCGATGGAAGGTCCCTTCTTCGAAGAGACGATTCTCGTGACGCCTTCGCGTCTGCCCGACGAGGCTCAGGGTGAGATCGTCTCCTCCGTCCGGCGAGCCGTGGCCGTGATTGGCCTCAACGACGGCCCCATTCACGCTGAACTGCGCGTGGACGAGGGGCGGATCACACTTCTCGAGATCGCGCCTCGCTCCATCGGGGGCCGTTGTTCCACCATTCTCCGGTTCGAGCCGGAGGCGACCTTGGAGGATCTCATCCTCGGTCATGCGCTGGGGATGCCGATCAATGGCCACGTGCGGGCGCCCGCGGCCGCAGGTGTCATGATGATGCCGATTCCGAGAGCCGGTGTGCTGCGGGAGGTGACCGGGACCGAGGCTGCGCTCCGGGTCCCGGGGGTGGAAGGGCTGGAGAGCAGCATTCCGGTCGGTCAGGCCGTCTGGCCTCTGCCGGAGGGGAACCGGTACCTGGGGTTTCTTTTCGCGGGGGGCGAGACGCCGGAACAGGTCGAGGCCTCGATCAGGGACGCGCACTCCAAGCTCCGAGTGACGATCGAGCCGGCCTAGTCACCTTCCTGGGCATCTTTCCTCGCCACCACCAGTCCCTGCATGCTGGCGTCGTAGGCGTGGCGGGACAGCTCGGCCGCGAGCCGCTCTACCCGCTCTCGGTTGCGCGCCGAAACGTGGCTCCACACGAAACGGCCGATGCCCCCGCCGACGGCCACTCCGGCCGCCAGCGCCAGGACGACGCCCGTCACCGTCTGGCCCGCGGCGTCGATGAAGGGCGCCGCGAGCATGGCCCCCCAGGCCGCCGGCATCCATTGGATCACGTTGCGCAGGCGCGGCCGGATCTTGTCGACCACCTGGATCACGGTCTCGTCGTTCTGGGGAGTCAGCGACACCTGCATGCTGTGAAACCGGTCTCCGCTGGTCCAGCGCACCGAACCGAGCGCCTCCGAGACCGTCCCGGTGGAATCGGTCTCCTCGTCGACAAGGCGGATCAGCTGCCCGAGCGCCGTTTCGTTCAGCTCCCCCCGCACGGCGTGCACCGCTTTGTGCGACACGGGCGCTCCACGCATCACCGACGTGCTCTCTCGTCTGGTGTCCAGCCTGGCGACCGCCTGGCTGACCGCTTCCGGGGATATGCCGACCTCGCTTGCGATTTCCTTGACGTCCTCCACGGACAGTCCACCACCACCGTCGGCGCCTTGCTTTTCGTCGATCTCGGAGGCCGCGCGGATGATCATCGCGACTTCGCGGTCCGTGAATCGCCTGCTTCCGTCTGGGCTCACGCGCGCAACACGCCTCGTCCGGGGCCGGCGTCCACGGCCTGCTCCTCCTGGATCCGCTGGCAGGTCCGCTCCACCTGCTGCACCAGCGAGCTGCTGAAGATCGTCTTGTTCTCCTCGAACCAGGTGCGCCACGAAGGCACGCGTAGGTGCTGCTCGAGAGTGTTCTCGTAGCTCTTCCACATCTCCCGGTCCAGGGCCCCGACCCGGTACTGGTAGACGAGATTCCCGAAGTGGCGGTATACGGCGGTCATGTAAGCGTTCCAGCGGACCGTCTCCGCCGGCGTGAGGCTCGCCGGGTCGCTCTCCGCCCGGTGCAGGAAGGCGGCGAACTCGGAGTCGATGAACGCGTGCTGCAGAAGGTTCATGCTGTTCTGCACCATGGAGTTGAACGACGCGGCCCGCACCGACGTGGTGTTCTGCTGCATCTGCTTGGCCAGATACACCAGGGAGACCACCACGCCCAGGGCGCCGACGAATTCTCCCAGGTTGCCGAGATCTTGCAGCGTGAATTGTGTAAGCATCCTGGAAAGATACTGCGGATCGGTCATATGTGGATGCCCGAACGCCTGCGGCTGGGTTCGGGTGGCCGAAGGGCTCGGATTCCTATCGTGGGGGCCGGGTTACCGCCAGCAGTGCCTGGGCGCGCGCGGCGGGAACACCCAGGTTCGAGCCTCCGAACTCGGGGAGGATGGCGGCGTTGATCGCCACCACCGTGCCGTCCAACGACAGCACGGGGCCGCCGCTCCCGCCGCTGGTCGTTTCGGCGTCGTAGACGACGCTCTGGGTGGTCACCTGGCCCACGATGCCCCGGCTCGCCAGAGGGGATATGTGCCCCTCCCGTGACAGGCGCTCGGCGACCCGCCAGAAGTCCGTGACTCCGGCGTCGCGCAGCCCCTCGACGAACTCGGGGCTGGTTCGAGCCATCAACGCCCGAATCCCGAGCGGATAACCGACGACGAGCACGACCTCTCCCGGCTCGGGCGTCTCGTCGGCGAGCGGGAGGTGGTCTCCGCCGGGGCCGAGTGCGCAGCACAACACAGCCACGTCGGCGTCGTCGCTGGCCGAGACCGTCTCGAGTTCGAACGGATCGGCCACATTAGGCAGGTAGCCGACGAAGCGGGTCATCTTGCCCTCGAAGCCCTGCGCGAGCATCGCTTGGCCGGCGGGG
Source organism: Longimicrobiales bacterium (assembly GCA_965226925.1). Lineage (GTDB taxonomy): Bacteria > Gemmatimonadota > Gemmatimonadetes > Longimicrobiales > Gaopeijiaceae > CBDDCX01. The sequence goes on along the minus strand of CBDDEN010000006.1, from coordinate 219,910 downwards.
TCGAATTCCCAAGGGCGCGAGACGTGACGGTTGGTGAGCAGATGCCCGTCCGGAGTCGCGACGAAGGCCGTTCCCGTCAGGAAGATCTCCAGCGGAGGGCCGGCGCCGTCCACGCTGATCGCAGGCTCTCCGGCGGCATTCGGGATCGGCTGCCCTCCCGGACCCAACATCATGCGCAGGGGACGGCCGTTCGAGGGCTGGACGAACCCGTAGCTGCCCTGGACGAAGACGGTCGACCGGGAGGCGTCTCTGATGACCCGGGCCACGGCTCCGGTCCGTTCCTCGAGCGCGTCCAGCCGCTCGCGCGCGGTCGAGACGCTCGACTGGAGCTCGGAGAAGAGGTCGCCGAGGTCTTCGGAGGTCGGGACGGATCCTTCGGTTCGCTCGAGGAGGGCGGCGAGGCCCTCCACTCGGGTGGCCTCCTGGACGAGCTGCCGCTCCAGTCGGGCGCTTCTCCGCGCTTGCGCGACGCTCACGAACGCCAGCAGGATCAGAATCGTCATCACGCCCGCGCGGAACGTGCGGGTTGTCTGGGTGGCCAACTGCTTCGGGACGTCGGTCAGGACCATGGCGGCCCTCCCGACCGGTCCGCGACCCGACTGACGCGCGCAATCGAGGCAGTCACCGAACACCTGCGCCATGGATTTGTAGGGCGCCACCCCGGCGTCGTAGATACGGTAGCGCAGGACCGCGCCGTCCCTGCCGATCTCCAGGACGTCCCCCGAGGCGAGTGTGAAGCGACTTGCTCGTTCGCCGTTGACCCAGACCTCGCTGTCCCCCTCGGCCTCGACCTCGTAGGTGAGGCCCCGACAGCGGAGCGTGGCGTGGTGTGGGGAGGGGATGGGCTCGGTATCGAGAGGTAGCCGGATGTCCATGCCGTGGCCCGTACCGAGCCTGATCTCGTTCGCCGAGAGGCGATGCGATGCGATGCGATGCGATGCGATGCGCCGCGGCGGCTTCCCGAGAGATGGACGAGGACGGAGGTCGGCTTGGGTTCCACGGTGGCGCCTCAGGCTTCGCGGTTCAGTCCGTACTTCATGATGGCGGCGTGCGGACCGCCCTTTACCCGCTCCAATCCGTAGACGGGGCCCTTCGGTCCCGGGGCCGATCGACCGAGGTCGTGAATGGCCTCTCGCTCTTCATCGCCGAGGACCAGCTCGAAGACCCTTACGACGTCCGATACCCGTTCGGGGCTGCTCACGCCGACGATCGCGGACGTGACGCCGGGCCGATCCAGGACGTAACGAAGGGCCACCTGCGCGATGCTGACGCCGTACCGACGGGCGATCCGGCTCATCTCCGCCAAGAGTGCCTGATACGAGTCCCAGCCGCCATACTCGTCGATGATCAGGCGGTATTTGACGAGGGAGCGGTTGCCTGGTGCTTCCGCGGGATCGGGCGCGTCGACGTAACGGTCGGACAGGAAGCCGCCGGCCAGCGTTCCGTAGCACAGGATCGCGATCCCGTTGGCCATGCAGTACTCGCTCATCCCGCCCTCGGGGCGGTGGTCGAGCGCCGAGTATTGGACCTGGTGAGCACGGATGGGGATGCCCGCGTCGACCATGGCCCGAAGGGACTCGAGGTCGAAGTTGGTGGCGCCGATCTGGCCGATCTTCCCGGCCGTGCGGATCTCCTCCAGCCAGCCGGCGGTCTCGATCCATCGGGGCACCTCGTAGGACCACCAGGCGAACTGGACCAGATCGAGCTGCTCCACCCCTAGTCGACGGAGCGAGCGGTCCACGATGCGCTCCACGTAGGACTTGTCCACGGTGGCGAGGTCGTCGAGGTCCGGCACCAGCTTGGTGTGGATCCGGATGCGCTCCGCGGCCGCCTGACCCTCTCGTTCCCGGTACTCTCGCAGGAAGTCGCCGAGAAGCTCCTCGACGCCGGTGTAGATGTCGCCGCAGTCGAAGGCCGTGATGCCCGCGTCCACCGCCCTGGACAACGCCTCGAACACATCGGACCGGGAGCGTGGTGCCTGGTGTCCGGCGGAGAGTTGCCACGCACCGGTGACGACACGCGGGACCGGGCGGCCGTCGGCGAGCCGTGCGGTTGGGACGCTCACTATGCGTCCTGAACCGGTCCGCCATGCAGCGGCACCACGGTCACGTCCGAGTGGCGAAACGTGGTGCGCCCCACCCGCGTGATCCTGAAGCGGGCCCCGCAGTGCGGATCGGGACATGCCACCTCGCCGTCCGTGGTCATCCAGTCGTTGGGGTGTGTCTCCCTCTGCTTGGCGGGGAGGATTGGGAGCAACGCGGCGAGGGGATAGAGCGGGAACGTCTGGCCCGGAGGAAACGTCAGGTTCTCTCCCGAGAGCTCGAAGTAGTCGCCGACCTTGTGGTCGCAGACCATCGGCGCCGGGCCCTCCACTACCTCGACCCGCAGATCGTACAGGGTGAACTCGTCGGATGCAGCGGTCACGGTTCCTCTCTCGCTCTCGGTGGCTCGGAGCTTTTCAGCACACTAGACTGGCCCGGGGCCGGTTCCCCTTTTGGGGCATGCGTTCGGCGCCCGTGCGGCGTCCGTGCTCGTGCACCTCCCCGGAATGCAACGTCACTCTACAACATCCAGCGGAAGGTCGGTACGGCAAGCATGACGGTTCCGGACGCCAAGGCCCCGACCGACCCCCGCCCTCCCGACACGCGCCTCTACTTCCGCCTGGGCACATCGGGCGCGGTCGCCCCCCTGGCGCTCTTTCTGGCCGGCGTGGCGTGGCTCGGGCTCTCGGGCGCCCCCGACGAACGCGGGTTCTGGCCCGTCCTCCTGGCGGCCATCGCGCTGGGAACGCTGCTCGCCCGCGACCCGCGTGCGTACTCCGAGGCGGTCATCCGAGGCATGAGCCGGCCGATCGTCATGCTCATGGTGTTCGCCTGGATCTTGGCAGGAGTCCTTGGATCGCTCGTGAGCGCGGGCGGGTTCGTGCAAAGCCTGGTCGCCCTGGCGACGGCGGCGGGCGTCAGCGGCGGCGGCTTCGTGGGTGTGGCCTTCCTGATCTGCGCGCTCGTTTCTACAGCCACCGGGACGAGCCTCGGAACCGTGATCCTGGCGTCGCCGCTCCTCTACCCGGCCGCAGCGTCGCTCCACGCCGATCCGGCCATGCTCATCGGAGCCATTCTCGCCGGCGCGACCTTCGGTGACAACATCTCGCCCGTGTCCGACACGACCATCGCGTCGGCCTCTACCCAACAGGCCGACATCGGCGGCGTGGTGCGGAGCCGCATGAAGTACGCCCTGCCGGCCGGGGCTCTGGCCCTCGCGCTCTACGGACTTCTCGGTGCCGCCGCGCCGGACGGTGCGCCCACCGCCGGCCTCGGCCACTCGTATGGTCTCCGGGGCATCTGGATGTTGGCGGCGCCCGCGGCGTCCATCGCGATGCTCCTGAGGCAACGCCACCTCGTCGAGAGCCTCTTGGCGGGTATTGCGACGGGGGTGGCCGCCGGCCTGGCGAGCGGTTCCATCGAAGTCGGCGCCCTCCTCTACATCGATGCCGACGCGTTCATCGCTCGGGGTGTGATCCTCGAGGGGATGGAGCGAGGTGTGGGCGTGTCCATCTTCACGGTGCTCCTCATGGGCGTGGTCTCGGGCGTGGAGGAGAGCGGCGTGGTGGACGATTGGGTGGACCGCCTGCGGCACCGGACGCCTAAGCCCCAACGGGCCGAGTGGTGGATCTTCGGGGCCATCTCGGGCGCCGTGGTGCTCACGACCCACTCCGTGGTCGCGATCCTCAGCGTGGGAGAGATCACGCGCGAGGTGGGTGAGTCCGCGGGCATCTCTGCCTACCGCCGCGCCAACCTGCTGGACATGGCGGTGTGCACGTATCCGTTCCTGTTTCCGTTCTTCGTCCCCGTCATCCTCGCGGCGAGCACCACGGCGTCCGGCGAGGCGTTCGGTCTGCCGCGCGTCCCACCGCTGACCGTCGGCCTCCTCAACTTCCACTCCTGGGCGCTCATGCTGATGCTGGTCGTCGCGATCGCCACGGGTTTCGGGAGATCTGAGGGAGAGGGTACTATCGGGACATGATCGAGCGCGTTTTCATCCTCAAGCGGACCGACCTGTTCAAGGGACTTCCCTCCGACGTCCTCGCGAGCTTCGCCAACCACCTCGACGAGATCTACGTGGCCGAGGGGGAGACGATCTTCCGGAAAGGCGACATCGGAAAGGCGATGTACGTCGTGGTCGACGGCCGGATCCGTATCCACGACGGCGATCGGGAGATCGAGATGTTGGGGTGCGATCGGGTGTTCGGCGAGGTGACGGTCCTGACCGCCGATGTGCGCACGGAGTCGGCCACGGCCGTGGAAGAGAGCCGGCTCTTGCGTCTCGATCAGGACGTGCTCTACGAGGTGATGGCGGGGCGGCCCGCCATATCGCGCTGGATCATCAAGGTGCTGGTGGACCGACTGCAGTAGAGTCCCCCGGCCTCCCCGGGACGGGAACCCCGGCCTACCGGGACGGGAACCCCGGCCTACCGGGACGGGGCCTACCGGGACGGGAACCCCGGCCTACCGGGACGGGAACGGTGTCCTACGAGCTGGCCCGTGTCTCCAGGTTCTCGCGGAGGCCTTGGACGATCATCCGGATCAGCGCACGAGCCACCGAGACCTGATCGGCGATGAGCTCGTACAGATCCCCCTGCGTGAAGCGCAGCATCCGCGTGGCCTCGCAAGCGGTGACCGATGCGGTCCGTGGTCCGGAGTGCAGCACGGTGAACTCCCCGAAGACGGAATCCTCTCCCACCACGGCGAGCTCGGTATGCCCATCGTGGATGCGTACCTTGCCGCCGGTGACCAGGTACATCGAGTCTCCGACGTCGCCCTTGGAGAACACCGCTTCGCTTCGTCCAGATTCACCTCTTCCAAGCGAGTCGCCAGTGCGGCGAGGGCGTGATCCGACAGGTCCGCGAACAGCTCGACGGAGCGGAGGCGGAGCGTCCGGTCGAAGCGCACCGCGTCCTCGTCCGAGAGGGTGACGCCTCCCACGTTCATGACCGACGCGAGTTGCCGTGCGCACAGCAGCGTCCAGTCGCTCAGCGCGTTCCGCTCCAGGATGCTCGTCAGTTGGGCCGTGAACCCCTGCGGCGCCACGCCCCATTCCCGACCCAGGCGTTCGAGACGGTCGACGGTTCCCAGATCCTCGAGCACGGGGAAGAGCCATGCCCGCTCCTCGTTGGTGACGATGTTCTCGAGCACCTCGAGCGAGTACGCGTGACGTTCACTGATGCCGCTGCTGTAGTTGTCCCAGGTCGTCATGGCGTCGGTCTCGGGATACAGCAGGGAGATGAGCAAGAAGATGCGATGACGCACCTGCTCGATCTCTTCGGCGAGAGCTTCCTGAAGGACCCGTGCCTCGGCGGGGCCGTCCAGGTTCTCCGCGGCCATGAAGATCTCCGCGGCGTCTTTCGTCTCGTGCCGCAGCCGCTTCGTCAGCGAGTCCAGTCGACCCTCTTCGGGCCGGAAGCCACAGCTCACCAGGGCGGTGAAGACCGCGTGCCTCTCCTCCCGGTCCTCTAAGGTCGTCAGCGGGAGGACGTGCCGGATTACTTCTTCGCCGCGTATGAGCCCGAGAATCCGCAGGGCCAGCAGCCTGAAGTGATGGTCCTGCTCGTGGCGCTCAAATCCCTTCAACAGGCTCGGGACGGCCACTTGGCCCGAGCCGATCAGGGCCTCCGACGCGGCCGCGGACAGGTCAGGATCCCTCAACGCGTCAACCACCAGCGGCCAGAGCGGGGGGTGCGCCATGGCCGCCGCGGCCTCCACCGCCGCCGCCCGGACCTGCGGGCTCGGGTCGTTCAGGAGCTGAATGGCCTGGCGGTAGAAGCTCGGGATGGCCGCGTCGCGAAGCACGTGCGCGGCGAACATCCGGTTCATCGGAGAGTGTGAGTTGAGCTCCTCGAGCAGCTCCGCCCCGGCGTACACCACGCCCTCGATTGAGCCCGACCTCAAGAGGCCCACCAAGGCTCCCCGTTTCTCGTCGGGGGCGCCCTCGCGCAGCGCCTCCATCACCGCCGGGTCGATCTCTTCGCTCATGCTTCCGAGAACGCGGATCGCCTCGCCACGGAGCGCCTCGGACACGCCGTCGTCATCCACGATCCTCTTGACGGCTTCAAGCGCCTGGACGACCCCGTGCTGTTCGACACGCCTCAAGATCTCGGTCTGAACGTCCTCCGACTCGTGCTCCACGAGGTCGGTGAGGACCTGCGGAAGATCGGGATGCTCGGCCTCCTCCAGCAGATCGACGGCGTAGAGCACGTTCTCGGGATGGGAGCTCCTGATCTCCTCTCGGACGAGCGCGAGCACGTTGTCGTCGACGATCTGGAGCGCCTCGCCCTTGATGCGGCGGCGATGGAGCACGGTGCCGAGAATGCTCACGTACTCACGGCGCAGGCCGAGGGCCACCACGAGCCAGATGGCGCATAAAACCACGAGAAAGATGGCGAGCTCCGTGGCTCCGATGTCGAAGAAGTGGTGCAGGCCCAGAAGCACGACACCCGCGACACCGATGGCGGCCGAGTCGATGATGCCGTCCATCGTGGTCTGGATGGCCGGCCCCCTCTCCATGAGGGGTTGGTAGAGGGTGGCGATGGACGACGCCTGGACCCCGCGGAACACTTTGTCGAAGAGCCGCGTCATGGTCGTCAACCAGAACACCAGGCCCAGGGCGGGCAGCAGGTAGCCCGCAGCCACGACGAGGGTGGAGCCGAACAGGACGACGACCGGGAGCCCGATCAGGCCGGCGATGAGGCCGAACTTCTGGATCATCCGCCCGGCCCCGAATGTGCGGAACAGGAAGTTGACCATGGCCGCTACCGCGGCGAAGGTCCCGAAGAAGCGGGCCAGTTGGGCCGCGTCGCCGTACCGGAGCTGGGCCACGTCGCTGAAGGCGTTGTCCAGGAAGATGAACACGACGGCGCTGAGGATGAAGTACCCCATCATCATGACCAGATAGGGGCTCGACCACTTGACTCGCTCGGGCGCTCGAGCACCCTCGGATGGACGCCCACCCCCGCGGAAACGCTCGGGCCGAACCCGGGAGAGCCCCACGAAGGAGAAGGCGGCCATGGCGAGGCCCGCCGCACCGATCAGGAGCAGGTTGGGGGCGCCGATCGTGCCCACCACCTGGAGGATGAAGAAGCCACCGACCGAAAAGGCGAGCACGTCGCCCGTGGTCACCAACGGGAAGAGCCGCTTGCCTTGGCGGATGTCGACGACCTGTGTGGCGACGGTCCAGAACGCGACGCTGGTCAGGGCGAAGACCACGTGGAACCAGACGGCCAACGCCATGGCGGGCCAGCGCACGCCCGGCAATCCGAGAAGGACGCGCAACACCACCGTCACGCCCAGCGCGAAAAACAGGTTTGCCAGGATCTGGGGTCGAAGCGTCAGGCGGCGGCCCAGATAGAGGTACGCTCCGCTGGTGGCCATGGTCGCCACGGACGCCAGCATGTACACATAGGCCAGGTCGGAGGCGGGGTAGTTCTCCAGGAAGATCGCCTGGGACGCCGTGAGGACGAACACCCGGGCGATACCCAGGACGAAGGAGTAGAAGAACAGCCCGCCGGCAATACCGGTTTCTTCGTCTTGGAGGTTGAGGATCCTGAGGACTCGGTCCACTCGTGAGGCCTGGGCTGTCTGGAGTCGCGTGGCTCTGGGGTGCTCGAAGGGGTGGTCCTACCGGAAGAAACCGAAGCGAATATGCCATGCGGATTCTCGGTTCACCACCTCGAACCCCCAGCGTCCCTCCCGCATCATCGCCTGGTAACCCTCGATGTCGAGAAGAGGCAGCTGCCGAATCTCGTGCTCTTCGACCGGGGATGGATCCCGGCGCATGTCTTTGTGCAGGATGAAGCAGGGCAGCCCGTACTTGTCGACGCGGAAGCCGGCCAGGAAGTACCCTTCGGCCAGATGGTTGGCGATACTCACCGTGTTGCCCGGCAGCACCTCTCCACAGAGGTGGTGGAATCCGGTCCGGTGTGCGTACAAGCCCCGCACCTCGACCAGGATCCGCTGGATCTGACTCCCCCGGTAATAGGGGTGCACGGCGGATCCGGCGAGATGTCCCACGTGCCGCAGGTCCTCTTCGCTCAGGTCCAAGAAGACCCCGTAGTTCTCCTCATCCGGTCCCGGCGTGAACAGGGTGGCGTAGCCGATCATGGTGCCGTCGCGGAACGCGCCTACGATCCCCCCGGCCTCCGTGAGGCATCGATGGTAAAAGCCGTAGTCGCGCTCGTAGAGGAGAAGCGGCTCGGGCATGCAGTCGAGCACCTCATGGTGCAACACCAGGAGCGGCTCGATGTCGTCGGGACCCAGGAACCGGACTACGTAAGGGAACGCCTCGCCGGTCTCCCGAATCGTCCCTGTCCCCGAGAGGGTGGCCGCGCGGAGCTGGTGAAGCTCCATGTTCGGCGGGAAGCGGGGGTCGTCCTTGGCGATCTGCGGCACTCGTCCTTCCGGTTCGGGGGTGGCTCTCTCTCGCGGAGCCGCGCAAGGATCGCCTGAGGCCCTCCTCTTGAGGTGTTACGCTTATCGCGAACCTTTTCCGGTCTGGATGTATTCCAAGTGAGGGCGGAGCCATGGGGCTTTGCCGTTCCGTCGGGAAAAGAGCCGATGCACCGGACCTTCGAAGAGCTTGCCAGTCAGGAGATCGACCGTCTCTACCAAGGGGCGCTCTTTCTCCAGGCCGGGGAGGAACAGGACGCCGAGGACCTTCTGCTGAGCACCCTGACGAGTGCGTTCCATGCGTTCCGCAAGGTCGAGCAGGGGACCGACGCCGCTCGGTGGTTGGAGGGCCGGATGGTGAAGGCCTACCTGTCTGCGATCCACGAAGGCGGCCCGTACGATGCTTCGGGCCGGGAAGTCGAGATGCACCGCCCGCTTTCCGCAGGGGCCGTCCAGGTGGATCCCCTCGCCCTCTTCAAGGCGACTCGGGGCGTTCCGCCGCAAGCCCGTGCGGCGCTTTGGCTGGTGTTGCTCCGCAGGTGGAAGTACACGGAGGCCTCGGCGGTCCTCGACATCGCGTTGGACGACCTGAAGGATCTGCTGCGTTACCGGCATCTGCTCATGACCGCAGTTCTTCCCGGACCGGACGAGCGGGACGGCACGAACGGAGGCGCGTTGTCGTGACGACGGGCATGGATTGCACCGAGGCGAGACGCGCCCTCTGGCCACCCGAGAAGCCTCGCCTTGCCGCTACGTCGGTGCTCGAGGCGCGCGGCCACGTAGAGGGGTGCCAAGCCTGCCAGGACTACTTCGACCAGGACCGGCGCCTCCTCGACGTATACGACCGGGTGGGCAGGGAGCAGACCCCCCGAGTGGTTCGCGAGCGGGTGTTCGACTCTCTGGCCCGGGAGCGGGCGAGAAGCCTCGGGGTGCCGGAGGCCGGTGTGCCCGAGGCCCGGGGGGATGTAAGCGCAGCCGCGAGCACGCGAGAAAGCGGAATCCGGGGTAGCGGTGAGGGTTGGGGGGGCACCTCCTGGGGGGGCAACCGCAGGAGGTGGGCCCTCGCCGCCGCTTCGTCGATCGCTGCGCTCTTCGTGGTCGCGATCGGCAGTGCGGTCCTTGAGCGCCCCGCTCCGAAGGAGGAGGCGGGGCTCTTCGTCGAGGACTACCTGCGAAGGGCGGTGGGCGAGGATCGCATCGTAACCTCCGATGCGAACGAGATCAGCCGGTTCCTGACGCGTGAGCTCGGAATGGCCGTGACTCCCATGCAGGTTGCCGGGCTGAAACTGGCCGGGGCCGAGATCTGTCTGTTGGACGGTCGGCGGGGGGCCATGATCAGCTACGTGGAGGACGGGCGAGAGATCTCCCACTACGTGGTGCCCAAGGCGGGCACGGTGCGGCGAGCACCTGCCCTGTCGTCTCTGGCGGCGTCGGGTACCGGCGGACCATCGGTGATCACCTGGGCTACGCCCCAGGTGGAGCAGGCTCTGGTCGGCGAGGTCTCGCCCGATCGTCTGATGGAGCTCGCGAGGCGCTCCGCGCTGGACTAATGGTCTGCGGACAACTCCCGTTCGACCGTCTTCTCGATCGGATCGATGCTGGATCCGAACCCATAGAAGCCGCGGATGACCCGCAGGTCCCGATCCAACACGACGGTGTAGGGGAGACCGCGGTAGTTGTAGCGGTTTCGTAGACGCCCGCGGCCCTGTCCGTGGGGGTAGCCGACCCCACCGATCTCCTCGAGGAACGCCAGCGCGTCTTCGGGATCGAGGTCCTCGTTCAGGCCGATCAGCACGGCCTGATCGGGATCCAACTCGTTTGCGAACGTCGCCAGGAGAGGCATCTCACGCCGACAGGGCCCGCACCAACTCGCCCAGAAGTTGAGGACCACCACCTTGCCCCGGTGCGCCTCCAGCGTCGTCCGGCCGATGCCTCCCAGGAGGGGCAGGTCGAACGCGGGGAAGACGGCCCTCTCGGGCTCGCCGGTGCGCGACAGCGCGTCTTCGATGGGTACGCCGTAGATGCGGCCGCGTGCGTCGGCGAAGATGGCGTCGTTCTCGCTGACGCGCCCGGAGCGGACGAATCGTCCTTCTCGGTCGAACACCAGCACCTTGTCCGGTGGGCCACCCGGCTCCGTGGCGGCCAACACGTAGATCAGCCCGTCGGGGCCGGTGACCATGCCGAACTGGATCACCGAAAAGACGGGGGTCATCGATCCGTCCACCACGTCCAGGGACGGCGGTGCGACGCTGTCGGCGGGCTGCCAAAGGCTCACCCAGGTTGTGTCTCCTCGGGAGTCGAACGCCACCAACTCACGCCTCAGCGCGGAGGCGAAGACGACCAGTCCGTCGTCGGTGGCCACGGTCCAGCCGGTGTTGACGAGCTGTCCGAGGAAGGGGTCCGGCGCCGCGGCCGGCGAGCCGAGCGGCATCATCTCCCGCGTGTCCCCCTCCCTGATCCAGAGTAGCGGATCCCTCGGACGGGCCGGCGCCATGTGGAACTCGAAGATACTCCGCGCGGCCACCATGGCGCCGACACCTCCTCCGAAGGCCGGAGCCTCGACGCCGTAGGACACCCACTCCTCGGGTCCGTCGTCACCGAAGCGGAGCCCCTGCCCGTCGGCTTCGATCGCCAGCAGCGACCCGCCGTCCACGGCTACGGAGACGGGGCGCGTCAGGTTCCGGGCGTCGGGCAGAGCCCCCTGCGCGACCCTGGCCACGACCCCTCGCTCGTCGAAGACGAGGATGCGGGCACCCGACTCGTCCGGCCAGGCTGCGCCTCCGTTCCGTAGAGGCGTGGCCGCGCGACCCCCCATGAAGAGCAGTTGAAGACCGTCGGCCGGTGGATCGCCGTAGACCAGGAGGTGTTCGGCGGGATCCGGGCTCTCGATCAGCGTCCAGTCGCCACGCTCGCTCAGGGAGGGTTCCCTGTAGTCCGCGACCGGCGCTCCGGGGGGCGGCCGCCCCGGGTCACAGCCCGAGAGTACGACCGACGCGAGCGCGACTACCGCGGGCACCGCCGATCCGACCACCCGCGAAAGGACAACGAGGCCGGAGCCAGAGCTCCGGCCTCGCGGCATCGATGTCAGCGAATACTGCGAAAGCATTGGCAGGAGCTACATCGAGATCTTCTCGATGAGGATCGTGTGCAAGCCACCGCGCTCGATCACCTTGCCGGTCACGTTGATCTTGTGCTCGGCGTGACCCCTCAGGTCCTTGTCGCCCCGCTCCTGCCCCATGGCCATGGTGACGGGCATATAGAAGGTGCCGTCCTCGCTCATGAGGGCCAACGGAACGCCCTTGTCGAAGCTGACCTGAGCACACATCCGGTGGTCGTCACCGGACAGGTTGAAGACGGACTTACAGGAAAGGTCGACCACGCTGACCGTCATGGAGACAGCCTTGCCTTCGGCGGGTTTCATGTCCATCTGAGCCGACACGGGCTGGGCAGCCAGCATCATGATCCCCAGCGACAACGTCGCTAGTGCAAACTTGAGCATCGAAATTTATCCTCCGGCTATGGATGTGAACGCGATATCCCGTGCCTCACTCGGGCGCGGGACCCTAACCAAACCAACCCTAACGACCGTCGCCGTGGGCGTGTGCATCACGCTCTCCGACGGCCGGTTCGTGGTCTTCTTCTGCCCCGGACATCGTGCCGCCGTGTTGGTGGCCGCCCGTCGAGCCCGGCTCTACGTCGAACGCGAACGAAGCCGCATCGGTTCCGTCGCCCAGATTCACGTAGACCTCCCAGGCGCCGTCCATGGCGATCTCGGCTCGAGCCGTATAATCCAGGGGACCCATCGCTTCGGCGTGGTACCGCAGGATGCCCATGGCGGGCATCTCGGGTGAGACGATGTCGATCGAGACCGTGGTGCCTTGGGGTACGGGCCGGTCGAGGGTTATGTGGAACTCGGTCGAGCCCACCTCCACCGGGTAGCGGTCGGGGCGCATGGTCACCTCGGTACCGCCAGGCGCCGTGCTGACCCACTCTGCGGCGCCCGTGTCTTCGGTTCCGCGGCGACCGTCTTCGCCGCGCGTCGCTTCGGCTTCTCCCGGGGTACACCCCCAGGCCGACACCGCGAGTATCGCCGCGGCCAGTGTTTTTTTCATGAACCTTCCCGGTTCAGGCACACATGCCCAACGCATGAAGCCCTTGGCCGGTTCCGTACGGGAGCCGCGCCCGGGAAGTGTCAGGCCGGCGCGACCTCGCTGACCTCGCGGCGCAGGGAGTGCGCCAGCGCCACGACCTCATCGGCGGTGACGCCGAATCGCTCGTAGAGGACCTCGGAGGGGGCCGAGGCGCCGAAGTGGTCGATGCCCACGGCGCCGCCCTTGTCGCCTACCCAGCGTGCCCAACCGAACGTCGACCCCGCTTCCACCCCGATACGGACGCGCTGTGCCGGCGGGAGTACCTCGTCCTGGTACGCCTCAGCCTGTTGCTCGAAGAGGTGCCAGCTCGGCATGCTCACCACGCGAGTCGGGGTTCCGTCGGCTTCTAGTCGCCTCCGCGCCTCGAGGGCGGTATCCACTTCGGAGCCGCTCGCGATCAAGGTCACCTCGGCGTCGCCGTCGGTGGCCTCCGCGAGAACGTACGCGCCCCGGCGGGCGCCCTGCGATGAGGCGAGCTCGGTTCGGTCCAGGGCAGGCACCTTTTGCCTGGTGAGGGCCAGGAAGGTGGGGCCGTCGGTGCGTTCCATGGCCAGGCGCCACCCCACCGCCGTCTCGGCGGCGTCGGCGGGTCGGAAGTCCATCACGTTGGGGACGGCCCTGAGCGTCATCGTCTGCTCGATGGGCTGATGGGTGGGCCCGTCCTCGCCGAGCCCGATGGAGTCGTGGGTGAACACATAGGTGACGGGAAGGCCCATCAGTCCGGCCAGGCGGATCGACGGCCGCATGTAGTCGGAGAAGATCAAGAACGTCCCGGCGAACGGGCGGATGCCTCCGTGCAGGGCGAGACCGTTCAGTATGCCGGCCATGCCGTGCTCACGAACGCCGAAATGGATGACTCGCCCGCCTGGCGTGTCGGCCTTGAGGTCGTCGGCGTCCGCGATGTCGGTCTTGTTCGACGGCCCCAAGTCGGCCGAGCCGCCGATCAGATTGGGCAGTCCGGCCGCCAGTCCCTGCAGGACCTTGCCGGACCAGTTCCGCGTGGCGTCCGCGTTGTCCACGTGCTCGTAATCGGGTACCTGGGCGTCCCAGCCGGACGGCAGGTCGCCGCGCATCATGCTCACGTACTCGTCGGCGAGCTCAGGGTGGGCGGCGCGATAGGCCTCGAATCGTTCGTTCCACTCTTCTTCCAGACCACGGCCCCGCACCGTCGTCTCACGCCATGCCGCGAGCGCGTCGGGATCCACGTAGAACGGCTCGTGCGACGGGTATCCGAGGTTGTCTTTGGTGGCCGTCACCTCGTCGGCGCCGAGCGGCGCGCCGTGGGCGGCCGCGAGATCGGCCTTGTTGGGACTGCCCTCACCGATGCGGGTGCTCATGACGATGAGCGTGGGGCGTTCGGTCTCGGCGCGCGCGGCGTCGAGGGCCCGGTCCAGGCTGGAGAGGTCGGTTCCGTCTTCGACGCGTAGGGTGTGCCATCGGTATCCCATGAAGCGCTTGGCCTGGTCGGTGGCCGTGCTCAGATCCGTGCCGCCTTCGATGGTGATGCGGTTGTTGTCGAAGATCCAGATCAGCTTACCCAGCTTCTGGTGGCCCGCTATGGCCGCCACCTCGTGGGAGATGCCCTCCATGAGGTCGCCGTCCGAGCACACGGCGTACGTGTAGTGGTCCACCACCTCATGGCCGGGCCGGTTGAATCGTGCCGCAAGCCACCGCTCGGCCAGCGCCATACCCACCGAGTTCGCCACGCCCTGCCCGAGCGGGCCGGTCGTGGTCTCGACGCCGGGCGTGTGCCCCACCTCGGGGTGACCGGGGGTCAGGGATCCCCACTGGCGGAAGTTCACGATCTCCTCCATGGGGAGGTCGTAGCCGGTCAGGTGCAGGAGCGAGTAGATGAGCATGGAGGCATGCCCCACCGAGAGTACGAAGCGGTCCCGGTCCAGCCAGGCTGGGTTCGCCGGGTTGTGGCTCATGTGCTGTGTCCACAGCAGGTAACCGAACGGTGCGAGCGCCATCGGCGTGCCCGGATGACCTGAGTTGGCCTTCTGCACCGCGTCCATCGCAAGGACCCGGATCGTGTCGATGCAAAGGCGATCCAGCTCGGGCGAACGACCGGTGGGTGAAGCTCCGGTGGGTGAAGCCCCGGTGGGTGAGTCGGCCATCAGGCGGTCTCCACTACGAAGTTTACGAGACGGTTGGGCACGTAGATGACCCGTCTCACGGTAGCATCCTCCAGGTACCGGGCGACGTTCTCGTCCGAACGGGCGAGGTCCTCCGCGGCCTCTCGATCGATGCCGGCGGGGCCCCGGACCGTGGCCCGGAGCTTTCCGTTTACCTGCACGGCCAGCTCCACGGAGGTGGAGCGGGTCTTGTCCTCGTCGTACTCGGGCCAGTTCGCGTCGGCGAAGATGCCGCCCTCGTGCCCCAGAGCCTCCCAGAGTTCTTCGGCCAGGTGCGGGGCGAAGGGCGCCACCAGAACGACCAGGGGTTCCACTTCGGCCCTGGCCGCATCGCGCCCACCGGCCCGCACCACGTTCAGATACTCCATCATCGCGGCGATGCTGGTGTTGTATCCCAGTTCGGGTAGCTGCCGCGTGACCTGACGGATCGTCTGGTGGAGCTTGCGTTCCACGTCGGGCTCGGGTGCGACGTCGTTGGCGATGGCGCCCATGACGGTCTCGTAGAGACGATGCAAGAACCCGTGGGGCCCCTGAATACCCTCGTCCTGATAGTCTCCGCCTTCTTCGTACGGCCCCAGGAACATGAGGTACGTGCGGAAGGTGTCGGCTCCATACCGCTCGATGATCTGGTCGGGCACGATCACGTTGCCCTTGCTCTTCGACATCTTGGCGCCCTCGCGGATGATCATTCCGTGGGCGCGAAATCGCTTGAAGGGCTCCTGGAACTCGAGGTGCCCCAGATCGTGGAGGGCCATGCTGATGAAGCGAGCGTAGAGCAGATGTAGGACCGCGTGCTCGTTGCCCCCGATATAACAGTCCACCGGTAGCCACCGACTCGTCATGTCGGCGTCGAAGGGTACGTCGTCGTAGTCGGTGGACGGGTATCGCATGAAGTACCACGAGCTGTCCAGGAACGTGTCCGACACATCGGTCTCGCGGCGGGCCTGGGCTCCGCACTCGGGACAGTCGATGCGGTACCACTCCTCGACTCGGGCCAGGGGACTCACGCCGGAGTCGTCGGGCTTGAAGTCCTCCACCCGGGGGAGCACCACCGGCAGATCCGCCTCGGGCACGGGCACCGCGCCGCACGCCTCGCAGTGGATGATCGGGATCGGTGGACCCCAGTACCGCTGCCTCGAGATGCACCAGTCGTGCAGGCGGTAGTTCACCTTGGTCTCGCCCAGATCGCGCTCGGATAGCCAGCCGGCGACGACCTTCTTGCTCTCGGCCACGGGCAGGCCGTCGAAGTGCCCCGAATTGACCAAGGTGCCATCGCCCACATAGGCCTCGGTCAGCGGCGTGTCGACGTCCTCTTCGGGGCCCGCCACCACACGGCGGATCTGCAGATCCATGGCCTTGGCGAAGTCGAAGTCGCGCTGGTCGTGGCCGGGCACGGCCATGATCGCACCGGTGCCGTACTCCATGAGTACGTAGTCGGCGATCCAGATGGGGATGGGCAGGCCCGTGGCCGGGTTCAGGCAGTGCCCGCCCGTGAATACGCCGGTCTTTTCCTTTTCGCCCTTTTGCCGGGCGACGAGGTCCTTGGCCGCGGCCTGCGTGCGGTAGGCCGCCACGTCGTCGGCGTTGTCGGCGCTGGTGACCGTGTCGACCAGCGGGTGCTCCGGTGAGAGCACCATGTACGTGGCTCCGAAAACGGTGTCGGGCCGGGTGGTGAAGACGTCGATGGGCTCTCCCTCGGCCGGAAGGGCGGACGGGGCCACCGTGGGCTGCGCCGAGCCGATGCCGACTACGCCGTCGAGGGGCAGGATCGGGAAGCGCAGGACGGCGCCCTCACTTCTTCCGATCCAGTTGTGCTGGGCCTTCTTGGTCGTTTCGGACCAGTCCATGCCCTCCAAGTTCTCCAGCAGCCGCTCCACGTAGGCGGTGATCTTGAAGAACCACTGTGCGTTCCGCCGCTGCTCGACCGCTGTGTCACAGCGCTCGCAGCGTCCCGAGATCACCTGCTCGTTGGCCAGCACCGTCATGCAGGAGGGGCACCAGTTGACGGGGGCCTCCTTGCGCTCGGCCAGCCCGGCCTTGAACAGCTGGAGGAAGATCCATTGGGTCCAGCGGTAGTAGGCCGGATCCGTGGTGTCGACCGTGTGGTTCCAGTCGAACATCCCGCCGACGCGCCGCAGCTGCCGCGTGAAGTTAGCGACGTTCTTGGGGATGAGGTCCATCGGATTGACGCCCTGCTTGAGGGCGAAGTTCTCCGAGTGGATCCCGAAGGCGTCGAAGCCGATGGGTTCGAAGACGTCCCTTCCGGCCAGGCGCTGAAAACGCCCGTGCACGTCGGCGCCGGTGAACGCGTAGATGTTGCCCACATGGAGTCCCTCGGCCGAGGGGTACGGGAACATCATCAACTGGTAGTAGGGGTCCTCCGTCGTCCGCAGAGCCTCGAGGGTGAAGCTGTTGGTGCCGAGCTTCTCCCACCGGTCCTGCCACTTGGCCTCTACTTCGGACGGCGCGTAGCCGCCGTTTACATCGCTGCTCATCTATGCGCGCTGGAGGGGATGCCGGAGAATTGAGCCCCTAACCTACACCGGGCGAAGAGGCATCACAACGCGTCGGCATCAGCCTTTGCGAACCCCATGATCTCCATGAGACGCAGCGCGTTCGTCGAGGTGGCAATTCCGGGTCGGAGCCTGTAATCGAAGGTGATAGGCGGACCCCCATCGCGCTCCTCCAGCGACTCCCTGAAGTGTACGAAGACCGCCCGCTCACGCAGGTCGGGAGCGTCCGCAAGGGTGAGGTCGTGCGTGGTCACCGCGCCGATCACCTCTTCGTCGAGGAGGTGACGCAGGATGCGACGGGCGGCGATCTGCCTCTCTGCCGTGTTCGTTCCCTGAAGCATCTCGTCCAGGAGGTACAGCACCGGCACGTCCTTCGCGGCGCTGGCCGCCTCGGCGACCGTCTTGAGCCGCCGGAGCTCCGCCATGAAGTACGAGATGCCCCCCTCCAGGGAGTCCCGAATGCGCATGCTCGTGCGCAGGTCGACGGCAGGGAAGGACATGGCATCGGCGCACACCGGCCCGCCCGCGCCTGCCAGGACGACGTTGGCTCCCACCGCCCGCAGGAGCGTGCTCTTCCCGGACATGTTGGAGCCCGTGACAAGAAGCAGGGTCCCCGGCGGGCCGATCTCCACGTCGTTGCGCACCGCCGCCCCGGGATCCAGCAGGGGGTGTCCCAAGCCCTCGGCCTCCAGGGTCATCGAGCCGCCCCTCCCGACCTCGGGGAAGACCCAGTCTGGATGACCGTGGGCGAGGCCGGCCAGGGCCGAGAGCGCGTCCACCCGGCCCAGCGCCTCCATCCACCCGCGCAGACTCGGGCCGTGTCTTCCCTTCCAGCGCTCCATGCCGAGCAGAACGTGCACGTCCCAGAGCGTCAGGAGGTTCACGGGAAGGTGCATCTGTCCGTTGAAGCGCAGATCCGACATCTCCATGAGGCGAAAGAGGCCGGCCAGCGCGGCGGCGGCGCCTTCTGCGCGGTGGGGTCGGCCGTCGCCTCCCGTCCGGTTGCCGGCTCCGGTTCGGTCGCCGGACGAGAGGCTCCTGTGGTGCTCGCCGAGCAAGGAGGCCTCGAATCGTTGCTCCACGATGCGCTTTATGAGCTCGTGGTAGCTCCGGAGGCCGGTCTCGCCGTTCGACGCACGCGTGAAGTCGGCGCGGATGTGCTCGAAGTACCGCCTCACCAGCCAGAGTGTGAGGCCCGTCGGCACGATCCATAGGAAGGGTGCCATGCCCGCGATGTGCAACCCCACGGTGACGACGGTAGCCGACGGCAGGACTACGGCCGCCCACCCCACGGCACGCTCCTTCGCCAGCCAGGTGGGCGCCTCCGCCCATTCGAGGAGCTTCGCGATCTCCTCCATCTCGACCGGGCCGGCGATCCGTCCCGCGGCGTGCAGTTCATCGCGGAACTCGATGGCGGGGGTCAGCTCTCGAACGGCGGCCTGACGCTCCCGAACCCTATCCGCCGTGGCCGGGGCGAGCAGCCAGGCCGCCAAGGTGTCGGCGCCGGGTCGGGTGGCTGTGGTGCCGAGCAGCGTGTAGAGGGAGGCGTGCCCGAAGACGTCCAGGTCGTCGGCGTAGGCGTGGTCCGCCGCCGCCGCCCGGCCCGGCTGCTCCAGTCCATCCCAGTGGCGGAGCCGGCGACAGCGAGCCTCGCGGGCCACGCGCGCGAGCTCCGAGTGCCAGCGCTCGCGGACTTTGGCTCGCCCGTGACGGACGACGAGAACCACGAAGAAAGCGACCGCGAGTAGCCCGACGGCGGTGATGGCGGGCCTGGCGTCGGAGCCGAATGCGTAGGCCACGAGGGCGGCGGCGGCCAGCAGAAACACCCACATCCGTTGCTGCGCCAGAGCGCTCGAGCGTGCCTGCCAGTGATTGGCGGCGGCCGCCGCTTCGGCCTCTCGGCGACCGTAAACGGAGAGTGGGTCCGCCTGATCGTCGGCATCGTGCGTTGGCGGGGCCTCCATCGGCTCCGCGAGCTCGAGCGCGTCAGGATCCATTCTGTTCCGCGGGAGCAGGCGACGGGATCAGATCATAAGGATCGTCGACACCCGACACCCCCTCGACGAGATACTCCACCGCAGCCCGCAGCCCACCCGTCTGCTCCAACAGCCTCTGGAAGTCCGGGAGCCGGTGGTAGTAGCGCATGCGAGCCATGAGGGTGGCGTTGTTCAGCGGTGTGACGAGGAAGCCCTGAAAGGTCATGGCCTCGAAGGAGGGCTGCACGCGCGTCTCGAAGTCCTCGAGACGGTCCTCGAACAAGACCCGGCGCCGATCCAGCTTCTCGTCGTACGAGAGTGCGGCATCGGCGTAGATCGCCTCGAGACCGTCGATCAGATCGTCGATGAACGTCGAGAAGATCAGATAGTCTCTCCACCGTTCCTGAGCTCGCAGGCACTTCACGGTGTCGGGGCCGCCACCCTGTCGGTTGCAGAAGAACTCGATTGATCCGACCCGGCCCACGAACGTCCCGAAGCTTTCGTTGAAGCCGACCGATCCCCGTACGAACAGATGGTTGTGCGACAGCTCGTGGATGACGGTCTCGACCAGGTCGACCTCGTCGCGGCGCAGGAGAGTGGAGAGCAGGGGGTCGGAGAACCACCCCAGCGTACTGAACGCGGCGGTGGGTCGCAGGTACGTGTCGAAGCCCTCCTGCTCGAGCCGCTCTTGGTCTCTCAGGGCGTCGTCTTCGTCGAAGTACCCCTTGTAGGGGACCCGGCCCACGACCGGGAACCACCACGTCTTAGGCGCGAAGCGGTCCCGCCTGGCGGCAGACAGGACCAGAGCGAGCGTGTCCTTGTCGAGTTGGGTGAACGACGTGTACGAGTCGCCCACGTCGAGCCCGAGTACGTCGATGGCGAACCTGCGCGCCTCCACCACGAAGGTGAGCTTACCCTTGGTCCGTTCGTCCGTCTCGGGATCGAGGATGACCTCGTGCAGGGGTTGGCGAGCCCGCAGAATCTTGGCCTCGGCGATGCCCGCCTTGATGACGTACATGGGCGAGCACGCCGAGGCGATCACGGCCACGATCCCCGAGCCTACCAGGAAGCGGGTCCACAACCGACGCGGCATGGTTCTAGCGGTCTCCGTCCGAGCCGTGTCTCACGCCTACCGTCCGCCCCCCAGGTTCCGCATCAGGGGAATACTCCCCTCCGTGGGCACGTACACCACCGACCCGGCCGGGAGCGTGCCGAGCTGCTCGATGTAGTGGAACATGAGGTACTCGGGCGTGAGACCCGCGGTGATGATCTTCTGGGCTTCGGCGATGCCCTTGGCCTCTTCGATCTGCTGTTGCGCCCGCTCCTGGATGATCTCGGTCTGGAACTTCTCCGCGGCCACATTCTGCTCGCGCTGGAGCTTCTCGTCGATGGCCTGGCGCACCGCGGCGGGTGCCTGCACGTCCCTGAGGAACACCTCCACCACCTCTATGCGGTCGCCGGCCTTGGCCTGGATGGCCTGCAACATGTCGGAGGCGACCTCGCGACGGTTCGGCGAGAAAATCTCGTTGATGGACTTGGTGGCCACCGCGTCACGGACGCCGTTGCGGATCGCGTTCAGAACGATACTTCGCTTGATCTGCATCTCCGAGCCGATGCGGTCGAACAGATCGGGGGCCTTGGCCTGGTCGAGCCGGAAGAGCAACGACACCTCGAGCGCGACGTTCATCTGCTCGCTCGTCTGCGCCTCGATCTGCTCGACGCCTCCGCTTTCCGGGTAACTCTGCTCCCTGACGGACATCTTCTCGACGCTGGCAAGCGGGTTGATGATGTGGACACCCTGCTCCATCGGCACCGGATTCACCTTGCCCAGGAAGTGCTGCACGCCCACCTCGCCGACGCTGATGACGACCACTGCGTTCAGCAGGGCGGCAACGACGCCGCCCATCAGCAGGCCGTAGCCGAGGAGCTTGGACTTGCCGCGGTTGGCGACGGATGGCCCTGCCACGAGCACGGCCGCGCCGGCTACGATGATGACGATGGCCAGCAACATGGTTGCCATGAAAAACCTCCTATTGCCGAGAGCCCGTGGCCCTTCACGGGCCTCGATCGCTCTCGGTGATTGGCGGGCTGTCTAGGTCGCCCTCTCCAGAGGTACGAGCGTCGAGGGCTCCCCCTTTAATCCCCTTCGGTGACTGAAATGTACTCCTCTCACTCGCCGTGGGTAGCCTTGTTAAGGGATGCTGTCTGACCCATCGTCCGCGCATGCCACTGGCTCAGGTACTCTATCGCACCCTGCTTCGGGGACTGAGGGTCGTCTCTCCGGCGATGACTTGGGGGTCGTCCAAGCTCTCCCGGGGGATTCGCGGGAGACGCGGCGCGCACCGTGTTTTGGGCGGATGGGGTACCGCGGCGCGGGACCCGGCCCGGCCCGTGATCTGGCTCCATGCGTCGTCCGTGGGGGAGGCTCTCCAGGCGGAGGCGGTCCTGGGGGCTCTGAGGGTGCGCATGCCGGACTTGCAGGCCGTGTTCACCTTCTTCTCCCCTTCGGCCGAGGGCCTGGCGGCACGGTTTCCTGCCGACGTCTCGGCCTATCTGCCGTGGGATCTTCCGGAGGTCACGGGGCGCGTACTCGATGCCGTGTGTCCCGCGATGGTGGTCTTTACACAGAAGGAAGTCTGGCCTTCGCTCACATCAGGAGCGACGGACCGCGGAATACCGGTCGTCTTGGTGGCGGCGACGCTGCCCGGCCGCGCGGGACGCTTGAGCCGATCGGGAAGGGCGTTACTCGGTCCGACGTTCCGCCGGCTCGAACGTGTGGCCGCGATCTCGAAGAACGACGGTGACCGTTTTCAACTGCTCGGCGTGCCCCCGGACCGTATTGCGGTGACCGGAGACCCCGGGGTGGACTACGCTTCGGGCCGGGCGGCGGCGGCCAACCTGGACGCTCCGTATCTCAAGCTGTTCCGCGATGGGAGCGGGTCGGTGCTGGTGGCGGGGTCCACATGGCGCTCGGACGAGGACGTGCTGATCCCCGCACTGGCCAGGCTCCGCCTTCGTTGGCCCGGACTCCGGGTCGTCTTGGCCCCTCACGAGCCCGACGGGTGGGACTTCGAGGGGCTGCGCGCGCGCCTGACCGAAGACGGGTGGTCGCCCACGCTCCTGAGGGAGGCCGAAGGCCGTGGTAGCCTCGACGGCGCCGACGCGGTACTGGTGGAGCGGTTCGGCGTGCTGGCCGAGCTCTACACTGTGGCGAGCATCGCCTATGTGGGAGGAGGGTTCCACGACCATGGCCTCCACTCCGTCCTCGAGCCGGCGGCGGCCGGCGCCCCCGTGCTCTTCGGGCCACGGTACCACGACTCCCTCGCCGCGGTCCATCTGGCGGACTGCGGAGGTGGTCGGACGGTCTCGGACGTCGACGCCCTCGCCGCCGCCGTCGAGGCGTGGTTGGCGGACCCGGAGAAGCTCGAGAGGGACGGTGGTCGAGCCTTGGGCTATATTGCGGAACATCGAGGAGCCGCCGGCCGAACGGCCGACCTGCTCGTCGATCGTCTGTCGGATTCGGCGTGACGAGGCACTCCTCGCAGAGGACGGACCGTATCTTGCCAGCGAATCGCCCGGCACCGCTCATGGCCGTGCTGGCCATCCTCTCGGTCGCCTGTGTCGGTGAATCCGGATCGGTCGTCGAGGGTTCTCCCACCGCCGACCTCGCGGTGGCTGTGCCCGCCGACGGCTCCGAGCTCCCGGCGCCCACCGTAGCCTCCGACCTCCCGGCGTCCGCCGGGGCGTGGATGGATGCGGAGCCGGACGTGACGGCGACCCAGGGCGATGCGGAGCCAACCGTTCCGTTGGCATCGGCCGGCTCCGTGACGACGAACGTGCGGGAGTCGGGGCACGTGCCGGATGCGCCGACCGACGAAGCCACCGTGGTCCGGACGTTCCCCGCCCCGACGGCGACCACGGAGGAGGGTGCGCCGGTCGCCCGTCTGATTCTCCCGGAGGAGCCGCTGGTCTTCACCAGGCCGGAGGCGGTACGCGGCATCTACCTGAACGGGTGGGCTTCCGGATCCCGACTCCGCTCCGAGAGCGCGATCGCTCTCGCGAAACGGACGGAGATCAACAGCTTCGTCATCGACCTGAAGGATGTGACGGGCTACGTGAGTCACCCGACCCAGGTGATGTTCGCCCGTGAGGTCGGCGCCGATCAGGAGATCCGTATCCGAGACCTGGTGGGGCTTCTCGCGCGTCTTCACGAGGCCGACATCTACCCGATCGCACGGATCGTGATCGTCAAGGATCCCGTTCTTGTTGCGCATCGCCCCGAACTGGCCGTGCAGGACACATCAGGCGGGGTGTGGGTGGACGACAAGAGCCTCGTCTGGGCCAACATGTACGACCGGGCGGTATGGGACTACCACATCGCCTTGGCCAAGGAGGCCGTGGCCGTCTTCCCGGAGATCCAGTGGGACTACCTGCGCTTTCCCGAGCGTCCAAGGAGGAGCTGAACCAGTGCGGAGTTCTGCAATACCTCGCGGGAGACGTGACCATTGCCCTTCGGCATGCGTCCAGCAGGATGGAGGCTCTGAACCGCGCCTGGTATCCAGGGCAGGGAGCCCGAAAGCGAAGCGATGCGGTTCCTGCAATACGGAGTTCCGGCAATATCCGCGTCCGTGAGCACGGAGCTGTCGAGCATCGTGCCAACTCGAGGACTTCATCGATGCCATCGACGTCGCCCTACCCATGGTGTACCCGTCGCACTATTCGGCCGGCAACTTCGGCATCCAGGATCCCAGCGGGCATCCATACGAGATCGTGAAGAGGGCGCTCGGTGACGCGCTCGAACGCTCTGCGGGGATCGAAGGTGCCGGGACGACGCGTCCCTGGCTCCAGGACTTCACGCTGGGTGCACCTGCCTACGGCGCCCCGGAGGTTCGGGCCCAGATCGAAGCGACGTACGACGCGGGGATCGACGAGTGGATCCTGTGGAATCCGTCGAGCCGGTACACCGAGGCGGCCCTCGCCCCCTCCGGCGGATACCCCGAGGGAACGGAGCCCGTCATCAGGGTGGGGGGCCGGATCGTGCCGCTGTCACAGCGCGCGGAGGCGGACAGTCTTGCGGCCGTCATGGTCCGGGATACCTCGGAGGTTCGGCGCTAGGCCGCGGAGTCCCTGAAGGCCCGCCGGAGGCCACTAGGGAGGAGCCGCCTGGCGCTCGCTTCCCTCAGGCCGCGGGCGTCCTCGTAAACTGGAGTTCGTAGAGGCGAGCGTATAGACCCTCTGCCTCCAGCAGCTCCCGGTGACTGCCCTCCTCGACGAGCCTTCCGTGGTGGAGCACGATGATGCGATCGGCACCCTGGATGGTGGACAGACGGTGGGCGATCACCACCGATGTCCGTCCCGCCATGAGCTCGTCGGTAGCCGTCTCGATCTGGGCCTCGATCTCGGAGTCGACCGAGCTGGTCGCTTCGTCCAGGATCAGCACCTGCGGATCGAATGCCAGAGCTCGTGCGAACGACACCAGTTGGCGTTCGCCCACGGACAGCGTCGCGCCCCGCTCTCCCAGCTCCTGGTCGTAACCTCGTGGCAGCCGTTCGATGAACGGTGCAGCGCCGACGCGTTGCGCGGCCGCGCGGCCTCGTTCGTCCGAGATGTCTCCCGCCCCCAGGCGGATGTTGTACGATACGTCGTGGCTGAAGAGGAAGACGTCCTGGAGCACCAGCCCGATGTGGACTCGGAGTTCCTCGAGCCCGATCCGTTCGATGGGCACCCCGTCCAGACGGATCTGGCCCTTCTGCGGCTCGTAGAAGCGCATGAGCAGGTTGATGAGCGTCGTCTTGCCCGCGCCGGTGTGTCCTACGATGGCGAGACGTTCCCCGGGCCTGGCCTCGAAGCTCACGCCCTGAAGCACCCAATCCCACTCGCCCTGCTCGTCTTTTCCGTAGGCGAACCAAACGTCGTCGAATTCGATCCGGCCCCGGACCGGCGCGGCCAAGACGGTCGGTTCGTCGGGCTCGACGATTTCGATCTCGCGGTCCAACAGCCTGAAGACCCGTTCGGAAGAGGCCATCGCTCCCTGCAGGAGGTTGTACTTCTCCGACAGATCCTGGATGGGCCGGAAGAAGCGCCGTGCGTACTGGAGGAACGCCGCCAGCACCCCCACGGTCAGCGTCGCCTCCAGGATCGAGGCTCCGCCCCGCCAGATGATCAACGCAAGGGCGATGGCCGTGAACAGCTCGATGACCGGGAAGAAGAGCGAGTAGTACGTGATGGAGCGTAGGTGAGCCTGCAGGTAGTCCCGGTTGATCACTCCGTGTCTGTTCGCGTCGGCCTCTTCACGGTTGAACAACCTCACCACGGCGATGCCGGTGAAGCGCTCGTGCAGGTACGAGTTGAGGCGGGCCAACCGCACGCGGATGTCGCGGTAGGCGTCCCGGATCCTCGCTCGGAAGAGGAAGGCGGTCAGGGCCACGAACGGTAGGACGCTGAAGCTCACCAACGCGAGCCTCCAGTCCATGTACAGCATCGCGGCCAGGATGAAGCCGAGCGTGAAGACGTCACCGAACACCGCAACGACCCCCGAGCTGAAGAGCTCGTTCAGCGTCTCCACATCGCTGGTGATGCGCGTCATGAGCCGGCCAACCGGATTCCGGTCGAAGAAGCGAAGGTCCATGTGCTGGAGCTTGCCGAAGATCTCGGTACGCAGGTCGTACATGACCCGCTGTCCCAGCCAGGTGGTGAGTAACGTCTGACCGTACATGAGCAGGAAACCGCCCACGATGGATGCGACGTAGACTGCGGCCAGCTTGGCCAGCAAGGGCCCGTCGCCGTTGGGGATGGCGTCGTCCAGCGCGATCCGCGTCAGCCAGGGACCCACCACCTCCAGGAACGACGCGACCATCAGCAGCGCGACGGCGAGAAGCACGTACCACCGGTAGGGCCTCAAGTACTCCAGGATCCGCTTCATGAGGCGGGCGTCGTAGGCCTTTCCCAGCGCCTCCTCTTCCTGGTGGGCTCCCTGCACGCGTATCCCTTCGGCCGTGGTGAGGGGTGCGGGCTACCCGTTCCGCGGGGTCGAGTTCCCCGGCTCGGTCGCGTTCCACGGCCCGCCCGACTAAGCTAGAATCACCCATGGACGATTGGATCCGCATCCGAGGGGCGCGTCAGCACAACCTCAAGAACCTGGACATAGATCTTCCGCGGCGTGCGCTCACCGTAATCACGGGTCCCTCGGGATCGGGCAAGTCCTCTCTCGCCCTGGATACGCTCTTCGCCGAGGGCCAGCGACGCTACGTGGAGTCGTTGTCGACGTACGCCAAGCAATTCCTGGATCGGATGGAAAAACCCGACGTCGATTCTGTGGAGGGCATCTCCCCCGCCGTCGCCATCGAGCAGAAGAACCCCACCAAGTCGAGCCGGTCCACGGTGGGGACGGCTACCGAGGTCTACGATTACCTGAGGCTGCTTTGGGCACGCGTCGGTCGCACCTTCTGTCCGGAGTGCGGCGACGAGGTTCGCCCCGATACGGTGACCGGAGCGGTGGATCGGGTCCTCGAGTTGCCTGAGGGCGCCAAGATCCAGGTGACCTTTCCGCTCAAATTGAGCGGCCGCGTGAGTCACGCCCTGGTGGTCGATAACCTGCTGGCCATCGGCTTCGTACGGCTCCTCGCCGACGGGCGCCTCGTGGACCTGAGCATGCCCGACGCGGTGGATCCCGAGCTCGTGGGCCTCGACGTCACCCAGGTGGCCGACCCCCTCGTCGTCGTCGACCGGCTCACCGCCGGCCAGGAGGAGCGCGATCGCCTGGCGGACTCCCTTGCGACGTGCTTCGCCGAGGGCGAGGGAGAAGCCGTCGTGCTGATGCACGATGCGACCGACGGGGAGGTGGTGGGCCGCTTGGTGTTCACCGAGCACTTCAGGTGTGCCAATCACCCGGACATCGAGTTCTTCGACCCCTCGCCGAAGCTCTTCTCGTTCAACAACCCGTACGGATCCTGTCCTACCTGTACGGGCTTCGGCGCCACGCTGGACTACGATGTCGAACTCATCGTGCCCAACCTCAAGCGCTCCATCGACGAGGGAGCCGTGGACCCCTGGACCAAGCCGCGCTACAAAAAGGAGCGCGAGCAACTCCGCTCGTACACGCTGGAGCGAGGCGTCTCACTCTACAGTCCCTGGGACGAGCTTCCCGAGGACTTTCGGGAAGAGGTGCTGTACGGGGCCGAGGACTTCAAGGGTGTGATCCCTTTTCTCGTCTCCCGTGAGAGAAAACGCTACAAGCAGTACATCCGCGTTTTTCTGCGGCAGTACCAGAGCCCGCAGACGTGCCGCTCCTGCCAGGGCGCCCGTATCCAGCCCAAGGCGCTCTACATCCGGATCGCCGAGCGCTCGATCGCGGACGTGAGCGGGCTCCCCATGGAGGATCTCCAGGAGTGGGTGCTCGGCCTGGAGCTCGCCGAGATGGAGGCCCAGATCGCCGAGACGATCCTTCGGGAGCTCAAGGCGCGCCTGGCGTTCCTGGTCGACGTCGGCCTCGGCTACGTCTCCATGGATCGGCAGATGAGGACGTTGTCAGGGGGTGAGGCGCAGCGCATCAACCTCGCCAACTCGCTCGGGTCGCGGCTCGTCGACACACTCTACGTGTTGGACGAGCCGACCGTGGGGCTGCACCCCAAGGACACGGCCGCGCTCCTTCAACTCCTCGGCCAGCTTCGGGACGCGGGCAACACGGTGCTGGTGGTCGAGCACGATCTGATGGCCATCCGAAGCGCGGATCACGTGCTCGAGTTGGGTCCGGGGTCGGGAGAGCAGGGCGGGAGCGTCGTCTTCGAGGGTACACCCGACGAGCTGAACTCGAGCGACAGCGCCACGGGGCTGTATATCTCCGGGCGCTCCGAGATACCGGTGCCCGAGTCACGGCGCCGGGTCGACGGGCCCAGGCTCTCTCTGCGTGGGGGACGGATGCACAACTTGGAGGGGGTCGACGTCGAGATTCCGCTGGAGGCGATGACGGTTGTGACGGGCGTGTCCGGGTCGGGTAAGTCCACCCTCGTGCACGACGTGCTGTATCGGGCGCTCGAGCGTGAGCTCAAGGGGGGTGAGACCAGCGCGAAGGAGCATCTCGGCCAGTCCGTCGGGGAGTTCGATTCGCTCGACGGCGTGAGTTCCTTGGACGACGTGGTCCTCGTGGACCAGTCGCCCATCGGCCGCACTCCGCGCTCAAATCCGGTGACGTACATCAAGGCCTGGGACGAAGTCCGGAAGATATTCGCCTCGCAGCCTCTGTCGATCGATCGGCGCTACAGCGCCGGCCACTTCTCGTTCAACGTGGCGGGGGGTCGGTGCGAGGACTGCGGCGGTGCGGGGCAGGTCGAGATCGAGATGATCTTCATGGCCGACGTCTACGTGGCGTGCGAGATGTGCCACGGGACCCGCTACAAGAAGGAGATGCTCGACGTCCGCTACAAGGGACGCAACATCGCCGAGGTCCTGGAGCTGACCGTGGACGAGGCCCTCCGGTTCTTCATCCGCCAGGACAGGCTGGGCCAGATCCTGTGGCACCTACAGCAGGTGGGTCTGGGGTACCTGCGGCTCGGCCAGCCGGCGCCGACCCTGTCGGGCGGCGAGGCGCAGCGCCTCAAGATCGCCCGGGAACTGGCCGGGGTCTCCGGCCGAAAGGGGAGGAAGCTCTACATTCTGGACGAGCCGACGACCGGGCTGTCCGGAGACGACGTGCGGAAGCTCCTCAGGGTCTTGGACCGACTCGTGGACGCCGGGAACGCCGTGTTGGTCATCGAGCACAACCTCGAGGTGGTCAAGACGGCGGACTGGATCATCGACATGGGGCCGGGGGCCGGGTTCCGGGGCGGGGAGATCGTGGCGATCGGGCGTCCCGAGAGCGTGGCCGCCGTTCCGGAGAGCGCCACGGGGCGGTATCTGGCGGAGGTGCTCGCCGGGGTCAAGGTCGGTTAGCGGCGTGATGCGGGTCCCTGAGTCGCGCGGTGCGATCCACCGCTCAGGTCTCGGGTTCGCGGCCGTCTGGTGGCTGGTGTTCTTGGGGCCTCTACCTCGCGGCGCCGTTCTCTACGCCCAGGAAGCGGTTGCCGCCGCTCGGTCCGTCCGGGTCACCGCGGCCGTCCCGGTGGAGAGCTTCCGGCTGGACAACGGCCTCACCGTGGTTCTGAGCGAAGATCATTCGGCCCCGGTCACGGCCGTGAGCGTTTGGTATCACGTGGGTGCCGCTCATGAGTTCGAGGGTCATACGGGCCTCGCCCACCTGGTGGAACACCTGCTCGGCAGTCGAGTGCGGGGCCTGGGTGGCGCTCGGTTGGAGCGTCTCGTGAGGGACGCGGGGGGGGTCACCTCGACGTCCACGGATGTCGACCGGACCGCCTTCGAGATGGTCGTGCCGTCCGGAGCGCTGGAGTTGGCTCTTTGGATTCAATCCGGCCGCCTGGATGATGCCCGGTTCGGCGACTCGCTCCTGTTCGCGGCGACCGCCGCCGTTGAGGCGGAAGCCCGATTGCAGATCGACGCGCAGCCGTATGCCCGTTCGCAGATCGTGGTCGATACGCTGATTTCGGCGTATGCCCCGTATCGGAATCCTCTCGTGGGAGGTCCGGATCTGGGTGCGATCGACGCGGGGGTCGTTCGGCGTTTCCACGCGCTCCACTATGTGCCGGCCAACGCGGTGCTCACCATCGTGGGAGACGCCTCCCGGGAACGGGTCGAGACACTGGCACGGCGGTACTTCGGGTCGTTCGACGATCGGCCTGCTCCGCCTCGGTTGCCTCCCTTTCCAACGGTACCGGCCGGCGGGGAAGAGAGGCGGGCCACGGTGGCGGATCCGGTGGCGGCCGCACCCCTACTCTGGATCGCCTTTGCCGTGCCGGAGGCCGTCGACGAGGACCTGTACGCGTTGTCCCTCCTGTCTTCCGTCATCAGCGCGGGGCGGAGCAGCCGTCTCGAGTCCGTCTTGGTGAGGCGCACTCAGGTGGCGCGCGAGGTGGTCTCGGTTCTCAACCGCCGGAGGGGGCCCGGCTCGCTCCTCCTCGGCGCGCTGCCGACCGACGGCACCGAATCGGAGCGTCTGGAGAGGGTGCTACTCTCCGTGATCGACACACTTCGCGCGGGCGGAGTGACGCAGGAAGAGCTGGAGAAGGCCAAGAACCAGCGAAGGGCGACCGAGGTCGCTGCTCGGCTCACCTTGGCGGGGCGGGCTTCCGAGCTACAGCGGCACCAGCTCTATGGGGGCCGGGCGGCCCGGGCCAACGACGAGTTGGAGCGATACGACGCGGTGGTACCCGAGGACCTGCTCCGGGTGGCGCGCAGGTACCTGATTGCGGAGAATCGGGCCGTGGTCCTGGTCCTGCCCGGAGGACCCGGTGGGTAGGCGCCGGGCGGTGGGTCGGTGCGGCAAGGAGGGGCCGAAGGCCCGTGATCTCCGTAGCATGTGGGTCGTGGTTTCTTCACTCTTGATGGCCGCCGGGGCGGGTTCCGCGCAGCAGGCGCCACCCGAAGTCGCGTTTCCGGAGCCGCCCTCCTTCCCGAACCTCGAGGACCGGGTGCTCTCGAACGGGGTGGGCGTCGTGATCGTGCGAGACACGCTGCTGTCGTGGGTGGAGGTGAGCCTGGCGATTCCGGGGGGCCGCTCTGCGGATCTTCCGGGCCTTGCCGGAGTGGCCGAGCTCGTCTCGCAGCTGATCACGCGCGGCACGGACAGTCGCTCGCCCACGGAACTGGCCTCCGCCGTGGACGGGTCGGGGATCATCCTGTCGGTGGTGGTGGGCACCGACTGGACCACCGTGTCGCTGGGCTCCCTGACGATGCACCTCGATTCCGCGCTGACCCTATTGGCCGACGTGGTCCTGCACCCGTCCTTTCCTCAGGCCGAGCTCCAGCGGGTGCGCCGGCAGCGCCTCGTCGCGCTCCAAACCGCTTGGACGGAACCGAGGGCCGTGGCCGCGCGCACGCTCCGGCAGGCGGTCTATGGAGCGCATCCATATGGGCTCTTGGAGCGCCCGGAGGAGGTGCGTGACCTGTCGGCGGCGGACTTGAGGGACTACCACCGACGGGTCTTCAAGGCGGAGGGCGCCTTGTTCCTGGTGTCGGGCGACGTCGATCCCGACGATGTGGCGAATCGCCTCGAGGCCCACTTCTCCGGGTGGTCGGCGGGGGCGGACTATTCGCCGCCGGCGGGGCGCGGGGACTTCGAGGCCGCGGTCACCGGGTCCGGCGGGGCGCAGAGCTTGATCGTGCACGTCCCCGGGTCCACCCGGGCCCTCATACGCATGGGGCACGCGCTCGCGGCGGGAGATCATCCGGACTGGGCCGGCCTTGCGGTGCTCGGTCAGATGCTGGGCGGAGACCCGGAGGCCCGGCTGGGAGAGGTCTTGCGGTCGCGCGGGTGGACCGGATCGGCCACGGCCGTCCTGACTCGCCGTCGGGGTCCCGGCCTGCTCGAGGTAGACCTCGACGTTCCCGCCGAGGTGGCGGACTCGGCGGTGGCCGAGGTCATGTCGAACGTCGCGATGCTGGGCAGCGAGCCTCCGGGAGCCGAGGAGACCGAGGCCCTGACGAGCTCCATCTCGGTGGCGCTACCGCTTCAATTGGCCACCGCCCGCCAGGTTGTCGGACAGGTCGGGCGCCTCCGACTGCTGGCGGGCGCGCCGGCGCGCGGCCCGGACGAGCTGGAGGAGTATGCGGCGGCCGTGCGGGCCCAGACTCCGGAAGGGCTGAAGCGGATCGCGGCGGAGCACCTCGATCCCGAGGACCTGCGGATCGTGGTCGTGGGAGACGCCCGGCTTCTGCGTCCCCGTCTCGCCGCCCTGGGCCCGGTACGCATGGTCGACATGGACGGAGCCGATCTCGACCTGGCCGATCTCGCGCCTCCGGTCACGCCGCTCGCGATCGACGCCTCCTCGCTCCAGCCGGGCACGTGGCGGTACCGCATAAGCCTCGACGGGGGCGTCGCGGGTGAGATGGTGCGACGCCTCGCGCCCGCTACCGACGGCTCCGCGGGACGGTTTTCCCTTCGGTCGTCGACCACGTTGGGTCCGCAGCTGCTGAATCAGGAAGTGATCTTCGAAGGCCGGGAGTTCCGCCCGGTCGGTGGGAGCTTCGAGTTCACTCAACGAGGACAACGGGTCGGGGCCCACCTCGACGTCGTCGAAGGGCGAATCCTGGGAGCTCGGACGCTGCCCGACGGTCACACGGAGCCGTTCGAGGCGCCGCTGGTTCCCGGCTCCTTGTTGGGCGAGATGCTCGAGGTGGCACTGTGGTTGGCGGATCTGAAGGAGGGCTTGGAACTCGTCCTTCCGGTCCTGCAGGTCGAGTCGGGTGTGGTCGCCCACGTGCGCGTACGCGTGCTGGACCGAACCAGAGTGACGGTCCCGGCCGGCCGTTACGACGCGTACCGCATCGAGATCGAAGGGGCCCAGGCTCCCCAGCTCGTCTACGCGCGGGTAAGGGCTCCACACGTCGTCGTCAGGTTGGAGACGCCGGGGCAGCCGTTCGTGATAGAGTTGGAGGCCGAGGAGGTACCGGGCGGTGGCTGAGCCGGACGTGTCGGTCCTCCTTCCCGTGCGTGACGCGGCGGCCTACCTACCCGAGTGCATCCAGTCGCTGCGATCACAGACGTTCGAGGATTTCGAGGTCCTCGCGGTGGACGACGGCTCCACGGACCTGAGCGCAGACATCCTGTTGCAGTGGGCACGTGAGGACCCACGCGTGGTCGTGACGGTTCAGCCGGCCCTCGGCATTCCGGCGGCGCTGGAGGCCGCGAGGAGCCGGGCGCGGGGTCGATACCTGGCTCGTATGGACGCGGACGACATCGCGGGGGTGACGCGCTTCGAGGAACAGAGGGCCCTGCTCGAGAGCGACGCGGAGCTGGCGGCGTGCGGGGCGGGGGTCCGGTACTTTCCGAGAGACGTGTTGCGCGACGGTGGCCTGCGATACGAGACGTGGCTCAACGGCATGCGATCACCCGCCGACGTAGAACGAAATCTTTTCGTCGAGTGCCCGTTGGCGCACCCGACCTTCTTCCTCAGATCCTCGGCCGTGTCGGGGGTGGGCGGATACGCGGACCGTGGATGGCCGGAAGACTACGACCTTCTCATGAGACTCTGGAAGTCGGGGGCCGCGCTGGGCGTCGTGCCCCGGATGCTGCTGCATTGGCGAGAGCGAGACGACCGGGCGTCGAGGGCGTCCGAAGCCTACTCCCCCGCAGCCTTTCGGCGCTGCAAGGTACACTACCTGTTGAGCACTCTGGCCAGGGATCGAGAGGGCCTGGTGGTATGGGGAGCAGGTCCGCTGGGGAAGTCTTTCGCCCTCGAGGTTCAACGGCAGGGTGGCAGTGTGCGGGCCTTCGTCGACCTCGACGACCGTAAGATCGGACAGAGCATCCACGGGGCTACGGTCATTCCGCCCTCACGCGTCAACGAATACCGGGACGCCTACAGTGTGGCCGCCGTCGGACAGGTCGGAGCCCGGGACGAGATCCGTAGTGCCCTTCAGGAGGCAGGGTGGCGCGAAGTCTCGGAGTTCATCGCGGTGGCCTGAGCACCCCCGGAAAAACGGCCCTCCCGGGCCCTTCCCAAGTCCGTTTTCCGGGTTGTTGGAGGGCTCTTTGTTCGTTAGTTTTCAACGACTTATCCCACTTTGAACCGTCTCGTCGCGGAGCCTCTTTGAGACGCACTCTCGAGGTCATTTCTCTGGGTCTTTTTCTGGTCGGCCTGGAGTTGGCTACCGGGACTCCCAGCCTCACCGTCGTCCGGTTGAGGGAGGCCCTCGCCCATCCGCTTGGATCGGACGCCGCGGAGGGTGTTGCCTGGAGGTCTCTGGCGGGGATCGGGCTCGTTGCGGGGGCGATTATCCTCGCCTGCCTGACGGTCGCCGTTCGTTACCGCCAGAAGGGGATACTGGATCACGTAGGCTGCCCGACGTGTGGGGCTCGAACCAAGAGAGTGCGGCGCAACCTGAGGCAACGCATCCTCGGACGGGTGCTCGGCAAGGTCGTCTCCGCGAGGCGTTGCGGCGACTGTGGCTGGACCGGCCTCAGTTATTCGCGCTGACGACGTGATCAGGACGTGTCGACCAACTTTCAAGTGAAGGCGAGTTGAATGGCCAACGACGACCTCCCACCTCTGACGGGAGAGAAGGTTCTAGAGCGGCTTCTCGAGGACGAGATGCGAGAGTCGTTCATCGACTACTCGATGAGCGTCATCGTACAGAGGGCTCTTCCCGACGTGCGGGACGGGCTGAAGCCCGTGCACCGGCGCATTCTCTTCGCCATGAGCGGGCTGGGGCTCAACCCCGGCCGCGGGTACAAGAAGTCCGCCACCGTCGTTGGAGAGGTGCTCGGAAAGTACCATCCGCACGGCGACTCGGCCGTGTACGACTCCATGGTGCGGATGGTCCAGGACTTCTCCCTGCGGTACCCCCTCGTGGACGGTCAGGGCAACTTCGGGTCCATCGACGGGGACTCGGCGGCGGCCTACCGGTACACGGAGGCCCGTCTGATGGCCCTGGCGACGGAGATGCTCGAGGACATCGACAAGGAGACCGTCGCCTTCTCGCCGAACTTCGACGGGCGGCTCGAAGAGCCCACGGTGCTTCCGTCGAAGGTCCCCAACCTGCTCATCAACGGCAGCTCGGGCATCGCGGTGGGGATGGCGACCAACATCCCGCCCCACAACCTTCGGGAGATCGTTGCCGCCACCCAGGCGCTCATCGTCGACCCGAAGCTCCCTCAGGAGGAACTCGAGAGGCTGGTCACGGGACCGGACTTCCCCACGGGCGCCTTCATCTGTGGTCGGCAGGGCGTCGAGGATGCCTATCGGACCGGTCGAGGTCGTGTCGTCATGCGGGCTCGAGCGATCATCGAAGAGATGGACGCCAACTCCGAGCGGATCGTGGTCACCGAGATCCCGTTCATGGTGAACAAGTCTCGCCTCATCGAGCAGATCGCCCAGTTGGTCCGTGACAAGAAGATCGTGGACATCCGCGACATGAGGGACGAGTCCGACCGCGACGGCCTCCGGATCGTGATCGAACTCAAGCGGGACGCCATTCCGCAGATCGTCCTGAACAAGCTCTTCAAGCACACGCAGATGCAGTCGACGTTCGGGACCATTCTGCTCGCCCTCGTGGACGGGGTTCCCCGTGTGCTTCCGCTCCGGGACATGCTCCTCCACTTCATCGAGCACCGGCACACGGTTGTAGCGAGGCGGACCGCCTTCGATCTCGCCAAGGCGGAGGACCGCGAGCACATCCTGGAGGGCCTCAAGATCGCCGTCGACAACATCGACGCGGTCATCAAGATCATCCGGGGATCTCGAGACGCGGAAGCCGCCTCCCTGAGCCTGCAGGAGTCCTTCGAGCTTTCGGAGCGCCAGGCCAAGGCCATCCTGGACATGAGGCTCGCCAGGCTGACCGGCCTGGAGATGGAGAAGCTCGAAGAGGAGCTCACCGAGATCCAGGCCACCATCGGCGAGTTGCAGGCGATTCTCGCCAGCAAGGACCGTCGCATGGAGATCATCACCGAAGAGCTCGCCGCGGTGGGCGCCAAGTACGGCGACGACCGTCGTAGCGAGATCGTGGGTGACGCGTCCTCGTTGGATGTCGAAGACCTGATCGCGGACGAAGAGATGGTCATCACCGTCTCGCGTCAGGGTTACGTGAAGCGCGCCGAGATCGACACGTACCGCGCCCAGCGCCGAGGCGGCAGGGGACTGCAGGGCATGGGCACGAAGGAAGAGGATTGGGTGGAGCACCTCTTCGTGGCCTCCGCCCACGAGTACCTCATGATCTTCACCCGCTCGGGACAGTGCCACTGGCTGAAGGTATGGCAGGTTCCGCCGGCCGGACGGCAGTCAAGGGGCAAGCCGATCGTAAACCTGCTCAACATCGACCCGACCGACGAGATCGCATCGATTGTTCCGGTACGGGAGTTCGCAGACGATCAGTTTCTGCTCTTCTGCACCAAGCAGGGCAAGGTGAAGAAGACGCCCCTGTCTGCGTACGGCAACGTGCGGACCGTGGGGCTGATCGGCATCAACATCCGGGAGGGCGACGAGTTGATCGACGTCCAGATCACCGACGGTGACAATGAGGTGATCCTCGCCACACAGAAGGGCAAGGCGATCCGGTTCAAGGAGCAGGACGCGCGGAGCATGGGCCGCGTGTCCGAGGGTGTGCGTGGCATCAGACTCGGAGAGGAGGACCACGTGGTGGGCATGGTCGTCGTCCGCCTGGAGGAGGCCTCCTTGCTCGTGGTTTCCGAGGGCGGGATGGGCAAGCGCACCGACATCGACGCCTACCGGCTACAGACCCGGGGAGGAAAGGGCGTCATCAACCTCAAGACCAGTGAGAAGACCGGACGGGTCGTAGCGATCAAATCGGTCGTTCCCGAGGATGAGCTCATGCTCATCACACGGAAGGGCGTGATCAACCGTCAGCGCATCGACGAGATCAGGGTGATCGGCCGCGCCACCCAAGGAGTCCGGCTCGTGAACCTGGACCAAGGCGACGTCGTCATGGACGTGGCTCGGGTGATCCCGGAGACCGTAAACGGCGACGACGCCACGGCCGCGGAGTTCGGCTCGGAGGGTGAGGCCGCCGAGGGAGCACAGGCTTCCGTACCCGAGGAGGTCTCTGACGTGAACGGGGTGTCGGAGGGTGAAACGGAATCCGGAGGTGAGTGAGGCCCTCGTCGGACTCGACGCCATAAGGGAGGCTCATGAGCGGGTCCGCTCCGTTGTTGTTCGGACTCCGCTCCACCCCGCCGATGCGCTGGCGGACGAGCTAGGGGGTGAAGTTCGCCTGAAGCTCGAGTCGCTGCAGCGGACCGGTTCGTTCAAGGCCCGTGGGGCGTACAACTTCGTCGCTCAGATTCCGGAGGTGGAGCGCGCGAAGGGTATCATCACGTACTCGTCGGGTAACCACGCCCAGGCCGTGGCACTCGCCGCCAAGCTTCATGGGATCAGGGCCGTGGTCGTGATGCCCGTGACGGCTCCCGACGTGAAGCGAAACGGGGCGGAACGGCTAGGGGCCGAGGTCGTGCTCGAGGGAACCACGTCGCTTCATCGTAAAGTACGCGCGGACGCCATTGCCGGGGCCGATGGGCTCTCCATGGTGCCCCCCTTCGACCATCCCTGGATCATTGCGGGGGCGGGAACCGTCGGCATCGAGATCGCCGAGGATTGGGACGCGTTCGACACCGTGCTGATCCCCATCGGAGGCGGGGGGCTGTGCAGTGGAACCGCCGCCGCCCTGCGACGGCTTCGGCCCGAGGTGACGATCCTCGGTGTGGAGCCGGTGACCGCGGCGTCCATGCGGGCGGCGTTGGACGCGGGGGGGCCCGTCACGATCGAGAGCGCCGAGTCCATCGCCGACGGCTTGCTGCCCGTACGTACGGGTGATCTCACCTTTCAACATGTTCGCGAGTTCGTGGACGACGTGGTCCTCGTGGACGATGACGCGATCCGCGAGGCGGCCGCGTTGATCTTCAGTCGGCAGAGGCTGGTGGTCGAGTTCTCCGGTGCCGCGACCGTCGCAGCTCTGCGGAGTGGTCTGGCCGAGACCAGGGACCGGAGGACCGTGGCCGTCGTCAGCGGTGGCAACATCGATCCCACCGTTCTCGCCTCGCTCTAATGCAGCGCCTCATCCTCTTCGACATCGACGGCACCCTGGCCGAGGGAGGCCCCGCCAAGGACGCGTTCTGCGTGGCCATGGAGGCCACGTTCGGTACCGCCGGGGCCATCGAGTCGCACAGCTTCGCGGGCAAAACGGACCCGCAGATCGCCCGGGAGCTGCTGGCGACCAGCGGTTTCGTCAACGCCGAGATCGACCGCCGTCTTCCGGTGCTCTGGGACGGATACATCGTGGAGTTGGAGGTGCGCATCGCCGCCGATCCCATGAGACTCCTTCCGGGCGTCGAACCACTCGTCGAGGCCCTCGAGGCCGAGGCCGAGGTGGCCCTCGGACTGGTGACCGGCAACATCGCACGGGGCGCCCGACTCAAGCTCGGTTCGGTGGGGCTGGACGGGCGCTTCAGCGTCGGCGGCTACGGTTCCGATCACGAGGAGAGGCAGCACCTGCCCGGCTTCGCGTTGAGCAGAGCACTGGACATGTGGGGGATCGACTTTCCCGGAGACCGTGTCTTCGTGGTGGGAGATACCCCTCGCGACGTCCAGTGCGGCAAACACCACGGGACCAGAACCGTGGCCGTCGCCACGGGGCACTTCGATCGAGAGCAGCTGAAAGACACCGGAGCGGACGTCGTCTTCGACGATCTCTCCGAGATCCCGGCGGTGTTGGAGATCCTGCTGGCCTGAGAGTTCGGCGGGACTCACCCGGGAGCGGTCCCCACCGGCCCCGCGATTGCTCAGCTTCAGGAGGAGGAACATCTTGTCCCGGTCCGCGTAGCGAGTGGGTCTGCGAGGGCCGTACACCCGAGAAGTGGAGCCAGAGCGTGTCTGAAAAGAAGAGTGGGGACCTGAAGGGGTTCTACATGGTCCTGGGCGCCGTTGCCGTCGTTGCCGTCGGCGCGATCGGCTGGACGTTCGTGCAGGGTACGCTGAGTTCGGCAGCGACCGAGCCGATCCTCGAGATCGTTTCCGGTGAGCTCACCGACGTCCAAGCACTGGTCAACATGGCCACCGGCGTCGAGCGGGGTGATCCCGATGCACCGATCACGATCATGGAGTTCGCCGACTATCAGTGCCCTGCGTGTCAGCAGTTCG
The DNA here is from genome assembly GCA_965226925.1 of Longimicrobiales bacterium. Lineage (GTDB taxonomy): Bacteria > Gemmatimonadota > Gemmatimonadetes > Longimicrobiales > Gaopeijiaceae > CBDDCX01. The sequence continues at coordinate 180,997 of CBDDEN010000006.1, read as the reverse complement.
CCACGCTCGTGAAGCCCGAAGTGGCTCTGGCCTACGTCGAGACCGGCATGGTCCGTTTCGTCTTTCACGATTTTCCGTTGGGCGGGCACCCCCATGCCTTCCTGGCCGCGAGGGCCGCTCGGTGTGCGCTGGACCAGGGTGAGCAGTTCTACTGGCCGTTCCACGACCAGCTCTTCGCGCACCAGTCTACCTGGGCCTTGAGCCAGTCGCCGCCGTTCAACGCCTACGAGACGTACGCCGCGACGATCGGGCTGGACGAATCAGGCTTCGCGGCGTGTCTCAACAGCGATCGCCACGCCGACGTGGTCAGCGCCAACATGCGGCTGGGAATGGAGCTGGGTGTGACCGGCACCCCCACGCTCTACGCCAGCAGGGGCGGGGGCAGGGCTACGCGCATCGCTCGGTGGGGTGAGTTCGCGGGCGTGCAGGAGGTCGTAGACCGTCTGATGAGCGAAGGCGAGGGGAATTGAGCTCCGAACTGGCCAAGGTGCGGCTCCTCTTCGTAGACGACGGTTCCTATCACCACGAAGAGATCGAGATCCCTACGGCTACGCTCGGGCGGCATGAGCGCCTCATCGACTGTCTGCAGGAGGAGCCCGAGGTTCTGAGGCAGCTGTACGTGGATCTGTCTCGCGTTTGCTCGGCGTGGGTCGTGGAGGACGATTAGCGGCTCCTAGGCCAGCCGTTCCCGGGCCCGGGCGAGAGACCACTCACCCACGACAGGTGGAGGCCAAGACCCGGCTTCCGCCTGCTGCTTCAGCGTCTGGGCCTCCGCCCGGGCTCGTCGAGCGGTGTCTTCGGTCACCCAACCCCGCTCCTCCGCCTCGTCGAGCTCGTCCTCGTCCAGGATCTTTATCCGGCCGGCGGGATCCTTCCAGACATCCAAGAAGAGGTCCGTCGTGCGCCAGGTCCCGTCCTCCCCGAACGCACACGGTGTCAGGATGTTGGCGTACGTTCCCGAGAAGATCCGTCGGCCCTGTGAAACAGACCGATGTCGTGCCATGCACCGGGGAAGGTGAACCAGATCACCTGCGAGCCGGTCTCGAGAACGACCTCGCCGTCGATCCGGAGGGGCGGGTCGAAGGCGAGATCGGTAGCGAAAGTGATCTTCACCTCCGCTACGTCCCAGATGAGGTGCTGCGTGAAGCGCTGCTCTCGGTCGGGCGGTCTCAGGTAGTGGATGTCGACCAGCGGCGGCTCGCTCATGTGCTCAGACGCCGACGGCCTCGACGAAGATCTCCATGATGCCCCCGCAGACCGCTGGGCTGAGGGACAACAGGTCTTCGGTGAGATCGACCCGTACCAGTCGCGGTTCGCCCGTGCGGATGACCTCGAGAGCGGCTTCGATGACCTCACCCTCTCCGCATCCGCCCCCCACCGTGCCGACCAGGTCCCTCTCGGGGTCGACCAACATCTTCGCGCCGACCTTGCGGGGGGCCGAGCCCTTGGTCGCCACGATGGTCGCGAGAGCGCAGGGTCGGCCGTCACGCACCTTGTCCATCATGGCCCGGAAGAGGTTGTAGTCGTCTTGTCGGTTCATTGCTGGACAGTCGGGCTGTTAGAAGAAACGGTCAAGCACGCGCTCCTTGTCGGCGAGCGGAGAACCGGCCCCGCCCCGCCACAGCACCACGATCTCGGCGGCCACGCTCACGGCGATCTCGGCCGGGGTCTCCGCTCCGATGTCGAGCCCCAGGGGTGCCCGGACCTTGGCGAGGCGATCGCGAGGGAGGCCTTCCTTGACCAGTTGGGCGAACGCTGCCCGGACCCGCCGCCGGCTTCCGATCATGCCGACGTAGGGGGGCTCGACGTCCATTCTCAGAAGGTGCCGAAGGCACTCGTAGTCGTACTTGTGTCCCCGGGTCACGAGCACCACGTGGCTCGCCTCATGGATCGGAACGTCGGCGAACGGATCCGCGAAGTCCACGCGCACCACCTGGTCGGCCTCCGGGAAGCGCTGCCTGGTGGCGAAGTCCGGACGGTCGTCGACGACGACCACCCGAAAGCCGATCAGAGCACCGATGGCGCAGAGCGGTTGGGCGATGTGGCCGGCTCCCACGATCACCAGGTCCGGGTGTGGCTGATGTCCTTCCACGTACACGCTGATCTTGTGACCGCCGGTGGAGATCAACTCGTGCCGGCCGTCCACCTTGGAGGAAGGATCCTCGAGGGCTCGTTCGGCAAGCCCGACCGCCGCCTCGTCCAGGCCTGCGTCACCGAAGGACCCGATCCGCCGTAACGTCCCGTCCTCGGCCCGTCGGACCACGACGCGCCGGCCTACCAACTCCGTGGGCCCGTCGACCGGGACGATGACCGCGGAAGGCTCGCGGGCTTCCTGAGCCGCCAGCACTTCCTCGGCGGCCTCGTGGGCCGGAAGGGGGCTCTGGTCGGATGTCATCGGGAGTGAAAGCGCTTCCGGTACGCGGTGGGGAAGTGCCGACGGTAGTCGGTCAGATCGTCGATGTCGATGACCGAGCCCTCGTCGTCGACCGGAACGAGCGTAGCCGTGGCCAGGTGCCGATGGACCACGGTCTTGGCCCCCTGTGGCAAGTCGTCACTCAGCAGCTCTTCGAAGACCGAGCGTCGGAACACGACCGGATGGCCCCGCCTCTCACCATGGGTAGGAAGAACGAGTGGCGCTCGCGAGGAAGCGAACTCGGCGAGGAGCGAGCGTACGGTGTCCGCTCGCAGCAGGGGGTAGTCCACCGGACAGTAGGCGACGCCCTCGACGTCGGGATCCAAGGCCCGGAGGGCGGCGCGCAAAGATCCGATCGGGCCGTCTTCCGGCGAGGGATTCGTTACCACCACCGCGCCGGCCTCGCCGGCCTTCGCTGCGACCGGACCCTTGGGCGTGGGGAGCGCCACCAAGACTCGTGCGCATCCGCCCTCATTCAGGGCGTGAATCACGCGTTCGAGAAACGTGCGTCCGCCGGCGTCAAGCATGGCCTTGGGTGTACCCATCCGGCTCGAGAGTCCCGAGCAGGGAATGACTCCCCAGACGTCAGCCTGCAAAGGACTCGTAGAAGCTGGAGTCCTCGCGCGCCATGCGACGTATCAGGTCCGCGGGAGCGAATCGAGGTCCGTGCCGATTCTCCAGATCTTCGAGCCTGGCGAGGACGGTGCGGGCGTGAATGGTGTCGGCGAACCGGAGGAGGCCGCCGCGGAAGGGCGGGAAGCCGGTGCCCATGATCATGGCGAGGTCCACGTCGCCGGCCCGTGATACGATGCCTGCCTCGAGCGCTCGAGCAGCCTCGTTCAGCATGGCCAGCACTAGGCGACTCCGAATCTCTCGTGTTTCCATTGAGACACGATCGGACGGCACGCTCGGGGCCAGAATCGCGTAGATGTCGGGATCCCCGCCCTTCTCCTTGCCGGCTTCGTATTGATAGAACCCGAGCCCGCCCTTCCTGCCGAGCCTTCCGCTCTCGGCCAGCGTGACCATCGGCGCGGACGGGTTGAGGCGCTCGCCCAGGGCCTCGTACAAGGACTGACCGGCGTGCCGGCTGATGTCGATCCCAACCTCGTCTACAAGCCGGAGCGGTCCCATGGGCATACCGAAGTCCTTCGCCGCCCCGTCCACGGCCTCCACGCTGGCACCGTCCGCCAGGAGAAACCCGGCCTCGTTCATGTAGGGTCCGAGGATACGGTTCACGAGGAAGCCGGGACCGTCGCCCGTCACCACCGGTACCTTGCCCAACGCCAGGGCGAAGGCATATACGGTGGCCACCGCCTCGTCGCTCGTTTGTGCACCTCGTACGACCTCGACCAAAGGCATTCGGTGGACCGGGTTGAAGAAGTGCATGCCGGCGAAGCTCTCGGGGCGCGACAGGGCCGTGCTCATCTCGTCCACCGACAACGACGAGGTGTTGGTGGTGAGCATGCAGGCTCTGCCGACGGCCTCTTCCGTCTCTCGAAGGACGATACGCTTGATGTCCATCTTCTCGACCACCGCTTCGACCACCAGCTCGAGACGCCCGAATCCCTCGTAGTCGAGACCGCCCGAGATGAGCGCCATGCTCTGATCGGCTTCGCGACGGCGCAGCTTCTTCCGCTCGACCAACTGATCGAAGAGGCCCCGGGCGTGTTGCAGCCCGCTGGAGATGGCTTCGTGGTTGATGTCCTTCATGCGCACATGCACGCCGCGGTGAGCCGCAAGCTGCGCTATGCCGCCCCCCATGACACCTGCCCCGAGAACACCCAAGTATTCGACCTTCCTTGGCGCGACGGTCGCGTCCCGAACGCCCGTTCCCTTACGGGCGTCTTCACGGAGATTGAACACGTGAATCAGGTTTTTGCTCACAGTGGAGACGATCAGCTCACCCGCGGCGGCGGCTTCGATCTCGAGTGCCCGAGAGAGAGGGCGCCCCATGCTGCGGCTCAGGACCTCGAGGATCTTGAGTGGGGCCGGATAGTGGCCGCCGGTCTGTGCCAGCACGCGTCTCTTCGCCATGGTGAGCACCAGACGGCGTCCCGGCACGCTGTCGTCCATCAGGCGTTTGAGCAGCGAGCGTCGTGCCCGGCCACTCTTGGTGCGGTCGTCGGCCCTGGCCGCCGCGAACGCCGCCGCCGTCTCGTCGAACAGGTCTGCGGGCAGAACGGTGTCCACTAGACCCAGACGCTTCGCCTTCGAAGCCGAGACCTGACGGCCGGTGAGGATCATGTCCAGAGCGGCCTGGAGCCCCACCAGCCGCGGCAGCCGCGTCGTGCCCCCCCATGCCGGCAGGATCCCGAGCATCACTTCGGGCAGGCCCATGACGGTCTTGGGCGAGTCAGAGGCCACGCGATGGCTGCACGCCAGCGACAACTCGGTGCCACCACCCAGGCAGATGCCGTGGATGGCCGCAACCGTGGGGACGGTCAGGTCTTCGATGGCTCTGAAGACGGCCTGTCCCATACGAGAGGCCTCCGCCCCCTCGGCCGGGTCCTCCACTGCCTCGATCGCGGCGACGTCGGCACCCGCGATGAACCCGCTTTTGTCGCTCCGGAAGAGAAGGGCACGCAGGTGTCCCTGTCTCGCGAGACCGTCGGCCTCGCTCACGAGATCAGCGAGTCGGGTCATGACCGCCTCGGTGAGGACGTTCACCTTCCTGTCGGGATCGTCGAAGGTGACGCGTCCGACCCCGTCCTCCCCGATTTCCAAGGAGGGGTTCGGCCCGTCTGGTTGCCTTGAGGTCATGTGCGCGCCGCACCCCGCTTGTGTCAGGAGGCCCCGAGTGTGGCTTCCCAGTAAGCTACCGTGTTCTTCAGCAGCCTTCTAGCGGTATGCGACGGGGCTACAGCTTGGGCCGCGCCGTCGCGTTGTCCCGGGTCAGGCGGACCGGCACCGGATCGCCTCCAGTGACGGTGACGGGGACGTTCCAGTACAGCTCCGTGTAGGGCAGCTCGTAGCGCGCCGAGACCCACCAGTCGCCCTCCTTGGCGAGAAAGCCGTCTGCCACGCCACTCGCGTCGGTGGTGTCGTACAGCACTTCTCGCCCAGTGGTCTGGAGTCGCGCCGCCATGATCGCGCCGACCTCGGCGAAGGCTTCGTCGGCCCACTGCTCACGGAGCAACTTGATCTCCTCGGCCGCCGCTATGGACGCCTCCTGGAGCGACGTGAAGCTCTCAAAAGCCCGGTCACGGTTGCGCTCCACCCTGTTGTACTGCGTTTCGAGATCCTGGAATTCGCGGAACAGGACCCGGTACGTGCCGCTGCCTCGGCTCATGCCGTCTAGCGCGTCACTCAGCGTCTGGAGCGTATCGCGCAGGACGTTCCAGCGGGCTTCGGTGTTGCGCCACTCCTGCTGAGCCGCCGCAACCGCCGTCTGGGTGTTGAGCACGGAATCGGGAATGGGGGGCTCGAGGGTCGCCGCCGCGGCCGTCAGCGAATCGAAGATGACGTCCCGGTCATACGGGAACATGCGGATCTCCAGGTCGCCCAGGGCTCGCGCCGCGGACGTCTGGTCGTCACCGCTCAGCTCGGCGGTAATAACCACCTGAGTAGGGCCGCAGGCAGCGAGAAGTGTCGTTCCCAGCACACCTAGCAACAACTTGCTTCGGGTCATTTCCAACTCCGTTACACGTTTCGAAAAGTGGCCCAAGGTACCACTCGCCGGGAGCCCCATCAAGGGAGGTTGATCGATCCGAGCGCAGGTCGTACAGGGGCTGGCACGAAAAAGGCGCCCGCTTGTCGGGCGCCTCGATAACCGCAGGCCCTCGAGGTTCTAAGGGATCACTCCGGTCAGCACGTAGTCGAGAGGATTCCTCGCCTTGCCCCCGACCCAGACTTCGTAGTGCAGGTGAGCCGCCGTCGCCGTCCCGGTTCGGCCGACTTGGCCGAGGACATCTCCCCGAGCGATCTTCTGACCCTTCCGAACCAGAATCTCCGAGGCGTGAGCGTAGCGGGTCATGTAGCCGAAACCGTGGTTGACCTCGATGGTGGATCCGTACCCCACTTTCCACCCCGCGTACGAGACCGAGCCCTTTGCGGCCGCCAGGATCGGCGTGCCTTTGGGAGCGTGGAGGTCGATGCCCGGATGCGGGAGCTCTTTGTGGTAGATCGGGTGCAGGCGCGCACGACTGAATCCGCTGCTCAGGAGCCCTTCGGTCGGGACGATCGAAGGCGTCGACTCGAGTAGGTCGTGATGGGCCGCCAGGCTGTCGGTCGCCTCGGCGAGACTCTCGGACAGCAGTCTGGCGCGGCGTTCGAGGGCCAGCAGGTCGTACGACGTGGCGAACGTCTCCTTCGCCGTGGCCGGATCCGCATCCCAGAGGCGGCTGGACTCGGGCGTGAGCATCCCGGGGCCGCCGACTCCTACCTGGAAGATCTCCTCGTCGATCGTTCCGAGACCCGCCAGCAGGCGGAAACGCTCGTCCTGATCGATGAGCCCGTCGATGGAGCCTTCCATCTGAGCGACCCGAGTCTGAATCGTCTGGAGTTCCTGCGTGAGGAGAGATTTCTCCTGCCGGAGCTCGTGCGCCTGGTATCGCGCGGAGCCGTCGACGGCCACGAACGTGGCCAACCCGGTCACCAAGACGGTGACGCCGCCCAAAACGGAGGCGACGTAATGCAGGTTCCGTGAGGAGGCACTGTATTGGCGAATTGGGCTTCCCTCGTCCGACATGCACAGGAAAGTCCAGCGTTTGTCAGCCATACGCGCGAGCGCTCACCTTTGTTTGGAAAAGTCCCCGTAGTCCACCGCAGTTGCGGCACATCAGGGGGATCCTACCTGTTCCTAGGGTGGAGCAGGAGCAACAAACATACCTGGCACCGGTCGAGGGTGTCAAGCGTTCAGCTCGGGCTTGGGGAACAGAGGCTTCGCCTGGGTAACTGTAAGTCCTGTAAGGTTTTTTGACACCGCCTCGTCGAGGGACGGCACCCCTTCCAGCCCCAACATTTGTGCCAGGTCGGTCATTTTTTCCGGGGTCACCGGCAGGAAGAGCGCCGTGAGGACCGTTAGTACACGGGCGAGCGTCGTCAGCGTTTCGTCGAGCTCTTCCGATCGATCGGGGTCTTTGGCCTGTGCCCACGGCTCTCGGCTGTCCACGTACCCGTTTGCCGTCCGTGCCAGATCCATCGCCGAGGCCAGAGCATCGTGGATGCGCAGGTCGTCCATATGCTCGGTTACCGCACGGAGGGTGGCCTGGATTTCCTCGTCCAAGCCGGAGCCCGCCGACGCCGGAACCACCCCGTCTCGATACTTGACGATCATGGACGTCGCTCGACTCGCCAGGTTGCCGAGCACGTTGGCCAACTCCTCGTAGCGCGCCAGGAACCTCTCCGGCGTGTATGAGGCGTCGGCACCGGTCGGCATGTCCCTCATCAGATACCAACGGACCCCGTCGGTTCCGAAGTCCTCTCGGAGTGCCAGCGGATCGACCACGTTCCCGAGCGACTTCGACATCTTGGTCTCTCCCGCCACCCACCACCCATGAGCGAGGATCCGACCCGGGAGGTCGAGGTCGGCGGCCATCAACAGCGTCGGCCAATAGACCGCGTGGGTGGTGAGGATGTCCTTTCCGATCAGGTGCATGTCGGCGGGCCACCAGGAATTGCCCGGGTCCGTGAATCCGGGTTGGTCCGCCCCTCCGGCCGGGTCGAGGACCCCCGAGGCGGTCACGTAGTTGATGAGCGCATCCACCCACACGTAACAGACGTGCTCCTCGTCGAAGGGCAGGGTGATGCCCCATTGCAGCCGTGACTTGGGCCGCGAGATAGAGAGATCCTGCAGCGGCTGGGCGAGGAAGCCGAGAATCTCGTTTCGCCGGGTCTCGGGAACGATCCAGCAGGGGTGATCCTCGATATGTTGGATCAGTCGCTGCTGGTATTCGCTCATGCGGAAAAAGTAGTTCTTCTCCTCCACGTGGTTCACCGGCCGCCTACAGTCCGGACAGAGACGGTCCGGGCGTACGTCACTTTCCGTCCAGTAGCGTTCGTCATGGACGCAGTACCAACCGCTGTAGAGGTCCTCGTAGATCTGCCCCTTGTCCCAGAGGCGCTCGAGGATGGTCCTGACGACTCCCACGTGCTCCGCCTCCGTCGTGCGAATAAAGCGATCGTGCGAGATGGTCAGGTCCTTCCAGGCCGCTTCGAAGCGCTCGGCCATTCGGTCGGCCAACTCGAGGGGGGTTATCCCCTCCGTCTCTGCCGCCTCCTGCATCTTCTGGCCGTGTTCGTCGGTTCCCGTCAGGAAGAACACGTCGGCCCCGGTCTGCCGGTAGTAACGGGCCAGGAAGTCGGCGAGCACCGTCGTGTAGGCGTGACCCAGGTGGGGCTCACCGGAGGCGTAGTAGATCGGTGTGGTCAGGTAACGCCGGTTCACGTGTGTTCCGGGGAATCTGTGATGAAGGGGCGGCTCAATTGGGCTTCTGGGTTACTTCACCCTTGAGCTCTCCCAAGGATACGGTGCGGCGGTCGCCTTCCTCCGACCGGAGTGTGACCGTCTCTCTCCAGATGTCGACGGCGACCACGCGTTCCGCCCCACGTTCGGTCTTGAGGGTCTTGCCTTCGCGGGGGAAACGGCGTCGCGCCTCGACATACGTCTTGTGCTCGTACATGAGGCAGCACATGAGGCGGCCACAGCAGCCGGAGATCTGAGCGGGGTTGAGCGATAGTTTCTGGTCCTTCGCAAGCTGGAGGCTGACCGGCTTCAGGGCCGGCAGCCAAGTCGAGCAACACAGTTCGCGACCACACCGTCCCACCCCCCCGAGCAGCGCGGCCTCGTCGCGGACGCCGATCTGCTTCAGCTCGATGCGGGTCCTGAACGTCCGAGCCAGATCGCGGACCAGCTCGCGGAAGTCGACCCGGCGTTCCGCGGTGAAGTAGATGATCAGCTTGTTCTTGTCGAACTGCCACTCGGCTTCCGTGACCTTCATCTTGAGTTGATGTCGCTGTACCAGCTTGCGTGTCTCGGTACGGACGCGGTGCTCGTCCTCCCGCAAGTCCGCGACCTTGGCGGCCTCGCCATCCCTCGCGAACCGGAGCACGTGCCTTTCCGGAAGGGGGGTGGCACAGCCACCCGAAGAGCCACACTTGCGCTCGGCGATCGTGCCGAGTGCTGTGACCTCACCGAGGTCCTCCCCTCGATCGGCCTCGACGATCACTTTGGAGCCGGGCCGGAGCTCCCGATCGCTGTAGGCGAAATAGTCCCTACGCGTGCCCTTGAAGCGAACCTCGGCGAAGCTGGCCACGGTCCTCTACGCCCCGCCCGCGGCATCGGACTCCGCCTCGGTCCATGCGCCCATCGTCTCGAACTTGGCCCATCGCTGTTTCAGGAGTTCGTCGACCTCGAGGTTCCCCAATTCGTCGAGGTTGCGACTGACGGCGGCTTTCACGGCCGCCGCGGTGGCGTCCCAATCGGAGTGGGCCCCGCCTGCGGGCTCCGGGATGATCTCGTCGGCGACGTCGAGGTCGACGAGGTCCTTCGAGGTCAGCTTGAGGGCGGTGGCCGCCTCGGCCTTGAAGTCGCGTGAACGCCAGAGGATGGCCGCGCAGCCTTCAGGGGAGATCACCGAGTACACGGAATGCTCGAGCATGAGAATGCAGTCCGTCACGCCGAGGCCCAAGGCGCCGCCGGAGCCGCCCTCACCGATAACGACCGAGACGAGGGGAACGCGCAGCCGTGCCATCTCACGCAGGTTGAGCGCGATGGCCTCTGCGATGCCCCTCTCCTCGGAGCCCAATCCGGGGTATGCTCCGGGCGTGTCGATGAACGTCACCACGGGCCGGCCGAACTTCTCCGCCTGGCGCATGAGCCTGAGGGCCTTCCGGTATCCCTCCGGGTGTGCCATGCCGAAGTTCCGGCGGAGGTTCTCCTTCATATCCCGGCCCTTCTGGTGCCCGATGACCATGGTCGAAGTTCCGTCGAGCGTGGCCCATCCGCCCACGATCGCCTCGTCGTCGCGGAAGGTCCGGTCGCCGTGCAACTCCATCCAATCGGTGCAGATGCGCTCGACGTAGTCGAGCGTGTATGGGCGATCCTGGTGCCTGGCTACCTGGACCTGCTCCATCGGCGTCAGGTTCTGGTACGTGGACTCTTTGAGCGTGTCCAACTTGGTCCGGAACTCCCGTAGTTGGGTGGAAACGTCGAAGCCGCTGCGCTCGGCCGACGCCACTAGCCGGTCAATCTGCTCCTGGACCTCGACGATGTCACGCTCGAAATCCAACCTCGGCGATTGGGCCAACGGTCGCCTCCGGAACTCGGGAAAAGGCGCCGCCGAACGGGGCGGCGTTCGGCGGCGTGGGGAAACTGGAGTATACTAATCGATCCGGACCCGCGGCGGCTACATTTCAAGGCGTCGGTCACGCGCGTCCGCGCCGGATCACCTCCAGAGGTTCGACCAGTTCCGGATCCATGAATCGGCCCCAATAGCGGGCGGTCGCGGTCGCCAACTCGGGATCCACGTTCTCCAGATGGAGTTCGCTGTACGGCAGGAGCATCTCCTTCTTCCTCGCCATGAAGGGTCCCACGTCGACGAAGAACTGAGGGCGGAAGTCCGGCGTTGCGGAAGGACACTGGTAGGCGAGCACGTTGCGAACCGGCTCCGCCGAGGCGAGGGCTATGCGATTGCTCTCCACAGAGCTGTGCCCTTGTGCAGAAGCCGTCGGAAGGTAGAGCATGCCCGGGCTGGTCTCGGCAATTACGGACTCCAGGAAGGTCCGTGGCCGCCGCGAGATCGATGTTGCCTTCGTCCCCCACGCTCGTCAGTTGCGCCCCGAGGATCCCGGCGGCCCGTGCCGCGGCAACGGCCTCGTCGGAGTGCGGGTCTCCCCCACCCGCCAGGTTCAGAATCACGACGTTGTGTCCCTCGGCGCGATGCTTGAAGAGAATCCCCCCGCAGCCCATCTCGACGTCTCCCGGCTGGGCACCCACGGCAAGGACGGTCGGGCCCTGCTGCGCAGCGGCCAAGTCTCCGCTGGCTTCGGCCTCCACTGGACCGGCCGGCCCCGTGTCGGCCGCCCCCGCCCGGGCTTGTCCCATACCCTCGATCGTCACGAACTCACGGATCTTCCTCAGGAGCTCGTCTCGATCGATGGGCTTGTGTATCACGTAGTCGGCCCCGGCGCGGAAGGCGCCGTCGATCATCAAGCTGCTCGTGGACCCTGTGACCGCCATGATCGGAATCTCGGGGTGCGCCTCCTTCCCCCTCTGGATCAGCTCGATCCCGTCGGGCCCCGGGAGGTTGAGGTCGATGAGCGCGAGGGCCCACCCGCCTCCCAGGAGCAGTTCCAGGCCCTTTTGGCCGTCCTGGGCAGACGTCACGTGATAGGGACCGGCCTGCTCGATGAGCGTCCGCATGAGGAGGATCTCCTCGACAGCGTCCTCGACCAGGAGAATGGGGGCTTTGTTCTGAGGCGTACTCACCGGGTGTGGCTGCTCCTGGAGGCCCACGTGGGGGGGGCGGGGTGTCCGGCCGCGAGGCGGGAGACCCCTCCACGTAGTTTACCGCATCTGGTCCTCCGTAGCACCTGCCTGCAACCTCTCGGTGAGAGACCCTGTTTCACGGTGTACGGGGCCTACCCGCGGGTCACTCGACGACGCTCAGGGCCGGGGAGGCTTGGTGCTCCAATGCGGGCTCAGGCACGAGGTAGCCGACCACGGCGGCCATGGCCACGACGGCGACGGCCCCGAGTACGGTGTCGCTGAGGTACCCGAAGCGCGTATAGAGTGGACCGGCCACGGCCGCCCCCATGGCGAAACCCACCTGACCGATGGCCACTGCCAGGCTCATCAGCGAGCCCCGCCGATCGTCGCTAACCAGCGCGGTCAGCAAGGCCGAGAACGGGCTGATGCGCATGGCCACGAGAACCATGGTGATGAAGAAGAGCACGTAGGCGGTAACCGCGTCACGGATGACCACGGTCGTCAGCGTCATCACCACCGCGAGCCCGAGGCTGGAGAGGATGACGATGCGTTTGCGCCCGACCCTGTCCGAGAGTTTTCCGGCCTGGGGGCCCGTCAGCACGTTGGCGACGCCACCCACCACGAACATGAGTGCGATCGCGCCGGGAGTCACCCCGAGGTCCTCCTCGAGCCAATAGGGCAGGTATACCACGAACAGCGAGACGCCAATGAACATCAGGAAGTAGGCCACCGTCGCGGAGGCGATCTCCTTCTGCTTGAGCAGCTTCTTGTAGCCGCGGATGGCTCTGCCAACGCTGAGGGGACCGCGTGTGCGCTTCACGTCGGGTTGGGGCACACGCAACCAGATGAGCAGACAAGTCATACCCATGGCGGCGGCGAACAGGTAGAAGGGGGCCCGAAACCCGAAGGCACCTGCAAGCACGATTCCGAGGGGGATGCCCGCGATCTGGCCGGCGGCCATGCCGCTCATCACCCAACCGGTGGCCCAGCCCCGCCTGTTGTAGGGAAAGTAGTCGCCGACGTAGGCCACGGCCGATCCGCTCAGGATTCCGCCGGCGAGACCGGTGCCCATACGAACCGCCAGGAACGAGTAGTACCCCACCACGAAGTGGTGCATCAGGAGGGCCACGGTCATCAGGCCGGATCCCAAGAGCAGGATGCGCCGCCGGCCGATCTTGTCGGATATCGGGCCCGCAATGATGGCGAAGGCTCCGACCATCAGGGAGTATGCCGAGACCAGGGTGCCGAGAACCGATTCGGCGATGCCGAGCTCCTCGCCGATCCGAGGCAGGATCGGAGAGATAATCATGATCTGGCTGCTGGCGGCGAAGACCAGAAGCCACAGAGCGAAGACGATGAGGGCGGGAGACGACCTACTTGGGCTCAAGTGCCACCATCCTCACGGGATTTCCTTGTGGAACACGGTCGCGGAGCGCTGAGCAGTGCACATCATGACGAGCTGTAGGACGTTCACGTGCGTCGGTGCGTTGGCCACGTAGCAGACGGCGTCGGCGACGTCGTCCGGAGCCAGGGGCGTGTACCCCTGGTAGATCTTCTCGGCCCTTTCCGCGTCGCCGTGGAATCGCACGAGGGAGAACTCCGTTTCGACCGCTCCCGGGTCGATGCTCGAGACCCGGATATCCGTGCCGACGAGATCGATGTTCATGGCCTCGTTCAGGGCATGCACCGCGAACTTCGTCGCGTTGTACACGTTGCCGGCCGGGTACACCCACCGTCCGGCGATGCTGCCGATGTTGATGACGTGGCCCTGGTTTCGTTCGACCATGAGCGGGAGGAGCGCGCGGGTCACGTAGAGAAGCCCTTTGACGTTGGTGTCGATCATCTCCTCCCAATCCTCGATGTCGCCTTCTTGGATGGTTCCAAGGCCGCGACCGAGACCCGCGTTGTTGACGAGAATGTCCGGTGCGGCGCCGCGTGTACGCAGGTCTTTGGCGAGTTGCTCCGCCAGGGCCCGATCCCTTACGTCGTGGACTCGGACCTCCACGTCCACCCCCGCTCCAGACAGCTCCTCCCGGAGTGCGTTCAAGCGCTCCTCCCTGCGGGCCAGGAGAATCAGCTTGGCGCCGCGCTCGGCGAACCGGCGGGCGCAGGACTCGCCGATGCCGGACGTGGCGCCCGTGATCACGGCGGTCTTTCCTTCGATTCGATTCATGAAGCGCTCTCCATCCGAGCCTCATCCGACATGTCGAGCGAAGGATGAGAACTCCCCCGTATCACAATGGCTCCGAAGGTGCGCCGGCGGACTGGGGCGGGCAATGGCGGCCGGACGCACAAGGGGTGAGCATCGACGGAACCGCCCCTGCGTCGACTACGGGGGAACACCCTACACTTACGTCGGTTATAGGAGAATTCGTCGGCGGTCGAAGTTGGCCCGGTTTTGCCCGGACAAAGGGACCACCGGACTGGGGTGTAGCTCAACTGGCAGAGCGCCTGGCTGTTAACCAGGAGGTTGGTGGTTCGAGGCCACCCGCCCCAGTACGGTGCTTGAGCAGAGGGAGCGACCTGAGGGACATCGCGGTGATCGGCGCGGGGGCGGCTGGCACCATGGCGGCCATCTTCGCGGCTTCGGCCGGGACCCGCGTGGTGTTGTTCGAGCGCACGCGTGACGGCGGGCGGAAGATTCTCATCAGCGGAGGGGGTCGCTGCAACGTCCTGCCCGCCCGGCTCGACGAGGGCCGCTTCGTCACCGATTCCTCGCCGAACACGCTCCCGAGGATCGTCCGCTCCTGGCCTCTCGCCGAGCAGATCTCGTTCTTCGAGCGGGAGCTACGCATTCCCCTGATCGAGGAGCCCGAGTCGGCCAAGCTGTTCCCGGTATCGAACCGTGCCCGCGACGTGCGGGACGGCTTGCTCGACCTGGCAAGGGCTCGAGGAGTGACGATCCGAACCGAATCGCGCGTTACGGACCTCGCGCCGTGTGCCGGTCGTTGGCGGGTCGACGTCGAGGCGGGACCGCCGCTCCATGCCGACGCGGTGATCGTCGCTACGGGCGGTCGTTCGGTGCCGAAGTCGGGTAGCGACGGAGCCGGCTTGGACATCCTTCGAAGGCTGGGACACACCATCCACCCGACCTACGCCGCACTCACCCCGCTTCGGGCGGATCCCGCCCCGTTCGGTGCGTTGGCCGGCGTATCACTCCCGGTCACGCTCACGGCCCGGTCGACGGCCCACAGCGCCGTGGCGCAGGGGGGCTTCCTGTTCACCCACCACGGGTACAGCGGTCCGGCGGTGCTCGACGTCTCGCACGTCGTCGTACGGTCGGGCGACGAGGGTGGACCACGGGCGCGCGTGTCGGTGCAGTGGGCCTCTCTGGACGACGACGAGTGGGAGGAGGCGCTACGGCCCGCGGGGACCCACACCGTGGGTCGAGTGCTGAGGCGCCGACTCCCCGAGCGGCTCGCCGTGATGCTGATGGACCGCGCGGGCATCGAGTCGAGCCACCCGCTGTCACAGCTCCGACGGGAGGAGCGCAAGAACCTCGTCGAGTCGTTGGTCCGGGGTGAGATCCCCTGGACGGGTCACGAAGGGTACAAGAAGGCCGAGGTGACCGGGGGTGGCGTGAGCCTGGCGGAAGTAGACCCGAAGACCATGGAGAGCCGGAGGTGCCCGGGGCTCCATATATGCGGAGAGGCCCTCGACGCCTTCGGGCCCATCGGGGGCTACAACTTCCTCTGGGCCTGGGCTACCGGGCGAGCGGCCGGCCGCGGGGCGTCGATCCTAGCTTCCTGACGCGCGGTCGAGCCCTGGGCACCTACCTGCGATAGCTCACGCTCGCCCCGAGAACCTGCCCGCAGTCGTCGAGCATGACCGGGCCGGCCATGCTCGCTCCGCCCTCTGCCACGGTGAGCGTGCCCGTCATCGTGCCGCCCCTGCATCCGGTGAACGGGTTGTTGCCATATGCCATCCGAACGGTCAACTGGTCGTTCATCAACGTGCCCTCGATGTCGCCGCTCAACTGAACCGGTTGCGTCACTCTGAAGGTCCCCGAGACCACGCCGCCGCCGGCGGTCGTCATGTCGAGGTCGCCGCTGAACGCCTGGCCATCCACCGACACCGACCCGGTGTACCTGCCGTCGACGTTGTAGGCGTACCCGGAGTCGCCGGGTCCGGGTGTACCCCCGCATGCCGTCAGCGCGGTAAGGGCGGCGAGGCTCATGAGTTGATGGAGCTTCATGTCGATCCCTCGTTTTGATTGGAGGGGGTCGGGAGTTGCTACCTACCCGGCCAGGGAGCGCCGACGTTCTCGGCCGTGACCGGACCCATACCACGGTATAGGAACTTCTGTACCCGCTTACCCTCGTAGGTCTCGGTCGTGTAGATGTTGCCTTGTGAGTCGGTAGCGATGCTGTGCACGGCGAAGAACAGGCCGGGCTGGCGCCCACCGTCACCGAAGCTGTAGAGGACCTCCATCGACTCACGCTCGATCACGTAGACCTTCATGTTCTGGCCATCCGCCAGGTAGATGAACCGTTGTCCGTCATCCGGCGAGAACGCGATGTCCCAGGTGGAGCCCTGGGAGAGAGTCTGGGGAGCGATAAACACCTCGTTCACGTAGGTGCCGTCGAGCTGGAAGACTTGAATGCGGTCCGCCGCCCGGTCGCACACGTAGAGGAGTCCGTCGTTGGACGGCTCGGCGCAGTGCACCGGTCCCCGGAACTGAAGGGCCGGCGGGTCGCCGGGCACATACCGACCCATCGCGGCGGCCGCCGCGTCGTCGGGCGTGTTGCCGTACGCGCCCCAGAACCGAATGAACTCACCCGTATTCGCGTCGATCACCACGATGCGCTTGTTCAGATAACCGTCGGCCAGGTAGATCTCGTTGGCGGACGCGTCGAAGGAGACCTTGGCGACCCGTCCGAAGCTCTCCGTGTCCAGACTGTTCCCGTGGTAGGTCTCCCTGCCATCGGGCGTCCTGCCGGTTACGCGGGCGCCGGCCCGACCGATTTGCATCAGGAACGTCCCGTCCCTCGCGAACTTCAGAACGTGGGAGTCGGAGGGGCCGTTCCCACCGATCCACACGTTGTCCATGTTGTCCACTTCGATGCCGTGGTTCGACAGAGGCCACTCGAAGTCACCGGAGTCGGAGGGGCCGCCCCACGAGCCGACCAGGTTGCCGTCCGGATCGAACTCGAGGACCGGCGGAGCGGGCTGACAGCACTCACTCAGCGGGGGGTCCTGGGCAAGACCGATTTCGGTGCGCGCGGCGAACTGGTCCGGTGTGTTGCGGTGCACGATCCAAACGTGGTCCCGCGAGTCGACAGCTACGCCGATCGTTGCACCCTGCAGCCAGTGGTTCGGCAGAGGTTTGGGCCAGAACGGGTCAACCTCGAACATGGGCGCTTCTCCGGCGGCGCCGGCCGCCGCCGCATCCGGTGCTCCCTCACAGGCTCCCGAGGCGAGAGTTAGTGAGAGCAGGCTCCCCAGAATCAGGAGACTACGCGTCGGTTTCATGGCCTTCCTCTACGCTTGGTACTAGGTGCGAGCAAAGCGGGACGGTCAGTATACGAGTCGGTCGCCGTCTCAACCAGATTCCCTATATTTGTCACCCGAATACTCGTCACCCCGAGCGAATCCAATCGGGCGACTGATTCCCCGGTCACATGAAGGACGGGTCGTGCTCAGGATCAACCGAAGAGTCATGGAGGGGTGCGCGGGTGTCGCGTTGGCGGCTACCCTGATTCTTGCGCGAGCCACGGGCTCCTCGGCGGTCGCGCCGACCCTGCTTCACGAGATTCCGGGCGACGTGACCGTCCAGGCGATCGTCAAGCCGGAGGGGCGGCGGTTGAGGCTGCTGGTGCGGGTGCCACTCACCGCCATGCAAGACATGGAGTTCCCTCTTCTCGGGCCCGGGTACCTGGATGTAGCGCGGGCCGAGGGGTCGCTCCGTGATGCGGCCATGCGGTGGATCGGTGACGAAGTGGAGGTCTTCGAGAACGGCACCCGTCTGGAGGGTCAGGAATTGGTGGCCGTGATGGCGTCGATCCCGTCGGACAAGTCCTTCGCTACCTATGAAGATGCGTTGGCGCACGTCACCGGCCCGCGGCTGCCCGACGAGACACAGCTCTACTGGCAACAAGCCCTGCTCGACATCCTGTTCGAGTATCCCATCGATTCGGATCAGTCCGACTTCTCGATCCGCCCGGGACTGGAGCGCCTCGCTCTGCGGGTGGTCACCGTGCTGCGATTCCTGCCGCCCAGCGGAGTGGTCCGGGCCTTTCAGTACAACGGTGAGATGGGCGTGGTCAGACTCGACCCGCGGTGGCATCAGGCTGCCCTGCGCTTCGTGGAGCTCGGCTTCTTTCACATACTGGACGGGATAGACCACCTGCTGTTCCTGCTGTGCCTCGTGATCCCGTTCAGGCGCATGACGCCGTTGGTCGTCATCGTCACCGCGTTCACCGTGGCCCATTCGATCACGCTGATTGCCTCCGCCTTCGGCCTGGCGCCGGACACCCTGTGGTTCCCGCCGCTGGTCGAGACCCTCATTGCCGCGTCGATCCTGTACATGGCGCTCGAGAACATCGTGGGGCAGATCGGCTTGCACCGTCGGTGGGCGATAACGCTGGGTTTCGGTCTCATCCATGGGTTCGGCTTCTCGTTCGCGCTTCGTGAAACGCTCCAATTCGCCGGATCTCACATGTTGATGTCGCTCCTTTCCTTCAACGTGGGAGTGGAGCTCGGGCAGCTCCTGGTGCTCGTGATGATGATCCCGCTGCTCGAGATCTTGTTCCGCTATGGAATCGCCGAGCGGATGGGGACGATCATCCTGTCGGCGTTGGTGGCTCACACGGGCTGGCACTGGATGACCGCGCGGGGGAGCGCCCTGATCCAGTATCGGTTCCGGTGGCCGGCGTTCGACACGACGCTGCTCGTGAACGTGCTCGGATGGCTGTTGTTGATCGCCGTTCTCGGGGGCGCGGGATGGTTGGTATACGGCTTTCTCAGGCGGATGTCCGAACACCCGCCGAGGCCCTGAGCGCCTATCTCACCATGGCAGATCGACATCCCCGGCCTGAGCCACCGTGGCTGGAGGCTTCGAATGGCGTCGTAGGCGTTGAGGTGCCCGGTCTCGGCGAGCTGCGCCTGGGTCAACACGTCGCGGGAGAGCCGCGTGCCGCCCGTGCCGCCGCTCGCACAGGCGCTGAGACACAAGGCGAGACCGATGACCGTGCTGGAGTAGCGCATTTGTCGACCTTCCGTGAGGGACTGAGGTTCTCATGATGGCGCGTTCAGAATAGACCGAATAGGTTGTCCCGCCATCCGGTCAGCTTACAGCCAAGATCTCTCCACTCGCCAGGAGCCGCGCCATGACGCCCCGAGCCGCCGCACTTTCGACCGCTACAGCCTTCGCCTTCGTGCTCGTGGCGTGCGGCGGAGGCGAACCCGACGCCGCCGAGACCGAGACCGCCGAGGCCCTCCCGGCGCCGGCCGGCCCCGCAGTGTTGATCACGCAGCCACAGGAGGGCGCCGTGATCCAAGGCACCTCGGTGACGGTCGTGCTAGAGGTTACGGATCTGCTCATCGCCCCCGCGGGGACGATGGACGCCGGCACTGGCCACCACCACCTCGTGGTCGATGCCGAGCTGCCCGGGGCCGGAGCGCCCATCCCCACCACCCCTGGCGTACACATCCACATGGGCCAGGCGCAGACGGAGATGGCGTTGACCGGTCTCACCCCGGGCGAGCACAGGGTCATCGCCGTGGTGGGTGACGGGGCGCACGTCCCGCTGAGCCCGTGGGTGGTGGACACGGTGAGGTTCGTGGTTCGGTAGGAAGCGGATTCAGCCCCGTCTGTCCGCCGAGAGGGGGCATTCGGTACCTTGGAGACGCTGAGGCTCCGTCATATTCGTAACCTCGCGGAGCGGTCGTGTCTGAACACCGAGTAGTCATCGCCGGCGGTGGAGTGATCGGGGTCTGTTGCGCCTACTTCCTGGCGAAGGCAGGGGCCGCGGTCACTTTGGTGGACAGGGACGAGATCGGTAAGGGTGCATCGTACGGGAACGCGGGCACGGTGGCCGCGGGACACCCACCGCTGAACAAGCCCAGCCGCATCCATCAGTCCCTCAAGCTCCTGCTCGACCCGAAGAGCCCGCTCTACATTCCCGTCCGCTGGGACCCGGCGTTGGCCCGGTGGCTGTGGACCTTCCGCCGCTACTCCACCGACGAGCACCTGGGTGTCAGCATGGGAGCGCTCGCCCCTCTGGGCCACGCGACGCTCGCCCTCTTCGATTCGCTGGTGAGCGACGAGGGCCTGGACTGCACGTACGAGCGACGGGGCTATTACGAGATTTGCCGTACGGAGAAGGGCCTGGAGGGGGGCAAGCGGGACGCGGCCATGATGAGGGATCACGGTTATGGTCCGCGCGTGCTCTCGGGCGGGGAGCTGAAGGAGATCGAGCCCGCCCTCTTGGACGGTGTGGTCGGGGGGATCCACTTTCCGGACGCGGCCACGTGCGATCCCTATCGGTTCGTCACCGAGATGGCAGCCCGGGCGGTTGGCTACGGTGCCACCGTCACTACCGGCCGAGGGGTGGTCGAAGTCCTCGGCAACGGAAGCGGCGTGAAGGGGGTTCGCCTTGCCGACGGCGAGGTGCTGGAGGCGGAGACGGTCGTGCTCGCCACCGGAGCCTACAGTCAGGAGCTCACTGCGAAGTTCGGGCTGCGTCTTCCGGTGCAGGCGGGGAAGGGCTACCACCGGGACCTCGAGTCGGGAGCGGGCGCTCCCACGATGAACATCCACTGCGTTCTCGCCGAGACTTCCGTCTTCTGCATGCCTCTGGACAATTTCACCCGTCTTGCGGGCACCCTCGAGTTTTCGGGGTTGAACCACGAGCTCCGGCGAAGTCGGCTGGAGCAACTCACCCACGCCGCGCAGAAGTACGTAGCCGGGGTAGGGGACGGTCCGGTTCGCTCGGAGTGGTGCGGCCTGAGGCCGTGTACCCCCGACGGAATGCCGTACGTGGGCCCGGTCCCGGGGCAGGACGGCCTCTTCGTCGCCACGGGCCATGCCATGCTGGGCCTCACGCTGGGGCCGGTGACGGGTCAGATCATCTCGGAGCAGGTGTTGGAAGGTCGAACCACTCTGCCGGCAGCTCCCTTGGGCGTCGAGCGGCTCTAGCGCGAAGAAGCTCCGTCTCCGACCTAGGGGTCCCTTGGCCCCACACCCAGATACCGATCGAAGTGAGTCACCAGCTTTCCGAGCAGGTATCGGGCGTAGTGAGGCGGCCCCGACCACCCGTGGGTGGCCGCGGGAGCGAAGGCGAAGTCGAAGTCCTTTCCTAGCCGCATCAGCTCCTCGGCGAGTGCCACGGTCGTC
The DNA here is from genome assembly GCA_965226925.1 of Longimicrobiales bacterium. Classification (GTDB taxonomy): domain Bacteria; phylum Gemmatimonadota; class Gemmatimonadetes; order Longimicrobiales; family Gaopeijiaceae; genus CBDDCX01. The sequence continues at coordinate 159,820 of CBDDEN010000006.1, read as the reverse complement.
TTGAAGGGCACTCTGACCGAAGAGAAGCGGCGGGATCGCACCGTCTACGGCGAGGGGTCGGCTCGTTTCGCGGGATCCACCTACGATCCCACCAGCCACTATCGGGCTGCGGCCGTGCTCGACTTCTTCGCGTCACAGGGGCTTACCCAGGAGCGTCTCCGCGAGAGGAGCCAGCACCAGGTGGCACTCCTCATGAAGGCGTTCGACGGTCTGGATCTCCATCCTGATGTGATCGACCGAGATCGTTCCGTTCCGTTGGAGGGGGTCGCGGGGTTTCTCGCCTTGCGCACCCGCAGGGCGGCGGAGTTCAGCGAGGCTCTGGCCGCGCGCGACGTTCGGACGGACTACCGTGGCGAGGTACTTCGCTTCGGGCCCGCCCCCTACGTCACGGACGACCAGCTCCGGGCCGCCATGGGGGTTTTGGCGGAGGTGGTGCGTTCCATGGCGCGGCCGGCCCGCGACGCGTAGTTAGTTATTCTCCGTTTCACCGCTGGGGAGCTGATCCCTGACCCTATCCCTCCGTACGCTGGAGACCAGATCGTGCAGTCCAAGACCGGCTACGGGCCACTCGGCTCGCCTGAGGAGCTGGCGCGTTTCGAAGAGTTGAAGCCAGTCCTCGCGCAGATCTCGGCGGCTCACCTTCAGGACAAGGAGTGGCAACACACCTCGATCGTGGTCCCCTCGTTGAGTGTGGATCAAACCGAGTTGGCCAAGGTCGACGGGGCCGTGTTCTACGAGGAACGGCTCTTGTTCACCCTCATTCGACTCGCGCATCCGGCGGCGCGTATGGTGTACGTGACGAGCCAACCCATCCACTCGGAAACCCTCGAGTATTACCTGCAGCATCTGCCCGGCGTCTCGTTCAGCAGGGCCAAGAGCAGGCTGCTGATCCTCTGCCTGTATGACGACTCTCCGAGGGCGCTCACGGCCAAGATTCTCGAGCGGCCCCGCGTGATCGAACGGATCAGGAAGTGGATGGGCCCCCCGGAGCGGGCGTATCTGACGGTATACAACTCCACGGCGCTCGAGCGTCGCCTGGCGGTGGAATTGGGCGTACCCCTCAATTCCGCCGACCCGGAGCTCCTGTCCACGGGCTCCAAGTCCGGAGGCCGTCGTGTCTTCGCCGAGGCCGGTGTGCCACGAGCTCGGGGCGAGGGTGACCTGCGGTCGGTCGACGACGTCGTCGCCGCGCTCGCGCGACTCAGGACGAGCGAACCGGGCATCCGGCGCGCGGTGGTCAAGTTGAACGACAGCTTTGCCGGCGAGGGCAACGGGGTATTCCGCTTCCCCGAGGATCTCCCGGGTGAGGGAGCGGCATGCGACGCAGCGATCCGAGACGCTTTGCAGACCCTCGAATGGCCCGGAGGGCGTGAAACTCCAGAGGGCTTCTTCGGCAAGCTCGGAGAGATGGGGGGCGTCGTCGAAGAGTGGCTCGAGGCGGCTGAAGTCCACTCGCCGAGCGTGCAGATGCGGATCTATCCCGGCGGCGAGATCGAGGTCGTGTCCACGCATGATCAGGTCCTGGGTGGCAGCACCGGTCAGGTCTACCTCGGATGCCACTTTCCGGCGTCGCGAGGTTACCACGAGTTGATTGTCCAGGACGCCCAGAAGATCGCCAGGGTACTACGCGAGAAGGGCGTCGTCGGTCGCTTCGGTATCGACTTTCTCACCACTCGTGAACCGGGCGGCGAGTGGAGTAATTACGCCATCGAGATCAACCTCCGCATGGGTGGCACTACACCGCCCTTCATGGCGCTCGAGTTCCTCACCGACGGAAGCTTCGATTTGAAGGATGGGGTCTACACCGCCCCGGACGGCCGCGGCAAATACTACTTCGCCACCGACAACCTGAAGTCACCCGCGTACCGGGGGCTGCTTCCCGAAGACCTGTTCGACTTGATGGTGCAACATGGGATTCACTTCAAGCACTCGACGATGACCGGGGTGATGTTCTTCATGATCGGAGCGCTTTCCCAATACGGAAAGCTCGGCGTGACGTCCATCGGAAATTCCCGCGAAGAGGCGGACGAGCTCTACCGGAGGACGGTCGCGATTCTCGATAGTGAAACGGGCGCGGCGGAATCGCCCGGAACGCCGTTGTCTCTGTTCGAGCGCTCCGCGCCCTCGTTCGATTGAGGAGCGGCGGGGCACATCTTCAACTGGACGAGGAAAGCTGCCAGATTTCGCCGCCGTAGTCCCGATTCCGATACCCAGCCCCCGACGTTTCCCGATTGGCCTCAATGAAAGCTGCCCGCCAGAGTATCAGTGGAGTTCCCGAACCGCTCGCCGGATTGGTCGACATCGTTATGGACTTCTCCTGGTCCTGGTCCCGTGACGCTCGGGAGTTGTTTCGCCGCCTGGATCCGGTGCTGTGGTCCGCCGTGCGCGATGAACCGGTTCGCCTTCTACAGGAGATCGCGACGGAGCGGCTCGAGGAATGCGCCGTCGATCCCGGCATCCTGGCTCTGCTCGCGTCGGTCCAGACCCAGATGTCGGTATTGACGTCGCCGAACGGCACCTGGTTCCAGGCGAATCACGGGGATCTGGAGAATGCCCTCGTCGTGTACTTCTGCGCGGAGTTCGCCCTGCACCGTTCGGTTCCCATCTACTCGGGCGGACTCGGGATCCTCGCCGGTGACCACGTCAAGTCGGCGTCGGACGTGGGGCTGCCGCTGGTCGCGGTCGGGCTCCTGTACTCCCGTGGGTACTTCGACCAGAGCTTCGACGAAGACGGGTGGCAGGTGGACGAGGACACGAGCTTCGATCCTTCGGTGCTCCCCCTGACCCCTTTGCACTCCACCGACGGCCCGGGTCTCGCCGCCGTTCGCCTGGAGGGTAGGACGGTCGAGTTGGGCGCGTGGGAAATGAAGGTCGGGCGTAGCCGCGTGATTCTGCTGGACACGGATCTCCCGGCGAACGCCCAGGAGGACAGAGAGCTGACCGCCCACCTCTACGATTGGGGCGAAGAGTTGCGCCTCAAGCAGGAATGGGTGCTCGGCACGGGCGGAGTCAGGGTCTTGAGGGCGCTGGACCTGCATCCCGGATGCTGGCACGCCAACGAGGGTCACGCGGCGTTCATGATGGTGGAGCGGACGCGCGAAATCCTGGAAACGGGGCTTGGGCTTCAGGAGGCGATCGACCAGGTACGTACCCGATCGGTGTTCACGACCCACACGCCGGTGCCGGCCGGGCACGACGACTTCACGAGCGCCCAGATCGAAGCGTGTCTCGGGACCGTGTGGGAGGATCTCGGCATCGATCGGAGCGAGTTCATGAAGCTTGGCCACTCTCTGGTGGAGGGCGAGGACGTCTTCCACATGACCGCCGCCGCGATCCGCTTCTCGCACAGCGTCAACGGGGTGTCGGAGCGTCACGGTCGCGAGTCACGCCGTATCTGGAGCGGCCTTTGGCCGGATCGACCTGAGGACGAGGTGCCCATCGGTCATGTCACCAACGGCGTGCACCGCTGGACTTGGATGGCCGATAGCGTTCAACGCATGCTCGATGACGAGTTGGGGGCCCGTTGGGCAGAACGGATCGAAGAGCCCGGTCTCTGGGACCGGGTGCTCGAGATCGATGACGCGCGTGTGTGGACCGTCCATCTGAGCCTGAAGCGCGAGACCTCCGGCTTTCTCAGGGAGCACGCTCGCCGGCGGTGGCGTTCGCACCGGGAGGTCGCGAAGAACCTGGCGGCTGCGGGCCCTCTCCTCGATCCTGAGACACTTACCCTGGGCTTCGCCCGCCGCTTTGCCACGTACAAGCGTGCCGACCTTCTCTTGCGAGAGGAGGAGCGCCTGTACGCACTCCTGACCGACACGGGTCGGCCGGTGCAGATCGTGTTCTCCGGCAAGGCGCACCCGGCCGACGACGACGGCAAGCGCATCTTGCAGCGCATCCACCAGCTCGCCTGCGACGGCCGCACGGAGGGTCGGGTCGCGTTCGTGGAGGACTACGAGATGCATCTTGCCCACGCGCTCTTGCAGGGGGTGGACGTCTGGCTGAACGTGCCGCGTATACCGATGGAGGCGTCGGGCACCAGCGGCATGAAGGCAGCCATGAACCTGGTGCCTCAACTCGGGACGATGGATGGCTGGTGGGCCGAAGGTCACAACGGAATGAACGGATGGATGATCCCCGCCGCGCCCGACTTGGGTGACCCGGACGAGGTGGACTGGGACCACCTGTTCCGTCTTCTGGAGGAAGAAGTCGTTCCGCTGTACTACGAGCGGGATGCCGGGGGCGTGCCGCTCGGATGGGCGGAGCGCATGAAGAACGCACTGTGGGTCGCGGGCCGGCAGTTCACGACTGAGCGCATGCTCCACGACTACGTGAACCGCTACTACGCACCGGCACTCCGTGGGGACACCCTGGGAGACGAACCCCCGACCGCCTGATGGCGAGGGCCGGCCTCAAGCCTCCAGGTCGGCGTCGCTCGTCTCCAGATCCGCGTCGCTCGTCTCCGGGTCCGCTTCGCCGGCCTCACGTGGCCCAGGCGTGAGTTCGTTCACGTACCGGTGGAGCATGTTGCGCCAGGTGGGCCAATCGTGATCCCATTCCTTGCCCCACGAATCGACTCGATTGGGAATGCCTTTCGAGCCGAGTAACTGCGCGACTCGCCACGACTCCTCGATGTCTTCCGCCTTACCCTCGCCGGAGGGCAGTAGGATCATCCTGCGGCGAAGCGCCTCCAGCCGGGGCCCGTCCAAGTCCGCCAGGTAGTGCACGGGCGACGAAACCCAGAAGTCGTGAGTGATCGGTGCTTTGAGGAAACGCTCGAGGTCGTACGTGCCCGACATGCACAACGCGTGCGTGAAAGCCTCCGGGAACCGGCAGATCGACGCCAACGCGTTGAAGGCGCCGATCGAGGAGCCACCCACCACGATGCCGATGTCCTCCGACCGACAGTCGGTACGGATTGCCGGAACCAACTCCTCGCCGATGAAGTCGAGGAATCGATTCATCAGGCGCATGCGGTCGGCCGGGGTTCCCTCGCCGGTCAGCATCGCGCGGCCGGCGATCGAGTCGCACGAGTAGATCTTGACGCGGCCCGCCTGGAGAAAGGGGGCGAGTGTATCGATGACGAGAAAACGCTCGATCTCCTCCGCGTCGCCCCCGGCGGTTGGGAAGATCAAGAACGGCACGCCGACCACGCCCCAGCGCGCGACGTTGACCTCGCAGCCGAGCCGCTCGGAGTGCCAGGAGTCCTTCACCTTCATGCGCTGTCTCCCTCGATCTCGACCCAGCTTTGGATCCGCTGGAAGAAGAGGTCGGTGAACTCTTCGACCTCGTTTTCCGGGAACAGTCGCCTCACCTTTTGGCGCACCGCGTCCTTCGCATCGGCAGAGGTGAAGAAGCTCCTCGCCACCTCAGGCAGGTGCGCCAGGTGATCCTCGCAGAATTCTTCGAATCGTTCGGTTTCGAAGCGGCGGTGGACGATCGGCATGAGCGCGTCCAGGCGCTCGCGAAGGGTCATCCCTTCCTCGACCGAGGAGAAGTAACGACGCCAGCCCATGGGGCGCATCTGACGCTTCGTCACCGCTGCGAAGATCGACCAGCGTAGGTTGGCCAGGATCAACCAGGGGAAGTGATAATGCAGCGACGTGACCTGTGAGTCGGGGCACGGGTTCGCGAAGTCTATCGGGTGCCACACGCCGTCCTTGTGGATGAGCTCGCAGGAGTTGAAGTCCCAAGCGAAGAAGGCGTTGATGACCAGCGTCATGTCCCGGATGAGCGACAACTCATCCTCGGTGGCGAAGTCGCGCTCGAGTGTGTAGCGGTTGTGGAGCGGTGCCTCGATGTCGTAGAGGATCACGCGTGTCTGCGGTCCCAGTCCCACACAGCGCACGAAACGGTCGAACGGCGTGACTGCCGCTTGGAGGTGCATGACCGCGCTTCCGCTCTCCTCGTACGCCGCCTTGAGCTGATCGGCGTCGTCGACCTTCGAGACCGCGCGCCATCCTCCGCCGTCGTAGGGCTTCATGAAGAGCGGATACCCTACGCTCGCGCCGATCTTTTCCAGATCGAAGTAGCGCGCGTATTCGCGTAGCGTGAAGTCGAGGTCCTTCTCGTCCATGTCGTAGGACTTCGGGGGCAACAGCCAGGTCTTGGGGATCGGGAATCCCAACCGGATCATCGCCGCGTACGAGGTCAACTTCTCCATCGACTGCACGGACCAGGGGTTGTTGAAGACGTACACGTCGTCCAAGAGGACCGCCTTCTTGATCCACTCTCGGCGCACGTTGTACCAGTGCGTCAGACGATCGATGACGACGTCGTAGGACGCGTGCTCCTCGAGGTCGAACGGCTCGATGGTCATGCGCTCGACTTCGATACGGACGTTGTCGCCTCCGTGCGGCACGCTCAGGTCGAGCCGGTTCATGATTTCGGTGAACGCGATCGGCCAGCAGACATCGGCCCCCAAGGAGAGTCCGATCTTTCGTGTCACGTCAGCCATGCGCGCGCTCCGAGCGAGTGAAAGTGGGCCAACCCGTCGACATCAGGAATAGACCCACCACATCGGTCCCGGGAACATAAAAGAGAGCCCATCGCGAAGGTGATCCCTCCAGGCTTCCCAGTTATGGCCGTCCCTCGCTTCGACGTAGCGTACCGTCATCCCGGTCTTCTGCAGAAGCGGGACGAGCGAGCGGTTCTCGTAGATCATCGACTCGTAGGTGCCGCAACTCACGAAGACCCTGTCGCTCACGGCCGCCGGTTCGGCACGGTAGGCGTTCACCATGTCGGCGATCGGGTCGAAGACCGGCCCACGATGGTGTGAGCCGATATCGCTGAAGGCGAAGGAGCCGGACTGCAGCAGGAGTCGTCCGAAAAAGCCCGGGTATCGGATCGCGGTGCTGAGTGATGCGACCGCCCCGAGGCTGGCCCCCATGATTCCACGCCCCGCCGGTTCGCCGATCAGGGGAAGCTCCGACTCGAGCGCCGGCACCAGCTCTTCGGCGAGATATCGCGCGTGCTCGGCATGGTCGCGGTACTGCAGCATCCTGTCCGGCGGGTGCGTCATGACCGCGATGAGCCCCGGGATCTCCATGCGGTGGATCAGGTTGTCGAGCACCGTCCGCAGGTCGGCGAAACGGAGGTAGTCCCCCCCGTCATGCACGATCAACAGAGGGTACCGTCGAGTCACCTTGAACCGGGCCGGTCGGTACACCGTAATCCTGCGCTGACTCTCGAGCGCTTCACTCGTGAAGACCCGTTCCTCGAGGCTCCCCTGCGGAACGTCCGGATCCTCCCGAGCCCAGTCCGGCACCTCGTAACCGGTGCTGTGGAGCACCGAGTTGGCGCCGAATGGATCCAGCGCCAACTGCGGGTTGAGGGGATCCTGAATCAAGCGTACGCCACGCCCTGTCTGGACCTCGAGCTTGTATTCGACGCGCGATCGTTCCGGAAGTTCGAGAATGTGGTACCAGAGGTCGGTTCCCGGAATACGCTCGAACGGCTCGGCCGTGGGGAGCCCATAGATCCAGTGCCGCAGTCGCACGTCCCCGGCCTCACCGCGGAACACGATCGTACAACGGGTGCCCTCGACGATCGGGAACGTGTGTTCGGCCAGGAACGCTTCGATACGTTCCGGCGTTGGACCGCCGTCGATCAACTCACTGATCGCGAGTCCCTTCCGGTCTATGCGGCGGTGAAGCGCCTCCTGGGCTTCGGCCACACGCCTCACGCGGCGGCCTCCCAGCGCCGTACCGACCCGTCCTCGCTCAGACGTTCCACGTCGAACGGCGACCAAGCCGCACCGTCCCAGTCGAGCCTCGTGCCGGGACCCAGCACTACACAGGGATCCGGTGCGAAGCGAGCCACCATGCGAGCCACGCGCGTTGCATCGTCGAGCCTTAGGCGTGTTCGAGCGTGCGGAAGCGGCACCAACCCTCGGTAGAGCCCGAGGCCCGGGAGAGCGACCTCCGTATGGCCGGGACCGGAGGGGGGCGAATCGTGAAACAGGACGACTCGTTCACCCAGCACCATCGCGCCGCCCGAACAGGCGATGACCGGCTTGTCCGCAAGCAGGTCACCGATTCCGAAGAGCGCGAGCCGATTGCGTAGAAGTGCGACGTGACCCCCCTCGATTACCACGCCGGCGCAGCCTCGGAGGTGGCGCTGGATCTCCGCTCGTTCACGCGCAACCGCCGGACGCTCGAGCGGGCTGAACGTGGACTCGAAGTCGGCCCTGACGTCGGCGATGCGATCGAGGTGGTGCGCGTCGAGCGCCTGAACCGCGGCGAGCGCCTGGGCACGCTCCGGATCGAGGAGATCGGCGGGACCCGAGGCCGTGAGCAGCTCCATCCAGTCGTCGGCCATTTGTGCCAGGCGCAGGTTGTAGAGGCCCCGAAGCTGTCGCAGGCGGTCTTGCATCGTCCGGTGGCCGGCCCTCGGGTCGGGATCGGCCTCCCAGACCGCGTCGGCACGGGCATACAATCGGAGGTTGACGTCGCGACCACCGAGCTGATCGCTCAGGGCCGAGTCGTCCGACTCCCACTCCTGCCAGCCGGCGGTGATGGTCGCGATGCTCCCCAGCAGTCCGAGGTCGGTGACCGTCCGTCCGACCGTCTGCAGCTCCTGTTGGGGTCCGAGGACGACGACTCGGCTCACGAGGCGTGGACCTTGATCGTCTGGCCGACCATGTCGAGGATCGAATGGACCTGGTCGAAGTCGGCGTGCCGCATACGTAGCCACGCGTTGGCCATGTATCCCGCCTCCACGGGTTGAGTGGGTGTGCCTTCCGACGGGAAGTGGTAGTCGATGATCCACTCGCCGAATCGGGCCCGCACTTCCTCGATCCCCTCGTATCCTCGGATGGTCCCGTCCTGGCTCGGTCGCAGATTGATGATGCCTGCAGAGTACTTGCGTGACGCCCGGCGTGACGTGCGGCCGTGGAGTACCGCCAGCGCCCATTCGTAGTAGATGTCGATCTCGTTGGCGGCGGCGTAAAGGTCCCAAGCGCGAACGCCGGGTGGCCGGCACCCGATTTCCGAGAACCTCAGGCCCTTGTCGCCGTAGAACCACTCCATGTGGGTGGCCGACGTATCGATGTCGAGGACGTCGATCACCTTCCGGCCCATTTCGATCACCTCTTGATACGCGGGCGCTGAAGCGACCCGGTTCGTGGTGATGAACTGCGGAGAGATCCAACGGGTGCGCATCGCCTCGAGCACGTTCGGGAAGTAGTGAGTGATGAACTCGTGCGCGACGCTCCCTCCGATGGTGATGGTGTCGTAGAACGCCTCGTGTCCCTCGATGAATTCCTCGACCGCGACGCTGGCCCCGCGTCCGACGTGCGCTTCGGTCAGCGCCCCGTCGAGTTCCTCGACCGAATCGACTCGTACCGTGCCGGATGCTCCGGCTCCGGAGCGAGGCTTCACGATGAGCGGGAAGCCCACTCGCTGAGCGAACGCGCGGATCTCCTCCGGGTCGCCGCTGCCGAGGGACTGCGCACAGGGCACGCCACCCCCCCGGAGCGCCTCTTTCATGGACGGCTTGTCGCGGCAGAGGAACGTGGTCCTGACCGACGTGCCGGGAATCCCCACGGCCTCACGCACCTCGGCGGCCGCCATGGTGTGTGCCTCGACCGTGGCTTCGAGACGCTGTACCTGCTTGCGCTCGTGGATCTGCTGGACCAGGCGCGTGAGTGTGGGAACGTCGACCACCGACGAGACCTGTTCGTAGTGGGACAACCAGTTGCGAAGATCTGAATCGAGCGCCTCCTTCGGGCGCTCGCCGACCGCCGTCACGATTGCGCCCGCCTGATGGAGGGCCCGAACGAATTCCGTCTGGTTGCCCGGGAACATGGGCTCGATAAAAACGATGTGCATTGCGGACCGTCGGCCCCGTGGTGCGGGGCCGAAGCCTTCGAGGCGAACTGCAGATTCAGGGAGTATAAGATAGCGACATGGTGCCGGTCGTCGAACAAGTGCGGGGGAGGGTGTAGGACCGACGGCTCTCGAGGCGACCCACCTCGCGGTGACGACTTCCGCCGGGTGAATCCGCATGTAGCTTTGGCCCATGAGAAACGTCGTTTTCGTCGCCCCGTTCTTCGCCGAGACCACCCTGCGGTTCGTCGCCGCGGTGGCCCGGCTCGAGGGCGTTCGCACGACTTTGGTCAGCCAGGACTCGAAGGAGAGGCTCCCTCCCGACGTGAAGGCTCTCCTGGCGGATCACGTCCAGGTCAAAGACGCGATCGACGCTGAGGGGATCCGGCCGGCCCTCGAGTCGGTTCGGGCCAAGGCGGGCCCGATCCATCGGCTTATCGGTACGCTCGAAGAGCTCCAGGTCCCGCTCGGGCAGCTCCGGGACGATCTCGGCATCCCGGGAATGGGCGCAGAGGCGGGCCGGAACTTCCGCGACAAGGCCCGGATGAAGGGTGTCCTGCGAGCTCATGGATTACCCTGTGCCCGACACACGCTGGCGACTTCACGCGCCGAGGCCTCGGCGTTCGCCCGCGATGTCGGCTACCCGCTCATCGTGAAACCGAAGGAAGGATCAGGGTCCAGGGGCACCTACCGCCTCGATTCCGAAGTGGACCTGGACGGATGCCTCCGCGCGATGCCGGCATCGCCCGCCCGCCCGCTCATGCTCGAGGAGTTCGTGGTTGGTGAGGAACACTCGTTCGACTCGATAGCGATCGGCGGCAAAGTGGTGTGGTATTCGACGAACGACTACGTGCCCGCCGCCCTCGAGGTCGTTCGCGAGCCGTGGATCCAATGGTGTGTGGTGCTTCCTCGAGAAGTCGAGGATCCGCGCTATGACATGATTCGGTCGGTGGCTCAGGACGCGTTGAGCGCGCTGGGCATGGATACGGGGATGAGCCACATGGAGTGGTTCCGGCGTCCTGACGGGAGCGTCGCCATCTCCGAGGTGGGCGCCCGCCCGCCAGGGGCACGCTTCGTGAATCTGATCTCCTGGGCTCACGACTTCGACCTCTTCGCGGAGTGGGCCAGGGTCGTGGTGCACGGGACGTTCACCCCCCGGCCCCGGCCGTACGCTGCGGGGGCCGCTTATCTGCGGGGGCAGGGAAGAGGCCGCGTGGCTCGAGTCCGCGGCCTGGAGCAGGTCATGGCCGACTACAAGGCGATCATCGTCGAGTCGAAGGTGCCCCAGGTCGGTCAGCCCGCCTCCGGATCCTATGAGGGCGAGGGGTACGTAATCGTCCGCCACTCCGATACGGCGGTGGTCCGGGACGCCCTCGCGCGCATCGTGTCGACCGTTCGTGTCGAAATGGAGACTCCATGAACGTCCTCATGCTCTCGCCCGGCTTTCCTCGTGAGCTCCGCTATTTCACGCGTGGTTTGGTGGAGGTCGGCGCCGATGTGATCGGGTTGGGCGACACGCCTCGGTCGCAGCTTCAGGAGCCGGCCGCATCGGCCGTGAGCGCCTACGTGCAGGTGCGCTCGTGGCTCGATGAGGACGCGATTCTCGGCCAGGTGGCCGGATTGGCCCAGAAGGTTCAGATCCATCGGGTCGAGTGCCTGTGGGAGCCGTACATGGTGCTCGCGGCGCGTCTCCGTGAGATGCTCGGCCTGCCGGGTATGACCGTGCAGCAGACGATTCCGTTCCGGGACAAAGAGGTCATGAAGCGCGTCTTGGACCAGGCCGGGATTCGCACCCCACACCACTACAGCGCGACCGCGGCGTCCCAGGTGGTGGAGGCGGCCCAGACCATCGGGTATCCGATCATCGTCAAGCCGATCGACGGGGCCGGGTCGGCCAGTACGTACAGGGTCGATTCGCGGGAAGACCTCGACGAGATCCTCCCTCGCCTGCGTGGCGTGAAGGAGGTCAGCGTCGAGGAGTTCGTCGAGGGCGACGACATGACGTACGAGACCATCTGCGTCGACGGCCAGATCCAACACTACAGCATCGGCACGTACATCCCACGCGCGCTGGTCATGCGTGCGAATGAATGGGTCAGCCCGATCACGCTCGTGTATCGGGACCCCGACGCGACTGCTTTGGCCGCCGGCAAGCGGATGGGTGAGGACGTCATCAAGGCGCTCGGCTTCGGTACGGGGTACACCCACATGGAGTGGTACCGGACCAAGGACGGTGAGGCCGTGTTCGGCGAGATCGGTGCGCGTCCGCCGGGCGCGTATCTGGTCGACCTCATCAACTACGCGTCGGACATCGACTCGTACCGGGGGTGGGCCGAGGCGGTGGTACACGGGCGTTTCACCCAACAGGTCGAACGCCGCTACAACGCTGCCTGGATCTTCAAGCGGGCGCGGGGCCAGGGGGTGGTCCAGCGGTACGAGGGGCTCGAGGCCCTCTTGTCGGAAATCGGTTCACAAGTGGTGTCGATCGAGCTCACTCCGATCGGATCACCGCGGCGAGACTGGCGGAAGACCCTCGTCGGGGACGGCCTCGTCATCGTCCGTCATCCCGACCTCGAGACCACCATCGATCTCGCCGGCAAGGTCGCCAGCCGCTTCCAGGTGGTCGCGGGCTGACGAGGGCGTGCCGCCCGGCACGTGCCGGAACGCGATGACCGAAAACCCGGGCACCGTCAATTCGATCGACTGGTCCCGTCCGAACAGCTCGCCCGGCACGGTCCGGAACGAGCGCTCTTCCACTGCTCCCGCTCCGCCGTACTCGACGTCGTCCGAACACGCCACGACCTCATAGGACCCCGCGAAGGGCACCGGAATCCGGTACCCGGGCCAGGCCATCGGAGTGAAGTTCGCCACGACGAGCAGGTGGCTTTTCCACTCCTTGGACCACCTGAGGTAGGTGAGCGTGACGCGGTCCTTGTCGTGACAGTCGATCCACTCGAACCCTCGACCGTCACCGTCGGTCTCGTGCAATTCCGGGGAGTTCGCGTATAGCGCGTTGAGTGCGGACACCCATGCCATCATACCTGCGTGCATCGGCTCGTCGACGAGCGCCCAGTCGATCTCACCTTCGACGTCCCACTCGTGCCAGGTCGCGAGCTCGGCCCCCATGAAGAGGAGCTTCTTGCCGGGGTGCGTCCACATGTACCCGTAGAGCAGGCGAAGCCCCGCGAACTGGTCGAGGGCCCTGCCGGGCATCTTCCGAACCATCGGCCGCTTGAGGTGGACCACCTCGTCGTGGGAAAACGCCAGCAGGAAGCGCTCCGAGAACGCGTACATGATGCCGAATGTGAGCTTGTCGAACATCCCCTTTCGCAGGAGAGGGTCGGCTTGCATGACCTCGAGCGTGTCGTGCATCCAGCCCATGTTCCACTTCACGTCGAAACCGAGGCCACCCTTCGCCACCGGATGGGTCACACCGGGCCAAGCGGTCGATTCCTCGGCCATGACCATGACACCCGGGTGCTCGCCGTGGAGCGTGTCGTTGAGCAGTCGCAGGAAGGCGGTGGCCTCGAGGTTCTCTCTGCCGCCGAACCGGTTGGGTAGCCAGGCGCCCTCGTCCCGCGAGTAATCGAGATAGAGCATCGAGGCGACGGCGTCGAGGCGGAGGCCATCGATGTGAAACGACTCGATCCAGTACAAGGCGCTCGAAATCAGGAACGCGACGATCTCTTTCCGGCCGTAGTTGAAGATGTACGTGCCCCAGTCCGGATGGGCGCCCCGGCGAGGGTCGGCGTGTTCGTAGAGGTGAGTGCCGTCGAACAGCCCCAGGCCGTGTGAGTCGCGGGGGAAGTGTGCCGGCACCCAGTCCAGAATGACGCCGAGCCCCGCCCGATGGGCCGCGTCGATGAAGTGCCGCAGGTCGTCGGCACTGCCGTGACGCGCCGTGGGTGAGAAGTAACCGACCGTCTGGTATCCCCAACTTCCGTCGTACGGATGCTCGGTGACGGGTAGGAGCTCGATGTGTGTGAAGCCGAGTCGCTCGACGTATGGGATCAGTTCTTCGGCGAGCTCGCGGTACGTCATCCAGCCGGGCTCGCCCTCCCGTGGCTTCGACCCGGGATGACGTCGCCACGAGCCCAGGTGCACTTCGTAGATGGAGATCGGCCGATCGAACGACTGCCGTCGCTCCCTGTCGTCGAGCCAGGCCGCGTCTTCCCAAGCGTGCTGAGCGGGCGGCGCGACCACCGATGCCGAATTCGGGCGCAACTGCATGGAGCGCCCGCACGGATCCGACTTGAGTCGTACTTCCGCGTCCACGCGACTCAGAATCCTGTACTTGTAGAGGGCTCCGGGTCGCACCGCCGGTAGGAACAGTTCCCACACGCCGGTCGAACCGCGCAGGCGCATGGGGTGCCGGTTTCCCTTCCAGTCGTTGAAGCCGCCCACGACCGACACCGCCCGGGCGCCCGGTGCCCAAACGGAGAAGGCCGTACCTGCCACGCCTTGGTGGACCAGCGGATGCGCCCCTAAGACCTCGTGTATACGGCCCGAAGGACTACGGATCCGTTCGAGCTCGGCGTCCGAGTACACGGGCGGGAATCGGTAGGGGTCTTCGCACGGCTCACCACCGTCGATCGCGATCCGATAGGTCGCCACGGTCTCGTCGGGAGGAGGGGCTACCTCGAACAACCCGGCTTCGTGAACCCGCCTCGCCGGCAAGACCGTGTCTCCCTGGACGACATCGACACGTTCGGCACCGGGGCTCCACACACGGATCACATCGACCGCTTCGCCGTCGGGAGAAGCCGCCGGCCGGGCCTGCGCCCCCAGAAGATCGAACGGAGTCGCGAGCGTTCCTTCGACCAGTGCTTGTACCTGCGGTGATGCGTGGTCGGTCACGAGATCGGTTCGGTCCGCGCGCGGCAAGAAGAAGTGATATTTGATCGAGAGGGGTGCACCCGCGAAGATACTCTCCCCCGGGAGTTCAGAGGAGCGGAAAATGCGGTGTTGCTGACCATACCATGAATATCGTTCATCTCGTGGCCGAGTACTGGCCGTTCGCACGTTCGGGAGGGCTCGCGGAGGCCGTGCGCGGAATCGCGACGTTTCAGGCGCGGTCCGGGCACGCGACGGCTTCGATCCTCCCGCTCTACCGAACCGTGCGTGAACGAATCCCGGATCTGGTTCAGGTCGGGGATCCGTTCGAGGTCGAGCTCGGCCCCGGCCGGGCCCACGCGCGCATCTTCGAGCAGGCGGACTCCGACTCCGGCGCCCGCATCTTCTTCCTCGACCAACCGGGGCTATTCGACCGGGCAGGCCTGTACGGGGAAGAGGGACAGGACTACCCGGACAACCACATCCGGTTCGGCTTCTTCGCCCGGGCGGCCGTCGAGGCGCTCCCTCGCCTCTGCGACTCGCCGCTGATTCTCCATCAGCACGACTGGCACAGCGCGCTCGCTTCCGTATATCTCGGGACGCTGCTGAAGGACGACCCCCGGTACAAGGAGGTCGCCACCGTCCTCTCGGTTCACAACGCCGGATACGCGGGTGTGTTCGGTCCGGAAATCCTCCCGCAACTCGGGCTGCCGGAGGAGGTGTTCCACTGGAGCCGAATGGAGCACTACGGCGCGATCAACTGGCTCAAGGGCGGTCTCGCCTATTCCGACTACGTCGGCACGGTCAGCCCGACGCACGCGCACGAACTCCGTACTCCCGCAGGTGGCTTTGGACTCCATGACGCCTTCATCGCGCTCGGCGACCGATTGGTCGGAATCCTGAATGGAATCGATCTCGACATATGGAACCCGGAGACGGATCCTGACATTCCGGCCCATTTTTCGGCCGCCGACCTGAGCGGCAAGAGGATATGTAAGTCCGACCTCCAGGAACGATGCGGGCTTCCGGTCCGCGACGACGTGCCGCTCTTCGGGATGACCGCACGCCTGGTGAAGCAGAAGGGCTTCGACATCATTCTCGGCGACGGCCTTCTGCACGGGATCCCGGACGCGCAGTTCGTGTTCGTCGGAGAAGGCGAGCCTCGGTACGCCGAGGCGCTCGCGGAGCTCGCCCATGACCTGCCGGAGCGTGTCGCGGTGCGCTTCGAGTTCACCGAGGAACGGGAGCACCGTTTGCTCGCGGGGGCGGACTGCCTACTGATGCCGTCGCTCTATGAGCCGTGTGGACTCACCCAGATGCGAGCACAGCGGTACGGCGCGCTTCCGGTGGTCCGCCGGGTCGGTGGGTTGTCCGATACCGTCGAAGACCAGGTCACGGGGTTCGTTTTCGACGGTTACGATTCCCCCGCGCTGGACATGGCGATTCGCCGGGCGCTCACGTTGTATCAGGATCGGTCTGCATGGGAACGTCACATGATCCGGGCCATGGAGAAGGACTTCGGCTGGCAGCGCTCGGCCGACGCGTACCTCGCGTTGTACGAAGAGGCTCTCGCGAACCACCCGCACGTTGGATAGGACCGCAGCACATTCTCTCCGCCCGGCCGACGTCCGACCATGACGCGTAAGCGACTCTCCGTGGTGATCCACGGCCACTTCTATCAGCCACCTCGAGAGGACCCGTGGAGCGGAGAGGTTCCCGCGCAGCCTTCGGCCGCCCCGTTCCACGACTGGAATGAACGCATCGAGCGTGAGTGCTACGGACCCATCACGGCCACGGACGTACTCGACGAAAACGGGCACGTGCGGCGGACGCTGAACACGTTGGAGCACCTGAGCTTCGACTTCGGTCCGACGCTGTTGCTGTGGCTCGAGCGCCATGCGCCGGAGACGTACGCGGCGGTGTTGGAGGCCGATCGCTCGAGCTGCGAGCGGTTGGACGGACACGGCAACGCCCTCGCCATGCCTTTTCATCACACGATACTCCCTCTGGCCGACGCTCGTGACCGTCACACCGAGATTCGATGGGGCATCGCCGACTTCAAACGTCGCTTTGGGCGCGAGCCGGAGGGGATGTGGCTTCCGGAGACCGCGGTCGACGCCGCGACCCTCGCCGCGCTCGCGTCCGATGGGATCCGGTTCGTGGTCCTTGCCCCCCATCAGGTCGTGCGGGCGCCGAAGCATGGCCTTCCTGGGCGGGTCGTTACGCCGGAGGGTGAGATCGCCGTCTTCGTCTACGATGGGGACCTCTCACACGCCGTTGCCTTCGGAGATCTCGTGCGCGACGGCGTCGCTCTGGCCGACGTCCTGGCCACGCCCTTGTCCGACACGGCCGAGCGCCCCTACGCGGCCGACCGCCCCGACACGGCCGAGCGCCCCGCCGAGGTGGTCCGCGAGTTGCGGGCGATCGCCACGGACGGCGAGACGTACGGTCACCACCACAAGTTCGCGGACATGGGAATCGCGGCCGCGCTCCATCACCTTGCCACGCGGAGCCACGTGACCGTTGAGAACTTCGCGTCGTTTCTGGCGGCCCACCCGCCGCTCGACGACGTCGAGCTGGTCGAGCCCAGTTCCTGGAGTTGCGCGCACGGGGTCGAGCGTTGGAGATCGGCGTGCGGCTGCCGCGCGGACAACTCGACCGAGAGCTCCCAAGCGTGGCGGGCCCCGCTGCGCGATGCGCTCACGTGGCTTGCCGGTGAGCTACACGAGGTCTACCAGAGTGAAGGAGCCGACCTGCTCGAGGGTGTGTGGGAGGCGCGGGACGCCTACGGGGCGGTTGCGAGCGTGAGTGCCGACGGGGCCGACCCGTCGCGGGCCGAGGCCTTCCTGGACGGATGGATGCGCCCGGGCCGAGACGGCGCGGCAAGGCGGAGGGCCGCCGAACTCCTGGAGATGGAGCGCGACGCTCTTCGACTCTTCACGTCGTGCGCCTGGTTCTTCGATGACGTCGCCCGAGTGGAGCCGCGGCAGGTGTTGACGTATGCCGTGCACGCGTTGGAGTTGGCCGGTGAGGGAGCCGAGCGCATCGAGGCGGGCTTTGTCGACCGATTGGCGCTCGCCCGGTGCAACGACCCGGACGACGGTACGGCCGCCGACCTGTTGGCCAAGATCTCCAAGGCGCGCGGGGCGAGCGGCGACCACGCCGGGGCTTCGCCGCGATGAAGCCGCTTCGTTTCTCGTTCGTCCTTCACGTTCACCAACCGGTCGGGAACTTTGATTTCGTCTTCCGAGAACACGCGGATGACGTCTACCGCCCGTTCCTCGACTTCCTCGAGGACCGTGAGCTGTGGCCCATCGGTTTCCATGTGTCGGGTCCGCTGCTGGAGTGGCTCGGCGAGCACGACACGGACCTTCACGACCGCATCGGCGTCCTCGCCGCCGACGGAAAGGTCGAACTGCTTTCCGCGGGTTGGTACGAGCCCATTCTTGCGTCGCTGAGCCCGACCGATCGTGCCACCCAGCTGGGTTGGATGCGCGAGGAGCTGGAAGCCCGTTTTGGCGTGACGCCTCGAGGGCTTTGGCTGACCGAGCGCGTGTGGGTGCCGGAGTTGGCCGCGGACCTCGCCGACGCGGGCGTCGGTTATACGCTCGTCGACGACCATCTGCTGCGACGGGCCGGTGCGACGGACGCGGAGCTGCTGCGCCCGTCGCGAGCGGAACATGGAGGCCGCACGGTCGGTCTCCTGGCCATCGACGAGCGACTTCGCTATCTGATCCCGTTCAAGCCTGCCTGCGACGTCGCGAGCGAGTTGAGACGCCGACACATGGCCGGGGACCCGTTGGCCCTGTTCGCCGATGACGGGGAGAAGTTCGGCGGGTGGCCCCGCACGCGGGAGTGGCTCTACGACCAAGGATGGTTGGCCGCGTTCGGCGACGAGATGGATGCGCTGCGCGGGGACGGCATCGTGCGGCTCGTCACGCCTGATGCGGCCCGCGAGGAACTCGGATCTGGCCCGACCTTTGCCCTGCCCCAGGGCTCCTACCCGGAAATGGACCAGTGGGCCCAGGGTCCGTGGATCAACTTCCTCGACCGGTACCGGGAGGCCGGGCGGTTGCACACGTGGATGTCGGCCCTTTCGGATGCGGTCCGAGAGGCCGGCGACTCGGAAGCGCTCCGCCGGGCGATCGGCAGGGCCCAGTGCAACGACGCGTATTGGCACGGCGTGTTCGGCGGCTTGTACATGAAGCACCTGCGTGAAGGCGTGCGTGGGTGGATGGCCACGACGGAACGGACGCTCCGTGCCGGCGAGACTCTCGATTGGGAGGCGACGACGGAGCGGGACGGGTCTCCGGCCCACTGGGTGCACTCCGGGCTCGTGTCGGCACGGGTCACCGGCGCGGCCGGCGGGACGCTGAGCGAGCTGGTGTTTCTCGATCCCGAGGCCGACGTAACCGACTACATCACGCGCCGGTTGGAGAGTTATCACGTCGATGCGGTCGCTCGAGGCCAAGAGGACGCGAGTTCCGCTCCCACCGACGCGACGGCGTCGATTCACGAGATCGAAGAGGGCGCAACGCTCGAGAGGCTCCCTCCCGTGGATCCGAACGTACGTGTGCTGGTGCGCGACCGCGTGTTGGGGGGGGCAGTCACGTTCGGCGACTATCGCGACGGGGAGTTCGATGCACTCTGGAGCTCCGGCGAGGCGCCACTCGTGGAACCGGAACGGACGACCGTGGGTCGGGCGCGCGAGTCGGAGGACACCGTCGGCGAAACGACGGAGGTCCCGGCCTTCGTGTGGCGTTTCGGAGGGGGGGCGGGCCACGCGGGTGCCGGCGGGCGGGCTCCGGTCTTCGACAAGTCGATCACCCTCTCCGACGACCGGCTGGTCGTGGAGTGGGCTTGGCACGCGGGGGACCTCCCAGGCGATTCGTGGTTCGCGCCCGAACTGTCGCTGGGGTGCGACGTCGACCTCTCCTTCGATCCTGTGCCGGAGGACACGTGGTCCTATCCGATCGTCACCGTGTCGAAGTGTCCGGACGGTTTCGAGGAGATCGAGCAGGGACGTTCGGTCACGCCTCGTTGGCCCGCTGCGCTCCGTCGGGCGCGGGTCGTGCTTCGACCGATGGGTGGCCGTTAGTGGACCCTGCCAACCCCACGGCGGTATCGTTGTCGGAGGTGAAATCAACCGTGATGCAGGAGAGACCACTCTGTCGATGACCCCGTGGGTCAAGCGGCTGCTCGTCGCGAACGTTCTCGTCTTTCTGGTGCTGCAGCCGGGGACGCTTCCGTACGCCATGCTGACGCTCTTCCCGCCGGCCGTCATCGGGTTGGATCGCTTCTACCTGCCTATGATGCCGTTCCGGCCCTGGGGTCTGGTCACCTACATGTTCCTCCATGCCGGTATCGGGCACCTCTTTTTCAACATGATCGGGCTCTTCTTCTTCGGACCCCGGTTGGAGTCCCGCCTGGGCTCTCGGGGCTTCTTGTGGCTGTACTTCCTGAGTGGGTTAGGCGGGGCCGGGTTCTCCTTCCTGTTCTCGTTCAGCGCCCCGGTGGTGGGGGCTTCGGCCGCGGTATACGGCATCCTGATCGGCTTCGCGATGTACTGGCCGCGTGAGAACATCTACATCTACGGCATTCTGCCTATCCAGGCGTGGGTGCTCGCCGTGCTCGTCGTCCTGATCAGCCTCTACAGCGGCATTGCCGGGTCGGGTGGCGTCACCGCTCACTTCGCGCATCTGGGTGGGCTGGCGGTCGGGGCGGGATATCTGCGTTGGCGCGACTGGCACACGGGTAAGGGCAAGCGCGAATTCCAGCGTCGGGTCCAGCACACTCCATCCATGCACGGCTCGGACCGGGAGGCTCGCGCGCGGTGGTCCTCCATCGACCTCGCTTCCATCCACGAGCTGAATCGGAGTGAGGTGGAGCAACTGCTCACAAGGGTCGCCCGAGGGGGGGCAGGGGCCCTGTCGATCGAGGAGCGGGCGTTCCTCGACCGGATGTCGGGAGGATAGCCGTCGGTTGGGTCTGGCCCGGCGCCGTCCTGGTCTTTGCCGGGGTGACGCTCACCATGGTGGCCGGGGAGGCCCCGTGGCTCGGGCAGGCCGTCGATCGATATCCGCTGGTGATCTTCGCGGGCGGACTTCTTCTCGCCTGGCGCTTCCGGCGGAGCCGGGTCGGGGCCGTACTCCTCGGCCTCGTTC
Source organism: Longimicrobiales bacterium (assembly GCA_965226925.1). Taxonomy (GTDB): domain Bacteria; phylum Gemmatimonadota; class Gemmatimonadetes; order Longimicrobiales; family Gaopeijiaceae; genus CBDDCX01. The sequence continues at coordinate 138,999 of CBDDEN010000006.1, read as the reverse complement.
TCTTGGACCGGCTCCTTAGGCCCGTCGTCGTCGACCCCACGGGTCCCGACCCGGACCAGCTGGGGCGCGGGGCTCTCGACCCCACTCTTCTCGAGGTTCCTTCCGGGTCACCCTGGGGGATCGGCGGCATCGTTCTTCTGGTCTGCATAGGGACGCTCGCCGTGCTTAAGGACCGGGGGGTCTTCTCCCGGAGGGGCCTTCTTCAGCCTCTCGCTGTCGGCTTGGCGTTCACCGCGGGACTAGTCCTTTGGGACGTCCGACCCGAAATGCTCGCCTGGACCTGGGCGCCCTTCCTTTCCCGGATCACTTCGGGCTGGCTGAGCCTCTCCGAGGGGTCTCTGGTGGTGGGGGCCCTCGCACTCCTGGTCACGCTCTGGATGGCGATTCACAGGGATCATCCCGTGGAGAAGGGTCTCTTCTGGACGACCGTCACAGTGCTCTTCGCACTGGGCTACGGGGCCGACTCGGTGGCGTCCACCGTACACCTCACGACCGGGGCTCTCGTCCTCGCCCTGGCGGTGGTCGAGACCTCCTACGCGATGGCGTTCCGGGACGAGCTCACCGGACTCCCCGCCAGACGTGCCCTGTGGCAGGAGATCGACTCGGCCGGCCGGTCTTATGCGGTGGCCATGGTCGACGTGGACCACTTCAAGAAGTTCAACGATCGGCACGGTCACGACGTCGGCGATCAGGTGTTGCGGCTGGTGGGTGCTCAACTGGCGAAGGTGGCCGGAGGCGGGCGGGCCTTTCGTTACGGCGGCGAAGAGTTCACGGTGGTCTTCCCCGGAAAGGGGCGCGAGGAGGCGCTGCCGCATCTCGAGGAGTTGCGCGAGAGGATCGAGGGCAGCCGGTTTGCGGTCCGGCAGATCGGACGGCCCCGGAGGAGACCGACCGCCAAGGAGCCTTCGCGGTGGAAGCCGTGGGCGAAGCGGGCCAAGAAGAAGCCCGCGAGGCGCCTCTCGGTGACCGTGAGCATCGTGGTCGCCGAGCGCGGCGACAAGGCGGCCACGGGCGAGGCGGTCGTGAAGGCGGCGGACAGGGCCCTCTACCGCGCGAAGAAAGCCGGGCGGAACAGGGTAGCGAAGTAGGGGCAGGGGCGCCTGTGCTGCCCGCCTTTGGTCTACACCAGCCGCTTGTAATCTGCCAGGTGTCGTAGCGCTTCCTTGGACCGTCCCTCGGCCTCGTGGAGGCGCGACAGATTGTAGTGGGCGGACGCCAGATCCGGTTCGGAGCGCAGGGCCCTCTCGTAGGCCTGGATCGCCTCGTCCACCCGCCCAAGGTCTTCCAGCGCCACTCCCAGGTTGAACGCAGCGGTCGGCGAGTCGGGGTCCGCGGCCAAGGCTTGCCGGTAGTGTGCCTCGGCGGACTCGACCTCTCCCGCTTCGTGTTTGAGACGCCCTAGGTTCAGATGAGCCCGAACATGCCCCGGGTTGAGCGTAAGGACACGCCTGTACGCGTCGGTGGCCCGGTCGGTCGCAACGGGCTCCAGGTCGAGCGCCAGGTCGAACCACTCGTCCGCGGTCAGGTCGATCGACGTGCTGGTGGCTCCGGCCCGGGCGATGGGCTCGACCTTGTCAGCGAGGTCGCTGACAAAGAAGTCGAGGTGCACCTGGCCGGACATGGGATCCCAGAGAGTGCTCTCTTCCCTCACGACCACGCTGTCTCCGTCGGAACTGATGTGGAGAGCGCTCAGCGGCTCACCTTCGGGAAGCTGCTCGCGAAGCGTATGAAGGACGGCCCCGACGCGCCGCATCGAAACACCCGCATCCCTCAGGTCCCGGGCGGTCCGAAGGAGGATGATGTCCGAGAAGGAAAACCGGTACTCGTTGCGCGGACCCCTGGTCGGATCGAAGAATCCGGACCTGGCGAGCGAGCGCACGCGAGCCATGGGCATGCCGAGAATCTCGGCCACCTGCCGGGTCGTGTGGCCCCTCATCTCCCCGTCCCTGGGTCGGGCTCTCGCTCCATCCTCCGAGAGCACTCGGACTGCCGACGCGGCTGGCTGATCAGCCCGACGACGCCTTCTTCCTGTCGGTGGTCTTCTTCTTACTGGACGCCTTCCTGGCCGGCTTCCTCTCTTGACCCTCGTCGGAGAGACTGGCCTTGAGAGCTGCCATCAGGTCGATGATCTGAGTCTGGGGCTCTTCGGTGATCGAGGAGACGATCTCTTCGCCATCGACCTTCTGCTGAATCAGCTCGAGCATGCGGTCACGGACCTCGTCCTTGTACTCCTTGGCCTCGAACTCGTCCGAGGACGCCTGATCCACGAGTTGCACCGCGAGCTTCAGCTCCGAGTCATCCACCTCGCCCTCGTCCACGGGCACGTCCGCGAAGTCGCGGACCTCATCGGCGTACCGAAGCTGCTCCATGAGAAGTCCCTCTCCGAACGGTCGCACCATCACCAGGTATTGTTTGCCGCGGGTGGCGTACTTGGCGATGGCCACGCGCTCGGTCTCCTTCAGGGCCTCCGAAAGTAGCAGATAGGCACGGTTGCCACCCTTGTCGGGGCCGAGGTAGTACGCGCGATCCAAGAAGAGGCGATCCACCTGGTCCGCCGGCACGAACTCGGTGATCTGGATGGAATCGGTCTTGGGCTGCTCGACCGCCTTGAGCTCCTCGGGAGTGAAGAGCACATACTGACCCTTGGCGAACTCGTACCCCTTCACCATGTCTTCGCGCGGGACGATCACGTCGTCCTTGGGGCAGATGTACTGCTGCTTCACACGGGTGCCACAGTCTTTGTGGACCATGTTGAAGGAGATTCGGGACTTGGACTCCCCGGTGGCGTAGAGCTTCACCGGCACGGAAACCAATCCAAACGAGATGGTCGAGGTGGCTATCGGGCGTGCGGCCATTGCAGAAAACTCCCTTTACCATGACTAAAAGGCGGAGGAAAACATATGTTCACTGGCCGAAGGAACGCAATGAAAACATCGGTGGAGCCCTCGGAACGACGCCCGAACGGGCCGATCCCGAGGCGCGTGGCGTCCCCCCGCGACGGCCTCCTACCTACCTACCGGCGGCCCAAAGTCCCAATCCTGGGCGCTCGAGATGTTGGGAAGGCCATAGTCGCGGCCGTTCCACCCCGTGAACCCGCTGAGCCGAAAGGCCCAGAACCCCGTGTTGAGGTCGCTGACCACGATCAGGCCATCCTCGTTTCGGACGTCCACCTCCATGGCACCGTTGAACACGCTGGTACCCCTGATGCGATCGCCTCCTCCGAACCCCGTCTGATGCGGGCAGTGGCACGTGTAATGCCACCCGAGAGTCAGCGGGTTCGCCGGATCTCGGATGTCGAAGATCTGGAGCCCGTCTTCGTACGCCGCTACGAACACATAAGGCCAACGCACTTCCATGTTGTGGGCGAGGTCTCTCCAGTCGGCGATCCACGCGCCGAGGGGCCGTGAGATTCGCTGTGTGATCCCGTCGTGGATCGGCGCGAGGTCGAAGACCATCATCGGAGCGAACTGGTACTCCATCTGCGTCACGGCGTAACGAGCGTCGGGTGTCGCGATGATCGTATGCCCGCGCTGCACCCCGCTCGTCCCCGAAATCGAGCCCAGATACCCGGGCGCCTCGGGGACCGTCATGTCGTACATGTGATACCCACCCGCCCCGCCGCCGTACACCACGTCGCGCCCTCTGGCCACGTCGTACGCCGCATAGAGGTCGTGATAGGCGGAGTTGGTCGGCCCTAGCCCGAGGTCGGGTAGCGGCACCGGTCCCACGTATCCTTGGTCGGCATCGCCCGCCAGGAAGCGGTCCATGTCGTAGATCTTGCCGTGGGGCTCGGTGCCCGGAGTCGCGCCCCGCACCCCGGCAAGAAGCAGCGTACGTCCGTCGGAGTGCTTGTACGGAAAGACGCTGAGGCATCCGGTTACGATGTCGGGAGACCGGATGCGGCCGACCTCTCGCACACTGGCCGGGTCGGGAAGGCCCGTCACGTCGAAGACCACGGCGCACGAGTCCGGATCAGGCCCTGCTGTTCCGAAAACCGTGGTCTTCACGTAGTAGTAACGATCGCCCGTCCTGAAGTACTTGCCCGTCTCCCCACGACCGAATTGGTGAAGCTCGGCGTTCTCGATCTCCCACCGGTAGATGATCTCTGGGTTTTCGGGGTCCTCGAGGTCGATCACCACGAAGCCCGCCTTGTCGAGCCATAGCGGGACGTACGCATAGGGGCGCGACAGTTCTTGCTCGATGTCGATCCCACCGTTGTAGAAGAACCCTTCGAGGGGGAGGTGGCTCAGCAAACGTACGTTCGGTGAACCGCCGAGCTTGATGATCGGGCCGTCGGGTCCGGGGGACGTCGCTTGAGCCGTGAGGTTGTGAGCGCCCGAGAAGACGAGCGTGAGCAGGGCCGACGCGGTGGCCGCTCGCACGAGCCCCGTCACGACACGAATCCATACATGAAACCTCCGCCTGCTGTGATGCCGGCCACGGCTTGGACGAGAGCGCACCTCGGAACAGAGATGACGCAATCCCACCGGACAACTCGGCGTGTAGTCCACAATGTGGGGTGGCTCGCGAATCGCTTCCAGTGGCCAGCCCGGTGTCGGGTCCGGCGGTGGGGTGTCCGAAGCCGGTATCCCGCGTGCGGGCTGAAGCCTCCCTACCAGCTGCAATCCGTCGCCTCGTCCGCCGGTCCCGAGTCGGTCGCGGTCGGATCTCCCACTACGCCCATGAACAGGATCGTGCCGGACAGCCGCTCCCGGAGAGCGAAGATGAAGGGGCGGTCGGCGATGATCGCGTTGAAGGATGTCGGGCCGACGCCTACCCCGGTCACCGCCGCCGCACGCGTACCTCGCTCGTCGACGTCGATGAAGGTCTTCTGCCGCACGAAGCTGATACAGAACCCCCCACCGTCGGGGGACATGTCCGTGAAGTCGGCCCCAAGCCCGAACGCCACGTCCATCCCCATGGCCTTCAGTGTCTCGTTCAGCAGGCCGTCGTACGACAATGTCAGCTTCGGGATCGAAACGTGGTCGACCTTCCGGGACGTGAGGGCCCCCAGGATCGACTCCAATCTCGTTTCGTCGAGGGAAGCGATGAACGTGCGGGCCTCGGAGGGAGCCTGGGGTACCACCACGACCATCGCGTACGCACCTCCGCCGTAGGGTAGCTCAACGGCCGAGTAGTCGCCCGTGGTGGCGAGCGGGAGCGTCTCGTTCCCCAGGGACATCATCGGCACGCGTACGACCGACCCGTCGGCGCGGTGAAAATCACCGGGTTGCGTGCGGTCGGGGTCGAAGCGTCTTGTCCAGGTCCCGTCGAAGTAGATCGCGTTCAAGAGCAGCATGACCAGATCCGGATCGAGTGCGTCCACGATTCGGTCGATCGCGCCGTTCGTCTTGTCGTCCACCCATGCGTTGATTTCGTCGAGGGTCGAGCCGCCTCCGAAGTCGCGCGCCTCGACGCGAGCGTCGAAGCCTTCGGTCACCGACTGGAAGAAGGCGTCGTGGAAGGTCCAGTCCGCGTTGGCCCACACCGAGTTCGCGATGCGGAACTCGACACGGGGATCGAGATCCACCAGCAGGTCGATCAGGCTTCGGTACGAAGCGTTGATCTCTTCGACGGAGAGGTCTCCAAAGCCTAGGGTGGACCGCATCGCCTCGAACGTCTCGCCGGCCGCGCCGTTCAAGACCATGCCCAGCGCCATGGATGCGCTGAGGGGCGACAGCACGATGTTGGGGCGGGCGTCCCGTGCGACCACGCCGCGAACGAGATCCAATCCGAACGAGTTCGATTTGCCGATCACCGACACTTCGGTCGTGGTCAAAGCGCGGGGCAACTCGAGAATCTGTTCGTCGCCGCCCGGACCAGTGCCGCTGCTGCAGCCTCCGGCGTGCAGCAGCAGAACTGCGAAGATAAATCCTGTAGATCTTCGGTAAGGCGCCATGACGAAATCCCCGGGAATCGGGTTGCACCGGCTCTCTGTAATACAACGATCGGGTGGCGGTGTTCTGTGACAGGGCCGGGTAGGGCTCGGCGCGCTCGATCTCACGGCGGCAGATCGTGACGACACGGAGGTGGTGCCGGGGCGCGGCCCCCCGCTAACCTTTCCGGATGTCAGCGACCTCCGACGACAGGCTGAAGCGCTACCGCGAGAAGCGGTCCGCCTCCGACACCCCGGAGCCCTTCGGCGGGATGGGCGAGGCCGGTGGCGCCCGGCTGTTCGTCGTGCAGAAGCACCATGCCAGCTCCCTGCATTGGGACCTTCGGCTCGAGATGGACGGCGCTCTGGAGTCGTGGGCGGTGCCCAAGGGGCCCTCGCCCGACACGGCCGACAAACGTCTCGCCATGCACGTGGAACCCCACCCGCTCGAGTACGCCGAATTCGAGGGGGTCATTCCCGAGGGTCAGTACGGCGCGGGTCCATCCATCTGCTGGGACAAGGGGGTCTGGATCGACATTCCGGGCGAGAAACACGGGCTCGAGCACGGCAAGCTTCTCTTCGAGCTCAGAGGCTACAAGCTCCGGGGCCGTTGGACGCTGGTGCACACACCCAAGCGGGGGGACAACCACTGGCTGCTCATCAAGGAGCGGGACGGTTACGTGGACGAGCACGGCACGGAGGCCTATCCCGACGACTCCATCTATTCGGGCCTCCTCGTGGATCAACTCCTCGACCCGGTTCGGCGCGAAGCCGAGATCCTCGGACGGGCCCGTGAATTGGGCGCGGAGAAGAAGGCGCCTTCGGCCAAGCGGATGAAGGTGATGCTGGCCACGAGCCGTGAGGAGCCCTTCGACAAGGAGGGCTGGATCTTCGAACTCAAGTACGACGGCTATCGGCTCATCTCCTCCCGGGAGACCGATCGGGCGGTGCTTTGGTCCCGCAACGGGAACGATCTCACCGAGACGTTTCCGGAGATCGAGCGTGCTCTCCAGGGCTTGCCGTACGACGGCACGATCCTGGACGGTGAGGTGGTGGTCCACGACGAGACGGGGCTCCCGAGCTTCAGCCGGCTGCAGCGGCGGGGCCGTCTGCAACGGCGGTCGGACATTCTACGGGCGACGCTGGATCTGCCGGCGGTCTTCTACGCGTTCGACCTCCTCGCATTCGGTGGGCTCGATCTCAGAGATCTGCCCCTGGTTGCCCGGAAGGAGCTTCTGCGGGAGGTGCTCCCGACCGTGGGGCCGATTCGCTATTCGGATCACATTCCGGTGCAGGGCGAGGCCATGTACAAGCAGGTGACGGACATGCGCCTCGAGGGCATCGTGGCGAAGAAGGCCGACAGCCCCTACCGCTCGGGTCGCTCGACGAGTTGGTACAAGATCCGCACGGTAGAGGCCGACGACTTCGTGGTGGTGGGATACACCGATCCCAAGGGGGGACGTCCGGGCTTCGGAGCGCTCCACCTGGCCCAGTACGTCGACGGTGACCTGACGTACGCCGGCAGCGTCGGGACGGGCTTCAGCGACGCTCTCCTCGACGAGGTTTTGGGCCTGCTCCAGTCGCTCCGCGTCGAGCCGGGAGCTCCCTGTGTCGGGCCCGCCCCCAAAGGGAAGGCTCACCACTGGGTTCAGCCCCGGTTGGTTGCCGAGGTTCGGTACAAGGAGTTCACGGATGCGGGTGTGATCCGCCATCCCTCGTTCGTGCGGATGCGGGACGACAAACAGGCGGAGGAGTGCGTGAGGGGAGATGAGGGTGATGATCAGGTGCGGATCTTGGCCGAACCCGTGAAGATCGTGGACCGGACCGTAGAGCGGACGGTTCCGTTCACCAACCTGGACAAGGTCTTCTGGCCCGAGACGGGCTACACCAAGGGGGACCTCATCGAGTATTACCGCTCCGTGTGGAAGTGGATCTCGCCATATCTCGACGACAGATACCTGGTGCTGACCCGCTACCCGGACGGCATCGACGGGAATTCCTTCTACCAGAAGAATGCTCCCGAGTGGGCCCCCGAGTGGCTTCGAAGAGAGCCGATCGTGAGCGAAGACTCCGACAAGGTGCTCGACTACTTCGTGGTCGAAGACGTGGAGTCGCTCCTCTGGATAGCCAACTCGGCTGCCATCCCGCTGCACATCTGGTCGAGTCGCGTCTCGAGCCTCGCCAAACCCGACTGGTGCATTCTCGACCTGGATCCCAAGGGCGCGCCCTTCACCGACGTCGTGAAGGTGGCGAAAGTGATCCGCGAAGTGTGCGAGGAGATCGAGCTTCCCACGTATGTGAAGACCAGCGGTTCGTCGGGGCTACACATCCTGGTCCCACTCGGACGGCAGGTCGACTACGAGCAGTCCCGCATGCTCGGGAACCTACTCGCGCGCGTGGTCGTGGCCGAGGTCCCCGAGATCGCCACGGTGACGCGAGCCCTCAAGGGGCGGGAAGGGAAGGTGTACGTAGACTTTCTTCAGAACGCGTCCGGCCAATTGTTGGTGGCGCCGTTCTGCGTGCGGCCCGTGTCGGAGGCCGCCGTTTCTGCGCCGCTTCGGTGGAGCGAGGTGACCGGCAAACTGGACATCCGCAAGCATACGATCAAGACGGTGCCGGCCCGAATGAAGCGCCTCAAGGGCGGGGATCCCTTGCTGCGTGTGCTCGAGACGGTGCCGGCCCGAATGAAGCGCCTCAAGGGCGGGGATCCCTTGCTGCGTGTGCTCGAGGACAAGCCCGATCTGATCGGCGCGTTGGGACGCCTTGCGGAGCGGGCGGGTTGACCCTCTTTGTTCGCGACGTTGTCCTCTCGTACGGCCCCCACCTGTCCTCTCGTACGGCCCCCACCTGTCCTCTCGTACGGCCCCCACCTGTCCTCTCGTACGGCCCCCACCTGTCCTCTCCTACGGCCCCCACCCGTCCTCTCGTCGGCCCCCGCCTGTCGCCTCGTGCGGCCCCGCCTCTGGCTCGACGAAACCCTCGGCGGGCTTGACGCGTCATAAGAGGTGGGCAGTCGCCAAGAGTGGGCAGTCGCCGATCGCTCTGTCGATACGTTATGCCCCGTACCTGGTCGCCTCTTTCAGGATTGAAACATGATTCAGTTTGTAGTCCATCTGCTTGTGACCGCCGGGCTCCTCGCGGTGGTCGGGAAGATGATCTCCGGCATCGAGGTGGAGGACGCGAGCGCAGCGGTCGTCGGGGCCCTCGTGCTGGGCTTCGCCAATGCCGGGATTCGACCCATCCTGGTCGTGCTCACCATGCCCATCACGATCCTGACGCTCGGCTTGTTCGTGTGGGTGGTAAACGCCCTCATGCTCATGCTTACGGCCGCCTTCGTGCCGGGGTTCGAAGTGAAGGGGTTCAAGCCGGCCCTGTTCGGGAGCCTGATGCTGGGACTGCTCAACTTCGCGGTGTCGATCTTCTTCGGGATTTGAGCGCCGAGCCCGGGAGTCACGCAGCCCGAGCTCCCGGGTATGAACTCACGAAGCAGCTCGCGGGCCAGCTCCTCGTGCGGTTCCAACGCGCGGGCCTAGGCGGCGAGGGGCGCCGAGGTGAAGGTCGTTCCCGACGCGATGACCGCGGCGGTGAGGAGGAGCCGTGGGGTCCAGCCGATCATGCACACTGTGGTCCAGCCATTCATGCGTTACGTCTCTGACTTCATGACGGTGTCGATCCACGCTCGCGTGGTGTCCGCGAGCTCATCCAGCACTTCCTCGTCGGTTCGTCCGGAGCGCTTCAGGACGTGGAAGCCGTGGTCGGCTCCCTCGACGATGTGCAGGTTGGCCTTCTGTCCCAAACCCTCGCATACGGGAGCCAGCAGGTCCAGGGGGGCCAGCTTGTCGCGCGTGCCTTGGAGAAAGAGCATGGGGACCGTGACGTCGCCTAGGTGCTCCGCACGTTCCACCCCGGGCTTGGTCGGCGGGTGGAGAGGGAATCCGAAGAACACGATGCCTCGCAAGGCGTGTAACGCCGTACCCGCGGCCGCCAGGGAGGTCATTCGCCCACCCATGGACTTGCCGCCGGCGAAGATCGGCAGATCACCCGCCGACTCCCCGGAGATACCGCCCGCGAGATCTTGCGCGGTCGCCACCGCGGAGCGGACGGTCTTCAGCAGAATCGGTTGGTAGTCCGGCCGTCTGTTCCCCTTTTCCATATAGGGAAACTGGTACCGGAACGTAGCGACGCCGCGGTCCGCCAGCCGTTCGGCCGCATCCTGCATGAACTGGTGCCGCATTCCGGCCCCGGCTCCGTGACCGAAGACGAGGAGGGAGCGCGCCTCGGCCGGTTCGAGGAGCAGGGCTGAGACAGCCCCGGAGCTGTCGGTGGCCCGGAAGCGATGTTCGCTCGTCGTGTGCAGCACCGCCTCCTCTTACGAGCGTCTCGCGGATTACGAGCGCCTCACGGAACCCGAATGTCGACCGAGAAGCGGGTGCGATCCCAATCGAGGTGGAGCATCCCGCCATCGGCGGCTTCCTCCAAAGAGATGGTGAAGCGCTCCAGCATTCCCGGGAGCTCCGACTTGCTCATTTCTACCGTGACGAAGTCGTTGTCGGCGTTGTAGGCCGTTCCCCACTGCCCGGTCTCGCTGTTGAAGATTAACTGCTGGGAATCGGTGGAGTAGGTGGACCACAACGTGTAGCTCCCGGTAGGCACCGCCGCGCCGCCGATCAGCAGGTCCCTGTCGGTCGTAAACACGGTGGCCGCGTTGGCACCCGTCCTCCACACACCGCCGTGCGGCACAAGCGTCCCCCAGATATCGCGGCCGCGCTTCGCGGGCTGAGAGTATGCGATCTCGATGGTGGCGCCGTGCAACGTCCCCTGGGCTGTGGCCGGGGGTGACGGTATACCCATGCCCTCCCCACGCGAGTCCAGGCCGGCCCACGTGGCTGCCAAGCCATCAAGGTCGAGACTCGCCACCCTCTCGGTGACGGCGTCCATGGTGGTGGGTGTGCCGTCGGCTCCGAGAATCCCGCCATCGGTGTCGGCCCAGGCCATGAGGGGCGCCCCGAAGTAGGTGATGGCGACGGTATCACCCCCAAGCCGTCTGATCGTGTTGCCCACGGGTTGAGGGCGCGTCGGGTAGATCAACTGGACCGGGTGCTCCGCGGACCCGGAGGCGCGAGCCTGCCGCATCGCCTGATCGAAAGCGAACATCGAGATCGAGGCTCTTCCCAAGGTCGGAATCGCGCCTGGTGCGACGTCGAAAGAGTTCGTTCCGGGATTCTGCCCGCCGACCCGCTCCACGGTGGCGACTCCGTTCTGGATGGTGGCCGTCCACGACTCAGGGGCGGGACCGCCGGGGTTCTCGGCGGGAGTGCTCATCTCGGCCTCCAGGCGAGAGACGGTCCCGTCCGGGTTGAGGTCGGCGGCATAGGTGATCCGATGCGTGTACGGCAGCCGAGTGACCAGTTGGCCCTCGATCCTCGTGTCCGAACGTGTGAACGCCTCGACCGTGATCGTGTCGCTCCCCAGCCTCGATACGAACGCGGGCGGGCCCGATTCCGCGGCCTCACAGCCCAGGCCCAACAAGGTCAGCGTGATGACTCCCAAACCCAACCTGTCACTCATTCGGAACATGGTGTTCTCCATTTTTGCACTCGTCTTCCCTGGTCGCACGATCCTCGAAGCCCGGAGCGTCGTCGTGAGAGGGCGTCGTGTCCGGTGACCCTGGGTCGGAAGGGCTGTCACGTAGTCGTGTATTGTGCCTCGGCCGTGAGGAGCCTGCAAGCCGCCGGCTCCTCCGCACTCTCGGTAGCTCGCGAATTCCGGGGACGCCACACTAGGTTGGGGGCAGGAAAACACACACTTACAGGAGGATCACCATGCTTCGAGGAGCGTTTGCGCTTGCTCTGGCAGTCGCCGTCGTCGGTTGCCAACCGCCCGCGTCCGAGGCCGATGCCGCCGAGCCCGCTGCTGCCGCCGCCGCCGAGCCGACCGCTGAGTCCGCCGTCCAGCAGGCCGCTCCGGAGTATCTCAACCCGGCCGGCGCCAACCCGAGCAGCTCGCTTTCCGCCGGGGTCCGGTACGGGGGCTTGCTCTACATGTCCGGCAAGCTGGGAGTCCGCCCAGAGCGAGGCATCGAGCCCGAGACTCGCGCGGCTCTCACGACGATGAAGAACCAGATCGAGGAGTTCGGGTCCTCCATGGACCGGGTGCTGAAGTGCACCGTCTTCCTGGCTGACATGGCCGAGTGGGGGGCGATGAACGAGGTCTACAAGGAGTTCTTCCCCGAGAACAAGCAGGCCCGGGCGGCCATCGGGGTGAATGGTCTGGCCGCCGATGCCCGCGTCGAGATCGAATGCATCGCCGCGGCCTGACGCGGACTGTGGGTGGAGGGCGTGGGTAGTCCGCCCGTGGAGATCGCCACCCTCGGAGGGGGCTGCTTCTGGTGTCTGGAGGCGGTATATGAGCTCCTCGAGGGGGTCGAGTCCGTCGCCTCAGGCGCCTCGGGGGGGCATGTCGAGAATCCGACCTATCAGGATCTCTGCTCCGGAGCGTCGGGACACGCCGAGGTAGTCCATGTCGAGTTCGACCCTGCGGTGACGAGCTACAGGGAGTTGCTCGAGGTCTTCTTCGCCACCCACGACCCGACCACGCTTAACCGGCAGGGGGCCGACGCGGGCCCCCAATACCGCTCGGTCGTCTTCTTTCACTCGCCGGAGCAGAAGGAGACGATCGAGGCCGTCACCGCGGAGCTGACCGCAGAAGGGGTCTGGGAGGACCCCATCGTCACGGAGGTGGCTCCCTTCGAGTCCTTCTATCCGGCCGAGACGTACCATCAAGGCTACTATCGGCGAAACGGGCAGCAGCCGTATTGCAGGGTCGTCATCGATCCGAAGGTCGCGAAGCTGCGGGAGAGGTTTGCGCATAAGCTGAAGAGGTAGCTTCGCGCGTATCCTACAGGGCCTCGAGCGCGGGGGCGAGGACGGACCATGGGATGTCGTTCTCTCGCTTGTATCGAGCGGAGGCTGTGTCGTAGAGGGGCTCGACGCCGAGGGTTCGGTTGTTCTCGATGAGAACCTCGACCGGCTCGGGCGGGAGTGGTGGGAACGGGGGTGGCCGGTCGGGGATCATCCGCATGGAGGGGTCGAGGAAGTAGAGCCGCTCGCCGCGAGGGAAGTGAGCCGTATAGCCTTGCTCGTGCACGAGTCGGTGATGGAAGCGGCAGAGGAGCACGAGGTTGTCCAGGTTGGTCTGGCCGCCGTCGGCCCAATGCCTCACGTGATGGGCGTCGGTGAAGCGGAGTCCGCAGCCCGGGAACCGGCATCCCCGGTCGCGAGACTCGAGCGCCCGACGGATCGCGGAAGGGATCGTGCGGGTCTTGCGGCCCACATCGAGGATCGAGCCGTCGGGCGATTCGGTGAGGCGCACGACCGAGGCGTCGCACGACAGCCTACGGGACGTTTCCGCGGAAACGCGTGTGCCGTCTTCGAGGTCGGAGCGGCCGGGCTCCGTGTCGGCCTGAAGGGTGTCGGACTCGACGTGCAGGACCACCTGATAGCGTTCGGCGCGGGTGCCGCCGACCTCCTCCCCCCCGAACCCGACCGCCAGCGCCCTCTCGGCCAGCAACCCCACCGCGTCCGCCCGCCGCTGCTTCGGCTCGATGTCGGTGGCCGGGTCCGCCGAGGGGCCCGACGAAGCGCTCGCCCCAGGGCCCGACGAAGGGCCCGACGAAGCGCTCGCCCTATACAGCGCGTCACCCGCAGCGGCCACGGCCCGCAGGAGCATCGCCCCTACCTCCGGATCCAACCGTCCGCGTACCAGATACATGCCCTCCTCGTCCGGAAAGACCGAGAAGAAGCGCGAACGGTGACGCATCCTCTCGAGCTCGGCCTCGTCGTGCCGGCTCAGGCTACGCCACGCCCTGACCACCCGCTCCAACTGGGCCGCCGTGCACGAGTGGGCCAGCTCGAGCAGCTCGTCTTCGCTCTCGGGAGTGGCCACGCGGGTCAGCGCCCTCACCTTGGTGAACGACAGCTCGCCCTGGGCCATGGACGCGCTGATCCGCGGCAGGTTCTCCAGCGCTCGGGAGGCCCGCACCCGTTCGCGGGCGGCCCCGAGGTCGATGCCGGTGCGGAAGGCCAGCCAGTGGGCGCACGATCTGTGGCCGCCCGGCCTGCCACCCTCGCAGCCGGTCGAACTCGGCGATCAGGGTGAGGAAGCGGTGCTCGGCCGCATGGATGTGAGCGGCCAGGGTGGCGATCTCGTTGCCGAGGTCCTGGAGCGCATCGAGATGGTCGTCGGCTGTGGCAGAGAAACGTGAGCCTTCTGGAACGGCGAGCGTGGCGGGACGCATCGAACCCCCTCATCTGTCGACATGGTAACGACTTACGATGAAATATAAGGGGCTGATTCGGAGGCTCTCACGTGCCCCTGGGAGCTGCGAGGAGGGGGTTCGAGGTCAAAGAAAGTCGCACGACCAAGGCTGGCCCGGCAGCGGGCACGCGGAGGCCACGGACGAGCCGATCCGAGCACACTCCCGGACCTCGTCGGCTACGCTCCCGCCAAAGTCGTCCATAGCTGGATGGGACTGATCGGCTCACGATCCAACGATGTGCCGATCGCCACACGATCCGTGAGGAACCGGAATAATCGAGTGATCCCACAGGGGGGCTGGTCGGCCCACAGATCGCGCCTCCCACACGGGGTGCTGGTCGTCCCACAGATCGCGCCCCATGCTACGCGCTGGCATGACCCAACCGGTACTGGAGGCATACCCAATGAAGCGTACGGTGATTCTGCTGGCTGTGATCCTCCTTGGCAGCTCGGCAACGGAAGCGTCGGACTCGAAGGCCCGGGAAGCGGGATCGGAGACCGCCAACGCCCAGCAACCCATCGCCCCAGACGCACCCACTGCCCTCACCGGCGCATGGGAAGTGATCGAGCGCTCCTACACGAGGGGCGACTCCGCGTGGGTAAACCGGAATCCCGAAGTGGGCCGCTACCTGTTCACCGAGCGCTATTACGGCGTACAGGAGATCCGGGAGTCCGGGCCGCGGCCGGTCTTTACGGAGACGACCAGCGAGCTCGAGCGGCTGGCCGCCTTCGATGTATTCCACGCCCACGGCGGCCCCTACGAGGTCGTCGGAGACCGTCTGATCATCAAGATCGACATCGCCAAGAGCCCCAACACCATGAGCGGAGACGCGACCTACGAATACCGGCTCGAATTCGCCGGAGATCGGGTGCGTGTGATACGGGAGGTTTCGAACGAGACCCGAGTGACGACCCTTGGTCGCCTGGAGTAGGCGGTAGGCTGAGCGATCGACGCTTCGCGCCCCCGCGACGCGCGCTTGGGCCCTCGGCCCCTCGGGCGACCGTCCGATACGGCTCCCTGCTAGATCCTCGCCTGCACCGTGTAGAGCTCGTGATACCGCCCGTCGATCGCGATCAACTCCTCGTGGCGCCCCCGCTCGACGATCTGCCCATCTTCTATGACCAGGATCAGATCGGCACGCTGAATGGTCGAAAGGCGGTGGGCGATGACGAACGTGGTCCTGTCCTGGAGAAGCTGTCCCAGGCTCTGCTGGATGAGCGCCTCGCTCTCGGTGTCGAGGCTCGACGTCGCCTCGTCGAGCAGGAGGATCCGGGGGTTCGAGAGGATGGCCCGGGCGATCGTCACCCTCTGGCGTTGACCACCCGAGAGCTTGACCCCCCGTTCTCCGATCACGGTATCGAGGCCTTCCGGGAAGCGATCCGTGAACTCCGTCACGTGCGCCTGCTCGGCGGCGGTCTGCAGTTCCGCGTCCGACGCGTCGGCGCGGGCGAACAGCAGGTTGGCGCGGATGGTGCCGTCGAAGAGGAAGTCGTCTTGGAGCACCAGGCCGAGCTGCGCGCGGTAGCTGGCGAGGTTGACGGTGGCCAGATCGATTCCGTCGACCGAGACGCGACCGCTGTCAGGCGTCAGAAACGTGGCCGCCAGGCCGGCGAGTGTAGACTTGCCCGAGCCTGAACTGCCGACCAGGGCGACGACGGTTCCCGGCTCGGCTTCGAAGCTGATCCCCTTGAGTACGGGCTTGTCCTGATCGTAGGCGAAGCACACGTCTTCGAAGATCACGTGGCCGTCGATCGGGGGCACGATCACCGTCCGGCGTGGATCGTCGTCCTCCCGGGGCCACGAGAGGAGCTCGGCCGTACGATCGAGACCGGCGAACGCCTCCGTCATCTGAGTCCCGATGTTGGACATCTGCACGATGGGGCCCACCAGGAACCCCATGAAGAGCGTGAAGGAGAACAGCTCTCCGAGCGTGAGCGAGCCTTGCAGGATCATCCGTCCGCCGTATCCGAGCAGCATGATGCTCGTGAGCCCGATGAAGAACGTGCCCAGGCTGGTGACCGTGCTCGACGTGGTGAGTGTGGTCTTAACGTTGTCGAAGATGCGGAGCACGCCGGCCTCGAAGATCTGGCCTTCCTTCTCCACGGCGTGGAAGCCCTTGATGACCCGGATTCCCCCCAACGCCTCGGTCAGGCGCCCCGTGACTTCGGCGCGGATCGCCCCTCGCTCCCGGAACGCCGGCCGGAGGGTCTTGAAGGCCTTGGTCGCCACGATCCCGAAGAGCGCCATCGGGACGAGGGCCAGCAACGTCATGACCACGTCGATGCGCAACAGAAAGGTGAGGGCCACCACGGCCGTGACCGTCCCACCGACCAGCTGCACGAGACCCGTGCCGACGAGATTCCGGACGCCCTCCACGTCATCCATGATGCGGGACACGAGCTCGCCGGTCTTCGAGTTGTCGAACGTTCGGATCGGAAGGTCGAGCACGTGCTTCTGCACCTGAGCCCTGAGGTTCGCGATGAGATGCTGAGCCTCAACGCTGAGAAGCAACGTCAGGAGGAACGCGGATCCGGCCTGGACAGCGATGGCAAGGGCCAGAATGCCGAGGAGTTTGAAAAGAAGATCGACCTGTCCTTGGCCGAGCACGTCGTCGATCAGGTACTTGGTGGAAGCCGGAAGGACGAGTCCGCTCAGCCGGTTGAGCAGAATGAGGAAGATACCCAAGGCGATGAGCTTCCGCCGAGGCCAGATGATCTCATGGAACGCGTTTCGGAGGCTGGCGCCGCTGACCTTGGTGTTCTTTGACATTGGCGAGAATTGAGGTGAATTCGAATGGGCGCTTCGAGCGCTGCCCAACAGCCATCCCGGGGGCGGCCCCTAAGATAGCCGTCCTGCCCCTCCCACGAGGAGGAGAGCGCCGTCATGCCCACGCTCCGCTGAGCAGGACCAGCCCCCACGCCACCAACGCCACACCGGCGACCTTCCCGATCCGGTCGCCTCTTGGCGCTAGGCTTTCCAAGGCGATCACGACGGTGAGGATCACCATCCACGCCAGGTTCATCACGCCGAGTGCCAAGCCCGTCAGCATGAGCGCCCAGCAGCACGCCACACAGTAGGCCCCGTGAGAGGCGCCCATTCGGAATGCGCCGACGGGGCCGTTCTTCCAGCGCGAGAGGAGGAAACTCATGGGAGTTCTGCAGTGCTCGAGGCAGGCGGTCTTGGACGGTGTCACTTGGTAGAGTCCCGCCCCCACGAGCACCGCTCCGGCCAGGGGAGTGACCAGCGCCGCCGACGCTCCGACGGCAGATACCCCGAGGAGCCCCCACGTTTGCAGAGCGATCTGGAGCGATGCCCCGCCAACGCTGAACGCCAGCCACGCGGCGAAGTACCCGAGGCCGAAGAGAACCACACCCCCCCCGCGGACAGAGCCGAAATCCCGGTCGCGAGACAGGGCGGCGAAGCCGGCCAGCCAAGGGAATACTGCTGGGAGCATCATGGCCGTCATCATGACCATCCACATGGCGCTGGTGAGCAGGAAACCCGCGTCTCCGGCATGCGCGCCGAGCGCCACGGTCGTCACGCCCCGTCCACGGCCCATTCGAAGTCGGAGTAGAGGGCATGGGACCCCTCGTTGGCGATGACGATGTCGCCGTCGTCGTAGGTGGTGGTGCCCGTGGCGATGACCTGGGTGGGAGAGTGGATCTGGTTGAAGATGTTCTCGAACGTCACTGGTTTGTCCCGGTCCCGCCCTCGGATGTTCTCGACCGATGCCTCCAGGAGGCCCGCGATCGCGACCCGCTTCACCGCCCCTTCGTCCGAGATGTCGATGGGGAGTATCCGGGTGGGGAGCCGCCGCTCCACGAAGCGATCGAGCACCTCCCAGGGACCGCCCGCTCGTCCCGTGAGGATGGCCAGCGCAGCGGCGAGCTGCGCCTCTGAGGCAGCCGAATCCACGATGAGCACCTCCGTCCATCCGCCCGAGATCATGTGCTGAGGACAATCGTACGCGATGACGGCACACAGTCCTGCGAGGTCGACTTCACCGTACGAGCCTTCGTCCACCCTCAGCGCCCAGTAGCCGATGCAGCGCTCGTGAGTGCACTTGTTGGAGAAGTGCATGTGCCCGGGGCACACCACCTGGCAGTTGCAGTTCTCGAACAGCAGCCCCTTGGCCCACCATCCGATTCTGGTTGTTGCCGGCACGGTCATAGGCCTCCTCCGACCCGCAGTACCTCGTCCACGAGGAAATCGATGTCGCTCGCCTGAGTACGGAAGCTGACGATGCACGCGCGAAGCGAGTACTTACCCTCCAGTGTGGTGGGCGACATGTAGCACCGGCCCTCGTCCACCAGCGTCTCGACGATCCTGCGGTTGAGATCGTCGATGGCCTCGTCGCTCTCGGCGCCCTCGGGCACGAACCGGAAGCAGGCGATGCTCAACTCCGATCCGAGCGACTCGAGACGCGGGTGTTGCGCGATTCTCGTGTCTAGATACCGCCGGAGAGCGATGTCGTGCGAGATGGCTCCCCTGAGCCCCTCGACTCCCCGGCCCTTCAGAATCGTCCAGACCTTGAGGCCACGAAACCGCCGCGACATTTCCAGTCCCCGGTCGAAGAGCGCATATCGCTCGATGGGGTCCGTCTGGGTCACCTCCGTGTACTCGCTGTAGAGGGTGAAGGCTCGGGTCGCGTCTTCGTCGTTACGGACCAGGATGCAGCCTGCGTCCGCCGGTGCGAATAGCCACTTGTGCGGATCCAGGGACAAGGAGTCCGCCCTGGAGAACGCGCGTGCCATCCAGGCGTACTCCTCCGTAACCACTGCGGGTGCCCCATAGCTTCCGTCGATGTGGAGCCACACGGCGTGTTCCTCGGCGATCTCGGCGACTTCGTCCAACGGATCGATGGCACCCGTATTCGCGGTCCCGGCAGAAACCCCGATCATGGCCGGTACCAGGCCGGCGGAGCGATCCTGCTCCAGCGCAACCCGAAGGGCGTCCGGGCGAAGCCGTCTCCGTTCATCGATGTCCAGCAGGCGGACCTGGCCGGGCGGGACGCCCAGAAGCTGGGCGGCCTTCCGCATCGATACATGCCCTTCCTTGGATAAGTAGACGGCGAGGCGGTGTCTCGACCCCGGCGGCAGACCCCCCCGCTCCTCGGCCCGGGTCACGGCACACGCCATCCCGTGGAAGTTGGCAGACGAACCACCGCTCACCAGCAACCCGTTGCCGTCCCCGCCGAAGCCGACGAGCGCGTCGAGCCATCGGACGGCGAGGCGCTCGATCTCGGTCGCGGCGGGCGCCGAGCGCCAGGCCGTGACGGGTTGGTTGAGAGCCGAAGCCATGGCGTCGGCCAGAACCCCGAGAGGATCGGCCGTGGTGCAGACATATCCGAAGAAGCGGGGATGTCCGTTGCGGCGGCAGTACGGAAGCACGTGATCCCGCCACTCGGACAGGATGTCGTCGGGGGCGGATCCCTGAAGGGGCAGGGGCTCGTCGAGCAGAGCACGAAGCTCGGAGCCCGTGATCGGCTTGAGCACCGGCTCCGACCGCTCGGCCTCGAAGGCCTCGATCATCAACTCGGTGAGTCGCTCTCCAAGCCGGGCGAAATCCTCCGGGGAGAGGTCGAACGTGGCATGGGCGAACGCGCCATTGTTCGTTGTGGAATCGGGCATCCCGTGGGTATGCCGCACGGAAGGCCGTATGTCAACCGAAGACCCGATCTGCCAGGGCGGTCAATTGGGCCTGAAGGGCCGCGGTCTGCTCTGCCGGGACGCCGTAGGCGGATATCCAGATGCCGCAGCTCCAGGCTTCCCCGCCACTCGGCTCCATCTCCACGAAGAGAAGCCCGTCGTTCAGCTCCTCCAGGGTCGCCGCCAGGTTGCGGGGGTATCGCACGTACTTCACGTCGCCGCGCAGGGTTAGATCACCCAGCGTGAGGGCGAGACGGTCACCGGACGCGAGATCCTCGATCCCTTGCACGGAAAGGCCCGACGGGCCGAAGAGCTCACTCCAGATCTCGGCGAAGGAGCGCGTGGTGCCCCGGCGTTCGCACACCATGGTGCGGGCCGTGCCGAAGTGCCTCTCCACGTAGAAGGCCAGATTCCGAAGGAAGTACGTCCACCCGGCCACCGTCGCATCGTAGTACTCGTCCCAGTCCGGAGATGGCGAGAAGCCGGAGTGCGCGAGCCGTGCGATGGTGCGTCCGGCACGGGTCTCGATGCGGAAGTCGACGGCGGTCCGAACGTCGATGGAGCTCGACTCATCGCCGGCCGAGTCGACATCGTATGCTGATCCCCACGACTCCACCCAACGCAGGCGCCGCCCGGGTTTCCAGACGTCGATGACCCCTTCGCCCTCGACTCCTGGTCCCCACGACAGCCAGATGGAGCCGCCGACTCCAGGCGTCATGCGCGCTTCGGGCGAGAACCAACGGCGCACCTCTTCACCTTCGGAAATGGCCTTCCACACGGACTCGGGTGGGGCGTCGATCTCGACTTCGAGCTCGATGGAGCGGGTACTGTCTTCGGGATCTCGCTCGTCGTCGATCGCGTCGGGCCAGCGTAGTTCCGGCTGTGCTGGGTCTTCGGGGATACGCCGTGTGACGGTCGGATAACCGGCCAGCAGGAAGCGGAAGCTCAAGCCGTCGTCGGACGGGCCGTAGTCGGATTGACCGTCGTCGGACTGACTGTCGTCGTACTCCTTCACCAGCCGGACCAGGCATGTGGCCAACTCCTGGGCGAACGCGTTTTGCGCGGTCACATCCGCGAAGCGGACTGCAGCGTTCAAGGAAAGAGTCGCGAGTCCACTCTCGGCCGGTGAGGTGCGTTTACGGAGTGTGGCTACGTCGCGAATGGCCTCGGATACCATTCCGATCAGATAGGCGCTGGAGAGCCGATCCCCGGAGTTCTCCAGTTCGGGACCCAAGGCTCCGAGCGCCTGCGGGGCGATGACGTAGTAGCGCGCGGTGGCCTGAACGAGCTTCTCGACCAGGTTGCCCTTTCGACGTTGGCCCACGCGCCTGAGGAGGCCCGCGCGCTCGAGAGCCTTCACGTGGTAGTTCACCCGCTGCCGAGGCAACTCCAACTCGCGCGCGACCGTGGCCGCCGATGCAGGCTCACGAAGGAGCTCGAGAATCCGGATCCGCACCGGGCTGAGAAGTGCGGCGGCCGAGTCCATCCGATCGATGAGGGAAACGACTTCCTGCATTTGGCCCAGGCCCGTGCGCGGGTTTTTCGGATCCTATAGGAAAAAATATTTGTCGCGACGAAGAAAATTGTCGATACCGATGTACTTGGAGCCTGTGGCTTTGTACCTGGGCACGAGGACGAGGTGGGCCGTGCTCAAGGAACCGGCCCCACTCGACGAGTCGGCTGCATCATACATACGTACTTATGAATGACAATCAACCAAAGACGCAATATTGTCATGATTCAGGCGATAACCAGCAGTTGACAGGATTGGAAGCGCACAATATACATACGAGTGTATCACTACTCGTCACCACCGAATCGAGAACGCGGACATGGTCGCTGAGACACCGATCTCCCTCGAAACCCGCGGGGACACGGCCAACCGGCTTGTCGCCGCCGCTCGCGGTCTCTTCGCCCAGCGTGGCTACAAGGGCGCGTCCGTGCGTGCGATCACCCGTGCGGCCGGCGCGAACCTCGGCTCCGTCACCTACCACTTTCGGTCGAAGAGGGCCCTCTACGAGGCCGTCGTCGACGATTGCCTACGGGCCCTACGCGAGGGAGTGTCGGAGGTCGCGGCGCGGTCCGGCCCTCCGCTCGATCGGATCGAGAGTTTGCTGCTCGTGTTCTTCGAGCACCTGAAGGCGAATCCGGATGCTCCGCAGTTTCTCCTCCAGGAGGTGGCGGCGGGGGAGACGCCCTCCCCACCCGTCCGCTACACCATCGAGCAAGTCCTGGGGACCCTCGCCGCTCTCATTGCGGAGGGTCAACGGGAGGGTTCACTACGACAGGCGGACCCGCGCCTCACCGCAGTGAGCATCGTCGCTCAGCCGGTGCACCTCACACTCATCGGTCAGCTATTGAGTCGAAGTGGTGACGGCCGTATCCAGCCACCCTTCGACCACGACGACCTCGCGAGTCATGCGGTGGGGTTCGTGCGCGCCGCCCTGCAGATCGAATCGGAGGTGTAGCGATGACCCGCACAGTCCAGGTTTTCCTGATCGCCGCCGCCACCGCCATTCCCTGGCTTGCGCCGGCATCGGTCGACGCCCAGGTGCGCGCCGCCACGGCTCCTATCACCCTCCCGGAGGCCGTCACCCTTGCCCTCGCTCACTACCCCGCCGTGGACATGACTCGGTCCTTGGCCCGGGGTGCGGAGGAGGCCGCGGGCCAGGTCACCTCGACGCGGTGGCCCCGTCTCACGGCCACGGCCTCGGCGATACGCTACGAGGAAGCGATGATCGTGACGCCGATCCACGGGTTCACGCCCGGGCTCGCTCCCCCCTTCGATCGCACGCTCTTCCAGGGCGCGGCCGGCGTCAGATACACGCTGTTCGACGGCTTTGGTCGGGTGGGGCGCATCGACGCGGCCCGCTCGGAGTCGGACGCGGCCCAGTTGGCCGTCACCGGTGCGATCCAGAGCCTGACGGTTCGCGTGAGCGCCACCTACCTGAACGTGCTCGGTGGAGTTGAGATGTTGGCGGCTCAGGACCGCCGTATCGCTGCGCTCGAGGCGGAGCGGGGGCGGGCGCAGCAGTTGCGCGATGTGGGACGGGCGGCGGACGTGGACCTCTTGCGGGTGGAAGCCGCTCTAGCCGTCGCCGCGGCGGACCGGATATCCCTCGTTTCCGATCTCGAAGTCGCTGAGCAGCATTTGAGCCGCCTGACCGGCGTTCCGGTGGAGCGGGCACGGGCGGCATTTCTCGTGCCCGTGACCTCGTCCGACACGATCTCCGAATCTCGCGGCGTGCTCCTGGAGCAGGCTCTCCAGTCGAATGCCACGGTGCTTCAGGCGCGACAACAGGAAGCCGCAGCGAGGGCCCGGGTCACGGTTGCGCGGAGCGAGCGGTGGCCACGCCTCGACGCCTTGGCGAACTACAACACGTGGGCGAGTCCGGAACAAGATCCTGTCGCCGAATGGAATGTGGGGATGCTCGTATCGTGGCCCCTCTTTACCGGCGGCGCCGTGACCCATGAGATCGGGAGGGCCGAGGCCGAGGTCGACGCGGCGAGCGCCCGAGCACGCCTCATGGAGGCCGGTGTGGCCGACGACCTGGATCAAGCACTCTCTTCGGCGAGGGAGGCGCGGGCCCGGGTGGCGAGCCTCACGACCGCTGTCGCCCGATCGGATGAGGTTGCGCGTATCGAGCGGCTGCGACTGGATAGCGGCTCCGGCGTGCAGAGCGCGTACCTGGACGCGGAAGCGGATCTCTTCGCGATCCGCGCTGCGCTCGTCCAGGCCCGGCACGGCGAGATCCTCGCCAGCGTCATGCTCGCGCGGGTCACAGGGACACTCGGCGCCGAATGGCTGAACAGGAACTTCGGAGAAATGCCATGAAACCCCAGCTCAAGCGCATCATCCCGGTCATCGCGGTACTCGCCGCCGTGGGCGCCACACTGTGGCTCACCGTGCTCAGGGGGCCGAGCCACGCCTCCGAGCTGTTCGTCTCGGGAATCGTAGAGGCGACGGAGAGCCACCTCGGCTTCCAGGCGGCCGGCCGCCTGGAGGCCATCGCCGTCCGCGAAGGCGACCCCACCTTCCGAGGCCAGGAGCTGGCCACGCTCGACCGCGCCGAGGCGCTCGCGAGAAGAGACCAGGCGGCTGCCCAGGTGGCGGCGGCATCGGCATCGCTCCTGGAGTTGCAGAGCGGCTTTCGCATCGAGGAGGTGGCGCAGGCGCGGGCCGCACTGGCCTCTGCGCGCGTTCGGCTGGAAGACGCGACCCGCGATCTGGAGCGAACGAGGCGTCTCTACGACGGGGGTGCGGTGAGTCTGGAGGTCTACGACAAGACTCAGATGGCCGAGGATTTGGCTCGCAGCCAGCACGATCAGGCCGAAGAGCAGCTGAAACTCATGGAGGCGGGGCACCGGCTCGAGCGTATCGACGTTCAGCGGGCCCAGCTGCGGGCCGCCGAGGCATCGCTCAGGGTCGTGGAGGCGGGGCTCGCCAACATGGTCATCACCGCGCCCACGGACGGTGTGGTCACGGTCCGGCACCATGAGCCGGGGGAGACCGTGCCGCCCGGAGCCGCCGTTCTGACCGTGATGGACCCGGCCGACCGGTGGGTGCGCATCTACGTGAAGGAGGATCGCATCGGGGCCGTCGCCCTGGGCCAGCCCGCGAGCATCCGTTCGGACACCTATCCGGAGCGGGCCTACGAAGGCGAGGTGACCTTCATCGCGTCCGAGGCGGAGTTCACGCCGAAGAACGTCCAGACGCCCGAGGAGCGGGTCAAGCTGGTCTATTCGGTCAAGGTTCGGATCACGGGTGACGCCGGCTTCGAGCTCAAGCCCGGAATGCCTGCCGATGTCCGTCTCGAAGCTGTCGTTCCTTGAAGACCGACCGTGTGACCGATGCCGCCGTGGAAGTCCGCGAGCTCACCCGCAGCTTCGGACCTCTCAGGGCGGTCAATGAACTCTCGTTGTCCGTCCAGGAAGGCGAACTCTTCGGCCTGGTGGGCCCCGACGGCGCGGGCAAGACCACGACCTTGCGGATGCTGGCCGGAGTGCTGCTTCCCTCGTCGGGGGACGCATCGATCTTCGGCGTCAGCGTCGCGCGGGACCCGGAAGGTGTGAAGCACGAGATCGCTTACATGTCTCAGCGCTTCGGTCTGTACGCCGACCTCACGGTCTCCGAGAATCTCCGCTTCTACGCCGATCTCTACCAGGTACCCGCCGCGGAGCGTCCGGCACGGCTGAAGCGGCTCTTCCACTTCAGCGGCCTTGAGCCCTTCCAGGGGCGCCTGGCCGGCAAGCTGTCCGGCGGCATGAAGCAAAAGCTGGGGCTGTCCTGCGCGCTCATCCATCATCCTCGCCTTCTGCTCCTGGACGAGCCCTCTTTCGGAGTCGATCCGATCTCGAGACGTGACCTCTGGCTCATCGTCCACGAGATGGTCGCCGAGGGAGTGACCGTGATCGTCAGCACCGCCTACATGGACGAGGCCGAGCGGTTCGATCGTGTGGCGCTCCTCCACAAGGGCGAACTCCTGGCGCTCCAGCGGCCCGAGGAACTCCGGGGCGCTCTGGCCGGACGGCTGGCGGCCGTCCGTGCCTCTGTCGGACCGCGCGAAGTCAGAGCCGCCGCCCTCGAGCATCCGTCCGTCCGACACGCCAACGTGTTCGGAGACGAGGTGCACGTCGGCTTGGGGGAGACCGAGACCGACGGGCCGTCGCTCGAGAGCGTGCTGGTCCGAAAGGGCCTGACCGGCGTGGAGGTGAGGGCGATCGAGCCCACGATGGAGGACGTGTTCATCGACCGGATACGCACCGCGGACGTGGGTGGCGGCCCGTGAGCACGCCGGCACCGCTCGCGCCCGAGGTGACGGTGGTCGCCCGGGAGCTCACCCGCACCTTCGGCGACTTCGTGGCGGTGGACCGCGTGTCGTTCAGCGTCCAGAGGGGGGAGATCTTCGGCTTCCTGGGTCCCAACGGGGCTGGCAAGACCACCACGATCAAGATGCTCACCGGCCTCCTTCCCCCGACCTCCGGGTCGGGAAGCGTCGCGGGTTTCGATATCCGGAGTGAACGGGCCGCCATCAAGCAGAGCATCGGGTACATGTCCCAGCTCTTCTCGCTCTATGCCGACCTGACCGTGACGGAGAACATCTCGTTCTTCTCCCGTCTCTACGGGGTTCCGGGGAGCCGGCGTGCGGAGCGCCATCACTGGGTCTTGGAGATGGCGGGGCTCGAAGGGCACGAACGCAGACTGACCGGGGAGCTCCCGCTCGGTTGGAAACAACGCTTGGCACTCGGATGCGCGGTTCTCCATGAACCGCCCATCCTCTTCCTCGACGAGCCGACATCGGGCGTGGATCCCCTTTCACGCCGCCGCTTCTGGGATCTCATCCACTCCCTCGCGGACCAGGGCACGACGGTGTTCGTCTCGACCCACTACATGGAAGAGGCCGAGTATTGCCACCGCATCGCCTTGATGAACCGAGGCGCCCTGATCGCGCTGGACACACCTTCCGGGCTCAAGGGCTCCACGGTCGATCCGATTCTCGAGCTGCGCACCGATGACGCGCCGGCTGCGGTCGAGGCGCTGAAGTCCGCTCCGGGCGTCGTCGAGGCGGCCATGTTCGGCCGCTTCCTGCACGTGACCGTCGAGGACGCGGAGCGGGCGCGCGAGGCTTTGCCCGCCCTGTTGGGCGAGCGGGGCATCGAGACGTCGGGTCTGGCGCAGGTCACTCCCTCGCTGGAAGACGTCTTCGTGGACCGTGTACGCCGCGCCGGCGGCGCGCCCGCCGACTAGCGCGGCCGACGATGAGCTTCTCCCGACTCCTGGCGGTCGCCCGAAAGGAGGTCATCCAACTCCGGCGTGACGCTCGAAGCCTCACCCTCGCCTTTCTCCTCCCGGTGCTGCTGGTGGTCCTCTTCGGGTACGCCATCAGTTGGGACGTCACGGACATCGATACGGCGGTTCTCGACCAGGACGGATCGGCGCGCAGCCGTCAGCTGCTCGATGCCTTCCGGTCCTCGGGCTACTTCAACCTTACGCGTCGCCTCGAAGCGCCCCGTGAGATCGACGCGCTGCTCGACCGTGGCGCCGTTCAGTTCGTTCTCGTGATTCCGCCCGATTTCTCGAGAGAGCTCGATGCCGGCCGTGGAGCGCAGCTTCAGGCGATCGTGGACGGCAGCGACGCGAACACGGCGACCATCGCGCTCGGATACGCCAACGGGATCGTGCAGTCCTTCTCACGTCGCGTGTCGGTTGCCGGACGGCGGGTCGGGAGTCCCGTGGTGACTCGAACACGGGTCTGGTACAACGAGGAGCTTCTGAGCCGGAACATGATCGTCCCGGGGCTCGTGGCGGTCATCATGATGATCATCGCCGCCATGCTCACGTCGCTCACTATCGCCCGGGAGTGGGAGCGGGGCACCATGGAGCAGCTCGCCGCCACCCCCGTCCGGCGCAGCGAGGTCGTGCTCGGCAAGATGCTCCCGTACGTGGCGATCGGCCTGATCGACGTGCTGGTGGTGAGCGTGGTGGGCGTCGTGCTCTTCGACGTTCCATTCCGTGGTAATCCCCTCCTCCTCATGGTGCTCTCCCTCGCCTTCATCGTCGGCGCGCTGGGGCTGGGCATCTTCATCTCCGCCGTGGCCCGATCGCAGCTCCTGGCGACCCAGATGGCGATGATCCTCACGTTCCTGCCCGCCTTCCTCTTGTCGGGCTTCATGTTCGCCATCGACGTCATGCCGCCCGCCCTCCGCGCGATCACATACCTGATTCCGGCGCGGTACTTCCTGGTCGTGACCCGCGGCATCTTTCTCAAGGGGGTGGGGGCGGACGTGCTTCGCGTGCAGGGTCTGTTGATGATCGCGTTCGCCGCAGTCGGCATCGTCGCCGCGACGTGGGTCTTCCGTAAGGAGCTCCTATGACAACGCGCCTGGGTCGGTCGCTCGACCGTGTCCAGGGACTGCTAGAGAAGGAGTTCCGCCAGATCTTCCGGGACCCACGCATGGCGAGGGTCATCTTCATCGCTCCCATCATCCAGCTCGTCGTGTTCGGCTACGCCGTCTCCACGGACCTCTCGGAGACGACCACGTTCCTGGTCGACCACGACCGGACCCAGGCGTCACGCGAGTTGGTAACGGCGGTTGAGGCGTCCGGCTACTTCCGCGTCTCGGGCACGTCGGACCGGCCGAGCGACCTGGTGAGCGCGTTGGACCACGGGGACGCGATCGTCGGGATCGAGATCCCCCGCGGGTTCGCCGAAGATCTCGCGGCGGGGCGAGGCGCGAACGTGCAGATCCTCCTGGACGGCACGAACTCCAACACGGCCGCCGTCGCACAGGGGTATCTCGAGCGCATCGTCCTGACCTACGGCCTCAGGGCGATGGGAGTCGCCGTGCGCCCTCCGATCGACCTCCGTGAGCGGGCGTGGTTCAACCCCGACCTCTCGAGCCGGAACTACAACGTGCCGGCGGTGGTGGGGTCCCTCGTCCTGCTCGTATGCCTCCTGCTCACGTCTCTGGCCGTCGTGCGAGAGCGGGAGATCGGAACCCTGGAACAGCTCAAGGTGAGCCCCTTGACCGCGGTGGAGCTCATATGGGGCAAGACGATTCCCTTCGGCATCATCGGTCTGGTCGACCTGGTCATCGTCACGGTCGTGGCGGTCCTATGGTTCGACGTCCCCTTCCAGGGAAGCCTGTCGTTGCTGCTGCTGGCGAGCGTGCTCTACTTGCTCTCGGCACTCGGCATGGGCCTCTTCATATCGACGATCTCGAACACCCAGCAGGAGGCCTTCATGGCCAGCTTCCTGGTGTTCATGCCGGCCATCCTGCTCTCCGGATTCATGTTCCCGGTGAGCAGCATGCCGACCGTCTTCGAGTGGCTCACGCTCCTGAACCCGGTACGGCACTACATCGAGATCGTACGTAGCCTTTTCTTGAAGGGGACCGGGATCGCGAGTCTCTGGTCTCAATACCTGAGCCTGCTGCTTCTCGGCGTCGCACTCCTGGGCTTCGCCACGGCCCGATTCCAGCGAGAGACCCGGTGAGGCACCGCGACGGGACTACTCCTCTGACTCCTCGGAGTCCTGCTCCCTCTCCACCTCTATGGAGCAGCTCGACACAAGAGCCGCCACCGCGCCGATTGCGGCCCACATGGGAGCGAGCACCGCGCCTACGACACCGACGGACAGCGGCACCTCGATGAGTGACCTGCCCTCCTCGTTCTTGATGATGATGCGCCTCACGTTCCCCTGATGGATCAACTCCTTGATCTTGCCGACGACCTTGTCGCCGCTGACCCTGTGTTCCTCCCTGTTCCCTCCGTTTGCCTCTCCACCGATCTGTCGATCGGTTCCCGCGGTCTCGTCGTCCATCTCGTTCACTCCCGGGTATGCTCAGGTGTGGGCCGGCTCGCTTCGCCCACCGAATTCGTCAGTACTAAGCTGAACCTTCTTTGCGGCCCGTTCAAGAACGGACGCGCTGCGGGAGGCCCGGCAGTTCGCGAGCGCGCCCCCTGTAATTCAGGGAACACGCCCGGCCTTCTAGGCGCTGATCTCGTGTGCTTCGCCCGCACCCCTCGGAACACGAATCATGTCGACCAGATGTGCGATTCGAGGCGGGGGCGGGGGCGTGAATCGAGAGACGGTCAGGGCCACGGCGAAATTCACGAGCATGCCCACGGTCCCGATTCCCTCGGGCGAGACTCCGAGCCACCAGTGTTCGGCCGTGTTCGCCGCCGGGTTCACGAACTTGCAGTAGACGATGTAGCCGGCGGTCAGCGAAATGCCACAGATCATCCCGAGCACCGCACCTTCGCGGTTCATGCGCTTGGAGAAGATCCCCAGGACGAAGGCAGGGAAAAACGAGGCCGCGGCGAGCCCGAACGCGAAGGCCACGACCTCTGCCACGAAGCCGGGCGGATTGATGCCGAGATAACCCGCGACGATCACGGCCGCCGCCGCGCTGACGCGCGCGGCGATGAGCTCACCCCGCTCCGTGATGCCCGGCATGAATCCTCGCTTGAGCAGGTCGTGGCTCACCGCGGCGGAGACGACCAGGAGGAGTCCCGCCGCGGTCGATAGCGCTGCCGCCAGTCCGCCTGCCGCAACGAGCCCGATGACCCAGTTGGGGAGTCCCGAGATCTCGGGATTAGCCAAGACCATGATGTCCTGATCGATCGTGAGCTCGTTCTCGAGAACCGCGCCCCGGCTGTCGCGGGCGTCCGGCCCCACGAACTGAATTCGCCCGTCCCCGTTCTTGTCGTCGAAGGAGATGAGACCGGTGCCCTCCCACTTTGTGAACCACTCCGGCATCTCGGCGTAGGGCTGTTCGGATACCGTGTTGAGCAGGTTGGTGCGCGCGAATACCGCCACTGCCGGGGCCGCGGTATACAGAAGGGCGATGAATACGAGAGCCCACCCCACGCTGAGCCGTGCGTCCCGGACCCTCGGCACCGTGTAGAAGCGCACCATGACGTGCGGGAGCCCGGCGGTCCCCACCATGAGCGCAGCGGTGATGGCGAACACGTCGATCGTGGCCTTGGCGCCCGAGGTGTAGGGAGCGAATCCCAGCTCGTCGTGGAGGCCGTTCAGCCGATCGAGCAGGAAGGTCCCGCTGGCCTGGTCCACCCCCCCGAAGCCCAGTTGCGGAATCGGTGTGCCCGTGATGAGAAGGGACAGGAAGATGGCGGGCACCAGATACGCGAAGATCAAGACGCAGTACTGGGCCACCTGCGTGTAGGTGCCCGTGATGAGAAGGGACAGGAAGATGGCGGGCACCAGATACGCGAAGATCAAGACGCAGTACTGGGCCACCTGCGTGTAGGTGATGCCCTTCATCCCCCCGAGCACGGCGTAGAAGAGCACGATGCCCATTCCGATGAGCACGCCGATCTCGACCGGAACTTCGAGGAACCGCCCAAAGACGATGCCCACGCCCCTCATCTGGCCTGCCACGTAGGTGAACGACACGAAGATGGCGCACACCACGGCCACGACGCGGGCCGTCTGCGAGTAGTAGCGGTCTCCCACGAAGTCGGGCACGGTGTAGGCGCCGAACTTCCTCAGGTAGGGAGCGAGCAGAAGGGCCAGAAGCACGTATCCGCCGGTCCACCCCATGAGGTACACCGAGCCGTCGTACCCGCGGAACGAGATGAGGCCGGCCATCGATATGAACGACGCGGCGGACATCCAGTCGGCCGCGGTGGCCATGCCGTTCGCCAGCGGTGAGACTCCGGTACCGGCGACGTAGAACTCCTTGGTGGAGTGTGCTCGGGACCAGACCGCCACGCCGATGTAGAGGGCAAAGGAGAGACCCACCAGCACGAATGTAGAGGGCAAAGGAGAGACCCACCAGCACGAAGGTCCAGGCTTGGACGTTCATCCGTCTCCGCCCTCGTCGACCCCGAACTTACGGTCCAGGCGGTTCATCAGGACCACGTAGACGAAGATGAGGACGACGAAGACGTAGATGGATCCCTGCTGTGCGAACCAGAAGCCGAGAGGGAAGCCAGTACCTGGAATCCGGATGCTGTTGAGTTGCTCGACGAACAAGATGCCCGCACCGTACGAGACCAGGAACCAGATGCCCAACAGCGTCGTTACATAGGTGAGGTTACGGCGCCAATAGGCGGCATGGCTCGCGTCGCTTTGTGGGGGGGTGTCGGAAGGCATGGTCGGGTAGGTTGCCCCCTCGCCCCGAGACCCGGCAAGCGGCCGACGCGGTCTGGTCATTGCCGGCGTCCGGAAGATGCACGATAAATGAAGGATGTCCCGCCGTCGGCCAGAGGAGCGAATGATGACGAAACCGGAAACCCGACATCATCGACTCGCCCTGCAATGGGAAGCGGTTGGGGCGAGGGGCGTAGTCGCCGTGACAGCCACGGCCCTCCTCTCCTGTACCACGCCCGCCGAGACGCCCACGACCACCGTCGCCACGACCTCGCCCCTTCGCGTCGAGACCCTGGTGTCCGGACTGGACACTCCCTGGGATCTGGCCTGGGGCCCCGACGGTTCGATCTGGATGACCGAGCGGCCCGGTCGCGTATCGAGGGTCGACCCCGGCACCGGTGCGGTGACGCTCGTGGGCGAGGTGGACGTCCTGGAGCGGGGAGAGAGCGGCCTCATGGGGATGGCGTTCCACCCCGACTTCGGGAATCAACCGTACGTGTATCTCGCCCATTCCTACGGCACCGATTTCGACATTCGCAACCGCTTGGTCAGGGTTCGATACGACGGTGCCGCGCTCGGTCCCCCGGAAACCCTGATCGACGACATTCCGGGTCGCAGCAACCACGACGGATCGCGTCTGGCGATGGGTCCCGACGACTACCTCTACATGACCATGGGAGACGCGGGGCGCACCGAACTAGCGCAGGACCTGGCGTCCCCGTCCGGCAAGGTGCTGCGGGTGACGCTGGAGGGGGCTCCGGCTCCGGACAACCCGTTCGGCTCCCTGGTCTACTCCTTTGGTCACCGGAATCCTCAGGGCATCGTATTCCACCCGAGCACCGGGGACCCGTATGTGGCGGAGCACGGCCCGAGCGACAACGACGAGGTGAGCCGGCTGGTGATCGGCGGGAACTTCGGCTGGCCGGACGTGCATGGCTTTTGCGACGGTGACACCTCCGGGGAGGAGGCCTTCTGCGCGAGTAACGACGTCGTGGAGCCTCTGGAGGCCTGGACCCCGACGATCGGAATCTCCGGGCTCGACTACTACGACGGCGATCTGATTCCCGAGTGGAAGGGAAGCCTGCTCGCCACGTCGCTGACGGGAGAGACGCTCTACCGCATAGAACTCTCCGCAGACGGACGGAGTGCCGTCGGTCGCGAGGCTCTATACCAGGGCGACTTCGGGCGGCTCCGAGACGTTCTGGTCGGTCCGGATGGCAACGTCTACCTGGCGACGAGCAATCGCGACGGCCGCGGCAGCCCTGCCGCCGACGACGATCGAATCCTACGGATCACGCGTTAGGTCGATCCGGAATCCTGCCTGAATTTGCTTGCCCGGGCACTCATCCCCGAGGCAACTTGCTCTAATGGGTGAACTACCGCTTCGGGGTCTTCTGTTCCTGTTCGGAGCCTTCGCGCTCGTTTCGGCGGGCTTGAAGGGCCGCGCCACCACGCGCGCCGGCGCAGGGGTCTCGCTCCTCACCGTGGTGGAGGCATTGGTCGGAGTGGTCCTTATGTTGACCACGGTGCCGGGGGTATTCCCCATCAACGTGCCGGGAACCGCCGGGTTGGCGACCGTGGCCATCGTGCTGCTCTCCACGACGGTGCATCTCTTTCGGTTGCGGTCCCTGAGCCGCGCGAGGGAGGAGTCGACGGGTTCGCGGCTCTACGCGTCCGTCACGTATGGAGTCGGAGGTCCGGCCGCACGAAACCCGCCTACCGAGGAGTGAGGTATCATGAGAGAGCGAGCATCGGAAGTTCGGCTCGCGCTCCTCACCGCGGTCTTGGCCGCGTCGTTGGCGGGCGCTCAAGCCGCCGGAGCTCAAGAACGCCCTCGCGCCCGCGAGGCCGGCCTCGTGGTCGGCATCTTCCCCACGGGCGAGCACAACGCCATCACCGATGTGGACGGTGTCCTCGTGGGTCATTCCACCGTGATCGAGGGAGAGACGATCCGGACCGGCGTCACCGCCATCATCCCCGCCCCGGGCGACCTTTACCGTGAGCCCATTCCGGGGTGGATCCATCAGGGCAACGGCTACGGTAAGCTCATCGGCGAGACTCAGGTACGGGAGTTCGGGGAGATCGAGACGCCCATTCTGCTCGTGTGCACCTTGTGCGTATGGAACGCGGCCGAGGCGCTGGCCGACTACCTGCTCCACCGCCCCGGCGAGTCGCAGCACACCATCAACCCGATCGTGGGCGAGGTGAACGACAGCCGCGTGAACGACATGTGGGCGGACCCCATCCGGTACGAACACGTGGCGGAGGCACTGGACAACGCGACCAGCGGGCCCGTGGCCGAAGGGAGCGTGGGCGGCGGAACCGGTTCGCAGGCGTTCGCATGGAAAGGCGGGATCGGCACGAGCTCCCGCGTTCTGCCGACGGAACTGGGCGGGTACACGGTCGGTGTCCTGGTGCAGACCAACTTCGGCGGGGTGCTTTCGATGAACGGGGCACCGGTCGGGCGGGAGCTGGGGAACTATCCGTACGGCGAGCTCCTCGAGGCCGGATCCGGGGCTGGCGGACGGGCGGACTCCTCCCGAGGGGTGGCGGCCACGGCCCCCAGCGACATGGCCGCCACCCCCCGGGGGGGCGCGGACCTGTCTCCACACGACGGGGGCTCGATCATGATGGTACTGGCCACCGACGCGCCGCTGACTCCGATGAATCTGGAGCGGATGTCGAGGCGAGTGATCATGGGACTCGCTCGGACGGGTTCGTACGCGTCCAACAGTTCAGGGGACTACGTGATCTCGTTCTCAACGGCCCCGGAGGTGCGTCGTGTGCGGTCCAATCGGGAGCCCTGGCCGGGAGTGGCCCTTCTGAACGCACAGATGTCACCTCTGTTCGCGGCCGCGGCCGAAGCGACGGAAGAGGCTATCTACAACGCGATGTTCAAGGCGACCACGGTCACGAGCGCTCGGGGGACCCTCGAAGCCATTCCTTTGGATGAGACGCTCGAGGTCCTTCGGAAATACAACGCGCTCGGCTGGGACCGGCTCCGGCCCCACGGGCGCTGAGAGGGTCGCTGAGACGGTCGCTGAGGGAGCTACCGGCCCGGCGCACCAGCTTCTCCAACTCCTCAGAGCTCCGAGGCAGGTCGTCGGACAGTACCTCGGCTCCCGTCTCGGTGACCAGGATCACGTCTTCGATGAACACCGAGATCTGGTCGTCGTGGTTGTAGTACCAGGGCTCCACCGTGAAGATCATCCCCGGCTGCAGAGGTTCGTCCGTCAGAACCGGAGTACCCGTCGAGAGCCCGATGTGGTGTCCGAAGTACAGCCCCGTCTGCATGTACTTCTTCTGGTCGTTGGGGATGTGGCTCTCCGCGACCTCCTGCAGGTCCAGGAGCGTGATCCCGGGCTTGACGGCGGCTATGATCGCATCGGAAACCGACGTGCTGAGTTCCAACGCCCGTCGCTGCTCGGGCGTGAAGCGGCCCGACACCGGAAACGTACGACCCACGTCGCTCACGAAGTGGTCGAACTCACAGCCTACGTCGAAGATGACCAGGTCCCCGTTCTCCAGCCGTCGGTTCCGCCTGTCGTAGTGGGCCGTGAGCACACGCCACGGCCTCAGGGAATTGGGTCCCGACTTGACGATGGGGTGGAACGGCACGCGCTTTGACCCGCCTTTCTTGCAGGCGAGCTGAAAGTGCCCCTCCAGGGTGCGCTCGTCGACTCCCGCGGTCACCCATCCGGCCGCTCGAGTCTGGACTTCTCCGCGGAACCAACGCTCGTAGGACCTGGCTCGGGGGGCATCCAGGCCGAGACGCGTCAAACGCTCGAGAACATCAAGGACGTCCTTGAGCGCTACGGATCGTCGATGGATCGTGTCGTGAAGTGCACGATCATGATCGACGACATGGCCGAGTGGCCGGCGATGAACGAGGTCTATGCAGAGTTCTTCCCGGGGCCGAAGCCGGCTCGCTCCGCGTTCGGGGCGGACGGACTCGCCCTCGGCGTGGCGGTCGAAATCGAGTGCTGGGCCACCGTCGCGTAGGCTCCGCCCGGGAGCCCGTCCGGGTGGAGGTGACTAAAGCAGCGCCATCACGAGCCCGCTCCGGACCTTGGGCTCGAACCAGGTGGACTTGGGCGGCATGTGGCGGTTTCGCCTGCATACTCCGATGAACTGGCTCATGGTGACGGCCGGGAGCGTGACGGCGAAGGCTGCCCGCCCCTCATCGACCGCGGCCTGAAGCCAGGCGGCGTCCTTGTTGTTTCCCACGAAGGTCAGCCGGGGGTCGCCCGGGTCCCCGATTCCGAATACGTCGGCGAAGAGATTCCGCGCGACGATGTCGGCGTCGATCGACTCGACCGCGTTACCCGGATCGTAGGTGCCGGGGAGCGGGCGAAGCTGCATCCAGCCCTGGTCGGGCGAATAGAGGCCGATGCTGTGCGTCTCGGTGGGCTGATAGGCGGCGGTCTCCAGGGTGCCGCCTATCTCGAAGTTCTTCGCCACCGCGGCCGACAGTCGTTGTGCCGACTCGTCCACCTCGGTCACGAGGCGGTTGTACGGGTAGATACGCATGGTGGCCGCGGGAAAGAAGACCGCCGGAAAGGTGGAGTATCCCAGCATGGCGGCTGCCGCACTCCGATGATTGCCGTCCGCGACGTACGCGTGGCGCTCCTCGGCGAGGAGCTGCCGGAAACGGGCGATGGCGCCCGCGTCGTTCACGAGCCAGACCCGGTGTCGGTTCTCCGAGTCATCGGTGACCTCGAAGTCGGGTGCCGCCGCCGCCGCGTGCGCCTCGAGCGCGGCGTGAATCGCACCGGATGCGTCGTCGACGGCGTTGTTCACGATGCCCACGGTGGCTCTTGTGGCCTCGATCAGGTTGGCCCGTCCACGGGCCTTGGGTTCACGAATTCCCTCGTTGCGGATGATCGTGCCCGCGGGGGTTGCCTCGGTACGGATCTGGGCCGTCCGCGCCATCCCGCCGAGCCCGATCTGCGGCGTATCGGGTCGCCTCGAGTCCCGAATCTCGTAGACCCATAGCACGTCACGGACCTCGTGCGTGAGATCGCTCGCGATAAGCTCCTTCATGTTGGCCTTGGCCCTGGTCAATGATGCGGCCGTGTCCGCCTCCCCGAGATCGGCCGGCGTAGCCGCATCGCAATGAGCCATGGTGACCCGGAGAACGCTCATCGGGTTCGACCGGAGGACCTCCCAGATCTCGCGGTCGCCTTGGAACTCGTCGTAGTTGGGCGCGCTGATCCGAGCCGCGGCCTCGGAGTCTACCGGGACCAGGGCGCGGGGAACGGGGGTGATGGTGATCAACGGCGTCTGCCTTCGTGCTCTCCATTCATGTCGTGGCAGAGCAAAGCCTATCCGGGAGATATGGCGTCCACAAGGGCGTGGAGACCCGTGTGTAGCATTGAAATAGAAATGTCCGGTTTGGTTGAAATAGAAATGTCCTCTTTCGGATTTTGTTCGCGGAGTACGGGCGAACGGACTCGAGCCGGGGGAGGAGATGCTGACGTTGAGCCAACGGGAGCGAGATCGATTGGCGGTGTTGCACCAAGTGAAGGAGGGCCTGGTCGCGGCGAGCCGCGGGGCTGAGCTGATCGGAGTGAGTACCCGGCACTTCCGGCGCCTGCGGCGTGCATGGGAGAAAGAGGGTGACGCGGTGGTGGCGCACGGACTGCGGGGTCGGCCGTCCAACCGAGCGAAGCCGGCGGAGGTGCGTGCATGGGCGCTGAAGCGAGCCCGGGACGCGCTGTACCGGGACTTCGGACCCACCCTGCTGGCCGAACACTTGGGACGGGACCCCAAGGCACCGGGGATGGTGGAGGCCACCACGCTGAGGCTGTGGATGATCGAGGACGGAGTCTGGAAGGCGAAGCCTGAGCGGCCGCGGCACCGCAAGGCACGACCGCGCAGGGCCGCCTTCGGCGAGCTGATCCAGTGGGATAGCTCCGAGCACGCCTGGTTCGAGGACCGGGTCCCGGGGCGATTCACGCTCATCCAGATGCATGATGACGCCACCAACCGGCTGCTCATGGCCCGCTTCGTCCCCCGCGATGACGGTGCCTCCAACCGGCAGATTGCCATCGACTACCTGAGGCGCTGGGGACGCCCCGTGGCCTTCTACACCGACAAGGCCGGCCACTTCGGGCAGTGGACCCGTCCGGTGTCCCGGATCCCTTTGGAGGAGCGCGATATCAAGCGAACCGAGTCCATCATCCACCGGGCGCTGGGCGAGCTCAACGTCCGACTCATCCTGGCCCACTCGCCTCAGGCCAAGGGCCGTGTCGAACGCAACTTCGGCACCTCCCAGGACCGCCTGGTGAAGGAGCTCCGTGTCGAGGGCATCTCGACTCTCGAGGAGGGCAATCGCTTCCTCGAGGACGTCTATACGCCCTACTGGAACGAGCGCTTTGCCGTCGAGCCCGCCGAGCCTCGCGACGCCCACCGCCGTCTCCCGAAGAAGGCCAACCTCGACGCCCTCTTCTGCGAGACCTGGACCCGCACCGTGGGCCGTGACTTCACGATCCGCTTCGACAACCGGCGGCTCCAGATCCCCAAGGCTCAGGCCCGCGGCATCCGGCCCGGCCACAAGCTCACCATCGAGTCGAGGCTCGATGGCTCCACGCGCTACCGCTTCGGCAGCCGTTACCTCGCACTCGAACGTGTCCAGGAGATCTCCACGGCCGAGTCCATCGTCCGTCCCTCTTCCCAGACCAAGGCTCCGCTTGCTCGCACGACCCCCAAGCCTCGGTCGCTCCCACCCAGACCTGGTCCCGATCATCCCTGGCGTAAGAACGGCAAGCTCCTCGCCAAGCCTGCCCTCATCGCCCGTCTACGTTCTACGCCTGCCGCTTCGCGGCCGGCGCCCTCGACACCCCCGCCTTCTGGGGGTCCTTGATTACCCTATGCCCTGGAGGGGGGGACATTTCTATTTCAATCAACCCCCGGACTTTTCTAAATCAATCCGACAGCGTGGAGACCCGTGAGACGGGGGAGTTTGCGGTCAGCCGTACCGGCCCTCGATGTAGTCGGCGGTCTCCTGCTCCCTGGGCGTGAGGAAGAGCTCATCCGTGGGGGCGTGCTCCATCATCTTGCCCATGAGCATGAACACGCACTCCTCACTGGCGCGGCGGGCCTGGGCCATGTTGTGGGTCACGATCAGGATCGTGTAGTCCCCCCTTAGTTCCCAGATGAGGTCTTCGAGTGCCTGCGTGGCCTCCGGGTCGAGCGCCGACGTGGGCTCGTCCATGAGCAGGACCGAGGGTTTGACCGGCAGCAAACGCGCGATACAGAGCTTCTGTTGTTCCTCCAGGGAGAGGAAAGTCGCCTTCCGGTTCAGCCGGTCCTTTACCTTCTCCCAGAGCAAGACCTGCTCTAGGGCGTCTTTGACGATGTCGTCTTCGTCGGATTTGGACACGGGCTGACTGCCCCGGTGCAGCCGATGGCTGAAGAGGACGTTGTCCCTGATGGAGAGCGGAAGCGGGTTGGGTCGTTGGAATACCATGCCCACCTGCTTGCGCAGCTGGGCCAGCTCCACCCCGGTGTCGAAGACGTCGTGGCCCAGCACCTCGACCGCGCCCTGGGTGCGGACGTAGGTCCCCATACGCGCGTTGATGCGGTTCACCGTGCGGAGCAACGTCGTCTTTCCGCATCCGGACGGGCCGATCAGCGCGGTGATGATCCCTTGCTTCACTTCGAGGTCGACGGCGAAGAGGGCCTGGAAATCGCCGTACCAGAGGCTCAATTCGCGCGTTTCGATCGCGATGGACCGTGACTCAGCCAAAGCGCCCCTCCACGTAGTCGCGAGTTCGCTGATCCTGAACGGGCCCCGTGAACAGGTCTTCCGTGACACCGATCTCCACCAACTCGCCGTTCAAGAAGAACGCCGTTCTGTCGGCGAGACGTCGCGCCTGCTGCACCAGGTTCGTCACCAGGATGATCGTGATCTCGTGCTTCAGCTCCTTGAGCACGTCCTCGATTCGCATGGTGGTCACGGGATCCACGGCGATGGAGAACTCGTCCAACAGTAGGAGATCCGGATCCTGGGAGAGGGCACGTGCGATGGTAAGGCGCTGTTGCTGGCCCCCGGACAGGAGGCTACCCAAGGCGTCGAGTCGGTCTTTTACCTCATCCCAGAGGGCGGCGCGGGTCAGGCAGCGCTCCACGATCTCATCCAATCTCGACCGGTTCTTGGTGCCGGCCAAGCGGGGCGCGAGCGCCACGTTGTCGTAGATCGAGAGTGGTAGGCCAACGGGCAAGGGGAACACCACCCCGATCTTGCGGCGCAGCGCGTAGACGTTCTTGATGTTCCGAATGTCACGCCCGTTGAAGTCGACGCGACCCCGGACGGTCATCGACGAGTCGAACAGGTCCATTCGGTTGAGGGCCCGCAAGAAGGTTGTCTTGCCTCCGTTGGCGGGCCCGATGATGCCGAAGATCTCGTGTTCCCGCACCTCCAGATCGATGCCGTGGAGCACCTCCGTTTCTCCGTACTGCACGCGGAGATCCCGTACGGCGACCTTGACCGTCGGGTCTACCATTTCTTCTTGCCTCGCAGGTAGACGCGGAAGGCGATGGACGTGGCGTTCATCACGAGGACCATCGAGATGAGCACCAGGGCCACGCCGTAGGGAAGGCCCTCCGGTACACCGGGCACTTGCGTCGCGATGACGAAGAGGTGGAGCGACATGGCCATCGTCTGATCGAAGACGCTCTGGGGCAGGAAGGGCAGGAAGAAGGCGGCACCCGTGAACATGATCGGGGCCGTCTCTCCCGCCGTTCGTGAAACCTCCAGAATGACGCCCGTCAGAATTCCGCTGATCGAGTTGGGCAAGACGACCCGCCGGATGGTCTGCCAGCGGGTCGCGCCCATGTTCCAACAGGCCTCTCGGAAGGCGTGGGGCACCGCCTGGAGCGACTCTCGCGTTGCCACGATGACCACCGGCAGCGTCATGACCGCCAAAGTGAGACTGGCCGCGAGGATGCTGGTGCCGAAGCGTGCGAAGCTCACGAAGGCACCCACACCGAACAGGGCGTGGACGATGGACGGCACCCCGGCCAGGTTGATGATGGCCAGGTTGATGATCCTCGTGAGCCAGTTGTCGGGCGCGTACTCCGACAGGTAGATAGCCGCTGCGACCCCGACCGGAACCGAGGCCAGAAGGGCCACGGCGACCAACCAAACGGTGCCGATGAGCGCCGGGAAGATCCCCCCGGCCGTCATTCCGTTGGTGGGCGCCGTGAACAGAAACTCCATCGACAGCGAGCCGCTACCCTCCCAAACGAGCACCGTAAGGATCACGACTACGGGAACGACGAGCAGGATCGTCATCAGCAGGAAAAGGGCTCGAAAGAGACCCTCCACCCTCCTGTTGCGATCGTTGAGTGCCGTCGTGGCGAAGATACTCACGACTCCTTCCTCACTCCCTTCACGACCAGGTCGGCCGTGAGATTGATGACGAAGGTGACGGCGAACAGGAGGATCCCTACGGTGAAGAGCGCTTGGAAGTGATCGGAACCCACCGCGGTCTCACCCAGCTCCGCGGCGATGGTCGCCGTCAGCGCCCTGACGGAGTCGAAGGGGCTCGTCGGAATGTTGATCGAGTGTCCACTGGCCATGAGCACGGCCATGGTCTCGCCGAATCCGCGTC
Source organism: Longimicrobiales bacterium (assembly GCA_965226925.1). Classification (GTDB taxonomy): domain Bacteria; phylum Gemmatimonadota; class Gemmatimonadetes; order Longimicrobiales; family Gaopeijiaceae; genus CBDDCX01. The sequence goes on along the minus strand of CBDDEN010000006.1, from coordinate 97,924 downwards.
CCACGCCGAGCAGAACCGCCGCCATCAAGCCGTTCTTGGCGGCGGGGAGAACGACCTTGAAGATGATTTGCCACCGGGTGGCGCCCATCGCCTCGGCCGCTTCCCTATAGGTGTCTGGTACGGCTTTGAGTGCGTCCTCCGCGATGGTCGTCATGATGGGCGCCGCCATCAGGCCGAGGATGATCCCCGAGTTCAGGATGCCGAGTCCCACCGGGACGTCGAAGATCTTGATGATCAGCGGGTTCATGATGGAGAGGCCGATGAAGCCCCAGACCACCGACGGGATCGCGGCCAGGAGCTCGACCAGGATCTTCAGCGACTCTCTCAGTCGTCCAGTGGCGAATTCGCCGATGAAGATCGCGGCTCCCAACGAAAAGGGTACGGAGACCACCATGGCGAGTCCCGTCACGCTGGCCGTGCCCGCCATGAGCGCCAGGATGCCGTAGGTGGGATTGCTGCGCGACATAGGGCGCCAGGCCGGCGACGTGAAGAACTCCCTCACGTCCATGGCCCCGAACATGAAGCCGAGACCCTCGCGCGTGATAAACACGAAGATCCCGACGATGAAGATGATCGCCGAGATCCCACCCATGAAGACCAGCACCGAGACGGCCTTGTCTATATACCAGTCCCGCCCGCGCCGATCGAGGTCCATGGGCGCGACGTGGGGAACGGCCACTACGGATCCGACCTCAGTCGGCATCGGGCCCCCTCAGAGTCTGCATCAGCTTGCGCACTCTGTGGGCCACTTCCTTGAAGAGCGGTGTGAGTTGTTCCTTGGTCAGGTCCTCGGGTAGGGCCGCGACGTCCACGCCCAGATCCCATTCCAGGAACACCGTCCGGAACGGGATGGTGGGGATGTGCTCCCTGGCCCCGGGTGCGAGAGCCACCACAATGTGATATGGGCGCGCCTCCTCATCGATCGGACGCAGCTCCTTCGGCTTCTTGCCTTGCACGTCCACGCCGTTCTGGTCCAGAAACTCGGCGAGGCCGGGATCGAGGTGGTCGGCCGGACTCCAGCCGGCGCTCGTGTATGTGCCGCTCGCCGGAAAGGCCTTCCGCGCGTACCCCTCCGCGATCTGGCTCAGTCCGTCGTTGCGCTCGTCCACGAAGAGGATCCGGAAGACCCTCGGGTCCTTGGTCTCCCCGTCGATGGCGAAGATCGTCTGATCGCAGATGTTCTCCGCCTGTTCCGCGACGCGCTTCAGGAGGTCGATGATCCGCAGGAGACCGAAGAGGTCGCGGAGCGGGATATTGTCCTCCTCGCCCACGGCAAGGAGATCGTCGAAGACGGTCTTGAGGGTGCTGTCCGTCTGCTTGGCCAGACCGTGGGTGTTTCTCGCGAGATCCGTGTCGCCTTCCTGGAACGACGTCAGGGCCTGGGTGAGACTGCGACGAGCCTGCTGGCCTATCAGCTCTATGTCCCGGACGATCCGTCCCCTGGGTTTACCCGAAAGCTGCACGGTCTCTCGAGAGATGTTCGCGGCGTAATCGCCTACGCGCTCGACGGCGACGTCGAAGCGAAGCATCGCGGACACATAGCGCAGATGGCGGGCGCTGGGTGCGTGCCGGACGATGAAGGCATGGCACAATTCATCGATCCGCCGCGCCAATCGGTTCACCCGGCGATCTCCCAGAATGACCTGATTGGCCAACTCTACGTCGAAGTTTAGCAGCGCGTGAAATGCGTCGCGGACCTGTTCCTCGACTCTCCGGACGACCTTGGCCGCCTCGGAGCGGATCTCGTTGAGATCCTCCTCCAACCTCGCCTCATAGTGCATCATCGGCTCACCCTCGGTTCGAGCGTTCTATCCGCACGCCACGGTCTTGGCGGGTGCGTACCCCTTGTCCTGGAGGATGCATTGGCCGACGTCGGAGAGGATCCAGTCCATGTACTCGGCGATGGCTCCTGTCGGTTGCCCCGCGGTGTACATGAAGAGCGGGCGGGCGATCGGGTACGAACCATCGATGGCGGCCGGAACGGACGGGGACACGCACTCGGCTCCGTCCTTGGAGACGCACACCGTCTTCACGTGGTCGGTCGCGTACGCCAGTCCGCTGTAGCCGATGGAGCACGGCGTGTTTTCGACCAACTCCACGACGTCTTTCGAGCCGTGCAGGTCGCGGGAGCCCAGCTTGAACTCCTTTTCCCCCAGAACCGTCTCCTGAAAGTAGGCGTACGTTCCGGAGTTGTTCTGCCTGCTCACGCGGACGATCTCTCCGCTGGAGCACCCGGGCACGGTGATACCCAACTGATCCCAGGTCTCCAACTGTCCCCCCTCGCCGTAGATGGCCGCCAACTGCTCAATCGACATCATGTCGATGGGGTTGTCGGGGTGGAGGAAGACGGTCAGGGCGTCGTAGCCCACGATGAACTCGATGGGGTCGATGCCACGAGCCCGCGCGTCCTCCAGCTCGCTTTCGTACATCTTCCGGCTCGCGTTGGCAATGTCCGCGGTGCCGTTGATCATGGACGAGATTCCCGTGCCGGACCCTCCACCGGTCACGGCCACGGCCACGCTCGGGTGGACCGCGGCGTATTCCTCGGCCCATGCCTGGGCGACGTTGACGACGGTGTCCGAGCCCTTGTTCTGGATCATGGTGCGGGAAGAACGACCACCCTCAGAGCCGGATCCACAAGCGAGAGACAGGACCACGAGGGGCAGCACTAGTGACGCTTTCACGGGGACTCCTCCAGAGTAGACTTGCGATGGAAATGTCGTCGCAAGAAAGCTCGCGCGGACGTTCAGGCCCTGCAACGGGGTCCGGTAACGATCAGGTAACGGCGTTTCAACTCAACGAAGCCTGAACCGTTGGATCTTTCCGGTGGCGGTCTTGGGTAGATCCTCGACGAACTCGATCCACCTGGGCCGCTTGTGGGCCGACATGCAGTCGACGCAGTGTTGGACCAGCGCTTGGACCGTTTGCTCAGAGGGTTCCACCCCTGGAGCGACGACGACGAAGGCCTTGGGTTTTACGAGTCCGGCGTCATCGGCCGCGCCCACCACCGCGCACTCCAGGACGGCGGCGTGCCCGATCAGCGTGCTCTCCACCTCCACGGGCGAAACCCAGATGCCGCCGACCTTGAGCATGTCGTCGGATCGCCCCGCGTGCCAGAAGTATCCGTCGTCGTCCTCGTAGTACTTGTCGCCGGTGTTGAGCCAGGCTCCCAGAAAGCTATCTCGGCTCCGCTCCGAGTCGTGCAGGTAGGAGTGGGCCGCCGTCTCGCCCTTCACGTGCAGATTGCCTACCTCGCCCCGGGGAACCGGTGTGCCCTCCTCGGCCACGATGCGCATCTCGTACCCCTCCACGGGCTTGCCGCTGCTGCCCGGGCGGATGTCTCCGGGCCGGTTGAACAGGAAGATGTGGAAGTTCTCTGTCGACCCGATACCGTCGAGAATGTCGATGCCCGTCCGCTCCTTCCACGCGTGCCACAGCGGGGCCGGAAGCGCCTCGGCCGCGGAGACGGGGGCTTCCCGAGTAAAGGACCGCCGCCGCCCCCATGTGCCAAGGGAAGAGCAGGTTGCCGCCCAGGCCGAAGGTGAAGAAGAGCTTGGCCAAAGAAAACGTCCGGTCGGACTCGGTCAGGCCGAGGGTGCGCGAGCCCCACAACTCCGCGGTAAGAACAAGGTCCTTGTGGGCGTGCAGGATCCCCTTGGGCTTGCCGGTCGTTCCGCTCGAGTAGTTGAGGGTCGCGAAGTCGTCCCGGTGCGTGCGGGCGGTCACGAAGTCGGTGGACCGGCCGTCGATCCATTCGGGGAAGGTGACATCGCCGGCGGGTGCATCCCCGGTGGGTGCATCCCCGGTGGGTGCATCGCCGTTCACGACGATCACGTGTTCGAGGAACGGACAGTCGGGGCGCGCCACTCGAAGTCCGGGCAACAGCTCGGCGTGGACCACGAGCACGCGGGCGCGGCAGTCGTTGAGGATGAACGCGATCTCGCTCGGCGTCAGCAGCGTGCTCAAGCCCGCGGAGACACCTCCGCACTCGAGGGTACCGAAGAACGCCGCGACCCACTCGGCCGTATCGAGACAGAGGATCGCCACCGTGTCACCGATTCGCACGTCCACGGCACGCAGGGCGTGTGCGACCCTGTTCGCGGAATCGGCCATGCTCCGGAAGCTGAACTCTCCCGCCTCCGTGTGGAGCGCAGCCTTGTCCGGATGACGTGCGACGCTGCGCTCGAGGATGTCGGCGGCGTTGTAGTGGATCGGGAGATCGGCGGCGAATGCCGGGGTCGGGGCGGACATCCTCGCAGATTGCGGAGGACTCACGAGCGATCTCCTCGGGTCTGGCTCACACCAACAGCCAAGCGGATGCAATAGCCGGGCAACTCACCGAGAAACAGGGTACACGTACATGGCGTCCGTCGCGAGCGCCACCGTCGGGATCCCCGCCTCTCTCGCTCGCGTAAGATGCGATAGCTTTGTCGAGCCAAGGGACTCCGGACCGACTCGAACCGATCGCCGCCTTGAGACTTCCTCTTACCGTCAGAATCGCCCGTGGCGCCACCATCGTGGTCTTGGTGGTTCTGGCCGCCTTCGGAGGCGTTCTCCAAAGTTCTTGGGGAACGCTCTGGATGCTGCGGACCGCGATCCGCGGGGCCGAAGGTCTCGCCGACGCGACCGTGGAGGCGAGCTCGATCCGGGGGAGTCGGTTCACCTCGCTGGAGGTGGTGGACTTGCGGGTCCGTTCGGGCGACTCGCTCCTGGTGGCCGTCGACACGCTCCGGATACGTCATCGCTTCGCGCCCCTGCTGAGGCGGTCTCTGGTCGTCCTGGAGCTGGCCCTGGTGGCACCGTCCCTCGACTTGCGGGGGTGCTTCGACGGTTTCTCCTCCGGTGAATCCGAGTCCGGCCCCGGCTCCGCTTGGAAGATCGTAGTGGGGCGGGGCACGCTGCGAGGCGGGAGTATGCGGCGAGGCGGTTGTGATCCGGAGGTGGAACCGTGGTCGGTGGCGCGACTCGACCTCGCCGTTCGGGACGTCTCGGTGGACCAGGAACTGGCCGGGCGGGTCGACAGCCTACGAGTCGCGTTCCGCCCTCCGGGAGCCCCCGACGGGTACCGGGCCGACCTCGCGCTTTCCCTGGAGCTTCGAGAAGGTCGCTTGTCCGTGCCGTCCGTCACGCTCGACAGCCCGGGTAGTAGGGTTTCGGGAGGCGGAGTGCTTCGGCTGGCCCCGGACCTGTCCGAGGTCGCGGACATCGACTTCGAGCTGGTCGCCGCGCCCTTGGCACTCGGAGACGTGGCTCCATTCGTGCCGGGATTGGCCAGTGAGGGGCAGGCGACCCTCGAAGCGGCGCTTACGGGATCGAGTCGCCTCCTCGAGGTCCGAGCCGAGATGGAACTTTCCGACGGAGGCTCGGTGACGCTCGAGTCCACTTTCACTCCGAGCGAAGCGAGTGAAGTCCGCTACCGTGGCGCGCTCCGATCGCGCGACTTCGACGTGAGTTGGGTCCTCGAGGCCGCACCCGCGGGTGCCGTCGACGCGGAGATCGACTTCGATTTGGGCGGCCCCACGCAACGCGACCTTGCCGGCCAGGTCGGCTTCAGCGCGCGCCGGCGCGATCCCTCGGGAGCAGCCTCGGTCGCGACCGTGAACGCGCTCTTCTCGGAGGGGCGGGCCGAGATCGAAGGATCGGTCGAGGTTGCCGGTGCGCGTGCCTCCTTCGAGGGTTCGAGTCGCCGGTTCAGCTTTGGCGTCCGTCTCCGGCCAGGGCGGCTTCGATGTGAGGTCTTCCTTCGTGAACCGCGGGACTATTCCCGAGGCCACGTTGGACTGGACCCTGGAGGAGGGCGTCGGGGAGTGGCGCCTCTCGGGCCTCGTAGGGAGTGGGTCCTTTTCCGGGACCGGTGGGATCGATCTGCGGGATGGCACTGTGGTGCGCGTCGCTTCCGGCGTCCTTCGGGACCTGGACGTGGCCGCGATTCTGGGAGATTCGACAGGCAGCGGGCTCAACGGCACGCTTGTTGGCATCGGAAAGGTCGCGTCCGGGGAGCCGGTCGGCTTCGCCGGGCGACTCGAATTGGGTCGCAGCTGGTACGGCGTCTTCGAGGCGGACTCGGCAGCCGTCGGAATCGACCTCAGGGACGAGCGCCTGGAGGCCGACGTGCGCGTACGGTTGCTCGGCGGATCGGCCGAGCTGACCGTCGAGGCGGCCCTGGACGACGCGTGGAGCGCGAAGGTCACTCGTGGACGTTTCCGCGGGTTGGACCTCGGAGCCCTCCGACCCTCCGAGCCGTTCTCCACGGAGCTCGGCGGTTCGTGGACGGGCGAGGTCGCACCCCAGGGGGACGGCCTGGCAGGGCGCCTCGCGGTGAACTTCGGGCCGTCACGGATCAACAGGCTCGTGGTCGACACGGCCTCGGTCGAGGCGACCCTTCGGGAGGGCGCCCTCACGTACCTGGGTATGGTCTCGTACCCGGCAGGGGAATTCCACGTTGAAGGCGAGGGCCGTCCCCTCGATTCGCTGCCGGTTTGGCGGATCTCCGCCTCGCGGTTCGCGGACCTCGACGTTGCGGCGCTGCTCGACCTCTCGGGCCCCGCGGTGCGGCTCTCCGGGGATCTCGAGACCTGGGTCCAAGGCGCGGATCGCCCCGGTTTGGCGGGTGAAGTCGCCCTTGTACTAGGGCCGTCCCAGATCGGTGGGTGGGCTCTTCGGTCGGCTACCTTGGGCGGTCGGATCGGAGAGGGCCGGTTCGAGGGGATGGCCGAAGCCGAAGTGGAAGGTGCAGAGGCCGTGCTCGACGGCACCCTGGACTTCGGAAGTTCGGTTCTGCGGTACGGGGGTCGGGGAAGTTTCTCCGTCACGGATTTGGAGCGTGCTTCGCAGCTCGAGGGAATGACCGGAGCCCTGGCAGGGACCTTCGACTTCGACGGTTACGGGGTCGGGGTCGATTCCGTTCGCGCGAGTGGTGCTGTGCGCTTGGCGGCCGGTACGATCCGGGGTATGTCCGTGGATTCCGCCAAGGCCGTTGGCCGGGCGGAATCGGGAAGGGCCGTGTTCGATACGCTGGCCGTCTGGAGCCCTGACCTCGCGGTCCGTGGCGAGGGCGCGCTCGCGCTCTTGCCAGATGCCCAGGTGGCTTCGGATCTCAAGATCCTGGCCACCGTGCGCGGTCCTGAGCCCCTGCGGGCTCTGCTCGGCCTGCCGGAGGTGGGGCTCGCGGAGGGCGTGATCGAGGTGTCGGTGACGGGTCCCGCGGACGGCCTCGAGATCTACGGGAAGGCCGCGGGCACCGGCCTTTCGTACTCCACGGCGCGGTTTGCCCGCTTCGAGGCGACCGCCGAGGCGTCGCTCGACGATCGGAGGCGGTTGGTGCACCTGGATTCGCGGGCGTCGGCGGATTCGCTCCGCTGGGGGAATCTGTCGACTGAGGGCGTCCGACTTTCGGTGGCTTCCGAGGGAGAGGGTTATGACGTGTCCGTCGATGCCGTCGTCGACGCTGATCGGCGGGCCCGTCTGGTCGCCGCGGTGGGAGTGGATGGCGCGGGCACCGATGTTCGCTTTATGGAGATCTCCTTCGAGGCCGGGGAGGAGTCGTGGGCCCTGGATCGCATCGCTCACGTGAGGATCGAAGATGGCGTCCGAGTCACAGACTTCCGCTTGTCGTCGGCGTCCGGCCGAGTCGTGGTGGATGGGTCCCTGAATCCGATGGGGGAGCTGTCCCTCGAGGCTGCCGCGGAGGGTGTGCGCTTCGGGGCGTTCGCCGAGCTGATGGGTTACGGAGCCTACTCGGGGGCGCTGGACGCGTCGGTCGCGGTCACGGGAAGTGCTTCGTCACCCATCGTGGCGGGGGACCTTTCTGGTGAGGTCGCCTTTCGAGGCGCGCCGCCTCAGCGCTTGACCGCCGAGATTCTATATGAGGATCTCCATCTGAATGCGCAGGGCTCGATTCGGAACGCTGTCGGCCGCGAGGTTCGTTTCGGGGCACGGTTACCGATGTCGCTCACGCTTCAACCGGCCGACTCCATCGACCGCCGTTGGGCGTTCTTGGACAGCGAGCCTCTTTCCTTCGATCTGTCCTCCGACGAATTCCAGCTCGACTGGGTGGCGCCGTTCCTCGATGCGGAGGCGTTCCGGGAGCCGAGGAGCACACTCGACGCAGACATACGCGTACGAGGGACCATGTTGCAGCCGGTCCTGGACGGATCCGTATTCCTGCGCGACGGGTCGGTGTACGCGCCTCTCCTGGGTCTGCGTCTGGAGGACGCCCTCGTGAACGCCCGGCTCGAGGGGCAACGCATCATCATCGACCGAGGCGAGGTGCGTTCGGGTGGAGGTACCCTCGAGGTGACCGGCGAGATCGAGGCGCGAAGCCTTACGATGGCGAATCTCGACCTCGACCTGGTGCTGGACGGCTTCGAGGCTCTCCACTCGGAGTTCATCCGAGCGACTGTGGATGGGAAGCTCACCCTTGGTGGAACCACCGAGGAGCCCAGGGTGGCAGGAAGCTTGGACGTCCTGCGGGGCGATGTCTTCCTGGGCGGAGACCTCGTCAGCGGCGATGCGGAGATCGTGGAGTTGACGGAGGCCGACTACGCCATGCTCGAGGAGAGGTTCGGGTACCGTCCGTCTTCCCGCGATCCCCGGGCCGCCACCTGGAGAGAATCGGTCGGGCTCGCCGTCGACCTTCGCTTCGGAGGTGACACCTGGATCCGCCAGCGGGCGAGTCCCAGGCTCACCATCCAGCTGGGCGGAGATATCCGGGTAACCAAGGAGCCGGGAGAGATCGAGTCGATCGTCGGTACCCTCGAGGCGGTGCCACGCAGGAGCCATATCGAGCAGTTTGGCCGGCGGTTCGATCTCGTCCGCGGTGACATCGTCTTCAACGGAGCTCCGCTCGAGGCCCGGATCGACCTCGAGACGGAGTATGCGGTGCCCTCCAAGCAGAATCCGGACGCGCCCGAGATCGTCATCAAGCTGGGTGTGGAAGGGGGTATGGACGATCTCAGGCTGATACTCTCCTCAGACCCCGTCGTCGAGAACGCCGATATCGTCTCATATCTGGCTACCGGACGCCCGGCCAGCCAGACGCTTCAGACTTCTTCTTTGGGCGGGGGAGCACTCGTCGGGCGAGGAACGAGCCTCGCGCTGGACCGAGCCACGGGTGTCGTGGAGGGCTTCGCCAGCGAGAACGTCGGACTCGATATCGTGGAGATCCGGACTGACGCGGGCAACGGCGCCACTCTGATCGCGGGCCGATACGTGGCGCCTCGCCTTTATCTGGGGTTCAAGCAGCCGGTGTCGCGGCGTCGGAGCGAACAGTCGGTCACGGGTCGGAGCCGGGCGCCGGAGATCGAAGTCGAGTACCAGACCTTCCGTTGGCTGCTCCTCAACCTGCAACGTGGGGGGAGTCGCATCGAATTCTTCTTGCGCTCGCGCTATGCGTACTGATCCGCGGACCGGGGGAGCGCGCACGGTGCGGCGGCGGGGCGTCGCGCTCGCTTTGTGCGTCGTATCGGCGCTCGGTGGGGCCTCGCTCGCCGCTCAGGCACCGCTCACCCTGGTCAACGCCGACACTGAGGTACGGTCCGTCGATTTCCGCTTTCTCGACCACGAGACCTTCTCCTCCGGTCGACTCCGGGGAAGACTCGGGCTGATGGCTCCCGGTTCACTGAGTCGGTTGAAAGGCCGGGTGGCCTTTTTTCCGCTCGTGTCACCCGGCTTCTATCCTTTCAGTCCGGTCGAGCTGCAAAAGGACCTCGTGCGCCTGAGACGGTTCTACACGCAGTCCGGATTTCCGCGCCCGGAGATCGCCTATGACGTGACCCTCGACGCGGACCGGAACCAGGTGCGGGTCGTCTTCCTCATCTTGGAGGGTCCGTCCGTCACCAGGGGAATCGTGACCGCGGTGGACGAGTCGGGCGCAGATCCCGAACGCGTGCTTCCTCCCGAGATGGGTCCACGATGGCAAGCTCATCTGAGCGACCTGTCGCCTGGCCCCGGGGATCGCTTGGGCGACTTCGAGCGGATCCAGATTCAGAGCCGGGTGGCTGCGTGGCTACGCGATCGTGGCTACCCGTTCGCGAGCGTCGAATCGAGTCTCAGGGTCGACAGCGTGACGTGGACCGGTGACGTGGAGCTGTTGGTTCGGACCGGCAATCGCGCGCGTATCGATTCCGTGAGGGTCGAGGGGAACCGGGCTCTGGGAGATCGGGTCATTCGCAGGGAGCTCGGATTCGCTCGGGGGGATCGATTCTCTGCGGGTCGGCTGGCGGAAGGGGAGCGGCAACTCTTCGGCCTGGACTTGGTGAGGCTCGCGGTCATCGATGTTCCGGAGGGGACGGAGGCGGATTCGACGGTCGAGGTCCGCGTCCGTGTAGAGGAGGGCCTGCCACGGGTCATCGCCGGCCAGGTCGGGTACGCCTCCGAGCTGGGCATCACCGGGCAGGCCGACTGGACCCATCGCAACTTCCTCGGTGATGCTCGCTCGTTGACTGTATCGGCCCAAGGACGGACCGGAGCGCTCGGGATAGGACCGGGCGTCGGGATAGGACCGGGCGTACAGCGCCGCTACTCCGCCGCTCTCTCTCTGAAGCAGCCCTACTTCTTCGACCGACGGATCTCCCTCCTCGTCACGCCGCTGGTGGAGTATCGCGACGACCTCCGAGACCGGTCGGTGCAACTCGGAGCCGATGCCACCGTGATCTACGAGCGAGGGCCTTTCCGCTCGATCTCGCTCCAGTTCGGCGCGGCGCGTCGCCGTGTGTTGGACTACCGGTTGGGTGGGACGGAGGGCCTCGATTACCTCTCCGTGCTGGCTACTCTCGACTCCCTCGATCAGGACGTCCGAAACAGTACCGCAACGCTCTCGGCGACGTGGGGCAAGGTCGACGACGCCATCGCGCCACGCGAGGGCTACTTCGTCCGGACGACCGCCGAGATGACGGGGCCGCCGGCCCTCACCAGTGTACAGTATGGTCGTCTAGAGGCCGCGCTGACCGGCTTCGTCCCCCTGACCGACCGAAGCGGGCTGATTCTGCGTGCGGGGGCCGGCAGACTGTATCCCTACGGCAAGAGCCTGCCCCCCCCGGGAGGCGATCCCACCCGCAGTCTTCTGAGCCTGAGGGACGCGCTCTTCACGGCCGGCGGGGGATACGATGTGCGAGGCTGGGGTGAGCAGCAGTTGGGGCCCAAGTTCCCGGACGTCAGGCTGGTGCGATCCGGAGCGGACACCGTCGCCCGAGCGGATCGGTACGTGCCCCTAGGGGGACTCACTCGTGTGTCGGCGTCGGCCGAGTTACGACTGCCGCTTCCGGGAGCGGGGCCGAGGCATTCTACGCATCTGTTCCTGGATGCGGGGAAGGTCTGGAATCACGACGTTCGCTTCCGCACCGCCGTGGGGCCCGAGTCGAAGCTCTTTCTGTCGGCGGGGACCGGCCTCGAGGTGGGCACGCCCGTCGGACCGGTGCGCTTGACCGTCGGATACAAGCTCAATCCTTCGGCGTTCGACGTGCGCGACTCTCAGGCCGTGCTGGACGCCATCGTCCGAGGGGATCCCATTTCCTCGGTTCCCGTCCGGAACCTGCTGCGCTGGCACCTGCACCTGGTGGTGGGGCACGTCTTCTGAGCTCGCTACAGCCACCCCTTCTTCCTGAAGTACAGCAGCATTCCGCCGGCCAAGGTGAGCATCCAACCGAGCAGGGCTGGATATGCCCAGCGTATAGCGAGTTCGGGCATGTGCTCGAAGTTCATCCCGTAGACGCCGGCGAAGAAGCCTAGGGGCATGAAGATCGTGGCGATGATGGTCAGCACCTTCATGACTTCGTTCATGCGGTTGCCGACGTGCGACATGTAGAGGTCAATGGCGCTCGAGTTCACCTCCCGCAGGGTCTCGACGGTGTCGATCACCTGCACCGCGTGGTCGTACACGTCGCGCAGGAATACCCGAGTCTCCTCCGTAACGAGATTCACCTCACCTCTGTACATGGAGCCGAGGACTTCACGGAGAGGCCAGACCGCACGCCGCAAGATCAGCATCTCCCGCTTCAGGTGGTGGAGGCGATGCATGACGGAGTGGGCGGGGTCGCGCAACACGAGCTCCTCCAGATCCTCGAGCCTGTCCCCCACCTCCTCGAGGATTCGGAAGTAGCTATCGACGACCGCGTCGATGCGCGTGTAGGCGAGATAGTCGGAGCCCCTCGTCCGCAGCCTTCCTTTGGCCTCGCGCAGCCTCTGGCGAACCGGCTCGAAGACGTCGCCGAAGCGTTCCTGGAACGAAAAGACGTATCGGTCGCCCACGATGAAGCTCACCTGCTCCGACTCGATCGTTCCCGACTCCCCGTCGAACGTGAGCATCTTCACGACGACGAAGAAGTGGTCGCCGTATTCCTCGACCTTTGGGCGTTGAGTCGTGCTGAGGACGTCCTCTAGGACGAGCCGGTGGATGCCGAAGCGGTCCCCGACTCGACCCACGATCTCGGGGTCATGGAGGCCGTCGATATTCACCCACGTGATCGTCGGGTGGTCGACCGCCTCGAGGCATTGCTCGATGTCGTGAACGGTCTCCTCTCGGATGTGCTGCTCGTCGTAGTCGATCAGGCGAATCCGGACCGTCTCGACCTTCTTCTGGCCGGTGTGCACCAACGTTCCGGGTGCGGAGCCGGACGGCTTGTGGACCCGCTTGACGATCCGGTTGACCACCGAGGCGGCGCGCGGCATCGCCCTCGATCGGTCCTTGTGTTCCTTCTCTCTGGGGGGTACGGACATCGGCGCTCCGGTGTGGCTACGGGTTGCTGGCGTCAGGGTCGGTTGGGAGGTCCATGGAGCCCTCGGGTGCCGGCCGCCGGATCATGTCGGCCAGTCCTGGGGGGACGAGCAACCCGAGGGACATGATCGTGCGGATGGCCTCCTCGACCGTGATCTCGAGAGGGGTCACCTGTGACTCCGGCACGATCTGCAGGAAGCCCGTGGTCGGGTTCGGTGTGGTCGGTACGAACACGGTCTTGAACGACGCCCCATCGCGCCCCGAGACGGTGCCCGTCAAGAAACCCAGCGAGTACATGTCCGCATGAGGGAACCGGACCGCCACCACTCCCTTGAACTGCTTCGCACGCGGGGTTTGAAAGGCCTCGACGACCTGTTTCGCCGCCCGGTAGATAACCTTGACAAAGGGGACCCGCAGGAGGAGCGTCTCTCCGAGGCCCAACAGCTTTCGAGCGACGACCAACGTGGTGATTTCCCCGATCACGTATAGCCCCACAACCAGTACCGATACCGCGATCGCCTCCCGCAGCAGCCAGGGCCACGTCTCGAACGCCCGGCCGAAGATCGGCGACATCAATCCCGCCATGAACCCCAAGAGAAGGCGGAGTACGAAGAGGGTCACCACGAGCGGGACAAGCACCGCCAAACCCCTGAACATTCGGGTCCTGATGTGCCCCAGCAGCGAAGCGCCCTGCTCCCGGCTCGGGGCGCTCATTCGGCCCCGCCCTTCTCAGCCGTTCCCACTCCCGGGTCCAGATGCACGTCGAGCTGGGGAAACGCGATCGTGATGCCTTCGCGCTTGAGCGCGCGCCAGATTTCCATGTTCAACGCCGAGCGCGCGCTCTGTTCCCGCCAGGGATCGCTGATCCAGATCGAGGTTTCGAACACGATGGACGAGTTCCCGAACTCGACTAGCAGGACGACGGGATCGAATCGAGTCGAGCGCATTTCGAGCGCTTCAGCCGTCGCGAGGAGAGTGGATTGCACGTGGTCGAGGTCCGAGTGGTAGGCGACCCCGACGCGCGTCCGTATGCGAAAAGACGCGTCCCTCAGCGTGTAGTTCTTGACGGTGGACTGGACGAGCGCCGAGTTGGGCACGATCAGCTCCTCCTCGTCCCTGGTGCGGGCGACCGTCGCTCGGATCCCCATGCTGGTGACCCTAACGACGGTGCCCTCCACCTCGAGAATATCCGTCGGGGTGATCGTGCGCTCGATGAGCAGGATCACGCCAGAGACGAAGTTCTGGACGATGTTCTGCATCGCGAACCCCAGCCCGACCGCGACGATGGCGCCTGCGGCGAAGAGCGTGGTCAGGTCGATCCCGATCATCTCGAGCACGAGCCCGAGGCCCACGATCAGGATCACATAGTGAATCAGACGTTGAACGGTTTCGATGGCCCCTTCGTCCCCGACACCACGCCGCCTGGTCCAATGCCCCACGGCTCTTCGAATGAGCCGAGAGACCCACAGCGTACCCAAGAAGAGGCCTGCTGCGAAGAGTAGCGTGGAGACTGTGACGGATGTCCCGCTGATCGCAAGGAGCTGAAAGGCGAGGATGTCGCCCAGAGCGGAAACGAATCGTTGTACGTTCATCGATCGGGGTTATTGGCGGAGTGAACTGACCTAAGCGGCGGCAAGATAGCCCTACGCACGCCGGTCGGCATCATGGCGGTGGGCCGAGACGCTATTGCCCACCCGCGGGAGAGTGGGGAGATTCCCGGTTTCGCCGGAAACATCGCGCAGACACGAAGGCACCCTTGGATGAACGCATCGCAGACATTGAGCGAACTACGAGCGCCCTGGGGCCTCGTCGATATGGGTCCCGAGTCGGAGGAGGAGAGGACTTTCGGACCCCTGTCGCTACGCATGAGGCGAGTCCAGGACGAGATCTGGCTCCGGGGGAGCCGCGAAGGACGGATAGCGAGCGACGTGATCGAGCCCGACGACGAGTGGATGCGTTGGTCGCTGCACCCGACGGATCGGCTCACTCTTGCTCCGGGGCTTCCCGACCGTCCCGTGGTCGTCTCGCCGGAGCTGCCGTTCTTTCTGCCACCCCGGCATGAGGCGCGCGTATACGTGCGAGTGCCGCTGTTCGTCCGGGTCGTGCTGGAGGACTCGTCGGGGACGCAGACGGCGATCGCCGACCTGCCCAGCCTCGTTCTGTCGGATACCTGGTTCGGCACCTTCACCGAGGGCGTGCTCGGATACTGGCTCACGACCAAGGCAAGACGGTCCGTCAGCCATGATCTGTTCGAGCCCCATCTGGCCATGTGTCCGCTGAACCTCGCCAATCTCTCGGACGAAGCTCTCCCCGTGGAACGGTTCGCGGTACGCGTCTCGCATCTGTCGCTCTTCGCAGACGAAGACCGAATTTGGGCCGACGAAGTTCAAGTGCGTTATGAAGCCTCCGCCGAGGGGAGCGAGGTCAGGTACACGAACAGGATGCCGCCCGACGCTCCACACGCTGAGCGGATTGCCCTCCCACGCGAGGCGGCCCCACGCGGGCTTCGCGCCCTGACGTTCGGTGTCCGTCAACTGTCGGGGTTCGGGGGATGAGCGGAGGAACGGTGCTCGCGGTGTTCGTCCAGCAGGCTCAAGGGTCGGACTCCCTTGGTCGCCTTCTGGACACCCTGACCAACGTGGGGGTGCTGGCGGGGATCAGGGTCTTCGTGATGCTGGTCGTCGGGGTCCCGCTGGCTTACTTCGGATCGAAGTGGATACGCAAGTGGATCTCGGGGCAGGTGAACCCCCAGGTCGGGCTCATATCGGGCAAGTTGGTCTTCTACCTCGTGCTCGCGGCGCTGGCGATCTCGACGATGGCGGAGCTGGGCTTCAGCCTCACGCCTCTCCTGGGTGCAGCGGGTGTCGTGGGTATCGCCTTGGGGTTCGCATCACAGACGAGCGTCTCCAACGTCATTGCCGGTCTGTTTCTGATTGCGGAGCGGCCTTTCTCGGTCGACGACCTGATTCAGGTGGGGGACGTGACGGGTCGTGTGCTTTCGGTCGACATGATGTCCGTCAAGCTGCGCACGCTCGAGAACAAGTTCGTCCGGATTCCGAACGAGACGCTGGTCAAGAGCACGCTGACCAATATCACCCGCTTCCCGATTCGCCGGTTGGACGTGCGGGTGGGAGTGGCTTACAAGGAGGATGCCGAACGGGTACGCGCCGCCTTGCTGGATGTTGCGGAAAAGAACCCCTTGGCGCTCATGGAACCCGAGCCGATCGTGATCTTCGAGGGGTTTGGCGATTCCTCCATCAACTTCCTCTTCGCCGTCTGGACCACGCAAGAGAACTGGCTCGGCATCAAGAATTCAATCCAGGAAGAGGTGAAGGCGCGCTTCGACCAGGAAGGGATCGAGATCCCGTTCCCGCATCGCACGTTGTACGTGGGCAGCGAGACGGGTTCGTTTCCGATCAGGCTCGTGCAGGACGGCGCCCCGGCGAGGGCTGAGGGTTCCACCTAGAGCCGGCTAACCGAAGTCGTCGTCCAGCTCCGAGACCAGCACGTTCGTGGCGAGCGCATCGCGAAGCCGCGACAGCAGCCCGTCATGCGGGAGTTTGCCGATCACGCTCTCCATCTTCCGGAAGGCGGTTTCGCTCGGAAAGGCCAGGTGGGCCACCGGATCTCCTGGCGACACAGCCGGCATCGTGGTGAGGCTGAGGACGATCGCGTCACGGGGTGCCGTAAGGACGTTCTGATGGTGACCGACGAGGCTCGTGTTGGTCACGATCGGAGCTCCCTTTGCCACGACATCCCCCGGCCCGACGTGAAATTGCAGAAAGCCTCCGTACTCCGCTCTCAACCAATTCGTCTCCTCGGCTACCATGCGGAACGGAGGTTGCACGATCTTCCCCTCAATCATTTCGAGTCCCACCAACACGTTCCGGATGCCGCGCAGGGCGTACTCCACCACGGGTGGCTCCACCTTCCAGACCTCTCCCGCCTCCAGCACGAGCGTAGCGCACCCGTTCTTCACGGCCTCGCGCCTCAGGCTTCCGTCCGGCCCGGGCGTGTCGATCATCAACTCGGCGCCGAACAGCGTGGCCAGCCGGGCCGTAGCCTCCTGCTCCATGTCGGCCCGAACGTTCGGATAGTTGGTCCGCCGCAGCGCTGCCGTATGGAGATCGATACCGTAGTCGCACCGCGACACGATGTTCGAATAAATGACGTGTGCGAGCCGGCTCGTGAGGCTCCCCTTCTTGAGTCCCGGGAAGGACCGATTCAGGTCACGACGGTCCGGCGAATAGCGCGACATCCGCTCGAACGCCAGGATGTTCACGACAGGCACCAGAATCAGAGTGCCACGCCGGAGCTCGAACGGCGGCTCCAATATGAGTTGCCGAATCGTGCCCGTGCCGTTGACTTCATCGCCGTGGACCGCCCCCGTGACGAAGAGCGACGGGCCGGGCTCGGGCGCGCGCCACACATGCACGGGCACGCGAATGGCCTCGCCTCCGTAACTCCGGCTCACGGTCAGCCCGAGGTCGGCTCGCTCTCCCGGCGCGATCCTCCGGCCACGCCAAACCCCGACGTTCTTGCGCTTACGCTTCACGGGGCTAGGGCACCAGCGTTGTCTTTACGGCTGTTTCCAGGCCCTTGACCGCCGGGCGCTCCCGCGTCCGGCGGGCCGGAACCAGATCTCTCATCAGCTCGAGCTTACCGTAACAGAGCAAGCGGTCGTTGGCCTCGAGCACGCGACTGCTCTTGGGAACGGAGATCACCGTGACTCCCCGATACAGCGTGAGGACGACCAGTTCCTTGTCGCGCAGGCCGGACTCCGCGATGGTCTGCCCCACCAGGTCGGAGCCTTCACCGATCGTGAGTTCGGCGACGCCGTAGCCGGCGCTCACCGTGAGGCGCTGCCGGATGTCGAGCTCGGGGAAGCTGATCTGACGTTCCACGAAATCGACGATCGCTCCCGCGATATCGAGCTTGGTGGCACCCTCGATGCCCTCGAGGCCGGGCGACGAGTTGACCTCCATGACCTGTGGGCCGTCCGCTCCCTCGAGCATGTCGACGCCGGCGAGGCGTAGTCCGAGGACCTGTGCCGCGCGGACCGCCGTCTCTCGGTAGGTCGAATCGAGATCGACGGCATCGGCGTGGCCGCCTCGGTGGACGTTGCTCCGGAACTCCCCCTCTTGGGCCGTGCGACGCATGGCGGCGATCACCTGATCACCCACGACGAAGGCCCGAATGTCGCGACCCGCACTTTCTCCGACGAACTTCTGGATCAGCACATTCTGTTTGGTGCTGTGCAACGTTTCGATGATGGCCCTCGCTACCTTGACCGTGTCGGCCAGGATGACTCCGACTCCCTGCGTCCCTTCGAGCAACTTGATGATCACCGGAGCGCCGCCTACTCGCTCGATGGCCGGCAACACGTCCTCCTTCCTTCGGACGAAGCTGGTATGGGGCATACCGATGTCGTGCCGGCTGAGCATCTGAAGTGCCCGAAGCTTGTCTCTGGAGTTCGCGATGCCGTGGGAGGAGCTCGGCGTGTAGACGTCGAGCTGCTCGAACTGACGCACCACCGCGGTCCCGAACGTCGTGATCGACGCCCCGATCCGGGGTACTACCGCGTCATAGGAGTCCACGTGCTTGCCCCGGTAGTACAGATCCGGTGCGCCGTGCTGGACCTCGATCGACGGCTGGAGGGTGTCCAGCACGGTCACTGCGTGTCCTCGCGCTTCGGCCGCTTCGACGAGGCGGCGCGTGCTGTAACAACCCGGCGCGATGGAGCGGATCGCAAGCTTCATCGGTCTGTTCCCTTACGAGATTTCTTGCGAATCGTAGACTTCTCGCCGATCCGGCGTTTCTTTCGAGGTCTAACCCGGCCTGCCACCGTAGAACGAGTTCGGACTTGCCACCCGAGTCCCGCACTCTCCGCCGGCCCAGGAGGGGCAACTCGACCGTGATCGCGGGGTCCGAGCGCCTCTGCTCGGGGTGTAACGTAAAGCGCAGATGGGTGACCCCGCCGCGGTCCGTCTCCTCGAGGTCGAACGCGTTCAGCGTCGACGTTCGCGCTCCGGTGTCGACCTTTGCCTTGATGGTCTCGACGCCGAGATCTGGAAAACGGACCCACTCTCTCCAACCGATCGGGCGTTTTACAGAGCGATCGGCTCGCATGCGTTCAGGACGTGCCATGCAGTGGTGACGGTTCTGATGGATTCCACTCAACCGGAGTCGGGACGGCATGACTCCGGCTCGAGACAAACGCCTCGCGGGACCAGCCTAGTGAGGGTCGAAGCATCGTACGTCGGCATCGGCGGCACAAGGTGTTCGCGCCTAGGTTTGTAGCATTGAAATAGAAATGTCCGGTTTGGTTGAAATAGAAATGTCCTCTTTCGGATTTTGTTCGCGGAGTACGGGCGAACGGACTCGAGCCGGGGGAGGAGATGCTGACGTTGAGCCAACGGGAGCGAGATCGATTGGCGGTGTTGCACCAAGTGAAGGAGGGCCTGGTCGCGGCGAGCCGCGGGGCTGAGCTGATCGGAGTGAGTACCCGGCACTTCCGGCGCCTGCGGCGTGCATGGGAGAAAGAGGGTGACGCGGTGGTGGCGCACGGACTGCGGGGTCGGCCGTCCAACCGAGCGAAGCCG
Source organism: Longimicrobiales bacterium (assembly GCA_965226925.1). Classification (GTDB taxonomy): domain Bacteria; phylum Gemmatimonadota; class Gemmatimonadetes; order Longimicrobiales; family Gaopeijiaceae; genus CBDDCX01. The sequence goes on along the minus strand of CBDDEN010000006.1, from coordinate 78,610 downwards.
GCGGAGGTGCGTGCATGGGCGCTGAAGCGAGCCCGGGACGCGCTGTACCGGGACTTCGGACCCACCCTGCTGGCCGAACACTTGGGACGGGACCCCAAGGCACCGGGGATGGTGGAGGCCACCACGCTGAGGCTGTGGATGATCGAGGACGGAGTCTGGAAGGCGAAGCCTGAGCGGCCGCGGCACCGCAAGGCACGACCGCGCAGGGCCGCCTTCGGCGAGCTGATCCAGTGGGATAGCTCCGAGCACGCCTGGTTCGAGGACCGGGTCCCGGGGCGATTCACGCTCATCCAGATGCATGATGACGCCACCAACCGGCTGCTCATGGCCCGCTTCGTCCCCCGCGATGACGGTGCCTCCAACCGGCAGATTGCCATCGACTACCTGAGGCGCTGGGGACGCCCCGTGGCCTTCTACACCGACAAGGCCGGCCACTTCGGGCAGTGGACCCGTCCGGTGTCCCGGATCCCTTTGGAGGAGCGCGATATCAAGCGAACCGAGTCCATCATCCACCGGGCGCTGGGCGAGCTCAACGTCCGACTCATCCTGGCCCACTCGCCTCAGGCCAAGGGCCGTGTCGAACGCAACTTCGGCACCTCCCAGGACCGCCTGGTGAAGGAGCTCCGTGTCGAGGGCATCTCGACTCTCGAGGAGGGCAATCGCTTCCTCGAGGACGTCTATACGCCCTACTGGAACGAGCGCTTTGCCGTCGAGCCCGCCGAGCCTCGCGACGCCCACCGCCGTCTCCCGAAGAAGGCCAACCTCGACGCCCTCTTCTGCGAGACCTGGACCCGCACCGTGGGCCGTGACTTCACGATCCGCTTCGACAACCGGCGGCTCCAGATCCCCAAGGCTCAGGCCCGCGGCATCCGGCCCGGCCACAAGCTCACCATCGAGTCGAGGCTCGATGGCTCCACGCGCTACCGCTTCGGCAGCCGTTACCTCGCACTCGAACGTGTCCAGGAGATCTCCACGGCCGAGTCCATCGTCCGTCCCTCTTCCCAGACCAAGGCTCCGCTTGCTCGCACGACCCCCAAGCCTCGGTCGCTCCCACCCAGACCTGGTCCCGATCATCCCTGGCGTAAGAACGGCAAGCTCCTCGCCAAGCCTGCCCTCATCGCCCGTCTACGTTCTACGCCTGCCGCTTCGCGGCCGGCGCCCTCGACACCCCCGCCTTCTGGGGGTCCTTGATTACCCTATGCCCTGGAGGGGGGGACATTTCTATTTCAATCAACCCCCGGACTTTTCTAAATCAATCCGACATGTTCGCGCCTAGGTTCCGGGCTCGGCCTGCGGGAGCAGGTTGTCCTCTCCGGAGCGCTCTCGTTCTTCGGCGAGCTGGGATTCCAGCTCATCGGCCGGGGCGGCCACCTCGGGGCTCGGGGCCGGGATGGCGACGGCGGGCCGGGTCGCCGCGTCGTGACCGGGCTGGTCGGGCGCACCGGCATCCGACATGTGCAGCGTGTGTTCGCTGATCGGACCTTGGATCCCCGCACCGGCCAGGGCGTCCTTCGCACCTTTGTACACGATGCTCCGGGCCCTGTTGAAGTTCGCGCTTCGCTGGTCTACCCATGCGTGCAGTGCCAGGGCAAGGTGGGAGTCACCGACCTCGACGAGCAGCACGCTCGGCTCAGGGTCGCCGAGCGCCGGTGAGCCCGTGAGGCTACCGAGCAATACGGCTCGAGCCTGATCGACGTCCGTGTCCCGTGGCACCGTGAGCCGGAGTTGGGTTCCGCGTGAAGTTCTCGACCCGTCATGACGGCCGAGCGGGTTCCGCGTGAAGTTCTCGACCCGTCCGTTATAGACGGCCGCGTTGGGAATGCGGAGGTGGTTGCCCGCTAAAGTCATGAGCACGGTGTCGCTGTGCGTGAGCCGCACCACTCTTCCCTCGCTCCCATCGATCAAAACCGTGTCGTCCAGGTCGAAGGGCCGGCGGATGCTCAGAAGGATGCTCGCAAGCCAGTTCTCGGCGATGTTGCGAAAGGCGAAGCCGAAGGCCAGGCCCGCGACACCGGCGGCTCCAAGCAGCGCTCCGACCAACTTGGTCGCGTCGAGGAAATCCAGCGCGAGGACCAAACCCGTCAGCCCGAACCCGATACGGATAGCCCGCCCCGCCAGGTCTGCGGTGAAAGGTGTGCGACCGAGTCGCTCTTGCAGCCACCGCAGCGAGCTCAAGATCCGGCCGAGGCTCCAGAAGGCGGCCATAATCAAGATGGCCCCTAGGAGCAGGGGGGCTTGAACCAGCCACTCGACCGCGCGGGCACGGAGGTCTCCGAGCATGGCTTCGGTCCGTCTCGCCAGCGACGTGTCGACCTCGATCCGGTCGTCCACATAGACCACGTCGTCCCGGAGGCTGGCCAAATCCCGGGCGGTGGCGCTGGCCTGCAGGCTCTGCGTTCGGCCTGTGAGCCTGGCCACACCCCCGTCCACCGTCACGTCGACCTGACGCAGCTCTTCGATCCGCGAGAAGAGCGCTTGTAGCTCGCCGGTCGCCGTGGTGTCCTGGGCGAGCCGCTCCGGGGGAGGAGCCTCTAGCCGAAGGGTGTCCGACTCGAGCGTGTCGGTCGGTTCCTGCGCAATCCCGTGGATCGGCGCAAGGAGGGCGAGGCTCAGCATGGACCACGAGATGGTCGAAATACGCATCAGGCTTCTAGTGGATGATGTTGCGTGCCTGCAGGTGACTGATGACCGCCCCCGTGAGCAGCGGTAGGACACGATATCGGAGGTCGATCTTGAACTCCGATTCGGCCTGGTCTTGGTCCCGCTGCCCGATGGGCTCGATGAGATGCCGGTTTTCGAGCGACTCAAGAATCTGGTAGCTCTCTCGCCTCGGGATCCGGAAGATGGCGTCATGTTGTTCGAGAGTGAGGGAGCGATGTTCGATCAGCGCCTTCAAGGTGAAGTTCTGAGCGAGACTGAGCGAGTCCAGGACCGAGAAGTCGGGCGGTGCCACGGGGTGCATGTAGACCTCGCCGTCTCGGGAATCGAAATCAGCCGCGACCAGCCACTGGAAGAGCGCGAGGTTGACGTGGCCGAGCGAGACACGGTGGAGACGCTCGAAGAAGTCGGTCTCCAGGATCTCCTGGTGCGTGCGGGTTCCCCGGAGGCGGCGTAGCCGGCGCTTCAGCAAATGCCGTCCCTCGCGAGGTTCCTCATAACGCACGTGCAGCCCACTCCTTTTGTGCCGGAGCGTAACCAATTGGCGGCAGGCCTCAGCGGTCAACAACCCCAGGTCGAGGCCGTCTACCTGAGCGCCGGCGGTGGGTTCGACCTTGTCGACGAGTTGCCACGCGGACGCCGACATTCCCCCGACCCAAAAGACACGTGGTTCGGTCTCCGACATGAACGTCAGGAGACGCTCCAACAAGGCCGTTCCCCCGGGGACGCGGAGGTAGAGGTGCTCGAGCTCGTCGAGAACGACCGCGTTGGGAATAGTCCCTTCGGGTGCCCGGAGCACGCTCCGAGCCAAGTCGTCCATCGTTGCCACGGCCTCGAGGCCCAGAGTCGAGGCGAGTCGGGACGCGAGTTCACGCTCTTCGGTAAGACGGCGACGGAAGGTCAGGCCGACGACGTCGGCTCCCGCAGTCCGGAGCTTATCGATCAGGGCGTTCAGGAAACTCGTGACGCCGCTTCCGGCGCGCCCGCGAACGAGCAGGGCGATCCCGTCGACCGCCTGCCAGCGGCTCCAACGCGCCAACGCCTCCTCGATCTCTCTCTCACGGCCCGCCATGAGCGCGGGGTCCGAGAGTGGCTCGAACGAGAACAGGCGCTGGTAGACGAGCGGCAGCGACTGCATCAGCTCGTCGGCGGAAGCCAAAGCGCGAACGGTTCGCGCCGAACGCTCGTGTGCCGTCGGCTCGCTTCCGACCAGGGCGCTGCCACGTCGGAGGAGAAGGGTCGCCCCGCGGCGGGTGCGGGTCCAAGCGAGGCGGAGGGCCATGGCCCAATGCTCGGTCCTGGGCCCAAGGGCTGTGACGAGACGCACTCGCAGATTCGCGAATCGCGAGCGAGCGGCGAGCAGCTGCGCTTCCACGCGGGTAGACTCCACCCGCTCGGCGAAACCGGCGCAGCCCTTCGAGATCTCGTCCGCCGCGCCTTCGGCGCCACCTCGGATGGCGTCCTCGAGAGCCCTCGGGAGGTCGTGAAGGGCCTCGGCAGCGCGGTCGAGCGCCTCGGCGGCGAGTTCGACGGCCCGCTCATCGGCCCCTTGCTCGTCTGACTCGGCTTCTTGGAGGGCTGCGTTGAATCCGAATGCCACCACTTCGGGCAGCTCCGCTACGCTCTGGCCGGCCAACTCGAACGTCTCCAGCATGCCGAGGACCGCCGAGCGGATGCGCTCGACGCGCAGCGCGTCGAACGCCTCTCGGGCCATGCGCTGGAGACCGACCGAGCGGGTCACGATGCTCCGACTGCGGCGGGGCGGCGCCCGTACCAAGGAGTGGAGTGCCAACTCGGGCGGCACATGCCTCACCATCGCCTGAAGGGCGTCCACCGTCGTCTCGGCGCCGTCCCGTACGGCGGCCTCGATGTCGGACTCATCGGGAACCGCCCCCAGCGCGTCGGTGAGCGCGGCCTCTGCCCGGTTGCGCGTCTCGGCGAGTCGCCCCGTGAGCAGGCCTGAACTCGCGCTCCTGACCTCCACGGCAAGACCGGCAAGCTGCTGCGAGAGGGTCACGAGCCGTGGCACCGAGCCGAGGCAGGCCGCTTCTATGCGTGCCACGAGCCGCTGCTGTACGCCAGCCGCTCCCGACGACACCGCCAACACCGCCGATTGCAGGCGAAGGCGGGCCAGTGACTGGTGTTGCCAGGCTGCCCATCCCTCCGCGGTGCCACGCACCCGTTCGGCGACCGTGGAAGTGGAACCCTTTCCGAGTCCGAGATGGAAGCTTCCCGCCACGGACAGATCGGCCTCCAGGACGCCCCTGGCCTTGTCGACCGCGCCGATCGTTTGGGCCACGAGCGGCTCGTGTGGAGTGCACTCCGAAAGCTCCTCCAGGGCCGCATCAAGCGTCGATGCGGCGCTCGAGACGACATTCCATGAATCGACGCCCCCGGGATCGTCCTCGTCGTCCAAGCCCTCCATCGCCATGAGCACCGGAAGAGTCGCCCGAGCCCAGTCGGCCCAGGCGGATTCCAGGCGTGTCCACCAGACCGCCCAGAGTCGGATCGCCTCTTGGGCGGCAGCGCCCTGCCGAGGAGCCACGTTGGATTCCAGGTGGCGACGCGCCAGCGCCCGTATCGGGACAGGCCGTTCACCGCCGGAATGCCGAGCCTGGCTCACCACCCGCGCGACGACCTTTCCCAGCTTGCGACCGACGCCGTCGCTCTCCGCCACGGTCAGCGCCTTCGGGCTCCATGGAATGCCGACCTGTTCGGGAAGCGCCTCACAGGCCGAGGTTGCTTCCTGGTAGACCTCAGCGAAGATGCGGCCTATGGCGGCCGCCGGCTCCTTGTGCTCAGCCACCTGAATGAAGGGATCGAGCACATCGGACTCCACGTCGCGGCGGTAGCCCACGAGCCTCTGCCTCCACTCCGCTAAGCGCGGTGGATCCGCGAGCCCGGCGTCGGCCATGGCCTCACGGTGAGAGTTCCGCGCCTGGCCCAGGGCCTTGAGAAGCGGAGCGGTCAGCCGCTCGTCGAGCCGGACCCAGGAGGCCTTGAACGGCTCCTGAGACGCCGCCGCGATGAAATGCGCGGGGCGGGTGGCCAACTCGGGGTCAGTCTTCGCCATGATCGTCGACCCCACCGGGGGAATCGGGCGTCCCGTCCGCCCGAGACAGGTCGAGGAAAGCTCGCACTCCATGTTCGGGACGCATCAGACCCGCCTCGCGGAATCCCGCCCGCGCACGCTCCGTCACGTCGCTCTGAAACTGAAACTCGAAGCGGGGATCGAGCACGTAGGCCTTCACGCGAAATCCGCGTGAGGAAGGTCTCCTTGAACTCGTCCTTCACCAGCGTGACGATCGGCTTGTTGAGGTAGACGTACTTTGAACTCGCAGCGGCTTCGAACGCGATGTTCAAGGCAAGCGACTCATCCACCCACCCGGGCAGAAAGAGGTCCGTCACGACCTGGCAGTTGAGCTCTCCGGCGTTGGCGTTGGCCACCTGCTGATCGACCACCTGAGCATTCGGAACGCTCACCAGGTTGTCGTCCGCCGTCACGATGCGGGTCGATCGTAGTCCGATGGACACGACCTCGCCGTAGGTACCCCCCACGGAGATCTTGTCCCCCACCTGGAACGGCTGGTCGAACACGAGGATGAGTCCGCCGAAGAGGTTCTTCAGCAGATCCTGAGCGGCGAAACCGACGGCGACACCCACCGCGGCGCTGGCCGCGAGGAACCCTTGAGCATCGACGCGGAAGATGACCCTGACGATCAAGTAGGCGGCGAACAGCCACAGGACTATGCGCACGATGGGGACGAGGCGCTTGTAGAAAAGCCTTCGCTCGGCGCTGCGCTCGGAGAGTGCGCCCAAAACCCAGACGAGGGCCCGGATCAGGAGGTTGAACAGGACGATAACCACGATCGACCAGGCGACGCCCACGCCGAAGCTCTGTACCCTGTCGCGCGCCTCTCCGAGCACCGCGGTCGACTGATCCGACCCGCCCTGATTTTGCCCCGAGGCGGCTGCAGGGACCCTGGCCAGGAGCGAGTCCACGCGTTGGGTCAGGGTCTCCTGCGCCGCGACGAGGCTCTCCAGTCGGCGGTCGATCGCTGCCTGCCGGTCCGCGTCACCCGGCGGCGCCGTGGATATCTCGGACCCCGCGACGGAATCCGTTGGCGGCGAGGGCGTCGGGGCCGAATCCTGTGCACCGACGACCTCGGTGACCGGCGTGCCCACTTCGGCAGTAGGCGTGGCCGCACTGCCCTCCGGCGAACCGTCCGGGGCTTGCCCACACGCGTGGAGCCCCAGCACTATCGCCAGGATGAGGCAACCGGTCGCTGTTTGGCTCCGCTCCGGCATGTCGAGTCCACTCGTGTGGGAGAATGTGATCCAGGCGCGACCCCGGCAGAATCTGTTTATTGCGGGGCGACTTCCGCCAGGGGATGCGCGTGGGACTACTCCCCCCCGTCGGCCCCGCCGAACATCCGCGGATTGGATTCGATGAACGTCTCGATCCACTGCTCGAGGAAGGAGTCTGTCCCGGCAGTGCGAAGATAACCCCATCCGGCGAGCGAGATGACGAGAGCTCCCACACCATCGACGATCAGGTCCCACATCGTATCGACGAGCCCGCTCTTCTGCATGTTCATCTCGAACAACTGGTCCATGCCGAACTCGAAGATCTCCCAAAGGGCCCCCATGCCCATCGCGAACATGAAAGCGAACAGTGCGACGAACCTGGGCTTCATATGAAGCTCGATGTCCTCGTGTTCGTTCAGGACGTGCACGAGGAGGAATCCGGTGATGCCCAAGAGGAAGCCGGATCCGGTGTGAAGTAACGCGTCCCACCACCAGAAGCGGACGTAATACCCACGCATCTCTCCAAGGAAAAGAGACGCGTAGATGAAGACGACCGCGAGAACCTCGAATTCGGGGGGGATGGCGATATGGAAGCGCCGCCCGACTGCGAAGGGCACGATCGTGAGGGCGACGATCGCCAGTGCCGTGAGGGCCGGCAGCCAACGCCCCTGGAGGATCGCGAGGAATGCTCCGATCACGAGAATCGACTGGAGGACTACCGTGACCCATTTGTGGATTCGCCCGGTGAGCGGAGGCTTGGACGTAATCAAGGGTACTTTCACCTGGACGGGTGTCGATCCGTCGTTGAGCATGGTTGGTCCACTGGCATGCCGCCGCCTGGGTGCTCAGAATGAACAGTGACCCGATCCGGGGGTCAAGTAATGATCCACACTCGATTCAGATCTGCTCAAGGACGGTTGATGATGCCGAAGGCCTCCACCTTACGTCCCAGCGTAGGCCTCGACAGCAGGGTGCTGACGAGGGTTCTCCTGCTCTGCCTCCTCGCGCTCCTGGGGGCTGGCTGCGTAAAGAAGGGCACCTACAATCGGGCGCTGGACGACATCGCGGCCGCCCGAGCGGAGCACCAGAGAATGTTGGAAGCCCAGGAGGCCGAGCGTGGCGAATGGAGCGCCGAGATGGAGAGCCTTGACCTCGCCCTGGGCGCCACTCGTGATTCGCTCGAGGCCGCCAGGGGGGAAATCCGCCGGCTGGTGACGGCATTGACGCGGGAGCAAGACGATCGGCAACGCGTCGAGACGGCACTCAGGGCCCAGGGAGACGAGGCGATACGTCTTCAGCGTAGGCTCCGGCAACTCAGCCAGATCGAGGCGGAGGTGAGGGAGCGGAACCGTATCTACGAAGACGTCATCGGGACGTTCCAGTCCCTCATCGACGCGGGCCAGCTCTCGGTCTCCATCAAGGATGGCCGCATGGTCATCCAGTTGCCTCAGGACGTGTTGTTCCCCAGCGGGAGCGCCACACTCAACCCGGAGGGTCGCTCGACCATCGGAGCCGTCGGCGACGCCCTCGCTCAGATCCCCGGGCGGCGCTTTCAGGTCGAGGGGCATACGGACAACGTTCCGATCGCCACCCAACGCTTTCCGAGCAACTGGGAACTGAGCGGAGCCCGTGCCATCACCGTGGTGCGCCTTTTGCTGGAGCGGGGGGTGGACCCGACCAACTTGTCGGCGGCGGGGTTCGGGGAGTTTCAACCCCTCGCGGACAACGAGGCGGTTGAGGGACGGAGGGCCAATCGCCGCATCGAGATCACCATGCTCCCGAACCTGGATGTGATCGCCAACCTTGCCGTGCCGAACTGAGGTCTGAACCCACCATGCTGAAGCCCACTGCCCATGCCCGCACTCTGGCCCTGTTGCTCGTGTTCCTGGCGTGTCAGCCGGGCGAGGCGCCGTCGGGAGACGGCGATACGGGAGAGGAGCCGTCCATGCTCGGACCACCCCCTGTTCTGGCGACCAACGTCTTCTACTACTACGACGATGTGGAGGCGGCTTGGGCTTTCTATTCGGAGACGTTGGGTCTGAGAACCGTGGTCGACTACGGCTTCGCCAAGATCCTGCGTGTGGCCGAGTCTTCCTATCTCACGTTGGTGAACGCGGCCGACGGGATGCATTCCACGGACGAGCCCAAGACCGCCACGCTCGCGTTCGTCACCGAGCAGATGGAGGGGTGGTACGACTATTTGAGTGGGCAGGGCGTGTCGATGCGCTCCGAGTTCCGACCGGCCGAGGGGCGCCCACACGACGGGTTCGTGGCCATCGATCCCGAGGGTTACCTCCTCGAGTTCGAGCGCTTCAACCCTCACGCGGAGAACGAGCGGTTGATGCCGGCGTTGGCGGACGTCGAGGTGCAGTACGCCGCTCCGGACGTCGAGACCGATCGGCCCGACGACCTGGGTCTCCAGGCCACGGTCCTCTGGCTCTACTACCGGGACATGGAGCGTATGGAGCGGTTCTACCGGGACACATTCGGCCACGACATCATCGTCGATCAAGGTTGGGCCAAGGTCTTCGCCGTTTCGTCGGCCGGATACCTGGGACTCGTGGACGGGGAGCGCGGACTCCATCAGTCGACCGATGAGAAGAGCGTGACGGTCTCGTTCTTCACTGACGACGTGGAGGGGTGGTTCGATTACATGCAGGGGGTGGAGGGCTTCGAGTTCCGCCCCGGGGAACTCGGCGAGGAGAGCGGGAGGGTCACCACGCTCGTCGGGTACGATCCGGAGGGCTACTTTCTGGAGTGGGACACGTTCCTGGACGTGGAAGGGAACGAAGAGTTGCTGGAGATACTGGGCGGTCGCTAGAAGGCTGTTGAAGAAGTACAGCGGGTCGCGAGGGGGCTCAGCCCCCGTTCCCCCCGTTCCCTACCTTGACCAGTCGTACCCGGGCCTTGCCGAACATCTCTTGAAGGGCGTCTACGGTTTCCCGGCTGGGGTCGACCTTGAGCGTCCTCGAGCGGAGTTGCGGCACGGGCGTGCCGTTGTCGCTCCCGAGCGTCAGTTGCACCGGTGCCGTTCCGGGGTGTTCGGCGAGCACCTTCTTGGCCCGGGTGAACACGTCCTCATCGAGATCGTTGTCGACGGGAAGCTCGATCTGAAGGGCCAGTTGCCCGCTGTTCGCCAGCCCCTCGAGCACGACCGCCCCGTCCAGGAAGATGGGCGGATCCTCTTCGTCGCGTTCGCGCCCGCTGACTTTGCCCGAGATGAGGACCACCGTGTCCTGATGCAGCACTTCCTTGTACTTCTGCCAGTTGTCCTTGAATGCGAGGACGGTGGCCGTGCCGTGGAAATCCTCGACGGTGATCTTACCCCACTCCGTATTGTCTCGGCGTGAGATCTGGCGCGCCACCTTGGTCACGACGCAGGCCAACTGGACGGACTGTCCGGAGCTTTCCTTCAGGTTTCCGGAGTTGAGCCAATCGAAGGCCCGGACCACGTCGTGATGGCGATCGAGCGGATCTCCGGAAATGAAGAACCCCAGGGCCTCCTTCTCCCTCTTCAGCCGCTCCTGCTCCCCCCAATGGGGCACGCTCGGCAGGCCTGGATCGATACGCTCGAGGGCCGTCTCGCTATCACCGAAGAGTGACGCCTGCCCGGCCTCCTCCTCGGCCTTGCGGGCGCTGATCTCCGAATACGCGGTGTCGAGCCCTGCCAGCAGTTGGGAGCGGTGGCCGAAAGAATCCAGGGCGCCCGCGGCGATGAGCGCTTCCGCCGCGCGCTTGTTGAGCGCCCGCAGGTCGACACGTTCCAGGAAATCGAACAGCGACCTGAACGACCCGTCCTCGCGGGCCGCCAGGATCGACTTCACGGCACTCGACCCGACGCCGCGGACCGCCCCTAGGCCAAAGCGTATCTGGGTCTCGCCGACCGCCGTGAACTTCCATCCCGACTCGTTCACGTCAGGCGGCAACACCTCGACCCCGTCGTCGAGTTGAGGTAGATGCCGAGGCAGGTCGCGGCACTCCCCGATGTATTTCACCACGTCGTCCGTGTTCGAAACCACGGCCGCGAGCATCGCCGCCATGAACTCGGCGGGGAAGTGTGCCTTCAGCCACGCCGTGTGATAGGAAAGCACGGAGTAGGCGGCCGAGTGGGACAGGTTGAAACCGTAACGTCCGAAGGTCTCGATCTGTTCCGCCAGATTCTGAGCGACCCGCTTCTCCACGCCCCGTGCCACCGACTTCTCGATGAACTGCTCGAGCTCCGCACGGATGAGCTTCGCGATCTTCTTTCCCATCGCCTTCCGAAGCACGTCGGCCTCGGCCAGGTTGTAGCCCGCGAGGATATTGGCGATGCGCATCACCTGTTCTTGATAGACGATGATGCCGTACGTGGACTCGAGGACCGGCTCGAGATCGGGGTGATCGTAGCGCACCTGCTCCTGACCGAGCTTTCTTCGGATGTACGCGTCGGTCATGCCCGAGGCGAGCGGACCGGGCCGGATGAGGGCGTTAGTAGCCACCAGGTCGTCGAAACGGTCGCAGCGCATCGCCCGGAGCTTGTCCGACGCGAGCCGAGACTCGAACTGGAAGACCCCGGACGTCCCGCCCCGAGATAGCATCCGGTACACGGCGGGATCGTCCAACGGAACGTCGTCCATGGACTCGTATACGTCACCACTCTCCGGGTGCCGCAACTCGCCGAGCCGTGACTTCACGGCCTCCACGGCATCGTGGATGACCGTCAGGGTCTTGAGGCCCAGGAAGTCCATCTTGAGCATCCCGGCGTCCGCGAGACAGTTCATGTCGTACTGCGTGACATACATCGCGTCGGAGGTGTCGCCGTTGGACCCGTTCTTTCCGGTCTGGATGCAGACCGGCACGTAGTCGTCCAGCGGACCGGGCGCGATGACCACCCCGGCAGCGTGGACGGAAGAATGCCGGGACAGCCCTTCGAGCGTCATCGAGTAGTCGAAAAGCTGCTTGTACCGCCCTCCCTCCTCGTACAGCTCCTTCACCTCCCTGAGCCCCTTCACCGCCTCCTCTACCGTAAAGGCCTGGCCCGGCGCGTTGGGGATCATCTTGGCGATCCGGTCCGTTTCGGACGGCTCGAAGCCCATGGTGCGTCCCACGTCTCGGATCACTGCCCGAGACTTCATGGTCCCGAAAGTGATAATCTGTCCGACGGCGTCCTGGCCGTACTTGTCCTTCACGTATTCGATGACCTCGCTTCGCCGCTCGTAGCAGAAGTCGACGTCGATATCCGGCATCGAGATCCGCTCCGGGTTGAGGAAGCGCTCGAAGAGGAGGCCGAATTCGAGGGGGTCCAGGTTGGTGATCCAGAGTACGTAGGCCACGATGGATCCCGCGGCCGAGCCTCTTCCCGGCCCGACGGGGATGCCGTGACGCCGTGCCCAGTCGATGAAGTCCCAAGTGATCAGGAAGTAGCCGGCGTACCCGGTCTCCGTGATGACGCCCAACTCGTAGTCGAGACGTTGTGCGACGGGCTCCGGGAGGGGGTCCCCGTAGCGCTTCTTGGCTCCTTCGGTGGCCAGGAACACAAGGTATTCGTTCTCGTCGGTGTGGTCCGACGGCAGCGGAAACGCCGGCAGATGGTAGCTCTTCTCGAAGCCGAGATTCACCTCGTCGGCGATCCTGAGCGTGTTTTCGAGCACGTCCGGTCGGTCAGGGAAGCGCACGGCGATCTCCGGCGCGCTCTTGAAGTAGAGACCCTTGTCGTAGTGCATACGGCTCGGGTCGCTTCTGTCCTTTCCGAGACCGATGCACAGCAGCACGTCGTGCGCTTCGTGATCGTCCGCCCGCAGGAAGTGGGTGTCGTTCGTGGCGATCACGGGAAGCCCCGTTTCGCCGGCCAGCTTGAAGATCCTTGAGTTGAGCTCGGCCTGACCCGCGGAGTCGTGGGCCTGAACCTCGAGGTAGTACCGATCCGGGAACAGGTTGGCGTACCAGTCCGCGGTCTCCTTCGCCCCCTCCCAGTTGTCCGCCGTCAGGTGTCGGGCGACCTCTCCCGCCATACACGCGGAACTCACGACCAGCCCCCCGGCGTGTGCGGCCAGCACCTCACGGTCGACGCGGGGCCGATGGTAGAAGCCCTCGGTGTACCCGATGGAGGCGAGCTTCACGAGGTTCTTGTAGCCCTCCATGTCCCGGGCGAGCAGCACCAGGTGGTAGTACGCACGCTGACCCTTGCCGGCCCTGGAGCGATCCCGACGATCCCCCGGGGCCACGTAGGCCTCCATGCCGATGATGGGCCGGATCCCCTCTTTACTGGCCAGCTTGTGAAACGCCCATGCGCCGAACATGCACCCATGGTCCGTGAGCGCGAGGCCGGGCATCTCGAATTCCTTGGCCTTGCGAACGAGGTCGGTGAGGCGGTTGGCTCCGTCGAGGAGGGAGTACTCCGAGTGAGTATGGAGGTGGACGAAGCTCACAGTGCTCGGTTCAGGCGGTCGGGTTGAGGGGGCGGCCGAGTGCGATCGTCATCGAAAAGCCCTCGCCGCTTTTCCATTCTACACCACTGAGCGAGGCCCGACAAAAACGGCGAGAGGACGATGGCTTACCTATGCGATTTCGTCTGCCTCGAGCGTTCCGGAGACTACTCGATGACCCAACTGTACTTGTCCCCTGAGTTCCACTTGGGCGGGGGTAACATGTCGAGGACGGTGAGGCCGAGAGTGGCGTCGGAGGTGATGATGGTGATGCCGATGTCGAACGGCGACCCGCCCCAGTTGTCGAAATCCAGCTGATAGTCCGACTTCGTCAGGCTGAAGTTGGCGGGGAGGAAGGCATCGAGGCCCGTCGGAACCACGCCCCGACTCGCATCGGGAGGCCAAACGTGCAGGTCCGCCTGAAAGGCGAGCGCCGCCACCCGAACGACCTCCATGTCGGCGTAGGCATCCGCCGCCCGGGCCTTCACCAGAACGTCGCTCAACTTGGGCTGTGCGATGGCCGCCAGAATGCTGACGATGAGGACGACCACCATCAGCTCCGCCAGCGAGAACCCCCTGCGATCGCCCATCATCCCCCGCTCCTCTGGTTCGTGACGACATCGATCGCATCCCGGAGGAGCTCTTCTACCGGCTGCGTGGAAACGTAGTCGATGGTAACGCCGCCGATGTTCCCGCGGAGCCGGAACGTGGAGTCCGCCAAGGGGATGTACTCCACTCCGGTCAGCGCCGCTTCCTGCGTTTCCTGCAGCGAACTGGGCAACCTGCCGTTGTCCCTCACGAACCTCTGGATGCGGGCGAGTTGAGCCGACATCTCCATGCGGAGTCCGGCCTCCTGCACGGCCACGGGTCCTTGGGGCGGTGGGGTCGGTTGCAGAGGCGCGGGGGGAAAGACCCACAGCCAGAAGGAAATGGCGGCAAGGGCCGGCGCCACCATCGGGCTCAGTTGACGTCGTGTGGGGTGGGGGGCGACCTGTTGGCGCCGCTCCTCGCGCTTGTGCTGATCGTCCAATACGTCGGACAGGGCATCCGCGTACTCGGAGCCGGACTTCCGCTCCGTGGGGGGGGGGCGTCTCTCTTCGGTCATGCGCCTATCAAACGTGGGACTCTCTTCACCAAGAACGGACGGTGCGGTGGACGACGGATCCTACACTACCAATGTACTAACCTCACCGCGCGGAGCCCAAGGATAAACATAAGAGGGCGCATCGCGCACGTTCGAGGCGCCCGGTCCGGCCCGGTCGGGCGGCTGAAGCCCGCCGGTCAACGCCCCCTGGAACTGTCACTCGCCGTGCGGTCGGCCTACTTTTGGCTTCAGTCTAGACACTCGGCCCGGAGGAGCATGATGGGTAGTCAGAGTCGCCGGAGTTTCATCGGTAACTTGGCTGGGGGGATCGTTGCGTCCGCCGCCGCCCCGTCCCTCGTGGGCGCGGAGGAAGCACTGCGCCCGCCACTCGATCCCTTCACGGCCGAGGCCCGGCGCCGGATGGAGCGGCTGGAAAGAGCCGCCACGGCACTTCGAGCCGATGAGCCGGCCGATGAGGACTTCTGGCGGTTGGTAAAGGCCGCGTTCCCGCTCCGTGAAGGACTGATCTTCATGCACGCGGCCAACCTGTGCCCCTCACCCATATCGGTTCAGCAACGAGTCTTCGAGTTGACCCGAGACGTGGACCGGGACGCGTCGTCCAGCAACCGTCGCAAGTTCGGCCAGTTGAGGGAGGAGTCGCGCAGCGCCCTCGCCCGATTCCTCGGGGCCGAAGCCGACGAGATCGCCATCGTCCGCAATACGAGCTCGGCGAACGCTACCGTGGTGAATGGGCTGGATCTCGGCCCCGGCGACGAGGTCGTGTTGTGGGATCAGAACCACCCGACCAACAGCACGGCGTGGGACGTACGCGCCGAGCGTTACGGTTACGCGGTCAAGCGGGTGAGCACCCCTCCCGAGGCCACCTCCGCGCAGGAGCTACTGGACCCCTTCCTGGCGGCCATGACCACCCGCACGCGCATCGTCAGCTTCAGCCACGCCTCCAACATCTCGGGCGTCATGCTTCCGGCCCGAGACCTCGTGGAGGCTGCGCACTCGTGGGGGGCGTTGGCCATGGTCGACGGGGCCCAGAGCTTTGGGTCCCTCCGGGTCGACCTCCACGACCTGGCGTGTGACTTCTACACGGGGAGCGCCCACAAGTGGTTCATGGGACCCAAGGAAGCGGGCGTCCTCTACGTGCGTGCCGAGATGCAGGCCGATCTTTGGCCCACCCACGTCGGCATCGGCTGGGCCGGGGCGGTGGAGGGAGGGGCTCGCAAGTTCGAGAATCTCGGACAGCGCGACGATGCCGCCGTATCCGCGGTCGCGACCACGGTCGAGTTCCACGAGACGATCGGCACGGAGCGGGTCGAGGCCCGCATCAGAGAGCTGGCGGCCGCAATGAAGCAGGGGGTGGCCGAACGGCTTCCGGGTACGCACTTCCACACTCCGGACGACTCGACGCTCAGCGCGGGCGTGGTCGTGTTCCTACCGCCCGACCTCGATCCACGGGGTGCATCCGGGGCGCTCTATGCCGATCACGACATCGCCGGTGCGGGTATGGGTGGGGCCTTCTCCGGAATCCGGCTCTGTCCACACATCTACAACACGCTCGCTGACGTAGAGGCGGTGGTTGAGGCCGTCGCGTCGCTCGCGTGATTCCGGCGAGGGGTGACATTCCGGATTTCGAGATGATGCTGCGGGTGGTCTCCGTCAGTAGGGCATCGTGCCTCTTCGTCTCCGACTCGGGGTGGGAGAGTGCACGGGCCTGAGCGGACGGCAGACGATGACGCGACTCAGAACACCCATGAGAGCCGCACGCCGGGCACCCACAGCTTCTGGCGGTAGACTTTCCCGCTGGCATCGAAGCCGCTGTTGATCAGATACTGCGTGGAAGCGGTGATGAACGCGGTGCCGACCGCCCGCACTCGAAGGAAGGACTCGATGTGGCTCACGTCACCCAAGGAGGGATCCCCGTCTTTGGCGACGTCGGAGGCCCAGGTGTGACCCAGCGCCACCCCCAGGGCGGTGGGGCGGCGGTTCCAGAGATAGGTCAGTCCGGCATAGTGGGCTGCCAGGTACACGTCGGGGTTGGCCATGCCGCCCCGAATCGACACGCTATGGGCTCCCCAGGTCCGTCCCGCAAGACCGAAGACGCCGAAGTTGGCGGTGCCGGAGCGTCGTCCATCGAAGCGGGCGTGTCCCTCCGTCTGCGTCCAAGCTCCGAGAGAAACCCGTCCCTGGGGTGCGCGCCACCGGAGTGCGGCTCCTGCGAACACCCCCTTGCCCGTCTCGCGGAGGTCAAGGAGCCGGGGGTACGAGACTCCAGGGTTGTCAGCCAGTCCGTGCGAACTGGTCAGCAGGCCCGAGAGGCCCAATCCTCCGGACGGGGCCGCCGGGCGTTCGAGCACGACTCCGAGCGCGTAGTC
The DNA here is from genome assembly GCA_965226925.1 of Longimicrobiales bacterium. Lineage (GTDB taxonomy): Bacteria > Gemmatimonadota > Gemmatimonadetes > Longimicrobiales > Gaopeijiaceae > CBDDCX01. The sequence continues at coordinate 61,769 of CBDDEN010000006.1, read as the reverse complement.
GGGAAACTCGATCGTGGGGTTGTTGACGAAAGGCACGCCAAGGAAGAAGAGGTTCTCGTCGTTGGCGATGCGGCTGACGTCGAGATACCCGGTCGCGTCCAGCAAGCCGCCGGTCAGCGTCGCTCGTTTGCCCAGTGGCAGCAGCAGCTTGGCCTCTGAGATCTGGAGTCGGCCCCTGCGGCGGGCGTCCAGGGCGGTTCCGGCGTCGGTGTTGGCTTCACCGAGGAGTTGCGAAACACCACCCCGGGACGGAGAGGAGCCGGCCTCCACGTAGACATGGACCGTGGCAGGTCCCAGGTGTAAGTCCAGAAACAGGTCCGCGGAGCCCACGACCTCGCGGCGTATCCTGTCGTCCGAGGTTGTCTGGGCCACCAAGGTCGCTCCGCCCGCCACCTCCAGCTCCTGGGCGCCAGCCACCCTCGCCGCAACCAGGGCGACGGCGGTGGCCAACAGCATCTCGACCGGAATGGTGCGCATCAATACCGGTACATCTCCGGCTTGTAAGGCCCTTCTTTGGGCACTCCGATGTAGGCGGCCTGCTCGTCGGTCAGCTCGGTCAACCGGACGTCCAGCTTATCCAGATGCAGGCGGGCGACCTTTTCGTCCAACGCCTTTGGCAGCACGTAGACCTTCTTGCCGTATTGGTCCGTGTTCCCGGCCAGCTCGATCTGTGCGAGGACCTGGTTCGTGAAGCTCGCCGACATGACGAAGCTCGGGTGTCCCGTGGCGCAACCGAGGTTGAGCAGACGCCCCTCGGCGAGGATCATGACGCTGTGTCCGTCGGGGAAGGTCCAGGCGTCGTACTGAGGTTTGACGTTCTCCCTCTTGATGCCCGGCGTCTTCGCGAGGCCGGCCATGTCGATCTCGTTGTCGAAGTGGCCGATGTTGCCGACGATGGCCTTGTCCTTCATCCCCGCCATGTGCTCGGCGGTGATGATGTCCTTGTTGCCCGTCGTGGTGATGAAGATATCGGCTTCGCCGAGCACCTCTTCGAGGCGCCGTACAGTGAACCCTTCCATGGCCGCCTGAAGGGCGCAGATGGGATCGATCTCCGTCACGACCACGCGGGCTCCTTGGCTCTTGAGAGCCTGGGCGCATCCTTTGCCGACCTCTCCGTAGCCGCACACCACGGCCATCTTTCCGGAGATCATGACGTCGGTGGCGCGGTTGAGCCCGTCGATGACCGAGTGCCGGCAACCATAGATGTTGTCGAACTTCGACTTGGTCACGGAGTCGTTCACGTTGATCGCCGGGAAGAGGAGCTCGCCGGACTTCTCCATCTCGTAGAGGCGGTGGACGCCCGTGGTGGTTTCCTCCGAGACGCCTCGGATGTTCTTCACGACGCGGTGCCACTTGCCGGGATCTGCTGCGAGGGACGTGCTCAACAGGTCGAGAATGACGCCCCACTCTTCCGGCTCGCCCTTGGCGTCGAGGTCGGGCACCCGCCCTGCGTTCTCGTACTCTACTCCCCTGTGGAGGAGGAGCGTGGCGTCGCCGCCGTCGTCCACGATGAGGTCTGGACCGCTCCCGTCGGGCCACACCAGAGCCTGATCGGTGCACCACCAGTACTCCTCGAGCGTCTCGCCTTTCCACGCGAAGACGGGTATCCCGGCGGGGTCGGCCGGTGTCCCCTCACGGCCGACGGCCACGGCCGCCGCGGCATGATCCTGGGTCGAGAAGATGTTGCATGACACCCAGCGAACATCCGCACCGAGGTCGACCAGGGTTTCGATGAGGACGGCCGTTTGCACGGTCATGTGTAGGGAGCCCATGACTTTCAGGCCTGCGAGGGGCTGCCCGGGACCGTACTCCTCCCGAGCCGCCATCAGCCCCGGCATCTCCTGTTCGGCGAGCTTGATCTCCTTGCGACCCCACTCGGACAGTGAAAGGTCGGCGACCTTGTAGGGAGGGCGAGCCTCGCCCATGGTGGTTCCGGCGTCCTCGTCCATGACTGCGGTTTCCATTCTCGGGTCCTCGTTCGTGAAAGGGCGGAGTCTCAGTCGGTCAGTCGGCCTTCGTCGCGGAGGCGACGAAGAGCAGGGGGCCCGACGCGTCGGGCCGAGCCCGTATGGGCTGGTACGTGAAATCGCACAGGCCGGCCTCCTGGCTCGAGCCGGCCAGTGTGGCTTCATCGAAGCCGGGCCACACATGTCCCATGTCTTCGAGGAAGGCCTCCCTCGAGTGGAGCCTCATGTCGACGATGACGAGCCGGCCTCCGGGTGCCAGGACCCGAGCGGCTTCTCTCAGCGCCGCAGTGGGCTCCACGACGTAGTGGAGTGCCAGGAGCAGCACCGCAAGGTCGACCTCACCATCGCAGAGTGGGAGTCGCTCGAGCTCACCCTGTCGCAGCTCGACGTTCGCCACGTCGTCGACTCGGCGACGGGCCGTCTCGAGCATCTCCTCGGAACCGTCCACCGTGATGACGCGCTGAACGAACGGCGCTATACGGGCGCTGAAGTGTCCCGTGCCGGCACCCAGGTCCGCTACGGTCCAGGTCGAGTGGAGGAGGCCGAAGAGGGGAAGAAACTCCGAGTCCGCCCCGAACAGGTCGTCTCGCAGGGAGTCCCATCGATGGGCCGAGGAGGCGAAGAACTCCTTGGACCTCTCCCGGCGCCCGGCCAGCACGGCCCGTGCTCTCTCGGTGTCCTCGTCGGCGAAGCCGGCCGCGAGGACGTCGGGTCGGACCAACTCCCACAGCTCCCGCGCGGCGTCATCGAGGTGGGCCGTGAGGCGGTAGTGTCGGCTCGTGCCGCTGGATCTCGAGGTGACCCAGCCGTCTTCCCCGAGAACCTTGAGGTGCCGGCTCACGGTGGACTGTGGGAGATGGAAGACCTGCACCAACTCGGAGACCGTGAAGTCCCCCTGCTCGAGGAGCACGAGGATGCGGCTGCGAGCCAGATCGCCCAGCGCGCTCATTCGGTCGAAGACCCGCGGTTCTTTCATCATAGTATCCATAAATCCGGATATAATGATGTAACAAGTACGGCAGGCGTGCAAGGGGTTACCGGGGGGGGCTCCGGGGCGTTGGTCCGGGACGCCGGTTGCGGTTGCTGCCGGCGGCGGGTCGCGTGGGCCGGGCTCGGGCTCGCCGGGCTCGCTAGGACTCTATACCGAAGCCAGGCGGCTCGCGGCCCTACAGCGGAACGAGTCCAGGATGGTCTCGAGTTGCAGCACGTACTGGTACTTGTCCCTTCCCGGCGCGTAGAGCCAGGCATCCACCAGATAGTCTCTTCCCTGGTGAGGGCAGGGGACAAGCCTGGTGATCAGGGGTCCGCCCGCCGGGAACGCATCTTCCGGTGGGTTGGACCACACGGCCCGAACCTCGTCCATGACCACGTCGCCCTGTTGGAGACGCCTGACGTGCGCCAGCCGTAGGTCCAGGACCTGCGGGTAGCTGAAGTGCCCGTCGGCCACCTCCTGGCGCCAGGCCAGGAGCTCGTCCTGGTTGAGGCCCTGGGGTGCGTGTGTCCGCCAGGTGATCGTGATCTGCCGGATCAGCTCGGACGGATCCGGGTTGTCGTTGCGGAACATGTAGACCGAGTCTTCGGTTCGCCGCCGGTAAAGCTGTGGCAGAACGAGGCTGAACTGAGCCAATTCCCAAAGTGAATCGGCGAGCTCTTCGTTCGCACCCGTCATGAACATCCTGGCTTTGACCCACTCCCGGTATTGGCCGTCCATGAGGTCGTGGAGCGGTTCCATGAGCGGCTCGGCCTCGGCGGGGTCGCGGGAGGCCAGCAGCATGACGGTCGCGGTCTGACCTCGTGCCCAGACGTCCTCGACCTGGAAGATCTCCGGTGGCTCGAAGGAAGCTTGCTCCGCGAGGTCCAGCGCTTCAGCCATCCACGGGTCGTCGGCCGTGCCGATCAGGAGCAGCTGCCTGAACCGCCGGAGCCTGTCCCACTCGGGCCGGGCCGGATCCTGATGTGTGACCCTGAAGGTCTTCTCTGGACGCACGGTCACGATCCTGGTCTCGAGGGCCGACTCCACCATGCCCCCGATTCCGAGCCACTGATCCTCGGAGGTACCGACGATGATGCTGTTGTTCTCGCCCCAGGCCCGGCTTTCTCCACTACAGGAGGTGAGGACGAGTGCGAAGGCGGCGAGTGGGAGCAGTGTCGACGTTCTGGGCATGATCCGTGACCTGGTTGGGAGGGAAGCCACTCCCATCCAAGTACCGTGCCGACGTCGCCTCCGTTCCGTCCGGCGGGCGCGATCCCTAGTTTCGGAACGGACTACTCGGCTTCACCCTCATTGAGCCGCCGCCTGTGACGCTCCAGGGCCGCTCGGACTATCTGCCGCGTGAAGCCCTCGTGGCCGGCGGGATCCCATGCGAGACACAGGTCGGCGCCGCCGGGTGCGCTCTCGGGGTAGAAGACGCCGCAGTTGGGGTTGATCTCGAGCATGAACGGCGTGCCATCGGCGTCTACGCGTAGGTCGCAGCGGCCGAAGCTGGCACCCTTCAACTCAACGAAGAACCGTGCGGCAACGTCCCGCAGACGCGCCTCCAGCTCGGGGTCGTCGACCGGGAACGAGGACAGCGAGTCGAAGTCCACCCACTTGATGTGGGCGTGCTTGAAGCTTTCCCCCTCCGGGAATCGATACTGTAGGGGGGTGTAGGTCGTGGGTCGGGTGGGATCGTCGGGATTCTCGGCCACGAGGACCGTCGCCTCGATCCCGTCGACGTACTCCTCGATCAGCGCCTTCCCATGTCGCGTCATGATCTTCTTGGCCTGCCTGGATAGCCCGGCGGGGGTCCGGACGCGGGAGGCGCGGCTGATGGAGACGCTCGCGTAGCTACTGTGATGTTTCACGAAGAGCGGAAACCGTAGCGTGTCGGCGGCACGTCGGACATCGTCGTCGTTTTCGGCGAGCACGAACGCCGGCGTGTCGATGCCCTGCGCGCGGCAGGCGCGTTTCATCTCCAAGCGGGAGGGTTCGTAAAAGTCCGAGGTCGCCCCCGTAAAGGGTACGTTCAGGCGTTCCAACGTCAGGACGACCTCGATGCCCGGCGTGCTCTCGTCAGCGGCCCCGTCGCAGAGGTTGAAGAAGAGGTCGAAGCCCTCGCTGACCCGGGCGGTGACCCTTTCCACCGCAGTCGACTTCTCGAGCACCTCGAGCCGCCAAGTGGCCTCGGGCATGAACGGGCGCGGATCAGACGGCCAATCGTCCGCGGGGAATGGGTCCGCGTCGAGATCCTGGTCGGTCAGCAGACAGATGCGCATGGTTCGAAGCCTGCTTCGCCCCGATTGCTCCTCAGCGGCGCACGCGATCTAACTCCCGGCCAGCCCTCGCACCGCCTCGGCCAACATCCGCACCCTCGGGAACTCCTGTGACGCGCGGGCGTCGACGCTCAACCCCCGGGCGAGCGAGGTCAGGGTGTTGCGGCGCTCCGCACCGGTGGAGGCGCGTTCCGCATCGTCCAGCGCCGCCCGCACTTCGGCGATCCGGGTCGACTCCATGCGGCGCGAGCGCTCCAGTTGATCCAGGTACGCCCGGGCAAGGGCGAACGTATACGGCCACACGAACCTCGGCTGCCCCTGCGCGTTGAGATACTCCAGCCGCACGGAGTTCGCCGCGTCGATCTCGTTTTGCGAAATCGCCTCGCTGGGTGTGAGCTCGAAGATGTCGAGCCCGCGTGCGATCTCGGAACTCACGATCGCGCCGTTGTACCAGTACACGGACCAGCTTCCCCCGGGACCCATCGTGCTCGGGTCGGAGGGTCCCCGGTCGTGGAACGCGATTTCCACGGGGCGGCTGGCATCGGTCCAGTCGAAGACAGAGATGCCGCCCTGATACCAAGCCTGGACCATGACGTCTCGTCCGGGGATGGGAATGAGCGACCCATTGTGGGCGACGCAGTTCTCAAGTGACGTCTGAGGTGCCGGCAACTTGTAGTACGACCTGAAGACCATCTCCCGGCCTTCGATCGTGAAGATGGCGTTCGCTCCCCACTCCTTGGGATCCGTGGCCCGGCACTTCGGTCCGCCGCCGCCGCCCCACTCGTCGGTGAATAGGATCTTGGTCGCGTCGTTGTTGAAGGTGGCCGAGTGCCAATAAGCGAAGTTCGAGTCCGCCACGGCTGCGAGTCGCTTCGGATCGAGAGGGTCGCTGATATCGAGCAGCAGCCCGTACCCCTCACAGGCGCCCCCGGCGAGTCCCATTGCCGGGTACACCGTGATGTCGTGGCACTGGGTCGGGCCGAAGCCGGGTCCGTCCTCATCGCCTTGTGGTCCAAACTGCTCCGCCAACATGGCCGGGATCATCTCGCGCAGAGCCGTACTGTCGGCCGCGGTGGGAGGACCCGTGCGGCCCTGAGCCGCAAGCATGTCGGCGAGCATCTGCTCCGCGAACTGGTCGGGCATGATCTGGAACTGACCGTCGAACTCGGCGATGAACGCACCGCGGTCGCGGGCCTCCTGAAGGGCGGCCTCGTCCTCAGGCGCCATCCCGTGCGTCGGGGGAGCCACGAGTTCCTCGAAGATCCGAGGTGAGCTCACGATCGCGGCCTGCTCCGGATGGTCGAGCGGCACCCGGATAACCTCGATGCGGAACAGAGCCGTATTCGGATCTTCGCTCGGCATCGCACCCGAGCAGCCCGCCAACTCCTCGGCCGAACGTACGGGCGCGGAGCCGGAGACGTAGATGTAGACGTTGTTCGGGTCGCTCGGAGCCACCAACAACGTATGCGTATGCGAACCCCGACACGTCTGCACGTTCGTTATGTACCTCGGGCTTCGTATGTCGCTGATGTCGAAGATGCGAATGCCCCGGAGCCGGTCTGCGCTGACCGCTTCGTCGACGCCCTGCGTGCCGCAGTCGAGTCGCCCCCCCATGCCCTCGCCGGAGACGAAGAGCAGGTTCTGGTACACGGAAACGTCGTTTTGTGACGCCGGGCAGACGAACGTGGTGGTGGACGCGGGGTTGCTCGGGTCCTCGATGTTCCAAAACTGTACACCGTTGTAGTTGCCCTGGATCGCGTAGTCGCCCTTGAACGCCATGTCCGAATTCGTGGAACCCACGAACGGCTCGGCCGGCGGAGTGCTCGATACGACACGCAGATTCCACGTGGCCTCGGCCGCATCGAAAAGCCCGGCTGCCAGACCGACCCGGGGATCGGGACTGGGAGGTGTGACCCGGAGCGGAGTCGGGCGCACCGGCATCGGCCTGGCGGCAGGGGGCACGACGGCCGGCTGACCGGAACAGGCGGACAGCACCACCAGTGCCACGGCCATCGGAAACGGCTTCGCCAGGCGGGTCCGGACGCGAAGAGGCTGCGGCCGCGGTGTATCGATGAAGGTCATGTCAGGATTCCTCGACTGTGGTTCTCTGGTGTCACTGTCAGCTGCTCGCCAGCCCGCGGACGGCCTCGGCCAGCATCCGCACCTTGGGTGCGTCTCCCGACTCGCCCGCTTCGCTCTCCAGCGCCCGGGCGAGCGACCTCAATGCCGAACCGCGTGCCGCACCGGACGCGCGCTCTGCGGCGGTGAGGGATCCCCTCACGTCTCGAACTCTTGCCGCCGTCATGGAGCGGGCTCGCTCTAGCTGATCCACATAAGCCCGGGCAAGGGCGAAGGTGTAGGGCCACTCGAACTTGGGCTGCCCCTGAGCGTTCAGGTGGTCGAGACGAACGGACAGCGCGGCGTCGATCTCGTTCTGCGACAGCACTGCGCTCGGCAGGAGCTCGAAGATGTCGAGCCCGCGTGCGATCTCCGAGCTCACGAGCACTCCGTTGTACCAGTAGACCGACCAGCTCCCTCCCGATCCCTGGCGCGTCGCGTCCGTGGGTCCTCGGTCGTGGAAAGCGATCTCGACGGGGTTCTTCGGGTCGGTCCAGTCGAAGACCGAAATGCCGCCCTGGTACCACGCCTGGGCCATGATGTCGCGTCCGGGGACCGGAATCAGCGACCCGTTGTGGGCGACGCAGTTCTCCAGCGACGTCTGCGGGGCCGGCAGCTTGTAGTACGACTGGAACTCGAGCTCGTCGCCTTCGATCGTGAAGATGGCGTTCGCTCCCCATTCCATCGGATCGCTGGACCGGCACTTCGGCGAGCCGCCGCCGCCCCACTCGTCCGTGAAGAGCACCTTCGATCCGTCGTTGTTGAAGGTGGCGGAGTGCCAATAGGCGAAGTTCGAGTCCGCCGCCGCCGCTATCCGCACGGGATTCGTGGGATCGCTGATGTCGAGCAGGAGCCCGTATCCTCCACAAGCCCCTCCGGCCAGCCCCATGCCGGGGTAGACCGTGATGTCATGGCACTGCGAGGGCCCCAGATTCGAGCCCTCACCCGGACGCGGCCTATTGAATTGCGCCATCATCTCGGGAAGACGCTCACGCAGCGAGGCGCTGTCGGCCGCCGTCGCCGCACCCGTGCCCCCGCGCTCGGCGACGATCTGGTCGAGCATCGGTTGGATCATACGGTCGGGCAGCACCCGCTCGGCTCCACCACCACCGAAGGAAGTGACGAATGCGCCGGCGGCCCGCGCCTCTTCCAACTCGGCGATGTCGGCGACCGAAAGACCGTGGGTCGGCGGAGCCATGAGCTCCTCGAAGATCCGCGGGGACGTCACGATCGCGGCCTGCTCCGGATTGTCGACGGGCACCCGGATAACCTCGATCCTGAACAGAGCGGAGTTGGGGTCCTCGCTCGGCAACGCGCCGGAGCAGCCCGCCAGTTCCTCGGCGGGGCGGACGCCTGAGGATCCCGATACGTAGATGTAGACGTTGTCCGGATCGTTCGGAGCCTCCAACACGGTGTGGGTGTGTGAACCGCGGCAGGTCTGCACGTTGGCGAGGTACCGCGGACTCCGAATGTCGCTGATGTCGAAGATCCGGATCCCGCGGAGTCGGTCGGGGCTGACCGCTTCGTCGACACCCTGTGTGCCGCAGTCGAGCCGCCCGCCCAGCCCTTCGCCGGAGACGAAGAGCAGGTTCTTGTAGACGGACACGTCGCTCTGCGATGCGGGGCAGAGGTGAGTAGTCGTCGATGCCGGGTTCGCGGCATCCTCGATATTCCAGACCTGGAAGCCGTTGTAGTTGCCCTGGATCACGTACTCGCCGGTGAAGGCCAGGTCGGAATTCGTTACACCCACGAAAGGTCCTGCAGGCGGCGTGCTCGAGACGACCCGCATGTTCCACGCGGCCTCGGCTGCGTCGAAGAGGCCGGCTCTCAGGCCTACGCGGGGATCAGGACTCGGGGGCGTGACCTGAAGAGGTGCAGGGGTCATCGCGGTCGTAGCGGCCGGCGCCGCGGTCGGTGCGGCCTCGGGCGCGGAGTACTGACCGGCACAACTGGCCAAGGCCACCAGTCCCAGTCCCAGGAAGAGCGGCTTCGCTATCTGGACGGAAGCGCGTGACAGACGACGAAGCGTCAACGCGACAAGGGTCATAGCGGGTTCCTCGAGCGTGATAGTGTGGTGTGGTCGGTGATGGGCTAAGGCGTCGGTAACGCCTCGAGCATACTCCGCATGCGATTGATCTCGGTGATCTGATCCACCTGGACGTCGGAAGCGAGCTTGAACGCAATGTCGTCCTGCGCGGCTCCGTCGGTAGCGAACAGGTCGCGCACCATGGTGACGGCGCCCTCGTGGTGTTGGATCATATAGGTCAGGAACAGCCGGTCGTATTCGGGGCCGCGAGCCTTCTCGAGCTCTTCGAGCTGCTGCGGGGTCAGCATCCCGGGCATGTGCATTGCGTGTTCCATGTGGCCCGTGGCGTCCACCTCGGGGACCGGCTGTTCGCGATCGAGCAACCACCGCTGCATGAGCGCGATCTCGTCCTTTTGAGCGTTGATGATCCGGGCGGTCAAGGTCCTGATTTGACGGCTGGCATCGTTGGCCGGGGCGAACCCCGCCATGACCAACGCCTGCGCGTGGTGCCCGATCATTCCTGTCATGAACCGGACATCGGCCTCGCTCACGCGCATCAGGGCGCTGTCTTGTCGCGCCCGATAGAGGGCCTCGAGTTCGGCCGTGGACATGCGGGAAGACGACCCGGGGGTCTGTGCCCGGGTCGCGCTCGTGCCGGCGCACGCCTGCAGCAGTGCACCGATCAAGAGGGCGTATCCTGCGCGTGTTCGAAGAATCTTCATATTCCCACGGCGAGATCGACAAGTGGGCGACTACGGCGATCGTAAACATACACTGAAATGGTCGCGTGGCTCCCCTGCAAGGAAGAAGAGGGATGGCCCGGTCCCGGGTCGGGGTCGGCCTACTCGGTCTTCAACACCTGGATCGGGTCCATGCGTGTGGCCTTCCTCGCGGGCACCAGCGTCGCAACAGCCGCCACGCCGGCCAGTCCGAGGGCGATCAAGACGTAGACGAGGGGGTCGGTGGGGCTGACCCTGAACATGAAGCCCTCTACCGTCCTCGTGAGCGTACGCGCCGTGATCAGGCCGACCAACAGACCCCAAGCCACCGGATGCGCCATCGATGTGGCGAGCAGGCCCAGCACCTCGGAGCCGCGAGCACCGAGTGCGATCCGCACGCCGATATCCCTCTGCTTCTGGTTCACGGTGAAGCCCACCACGCCGGCGATACCGAGCGCCGAGAGGAGCAGTGCCAACAGGCCGAAGCCCGTTCAGCAGGGCGGCGCCCATGCGTTGTGGCATGAGCACCCGGTTCAAGAAGTCCTCCATCGTCGAAAGCGTCTGGATCGGAAGCTCCGGCTCGAGCCCTTGGATTTCGGCGCGCATCGCCGGAAGCAGGGCGCCGGCGTCGCTCGTCGTGTGGGCCGCGAGGGTCAGGAAGGCGTTCACCGCCAACTCGGGCGACTGAGCCAGAGGCGCATACACGTAGTTCGTCGGGTCGTCCGCGAGCGTGTTCCAGGTCGCGTCGGCGGCGATGCCGACCACCCTATAGACGAAGCCCTCGCCGACGGAGATCATGCCGCCGACAGCCTGACCGTCGGGCCAGTACCGGTTCGCCATGGCGTGGTTGACCACCACCACGCCGGCACCGGATTCGTCGTCGGATCGCTCGAAACCCCGACCGCTCACGAGCGGCATTCTCAGGCTCTCGAAGTAGCCCGGGCTCACCACGACCACGTCGATCCGCAGTTCTTCGTCCTCGGGCCGGTCGTACCCCTCGACCTCGGCGAAACGCCCCATGGCGCCGCCGTTCTGCACGAGCTCGGGACGGGTGGCCTGAATCGCCGGCACGAGACCGAAAAACAGGGTGGTGAGGAGTGCGATGGCCAGCGCGACCGCGAGGAGACGACCGTCCAGTCCGATGCCCAGCGAGGCGATCGTGACGCTGCCGGGGAGTTGGAAGTCGCCCAATAGCCGAATGAGAAGATCGGCCAGGAACACACCGGCGCAGGCCCCCGCGAGGGCCAGGACGATGCTCTCCGTCAGGAGTTGGCGCACGAGCCGGCCCCGTCCGGCGCCGATGGCGAGACGCACGCCGATCTCACGCTGTCGCGCAGAGGCTCTGGCGAGTAGGAGGTTCGCCAGGTTCGCGCACGCCAGCAGTAGCGTGAATCCGGTCACCCCGAGAAGGAGCCAGACGAATCCGCGCATCTGGACCTCGCTCCCGTTGGGAAGCAGATAGCCGGGGAGCGCGTCTACGGTTACGGAGCGGGGGCCGCGGGCGTCCGGGTCCTCCTCGGCCAGTCGATCCGGCACGGCCAGGAGCTCGGCCCGCGCCTGTTCGACGCTGCTGCCGGGCTCGAGCCGGGCCACGAGCATGTGTCCATCCAGCGGGTGCCCCGGTCCTCCCAGACGGTCTCGCTGGAGATCGCGCCGCCGCCCAGCGATGCTCCACTCTGCATCGGGATCCATATTTCCGGCTCCGAATCGAGGCGCATCCCCTCGAAGCCCCTTCGGGCGACCCCCACGACCTCGAAGGGTACGCCGTTGAGCCGAAGGGTCTCCCCAATGATGGCGGCGTCGGAGAGGAAACGATTCTCCCAAAAGTCGTGGCGAAGCACCGCGACCCGCGCCCCGGCCCGCAGCGCGTCGTCCTGGGGTTGCAGCACGCGACCCGACGCGGGAGTGACGCCGAGGAGTTCGAAGTAGTTGCCCGTCACGGCCTGGAGCGTGACGAAGACGGCAACGCCTTGTTCGTCACCCAGGCTCGCGGGGAGATAGCTGGTCGCGGCCATGTCGAAGAAGTGGGTCGACCGGTCCCGGTAATCCAGGTAGTCCGGGTACGACGAAGAGCTTCTGGGGAAGCCCCGTCGGCTGGTCGTGAAGACCGCCGCCAACCGATCCGGTTCCTCTACGGGCGGCGCCCGGAAGAGCGTGGCGTATACGAGGCTGAAGATGGCCGTGTTGTCACCGATTCCCAGAGCCAGCGTCAGCAGCGCCACAACGGTGAATCCCGGCTTGGCGATCAATGTTCGAGTGGCGTAGCGCAGATCCTGCATGAGCGAAGACAGCATCATCCCGACCCTCCTCTTCGGTTCCCGTTTCTCGGCCCACCCGCGAGCCTCCGCTTCGATCCTTCCGCCGTCGCCGAACGCCTCCAACGCCGAGTTCCAAGCCTTGTCCGGTTCCATCCCCTCGTCGATGAACTCCCGCGTCCGCTCCTCCAGATAGAAACGGATCTCGGCGCGGACCTCATTGGGTAACCCGCCCGTCCATTTGTGGAGGTTGAAGAACAAGGGATTCGTGCAGGGTGTGCCTGCGAGGCCGATTGTGCCTCCGCCTCGAGGTGCGAAGTTCGCTGGGCGGCGAAGGCCCGGGGATCTGCCGAGGGGAGGGGGCGTCGCGAGGCGTCGACATGGCCAAATATGATGCGTAGTGGCCGGGTTCTGGCAACCCTGGCCTGCATCGAAGCGTTGACGTTGGGAGGCGCCAGGGTGCACTGTTTAGATAGGGTTTTTTGCCGTCCATCCATCGAGGAACCATGAGAGATCGGCGCAAGTTCCTGCTGGCCGTGGCGAGGGGTGCGGTCTACACCGCACCCCTCATCCGGACTTTGGTCGCTCCCGCGTCCCTTCACGCCCTCCAGGCCAGCGGGAAAATGGGCATGGGCATGGGCATGCTCGTGGTTACGCCGACCTCCAAGGCACCGTGGTCCGCCCCGCCTCCGGCGTCGACTCCGGAGGGTTCGAAGGTACCGGGTTCCACCTAGATCTCACGCCGCTTCGCAAACTGCCCGATGTGGTCCGCCGCGCGGTAGGCCAGGGCCTGGATCGTGCAGGTGGGCTGGCCTCGGCCGCCGGTCACCATGCTGCTGCCGTCGACGAGGAACAGATTCCGCACGTCATGCGTGCGATGGTACTTGTCCACGACGGACGCCTTGGCGTCATCACCCATGCGACACGTACCGAGCAGGTGCACGCCGAAGCGTTGCTGGAAGTCGTCGGGTCGCCAGGTCTGCAACGCCGCCGCAGCGTCCATGATGTCGTTGGCCTTCTCCGCCAGGAACGCCATCATGGCCATGTCGTCGTCGTGGTCCTTCCACGTCGTGCGTATGGCTGGAAGGCCCCAATCGTCTTTCAGCTCCGAATCGAGATCGATGCGGTTCGTCTCCACCGGAAGGGACGCGGTGTGCACGTCGACGTTCATGGTGCGCGAGTAGTTGTTGTTGAGCAGGCGCTTGAACTCCCGGCCCCAGGTGGGTGAGCCGGGCGGAAGGAACCCTCCACTCCCGAAGAAGAGGGGGTATCCGCCCCAATAGCGGGCGTCGATTCCACCGCCCCCGTAGAATCCGCGAGCCGGATCGGAATCGTAGTAGTCCCAGAGCATCCGTGTGACCATCACGCTCTTCCACTCGTTGAGCGGTCGGTCGAAGACGGCCGTGGTGCCCGCGTTCCCGTTGAACATGAGGTACTTGCCGACCCGGCCGCTCGAGTTGGCCAGGCCGTCCGGGAAGAGGTTGCTCTTGGACATGAGGAGCAGACGAGGGGTCTCGGCGCCGTTCGCGCAGAGCACCACCGCTTTGGCCGGCTGGAAGTGCTCCACCCGGTCCCCATCGAAGTAGACGACTCCGGTCGCCCGGCCGCGGTCGTCGATCTCGACCTTGCGCACGTAGCTCTCGGACCTGATCTCGCACCGGCCCGTGGCCTCGGCCTCGGGGATCGTCGTGCAGAGAGTGGACGACTTGGCCTGGTGTTCGCAGCCGAACCCCGCGCAGTAGCCGCAGTGCTGGCATCCCGAGCGTCCCTTGTAGGGCTCGGAGATGATGCACATCGGGGCGACCTGCGGGTTGAGGCCCAAGGCTCGGGCACCGCGCTCGAACGGGACGCCCGAGCTCTTTACCGGCAGCGGCGGCACGGGATACGGACGTGAGCGCGGCGGGTCGAAGGGTCCGGGCTCCCCCGAGATGCCGAGATCCCACTCCGCCTTGGTGTAGTACGGCTCGAGCTCGTCGTACGTGATGGGCCAGTCGTCGAGTCCCGTGCCGGCGATCGAACCGACGATGCTCTTCTCCATGAAGTCGAGCGGTTTGAAGCACCAGTAGTTCGCGGAGAACATGACGCTGCCTCCGCCGACGAGCCGATGGTATCCGACCGCCTGGCTCGACACGGGCTCTGCGTCGGGGCCTTCTCTGAACGTCTGCGGCTGCAGCTCTGCCGTGTTGCTCAGCCAGCCCTGGTAGAAGGTGTTGAATTCGTCGTGTTTGAATTCGTGGGGCTGAACGCGTGGACCCTGCTCTAGGACCAGGACGGAGAAGCCGGCTACCGCCAGTTCCTTAGCGACTACGCCGCCGGCCGTGCCCGAACCGACGATGACGAAGTCGACCTGGTCGCTCTCCTGAAACCGCACCCCGCGTGGGGCTTCTCCCCTCGTCTTCTCGGGGATCATCGTCCCATCTCCTCTGCGTCGTACGCTCCGAAGGGCGGCTGCCAGGCGTAGCGCGGCTCGAAGCCCAGGAGCTTCCATCCGGCTCCCTCGTAGTTTCCACCCCAATCCGGGTGAGCGAACATCCCGGTGATAACACCGAACCTGACGGACTCGAAGAACGGTTCGTCTTCGATCTCGGTGAGGAGCTCGTGCTGCTGTTCTCCGGTCAGCCCGGCGAAGCGTGCGACAGCAGGCCAGCGCTCGGACACCCGGCCGTTCAGATCGTCCAGACCGCCCAACAGGAAATCCTTCTGGTTGGCCATGAACCCGCCCAGGGCCCGGTCGATGAAGACGACTACGCGAGCCTCGCGCGCACCCGGCAGGTCGTCGTCGCTCGGAATGATCTGCGCCGCGATGGCGTCCAGGTCGGCGGCCTGCTCGGCCGTCAGCACCTCGTAGGTGACTTGCTCACCCCCAGCGGCGGCTCGCGACGCAGCAAGCGCCTCGAAGAACGCTTGAGGGTCGGAGCCCAGCCAGCCCGCGGCGAAGGTGCCGGAGGCGGCGAGGAACTCTCGTCGGGAGGTGTGTGGCTCGGTCATGGATCCGCGCGTTGGAGGAGTCCGATCAGATGTCTAGTCGTTCGGCGCTCAGCGGGTTCCACGCGCTCCAAACGCCTCACCGAAGAAGTCTCCCTCGACCCAATGGGGCCGCAGGTCCGTGTTCCCCACGTGCTCGGCGATAAGGAAGGCCGTCCGCACGTAGTCGGCTCCCGACTCGTAGTCGAACGACTGGCCGGCATCGTCGTTTGGTCGGTGCAGTGTCGTGGCGATCCAGTCGTCCATGACGGCACGCCCATCGATGCTCGGGTCCGAGCTTGTGGTCCCCGTCATCAGGGCCACGGACGGGATCCCCTGGAGTACGAAGGCGTAGTGGTCGCTCCGGATGAAGAGGTTCTGCTCCGGCATCGGATCGGGCTGTATCTCCAGCCCCACCCGGTTTGCGGCCGCCGCCGCCACCGCACCCAGGCTGGTGTGCTCGCCTCCCACGGCAATGATGTTCGCCATGGGATACAGCATGAGGTTGCCATCCATGTTGATGTTCGCGATCACTGTGCCGAGGGACTCCAAGGGATTGGCGGCCAGATAGCGGGCGCCCAGCAATCCCTCCTCTTCGGCGGTCGTGGCCACGAACAAGAAACTGCGGCGCGGCGCCGTGGGAAGACCGGACAGCGCACGAGCAACCTCGATGAGCGATCCCACCCCCGCCGCATTGTCGGCGGCGCCGTTGTAGATGGAGTCGCCCTCCTCTGCACTGCCGATACCCACGTGATCGAGATGCGCCGTGACCACGATGTACTTGTCGGCCAGATCTGCGTCGGAGCCTGGAAGAATGCCGAGGACGTTGAAACCCTTGAGGTCTGTATGTGAGCTACGGCCCGCCAGCCGCACGGTGGCTCGAAGATCGAAAGACCCGGGGGCGCCGCGGCCAGAAGCCTCCAGGACGTCGGCGAGGGTCCTCTCGGCACCGGCGAAGAGCTTGGCCGCTCCGGTCACGCTCATGCTGGCTGTTGCCAGCGCGGTGCCGCCCGGCGGGCTGCCGTCGGGCCTCAGCCACTGCATGCTCCCACGCGCGGCGGAAGCGACCGCCCCCTCCCAGGAGCCCCTTCTACCTTCCGTAGGGGGGAGCACCGTGACGATCCCCACGGCCCCATGTTCCGCGGCGATCTGGCTCTTCACTCGGCCGGACGAATAGTGCGCCGAGGCGTCGCTCGCCAGACTCGCCGGCGCTCCCCGCAGCACGACCACCAACTTGCCGCGAGCGTCGACGTCCCGATAGTCGTCGTACCCCGATTCCCGCGCGCTCACGCCGAAGCCCACGAAGACGGCGGGCGCTTCCGTCGTCCCCTGTTCCTGATCGATGCGTGCCCCCGCGACGTAATCGACGCCCGAGGTCAACTCCTCGACCCGTCCGTGCAGGATAATCGACATGGACGATTCTTCGGCCACGGCCGACGCACGCCGGAGCCTTACTCGTCCCAGGTAGGAACCGTTGTCGCCTGCCTGCCGCAAGCCGATCCTGGCGAACTGCTCGCCGACGTAGTCGGCGGCGAGCTCGTACCCGTGGGTTCCGGTCCGGCGGCCCGCCAGACGGTCGTCGGCCAAGAAGGCGACGTGGCGCCGGAGCGCGCTCGCCTCGATCCGGGCCAACGCGACCTCGATGGGGTCGTTCCCGGACGCAGGCGGTTCGCCGCCGCACGTGGTGAGAGCCAGGAGCACCAGGAGAGCCAGCCCGTGCGTTCGCACTCGTCTGTCCTTCGTTGCCGTCATTTCACACCTGCGTCTCGATCTCGATGGCCGAGACCGGATCGTGTACCTGGGGGCGGTGCATGCCGCCGGCTCAGGTGCAAGATACGGCTGGCCGCTCGGGGCGAAAGCGATCTTTGCTACTTGGTGCATAGGGTGGGACCATTATCTTGCGGGTTGGTTGCCCCCGTCTGTCGCGACGTGGTTTCGTGCGTTGGCGGGGGCGTCTTCTTTCCGGTTGCGAGAAAAAGGACGGCGATTGACGGTGATGCGGCTGGGAAGTTGCGGAGTCGTACTGGTTGCGGTGGCCCTGGCGAACCCGTCGGTGCTACGCGGGCAGAAGGACGCCCAGGCCCCCGCGCTGGGTGCATCGCTGTCCGTGGCGGCGGTATCGGTCGCCCAACCACCCAAAATCGACGGTGTGATGGACGAGGCGTTTTGGGAGTCGATCCCCGCCATTACCGAGTTCCGACAGCGAGTCCCGGTCGATGGAGCAGCGCCGTCGGAGCGCACCGAGGTTCGCATCGCATACGACCAGAAGGCCATCTACTTCGGTCTGAAGATGTACGACTCCGAGCCCCGCCTGATTCGCAGTAGCATCCTGGTTCGAGAAGGAAGGATCAGTCAGGACGACCACGTCTGGATCGGTCTGGATACGTACCACGATCGACGCAACGGCTATCTCTTCGAGTTGAATCCGTTCGGGACCCAGGGTGATGCGTTGATCACCGACGAAAGCTCAATGAGCTGGGATTGGGTGGGAGTCTACGAGAGTCAGGCCCGCATCACGGACGAGGGTTGGGTTCTCGAGGTGGCCATTCCATTCACGACCATCCGCTTTTCGGCCGAGGATGCGCCCGAGATGGGCATCGCGATCCGGCGCAGCATCAGGAGGAAGAACGAGGAGGTCTTCTGGCCGCACATTCCGGCCAGGTTCCGGGGCGGGTTCCGGCAGGTTTCCCAGTACGCCACCCTGACGCGACTTCGGGATCTACCCCAGGGGCGGTACATGGAGCTCAAGCCCTTCGTTATCGCCGGAGCGCAGAAGCCCGGTGGGGATGACGAGACACACGTACTCGACGACGTAGGCGTCGACGTCAAGTACGCCGTCACGTCGAACCTCACCGCGGATCTGACCTGGAACACCGACTTCGCTCAGGTCGAGGCCGACAATGTGCAGGTGAACCTCACGCGCTTCAGCCTCTTCTTTCCCGAGAAGCGGGAGTTCTTCCTGGAACGGGCGGGGCTCTTCTCTTTCGGAGACAACCGTGAGACCGAGATCTTCTTCAGCCGCAGGATCGGGCTTTCGAACGAGATCATCGGTGGGGGCAGGGTCACGGGACAGATGGGCCGGCTGTCCGTCGGGATGCTGAGCCTCCAGACGGACGACACGGGATCGGGTGAGGAACTCGTGCGCGGGGCCAACAACTCCGTCCTCCGGATCAGGGGCGACGTTCTCCCTCGGACGACCGTCGGCGGGATCTTCACCAACCTACAGAACGGCGACGCGCACAACCGTGTGGTCGGAGCCGACGCTCAGGTCCGATTTTGGGGAGGAAGTGCCTTTTCGGGCTGGTACGCCGCTGTGTCGGACTCGCAGGACGGTACGTCGGCGGCGGGAAGCCTCAAGCTCGACATCCGGCCGCAGCGCTCTTGGGTGGCGGGTGTCGAGTTCAAGAGCGTCGAGCCCGACTTCGATCCGGGCTTGGGCTTCGTGCGGCGGCGGGACGTGGTGCAATACGGGGGCACCTGAAGGCCTTCTAGCCCGGCCTACTGGGTCACGGCCCTCGGCCTCTCCCACTTCTGGAACCACTTCCTCAGAAAGAGCTGCGTCCTGAGGAAGTTGGAGGGTGTCGAGCTCGTTCCGTGCCACTCGTTCTTGTACCGAACCATGAGTGTCGGGACGTCCAGGACGCGGAGAGCCTGATAGAATTCTTCGGTCTGCGGCATCGGCGTCCGAAGGTCGCCTTCGCCCGTCATGAGCATGGTCGGGGTCTTGACGTTACCCACGTACATGAGCGGCGACCGTCGCAGGTGCTCGGAGGGATCGTCCCAGGGGTATTCCTCGAAGTTGCGATACCAGCTGGCCCCATCGGTCGTGCCGACGAACGACAGCCAGTTGGTGACGGGGCAGTTCGCGGAAGCGGCTGCAAAGCGATCCGTGTGGCCCACCACCCACGAGGTGAGGACCCCGCCGCCCGAGCACCCGTACACGAACATGTTGTCCTCGTCGACATACCCCTTGGCGATGACCTCGTCCACGCCGGCCATGAGGTCGTCGAAGTCCTGTCCCGGATAGGCGTTCTTGATCGCGTTTCCGAACGCGCTCCCGTATCCGGAGCTCCCCCGTGGGTTGGTGTAAAGCACCACGTATCCGTTCGCGGCGTGGTCCTGCCAACCGAAGTTGAAGCCCACGTTGTACATCCCGTGGGGCCCGCCATGGATGGCCAGCATCAGGGGATACTTCCTGGTCGGGTCGAAATCGGGCGGCTTGATGATCCATCCCTGGATGTCGAAGTCACCCACGGATTTGTACCAGATCTCTTCCACGTCGCCCAGCGTGACACCCGCGAGCACGTCGTCGTTCACCTTCGTGAGTCGGCGCCTGGCAGTCGGGTCGTTCAGGTCGAAGCTCACGAGGTCCGGCGGCTCGTGATAGCTGCTGAGGGTGCCGACGGCCCTCCCTCTTCCGTCGATGGACGACATGGACAGCATGTGCGATCCATTCGTGACGGCTCGCGGTTCACCGGCGAGAGGGGCGAACCAGACATTGGCGGTCCCGCGCATGCTGGTGTTGAAGTAGACGCCGCTCCCGTCGGGGGCCCAGGTCACGGCTCCCAGGCTACGACCGAGCTCTTCGGCGAGGCGCCTTGGACCGGATCCGTCGGCGTTCATCACGTAGAGCCAGTTCTCACGATAGGCATCGTCGTGATAGTCCAGGCCCTGATAGGCGATGAGACGGCCGTCCGGCGAAGGCACCGGGCTCTGATCCGGTCCGTGCCGGGTGGTGAGCTGGCTGATCGCTCCCGTGTCGACGTCCACCTCGTAGATCTCCGACTCACGCCACACGTATTCGGCCTTGTCGACCCTCAGAGAACTGAACACCAGACTCGACCCGTCCGGCATCCACTCCGGCGCGCCGTGATTCCAATCACCGTCCGTTAGTTGCCGGGGCGTGCCGCCCTCGGCCGGTACCAGAAATACGTGCGTGTAGCCGTCGTCGATGTACCCCTGCCGGTCGCGCCGGTACTGGAGCCGATCCACGACCTTGGGGCTTCCCGTCCACTCGGCACCGTCGGGTCGCGAAGGAAGGTTGACGCTCCACTCACTGTCCGGGGACTCGACGGTCATGGTGAAGGCGATCGCCCCGCCGTTCGGAGACCACCGGAGGTTACCGGGGGATCGCTCGACCCGTGTGATCTGACTGACGGCCCCCTCCGCGTCCATCCAACGGGTAAAGATCTGCGTGTCGCCGGCGTCATCTTCGTCCGTATACACGATCCGAGACCCGTCCGGCGACCACCTCGGACCTGAGCCGTCTACCAGAAAGCGGTTCCGAGACCCGTCTGCGTTCATGATCCAGATCGAAGAGCGTCGTCGATCCTCCATCTTGTCCACCCAGCTTCGGGTGTAGAGGACCTGGCCACCGTCGGGTGCAATCTGTGGGCTGCTCACCCACTCCCAGTCCAGATAGGTCTCCAGGCTGAGAGTCCCGTCCGGCGCTTGGGCGCTCGCGGCGGCCGGCAGGAGCAAGAGTAGGGTGAACAGTGCGGACGCGCGGCCTTTGGTGAGCATGAAGGCCTCCTCGTTTGATGACGCGGACGAATGCAGTCGGCAGGCAACGCCTGCCGTGATCCTGAACCGCACAACAATAGAGGCCGTGGAGCCGGGCTACCAGTTCTCCGGCGACAACAAGGGGGCGTTACGGGGTGGGGTCCAGAAGAACGGGACGAGGGTCCACAGGCTTCCGGCGGCCATGCCTTCACCGGGCTGCAGCCAGGCCAAGAACGCGACGTGCAGGCCGACGAAGATAATCAAGAGGACCAATTCCGCTCGACTCGGCATGACCGCGAAGTCGAAGAAGCCCCGGCGCGTGGAGATCATGATCTCGGAGCAACTCGGGCAGGTGTCGGGCATGGGCGCAAACGCGTTGCGGACGCCGATCACGATCCCGATCAGCACCGCCGTCAGGACGAGTTCCCCGCCAAAGGCGGCGGGCCAATGCCACCACTGCGGATCGCGGATCACGCCTTGGGCTTCTGTGAGGACGGCCAGGCCTCCGACGGCCATCAACACGAAGAACATGACCGACGTGGGGGTCACCCGGGTGCGGCTCTCGCCGCAATTGGCGCATGCGCGTTCTTCCAGGAAGCCCGAGAAAATCATGCCGATTTACAGGTCAAACCCCGTGCCAAGCTCTCCACGACTCATTGCAGGTGCCGCGTGACGTGCGGTGGCGCTGGCCTTTCTCGGTTACCGGCGGGCGAGGCGAGGACGGCGTTGTGGGAGGCCCGAGACCGCCTCCGCGGGTGTTTTGCCCGACGTTTGGCACTTTGCTGCTATTCGCACGCTTGACGACTCGATGCGGGGAAGGCCGTTTCAGGCTCCTCCCGGCCTTATGCGCTGAGGGGCCTACGGGTGGCCGTTGCTCAGCGCGCCAACCCCACGACCTTGCCGTCCAGCGACCACGCCGGGTCGATGTCGATACCCAGGTGCGCGAGGGCCGTCACCGGCACGTCCACGATGGCCGGCGTGCCTTCCAGCGTGCCCACGACGGTGGACGGTCCGCTGGCCAGATAAAAGATCGTCCGTTCCTCCGGAGTGTCGCCGCCGTGGTCACCGTCGGCCGTGCGGCCGTGGTCGGTGCTCATGAGGATGAGCCAATCTTCCTGAGCGTAGGTCGGGCGTGCCCTGACCGCCGCCATCAGTCGACCACGTGCTCGTCAGACAAGGCGATGGCGTTCCGGTACTCCTCACCGATCGACTGGAAGTGATGGCTGGTTTCGTCCGGGTTGCCCAGATAGACGAACATGGCGTCCGGCTCGCCGGAGCCCAGGTGCCCCACGGCCAGCTCCACCGATCGGTCGTCCGCCTCGGCCCAACCCAGCTCGTAACCGTCAAGGACGTGCTTGACGTCGAGGTCCTCCCCGAGAATGGGTCCGTTGTGGTCGTCCGTGACGATGGGAAGCCAATCGGCCACTGCAAACGTGTTCAGCTCGGGCCGCAGGGTCTCGACGCGGGTCAGGAAATCGGGATACTCGTCGTAGCGCTCGTTCTCGAATTCGTTGTTGACGACGCCGTGTTTGTCGGGCCAGACTCCGATGAGCATGCTCGACCAACCGGGCCCGCTCACACTAGGATATCCGGTCAGCGCGCGCGCGCTGAAAGCGCCCTGTTCGATCAGGGCGTCGATGTGCGGGGTCGCGACATCGGCCAGCACGTCAGGACGAACCCCGTCGAGGCCGATGAGGAGGACCTTCTTGCGAAGCTCGGGCTCGGATACACCCTCGGCGTCGGGCGCGGAGCAGGCGTGCATACCCAACGCAAACGGGACAACCGCGATCGCGGCGCACAGTAGCTTCATCCCGCGCAGTCGGCCTGTCACGCGGGTTCGGCTCGTCATGCGGTGGCCCCCTCGAGGATCTGGCGAAGCCTGGCGGCCACTACGTCCTCCTCGCCCGGTTTGAGCATGAAGACCGAGATGACGAATCCGCCCTCGCCCGTGCCGTGGATACGAGCCGTAACGATTGAGGGATCGCCCTCTGCGAGCGCCGTCTTCATCTGGTCCGGAGTCACACCCAGCCGCTCCTCGTCCCATCGGATCAGCAGGTGGGGCACCTCGTTGGCGATCCGCGGCATGACGGTCTCGAACGTGGTGGTCGGGATGTCCCGCAGGGCGTTCGCGATGGAGTCGATGCGCCGTCGCCACTCCCGGTCTTCGGCCGCCATGTCCAGGCTCATGAACCGCTCCACGGTGGCCCACGCAGCCATAATGTCCTCTTTGCTCACCTTCATGCCGCGACCGATGTTCCAGCAGCGGGGCGCCGTGTTGAGCTTCGCGGTCTCGATCAGGTCGCGACGGCCCAGAAGCAAGCCGGTGTCCTAGGGTCCGCGCATGGCCTTGCCACCGCTGAAGATCACCATGTCGTAGCCCATGTTCACGTATTCCCAAAGGCGCTCTCGGGGCGGCGTGTCCGCCGCCGCATCGATGAGCGTGGGAATCCCATGGCTGCGAGCCACCTCGACCCACTCCTCTCGTGGGATACGCCCCTCCTCCTCCAAGAAGTTGTAGGACAGCATCATGACCGTGCGGTCGTTGATGGCGCTCTCCAGATCGGCGCGAGTCTCCACGTCCACCAGCCGGACGCCGCTCGCTTTGACCTGGTTGTCGTAGCAGTCCACGTGCGTCGCTTGGCGGATGACCTCGAGGCCCCTCTCGGGAGGGAGTGGGAGTTGACGGATGAGGTCCTGGTCCTTGTAGGTGACGGCGGCGGCGGTTCCGAGCATGATGGCTCCCGTGGTGACGAGAGCCGCCTCGGCAGAGTACAGATGATGTGATTCACGGCAAGAATCATGATGGATCTTATAAGTTACTGTAGTACAACGATATACATATGCTATCTCTTTGGTTGTCCCCTTTTCATACCCATTTTTAGGAACTGGATTCCAAACGACCCTAGCGGACCTTGGCGGACACGTCGGCCACCCGATTGCCATCTTTGACGACTACGTACCCACCCGCTGGAGCCGAAGATCCTGCGTGTGTTGCGCGTGTAGCGCTCGCTCGCCGTCCAAGTCTCGATAGACGACGATGGACTGTTCGTACGCGGCGCCGGTCGCTGAATCGGACGTGCGAGTGAGTCCCATCTTTAGTTGAAATTGAAGCGGCCTCCAACCTCAGGTAACGTGGGTGTGCGACCACACCACGGGATCACAAGAGAGGAAGGAGGCCACCGATGGGAAGGATGCCAAGGCTCGTCGAGCGGGGCAAGAAGGACCGGCGGCTCGGGGAACCGAGGGAGGTGAGTTGGGAGGAGATCGAGGCGCTGGAGCTGGACCCTCGGGTGGAGCTGATCCGGCAGCTGATTCCGCTGGGACTGGCGGAGGTGGGCCGGATGCTCGAGGAGGAAGTGGAGCAACTGGCGGGGCAACGTCACGCCAGGAAGACCGAGGACGATCGACATTACCGGCATGGGCATAACCCAGGGTCGGTGCGGTTGGGCGGCCAGCGGCATCCGGTGCGAGTACCGCGGGTGCGAGGCCCGGCCGGAGAGTCGAGGCTGGCGGCGTATGAGCAGCTGCATGGCTCGCCCGGCGAGATGGACGAGGGGCTGTTTCGGAAGGTGCTGCTCGGGATCTCGTGCCGGGACTACGAGGCAGCGGTCGAGGCGGTGCCTGGAGCCATCGGGCTGTCGAAGTCGACGGTCTCGCGGGAGTTCAAGAAGGCCACGGCCGCGAAGCTGAAGGAGTTTCAGGAGCGGGACCTCTCGGGTTACGACGTGGTGGCACTCGTCTTGGACGGCAAGAGCTTTGCCGAGGACGAGATGGTCGTCGCGCTCGGGGTGACGACCAAGGGGGACAAGGTCTTCCTCGGGTTCGTCCAGACCGACACGGAGAACGCCGTGGTGATCCGATCCTTCCTTCGGAGTCTGAAGGACCGAGGTCTCGACCTGTCGGCCGGAGCGCTCGTGGTGATCGATGGAGCCCGCGGTCTCCGGAGCGGCGTCCTGGCGGTCTTCAAGGGACAGGTGCTCATCCAGCGGTGCCAGTGGCACAAGCGGGAGAACGTGATCTCGTATCTGCCGAGAGCGGAGCAGAAGGGCTGGCGCCAGCGTCTGCAGCGCGCCTACCAGCGGCCCACGTACGAAGAGGCCGTCAAGGACCTCAAGGCCCTGCGCCAGGAGCTCGCGGGGGTGAACCAGTCCGCGGCGGCCAGTCTCGATGAGGGGTTCGAGGAGACCCTCACCCTCCACCGGTTGGGAGTCTTCCCCCTGGTCGGCCAGTCGCTCAAGACCACCAACGTGCTCGAGTCCGTGAACGCCCTGGCCGAGCAGAGGTGCGGACGCGTGGACCACTGGAAGAACTCGAGCCAGAAGCACCGATGGCTCGCGACCACGCTCCTGGAGATCGAGTCACGGCTCCGGAGGTTGCTCGGGTACCGACACCTCCCGCTCCTCAGGGCCGCGATCCAGAAGGACCTCGGGATCACCCTTCCCGAGAGCCGTTCACATGCTGTCGCCTGAGACGGAGGCCGCTCCAGTTTCAACTAACTTTTGGATTGACTCGGACGTGCTGGTCCAACGCTCAATGCGCTCTCGGATCGGCCTGAAGTCTTCGCGGATCGTCTCCACCTTCCGTATTCTGGCGGGCAGTCCCCCTCCGAACCACCGCTGTAATCTGACCTGCCCCCGAGAGCGGTACCACATCCTATGTTAGTCCCAGCACCTGTGGAGGGCCGTGAAGGACGGGCATCCTCAGGAACCAGGGCGACGGCTTAATCGCCTCAGGGGCTGGGGGAAAGCCGCCGCAGGCGCTGTGGGGTCGGACGGTATTGTACTCGCGCCTCCATTGCTCGACCAGCACGGCCGCCTGCGCCAACGAGCAGAAGATCTCCCCGTTCAACAGCTCATCCCTGAGCTTGCCGTTGAAGCTCTCGTTGTAGCCGTTCTCCCACGGGCTGCCCGGCTCGATAAAGAGCGTCTCGACGCCCACGCGCCCCAACCACCGCCGCACGAGCTTCGCGGTGAGCTCCGGTCCGTTGTCCGACCTCAGATACTCGAGAGGCCCGTGTCGGACGAACAGATCGGCCAGCACCTCGAGCACCTCGTGCGAGCGGATCTTGCGAGCCACCACGATCGCCAGGCACTCCCTCGTGTGCTCGTCCAGCACTGTCAGCAGCTTCAGCGCACGCCCGTCGTGCGTCCTCGAGGCCACGAAGTCGTACGACCAGACGTGGCCCCGATACAGCGGCCTCAGCCGGATGCACGATCCGTCGTTGAGCCACAGCCGACCTCGCTTCGGCTGCCGCTCCGGCACCTTCAGCCCCTCCTGCCTCCAGATCCGCTCCACCCGCTTGTGCTTCACCCCCCAGCCCTCGATGCGGAGCATGTCCGTGACGCGTCGGTAGCCGTAGCGGCCGAATCGACTCGCGAGTCGCACGATATCACCTCGGAGCGCCCCCTCGTCACTCGCCACTTTCCTCGCCCGGCGCTGGGTCGTGCGTGGCTGCCCGAGCACCCGGCACGCTCTCCTCTCCGACGCCCCGAGCTGCTGACGTACACGCACCACACAACGTCGTCGGCCCTCGGGGCTCAGAAGTTTCCCTCGGCCGCTTCCTCTAGGATCAGCTTGTCCAGTGTCAAGTCCGCCACTGCTCGCTTCAGGCGCCCGTTCTCGCGCTCGAGCTCCTTCAGGCGCCGTGCCCCTGGCTCACCTTCATCCCGCCGTACTCCCGCCTCCACCGGTAGTACGTCTGCTCGGTGATGCCCAGCTCCCGGCTGATCAGCTTCACGGATTTGCCGCGGGCCAGACCGACCTCTGCCTCCCGCAGTGCAGTGATGATCTGCTCCGGAGTGTGTCGCTTCCTTCCCATTCCTGACCTCCTCGCTGAAAAGCTTCAGACCAGGTCGATCCTAACATTGCACCTGGTCTCGTTTCAGGGGCTCAGGTCACTTCCGTCCGACCGACAGCGTGGAGCCCGGGGAGTACACTCTCCCCGTACAGGTCGATGATGCCGCCAACCAAACCGATACCGCAACCTGGACCATCACAGTGAGGTGACGGACTCGGCGGGAGCCAAATCGTTCGCTATGTTGAAATGTTCGGATGGAGAAGCAGCACCGAATTCACCCTGAAGTGGAAACTGCCGTGAATATCCGCACTCGAGTACTATCCCCCTTCCTCGCCATCCTGATTGCCGTCACAGCCTGTGACGCTGGGCCTACAGAGCCCGTCGTCATCGGTCACGCAGTTGACATGGCCGTGGTCAACGACTCGCTGGGGCTGGGGACCTGACCTGACCCCCTGAAACGAGACCAGGTGCAATGTTAGGATCGACCTGGTCTGAAGCTTTTCAACGAGGAGGTCAGGATGGGAAGGAAGCGACACACTCCGGAGCAGATCATCACTACACTGCGGGAGGCAGAGGTCGGTCTGGCCCGCGGCAAATCCGTGAAGCTGATCAGCCGGGAGCTCGGCATCACCGAGCAGACGTACTACCGGTGGAGGCGGGAGTACGGCGGGATGAAGGTGAGCCAGGCACGGCGCCTGAAGGAGCTCGAGCGCGAGAACGGGCGCCTGAAGCGAGCAGTGGCGGACTTGACACTGGACAAGCTGATCCTGGAGGAAGCGGCCGAGGGAAACTTCTGAGCCCCGAGCGCCGACGACGTTGTGTGGTGCGTGTACGACAGCAGCTCGGGGCGTCGGAGAGGAGAGCGTGCCGGGTGCTGGGCCAGTCACGGTCGACGCAGCATCGTCGGCGGAAGGTGCGGGCCGACGAGGCGGCGCTTCGCTCCGACGTGGTGCGGTTAGCGAGTCGATTCGGCCGCTACGGCTACCGACGCGTCACGGACATGCTCCGCATCGAGGGCTGGGGGGTGAACCACAAGCGGGTGGAGCGGATCTGGAGGCAGGAGGGGCTGAAGGTCCCGGAGCGGCAGCCGAAGCGAGGTCGGCTGTGGCTCAACGACGGATCGTGCATCCGGCTGAGGCCGCTGTATCGGGGCCACGTCTGGTCGTACGACTTCGTGGCCTCGAGGACGCACGACGGGCGTGCGCTGAAGCTGCTGACAGTGCTGGACGAGCACACGAGGGAGTGCCTGGCGATCGTGGTGGCTCGCAAGATCCGAGCCCACGACGTGCTCGAGGTGCTGGCCGATCTGTTCGTCCGACACGGGCCTCCCGAGTATCTGAGGTCGGACAACGGACCGGAGTTCACCGCGAAGCTCGTGCGGCGGTGGTTGGGGCGCGTGGGCGTCGAGATGCTCTTTATCGAGCCGGGCAGCCCGTGGGAGAACGGCTACAACGAGAGCTTCAACGGCAAGCTCAGGGACGAGCTGTTGAACGGGGAGATCTTCTACTCGTTGGCGGAGGCGGCCGTGCTGGTCGAGCAATGGAGGCGCGAGTACAATACCGTCCGACCCCACAGCGCCTGCGGCGGCTTTCCCCCGGCCCCTGAGGCGATTAAGCCGTCGCCCTGGTTCCTGAGGATGCCCGTCCTTCACGGCCCTCCACAGGTGCTGGGACTAACATAGGATGTGGTACCACTCTTGGGGGCAGGTCAGTGAAACGAAGTGGACACGGGCAAGTTCAACCCAGGGGGACATATGCGGACGATAGGTGCGCTGTTGGTGGCACTCGGTCTGAGCGGATGCATCACAGTGGACACGAACGAGGTGGCTGTAAAGCGAAACTCGGTTACAGGGGCAGTCGCGACTCAGGTCTACGGGCAGGGGTTTCATCATCGGATCATGCGCTCATGGACACGCTACGACTTGCGGGAGATCCAACTTCCTGGCCAAGGAGCTACGGACATCGTCGACGTGCTCACCTCGGACCAGCTTCGAGTCGAGGTCGACGCCTCGTTCCGGTTCCGGATTGACCCGCAGCGAGCGCGCGACATTTACCTGGAAATTGGCAGCCCCGTGGCTGTAACCGGATTCGTGTTCAACGCTTTCCGCTCCGCCGTGCGTGACGCAGTTTCCGAAATCGCGGCGGCTGACATCCTTTCACAGGAGCGGGCAGGAGTTGGCGGGCGGATCCAGCAGCTGATGACCGCACGGGTCGAACCTCGAGGTATCTTCATCACCGACTTTTTTCTCCGAGGCATCGATCCCCCCGAGACCATCAGGGTGGCCGTCGAACAGAAACTGGCCAGGGAGCAGCAAGTTGAGGCGGAAGGCTATCAGACACAGGTGGTGAGAGAGCAGGCGAACCAGCGCAGAGCGGAAGCCGAGGGCATTCGTGACGCTCAGAACATCATCGCAGCGAGCTTGGTCGGTGAAGAGGGCCGTGCCTACCTCGCATACGAAGGCCTCCAAGCGCTCAAGGCGGCGGCGATGGGCGAGAATAACGTCATCATCTCACCGTCCGAAGGTGGCGTGCCGCTGATGCGTCCGATCCCATGAGTGCCGTTGTATGAGTTGATCGGGCTCCTGTGGGGCCTCCGGTCTCGGTTACCATCTCGACCAGAAGCTTGCGGCGTCCGCGCGTAAGAGTCACTCAGTCTCGCGACTGCCACCGGGAGTACTTCGGAGGCGAAGAGTACGAGGCAGTCGCATTCAACAAAGATCAGCACATAGTAGTCGTCGGGCAGCGGGTGACGCCGGATATCAGGCAGACGGCGTCCTTCCTAGGATCTAAGGGAATCCACGTCACTTGCGTCGAGTTCACCTTCTTCCAAGCCGAGGGGGGGCGGTCGTCTGCTATCTCACGAGATCGTCGTGGGAAGAGAACGCACGAAGCCCCGCCGCTCGACCTTGGCGGCTTTCGCGGCCTTACGGTTCTCGTTGGGGTCGATCCCGTTGACGAGTAGTTTGCGGGCCTCGTCACGCCGGTCGCGGGCATCTCTCAGCGATACATCGGGGGAGACCCCGAGTGAGAGCCGTTTCTCCTTGCCCCGCCTCCGCGCACCCGGATGGGTTGGAGGTTCCATCACCGTAGCGTTTGACAGGTCGCCGGATTAGCGGCAGAGTTTAAGTGGCGCATTGTCGTCGAGCCCCCTGAATCGACCCCGCCGTGGGGTCCGGCGTTCCACAGAAAACTGATGGCCACGGGAGGCACTCCGGAATTGACTGTCGAGATTGCCCCTGGGACGTACGACTGGGAAGCGCGCAGTCGCACGGTGCGGTTGAGCGACCACTTCGCCAAGGTGTCTGCACGGTATCGAACGCTGCGCGAGCTGGATTTCGAGGCTGTGCGTATCGTCAGTGACGTGGTGGCTCGCGCCGTGGACCCGGGGAGACCCGTGCGGCTCGTGGACGTCGCCACGGGTTCGGGGCGGTACCTGGACGCGGTCAATCATTGCTTGGGCTCAGCTCTTGCCATGCAGGTCGTTTCCATCGGCCTGGATCTGAGTCCGCCCATGCTCAGGCAAGCGCGCATCCGCAACAGACGCGCGGGTCTGCGTACGCGGCACCTGGTCGGGGCCGTCCAAACGCTCCCGTTCCGGGCCTCCAGCTGTGACGTGATGACCTGCTTCAATGCCGTGCACCACTTCGACCTCGCCCGGTTTGCTGGCGAGGCGTCTCGGGTGCTCACCCCATCCGGCCAGCTCGTCGTCTATACGCGAACCCCAGAGCAGAACCGCCGCACGATCTGGGGCCGCCACTTTCCCGAGTTCGCCACGCGGGAAACGAGACTCCATGAGGTCAACGATGTGCGAGCCTCCCTGGAAGCCACCGGTGCCTTCAGGTCGGTGCGCGCGCAGACGGTTGCGTGGCCGGTCATCACCTCCTTGGTTCGACTCGTCGAACAAGTCACCCACTATCATTATTCGACCTTTCGGCTGTATTCAGAAGATGAGCTCCGCGCGGCGATCGACATCTTCCGCCAGCGCGTGCGGCAGGCGTTCCGCGACATGACGCACATCACGCATGACAATGACCACGTGCTGGTGATTGCTCAGCGCATGGTGTCGCGAGGTTGAGCGAGAGGCGTAATGCTTGACCGGCTGGTTCAAGTGTTTGAGTCTTGGATCCAATGGGCACTCCACCGGGCCGACCCCAACTCATCAGCAGTCAGACGCTCGGGGCGCATGTCCCCCGACACCCCGTCGCCCTGCTCGACACGATCGCGCGCGCGGACCACATCAGCCGCGGGCAAGTGGTCAGGCGGCCGCTCGTCCGCGAGGTCGAGCAGCACAAACGCCGAAGTAGGCGCGACCGCCCAAGGTGACCCGCCACCTGCGCGACGTTCGACGCTGAGCTTGAGGCTCAATTGGTGGCGATCGTGGCCAATATGAAGCCTGGCCGACGCCAACTCATCGGCGGTCAAACGCTCGGGGCGCCCACTGTCCAAGCATCCCGTGGCGAGACAGGTGGCGGGTTGGTGTGTATACCCTGGCTCCACTTATGCGTGGTCCGCTTGACAGGGGAGCGTAACCTTGGCGTCCCGTTCTGCCGCCCTCAAAGCCCGGAAGAGGACCTCGGTGTATAAAGGTTCCCACTCGGGTCCACAATGAAAATCCGGGTACACAAGCTTACCAGGATGGCCATCATGTCGATGGTCGCCGTGAGGAGGTCTCTGCCGTGACCAGTTTTCTGAGAAGAATGATCGGCGTCGCGAAGCTCGACGTACAGATTTACGAGGAAGTGGAGGCGGACAGCCACGCGACAGGACAAGCCATGGGCGTGGTGCTCTTGTCCAGTCTAGCAGCGGGCAGCGGGGCCGCGACCCTCGGTACTGGAGTCATCTACACGATTGTCGCCGCGGTACTGTCGTGGATCATCTGGGCCTTCTTGACATACTTCATCGGCACCCGTCTGTTGCCAGAATCGCAGACGCACGCAGACATGGGCCAGATGATGCGAACGCTGGGATTCGCCCAGGCGCCCGGTGTGCTTCGTATCTTCGGAGGCCTGCCCGGTATCGGTTCGATCGTGCTCAGCGTCGTCTCGGTGTGGATGTTGATCGCCATGGTGATTGCCGTGCGTCAAGCGCTGGATTTCACGACCACGTGGCGCGCGGCGGTCGTCTGTCTCGTCGCGTGGCTGGCCGTCACCATTCCGGCAGTTGTGCTCCTCGGCCTGATGGGATCGGCAGCCGGCGGTTAGCCGGGCACAGGCGCTTTACTCGACGGGCTAGAGCTCACTGTGGCCTCGCCGGTACCGCCACCCTCAGCGCCGTGAGGCGGAGCCTGTCAACGCAAGTGAGACACTCTTGGGAATTAATTAGAGAGCAATCTCCTGTGTCGTGAGGGAGGGGGTTGGAGGATTGATCCAGACGGCCTCCGGGAGCGGTTTGGGCTTCGGCTCACCGGAGACGAAGCGGTCGGGATGAGCGGCCCAGGCCTCGCGTAGCACGGCCTTCCTGCGGGCGATGACCTGATCGGCGTGACCGAAGTGGACCTGTTCGGGGGTCAGCATAGAGATGCCGCCATGGCGGTGCTCGGCATTATACCAACGGAAGAACGAGCGACAGAAGGTCTTGGCCTGATTCTGATCCCCGAACCGCCCGGGAAACGAGGGATGGTACTTCAAGGTCTTGAACTGAGCCTCGGAGAACGGATTGTCATCCGAGACCTGGGGTCGGCTCAACGAGCGGGTCACGCCGAGATCGGCGAGTAGCTGAGCCGTGCATTGGCTCGTCATGGGAGCCCCTCGATCCGAGTGCAGCGTCAGGATCTGCGGCTGGACACCATGCTTCAGGCAACTCTGTTGGATCAGCCTGCCGGGCCAGGGAAGAGTTTTCCCGATCCGCCACCATCCAGCCCACGACGTAGCGGCTGAAGATGTCCAGGATCACGTAGAGGTAGAAGTAGCTCCACTTCTTCGGCGGCTGGGACAGCTTCGCTTGTGCGGAATTTGACCTCACCGGCGGCGGGGAAACCCTCGTCTTCACGGACAGGAGTCAATCGACGCCGGTCAAAAACGAGAGCACTTCGACCATCAAGTTGTTGATCACCCGGTACTGATCAGGAGTGGCTGAGAGAATGGTCGTTTCAGACTGTACATATCGCGATGGCGACAATTCTGCGCGACAGTGTGATACGATCTCTTGCGCTGATTCTGCTGTGGTTTCTAGATGAAACTGTAGTCCGATGGCCAACTGGCCTAGCTGAAACGCTTGGTTTACACAGCCTTCGCTGCTCGCAAGGCGGATTGCCCCGGACGGTAAATCAAAAGTCTCGCCGTGCCAGTGGAAGACCTCCACGGATGGTGGAAAACGAAACGTCGACCTGCCAATCGACGAAACACCGTATATCGGAAACCAGCCAATCTCCTTCACTGGATTCGGATATACCGGAGCGCCCATCGCACTCGCGATGAGCTGCGCACCTAGGCAGACACCCAAGACCGGTTTTCCAGCTTCCATGGCGCTATGAATGAACTGCTTCTCCTGGACAAGCCACGGGAACTCGCCCTCATCGTTGACGCTCATGGGGCCGCCCATCACGATGAGCAGATCTATACTCTCGAGATCTGGCAACTCGGTCATTCGAAAAAACGGAGTGTTCGTTACCTCGTATCCAGCCCCTCCAAGCCACGGCTCTATCATGCCAGGGCCTTCAAATGGAACGTGACGCAGGTAGTGGGCGCGCATTCTGTATCCGTTGCAGGCTGGATTATGCACTTGACAAAGGCCAGGCCAAGCGGGCTTGACAGCCTGCGACTGGCGCGAGACGTCCAGGGACTGGTCCTCCGCGGTCCGCAGATCCACCTTCCGCCCACCGCTCAGAACCGACAGCTCACTCTCCATTCCGGCCATGCTCAGCAGGCCGGGAGCATGACCTGCTGCAAACTCGACCAACACGTCGACATCGCTGTCGGGACCGAAATCCGTCCGTAATGCCGAGCCAAAGATCGCTAGCTTCTGAACACCGTGCGGCCGTCAGAACGCGGCTAGTTCCGTCTTTGGGATTGAGAGTAGCGGATTCATGACCGAAACATCCGGCTTGTATCGATGCCGAATCCAGCAGACTTCAATTCACGAACGAGCTCTATCTTCCAGCCACCCCCATCGTCCAGATCCGTATAATGAGGTGCCCCCAGTTGCGGTACCACTTCCTATGTTAGACCCCGAGCCATCGGTGGTCCCTGGAGTTGGGGCATCCTGAGGAACCAGGGCGATGGTTTTATCGTCTCTGGGGCGGGGGGTAGTCCGCCGTGGGCACGATGGGGTCGGACGGTATTGTACAGCCGCCTCCACTGCTCGACGAGTACCGTCGCCTCGGGCAGTGTGTAGAAGATCTCTCCGTTCAAGAACTCGTCTCTCAGTTTGCCGTTGAAGCTCTCGTTGTAGCCGTTCTCCCACGGACTGCCCGGCGCGATGTAGAGGGTCTGGACCCGCAGCCTGGCCAGCCATCTCCGCACCAGTTTCGCCGTGAACTCTGGCCCGTTGTCCGAGCGCAGATGCTCGGGCGGACCGTGCCGAGCGAAGAGATCGGTGAGCACCTCGAGAACGTCGTGAGCTCGAGTCTTTCGACCGACCTTGATCGCCAGACACTGCCGCGTGTACTCGTCGAGCACGGTCAGAAGCTTCAGCGCACGGCCGTCATGGGTCCTCGTGCTTACGAAGTCGTAGGACCACACGTGATTCTTGTGCAGTGGCCTGAGCCGGATGCACGAGCCATCGTTGAGCCACAACCGACCCCGTTTCGGTTGCCGTCTGGGCACTTTCAGCCCCTCCTGCCTCCAGATACGCTCCACACGCTTGTGGTTCACCTCCCAGCCCTCGATACGCAGCAGGTTCGTGATCTGGCGATACCCGTACCTGCCGAACCGGCTCGCCAACCGTATCACGTCCGTGCGTAGCGCCTCCTCGTCGCCAGGTAGCTTCTTCACCCGGCGCTGCGTCGAGCGCGGCTGACCCAGTACGTGACACGCGTGACGTTCACTCGCCCCGAGTCGCTGACGTACATGCATCACGCACCTGCGTCGGCGCTCGGGGCTCAGAAGTTTCCCTTGGTCGCTTCCTCCAGGATCAGCTTGTCCACCGTCAGGTTCGCCACCGCTCGCTTTAGCCGTGCGTTCTCCTTCTCCAGCTCCTTGAAGCGTCGAGCTTGATCCACCTTCATCCCCCCGAACTCCTGCCTCCACCGGTAGTACGTCTGCTCGCTGATCCCCAACTCCCGGCTCACCATCGCCACCGTTTTGCCGTTCGCCAGACCCACCTCCGCCTCTCTCAATGCCGTGATGATCTGCTCCGGCGTGTGTCGTCTCCTACTCATTCTGACCTCCTCCCTGATAGCTGCGACCAAAGCCGCATCCTAACATCAACTTCGGTCTCGTTTCAGGGGGTCACGTCAGGTCAGCGGGGAGTCCATGCGGGCCGGGCCGGCCGGGAAGAGGCGCGTGCCGTTCATGTAAGTGCCCACCTGGGTTTCGCGGAGCGCCCGGATCGACGGGTCGAGTCCGATGGGTCCGCGCCGCACCGCGTCCACGCCGGCGATCGCCCTCAGCGCATCGCCCACGTCCCGTGGATTGGACTCGCGAACCGCGTCCGCCTCGATCTGGGCCGTGTGTCGCAGGTCGGGGCGGAGAACGTGGACCTGAACACCCAGCACCTCCACCGGACGAACCTCCAGCTGGACGTTCAACGTTCCCACGCCGCCCGCGGATACCTGCACCTGCTGGGTCGCGTCCCCGTAGCCCAGCGCGTAGATCTCCACCTCATAGGAGCCGGCAGGCACGCGGGGGATGACGAAGCGCCCGTCGGTCGCCGTAGTTCCCTGCAGGTTCTCACCCGGCACACGGATCGTGGCCCTGACTACGGGCGAGCCGTCCTCGCTCGTCACTTGCCCGGCGATCTGCCCGGTCTGCTGGGCGGAAAGATCTCCGCCTCCAAGGAGCGCGACGGCGACTACCAGAGCTTCGAGCGTTCGGCGTGCGCTCGTCCCGTGAATTCGAAGCTGCTTTCGATGATGCATTGCTTGTCTCCTCATGTCACCGTGACTACTGCAGGTTACGCCCCCAGCTGCAGCCTAGCCCCTGTCGGGGCGGACGGGATCGACCCTTCGCGGGGGAGTGCTCTCGTCGAGAATAGCTCTACGAGAAGACGGTCGAGAGCCAATCTGAGCACGATGGACCGTCAACTTGGCGTTGCGGCCTTTGCTTCTCTCGTCGATGGTGTCCCGCTGACAGTTGAAGGTGGTGGCTCCGGAGAGTCTCCTTGTTAGCCTGCCTTTCTCATTTCGGCAACCGGTTCATGGTCGTCGAGGTGGGCCCTGAGCATCCAGAGCTGGTGGTAGCCGATGATCCTCCGGTAGCTCTTCTCGGTCTCCACGAACGAGGCCGCAGCCCAGCGCAAGGCCATCGCTCCGTTCTTCCAGTGGGTCACCCTGCGGGTCTTCTGTCTTACGCCCGAGTGGGTGCTGTCGATCAGGTTGGTCGAGCCCAGGCACTTCCTCAGCCGCGGCGGGAGGCCGAGCCGGTTGATCGTGAACATCTCGCTGAGGCCTTCGCGTAGGCTGGCCGAGGCCGAGGGGTGGTCGCGCTCGAGCCATCGGGCGAGCTGCTCGAGCTTCTGCTCGCCCTGCTTCGCGTCCAGCTTCATCGCCGCCCGGAACGCCGCCTTCACCTGAGGATGCTGATCCTTCGGCAGATGACCCAGCACGTTGCGGAGCTTGTGGTTGCGGCAGCGCTGGATGGGGTGACGTTGGCCGAACACCTTCTCGATCGCCTTCCTGAGCGCTTTCGAGCCATCGATCACGAACAGCCGCCGCCTGCCCGGGTCCAGGCCGCGCTCGACCAGATCCTCTAGGAGCGCGCTGGTCACCTCGGCGTTCTCACTCGCTCCTTCCCTCACGCCCAGCACGTGCTTCTTTCCGTCTGAGTCCACGCCTACCGCAGCAAGCACGTGGTGCGAGCCCATCTGGATCCCGTCCAGGTAGATCACCAGGAGGTCCCACGCATCCAGCCGGCGCTCCATCAGCTCCTTCAGCACGCGCTCCGAGGCCTCGACCGTCTCACGGCTCACCGCCGACTTGCTCACCCCGACCGTGTCGGCCATCTCACCGATCACACGGCCGTACTTCCGCGTGCTCACCCCCGCCATCAGGACCTCGAGCATCCGATCCGCCACGGCGCCCGGTCTCCGCATCGCTGCGTACGCCGGCACCTCGACCTCGCCACCCTCCCCGGCGCCCCGGCGCCTGAGCCGTGGCCGCTCCACACGCACCTTCCGGTCCGACAGGTAAACCACACCACCCTGCCGGCCATACCACACCGTGTCGTCTTCCGCTCGTGACCGACCTGCCTGCTTCACGCCTGCCACACCCTCGGCGCTCATCTCCAGCACCGCTTCGATCGTCGCTCGTCCCATCACCTGGATGACTTCGTCGATCGCGACCTCCGTCTGCTCCACGAGCTCAAGCATCGGAAGCAGAAACTGCCCCTCCCGCTTCAGGAACTCCCTGATCGCGCGCTTGTCCGCCCGATCCCTTACCTCGTACGTTCTCTTCATCGTGGTGGCTCCGTGTTGGGGTTTTTGCCTACCCGAGCCTATCGGCCCGGGACCCCCGGAGCCACCACTTTTCTTTCTCCCCTATCAGGAACCTTCAACTACGGTTGGGACAGCTTCCCTCGGTGAGCGTCCCCCTGGGCAGGACCACGTACCGCGTCCCGTCCGCTTCCTCGTGGAGCCACACGCCCCACGTCTGCGCCTGCAGCTGGTCGAGGGCGCGCTGTTCCTGCGTGATCCCGCGCCGGTAGGTCTCCTGGGTCTCGAGCAGGCGCTGCACGCGGCTCGACTGTCACTGCAGCAGCCCCCAGCTCCCGCAGCAGGCCGTGCAGCCGCCCGAGCCCCGTCTCCGTCTCGGCTTCGGTGCGACGGAGTGTGTCGAGAATCCGCCCGTTCACCTGCTCCATAGCGGCGTCGATGATAGGCAGCGTGTCGTTCACGATGGCGTCCCACCTCTCGCCATACGCCTGCAGCTTGCGCTCGTCGATCTCGTCCAGCTTCCGGTCCTGGGCGTCTATCCGTTGCCGGATCCGGGCGCTCAAATCGTTCGCGTTGGAAGTCATGCTCGTACAGCGCTCCTTTCAGCCACCACCGCTTCCCACTCTCCGGGTCGTGGGCGGTCACGTAGTTCTTGCCCTGGCGCGGCACGTCGAAGCCCGCCTCCTGCAGGGCGGCGACGACGCCGGCCCGGTCCTGCACCGTGCCGCGCTCGACGCCCCGCAGCAGGTAGTCCCGGATCTGGTCCCGGGGATCGGCCTCATGCGCGATCCCCGCCCGCAGCTCCGCCGCCTTGAGGTAGGCGCGGTGCCCCGGCTGCTGATCCCGGGCGCGCGCCGGATCGTCCGGGCGGCTCCAGCCCTTGTCGAGGTTGCAGGCCTCAACCGGCGGGCCATAGGTCTGCTCCCAGCCCGGCGGCGCGATATTGAGGCTCTTGCCAGTCTCCAGGTCGCACCGCGCGGCGAGCACATGCACGTGTACGCTGCCGTTGGCCGTGCGGTGCTGCACCGCCGCCCACGCGTAGCGATCCGGGGCCAGCCCGGCCCAGGCGCTCTGCTCAAACTCGTCGAGCACCCGGTCGATGGCCTGGTCGCTCGGCTGGTCCTCCGGCGCCCAGGCGATCACGCCCGACGTGTACTTGTGCTCGAACGCCAGCGTGTCGGCCACCGCGGCCACGTCGTCCCGGACCTCGCCCTGGCTGTCCCGCTCGCGCGTCAGGTAGTCGGCCGCGGCCTGAGCCGAGCCTGTCCTCCGCGCTCAGGCGAGAGTTCACAGAGCTCGCGCTCGAGGGGGAGATCTTCTACTCGTTGGCGGAGGCGGCCGTGCTGGTCGAGCAATGGGGGCGCGAGTACAAATACCGTCCGACCCCACAGCGCCTGCGGCGGCTTTCCCCCGGCCCCTGAGGCGATTAAGCCGTCGCCCTGGTTCCTGAGGATGCCCGTCCTTCACGCCCTCCACAGGTGCTGGGACTAACATAGGATGTGGTACCGCTCTTGGGGGCAGGTCAAGGCCAGCCCAGGTTCGTTCATAATCAGGAGGGCGGTCCAACTGGTGGGAGGTCCTACACCGCCTCGAGTTGTTCGTACTCTGCTTCCGGAAGCTCAGGAGCCATGCCGGGTCCACACGACCCCAATCAGTCTGGGAATCCCCACCAGGAGGAGATACGGGATCAGGCCATAGAGCAGGACCCCCGGAGGGCCGAATAGCCCCCCCACGAGGCTCCCGGCGACCGCCACGGGGGTGGCCAGGAACGTCGCGCCCAGCAGCAGCGTGCGGAACCGACCGGTCGTGCCGCTGAGAAGGCGTTCCACCACCCAGCCAATGACCCAGCCCGTGACAAAGAACAGACCCAGCCCGATCCACATCAGCGGATTCACCAACTGCAGCAGGGCCGTGCTGTCTCCAAAGCGGTAGAGCGCGAGGAGGGTTTGCAGGGCCACCATGCCCGCCCCGCATCGCACTGGGATCCCCCAGGCGCGCCATGTCACCATGGGATCACCAGCGAGACACGGGCTCGCAATCGCCGAAACCGCCAAGCGTGTGTCGTTGACATCTGGGTTCTGGATGGTGCTGGCTCTTGCACGACGTGCGAACCTCCGGTGAGTACGTTCCAGCCGGGATTTCCATTTTGGCCGGCCTGGTCGGCACTGGTATACACCAAACGCCCTTCCGGACCTACGTGCCTCTGGGCCGTAGCCTTCAGGCGGCGCAACGGCGGCCGGCGGCCCGGACCCTGTCCAAGTGGTCGCGCATCGAAGCCGTGCCGGTCGGCACCCGGACCGAGGTGGTGACCTACCCCCAAGAGTGGCACCACCTAGAGTGTTAGTCCAACCGCCTCATTTTGCCTGGGGTGAGGTCCGAGTAGCAAGGGTAAGGTTGAGCAGCTTCGGGTCGGGCCGAATGGCTTCAGGAGCGGGGGGTAGATAGCCCAGAGAGCTGTGGGGTCGGACGGTGTTGTATTCACGGCGCCACTGCTCGATCAGCACCTTCGCCTCCTGCAGCGAATAGAAGATCTCGCGCCTCAACAGCTCCTGCCCGAACGTGCCGTTGAAGCTCTCATTGTAGCCGTTCTCCCAGGGGCTGCCGGGTGCGATGAACAGCGTCTTCACACCCAACCCTCCAAGCCACTGCCGAACCACTCGGGCCGTGAACTCCGGACCGTTGTCGGAGCGCAGGTTCGCCGGTGGGCCATGCTCAACGAACAACTCGCTCAGCGTCTGCAGGACATCGTCCGACTGAAGCCTACGGGCCACCACGATCGCCAGGCACTCGCACTCGCGGCGGTACTCGTCCAGGACCGTCAGCATCTTCAGTGGCCGTCCGTCGTGGGTCCGGTCGGACACGAAGTCATACGCCCATACGTGATGTTGGCACAAGGGCCGCAGTCGGATACAGGAGCCGTCCGTAAACCACAGGCGGCCCCGTTTCGGCTGCTTGCTCGGCACCTTAAGCCCCTCCTGTCTCCAGATCCGCTCCACCCGCTTGTGGTTCACTGCCCAGCCCTCGGTCCTCAGCATCCCCGTCACCATCCGGTACCCGTAGCGTCCGAACCTGCGAGCCACCTTCACCACGTCCTGCCTCAAGGCCTCTTCGTCCTCCCTGCACTTCGGGATCCGACGCTGCGTCGAGCGCGCCTGTCCCAGCACCCGGCACGCTTTCCTTTCGCTCACCCCAAGCCGCTGCCGCACGTGCACCACGCACCGCCTGCGCCGCTCGGGGCTCAGAAGTTTCCCTTGGACGCCTCCTTCAAAATCATGTTGTCCACCGTCAGATCCGCCACCGCCTGCTTCAGTCGCTGGTTTTGCTTCTCGAGCGCCTTGAGCCGCTTCGCCTGGCTCACCTTCATTCCCCCGTACTCTTTGCGCCACCGGTAGTACGTTTGCTCGCTCACCCCCAGCTCCCGGCACACTTGCTTGACCCTCTTCCCGTTCGCCAGGGCCACTTCCGCCCTGCACAGTTGGTTGATGATTTGTCCCGCGCTCAGGTTCTTTGGCGCTGCCATCCTGACCTCCTTTTCCTTGTCTCGACCCGTCCAGAATTCTAAAACTGGACTTGGTCTCGTTTTAGGGGGTCAGATCACAGTCCCCTCGGACAGGCTCGCCGCATCACACTGCGTTCGGCCTTGAAGCCCCGTTGGGATCCCGCGTGAACTGAGAGAGGCGGCAAGGCAGCCCAGCGTTGGTTGCGGCTCCCTCGGGGGACGACTAATGTGATGCTCTGAAGGCGGATCACGGCCTCCGCGTATCCTCCAGTAACCGCCACCCCCCGAGATGGAAGCCGTATGCAGGAGCTGTTCTTCGGTCCCGTCGCCATCTGGTTCACCGTGCCAGCGATTGCCGGCACCGTGTTCTTCTCCTTGCGTACGCTCCTCATGCTCGTCGGGGGTGCCGATACGGGCGTGGACGTCGATGTGGACTTCGATGTCGATGTAGATATCGATGCGGGAGCCGATATCGACGTAGATACCGGCGAGTCCTCGTACGCCTTCAAGGTCCTGTCCGTCCAGGCGATCGCTGCTTTTCTGATGGGCTTTGGCTGGGGAGGGCTGGGTGCGTTCCGCGGCGGAGGCTGGGGGGGCACGATCAGCGTCGTCTTCGCGGTGGCGTGTGGAACGGGCATGGTTTGGTTCCTCGCGAAATTGCTCACGGCCATGTATGGCCTCCAGAGCAGCGGCAACGTGCCCATATACCAGACCCTGGAGGCGGAGGGCACGGTGTACGCGAAGATCCCCGCCAAGGGTCTCGGGAAGGGGCGCGTGCGTGTCCTGATCGACGACCGCCAACGGTTCTACAAAGCGATCACGGAGGGCGAGGCACTGCCCCGGAGCGAGAAGGTCCGCGTCGTGAGCATAAATGAGGACAACTCAGTAACAGTAACGAAGGCATGAACTCCAGAGGGGGATAACACGATGTTCCTGTTCGCCACGGTGGCACTCCTCCAAGTGGGCGCGTTCGAGGGCGATCCGAGGGTGTGGCTCGGCTTGATAGGTGGGGGTCTGCTTATCCTCTTCTTCGGCATCTCGTTCTTGGTGAAGCAATACAAACGCTGTCCTTCCAACAGGATCCTGGTCATCTATGGGAGGGTCGCGGGCGCACAGGCGGCACAGTGCCTCCACGGCGGCGGCAAGTTCATAATCCCGCTGTTGCAGGACTACGCGTTCTTGCCTCTCGAGCCGCTGGTCATCGATATCCCCCTGGAAGGAGCGCTGTCGCTCAACAACATCCGGGTGAACGTTCCCTCGACGTTCACGGTGGGCATTTCCACCGACCCGGTGCTCATGAACTCAGCAGCGGAAAGACTACTGCACCTGGATGAGAACCAGATTCGCGAGCAAGCCCAGGACATCATTCTGGGTCAGTTGCGGCTGGTCATTGCGACCCTGTCGATCGAAGAGATTAACAAGGACCGCGAGAAGTTCATGAATCTCATCAACACGAACGTAGCCGAGGAGATCAACAAGGTGGGGCTCGCGCTGATCAACGTGAACGTCCGTGACATCACCGACGAGAGTGGCTACATCGAAGCCATCGGGAAACGTGCGGCGGCGGAGGCGATCAATCGCGCCAAGGTGGAGGTCGCCCAGCAGGATCGCGACGGCGCTACCGGGCAGAAGGATGCCCAGCGCGATCAGCGGGTGCGCGTGGCTGCGCTGGAGGCGACCGCGATTGAGGGCGAGGTGAAGTCGAAGCGCGACTACGAGATCGCAACCGCCGAGCGGGAAGCCGAGACCATCGCCGCTAAGAAGAACGCGGAGCAGGAGCAGCGGGTGCAGGTTGCCGCGGCGGAGTCGACGGCGGTTCAGGGCGAGAACTCGTCACAGGGAGAGATCGCGAACTCAAACGCCCAGCTCGCAGAGG
Source organism: Longimicrobiales bacterium (assembly GCA_965226925.1). Classification (GTDB taxonomy): domain Bacteria; phylum Gemmatimonadota; class Gemmatimonadetes; order Longimicrobiales; family Gaopeijiaceae; genus CBDDCX01. The sequence continues at coordinate 19,268 of CBDDEN010000006.1, read as the reverse complement.
TGCGGGCCGAGGCGAAGCGCAGGGCTGAGATCGCGGCCGCACAGGCGGACGAGGCGATCTTCGGGGCTCAGCGCGAGCAGGAGATCGCCCGCTTGGGCAAAGACGAACTGGCACCTCAGGAGATCGAGAAAAAGCGGGTCGAGATCGAGGCCGAGGCGACTGCGGAGCAACTGCGGCGCGAGGCGCGCGGTGAGGCCGACGCGATGCTGGCTAAATTCGTGGCCGAGGCGGAGGGTACGCAAAAGGTGTTGGAGGCCAAGGCCGCGGGGTACCAGAGACTGGTCGAGGCCTGCGCCGGGAATCCGCAGATCGCTCCGACTCTGCTCATGATCGAGCAGCTTCCTACCTTGGTCGCCGAGCAGGTGAAGGCGATTCAGAACCTCAAGATCGACAAGATCACTGTGTGGGATTCGGGGAACGGTGGTCGTGGATCGAAGCACGGCGGTGGGACGGCCGATTTTCTGTCGAGCTTGATCGGGTCGCTCCCGGCGATCCACGAGCTGGCCGAGCAGGCGGGCATTGAGTTGCCGGCAGTGTTGGGCAAAGTCATCCGCAATTCGGCCCGGTCGGAACCCACGGAGACGAAGGTTGTTGAGGTAGAGGAGTTGGTGAAAGCCGACGAACCGTAAGCAGAAGACCGCGTCGAAGTTCGTGCTTACAGCTTGTCCGGGCGTGGGGAGTTCGAGCCCCACTTTGTGGACGGGAACGACTTTAGAAATCTGCCATGACCGACCCCATCACCCGCCTGAACGCTGCCCTCGAAGGCCGCTACCGCGTCGAGCGTGAGCTTGGCGAGGGCGGGATGGCCAGAGACGGAGCGGCTTGCGATAACTCCCTTCCGCACAGAATGATGTAGTCCATCGGATGATCCCTCGCGGTACCCCTTCGACCCGAGGTCTTCTTGATGTCCGATCCGATTGCCCGGCTGGATTCAGCTCTGGAAGGCCGCTACCGCCTTGAACGCCAGATTGGCGAAGGTGGCATGGCGACCGTCTATCTTGCTGAGGATCTCAAACCCCCGCGAGATCCGAACTCGATGGGATCTTGAGCGTCAAATCGGTGGAGGTGAGCTTGAGCAATGACGCCTGACAGTTCCTTTAACCTTCCCGTATCGACTCTGATGAGTCAATCCCAAAGCTAGTTGAAACTCGAGTGACCTCCGGACGCTCAGGCTGCGGCATGAGTCTGGCTATCGGGATGGATGATCCCGAGTTCCTTCTGAATCGCGGCACGGAGCGACGGGAGGTGGCGATAGCCGAGTAGCCTCCTGAGCCGAGGCTCGATGTCGATGAGCGCGGCGGCGAGCCAGCGCTGCTTATGGTTCGAGTTTCTCCATCGGTCGACTCTCCCACAGCGCTGTTCGGCTTGAGCGTTCACGGATTCGAGAACGTTGGTCGTCTTCAGCGAACGGCCAACCAGCGGGAACACGCCGAGTCGATGCAGGGTCAACGTCTCCTCGAACCCTTCGTCCAGGCTCGCAACCGCCGACTGGTTGAGCTCGTCCAGCTCAGCCCGCATCGCTTTCAGGTCCCGCTTCGCTGACCTGCCCCCAAGAGCGGTACCACATCCTATGTTAGTCCCAGCACCTGTGGAGGGCCGTGAAGGACGGGCATCCTCAGGAACCAGGGCGATGGCTTAATCGCCTCAGGGGCCGGGGGAAAGCCGCCGCAGGCGCTGTGGTCATCAACGCGGCGCCAGTCGCCAACCAGCTCACGGACCAAGCCCTGACAGCCATCGCTGGTTACGGTGTGAAGGCCTGCCCCGTCATCGTGCATCAGAGAATCGAGCACGTCCATGCCTTCACAGCCGGATTGGCCGCGTCTGAGTCTGCGCCAAGCGGGAAGGCCGCCGCCGAGATCAATGAACTCTTTCAATGGACACGGAGCGAGACCAATGGTGAAGCGTAAATCCAGTCTTGCCGACGCAGTGCATGGCGCGGCGCGCGCTGACAAGCGCCCGCGCGAGAAGATGGCACCGTCCGCTAACACTGGAGCGATGAAAGGAGTGTTGCTCCGACTCCAGCCAAAACTACACCGGCAACTGCGACAGCTCTCCCTCGACGAGGACACCAGTCTTCAGGCGCTCGGCGTGGAAGCGCTGGAACGGATCCTTAAGGAACGACAGCGGTAAGCCACGGAGCGGACGGTTGAGTTTTTCACGGCCCAGATCCGCAACCCCCATACGCGCGCGGCGTACGGCGCGGCTGTGACGCGATTCTTCGCTTGGTGCGACGCGCGCGGGCTCGAGCTCGCACAGATTTCGCCGGTCGCGGTGGCCACCTACATCGAAGAAATGCAAGGCGGGTATCGTGCCCCCACGATCAAGCAGCATCTGGCCGCCATCCGCCGCCTATTCGATTGGCTGGTGATCGTCGGTCGAGGAGGTTGGGTCAATAAGTGTGTAAACGTATCAGGCGGCGTTCTTCCGCTGTTGGGTTGAGACGGGCTTTCCGTCTTCGAACTTTCTTCCTTCAAACACGTCCTTGAGGAGGTGAGGAGCGTCGAGCCTTCGGAACCGCTTCTCAGCCACCAGGAGCAACTTCCAGATCAGCGCCGTAGCGCTCTCGACCCGCTTGAACCGCTTTGCTGCCGTCGTCCTGAGTCGTACCGCCGCAAAGGGGCTCTCGACCACGTTCGTCGTGCGTAGATGCTTCCAGTGGTCCTCGGGGAAGTCGTAGAACGCTACCATCCGCTCCCAGTCGTCCTCGAGTACGTCCACCGCCTTCGGATACCACGGCCTGTAGCGCCTGGCGAACACTTCCCGGGCCTTGACGGCCCCGGCCCGGCTCGGTGCGTAGACCACAGCCCTGAGAAGATCCTTCGCCTCGCCCTGCTCCCGCTGAGGTAGTCGGTCCAGCACGTTCCTCATCTTGTGGTTCCAGCACCGTTGCTCACCCGCCTCGGGCCATACCTCCCTCATCGCGCCCCAGATCGCCGCGTTGCCGTCCGCCATCAGAAGCCGGGGCGTTCCGATGCCGCGTGCCTTCAGGTCCCGCAACACCTCGGACCATGACTCGACCGACTCACGGTAGCCCGGTCTCAGGGCCAACATCTCTTTCGTCCCGTCTCGCATCGCGCCCAACACCACCAGCAGGGCCGCCTTGTCCCGCTCGAGCCCAGCCTTCACGTAAATCCCGTCCGCCCACACGTAGACAACCTCACGGTCTGCCAGAGATCGCCTCGACCAGGCCTCGAACTCCCTTGTCCATCCCGCCCGCAGTCTCCGGATCGATGACTTCGACAGCGGTGCCCCCTCGCCCAGCAGTCCCCGCATCGCCAGCTCGAAGTCTCCCTCCGCCAGCCCGTGCAGATACAGCTCCGGTAGCAGAGCGCCCAGCTCCTTCGTCCGCCGCGCGAACAACGGCAGCACCCGGCTCTCGAACCGCTCCTCAAGACCTCGAACCCGCGGACGTCGCAGCGTGACCGTGCCCGAGCTCATCGCCAGTCGCCTCGGCTTGCCGTAGCCGTTGCGGTAGCCCTCGGCCGCGTCCACCACCCTCCTGCGCTCTGACTTCTCTCGTCCTAGCAACTCCGTGACTTCCTCCTCCAAGATCTGTTGGATGAACTCCTGTGCCTTCTCCCGGACCGTTCCTTCCAGTACCTCCCACACGGGCGTCCTGGACTCACCCTCGGGTCCCACGATATCCTTCCTCATGAGGCGTCGTTCCTTTCCCCCGGGCTCTAACCCGGGATTCGCTGGTTGACTTCTTTACTACTCAGCGGAAAGGTACGTCGCCTCTCTTTTTACACACCCTTTGATCCTAGCTCCGGTCGAGGGGTCATAGACGCTCACGTGCAGAGCTTCAATAGCGGTTACGAGTCACTACAGCACCGTGAAAACGCACTAGTCGTCCCGGCCCCCCAGCAAGCCGGGCCACATCACGAAGTAGAGCCAGGGTCAGGAGCGTGCTGACCACGGCGGTCGGAACCTGTCAACGACAATGGGACACTCTACGGGATTAATTAAAGAGCAATTTCCTGTGTGGAGAGGGGTGTGGTGGGAGGATTGATCCAGACGGCCTCCGGGAGCGGTTTGGGTTTGGGAACGCCTCTGACGAAGCGTTCGGGATGGGTGGTCCATGCCGTGTTGAGCACGGTTGTCCTGCGGGCGATAACGTTGTCGGCGCGCCCGAAGTGCACTTGTTCGGGGGTCAGCATCGAGATGCCCCCGTGCCTGTGCTCGGCATTGTACCAACGGAAGAACGATCGACAGAAGGTCTTGGCCTGGCCCTGGTCTCCGAACCGTCCGGGAAACGAGGGATGGTACTTCAAGGTCTTGAACTGAGCCTCGGAGAACGGATTGTCATCCGAGACCTGAGGCCGGCTCAACGAGCGGGTCACGCCGAGGTCAGCGAGAAGTTGAGCGGTGCATTGGCTCGTCATTGGAGCTCCCCGATCCGAGTGCAGGGTCAGGACCCGGGGCTGGACGCCATGCTTCAGGCAGCTCTGCTGGATCAACCGGCCGGCCAGGGCCGAGTTCTCCCGGTCCGCCACCATCCAGCCCACGACGTAGCGGCTGTAGATGTCCAGGATCACGTACAGGTAGTAGTAGCTCCACTTCTTCGGCCCCAGCAGCCGCGTGATGTCCCAGGACCACACCTGGTTCGGCGCCGTGGCCATCAACTCGGGCTTCTTGTACTCGGGATGGGTGCGCTGCGCCCGGCGTTCCTGAACCGGCACCTCGGAGGCCAGAACACGATACATCGTGCGTTCGCTGCACAGGTAGACCTCTTCGTCGAGCAGCGTGGCCACCACCTCGGCGGGTGAGCGGTCCACGAACCGCTCCGAACACAGCGTGTCGAAGACCTCGCCTCGTTCCGTCTCGCTCAATGCCCGGGCGGGCGTCGGGCGGGGCTGCCGTTGCCCGGTCGATGGGCCTCGACGACGGTACAACGTCGATCGGCAGACCTCGAGGGCCGCGCACGCCGGGTTTACACCGACGTGCTTAGCCAGCTCATCGGCCGCCTTCAAGAGTTCGTCCCGTCGTCGAGGCTTATCCCCAGCAGCCCCGCAACTTTTCCCTGCACGTCGATGATCAGGTGTGCCTTCCTGAGCTCATCCTCGAGCCGAGCATTGCGGCGCTCCAGCTTGCGTACCTTCTCATCCAGAGGATTTCGCTCCGGCTTGCGGCCGCGTTTCTTCGACAGGGCCTTCAGCGACCCGCTATGCGCCGCCTTGCGCCACGTCGTCAGGTGCGACGAGTACAGGCCCTCGCGCCGCAGGAGCTGGCCCACCTCGCCGGGCTCGGTGCACCGGTCCGCTTCTTCGACGATCCGCAGCTTGTACGACGGACTGAACCGCCGGCGTAGCGGCCTATCTACTACCTCCGGGTCCGCAGGAGCTGCCGCGCTTCGCTTGGCCCCCCCGGTTCGAGGGGCACTACCATTCTCTTCCATTCTCTCTCGCAGTCCCAACATGTTCGTTTTCTCTGCCTTCGCCCTACTCTAATTCTTTGCGTGCTCTGTGTCTCACGTACGTTGGCAGAGAGGGGTCACGGTCTCGTCGTCGTTTGCTGGCGACACGCTCGGCGTGTACCGCCCCTTCGGCGCGGAGGTCGTCTTGCACACCGCGGCGGGCTCGGCGTGCATCGGGGCCAGCGTGGCGGCGTCCTGGTGAGCGGACGGCAGTTACGGCGCTGGCTCCGACAGCCGCTCGAGCGACTGTTGGACCGTCGGTCTCTGGCCAGACTCGACATCCTGCCGCCGACGTCTGATGAAACACCGTGCAGCGTCCTGTTCGCATCAGCGAATGCGGCAATCTGCTCACAGTACTGGTCGAGGCAATGTGCCGGCAGAGCCCATAGCGCTACATCGTCCGTCAACGCATCGAGGTAGGCACGCGCGCCGCAGCACCCTAGGCTCATGGCCGCGCGCCGCTGATTGAGCACGTGAGGGACGATGGCATCACGCCGGTCGCCCCATCGCCGGCGGGGTGCCGCCATCGACGCGCGCGACGGCCTCACTCAGGATGAGCCCGTGTTGCGCGTGGGCGAACACCAGGACGACCTCGGGCTGGACCGGGAAGTCCGCGAGCGGACCGTAGAGCGCATGGGCCAGCTTGTGCTGCATGACCGGAATGGCGGCGATTTCTTCCTCGCGTACGTAATCGAGTCCCATCATGGCCTTGAGGGAGGCTTGCAACTCATCCGGCTGCGAGGATCTGCCGCGCCCGAGAGATTGTGCGTGTGGATGCCAATCGCGCACAGGGCGTGGTCACGGGCTGCTGTCGCGAAGGTGCGCGCCGTGGCCTGCGGCCAGAACGCGTCCTGCGGGAACCACCCCCTCAAACATCGGCACGTCGTCCGGCACGACGTCACAGAACGCGATGGCCACCGGGGGCAGCTGACAGCTCTAGCGACGACATCAGTTGTTCGGCGTGGACTCGACGCATATCATTCATCGGGGATTCCTTCATCGGGGATTCCTTTCTTCGCAACGTACAGCAATCATAACGAATGTGCGCCGTGGGCCGATTTTGGTGCTGTTTTTGTGGGGCTGTTACTATCCCAGTAAGGATCTGCGGCGGCGGACGTAGAAGCGAACGGCACTGTCACACGCGCTTGACGTCTGCAAGACATAGAATCAGACACGGGATACGACACACGGCGGCGCTCGCTGGACGGCGTCATTGCCAGCGTGTCGCAAACGACCGTTTACAACACATGCTGATCGGCTACGCCGAGAGTGTGACTGACCGGCCCCCAATAGTGGTACCACCTACTGTGTTAGTCCAACGGCCTCCTGAAGCCTGGGGTGAGGGCCGTTAAGCTTGGGCAGATTCAAGAAGAAGGGATCGGGCCGTAGCGCTTCGGGGGCCGGTGGTCGGTAGCGGAGCGAGCTGTGGGGTCGGATGGTGTTGTACTCCCGCCGCCACTGTTCGATGAGCACTTTCGCCTCCTCCAACGAGTAGAAGATCTCCCGCTTCAGGACTTCTTCCCCCAGCGTCCCGTTGAAGCTTTCGTTGTAGCCATTCTCCCACGTGACCTGCCCCCAAGAGCGGTACCACATCCTATGTTAGTCCCAGCACCTGTGCTCTTGCCCCCAAGTTGGGTCCACTCGGTCTGCAAGTTTTCGAGCTGATCCGGGTCCTGGGTGAAGGGAGCGACGGCGGCGAAGTCCGCCGGTGTAGAACGGTCCAAGCTCCCATGTGGTCTGAAGTTATTGTACTCCTCCTTCCAGCGCCTGAGCGAGCGCTCGGCGTCGTCCAGATCGATATGCCAGTGTTGCGATAAGCACTCCCGTCTGAGGATGCTGTTGAACGCCTCAATGTACGCATTGTCCGTCGGCTTGCCCGGCCGGCTGAAGTCCAGCTTCACCTTGTTCCAATACGCCCAGTGATCCAACGCTCGAGACGTGAACTCCGTCCCGTTGTCGACCGAGATGACCTCGGGTAGAACTCCGCCGCGCTGCTTACAAGCCTCTGTGAGTATCCGCACCACGTCATCGCCACGAAAGCCGCGGCCCGCGCGAAGGGCTACGCACTCGCGCGTGTAGACGTCGATCACAGCCAATACCCGCATCCGCCCGCCCCCCGAGAGCGTGTCATGCACGAAATCCATCGCCCAACGCTCGTTCGCTCGACTCGGCGCACAGCTCTGCTCTCGGATCGCCGCACTCCGGCGCCGCTTCGGTCTCTTCCGGCGCAGCACCAGCCCCTCTTCGCGGTAAAGCCGGTAGACCCGCTTCGCGTTCACGGGCCATCCCTCCCTACGCAGCAACGTGTGGAGTTGTCGATATCCATACGATACCCGCACTCCGGCGAGCTCACGAAGCCTCCTACGCAGGATGTCGTCACTCCTCCGAACGGTCCGGTACCGGACCGTCGAGCGGGCCACCCCGAGCACTCGACAGGCCCGGCGCTCTGAAACCCGATAGGCCGTCCTCGCCCAGCGCACCGCATCCCGCCTGAGCACTGGGCTTACCACTTTTTTTTGACCGCCTCACTCAAGATGTGCCTGTCCAAGCTCAGATCAGCGACCACCTGCTTCAGCTTCCGGTTCTCCTTGACCTGCCCCCAAGAGTGGTACCACATCCTATGTTAGTCCCAGCACCTGTGGAGGGCCGTGAAGGACGGGCATCCTCAGGAACCAGGGCGACGGCTTAATCGCCTCAGGGGCCGGGGGAAAGCCGCCGCAGGCGCTGTGGGGTCGGACGGTATTGTACTCGCGCCTCCATTGCTCGACCAGCACGGCCGCCTCCGCCAACGAGTAGAAGATCTCCCCGTTCAACAGCTCGTCCCTGAGCTTGCCGTTGAAGCTCTCGTTGTAGCCGTTCTCCCACGGGCTGCCCGGCTCGATAAAGAGCATCTCGACGCCCACGCGCCCCAACCACCGCCGCACGAGCTTCGCGGTGAACTCCGGTCCGTTGTCCGACCTCAGATACTCGGGAGGCCCGTGTCGGACGAACAGATCGGCCAGCACCTCGAGCACGTCGTGCGAGCGGATCTTGCGAGCCACCACGATCGCCAGGCACTCCCTCGTGTGCTCGTCCAGCACTGTCAGCAGCTTCAGCGCACGCCCGTCGTGCGTCCTCGAGGCCACGAAGTCGTACGACCAGACGTGGCCCCGATACAGCGGCCTCAGCCGGATGCACGATCCGTCGTTGAGCCACAGCCGACCTCGCTTCGGCTGCCGCTCCGGCACCTTCAGCCCCTCCTGCCTCCAGATCCGCTCCACCCGCTTGTGGTTCACCCCCCAGCCCTCGATGCGGAGCATGTCCGTGACGCGTCGGTAGCCGTAGCGGCCGAATCGACTCGCGAGTCGCACGATATCACCTCGGAGCGCCCCCTCGTCACTCGCCACTTTCCTCGCCCGGCGCTGGGTCGTGCGTGGCTGCCCGAGCACCCGGCACGCTCTCCTCTCCGACGCCCCGAGCTGGTGACGTACACGCACCACACAACGTCGTCGGCGCTCGGGGCTCAGAAGTTTCCCTCGGCTGCTTCCTCCAGGATCAGCTTGTCCAGTGTCAAGTCCGCCACTGCTCGCTTCAGGCGCGTTCTCGCGCTCGAGCTCCTTCAGGCGCCGTGCCTGGCTCACCTTCATCCCGCCGTACTCCCGCCTCCACCGGTAGTACGTCTGCTCGGTGATGCCGAGCTCCCGGCTCATCAGCTTCACGGATTTGCCGCGGGCCAGACCGACCTCTGCCTCCCGCAGTGCAGTGATGATCTGCTCCGGAGTGTGTCGCTTCCTTCCCATCCTGACCTCCTCGCTGAAAAGCTTCAGACCAGGTCGATCCTAACATTGCACCTGGTCTCGTTTCAGGGGGTCAGGTCATCCTCCCTGAGCTGCCTCAGCTCCCGAAGCTCCGGCACCCCCAACCCTCCGAACTTCTTCTTCCACCTGTAAAACGTCGCCTCCGACACCTGAAGCTTGCGGCAGATCTCCCCCACCGTGGTCCCACCCTCCGCCTGCCGAAGCGCTAGGGAAACTCTGAACAAGACGGGTGTAGTTTCATGGTATGAAACGACCGGGGAGTTGTGAGCGGGCCATGGAGCTTCAGATGACTTTCGCGGAGCTGGAGTACGATTCGAAGAAGCGGCGGACGCGCCGGGAGATTTTCCTGGAGAAGATGGAGGGGCTGATTCCCTGGCAACAGCTGGAGGATCGGATCGAGCCGTTCTATCCGAAGGCTGGCCGTGGCCGCCGCCCCTATCCGCTTGGGGTGATGCTGCGGGTTCATTGTGTGCAGCTGTTCTACAACGTGAGCGATCCGGGCATGGAGGATCTGCTCTACGAGGTGGAGTCAGTGCGCCGCTTTGCGGGTCTGCGCCTGAGCGGTTCTTTGCCGGACGAGACGACGATCCTGAACTTCCGTCACCTGCTGGAGACGCAGGGCTTGGGGATGGGGTTGTTCGAGGAGATCAATACGCATCTGGCGTCTCTCGGGCATCGGTTGAAGACGGGGACGATCGTGGATGCGAGCATCATTGACGCGCCGTCGTCGACGAAGAACCGCAGGGGAGAACGGGATCCGGAGATGCACCAGACGAAGAAGGGAAACCAGTGGTACTTCGGGATGAAGGCGCATATCGGGGTGGACGCCGAATCGGGTCTGGCGCACAGCTTGGCGACGACGGCCGCCAACGCGGCGGACGTGACGCAGGCGTGCGTGCTGCTGCATGGTGACGAGACGGAGGCATGGGGCGACGCGGGCTACCAGGGTGTGGACAAGCGCCCGGAGAACAGGGGTTGCGACGTCGCCTGGCAGGTGGCGATGAAGCCGGGCAAGCGTCGCCTGCTCGATCGGGACAGCGCCGAGGCGGCGGCCGAGAAGCGCAAGGCATCGGTGCGGGCGAAGGTGGAGCATCCGTTCTTGTATGTGAAGCGGCGCTTCGGGTACGGTAAGGTGCGCTACCGGGGACTGGCGAAGAACACGCAGCGCATCGCGTTGCTGCTCGGGTTCTCGAATCTGCTCATCGCTGGCCGCTACGCGACCGGATAACGCGCGGCCCATGGACCGCCCGAGGGCGGGAGCCGGACACATCGAAGCGACTTCCTGACGGTTCGGACCGTTTCTCCGGCGCGCCAGCCAGCACTTCATCGCTCCGATAGGTCTTCGAACCGGATCTTCGAACCGCAACCGATCGCGTTCCTCCCAAGATGGGGGTTGTTCAGACCCTCCCTAGCGCAATCTGTTCCTCTGTGAACGCCGATTTCCTCATCCTCGAGCTTCCTCCCCCGCTTCCTCGCGGGTTCTTAGGTCACCCGGAATCTAGCCGCCTTTATGCAACTCGCTCTGGATCAACTTTCGGGGGGAAGAGCAGTCCGTTCACGGCCATGAAGGGCCAAGGAAATCCGTTTCGGTTCGGTGGATATGGACTCCCATCTTTGGGCCATTCAGGAATCCGAATGAGCTGTCACCGCACCATCATCCGGCTGTCCGCGGTACTGGCGAGCCTAGCCTTGGGGTGGGCCTGCGGCGGCGACAGCGCCACCGCGCCAGAGCCCGCCCGTCCGACGACGGTCACGGTGAGCCCGGCCAGGCACGAGCTGACCGCGTTGGGCATAACGGTTCAATTGAGCGCGGAGGTGCGGGACCAGAACGCCCGGGTCATGGCTGGGGCCACCGTGACCTGGACGAGTAGCACCAGCTCGGTGGCGACGGTGGATGCGGCAGGTCTGGTGAGGGCTGTGGGCAATGGGACGGCGACGATCACGGCGTCCGCCGGGTCGGCATCAGGCTCCGCGGTGGTGACGGTGATGCAGTCGGTGGCTTCGGTCGAGGTGTCGCCGTCCGTGTACGAGCTGACCGCGTTGGGTCAGACCGTTCAGCTGACGGCAGAGGCGTTCGACGAGAACGGCCATGCGGTGGCAGGAGCGGAGTTCTCGTGGGAGTCCAGTGATGCTGCGGTGGCAACGGTTGACGCTGGGGGTCTGGTGACGGGGGTCGCCGAAGGAGTGGCCACGATTACGGCGAGCGCGGGCGAGGCGTCAGGCTCCGCGGTAGTGACGGTGATGCAGCCGGTGGCCTCGGTCGAGGTGTCGCCGTCTGCGGAGACGATTGAGTTGGGCAGTACGCTGCAGCTGACGGCGGAGGCATTCGACGAGAGCGGGGAGGCGGTTGCGGGAGTGGAGTTCTCGTGGGAGTCCAGTGACGCCGCGATAGCGACGGTGGACGCTACGGGTCTGGTGACAGGTGTCGCCGTGGGAGCGGCCACGATCACGGCGACTGCCGGCAGCGCACAGGGAACGGCCGAGATCACGGTCGGTCCTAACCCGGACCGGGCGGCGCTGGTGGCTCTATACGAAGCAACAGACGGGCCAAACTGGGTCAACTCAGAAAACTGGCTCACCGACGCACCGCTTGCGGAGTGGTACGGGGTGGATACGGATACTTCCGGCCGAGTCGTCCGGCTGGATCTCGCCGGCACGTGGGAAGACGACCAAACGCCGCATGGCCTCCGGGGCTCCCTACCCGCTGAGCTTGGCAGCCTCGCCAACTTGAGATCGCTGAATCTGGCCATCAACGAACTGAGCGGCCCGATCCCTACCGAACTCGGCAACCTCGACAGTCTCAGGGGCCTATCGCTCTTTCTGAACCGTCTCACCGGCCCGATCCCACGTGAACTCGGCAACCTCTCCAACCTTACGGGGCTGTGGCTCTATAACAACGACCTCGCCGGTCCGGTTCCGCCCGAAATGGGCGCACTGTCTGCGCTCGAGCACCTTCTACTCAACTACAATCGTCACCTTGTCGGCCCCTTGCCTGCAACCCTTACGGGTCTTACCGAGTTGTGGAATCTTCAATTCGTCGAGACCGGGTTGTGTGCGCCGCAGACCACGGAGTTTCGGCAATGGCTCCGCGGCGTCGCGGACGTATTCGGCGAAGAGTGTCCGATTGTCCAAGGGAGTGATCGCCAGGCGCTGGCGGCGATCTACGAGTGGACAAAGGGCGACGCCTGGGACACGAATACGAACTGGCTTGGCGACGGCCCGTTGGACGATTGGTACGGTGTCAGTGCCGACGGCACGGACCGGGTGACGGCACTGGACCTGTCGGACAACAACCTCGTGGGGATCCTGCCCGATGAAGCCGGGGACTTGTTGTACCTTGTGGACCTGACACTCAACGGAAACGACAAGCTTTCCGGGGAGCTGCCGGGCAGGATGCGCCAACTGGCCTTCCTGTCGACGCTGCGGCTGGACGGCACAGGACTGTGCGCGTCGACGGCCGGGTTCCGGAACTGGTTGAACGGCATTTCCGACGCCCGGGTGACGGCGTGCCCGGATGACCACGGCAACGATGCCACCGGCGCGACGGACGTATCGGTCGGGCAAAGCGCTGAGGGCGAGTTGGAGAGCTTGGCCGACGAGGATTGGTTCCGGGTCGAAATCGGCGGACGCGGCACCCTGTCCGTTAGCGCGGAAGGCAACACGGTTGTGAATGGCGAGTTATACGACGCGGACGGCGCGCTCGTAGGCTACGACGGGTCGTTCGGAAGTTTCTCGATCGTACGGCGTCTGAGCGCCGGGACATACTACGTCAAGGTCACTGGTCAAACCGAGGAGACGCGAGGCGCCTACACGTTCGTGAGTTCATTCGAGCTGCACCCGCCCGGGGTGCATGCCTACCTGACTCAAGCCGTGCAGTCCCATGATTTCTCCGTACCTCTGGTGGCGGGAGAGGACGCGCTGCTGCGGGTGTTCGTGATGGCCGACGACGACGTGACGGCCTCGATGCCGCCGGTACATGCGACGTTCTATCGGGGCGGGCAGGAAGTGCATTCAGTTCGGATCGACGGGAGTTCGCAACAGGTCCCGGGGACGATGGCGGAGGGTGATCTGGACGCGACGGCGAACGCGGTGGTGCCGGGCTCCGTACTGGTTCCAGGCACCGAGATGGTGGTGGAGGCCGACCCTGACGGAACGCTGGACCCGTCGCTTGGGATCGGAGGCCGGATACCGAAAGAGGGCCGCATGGCACTCGATATCCGGTCCATACCGGACTTCCATGTGACCGCCGTGCCGTTCCTTTGGACCGAGAAGCCCGACTCGTCGGGATTCAAGGTAGCCGTCGAGTTGACGGCGGAACACGATTTGTTCTACGAGACGCGCGATTGGCTGCCCGTGGCCGTGATGGAAGTGTCCGTACGGGAGGCGGTGCTGGTGGATTATGACCCGACGGTGAACATGGACCGCGTCCTCGGCGATATCGCGCTGCTCCGCGTGGCAGATGGCGCCTCCGGGTACTACATGGGCGTGCCGCCGTGGAAAACGAGCGACATACTTGGCATCGCACACATCAGCGGCAAGTCCAGCGTGTCGCGGTTGGACGGCCACACAATTGCCCACGAATTCGGGCACAACCTCTCGTTGCGGCATACTCCCTGCGGTAACCCCCCAGATGTCGATGGACGGTATCCGCACTCAAGAGGCATGATCGGCGCTTGGGGCTACGACTTCCGGGACGGGACGCTGGTGGACCCTGAGGACTTCACCGACCTCATGACGTACTGCCGCACCAGCGATTGGATCAGCGACTACTCGTTCACGAGAGCGACGGACTATCGCACGGAAACCCAGGCCGCGATGGCGTCGCACGCCGCGGGGCGGGTCCTGATGGTGCGCGGTGGGGTCGAGGGCGGCGGACTAAGGATTGAACCCGCCTTCGTGCTGGACGCGCTCCCTACCTTGCCGGAAAGGGCCGGACCGTACCGCCTGGCGGGCTCGGACCGGCAGGGACGGGAGCTGTTCGCGCTGCGCTTCGAAATGCAGGAGGTCGCCGACCCCGAAGCGGAGGGTGACGCCGGCTTCACGTTCGCCATCCCGGTGCAGGCCGAATGGGCTGAGGCGCTGGCTACCATCACCCTCACCGGCCCGGAGGGCTCTGCGACGCTGGCACGCGACGATCCCCAGTCCTCCGTCGCGGCGCTCGTCCTGGACGCGACGACGCGCCGAATTCAGGCGATTCTGCACGGATCACCGGAGCAGACCGTCGCCGCCCGTCAACCCTTGCTCGCGTCGCCGGGCACGGTTACCCTGTTCAGCCGCGGCATCCTCGGCACAGAGGCTTGGCGAAGGTGACGGCTACGGCACAGTGGCTGCCATCGGGTCTTGTGAAGTGTCGGGAGTCGCCCGCCCGTTGCGGGCAGCGCCCCGGAGGTGGGATAGAATGACGATCCTGCATGGAACGGGAATCCGTGCTGCCTTGACGGTGGTGTTCCTAGTGGTCAGCCGCCTCTCGGTCGCCGCCCAGGACGCGAGAGACGATGCCCACGCCCGCTTCCGGCCGCGCGACGCGGAGAGCGCCCACGCGGCGACGGAAAGGGTTTCCACCCAGGCTCTCCTCCTGTGGGGCGGTGCAAACGCCAGCGGCGAACTCTATCTGAACCCCGCCTTCGTGGTCGACGCCCCGCCCGCGCTGCCCGAGACCGCCGGCGAGCACCGCATCGTCGGACGGACCGCCAGCGGCGACGAGCTCTTCTCCGTCGACTTCGCCATGCCAATGGTGGCCGACAGCGATGGAAGCTCCTCTTTCGCTTTCGTTCTCGCGGCCGAGCCGGGCTGGGCCGGTGACTTGGCGAATATCACTCTCTCTGGGCCCGGTGGCTCCGCGACGCTGGACAGCAACACCGACCTTCCTATGGCCATCTTGCTCGATCCGAAGAGCGGCCAGGTCCGAGGCATTCTGCGTGACCCGCCGCAGGCGGATGCGGCAGCGGCCCTCGCTCGTCAAGCGGGTCTCGACGGTCTCGATGTGCTCTTCAGCCGCGGGATTCCCGATGCTGCGGCCTGGAGACGATGAACGCCGCGGGCGCGGGCGCCAACCGCGGGACTCGCTCCCGACCGGTCGCTGGTCAGGACCGAGTCTGGCGATCACGTCGTCTGGGTTGAGCCGCCATCATGGTCCTCATCGCTCCGCAGAGAGCAACGTTGGGTGCGCGGGTCGCTCGGCCACGAGGCCCCCGGAGCCTCCATTGGTCGCTCGAACTCGTCCGTCAACAATCCTCTCCCCGGACGTGACCGGGCGCGTCGTACTTCGAGACTGCCTCATTGCCCGCCGCCAGGACGTTCGCGAACGCCCGCGCCGTGGCGACGAAATGCAACATTCGGCATTGCCGGATCGTCATCTGCGTGGTCTTTCTCAGGCCCTCGCGACGCCTGCGGCACCCAAGGTGGCACCTGTCACGGGTTCCGCCAACGTACCGTAAGCTCCCATGTGATCGCGCTAGAAATATACGGGATAATATACGGCAGCGACGAGTCGGCTCAAGACCTAGGACATCTATAAGTTACTACGAGTCATACAGTTACGACGACGCAAGACCATCGTATATAGCCGATGATTCGTCTCCTCGGCCGCCCAATCGCGGAAACTGGAGCGAAAACCGTGGGGCACGGCCGCGATCTTGTGCTTCCCGAGCATCCGGCGCAGTTGCTTCTCCTCGAGCTGCTTGCCGAGCCGATTGGGAAACAGATACGGACTGGTTCCCTTCACCAGCGTCCGTGCCCCGTCCAGAATCTCCAGTGCACGACCACACAGCGGGACCCGGTGCTCGCGGTTCGCCTTCGTCCGCCTGGCCGGGACAGTCCACACACCCTCGTCCCGATCAATCTCGGTCCACTCGGCAGAGTACCGGTGGCGTGATGCACGGCAAGAATCATGATGGATCTGATAAGTTACTGTGGTACAACGATATACATATGCTATCTCTTTGGTTGCCCCTTTTCATACCCATTTTTAGGAACTGGATTCCAAACGACCCTAGCGGACCTTGGCGGACACGTCGGCCACCCGATTGCCATCTTTGACGACTACGTACCCACCCGCTGGAGCCGAAGATCAAGCACTTGCGCTCGGTGTCGTCCACCACAGTAAAGCGCGGCTTCAATGAGATCCGTGATCTGCGCGATCACCTCGCCCACGCAAACTACTATGCCGAGACCCCCGCGGCCGCTCGTCCGGTCTGCCAGGTGGGCAGGAAGATTCGCCGCATCCAAGCGGACCTGCTTACAGGGATCGAAGATCAATAGCTCCCCTCAAGGAGAGCCGCCGTGGAGACCTCATCGGCGGGAGGAGGTTGACGAAGGCCCTAATCTGCTATAATCACACCACGGTCTCAGCACATAAGTATCACGGAAGGGAGAGCTATGCCGCAGACATCCTCGAGGGACATTGATGAGAGTGCTCTAACGAAGGGCCACCTCCGCAAGCTGAACGCACTTCGCAAGTCCGTTGGCGAAGATATCGGCGAGCGGGCGTTCGCCGAGTGGCTCTCCCGGCCAGCAACCGCAAGGGCGAGCGACCGGAACGCCGAGTTGATCGCCGAAAGTCTTTGGTCCCTTGTTGAGCAAGGCAAGCTTGCGATTCGTTCTGGCGGCTATGTGGTCAAACGCGGGCGCGGGCGAATCATCGTCGAGCCAGCGAAAAAGACGTAGACGCCGAGCGCCAGCCGCTTCCCCGATCGAGGCATCCCCAAAGGGGGGGTCGCTCCCTTCTACGGCCGAAAGCTCCGGAGCGGCGTCGCCGCTCCGGCGGCCGTGCCGCAACTGCAAGACAGGCAGCCACATAAGGGAGCGATGCCCCGGCAGAACTCCCTGGACAGGGGATGGCGGTTGAGCGTCGGCGGGCCGGCGATCAGTGCGCGTAGCAGCGTCATTTCCCCAGCTGTGAAGTCAATTGCGGCACTCGATCCGACCGGAAATGCCGACGCCATGAGGTCGCGTCTGCGCTCCTCGCCCATCGACCATGGCAACCCGTGCGACAGGTCGTCGGGCGATCGGACGCCGTTGTGCGCGGACGCCGTAGGGCCAGAGCGGGACGTCAATACCACGGCACGACCGAACGGTTACACCTACCCAACCTCACTGAGCGCCATGTCACCCCCATTGGCGTCGGCAGTCGGGCGACTCCGCATTCCGCCGATGTCGACGCGAATTGGGGAACTGCCGCGGAGGCGGCGAAGGAGCGAACCTTGCGGGAGGGCAGTTTGTCGATGGCCCCTGTTCTCTCTCATTGCGAACGATTCAGATGGTTATCGTCTCAGATCACTCGGCGTTGCCACGGCTCGCGGCGATCTGTTCTCGGATCCACGCATCCACTTCGGACTCGATCCAGCCGACGGCGCGCGCGCCTAGCCGGATCGGTTGGGGAAAGCTCCCGTCGGCCACCCGCACGTAGATCGTGCTCCGCGCCAGCCCGGTGCGGGCCTGCACTCGAGGTAACCTCAGGACGCGCGCGGGCGCGTCCATGCCCTGTTCCATTGCTCTCGTCATCGGTTTGCCTCCGTTCTGTTCGGTGAAGAATTCCGGGGCGCGTTGCCCTGGGAGGGAACAGGGGCCACATGGGCCTGGCGGCAGGCTTCGATGAACACGGGGACCTGGCAGGCCATCGCCAGTCTCGGTGATCGGCCAGGACGGAGCTGACGCACCAGGATCGGATCGCCCACCGCTTGCCGACCGAGCGTGGATGTTCTCATGCCCGTGCGGTCGAGGGACACATCCACTCGCGATTCGAACTGCTTCGTCAGCGTCTCCATGGCGCCTACCGGTCGGGACGCGGCCTGCGAAGATCCGCACCCCGACGGCGGCGTCCGTCCGAGCACGACCCGATATTGTCCCGGAGGGTGCGTCCAGATGACTCGAAGGCTGGCCGGGGAGTCGCGGGGCGCGGCTACAGCGCGGCGCATCACGTCGATGTGAGCAGGGGGCGGCCACCTCAGGGCACCGGGACGGAAGCCGACGCCACGGGGGAGCCGGGAGTGTCGGAGCGCACGAGTGGAGGATGCCGCGTTCCAGATGCCGGACGGCCATCAAGGCAGCAGGCGAACCGATGCGGGATTCTGTTCCGGACGCGACCGCGAGCGTCACCTCGATGGCCCTAGGTGACGTCGTCGTCCGTGAAGCTGATGGCGGTGTTGCGCCGGTGGTTACCGAATGCTGCGACTGCAGCCCGGGATGATGTCGCTGTCTAGGGATTCTCCCGAGCGTCAGGGCGACATTCGGGATCTTGAGCTCGGCGTGGTCGAGGGCCGACTCGGCGAAGGCGAGCCCGCCGCCGGCCACGAGCGCCGGGGCGGGGGCCACGCGCACGAACCCCGCCATACCGTAGACGCCGGCACGGACGCATCCCTCGAGAGCGGTGTTCCCGGAGTCGCCGTCCCGGAAGGCTGCGAGCGCGGCCGCCCGGGTCTCGAGCGCGTTCACTTCGGAGAGCGCCGGCCGCTAGAACTTGAGCTCCCCCCGGAGGAGCATCGCGTCCTCCGGCCCAAGGTCCACACTCTCCCTTCGCCCGAACTCGAGGCCGACGCCCATCGTCCGGCCCGAGCTGAGCTTCAGGCCGTACCTCGTTTGGCCGGAATCGTCGGCGACGAAGTAGGGATACCAGAGCGTTCCGCTCCCGATCCCGTAGCCGACCTCTGCGTCGAAGCGTTGCGCGAAGGGCACGGCGCCCCCGCGCACGAGGCCGCTCGCGTTCTCCAACGCCCACAGGTTCTGGATGCCGCTCGCCGACGCTCCGGCGCTCGATCCGACCCGCATCTGGAGACCCAGGCCATCGGCGCCCCGGCTCGTAGACGAGCGAGCCGCTGTAGCCCCACTCCTCGTAGGACTCGTCAGCGTGGGCGATGAGCATCCGCCCGCTCAACTGAAGCGTCAGCGATCCCCGGGCCCAGTCGAGTCCGCCGCCCACCTCGAATCCCCGTCCGGTCTCCGCGTCCCCGCCGTCGTAGCGCACACCGCCCTCGACCTTGGGACGCACGACGCCTCCGAGCCCTTGGATCTGGCCCGCGCCCTCGAGCATCAGCCGCCCGCGGCTCGCCGTGCCCACCGCC
>CBDDEN010000005.1:0-148398 GCA_965226925.1 Longimicrobiales bacterium | reverse complement strand
GCGACTCGCTGTTCACCCAGGTCGGCAGACCCGTCGAGCAGACTGGCGGCTATGCCCTCCGATACTGAGAGCAGCGAGTCGTAGGAGTGATCTTGACCCTCTGATGTCACCGCAACCCGTGCCCCGAACTTCTGTGCCCGACGAACCAATTCAAGTTCAGGCATGCCTCGGTCTCTCCTCGATCCAGCGCCGTCGTGTCCGACAGAAACGGTTAGCCCATGATCGCCCTGATGATCACGAAAATCACCGAAGGCCCCAACAGGGCACCCAATCCAGTATAGAATGTGGCCGTCATCGCGCCATAGGGAACCAGACGTTCATCGGTGGCGGCCAGCCCCCCCGCCACTCCACTCGTAGTGCCCATGAGGCCACCATAAATCATCGCCGAACGCGGATTATTCAATCCGATCAGTGGTGCGACGAACGGTGTCCCAGCCATCACCAGCATGGATTTGATCAGCCCGGCGGCAATACTGAGCGCGATCACATCCGAACTGGCCCCGATGGCTGCACCGGTGACGGGCCCCACGATATACGTGGCCGCACCGCCGCCTATCGTGGTCATACTCACGGGATCGGTATAGCCGAAAGCATAAGCCACCGCCGCGCCGATCGTAAACGACACGAACACGCCCGTAAACAGAGAGATGACCCCACTCGCTCCGGCACGCGCCAACTCCCGCGTATTCACTCCGAAAGCGGTGGCAATGATCGCGAAATCCCGAAGCATGGCGCCGCCCATCAATCCGATCCCGGCAAATATCTCCAGATCGGCAATGCCGCGGCCCCCTCCGGTAACGACACCGCCAACATATGCTGCCAGCAAGCCAAGCATGATGGCGATAGCCGACCCGTGCAGGTGCCCTCTGGTCAGGCGCGCGGACAGCTGATAGGACACCCACACAGTGATCCCCACGACGGCGAAGGCAGTGATCAAGCCATATCGGCTCATTACCTGTGCCATGAGATCGATGACCGTGGTCATACGCCCGGCTCGACGTCTACGTCCTTCGGCAGCGGGGGCGGGGGTTCACCGCCGATGCGACTGAGCAACGGTACCAGGGCACAGCTGACGACAACGGCCAGGACTCCGGCCAGCACGGCAGCTGTCCCACCCCTTACCGCCGCCACCACGTTCTGGCTAGCCGCCATCGCCACGACTACCGGTATGTAGATTGCACTCCAGAAGGTGATGCCCGTCTGCGAGATGGGGCGGAGGCGACCGCTGGCCTTCCCTTTCGCAGCAACCAGAATCAGCAGCAACATGGAGATACCGACACCGCCAACATTCGCGTCGATGCCGATCAGCTTTCCAATCAGCTCCCCGATGAACGCGCCGACCAGCATGCACCCCGCAAGCAATGCTACGCCGTATATCACCACGGGCGATACCTAGGGTGGGAGACTGCCACTATGGCTAAACGTTCCGGCCAGGACCGCGGCCGATCGACGAGGGGAAGTGTCACAATCAAAGCAGCGTACAGTTGGGGCCTGCAGACAGCGAGGATGGAGCGTACGTTCTGGTCGCCTCCGAAGGCGCTTAGACCGTCGGCCCCTCGAAGAAGGGATTCTCACCCGACGCGTGGTCGGTGACGTCGTGGATGACGGTCACCTCGGGCACCGCTTGGCGGACCATGCGCTCGACTCCTTGGCGGAGCGTCATGCGTGACATGGCGCACCCTTGGCACCCGCCGCCCATCTCCAGGTAGATCTCGGTGTCTTCGACGCCCACCAGCGTGATGGAGCCCCCGTGCGTGGCGATGGCAGGATTAATCTCCGCGTCCAAGACCGTCTTTACGCGTTCAGCGAGCGGTCCGTCGAGCGTCGGGAGCTTCGCAGTCTCGGCTAGTGATACCTCGAAGCCGCTTTCATTCACGCGTTGGACAAAATCCACTGTCGCTCCCTCGAGGCGAGGATGGGACTCCTCCTCGATGACGATCGTCAGATCGCCCACATCCACCTTTTGCTCGCTCTCACGAATGTCGTCCGGCCCGACGAGCGTGAGCTCGAAGTCGGGCGACAGCGGCGTGCCCCCCGCGATGCTGATCCGTAGCGCAGTAAATTCGCCATCGCTCTGATCCATATAGCTACGAACCACTTCGCGGGCTCCGTCCGTCAGCGTAATCATTCCAAACACTCCTGAGAAGTACAAGTCCGAATTAATATACGTCGTCACGCCACACCGGGCCCCCTATACCCGCTTTCTCTTCCGGGGTTCTTGTTCGGTTGATGCGGCAGGCACCCGGGTCTAGCTTCCATCGCTTCGACTCACCGCCCCAACCGGCTCCTTGGATCGATCCCGATGGCTGAGACCTCAGTGATGGATAAGCTCACGTCCCTGGCCAAGCGCCGGGGCTTCATCTTCCAGTCGTCCGAGATCTACGGTGGAACGGGGTCGGTATGGGACTACGGTCCACTCGGTATCGAACTGAAACGTAACGTCAAGGAACGCTGGTGGAGCACAATGGTGCATCAGCGCGACGATGTCGAGGGACTCGACGCGTCGATTCTGATGAATCCGAAGGTCTGGGAGGCGTCGGGGCACGTGGACGGCTTCACGGATCCACTCGTGGAATGCAGAAATTGCAACCGGCGCTTCCGTGCCGACCTTCCCGAGGTCGAAGGCGGTCAGTGTCCCACCTGCGGAACCAAGGACACCTTCGGCGAACCGCGCCTCTTCAACCTCATGTTCAAGACGTTCATGGGCCCGGTGGAAGAAGACGCGGCCGTGATCTATCTACGGCCCGAGACGGCTCAGGGCTCGTACGTGAATTTCCTGAACGTTCAGACGTCGGCACGCCAAAAAATCCCGTTCGGCATCGCACAGATCGGAAAGGCGTTTCGAAACGAGATCACGCCCGGAAATTTCATCTTCCGGACGCGGGAGTTCGAGCAGATGGAGCTCCAGTTCTTCGTGGAACCGGGGACCGACGACGAGTGGTTCGACTACTGGATGAACGCCCGAATGGAGTGGCATCTCTCGTTGGGAATTCGCAAGGAGAAGCTCCGCTTCCGCGAGCATGGACCGGACGAGTTGGCGCACTACGCCAAGAAGGCGATCGACATCGAGTACGAGCACCCCTTCGGGTGGACGGAGCTCGAGGGAATTCACAACCGGACCGACTTCGACCTCGGACGGCACCAGGAGTACTCGGGCAAACGACTCGAGTACATCGATACGGCCGCGGGGAAACGTTTCCTGCCCTACGTGGTCGAGACGGCGGTGGGCGTGGACCGCACGGTCCTGGTGGCTCTGGTCGACGCCTACGCCGAGGAGGTGGTGGAGGGTGAAAAGCGAGTGCTTCTCAAGCTCACTCCGAGTCTCGCTCCCCTGAAGGCTGCCGTGTTCCCTCTGGTGAAGAAGGACGGCCTGCCGGAGATCGCCGATAAGCTGTACGCCGATTTACGGTCGCGCTCGATTCCGTCGTTTTACGATGCGGCGGGCTCCATCGGTCGGCGCTACCGGCGCCAAGATGAAGCGGGGACACCGTGGTGCATCACGGTGGACGGGCAGACGTCTGAGGATGGCACGGTCACGATCCGGGATCGGGACACGCTCGAACAGGTGCGGGTGGGCGCCGAGGCCGTACCGAGCTGGATCCAGGAGCGGTTGGCCACGGAATCATCGACCTGAACGAGGAGGCCGGATTGTCATCCAAGTCCGAAGTCTTCACCTCACGCTGGGGAATGCTCCTGGCCATGCTCGGCATGGCCGTGGGCACCGGGAATATCTGGCGTTTTCCGCGGATTGCCGCGTCCAACGGCGGAGGCTCGTTCCTCGTCGCCTGGGCCATGTTCCTGCTTCTCTGGTCCGTACCACTCCTGATTCTCGAATTCGGGATGGGGAAGGCGACACGTTCCGGGACGATCGGGTCGTTCGTGAAGATGATCGGTCCTGGATTCGCCTGGATGGGGGCCTGGGTGGCCTTCGTCGCGACCGCCATCATGTTCTACTACAGCGTGGTGATGGGTTGGACGATCCGCTTCTTCCTGGCCAGCGTTACCGGGGCCGTCCCTTCGGCCGTGCCCGAAGCCTTCTGGGAGGGTTACGCAGGGACGCCAGCGGCGTTGGTGACGCACGTCGTGGCCATGGGGATCGGTATCTTCGTCGTGTCGAAGGGTGTGAAGGGCATCGAGACGGCGGCCAAGTTCCTGATTCCCAGTCTCATTTTCCTCGTGATCGTACTTACGATCCGGGCGGTCACACTCCCGGGGGCGGCAGAAGGGCTGGCGTTCCTTTTCACGCCGCATCTGGCAGACTTCGCGGATTCAAGGATCTGGCTGGAAGCGCTGACCCAGAACGCGTGGGATACTGGCGCTGGCTGGGGATTGGTGCTCACATACGCCATCTACATGAAGAGCCGTGAGGACACGGCGCTCAACGCCTTCGTCATCGGCTTCGGCAACAACGCGATGTCGCTTCTCGCGGGCATCATGGTGCTCTGCACCGTGTTTGCAGTGATGCCGAATGCCGCCGACCAGATTGTGGGGGCGGGCAACGAGGGGTTGACCTTCATCTGGGTGCCCCAGCTCTTCGCATTGATTCCGGGCGGCCGGTTTTTCATGGCCCTGTTCTTCCTGGCGCTGGTGTTCGCCGCATGGACGTCCCTGGTTGCGATGATCGAGTTGGCCAGTCGCATCTTGATCGATCTGGGCCTTACGCGGGGTCGGGCGATCGCGGTCGTCGGGACGGCGGGCATCGCTTTTGGGGTGCCCAGCGCGCTCAATTGGACGGACACGCCGGGTGCCGGCCCCTTTTTCGCCAATCAGGATTGGGTGTGGGGCGTGGGCTTGATGCTCTCGGGCTTCTTCTTCGCATTTGCCGTGCTCAAGTACGGTGTGACCGAATGGCGCGCGAAGTACATCAACACCGGGTACTCCGACATCCACGTCGGCGCGTGGTGGGACTGGAGCATTCGCTTCGTGATCGTCGAGTCGGTGGTGCTCATGGGGTGGTGGCTGTATCAGGCTCGAGGGGAGTCGTTCCGAGCGACCTGGACGCTTTTTTCGCCGTTCAACATCGGCACGGTCCTGATCCAGTTCGCGATCGCCATCGCGGCTTTATTGCTGCTCAATGGCTGGCTGGTCCGAAAGCTTTCGGCGGCCGGGGCTCCGGCGCCCGTGAGCCCCGCCGCGGACCTCGACGGACCGGGTCTCCGCGCCGGACCAGACCCCAGTTGAGCGCCTGAACCAACCCCCACCGGAAGAGGACGATGGCAAAGGAATCGAAGGCGGCCAGGGCGGAGCGTGCCGCCGAGGCGTTCGAGCTGCTGGTGGAGGAGTACCCCGACGCTCGCTGCGCCCTGACGCATACCAACGCCTATCAACTGGGAGTTGCGACCATCCTCTCCGCCCAGACGACCGACGAGCGCGTGAACATGGTCACGCCGGTCCTCTTCGAGCGGTGCCCGACCCCCGCCCACCTCGCCGACGCCCGACCGGAGGAGGTGGAGGAAATTATTCGCTCCACCGGATTCTTCCGAAACAAGACCAAGAATATCATCGGGTTCGCCCAGGGCGTCACCGACCGCCACGGCGGCGACGTGCCGCGCACCATGAACGAGTTGACGGCGCTACCGGGTGTGGGGCGGAAGACCGCGAACGTGATCCTCGGGAACGCCTTCGGAATCAGTGAGGGGGTCGTCGTCGACACGCACGTGAAGCGGCTCTCAGCCCTCCTCGCGTTCACCAGGGAGAAGACCCCCGAAAAGGTCGAAGGAGACCTCATGGGGCTGTTCCCAGAGGAGTGTTGGACCCTGTTGTCCCACTTGCTGATATTTCACGGGCGCCAGGTTTGCATTGCCAGAAGGCCACGATGCGAGGCGTGTGTGATGTCCCACCTGTGTCCCTCCTCGAGGGTCTGACACGACCGGATGACGGGGCGAATTCACCGAATGGAATGGAGTCGAACGTGAGCCCGCAGATCCCCGACCGAGCCTCGGCACTGGCTCTTCTCGAGAGTTGGGTCGAAAACGAGGGCCTGAGAAAGCACATGCTTGCGGTGGAGGCTTCTTGTCGGCATTACGCCCGAATCCACGGTGAGGATGAAGACCTCTGGGGAACCGCGGGACTTCTCCACGACCTCGATTGGGAGAGGTATCCGGACGAGCACCCCCGTCGGGGGTTCGCCGAGCTGGAGAGTCTCAGCTACCCCGATGTGATCCTCCAGGCGATTCGTGCCCACGCGCCCGAGCGGACGGGGGTGGAGCCGGATGGACCGCTCGATCGGGTCCTCTTCGCCTGTGATGAACTTGCAGGGTTGGTGTACGCCTGCTGTCTGGTGAGGCCCAACGGGATCGACGACCTCGCGCCCAAGTCGGTCACCAAGAAGTTGAAGGACAAGGCCTTCGCGGCGGGGGTGAACCGGGACGATGTCGCCCGGGGTGTCGAGCTCCTGGGGATCGAGCGTAGTGAGCACATACAGAACGTGATCGACGGGATGCGGAACATCGCCGACGTCTTGGGAGTTCGAGCGGAGGATCGCCTTTAGGTAAATACTTAGGGAGGTGCAATCGTCCAGTGAGGAGACTCGCGCTGGAAGGAGGTCACACTGTGAGGAGATCCCCCCCTTGAGAAGGACTGCTCTTTGAGGCCGATCACGGTGGCCATCGGAGTGATGGCAACGCTTGCGGTGACGGTCGGGCCCGTTCCCGGCCGGCTCGGCGCCCAGGACGTCGAGTTGCTCGCGGAGCGTTATGGCACGACTCCCCCCCCGGCATACTTCGAGGAGCTCGCCCGAAATCCGGGTGCCTACCGGTCTACCAGGGGTTGGAGAGCCCGGCTGGGCTTGAGCGCCGCCTTGGGGGCTCCCAGTGGCGCGGCGCTGAGAGCGGCAGCCGTGTTGGGCAGACGGGCGGGGGGCGTAATCGGCACCTTCAAGATTCCGTTCCTACTCGGTCTCTACTCCGACACCCCTGGGATTCCCACCGGGGACGTTGGGGCCGCCTCGGGCGTGAGCCTCACCCGGACCATCGTCCAGCAGGAGTTCTTCGACGGCCCGAACAGCCGATTCGCGACGATCACCGAGTTCTATACGGAGCTTTCGGGTGGTCTGATCACGCTCGTCGCAGAGACGCGGGACTGGTTTCAGGCGAGCCTCAGCTCGGATGAAGTCGCTGGGACCAGCAACGGCCTGGGCTCGGCCGACGATGTCGGTGAATTCATCATCGAGCTTCTCGCCAATGCGGATGACGGAAGCATCAACTGGGGCGATTACGACAACGACGGGCCTGATCACATACCTAATTCCTTGGGTTCCGTGGACGATGATGGTTTCGTTGATCTTTTGGCGGTCATGCACCCTACGTCGGGCGCCGAGTGCGGGGGAGGCGGCACCGGTGTCGTGTGGTCGCACTACTGGCAACTCAGCGCCTCCGCGGGCCAGGTCTTCACGACGTCGACTCCCTCGACAAGTGGGGGATTCGTACTCATCGACGACTATACGATCCAGCCGGTTCTCTCGTGTGATCCCTCGACGATCAACGAGATCGGAGTCTTCGCGCATGAGCTCGGCCACGGCTTCGGGCTCCCGGACCTCTATGCCGTCGGCGCGAGTCACGGGGGCGTGGGGCGCTGGGGACTGATGGGTACCGGCCCGTGGGGCTGTGACGGGCAGGGTGCAGAGATGCCATGCCACATGACCGCCTGGAGCAAGGACGTGCTGGGTTGGACCAACGTCACCACGCTGGCCCCGGACGCTGATCTCGGTGTGCTCGTCCTCGATCCGGTGGAGACCTCCGGCGACGTCATCAGGATCGACGCCGGCGACGGAAGTGGGGATTACTACCTGTTGGAGAACCGGCAACGCCTCGGTTTCGACACGAGCCTTCCGGCCCCGGGCCTCTTCGTCTGGCAGATCGACACGGAGACCGTGAACGGCGCGTGGGCCGGCAATCAGGTGAATACGTCGGCGTCCCGTATGGGCGTATGGCTTCGGCAAGCGGACGGAGAAAACTCTTTGGCACAGACGGGCCAGCGAGGCGATCCCGGGGATCCCTTTCCGGGAGTCTCCGGTGCTACTGCCTTCCACGCCGGGACGGTGCCGTCCGCCTTCACGTACAATGGGTCGAACGGCTTGAGCGGCATCCTGGCGAACACGGCCGCAGGAGTCACTCTGTTGGATATCCAACAGGTGGGCAGCCAGATGGAGTTTCAGGCGCTCACGCGCTACCAGGGCGTGACGCTCCAGTCCACCGGTCTCGGCTCCTCCGGGAGTGTTTTCACGGTGGACGGCATTGCTTCTGCCGGGATGACGCGACTCTTCGCGTCGGCGCCCTTCCAGGGGCATACGCTCGAGGCTGGCGGTGGGGCTCAGGCTCCAAGCGGTCCCGGGTTCCGCTACGGTTTCCAGGCGTGGAGTGATGGTCAGCCGCGTGTCCGGAACTGGACGACGGGGATCGCCGATTCGACGCTCACGGCGAGCTACGGAAACTCCGAGGTGAGCTTCGATATCACCTTAGCGAGTCCAGTGCCGGGTGTGGTACCGGGTACGGTGGTTCTCAACCCGGACTCCGAGTCCGGGTGGATCCGTGAGGCGATCGACGTGAGCGTTTTGGCGCAACCGCGTACAGGGTTGGTGTTCAGCGGGTGGGCGGGGGCGTTGTTGGGCCAGCCCAATCCCACCACGGTGGTCGTCTCGGCCCCTGATGTGGCCACTGCCCTCTTCGACCTCACCTACACCGTATCATCGGATGATGGGATACAGTTGGAGGTGGGTGCCGCGTCTGACGTGGATATTCGATTCACGGTCGTGAACGCCAACGACCCCCTGGTGTGGGTGACGAGTGGCTTACCACAGGGCGTTTTCTTCGTAGCAGGGAGTGAGCGGGCGCTGAGGGGGTCGCCTGTGGTTATGGGGGATTTCGTGGTGACGGTCCGGGCTACCGACGCCATCGGACTGACGGATGCCGTCGACATCGACCTCACCGTCGGGCCTCCGGAGGTCGGGCTTCAGGTCATGGCGGAGCCGTTCTTGGGAGTTGGGATGGGGCACACCGCGCTCGAGACCTTCCTCGATCTCCAGGGTGACGGCGACGGGGTCTACGACCTGGGCGATTTTCGTGTATGGGTTCTGGGTAATCCGAACCATCCGGTGAACGCGCCGGCAGGGACGCCGCCTGGGGTTCTGGCGCCCCCGGACCCGATCGTGATTCCCCTCTTCGGGGGGACTCGGCAATGAGGTGGGTAAGGCTGGTCACGTTCATGGCTGTCGCGCTGACGCTCAGCGCCTGCGATTGGGGACCGAGAGGTCCAGGCCAGCTCGGGGGCATCGTAACGTCCGGGGCGGGTCCCGTGGGTGCGATCGTTCTCGAGATCAGTGGGCCTGGTATCCAGGATTTCACGGACGCCGGCCAGACGCGGGTCTTCTTCGCGGAGCTGGAGACCGACGTATACCGGGTCGTGCTGGTCGCGGGCGACCCGGACCGAATCCGTTTTCGTGTGGCCATGGACGACGTACGGCGCCCCGGGCTGACCGTAACGACCGTCGAGGCGGTGGACGATGACAACGCGCCGATCACCGACCTCAGTGGGATCACGGTCGAGCTTGCTCGATGACCGCGGCTTCCGCCCTCAGCCCGGCTCGCGCGCATCTGGGACGCCACACCGTGGCCTCCTTGCGCCTGAACGCACTCCCTCGGAAAATGCGTTCATGACGACTTCTACTGTATTCACGATGGTGCTCATTATCGGGTTCGTTTGGGGCGGATTTTCCTTCGCCCTGTTCACCGCAGTGCGCAAGGAGGCCGAAAAGGGAGATTCCGTTGCCTAGACGCTCTGACCTCGACTCCATCCTCATTCTGGGTTCAGGCCCAATCGTCATCGGTCAGGCATGCGAGTTCGACTACTCGGGCACCCAGGCGGTTCGCGCCCTGAAGGAAGAGGGCTATCGCGTGGTGCTGGTAAACTCCAATCCGGCCACGATCATGACCGACCCGGATCTGGCCGACCGCACCTACATCGAACCGCTCTCGCCCGATTGGGTCGAGCGGGTGATCGAACGGGAGAAGCCCGACGCCCTACTGCCAACGATGGGCGGACAGACGGCGCTCAACATCGCCATGGACCTGGATCGGCAGGGCGTGCTCGAGAAGCACGGCGTCGAGCTGATCGGGGCGAACGCCCGGTCCATTCGCATGGCGGAGGACCGTGAGGAGTTCGCGGTGGCCATGGCGCGCATCGGATTGGAGCTTCCGCACGGCGGCTTCGCTCGCACGGTGGACGAGGCGATGACCATCGTCGAAGACACGGGTTATCCGGCGATCATCCGCCCCAGCTTCACTCTCGGGGGTACGGGTGGCGGTATCGCATACAACGCCGATGAGCTCAAGATCGCCGTCGCTCGCGGTTTGGACGCTTCACCGATCACCGAGGTGCTCGTCGACCGAAGTGTCATCGGGTGGAAGGAGTACGAGCTCGAGGTCGTGAGGGACGCCTCGGACAACGTCATCATCGTGTGCTCGATCGAGAACTTCGACCCGATGGGCGTCCACACGGGGGACTCCATCACCGTGGCTCCGGCCCAGACGCTCACGGATGTCGAGTATCAGCGCATGCGGGACGCGGCCATCGCGATCATCCGAGAAATCGGTGTCGAGGCCGGCGGCTGTAACATCCAGTTCGCCGTGGATCCGCAGACCGGCGAGATGCTCGTCGTAGAGATGAACCCCAGGGTGTCTCGCTCCTCCGCTCTCGCGTCCAAGGCCACCGGGTTTCCGATCGCCCGTGTGGGGGCGAAGCTCGCGGTGGGCTACCTCCTCCACGAGCTGCCCAACGACATCACCAAGACCACGCCCGCTTCCTTCGAGCCGACGCTCGACTACGTGGTGGTGAAGTTCCCACGCTTCGCCTTCGAGAAGTTCCCCGAGGTAAACCCCGTACTCGGCGTGCAGATGAAGTCGGTCGGGGAGACTATGGCGATTGGGCGCACCTTCGCGTCCGCTTGGCAAAAAGGGATTCGCGGCCTGGAAATCGGGCGGAACGGGTGGGTTGTAGGCGACCGGATCGAAGACGACGGACTCGAGTCGGATGAGCCGGAGGCTCTGCCGGCGGCGCTGCGACGGCCAACCGCCGAACGGCCGTTCCAGCTCAAACGTGCGCTGGAGCGTGTAGAGTGGGCGCCTGGGGAGCGGGCGGGGAACGGATCCGGGAACGGGAACGGGTTTGAGAACGGGAGCGGGGTCGAGTCCGGCGGAGGAACGCTCCCGATCGGGGAGATCCAGGAAGCGACGGGGATCGATCCGTGGTTCCTGTATCAACTTCTCGAGATCGTCCGCCACGAAGCCTGGTACCGGGAGCTGGATGAAGTCGGACCCGCCGAGCTCAGGCTCATGAAACGAAACGGCTTCTCCGATGTGCAACTTGCAGATCTCCGCTCCGAGGGGGAGGACGAGGTTCGGGCCCGGCGCTGGGAGTGGGACATTCGCCCGACGTATAACGTCGTCGATACGTGTGCCGGCGAGTTCCCCGCAGAGACGCCGTACTTCTACTCCTCGTACGAAGAAGAAGATGAATCGAACCCGTCAGAGCGAGAGAAGATCATCGTTCTCGGGAGTGGTCCGAATCGTATCGGGCAAGGCATCGAGTTCGACTACTGTTGCGTGCAGGCGGTGATGGCCCTTCGGGACGCCGGGTACGAGACGATCATGATCAACTCCAATCCCGAGACGGTGTCGACCGACTTCGACGTGAGCGACAAGCTCTACTTCGAGCCGCTCACCTTCGAGGACGTTCTCGAGATCGTCGAGCGGGAGAAGCCTCTCGGTGTGGTTGTCCAACTCGGCGGCCAGACGCCCCTGAATCTGGCTAAGCGGCTGGACGCGGCGGGCGTTCCGATCCTCGGAACCTCCGTGGACGCCATCGACCGCGCCGAACATCGGGGCCGCTTCGAGGAGGTCTGCAGGATCGTCGAAGCGACGGTACCCAAGAACGGAATGGCTACGAGCGAGGAGCAGGCACTCGCGGTGGCCGAGGACGTCGGGTACCCGGTGCTCGTGCGCCCGAGTTATGTGCTCGGGGGACGCGCAATGGAGATCGTCTACGACGAGGCCTCGCTCAAGGGCTACTTCGAGCGGGCCGCTCGGGCTTCTCCGGATCACCCGGTTCTCATCGACCGCTTTATCGAGGACGCCTTCGAAGCCGACGTCGACGCGCTGTCGGACGGTACCGATGTCGTGATCGGGGGCATCATGCAGCACATCGAGGATGCCGGGGTGCACTCCGGGGACTCGGCGTGTGTGCTTCCGCCCTACCTGCTCGGCGCGGTCGAGTTGGATGAGATTCGTGAAAAGACGCGCCGCTTCGCGCTGGAGTTGGGTGTGGTGGGGCTACTCAACGTCCAGTTCGCCATCCGCGACGGTGTCGTATACGTGCTGGAGGTCAATCCGCGCGCTTCGAGAACGGTTCCCTTCGTGAGCAAGGCGACGGGCGTCCCGCTGGCGCGCCTCGCCGCCCGCATCATGGCCGGTGAGAAACTTGCGGACATGGATGTCCCGGACGAGCCGCCGGTGGCCGGGGTGGCCGTGAAGGAGGCGGTCTTCCCCTTCTCCCGCTTCGAGGTCGACATCCTGCTCGGACCCGAGATGCGTTCGACGGGGGAGGTCATGGGATTCGACGACTCGTTCGGAATGGCCATCGCCAAGGCTCAGGCAGCGTCCTACAACCTGCTTCCGGTGAAGGGTGGTGTGCTGATCGTTACGGTCAACGACCGGGACAAGCCCACGGTCACTCCGATTCTGAGGAGGCTCCACGATCTGGGTTTCGAGATCCGCGCGACCAAGGGGACGTACGAACATCTGAAGCGCCTTGGGATCCCCGTTATACGGGTCTTTAAGGTCGGAGAGGGACGGCCCCATATCGTGGACCAGATCGTGTCCGGAGAGGTGGCCATGCTCATCAACACGCCGCTCGGCAAGAAGTCACAGTACGACGACTACGCCATGCGTCGCGCGGCGATCACGCACAGCGTCCCGTACTTCACGACGATGTCGGCGACCAGCGCCGCATGTGACGCGCTCATCGCTCTGCGTTCGAGGACCTACAAAGTCCGGACACTCCAGGAGCGCATCGCCGACGCGAAAGCCCTCGCGGTGGTGGGAGCGGGTGACTGACTCCGCCTGCCCGGTGGGTTTTTTTCTTCATCCAGAAGCGCCGCTCCACGACACCGGTTGGGGGCATCCGGAGCACCAGGGCCGGCTCCGCGCCCTCGCCTCCGCCGTAGGCCGTGATCTGTTGGCTCTGCACGAGAGAGTCGTGCAAGTCGAGCCCGGGCAGGTGACGGACGAGGACCTCCTTCGCATTCACGCGCCGGGATACTTGGCGCTTCTTCGCGCGGCCGTGGAACGAGCCGAGAAGGAAGGCACCCCGGTCCCGCTCGACGGCGACACGATGGTGTCAGGTGCCTCCTGGGGCGCGGCCACCGGATCCACGGCGGCACTCCTTACTGCGACGGGGCAGGTTGCGGACGGAACGCTGTCCTCTGCGTTCGTGGCGACGCGACCGCCGGGACATCATGCCACGCCGGACCGCGCCATGGGCTTCTGCCTGATCAACCACGTAGCTGTCGCCGCCCGGTGGCTCCAGGAGACCGGCCGCGCCGAGCGTGTGCTGATCGTGGACTGGGACGTTCACCATGGGAACGGCACGCAAGACACGTTTTACGCCGACGGGACCGTGTTCTACCTGTCGCTGCATCAGTCCCCCCATTATCCGGGCACCGGCGCGGCGAGCGAAACCGGCGTAGGCGAGGGAGCGGGGTGGACGCTCAATGTTCCGCTGCCGGCGGGCACCTCGGCCACCGAATACTCGCAGCGGTTCTCCGACGCGCTCAGCCAGGGCCTGGAGACCTGCCGGCCAGACTTCATCCTGATTTCGGCGGGCTTCGATGTAATGGCCGGCGATCCGTTGGGAGGGATGCTCCTGGAGCCCGAGGATCTTCACTCGCTTGCGCATGAGGTGATGGCGGGCGCGGCCGATGAGTCCGGCGTCGACGATGCACACCGAGTGGGAGTTGTGGCTGCCTTGGAGGGTGGCTACGATCCCGCCCGGACCGGCCTGGGCGCAGCGGCCGTCATACGGGCACTGGCCGGGATCGACTTGGACTGATGGGGGTAATCATGAAGATGCTGAAAACGGTGCAGAATCTGGGGTGTCTAGCCGCGCTGGTCATGGCGGCTCAGGTACAACCACTCGGAGCCCAGGGTCCGGGCGATGCGTTAGGGGGGGCGCTTGAACCGCACCCCGCGGCGGACGAGGCGATTTCCCGGCTCAAATCCCCGTATTGCCCCGGTCTCATGCTCGAGGTCTGCACTTCCTACACGGGTGCGTTGCTCCGGGACAGTATCCAGGCGATGGCCCGGGAGGGCTGGACCACCGACGAGCTCGTCGATTGGATGCTCGCCCGTCACGGTGAGGAGTACCTTGCCTACCCGCCCGCTTCCGGGACTGGACTGTTGGCCTGGCTGGTTCCGCCGGCCGCGATCATCGTGGGGATCCTGGTCGTTGTGGCCGTGCTACGACACATGCGTCGGGCCGCCCCGCCCGAGAAAATAGCGAACACCGAGTTGTCCTCGGAGGAAGAGGATCGCCTGCGGGAGGCCCTGCAGGAGATGGATTCGGCGGAAGAGCCGGTCTTTTAGGCGCCTCCGGCGCTCGTTGGCCCCCGGACGCGTGCCGGTCTACCTTCCGACATGTTCGCCGACACCCGGGGTGGCGCCCGCGCCGACATGAAGATTCCTTCCATGCTCGACCTGGTCCACCTGAGCCGCCGACCGTTGTTCCCCCCCGGCGGCATCGCGCTTTGCCGTCAAATCGCCCTTCTCACGGACATGAAGAAGGGCGATGAGGTCCTAGTCGTTCCCTCGGCGTTGGCGGTCACGCTGGAGCACTTCGTGCGCGAGTACGATGTGCGGGGCTCGGGCGTCGAGGACGACCCTACCCTCTTGGCCCACGCCGAAGACCGGCTTCGGGCGATCGGGATGCTCGAACGGGTGCATGTCCAGCCGGGAGAGATGGACAGGTTACCCTTCCGGGATCGCATCTTCGACGTCGTGATCGCCGAACTCGGACTCACCGCACGGGTTTCTGCGGAAAGCGCGGTCAGGGAAATCGTGAGGGTCGCGAAGCTGGGCGCGAGTGTCGTTCTCGTCCAGCCTGTGTGGAAAGCTCCCGTAGACTCGGTTCGTCGTGAAGTCCTCTCTCAGTACCTCGGCTGCAACCCTATCATGATGGTCGAGTGGAAGAGATTCTTGATGGACGCGGGCCTCGACGGTTTGCACACGGAGGATTGGTCCGACGAGGGAACGGCTTTCCGGCCCCAAATCACGAAGCCGTTCCCCGACTTCACGGAGTTGTTCACCGTGCCCGAGAAGATAGGGATCCTCCGCCGTGCGAGGCGCCGCTGGGGCTGGGTCGGCGTCTGGACCGCGATGGCACGGGAGCGGGAGGTGCACAGGCTTCTGACACGGGAGCGGATCCTCGGACTCGACCTCGTCATAGGCCTGAAGGCTGTGGCCGCCAAAGCTCCGGTGGGAGTCGAGGCGTCGGGCGACCGCATTCCGGAAGTCGACCGCATTCCGGAAAAGGAACAGCTGACAGGCCTTCCGCTTTTTGGAGCCGAAGACGGAGACGGGGACAGAGACGGCGATGGAGTCGGGGCTGGAGACGGCGACGGGGGCGGAGAGGGAGGCGAGGCGTAGCGATGAGCGGCGCGCCGATGATTAGTGCCGAGCAAGTCGCCAAGGTGCAGGCCGCGCTTCGGGACACTGAGCTGGAGGGTTGGTTGTTCTTCGACTTCCGGGGCCAAAATTCGATCGCTACAGCCATGCTCGGTCTGGGCTGGACGTCACGCCGGTCCTTCACGCTGATCCCCAGCGAAGGGGATCCCGTGACGCTGATCCACGCCATCGAACACTCCTCATGGCGGCACTGGCCGTGGGGAATCATCGAATACGCGGGCTGGCGCGAGATGGAGAGCCGGCTCTCGGAGTTGATCGGTGGCCGGAAGCGGTTGGCCATGGAGATCTCCCCCCGTTCGAGTGTTCCCACCTTGGACCGGGTGCCGTCCGGCATCCTGGATTTACTCCGAGAGGCAGGCGTGGACCCCGTGAGTTCGGGGAACCTGGTCTCGACGTTCCACTCGGTCTGGTCGACGGAGCAGCTGGAGGCGCATCGGGTCTCGGCCGAGACCGTACGGGCTGTGGCCATGGACGCCTTCACCCGGGCGGCCGAGCACGTCCGGCTTTCTAGACCGCTTTTCGAAGGCCAGCTGGGCGGATGGATCCGCGACGAACTGGGGGCACGAGGGTTGCCGGTGGACGCGGATGCGCATGTGGCCATCGGACCGA
Source organism: Longimicrobiales bacterium (assembly GCA_965226925.1). Taxonomy (GTDB): domain Bacteria; phylum Gemmatimonadota; class Gemmatimonadetes; order Longimicrobiales; family Gaopeijiaceae; genus CBDDCX01. The sequence goes on along the minus strand of CBDDEN010000005.1, from coordinate 132,058 downwards.
ACGCCGCGGATCCCCATTACGATCCCCGTGACGCCGGTGATAAGGTCGCGGCGGGAGAGGTCCTGCTGATCGATCTGTGGGCAAAACCGACCGAAGGGGGAGTCTTCGCCGACCAGACCTGGATGGGGATCCTCTCCGACGCGATTCCGGACCGGCTTCAGACTATCTGGGAGGCGGTTCGGGGGGCGCGTGAGGCCGGTATCGATTTTCTGCGCTCCTGTCATGAGCAGGGCCGGGGGGTACGTGGCTACGAGGTCGACGACGTGTGCCGAGGGTTCATCGTGGACCGGGACTTCGGTGAGTTTTTCGTGCATCGGACCGGCCACTCCATGGACATTGAGCTCCATGGAAGCGGACCGAACCTGGACAACCTCGAGACCCGGGATGACCGCCTGTTGGTTCGGGGTGTGGGCTTCTCGGTGGAACCCGGCATCTACATTCCAGGCGATGTGGGCGTTCGGAGCGAGATCAACGTGCATTGGGGGGCGGGTGGTCCGGAAGTCACTCCGCGGGAGCGCCAGGATGAGATTCTGGTCCTCCTGAGTAGCTAGAGACCTGTTGGGCTGAATGAGCGGCCCTCGCTCCTACGTTCGTGTCGCGCTGCCGCTTCCGCTGGATCGGACCTTTACCTACGCCGTGGACGGCGGCCCTCTCCGATCCGGGACCCGGGTCCTCGTTCCCTTCCAGCGACAAGAGCGTATTGGTTTCGTCGTCGGCCAGGGAGGGGAGGAGGGGGTCAAGCGCATCCGGACCGTGCTCTCCGTCATGGACACCGAACCCTCGGTGAGCGAGTCGCAACTGCGTCTGGCTCGCTGGATGGCCGACTACTACATCACCTCGTTGGGGCTCGCGCTCAGGACGATGTTACCCTCCGTGCTCAGTGACACTTCCCGTGACGTCGTCACGCTCCACGACGGGCCGCGAGGAAAGCTCTCGAACAGGGAGGCCCGCCTGGTAGAGGCGCTCACACCGGGGGCGGCGCAGTCGCTCCGGGCGATCAAACGGAGTCTGCGGATGGGCTCCATCTGGCCCGAGATACGCAGCCTCACCGCCGCCGGGGTGTTGAGTGTCGAGACGCTGCCACCACGTCCGCTGCCCACGAAAACAGAGCGGGTGGTGCGCATCGCACGGTGGATCGACGACATCGAGGACCTGAACGTGTTGGTGGGCCGTGCACGGCGACAGGCGGATGCCTACCAGGCGCTGGCCGGGTCTGGAGGGACGGTGGAGTTAGCGCACCTGACGGGTCAGGCCGGTTTCAGTCGGGGTGTTATTCGCGGATTGGAAGAGAAGGGGTTGGCCCTCGTGGAGGACCGTGAGGTGGAGCGCGATCCCTTCGCCGGCATTCCTACCGGTGAGGACCAAGCTCACACCCCGACGGATCGGCAAAACGACGTGATCCTAACGCTGGCCTCCGCATTCGACGCCGGCCCGAAGGAGCCCTTTCTCCTGCACGGTGTGACCGGTTCGGGAAAGACACTGGTCTACATCGAGCTTCTCAACCACGTGCTGGCTCAGGGCAAGGGCGCAATCGTGCTCGTGCCCGAAATTTCCTTGACCCCTCAGACAGTGGCCCGTTTCCGAGCCCGCTTCGGCGATCAAGTGGCGGTCCTCCACTCTGCGTTGTCGGACGGGGAACGTTTCGACGCTTGGAGGCAGCTTCGTTCAGGCCGCCGCCGGATCGCTGTGGGGGCTCGCTCCGCACTCTTCGCTCCGGTCTCCGACCTGGGCGTGATTGTCGTGGATGAGGAGCACGATGGGAGCTACAAACAGAGTGAATCGCCCCGGTACCAGGCGCGGGACATGGCGGTCGTTCGGAGCGCCCAGGAAGGTGCGCTGTGCGTTCTCGGGAGCGCCACACCCGCGCTCGAGAGCTGGCACAATGTGGAGCGGGGCAAGTTCCGGCTCGTCTCTCTCCCGGACCGCGTCGGAGGAGGGAGGTTGCCGCCGGTGCGATTGATCGACCTGCGGGAAGAGCGGAAGGAGAGCAAAGAGAAGAGCGGGGCTCGGAGTGAGGCGGGCTTGGTACTCACTGCTCCACTAGTCGAGGCCATGCGCGACCGCCTCCGTCGTGGTGAGCAGACGATCCTGCTGCTGAACCGAAGGGGGTACTCCTCCGTCGTGCAATGCCGCGAATGCGGCGACGTCGAGATCTGTCCATCCTGCTCGATCTCGTTGACGTACCACCGGGGAAAGAGTCGCCTCGTCTGCCACCACTGCCGCCACGAGCAGCCGGCGCCCGAGCGTTGCCCGCGATGTGGGTCCACGGATCTATCGTTCCGGGGGCTCGGGACAGAGCAGGTCGAGCGGGTCGTAGCGGAGACCTTCCCTGAGGCCCGATTGGCGCGCATGGATGTGGACACCACTTCTGGAAAATGGTCGCATCACGAGATCCTCGGCCGGGTCGAGCGCGGCGAAGTGGACATCCTTCTCGGCACCCAGATGATCGCTAAGGGACTCGATTTCCCCCGCGTGACGCTGGTGGGTGTCGTGAACGCGGATGTGGGAATGCACCTGCCCGATTTTCGTGCCACCGAGCGTACGTTTCAACTCTTGAGCCAGGTTGCAGGTCGAGCGGGAAGGGGGGAACTCGGTGGCGATGTGTTGATTCAAACGGCGCTTCCCGAGCACTACGCGATTGAAGCCGCACTTGGGCATGACTATGTGGGTTTCGCCGCTCGGGAATTGAATGAGCGCAGGCATCCGGCGTATCCCCCCATGGTCCGGCTCGTCAACGTGGTCGTGAGCAGCCCCACCCCCGAAGACGCCGCGGGCAACGCCGAAGCCGCCGCGCGGTGGCTCCGCACCCATGTGGTCCCCGGAGCTCCGGTCGATCTGATCGGACCTGCTCCCTCACCCATCGAACGGCTCCACGGGCGGTGGCGCTGGCACTTTCTCCTTCGGAGCGCGTCGGTCAAGGCCCTAGGGACCGCTGCCAGACGACTTCAGTCGGAGTTCCGGACGCGCGGCAGGGACGTCCGGATCGCGATAGACCGAGATCCGAGCGCCCTCCTGTAGCGGACTGCCGTGGAGCCTCGGTAGATTTGTGAGGTACAAGGGAGAGTAACTGACTCTGGGGAGGATGTTCGAGTTATGGGCTGCCTGGCTTTGAACGCGTCTTTCGAGCCGTTGACCATTATCCCGGCTCGTCGCGCCATTCGTTTGGTTCTTGACCAAAAGGCCGAGATCTTGGAAGTGGACGCGGCGCGGGCCTTCCGCTCTCCGCGGACTGAGCTACCGTTCCCGACGGTGATTCGGCTCGTGCGCTTCGTCCATGTGCCGCGTCGATTCCGTCGCCAGGTCACGAACACCTTCCTGTTCGCCAGAGACGAGTATACATGTCAGTATTGTGGCCGTCATCGCGGGCAACTCAAGGGCCGGCAGTTCCTGACGCGCGACCATATCATCCCGTTGTCCCGGGGTGGGGACAACTCGTGGCAAAACCTGGTTGCGTCGTGTTCTCCCTGTAACAACCGGAAGGGAGATCGTCTGCCTGCGGAGGCCGGCATGAGAGTCTTGACTAAGCCGCGGGAGCCGAACCATGTCCGGCTGGTGTGGACGGTGCGTAGGGTCACGCCGACGCAAGCGCGGTACATCAAGATGTTCTACGGAGCAGATACGTTGTCTGCACTGCAGGCGGGGTTGGGGCGGCCTTACTCGTCGATCCAGGCGTAGGGGCGCTCGTAGAACTGGCCCGAGCCGCGAACCGATCCCGTTTGGGTGTATTCCTTCCATCGGATGATCCAGCCGCGGTTCTCGTCGTGGATCACTTTGTAGGTGAAGCCGGGCATGTCCCTGCGCTCGGCGAGGAAGCGGGCCAGCGTGGCCGGTAGGTTTCCGATGCCATCGATCTCGGCCTGCTCGAAGTCCTCGATAACCTCATCGCGGATTTTGCCCTCACTCAGCTTCAACGCGCGAATGGCCTGTTCGACCGCGGTGGTGATCTCGGACAAGGCAGCATCGGGATCCGCTCCGGTGCGACGCCGAATGGCCGCAAGGATCTCGAGCGTGCTTGGCGCGATTAAATGGTCACGAATCTCGCGGAGCTGGCCCACTACGCGCGTGTGCAAATGAAGTAGTTGGCCGTATTCGCGTTTCGCCCCACTAGTATTTACGGTGCCTTCGGTCATGCCCGAGTCTTATCGCCGGCGTTGGCTGGTGAGATTCCCAATACGTCCCTATAAAAACCTAAACCTGGCGCGGTCACCGGCCAACAAAGAAAATCGCCGATTATCATCGGTGAGAGCGTTGCACACCATAGCGAGCCCGGAGCAGTCTTGCCATTTTCCTCGTCCACCGACCAGGACGATGCATGGAGCTGGACGAGCGCATGGACCAGAACGAACGCAGGGACCCGGACGAACGCAAAAAGGAGGTAACGGGCAAGCCAAAGCCGATCCCGATCCGGGAGGCCGTAGGTGAGCCTGGACCGCGCCCTGCCCGAAGGTCGGACGGGGCGGGTAACCTGCCCACGTCGCAGGCCCCGGGTCTCCGCGGTCAGCGCGAGCGCCCGGAGAGCCCTCGCGGGAAGGGTTCATCGCGCAAACGGGAGGGTGGTGGGAGGCGCCGACCTGACCGGAAGGGCGTGGAGTCCGGCCGTGAGGAACCTCAAAGGTCGCAGTTGGAGCCCACCCCCCTCGAGAATCTTCCATATCGGAGTTTCGAGCACGCCGGGTGCGAGTGGATCGTGCGTCTTTTAGGCCAGACATCGACGGGCTCCGCCATGGATCCGGGGGCGCCGCTGATGCACCTGGTTTTTTACACAGCGGCCGACCCCTCTGTGCCCTGTGGGGACGCACTTGTACCGGGGAGATCTTTAGAAGGACTACCCCAGCTCCATTTACCCGACCTCCTGGCCAAAGCGAGATCGGCGCCTTCGCCTAACAGATCGAGCGGATGATGCGTCTGATGGGTAGCAGGCACGGCAAACGTGCTCAACACGGCGGGCGGTAGGGGTGTCTCATGGGTGAAAAGGAGAGTGCATCGGACGAGTATCTGGTCCGGAGGGCCCAGGCCGGTGATAGCCAGGCCTTCGGGGCTCTCGTTGGCCGATACATGCGCGCGGCCTATGCTGTCAGCCTCTCGGTTACGGGTCGCCATGACGATGCTGAGGACGCTGCTCAGGAGGGTCTCATAGTCGCCCTTGAACGACTTGATGATTGCAGGGCCCCCGACCGATTCGCTGGTTGGCTTCTGACGATTGTACGGAACCGAGCTCGCAACTTGGTGCGTCGCGAAGTCCTACGGGATACGGATGCGGTACCCGAGACGGCCGCGGCCCGGGGTCGGACGCCGGAAAAGGCGGCGGAGCATGTAGAACTTCAGGAACGGCTGGGAACTGCGCTCCGGCGGCTTCCGGAGGTCCAAAGAAAAATCGTGCTCCTTCACGATCTCGAGGGCTGGCGGCATCGGGAGATCGCCGAGCACCTCGGGATGCCCTCGGGGACAGTGCGGTCGCATCTCCACTTTGCTAGAAAGTCCTTGCGGCGGGACGCGGACCTGGCACAGGTCGCGACCGAGCACGGGCCTAGCGGGCATGTTCCGACCGAGGAGGTGCCGCAGGTTAGGCTAGGGTAGGATCTCGAGAATGTGTTGGTCGGGAGTGACTCGCAGGGTATGAAGAGCGAAGAAAGTGAAATTTATGGAGAGCACCGAGCATAGGGAGGACGGCATGACGAGCGACGTGCGGAAGGCGCGCTTCGGCCCGCAGGGGGACGATGGCCCTCCGGGACAGGACCACGACCTGGCTATCCTCGATCCGGGACACGACGACCCTGGGTACTGGTTCCGGTTTCGGTCTCTCGTGATGGCGCGGGTGGCAGACGAATTAACGAGGCGCCGTCTCGCGGAGGAGATGGGGGTCGCCGGCCTTCTTCAATCCTGGTCCGGGACGGTTATTCGTGCGGCGGCGATCGCGGCGGTGATCGCGGGTGTGCTCTTTCTGCGAGGGCGGGCGACTCCCGAATGGGGCGTCGAGGAAGCACTCACGGAGGGGCTCGAAGACAGTACCCTGCCACAGTTGATGGAACAGTCCGAAGGGGCCGATCCCTTCCTTTTTGTCGAGGTGACGTTCTGATGATTACGCCTAGCCCCTTCAAGGCGAGAATGGTGGCCGGGACCGCGTTGGTGCTCCTGTTCGGGAGCGGCGTTGTGGTCGGCCTCGCCTGGGATCGAACGACCAGTGCCGGCCCGCCCGAGGAGGTCCGGACGGAAGAGGGGTCCCGGGGCCGGGAAGGGCGCCGCCGGATGATCGTGGACAATGTCGGCCTCAGCGCCGTCCAGAAGGCCGAGGTCGACTCGCTCGTAGTGTTCCACCGGCAGCGCATGTCCGACCTGGATACGGAGTTCCAGCCGCGGTACCGGGCCGTGATTCATGATCTGCGGGAGGAGATCAAACAGGTGCTCACCGACGAGCAACGTGTGAGGTACGAGGTATTGCTGGCGGAGCACGACGCCAGGCGCGCCAAACGGCGTCGCAGCAACTCGGAAAAGTAGGCCTTTTGACTCAAAGTAGACCTCATGACCAATAGAACGATACTCACGCTCGGCGCGGTACTTGTGTTGGCCAGGGTCGGGGCCGCCCAGGAGCGGTCTATTCTGGATGCGGGGGCCACGCGCATCACGCTGGACGACGCACTGACGAGGGCGGTCGCGCGGAGCCCGCAACTGGCCCAGTCCGAGCAGTCGCTGGTGAACGCCGGCGAATCCCGGCGCACGGCCGTGGGAGCCTTTCTCCCTACGATCTCGACCAGTTCGGGGATGTCCGTTCGGAGTACGCAGCGGTTCGACCAGGCCACGGACCGTCTCGTAACGGGCAGCTCCAATTCGTATAACGCGGGCATCACCGCCCGGTACGACCTGTTCCGTGGGGGGCAGCGTTTCTCGGAGCTAGACCGTGCGGCCGCCGACCTCACGGCGGCCCGGGCGCGCAGAGAGGACCAGCGTTTTAATGTGAATTTCCAGACGAAGAACCTCTTCTTTCAGGCCCTTCGGCAGGAAGAGCTTCTCACAGTCGCTCGGCGTAGGATCGAACAGGCGACGCAGAGTCTGGAGATGACCCGAACGCAGCAGCAGGTGGGAGGCGGGACCGTCTCCGACACACTCCGTGCCAGGCTGGAGTTCATCAATGCCCGTCAGGCGGTGCTCACCGCCGAGGTCCAGACCAGGGCAGCCCGCTTCGCGCTCGGTCGTCAGGTCGGGGTGTCTGAGCCGGTCATCCCAGTGGCTCCGGACGACCTGGAGCCCCGCCCGCTTCTGTTGTCCGAGGGCGAGGTGCTCGAAGTCGCCGAGGGCTTCGCGCCTTCGGTGCGGGCCGCTGAATCGGCGTTTGAGGCCGCGCGAGAGGCGTATTCCTCCTCCAAGTCCGTTTACATTCCCTCCCTGAGTTTGAGCAGTGGCTACAACTGGTCGAATCAGGAGGCCTCGTTTTCAGGGGGGAGTACGAGCTGGAACCTGAACCTCAACCTGAGCTATCCGCTCTTCAACGGCTTTTCGAGGGAGGCGAGCATCGTCCGGGCGGAGTACTCGACCCGCGTGGCGCGTCTTCAGGAAGACGACGCGCGGCTGGCCTCCCGCCAGCAGACCGACGCTGCACTGCGGGCGTTGGAGACCGCCGTGCTGGCCATCGACATCGCGGGGGAGGCCACAGCGGTGGCCGATGAAGATCTGCGTGTCACCCGTGAGCGCTACCGGGTAGGCGTGGCGATCATCCTGGACGTCGTCATGAGCCAAATCGCGGCCGATCAAGCCGGGGTGGACCTCGTGAACGCCCGCTACGACTACGTATTGGCCCGGGCGGAGCTCGAGGCGATCCTCGGGAGGGATCTGTGAGCGAGTTGATCATCCGAACTCAAGGGCTCCGTAAGGACTACATCCTCGGCGCCGAGACCGTACGGGCGCTGCGTGGCGTCGACCTGGAAATTCATCCCGGAGAGTTCGTGGCCCTCATGGGTCCGTCCGGGAGCGGCAAGTCCACCTTCATGAACCTGATGGGGTGCCTGGATACGCCGACGGAAGGAAAATACTGGCTGAACGGCGTTCAGGTCAGCGAACTGAGTGACAACGAGCTCGCCCGCATTCGCAACCGCGAGATCGGGTTCGTGTTTCAGACCTTCAACCTCCTTCCCCGGGCCACCGCGCTACACAATGTGGAGCTCCCGCTCATCTATGCGGGAGTCAGCTCAAAGGAGCGGAAGCAGCGGGCCGAGGATAAGCTAGAGTTGGTCGGGCTCGCTGACCGGATGGACCACCGCCCGCCGGAGCTCTCCGGGGGCCAGAGACAGCGCGTGGCCGTCGCCAGGGCCCTGGTCAACGACCCGGCGCTTCTTCTCGCGGACGAGCCCACGGGGAACCTCGACTCGGTTACGGGTGATGAGATCATGAACATCTTCGTCGAGTTGAACCAGCAGGGCCAGACCATGGTGCTGGTCACGCACGAGCAGATCGTCGCCGAGTACTCCAAACGCCAGGTGCACCTGCACGACGGCGTAATCGCTAAGGATTTTCCGACCGAGCACATTGGGGCGCACATATGATGCGGATGAGATTGTTGGGTGCGGCCTTCTTGGCTCCCATCCTCGTGGCCTGTGGAACCGGGGACGCGGACGAGGCGCCATCGATTCAGACCACGGCTGTCGTGCGCGGAGACCTGATGATCAGCGCAGAGGCTACGGGCACCGTGGAGCCCATCCGCAAGGTGGAGGTCAAGTCCAAGGCATCGGGGGAGGTCCTTCGGATTCACGTCGACATCGGCGACGAGGTAGAACCCGGCGCGCTCCTCGCGGAGGTCGATCCTCGGGATGTCCAGAACGCGTTCGACCAGGCCGAGGCGGACCTGGACGTCGCGCGAGCCAGGCTGGAGATCTCTCAAGCGCAACTCGAGCGTTCCGAAGAGCTGTTGCGATTGGGCGTCATCTCCACTCAGGAGCACGAGAGCAGGAGCCTGGACTTCGCCAATTCACGGGCGACCCTGGTCAGAGCCGAGACCAACTACGAGTTGAGCCAGCTCCGCATGAGCGACGTGACCATCCGTGCGCCCCTGGCGGGTACCGTGCTCGAGAAGAGCGTCGAGGAGGGTCAGGTCATCCAGTCGGCCTCCCAGAACGTCTCGGGCGGAACCACGCTGATGGTCATGGCCAACCTCGAGTCCATGCAGGTACGGACGCTCGTGGATGAGACCGACATGGGCGAGATTCGCCCTGGAATGCAGGCGAACGTGACCGTGGAGGCCTATCCCACGCGGCTCTTCATCGGGCTCGTGGAAAAGATCGAGCCCCAGGCCATCGTCCAGCAGAACGTCACGATGTTCCCGGTGATCGTACAGCTCGACAACGATTCCGGGCTGCTTCGCCCGGGGATGAACGCCGAGGTCGAGATCGAGCTTGCCCAGGCCACTGGGGTGCTTCTGATCCCGAACAACGCGGTGGTGACGCCCCAGGACGCACCGCCGGCGGCGATGGTGCTCGGGCTCGACCCCGAAGCCATCGATATGCGTAGCCTCTTCGCGGAGGCGGGGGGTGGCGGCGGCCGCGGTGGTACGCGTACCCGGGGCCGCCAACGTGGCGGAGGGGAGAGCGGGCCTGGGGGAGCAGAGGGACGGCCGCGTGATGGTGGGGCCGGCACTCCCGGTGGACGTCCGGCTGGTGGCGCGGCCTTCGACTCCTTGAGGGCGTTGATCGCCAGTGGTGAGATCTCACAGGACTCCGCCCGGGCGCTCATGCCCGGCTTAGCCGCCCTTGACTCCCCTCGACGCGGTGGCGCCAGTGGCGGAGGCTTCTTCGGTCCGGGCGGTCGTAGGCCCGGTGGCCAAACGGGGCAGGGCGCTGAGGATGCCGCGAGTCGCCAGAGAGAGATGCGCCGTGCCGTGGTGTTCATCATGGTCGAGGACGGGACGATCGAACCCCGCGGTGTGATGATCGGGCTCAACGACTGGGATTTCACCGAGGTCGTGAGTGGGCTCGAGGAGGGCGAGCTGATCGCGATCGTCGGGGCCGCACAGCTACGAGCCTCGCAGGATGAATTCCTCAACCGGATTCGGTCGAACTCGAACCCGTTCGGTGGCGGTGGTCCCGGCGGGGGCAGAGGATTCCGGTAGGCGTCATGCTGATCCGGGAAATTATCTGGGTGGCGTTGGGGGCCATCCGTGCCAACGCGTTGCGGTCGTTTCTGACGACCCTCGGGATCATCATCGGGGTCTCCGCCGTCATTGCCATGGTGGCGCTGGGTGAGGGCGCGCAGCGCAACGTGGAGGAGCAAATCTCCCGTATGGGCACGAACGTCCTGACCATACGGGCCGACCGGCGGCGCTTCGGCGGGGTCTCGACGGCAGATACCGAGGACCTGGAGGTGGCTGATGCCGAGGCGCTCCGAAGTGAGGCGGGCGGGTTGCTGACGATCTCGCCCGAAATCAACTCACGGGTCCAGCTCTCGTACCTCCGCTGGAACTCCAACAACCAGGTACGAGGCGTCTGGCCCGAGTACTTCGGGATGTACAACCTGAACATCGAGTATGGGGAGATCTTCGATCAAGGTCATGTGCAGGGGCGACGCCGGATGGCCGTGCTCGGCTTCAGTGTTCCCGAGGAGCTCGGGACGCCCGCCCCCCTCCTCATCGGCAAGACCATCCAGATCCGGGGCCAGCCGTTCGAGGTCCTCGGTGTCCTAGAGGAGAAGGGTGACGCCGGATTCAACCGGCCCGACGATGTGGTGTACGTTCCCACCAGCACCGCCCAGTACAGAGTGTTCGGGGGCCGCAGCCGACTTTCGTCGATATTCGCTCAGGTATCCTCGGCCGAGGCGATGGACGAGGCGTACGGCGAGATCGATCGCATTCTCCGACGCGAGCATCGCATCCGGCCGGGGGAAAACGTGGACTTCAGAATCCGCAACTCCAGCGATCTGGTCGAGACCTTCAACGCGACCACGCAGACGTTCACCCTGCTGCTCGCTGGCATTGCTGGCATCAGCCTGCTCGTGGGCGGTATCGGCATCATGAACATCATGCTCGTGAGCGTGACCGAGCGTACCCGCGAAATCGGCGTGCGCAAGGCACTCGGGGCGACGCGCAGGGCGATCCTTTTCCAGTTCTTGATCGAGGCTCTGGTGCTGTGCGTGATGGGGGGCCTTCTGGGTGTGGGTGTGGGGTTCGGGGGCGCGGAAGTGCTCACCCGCACGCAGGGTTGGGAGACGGTCGTCTCCCCAACCATCGTGATTGCGGCGGTGCTGTTCTCGGCGGGGATCGGGTTGTTCTTCGGGATCTGGCCGGCGCAGCGCGCTGCGAAGTTGGATCCGATCGACGCGCTTCGGTACGAATAGCGGGGGTGGGCTGCGGGCGGCCGGGAGGGTGTGACGCCCTCTCTTCGCCGACGCTGCGGGCCGCGGCTTTGCCGCGGACCGGACGCTCCACCGCTTCGCGGCGGCCCGGCTGCGAGTGGGCGTCACACCCCCCCCGGCTTTGCTAGGGCATGACACTCTCCGGCGGTTCTTGGGGTCGTGTCGATCGGATAAGGGTCGCGGCGCTTGGAGTGCGCGAGGGGGTGGGGCGCTAGAGTGTCCGCCAGGACCGGGCGGAGATGCCGCGGTGCGTGAAGGCTTCGTCACCGCCGTACAGGAGCAACGCCGGCGTGTGGGGATCGCCTGTAAGCTGCTGCCGCCATGCGACCTCGCCGAAGAAGCTTGAGGGCGCCGTCTCCCCGGATTTCGCCTCGATCGCCAACAGGCACGAGCCCTGCTCGATCAGGAAGTCGATCTCGCGACCCGATCAGTCCCGCCAGAAGTACACCGGCGGACGTCGGCCCCGATGCGCGTATGCCTTGACCAGCTCGGCCAGAACGAACGACTCGAAGACGGCGCCACGCGATGCGTGAACCCGCAGGTCATCCGCATTGCGGATCCCAAGGAGAGAACAGAGCAGGCCGGGATCGAGAAAATAGATCTTTGGGCTCTTGGTCAGCCGTTTTCCGAAGTTTCGATGATGCGGTCGGAGGAGCGTAATGAGGAAGCTGGCTTCCAGGACGTACCGGCGGACGACCTCGAGGAGTTCGCCGCAGTCGCGCTCGGTCTCCTCGTGGACCTCCACGAGGGAACGGTCGCGCGTTACGACATCCGTCCGGGCGAATTCCAAGCGTGGAAAGCCAAGGTAAAGTCCATCGCGCATCAAAGGGAGCTGGGAAGCTCCCGGAGCTGGCCCTCAGCGCGACAGCGTGGCCGCGACCCGCTCCCCCCGTCGCATCAGCGTGAGCTCAGCCTGTCGCCGTCGGGCAAAGACCTGGTTCAGAACCGCGCGGAACCCCTCGACGCTATCGATCTCCGTGTCACCCACGTGCGTGACCACATCACCCGGCAGGAGACCCGCCTCGTCGCACGGCGTCCCACTCAGCACCTGGATGACGAGCACGCCATGGTCGGTGCCGAAATATTCTCCCAGCTGGGGGTTCAGATCGGTGAACTGGGCCCCGCCAACGAAGCTCCGGCCGACGACACGGGCCGTGAGCGGCCGGATGCGGGCCGCAATCTCGGCCCCGATTCCCGCGACCTGTATCCTGGCTTCGCGTTCGCTCGAGCCGATCTCGGCCAAACGGATGGCAAGCCGCTCGAGATCCTCGTGGACCCGCTCATTATCCAACCGTAAGCTGATGAGTTGCGCATCGCTATCGCCCAACCGCGTGGCGGTCGGCTCTACGATCGCCCTGATCTCTTGCTCTCGGACGCGGGTGGCCTCGGTTACCGCGGTTAGCGCCCCCCGCAGGCGGATGATGGCGGTCTTCACCGAGTCTGCCTCGGGTGACTGGAGCATGAGGAACTCGAAGGGGAGCGCCGCATTCGTGTTCCACACGACGGAGTATCGATTGGCGCCTTGCCCGGACGGAGCAAGGATGTCGACGTTCGATCCCGGGCGGAAGACGTAGCTCCGCGCATTTTGACGCGCCTCATCGAGGATTCGGGTGGACACCTCCTCGACGGAGCCGCCCGCGATCAGGCCCGTCACATAGTCCCGGCTAGCCCACACGCCTCTGCCCGACTCGAGCTGGGTCCGAAACGACGTCCGCACCGAGTCCAGGTAAGCGGTCAGCCCAACGGGCACCGGCGAAAGGCTCGGTCGCCGCGCGGTTGTCAGGCGTACCTCCCGCCTACGGCCTGCACGGTCGAGCGCAAGACGCAGATTAACTCCGGGACGGAGGTTCTGCGTAAATCTCTGCCAGCGTTCGATCGTGATAAGTTCCCCGTCGATGGTACGGATGACGTCGCCGGGCACTACCCCGACCACCGCTGCCGGACCTCCGTCCACCGTGCGTACAACGCGGACTTCGAGGGTGGCGGAACCTCTGGTGACCTCCCTGACCGTTATGTCCACGCCGACGCCGATCCAGCCGCGCTCGGCTGCATCGAGCTGGCGCACCGAGGCGACGGGCACGTCCCACCCCGGTGGAACTTGGGCGTAACCGATGGACACGCACATGGCGATCAAGGCCGTGACCAGAGTGGCCGTTCGCGTTGCGCTCCCGAGATGGCGGCTAGGACGGGCAGGGTCGCGTACGGCACCGTTGTCGTGGGCCGGCGTCATCAGAGGTCCCACACTCATCATCAGAACCAGTCGTCGTCCCTGCTGGTCGAGATTTGCCGCAGGACTTCCTGCCGCTCGGCCAGCACGTTGACCAGGAAACCATTGAAGACCAGATCCGTCGGCGCGAGGCGCACCGCCTCCTGGCTCGCAGCCAACAGGCCCTCCAACGCCGTCACGCGGCTCAAGGGGTCGGCAACCCGCGGCCCGTCGCTTCCTCCCGTCAACTGCCGGTAACGGACGAGCGCCTGCATGTAGGCTTGTTCCGCGGACGCCACCACTCGCACGGCCTCTTCGGCCGACGAGATCTGCGACACAGGAAGGGGCCTGCCCTCGGAAGACAGCCCCTCCGGTGCCGCCCCCTTCGTGAGCGCGAGCCCGAACCCCGTCCCTCCGAGGAAGACCACGATGGTTGCCGCCGCCTGCATCCAGGCGGGGGCTGCCGCGAAGCCAAAGCGCCGGAAGGTCTCCGGCGTGCGGATGAGCCCCTCACCCACTAGCCGAGCCTCCAGCGATTCCCAGTCGCCCGACGGAGGCCTTAGTGCCGCAAGGCCCCCGAGGGCGTCGGACTGAAGCCTGAACGCCTGGAACTCCTCGGCGCAGCGGCTGCACGCCTGGAGGTGCTCCCGTTCGGCGGAGCTCGGCCCCTCGTCGACGAGACGGGCAAGTGTGTCGTGTGTCAGATGCTCCATGCTTCCATTTCCTTTCCGTCGTCTTCCGAACCCGGATTCTCCGATGAATCCAAGTCCCTCAGTAACACTCTCATCTTTCCGCGGGCCTTGAACAGCTGGGACTTGGACGTTCCCGCGGCGGTCCCCAACAGTTCACCGATCTCGTCGTGGGTGTAACCCTCCACGTCATGGAGGATCAACACCTTTCGCATGCGTTCAGGCAAGCGGTCGAGCGCCCACTCGAGCTTTTGGCTCAGCAGGGCGTCCCGCGCCGGAGGAGCCATGGCCAACGACTCAGGCATCGGCACCTCTCTCTTTTGCCGCATCTCCGCCGTTCGGACCGCCTGAAGGGCCGAGTTTACCGCGATGCGGTGAAGCCACGTGGAGAACCGGGCCTCTCCCCGAAACGTCGGAAGCGCACGGATCCACGCTTCCTGCGCGTAATCCTGTGCCAAATCGTCATCCGCCGCTATGCGCCGGACGACCGCGTATACGCGCGGGGAGTACTTTTCGTAGAGAGCCCGCACGGCGGGCCCGTCTCCCTGGCACGCTTTTCGTAAAAGCTGAGCTTCGTTCATTCCCACGAGGGCCGAAGTATCATTTACCCTTAGACGCGGTGGCGCTCTGGAGGGTTGCCCGGAGTGCGCATATTCCCATACGGTGCGCGCATGATCGAGTTCCAGGATCTGACGAAGACCTACGGACGGCTCCGCGCGGTGAAGGGTCTTTCTCTTCGGGTCGAGCCCGGGGAGGTATACGCGCTCCTCGGTCCTAACGGGGCGGGGAAGACGACGGCGCTCCGGTGCCTGGCCACGCTACAGGCACCGACCTCGGGTACCGCTCTGGTGGGCGACGCCGACGTGCGCGAACAGCCCCTTGTGGTGCGTGCACGCATCGGCTTTCTCGCCGCGTCGATGGGACTCTACGAGCGCCTGACTCCGGTGGAGCTTCTCCAGTACTTCGGACGGCTCCACCGAATGGAGGAGCCGGCCCTCGATAGACGAGTCGCCGAACTCACGCATGTGTTCGGTATCACGCCCTTCGCGAGCCAGCGCTGTGGGACCCTATCCACCGGGCAGGCCCAACGCGTCTCCGTGGCCCGCGCGCTCGTCCATGATCCGCCCGCGCTGATTCTCGACGAGCCGACCATGGGACTCGACGTGCTCAGCGGCCAGGTGATCTATCGGTTCATCGAGGCGGAGCGCGCTCGTGGAAAGGCGATCATCTTTTCGACGCACCAGATGGCCGAGGTGGAGCTGCTGGCCGACCGTGTGGGCGTTCTGAGTGGCGGACGTCTTGTGGCGGAGGGGACGCCCGCCTCGCTTATCGAAAGGACCGGCGAGCGAAACCTAGCGCGCGCCTTCCTCGCGCTGGTCCAGGGAGACGGCGGGAGCGACGGGGAGGCCGTTCCCCCTGAGGAGCCGGCGTGAGTCCGGTCTGGGTCGTCTTCCGTAAGGAGCTGCGCGAAACGTTACGGGACCGCCGCACTCTGATGGTGATGATGGCGATCCCAATCTTGCTCTATCCGGTGTTGCTCATCGCCACCGAGCAGTTCGCGCTTCTGGGCATACGCCGCATCGAGTCCGAGGCGTCTCAGGTGGCGGTCACCGGTCCCGCTTCAGACGATGTCATCGAGTTCTTGACCTCCGACGAGGAACTCGAACTGCTCGACGTGCTCGACCCCGTGGAGGCGGTCCGCTCCGAATTCGTCGGGGCGGTGGTGGTCTTTGAGCCGCTGCCCGAGGGGGAAGGCACACAGAGGGCTACCGTGCTCTACGACGCGGCCGATGAGCGTTCGCGGCGGGCACGCACCGTACTGGCTCGGGCCCTCCGGAACTGGGACGACACGTTGCTCGCTCGGAGACTCACCGAGCGCGGACTTCCACCAGGGTTTGCCGACCCGTTGGCCGTCGCCGATTCGTCGGTGGCTCGAGCGGAAGAACTGGGCAGATATACTCTCGGGCGCTTCCTGCCCATGCTGCTGATCCTCATGACGCTGCTCGGCACCTTTTACCCGGCCATCGATATGGCGGCCGGAGAAAAGGAGCGCGGCACGCTGGAAACGCTGCTTACCGCCCCGGTGCCACCTCGGCAAATCGTCGTAGGCAAGTTTCTGGCCGTAGCACTCATCGGTGTGGTGGCCGCCGCTCTCAATTTGGCGAGCATGCTGCTCACCTTTCAGACCGGCCTCTTCCAGCTGGGCGGAAGTCTGGACATCGAATTCGCGCTGCCATGGGACTCGGTGCTGCTCATCTTTGTTACCCTCATCCCCCTCGCGGTGTTGTTCGCGTCGCTCTTCCTGGGGATCGCGCTTCGCTCCCGTTCCTTCAAAGAGGCCCAGACCGCGCTGACACCGGTGTATCTCCTGGTGATGTTGCCGGCTCTGCTGCCGGTGTTTCCCGGGATCGGCTTCACGGTCGCTCTAGCGGCCGTCCCGGTCGCGG
Organism: Longimicrobiales bacterium; assembly: GCA_965226925.1. Classification (GTDB taxonomy): domain Bacteria; phylum Gemmatimonadota; class Gemmatimonadetes; order Longimicrobiales; family Gaopeijiaceae; genus CBDDCX01. The sequence continues at coordinate 115,385 of CBDDEN010000005.1, read as the reverse complement.
GACTGGCGATCTTCTTCCGTGAACTCATGGCCGGGAGTCCCGCGCTCGCTCCCTCCATGGTGGCGGTCGCCACGACGGGGCTCTGGGCGTGGGCTGCGCTCGCCTTCGCCTCGGCCTCCTTCGGTCGGGAGGACGTGCTCTTCGGGGTAGGGAACGCGCACGTAGAATCCGGGGGGGGCCCCCGGGAGTGGCTTCCTCGCCTGGTCGGCCCCGTTTCCGCTACGCCGAGTGCGGCACAGGCGATCGGATTCATCGCCGCCGTGGCCGTGCTCTTCTTTTACATGGGCTTCCCGCTTCAGGCCGGGTGGGGAGAACGCGGACTGCTCCTGTCCGAGTGGCTTATCTTGCTCCTTCCGGCGTTCCTCTTCGTACGGGTAGCCGGTTTCGATTTCGGCGAGACCTTCTCCTTCCGGCGTCCCGAGGGTCAGAAGGTCCTGGGGGCCCTACTATTGATTGCCGGAGGGATGCCGTTGGGCTGGTTCCTCGCCTGGGCGCAGGGATTCGTGCTCCCGATTCCGTGGGACATGCTCGAGGGCCTCGAGGACCTCATCACAGCGGAGAGCCCGTCCCGGTTTTTGTGGCTGCTCGCCCTCCTGGCGCTGACGCCGGCGATCTGCGAAGAGGTGGTATTCAGGGGCGTGCTCCTCGCGGGGACTCGAGGCCGTGCGTCCGCGGTGCGCGTCGCCGCATTCAACGGGTTGGTGTTCGGAGCGTTCCACATCTCCTTCGAGTCGGCGTTCCGCTTTCTGCCGACGGCGTGGCTCGGCTTCCTCCTGGCATGGGCCGTCCTTTCCACGCGCTCGATATGGGTGGGGATCCTCATGCACTTCGTGAACAACGGGAGCATTGTCTTGATGGCCTCCATACCCGCGCTCCGTGCCTGGCTCGAGGATGGCGGGGAGGCGCCACCATGGGTGCTCCTGGCTCCGGCTTTGCTGGCTGTCGCGATGGGTGTCAGGTTGCTGGGGGGCGCTTCCGACGACTCGAAAATGATGACGGACGCGGCCGACTCGAACTGAGGCCTCTAACTCTTGTGACCTTTCTCTGATGCCATCTTCGTCCGAGCCCCTCCGGGGGGCCAGCCACCTCGAGTGCACGTACACCGGCGAGACCGTCGAGAGCGAAGCCCTGCACGGCTTGTCGCCCTCCGGGAGGCCATACTTCGCGCGCTACGACCTCGACGCGATCCGGCCCGGGTTCCAACCCGCCGACCTCACTGGGCGCAGGGCCGATCTGTGGCGCTATGAGGACGTGCTCCCCGTTCGAAACCGGGCTTTCCAGGTCAGCTTGGGCGAGGGGTGGACGCCCCTTCTCGACACGCCCCGCTTGGCGGCCCGCATGGGGGCCGGCCGGATCTGGATCAAAGACGAGGGGCAGAACCCCACGGGCAGCTTCAAGGATCGCGGGCTGTGTCTGGCCGTCTCCCGTGCAAAGGAGCTGGGTGCCACCGCCCTCGCGCTCCCGTCTGCGGGCAACGCGGGCGGCGCGGCGGCGGCTTACGGTGCCGCGGCGGGCCTTCCGGTTCATGTAGTCGTACCCACGGATACCCCCCCACCCATCCTCGCCGAGATACGGGCATTGGGCGCTGACCTGCAGCTTCTCGATGGGCTGATCACCGATTGCGGGCGTGTGGTGCGGACGGGTGTAGAGCAACACGATTGGTTCGATCTCTCGACGCTCAGGGAGCCGTACCGGGTGGAGGGCAAGAAGACGATGGGCTACGAGGTCTTCGAACAGCTAGGCGGCCGGCTTCCCGACAGCATCGTCTACCCGACGGGCGGCGGGACCGGGCTGATCGGGATGTGGAAGGCGTTCGACGAGATGGAGCGAATGGGCTGGATCGGGCCGGAGCGGCCGAAGATGTTCTCCGTTCAGGCCGCCGGGTGCGCCCCGATGGTGCGAGCCTGGGAGAGCGGGGCCGTGGAGGCGGAACCGTGGGCGGACGCCGTCACGTATGCGTCGGGGCTGCGTGTGCCGGGGGCGGTCGGTGACTTTCTGATCCTGAAGGCGATCCGCGAGTCAGGCGGGGCTGCCGTGGCGATCCCAGACCAGGATATGGCCGATTGGGTACAGGCCGTTGGGGAGGACACCGGGATCTTCGCGGCCCCGGAGGGCGGTGCCGTCGCAGCTGCAGTACCCGCGCTCATCGCAATGGGTGTGCTCAATCGTGAGGAAGAGGTCGTGCTCTTCAACACGGGCAGCGGGCTCAAGTACGTGGGAATGTCTCCGATCTCATGAGCAGGGTGCGGTCATGATCAGCATGCGTTTTTTTTGGCCGGTGCTCTGGTTCTTCCTCGGTGCCTTGGTTGGGTACGCTTGGATTTCCATGCGACGGAAGCTCAAGCGATCGTTCGAGGTCCCGCCTCCCCGAATCGACGAGGACGACATTCGTCGGATCGAGGAAGAGGGCGTGCTTCTCACAGACGATCCGGAGCCTCTGGATCTTAAGCAGATCAGGAGGGAAGAGGATGAATTCTGGAAAGAGAGCTGGGACGAACCCGAAGAGCTCTAGGGGGCCCGGTGCATCTCTACGGCTCGAAGCGGTAGAAAACTCCGGGAACAGGGACCGGTCGCCGTCTGACGGGCGTGTCGTCCTCGGGGTCGGCTCGGTCGATCCATAGGCCTTCATTCACCGCCAGGCTCCCGCCCAGGTGGTGGCGCCCGGTGAAGTTCCAGTCGCCCCCCACCGGAACGCGGAGGATCAGCACCTTGCCTGTCTGTTCGCCCTCCTGTCCGGTCGATCCGGCGATTCCCCAAAGACCCACGCCTACGAACAGCCGCAGGTCGCCGCCGCCGAAATATTGCTTGCCCGTGACGGCCAGGCTCACCTCGCGGAAGGAGAGGGTCGCCAGGTTCACGTCGACGCTCCGACTCCCCCACAGAAACTCGACGGACGCACCGATCGACCCGATCCCCCCGACGGTGACACCCATGCGGAGTCGCATGTCGTTGGCGGTGGCTTGGGCGGCCAGCGGAGACACAAGTAGGCCAGTCAGGCAAGAGGATAGGGCCACGAGCAGGGCCACACCCCTCGCGAATCCGTTCCGACACTCCCTCGCGGCGCGCGTCCGAATCCCTCCCGCCGCGTGCCGTCCAAGGTGGCTGGGGCCCATGGGGCCGGTGTCGGCGCGTCGGAATGTCATGGCGCCCGAGTATAGAAGAATCGGGGGACAGGGGCTATCCTGGGAACGGGGGCTAGGAGCGGGGCTATCCTATGGACTTCGCCGTACGACGATTCGGCGAGGAACCCATACCCTCCACCGAGGCAAGGAAATGGGGTTCTTCAAAAACCAACTGAGAAACACGTGTGCGTTGGCCACCTTGGTTCTCGCGTGCACGCCTCCCGATCGTCCGGCCCGTTTCCCTGAGCCACTACCCGAGGAGCTGCTCTCCTATCTAGGAGCGGACTCGACCCGTGCCCTCTTCCTTGATGAGGGGCTCTCCTACCACTTCGTCTGGTCGGAAAAGGGTCCGTGGGCGGTGCATGTCCTGCGCTTGGACCTGGAGCGATGCGATCTGGGCCTGAGGGTGCTGCCTGCGGGTGAGATTGAATCGTATGGGGCAGGACTAGCTACTGTGACGGAACTCGTCGGAGACGCCGGTGCTGGAGTGCTTGCTGCGGTCAACGGGGACTTCTTTACGCCGGAGGGGCGTCCGCTTGGCCCCGAGGTGGCGGCGGGGAGGGTTCTGTGGTCTTCTCAGCGGCCGGCGCTCGAGTGGACACCGGGCCGCGCCCCTTGGATCGGGACGGTCCAGCGGGAAGGGAGCGGGTTGTCCGCGGGTGCCTGGGTGTCCCGGGACTCAGCCGGGTCGGACCCAGTTGGTCGGGGGGTACCCGGAACTATTGGATGCAGGGGCCTCGCTCACGAGCGACAGTTGGGACTCGGATCAAGGCTTTGCGTCGTTACGGCACCCTCGAACCGCCATAGCTTACGATCCAGAGGCCCGACGGCTTTGGGTCCTGGTCGTGGACGGGCGCCAGGGGTCCTACTCGTCGGGAATGACCCTGGCAGAGATGACGGCCACTCTTGCAGCGACCGATGCGGCAGAGGCGCTCAATCTGGACGGGGGCGGTTCGTCCGTGATGGTCGTCCATGGACAAATAATGAGCCGCCCGTCCGACGAGGAGGGCGAGCGGGCCGTGCGGAACGCGTTGGCGGTCGTGAGCGACCCGGCCTTTTGCCGGGCCGCTCCCTGATCCTTCTCAACCGCAGCGGCGATTCAGCCGCGCTGAACTCGCGAGCGCCGAGGCGGGCAGACCGCTCTAGAAGGTAGCGGTCACCCCGCGGAAAACGCACGCCTCGGGCCTGGATCGTAGAACCGTCTGGTAAAGTCGCCGACCGCGACGGCGGCTGCGTAAACGGAGTTGAAGACGTTCGTAAGGCTCACGAAGGGCGCCACTTCGATGTTACCGAGACGCTGGCCGGAGAGACCGGCCCGGACGTCCCAAAGCGTGTATTGTTTGGCGGCCGTCTGGGGATCATTGGCGTCGTTGGTGTGGACCCTTCCCACATAGTCTCCGCGAACCTCACCGTACCACGAGCCTCGGCTCACACGCGCCAGGCCCTCGAGACGGTGCCTGGCCACACCGGGGACGAAGTTTCCGTCGAAGACCTCAACGGTCGTACCGTCGTCCACCTCGAACTCGTCGAATTTGGCGTCCACGAAAGTGTATGAGAGTTGCCCGAAGACGCCCTGGGGAAGAACCGCCCTCACGGAGGCCTCGAGCCCCTGATACGTCGATTCCCCAGAATTCCTGAAGAACGTGCGGCCAGGCTGCGCGGCGACCCCGAATGGGACCAGCTCGTTCTTGAGCTTGGACAAGAACCCGCTCATTTCATAACTGTAGCGGTTGTTCGTGACACCGCGTATTCCGACTTCTCCGGTGTTTCCGGTCTGTGGATCCAGGTTGCGGTTGAAGCCGCCGCCTCCCGCCGGATCGTTGCCCAATTCCGTCGTCGTGGGCGTCGCCAGGTACGTGGCGAAGTTGCCGAAGACGGACACATCCGGGCTCGCCTGGACCACGACGCCCACGGTGGGGCTCAGTGCGTCCATGACCCGGTCACCCGAGTCGTCACCGTCGGTCGTCAACCGATCATCGACCCCAAAGTCGAATCGGTCGTAGCGCAGTCCCCCCGCAACCGTAGCGCGCTCACCGAGCGGGGCGTTGGCCTGAAGGAACACACCAGCGGCGGTGACGGTCTCGAATTGGTCCTTCGTCAGGGTACCCCGCGTACCCCCGACGTTGTTGTGTTCCGCACGGTCGTCACGCTGGAGATCGACGTCGAAACCAGCCGCCCACGCGACGGGACCCGAATCGTCACCGCTATCGTTGGATACCATGGCACGGACGCCGTAGGCGTTCCGGCTGAGATCGATGATCCGCGGGGGGATTGGATTGTCGATTCGCCGGCTGAGCCCCCACCCGGTAAATTCGGCGTTGAGATTCCCCACGGGTCCGGTCCAGGTCGCCCCCAACAGTGTCTGATAAACGTCCTTGCGTGCGTTCCTCGCGATGTTGCCAAATCCGCCGCCGCGCGCGTTAAGCGAGCTGTCTGCGTATATGGCGTCGCGATTCAGCCCGCCGGGGTTCTCCGCTTCTAAATCCATGAAGTTGGCGGTAAAGAGCAGCCGTCCCCCAGCGGCGTCCACCCCCACCTGGCCGTTCACATTGAAGCGCGCGGCTAGCCCGTATAAGCTGCTGTCGGGGCGCTCCACCGCGAAATCGGTGCTGTCCTCCACGGTGCGGAATCCGTCGTACGTCAAGTGCGCAACGCTTACGAGGTAGGTCATCCCCCCCTGCGTACCGGACGTCGTACTCTGGAACCGCATGAGGCCGTTCTCGCCGAAGATGGCCGTGGCCTCCTCGCGGACGGGCACATCGGGCGATTCCTTCGTCTGGAAGCTCAATACACCGCCGCCGCCATTGCCGTACATGGCCGCGGAGGGCCCACGCAGGACCTCCACGCGCCCAAGCGACCCGATGTCGAGATGGTCCAGCGCCGACTGGCCGTCGGCTAACGTGGCAGGAATGCCATCCACGAGAATCTTGATGCCGCGTGTGCTGAACTGGGATCGGGAGCCGAAGCCACGGATGGAGATCCGCTCACCCGTATTGTAGTTGTACCGGTTCTGAATCTGGAGGCCGGGGATTCCTTGGAGTGCCTCGTCGAGTGAGAAGCCGGTGTTGCCCAGTTGCAGGGCTCGCCCACTTTGCACCGAGACGGCGTAGGGCGCGCGGCCCAAGCCGTCCGTGGCGCGCAGCACGGTCACCACGATGGAGTCCAATGGAATGACCGAATCGAGCGGTTCCTGCGCAGCGATTTCGGGCGTCCACGGGTTCAACATCGCGATGGCCATCAGGAGGGTCACGACCCAATGGATAACGTTCACGCGAACGGGTATCACGAACATTGATCTGCCTCTCATTCCCTCATCCCCTTGTGTTCTAGAAATGTCCTGCTAGCGGAGGAAGTCCACACACTACTTCTGCACGGCCGAAAGGACCAGGGGTCGGAACCAAACTCGGTTGTCGCGCCCCTGGTCCTGAAGCTCTACGGGCAGGCCACGACGGAATCTTGCCCCGGATCCTATTCCTCGAGCCCGGGTTCTTCGATGATCCCCGCCGTCGACTCGAGCACGAGATCACCTTGCAGGTTGTTGACCCGTACGACCAAGCCACCCTCCTCCCTGAGCCCGACCAGCCGCGGTCGGATTCGCCCCCACCGCATCCTAGCCTCGAGGAGCGGCATACGGATATACCACTCGCGTACGATCCACGTCCCGTTGGGAAGGCCGTGGAATCGAATTCTTCCCCCGAGCCTCTCCGAGTTGGGAACGTCCAGGAACTCGTAGCGATAATCCAGCTACTGAAGCTCCGCGTTCACCGGGTCCAGCCATAGGACGCCACTGATATCCGGGACTCCGCGATTCTCCGTCGGCTCGAACGATAATCCGAGAAGGCCCTCCGCTTCGTCCTCTCCCTCTGCCAGGCTCATGCAGTGGGTGTCCAGGAAGGCATCCGACAGGAGGACATCGGCGTCGGGTCCGTAATAGATGCTCCCCTCGCCGTCGGGGCGCACGAACCCATGCTCGAGTAGATTCTCGACGTCCAGGCTGCGGAAAGGGGTGGCCAGTACCTGCCCTCGGACGATTCGGCTCTGCTCGCTCCTCACTCGGCGGCCTCGAGCATCCAATTCCCGTTCATAACGGCGAATCGCGTAGCGGTAGACGCCGAGGCCGCTGGTGCGTGATGTCGCCTCCAGGGCCTTGCGCGCCTCCTCCCACACCGTTGCCGTGGGAAGGCCCTGTCCGGGTCGGACCTCACAGCGGCGGCTACTATCTACCTCGATCCCGGCCAGTATGATCGCCTCCAAGGGAGTCTCCAGCCTGTACACGACGGTGACTCCACGGTCGATGGGGATCGGATCGGAAAGAACGCGGGCGTGGCCGATCCGGTCTGCCCGCAACAGGTATGTTCCAGGTCCTGGCGTCCGGAAGTCGAACCGTCCCGCGGCGTTCGTCAGGCGCCAATCGAGTCGCTCACCGTCCCGACTGAGAAGCGTGACCGAGGCTCCCTCCACTGGAGCACCCGTCTCGGACTCTACCAGAATCCCGGAGATGGCCTGAGCGCCCAGCGGGGCGGTCACGAACAGGACTGCGCCGAGGCACCATAAGAAGGTGGTAACGAGGGGGCCGGAACCCGCCATCGCAAACTCCCCCGAATCTTGATGGGCTGGCGTATGCACGTATCTCTTACCGCCTCGTCGGGTCGAGGATCCCCCCCCGTGCGGGGCGAGGGGGTCCTTTGGCATCGACTTTGCACTTGGTGTGCACAGGGGCGTGCACGGGAATCGTTGGATCCCGATGAAGTTCGCCTTGAGGCAAGTCCCTACCCCCCATAGATTTGCCCGTGCATCAGTCGATTACGGTGCAGCGGGCGTGAACCGTAGTGACACGGAGACGAGTTTGAAGGCCACAACGAGAACGGTCGGGATGCTTTCTGCGGCGTGGGTGCTGTGGGCGGCCATGGCCGGAGCTACCTCGGCCCAGCAGCGTGGATTCCAGCCGGCCGACTACTATGATCTGGTCACCGTGGGTGACGTTGCGGTCTCTCCCGAGGGCGACCTCGTCGCGTTTACTGTAACACGGACCCTCGAAGAGGAGAATCGCCGCCGCCGGGAGATCTGGATGCAGGCGCTCGTCAACGGGCGGCCAGCCGATGACCCGTATCGTTTCACTGCTCCTACCGGGGACTCTTATGCTCCGAGGTGGTCGCCGGACGGGTCGCTTCTTGCGTTCACCTCACGGCGCGGCGACGACGAAAACTCCACATGGTTCGTGCGTGTCTCAGGCCCCGGCGGAGAGGCCTTCCACGTCGAGGGAGTCCGGGGGGCGCCCGTCTGGTCGGTGGATGGCGAGTGGATTGCGTACCTCGCCCCAGCCGAGGAGACGGAGGCTGGCGAGCGGGACGGCTGGATCGCTCCGGACGCACTCTCGAACACGCTGGACCGTGAGCGCTTCGATGGGCGTGTGGTAACCTCGACACGGTACAAAGCAGACGGTACGATCACGCTGCGCCCGCACTTCTCCGTGAGGGAGTCCGACGATCTCTACTTAGTATCGGCCGAGGGAGGCACTCCGAGAAGGCTGACGGAGCTCCCGTTCGACAAGTCTGACGTTCGCTGGTCCCCCGATGGGCGTACGCTCTACTTCTCCGGAGACGAGAAGCAAGACGATGAATCCAACGAGGAACTGACCCGGGACATCTGGGCGGTTCGCGTGACCGACGGCTCCGTCACGGACGTCACGCCGGAGCCGGGCTCGGAAACCTCGCCGGCGCCCTCGCCCGACGGCACACGGCTAGCGTTCGTCTTCACAGCGGAGCGCGGGGCCGAGCAGGATCTGATGGTGGTAGACGTCGGTGGCGACGGGCGTTTCGCGACGGAGCCCGCCAATCTCACCGAGGGCTGGGACCTCGTGCCCGGCGCCCCACAATGGTCGGCGGATGGAACCGCGATTCTGTTCTCCGCCTCCGTTCGTGGGAATCGCCATCTCTTCCGGGTTGCGGCCGCCGGCGGCCCGGTCATTCAGGTGACCGAGGGTGAACGGCAACTCACCAGTGTCTCGCTGTCCGACCGAGGCCATATCATGGCCTACGCCGCCACCGATGCGGTCTCCCCCACCGAACTATACGTGGCGCGAGGCGACGGCACGGCCGAGCGACGGGCCACCGAGTTCAACCAGGATTTCCTGGATCGGGTTTCCTTGGAGCGCCCGGAGCGGCTGACCTGGATGGTCGGCGACAGCGTCGAGGTGGAGGGTTGGGTGATCAAGCCGGTGGGCTACACCCCCGACCGTAAATACCCGCTGATCTTGAAAATTCATGGTGGGCCGCACAGTGCGTATGGCAATACGTTCGTCCCGACCTTCCATGTGTTGTCCTCGGCGGGCTTCTTCGTCCTTTACTCCAACCCTCGAGGATCGAGTGGTTACGGTCACGAGTTCATGTATGCCACCCGCGGGCAGTGGGGCATCATGGACAGCGAGGATTTTCTTACCGGCGTGGACGCTGCACTAGCCCGATTCTCGGAGGCCGACTCGACTCGTCTGGGCGTCTCGGGTGGAGGTTACGGTGGCTTTATGACGAACTGGCTTACCGCCACCTCCGACCGTTTTCAGGCTGCCGTCACCTCTCGCTCTATCGTGAACTGGGAGAGTTGGTGGGGATCGTCCGATCTGCGGAGGTTGACCGAGTACGAATTTTTCGGCGCGCCCTGGGAGCGGAGGGATCTTTACCGTCGGCTGTCCCCGATCTCGTACGTGGAAAATGTTACGGCTCCCACGCTTATCATCCACAGCGAGAACGACTTCAGGACACCCATCGGTGACGTGGAGCAGTGGTTCATGGCACTGAAGAACTTGGACGTGCCGGTGGAGATGGTCCGGTACCCGAGATCTTCTCACGGCTTGTCCCGGACGGGAGAGCCATGGCTCCTCGTGGACCGGTTGGAGCGTATCCGAAGCTGGTTCGAACACTGGCTGGTCGACCAGGCTCCCACCGTGAGCGCCGGCGGCGAATAGGCGGTTGGGTTTTTCACCCGACGATTTTGCGGCACGGCGTAAGCGCGTTTTAGCGCACCTGGACGGGTCGGTCTTGGTGCTGGACTCCAAGACGAACGCCCCCGGAGGACGGTACAGGGCGGACAGCGAGCTCTTCTATCTAACCGGCGTGACCGAGCCCGGGGCCGTGGCTGTGCTCCGTCCGGGTGGTGCGGACGGCGATTTCGTGCTCTTCGTACGACCTCGGAATTCCGAAGAGGAGCTCTGGGGTGGAGAGCGGCTTGGGCCGGAGCGGGCTGGAGCGGTGTTCGGTGCCGACACGACCTATGGAAGCGACATGCTGTCCGAGCAACTTCCGAAATTGCTGGCTGGGGCCAAGGACGCGTACTTCCGGATCGGGACCGATTCACCCGTGCAGAGCTTGGTGGTCGGGGCTCTCCAAACCGCTCGCCTAAGCGGCGTCAGGAAGGGCGTCGGTCCCCGTGGGATCATCGATCCCGGGCGGTTGCTCGATCCCCTGCGGCTGGTGAAGAGCCCGGAGGAGTTGGAGCGCATGCGGAGGGCTGCGACGATTACGATCGAGGCCTTCAACGAGATGTTCGGGGCCGTGCGGCCCGGGGTCGGAGAGTGGGAGCTCGAGGGAATTCTCGATGGCGCGTTTCGACGTAAAGGGGCCAGGGGGCCCGCCTATCCCACCATCGTGGCCTCAGGTGCGAACGCCTGCGTGCTGCACTACGAGGATAACCACTGCACCGCCCAGGACGGGGACCTGGTCCTCGTGGACGCCGGTGCGGAGGTGGACCACTACGTGTGCGACATCACCCGCACCTTCCCGGTATCCGCATCCTTCACGGCAGCCCAGCGAGCCCTCTACGATCTGGTTCTGGAGGCGCATGATCAGGCTATAGAATGCATTCGGCCCGGGGTGACCGTCGAGTCGATCCATCACACGGCGCGGGGCGTGCTCGTCGAAGGACTCCTCGAGCTGGGCGTTCTCGAGGGAAGCAAGGCTGAGGTGATCGATACCGAGGGCTACAAGCCATTCTATCCCCATCAGACGTCCCATTGGCTAGGGCTCGATGTGCACGACGTGGGTGACTACGCCTCCTCCGGTGTGTCGCGAGTGCTGGAGCCGGGAATGGTTTTGACCGTGGAGCCGGGTCTCTACTTCCCAGGCCCGTTCGAGGGTTCCGGCGTTCCGGAGGAATACGTGGGCGTGGGGATCAGGATCGAAGACGATGTGGTCGTGACCGCCGAGGGACACGAGGTGCTGACGGCCCGATTACCGGTGTCCGCCGACGAGATCGAACGTCTTGTGGGAGCGAAGGGGTGACCTCGGCGCTGGTGGAGCGGCTGGGGCGGCAGGGGCCGCTCATTACCGTGGAGCTTCGGCCACCGCGGAGTGGGCTTACGGCCACCGAGGGGATGGACACCTGGATCGACCTCAACCACTCCCTCCGGAATCTCGCGCTCAAGGACATCTTCGTTTTCCTTACGGATGATGCGGTCGGATCACAGGAAGAGGAGAACCTCGGGCACCTTGCGGCCAACGTCGGTTCCGAGGTGCCGCTCTCGCGACTCGTTCCCTTTCTTACGTGCAAGCACACGATCGAGCACTGCCTCATGTTCGCGGATCGTGCCCACTCCCTCGGCTTCGAGGCGCTCACGGTGGTGGGTGGAGACACCTCGGTGGGCCCGCCACGTTGTGTTCCACACGCACACCTGCTCAGGCAGCGGATTCGCGAGCGGCAACCGGGGCTCTCCTTGGGTGGTTGGGCGAACCCGCATCGTGACGTGCGAACACAGGTCGGGTACGTGGGCGCGGAGGACTTCTCGGCCGACTTCTACCTGACCCAGGTGGTATCCCACCACAGTGCGGATCGGGTCGAGGCGTTCCTGGAGGAGTGCGACCGCCGGAGCGTGGACACACCGGGAATTTTCGGTGTCTTCTACTATTGGAGTGCCGATCCGGGTACCCTCGGGCGATTGGGGAATTTTTTCCCGGTCCCCGCAGAGGAGTTGGCGCGCGAATTCGAGGCCGGCGCCACCCCCGAAGAGCTTCTAGGCAAGACCCTGGACGCCCTGCGAGCCGTCGGCGCAGAGAAGGTTTACATCAGCAACCTGGGCCACCGGCGGGTGCAGGACAGGCTCGCCAAAGTGATCGCCCGGTCCTCGACGGTCGGGGGTTCCTGAAGACGCTCGTAGTCCGGAGGGCTGCGGCTGCGGGCACCCGAATCGCCGGGTCGACCCCTTTTAGAGCGAGTCGATAACGCCTGAAAGAATCTCCAGTGCTCCGTCGAGATTGCCGTCCGGTACATGGACGTGGGCTCCGGCGATCGAGTCTCGGATCGACTCAAATACCTCGAGGGCCACCTTCACGCCCTCGGCCCTGGCGGCTTCTTCACCGTCCCGTTCCGCATCGGCCATGCGGTTCATGATCTCCTCGGGGATGTGGACGCCTGGGACCTCGTTGTGTAGGAACTCGGCCTCACGGAGCGAGGTGAGCGGGCGTAGACTTGCCACGACGGGTATGGACACGTCGGGCACGCGCTCCAGGAAGGCATGGAGCCGTCCCGCGTCGAACACCGGCTGCGTGATCACGAAGTCGACGCCGGCGTCGACCTTCCACTTCAGGCGTCCTGCTTCACGGTCTTGGTCCACGGCGACCTGGTTGACCCTCGCCCCGATGACGAAGCGCGTGGGTACGCCGATCGCGTTGCCCCCGGGGTCGACGCCTCGATTCAGCCCATGGACCACGTTGGTGAGTCCGATCGAGTCGATGTCCAGGGAGGCCGTCGAGTCGGGGTAGGGACCGGTCGTGGGTGGGCGCCCTGTGACCAGGAGAAGATTGTGTAGCCTGGCGGCCGCCGCTCCGAGCAGGTCGCTGATCATGCGAGTCATGTTTCGGTCGCGGCAGGGATAGTGAACGATGGTCTCGATGCCCACCTCCCTTTCGATCAGCAGGGCGGCGGGCAGGGCGCTCATCCGAGCGTGGGCATGCGGGTGATCCAGGACGTTCACCGTATCGGCTCCGGCGGCCTGGATGCGGCGACACTGCCCCAGGAGGTCTTCGGCGTCCCAACCCCTGGGCGGCGTAACCTCGATACTGGTGACAAAGCTGCCCTCGGCGATCTTTCGTCCCCACGCGGAGCGCTCGCCGAGCGGCACGTCCGGCTGAATGGGCGTGTCGTGCGGCTCGGCGTGTGAGCCCGGGCGGACTCGTATGGACGGCGGTCGCTGGCCGCCCACCAGAGCTCGGATGCTTCGGATGTGTTCCGGGCCCGTGCCGCAGCATCCGCCAACGAAGCGAGCTCCCGCCTCGATCATTCGGCGGGCGTACTGTGCCATGTACTCCGGGCTGGCGAGGTAGATCTTGCGATCGCCTACCGCTCGAGGCAGTCCGGCGTTGGGCTGGGCCGAAAGAGGTAGATCGGTAACTTGGGCCATCCGCTCCACCGCATCCAGCATGACGGCCGGTCCGACGGAGCAATTGATTCCGATCACGTCTGCACCCCACGCCGTGACTGCGGTGGCGACGTCCTCCGGAGACGTTCCGTACGACGTGCAGCAGTCCTCCCCCACGGTGACCTGGCACATGACGGGGAGGGACGAGCGGCTCCGGACGGCCTTGAACGCTTGCTCCATTTCGTTGAGGTCGCTGAAGGTTTCGAGCACGAAGCCGTCCACGCCGCCCTCCACGAGCCCATCCGCCTGTCGGTGATAGAACTCCTGTGCCTCCTCACGGGACGTCGGTCCGAGCGGCTCGATGCGGATGCCCAACGGCCCGATAGCCCCGACCACCAAGACCCTGCCCTGGGCTGCCCTGAGTGCCAGTTCCACGGCCGCGTGGTTGATTTCCTCCGTTCGGTCAGCCAGGCCGTAGCTGGAGAGCTTGACCGGATTAGCGCCGAAGGTGTTGGTCTCGATAACCTCGGCGCCGGCGTTCACATAGTTCCGGTGCACGTTCTCTACCACGTCGGGCGTTTCGAGGTTGAGCCCGTCGTACGAGACGTTGACGAAGACGCCACTGGCGTAGAGTTCGGTTCCCATCGCCCCATCCATCACGTGGACGCGCCCGTCATCGATGAGTTTCCTCAAGGCGGAATGGTTCGCTTCCCGGCTACTCACGGGACCCCTCCTCCGGCTCGTACCCCAGGTTGGGCTGGAGCCAGCGCTCGGCGTCCGCCATCGACATTCCCTTCCTTTCCGCGTAATCGGTCACCTGATCCTTTCCGATCCGGCCCACGCCGAAGTAGTGGGCTTCCGGGTGCGCGAAGTACCAGCCGGACACCGAGGCCCCCGGCAGCATGGCGAAGCTCTCCGTGAGGCTGACACCCGTGTGGCGCTCCGCGCCCAGTAGTGTGAACAACGTCCTCTTCTCGGTATGGTCCGGGCAGGCCGGATATCCTGGTGCCGGCCGGATCCCGGAATAGCGCTCAGAGATCAGGTCGGCGCTGGAGAGGCCGTCGCCCGCCTCGTGTCCCCAAAGATCCTGCCGAACGCGCTCGTGCAGCCGCTCCGCGAACGCTTCCGCCAGGCGGTCGGCTAATGCCTTGGCCATGATGCTTCCGTAGTCATCGTGGTCCTCTTCGAGTGACGCGCACAGCTCGTCCAGACCGAGCCCAGTGGTGACCACGAACGCACCGAGGTGATCGGTGAGCCCCGACTCCCTTGGTGCCACAAAGTCCGACAAGCAAGCGTTGGGCCGCCCGGGCTTTTTCTCGAACTGTTGGCGAAGACCGTGGACCGTATACCATTCTTCGTCCTCACCCAGCACCTCGATATCGTCCCCCACACTGTGGGCGCGAAACAGACCAACCACGCCGCGGGCGCTCAACAGGCCTTCGGAAACCATACGGTCGAGCATTTTCTTGGCGTCGGAGTACAGGACGCGGGCCTGCTCTCCCACCGTCGAGTCATCGAGGATCTCCGGATACCGGCCCTTGAGTTCCCAGGCCTGAAAAAACGGGCTCCAGTCGATATAGTCGACGAGCTCGGCGAGGGAATAGTCGTCGAAGAGATGAATTCCGGGCTCGCGCGGGGTTGTGGGTTCGGAACCGGTCCAGTCCAAAGCCACCTTGTTGTTCCGAGCCGCTTCGATGGAAATGAGTTTGGATCTCGCCGCTCTGGCGGCGTGCGCCTCCCGCTCCCGTGCGTATTCCTCACTGATCTGTGCGATGAACGCGCCTCGCTTCGCGGCGTCCAGAAGGGCCCGGAGGACGGGAACACACCGTGAGGCGTCCACGACGTGAACCGTCGGGCCTGTGTACTTCCCCTCGATTCGAACGGCCGTGTGTCTGCGAGACGTCGTCGCACCACCGATCAGGAGGGGCAGGTCGAAGTCGAGCCGCTCCATCTCGGCTGCCACATGGACCATCTGTTCGAGGGACGGCGTGATGAGCCCACTCAGCCCGATCACGTCGGCTTTTCGGTCCCGGGCCTCCTTAAGGATCGTCTCAGCGGGGACCATGACACCGAGGTCCACGACCTCGTAGCCGTTACACTGAAGCACGACCGAAACGATGTTCTTACCGATGTCATGCACGTCGCCCTTCACCGTGGCCATGAGCACCAGGGTGCCGGACTTCTTGTCCTCCCCGCCCGCGGCCTTCTCGGCGTCCAAGAAGGGCTCCAGATACGCCACCGCCTTCTTCATAACCCGGGCGCTCTTCACGACCTGTGGCAAGAACATTTTCCCGGCTCCGAACAGATCTCCGACTTCGTTCATGCCGTCCATGAGGGGGCCCTCGATCACCTCCAGTGCCCGAGCCCGTTGGCTCCTCGCCTCCTCGGTGTCGTCCTCGATGTGCTCCGTGATCCCCTGCACGAGAGCGTAGCGGAGACGATCTTCCACAGGCTCGGACCGCCATTCCTGATTGATCAAGACCTGCTCCCGCGTCGCTCCGGCGTATTGCTCGGCAAGCGCAGTCAGGCGGTCGGTCGCGTCGGGGCGCCGGTTGAAGAGCACGTCCTCGACCGCCTCGAGAAGGTCGGCCGGCACGTCGTCGTAGACCGGGAGGGCGCCGGCGTTCACGATGGCCATGTCCAAGCCCGCCTGGATGGCGTGATAAAGGAACGCCGAGTGCATCGCCTCGCGCACACGCGGGCTCCCTCGAAACGCGAACGAAACGTTGCTCAGCCCCCCACTCACGTGCACGTGCGGAATGCGCTCCTTGATCTGCCGGGTGGCTTCGAGGAAGGCGATGGCATACGTGTTGTGCTCTTCGATGCCGGTTCCCACCGCGAAGATGTTGGGGTCGAAGATCACGTCCTCGAGCGGGAAGCACACCCTCTCGCGGAGCACTTGGGCCGCGCGCTCACATATGGCGACCTTACGTTCGACGGTGTCTGCCTGGCCTTCCTCGTCGAATGCCATGACGATCACCGCGGCTCCGTAACGCCTCGCCAGGCGAGCCTTTTCGACGAATGCCGCTTCGCCGTCCTTGAGGCTGATCGAATTCACGACGCTCTTGCCCTGCACGCACTTGAGCCCCGCCTCGATAACCTCCCAGCGCGACGAATCGACCACGAAGGGAATTCGGCTCACGGATGGCTCGGAGCCGAGCAGGTTGAGGAACGTGGTCATGGCCTCGACCGAATCGAGCAGGCCCTCGTCCATGTTGATGTCGAGCATCTGTGCACCGCTCGCCACCTGCTGGCGGGCCACCTCGACGGCGGCCTCGTAGGCGTCGTCGGTGATGAGATCCCGGAAACGCTTCGAGCCTGTGACGTTGGTGCGCTCTCCGATATCCGCGAACAGGGAGTCCGGTCCAATCGTGAGGGCTTCGAGGCCGCTCACCCGGAACCGGGGCTCGTGTTTTGGAACGGTTCGCGGTGGTAGGTCCGCGACGGCGTCCGCGATCGCTTCGATGTGGGCAGGCACGGTACCGCAACAGCCACCTACGATGTTGACGAACTCGGCCTCGGCGAACTCCCGGATGATTTTCGAGGTGAGGTCCGGCGTTTCGTCGTATTCCCCGAAGGCATTCGGAAGTCCGGCGTTCGGGTGACAACTCACCGGCACATCTGCGATCTGCGAGAGCTCTTCCAGGTACGGTCGAAGTTGCTCCGCCCCGAGGGCGCAGTTCAGTCCCACGGATAACGGCTCGGCGTGCCGGATGGAGTTATAAAAGGCCTCGGTCGTCTGCCCGCTCAGAGTGCGGCCGCTGGCGTCCGTGATCGTTCCCGAGATCATCAGCGGAAGGGACGCACCTCTCTCTTCGAAGAGCCCCAGGATAGCGAAGACGGCGGCCTTCGCGTTCAGCGTGTCGAAAATCGTTTCGACCAGTAAGATGTCGGCTCCTCCGTCCATGAGCCCACGCGCCTGATCCGTGTAGGCCTGCACCAGCTCGTCGAAGGTGACGTTCCGCAACGCAGGGTCATCCACGTCTGGAGAGATCGAGGCCGTACGGTTGGTGGGGCCGATGCTGCCGCACACGAAGCGAGGCTTGTCGGGCGTTCGGGCCGTCATCTCATCGGCCGCACGCCGAGCCAGATCTGCGGCCGCCACGTTCAGCCGATATGCTTCCCCCTCGAGCCCGTAGTCGGAGAGCGAGATCGCCTGCGCGTTGAACGTGTTGGTCTCGATGATGTCCGAGCCCGCTTCGAGGTAGGCCCGGTGGATCTCCTGGATCAATTCGGGCCGCGTGACGGACAACAGATCATTGGCCCCGAAGAGCGCATCCGGATGATCCGGGTAGACGTCACCCCGAAAATCTTCCTCGGCCAGCCCATAGCTCTGGATCATGGTGCCCATGGCACCGTCCAGAACGAGGATTCGCCTCGCTAGAACCGCTTGGAGCGCCGCGGTGCGGCCACCGGTGGGAGTGGACCTGCCCATGGATCTCGTATCTCGCCTCTCGGAGTCATGCGGGGAGGGGAGGTCCGAATTTCAAAACCCCGTCGCGATCGTTCCGCGTCGAGGTCTGGCTTTTTAGCGGTTTGTGTCGGGCCGCAATACGCCTCAAATCACCCCTTCCAACGTCTCTGAAAAAGGTAGTGCCTCCGTGGAGCGATTCCTAGGCCTCGCCGGCTCCGCGGTTGCGCGCCGGTCCTCCACGCGGTAGCCGTTCCCGATCTCTCCGGGCTCGCGCGAGCCGGAAAGCGACCGAGGACACGGACCATGAGTAGCTCGAAGTGACTCTCTCAGAGCGGGACACGGCCTGCGCTGGCTCGGCGTTCTTCAAGGGGCATGGCCTTGGAAACGACTACCTCGTGTTCGAGGCCGGTGACGACTGGGTGCTCGACGCCGAGGGCATCATCGCGGTCTGTGACCGCTGGAGGGGCCCTGGGAGCGACGGAATCGTCCTCCTTCTCCATCGGGCCAGCCGGCCGTTTTCCCTCCGCATGTTCAATCCGGACGGCTCCGAGTTCGAGCGGAGCGGCAACGGCCTCCGGATTCTGGCTGCGTACTTGGCCCGCGAGGGGCTGGTGGGCGACGAGCCTTTCGACGTGTCGGTGGGGGGGGATACCCTTCGGCTTCATGTGTTGGGTCCCCCGGAACGAGGCCTGTATGAGGTTTCAGCGGAGATGGGCCGCGCCGCGCATGGACCCCAAGCCGTCGGACTCGACCCTGGAGCCTTGGACGCGGACCACAGACTCGATCTCGGCGGGGCCGGAAGCCCGATCGTCCATCCCGTGTCGATTGGAAATCCCCATGCGGTGGTCTTTCCCGAGGAGTGGGAGCCCGAGCTCATCGACGAGATCGGGCCAGAAATTGCCGTTCACCCTGCCTTCGCTGACGGTACGAACGTCCAGGTCGCCCGCGTGCTCGACGGCCAAACCCTGGAGGCGCGAATCTGGGAGAGAGGGGTGGGACCGACCTCCGCCTCGGGAACGTCGGCCTGCGCGGTCGCGGCCGCCGCGGTGAAGTCGGGAAGGGCCACACCCGGCCAGTTCGAGGTTCGTATGGAGGGTGGCAGCATGGAGGTCACCGTCACGGCGGCGATGGAAATCACTCTCACCGGACCAGTCCAGGAGGTGTCCGGAGGCAGTCTGACGGGAGGGTTTCTGGAGTTTCTAGCGGCCCTGGAGGCCTGATAACGAAGTGGCTGAGCCCTCAAGTCCTCACGCGCTTGAGAAGGATGAGTCCGCACGCCAGGAACAGCATGTTAGGAAGCCAGGCGGATAGTACCGGTGAGAGGGCTCCGGACTGGCCTGCGGCTCCCGCCAACCGGAACAGGAGCAGGTAGAGGATCGTCGACCCCAGCGCGACCCCGATTCCGTAGGCGGCCCCCCCCCGCCGGGAGCTCGTGGCGAGCGGCGCACCGAACAGAATGATCACCAACGTCGCTACCGCGATGGCCTTCCGTTGTGCCTTCTCGACCACCAGCGTGCTCGCATCGCCGCCCGAGCGCGTGATGTTGGCCACCATCCGGTCGATTTCGGAGTCGGTCATCTCGTCCTCGTCGTTGGGCTGCGCGAGGAGACCCCTTGGGGGCTCGCCGAAGCCACTCGACCTTAGCGAGTCGAAGTAAAACGTCAACGGAGCCGCCCGGTCGGGGAGGATGCGAAGATACCCATTCTCAAACGTCCATCCCCGCACGCTGTCGAAGGGCGCTCGTATCGCCTGGAGATGCTGGGCCACCTCCCCATTCGATCCGGCAGGAACCTCCAGGACCACCTGGGTCATCGACGGTGGGAAGATGTTGAGTCTTCTCACCGTCAGCGTCCGGTCGTCGTCGGTCTTGAATACGAAGTCGGCGCGCCACTGGCGTCCGACCTCTTCGCTGCGGAGAATCTGCCCGGAGCGTCGCTTGGCCACCGGCACCACCTCGCTGAGGATGAGTCCGGCCCCGGTCAGGACCAGGCCCACCACCAGGAGCGGCGCCATCAAGCGATGAAACGAGATCCCCCCGGCCTTGGCGGCAAGGACCTCTCGGTGCTGCGTCATAGAGTGGACGGTGAACACCGCCGCGATCAGCGCGGCGATCGGGAAGGACCAGAAGATGAACTCGGGGAGCATGTAAACGTAGGCGGTAGCGACCTCGCCTACCGTAAGTCCCCGGTCGAAGTACCGGTCCACCTGTTCGACGAGGTCACCCACGATGAACAAGAGGGGGGCGCCGAGGACGAACAGTACAAAGATGCGCAGGAACGTCCGCGCGATCAGCATGTCCAGAATCCTGATCATGCCTTGCGATAAAGGGTCGCCATCCTGCGCCCCCAACTCGAGAAGTTGAACAGCACCTCGCTGAGGCCACCCCCGCTATTGGCGCCCGCGGTTCGGCTCATGCGTGCAGCCAGCGCGATGCCGAGACCGAGGAAGACGAGGTCGGCTGTCCACATGGCCCAAAATGGTGTAACCACGCCCTCGCTGGCCAGGTTCTCTCCGCCGATCAGGCCCGCCCAGTACACGGCAAAGATGGCCACCGAAGCGACGATGACCATACCGATCCCTCCCCGTGGGAATCGGATGCCCAATGGGGCGCCGATCAGGACGAACACGATACACGCGAATGCGATGGCGTATTTCTTATGGATCTCCACACGGAACTGATCCGATGCCGACTGAAGCGCCGAAAGGCGGCCGTAGTTCTGGCGGCCGGCCAACGCCGTTTGCCGAGTGAGATCATCGGTAGTTGTGAAGAACTGTCGGCCGAGGTCCCGCGCGATTACCGAGCCCCGTCCTCCTCGGGAAGCCGATTCCGCTGCGTCACCCCTGGGCAGGTCCGGCGCAGGATACCCCAGCGCGTCCGTGATCGCCTTTCGGGCTTGTTCGAGACTCTGTTGGCGAACCCGGTCGAGATCCTCGGCGCGGCTGTCGATCTCGGCCCTCAACAACGCGATGGACATCTCGCGGTCGCTTCGTACGCTGCCCCCCTCTCTGCGCTCGAGCTCATCTCCGACCCCCCGCAGAGGAACGATTTGGACCTCGAATTCCGATCGGTTGAATTCACCGGAGCGGCTCTGGTCGGCTTCGAGGACGTAGCCATCGTAGAGCGTCAGGTACAGGTCAGTGCGATTCTCGCTGAACGCCATCGTTCCACGCGCTGCATAGGTCGTTCGGTGAGCGCGCGGGTCGCTCAGATCGTAAATGACGACCTCCATCATCTCGTTCGTAGCGCGGTCGATGCCCGCTGCCTGGAGGTACACTGCTCCGCGTCGATCCTCGGTCTTGATCTGATTGATGACCCGCTCGCGCAGCTCGAAGGTGGGACTCTTCTGGGAGATGTCGATGATCAGGTTCTTGAGTCTGTGGTTGGCCTCCGGGAGCACTTGGTCGTTGAAAAACAGCATCACGCATGCGAGGATTGTACCGACCCCGAGGAGTGGGAGAAGAATCCGGAGCGGTCTGATACCCCCCGCGGCCATGGCGGTGATTTCGTTGGCGGCGGTAAGCTCGCTGAACGTATACAGTACAGATACCAGGATGGCCATGGGAAGCGTGAGCGCGATCGTGTGAGGGAGAGACAGGAGCATGAACTCCCCGATCACACTCCAGGCGAGTCCCTTTCCGACGAGGTCGTCCATCCGTTGGGCGACCGCGTTCAGAAAAAGGAGCCCGGTGAGAGCCGAGAATGCGAAAAGGAACGGTCCGGTGTGTGCGCGGATCAGATATTTGGTGATGATTCTCATGTCGACACCCCTACACCGCACCACGGGATCCGATCCCAGCGAGACGGCCGATTCATAGCTCTGACGCTGGCCACTCTGGCCCTCACGATGATCGCTCCCCGGGCAGCATATGGGCAAGCATCCACGGCGCTCCCGGACACGGTTCGCCTTCAGCCACCCGAGCTCGAGCTACCCGCTTTTCTTTCACCTTTTCCAGGCCGGCAAGGGCAGCGAGGGTATACGGTCGGTCGAATCGGCCTGAAGCCGATTCCACTCCTTGTGCCGATCGATTTTGACGCTCCCACGATCGTCACCGATGGGCCCACGCCGGATCTGTCTCGTTGGGTGGTGGCTCGGGGACCGACGCTGATCCGGCGGCGGATGGCCCTGAGGCGGAGGACCCTCTTCGAGCCCTCCTCACCGGCCCGGCCCCTCTCCGCTGGTGCGCCAACGGACACCGGGTTGGCGAGTGGACTCGCCGACCTGGAGTTCGAGATCGTTGGTCAGGGCGAATTGGGCGGCGATTGGACCCGGTTTCGCCCTTGCGATACAAGGGTGCAGTTTTCCTGCGAAACCGGCCTGCTCCCGCGACTCAGTCCCGATATTCAGTTCGCCGTTCGCGTGGCGGGAACGATCGCGGATCGTATCACAGTGGATGTGGATTTCGATCAGGCGCGTGAATTTTCGGCCGCCAACAACCTCAGCATTTTCTATGAGGGTGACGACGACGCGGTCCTGAAGACGGTGGAGTTGGGGGACGTCACGTTCGCTCTTCCCAGGTCACGCTTTCTGACCGAAGGCGTTCCCGCCGGGAACTTCGGTTTCCTGGTGACGGGGCAGGCGGGTCCCCTGGATTTCAAGACTGTCTGGGCTCAGCAAACGGGCGAGGTGTCGAGTCGAGAATTCCGTTTGAGCGGGGGCCCCGGCCAAGAGAATTTCGTCCAGGTCGACACGCTCGTCCTCGACGACGCGGACTACGTACGAGGCCAGTTCTTCTTCCTGGTCGACCCTGCGGAGATCGATCGCAGCCCGCACATCGATGTTCTGGCCTTGGATCCGTCTTTGGCACCCCTGGACGTCGTGCCCGGGGTGGACCCGGTTCAGCTCTATCGTTTCGAGACGGATCCCGTAACACGGCAGCAGGTGGATGGACTCATCCAGGCGGACGGGTTCGCCAGCCGGGACGGAATTACTGTTGAGGAGTCCGGGTGGTTCCGCTTCCTTCAACCAGGCGTCGACTATTCGATTCATTCGAGCGGATTGTGGGTGGCTCTGAGGCGACCCCTTGGCCGGGACGAGATGCTCGCCGTGACCTACGTCTCGGCGACGGGTGACACGATCGGCACGTACAATCCTGAGCGAGTTTACAACGCCGGCGGGCGCCCCTCGCTCAAGCTACTGCAGGCGTCGAGGGCCAACCACAGACCGGGCCTGCCCACCTGGGATCAGGAGATGCACCAGGTCTACCGGGTCTCCTCGTCGACCGACGTCGATCCGTCATCGGTCGGGTTGTCCATCTCTTTGGGGGAGCTCAGCGCGGGTCGTACCTTCACGCGAGATCTCGCCGGGAGGGATGTGACGTTCCTGAAGCTCTTCGGGTTGGACGAGGAGGCACCCGTCGACGTACTCGACCCGGCCGGCCTCCACCGGTGGGCCGACGAGTTTCTCCTGGAGCAGCCTGTGGTTCCGGGCGTCTTCATTTTCTTCCCGACGCTCCGCCCATTCCAGGCCCCTCCACCCGTGCCGGTGCTCGGCCTCACGGCGGGGGAAACGGCGCAGATCCTCGGGCTCGATGGAAACCCGACGATCTACGAAGCTGAGGATCCTTTCCTGCGGGAGAGCGGCGGGCTCTACCGCCTGACCATCCCCTTCGAACTTCGAAGCCGAGGCGTTATCTCCTCCTTCTCGCTGGGTGCGCTGGGTATCCGTGGCGAGTCAGAACGAGTCTTCCTTGGAGATCGTCTTCTGGTCCGAGACATCGACTATACGATCGACTACACGATCGGGCAGGTGACGTTGACTCAGCCGGAGGCTCTGTTCGCCACCGCGTCCGAGCCGGTCGTGCGGGCCTCGTGGGAGCAGAAGTCGATCTTCCAGGTCACCCCGACCTCCGTCTTCGGCTTTAACAGCGGCATCCGGGCCGGTTCCTTCGGGGAGTTCAACATATTGGCTCTCCGCCAGAGTGAGCAGGCGTTGGTCAATCGGCCCCAGTTGGGAACCGAAGCCGCGGCGATTACGCTGAGTGGACTCAGCATGGATTTCGACTTCCCGGCAAATGGTCTCGACCGGTTGCTGGAGAAAATTCCAGGGCTCCGTGTGGGCCGGCCCTCCCGGGTTGGCCTGGAGGGGGAAGTCGCCCTCTCTCTCCCCAATCCGAACATCCGCGCTGACGTGTTTCTGGACGACTTCGATGCGTCCAATGAGCGGGCTCTCTCTCTCGACGCTCCCGATTGGGTTCTGGGTAGCGCCCCGGCCTTCCGGGACGGGGCGGAAGGCGTTTTACCGATTCCGGTGAACGAGTCGGGGGCGGCGCGTCTCGTTTGGCAGCATACCTGGGTGATCCGAGGGCCCGGACAGGACAGCGTGGGTGTGTTCGCCGGTTTTCTTCCGGAGGTCGACGTCGATCACCAGATCAACGTCGTCGGGAGTCAGGCCCGTGAGTCGGGTATGGTAATGACGTTCACTCCGAATCCCAACATTACCAGTGAGCCATCCTGGCGGTCTATTACGACCAGCTTGAGCGCCACCGGGATGGACCTCAGCAAGACGGAGTCGCTGGAGTTCTACGCGGCGGACGGCGATTCCCTCAGCCTCGTGATCGACTTGGGTGTGGTCGGCGAGGACGCGACGTTCATCGATGACCAGGGCCGCGCTGCAGGGGTGAAGGAAAACGGTGCCCCATGGGCACTGGGGCGTCTCGATCACGAGGCGGACCCGCGCCTCGGGGAAGTCTGGAGTGATGACGCCGACCAGAGAGGCGTGTGGGGAGAGGCATGCCAGGCGAAGCCCGGAGGCGTCTACGATCTCAGTGACCGGAGGGCGAACTGCACGCGGGGCAATGGTGTTCAGGATAGCGAAGATCTGGATGGGGACGGTAACCTGGACGCTCTCGAACGATACCTGCGGTTCGTGGTTCGGCTGGACGGCTCATCCCCGTTTCTGGTACGGAACCAGGCGGAAACGGGGACCGAGTTTCAGCTCTATCGCATTCCGATTCGCGGGGGCGCTGTCACCGAGGTGCCCGGACCCTTCTCTGAGGCCGACTTTCGAGCGGTGAAACACATGCGCCTGACGGTCGCCGGCCGGCGCGCCGATCAAGTCACGCTGTTTCGGATGCGCTTGGTCGGAGCCCACTGGGTGAAGCGAACCGAGTCGGGGGTCCTGGACGGCATCGTGGGTGATACGGCGAGCATGCTCGGACGCGCTGAGGTGGGCCCTCTGAGTGGCGTCACCGAGGGAGATACGTATCAGGCGCCCCCAGGGGTGATCGAGGAATTGGACGATCCTTCGGCTGCCTTCGGTGGACTGGGCAGGGAGTTCAACGAAAAGGGTCTCAAGCTGGAATATGAGGGTGTGCAGCCCGGATCCCGGGCGGAGGTCTTCAGCCGGTTTCCCCAGCGTCCAAGGGATTTTCTGCCCTATCGGGAGCTCAAACTGTGGGCGCTCGCGCGCGGGGGCGATTGGGGGGCCACCGTGCCCCTGTCATTCTTCGTGAAGGTCGGAGAGGACGCGGAGAACTTCTATCTGTATCGAACCCGGCTTCAACCGGTGCCGAATCCGGAGCAGATCACACCCGAGGATTGGCTCCCCGAAATCATCATCGACTTTGAGGAGTGGATCGACCTTCGACGAAGAGCGGAGGAGAGCCTCATCTTCGACCCACGTGGCCCAGCAGACCCCCCGCTCGAACTTTGGGCACGGGATTCCACGTATGCGATCGTACTCAAGGACCGGGCGCGAGCCCCCAACCTCGCGGCTGTCCGTGAATTGTCTATGGGCGTCTGGAACGAGGGGGGCTTCCCGACAACAGGAGAGGTGTGGATCAACGAGATGAGGCTTTCTTCCCCGCTTCGGGACGCGGGGATGGCTTCTCATCTCGCGCTGGATGTAGACGCCTCCGACGTCTGGACAACGCATCTGGCGGTCAGTAGCCGTGGCGCGCTCTTCAGACAGCTGGCGGAGAACCCGACGTTTCAAGGGGACCGCATAATCAACGTGGGGTCGACGTTCAATCTCGACCGAATGGCTCCTGCGGATTGGGGGGTCGAGATCCCCGTCACCGTGATCCACGTGAGAAGCGATCAGAACCCCCAGTTCCTCTCCGGGAGTGACATCCGGGCGAACAACATTCGGAATCTGAGGGAGCCGGGGTCACGGAATACACGTGTCGACGTGGCTTTTCGGAAGCGTACACCGGCCGCGAATCCTGTGATCGGTCTTCTGCTCGACGGCCTGGAGGTGCGGGCCGGGTACTTCACGGCCAGTTCGACGACGATTACATCCGAGGGGTCGGCGGCGGGCGTCGATGGGTCCATCGGATATGGTCGGGCCGTGGGTCGGCGTGATTTCGGGATCGTCCCCGGATTCCTCAAGCCCGTGCTACGCTGGTTGCTCCCGCGCGCTTGGGAGGATGAGGTCGTCGACAGCCGATTTCGGTGGAGTCCGGAGCGCCTCTCTTTCGGTGCGTCCTATGCCCGCAGCCGTCAACGGGCGTTACGGTTCGACCAGATCCTCGAGCAGGCCAGTGACTCCCTGGTGAAGCCCACGCGGTCGCCCCGAGAGTCCCTGGAGGGCGCTTTCGAGATCGATTTCCGGCCGTTCGAGACGTTTTCGGCTCAGGCGGATTTAGTGTCCGTCCGGGACCTTCTCAATGCGGAAAAAACGGTCGTCGATCCCGCCGTTCAGGACTTGCTGTCCGACGAGCGGCTCAAGCTCGTAGGAGTCGATCTCGGGTGGGAGACCGACAAGGTCGTGCGAACACGGATGAGCTATGAGCCACGTTTCGGCGATTGGATTCGTACCACTCTCGGCTGGCAGACGTTTTACTCCAGCCATCGCACGGGGACCTTTGTAGATCGCTCCCCGGACCCCGTCGGCGACACGGTTGTGGCGCTGGTGCGCAACGTCAACGGCCGCCGCGATTTCACCGGCCAGATCACGTTGATTCCGTCTGCGGTCTTCGGGACGCCCAGCGCCGGGCCCTCGGGGGGATCGGCACTCGCCACAGGGCTAGGAGCGGTGGTGGATGCGATCGACCCGATTACCGTCACCTACCAGGCTGGGGTGACCTCGATATTCGATCGCGATCCGGTGGATCCGCAATTCTCCTACCGCTTCGGCTTCGCAGGGCGGGATGACTATGCGGCATTGGGGGCGGACACCGCGACGACGTTCACGGACCGGGTGGGCTGGACCGTCCGATCCAGCGTGCGCCTGCCTGCGGAGTTTCGGGTGGGGATGAACTACCGTCTGACGAAGGCGAACACCTTGGACACTCGGAGTGACCGGACGCTCCGGCGGGAGACCTGGCCCGACCTGAACCTTTCGCTCGCGAATTTGCCCGTCCCGGACCAGAGGTTGATCAGGCGTGTGAGTTTGTCTGCAGGGTTCCAGCGCATCAGGCAAAAGACCGCCTTCGGCGGGTTTGGCCTGCAAAACAGGCTTCAGCGGGATGAACGGATCCCGGTGGAAATCGCCCTCGTGTGGGGAGGTGGCATATCGACGAGCTATCGAGGCTCATTCACGAGCGGTGAGGGACGTGACCCCACCGGGGAAACCGAGAGAAACAGGGAAAGTCATACGGTTTCCCTCACGGGCTCGATGCGGCCCCCGTCCGCTTTGGCCGCCCGCTTGACGCGCCCGATTACGATAACCGCCCTATTACAGTACGCCTCGGATCGAAACTGTCGCGCGACCGCTACCCGAGCGGATTGTGTCCCGTTTCTGGACGAGCTGATTCGGAGCCTGATTTTTCGGGTGGAGACCGCCGTATCCCGCATGGACGTTCGGCTCCAGCTTTCGTACACGGATCGACGGTCCTTCGTTGGGCTCCAGTCGGGGTCCTCCCAATTCCAATTCGGCCTTTTTGGTCGTTTTGTCATCGCGGACAACGCGCTGCTCAGATAACCATGGCGACGCCCAGCCGTCGGCCGCACCGTGGCGAATGACCTTCTCCGAAACCCGCGCTCTCAGGCACGCCGCTCTGTTGGTGCTAGGCCTCGGCCTACTTAGAATCGCGGCAGAAACCGTCCGGAGCCCGGTGACGACCCAAGGAGCCGCGGTCCAGGATTCGTCCGGGCTGGCCGTGCTCTTGGATGAGAGCCGGGGAAGCCGGGACGAGGCCCAGAGGCGTTCACTTCCGCTGACCGGCGCTGAACGGATCGACCCGAACACTGC
Organism: Longimicrobiales bacterium; assembly: GCA_965226925.1. Lineage (GTDB taxonomy): Bacteria > Gemmatimonadota > Gemmatimonadetes > Longimicrobiales > Gaopeijiaceae > CBDDCX01. Next base: position 87,371 of record CBDDEN010000005.1, on the reverse strand, counting down.
CGGAGAGGAAGATCTGGATCGCCTACCGGGCGTGGGTCCTGCCCTGGCGGGGAAAATCGTTCAAATGAGGCAGGAACGTGGGCCGTTCGCCGAGCCTCGGGATCTTCTATCGGTGCCGGGCGTGGGACCGACAACCCTTGCCAGAATTACACCCTACCTCGAATGGTCGACCCAGCCCCGGTTCGGCGAGGCGACCCTGCCCTCTCGGCCGGCCCCAGATCCGGCGGCCCACAGGCCGGCCCGCCTCGACCTCAACCGTGCGAGCCGCGAAGAATTGGAGAGACTTCCGGGGGTCGGCCCGGTGATCGCGGAGCGTATCCTGACCTTACGACAAGAACTGGGGAGGTTCCGGCGGTTGGAGGAGCTTCGATCCGTTCGGGGAATCGGTCCGGCCACCATCGAACGGATTAGGTCGGTCGTTATCATTGGAGGCTGAGTTTTTTTTTCTTGCACGCTGAGGGCACTCGATTCTAACTTTGGCCTTAGGGACACACACGTTTTCATCAAATTCTGCGCTGCCGGAGGGCTCCAGCGATGTCAACTAACGTCGCAGAACTTCGCCTCGGTGACCTGTTCGTTCGAGAGGGTCTCGTCGATGCCGGACAGCTCAAGGCCGCGCTTGCAGACGCCAAGGAGGGTGGAACGCGTATAGGGTTTTCTCTGGTCAAGCTTGGGTTCGTGGGCGAAAACGAGCTGACTCGGATGCTCTCCAAGCAGTACCGCCTTCCGGCCGTCGACCTTGAGAAGGTCGAGGTTGATGCCAAGATCTATAAGCTCATCAACGGGGAGATGGCGTACAAACACCTCGTGCTTCCACTGCGCAGGGTGGGCCGCACGTTGACCGTGGCGATGGCCAACCCGTCCGAGATCGAAGCCATCGATGTCCTCCGGTTCAAGACTCGATACGATATCGAGCCGGTGATCGTCGGAGAGTACACGCTACGGAAGCATCTGGAGAAGTATTACGGCGTCTCGGAAGACCAGGTCGACGACCTTCTCGGCGATTTTCTCGAAGAGGACCTCGAGTTTGTCGAAGAAGAGGAAGACGAAGATAATCTTGCGGCTCTCCAGGCTGAGGTCGAAGCAGCGCCGGTCGTCAAGTTCATCAACGGCCTCCTCACCGATGCGGTCCGCAAGGGCGTCTCCGACATACACATCGAACCGTATGAGAAGGAAATCCGAGTCCGCTATCGGCTGGACGGAGAGCTTTACGAAGTCATGAAGCCGCCGATGAAGATGAAGGCGGCACTCGTTTCTAGGATCAAGATTCTTGCCGACCTGAACATTGCGGAGCGCCGGGTCCCCCAGGACGGGCGCATCAAGCTCCGGATGAAGCGGAAGGTGGTCGACTTCCGTGTCTCTACCCTCCCGGTGATTTTCGGCGAAAAAATCGTGCTGCGTATCCTGGACGCGGGGAACCTCACCTTCGATCTCGGCTCGTTCGGGTTCGAGCCCCAGGCCGAGAAGGAATTCATGGGGGCGATCTCGAATCCGTACGGCATGGTCCTGGTGACGGGCCCAACCGGATCCGGGAAGACCACCACGCTCTACTCCGCTCTCTCCCAGATCAACAACGACGGCGTGAACATCATGACCGTCGAGGACCCGGTGGAGTACAACCTCCACGGGATCAACCAGGTTCTCGTCCGCAGCGAGATCGGGATGGGCTTTGCGACGGCGCTCAGGGCGTTTCTGAGGCAGGACCCGAACATCATCATGGTCGGTGAGATTCGAGACCTCGAGACGGGGGGTATCGCCATCAAGGCCGCGCTCACCGGTCACCTCGTGCTTTCCACGCTGCACACGAACGACACGCCCTCGACAATCACGAGAATGATTGACATGGGGTTGGAGCCCTTCAATCTGGCCGCGGCTCTGAATTGTCTCACGGCCCAGCGGCTCCTGCGCCGAATCTGTGAAAAATGCAAGGTGGAAACGACATACGATGAGGAATTCCTGACGTCCGCGAAGATCCCGCTCGACTGGGCCGGTGCCCACACCTTTTACAAGGGACAGGGCTGTGATACGTGTGGTGACACCGGATACAAAGGGCGTCAGGGTCTGTATGAAGTCTTGCTTGTCAACTCGTCGATCCGGAAGGCGATCATGACGGAAGCCGGCACCGACGAACTTCGACAGGTGGCGCTGGACAATGGCATGCTCACTCTGCGCATGGACGGCCTCAAGAAGGTCGAAAGAGGCACCACGACATTAGAGGAGGTAATCAAGGAGACCTCAGCCGCCGATTGACCCATGAAAACTTTCCTAAAGCGAACCGCATGAACCAACCGACACAATCGACCGAGGCTCGACCCCCAAGGCAGGCGACTCCGACCAGGGAGATCAATCTCCGGCTCCTCCTTCAGGAGATGATCCAAAAGGGAGCCTCCGACCTCCATATCACGGCGGGTGTGAGGGCGAAGATCCGGATCGACGGAGAGCTCTAAGATTCCGCGATCGATCACGTCTTGACACCGAAGGACACGCTTCAGATCTCGTACTCGATCCTCACGGAGAACCAGAAGAAACGCTTCGAGACCGAGGACGAATTGGACTTCTCTTTCGGCGTTCAGAAGCTTTCCCGGTTCCGGGGCAACGTGTTCAAGCAGCGCGGCTGCGTGGCCATGGCGATCCGGCAGATCCCGCACAAGATCACCAGCGTCGCAGAGCTCGGCCTGCCCCCGATCGTTGCCACGTTGGCGGAACGCCCGCGCGGGCTCGTTCTCGTAACGGGCCCCACGGGGGCAGGGAAGTCGACCACGCTGGCCGCCTTGGTGGACAAGATCAACTGCGAACGTCGCGGGCACATCATCACCATCGAGGACCCGATCGAGTTCATCCATCGGCATCAAAAGTGCATGGTGAACCAGCGGGAGATAGGGGCCGATACACAGAGCTTCAGCCGGGCGCTCAAGTATTCGCTTCGGCAGGACCCCGACACGATCCTGATCGGTGAGATGCGGGACCTGGAAACGATCAGCGCAGCACTCACGATCGCCGAGACTGGGCACCTGGTGCTCGCTACGCTTCACACCAACTCCGCTGCCGAGTCCATCAACCGGATCATCGACGCCTTCCCGGCAGAGTACCGGTGGCGTGATTCACGGCAAGAAATCGTCTAAGTTCAACCAGAACTTTGCCGATGACGTTCCAAGATGGCCCGTAACGACCCGTAGTGACCCTATAACCTTTGAAACTACAGCGTTTTACGTTACGTCGGCTGTGCCGATTCATCTCTTGCCGTGCCGGGACACCTATTGTATTCTCCCTTGACTAGTGTACTATAAAGTGATCCACAACACGGGAGAATACGATGGCACGGCGACCGGCAACCCTTACTGCCGCCTTCGTCGGACGGTGAGCAAGCCCGGCGTTTACGGCGACGGACGCGGCTCGCGCGGCCTGAGCTTGCGCGTTCACCGGATGAAGAGTGGCCGGCTCTCGCGCACATGGAGGCAACGGTTGCGCGTCGCGGGGCGGCTGACGACGACCGGGCTCGGCCGGTATCCCGAAGTCTCGTTGGCGGAAGCCCGGCACAAGGCCATTGAGAACGCGCGGGCCATCGGCCAGGGTGTGGACCCGCGCGGCGGCGGCGTCCCGACGTTTCGCGAAGCCGCCGAAGAGACGATCCGGCTACACGCCGAATCGTGGAAAGCCGGCTCGCCGCTCCCCGGGGAATGGCACTCGACGTTGAGGCTGTACGCCACGCCGATCCGGGACAAGCCGGTGGACCGGATCACGTCGGGCGACGTGCTGGCGTGTCTCCGGCCGGTATGGAACGTGAAGCCAGCCGCCGCGCGGAAAGCCCGGAACCGGCTCCGCGCGGCATTTCGCTGGTGCGTCGGACAAGGCTACATCTCGACGAATCCCGTGGACCGCGCAGTGGCCGCGCTCCCGAAGGTCAACGGCAACGGCACGACGCACCATCGCGCGCTCCCGTACGCTGAGGTTCCGGACGCGCTCCGGCGCATTCGGTCGGCCAACGCTCCGGAATCCGCGCGGCTCGCCGTCGAGCTGATCGTCTTGACGGCGGCGCGCTCCGGCGAAGCGCGCGCCGCGACGTGGGACGAAATCGACACGGCGGCGAAGGTTTGGACGATCCCGCCGGCGAGAATGAAAGCCGGCCGGGAGCATCGCGTGCCGCTGTCCAGCGGCGCGCTCGACGTGCTGCGGTGCGCCAGCGAGCTTGCCGACGATTCGCCGTTCGTCTTCCCGACGCGGGCCGGCCGCGCGCTGTCCTCGAAATCCACTTACCGGGTGCTCCAGCTGGCCGGTGTCACCGGGACGACACCGCACGGTTTCCGAACGTCGATTCGTGTCTGGATGGCCGAAACCGGCGTGGACCGCGAGACGGCGGAAGCCGTGTTGGCTCACGTCGTGCGCGGCACCGAGGGCGCGTACATGAGATCGGACCTGCTGGCGCGCCGGTGCGAAGTCATGCAGGCATGGAGCGACTATGTCGCATAGTACGCGGATGGATGGACCAGGGTGGCGCTCAACGTAGACGACGTGTTCATGCACAACGACGGAGGCCGCTACCCGTCCGATCACTACCCGGTCGCGGCGCATCTCGAGGTCGACTACTAGGTCCGTCCTCGGCGACCTACTAACAGCATCCGACCTAACAGTAGCCGACCGGCGCGTCGATGAGGACCCGTCGCTCCCGCAGTTCCTCGTATCGCGCCCCGAGGGTCTCGCGCAGGATCGGACCCATCAGGTCTGCCTCCACAGTGATGCGGTCCGGCAGGTACCGGCGGCACTCGCCGAACTCTGCCTCGTATTCGGGCGTGGGAAAGGTCAGCGTCAAGATCGACGACTCGCCGTGCCGTTCGACCCGATACAGTGGGTTGACCGCCAACTCGCCCGTCACCTCACGCTCATCCGTCAGTTCGTAACGACGAAACAGATCCGCACGAGCGCTTGCGACCAGCGTGAGCGACGGCTCGGTGCCGAGCTGCTCGGGCGATATGTCGCGCGTCAGGTCGACGACGCGGTGCTCGATCACATCGTTGAAGATCCGCTCATCGCTGAACAGTCTCGGCTGGCTTGACTCGAAGAGCGCGTGATACGCGGCTGGGGTGAGCGTGTCGCCCGCCGAGAAGTTGTTGCCGAGCGCGCTGTGGAGGTGCGGCATCACCACGACGCCGTCCGCGCCCACAAGCCGCATCATCTCTTCGGCCAGCAGGCGCTTGTGCCAGATATAAGGAAACGCGTCGGCGACGACCACGGTCGAGAACATCCCGCGGGCGAACGGTAGCGGGTGGTTGGCGTCACAGCAGACCGGCCCGGAGTCGGGCGCCGTGAACCGTCCGGCGAGCCACAGCTTCCAGAAGTACACGTCGGCGAGAACCGTGCCCGGGACCAAAGCCCCTCCGGGGGGCCGGAGACCGGTGAGGACCCGGGTCAGATGACCCGAGCCGCCGCAGAGATCGAGGGTGCGGCCCTGGACGGGCCAGTGTTGCTGGCGGATCGCGCGCAGCAGCGCTTCCCCCATGAGGAACGTCGGGTCCGTAAAGCGATAGAGAAAGTACGTGCCCTCGGCGTCGGGACACAGAAGCTCGAGGGCGTCGCCATACGTCGCGGTATCGAGTGTCATAAGCATGCGAAAGCGTTCGCGGCGTGGCGTATCGTCACAAAGGCCCAGGAGGCCGAAGAGCGCCTCCTCGCCCCGGCCTGCCTCGAGCGCGTGCAGGGCATTCCGCGTCGTCTCGTCGGCCATCATCACGGGAATGCCCGCGACGACAGGGAAGGCGCAGCACTCACACCCGAGCACCCCTGCGTCGATGCGCGCGCCCTCGCGAACCAGCGCGTCGTTCTCGACGATCGAGACGGCGGTACCGCAAAAGGGGCAGCGCAGGATGTCCAGGAGGCTTTTGTGCATCACCTGCCGCCTCCTACGGTGATCGGGGTGCCAAAGCGTTCGATGAAGACGTCATCACGCGAGCCGACCTCCGCACGCCGGTAGTGCTCGGTCCCGAGGAGCCGCGCCGCGTCTCGCCCACTGAGGTACACCAGCGCACTCCCGTCGAGCTGCGTGCGGTGGCATCGTAGCGCAGCCAGCTTGCGGCCCGCAAACTCCTCGGCCTCCACGACGAGTGTCGGCGCGGGCGCCATCCATCCGAACGCATCCGCATCGGCCACACCGAGAATCGGCCTCGGAGGCCCGTCACCGCACCCGGGGTCGTTTGACGCGCCATCCACGACGGCGCGCATTCTGCCTGCGGGCATGCTGACATAGCGCAGGGCCGGGCCGGTGGTGCCAAGCTCGGCGACCACAGCAGTGGTTCGTTCGTGCACCGCGATGTGGTCGGGATGCCAGTAGAGGCCGTCCTCGTCGAAGGTGACGACGACGTGTGGGTGGAACCGGCGGATGGCGCCGAGGATGTCCGCCTCAAGCCACGCGCTGTCGATCCAGGGGAGCATGCCATCCTCGTGGTCGAGCAATACGAGGTCGCGAATGCCGAGAACCCGCGCAGCATCCGCCAGCTCGCCGGCCCGAATGTCGCGAAGCCGCTCGCCCCCGTGTCCCGGACCATGCTCGCCATGCGTGAGGCAGAGGAGCGAGACCCGGGCGCCGTATTCGGCGCACCGGGCGAGCAGGCCACCGCACGCCAGCGACTCGTCGTCGGGGTGTGCGAAGACCGCCAGAAGCGAAGACCCGCTCAGATCATCGAGTGGCGTCGGCATGTCAGGCGGTGCGCGCGGCGCGGTGACGGTCTGTGACCAGCCGCGAGTAGACCTCGACGTGCGCCTCGACCATGCGGTCGGGGCCGAAGCGCTCCACGGCGCGACTCCGTATGGTGCTGCGGTCGAGCGCCAGCACCCGTTGGAGCCCGTCCACTAGGGCGTCGAGCGAGTCGAAAATCCCGCCGGTTACACCGTCATCGACGAGCTCGCCGGCGGCGCCGCGCCGAAGCGCGGCGACGGGTGTGCCGCATGCCATGGCCTCCGCCATGACGAGACCGAAGGGCTCGCTCGATTGAACGGGATAGAGCAGGGCTCGCGCCCCGCCGAGGAGCGTCACCTTTGCGGCGACGTCTACCTCGCCCGCGTAGACGATCCGCCGGCCGTCGACCATCGGCGCGACGACGTTTCGATAGTAATCATTCGCCGCCGCGGCGAGCACAAGACGTAAGCCGGTCCGTCGGGCTATGTCGATCGCCTGCAGTACGCCTTTGCCTTCCGTGAAGCGACCAAGAAAGACGAGATAGTCGTCGGGTTGCGGGTGAAGAACGAACGTGGCCGTGTCCACTGCGTGATGAATCGTCCCCACGACGTTGAGTCCGGCGAGAAGCTGCCCTTGCGCGGCCGAGATGGCCACAAAGGGCGCTTCCGGATAACAAGACCAGAGCGCGACCTCCGGCGGCGTCGGCGCGTGGTGCACGGTGAGCACTACCGGTGTGGGCGAGAGCCGGGTGAACGCCAGCGATATCGGAGCGTACTCCGCCTGATAGTGAATGACGTCGAATTCGGCAGCCCGCTCGACGGCGGCAGCGAGGTTGAACAACTCGCAGAGCTCCCATGGCCACATCGAGTTGTCCTCGTGATAACCGAGTGAGTAGGTGGTGTGGAGTTTGGCCGTCGTGGTGGAGGATCCGGCGGCGAAGAGGGTGACCTCGTGGCCTCTGGCCACGAGGCCGTCGGTGAGGAGCGCCGTGACGGTTTCGACCGATCCGGATCGGGTGGGCGGTATCGACTGAGCGACCGGGCCCACCACCGCGATACGCATCGGTTCAACCCGCCGCGGTGTCATGCGCACGCCTCTTCCAGAAACGCTGGCAGGACGCGAGCCGCGTCGAAACACTCCCGAGCGATCTCAGTGGCGCGGCTCGCATGAAGGGCGTAGTCGCTTTCCAGCCGTTCAAGGCCGTCGAGCGCCTCGTCGAGGGTCGAGAAACCGATCAGACCGGTGCCCGAGGGGATGTGGGCGCTCCACCCGGTGTCCTGCACAAGCGCCGGTCGCCCAGCCGCCAGGTAGCACTCCGTCCGGTCGCTGAACCAACCCGAACGCCGAGCCACATAAGCGTGCTTGGCGACGCCGAACTCCGCCCTCGAGTCGCGGATGAAGTCGCGGTAGTCCCAGAGTGATCGGGAGACGCTCATCGCCTCGATCGGCGACCAGCCGTGCTCCCGGAGCAGCCCCATCGGACCGTTCACCGCAATCTCGAATCGGGCAGGCGTGCGAGACGGTAGCTCGATGAACCGGGTGAACTCCCGGTCCTTGTCGCCGTCGACGTCAGTGAAGCTCTCGGTCTTCCAGGTCATCACGGTGGTGAAGCGGTCACCGGCCGGCGGCTCGTCGGTGTGCCAGAGCTCGGTCACGACAGGCTGCCGGGTCGGGTGCCAGACGAAGCCGTGCGTCGGCACGTCGCAGGCCGGCGTGCCGATATTCGCCCCGAACGTGAACAGACGGTCGAACAGCTCAAAAAACTCGACATACCATCGCTCGCCTTTCGCGATCGCGAGCTGAGTGAACACCGGGTCCGAGTCGACAAACACTCGGTGCGGGATGGCCGCGTACTCGTCACGCCAAAACCACGAGCCGCCGGAGAGGTTCACGAAGAGGTCGGCCTCGGCGCAGTAGGCGCGAACGGCGTCCTTCGAAAGACCGTGATACGATCCGTCGTAGTTGACGAAGCTCCAGCGGTCGCCGAGACCGAACGGCTCGAGCGCTTCATGGATGTAGCGCTTGCCGTAGGCGGGGTCGGTCGCGATCTCGTCGCGCTCCGGGTCGTAGATACACTCGCCGGTGTCCTCGATGTAGAGGACCTCGTGCCCCAGCGCCTGGAGGCCCAGAAGATACATGAGTGAACACCAGGTCACGCCACCGAACGGATACCGAGCGATGATACCGGCAAACAGGATCTTCATACGGTGGCCGGCAGGATCTTCATGAGGTGGCCCGCGGGATCATCATGAGGTGACTCGCAGGAGTTCGTCCACCGTGACCGCGTCATCGAGCGATTGGGCGACGGATAGGCGCGCGCACATCCGCCGGTAGAGCTCGCACGTCGTGATCAACTCGTCATGGGGTCCCTGGGCGACCAGCCGCCCATCGTCCAGCACGAGGATACGCGTGGCGTCGCGGACCGTGGAGAGGCGGTGGGCGATGACGAGCATGGTGTGGTTGGCGCGGAGCCGCCGCAGCGTGTCGAAGATCGCCCCCTCGGAGATCGCGTCGACCGCCGAAGTCGGCTCGTCGAGAATCAGGATCGGAGCCGCTTTCAGCAGCGCGCGGGCGATACCGATCCGTTGGCGCTCGCCACCCGAGAACGTCGCGCCCGCCTCATGGACGGGGGTCTGGTAGCCCTGCGGCAGACGGGTCACGAAATCGTGAAGGTTGGCGTCTCGCGCCGCAGCCTCGACGTCGGCGTCGGAAGCGTCGAGCCGCCCGTAGCGGATATTGTCGGCGATCGTGCCGGTGAACAGCACCGGCTGCTGCGGGACCAACGCGATCTGCTCGCGAAGCGATTGTAGGGAATAACGGGCAACATCGATGTCGTCGATGAGTACCCGGCCGGTTTCGGGCTCGAAGAATCTTGGCATCAGGCTGGCGATCGTCGTCTTGCCGGTGCCGGTGAGACCCACAAGCGCCACCAGTTCTCCGGGCCGGGCCTCGAAGCTGATCGAATCGAGTACCCTCCGTTGGTCCTTGTAGGTGAAGCTCACCGCATCGAAGCGGATGTGTCCGGCCATGCCGGACGCGTCGATCCCATCAGGAGCGTCGAGCACCTCAGGAGTCAGAGCGAAGATTTTGCGGACACGGCGAGCGCTCGCGACGGCCTGATGCAGTGATCCGGTGGAGTGTGCGATCGCCGAGATCGGATCGTAAACCGCGGCCAAATACGCGATGACGACGAGCAGACTCCCAAGCGTCAGCGTGCCGTTCAGGACGTGGAGTCCGCCCACGATAAGGACAAGAGCCGTGCCGGCAAGCGTGATCGCTGTCACGGCGACCGAAAAAATCGATTCCTGCCACGTCAGTCTGAGCCGGGCACGCATGGTGTCATCGCCGGAACTCGAGAAGCGTGCCAGCTCGTGGCGCTCCCGTGTGAAGCTCTTGACCGCGGCGACCGAGGACAGAATCTCAAAGGCGCGCTCGATCAACGTCGACTCCAGAGCCTTCACCCGCTCGGCGCGTTCGAGCATCGTGTGAGAGTAGAAGCGGAGGCACACATAGAGAAACGGCGCCACCACGAGCGAGAGCAAAGCGAGCGTCAGGTCCACGTAGAGGAGGACCCCGAACATGACCCCCAGATTGAGTGTCGCGAGCGTCAACGGAAACACACCGCCGATGATCAGGTCGTTCACGCAGTGCGCGTCGGCATCGAGCCGATAGACCGAATCGGCCGTGGGGGTCAGGACGTGGTGCCGCAACGGGAGGGCCTGGAGGTGCGCCAGGAGCTTGGCCCGAAGGGTATAGACGACGCGCTGGGCTACCTGGACCTGCATCTGGGTGTGGACCATGCGGACCACCTCGTTGGCTACCTGGACGAGGAGACCCGCCAGGACGACGACCACGAGGAAGGCCACAGCGCTGCCCGCCACCGCCGCGGGGGTGATGGACGCAAGCGATGCCGGCAGGGGAAGACCGCCCAGCACGTAGTCGACGATCACTTTGAGCGGCCAAGGGGCCAGTGCCGCCAGGCCGATCTCCAGGATCGACAGCGCAAGGATCGCGGCTGCCTGTCCGCGATACGGTCGGAGGAAACCGAGCGTCCAGGAAACCACGGTCACGCGAGCACCATCAGACTCTGAAGTCGGACACCGTCGTCTCGGCGGACTGCCGGAGCGTGGGCCCGACGGCGGGCTCGACCGCGGGCTCGACCCTGTGTTCGAGGGCGGGCTCGACCGTGGGCGAAATCGGCAGTCTCAGCAGCCCGGCGGCTGTGGTGACCCGCGTGACCGCCCGGTCGAGCACCGCCGTGGCACGTATCGCTTGCCAGGCGGCGCGGGCGCCGATCGCCGCGATGGCGGCCGCTGCGACGAGGAGGGTCACCGACGGATCGTAGATGAACATCGACGCGCTCATGCCGCCGGCCACCAGTACCGCCAACGTCACGCCCCTCAGGGTGCCGACGAAGCTGGGACGTAGCCGCGCTCGGATCCGGAAGAGACAGGCGCCGTGCTCGTGCTCCTCCACCAGTGTCCGCACGTGCAGCCAGCCCCAGCGGCCGATCGCCAAGCTGAGATCCCGGTCGGGACGCCATCCCTCGTCGACATCGACGATCTGAGCCGGCCGCGAGGCGCGCAGGACCCCAACGAGTTCCGTCAAGAGCACGGTGTGCGACGCCCCGGCCTCGCTCCAGAACGAGCGCTCCGTACCGGCGCGGGTCACGAGCCGCGCGGATGTGACGACGTCGTGGAACGTCGGCATCGGCGACTTCCACGGATGCCGCGTCATGTGCTTCGGCGCGACCGCATGGGGCCGTGACAGACCGCGGAGCCTTCCGCTGAATCGGGCCAGCGGCTGGAGCAGGTGGAGCCACGCGATGAGGCCCCGATACAGAAAGCGACTCTGTCGCATGGACAAACGTCCGATGGCGGGCAGACCGTCGAGGTTGGAACGCCGACCGCATAGGGCGCACTGCGCGACGGTGGTGGCCCCCCCGAGGATCCCCGCGATCAGAGGCAGCCATGCGGCGTCCATGCCCGCCAGCGGTCCGAAGACGCCGATGAGCAGCAAGACGAGCGAGGCCGCCATCCACGCCGGCGAGTGGGGCAGGTAGTGCCACCGGCGGGCTTGTGTGCTGTAGGCCGACGGAAACGCCGCGGTACCCCAAACGCCCGTGTTGACGCGCCGCTCGGCCGCCCCGGACAGGAAGGGGAGCGGGCTGTAAATGCGCCCACGCCACACCATTTGCCCGCCGAGAAACTTCTCGGGATGATGCGCGTCGAGCCACGCCTCGCCCTCGCCATACCCGACCTGCTGACGCCAGTACGATCGCACGCTCGCCCGCCGATGGTGCCAAACCAGCGCCGACGGTGCGAAACCGATGTCTAGCTTTTTGGCCTGCAGCCGCCAGCAGATGTCGACGTCGTCGCCGGCACGGACATAGACTGGATTGAAGCCGTCGACCGCCAGGAGCGCGTCCCTTCGGAACGCCATGTTGCAGCCCGGCACGTGCTCGGCGATCCGGTCGTCGAGCATGACGTGGATCGGCCCACCCGGGGCACGTGCGACGCACTGCGACACCCACGGGTCGTCGGCCGGAACAATGTTCGGACCGCCGACGCCGGCCACGTCGGAGGTGAGCAACGGCTGGACCAGGTAGGTCAGCCAATCAGGGTCGACCCTGACGTCCGCGTCGGTGTACGCGATGATCTCCCCGGTCGCGGCGGCGAGTCCGGCGTTCCGCGCTGAGCTCAGACCGCCGTTCGACAGTTCGACGATACGGACACCGGAATATCCTCTAGCGATGTCCCCGGTCGCATCGCGCGACCCATCGTCGACGACGATGACCTCCATGTCGGGATAGGTCAGCTTGTCGAGCGACGTCAGACAGTCGGCAATGGTGTCCGCCGCGTTATACGCGCACACCACCACCGACACCTTCGGCCACTTCGCGCGGTCGCTGGACGGGAACGGAGCGCCGGTGAAGACCTCCTGCACGGTGGCGAGCGCCGGCTTGGGGTGTCGCGCCTCATCCACCAGGCCAAAGGCCCAGTCGTCGACCGCCCGACCTCCACGCCACCACTCGTCGGTCCAGGAGTATGCCACCGCACCGCAGGCGCCTTCGGCAAAAGCCGTCCGGAGATGTGTCGCCGTGATGCACGCCTGGCCTTCGAGCCCCTCTCGCAGGCTATCCCCGCCGGCTTCCGCAAGGAGCAGCGGTCTGGTACCGGCGAGGTGCTGCAAACGCGCGAGATAGCCACGGAGCTCGGTCTGTCGATGGAGATAGACGTTGAAGGCGAAGACGTCGAACACATCGAGCTCGAGGTGCTCAGTGGGCGGGAAGTTTACATACGTCAACAGGCTCTCGGGTGTAGCCGCCTTCACGTCTTCGTAGAGCTCGCGCAGGAACCGCTCGATCCTTCGGTGGCCGTGCCAACGGACGATCCCGGCGGGGATCTCGTTGCCCAGAGCGAAGAGGAGCGCCGCGGGGTATTTCGCGAGCCGGCGCACGGTCGTGACGGCGTCGTGTTTGATGCGTCGAGTGAGCCTTGTGTCGTCGAGAAATGGGATGTGTTGCGGCCACGCCAGACCGACCATCACCCCGAGACCGTGCCGAAGGGCCTGGTCGAGCAACCCGGGAGGCGGCGGCGTGTAGGTGCGCACCGTGTTGATGCCCGCGGCCGCCATCAGCGCAAAATCTTGTGCGATACACTCTACAGAGGGAAACTGCGCTCCCTCGCTGTCTGGAGCGAACGTGCCGTAGGCCACTCCTTTGATCAGGACACGACGCCCGTCGACCTCCAGAAACTTGCCGTCCACGTGAGCACGGCCGGCGGAGGCGCCTGGGGCGGCACCGTTCAGGATCGCCAAGCCGGCCCCCTAATCTCCAGAAGCGCGCTGTGAGATCATGTCCATCAGCCAGTGGCCCGAGCGGTCTACCTTGGTCTGTACGTAACGCAAGTTGTGGGGGTTGATCCCGCCGAAAAGGGGCGTGCGCTCCGCGACTTCGATGCCACCCTCCTCCACGGCCCTCACCTTGTCGGGGTTGTTGGTGAGGAGTTCGACCCGCGCGATCTCGAGGTGGCGCAGGATCGCCACGGCGGCGTCATAGCGCCGCTCGTCGGCGCCGAAGCCCAGCACCCCGTCGGCGTCGATGGTGTCCAAACCCTCCTCCTGGAGGGCGTAGGCGCGGATCTTGTTGCCCAGTCCGATCCCACGGCCCTCCTGGGCAAGGTACACCAGCACGCCTCCGCCCCGATTCTTGAAGTGTCGGAGGCTCCCACTAAGCTGCTCACCACAGTCACAGCGCAAGCTGCCGAAGAGGTCTCCTGTGAGGCAGGCCGAGTGGAGACGCACCGGCACCGGATCGGGCCAGCTTTCGCGGGGACCGATCAGGACCGCCACGTGCTCCAAGAAGCCCCCGCCTTCGCGGAAGAATATGAAGTGGGAGCGCTCGGCGTCGGCCAGGGGAACCGGAGCCTCGGCCACGCTGGTGACCTCGATCCCGGACCGGGCCACCGCGCGCTCGATCCCCTCGCTCGAGATGTCGAGAATGGTCCCGTCCTCGATCCACCGCGTGAGCACCGGGGAGCCGGGATCCACATCCACGCTCACGAGAGCCGGAAGGAGACGTCCAAATCGTGCGAGCGCCAACGCCGCCGATTCGGTGGGGGTGGCCCGACGCGTGTCGAAGCGGAGCGGGGAGCCCGAATGGGCGACTTTCCTCGCCGTCGCGAGTCCCAGGATCGTCTCAGGAGTCTCGCCCGCGCCGAGCCCGATGCTGAGGGCCGCCTCGTCCTCGTGCGTAGCGATCCGCATCGCTTTACCACGATGGTGGGTCACGACCAGCCGAAGCGGCGCGCCCAGGGAGCGGAGCTGCTCCAGCCTATCCAGGCCGAGACACTCGACTGCCGTGACCAGGGCGCACGCACCCCGAGCCGCATCACTCACGCAGAGAGCTCGCCCCTGCCTGAGCTCGAAGAGTCCTCGTTCCGCTTTGTGCGCCATTCGGTCAGGTGGTATCGTTGGGCCAGCGTGAGCCCCGAACCGGGTGTCGTGGGCTGGCTGGCCGCTCCGCAATTCGTCCCGGAAGCCGGTTCCTGGGCCATCGGGCGAATGATGCGCCCGTGGGACTCCGGCTGATGAGGGTACTCATTGAAATGATCAGGCTCGTGTCCGGATGGGTGCTTGTCAATGGGCTGCTCTTGGCGCCGCTGTGGCTCACGGGCGCTGTGACAGACGACCCGGCACCCGCCTGGCTTTCCCTGGAGGCAGCCCTGATCGTGGGCGCGATGGCGCTCCTGCCACGGCGGCCTTGGAGCCGCGGGCTGGCCTGGATCTTGGCCGCGGGAGTCATCCTGTTTCTCGTCGCCTCGCTCGCGGATCTCATCTTCCGGGTGAGCCTGGGCCGCCCGCTCAACCTCTCCCTGGACCTCTACCTGCTGAGTGCCGTCTACCTCCTCGCGGTGGGGAATTCGGGGTTCCTCCGGACTCTCCTCGGGTTCGGGGCGATCGCCGTTTCGCTCGCTCTATCGGCGTTCGCTACGGCGTGGCTCTTGACACCGGCCGCCTCGGACCGCGAGAGACCCCTCCCCTGGCTCGTACCGTGGCTCGGAGGGGTGGCCGTCGTGGCCGCGCTCACGCTCGGCCTCATCGGTCGCAGCGCGCCCGCCATCGGACATCGGCTTGCCACACCCGCCGTGCAGCTCGTCCTCGAGCAGGCTGAGCTGGTTCGGGCGACTCGCAGGGAGCGGGAGGCGTTCGCAGCCGAACTGGAGAGGCAGCCCCGCGGATTCGCGGACTTACCGGGGCTGCTCTCCAGGCTGGAGGGGCGCAACGTCGTCGTGGCGTTCATCGAGTCCTACGGGATGGCGGCGCTCGAGGACCCCGAGTTCGCGGCGACCATCCGGCCTCGCTTGGACGAGGCCGCGGCGCGAATCGAGGGCGCCGGCCTCCACGTGGCAACCGGCGAGCTCGCCTCCCCCACCCTGGGCGGGCAGTCGTGGTACGCGCACGGGACCCTGCTCAGCGGGTTATGGCTCGAAAACCAGCTTCGCTACGACCTCCTGATCGCGAGCGAGCGCGAGACGCTGGTGGACGACTTCCGTCGGGCCGGCTACCGCACCGCGGCCCTGATGCCCGCCATCACCAGCAGCTGGCCCGAGGGGATCCGACTCGGCTACGACAACGTGTACTCGAAGTCTTCCATCCCCTACGCCGGCCCGCCCTTCTACTGGGTCACCATGCCGGACCAGTTCACGTGGTCGTTCCTCGGGGAGATCGTCCGGGAGGCAGCGACCCCGCTCTTCGTCGAGGCGGCGATGGTGAGCAGCCACGCGCCCTGGACCCCCGTCCTGCCCCTCATCGACTGGGACTCTGTGGGGGACGGAGCGATTTTCGAACCCTACCGAGAGGATGGGTATCCGCCCGAGGAGCTCTGGTGGGACATCCAGGCTCTGCGCGAGGGCTACGCTCGCTCGCTCGACTACTCGCTGCAAGCGATGGCGGAGTTCGCCGAGCGGTTCCTGGACGATGGGACCCTCCTGGTCGTGGTCGGGGACCACCAGGCGGCTCCCTGGGTGACTGGGGCGAGCGGCCCCGACGTTCCGGTGCATGTGATCGCACGCGACCCCGCCCTTCTCGAGCCCTTTCTCGAGTGGGGGTTCCGCCCCGGCGCCTTCCCGGACCCGGAAGGCTCGCCTCCCCGAATGGCCGAGTTCCGAGAATGGTTCGTGCGGGCTTTCAGCGGCGGCACCTCCACCTCCGCCGCTCTTTTAACCAAGGAGGGAAGGTGACGAACAGTTTCGGCGCCGGCGCACGGCTCTTCCACTGGTTGGTCGTGCTACTCGTGCTGGTGCAGATCCCGGCGGGGATCGCGATGATCGCGCCCGCTCTAGAGCAGGGGTCGATCGACCGGCTCTTCATCCTTCACAAGGGGCTCGGCGTCGTACTGCTCGTGGTCGTGCTGGCCCGAGTGCTGTGGCGGCTGACGCACGCGGTGCCGCCGATGTCGGAGGCCATCCCGGAGCTGGAGCGACGCATCGCGACCACGGTGCACTGGGTCATCTACGCGGTCCTGGTCGTGGTTGCGGGGAGCGGATACGTGCATGTCGTCGGGGGTGGCTCCCCCATCGAGGTGATGGACGCGCTCGGACTGCCGACGCTGCTGCCTCTGATGCCCGAGGTCGCTGCGTGGGCGTCCCTCGTTCACCGGTTCTCGACCTTCCTGCTGATGGCCCTGGTGGCGGTTCACGTGGCAGAGGTGCTCCGGCACCATCTGGTGCTGCGGGACGAGACACTGTCGCGGATGTGGCCTCCGCTGGGGGGCGGGAGCGCCGGACCTCCCCCGAAACAAAGCCCGGGGGAGGGGCTCGATGGTGTGGTGCCGCGTTGAGAAGTGGCTCGGCCTGGTCCGCTCGCTGATCATCTACTGGCGGCCGGGCCGGCAGCGCGGCCTTCGGGGGCTATACCGCCCCTTCGTCGGGGTGGGGGATCTGGCCTTCGACGTGGGGGCGCACCTGGGCGACCGCACAGCGGCGTTCCGGAAGCTGGGCGCGCGGGTGGTGGCCCTGGAGCCCCAGCCCGCCGTGCGCCGCTGCCTCGTCCTGTTGGTGGGGCGCGGCCGGGACGTCTCGGTTCGGGCGGAGGCGGTGGGGCGCGCGGTCGGCACCGCCCGCTTGGCCCTCAGTCACCGCACGCCGACCGTATCCTCCCTGTCGGAGGCCTGGCGACGGAATCCCATCTTCCGCGGCGTGCGCTGGGACGACTCGGTTACGGTGCCGGTTACGACCCTGGACGCGCTGATCGAGGAGTATGGCCTTCCTCGCTTCTGCAAGATCGACGTGGAGGGGTACGAAGCCGAGGTGCTGGCGGGGTTGAGTCACCGTATCCCGGCGCTGTCCGTCGAGTTCCTGACAGGCGCTCTGGACATCGCCGAGGCGTGCGTGCGGAGGCTCGAAGCGCTGGGTGGGTACGAGTTCAACGCGGTAAGAGGAGAGGAGAGGAGCTTCATGTCGGAGCGGTGGCTCGCGGCCGATGAGATGGTCGCCTGGCTGAGGGGCGGCGGGGGGAGTGTTCCTTCGGGGGACGTCTACGCCCGGCTGACCGAGCCCTCGAACCATGGCTGACGGGGCGGTCCGGTGGTGGCAGACGCTGACGACGGTGGACGCAGATGCGATTGAGCTGAGCGATCCGGTGGTCGTCCTGCTCGTCGCCGCGATCGAGCAGCACGGACCCCACCTGCCCCTCTCCACTGATCTCGAGATCGGGCTCGGCTTGCTCTCGGAGGCGTTCCGGCGGCTGCCGGACGGCTTTCCCGCCTGGGCTCTGCCGCCGCAAGCGATCGGCTGCAGCCGAGAGCATGCGAGGTTTCCAGGAACGCTCTCTCTCGAGCCGGATCAGCTCTCCGCTCTGATCGAGGCGACGGGCGAGGCCCTCGCGCAGATCGGAGTGCGGCGGCTCGTGCTGAGCAACAGCCACGGCGGGAACCGGAACGCGCTGGAGACCGCCGGTCTCCGGCTTCGCGACGAGCTGGGAATGCTGGTCGTGCAAGCAAGCTGGTTCCGTTTTCCCCCGCCGGAAGACGCGGACCTCCCGGAGGGGGAGTGGCGCCACGGCATCCACGGCGGGGCCGTGGAGACGGCCATGATGATGCATCTCCGGCCGGATCTGGTGCGCATGTCCGAAGCGGCTCGGGCCCGCTCCTTCGGCGAGGAGCTGGGGGAGACACTACGCCGGGTGGCTCCGCAGGGTTCGGCCTCATTCTCTTGGCTTGTCGGCGATCTAAACCCTGACGGAACGGTGGGGGACGCGACCCTGGCCGACGCCGATCTGGGGGCGCGATTCGTGTCGCACTACGGGGCAGTCCTGGCGGAGGTAATCGAGGACGCGCGGGCGTTCCCCTTGGACCGGCTTGACACGGACGCCCCGTGAGCGGCTCCGCGAAGGCGGCGGGTCGGGTTGGCTGAGGTCGCCGCCCGCCTCGACGAAGCCGCCGCCTGGGCGCTGGTGCGTGCCGCCGTTCCGCGCGGGGTCCTCGAGCCCGGGCCTCGTCGCGTAGCTCATCGCACGCGGCCGGAGCTCTGGCTGGAGCTGGGCGAGTCCGGGGCCTGGGAGGCGTCGGTTCCACCCACGCCGACCGCTAGAGATCTGCTCGACCTCTATCTGCCGCTCACGCGCAGGCCCGATTTCGTCATCGGACAGCTCGGCCAGAGCCTTGACGGCCGCATCGCGACGGTGAGCGGGAGGTCCCACTACATCACCGGACCAGAGGACATCCGCCGCCTCCATCGACTTCGTGCTCTGGTCGACGCCGTGATCCTGGGGGCCGAAGCCGTGGCGCAGGACGATCCGCAGCTCACGGTGCGGGAGGTGGAGGGGGAGAATCCGGTCCGGGTGGTGCTCGATCCGGACGGCCGCCTCGGCCAGGACCGTCGGATCTTCTCGGACCGGGCTGCCTGGACGCTCGTGATGCGCCGCACACCGGCTCCTACGGGCCCGGCCCGCACACCCGGGGATGGGCCGGAAGTCCTCACTCTTCCCGCCGCTGGCCCCCTGGGCTTCGAGCCGGGGGCCGTGCTGGAAGCACTCCGTGACCGAGGGCTTCGGCGGGTGCTGGTGGAGGGAGGAGGGGTCACGGTGTCGAGGTTCCTCGAGGCCGGGCTGCTCGACCGACTCCACCTGACCGTCGCGCCTATCTTGATGGGCTCGGGCCGTCCGGGGATCACCCTGCCGCCGATTGAGGCCCCGGGCCAGTCGCTGCGGCCTCGGTGCCGTCACGTACCCTTGGGAGACGACCTCCTCTTCGATCTCGACCTGAGCTGAGCAGGACGAGCGCTCCCGGAAGACTCGAGAGCAGCACCAGGATCCCGTAACCGGAAGGTGAGGAGCAGGAGACCGGAGATCACGGAGCGCCTGGCCTCGCAGGGAGGGCCAGCAGGTCCGTGTGTCCCACCTCGAGCCCGAACCGCGTGTCGACCGTTGCGTGGCGGCGCTCGGCCCAACCCCGGATGAGCGACGCGTCCGCGGGGCGCTGCTCGGCCGCGGCGGCCACGCACCCGTCGATCAACGCGCGGGCCAGCGAAGCGTCGTCGGCACCCAGGCGCCAGGGGCTCGGCCGGAGCCAGGTGTCGTATCCGGCCGAGCGAAAGGCGCGCTCCTCCGCCGGTCCGGCCGCCGGTCCGAGCGCCGGCCCCATCCCTTTGTCCCGGAGCTGATGGCTGCGCAGCGCCTCGGCGACAAGCGCGTCGTCGGGGTCGGGGTCACCACCCCAGGTCATCGTGCCGTCCCAGGTGAGCGTAAGCAGAACCGCGTTCCCGGCCGCCCGGCACGTCGCGGCGAGCCGCTCCAGCCACTCCTGGGTCACCAGGTCCAGCAACGCGGAGGCCGTCACGAGGTCGGCTCCGGCGACGAGCTCCAACCCTTCCCGGTCCAGCTCGCCGAGGACGTGCTCCACGCGAGCCACCCCGACGACGCCGACGGCCACGCCCCTCGCCCGGTCGAGCGCAGCGGCGTCCCTGTCCACCAACGTCCACTCTTGCCCGCCCGGCAGCCGGGGCGCGAGGTACCGGAGGTTGGATCCGGTGCCACTGCCCAGATCGAGCACTCGCTGGCTCGGACGGGACCCCCACCACTCGGCGAGGGGGGCCACGAGATCGGCGGCGCGGGAGCGGTGATCCACCGGCTCGCGCAGGGCCAGCCAGTCGAGGGCGGAGGTCTCCTCACCCACCTGGAGAGAGCTCCCGAACGGCCCGCTCGAAGGCTAGCGCCGCGTCGCCCCAGGTGGGGAGGGACCGGCCGTGGCGGAGCGATCCCTCCGCGAGCCCGGCCCGCCTTTCGGCTCCCTCCGGACCCGAAAGGAGCTCATGCAGCGCTCCCGCCAGGGCCCGCTCGTCCCCGGGGGGCACGAGCACGCCGGCCTCGCTTGGCACGGTGTCCGGAACCGCTCCGGCGCGCGTGCTCAAGACCGGGAGCCCCCGGGCGAGGGCCTCCGCCAGCGCCATGCCGTAGCCCTCGAAGTGGGTCGCAAGCACGAAAAGCGAAGCGGAGTGATAGTGCGTGTCGAGCTCCGGGGCGCCGAGCTCGCCGGGGAAGTCGATCCGGTCCTCCAGACCCAGAGTTCGCGCCACCTCCATCACCGAGTCCGCGAATTCGGGTGTGCGCGTCAGGCTCCCCGCGCACAGGCAGCTCCAGGGGAGGGCGCGGATGCGGGCGAGGGCGCGAACCAGCACGTCCTGCCCCTTTCCGGGGCTCACCGAGCCCACGCACAGCAGGCGGGGAGGCTCGCCGGGCCCGGGGCCCACCGCGGCCGGCGCCGGGTCTGTCCCGGGCAGTACCACGCGGACGCACGAGGCCGTGACGCCGTACGCCTCGAGCCGTCGCGCGGTGAATGTGCTCGTCACGATGGCCCCGGCGCACTGCGCCAGAGACTCGCTCTCCAACCGGGCGAGGCGTGCGCGCTCGGCCGCCTCCAACCCCGTCTCGTCGGCAAGGGGAAGGTGAATGAGGGCGGTCAACCGCAGGCGGTTTCGGTGCGCCCGGAGAGGCTCGGGAAGGGGGCTCATGGCGAGACCGTCCAGGACCACCGAGGCGCCTTCGGCGATCCCCTCGAGCGTGCGGGCGAGGCTGGACTCCGCGCACGGGTCCCCCTCGGGGAATCTGCCCTCGAGCCCATGGGCGATCACCGTCCAGCCCAACGCCCTCAGGCCCTCAACGATGCGCGCGTCGTAGAGGTAGCCACCGGTCCGCTGGTCGAGCGGCCCCGGGGCGATCAGATGGAGCTCCCGCGCGCTCAAACCGACCCTTCGAAGGACGCCCAGGCCACGTGCGACTCGTGAAGCGTCACGCTCAGTCGCTGGAGGCCTCGCGCTCCGTCTCCGAGGCGGCCGCCCCGGATCGCTACCAGGAGCCGGTCGAAGATGGTGCGCGCCAGGAACTCGGTCGTCGTGTTCTTCCCCGTGAACGCGGCCTCTTCGTCCAGGTTCCGGAAGTCGAGCTCCCCGAGAACCGCCTTCAGGGTCGTGCTGGCGAGCCCGATGTCGACGACCAGGCCGTCGGCGTCCAGCTCCTCGCGCCGGAAGGTCGCATCGACCACGTAGGTGGCTCCGTGGAGCCTCTGGGCCGGTCCGAAGACCTCGCCCCGGAAGCTGTGGGCGATCATGAAGTGATCGCGAACGTTCAGGCTGTACAATGGTCCTGGCTCCAGGCC
Source organism: Longimicrobiales bacterium (assembly GCA_965226925.1). GTDB lineage: Bacteria > Gemmatimonadota > Gemmatimonadetes > Longimicrobiales > Gaopeijiaceae > CBDDCX01. The sequence continues at coordinate 65,550 of CBDDEN010000005.1, read as the reverse complement.
GTGGTCAGGGTTGAGCGTAGCGGATGCGGTGACACAAGACTCCCTGCCCGTCCTCGGCGAGGCCGACCATCACCTCCGGCAGCGTCTCGAAGTCGCTCTCTCCCGAGATAAGGAGGTCGAGCCGCTCGTCGCCGAGCAGGTCGAGCGCGACGCCGAGCCGGCGGGAGTGATCCCAGCGCGGAGCCCGGTCCGCGGGGATGCGGCCTACCTGGCTGCTCCGGAGGGTGAGCCGGCGGGAGTGGAAGGCCTCTCCCAGAGGGAGCGGAACGGACCGGGTGCCGTACCAGCTCAGCTCGACCACCGTGGCCTCGACGCCCGCCACCGAGAGCGCTGCTTCTAGCCCCTGCGGGCTTCCGCTCGCGTGGAAGACGAAATCGGCATCCACCCCGGCCGGCGCGCTATCGGCGAATTCCAGCCCCAGACCCTGGGCCACGCCCTCTCGAGACGGGTCGATGTCCACCAGGCTCACGCGAGTTGCGGGTATCTGCCGGCACAGCCACGCGACGAGGAGCCCCACGACCCCTCCCCCGATCACGACGATCCGGTCGCCAGCCGAGGGTCGCGCGTCCCACACCGCATTGAGGGCGGTTTCCATGTTCGCGCCGAGGACGGCGCGGTCGGGGGGCAGGCCGTCCGGCAGGACGCGCACGGCCCGAGCCGGCACCATGTAGAGGTCCTGGTGGGGGTGGAGGCAGAAGACGTGCCGCCCGACGAGCGCGGTCTCGGGCCGGGCCGGCGCCTCCAGAACCTCGCCTACGCTGCTGTACCCATACTTGACGGGTCCGGGGAAGTCGCCCTCCTGGAACGGCGAACGCATCACCTGGTGCTGGGACGGCGGCACCTCGCCGCGAAAGACCAGCGATTCCGTTCCTCGGCTAATGCCGGAGTAGAGGGCGCGCACGAGCACATGGTCCGGCTCCCGGGGACCGAGCGGGGACGTGACGATCTCTGCGTGGCCCGGAGTGCGAATCCAGAACTGGCGAGCGGTTCTCGGCACGGGCGTTCTATTTCCTCCCAAGTTAGCTAATGTCGGTCGCATGAGTCAGCGCACACGGACACGTCCGCCTCCCACTTTCAGGGAGGGACCCTCATCGCCGTTGGGCGATGTGGGGCTGGGGCTCCTACCCCTCCTGGCCGTGTCCTTCGCAACTTGCTGGATACTCGCTCTTCCGACCAGCCTCGTGCTTCTCGCCGTCGCACCGTACGCCGCGCTGGGCGCGCTACTGCTCGCGAAGCTGCCATCCTCCCACCCCGGCCCTGGCCTCGGGCCCGCCAACCGGCTGACGCTGGCCCGCGCCACCCTCGTGCTGCCTCTTGCGGCGCTGGCTCTTTTGCCCGGCGTGTTCACGGGGGAGGGCTACTGGTGGATCGTGGGTCTGTCCACTATCGCGCTGGTGCTGGACGGGCTCGACGGTCCGCTCGCGCGGCGGACCGGCACGGAGAGCGCTTTCGGGGCCCGCTTCGACATGGAGTTGGACGCATTTCTGCTCCTGGTGCTGTCTGGGTTGCTCTGGCGGAGCGGGAAGGTGGGATCCTGGGTCCTGCTCGTCGGTGGGCTGCGGTACTTCTTCGTGCTCGGGGGGTTGCTGTGGCCGTGGCTCCGAGGGGCGCTGCCGCCCAGCCGGCGGGGGAAGGTGGTTTGCGCGGTGCAGGGGATCGTGCTGGTGATCTGCCTGGCCCCAGTGACCCGGCCGGCGCCCGCCACCGCGCTCGCGGCCTTGGCCCTGCTCCTCCTCGTCTACTCGTTCGTAGTCGACACTTGGTGGCTGGCGCGGAGCGAAACACACGGCTCCGCCCACCGGTAGTAGGAGAGTCGACGCCTCCCCCTCCCTGTTTCGGACGCCGGATGTTCACCACCTGCATGTTCTGTAACCGTCCGCTCGGCTCTAACGAGGTGATCGAGCACTTCCCGGTTGGCAGGCGTTTAGCGTTCGACTCGGAACGGGGCCGCCTCTGGGTCGTGTGTCGGAAGTGCGAGCGCTGGAATCTCTCGCCACTCGAGGAGCGCTGGGAGGCGGTAGAGATGTGCGAGCGGCTCTTCGGGGACACGCGGGTTCGGGTGTCGACCGAAAACGTGGGCCTGGCAAAACACCCGGAGGGTCTCGAGCTGGTGCGGATCGGCCAGCCAATGAGGCCGGAGTTTGCGGCTTGGCGCTACGGAGACCAGTTCGGCCGGCGCCGCAAGCGGGCGATAATCTACGGCGCGGGGGGCCTGGTGGCGTTCGCCGGGCTCAATGTCGTGGGGGCCGCGGTGACCGGTGGATCGGGGATTGGCGGATACTGGGTGTGGCAGATCTGGGAGGGCTGGGCCAATTCACGCACGCAGGCCGAGCTCCGCACCGACGACGGGCGGGTTATCAAGCTCAAGAAGCCCGATCTACCCTCCACCCGCCTGCGGCCCACCGACCACGAGCACGGCTTTCGGCTTTCGATTCTAAAGGGTGACAAACAAGAGTGGTTCGAGGGGTGCCGAGGCCGAGCACTTCGCCAGCCAGATCACCCCGAGGATGAACCGGATGGGTGGCAAGAAGCGCACGGTGCAGTCCGCGGTGAGCGAGATCGAGCACCATGGGCATCCGGACGACTTCCTCGCGGATCTTGTCACCGGCGATCGCTTCCGGGGCAAGAAGGGGGTCCCAGGATACATCGACAAGATGCCGGCCCCTACCAAGCTCGCGCTGGAGATGGCACTCCACGAAGAGCAAGAGCGACGTGCACTCGAGGGTGAGCTCTGGCGTTTGGAGCGGGCCTGGGAGGCGGCGGAGGAGATCGCGGCGATCTCCGACAGCCTGCTACTTCCGACGGAAACCGGGGACTTCATCGAGAAGCACCGGGGGGGGAGCCCAGCCGGAGAGTGAACGAGACTCTTGAGCTTACGATCTCAGTGAAGTTCTAGCCGCCCGGAACCATCACAAATCCCGCCGCTGAGAAGTGATGGTCCAGCGCGATGAGAAGTGATGGTCTCAGCACCTCGAGGATGCCCCGCCCAGTCATCACCTCGAAGCTCACAGCATCGGCAAGAGAGAAGTCCTGATCTTCGTAGCGCTCGAGCCAATGCGTGATCGCGCGGTCCTCTAGATCGGGCGTCGCGCTGACCACTTCGTTCGGTGATCGTCGTACCGCGCGGAGAAAGCCCAGAGCCGCCTGCCGCCGCGTGCGGGACAACAACAGCGCGTACGTCTCGGCCACAATCAAGTTGGTCGTCACAACCCGCCGGCCACCATGGACCGCCACCGTCAGTGCGTCTGCAAGGCACTCGTGGTCGGGATGATTCGAGACTGCGATCGGATACCAGGCGCTGGTATCCACAAACAACTCAGCCGCCACCAGATCCCTCGTCCGAGAGCCGACGGTCTTCGAGGCCGGCGAGGTATCGGTCGTGCTCCCGGGCTACGTCGAAGTCACACTCCGGTTCCTGCTCCGCTCCAGCGATTCCGATGATTTGGAGGGCCGGGTGGCGCTCCGGATCGAACAGCTCCCGCTCCAACGCCTCCAGACCACGGCGCAGAATGTCGGACTTGGTGGTGTCCATCTCCTCGGTCAACCGCTCGAGCCGCTCCTGCTCGGGGGCGTCCAAGTAGACCTGGACGGGCTCGCGCACGCGTTTGGCTGGGCGGCTGTCTCTTTCATGAACATAATTCATGATATCATCATAGTCAATCTAGCGTGGCCCCGCCACTGTCGGGAGCCGATCGCACCGATCCTCGGGTCTTTTCAGTATCTATTCAGTATCTGCGCCGTAGGCTGGGGCGCCGTAGCAGCTTAAGGGGCGTTATCCGCTTGCTGATCCAGACCCCGGAGCTGGAAGCGGAGCAAAGAGAATCGCGACTCGCCATGAGCTTGGGATACTTAGAAATCGACAGCCAGCGACCGATGACTATCCCGTCCTCGGACACTTTGATGATTTCGCCTTCCGCGGCGACGCCGGAAATGCCATCTGTTACGAGAAAAGAAGCCTTCTTCATCTCAGGCCTCCGAAGCAACGGGTCCGCAAGCTCGTTACCACGATACCCGAGGACGACGCGGCGAACGAGTTGGCGGAGAATGTTGACCTTTCGAAGGGGGGCGAAGAGAATCGCGATTCGCCATGAGCTTGGGATACTTCGACATCGGCAGCCAGCGAGCGACGAGTATCCCGTCGTCGGACACTTTGACGATTTCGCCTTTCGCGGCAATGCCGGGAATGCCGTCCGTTACGAGAAAAGAAGCTTTCTTCATCTCAATCCTCCGAAGCAAAGGGTGTTCCCCTAAACTCGGACGCCAAGAGGCGGGTCAGAATTGGCCGGGTGGGGTTTTTAGAGGAGCTACGTCGGCTCGTTACCACGATCCCCGAGGACGACGCGCCACACGATTTGACAGAAAATACTGATTGCCAGAAGGGGGCCCTAGAGAATCGCGACTCTCCATGAGCTTGGGATACATCGAAATCGGAAGCCAGCGAGCGATGAGTATCCCGTCGTCGGACACTTTGATGGTTTCGCCTTTAGCGGCAAAGCCGGGAATGCCATCTGTCACGAGAAAAGAAGCCTTCTCCATGTCGAGCCTCCAAAGCAAAGGGTGTTCCCCTAAACTCGGGCGCCAACAAGGCAGAATTGGCCGGGTGGGGTTGTTCTTACATACCACGATACTACTCGGAGACTGATTAGTACACATTCACGAGGGAGTGGGGGCGACCCGCGGAGTGCGCCTACAGCTGTGCCGCCAGGTCCAAAAAGTCCGTCGCGTTGACGTCGAACGCCGGATCCGGCGTCGTATCGATCTCGCGGCCCGGCCCGTACTCGAGCGGCCGCGGCACAAAAGCCGTCTTGAAGCCCTGACCTGCCCCCAAGAGTGGTACCACATCCTATGTTAGTCCCAGCACCTGTGGAGGGCCGTGAAGGACGGGCATCCTCAGGAACCAGGGCGACGGCTTAATCGCCTCAGGGGCCGGGGGAAAGCCGCCGCAGGCGCTGTGGGGTCGGACGGTATTGTACTCGCGCCTCCATTGCTCGACCAGCACGGCCGCCTGCGCCAACGAGTAGAAGATCTCCCCGTTCAACAGCTCGTCCCTGAGCTTGCCGTTGAAGCTCTCGTTGTAGCCGTTCTCCCACGGGCTGCCCGGCTCGATAAAGAGCGTCTCGACGCCCACGCGCCCCAACCACCGCCGCACGAGCTTCGCGGTGAACTCCGGTCCGTTGTCCGACCTCAGATACTCGGGAGGCCCGTGTCGGACGAACAGATCGGCCAGCACCTCGAGCACGTCGTGGGCTCGGATCTTGCGAGCCACCACGATCGCCAGGCACTCCCTCGTGTGCTCGTCCAGCACTGTCAGCAGCTTCAGCGCACGCCCGTCGTGCGTCCTCGAGGCCACGAAGTCGTATGACCAGACGTGGCCCCGATACAGCGGCCTCAGCCGGATGCACGATCCGTCGTTGAGCCACAGCCGACCTCGCTTCGGCTGCCGCTGCGGGACCTTCAGCCCCTCCTGCCTCCAGATCCGCTCCACCCGCTTGTGCTTCACCCCCCAGCCCTCGATGCGGAGCATGTCCGTGACGCGTCGGTAGCCGTAGCGGCCGAATCGACTCGCGAGTCGCACGATATCACCTCGGAGCGCCCCCTCGTCACTCGCCACTTTCCTCGCCCAGCGCTGGGTCGGCTGTGTCTTATTTTTTATAAGTCATTGTTGTTACAATATATACGAGTCATACCTGTACTACCGTCCGCTCATTCCATCCCTCTTTCTGAACGGGAATCCAGTGGACCGTAGCGGAGGTTCCCGGAGGAGGCGAAGGAGCGAACCTTGCGGGAGGGCAGTTTGTCGATGGCCCCTGTTCTCTCTCATTGCGGACTATTATAGATGGTTATTGTTTCAGATCACTTCGCGTTGCCACGGCTCGCGGTGATCTGTTCTCGGATCCACGCATCCACTTCGGACTCGATCCAGCCGACGGCGCGGGCGCCTAGCCGGATCGGTTGGGGAAAGCTCCCGTCGGCCACCCGCACATAGATCGTGCTCCGCGCCAGCCCCGTGCGGGCCTGCACTCGAGGTAACCGCAGGACGCGCGCGGGCGCGTCCATGCCCTGTTCCATTGCTCTGGTCATCGGTCTGCCTCCGTTCTGTTCGGGGAAGAATTCCGGGGCGCGTTGCCCCGGGGGAGGGAACAGGGGCCACTTGGGCCCGGCTGCAGGCCTCGATGAACACCGCGACCTGGTAGGCCACCGCCAGCCTCGGGGAGCGGCCAGGACAGAGCTGACGCACCGGGAGTGTTGGACCGCACGAGTGGAGGATGCCGCGTTCCAGATGCCGGACGGCCATCGCGGCAGCAGGCGAACCGATGCGGGATTCTGTTCCGGACGCGACCGCGAGCGTCACCTCGGTGGCCCTCGGTGACGTCGTCGTCCGTGAAGCTGATGGCGGTGTTGCGGCGGTGGTTACCGAATGCTGCGACTGCAGCCCGGGATGATGTCGCTGTCTAGGGATTCTCCCGGGCGCCAGTGTGGCATTCGGGACCTTGAGCTCGGCGTGGTCGAGGGCAGACTCGGCGAAGGCGAGCCCGCCGCCGGCCACGAGCGCCGGGGCGGGGGCCACGCGCACGAACCCCGCCATGCGGCAGACGCCGGCACGGACGCATCCCTCGAGAGCGGTGTTCCCGGAGTCGCCGTCCCGGAAGGCTGCGAGCGCGGCCGCCCGGGTCTCGAGCGCGTTCACTTCGGAGAGCGCCGGCCGCTAGAACCTGAGCTCCCCCCGGAGGAGCATCGCGTCCTGGGGCCCAAGGTCCACACTCTCCCTTCGCCCGAACTCGAGGCCGACCCCGATCGTCCGGCCCGAGCTGAGCTTCAGGCCGTACCTCGTCCGGCCGGAATCGTCGGCGACGAAGTAGGGATACCAGAGCGTTCCGCGCCCGAGCCCGTAGCCGACCTCTGCGTCGAAGCGTTGCGCGAAGGGCACGGCGCCCCCGCGCACGAGGCCGCTGGCGTTCTCCAGCGCCCACAGGTTCCGGATGCCGCTCGCCGCCGACCCGGCGCTCGATCCGACCCGCATCTGGAGACCCAGGCCATCGGCGCCCGGCTCGTAGACGAGCGAGCCGCTGTAGCCCCACTCCTCGTAGGACTCGTCAGCGTGGGCGACGAGCATCCTCCCGTTGACCTGGAGCGTGAGCGATCCGCGGGCCCAGTCGAGTCCACCACCCACCTCGAACCCTCGTCCGGTCTCCGCGTCCCCGCCGTCGTAGCGCACACCGCCCTCGACCTTGGGACGCACGACGCCTCCGAGCCCTTGGATCTGGCCCGCGCCCTCGAGCATCAGCCGCCCGCGGCTCGCCGTGCCCACCGCCTCCGCCAGCGCGGCGGTCCCGTCCGAGGACGTCTCCGTCCAGAGGAAGTCGGAACGCAGCGCGATCTCGAGCCCACCGGCACCCATGAGCACCGCCCGGGCACCCGCCGCCGCCATCGAGTTCCTCAGGTCCGCCTCGAGCGCGGCCCCGCTCTCCGGCGTGATCTCGAGTCCGCCACGGCCCCAGCCCGCCGCGCCCCACACCTGCGCGCGCTCCCCAAGCCGGACTTGCACGTACGGATGCACACTCGTGAGCGTGCTCGCGATCGTCCCCGCACCCGTGCCATACCCTCCCTCACCGCTGCTTCTCGAGAGCGCGAGCCCGACGAGCACGGTAGTGTCACTAAGATTGTGTAAAAGGGGGTGAGGGCGTCCGAGGAGGGTGGACAGCCCGGAAAAGAAAGAGGAAGCTCCTTGTGAATTGTTCATCATCACATGAACCCGGGAGTCCGGCCTGCGTGAGCAGGTCGGAACCGGAACAAGGAGCTTCCTCATGGAAAAGATGGTCGAAGTTGAGCGGGCCACGCAAGACGAGCTGCGTCAGGATTTGAAGTCGCTGTTTCAGGGCGCGATCCGGCTAACGCTCGAGATGGTGTTGGAGGAGGAGTTGAAGGCGATGGTCGGAGCGCGACGATTCGAGCGGGTCGGCAGCCGGAAGGGCCACAGGAACGGGACGTATCTGAGGCGCCTGCTTACGAGCCTGGGTCAGATCGACGTGACGGTCCCGCGCAGCCGGGAAGGCGGCTCGCCCGCCGACGTGATGGGTCGCTACCAGCGCAGGAGTGAAGAAGTCGATGCGATGATGGTGGAGGCCTACGTGAGCGGCGTGTCGCAGCGCAAGATGGGCGACGTGACCGAGGCACTCATGGGTGAGCGCGTGGGACGCTCGACGGTGAGCCGGGTCGCGAAGCGGCTCGACGAGGGCGTGCAAACGCTGCGGAGTGCACCCATCGAGGGGGCCCACCCCTACCTGTACCTGGACGCGACGTTCCTCGATGCCCGCTGGGCCCGAAAGGTCGAGAACGTGAGCGCGCTCGTGGCCTACGCCGTGGGCCCGGACGGCCACCGCCGGCTCCTGGGCATCACGCTGGGCCCTGAGGAATCGGAGAACAGCTGGTCGGAGCTCCTCGAGCAACTCCTGGAGCGTGGTCTCAGCGGCATCCAGCTCGTGATCGCGGATGAGCACGCGGGCCTGGCAGCCGCGGTGCGCCGCTTCCTGCCCGAGGTACGCCGCCAGCGCTGTACTGTCCACCTGCAACGCAACGTGCTGGCCAAGGTCCCGCATCGCCTGCGCAAGCGTGTGGCGCGCGAGGTTGCCGCCGTCTTCCGGGCCCCCGGGCTCGCTGAGTCGAAGAAGCGCCTGGCCGAGATCACGGCGCGCTGGCACAAGGAGCTCCCCGAGGCAGTCAACGTGCTTGAGCGGGGCTTCACGGCCGCCACCCAGTTCTACGCGTTCCCCGAGCCCCACTGGGCCCGACTGCGCACCACGAACAGCCTCGAGCGCCTGCACACCGAGATCAAGCGTCGGATCCGGAGCGCCGGCGCCTTCCCCGACCGAGCCAGCGCGCTCCGCCTCATCACTGCGGTTGCTCTAAGGACTACTGCGGCCTGGAGCGAACGTCGCTACCTGGATCTCACGCTTCTCGAACCGAAGGAGGTCGCCAAGGCAGCCTAACAGAAGCATCGAGGAGCTTCCTCTCACTTTTACACACAACTCGGGACTTGACCGACGAGCACCGCCCTCCACTGCCGGTCCAGCCCCGCCGTGCCCGTCACCACGTCGCCGTTGAGCGCGAGTCCTCCCGCGTCCCCCTCGAAGCGCGTCGCCGCCACGTCGCCCCACGCCGCCCACGTGCCGCCGCCCACGTCCTGCTGCGCTCCGCGCTCGACGTAGAACGAGGTGCCCATGAGCGCTTCCTCCGCGCCCGGCAGCCGGTACCCGAAGTCGGGTAGAACGGCACGGCGCAGCGTCTGCCCGGCATCTGCGAAAGGCTCCCGGTCCAACGCGCCCGGAGCCCCACCCCACGTGCCGGCACGCAGGCCAGGGGTGCCGGGATCCGCGTCCACGCCGCCGAACGGCGCGCCCGAAGCCGCCAGAGCGGGCGCCGCCAGCCTGGTCGCCATGTCCTCAACAGCCGAAGCCGGCCTCCATCCGCCCGACGGCAGCACCCCCAACAGCAGGCCGTCCACCGACAGGCCGTCCACACGCCGGCCCGCCACCGTCACCTGTGTCTCCCGCTGCCCGGCTTCGAGCCGCCTCGCGATCGCCTGCGCCGCGTGGTCCGACGCCGTCCGCCCGAACCGCGCCAGCCACGCCTTGGGCAGCTCCGATTCGCGAACGATCACGCCCGTCGCCACCCTGACGTGACCCCCTGAAACGAGACCAAAGTTGATGTTAGGATGCGGCTTTGGTCGCAGCTATCAGGGAGGAGGTCAGAATGAGTAGGAGACGACACACGCCGGAGCAGATCATCACGGCATTGAGAGAGGCGGAGGTGGGTCTGGCGAACGGCAAAACGGTGGCGATGGTGAGCCGGGAGTTGGGGATCAGCGAGCAGACGTACTACCGGTGGAGGCAGGAGTTCGGGGGGATGAAGGTGGATCAAGCTCGACGCTTCAAGGAGCTGGAGAAGGAGAACGCACGGCTAAAGCGAGCGGTGGCGAACCTGACGGTGGACAAGCTGATCCTGGAGGAAGCGACCAAGGGAAACTTCTGAGCCCCGAGCGCCGACGCAGGTGCGTGATGCATGTACGTCAGCGACTCGGGGCGAGTGAACGTCACGCGTGTCACGTACTGGGTCAGCCGCGCTCGACGCAGCGCCGGGTGAAGAAGCTACCTGGCGACGAGGAGGCGCTACGCACGGACGTGATACGGTTGGCGAGCCGGTTCGGCAGGTACGGGTATCGCCAGATCACGAACCTGCTGCGTATCGAGGGCTGGGAGGTGAACCACAAGCGTGTGGAGCGTATCTGGAGGCAGGAGGGGCTGAAAGTGCCCAGACGGCAACCGAAACGGGGTCGGTTGTGGCTCAACGATGGCTCGTGCATCCGGCTCAGGCCACTGCACAAGAATCACGTGTGGTCCTACGACTTCGTAAGCACGAGGACCCATGACGGCCGTGCGCTGAAGCTTCTGACCGTGCTCGACGAGTACACGCGGCAGTGTCTGGCGATCAAGGTCGGTCGAAAGACTCGAGCTCACGACGTTCTCGAGGTGCTCACCGATCTCTTCGCTCGGCACGGTCCGCCCGAGCATCTGCGCTCGGACAACGGGCCAGAGTTCACGGCGAAACTGGTGCGGAGATGGCTGGCCAGGCTGCGGGTCCAGACCCTCTACATCGCGCCGGGCAGTCCGTGGGAGAACGGCTACAACGAGAGCTTCAACGGCAAACTGAGAGACGAGTTCTTGAACGGAGAGATCTTCTACACACTGCCCGAGGCAACGGTACTCGTCGAGCAGTGGAGGCGGCTGTACAATACCGTCCGACCCCATCGTGCCCACGGCGGACTACCCCCCGCCCCAGAGACGATAAAACCATCGCCCTGGTTCCTCAGGATGCCCCAACTCCAGGGACCACCGATGGCTCGGGGTCTAACATAGGAAGTGGTACCGCAACTGGGGGCACCTCACTCGATGCGGAGCATGTCCGTGACGCGTCGGTAGCCGTAGCGGCCGAATCGACTCGCTAACCGCACCACGTCGGAGCGAAGCGCCGCCTCGTCGGCCCGCACCTTCCGCCGACGATGCTGCGTCGACCGTGACTGGCCCAGCACCCGGCACGCTCTCCTCTCCGACGCCCCGAGCTGCTGTCGTACACGCACCACACAACGTCGTCGGCGCTCGGGGCTCAGAAGTTTCCCTTGGCCGCTTCCTCCAGGATCAGCTTGTCCAGTGTCAAGTCCGCCACTGCTCGCTTCAGGCGCCCGTTCTCGCGCTCGAGCTCCTTCAGGCGCCGTGCCTGGCTCACCTTCATCCCGCCGTACTCCCGCCTCCACCGGTAGTACGTCTGCTCGGTGATGCCGAGCTCCCGGCTGATCAGCTTCACGGATTTGCCGCGGGCCAGACCGACCTCTGCCTCCCGCAGTGCAGTGATGATCTGCTCCGGAGTGTGTCGCTTCCTTCCCATCCTGACCTCCTCGTTGAAAAGCTTCAGACCAGGTCGATCCTAACATTGCACCTGGTCTCGTTTCAGGGGGTCAGGTCAGTTATCTTAGGAGCGTAGGCCGACCCCAACCCTTCGAGGCTGGACCATGGTATCGAGACGTGGTTGGCTCCGTATTGCCGCCGGCGCGGGTGCCACGCTCGGCCTGAATTCTAGGGTTCTGGAGGCGCTCCAGGGGCTCCAGAGTCAGCCACTCATCCAGCGCGCGATTCCCAAGACTGGTGAGCTGCTCCCCGTTGTCGGCCTGGGCAGCGCGAACACCTTCTCGGAGATGGCCCTCAGAGAGTCCCGCACCGAGGAGTACGACAAGATCGGCGCGGTCCTCCAGGCGCTCGTCGACGGGGGCGGCACCGTGTTCGACACGGCCTACCTCTACGGTGCCAGCGAGCAGGTTTCAGGTCAGGTGGCGCAGGATCTCGGAATCGCCGACCGCATCTGGTGGGCAACCAAGGTGAACGCTGCCCGCTTGAGTGGCGGCGGCAGCGGCTCGGCCGACCCGGCAGCGGCGCGCTACCAGATCCGACGCTCCTTCCTTCGACTCCGCCTCCCGCAGATCGACCTCTTCCAGGTCCACAACATGGGCGATCCGCCGACGCAGCTCGCCCTCCTGAAGGAGCTGAAGGCAGAGGGGTACATCCGCTACATCGGCATCACGACCACCTTCGAGGGCCAGTATTCTGCGCTCGTCGACGTCATGCGGAGTGAACCGATCGACTTCATCGGCATCGATTACGCGGTCGACAACCGAACGCCCGAAGAGGTCATCTTCCCCCTCGCTCTCGAGCGCGAGATCGGCGTGTTGGTCTACTTGCCATTCGGCCGGGGCAGGATGTGGGCGCGGATCGGCGGTCGCCCGGTCCCGGATTGGGCGGCCGAGTTCGACGCGCACACCTGGGCCCAGCTCATGCTCAAGTTCGTGATCGCGCACCCGGCGGTGACTGCAGCCTGTCCGGGGACGAGCGACCCCGAGCACATGGTTGACAACCTCGGCGCGGGACGTGGGCGCGTTCCGCAACGGGATCAGCTCGAACGAATGATCCGCCTCGTGGAGAGCCTGCCCGCGGCCTGAGCTCAGATGGGGTGCATCGCACTAGGGCTTAGTGGTGACCGCACTCACATCCTATGACGCCTAATTCCAGCACGGCCCTCAAGTACGCTATCGCTGAGGGGCTAGAGGCTCTAACGTGAGCAACGGGCCGGCCGCTGACGTACCCCCTCCTGCGGTACCACTTGCTATGTGAGACCTGAAGCCATTGGCGGTCCCTGGAGCTGAGGCATTCTGAGGAACCAAGGTGATGGTTTCAATGCTTCCGGAGCGGGGGGTAGACCGCCGCAGGCGCTGTGGGGTCGAACGGTATTGCTAATCATCACCCAGATCGCGGACCTCGGCCACGATGTCCCATGGAGCCATGAACACGGTTCGATTCATCTGTGAGCCGTCGTCACGGTCCCTCTGGAGAACGAGGATGCCATCCTTAATTTCTATGTCGTCAGCCTCTACGACCGTGTCCTCGCGGTCCTCCTTGAAACTCACCCTAAAGGCAGCCATGATCCCTTCCCCTGTGGATTGTCCTTTGAATGGGTTCTACCCCGCTAGAGCGGACACTTCAGAGAAGGCCCATCTTGGGCCAGGAGGAGTGTCATGGCAAAGCGAAGGAAGTACAGCGAGGAGTTTAAACGTGAGGCGGTCGGGTTGATCCGTCAGCCGGGCGCGAGCGTGAGCGAGGTGGCACGCGATATCGGCGTCGGAGCGAATCTGCTGTTCAGGTGGCGACGCAAGTTCGAGGGCGAGGGTAAGAAGGCCTTTCCGGGGTCGGGGGTGGCGCGAGACCAAGAGCTCCTGGCCCTGAAGCGAGAGTTGGCCAAGGTGAAGCGGGAGCGGGATTTTTTGCGCGATGCGGCAGCGTTCTTCGCCAGAGAATCGAAGTGAAGTATCAGTCGATTCAGCGCTGTCGCGGCGTCTACCCTGTTCAACTGATGTGCCGGTGCCTGAAGGTGTCGAGGAGCGGGTTCTACGGTTGGGTCAGGAGGCCCATGAGCACGAGGGAGAGGGACAACCGTCGCCTGCTCAGACGCATCCGTGAACACCACACGGCAAGCGATAGCGTGATGGGCATGCCCCGGATGCACGAGGTCCTGACCCACGAGGGCGAGACCGCCAGCCGCAACCGCATCGCCCGGCTCATGGCCCGGAACGGACTGTACGGCATCCCCCAGCGTCGACAGTGGCGCCGTAAGCGCAGCGGCACCCGGCCGGCGTACGTCCGCAACCACCTCGAGCGGGACTTCACCGCCACCGAGCCGAACACCAAGTGGGTAACCGACATCACCTACATCCACACGGCCGGGGGATGGCTCTACCTCTGCGTCGTGGTCGACCTGTACAGGGGCAAGGTAGTCGGCTGGTCGATGTCGACCACGCAGGATCGCCAACTGGTCCTGAGAGCGGTCCTCATGGCCTGCTGGCAGCGACCGAACCGCCAGCCGGTCATCCTGCACTCGGACCGCGGTACTCAGTTCACGTCCTACGAGTACCAGCAGTTCCTGAAGGACCACCACATCACCCTGAGCATGAGCGACGTCGGCCACTGCGGGGACAACGCCCCGGCCGAGGGCTTTTTCGGCATGCTTAAGCGCGAGCGGGTCAACCGACGTCGGTACCTGACCGTGGCCGACGCCCGGTCCGACGTCTTCGACTACATCGAGCGCTTCCACAACCCCAGGATCCAGCGTAGACTTGACTCCCTCGACCGGGAGCTCAGTACCTTAACTCAACCGTCCGTGAAAACGGGGTACAACCCCACATACTTCGTCGTCCGCTTCATGAGGGCCGCTCCTTGTTGGGTTCCAAGCGTCTTCGTCGACATCTTCTTGGTATCCGCAAGGGGCGTGCTCTCAATATCCGTTAGGTCAGGTCAAATATAGGATTCAGATCATGTTCGGACACACTGAATTAGTGATTGGCGGCGCAATAGCTGGGGAGTTTAGAGTCACGCGAGTGGAGGCTCCTGAATCAATAGGACCACGTCTTGCATTGTCCCTTGAATGCGTCCTTCACGACGTTCATGCAGAAGGGCTATCCGAGGAGCCGATTGAGGCGTACCGCCTGATCGGCCTGATCGGGGAACTTAGCCTCACTCGGGGACAGAATCCCGTCGCAGTCTTGCACTGGCTCGGAGCAGGACACTGGGCTCGATCCGCCAACTATCTTCAACCGGTGAGTCTGGATCTAGTGCTGTGTAGCCAAAGTCTCTTTCGCTTTACTGACCTTGGCGATGATGGATTGTGCGGAGGCGGTCCAGACGAAGGGCGTGGGGTTGTCGTTTCTGCGATCGATGTAGTGATTGATCACCTCGATTAGTTGGTCCACGCTGGTGACGGCGAGGCGCTTGAGCTGACGAGTCGTGAGTTCGCTGAAGAAGCGCTCGACGAGATTGAGCCAAGAGGAGGAGGTGGGGGTGAAGTGGAAGTGAACCCGAGGGTGTTTGTCGAGCCACGCCCTGACGGCCGGATGCTTGTGGGTGGCGTAATTGTCGAGAATCACGTGGATGTCGAGTTCGGAAGCCACGCTGCGCTCGATCTTACGGAGGAACCGCAGAAACTCCTGATGCCGGTGGCGCGGCAAGCACTCGTGGACGACCTCCCCGGTGGCTACGTCGAGGGCAGCAAAGAGTGTCGTCGTGCCGTGACGTTTGTAGTCATGGGTCATGGTTCCAGCGCGCCCCTTCTTGAGGGGAAGACCTGGCTGGGTGCGGTCGAGGGCTTGGATCTGGCTCTTCTCGTCGAAAGCGAAGACAACGGCCCGCTCCGGGGGATTGACGTAGAGGCCCACCACGTCGCGCAACTTTTCAACGAAGTGAGGATCAGTGGACAGCTTGAAGTACTCGATGCGGTGGGGCTGTAGTCCGTGAGCCCGCCAGATCCGCGAGATGGTGGTCGGATGGACGCCCACTTCCTTGGCCATGAGACGGCAACTCCAGTGCGTGGCGTCTGCGGGCTTCTCCTCGAGGGTCTTGCGGACGATCTCCGCTTCGTCGTCCAGAGTGATCTTGCGGGGTCGACCCGAGCGAGGTCGGTCCTCAAGCAGCTCTTCGACACCACCTGCCTCGTACCGGTCGAGCCACTGAGTGACCGTCGGTCTCGATACGCCCACCTTCCGGCAGATCGCCGACCCCGACCGTCCCTCTGCAGAGCAGAGGACGATGTTGGCCCTTTCGACCACGCGTTGCGGCGTGGTCCGTTTGTTCACCAATTGCTCCAAGCGCCTGCGTTCTCCTCGGCGCAACCGAACCCTACGAACTGGAAGTCCCATGCGAAGAATCTATCGCATGACAGTATTATGCAAAAGACTTCTGCTACACTACACTAGTTGCGGATATTGATCCCGCTCGCGTCGAACGGCTCGCTTCGTTCGCGGGAGACAAAGGCCTCGATGTCTGGCTCAAACTCTGGCCAACCTTCATGAAGGCTGATCATGAGCTAAGGGCAAGCGTCGGGCTCATGAGCGTTGCGATCCCAACGGCCAAGTGGGCGGAGCTCGCGTCTCGTTGGCGTGGATTCACACACGAGGTCGTCCTTCTCACGTACTCCATCGCCTATGCGGAAGAATTCCGTAGCGCCCTCGTGCATGTCCGCAAAGCTCAGGATCTGGTCGATGAAGCGCGGTTCCCAGAGGCCGTCCAAGCATGTCGGAAGGCCTTGGAAAGACTTGCGATTGAAACCCAGCAGCGAACCGGGGGAGAGGGGGTGGATGTCGGACTTCGGTCCCTAGTAGGCCCCAAGAAGGCTAAGGCGTACGCAGGGTTCCTGGCGAAGCTAAGAGAAGTCGGCAATCTCGCTGTGCATGGTAGTAGCGAGGCCCATTTCAGTCGGTCAGAGGCGGTCTTCATGGTGCGATCCACGTTGAATCTTCTCGGACTCTACGGTTCGATTGTGTCGAGTTCTTAGGGTAGTTATAGAGAACCTTTATCGTCTAACGAGTGCTTTCTACTGAAGTCCTGTCTCTCTGCTCCATGCCTCACTTATCTTTGGCCGGGAGGTCTTCTGCCGACGGCATCACTGCCGGCTCGAGGGTAACTCAGGCGCTTCCGGTAGCTGGTGAGCGACCGGAGAGACTATCGTCTCCGTAATGACCCGCATATGATTCGCCGGCATGTGCTTTCCTACAGGGAGTACTCCAACTCTTTGCAGAATTTCAGAGAATTTCGAATTAGGTCTTTAAGAGGGCTATCGCGAAAATGAGGACAGAGTTATGGATTTGCGAGATTTGCTAGCGATGGCGGCAACCGTCATCGTTTCTCTTGGTGGCGGTGGTGTAATTGTCCTTGGACTGTCCGACTGGATCGGCAAGATCCTGGCTGGCAGGTACGTCGAAAGGCTGAAACACGAAATTCAGCAAGAGATCGAGAGTTACAGGACGAGACTGAAGAAATCGGAGTTTCTCTTTCAGAAGGAGTTCGAGGCCACATCTCGATTTATGTCGCTACGCCGCGACCTTCTGCCTGACTATCGGTCACCCGAGATGGACTGGCACGATGCCTGTCTAGATTTTGCCAATAACTTCGATACCGTCGAAGAGCGTCTCGAGCAGTACATGGCGACCTACGGAGCTGCGTTGAAGGATCCCGTGCTCGAGCGTCTTACCCATGCCATCACGCAGGCTGGTTGGGGAAAATTCGAAAATCCACAGGATCGTGCCTACACTGACACAGCTGCAAAAGTGATGGCCACACTCCAAGATGTGGAAAAGGAGCTTCATGAAGCGGTGTGGTCGCAGTCGAGCACATAGCCGGACTTGAACGCTGCCGACACGTTTCTTCAGGAGCTAGCAAACCCGTTCTGGTTGGTGATCCTCGCCGATTAAAGTGCCCTCATCGGCCTACACCTGGGATCGGGACGATCAGTGACCTACCTAGGTTCCCCGCTGAGGTAGGTGTCCCAGTCGTCCATGAGCCGACGCCGGCGGTCGAATAGGTCCGTGCGCCGATAGGCTGCCTCGACCCTGTTCTGGACCACATGTGCGAGGGCCGCTTCGATGACCTCGCGGGGATGATTCGTCTCCTCGGCCGCCCAATCCCGGAAGCTGGAGCGAAACCCGTGGGGCACGGCCGCGATCTTGTGCTTCCCGAGCATCCGGCGCAGTTGCTTCTCCTCGAGCTGCTTGCCGACCCGATTGGGAAACAGATACGGACTGGTTCCCTTCACGAGCGTCCGTGCCTCGTCCAGAATCTCCACGGCCCGGCTACACAGCGGCACCCGGTGCTCCCGGTTCGACTTCCTCCGCTTAGCCGGTACGGTCCACACGCCGTTCTCCCGATCGATCTCGGTCCACTCCGCCCACCGCACCTCACCCCATCGTGCCGCCGTCAGCACCAGGAACTCGAACGCCAGCCGGACGGCCAGCGGCACCGTCGATTCCCGCGCCGTCCGGATGGCCGCCGCCACCTCGCCGTGCGGCAACGCCCGCATGTGCTGCACGACGTCACGCTGGGGACCCAGGACCGGGTCGATCCGGTCACAGGGGTTGTCGATCCGGAACTCCATCGCCACCGCCCACTCCAACACCGCGCGGATGCGCTGCCGCAACCGCCGGGCGGTGTCCGCCTTCGTGTGCCAGATGGGAGCGAGGATCTCCAGCACGTCGGCGCTAGTGACCTCCGAGACCGGCATCTTCCCGATGCGCGGGAAGGCGTACCGCTCGAAGGTCAAGATCCACTCGCGGCCGTGCGCCCGATTTCGCCAGCCGGCTTGCTTCTGTTCTACCACACGCGCGGTGGCTTCGGCGAAGCTCAGTACGCCCTGCCTACGACGCTTCTCGGCAAGCGGGTCGCCGCCCTCGCGGGCCAGCTTACGGTTGGCCAGCGCCTTCTCCCGGGCCTCGGCGAGGGAGACCAGCGCGACGCTGCCGAGCCCGAGCTCGCGGCGCCGACCCCGGATGACCAGGCGCTGAATCCAGCTTCGGGTTCCGCTCGGCTGGACGAAGAGGTACAACCCGTTGCCGTCCGCGTGTCTTCCAGGCGGGGCAGTGCGCACGAAGGCGGCCGACAGGGCCTGATAGGGATGACGGCCCTTGGGCTTGGTTTTCCGCGGCGGAGTGGCCTTGTTCGTTACAGTAACCATCCCCACATAATATAAGGGATGGTAGCGGATATCAATGGATGTTGTGAGCGGAGTAACCTGCTAGTGTATGTCCATAACCTATTGTTATAGCAGTCACTTATGGACTTAACTGGACGATACTGCACACCGGTCCAGATAGTCTGCCCATTCCTGGGTCGTGCGTGGCTGCCCGAGCACCCGGCACGCTCTCCTCTCCGACGCCCCGAGCTGCTGGCGTACACGCACCACACAACGTCATCGGCGCTCGGGGCTCAGAAGTTTCCCTTGGCCGCTTCCTCCAGGATCAGCTTGTCCAGTGTCAAGTCCGCCACTGCTCGCTTCAGGCGCCCGTTCTCGCGCTCGAGCTCCTTCAGGCGCCGTGCCTGGCTCACCTTCATCCCGCCGTACTCCCGCCTCCACCGGTAGTACGTCTGCTCGGTGATGCCCAGCTCCCGGCTGATCAGCTTCACGGATTTGCCGCGGGCCAGACCGACCTCTGCCTCCCGCACTGCAGTGATGATCTGCTCCGGAGTGTGTCGCTTCCTTCCCTTCCCCTCTCTGCCAACGTACGTGAGACACGGAGCACGCAAAGAATTAGAGTAGGGCGAAGGCAGAGAAAACGAACATGTTGGGACTGCGAGAGAGAATGGAAGAGAATGGTAGTGCCCCTGGAACCGGGGAGGCCAAGCGAAGCGCGGCAGCTCCTGCGGACCCGGAGGTAGTAGATAGGCCGCTACGGCGGCGGTTCAGTCCGTCGTACAAGCTGCGGATCGTCGAAGAAGCGGACCGGTGCACCGAGCCCGGCGAGGTGGGTCAACTCCTGCGGCGAGAGGGCCTGTACTCGTCGCACCTAACGACGTGGCGCAAGGCGGCGCATAGCGGGTCGCTGAAGGCCCTGTCGAAGAAACGCGGCCGCAAGCCGGAGCGAAATCCGCTGGATGAGAAGGTACGCAAGCTGGAGCGGCGAAACGCACGGCTCGAGAATGAGCTCAGGAAGGCACACCTGATCATCGACGTGCAGGGAAAAGTTGCGGGGCTGCTGGGGATAAGCCTCGACGACGGGACAAACTCTTGAAGGCGGCCGATGAGCTGGCTAAGCACGTCGGTGTAAAACCGGCGTGCGCGGCCCTCGAGGTCTCCCGATCGACGTTGTACCGTCGTCGAGGCCCATCAACCGGGCAACAGCAGCCCCGCCCGACGCCCGCCCGGGCATTGAGCGAGACGGAACGAGGCGAGGTCTTCGACACGCTGTGTTCGGAGCGGTTCGTGGACCGCTCACCCGCCGAGGTGGTGGCCACGCTGCTCGACGAAGAGGTCTACCTGTGCAGCGAACGCACGATGTATCGTGTTCTGGCCTCCGAGGTGCCGGTTCAGGAACGCCGGGCGCAGCGCACCCATCCCGAGTACAAGAAGCCCGAGTTGATGGCCACGGCGCCGAACCAGGTGTGGTCCTGGGATATCACGCGGCTGCTCGGGCCGAAGAAGTGGAGCTATGACTACCTCTACGTCATCATGGACATCTACAGCCGCTACGTCGTGGGCTGGATGGTGGCGGACCGGGAGAACTCGGCCCTGGCCGGCCGGTTGATCCAGCAGAGCTGCCTGAAGCATGGCGTCCAGCCCCGGGTCCTGACCCTGCACTCGGATCGGGGAGCTCCAATGACGAGCCAATGCACCGCTCAACTTCTCGCTGACCTCGGCGTGACCCGCTCGTTGAGCCGGCCTCAGGTGTCGGATGACAACCCGTTTTCCGAGGCTCAGTTCAAAACCTTGAAGTACCATCCCTCGTTTCCCGGACGGTTCGGGGATCAGGGCCAAGCCAAGACGTTCTGTCGATCGTTCTTCCGCTGGTACAATGCCGAGCACCGCCATGGCGGCATCTCGATGCTCACCCCCGAGCAGGTCCACTTCGGGAACGCCGATCAGGTCATTGCCGGCAGGAAATCCGTGCTCCGCGAAGCATGGGCCGCTCATCCCGAACGCTTCGTCAGAGGTGTGCCGAAGCCCAAACCGCTCCCGGAGGCCGTCTTCATCAATCCTCCCATCCCTTCCCTCACCACACAGGACATTGCTCTCTAATTAATCCCGTAGAGTGTCCCATTGTCGTTGACAGGTTCCGTTCCTGACCTCCTCGCTGAAAAGCTTCAGACCAGCTCGATCCTAACATTGCACCTGGTCTCGTTTCAGGGGGTCAGGTCAGAAGCAGCTAACTACCTCGGAGGTACAATCTATCCGGGTTGTGTTGGGCGGAACCGCACAAGCGATTGCGAAAGAACGCCTGGAGAAACTCAAGCAGCTCTTGGAGGACGAGAAGGAAGGACTGTAGCGGAGGTGCTTCGCCTGGGCGAGCTTGACCGCCCTTTGCCCTCTCTGCGGATGTCAGTGAGACACCCGCTGCCCCTGAAATTACTGAAGCAGGCGGAGGTGGAGAACGACGATACCAGGGAGAGAGGCGCACCCGCACGCACACCGTCGTCTGATATGTGTTCAGCTCAGATCAACGGACCGGCCTGATGTCGGCTGCATCTCCACGCTCGCCGGCCAAGTACGCCGACCAGTCGCCCATGAGCCGGTGCCGACGCTCGAACAGGTCCGAGCGCAAGTAGGCTGCCTCGACCTTGTTACTGACCACGTGCGCCAGCGCCGCCTCGACGACCTCGCGCGGATGGTCCGTCTTCTCGGCCGCCCAGTCCCGAAAGCTCGATCTGAAGCCGTGCGGCACGGCCGCGATCCGGTGCCTCTTGAGCAGTCGGGTCAGCCGCTCGCTGCCCAGCGACAGCCGTCTTGATCGTCGTGTCGTGGCAACCCTTTATCATCGCTCCGGGCTCGACAACCGGGGAAGGTCGTCGAGCGCCGAATAAATATCACGGCGGATCAACGGATCGGACCTGCCTCCGGGTCGCGACTGTCGCCAGCTAGGTACTAGGCCGCCTCGGCAGAGTACCGGTGGCGTGATTCACGGCAAGAAATCGTCTAAGTTCAACTAGGACTGCACGATCTGCCGCACTTGCCGTCGGACGATATCTGACTTCATCGTGTCACAATAGCCGGAAAGCCGGAGTCGATTGGCGGGAATCCTTGCCGTTGTCTCAGATCCCATCCGAGGGACGCGTAGACCGAAGCCGTTCAAGGCCACCACGGGCTTGCCATTGCCACGTGGAACGGTCCTCTATCCGGTAGCTTCGCCCATGGCCTCGCTCCTCATGCCTTGCGGTCTCCGCCGCTTCGGCAGGCCCACGTGGCGGCGCCGACATTCTCGACCGGAAGCTCGAGGAGACCGCGGCGTCCGTCTGACGGCCCGGATTAGGCTCGGTTCGCTCAGTGGTCGCAATCCATCCAATCGCGCGAATGCGGCTGCATTCGACTATTCTCAGTACGCTCGGAAGGCCGTCATCTGCAACTCCCGGAGGCGGCGCGGCTGGTCGCAGGTGCTCGGGCACGCTCGGCGGCGACTCTATCTCGATGCCGAGAGTACACAGAGCCTCACTCTTGAGATTAATGATGCCAGCAAGATTGGAGCCAACACCGATCGCGGGAACGTTGACCTGACCCCCTGAAACGAGACCAGGTGCAATGTTAGGATCGACCTGGTCTGAAGCTTTTCAGCGAGGAGGTCAGGATGGGAAGGAAGCGACACACTCCGGAGCAGATCATCACTGCACTGCGGGAGGCAGAGGTGGGTCTGGCCTGCGGCAAATCCGTGAAGCTGATCAGCCGTGCCTGGCTCACCTTCATCCCGCCCTACTCCCGCTCGAGCCCAAGGAGGTCGCCAAGGCAGCCTAACCGAAGCATCGAGGAGCTTCCTCTCACTTTTACACACAACTCGGGACTTGACCTCACGTACGTGCCCATGTGGGCTGGCTGGCTGTATCTGGCGGTGGTGCTCGACGCCTGGAGCCGCCACGTCGTCGGTTGGGCGATGGCGCCGCACATGCAGGCCGAACTGGTCGAGGGCGCACTGGCGATGGCGATCTCGCGACGACAGCCGAACGGCGGGGTGGTTCATCACTCCGACAGTGAGTATTTGAGAGCCGGTTCCCTTCGGTGTTCTGACCCAAACACCGATAGACGCTCTTAGAGGTCTATGGAGGGGCGGCCGCGGCCGCCCCTGGGTGGCTTGCCCCGCACTCCGACCGACCAGAGCTGTCATTCCCTGGACTCGTCGGCCACCCAGGGGCAACCGGTTCCAAAGACAAACACGTCCGCGACTGGCCCGAGGTTGTCCATGCGAAGCATTCGAGAAGTGCTGCGCCTGCAGCGAGCCGCGAGACGGCCAGTGCGCCCTTGTCTGGAGGGACCGAGTCGCACTGACGGCCGAGTTCAGCGCTGTTCGTTCGCCGCGCTCGGTATCCCCCGGCTGAACAGGACCTCGAACCCCTGGCCCGGGGCCGCTGCGGGGCCCGGGGCCAGCGGGGCCGCTGCGGGGCCTGGGGCCAGGGCGGCCGGCGGAGGACCATCGAAGATGCCTCGGATCTGCCCTGTCGCCGGGTCGCGTAGGATGGTGACGGGGTCGTCGGTGTCGCGGTCGAGGCTGGCAGAGCCTTCTGGGCCTTGCAGCGTAATGCTCGCCAGCTCCTCGGTCCACGTCACCGGCAGGGCGAAGGAGAACCCTGCGCGGTCGTCTTCCGCGTCGGTGTACTCCGCCATGGCGAAGGACAGCGAGAAGAGCTCGGCGCCGCCGGGGTCCCGCCCGGTGAGCGAATACGCGCCGCCGGCCGCTGGCAGTGTCGGCGGAGCGTCAATGAAGAAGGCCGGCCGCAGGTACGGCCCGCCTTCGCCGTCCAGCCCGCCCCAGAGCAGCAGGGCGCGGCCGGAGGCGGCCGGCGGAGGGGCCGCGGCAGCGACGAGGATGGAGCCGCTCTCGGTTTCCAGGCGGTACCGGAGCGCGTTCGTGAACTGGTAGTCGCTGATCCACTGCGGGTCGCAATAGGACATGAGGTCCGGTTGATCCGGCGGCACCAAATCGCCGGTGCGAGAATCGTAGCCCCAGGCGCCGATGTTCCCTGAGCCATAGGGATAGTACCGGTCCGGACCGAGGGCACCGCCGCACGGTGCATGGTACAGGTTGCGGTTGTGGCCGAATTCGTGCGCGATGATTTGGAGTCGAGGACCGAGAAGCTCGACCAGCTTCCGATGTCGTTCGCCACGCCGCCGAGACCGCCCGGGCCGTGGGTCCCGCCATTACCCCCAGGTAGTGGCCGCGTCCGCCCTCCGCGACCCGGATCATCTCTGTCTGCTCCATGATCGCAAAGCCGTTGTTCGTTGGCGTCGCGACAGATTCGTGCGCCTTCACGTCCATCGCCGCAACCGGCAGGAGCAGGCGTGTGTGTTCCAGCAGCTCGTGGCCTTCCGGGTCGCCGGCCATGGCGGCCGTGATCTCCAGAATGGAGGCGTCCGGACTCTCCTCCCAGAGGAAGGGCACGAGCGTCAGCTCGAACACCGGCATCGCGTGCACGTCCACCGCCATCCGACCCGTCGCGGGGATACGCTCTGCCACCCCCAGTGCCGGGTCCAGCGTCCCGTCCGGATCCGGTTCGATCACGATTTCCAGCCCCGGCTGGATGACCCAACCGGGGATCTCCGCGTTCGCCGACTTCGACAGGGAACTCTCATCGATCGCGGCCGGGATGGGATCGGACTTTACGGGAATGTCCGCTTCGTGGATCATGGCCCCGTCCCGGTAAAACGTGGCTCGGACGGGGGGCATGCCCGCGTTGGTTGCGCGCTCCGCCGTCACGAACACCCGCAGCAAAGCCGGCTCGCCCGCGACCAGTGGCACCGGGAACTCGCGGGACTGGACGACCTGCGTGAGATAGGCGGCCGCGTCGCCGCCGCGGCCGCAGAGCGCGACCCGCTGCCGCGTCACGCCCTCGAGCCAATCGAGGAGAGTGGGGTCGGCCGGCGCGCAGAGCCCCGTCCCGGTCGTGTGCAGATCCTCGAGGCGCTCGAGCGCCGTCAGTTCGAAGGGCAGGGCACCGGCCAGCCCAGCGTTGTCGGCGACGCTCAAACTCGTCAGGCCCGTGAGCTCGACCAACCCCGCGGGCAGCGAACCGCTCATCTCGTTGGACGAAAGATCCAGGATCTCCAAGCTTGCAAAGCTGCCGACCCGCGACCGCATGGCCGGCGACGACCGGTTCCCGTCGAGTCCCATCCTGGCCAGCAGAGTGCCCAACTTATTCTGATTTCGAGCCACAAACGTCAACTGGTGCTCATCAGAATCCAGCCGCCACGGATGGTCCGATTCGCTCCACCTCTCGGAGAAGGACGGCAACTCGGTGGCGTGGGAGGCGAGCCGTTTCGCACTAGCCCCCCGGCCGAGTCCTGGCGGAATGTCCGTCAGCCGATTCCCGTCGAGATAGAGCTCCTGCAAGTTGTCCAATTCGCTCAGCTCCTGCGGGAGGGACGTCAACTCGTTCGATGCAAGTGACAGCACCGCCAGCTCGGCCAGACCACCCAGTTCCCCCGGGACGGACGCCAGCTGGTTGCTCTGGAGAAACAGGAACCGCAAGCTGCCCAATGCGCCCAACTCCCCCGGGACGGACGCCAGCTGGTTGCTCTGGAGAAACAGGAACCGCAAGCTGCCCAATGCGCCCAACTCCCGCGGGAGGGACGTCAACTCGTTCGAATTAAGCCACAGCACCCGCAGCCTCGCCAAGCGGCCCAGTTCCGCCGGGACGGACGTCAGCTGGTTCCCCTCGAGATCCAGCACCCGCAGCCTCGCCAAGCGGCCCAGTTCCGCCGGGACGGACGCCAGCTCGTTGAAGAACAGGTGCAGTTCTTCCAGCTTGGCCAGGCCGCCCAGTTCCGCCGGGACGGACGTCAACTCGTTCGATGCAAGCGACAGCACCGCCAGCTCGGCCAGGCCGCCCAGTTCCGGCGGGACGGACGTCAGCCCGTTGCCATTGAGATGCAATTCCTCTACGTCGGCCAACCCGCCCAACTCCGCCGGGATCGGCCCCGACAGCTGGTTTGCCGCGAGAACGACGAGCTTGGCCTTGGCCAACGCGCCCAGCTCCGGAGGGATCGAACCCGTCAACTCGTTCTCGAAGAGGATCAGTGTCTCCAGCTCGGCCAAGCCGCCCAGCTCTCGCGGAATCGGCCCCTCCAGCCCGTTCGACCGCAGGTCCAGGCCCACGACCCGGCCGCCCGCATCCGTGCTCACCCCATACCATTCCCCCAGCGGCGCATCCGTCAACCAGTCGCCGCTGTTCGTCCACTCTGGGCCTCCGGTCGCGTCATAGAGCGCGATGAGGATGCCACGGTCGGACAGCGGGGGGCATTGCACCTCCGTGCCTTCGTGTTGCGGAATGGCGGCCAGCCACTCCCGAAACCACACTTCGGCCGGGACGCACAGGTCCGTGTTCGCGTAACGCAGCTCCTGGAGCGGCGTCCGGTCGAGCGAAGACGGCAGCGGTCCGGACAGAGCGTTGTCTCCGATCCGCAGCGTCGTCAGGCCCGCCAAGTCGCCGAGCCTGTCAGGCAGGCGGCCCGAGAGACCGTTTCCCTCAAGGTCCACGGTGGACACGCGGCCCGACGCATCGACGTCCACCCCGTACCACTGGCCGAGAGGACCGTCCCCAAGCCACCCATCGGCGTTCGTCCAGCCTCCCCCGCCCGCCGCTTCGTACAGCGCCCTCAGCACCTCCGCATCGGGGCAGACCGGACCCTCCCGCTCCTCGATGCCCTCGTACCAGGCGACAAGGTCCGCCGGAAGGCAGAGACCCGCGTTTCCCCCGAATCTGAACCCCTGCAACTGCGAGAGTTGCAGGAAGCTCAACGGCACGGTCCCCGTCAGCTCATTGGAGCCGAGATATAGCCTTTCCAGGTTGGCCAGCCCGCCGAGTTCCGCCGGGATGGGGCCGGACAGCTCGTTGTTCCCGAGAGACAGCCTTTCCAGGTTGGCCAGCCCGCCGAGTTCCGCCGGGATGGGGCCCGACAGCTGGTTGGAGTTGAGCCACAGGCCTTCCAGGTTGGCCAGCCCGCCCAGTTCCGCCGGGATGGACGTCAGCCCGTTGCCATTGAGCGACAATACCTGCACGTCGGCCAACCCGCCCAACTCCGGCGGGATGGGGCCGGTCAACTCGTTGTTCACGAGAGACAGCCTTTCCAGGTTGGCCAGGCCGCCGAGTTCCGCCGGGATGGGGCCGGACAGCTCGTTGTTCCCGAGAGACAGCCATTCCAGGTTGGCCAGCCCGCCCAGTTCCGCCGGGATGGGGCCGGACAGCTCGTTGTTCCCGAGAGACAGCCATTCCAGGTTGGCCAGCCCGCCCAGTTCCGCCGGGATGGGGCCGGTCAACTCGTTGTTCCCGAGAGACAGCCCTTCCAGGTTGGCCAGCCCGCCCAGTTCCGCCGGGATAGCGCCCGATAGTCCATGGCGGAGCTGCTGGGAGTTCTCGCTATCCCACATGCCGACAAGATCCAGCCGTACAACGCGTCCCGAAGCATCCGTATCCACCCCGTACCACTCCCCGAGTGGTGCGTCGGTCAGCCAGTTGTCGGAGTTGAGCCAGTTCGGCCCATCCGTCGTTTCATAGAGCGCGATGAGGATATCGCGGTCGCTCGCTGGTGCCGGCGACAGCAACGCGCTCGGCGGAGAGGCGGCCACGAGGGCCGCCGGAGGAGCGACTACCGACTCGTCACAGGCCGCAACGACCACAACCGCCAGGATCACGGCCCCCCGGGGGCGCGTGTGCCAAGCAGCCGTGGTTGCCCGGCGGTGCACGTGACGTTTACTTGTCATCTCGGTCATGTCGGCTTGGGATCCTTAGAAGTCGCCGCCGGACGCTTCAATGCGCGGGTGAGACGCCCGGATTCGAATGGCCGAGCCGTCGCCCGCCGATACGCTGCCGGACGGCTGCTGCCCACTCGAAGACGCGGTGATGGTCAGGCGAGCACCCTCCGAACAGTTGTTGCGCGTGTTGGACTCGTCCGTCACTGCATCGATGCACATGCCGATGTAGATCGTTCCCGCCGCAGTGCTCGCCTCGACTGAGATCGTTAGCGGGAAAGTGAGATCCTGCGAGGCGGCCAGCGATGAAAGCGAGTATGATTTGAGCTCGGTGTCGCGGGTGCTGACGATGGGATTCGGCGACCTCATGGCGCGGATCGTCGTTGCGCTCGAAGCAAGGGTGCCTTGGTTGCGGATGCGGAACGCGAAAGTCACCGAACTGCCCGGCGTTAGCGTGGCGGAGGCCGGCGACACGCCCGCGAATGCCAGGTCCGGTGCCGGGGGTGTGACGGTTACGCTGACTTGCTGGGTTGCGCCGCCCCCGTCGGGGTCCCGTGCGGTTACCGTCAGTGTCGTTTCACCGACCGCGACACCCTGGATCGTGACCACGGCGCCGGAGACGGAGGCGGTCGAGACGGAGGAGCTGGACGTCGCGGCTGCATAGCTCAGCGCGTCCCCGTCGGCGTCGGTAAAGTAGGGCGAGACGTCGAGCGTAGCTGTCTGGCCGGCTTGGACGGTCTGGTCCGGGAGCGAGCCCCTCGCCTCCGGCGCCCGGTTGGGGACGGTAGCCTCAAGAGTCTGTGTGGCGGTGAGGCCGCCGGGATCGGTGGCCGTCACGGTCACCGTCACGGAGCCCTTCGCCACCGCGGTGATCATCACCGTCGCTCCCGAAGTGGAAACGACAGCCACCGACGGGTTCGAGGAAGACGCTGCGTAGCTCAGCGCATCCCCGTCCGGATCGCTGAAGTAGGCGGAGACATCCACCGCAGCCGTCTCGCCCACGGCCACGGTCTGGGCCGGGATCGAGCCCGACACTGTCGGCGCCTGGTTAGCTCTGTTGACGGTGACCTCGAAGGTCTGGGTGGCGCTGAGGCCTCCAGGATCCGTCGCCGTCACCGTGATGGTCGCAGCCCCCGGAGCCTCGCCGGTCACCGTGACATTGCTGCCGGAGACGCTCACTCCGGCAACACTCGAAGCGTCCGAGGTGGCCCTATAGCTCAACGCTTCCCCATCGGGATCGGAAAAGGCGCCGGAGACATCTACCGTCACCTCCGTTCCCTCTTCCACGCCCTGGCTTGGAATCGCGGTCGACACTGTCGGTGCGCGGTTGGTGGGGGGTGCGGGCGGGCTGGTGGGTGTCTGAGTTCCACCATCACCGCACGCGACTACGAACTGCAGCAAGAGCACTACAACAAGCAGGTTCAGACGCTTCACAGGGCCTTTCAACTCAGTGGATAGCTGCCGTCCTCGGGTCCGCGACGGCCCTGGCCGCCCGCGGGCCGTGCCGTGGGGGTCGTGTCGGAGGAGGACGAGGAGTGCGGGGCCGGCGCAACCCGGCGGCCACGTTCGGGTCAGGCGGGGGGGTGAGACGCGGACAGTCGGCGGCGGCTCTCGGACCCTTAAGGAGCGCTGATGAGGGGGCGGCCAATGCGAGCCTTCTCTTGCGTTCAGCGACTGGCTCAAGGGGCTCTCTCCTTCAATCTTTGCTCGCAATTGGAGTGGACGAGAATGGCCGCCTCGTGCCGCGCGTACGCCCGAACTGGGATCCCGACTCGTCGTGCGAAGCACGATAGAATTTGGGCAGGGGCTAGTGCTCTCCGGCTGAGAGTGTGGCGTTGCACACATCGGTCCGGAGTTCCTTTCCAGTCCCCGGTGGCTGCGTCGACGATGACTGGGACGAAACCGCCCAACTCCGGCGCGGGTGGGTTCGTGAGACGACCCAACTCCTTCCTCAGCTTTCCGAACTGCTACTGCATCGAATACTACGTTCAACGGCACTGAACAGGCGGATGTTGCCCTGGCTGCCGCCTTCAACCTGAAAATCCTGTCCCTGCTCGCAGGCCGATCTGGTGGCGTTGTCAAGCCCAAGTTGTGAGCAGGCAGCGCGATAGGCTTGATCCAGTGCGGCCTGTCTGGTGTCTCCGGTTCCTGAACCACTGCCGCTGCCAGATGGAGAGCTTACCGAGCCGATGGTGGACGGAACCAGCGTCAACGTCACGTCGCCTGCGACATAGCCGTAGCAACGCCATTATCTCCTCAGGCTGCAAGGATCAGGACCAACAAAGCGAACCGTTTCACGTTCTTCTCCCCCTTCTTAAAGGTGATCGAACATCCCTGACCGGGTGACTTACTCCTACCGTCAGCGGCCGGTCAAGGTGCTCATCGGCAACAACCTCGCTCCACGCTTTCAAATGAGTTCGTCTTCACTCATCTCACCACCACCCGCATCTCCTCAACTGACCCCCACCGTCAGCCACCACCGTACGCTCTCGGCGCGTCGAGCCACGGGTCCGGTCAACGCGGCGCCGAAGAGGACGCGCTGCAGAAGGGCCCGCGGACTTGGGCAATACTCTGCAGCCAAGTGACAAACTCGGTCGTGTTCGGTGCGCATAGGCCGGCGTTGCCTTGGAACCAGAAGGAGATCAGCATATCGAGCGCGAGAAAACTCTGCGGGACCGGGCCCGTCAGTTCGTTGTTGCTGAGATACAGGTACGTCAGGTTCGTGAGGTTGCCGAGTTCAGGCGGGACCGGGCCCGTAAGCTCGGTGCCGTCCTGAAACAACTTACCGCTGAGATCCAGGATTTCCAGGTTCGTGAGGTTACCGATTTCGGGCGGGATCGGGCCGGAAAGATCGTTGGTGGCAAGACGCAGCGTTGTCAGGTTAGTCAGGCCGGCGAGTTCAGGCGGGATCGGGCCCGTAAGGTTGTTCGAGCTGAGATCCAGTATTTCCAGGTTCGTGAGGTTGCCGAGTTCAGGCGGGACCGGGCCCGTCAGTTCGTTGAAGCCGAGATCCAGTATTTCCAGGTTCGTGAGGTTGCCGAGTTCGGGCGGGATCGGGCCCGTAAGGTTGTTCGAGTTGAGCTGCAGGTCCGTCAGGCTGCTCAGGTTGCCGAGTTCAGGCGGGACCGGGCCCGTCAGTTCGTTGCTTCTGAGATGCAGGTCCGTCAGGTTCGTGAGCTTGCCGAGTTCAGGTGGGATCGGGCCCGAGAGTTCGTTGGAGCGGAGATACAGGCCCGTCAGGTTCGTGAGGTTGCCGAGTTCAGGTGGGATCGGGCCCGAGAGGTTGTTCGAGTTGAGCCGCAGGTACGTCAGGTTCGTGAGGTTGCCGAGCTCGGGCGGGACCGGGCCCGAGAGGGCGTTTTGGCCGAGATCCAGCTCCTTCAGGTTCGTGAGCTTGCCGAGTTCAGGTGGAATCGGGCCGGAAAGTTCGTTCCACCTGAGATCCAGGTCCGTCAGGTTCGTGAGCTTGCCGAGTTCAGGTGGGATCGGGCCTGAGAGGTCTTTGAAGGGGAGATTTAATTCCGTGACCCGGCCCAAGGCGTTGGTCTCGACTCCGTACCAGCTCCCGAGCGGCGCGTCGGTGAGCCAGTTGTCAGAGTCAATCCAATTCGGTCCATCCGTTGCATTGTAGAGCGCCACCAGGATCCCGCGGTCCGAGCTGGCCACCGGGTTGGCCACCGCAATGTGCGCCCTTCCCTGCACGCTGCCTGCACTCGCGGTGATCGTCGCCGTCCCTTCGGCGACCCCTGTCACCAGACCCGACGCGTCCACCGTCGCCACCGACGTGTTGTTCGACTCCCACGAGAACTCCGCACCCGCTACCGCCTGTCCGTTTTCGTCGAATGCTTCCGCCGACAACTGCCGCGTTGTGCCTATAGCGATGGTCTCCGCGGACGGCGATACCTCTACCGAGACCACCGGCTGCATCGCACTCACGACCGTGATCTCCACCGTTGCCTGCACGTCGCCCGCACTCGCGGTGATCGTCGCCGTCCCTTCGGCGACCGCCGTCACCAGACCCGTCGCATCTACCGTCGCCACCGACGTGTTGCTCGACTCCCACGAGAACTCCACACCCGCTACCGCCTGTCCGTTCTCGTCGAGTGCTTCCACCGACAACTGCAGCGTCTCACCCAACTGCAGCGGCTCACCCAAGGCGGTCGGTTCCGCAGGCGACGACACCTCCACCGAGACCACCGGCTGCATCACACTCGGATCGGGCACCGTTGGGAGTGCAGTGGGGCCACCGCTGTCGCCGCCCCCGCACGCCGTGGCCAAGGCCACAACCGCTAGCACTGTCCATACGCGGATGATGGATCGGTCACGGCTCATGGGACTCTCCTCCACGGGTTCGTTCCCAAACGGGATCGTGACGGTGGCCCTCCGTCCATCGCGCCGTTCATGACGGGGGCACCACCGCATCGAGATCTGGCAACTGGATGACACAGTGCGGGATCCGAACATGGCACTCGCTCATGCGCTCTCGGATTGGCCAGCACTGTAGACGGCTATCCTGCTAGCCTATGGGGAACGTGACGCCCGCTAGAATCGAAAACGCGCGATTCTTCGTATCTTCCGATTCGTAGATGGAGGAAAGGCCAAAGTTGTAAAGGAGATCCAACGACACAGACAGGGACCCGGACGTTGCGATGTCTATACCGGCACCGGCCATTGCCCCAAAGTCCATCGACTTCAGATCGGGATCTCCAACTTCATCGCAGTCGCCTGAAATCTCGAACCCTTCTGCTGATCCAGACACGCTGCACTTGAGTCGAAAAGAGAGTGCCGGGCCGACAGTGAAGTGGGGCGATATGGTGCCACCGACGGAAGGGCTAAGCCTCAGAAGCAGTGGTATCTCGAAGTAGTCGAGCTCCAACGCCACATCGACACCGAGCTCCTGCTTTGTCGCACCCTTGGCTGCATAGGCAGCCCCGAACTGCAGATCCAGGTTGGCCGACAACGGGAAGATGGCCGATGCCCCAACTCTCATGCCGATCCGGGAGTCAGCACTTGCTACATCGCTCCCTCCCAGCGTCGCGAGGCTAGCGCCGGCCTGGAGTGAAAGGCTCGTCTGCCCGTAAACGCTTCCCGGTACGAATAGGCTGACAGAAAGCGCGAGTGCGAGAAGTGGAGGAAGCTTCTGGAAGAGCTGACGTACGATACGCATCGTATGACCTCTATTCGTCAGGTGGAGAACGCCGGAGTTTGGGCAGCAGTGCCTAGACGTAAACGATAAGGCTAACAGCGTTGGGCTCATGTCCGCGTCCCCAATATTGGGGAGATTGGCGGATTCTCTGGCTCAGGCCTTACGGCAAGGCGGACGAGGTCAGCGCCGATCCGCGGCGGCTTCCGCCGTCAGTGCCGGGATTCCGGAGCGCCGCCCACCGCAAGCACAAGCCGCACCAGGTCCGCCTGACGCGACAGGCCATGCTTGGCGAACATGTGCTTCACATGCGAGCGGATCGTGCTTTCTCCGCGGCCCATCGCTGCGGCGACGTCGCGGACGGTCATGCCTTCGGCCAACAGCACCGCCACGCGGCTCTCCATCCCCGTGAGCCCGAGCGCCTCCGCCGCCACGGCCGGATCGATGCGGGTCCGGCGCGCCGGGTCGGCGACCAGCACCAGTGCCGCGACCGGCCAGACCCGCAAGTCCGTCTCCGGCCGGCCCACCGGAAGGACATTCGCAATGACCTCGTTCACAAGGGCATTGCCAGACGGGGAAAGGCCGCAGATTGCAAGATACTCCGTTGGTTCACGCGGGACGAGGAGATTCAGATCCGAATGCGACATGTCTTGGACTTCCTGAATCAGATGGGATGGCTCAGCGAGAGTGCCGCCAGCCTTGTTCAGGACGGTGGAAGATCGAGCAGTTGGCACATCGATCGGGAAGGCGAAATCGAGAAGCCCACGCCGCAGATGATTTCGGTGCGTCCCGTCGTCGACCCCTTGCACCAAGACCCTCGGTACCGCTACGGCGTCTGCGTAGCATTCGAAAACGGAGTCTTTGGAGCGACTCCGATGGGACCAGAAAGGGAGGAAATGAAGGCGCAGGCGCAGACCAGAATGGACAGGTGGATGAAGACGGTCGTGAACGGGGCGGGAGACCTCGAAATCCCCGACTTGGGAACCGTGCCAGCCGCCGAGCTCTATGCGGACTACTTGAAAGGCGAACGAGGCCGCGGCCCGGGCATTTGGGGACCGTGGGTACAGTTTCGAGAGTGAACGGCCAGGAGTGCCCTGATTCCCGCTGCTGGGCCATCGACCAACAGCACGCCGTCAGGACTCCGAACGTGCGGGCCTACAACCGGACGGCGTTCTAGCCCGAGCGACGCCTGAATGATGTGGTTTGAGCCGACTATCTGGACCCGACCGGGGCCGGGAGCGCGCATCGAACCCTGGGACTCGTGGACCACGATACGCTAGGAATCAGCACCTCAATGGCTGACGCACTGAAGCGTCAGGGATTGAGGGCCCCGAAGCACGATGCCCTGGCGAAACCGCGGGCGATCCCCTAGCAACCTTATCGACTTGAACCGGTCGAGCAGCATCTCCAGAACGATCCGGCCCTCCAAGCGCGCCAGCGGAGCGCCAAGGCAATGGTGGATCCCGCCCCCGAACGAGAGGTGCCGACCCTGGCGGCGATCGATGTCGAGGCGGTCCGGATCGACGAACACGTCCGGATCCCGGTTGGCCGCGCCCAGAAGGAGCACGATGTTGTCGCGTTTCCGCAACCGGAAGCCGTTCACCTCGCAGTCCGCGAGCACACGCCGAAAGTCCACCTGTACCGGAGAGTCGAAGCGCAGTAGCTCTTCTACCGCAGCCGGGATCAGGCCCGGGTCATCCCTGAGTCGCTGAAGCTGATCGGGATTGCGAAGCAGGGCCAGGATGCCGTTGCCGATCAGGTTCGCAGTGGTCTCGGTGCCGGCGCTCAGGAGGAGGCGTAGCATGTTCAGCGTCTCGCATTCACTCAGGTGTGCACCTTCGTCCTGCGCCCGCACCAGGGCGCTGACGATGTCCTCCCGCGGCGCGGCCCGCCGCTCCTCGATGATCGGTCGAAAATAGGCGTTGAAAGCTCGGGAGGCCGCTCCGCCCGCCTTGCGTTCGCGCCGACTGATCGTCGGTTCCAGCAGACGCGCGCGCTGCGCTGCCCACACCGCGAATCGGGCCCTGTCTTCAGCCGGAACGCCCAGCATCTCGGCCATGACGATCACCGGCAGGGGCCGAGCCACCGCCTCCATGAGATCGAACGCGGATGGGTCGTGGATGTCGTCCAGCAGGCCCCCCAGAATGCTGCGGATGCGGGACTCGAGCGCATTGACCGCTCTCGGGGTGAAGGCTTTGCTGACGAGCGCCTGCAGCCGCGTGTGGTCCGGAGGATCCAGAAACAGCAACGTGAATTCGTGCGGCGGGGGCAGCATGGCCAGCTGTCGAGACGATAGCGTGCCCTTGCGCGGGTCATTGCCGAAACGCCGATGGTCGCGCAGGATGGCGCCCACATCGGCGTGGCGCGTGAACACCCAGGCCCTCAACAACCGGCTGCGGTGCACCGGAGCCCTGTCGCGCAGGGCCGCATAGGCGGGATAGGGATCCTGGGCCATCCGCGCCGAGAGCGGGTTGTAGGCCACTCCGCGCCGCCAGCGCTCGGGCAGAACCACCGCGCCGGCGACCGCGGATCGTATCGCTTCGCCAACTGAAAACATCATCGCCTCCCGGGCAGCCGACACTCTGACACCCCTCAACGACCGTTGCCCATGGCATCGCCGGGGGCTCCCATCGGGAGCGGAGCCGCCTCCCTCTCTAGTTCTAGGGAAGGTCTGTATCGTTGCGCGTACGTGCGATGATGGGCATGGTCCGACCGTCAATGCTTCGAAGGGAGCGCGTACCGGTTAGCGGCCATGCAGACGAGAACCCGAGCAGCAACGCGATCGCTGCGTGTTCCGCCAGTCCCCGGGCGCACCTTACCGTACCCGAAGCGCCGCTTCACATACAAGAACGGATGCTCTCGCCCGCACCGATGCCTTGCGCTTCTCGGCCGCCGCCTCGGCGCCGTCCCGATCGAGCAGGCGACGCTTGCCCGGCTTCATCGCCACCTGCCAGGCGACGCCGCAACCCCTGTTCTCCGGGCGCTTGTCCACACCCTGGTAGCCCGCGTCGCCCCATGCCTCCGTCTCGTCACCATGCCGCACGGGCCTGCGTCACGTCCGCCGCGGGCGGCCGTCGTCGGCTGTGCGCCAGACCCGATTCATCGCCTTCATCCCGAAGCCACTGGTTTCCCTTCTTCGTCTGGTGCATCTTGGATCCCGTTCTCCCCTGGTCGACGCGGCGCGTCAGCTCGCATCCAAACCGTCTTCAACGATGCCCGATCATTGATCGAACAACCCCATCCCCAAGCCCTGCGCGGCCAGCGGTGGCGGAAGTTCAGGCGAGTCTCGTCCGGCAAAGGACCGCTCAGGCGCAGGCAAAGCGGCGCACCGCCGTAGAGCAGATCCTCCATGAGCGAATCGGGAGGCGTTCGCATAGAACGCCTCGATCTTCAGGCCTCCGCCGCTTCTTCGAATCGCAAAAGTCGAAACCCGCTCACAGCTCCCCGGTCGTTTCATACCACGAAACTACACCCGTCTTGTTCAGTGTGTATCGTCGCGTACGTGCAATGGGCATGACAATGAAGGGAGCGCTACCTTCATGCGACTCGGCGCCGGGGGCGGAAACGGCCCTCGCCGACGCCGCGGGCAGTGGGCCCCCGGCAGCATCGGGGCGCAGGGTTGCGACGGAGCATCAGCGAAACGAGGGAGGGTTCTTGGCGCACGATCCGATCGGAATCGGGGCGGCCGGCGGGTTGCAGGCGACGGTACGCCGATGAGCGAACGGGAGGCGTTCGACGCCATCTTGGCCTCGCTGCACGAAACGGCGCTCGATCGTGTGCACTGGTCGAGCGCCACCGCGCTCATCGACGACGCCCTCGGCACGCACGGCAGCGCCATGGTGTTCGGCGACGGCGACTCCGAAAAGGACATCCGGATCGTCTTTGCGTGGTCGTTCGTCCGCGGACAACGGGACCGGGCACTGGAGCGGGAATACTTCCAGACCTACTACCCCCGGGACGAACGGGCCCCGCGCCTGCGGCGTCTCCCCGACAGCCGGCTGGTCCATATCACCGACCTCTACACCGACGAGGAACTCAAGACCTCCGCGGCGTACAACGAGCTGCTGCCCCGCGCCCGCGCCTGCAACAGCATCAACGTGCGCTTGGACGGGCCGGATGGCTCGCGGATCGTCTGGGTCGTCAACGACCCGGTCGACGGGAACGGCTGGTCGTCCGCCCAGCTCAACCTTATCCAGCGTCTCCTGCCCCATATCCGCCAGTGCGTGCGCGCGCAGCAGGCGCTGGCCGGGGTCGGCGCGCTGGGTGCGTCGATGGCGACGCTGCTCGACACCACCGGGTTGGGCATTGTGCAGCTCGACGGGCGCGGGCGGATCGTGGCGGCGAACGACCGCGCCCGGGATGTGATCCGGACCGGCGAGGGTCTGTTCGACGCGGGCGGTTTCCTCCACGCCCGCTCGACGGAGGACGACGCCCAACTCCAGGCGGTGTTGGCGCGAGCGCTTCCGCCGTTCGGGGTGCAGGGCGCCGCCGGCTCGACGATGGTCAGCCGCCCTTCTCCCCTGCCGCCGCTGGCGCTGCAGGTCAACCCGGTGGGCCGGCCGCAGACGGACTTGCGGGTCTGGCCGGTCGCGGCGCTGGTGCTGGTCGCCGACCCGGCGCGCCGGACCCGCATCGATCCGGACGTGGCGGCGGAGGCGCTCGGGCTCACGGGGATGGAGAGCCGCGTGGCGGTGCTGTTGGCCGAAGGCATGACCGTCCGCGACGTCGCCGCGGCGATGGGCCGCGGAGAAAGCACGATCCGCTCGCATGTGAAGCACATGTTCGCCAAGCATGGCCTGTCGCGTCAGGCGGACCTGGTGCGGCTTGTGCTTGCGCTGGGCGGCGCTCCGGAATCCCGGCACTGAAGGCGGAAGCCGCCGCGGATCGGCGCTGACCTCGTCCGCCTTGCCGTAAGGCCTGAGCCAGAGAATCCGCCAATCTCCCCAATATTGGGGACGCGGACATGAGCCCACGCTGTTAAACTCATCGTTTTCGTCTAGGCTTCGTCGACTTGTTTTATGGAGCATCACCGATGGGGAAGGTCATATCCTTTCTCCTCACCCTCAAGCGCCTCTCGCGAAAGGAGTCCCTCATGTCGTCCCAAACCCCACTCCCAATTGTCGTCGGTATGGCTTTGGCAATGGTCTCGAGCTCGCTACGAGCCCAGAGCGTTGCAGACCACACTCGTCTGTTTTCTGCAGGTCCCACGGTCACGGGCATGGCCGCCGCGGTGAACGATCAACAGGTCGAGTTGCTTCAAGAGGCAGCGTCTCCGTCGTTCGCCTACGGAAACATCAGCGAACTGCAGGAAAGTGCCGGAGCCCAATCCCAGTGGAAAGCAGGGCTCAAATGGGGCGCAATCGCCGGAGGTGGTGTCGGATTGCTCGCCGGCAATCTGGTCGGTGAGTCATGCGATGTTCTTGTAGATATCGTAGAGGCCTTTGACGCAGACACCGACGAAGGTTGCGGGGGGTTTAGGATCGGGGCCATGCTGCTCTATGGGGCATTCGGGGGTGCGGTGGGGGGCCTTGTGGGCATGGGTGTGGGAGCTCTGATCAAGACCGAGCCGGAGGTGAGCGCATCGCTCGGCAGCACCGTCTTTACGTTCAGTCCGACGATCGTGCCACGACTCGGTCTGGAGGGACGTCCCGGCTTGGTGCTGGGAACGCACGTGGCGTTCTGAGCGCTCGGGCGCTCGTCACGCTAACCCGCCCGCACCTGAAGGCGACGTGGATAGCGGAACAGGCACCAGATCCGCGTAGATGCACTCCTGTCCGCCCGTCCCGCCACCCCCGCTGGCGGTGGCGACCGGACGCCGCACGACCCGGCCGGGACGCACCGCAATCGGCGAAGAGAACATGGGCCCGTCCAGCAGGCAGGAGTGGAACTCGCCTCTCTCACCCAGGTGGGTCGACGCCGGGGGGAACTTTGCCAGCAACCATGGTGCGGGCCAGTGTAGCGGTGTCCGAGCCCCAGGCCGGGAAGACGGGCGTGAATCCCGTGTCGGCGAGCAGGCCTTTCCGGTAGGCTCTCACGTCCTCCAGGAACAGGTGGCCGAAGGCCAGGTGGGATGCGGCGCGCTCCTCGGGAAGACGGCCGCAGGAAGTGGCCGTGTCGCGGCCTCGTAGGTACCGTTGGTGCAGGGATAGGGCATCTCGATCTCGTAGAGGGGCAATCGCAGCCGCCGGGCCTGCTGGGCGAGGATCCAGCGCGGCGTGCCGCGGACCGACACGCGTTCGAAGGCCGGGGTCACGGTCGTGAAGATCCTCCCGTCACTCGTCGATGGCGGAGGAACATCGGGGACTCGGGTCTGGTGACGGGAGTCGCTGCAGGGACGGTGACGATCAGGGCGAGTGCGGGCAGCGCGCAGGGAACGGAGGCCGACACCCGACGATGAGGGGGAAGCGAGAGAAGCCGTTCTTGGTGCGAAGCGCGCCCGCCGCGTAGTCGTCCGCCTCTGGCTGGAACTGGCGGCGGGTCAGTGTCTTGGCTGCCGTCATGCTGGCTGCGGCGTGGGCCTGTCTCGGCCTCCGCACGGACCCGTGCCACGAACCCGGCGCGTGCAAGCCCTTCCTGGACGAACGGGCCGGCCCGCTCGCGGACCCATTCGGCAAGGCGGGGACGGATCGCCTTTGTCCAGCGCCTCTCCTGACTGCGCGTGAGCGGCAGCGCCTCGTCGCCGGCACCGGCAACCAGATCCGGTGCGAAGCCGCGGATGTCGTAGGTGATGTCGATGTCTTCCGAGAACCGCCGGATCGCGCGCCACACCTTGGACAAGGAGGTGCCGCCCTTGAACACCAACTGATAGCCGAACGGGGCGTCGAACAGGACGCCGAGGGTTGCGACCACCCAGATGTCTTTCTCGAGCACGAACGCCGGGTGCGGGCATTCGGCTTGAGCGGCACGCAAGGCATGACGGCGCTCTTCGGCCGCCAGGCGCTGAAACAGTGCTTCAGCCATGCGCCAGACGCGTGCTCAGCGGCTCCGCCATCCCCACCGACTCTCGAAGCCCTTGATCCGTTGCCGCGGCAGGCACGGCATCCCGCTCGGCGACCGCCCCGCGCCCCGGCATGTGAAACCTGTCATTTCCGTGTGGGCGACGCCAAGTCGGCCGTGCCCGGGCCGACCTTCCGGTCGAGCCCTAAGACCCTTGACGGGAACCTCTGGCGAGCGCTGCGGAGGGTGTGTCTGCCATGCCACTGGCGGAGCCATCCAACAGCTCGCGTACCGTACTGGCTATCTCTAGCCGCTACAGGCATTTAGGACATTTCCTAAGAGTTGACTTCCTTGCATGCGGGTCTTCACCGTTGTGGCCATGAAGACGCGGGAGCAGTACGGCCATGGAGACGCTGGAGCAGCAGTTCGACTCGCGGGTGAGGGTGTTCCTCGGGCGCACGGGCCTGAGTCCGACGACGTTCGGCATGAAGGCGCTGGGCGACCCGAACCTGATGCGCCAGCTCGACGGCGGACGCTCGCTGTCGCTGAGAACGGCGGACCGGGTTCTGGCGTTCGTGGCGGACTACGACCTGGACTCGGGCGGCCCTCG
This sequence comes from Longimicrobiales bacterium, assembly GCA_965226925.1. Lineage (GTDB taxonomy): Bacteria > Gemmatimonadota > Gemmatimonadetes > Longimicrobiales > Gaopeijiaceae > CBDDCX01. The sequence goes on along the minus strand of CBDDEN010000005.1, from coordinate 25,560 downwards.
GACTCCGCCCCGAGGCCACCGGCGTCCGGAAGCCTTCGTCACGGGCGAGGAGAACGAGGAGGAGCAGAGCGATGACCGGCGCGCGACTTACGGCCGCACTGGAGTGCGCAAACGACGCGGGGGGCCGATGCGCACTTTGGCCCTCCGGCGATGCGCACGCGTGCTACGGAGTAAGCCACGACACGGCCACGTCTTGCGCCTTCGCGGCCGGGTCGGTCAGCGCCGCACGGGCAGCACTGACCGGGACGGGAGCGACCCCCCAGTCCAAGGGCCTGGTACGGGTTCGGGGGCAGGTGTGTTTGCGCACCCCTGCCCCCGTCCCCTCGGGGTCGCTCCCGGCCAATTATCCCTACGCGGGAAGGCGGTTCAGCGCCGCTTCGAGGCGGCGGAGCACCAGTTCGCCGGCCCCCTGTCCGTCGGGCTATCGGACATCGCCGCTCCGGCGACCGTGGTGCAACCGCAAAGCAGCCAGCGACATACGGAACCGCTGGCGCGCACATCGCAACGGCGGTTCCGTGCACATGCACCTCGATGTCGATGTGCACGCGCGGTACACCACCGACCCCCGGTGATCGGCGGTCAAGATCGGCCCCCCGAGCCGCTCTCGACACGTCTGCAAAACAACCTTCCCATCATAGCGCCGGACTCGTGAATCGGGAAGCGCCAGCGCGGCGGGTCATCGGCTCGGAGCGGCCTGAACGCCGGAGGGCCCGGCGCACGCGGAATCGCCCGTCTGGCGAAGATGCCTTTTCAGCGCGAAGTTTCAGGCGCGCAGATCGTGCAGTCCATCATCGAGGAGGAATCGAATGATGGCACGCACGAAACCTATCCGGCGCTCCTACGGCGCCGGCGAATGGGGCCGGAACCGGGTACGGGTCTTTCCCGATCCCAAGACCGGCCTGTTCCAGATCGAGTGGCGCGAGAACGGGCGCAGGCTCACAAGGTCGCTGAAGCACCGCGACTGGAGACGGGCGAAGCGGCAGGCGGACGAGTTCGCCGCTGGCTACCTCGGGCCGGAGCTCCACCGCAAGGCGGACGCCGAGCCCGAGCCGCTCACCCTGGAGACGCTTTTTGACATCTACGGTGAAGAGGTGACGCCCACCAAGCGTGGGCAGTCGCGGCTGCACGACAGGGCCGCGATGAGGATGTTCCTCGGTTGCTTCGGCAGGGACCGGAAGCCCGCAACGCTCTCCCAGCGCGACTGGGACCGGTTCATCCGGGAGCGGCGCGCGGGCAGGGTTGGCCCGAGCGGCAAGCCGGTGTCCGACCGGATGATCGAACGGGACTTGAAGTTCCTGCTCGCGGTCCTCAACTGGGCCGTGAAGTCGAGGGACGAGCGAGGGGAAGGTGCTCCTCGAGCTCGAACCCGCTCAAGGGCCTGAAGACGCCCACGGAGAAGAACCCGACACGGGTGATGCTTACCGAGGTGGAGTACCAGGCGCTTCTCCGGGTGTCCCGGCAGGTCGACTGGCGGTTCCGCGTCGCGCTCGTGCTCGCGCACGAGACCGGACACCGCATCAATGCGATCCGCCAGCTTCGATGGTCGGACATCGACCTTGAAGACGGGATGGTGCAGTGGCGCGCGGAGCACGAGAAGACAGGCTATGAGCACCGCACACCAGTGACCGTTGAGGCAATCGCAGTCCTGGAAGAGGCGCGAACGAGGAACCCCGGGATCGGGGATGCTCCGGTGCTGCCCTCGCCGAAGTATCCCACGATGCCTGTGAGCCGGCCGCTGGCGCGCGTCTGGTGGACCAGAGCTCAGAAGCTCGCGGGGCTGGAGCCGAAGCGTGGCCGCGGCTGGCACTCACTGAGGCGGAAGTTCGCCTCGGACCTCATGGACCAGCCGCTCAAGGTGCTCTGCGAACTCGGCGGTTGGAAGACGGCCAAGACGGTGCTCCAGTGCTACCAACGGGCCGACGAGGCACAGCTCAGGAAAGCTCTAGAGAGCCGCCGCAGAGTTCGCACCTGAGGCCAATCAGCGGGAATCAATTGGCGGGAATCCGGCCAGCGAAGCCCGTAAGTTCAATAATCACATAAACATCCAAAACTGTGGGCGTTTGCCGCTCGGCAGAGTACCGGTGGCGTGATTCACGGCAAGAAATCGTCTAAGTTCAACCAGAACTTTACCGATGACGTTCCAAGATGGCCCGTAACGACCCGTAGTGACCTCATAACATGTGTATTTACCGCGTTTTGCGTTACCTCGACTGAGTCGATTCGTCTCTTGCCGTGCCGGGACGCCTATTGTATTCTCCCTTGAATAGTATACTATAAAGTGATCCACAGCACGGGAGGAAACGATGACACGGCGACCGGCAACCCTTACTGCCGCGTTCGTACGGACGGTGAGCAAGCCCGGCGTTTACGGCGACGGACGCGGCTCGCGCGGCCTGAGCTTGCGCGTTCACCGGATGAAGAGCGGCCGACTATCGCGCACATGGAGGCAACGGTTGCGCGTCGCGGGGCGGCTGACGACGACCGGGCTCGGCCGGTTTCCCGAAGTCTCGTTGGCGGAAGCCCGGCACAAGGCCATTGAGAACGCGCGGGCCATCGGCCAGGGTGTGGACCCGCGCGGCGGCGGCGTCCCGACGTTTCGCGAAGCCGCCGAAGAGACGATCCGGCTACACGCCGAATCGTGGAAAGCCGGCTCGCCGCTCCCCGGGGAATGGCACTCGACGTTGAGGCTGTACGCCACGCCGATCCGGGACAAGCCGGTGGACCGGATCACGTCGGGCGACGTGCTGGCGTGTCTCCGGCCGGTATGGAACGTGAAGCCAGCCGCCGCGCGGAAAGCCCGGAACCGGCTCCGCGCGGCATTTCGCTGGTGCGTCGGACAAGGCTACATCTCGACGAATCCCGTGGACCGCGCAGTGGCCGCGCTCCCGAAGGTCAACGGCAACGGCACGACGCACCATCGCGCGCTCCCGCACGGTGAGGTTCCGGACGCGCTCCGGCGCATTCGGTCGGCCAACGCCCCGGAATCCGCGCGGCTCGCCGTCGAGCTGATCGTCTTGACGGCGGCGCGCTCCGGCGAAGCGCGCGCCGCGACGTGGGACGAAATCGACACGGCGGCGAAGGTTTGGACGATCCCGCCGGCGAGAATGAAAGCCGGTCGGGAGCATCGCGTGCCGCTGTCCAGCGGCGCGCTCGACGTGCTGCTGCGCGCCAGCGAGCTTGCCGACGATTCGCCGTTCGTCTTCCCGACGCGGGCCGGCCGCGCGCTGTCCTCGAAATCCACTTACCGGGTGCTCCAGCTGGCCGGTGTCACCGGGACGACGCTGCACGGTTTCCGAACGTCGATTCGTGTCTGGATGGCCGAAACCGGCGTGGACCGCGAGACGGCGGAAGCCGTGTTGGCTCACGTCGTGCGCGGCACCGAGGGCGCGTACATGAGATCGGACCTGCTGGCGCGCCGGTGCGAAGTCATGCAGGCATGGAGCGACTATGTCGCATAGTACGCGGAAGGATGGACCAGGATGCGCTCAACGTAGACGACGTGTTCATGGGACTTCGACCCCGAACGGCCGTCGGTCGAGCTTTCGCGACTGGGCGGCCGAGGCGACGGACCATCCGCGCGAGGTCGTCGAGGCGGCGCTGGCTCACGTTGTGCAGAACAAGGTCGAGGCAGCCTACATGCGCTCTGACCTCTTCGAGCGCCGGCATCGGCTCATGGAGGAATGGGAGGCTTATCTGGCGGGCGAGCGTCAGGACCCGGAGGCCCGGCGGGTCGGTTGATCCGCCGCGCTCGCAGCGCCGGCGGACGAGTCCGTCAGGGCGCTGAAGAGCGGGGGCGCGAAGGCTGGCTCACGACCCGTTAGCAGTCATGAGCCAGCCTACCCTTTGGGGCCACGCTTCGCGGGTCCCCGGCAGGGGCTGGCGAGGGGTGGCTCCGATTCCCCTTCGAACCCCCAGCTTCCCGCGCCGCTGCCGGGGCAGCGGTCGTGCGGCCGGTGCGGCCCCCCGAAACCCGCCGCCGGTGCGCCGATGGCTGACCCACCGCACCGCCATGGTCGCCGCTCGCGCCATGTCGGCCGAGCTCGCCAGCGGGCGGGCCAAGGCCGTGGCCATCGATAGCCGCATGATTGAGATGGCCGCGATCTTGCTGTTCACCGGGATTGGGACGAAGTCCGCCAACCTGTAAGAGGCCGCGGGCGATATCGCCAACGTTGGACTGCTGGCGCCCGCACCGCTCGTGCGGCGTGCCCGTCACCGTCAGCCAATTGAAGGTGCGGCTGCGGGTCACCTCGATGTCACGCCGGACGGCGAGGAGTCGGCCAAGCGTATGGGCCGAAGCCGGGGAGGCCCCGACCGACCGGCAGCCCGGCCCTCGACGCCTGGCATGACGGAAGTTCGCTGGGCGGAAGTGGTGGGATCCGAACCGGCGGTTTAACGTTAGTGATGCGCAGCTGTCCACGCCGGTGGATAGACCGTCACCCCACGACACATGACAGAAAAGAAGGAGTCGGTCTCATGCGAAAGCGCATCGTTTTTTCTGTCGCGGCGCTGATCGCCGTTCTTGCGACGCCGGGATGCAAAGAAAGTACAACCACACCAAGTACAACCACACCGCCGGAATTCGAGCCCGGGCCGCTGGGTGCGGTCACTTTGGAGGCAGGCGAGGCCGTGCGGATCCGCATGCTGCTTTCGGTCACGGTCGCGCCGTCGCTGGGGGCCGTGTCCCGGCACGGGGCCGAGTTCGCCGTCGAGGACATGGGTCCCGTTCACGGGCGCCAGGTCGACCTGGGCGATCCGGTTGACACCAGTTGTTCGCCGGAAGGCGGCCGCGAAGGTGCACTTGGAATCGTCGGGGACCCGCAGGTGGCCGGCGTCATCGGAACAAACTGCTCGGCGGCGGCCGTGGCGGCGTCGCCCGTCATCAGCGACGCGGGCTTGGTCATGATTTCGCCGAGCAACACCTCGCCGCGGCTCACCTCCGACCTGGCCGGCAACGCGAACCCCGACTATCACGCCGGTTACTTTCGCGTGTCGTCCAACGACCTCCACCAGGCACGCGCCCTCTCGGACTTCGTCTACAACCAGCTGGAGCTGCAGAGCGTGGCCACCGTTCACGACGGCGACCCCTACACGTCCGCCCTCGTGGCGGCGTTCGCCGACGCGTTTTCGGCCCTCGGGGGCAAAGTGCCGGCCCAGGCAGAAATCGAGAAGGGTGACACCGACATGACGGAGGTTATGGAGCAGTTCGCGGTCGCCGGCCCGGACGCCATCTTCTTCCCGCTGTTCGAAGCGGAGGGATCCGCCTTTGCCGCGCAGGCCCGGGCCTTCGACGGGCTTGAAGGGACGACCCTGATTTCAGCGGCCGCGCTGCTGGTCTCCGCGTTCCTGGAAACGCCGCAGTCGGAGGGGATCTACTTCGCGGGGCCGGAATCGGACTTTCGCTCAAACGTCAACGAGGTGACAGGACGGAGCGGGGAGCAGGTTCTCGCCGCGTTCGAGGCCAGGCACGGCGGGTTCCCCGGGTCACCCTATTGGGCGCACACCTACGATGCGACCACCATCCTCCTCTCGGCCATCGAGGCCGTTGCCGTGGAGGACGGTGACAGGCTGCACATAGACCGGGCGGCACTGCGCGAGCAGGTGGGGGCAACCGCTATGAGCGGCCTGGTCGGGACGCTATCCTGCGACCCGTTCGGCGACTGCGGCACGGGACGGATGAACATCTACCACCACACGGACAGGAGCGTCACCGACGTTTCCAAGCTGCCGGTGGTCTACGTATACAGCCCCTGAGCCGGTAGGCGGGCCGGTTTCCGGGGATCGTCCCGGCGATCCGACGGCCACCGGGGCTACGTGGCGGGTTCGAGCGGATGCCGGTGTCCGGTCACCCGGAACTTGAAGTTCTCGTCGGGGCAGACCTTGGGCAGCGAACTCAGCTTGAGCCGGTAGTTTTCGGGCGCCAGTTCAAGCTCCAGGTGTTCGGGGGTTTTGGGGGGATTCCGCAACCCGAAGGCTACGGCCGGGACGAGACGATCGCCAAGGCGCTCGAGAGCGGCGCCGCCGACTACATCGTCAAGCCGTTCTCGCCGACCGAGCTCGTCGCGCGGGTCCAGGCGGCGCTACGTGCCCGGGCCGTGCCCGAGACGTTCGTGCACGGGGAGCTCGCCATCGACTACGGCCGCCGACACGTGAGCGTGGCCGGCCGCGAGGTCCCGCTCACGGCCACCGAGTTCGACTTGCTGCGCATCCTCTCGCTCAACGGGGGACGCGTGGTCACTACGGAGGCGCTCCTCCGACAGGTGTGGGGGCGCCGGGGCTCGGACGACACCGATCGCGTGCGCACCGTCGTCAAGAAGCTCCGCCACAAGCTCGGCGACGCCGCCGCCAAGCCCACCTACGTCTTCAACGTGACCTGACCCCCTGAAACGAGACCAGGTGCAATGTTAGGATCGACCTGGTCTGAAGCTTTTCAGCGAGCAGGTCAGGATGGGAAGGAAGCGACACACTCCGGAGTAGATCATCACTGCACTGCGGGAGGCAGAGGTCGGTCTGGCGCGCGGCAAATCCGTGAAGCTGATCAGCCGGGAGCTCGGCATCACCGAGCAGACGTACTACCGGTGGAGGCGGGAGTACGGCGGGATGAAGGTGAGCCAGGCACGGCGCCTGAAGGAGCTCGAGCGCGAGAACGGGCGCCTGAAGCGAGCAGTGGCGGACTTGACACTGGACAAGCTGATCCTGGAGGAAGCGGCCGAGAGAAACTTCTGAGCCCCGAGCGCCGACGACGTTGTGTGGCGCGTGTACGTCAGCAGCTCGGGGCGTCGGAGAGGAGAGCGTGCCGGGTGCTCGGGCAGCCACGCACGACCCAGCGCCGGGCGAGGAAAGTGGCGAGTGACGAGGGGGCGCTCCGAGGTGATATCGTGCGACTCGCGAGTCGATTCGGCCGCTACGGCTACCGACGCGTCACGGACATGCTCCGCATCGAGGGCTGGGGGGTGAAGCACAAGCGGGTGGAGCGGATCTGGAGGCAGGAGGGGCTGAAGGTGCCGCAGCGGCAGCCGAAGCGAGGTCGGCTGTGGCTCAACGACGGATCGTGCATCCGGCTGAGGCCGCTGTATCGGGGCCACGTCTGGTCGTACGACTTCGTGGCCTCGAGGACGCACGACGGGCGTGCGCTCAAGCTGCTGACAGTGCTGGACGAGCACACGAGGGAGTGCCTGGCGATCGTGGTGGCTCGCAAGATCCGAGCCCACGACGTGCTCGAGGTGCTGGCCGATCTGTTCGTCCGACACGGGCCTCCCGAGTATCTGAGGTCGGACAACGGACCGGAGTTCACCGCGAAGTTCGTGCGGCGGTGGTTGGGGCGCGTGGGCGTCGAGACGCTCTTTATCGAGCCGGGCAGCCCGTGGGAGAACGGCTACAACGAGAGCTTCAACGGCAAGCTCAGGGACGAGCTGTTGAACGGGGAGATCTTCTACTCGTTGGCGGAGGCGGCCGTGCTGGTCGAGCAATGGAGGCGCGAGTACAATACCGTCCGACCCCACAGCGCCTGCGGCGGCTTTCCCCCGGCCCCTGAGGCGATTAAGCCGTCGCCCTGGTTCCTGAGGATGCCCGTCCTTCACGGCCCTCCACAGGTGCTGGGACTAACATAGAATGTGGTACCGCTCTTGGGGGCAGGTCGGTATGCTAAATGGACTTTCCTCTTTGAGAAACGACGTTAGCTTCGTTGCGGCACACCGCCTCGCCCGGTGCCTGCGTGAAAGGGCAACACTTAGTTAAACTTGGGAGTTGGGATGATCGTCCACCGTTTTGTTGTAGTGCCGGTCGTGGCCGTGATACTCGTGGTCGGTGGGTGTTGCGTAATAGATCCGCCGTCGCCCATGCTCCCGGCGGCTCTGCTCCCGCTGCCCGGTCCAGACGTGGACTCGCTGCAGGCCCACCAGAATTCTGTCCGTCAGGCCGAAGAGGCCGCGCGTGCGGAGGCTGCGCGCCTGGCCGCCGAACGTGCCGCCGAGGCGGAGCGCCAGCGTGCCATCGCCGCCGCCCGCGCCACCCTCGAAGAGATGGTCTTTTTCGACTACGATATGGTGGAAATCCGCGATGACGCGGCGGCCGTGCTCCGCGAGAAGGTGAAGATCCTCCGTGCGAGCCCACAGGTGCGCCTCCGCATTGAAGGGTACTGCGACGAGCGGGGGTCCACTGCGTACAACCTTGCCCTGGGCAACCGTAGGGCCGAGGCGATACGTCAGTTCCTCACAGGCTTCGGGCTGTCCGAGAGCCGCTTCGAAATCGTGTCTGTCGGCGAGGGCCGACCTCTGGTGCAGGGCTCGAACGAGGATGCCTGGGCGAGGAACCGGCGCGTCGAGTTTGTGATCACAGCAGGTGCGAACGCCATCAATCTGCCCGAGTGAGGGAGTGACGTCTATGTGGTCCTTCCTCCGGCAGTCTGCATTGCGGTGTTGACCCCGTGGAAGATGTTCGCGCCGCACGAATCCCTGCCGTGGAATCCGCTCACTGCTCGCACGTTTTATCTGGTGCGGCATCATTGAAGAGTGGGGTCGGCTGACGCAACCGAACCGAGACGGAAAACACGGATAGCATCTAACAATGTGTGGGCTTTTCAGACCAGCTCCGCTGGGGGTTGGTGCCGTATCTGGCCTTGAAGATCGTCGGCTCAGGCGGATGCGATTCGGTATGACCAGTGGGAATCGAAACTTTCATCCATGACCAAGCCAATCTGAATCACCCCGGTTTGGTGGCGGCTCCATTTCTTGAGAGCACGGGAGTCATCAGGTGAAGACCGAGCAGGTTTTCGCTAAAAAGTGCGTGAGCGTGCCATTTCAAAGCCGATATTTCATGTTGAAACTGATCCCCGCCTCCACGATCATCCTTTCGACGCTCCTCCCCGGCACCGCCATCCACCAGCTTCACGCCCAGACCGGCCCCCCGATCTTCAGATGGGGCGGGAGCGTGGAGGTCTCGACGTCCACGCTGACGATGAGGGAGGGAGAGACCGTCAGCTACAGCGTAAGGCTCAGTGAACAGCCCCTGGCCGACGGATGGTGGGTATTCGTCCAGGTCGACGGCGTGGTCTACCACGACGGGGAGTTCACGAAGCCCGGCGAGACGGAGCCATGGATTCGTTGGGTGCCGTCCGTCGGCTGGGAGACCGATCCGGTCCCGGGGAGCTCGGATCCGACCCGGTGGCGAACCGTTTCCATCACGGCACGCCAGGACGACGACGACGACGACGAGTTCCTGACGTTCACCCACGAGGTGTGGGACAAGGACACCAACTGTCCGGAGTTCCTGCACGCCGTGGCCCCCGTACAGGTGCGAATCATCGACGACGATCGTCCCGGTGGAACCGCACCGGATCTGGAGATACAGGACGCGGAGGTCACGGAGGGTGGGATCGCCGCGTTCACGGTGACGCTGAGCTCCGCTGCGACGGGAGCAGTGACGGTGTCCTATGCCACGGTCGACGGGACGGCGACCGCCGGTGCCGACTACACGACCACGAGCGGAACACTGAGCTTCACTCCCGGACAGACAACAAAGCGGGTCGAGGTCCAGACGCTCCCGGACACCGACCAGGAGGGTGCGGAGAGCTTCACGGTCCGGCTGAGCGGGGCCACCGGGGCGACGCTGACGGACGGCGTCGCCACCGGGACGATCCTCGACGACGACGATCGTCCGTCCCTGCGGATCGGCGACGCAAGGGTGACCGAAGGTGGGACCGCCGAGTTCACGGTGACGCTGAGCTCCGCTGCGACGGGAGCAGTGACGGTGTCCTATGCCACGGTCGACGGGACGGCGACCGCCGGTGCCGACTACACGACCACGAGCGGGATGCTGACGTTCGAGGTGAATGGAGACAGGACACAACGCGTCGAGGTCCCGACGCTCGAGGACGACGAAGCCGAGGAGACCGAGACCTTCACGGTCCAGCTGAGCGCGCCCTCCGGCGCCACGGTGGCAGACGGTACCGGGACCGGCACGATCACCGACAACGACGAAGCGCCGACGATCACGATCGGCGACGCAAGGGTGACCGAAGGCGGGACCGCCGAGTTCACGGTGACGCTGAGCTCCGCTGCGACGGGAGCAGTGACGGTGTCCTATGCCACGGTCGACGGGACGGCGACCGCCGGTGCCGACTACACGACCACGAGCGGGATGCTGACGTTCGAGGTGAATGGAGACAGGACACAACGCGTCGAGGTCCCGACGCTCGAGGACGACGAAGCCGAGGAGACCGAGACCTTCACGGTCCAGCTGAGCGCGCCCTCCGGCGCCACGGTGGCAGACGGTACCGGGACCGGCACGATCACCGACAACGACGAAGCGCCGACGATCACGATCGGCGACGCAAGGGTGACCGAAGGCGGGACCGCCGAGTTCACGGTGACGCTGAGCTCCGCTGCGACGGGAGCAGTGACGGTGTCCTATGCCACGGTTGACGGGACGGCGACCGCCGGTGCCGACTACACGACCACGAGCGGGATGCTGACGTTCGAGGTGAATGGAGACAGGACACAACGCGTCGAGGTCCCGACGCTCGAGGACGACGAAGCCGAGGAGACCGAGACCTTCACGGTCCAGCTGAGCGCGCCCTCCGGCGCCACGGTGGCAGACGGTACCGGGACCGGCACGATCACCGACAACGACGAAGCGCCGACGATCACGATCGGCGACGCAAGGGTGACCGAAGGCGGGACCGCCGAGTTCACGGTGACGCTGAGCTCCGCTGCGACGGGAGCAGTGACGGTGTCCTATGCCACGGTCGACGGGACGGCGACCGCCGGTGCCGACTACACGACCACGAGCGGGATGCTGACGTTCGAGGTGAATGGAGACAGGACACAACGCGTCGAGGTCCCGACGCTCGAGGACGACGAAGCCGAGGAGACCGAGACCTTCACGGTCCAGCTGAGCGCGCCCTCCGGCGCCACGGTGGCAGACGGTACCGGGACCGGCACGATCACCGACAACGACGAAGCGCCGACGATCACGATCGGCGACGCAAGGGTGACCGAAGGCGGGACCGCCGAGTTCACGGTGACGCTGAGCTCCGCTGCGACGGGAGCAGTGACGGTGTCCTATGCTATGCCACGGTTGACGGGACGGCGACCGCCGGTGCCGACTACACGACCACGAGCGGGATGCTGACGTTCGAGGTGAATGGAGACAGGACACAACGCGTCGAGGTCCCGACGCTCGAGGACGACGAAGCCGAGGAGACCGAGACCTTCACGGTCCAGCTGAGCGCGCCCTCCGGCGCCACGGTGGCAGACGGTACCGGGACCGGCACGATCACCGACAACGACGAAGCGCCGACGATCACGATCGGCGACGCAAGGGTGACCGAAGGCGGGACCGCCGAGTTCACGGTGACGCTGAGCTCCGCTGCGACGGGAGCAGTGACGGTGTCCTATGCCACGGTTGACGGGACGGCGACCGCCGGTGCCGACTACACGACCACGAGCGGGATGCTGACGTTCGAGGTGAATGGAGACAGGACACAACGCGTCGAGGTCCCGACGCTCGAGGACGACGAAGCCGAGGAGACCGAGACCTTCACGGTCCAGCTGAGCGCGCCCTCCGGCGCCACGGTGGCAGACGGTACCGGAACCGGCACGATCACCGACAACGTGCAGCGGAGCAGCCGGGGCGTCCACCGCATCGTCCTCCCGGAGATGGCACGGGCGATGGCTTTCACCCCCAACTGCCGCATTGAGCAGGCGCTCTCGGACGCGCCCGTCCAGCTCGCGGGGGACGGGGGTCGAGCCCGTCTCTCGCTCTCTTCGGCACTGACGTCCGGGCGACGGACGGGACCGGGTGCCGAACCGCTGACGATAGATCAGGCGCTCGACGACGTGCGCTTCCTGACGTCCTCTCAGCAGGAGGGGGGCAGCGGTGGTTTCGCGGCCTGGGGCTGCGCCGATCGCCTCAGCCTGAACGGGGGGGGCGGCGGGGCCGTGCCGTGGAACGGCGATGTGTTCAGCGCGCACCTGGGCGCTGACGTACGGCTCGGCTCCGATGTCGTGGCGGGATTCTCCCTGTCCCGCTTGCGCGGCTCCTTCGAGTACCGGATGGGCGGCAGCGGCGGCGGGGAAGCCGCCGGTGCGTACGAGCCGAGGATGACGGGGATCCACCCCTTCCTCGTCTGGTCCGTGACGCCCGCCGTGAAGCTCTGGGCCACATACGGCCACGGGTGGGGAGAGCTGCAGTTCACGAACGACCTGGCCGGGCGCGGCGATACGGGTTCCTCGACGCTCAACTCCGGCATCGTAGGCTTTGTCGGCTGCGTACTCGTCTGCGGGGCGACCACCGTCCGGGTGAAGGGCGAATGGGCGATCGCGTACATGGATCTCGGAGCTGCGGACCGCGGGCTGTTCGACGCGCTGAAGGTCTACGTGCAGCGCGTCCGCTACAGGGCCGAGGTCCGGCAGGAACACTTCCTCGCCTCCGGCCATTGGCTGAGTCCCTGGGCGGAGCTGGGGTTTCGCCACGACGCGGGAGACGGGGAGCGCGGAGGCGGCCTCGAGCTGGGCGGTGGACTCCGGTATCGGAACTCCGATACGGGGCTGAGCGTCGAGAGCGAGGGCCGCTGGCTGGCGTTCCACCAGAGCACGATCCACGAATGGGGCTTCGGCACACGGATTCTCTACGATCCCGGAGCGTCCGAACACGGCGTTTCCGTCGGCCTCACGCCGACGTGGGGACGGACGGCGAGCGGCGTCGCACAGCTGTGGGAGCAGGGTTCCGCGGTCCCGACCTCATACGACGCCACGGGACCGCGCCTGGAGGCCCATGTCGGATACGGCTTCGGGGTCCCCCGGCGACGTGGCGCGCTCACGCCGTACGTCAGCATGGCCCTCGGCGACGAGGTGGCACGGGGCTATCGCGTCGGGAGCCACCTAGCGACCGGCCGGTCCACAAACGTGAACCTGGAGCTCGAGCGTCGCGGCCACGGGGCGGCCCCGGCCACCTACGGGATCACGGCGCGGGGCACGATCCTGTTCTGATCATCGACGAAACCGGCGCCGGCACGCGCCCGAAGGAGCCGAGCACAGCCATGCCCGGGGGGGCCGCGGTCGGTCAGGGAAGACGAATGTGCGGATCGTGCCTCCGTCCGCTGCGATGCCGGTCGTCACCTCCACCAGGAGCCGCATCTCTTCCCCGGCCACCCGGATGCGCTCCAGCCCCGGGACCGCGGGTGCGAGGTCGAAGCATGCGGCAACCAACGACTCGGCGGCCGGGTGGGCGGATGGAACTTACTGCTCCATCCCGGAGCTGAGGTGGTCGACGATCGCCCGAACCGCCTGCTCCGCTTCCATCTGTGTCGCGAGGGCCGGGAGGGAGAGGTCCCCGGAAAGACGCGACAGAAGGCAGTCCCCGACCGCACGAGCCGAGCTCGCGGTCCGGACGGCGCGGGCAGACGGCACCGGATCGACACATCCACTCGGCCTCGACCCGGCCAAGAACCCGCGCGCCCGGTCGGACGCGCTTCGGGAAGCTTCCGCCGGCCATCCGCAGATGGATCGCCCTCGGAATCAGCCCCGTGCGGGACTCCGCCTCCGGGCTCCGTGCCGTGCAGACGGGCGGTCCCGCATCCTCCCCGAACCCCCTCGTCATCCCGCGCTCTCGCCCCACTGCGGGAAACCGGTCGCAGGGCAGGACGCCGCGGGCCGAAGCGGCGCCGCGCTGGCCCCCGCCGCTCGCGGCGAAGAACCATGGCATCCGACGGGCCGGCCGTACCGGTGAGCGACCGCGGCGTGTCGGCCAGAGCCGTTCCGGATCACCCGGCCCCCGCAGGCTGGAGGACGACGGCCTCCGGACCGTGCGCCCAGAAACTCGGCCACCCCCGAATCGAACCACGCGGCCGTGACCTGACCCCCTGAAACGAGACCAGGTGCAATGTTAGGATCGACCTGGTCTGAAGCTTTTCAGCGAGGAGGTCAGGATGGGAAGGAAGCGACACACTCCGGAGCAGATCATCACTGCACTGCGGGAGGCAGAGGTGGGTCTGGCCCGCGGCAAATCCGTGAAGCTGATGAGCCGGGAGCTCGGCATCACCGAGCAGACGTACTACCGGTGGAGGCGGGAGTACGGCGGGATGAAGGTGAGCCAGGCACGGCGCCTGAAGGAGCTCGAGCGCGAGAACGGGCGCCTGAAGCGAGCAGTGGCGGACTTGACACTGGACAAGCTGATCCTGGAGGAAGCGGCCGAGGGAAACTTCTGAGCCCCGAGCGCCGACGACGTTGTGTGGTGCGTGTACGTCAGCAGCTCGGGGCGTCGGAGAGGAGAGCGTGCCGGGTGCTCGGGCAGCCACGCACGACCCAGCGCCGGGCGCGGAAAGTGGCGAGTGACGAGGGGGCGCTCCGAGGTGATATCGTGCGACTCGCGAGTCGATTCGACCGCTACGGCTACCGACGCGTCACGGACATGCTCCGCATCGAGGGCTGGGGGGTGAACCACAAGCGGGTGGAGCGGATCTGGAGGCAGGAGGGGCTGAAGGTGCCGCAGCGGTAGCCGAAGCGAGGTCGGCTGTGGCTCAACGACGGATCGTGCATCCGGCTGAGGCCGCTGTATCGGGGCCACGTCTGGTCGTACGACTTCGTGGCCTCGAGGACGCACGACGGGCGTGCGCTGAAGCTGCTGACAGTGCTGGACGAGCACACGAGGGAGTGCCTGGCGATCGTGGTGGCTCACAAGATCCGAGCCCATGACGTGCTCGAGGTGCTGGCCGATCTGTTCGTCCGACACGGGCCTCCCGAGTATCTGAGGTCGGACAACGGACCGGAGTTCACCGCGAAGCTCGTGCGACGGTGGTCGGGGCGCGTGGGCGTCGAGACGCTCTTTATCGAGCCGGGCAGCCCGTGGGAGAACGGCTACAACGAGAGCTTCAACGGCAAGCTCAGGGACGAGCTGTTGAACGGGGAGATCTTCTACTCGTTGGCGGAGGCGGCCGTGCTGGTCGAGCAATGGAGGCGTGAGTACAATACCGTCCGACCCCACAGCGCCTGCGGCGGCTTTCCCCCGGCCCCTGAGGCGATTAAGCCGTCGCCCTGGTTCCTGAGGATGCCCGTCCTTCACGGCCCTCCACAGGTGCTGGGACTAACATAGGATGTGGTACCACTCTTGGGGGCAGGGCAGGATCCCTTGATCGGGGTCCTTGGGAGGCGGTATCCTCAAATGAAGGCCATCGGACTCAACTGGAGGTGACTCAAATGCCTTTGTCCTGGCAGTTACACGCCTTCGGAGCCACGCTTGCGATCTGCACCCTGCTCGGCCGAGCGGAACAAGGTGCGGGTCAACAGCCGGGGTCTTACGGGTGGTACGTGAGCGCGAGCGGCGGGACGAACTGGAATCCCGTGATGAAGCAGGCGGGCCATAACCGGGACAATATCTGTTACCCGAATGACCTTTGCAGCGGCATGCCCGATGGCTACCGCTGGTTTTACGACCTTCCCTCGGATCTCGGTACTGCCTTTGAAGTCGCCTTCGGTCGAGATTTCGGCGAGGTGCGCCTGGAGGTGTCGGTCTCCCAGCGATCGAACAACATCGAGCAAGAATTCACCGACATTACCTTTCTTGATGGATCTCCGATCCTGCCTAACGAAGACAGCAACTATACGTCGGCCAACACAACCAGGGTCGATGCTCTGGGTGCGCGCACGCTGTCCCTGAACGCCTATCACGACTTCGCGTTCGCAGAAAACCGGATCATGCCTTATTTGGGCGCCGGACTGGGCCTGTCCTTCATCGAATTGTCCGGGCTGTATTTCAGCAGCGAATATTCCTGCATCAATCCGCCGTGCGACGGTCGTCCCGCGGCGGAGTACAACAGCCGGCAGGACGTCGATCTGTCCGACAGCGGGCTTGCGAAGCAGCTCTTTGCCGGTGCCGACTATCGTTTGGGCGACAAGCTCCTGCTCGGCCTGAAGGCGTCCTACAGCTGGGTCGACGACCTTGAGGACACGAGTCCTTACGAGGTGCATCCGCTTCCTATAATGAACGACACCGAAATCAGTCGCATCAATCCCTGGTCGATGATGCTCGGCTTCAAGTACCTGCTCGGCGAGTGAGAGGTCGTCCCGACGGCTATTGACATGCGCCGCGTCGGTGTGGTCCGACCACTACGCGGCCAGCGCTTTGGGATCAACATTGCCTAGTTTTCCACGGTGAGCCTGCAGGGCTGTTCGGAGCGCAGACTTTGCTCGTGTGTCCTCGGCGAGTTCCCCATTAATTTGGCCGACGAGACCTCTAGTAGCCTCTCCTAGTCCGCGTCCCCTCAACCGACCCTAGCAGCTGCCTGCCGCCATATGTCCTTCGTGTGGCGCGCGACTCAGGACGCACCGGCAAGAGGGACGGGGGCGAGCCCCCCGCCCGCGAACTCCGCCGGAGCGCGGGCGTCCGGGGGATCGAAGGGGGGCGGAGCCACCCCTTGCCAGCCCCTGCCGGGGACCCGCGAAGCGTGGCCCCAAAGGGTAGGCTGGCTCTTGCTGTTAGCGGCCTTCCAATATTGCACAGATGTTGGAGTGAACCCCTAAAAGTAGACACAGACGGGGCGATGGATTGACCTTCCGAAATCCACTCGGGAGGATCGATGACGGTTCGACGCCACAGAAGGTACAGCACAGAGTTCAAGATCCAGCTGGTCCAGGCGTACCTGGACGGCGAAGGTAGTGTGAGGAAGATCGCTACACGGCATGGGGTCCCCCACTCGTTGCTGGCGATCTGGATTAGGAAGTACGAAGCGGGGGAACTCGCCGAGGAGGTTTACCTGCAGGAGCAGGTCAGCGAGTACGAGGCAAGGATCGGAGCGCTCGAACGCAAGATCGGTCAGCTGACGATGGAGCTCGACGTCATGAAAAAAAGGGCTCTAATTCGACCGTCGGATCAAAGCGCGCGACCGTCGATCATCTCCGGTCCTGGGGCGTGCCCGTCCGACGAGGATGTAGCCTCATGAACATGGCGAGAAGCACGTTCTACAAACGACCGAACGCGGAGCATGCGGGAGGCCGTGAGAAAGCCGATGCAGACCTGCGGGTGCGGATCGAAGACATCTTGGCAGAGTTCCCCTCCTACGGGTACCGACGGATCACACACGAGCTCCGGAGACGAGGCCAGCTGGTCCATCACAAGCGAGTCTCACGTGTCATGCGGGAGCACGCACTCACGCCCCGCCGCGTACGCGCATGGCTCGCCACGACGAACAGCAAGCACAAGCAGCCCGTCTATCCGAACCTGAGATGTTCGATCACTCCGGTGGGGCCTGACGAACTCTGGGTGGCAGATCTCACCTACATCCGACTCACTACCGGCTTTGTTTTTCTTGCGGTCGTGCTCGACGCGTGGTCGCGCAGAGTCATCGGTTACGCCATCAGCCATCTCTTGGACACGCGCCTCTGCCTGGCCGCGCTCGACGCCGCGCTCGATCTTCGGCGCCCGCGGGCCGGCCTCGTTCACCATTCCGACCGCGGGGTTCAAGGTGAATTCAAGAGGTCGTCGCAACACCTCAGGAAAGAGGAGGAGTTGCGATGGCGGCAAGCAAGCGCCGACGGTCGGATCGAGCTTTGCGCCCGCCGATGGGTTCACCCGGTCGTCCCCCGTTGGGGCGCCGGGAGCATCGGCAGAGGTTTTGGGAAGAAGTTGCTCGAGGGCTGTCGAGCGAGGAGTCGGCGGTGGCAGCCGGCGTGTCTCCCGCTGTTGGAGCGCGCTGGTTTCGCCAATGTGGTGGCATGCCACCTTTCAGTCTTCGTCCTCTGTCGGGGCGCTACCTATCGTTCGTCGAGCGAGAAGAGATTGCGGTTCTTCAAGCCCGCGGTTGTGGCGTACGTGAGATCGCCCGGCAGTTGCGCCGCTCATCGTCGACGATCTCGCGAGAACTGCGGCGGAACGCAGCAACGCGAAGTGGAAACCTCGAGTATCGAGCCACGACCGCCCAATGGCATGCCGATCGGCGAGCGAAGCGTCCGAAAGTTGCCAAACTCGCTGCGAACGGCGAACTGAGGCAGTATGTGCAGGATCGCCTCGGAGGCCTGATCGCGGCTCCAGACGGGGCGGCCGTGCCGGGCCCAAATGTACGCTGGGTCGGGCGTCGCCGTGGTCGCCGACAAGACCGGCGGTGGGCGGCCTCGTGGAGTCCTGAGCAGATCGCCAACAGGCTACGGGTCGACTTCCCCGATGATGAGTCCATGCGGATATCGCACGAAGCCATTTACCAGGCGCTCTACGTTCAGGGACGCGGTGCGCTGCGTCGGGAGCTGACGGCGTGCCTTCGGACGGGACGCGCGCTACGGGTGCCTCGAGCTCGCGCCCGCGGACGGGGTAAGACGTTCGTTCGCCCCGAGATCATGATCAGCGAGCGACCGGCCGAGGCGGACGACCGCGCCGTTCCTGGGCACTGGGAAGGCGACCTAATCCTGGGGTTAAGCAGCTCGGCGATCGGAACGCTGGTCGAGCGAACCTCCCGGTTCACCATGCTCCTCCACCTCCCTCGCCTCCACAGACACGACGAGCCCAGGACCAAGAACGGGCCAGCGTTGGCTGGGCACGGCGCCGAAGCCGTCCGGGACGCGATCGCCTCGTCGATCACGACCCTGCCCGAGCAACTCCGCCGGTCTCTGACGTGGGACCAGGGAGCAGAGATGGCTCAGCACGCACAGCTTCGCATCGACACTGGGCTGGCCGTCTACTTCTGCGACCCACAGAGCCCGTGGCAGCGCGGCACGAACGAAAACACCAACGGCTTGTTGAGACAGTACTTCCCCAAAGGCACTGACCTCAGCAAACATACCGCTGACGATCTCGCCGCCGTCGCGGCCGCTCTTAACAGCCGCCCCCGCAAGACCCTCGGTTGGAAAACCCCGGCGGAAACCCTGGAAGATCTCTTACATCGCTGAACCGGACCTCCACCTTGCGCTGAAATGCTCTACCGCTCCCGTATCTACAGCCTTCAACGACCTTCGGTCGCTTCTGACTCCCCCGGGTTAGGAGACATTGAGAACCCACTTCTTTCTTTCTGGACCCCGTCGCTCTCACCAGCCTAGTGTCCAGCAAAACGGGGGCTTATGAAAACCCTTCAACACGGTACTGTTGCGACGACCGCTTGAACCTAGGCAATACGCGTCTCAAGCATACCGCTCACGGCTTGCTGCCCACCGCATCCGAGGCTCTATGTCTCGGCGGGGAAATCCCTATGACAACGCCCACGTGGAGAGCTTCTTTAAGACCCTGAAGCATGAGGAGATCTTCGCGAATGACTACAGCACGATCGATGACGTAGCCGACCGACTTCCCCACTTCCTTGAGGAGGTATACAATCGCAGACGCCTACACTCCTCGCTGGGCTACATGCCGCCCGAGGAGTTCGAGAGTATTCATGCAGCTTGAAGCCGCTGACTGGTCAATCCAAGCAACTCCCCCTGTCCACCTACAGGGGTTCACTCCATGTGGCCATCGAAAATTGCACACTTGGCGCTTTGACCTAGCGGGCGGGAGAGTGGGGATGTAGGCACCACCCCGAGCGATCTTCCGGCCGATCCACTCACTTGGCGCCTCCAGCGCGAACGTGGAGGTGCAATGATCGGAAGGCAGAAGCGCGTGCTGCTCCGTCATTACCTCGAGCAGGGGATGAACAAGGCGGTGATCGCCCGGGATCTGGGGGTCAGTCGCCGTACCGTGTAGCACTGGATAGAGACCGGTCAACTGGACCGGGAGTTGGACGAAGAGCGTGTCGGGTACGGTCCGAGATGTCTGATGCCGTCGAAGCCGGATCCGTACAAGCCGTTGATCGACACGCGTCTCCAGGAGTACCCGAAGCTCACGGCTGTACGGCTCTTCAAGGAGGTCCGGGCCGCTGGCTACCCGGGCAGTTACAACCAAGTGAAGCGCTATGTACGCAAGGTCCGGCCTCGACCCCCAGAGGAGCCGGTCGTGCGCTTCGAGACGGCGCCTGGGCGTCAGGGCCAGGTGGACTTCGCCCACTTCCGGCTACCGTGGGGCAAGCGTTACGCACTAATCGTCGTGCTGGGCTACTCGAGGCTGCTGTGGGTTCAGTTCTACACCCGGCAGACCATGAAGGCCCTGATGCATGGCCTGGAGTCTTCGTTTTCCTACTTCGGCGGCGTGCCCCGTGAGCTTCTGTTCGACCAAATGAAGGCGGTCGTCATCGAGGACGGTCGATACGACGATGGTGCCCTCGTCGAGAACCCGGAGTTCATGCGCTACGCCTACCACTGGAACTTCAGGCTCCGAGCGTGCCGACCCTATCGGGCTCAGACCAAGGGCAAGGTGGAGCGGCCGATCCGCTACCTCAGGGAGAGCTTCTTCTACGGGCGCACCTTCACGTCGGACGACGATCTCAACGCGCAGGCCCTTCATTGGCTTGAGACGGAAGCCAATGTGCGCAGCCACGGAACGCTGAAGGAGCGGCCCCTCGATCGCTTCGAGCGTGAACGACTGCTCCTCGAGCCCTTGGCGACTCGCCCGTATCACCCCCTCGTCCTGCCTCCGGATCGCTCCTCACCCGGCACGACGTCCTTGCCGGCCATCCACGTCGAGCGACGTCCCCTCACGGCCTATGCCCAGATCGCGGGAGGGGACCGATGAAGGCTGCCGCTCGCTCTCGCCGTGACCGGATCCGAGCCCAGCTCGCCGATCTCAAGATGCCCGGTGCGCTGGAGGCCATCGACGACGTCCTCACCGGGGTCGATGGCGGAGGCGTGACGGCCTCGGAGGCCATCGAGCAACTCCTCGGTGCCCAGATCACGCTGCGCAACAATCGGCGCCTTCAGGCTGCGATGCGCTCGAGCCGGCTACCGGCCATCAAGACCCTCGACGACTTCGACTTCAGCTTCCAGCCCTCGATCAAGCGCGAGCAGATCGACTCGCTCCACGAGCTCGGCTTCTTGGAGCGTAAGGAGAACGTGATCTTCCTCGGCCCTCCGGGCGTCGGCAAGACGCATCTCGCGATCAGCCTCGCCATTGCCGCGGCTCAGAGCGGGCGCAGAGTCTACTACGGCGCTCTGGCCGACCTCATCACCTCGCTCGAACAAGCCAAGACCACCGGCCAGCTGGGACGCCGCCTCAAGATCCTCACCTATCCTTCGCTCCTGGTCATCGACGAGATCGGCTACCTGCCGGTCAGGCAAACGCCCACAGTTTTGGATGTTTATGTGATTATTGAACTTACGGGCTTCGCTGGCCGGATTCCCGCCATCTGATTCCCGCTGATTGGGATCAGGCGCGAACTCTGCGGCGGCTTTCCAGAGCCGTCCTGAGTTGTGCCTCGTCGGCCCTCTGGTAGCACTGGAGCACCGTCTTGGCCGT
Organism: Longimicrobiales bacterium; assembly: GCA_965226925.1. GTDB lineage: Bacteria > Gemmatimonadota > Gemmatimonadetes > Longimicrobiales > Gaopeijiaceae > CBDDCX01. The sequence goes on along the minus strand of CBDDEN010000005.1, from coordinate 4,263 downwards.
CTGCCAGCCACCCAACTCGCAGAGCACCTTGAGTGGCTGGTTCATGAGGTCGGAGGCGAACTTTCGCCTCAGGGAATGCCAGCCTCTGCCGGGCTTAGGTTCAAGCCCCGCGAGCCCCTCCGCTTTTTGCCACCAGCCGCGCGCCTGACAGGAGCCCACGCACCTCGACGGATCCTGCGGCGAGGGCAGCACGAGAGTGTGTCCGGTCACGGGGTTCCTCTTTCGCGCCTCCTCCAAGGCGGCGAGCGCCTCGGCGGTGACCGGCGTCCGGTGCTCGTAGCCCGACTTCTCGTGCTCTGCGCGCCACCGCACCACTCCGCCTTCCATGTCGATGTCCGACCATCGAAGCTGGCGGATGGCGCCGATGCGGTGACCCGTCTCGTGCGCGAGCACGAGCGCGACACGAAACCGCCAGTCGACCGGGCGGGACACCTCGAGAAGCGCCTGGTATTCCTCCTCAGAAAGGACGACCCGGACCGGGTTCTTCTCCGTGGGCGTCTTCAGGCCCTTGAGCGGGTTCGAGCCGAGGAGCAGTTCGCCCCGCTCGTCCCTCGACTTCACGGCCCAGTTGAGGACCGCGAGCAGGAACTTCAAGTCGCGTTCGATCGTCCGGTCGGACACCGGGCTTCCGCTCGCGCCGGCTCTACCCGCGCGCCGCTCCCGGATGAACCGGTCCCAGTCGCGCTGGGAGAGCGTTGCGGGCTTCCGGTCCCTGCCGAAGCACCCGAGGAACATCCTCATCGCGGCCCTGTCGTGCAGCCGCGACTGCCCACGCTTGGTCGGGGTCACCTCTTCACCGTAGATGTCAAAAAGCGTCTCCAGGGTGAGCGGCTCGGACTCGGCTTCGGCCTTGCCCTCGATCTCCGGCCCGAGGTAGCCAGCGGCGAACTCGTCCGCCTGCCGCTTCGCCCGTCTCCAGTCGCGGTGCTTCAGCGACCTTGTGAGCCTGCGCCCGTTCTCGCGCCACTCGATCTGGAACAGGCCGGTCTTGGGATCGGGAAAGACCCGTACCCGGTTCCGGCCCCATTCGCCGGCGCCGTAGGAGCGCCGGATAGGTTTCGTGCGTGCCATCATTCGATTCCTCTCTCGATGATGGACTGCACGATCTGCGCGTTGGGAACTTCGCCTCGGCGGTGCTTTTCCACCAGTAGCGGTGTGGCTGGCGCCTGGGTCTTCCGTGGCAGGTGCGAGCGGGCGATCCTGGGCGCGCCGGGCCTTCCGGCGTTGGGGATCCTGCCGTCGCGCACGAGGCGGCCGAGATGGTCAGCGGAGTAGCCGCTCTCCCTGGCTGCCTCCGTCAGCGAGAGGGTCGCCCCCGTACCGGCGGAGCACCTTGGCCTGCGTCCGCCAGGTGGCGGCTGGCAGGGTCTCGACGGACGCGCCGCGAGGTGTGCGCGCACGTTTGGGTCGATCTCGTCGGCCCGCCGCCCGCCCGGTCTCCGCGTTCATTCCCAGTCGCCCTCGGCGAGATCGACGCGCAGCCCGAGGTCGGTGAGTCCGGCTGCACGAGCGACGGCGTAGATGGCGGCCGCTCCCAGAGCGGTGCCGATGATGGCGAGCGTAGCCGGCCTCATCGGTCCAACACCCTTCCTGGAAGGATCGATGGCTCGGGAGCGACCCCAGGAGGGCGGGGGCAGGTGCGCAAACACACCTGCCCCCGAACCCGTACCAGGCCCTTGGACTGGGGGGTCGCTCCCACCACCGCCAGAGCGGCCCCTGCGGCGCTGGCCGGTCCGGCCGCGAAGGCGCAAGATGTTGCCGTGTCGTGGCCTACACCGCAGCACCGGCGCGCATCGCCGGAGGGCCAAAGTGCGCATCGGCCCCCCGCGTCGTTTGCGCACTCCAGTGCGGCCATGAGACGCGCGCCGGTCGTCACCGGTAGCGCGCTCCCGCGAGGCGCACCGTTTGCCAGGCGACGCCGCGGTGAATCGCCCCGCGGCCTGCCTGCCGGCGGGCCTGCTTCTCCAGCGCCACGCTGCGTTTCAGGGCGGCTTGCAGGCCTCCGAACTCCTCGAGGATCTGGATCGCGCCCTGAAGGATCGCCCGCTCGATCCGGGCAAGTTCCTCACGGATCCCGGCGTCGGGCTCGCCGGGGCCGGATGCCTCAGCCCAGCCGCTCATCACGGCCAGGGCCCGGTCCATCTCCCGCGAAGTGCGGGCGACGGCGACGACCTCGACGGACCGGCCCTGTCTCTGGAGCGCGTGCCAGAGCCCGCGGTGCGCCGCTCCCCAGGAACGGAGCGCGGTCGAGGTGTCGTGGCCGGGATCGACGTAGACGAACACGGCGCGGCCCGAGTCCAGTGCGACCGGCAGCTTGAGCGAAAAGTAGCGCCGGGTGTCCCCGGCGGCTCCGCGGTAGAGCCGCGAGGGCAGCAACTCGCGCTCGATCCCGAGGGCCTCGAACGCGGCGACCTTCTCGGGTTCGGTCGGCAGCCACGGCAAGTCGGGATGCTCGATCACGTAGTCGAGCGAGAGCAGGCGACGCATGAGCACGTCGGCGGACGCCGTGCGGCGGTGGCGGATGTGCTCGGTTCCGAGCGCGCGGTATAGACCCCGGGCGAAGATCCGGCACACGCGGCCGATCCCCCGAACGCCCGGCACGGTCTCCTCGGCGGCCGCGCCTTGCGCGATCAGCGCGTGGACGAGGCGGCGCGCCCGCTCGTGATGCGTGTCCAGGAACCGCGTCGCCTGTGTGCGGGTGAACACGCCGCTGTGGAGGCAGAGCCAGCGCGATCCATTCGGCCTGGCGTCCCGTCCACCCGAACGGATCGAGCGCCTGCTTCCCGTCCCTGCAGATGGGCGATCACCTGGGCTGCTCCGTGACCAGGGCCCGGTCGGCCTGGAGGTAGGTGATGAGGATGCCCATCGGGTTGTAGACGACGAGCTGGGAGGGGATGACGGTGAGGAACGTGAACCGGACCGTGATCGACCACCGCTCGCGCGCAGCGTCTCCTGCCCCTGCCTGAGGTGGACCAGGTCGAAGTCGGCGGTCGCGCCGTGCGGCGCCTCCGGTGCGGGGTGGATGCGGAGCACGACCTGCTCGACCTGGAGCTCGGTGTCGGCGGTGCCGGCCGCCATGGCGGCGACCTCGGCGCCGTCGCGCGTGAACGCGGCGTTCGCCAGCTCGGTCGAGAGGAACCGGAGGCTCCGGGTCCAGTGCTCCTCGACCGTCGCCTGGCGCCTGCGAGTAGAAGTCGGAGATGAACCGGTTGAGGAAGTATTTGGTCGTGGGATCGAGCGGATCCGCCTGCGCCGTGGCGGCCTCGTAGGCCACGGCCTCGGCGCGGCCGACCTCGTCGACCCGGACCACGATGGGCCGAGGCGGCTCGACGGTCGCGACCCGGAGCAGGAGCACGGCGAGCGCGAGGCACGCTCCTCCGAGAATCATTGCAAGAGTCCGGAGCTTCCGGTTCGCCTCGACGGTCTCGCCCCAGATCTCCGCGTACTCGCGGCCGGCATCGTGTTCTCGGTTCATGGACGTCTCCTTCAGCTTCCGGGGATTGGGGGGCGGGCCGGGTTCGCGGCAGCGCTGAGGCGTCCGCCGCCGCGCACCGCGAGCGCCATGAATCCCGATCCGACGGATCCGGAGCCGGAGACGAGCATCGCGGCGAGCTCGCCCACCTTCATGCCGGCCATCAGGCCGGAGACGACGAGCGGTAGCAGGACGACGACCCACAGCCCGAGCTCCGCCGGGTCGGAGGAGCCGGTGCCCATCAGGGCGCCGGTATAGGTCGTGATGTAGCCCATGCCCACGCCCATGAAGACGCGGAGGATGGCACCGGCTACGACGCCGTAGAGCGTGTAGACCATGAGCGTGCGGAACCATCCCCAGAACAGAAACGCGAGCGGCTCGAAGAGCAGCCAGGGGATGAAGACCGGACCGAGCAGGATCACGATCGCGAGTGCCACCTGCGCCCAGATCACCTGCGCGTAGGTCAGGCAGAAGAGCGCGACGAGGCCGAGCACGAGCGGCACGCCCATCATCAGCGCGACGAGGGACGAGAAGAACACGCTCACTCCCTCGGTCATGAGGGTCATCAGGCTCCCGCCCGACCATGCCGCGCCCAGCCGTGCGGCGAACGCCTGGACGAGCGCGGTCATCTCCGTGTAGCCGACGGACACGACGTCGGAGATGAACAGGTTCTGGAGCCAGATCCCTCCGGCCGCGACCATGGCCGGGAACGTGAAGCCGACGCCCGGGATCGGGACGCTGTAGTAATGGAGCAGCGTCCGGGGGATCGCGATTCCGAGCACGACACGCAC
>CBDDEN010000004.1:0-121965 GCA_965226925.1 Longimicrobiales bacterium | reverse complement strand
GTGGAGACGATCCGTTCGGGCCAGCCGGAGGCGATCTTGGCACCGATCCAGGCGTTCTGGGCCGCGTTCCCGGACTTCCGACCCAATCATGGAGGGCGATGCTATCCGCACGGCCATTTGGAGTATGAAACGGCCCTGGAATGCCAGGAGGCGAATCTCATGAAGATTTCAACGGCGCTGGCGGCCGACGACTAGGGGCCGCTTCACTGCAAGCTCCCCACCCGCGCCGAGACGCTGTTCCCTCAGGGAGAGCTCGACGGCCGGCGTCCTCCCATGGAGCGGGTGTTGGGAATATCCTTCGCGGACGGCGGTTCAAACCGGCAGTGAATGGACCCTCGACGGACTCGCGATCTCGGGTGGGCTGGAGGGGCAGCAACTCGTCCAGGTCGCCAACTCGTACGTGGCCTTCTGGTTCGCATGGGCCACATTCGTGCCGTCCACCGACGTCTGGCAGGCCCAGAGTCCTGGTCAGCGGCAGTCCTTTCGCACAAGAAGAGTAAGGCCGCTTGCCTCACGGACCTGAGATTTCACGGCAGCCCTTGCAGTAAAGTTGCCTCCGACCTTAAGCTTGTCGTCACCCGCCGAACACGCCCGCTTCTTCCTTCTACGCGGAGGCGACTTATGGATCGTTCGAGCCAGCAGTTGGGTGGCATCCTTCTCCTCCTGGCCGGCGTGGGTGGCATCGTCGGCAACTTCCTGCATGGGCCGCAGCCCCAGACCCTCGAGGCCCTATCCGAGCTGGGCTCCATGTGGACGATCTCTCACGCGCTGATCGGGATCATCGGCACCTGCTTCGTGATCGGAGCCTTGTTCCTCGCTCGAGATTTCGGCGGGTCTTCGGGCGAGGGTTGGGCGCTTGCCGGAACCGGGGCAACGTTGCTGGGCGGCATGGCGGTCTTTCTCATCGGCGCACTGGAAACGACCGGATTCTCACAGCTGCTCGCGGGAAGCAGCGGCGCCGCGGCCGATCATGCCTTCCTCGCGGTGAGTCGTGTCATGGGCTCGATGGCGGCGGCGGCGGGCTTCCTCTTTCCTGCGGCCATTGTCGCGTATGGCCTCGGAATGCTCAAGACCCAGGGTTGGCCATCGTGGCTCGCCTGGGTCGGCCTCGGGATCGGCGTCGTGCTGCTGATCCTGAACAGCTTTGGTATATCGCTGGGGGCCATTGGAGGCCTCTTGAACACCTATGCGGCCAGCGTCTGGTTCGCACTCGTCGGCGTGATCTTCATGGGCAGGACATCGACCGCGGCCGCCTAGCTGTAGGACCGGAGTCAGGAAGCGCTAGCGGGCGCTTCCTGACCCACCCGCCCCTGCAATTATCGGTAAGGACGCGCTGCGATCGCTCTTCCAGCGCCTCTTCGGGAGGCCCGACTACTCTCTATCTTGGGTCACCAATAAGGTCAGCGTCGCGACATCATGCGATTTGGTGAAATCGCCGGCGGCCGATCCGGGATCAGCCTCATCCTCGGATCGAGAAAGTGGAACCGCTCCCCATGAGGGAAATGGACTGTGTAGCCCTCCTCGTGCACCCGGCGGTGATGGAATCGGCACAGCAGGACTAGGTTCCGCAGGTTGGTCTGGCCGCCGTCCGCCCAGTGCTCGATGTGATGGGCGTCGGTGAAGCGCAGGCCACAGCCCGGGAAGCGACATCCACGGTCTCGGGACTCGAGCGCCCGCCTGAGCGAAGGCGGGATCGTACGCGCCTTCCGGCCGACATCGAGCACCCGCCTTCCCTGAGGCGCTGAGTCGTCCGGGGCCTCGGTGATCCGGACCACACCGGCGTCGCACGAGAGCCTCCGAGACGTTTCCGCGGAAACGCGTGTACCGTCCTCAAGCTCCGAACGCCCAGATTCGCTGCTACTTCCTGGACTGCTCTCTCTTGGACCACCTTCTCTCCCCGTGTGCCTCTCACGTGCGAGGGTGGGCGCCTCGACGTGCAGGACCACCTGATAGCGCTCGGCTCGGGAGCCGGAGAGTGGCGTGGGACGTGCCGCCTCCCGATCCGCGGCCTCCTCTTCCGCCGGCTTTGCATCCTCCGCGTTCTCCGCTTCCTCACCTGCCGCCCCAGCCCCTCCGAACCCCACCGCCAACGCGCGCTCGGCCAGGAGCCCCATGGCATCCGCTCGCCTGTGCGTGGGCTCGATCTCTTCGGCCGTTTCCTTTCGGAAGAGCGCGTCGCCCGCGGCCTCGAGAGCCCGCATCAGCAACGCCCCTACCTCGGGATCCAGCCGGCCCCGCACAAGGTACATGCCCTCCTCTCCTGTACGACCGCTCGGAAAAGGCGGACCCCGAGGTCAACCGCTACGAGCCGGATGCCGAGCGGTCGCTCTGGCCTCAGATGATGCGGGGCGCGCGCTGCGGACCGCGCGACGGCCAGATACTGGACATGGTGCCCGCCGTCGAGATGCGGTGGGACGCGTGGGTTGCGCTTCATCCGGATACGAAGGTCATCGCCATCAACAGCGGCCTCAACCGCAACTACCAGGAGTATCCGTATGGCGACTACGAGAGCCTGACCAACGCTGAGACGCTGTTCCCTCAGGGCGAGCTCGACGGCCGGCGTCCTCCCAAAGAGCGCGTGTTGGGGATCCCCTTTGCTGATGGCGGCGGTATGGCGTTTCCCTTCAACGCACTCGACTCGGAAGGGGACCGGGCAGTGGTGCACTCCCGGGCCGAGGGCCGGGATATCGTCGTGTTCTGGGACCGTGACTCCAAGGCGGCGGTAGCCTTCGAAGCCGGCCTCGCAGAACAGCCTCTCGACTTCGAGCTCTCGGAAGGGCGGTACCTCGACGCCCAGACCGGCAGTGAATGGACGCTCGACGGACTCGCGATTTCGGGTGGGCTGGAGGGGCAGCAGCTCGTCCAGGTCGCCAACTCGTACGTGGCCTTCTGGTTCGCATGGGCCACATTCGTGCCGTCCACCGACGTCTGGCTGGGCCAGTAGTCCCGGCGTACCGAGCCGAACTGTTCCGCCGGTATCGCCGCGGCCCTGTGGGACTCAGAGACCGACGACCAGGCTGGCGGTGACTCCACCGACAACAAGAAGCGTGGCCCGGGCTCGGCCCGGACCACGCTCTCTCCGGGGCGTGAGGACTACGCCCGGATGTGTCGCTGGCGCTACTGCGTGCAGGCCATCTCGCCAGGGCTTGTGGGAGTCGCGGTACCCACCGTCGGTGCCGTACCACTGCCGTAGTAGATCGCACAGCCCTCGGTACCGGCGAGAGCGGCGTGCACTGCCGAGGCCGACCAACCGTCGGTCGAAGCAGCGATCACGACCGTGACGCCGTCCGACGTGACGAAGCCGAGAGACGCTACCGTCGACGTGTACGCGTAAGTATCGGAGTAGTAGACCTCCTGCTGGCTAGCCAGGTTCTTCAGGTCGGACTTCATGGCCGCAAAGTAGGCCTTCTCACGTGTCGCCGAGAACTTCGGAATGGCGATGGCCGCCAGAATACCGATGATCACGACTACGATGAGAAGCTCGATGAGGGTGAAACCCTTGCTGTCGCGCATTTCAAACTCTCCGTTTGTGGGTGACTCTGCTCTTTGGGTGGACGTGTAGAGGTCCGATTGCAGGGCCGATTCCAAAATCGGCGTGCTGCGTGTAAGTGCCAGCCAGTCAGTTGGTTACGGGCGTAGACCCTCTTGATCGCGAAGCGGGATCGGGCCGGTTTATTCACGAATTCTGCAAGACTGATTGCATTTTTCAAGACGTCGGTGCCCCTGCGGGAACGGCGTTGTCAGGCTATCTCAATGGCGTGTATCCTCTGAGACCGAAGAAGGGTGTGAATGGGAACCGACCAGTACCCGCTTGAGCCGTCGGCCGAGGAAATGCGGGCGATGATCGACGAGGCGGCCGAGCGTGTGATCGAACACCTCTCGTCGCTGCCGGATCAACCGGCCTCCTACACCGGGGACGGCCGGGCGGTGGCGACCGCTCTCGCCGAGGCGCTCCCCGAGAAGGGCGTGCCCTTGGAGGCGCTTCTCGACCTGCTGTTCGACGATGCCGTGCCCGTCTCGTTCAACACAGCCGGGCCGGGGTACCTGGCCTACATCCCCGGCGGCGGCGTGTTTCCATCGGCCATTGCAGACCTTATCGCCAATGCGGTGAACCGATACGTCGGCGTGTGGGTCGCAGCGCCGGCGCTGGTGCAGCTAGAGACGAACGTGGTTCGGTGGTTCTGCGACATCGTCGGCTATCCTACCGGGTCGGGCGGCATCCTCACGAGTGGTGGGTCGCTGGCGAACTTCACCGCCGTGGTCGCGGCGCGGCGGGAGCGACTCCCGGAGGATTTCCGGTCGGGCACGATCTACACCTCGGACCAGACGCATCATTCCGCTCGTAAGGCGGCCGTCCTCGCGGGCTTCCCGGAGAAGAACGTGCGTGAGATCCCGACGAACAGGGACTTCGAGCTTCGCCTCGATGTCCTCGGGCGGAGGATTACCGAGGACCGCGCCGCCGGGCTGGAGCCCTTTCTCGTGGTGGCGAGCGCCGGGACCACCAACACGGGTGCGGTCGACGATCTCGACGGTGTGGCGGACATCGCGGAACAGGAACGACTCTGGCTGCACGTCGATGCCGCCTACGGCGGGTTCTTCATGCTCACGTCGCGAGGCCGAGCGGCGCTGCGTGGCATCGATCGGGCGGACTCGATCGCGCTCGATCCGCACAAGGGGCTGTTCCTGCCGTACGGCACAGGGTCGCTGCTGGTGCGCGATGCGGAGGCGCTGCGGCGGGCGCACTCGACCTTCGCAGACTACATGCCGATCATGCAGCACGACGCCGAGTTCGTGGACTACTGCGACCTATCTCCCGAGCTGTCCCGGGATTTTAGGGGACTGCGCGCGTGGCTTCCCATCAAGCTGTTCGGCATCGACGCGTTCCGAGCCAGTCTGGACGAGAAGCTCGATCTCACTCGGTGGGCGACGGATCGGCTCTGTGAGATCCCGGACATGGAGATACTCGCGGAGCCGCGGCTGTCCCTTGTTGCGTTCCGGTTTGATGCGGGGGATCGTTCGGAGGACGAGGTCGACGCCCTGAACCGTGAGTTGCTCGCTCGGGTCAACGCTCGGCAGAACGTCTACCTCACGGGGACTTCGCTTCACGGCCGCTTTGCGCTGCGCATCTGCGTACTCTCGTTCCGGACGCACCAGGACCGCATGGAGCTGTGCCTTACCGACATCCGTGACTCCCTCGCGGAGCTGGCCGCGGAGACGCGAAGCCGCCCCTGAGGCCGGTCCGCGAGGAGACGAAGGGCATCGGTCTTGTGCCGATCTGCATTTTGATCGACCCTTGCGCCTTCCGACCCCCAGATCGCGGCCTACCTCGACGTGCCGCTTGCGCGCCCTCCTCTGCCCATCGGATGTTGTTCCATGGCTTCCGACCTGAGTTTCGTAGAGTACGTGGTGGAAAAGTGCGCCGAGGACTGCGGAGTCACCTTCAAGCGGATGTTCGGTGAGTTTGGCCTCCACAGCAACGGCAAGTTCTTCGGGGTCGTCTGCGACAACCAACTGTTCGTGAAGCCGACGGAGGGTGGCCGGGCGTTCATCCGAGAGGTGGTCGAAGCGCCGCCGTACCCCGGGGCCAAGCCCAGTCTCTTGATAGGGGATCAGATTGAGGACTCCGAGTGGCTGAGCGAGCTGGTGAGGGTCACCGTCCGAGAATTGCCTGATCCGAAGCCGAAGACGCGCAAGAAGAAGAACTGATTCGCTTGTAGGTCCGGATCGTCACCCCCGACGGGCCGCGAGCGTGGTCGTCAGAACTCGATCCGGACCAGGCGCAGGTCGACCTCCGAGGGCGCGCGAGCCTGTTGACATGACCCTCCGTGCGTGGCATTCTGTAGTCAGTTCAGAGAATGAGAATCAATCTCAACAACTAGCCGTCATGTCGTATAGAACGATCGCCTCAAGGCTCCACGTCCCGGCTCTCGGTCGCACGCTGCGCGGGTGGTACGCCCGAGTGAGGGGCCTTTCGTCGTCGGAGCCGCAGTTTTTCGGCGATGACCTGCGTCTCGTCGACGTCGCGCTCGGTGAGCGCGTTTCGCTGATTCGACTCGACATGCCTCACGCGGAGATCGAGCCGCTCCTCGAGAGGGGCATTCTGCCGGGCTGTGACCTGTGTCCTATCCGTCGCAGTCCTTCCGGCGATCCGATCATCGAGGTGGACGGATCTGTCCTCGTGGTACGGCGTGAGGTCGCCGCCTGTTTCTGCGTGCAGCTTGCCGGGCAAGACGCCCGCCCGTCATGACTCCCATTCTGTATCGGGGATCGAAGCGCACCGCGCCCTAGTACGCCCCCGTGTCTCCCCGCAGCTCAAGTACCGCAGAGGCCCATTGCGGTCCAGCGGTGCTCCCTCATCCGCGTGACGTCGGCTCGCCTCTGGTAGCCATGGTGGGTCCGGGCAACTCCGGCAAATCCACCCTCTTCAACCAACTCACCGGACTTCGCCAGAAGGTCGCGAACTATCCGGGTGTCACGGTCGAGAAGCACCTGGGCAAGGTACGGCTCGGGAGCGGTCGGACGGTCGATCTGCTCGACCTTCCCGGTGTCAGCGGCTTCGCGGCGCGCAGCGCCGACGAGCGGATCACACGAGATGCGCTCGAGGGGCGGCTCGAGGGACTCCCCGAGCCCGCCGCACTGATCCTCGTCGTCGACTCGACCCGCCTGGAGGCCCACCTGATGATGGTGGAGCCCGTGCTCGCGATGGGCCTTCCGACCCTGTTGGTCCTGAACATGGTGGATGAACTCGACGCCCGCGGGGGAGCCATCGACGAGGCCGTGGTCGCCGAAGAACTGGGCGTCTCGGTCATCAGGGCCAACTCGCGAAGTGGGGAGGGAGTCGAGCTCGCCCGCGAGTTCCTCGAAGGGATCGCCGCCGCGGTGACGCCCGAGCGCAAGGTCCGCAGCGCCCTGTCCAACCTCCCGCCGGGCAACGAGCTCCCGATGATCGATGTGTTCGACGCCCGCCGGCGCAGGCTACGCGGGGTGGCGGACAAGGCCGGCTACAGAATGCCGCACCGGTCGAAGGCCGACTATCGACTGGACGCACTATTCCTGCACCGGCTCGCGGGTCCCTTGGTCTTCCTCGCCGTGATCGTCCTCGTGTTTCAGGCGATCTTCACGTGGGCCATCCCGGCCATGGACGGGGTGGAGTACCTGGTCGCGACCTCAGGGGAGTGGGTGGCGGCGCTCCTTCCGGAATCGTGGTTCCGCTCCCTCTTGATCGACGGCGTCTGGGCAGGCGTGGGATCGGTCCTGGTCTTCCTTCCGCAGATCCTCATCCTGTTCCTCTTCCTGGGAGTGCTGGAAGACTCGGGTTACATGGCTCGGGCCGCTGTGATCGCGGACCGGATGATGTACAGGGTCGGTCTGCAGGGGCGTGCGTTCTTGCCGCTCCTGTCGGCCTATGCCTGCGCTGTCCCCGCCATCCTGTCTGCCCGCACCGTCGAGGACGAACGCGACCGGATCGCGACGATCTTCGTAGCGCCGTTTATGACGTGCTCCGCGCGGCTTCCCGTGTACGCGCTGCTTATCGCTGCCTTCATTCCGGACCGTCCCCTGCTGGGTCCGGTCGTCGGGATGAGGGCGGCCGTCTTGCTCGGTCTCTACGCTCTCGGGGCGCTCGCCGCGATCCTCACCACGTTGCTCCTCAGGAAGACCCTGCTTCGTGGACAGCGTGCTTCGTTCATGATGGAGTTGCCACCCTATCGACTCCCCACGCTCCGGTCGCTGGGTCTGCGGCTCGTGGATCGGAGCCGGGTCTTCCTGCGTCGCGCCGGGCGGATCATCCTTGGCGTCACCGTCCTGCTCTGGGTCCTCGCTCAGATTCCGCCCACCGCGGAGGGGCCGCCCCCGATCGAGCAGAGTGTGCTCGGCACCCTGGGGCAGGTCATCGAGCCCGTGATCGAGCCCCTCGGGTTCGACTGGAAGATCGGGGTCGGCTTGTTGTCCTCGCTGGCCGCCCGAGAGGTGATCATCGGAACCCTCGGCACCATCTACGCGATCGAGAACGCCGACGAGACGGCGTTCGAGCTTCAGGACGCCCTTCGGCAGGACCTCGATCTCGGAAGCGCCGTCGGCCTGCTCATCTTCTTCGTGTTCGCGCTGCAGTGCACCTCGACCATCGCCGTGATGAGGAGGGAGACGGCCGGCTGGAAGTGGCCGGCCCTCCAGTTCTCGTACATGCTGTTGTTGGCCTACACCGGAGCCTTCATGGCCAACTGGCTGATCGGGTAGCCGGGGGTCCGCAGCGCTCCTCGAGTGCCGGTTACGGGCTTCGCGGAGGTCCTGGTTCGCAACCCGCCGAAGCAGCGTCCACCAGGTCCAGCCCGACGTGCCTGGAGATCACCTCGAAGTCCCGATCCACGGCCAAGAGGGGCCGTTGCTCCCTCAGGGTGATCGCGGCGATCAGACAGTCCATCATCGACCGCACGGTCTCACCCTGACGACGACAGGTGCGCTGGATGAGTGCAGCGTCCTCGAAGTCGGCGAGTCCCTCGACCTCGAGGATCTCGAACCGGGCGAGCAGCCTTTGGATGTCGAGCGCGGCTCGTTCGGTGGAGCAGCCGGCGAGCAACTCCATGAGGACCGGGGCGGGCGTGGCGATAGGTTCGTCCGATACGACGGCCGAGCGGAGCGTGCGGTGCGTCGGGCTTTGGGTACCGCGCAGATACTCGACCCACGCGGAGGTGTCGACGATCACCAGGAGGCGCCTGGGTCACCGGAGCGCATGGCGTCGAGATCGCCGTCCCAACCGACGCCCTCCATGCCGAGCGCCTCCTCCTTGGAGAGCGGCCTCACGGCGGCCTTCCGGAGAGCGAGCTCGACGGCGGCCCGTCGGCTGGTCAGGTGGTACCGCTCGCGGACGGCCTCGAGGAGTTCCTCCTTCACCTCGACCTCGATGCGGACGCGGGGAGTCGGGCCCGTCGATCCGTCACCATAGGGGCGGCCGCGCTCGCGCACCGTCGTGGCCTGTCCCCGCACGGCCCGTCCACGTTCCTCACGGAGCACCAGCCGGACCCATGCCGACACGGTCATGAGACGGCGCTCGGCGGCGGCCCGAATCTCGGCCAGCTCCTCTTCGCTCATGACGACCTGCAATCGGGTACTCATATCATGAGTATGACATACTCATGATCGCCGGTCAACCGTCGTGGGCCACTGGCGACTCGAACGTGCACCACGAAGGGAATGTGTAGCCTCTACCCGGCAAAGGGGTCGGCTCAGGGGTGACGGTACACCATCGAGTTGATGTTCATCCCGGCTCCGACCGAAGCGAACACGACCACGTCACCAGAGCCGATGCTCTGTTCGTCTATGCACCCCCGTTGGACGAGGTCGAAGAGGGTCGGCAGAGTGGCCACGGAGCTGTTGCCGAGCCACGAGATGGTCATGGGCATGATGCCGGCGGGGATCTCATCCAGCCCGTACAACCGGAAGAGGCGCGCGAGAAGGGTGTCGTCCATCTTCTCGTTCGCCTGGTGAAGGAGCACCTTGTCCACGTCGGTCAGCGTGAGGCCGGCCTTGTCCAGGCTGTCCTTCACCACGCCGGGCACGGTCTGGACGGCGTAAGCGTAGAGCCTCCTGCCGCGCATCTTCAAGAAGAGTCGATCCTCGGGGTACTCGGGGTGGTACGACGGCCCCATCCAGAGGAGTCGGGCGTGCTTCAACGTATCCGAACGCGTGGCGTGACTCAGAATCCCCACGGGTGCTTCGCCTTCCACGGCTTCGAGCACCACCGCTCCCGCCCCGTCGGCGTAGATCATGCTGTCGCGGTCGTGGGGGTCCGACACCCGAGAGAGGGTCTCGGCGCCCACGACGAGTGCTCGACTGGCGTCGCCCGAGCGCAGGAAGTAGTCGGCCTGGATCACGGCCTGCAGCCACCCCGGGCAGCCGAAGGGCACGTCGTAAGCGACGCATGAAGGGTTCCGGATCCGCAGCTTCTCCTTCACGCGGGCGGCGAGGCTCGGACACAGATCCGGAATGGAATTGCCCGCTCGTACATCTCCGAAGTTGTGCGCGACGATTATGTAGTCCAGCGTTTCGGGGTCAATGTCGGCATCCGCCACGGCCGTCTGGGCCGCCTCGGCGCCGATGTCCGAGGCCACCAGGTCATCGGTGACGTACCGCCGTTCCGAGATGCCCGTGATGTCCTGGAGTTTATCGACGAGATCTGGGTTGTCGGCCTTGTCGAGCGGCTGTTCGTAGTCCAGAAAGAACTCGTGCGCGACGAATTCTCGGTTCTCGACGCTCCGCGTCGGGATGTAACTGCCGGAGCCGGAGATGACCGAATACCGTCGAGAGCTCATTGTGGCCGTCCGGAGGAAGGGGGCGACATCTGCACAGGCAGTCTAGGAAACGAAGGAGTGGCGTGTCCAGTAGCCGACTGGCGGCCCGCTCCTCGCTCTCTCATGTTGCCGGACATGTTCGGCCGCTTCGAGAAGGCCGGTCGATGTCCGGTTCGGAGGGAGTTGGCCATGACCGTGCTAGAGAATCGCCCCGGGTTTCTGCTCCTTGCCACTTCGCTCGGCGTGTTGGTTTCGTCTTGTGCGCCGCCCGATGCCGGAGAGCGCTTCGACGTCGTGGAAGCGACGATTCCGGAGATGCAGCGGGCGATGGAGGAGGGGCTGACCACCTCTCGTGACTTGGTCAAGGCCCACCTTATTCGCATCGCTCTTTACGAGGAGCGCGTGAACGCGGTGATCTCCATCAACGCCAACGCGCTCGCGGAGGCGGACCAGCTCGACCGGGAGCGTGCCGAGGGTCGTGTGCGCGGCCCGCTTCACGGCATTCCGGTCGCGCTCAAGGACAACGTCCACACGACCCATATCCCCACGTCCGGGGGCGCACTGGCGTTCGAGGGGTTCGTCCCACCTTACGAGGCCACGCTGGTCACCAACCTGCGCGAGGCCGGTGCCATCATTCTGGCCAAGACGGTCATGACCGAGCTCGCGAACTTCATGGCCTCCGGTATGCCGGGTAACTACAGCGCAGTGGGCGGATACGGGCTGAACCCGTACGACCCGCGCCGCGATCCGCGCGAGGACCGCAACGACGGGCGGCCCGTCATGGGGGTCGGCGGATCGAGCTCCGGTATCGGCACGGCGATGAGCTTTTGGGCCGCGAACGTGGGCACCGAGACCTCGGGATCGATCCTGTCGCCTTCGAACGCGAACATGTTGGCGGGGATCAACCCGACGGTGGGGCGGGTGAGCCGCTACGGCGTAATCCCCATCACGGCCGATCAGGACATCGCGGGGCCCATGGCGCGCACCGTTACCGACGCTGCGATCTTCTTCGGCGGGCTCGAGGGTGCCGAGCCGGATCCGAACGATCCCGCGACGCAACTCTGCGAGCCTCCCCCCAACGGAGATTACACCGTGTTTCTCCGGACCGACGGCCTGCAAGGCGCGCGTATCGGCGTTCCGAGGGCGTCGTACTACGACTCGGCGCAGGTCCCCGGCACCGACCAGTTCAGGGACAGGCTCACGGAAGAGGGTGGGGCGCTGATGGCCGAGGTCATCGGGATCCTCACGGCGCAGGGGGCCACGGTCGTCGACCCGGCCGACATCCCGAGCGTGATCGATCCCGACCCCGAGAACAACCTGCTCACCGCAGGAAACAGCAGCGTGCTCCACTACGGCATGAAGCGGGACTTCAACGCGTGGCTCGCGTCGCTCGGCGAGTCGGCGCCGGTCAAGACACTGACGGAGCTACGAGAGTGGAACTTGGCGCACGAGCGGGCCGGCTCGATGAAGTACGCTCAGGCGAATCTCGATCGGTCCGACGAGATCGATCTGGTGGCCGATCGCGCGGAATACGAGGCGGATCGCGCACGCGACCTGTATCTGAACGGAGAGCACGGCATCGACGAGGTGATGAATGCCCTCGAGCTGGACGCGCTGCTCTTCCCGGGTTCGGGAGGTGCGGGCATCGCGGCCAAGCCCGGTTATCCGACCGTGATTGTGCCGTTCGGGTTCCTCGCCGAGGTCGATCCCCCGATGCCGGAGGGGTTCGACGTGAAGCCCCGTCCGTTCGGGGTCAGCTTTACCGGAATGGCGTGCAGCGAGCCGCGGCTACTCGAGCTCGCCTATTCGTTCGAGCAGGCCACGATGCTGAGGGTCGCGCCTCCGGGAATGCCGTAGAGAGAATCCATCGTCGAGGTGACCGGAATGAAATCGAAGTTCGTTGCGTTGCTCTTCGCGCTGTCTCCGGTGGCCGTACCGGGCCAGACCGGCGCGATGCACGACTTGCCCCTTACGCCCTCCAACGTGCACTGGGGACACTACGACGCGAGCCTCGCGCCCGTCCTGAGGATCCGCTCCGGGGACCGGGTCCGGATCGAGTCGCTGGTCGCCCGGGGACTCGGTCGTATGCGCGATGCGGGCGCCCCGGAGAGCGACTTCAGCCCGGCCATGATCGAGGTCGAGAGCACGGTGACGGACCGGGGCCCGGGCGCCCATCCGATGACGGGTCCGATCTACGTGGAGGGAGCCGAACCGGGTGACGTGCTCGAAGTGCGGATTCTCGGCACCGAGCTCCTGATGCCGTCCGGCGTCTCAGCTTATCGGCAGGGCGGGGGAGTGCTCCCGGACGCCTTCGAGGGCAGTGGGCTGAGGCTATTCGCGCTGGACGAGGGAGCCGGTGTGGTGCGCATGGGGACCCTCGCGACCATCCCACTCCGGCCCTTCTTCGGCTCCATCGGCGTCGCACCGCCTCCCGACCAGGGTCGCATCTCGAGCACGGCTCCCGGTAGGCATGCGGGTAACCTGGACAACAAAGACCTGGTCGCGGGCACCACCCTCTTCCTTCCGGTCCACACGCGGGGCGCCCTTCTCTCGATCGGGGACGGACACGCCGCCCAGGGCGACGGCGAGGTGAGCGGCACGGCCATCGAGACCTCGCTGGGCGGAACGTTTCGGATCATCCTTCACCGGGACCGGACCCTCGAGTGGCCCCGCGCGGAGACGCCCACGCACTGGGTATCGATGGGGCTCGATCCCGACCTCGATGAGGCCGCACGGCTCGCGACCCTGGAGATGATCGACTTTCTCGTCCGGGAGCGTGGCATGGATCGGGCCGACGCCTACGTTCTCTGTTCCGTGGCCCTCGATCTGCGCATCACCCAACTCGTCGACGGAACCAAGGGTGTCCACGGCATGTTGGCCAAGTCCCTGTTCTCGCAGCCTTAGAGGCCGGACCAAGGAAGAGATACCATGCGCCTATACCTTCTTCTCCCGCTCTTCGTCCTGACGGCGTTCCCGACTCCCGCTCCGGGTCTCCAGGACACGAAAAAGACCGTCGCGGTCCTCCGTTTCGACAACAACACGGGTGATGAGCGCTACGACAATCTCGGTCGCGCGCTTTCGAGCATGATGATCTCCGATCTGTCGGTGGTCGAGGAGATCCAACTGCTCGAGCGAGAGCGATTGGACGAGCTCGTGGGCGAGCTCGAATTCCAGCAGTCGGCGTACGTCGACCCGGCTTCCGCGCAGAGCATCGGAATGATCGTCGGCGCGCCGGGATCACAGATCGTCGCCGTGACCCTGGAGAGCCTCAGGGGGCGGGTCGAGGAGGAGGCGAAGGACGAACCGGTGGACCGCGCCGACCGCGCCATCGGAGGCCTCCTCGGGCGAGGGCGGAATCGGGACCGACCGGAACGGCCGCCCCGTCCTGCTGGATGCTGAGAGGGTCCCTCTAGGACGTAACGCCCGTCGATCGCCGGGGACCCGGTAGAACGCTCGACTCCGGGACGGCGGTTCCCCGCGCTTGTCGTGAGTCAGTGCGCCGCTTTGCGGGTCTGCGCCTGAGCGGTTCTTTGCCGGACGAGACGACGATCAACTTCCGTCACCTGCTGGAGACGCAGGGCTTGGGGATGGGGTTGTTCGAGAATACGCATCACGACGCATCTTGCGCGCATGTCCGATCCCGTCTCCCGCCTGAACGCGGCCCTCGAGGGCCGTTACGCCATCGAACGCGAGGTCGGCGAAGGCGGCATGGCCACCGTGTACTTGCGGGCGAAGGTGGAGCATCCGTTCTTGTATGTGAAGCGGCGCTTCGGGTACGGTATCGGTGCGCTACCGGGGACTGGCCGACGATCTGCGCCACGAGCGTAAGGTCGCTCTCAAGGTCCTGAAGCCCGAGCTGGCCGCCGTCGTGGGAGCGGAGCGCTTCCTGGCCGAGATCAAGACGACGGCCAACCTGCAGCACCCGCACATCCTGCCCCTCTTCGATTCGGGCGAGGTCGCTCTCAAGGACAGCTTCCTCTTCTATGTGATGCCCTACGTCGAGGGGGAGACGCTCCAGGGGCGGATCGATCGCGAGAAGCAGCTTCCGGTCGAGGAGGCGGTGCGCATCACGGTGGCCGTCGCCAACGCGCTGGACTACGCGCACCAGCACCGGGTCGTGCACCGCGACATCAAGCCCGGAAACATCATGTTGCAGGCCGGCGAGCCGGTCGTGGGAGACTTCGGGATCGCGCTGGCGGTGGGAGCCGCGGGGGGCGCCCGGTTGACCGAGACCGGCCTGAGCGTGGGCACGCCCTTCTACATGAGCCCGGAGCAAGCGACGGGTGATCAACTCGTCGGCGCGGCCACGGACATCTACGCTCTGGGCGCGGTCCTGTACGAGCTGCTGATCGGTGATCCGCCTTACATGGGCAGCACGGCCCAGGCGGTGCTGGGCAAGATCATCCAGGGTGTGCCGGTGTCGGCCAGGGACACCCGCCCTTCCGTGCCGGCGAACGTGGACGCCGCCATCCGGAAGGCGCTCGAGAAGCTCCCGGCCGACCGGTTCAAGAGCGCGCAGGAGTTCGCCAAGGCACTCACGGATCCGGCGTTCCGCCATGGGGACGAGGCGCTCTCGGGCCTCCGGGGCGCCAGCGCGGGTCCTTGGCGGACTGCAGCAGTGGCGGCGGCGGGGCTTGCGGTGCTGTTCGGCGGTCTTGCTATCCAGGCCCGCAACCGGCCCGAGCATACCCACCCGGTCGAGCGGTTTGCGGTTCCCTTCCTGGAGGGCCAGGAGCCGACCCACCTCGGTTCGGCCGGATTCGAGTTGTCGCCCGACGGAACCATGCTGGTCTATCGACACAGCACTCCCACGGGGCAGAACCTGATGGTGCGCCGCTGGGACGAGCTGAGCGCCACGCCGGTCCGGGAGACCGAGAACTCGCTCCACCCCGCCGTCTCGCGTCCCTCTCCCCGTGTGCGGCGGGCTCACGTTCGCGGCCCTCGAGGTCTCCGAGGCGGGCCAACACACCTGCGGGCTCACCGAGGCTGGTGGCGCCTATTGCTGGGGCCGCGGCACGCAGGGCCAGCTCGGATCGGTGGGTACGACACGCGACCCTCGTCTAGTGCCCGGTGTGCCGGAATTCGTGTCTCTGGGAGTGGGCGCCGATCATAGTTGCGGGGTCGCGGTGGGCGGAGAGGCGTACTGCTGGGGTGGAAACAACAACGGCCAGCTCGGTCGAGGCACCTTGGGCGGACAGGGCGACGCTACCGCGCCTCTTCCGGTCATCGGGGGGATCGCCTTCGCTAGTGTCAGCGGGGGAGCATTCTACACCTGCGGCGTCGACACGGACGGGGACGCGCACTGCTGGGGCAAGAACTCCGACCAGCAGTTGGGGACCTCGTCGGGCCAGGTGACCCTGCCCACGCCGGTCTTCGGTCAGCATGGCTTCGCTTCGGTGAGCGCCAGTTGGTTTCACACGTGCGGAGTCGACACGGACGGAGTTGCGCTGGGGCGCCAACGAGTTCGGGCAGCTCGGCACCGGTACACTGGGGACCGGGGGGCTCCTGCTCGGGTGGTGGGCCAGCCGTAGTCCCTCCCGTCCCCGTCGACTATTCTTCAGTCGCCAGTCCATCCAAGAAGAGATAGTTCGTGAAGAGTTCGATCGATTTTTCCGAACGCTTCGGCGCGAGGGCCACCGGCTTACGCAGTCTCATGCGGGAGCAGGTGCGTCACGTCCTCTTCGTCGCGTCCCTGTACGAGTCCTTCATCCTCGCCGAGGACGGGCACCTGCACGAACGGGTGCTCGGTGAGTTCTTGGAGGCCGGCCCAGGCGAACCGCCGTTCCTCACTCGGGTTTCTTCCGGACGCCACGCGCTCCGCGTCCTCAGGCGCGAGCGGCCCAAGGTGGACCTCGTCATCGCGAGCCCGAACGTGGGCGATATGGACGCGGCCCAACTCGCGAAGGAAATCAGCGAGGGCGACGTCGATGTGCCGGTCGTTGTGCTGGGGTTCGATCACCGCGAGCTCGAGGTCTTCCGGGAGCGACACAGCCTCGAGGGCATCGAAGCTCTCTTCCTCTGGCAGGGAGACGCGCGCATCCTCCTCGCCATCGTACGGACGATCGAGGATCGGTTGAACGTCGAGTGGGACACCCAGATCGGCGTCCCTGTGTTCATGGTCGTGGAAGACAGCGTCCGCTTCTACTCGTCGTTTCTGCCGGTCATCTACAACGAGGTACTGAACCTCACGCAGGCCGTGGCCGCCGAGTCCGGGAATCGCCTCCAGCGGATGATGCGCGCCCGCGCTCGTCCCAAGATCCTGCTTTCCACCAACTTCGAGGGCGCCCTGGAGGACTTCGAGACGTACCGCGAGTCGATCATGGGAGTGTTCAGCGACATGAACTTCCCCAAGGGCGGCACGCATTCCAAGATGGCCGGCAGGGACCTTGCGCTCGCCATTCGGGAGGTTACGCCCCACGTGCCGATCGCTCTCCAGTCCTCGTACGAGAGCAACAAAGAAGTGGCCGAAGCGTTGGGCGTCGGCTTCCTCCTGAAACGCTCCCCGGACTTTCTCGGTCAGCTGCGACGTTACTTGTCCGAACATCTCTTCTTTGG
The DNA here is from genome assembly GCA_965226925.1 of Longimicrobiales bacterium. Classification (GTDB taxonomy): domain Bacteria; phylum Gemmatimonadota; class Gemmatimonadetes; order Longimicrobiales; family Gaopeijiaceae; genus CBDDCX01. The sequence continues at coordinate 105,124 of CBDDEN010000004.1, read as the reverse complement.
CGACTTCGTTTTCCGATCGGAGTCGGGCGAGGAGATCGACCGGGCCTCCGACCTGAAGATGTTCATCGAGAAGCTCAGGACGATTCCGGGTGAAAGCCTCGCATACCACGCCCAGCGGCATGATATCTCACGCTGGGTGCGCGCGCGTGCTGAGTTCGGATTGGCCGCAGACCTCCGGCCTCGGTTGCTCGGAGATTACTCCGACGTCGAGGAGCTCAGAGAGTCGCTGGTCCACGACATGGACCTGTTCCGACGGGAGCGGAGTCGTGGGTCGGTCACTCCGTTCCGAGACGCCGCCTTCGATGGCGAAGAGGGGATGGTCCAGATCGGCGGCGGATCGCTTGGCGGGAAGGGCCGGGGGTTAGCGTTCGCCAGCCGCCTGCTCGATGAGGTGCGCCTGGCCGAGCGCTTTCCCGATGTGGAGATCGTGGTGCCGCCCTCCGCGGTGCTCGGTACGAGCGTGTTCGATCAGTTCATGGACGACAACGATCTCAGGAACTTCTCGCTCCAGAGCGAAGACGAGGGCGAGACCCTCGCCCGAATACTCGCGGCACCGCTCCCCGAGCGGGTGATGACGTCGCTCGAGCAGGTCATCGAGGTGATGACCGATCCGCTGGCCGTCCGCTCGTCGAGCCTCTTGGAGGATTCTCCCAGTCAGCCGCTCGCCGGGGTCTACGGGACTTGGCTCCTCCCCAATGACGCACGGAGCAGCAAGAAACGGCTCCGGCAGCTCGTGGACGCCGTCAAGCGCGTCTACGCGTCGACCTTCTCGCGAAAGGCGGGAGCGTTCCTCCAGGCGACTTCGTATCGCACGGAGGAAGAGGCGATGGCCGTGATCATCCAGAAGGTGGTCGGGCTCCCGCACGGTGATCGCTTCTATCCCCACATCTCGGGCGTCGCTCGGTCGCACAACTACTACCCGTCTCCTCCGGCCGAGACCGAGGACGGCATCGCCGCCGTCGCTCTCGGTCTGGGGAGAACCGTGGCCGAGGGCGAGCCGTGCCTGCGCTTCGTGCCCCGTCACCCCGGACACATGCTGGAGCACTCCACACTCGAAGGAATGCTGGAGAACGCCCAGCGCGAGTTCTGGGCCCTGCAGCTGGGCGGAAGCCTCAAGCATGGAGGCTGGTCGGATGGAGGCCCGCTCCGGCGGTTCGACCTCAAGACGGCCGAGGGCGATGGCACGCTCGGTCCGGTAGGCTCGAGCTACTCGCACGAGAATCGGGCGCTCTACGATGGCCTCGGACGACCGGGCGCGCGACTCGTCAGCTTCGCACCCATCCTGAAGCACGGCGTATTTCCTTTGGCCGAGATCCTCGACGAGCTACTCGCCCTGGGGCGCGCCGGTACGCGGCTTCCCGTGGAGATCGAGTTCGCGGCCACGCTCGCGAGCGGCCCAGGGCAACGGTCGAAGTTCGGGTTCCTGCAGCTCCGTCCTTTGGCGGCCACCCGCGAGGACGCCGACGTCGAGCTGGGCGGGATCGACTCGGAGCAGGTCTTTTGCGAAAGCCCCGCGGTGCTGGGGAACGGTCGCATCGACACGCTCCGCGACTGGATCGTGGTGGACCGAAGCGACTTCGAGCGGGCCCAGAGCAAGGAGAGCGCCGAGCACGTGGCGGCCTTCAACAAGGAACTCAACGCCGCCGACCGGCCCTATGGGTTGATCGGCGTTGGGCGCTGGGGCTCCACTCATCCCTGGCTCGGCATTCCGGTGAAGTGGGAGGACATCTCAGGGGCACGGGTGATCGTGGAGGCCGGATTCCGTGACGCCCGGGTGACACCCTCGCAGGGGACCCACTTCTACCAGAACCTGGCGTCCTTCAACGTCGGGTACTTCACCGTGAACGCGAACATCGGCGAGGGCTCGGTCGACTGGGATTGGCTCAGAGCGCAACCCCAGGTGTCGTCCCGCGGGTCGGTCAGGCACGTCCGCTTTCCCGCGCCCGCGATCGCCATCATGAACGGCCACGAGCGCCGGGGCGTCGTCCTGAAGCCGAGCGAGGGCTGAGCGTGAGTCAGGGGGCCGCTTCCGGACTTCTGATTTTTCCTACAACGCAGTCATCGAATTCCATACGGACGACCACGGGACCCGCCGTTAGCGTCCGACTACCACGCCCGGCCGACCTTCGGAGGGCGTCCATCCTGAGCCAGGAAGAGTGAACAGATGTCGGACTACGTCACGACTCTGATAGAAGACGTCAAGGCAAAGAACCCGGCTGAGCCCGAGTTCCATCAAGCCGTACAGGAGGGCGTCGAGTCCCTCGAACTCGTGCTCGAGCGGAGGCCCGAATTCCGCACCGCGAAGATCATCGAGCGGATGGTGGAGCCTGAAAGAGTCATCCTTTTCCGCGTGCCTTGGGTGGACGATCAGGGCGTCGTTCAGGTGAACCGCGGCTTCCGCATCGAGATGAGCAGCGCGATCGGTCCGTATAAGGGTGGCTTGCGGTTCCACCCCTCGGTGACGCTGGGCATGCTCAAGTTTCTCGCGTTCGAACAGGTGTTCAAGAACGCCCTCACCACGCTGCCCATGGGCGGCGGAAAGGGTGGCTCAGACTTCGATCCCAAGGGGAAGAGTGACGACGAGGTGATGAGGTTCTGTCAGAGCTTCATGACGGAGCTGTTCAGGCACATAGGGCCGAACACCGACGTACCCGCCGGAGACATCGGTGTGGGTGGGCGCGAGATCGGTTTCCTCTTCGGACAGTACAAGCGGCTCACCAATGAGTTCTCCGGGGTCCTGACCGGTAAGGGCATCAACTGGGGAGGCTCGCTCATTCGTCCGGAAGCCACCGGATACGGGGCCGTCTACTTTGGCGCCGAGATGCTCACCACACGGGGAGAGACCCTCGAGGGCAAGACCTGCCTCGTCTCGGGTAGCGGCAATGTCGCCCAGTACGCGGTCGAGAAGCTGATCGAGCTCGGGGCCAAACCGGTGACGATGTCGGACTCGAGTGGGTACATCCATGACGAGGAGGGCATCGACCGAGCCAAGCTGGACTTCGTCATGGAACTCAAGAACGAACGTCGCGGACGCATCAAGGAATACGCGGACAACTACCCGTCCGCAGTCTACATCGCGCTTCCGGGGGAGCCGGCCCGTGGCGCCGATCCCCTGTGGACCCACAAGGCCGACTGTGCTTTTCCGTGCGCCACGCAGAACGAGATCAACGCCGACGACGCGCAGAACCTGTTGAAGGCCGGCGTCTATCTGATCTCCGAGGGCGCCAACATGCCGACCACGCCGGAAGGCATCCAACACATCATGGAGGCAGGGATACTCTACGGACCGGGCAAGGCGGCCAACGCGGGTGGCGTCGCGGTTTCAGGTCTGGAGATGTCCCAGAACAGCATGCGACTGCGCTGGAGCAGGGAAGAGGTGGATCAGAAGCTCCACGGCATCATGAAGAGCATTCACAGGCGGTGCCTGGAGGTGAGCGAGGAATTCGGCACACCCGGTAACTACGTGAACGGGGCCAACATCGCCGGCTTCCTAAAGGTCGCCGACTCGATGCTGGACCAGGGCGTGGTCTGACGCCCAACCGGCGGCCCTAGAGTCCGTGTAGCCTCACGACCGTATCTCGGACCCGATGGTCCGAGGTCAGTTCGGAGAGGGACCGCCCCAGGTCCCGCCACCTCGTATCCAACCGGGCCAGCTCGCCCGGGTCGGGCGGCCCGCCCTGTCGAGCGTCCTCGATCCACACGCTCGCACGTGCGGAGGCGTTCAGGACAACGGACCGAGCCTCGTCAGCGGACGCACCTCTGAACAGAATTCGGATGACTTGGAGTTGATAGGCGAGTCCGGCCTCGGTGCCTAGCCCGACGAAACGACTCGCGTATTCGGTGGGTTGCGCAGGAGGGACCAGGCCCGCGCGGAGAAACGGCAGCGCCCAGTTGTGCTGGGCGAAGGGCCCATCGGCATTTGGTGTCGTCCACACATGGACCATGACCACGCGGCCCCGCGCGGGATCCGCGAGGTTGCCGTGCCGCCCCTCATGGAGTCCGTGTGGGTTGAGCATCTCGTCGGCTACCGTACCACTGTGGGCATGCCAGGCGTCGGGGGGTAATCCGTCCACCACCGGCGGGGCGGACTCGCCCATCAAGGCCCTTCCGTACGCGACGTTGACAAGGGTGGATCGGCCGTCGACCGTGGCGTAGCAGAGGACGAGAGGGCGATCCGGGTCCAATCGGTCGTTCAGAAGCGTGGCTCCGTGAATCCAGTGCCGACCCATACCGGGGAAGTCGGGCCCCACCGCGCGATACCCATCGAGGGAGGCCTGCGCGGCGTCGCGATATCGTTCGGCGGCCCGCAGTGCGCCGTCACGGAGTTCGTCGTCACGGAGCTCGCCGGAGACACCGGGCGGCCAAACGGAGACGACGTCTTGGCCGAGCGCCGACAACAACCGCCCCAACGTCTCGGCGTCAAGCCCTCGTGGATATCGACTGTGGTATCTGAGAATTTCCAGTTCCTTGGGATCCGGGCGTCCCTCGACTCGCACCCTCGGACTTCTCTCCACTGGACGGAGTTGCGTCTGGTCCGAATACGGAGCGAAGACCACGAGGCCATCATCGGCCAGGATGACGACCCCCGAGTCCGACGCCACGAGCAGCTCTCCGAAGCGCGCTCCGCTCGTCTGAGTAGTCAATCTGATAGTGATGCCGTCGGCGCTCGGGAGCATTCTCCCCGGGGAGCATGCACCGGTGGAGAAAACCGAGACTGCGATCAGGAGGTATCTTGCTCGACTCGACATGGCTCACCTCACCGGGATCGCGGAGGAGAAGAACCGCTCTTCCAACGAGGACCGCTCGCTGAGCCACCGTGCGTGAAGGTCGCGAACCGTGGCTTCGTCCGGCTTGAAGCGAGTCGGTGACGGGTGCTCCCTGATCCATTCGGGGCGAATCCACTCCGTGTAGTATCCTTGGGCCGCAAGAAGGTAGGCACCCGGCTCGGGTCCGACGGGGAAGCGTACCGTCATCCGATGGGTCGGGCGGGTCTCGAGATACTGGTCGTCTGGAGCGGACAGCGTGTCGAGCGCCTCCGGCTCGAGCGTTCCATCGGGTCCGACGACCTCGCCGATGGGCACCCTGCGTAGTTCGGGTGTGCGTGACGAGGCAGCCACCGCCACTTGATCGATTCGCCAGGCGTCGGCGAGAAACGAGAGCCTGATGCGTGTGGGCCGGTCCGACCTGGCCGGCACCGTGATCCCTATTTCCTCCCAGGCGATCGGACCGGTGTCGGCAATCCTGGAAAGCGGCTCGAACCCGTTGGCTCCCTCGACTTCGATCCGGAGCCCCAGATACTTACGCGTCCAGAAAGCCAACTCCACCGCCTCGTCGATCTTTTCGAAGTCCTCCGTCATCCAGTCGACGGTCTTGATGCCTCCGGGGGCCAGCATAAGTCGTAGAAGAGGAGCGTTGTCAGAAGGCTGTTCCTCATTCGGAGGACGAGTGTCGCCTCGCCGTCGGGACTGGGAGGGACTTCCACGACAATGTGGTCATAGGGGTCCCCGACGACCGCCTTGCGGATCCGTTCCTCGGGGGTCGAGTAGGGGTCTCCGTCGGCCGCCCGCAGGACGCCTGATACGTCCCGCCCGGAAGCGTCTACGGCGCTGGTCAGTGGGCGGAGTTCCCGTATCGCGAACGCCGCGCCGTCCAGGCCGGGAACGAGCCGCTCCCCGTCGTCGGTATCGGCCGCCAACAGCTCGAGGTGGTTTATGAAGTGAGTCTCGAGCGCCTCGTTGCGGAGCTCGAGCTCTACCCAACCGTTTCCGGCCTCGGTACTCCGGAGCACGTCCACGTCTCGCCCTTCGAGGAGCGGTGACACGCTATATGAAAAGGACTCCGCCTCGAGGGTGAAGCCATCGGCGGTCGAAGCGTAGAAAGTCGGACAGGACCCGAAGATCGCTACGGCGAGCAGGGCCACTGCCGCGGCCGTGGCCGGAGGCGCCACCACGTTGACCAAGACGGTCTTGCCGACGTTGACGTTGCCACCGGCCAGGGCCTCGAGGCCCGCGAGGCTGTCTACCGGAATCGACGTCCTGGGGCCGAGCGGCTCGGCGGACGGCCCGATCGCGACCCCAAGGCCGTGAATGGTGTCGCCGTCCAGGCTTACGCCGGTCTCGAAGAAGACGGTGGAAAGGTCCAGGAGATGCGCCTTCACAGGACTCTCGACGCGAGTGGCACGATTCGGATCGATCGGCTCCACCCTGGGCGGGTATCGGAAGACGCAGCTTCCGAAGAGCAACACGAGAGCCGACGCGAGCCCCCGGACGGCTCGTCGTGATCGAAGGCCTCTCATCGTGTCCTCCTCATCAGGCGGGTTCGCAACGTTCCCAATTTAGGCCGCCCATCGGTCCGGCTGGATACAGACTAATACGTAGGCGCCTCGAGCGAACCACGTAGCCACCGTCTGCATCGTCCGCATCGCCCGGGGCAACCCCCGCCCCTTTTGACCTCGCCCGCCCAGGGCCCTACGCTTTGGACGTACGGACTCGGGGTCCCGCCCCGCAGTCGATCCACATCCGGAGAAGCCTCCATGCGACAGACCTCGATGTTCTTCGTCCCGCTCGCGCTGGGCACAATCGTGATCGCATTGCCCGGAGTCGGCCTTCACCCGGCGATGTCCCAGTCGTATGCGGCACTGACCCCCGCGGTCCGGGATTTCGTGAGCGTGAGCCGCCCCGTGCTGGCGCTGACCCATGTCCAGCTGATCGACGGTACCGGCGCCGAGCCCGTGCGGAACCAGACGATCGTGATAGCGGACGGCCGTGTTCGGGCGGTCGGCACCACCGGCGATGTCGCCATCCCGGCCGGCGCCGAGGTGCTCGATCTGACGGGGCACACCGTCATTCCCGGCCTGGTCGGAATGCACAACCACACGTTCTACCGAGGGGTTCGTGGCACGGCGGGCGAAACGACGGCGCAGCTCGACGTGTCGTCCCCGCGGCTCTACCTGGCCAACGGAGTGACGACCATCCGCACCACCGGGAGCATCTCGCCCTACAGCGAGCTGAACGTTAAGCACCAGATCGATGCCGGAGAGGCACCCGGCCCGCGAATGTACGTGACCGGGCCCTACTTCGACGGCGAGGGTGCACCCGTGTCGCGTTACCAGCCGGCGTCGCCCGAGGACGCCAAGCGCGTGGTCCGGTATTGGGTCGAGGAGGGCGTGACCTGGTTCAAGGCCTATGCGAACATCAAAGGCGAGAACCTCAAGGCCATCATCGACGAGGCTCACCGCCTGGGTGCCAAGGTCACGGGCCACCTTTGCTCAGTGACCTTCGGTGAGGCGATGGAACTCGAAATCGACAATCTCGAGCACGGCTTCCTCACCGCCAGCGATTTCGAGGCCGACAAGCCACAGGACGTCTGCCCGCCGGGCTTCATTCAGCGACTCGCGGACGTCGACGTCGAAGGTCAGGAGGCTCAGGATCTGATCCAGGACCTGGTCCGGTCGGCACACCCATCACGTCGACTCTTTCCGCGTACGAGTTCCTGTTCGTTCCGGGTGGGCGGCCCATCGAGGAGCGCGTGCTGGAGATGATGCCGCCGGAGCTCAGCGACTGGTACGTGCTCGCCCACGAGGCCCTGATCGAGCGCGAGCGTGAGTTCCGGGCCGGTCCCGACGTCGATGACGACGACCCTTGGCCCTTCGCTCAGGTCTTCCGGAACGCACAAGCCTTCGAGCGCTCCTTTGTTGAAAAGGGCGGCGTGCTGGTGGCGGGCACGGATCCGTGCTGTCCCGTGCTGCCGGGCTTCGGCGATCAGCGCAACTTCCAGCTTCTGTCCTCTTCTGGATTCTCGCCTTCGCAGGTCGTCCAGATCATGTCGGCGAACGGTGCTCGAGTGCTCGATGCGCAAGACTCGTTCGGCACGGTGACCCCGGGCAAGCTCGCCGATCTCGTGGTCATAGAAGGTGACCTGACCAGTGATCCGGTCGTGATCCAGAACGTGAGGATCGTGTTCAAGGAGGGCGTGGGATACGATCCCGAGAAGCTCTTGGCCTCAGTGCGGGGGACCGTCGGTCGTCGGTAGGGAAGGCGGCGTTCTACCGGATCGAGATGTCCAGCGGCGGTGTGGCGGGTCCGGTTTGTCACCGCCGTAACTCCGTTTGGAGTCGAGTGTACACTGCTTTCCCCCACGTGACAGGGCTTCGAAGGCGCGGTCGGGACGGTGGGATTGACCGAGCAGAGGCTTTCTATGGATCGAGATCGTGATGAGTGACGGCGACAAGCCGGCCCCTTCGCCGGCCGAGGAACGCTCAACCTCGCACAGCCGCCCCATTTTCGTGACCGGTGTGCTCTTTTTGGCAGCGGTGCCGATCATCTTGGGACACATAAGGGGACTCCAAACCGAGTTCGTTCGCGCCCAGGCTCTGCAGAACGCCGCTCTGCTGTCGGGCGCCATCGCCGAGTTCCGCACGGTGTACACCTCGGAGGTCGTCGAGCGTCTCCGCTCCACCGGGGTCGAGGTCACACACGATTACCTGCTGCGGGAGGGTGCCGTGCCCCTGCCCGCGACGCTGACGATGATCCTGGGGGATCGTATCGGTGCGTTGGAATCGGGCGGCGTGACGCGCCTCTATAGCCCGTACCCGTTCCCGTGGAGGGTAGAGGGCGGGGGGCTCGCCGACTCGTTTGCCGTAGAGGCTTGGGAGGTGCTGAGCCGAGATGCGGTCGAGCCGTTCTACAGATTCGAAACATTGGACGGCAGCGAGGTGCTGCGCTACGCCACCGCCGACCTGATGCGTCCCGAATGTGTCGAGTGTCATAACGGGCATCCGGACTCGCCAAAGTCCGACTGGACCGTCGGCGAGCTGCGCGGCGTGCTCGAGGTCATCACTCCGCTCGACGTCCCCCTGCAGGTCACGCGATCTGGCCTCGTCGACACCGTCGTGTTGATGCTCCTCTTGGCCGCCGGAGGCTTGATCCTCTTGGGCCTCACGATGCGAAGGTCCTAGGACCCTTCTCGCCGCCCCCGGCAGGCATCAGTACTTTGTCCTCGACCGAAGCTCGATGGAGGTTCGTCCCCCGCAGACTTTAGGTCGACACGACATCGCCACCCCCGGAGGTCCCATGCGTACCGTGCGTCCCATCCTGATGTCCCTGGCCCTCATATCCGCTGCGGGAGTGCCCGCCCTCGCCCAGTCGGGATCGTTCGGGAATGCCGTCCTGGTCGGTGAGGACGAGCTGATCATCGCCGAGCCCAATCCCACCTTCCGTGCGGGTGCCGTCTACATCTACCGAAAGGTGGGCGACGCCTGGCAGGAGGCCTCTCGGATCCATGCGCCCGATAGCGAGAGGGCCGACGGGTTTGGAACGGTTCTGGCCTCGACGGGCGGCACGCTCTTCATCGGACAGCGCGGGGGGCCGCTTCACACTTTCGAGAGGGAGGGCGGCGATTGGCGTCATACCGGAACGGTCCGGGGGGACGGTGTGAACGGCACCGATCCGGGGTGTGGCCAATACGGGTATTGCGGCACGGACTTCGGCGTCGAGCTGGCTGCCGAGGGAGATTGGCTCTTGGTCGGTGAGCCGGGCACGCTTCCCACGCCCCAACGGCGTCCGCCGGGCGCCCCTGCGGAGCCTCTTCCCGAGATCACGCCCGGGGCCGTACACGTGTACCAGAGGGGCGCCGGCGGCAGTTGGACCCAGCGCGGCACCCTCCGGCCTTCGGACGGTGCGGAGAGCGACCGGTTCGGTGCGACCATCGCCGTAGCCGATGGCCGCGCGCTTATCGGCGCGCCGAATTGGAGCGTCGTCGGTGACGCCAAGATCGAGGGAGTGGGGCGCGTCTACGAATTCCGGTTGCAGAACGGTCGGTGGCAGGAGACGGGCGTGCTCGACTCGAGGATCGAGCAGGGCGCCAACTTCGGGTTGTCCATCTCGATGCAGGGCGACGTCGCCGTCATCGGCTCTCCGGGCAGCGGTGCCGGCTACGGGGCGGCCTTCCTCTATCGCAGGGATTCGGGGTCGGGGGGGTGGACGGAGCAGTCGCGTCTCGCGGCGTACAACAGCATCGCGGGGGATCGTTTCGGCGATGCCGTTGCCATCGACGGCAGCGACATCTGGATCGGTGCCCCGGCCCCAAGGGGCAACGACATGGGCTCCGTGTACGTGTATCGCGGGAGCGATGACATGTACCTCGACGCCCCGCGCCGTCTCCGCCTCACCGAGACCGTCACGAGGGACGCGTTCGGCGACAAGATCTTCGCGGCCGGAGGTGTGTCGGCAGTGGTGGCCACGGGCATGCATCATCAGTCCGGCGCCGTGTACGTCTACGAACGCGACTCGGCCGGCGATTGGCAGGGCGGCGACATGCTGGTGAGCGCGCCCGACGCGTTGGGTGCCCTTACGGGTGAGGAGCGGAGGTGCACCGACGGCATGGTGGGTCCCTTCGAGTGCGACGACGTGGAGCTCCTGGCGTTCGTGCCCAACTCGATCCTCCGAGCCGGCGCCAGTGCGCGCGGCGTGCGGACGAACGACAACTGGGGATGGACGGATCCGGACACGGGGCGTGAGTACGCCCTTGTGGGTCGCAATGACGGCACCTCGTTCATCGACATCACGGATCCCGTGAATCCCGTCCTGATCGGCGACCTTCCGAAGCCCGCCGACACGCCGCCTTCGCAGCTCTGGCGGGACATCAAGACGTACAAGAACCACGCGTTCATTGTGGCAGATGGCGCGGGAGCCCACGGCATGCAGAGCTTCGACCTGACGCGGCTTCGCAGCGTAGCGGACCCGCCGGCGTTGTTCGATCCGGACGTTCACTACACGGGGTTCGGCAGCTCCCACAACATTATCATCAACGAGGAGACAGGCTTCGCATACACCGTGGGGAACCGGGCCGGTGGTGAGACGTGCGGCGGGGGACTCCACATGATGAACATCCAGGAGCCGCTCGAACCCCGATTCGTCGGCTGCTTCGTGGAGGAGCGAGGCACACACGACTCCCAGTGCGTCATCTACCGGGGTCCCGACCGGGACTACCAGGGCCGAGAGCTCTGCCTGAACCTGAACGGCGGCTTCTTCGCCATCTCCGACGTCACCGACAAGGACAACCCGGTGGCGGTTGCGCGCTCGACGTCTCCCAACTCCGCCTACATCCATCAGGGTTGGCTGACGGAGGATCACCGCTACTTCTATGTGGACGACGAGAGCGACGTGGTTCGGGGTAACGTGCCGACCACCCGTACGCTCATCTGGGACCTGAGCGACGTGGACGATCCGGTGCTGACCCAGCAGTTCATGGGCTCCATGACGGCCAGCGCGCACAACCTGTACGTCAAGGACGGCTACGTGTACCAGGCGAACTACCGGTACGGGCTCCACATTCTCGACATCTCGGATCCCGAGAACCCGCGGGAGGTCGGGTCCTTCGACACGTCCCCGTACCAGGATGGCCCCGGGTTCAGTGGCGCCTGGAGCAACTACCCGTTCTTCGACAGCGGCACGATCATCGTAACCAGTCTTCAAGAGGGGCTGTTCATCCTGAAGAAGCGGGATCAGCCGGTGTTCTAGCCGAAAAGCGCGGTTCCGGCCGTCCGGCGAGCTAGATGACGAAGATGCGGAGGACCATGTAGGTCCCGTACATGCCCAAGAGTGCCGCCGCCTCGGACCTCTGAAGCCCGCGCTTCCGCACGAAAAAGAAAAGCGCTGCGGCCGTAATGATCGCCATGACCGGAACATCGGCGATCAGAACGTCCCGGCTGACCGTGAGCGGGAAGAGGGTCGCGCTCGCGCCCACGGGAACCATGAGGTCGAAGGTGTTGCTTCCGATCACGTTGCCCACGGAGATACTGGATTCTCCCTTGGCGGCGGCGCGGACCGAGAGGGCGAGCTCGGGCAGGCTGGTTCCGGCACCCAACAGGAAGATGCCGATCACCGTTTGGCTCACGTTCCAGTCCTCGGCGATCGAGATGGCGTTTAGGACGACGACGTGCGCCGCGACGACCACCGTGGCGAGGCCCAACGCGACCGTGAGGAAGTCGACGATGGCGCGTCCCTCCGCAGGAGTCGCCGCGATGTACTTCCCGTTTCGCTCGGCCTGCAGGAGTGCCGCCAGGTAGATGGAGTACGCGACGATGAGCACGAGTCCCTCTACGCGCGTGATGGCGCCGTCCAGCCCCATGAGCGCGAACAGGCCGATGGCCAAGAGCAGTATGGTCCCGTCCCGCCGAATCATGCGGGGCGCGAGTGTCAGGTGGGTGAACAGGCCCGAAATCCCTAGTACCAAGGCGCCTTGAGCCACTACGCTACCGGCCATATTGCCGACGACCACGCCGGACGCCTGAACCCCCGCGAGCTGTTCCATGCCCCCCACGACGCCCACCACGAGCTCCGGCAAACCCGTTCCGATGGCGAGGACCGTCAGGCCGACGAACCCACGCGACACGCCGTAACGGGAGCTGATCCGCAGCGCGCCATCCAAGGCGAAATCGGTGCCCTGCCAAAGGGCCACGAGGCCGAGGATGAGCAGAAATAGGTCCAAGTGCACTCCGTGGATTCAGTGAAATCGGGAGGGACGAAACCTGAGACGATACCGTGACGGATTCGGCCCGGCAACGGGATTCGCGCGAAGCGACGTATTCGACACCGCGTTCTTCATGCCCGCCGGGCCACTCCGGTCCCATCCTTATGTGTCCCGGTTTCCTTGACGTCCCGGGATGGCATCCAGCAGAGTGAACGTGCTCCGTGTCTTATCGGATGTGAGGTGTTGGACCGACGGGCAGGCTCAGAGTCAACCAGTGGAGTGGAGACATGAAGGTCACACGTCGTGAGGCGATCAAGATGGGGGCGGGCGCGGGTGCGTCGGTGTTCCTCGGATGGAATCCGTTGAGCGCTCAAGCGCAGCTGATCACCAAAGAGATCCCGTCGTCGGGTGAGCGGGTTCCCGTGGTCGGCCTGGGAGCTCGCAATTACCGGATAGGCGAGGGTTGGGCGCCCGACACCACGGAGTTTCGTCGAACGCTCCGGACGTTCCACGAACTCGGCGGACGAGTGCTCGATACGTCGCCGAACTACGGTGACTCCGAGACCATCGTCGGCGACCTGTTGGCCGAGCTCGGGATTCGCGAAGACCTGTGGTTGGCGACCAAGGTGGACCGCGAGGATCGGCAGTCCGGCATCGTGCGCATGGAAGAATCGATGGAGCGCATGCATACGGGTCACTTCGAGCTCATCGAGGTCCACAATCTGCGCGGATGGGAGGCCCAACTGCCTACGCTGCGCGAGTGGAAGCGAGCGGGCCGCATCAAGTATCTCGGAATCACCACGTCGAGCGCTCAGCAGTACGACGAGATGGAGCGGATCATGAGGCAGGAGGATCTGGACTTCATCCAGATCAACTACGCGGTCGACGCGCGGGAAGCGGCCGAGCGCATCCTCCCGTTGGCCGCGGACCGCGGCATGGGCGTGCTCGTCAACCTCCCGTTCGGACGCGGGCGCCTGTTCTCACTGGTCGGAGATCGTGAGCTCCCGGATTGGGCCGCGGAGATCGACTGCGAGAGCTGGGGCCAGTTCTTCCTCAAGTACGTAGTGTCGCATCCGTCGGTGACGGCCGCTATTCCGGGCACCACCAAAGCCCACCACGCCGTCGACAACATCGGCGCGGCGCAGGGTCGACTGCCTGACGCGGCGCTTCGCCGTCGCATGGAGGAGTTCGTGGACGCGCTTCCGGAGCCGCCTAGCCGAGGCGCCTGAAAGAGCGTTACGGGCCGAGGCCCGTCTGACGCCGAAGGTCCGGCCTCCACCTCGGCTACGGCGCGCCGAAGGTGTGCGGGGTCGATGCCCGCCGGGGAGGAATCGTCCGAGGGGCTCATGGCAGGCGATCTACCGGGCCGGGACCCTCGACTCAATCCGAAGGGCGGTCGCCCGCGGAGAGGGCGGGCCCGCCGTACAATCGCACTGACCTCACTGAAGAAGCCGATGTCGTGGGGCTCCTTATCATCCTCGCGCTCGCGATGAACGCGTTCATCTTCAAGGGTGTTCCGGCTCGGTGGGTCGCTCTGGGCGGGACTCTCCTCTACCTGGGTTGGGTCGACGGGGGCTTTCTGTCGGTTTCGCACATCACCAGCGGAATCGCCGGGGGCCCGGGCGTATACCTCGGAGACCCGGTCATGCTCGTATTGATCGTCTTCACGGTAGTGACGACCCTGCTCTGGGGAAGGGTGTTTTGCGGATTCCTGTGCCCGTTCGGGGCCCTACAGGACTTCATCGAGCGGGTGGTGCCGAAGCGTCTCCAACGCAAGGTGCCCAGCCGGATCCACGACCGGGCCATCTACATCAAGTATGGGATTCTCTCGCTCATTCTCGTCACGGCGCTGGTAAACAGCGATCTCTCCATCGACGGGTACTTCGAGCCGTTCGGCACGGTGTTCTTCCTGAGTTCTTCCGTGCTGATGTGGAGTATCGCGGGCGCCGTTCTGCTGGCCTCGGTCGTGATTCCGCGGTTCTACTGCCGGTACGCATGCCCGTTGTGTGAGGCACTCGGTGTCGCTTCGCTCGTGTCGTTCTTCCGCATTCCGCGGGTCGAGCAATGCGACCTCTGTATGGTGTGCGAGCAGAGCTGTCCCACGGGGGCGATTTCCGGTCCGGACGTGGACTTCAAGGAGTGCGTCCGCTGCAACGTCTGCGAGGTAAAACTCCTGACCAAGGCCGGTGTTTGTAGACACGACATGGAGAAGATCCAGCCGAGGCTGGTGCAGATGCAGACGGCGGTAAGCGGGGACTAGATCCGAAGGCCCCGGGGTCTCGGGTGGGCGGCGGGCCTACGCCATCTTGTGGCTGGCCTCCGAGCCGTAGTCCATGTCGTAGACGCCCTTGAGTTGCTCGATCTTCTCGAGAGTGGAGCTTCCGAAGGGGGTCTCGCCCTCGAACGCGTGCAAGACGATGCCCTCCAGAAGATCTCCAAGGGACATGTCGAGGTAGGCCGCAAGGCTCTTGAGCACCTTGAGTAGCCGTCTTTCAAGCCGAACACCGGTTTGGACTCGTTGGACGCGCATGGAACTCCCCGCAGAGGTACGTTCGTAACTTGGTAACAAAGTGCGCCATCAGGAGGTGTCACTCAAGGGGGCGAGTTTGACAGTGCAGCGGCCGCCGGGCCACGTTCGATTCATGAAGGGCTTGGCCTACGCTGCTGCGATCATCGGTACCATCTGGGGTACGTCCGAACTCGTAGCGAGGCTCGCGTGGGCCGCCACCCTGCCGACCGCTGCCCAGGCCAAGGCTCCGCTCCACCTCGATGAGCGCTCGTTCACGTTCTGCCGGGTCGCTTACCGCCAGGTACGTCGAGAGCCCTTGGGCCAGGGCTGGAGGACCGACTATCCCGACGGCGATCGGAACCTCATGCTGCGCCTCTCCCAACTCACGAAGACGCCCATACGACAGACGCAGCACGGGGAGCCCGACCACCGCATCGTCCAGATCATGGACGACGAGCTGTTCGAATGTCCGTTCATCTTCATGTCGGACGTCGGCACCATCGGCATCGATCCCGAGGAGGCTGAGCGGCTTCGCCTATACCTGGAGCAGGGGGGGTTCCTTTGGGCGGACGACTTCTGGGGTAGCTTGGCCTGGGAAACATGGACGCGCGAGATCGCCAAGGCGCTCCCTCCCGCCGAATACCCGATCCGTGATATCCCGGCCGGCCATCCCCTCTTGAACGCGCTTTACGATGTTCGCGAGGTGCCACAGGTCCCATCCATCCAGTTCTGGCGTCGAAGCGGGCGCTCCGGGACCTCGGAGCGGGGGCGCGACAGTGCGGAGCCACACCTTCGGGAGATTCGGGACAAGAAGGGCAGGATCATCGTGGTCATGACCCACAACACGGACATCGCGGACGGGTGGGAGCGCGAGGGCGAGGACGATCAGTTCTTCTTCCAGTTCTCGCCCCAGTCGTATGCCCTGGGGATCAACATCGTGCTGTACGCCCTGACGCACTGAGGCCGGGGCGGGGTGAGAGATCCAACGCTAGCGACCGGCGCTGCGCGGCCGCCGTAACGCCTCGTCAAACGCCACGACCTCGTAGTCGTCCACGAAACCGACCCTATCGGGTGACGGCAAGTACACACTGAGATCCATCTCGGCCCCGGCCAGCTGGCGGTCGAACTCGTCCATCTCGCGCTGCGCGTCGCGCTTGGCCCCCTTACGAGAGGAGTCGGCGCTCGAGTAGACGATGTCGCCGAGCACGCGGTCCTCGAGCAGGAGCTGCCGACGCATCGTCTCACTGGCCACGAACTCCCGACGGATCGCCGGGAAGGCGAACACGAGCCCACCGTCGGGCCCCGAAGTGACGTCCGCGTCGAGCTCGGCCGCGAGGGAGTGGAGAGCGGACTCCACCTCGGAATGGTCGACCACTTGGTCCTTCAGGCGGCCCCGCACGTATCCCGCTGCGGCCTCTGCGGTCACGGCTCCTCGCCCCGCCAGGGCCTCACGATACACAAGCCCCAAGACCAGCCGTCTCACGTTCCTGCCCTTCCGAGCCTTGTTCTCGCGACGCACCCCCATCATGCGCAGCAGGGGCACACCGAAGAACAACACGCTGAACACCACCGGTACGATCACGAGTCCCAGGAAGGCCGCGGGCCCCGCAATACCGAGCTGCGGGAAGATGAACCACGGCGCCGTGGCTCCGGCCACCAACGTGAACCCGTTCATCCCGGCGATTAACGCGTCGTGCTTCTTCTCATTGCCCGTGAGCTCCAAAGGGTATTCCATGCGGAGCCAGGCGGGATTGGGCTCCTTGGCCGTCACCGGTCCGTGCGCACTGACCATGAGCTCCGGAAACGCGTAGACCAGCTCCCCGTCCGGGGACACGGTGGGTTCGCCCGCGTAAGCACCCAGCAGGCGACCCATCTCGTCCTCGGCGCGGGGCCGCTCCAGCGCGTTGTGCTCCATGAGTTCCGCGGTGGTCAGAACACCCTTCCGTGCCCGGATGAGCCTCAACGTCGAACGGTCCAACTGCTTCTGCGTGGGCTTCGGTCGATCGGGTCCGAACACGAAGGCGAAGACCTTCTTGTAGAAGGGCGGGCGGTTGTCCTCTTCGAGCGTCCTCTCCCAGCGGTGACCGTAGTACGGCCGGCCCAACCGCCACCGCGGGGTCCAGATGTAGTACCACAGCCAGAAGCTCGGGAAGTGGAAGTGACCGGCATGGCGACCGCCCCGGCGACCCCAGCTTCCGCCGCCGCCTTTGCGGTCTCCCCCCCGGGAGATCATCGCTACGAGGGCCGCCACCACCAAGGCGACGAATACCACGAAGTAGACGACCAGCATGGTGACGATCCACGCCTTGAACGCACCGGTCAGGAAGGTCTTGGTGGCCGTCCTGATCCGCTCGAGCGTCGATACCCGATCTCGGCGAATCAGCTTGCGATCGAACAGGTAGACCAGTTCCCCCGAGTCTGAGACCTCGAGGTGCCCCTCGTGTGTCTCGAGCAGCGCCTTGAGCGTGGCCTCCACATGGTCGCGCGGGAGTCCCGCACTCGATACGACGTCGCCCACCGTTCCTCGGCCGCCCAGTGACCGCAGGGCCTTGAGAACGTCGGGTCGGGCTTTTGCTAGTGCGATGGTGGCCAAGTGCGCCTCGTCAGGGTTCTACACTACGGGCCGGCGGCGTGGTTCCTTCCTCAGCCGTCGGGCGAGGCCCCGAAGCGGATCAGTACGGTCGTCGCTCCGGCGCCCGGATCGAGTATTAGCACGTATAGCCGGTCATACTCCGAATCGGAGATGTCCGAAGTCTCACCCCCCAGGAGTCGCACCAGCTCTGGGGTCGTGTCTGAGTGGCCGCTCACCAGGTGCCGACCCCGGGTCGCCCGGAGCCGCTCGGCGAGGCCGGCCAGATTTTCCCCGTCGTAGAAGCCCACTTCGATGCCCGAAAGTCCGGCGATGGGTGCCGCCGTCTCCCGTGTTCGCTCGAGATCGGTGCTGTGAACGTGGGTAAGCCCCGCGTCACGCAGCATGTGCGCAAGAAGCGCGGCCCGTTCGCGTCCGGCGGCCGAGAGGGGCGGATCTCGGGAGTCGTCGACCTTCTCGGCATGCCTTACGAGGTACACGACGGTCGCGTCGCCTTGGGCCGTGGCCCGAGGGGGCGCGGATGCGAACGACACCAACAAGAAGAGCGAGAGAGAGCGAACGCTTGGAACGTTGAACATGGCTTGTGCTTTTCCTTGAGGTAGCCGCGGACCGAATCAAGGTCGGTCGGAGCGACGCGCGCAACAAGAATGGCTTGCTCTGGCCGGGCCGTACGGCGTCACTCAATTTGCACCGGGCTCGCCGCCTAAGGGGTGTGCCTCGCGGTATCGCCCGTTCCCCGAGTTTTTCACACGGAGCGATCGATGATCCATCTGTCACCGACCGGGGTTCCGGTTCTGGCCTTCTTGCTGAGCCTGGTCGCCCTCGGGGCACCGGCCTCCGGGATCGCTCAGACCCCTGGGGGGGGAGATTCGATCCTGGCATCGCCGAGAATGACCTACGATGCCCATCCATTGCGTGCCACGATGATGGGTCATGGGTGGAGGGAGTTGTGGCGTGTCCCGGTCAAGGCGCAGGTGCTCGACTTCGACAGTTATGCGGGCGGGCTCACGGTGGTGCGGCGGGGCGGCGGAAAACAGACCTCCTCCTTACGTATGCTCGGAGCGGACGGCGTCCTCTACAACTTCCGTTCCATCGACAAGGATGCGGCTCGGGGACTGGATCCGTTGCTGCAAGAGATCTTCGTGGCGTGGGCACAGCAGGACCAAATTTCCGCCATATTTCCCATGGCCGCTGTCGTGGTGGCTCCGCTGCTCGAGGCGGCCGGCGTCCTCCACCCCGACCCGACCCTCGTTGTCATGCCCGATGATTCCCGGCTCGGCGAGTTCCAGGAGGAGTTCGCGGGCCTGCTGGGGTTCATTGAAGAGCGACCCGATGAAGGAAAGGATGGCGACCCAGGTTTTGCGGGCTCCACCCGCGTCATCAGCTCCGAGCGACTCTTCGAACGGCTTGAAGAGGATCCGGACAACAGGGTCGACGCCGAGGATTTTCTACGGGCCCGGCTGATGGATGTGTTCGTGGGCGACTGGGATCGACATCCCGATCAGTGGCGTTGGGCCGGCTTCGAGAACGACGGGCTGCTCGTGTTCCGACCCGTACCACGGGATCGGGATTGGGCGATGACCCGATTGGACGGGCTGCTGCTGCGCTGGTTCAGGACCATCGCGCCCAGCGTCGCGCGCCACCTCGTGGGTTTCGAGGAGGAGTATCCGCCCGCGATCGAGATCACCTGGTCCGGTCGGGCGCTGGACCGGAAGTTCCTCACGGGGCTCGAGTGGAGCGAGTGGGAAGCCATCGCGTCGGACCTCCAACGACGGCTCAGCGACGATGTCATCCGTGAGGCGGTCGGGAGGATGCCCGAGGCGTATTACGATCGGGTCGGTGACTTCATGCTGCGCGCCCTTACGCAGCGCCGCGACGATCTGATAAGGCAGGCGCGAGGTTTCTACGACCTCCTGGTGCGGAACGTTGATGTGTTCGGCACGGACGAGGAGGAGTACGCCCTCATCGAGTGGCTGGAAGAAGACCAGGTTCGGGTCCGCCTATGGGAGAAGGACCGTGATGAGCAGCCTAGGGGAGACGCGTTCTACGATCGCACGTTCCTCGGTGGCGAGACCCGGGATGTGCGACTCTACCTATTGGGTGAACAGGACAGGGCCGTGGTCCGCGGGGACGCTCAAAGCGGCGTAATCCTACGGATCGTGGGGGGTGGCCGAGCGGATGTCTTGATCGACGAGACCACCGGTTCGGGGAAGGTTCACTTCCACGATGATCGCGGTAACAACGAGATCACGCGGGGGCGAAACACCAAGGTCCACGAGTACGACTATGTGGCTCCAGACGCCGTCGAGAGCTACGGGGCGCGGCCTCGGGACTGGGGCCACGAGTGGTCTTATTTCCCGGTCTTCGAGGTGGGCGGGAGGAAGGGTGTGTATGCCCAGATGGGCGCCACCCGTCAGAACTACGGGTTCAGGCACTATCCCTACCGCAGCACATTCGGCTACACGGCGGGGATCGGAACGGCCACGAAACGGCCTTTGGTCGAACTTCGCACCACGTTTCCCCTAGGACGCCTCTCGGCAGAGGCGACGGCGCGCTATCAGGGGGCCGACCGCTATCGCTTCTTCGGGCTAGGCAACGAGACCATCAGGTTGGACTCTCAGGATCTCGATTTCTTTCAGGTCGATCGACAGGTCCTGACGCTGGAGTCGGACCTCGCCTGGACATCGGGCGACGATCTCCGAATATCCGGGGGGGCGATATTCGAACTCGACCTACATTCACAGGCGAAGAACGAAGGATCGCTCATCGCACGCGACAACCCGTACGGGTTCTCAGATCTATTCCAGTTCGGGGTCAGGACGAAGGTGGATTGGGACGGGCGAGACCACAACTGGTTCCCGACTCACGGTGCCCGAATCGCGATCGAGGCCACGTATTTTCCGGAATTCACGGAACTCCGTTCGGACTACGGGAGCCTGGCCGGCTCCGCGGAAGTGTTCCTACAAGCTTCGATGCCGATGTCTCCGGTTCTTGCTCTCGAGGTGGGGGGCAAGAAGGTATGGGGGGACTATCCCTACTTGAGTGCCGCCTACTTGGGCGGAGTCGAGAACTTCCGGGGAGTGGCCGACGACCGCTTCTCGGGCGATGCGATGGTATACGCCAAGAGTGAGCTGAGCCTGCGGCTCGGCGCCCTGAGCAGTCTCCTTCCCGGCCAATTTGGCATACACGGCATGGCCGATGTGGGGCGGGTCTATCTCGAGGGAGAAGACTCGGACCTCTGGCATTGGGCCTACGGTGGGGGCATCTGGTTCTCATTCCTGAGGCAACACACGCCCTTGATCTCGGTGACCCTGGCCAACTCGGACGACTCGACTCGATTGCTCGCCGGCCTGGGCTTCTCGTTCTGACGTGGCAGACCGCGACCCCCCAGGCCCGCTCGTGACGGATGCGGATCCCACCGAGGCGGAGTGGGGCGTCGAACCCACGGGAACGCGCTATGTCAACAGAGAGTTGAGCTGGCTTTCGTTCAACGAGCGCGTGCTTCAAGAGGCGGAGAGCGCTGATGTGCCACTGTTTGAACGCCTCAAGTTCCTCGCCATCTTCTCTTCCAACCTGGATGAGTTCTTCCGGGTTCGGGTGGCGTCCCTGAGAACCCTCCTGTCTCTGAAGAAGAAGAAGGCCAATGGGAAGAAACGTCGACTCAACCCTACGCGGCTGCTTCGTGAGATCCGCGAGGTCGCACTGGCTCAGCAAGAACGGTTCGGCGCGACGTTTCGAAGTGACATTCTTCCAGGGCTGAGTGCGGCGGGAATCGGTCTGGTCGATGAGGTCGGTCTACCCCAAGAGTACCACTCGACACTGGAAGACTACTTCATCGATCAAGTCGAGCCGCTCTTGAAGCCGTGCTACCTGGAGGAGTCAGGGGAAGAGACCTTCTTGAAGGACCACACGGTCTACCTGGTCGTTGAACTTCAGCCGGACAAGGACATCGCGGTGGGATCCCCGGGGTCGAGGCTGGCGCTGGTCGAAGTCCCGAGCCCGCCGCTGAGCAGGTTCCTCTCTATTCCTCGAGAGGGTGGCCGGAGCTACGTGGTATTCCTCGATGACGTCATTCGTCACAACCTCCCGCGCGTGTTCCCTACCCACGTGGTTGCGGGTGCCTATGCGGTGAAGGTGTCGCGTGACGCCGACCTTCATCTCGACGACGAGTTCGATCAGGGCCTCAAGCAATCCATTCGGAAGAGCCTCAAGAAACGGCATACCGGGATCCCGATCCGATTCCTCTACGACCAACGGTCACCGCACGTCATTGTGAATCGGCTGAAGTCCCACCTCGGGCTCCAGGACGAGGATCTGATCCTGGGCGGGCGTTACCACAATTTGCACGACCTCTTCGGGTTCCCGGCCGGTTTCGCGCCGCAGTACCAAGATGTGTCACTCCCACCGCTGCCTCACCCCGCGCTGGAGAGTGCGGCCGACCTTTTCTCGGTAATCGCACAAAAGGATCGACTGCTCCATTTCCCGTATCAATCGTACGACTACGCCGTGCGCTTCCTGGAGGAGGCGGCCTCCGACCCCGACGTGGAGGCGATCTGGATATCCCTGTACCGCGTGGCGCGCGATTCTGCGGTCGTGGAGGCGTTGATCGAGGCCTCA
The DNA here is from genome assembly GCA_965226925.1 of Longimicrobiales bacterium. Taxonomy (GTDB): domain Bacteria; phylum Gemmatimonadota; class Gemmatimonadetes; order Longimicrobiales; family Gaopeijiaceae; genus CBDDCX01. The sequence continues at coordinate 82,937 of CBDDEN010000004.1, read as the reverse complement.
CGCAACGGGAAGGACGTGTCGGCGTTCGTGGAAGTGCAGGCCCGCTTCGACGAGGAACTCAACCTGGACTGGGCCGAGCGGATGGAGCGGGCCGGGGTCCGCACCCTTTATGGCCGTCAAGGAATCAAAGTACACGCCAAGATGGCGCTGGTCCGTCGCCGAGAGGGAGACGCCAGTCGGTACTACGCGCTCTTGGCGACGGGCAACTTCAACGAGAAGACGGCGCGGGTCTATTCGGACCATGGTCTGATGACGGCGGACGAGAGGCTCACCGAAGAGGTCCGTCGCGTGTTCCGCATCCTGAGCGCAGAGGACGTGGAGCCCGACTTCGAGCACCTGTTTGTGGCACCCTTCCATCTGCGCGACCGATTCAACACTCTGATCGATACCGAGATCGAGGCAGCCCGAGCAGGGCGTCCTTCGGGGATCACGGCCAAGATGAACAGCCTTCAGGATCGCGGCATGATCGATAGGCTCTATGAGGCCAGCGCTGCGGGCGTGCGGGTTCAGTTGGTCATCAGAGGTATCTGCTGTCTGCGCCCCGGCGTCGATGATCTGAGCGCGAACATCCACGGCCGCAACATCGTCGACCGATTCCTCGAGCACTCGCTTCGGCCTCGAGCACTCGCGCATGTACCTCTTCCATCGGGGTGGTGACGACGTGTTGTACCTCGCCTCGGCCGATTGGATGACCCGCAATCTCGACCGTCGCGTAGAAATCGCCTTTCCCATCTACGATCACGACGTGAAAGCTCAACTGCTGCATGTATTGGCCCTGCAACTCGCCGACGACACGAAAGCTCGCATCCTCGACGGTAACCAAAGCAACTGCCTAGTGACCGCCCACGGCGAAGCTTCTGTGCGCAGCCAGATTGACACGTACCGGTATTTGGAGGAACTGTTGGGGGAGGTTCCGGCCCGTTGATCCCGAGTGAGAGCACATGGACGTAGAGCGAAGCGAACCGATAGAAGCCCCCGAATCCGGTGGTGAGGCCGTTGAAGGTTCAGGCCCCGCCGAGTCTGGAGACGTAGGAGCGCCGTTTTTGTACGGCCCCGGAGAAGTTTCGGCGACGGCTTCGGCGGGAGCGTCCGATGGTGGCCCCGAGGGGGTCGGAGAAGAGCCGGACGGCGACACCGGTGGCAAGAAGGGCAAGAAGGGCAAGAAGGGCAAGAAAAAGAAGAACAAACCGACCACGCTCGGGTCGTCACGCGGTATCGAGACGATGTTCCGGACCAGCTACCGGGTCCACCAGGACCTCGTCAGCCTGGCCGACGCCAAAGCGAACATCATGATCAGCGTGAACGGTTTGATCATCTCGATCACCCTGGCTGCCTTGGCTCCCCGAATCGGAGGCTTGCCCCTCCTCGTGCTGCCCGTGAGCATTCTGCTCCTGGGATGCCTCGTCGCGCTCGTCTACGCCGTCCTGGCCGCGCGGCCCCGGGTGAGTAGCCAGCCGCTCACGTTGGAGGACATCGATCGAAACGACTCCAACATCCTCTTCTTCGGCAACTTCGTGAACCTGTCGGAGGAGGACTTCGTGGAGGGAATGAAGAACCTGAGGCTGACGCCCGACCACCTCTACATCAACATGGTCCGGGATCTGTACGGGCTCGGTCAGGTGCTCAAGAAGAAGTTCCGACTTCTCAGGATATCGTACACCGTGTTCATGATCGCCCTGATCCTGGGAGTCGGAGGGTTCGTCTTGGTCTTTGCCCTCGACGCGACGATAGCCCAGGACCTGCTGGACGCGGGCGCTATGCTGCCCACCATTCCGTAACCAACACGAGAGTCGACCGGACAGGCACCCGGTATCCGGATCGAGCCGTTCAGGAGCATTCCATGATACGAGTCAGATACTCCTCGGTGCAGTCGAGGCCCATGTCCTTCGTGGCCGCTTTCGCCATCGGCACGCTCTTCGCGCTGGGCCCCCTCGAGGTCGATGCACAAGGCCCGGACTACGAGACCACCCGCGTCGCCGACGGCGTCTACCAGTACCGGTGGCAGGGGCACAACGGCTTCTTCGTGGTCACTCCGGTCGGCGTCGTTGCCGTGGACCCGATTTCGCCCGAGGCGGCCACGCAGTACGCCAAGGAGATCAAGAAGGTCGCCCCGGATGCTCCCCTGGTGGCTGTCATCTACAGTCACCAGGATGCCGATCACGCGACGGGCGCGCCGGCGCTCATGAGCGAGATGGGCCAGACGGTGCCCATCATCGCGCATCGCAACTCGGTCGCGGCCATCCAGGCCGGTGGCAATGCGGTCCTTCCCGCACCGACGGTCACCTACCAGGAGTTCATGTCCATCACCCTCGGTGGGCGGGACATCGAGCTGCACTACGTGGGCGCGAACCACACCGACAACTCGACCGTGGTGTTCGTTCCGGACGTGGCGGTCGCGTTCGCGGTGGACTTCGTATCCCACGATCGGGTCGGCTATCAGGACATGCGGACCTGGATCTTCCCCGACTTCTTCGAATCCGTGGCCCGGCTTCTGGAGATCGACTTCGAGACGATGGTCTTCGGGCACGGTCCGTCGGGGGATCGAAGCTCCATCCATCGTCAGATCCGCTACTACGATCAGCTTCGGTCCGAAGTGAGGAAGGCACTCGACGCGGGATGGTCGGAGGACCGGGCCGCGGACCAGATTCGGTTGCCGGAGTTCAGCGACTGGGGTCAGTACGACGCCTGGTTCCCGTTGAACGTCCGGGCCATCTATAGGTGGATGGCCGCCGGGTAGACCCCGCTCCGGGAATCGCTGGACTCCGCTCCGGAAGTTGTCGGACCCCCTTCTAGACGCCGCCGACCACTCCCAGCACTTCGGTGAGCACCCACCAGCTGCCCACGGCCAGGATGGCTCCCGGGACGACGAACCGAATCCAAAGGTAGAGCCACCGGAACAGCCTCGAATCCGCTCGATCCCCGGCCAACTGCTTCAGGGCCTCACCTCGGCTCAGGGCCCACCCCACGGTAACCGCGGCGGCCAGCGCTCCAACCGTTTGGAATCCGGTGCCGAACGTGAGATCCCACGGGATGAAGATCCTGAGGTTGATCATGGGGGGCACCGCCAATGCTACCACGCTTCCGGCCACGATCCAGACGGCGCGGCTCCGGCTCATGTCCGCGTTGTCCGTCAGGCCGGCCACCAGCACCTCGAAGGCCGCCACGGCGCTGAGGTAGGCGGCGCCGCCCAGCGCGACGAAGAAGAGCAGACCGAAGAGGTGCCCGGCGGGCATCCCGGCGAAGACCAGTGGGAGGGTTGCGAAGATGAGGCCGGGGCCGCTCCCGGGTTCGAGGCCCAAGGCGAAGACAGCGGGGAATATCGCCAACCCGGCGAGGAGCCCGGCTCCCGTATCCCCCACGACGGTGAGAATGGCGTTCGACCCCAGGGCGTCGCTTTCATTCAGGTACGATCCGTACACCACCATGAAAGTGCCGCCCAGCGCCAACGAGAAGACCACCTGACCCAGGGCGGAGAGAACCACGGCAGCGTTCAGGTCGCTGAGCTCGAACTTGAGCAGGAACCAGCGGACCCCCTCGTCCGCGCCCGGCAGCGTGAGCCCGCGTACGACGAGGATCACGAGGATCACGAAGAGCATGGGCGTGATCACGGAACTGGCCCGCTCGATGCCCGACCTGAGTCCCCTCACCAACACGAAGACGCAGGCCAGGACCACGGTGGACGTGCAGAGCAGTTGGAGTCCCAGCGACGTGGGGCTGAAGCCCGCCTCCGGAGGCAGGACCCTCGACGGGTCGAAGGGCGTTCCCAACAGCGCCGCGGCCTCCGCCACCCCATGATACAAGACCCAGCCGATGGCCGTGCTGTAGTAGCCGTTCGCCGCGGTGACGGCGAAGAAGAAGATCCAGCCGAGGGCTGCTCCGGCGGGCAGGCCGGCCTCGGCGAACGCGCCGACGCTCCCGCGCCGTGTGTGACGCCCGAGCGACCACTCGGCCATGAGTGCCGGAATGCCGATCAGGAGCGCCAGGACCAGGTACACGAGGACGAACGCCGCTCCCCCGAAGCGTCCCACCATGTAGGGGAACCGCCACACGTTTCCCAGCCCCACGGCCACACCGATCATCGTGGCCACGAGACCCAGGCGGGACGTGAAGGTCTCGCGGGTCAGACCGGCGCCCTCGGTCATCCGTGGGCTCCCCGGCCTCTCGGGGTATTCGCGACAAAGCGGTGCATCGTGTTACGCGAGCTCTCCGAATACCTCGGCCAAGGCGTCGAGCGCCGAGTCCACGTCCTCGATGGTGGAGTAGAAGTGGGGAGCCATCCTCACCACGTGCCCCCGCGCCGAGCCGATCACGCCGCGCTCGCGCAACATCGCCTCGGACACGTGGGAGTCTCCGGGGCACACGAAGGCCGTGCTCGGGGTCTTTCGTGCCGGATCGTCCGGGCCGATCCGAGCGAGGCCTCGCTCCCGGCCGCCCTCGATGAGTCGCCGTGAAAGCTCCTCCGTCCACTCCTGGATCGCCGCTGGCCCCACCTCGCTGATGATCTCCATCCCGGCGCGGGCGATATAGGCGTTGGGAATGGGGGGTGTACCCGTGTCGAAGCGGCGAGCACCCCCGGCAAAGTCCAGCACGTCCACCTCGAACGCGTAAGGATGCCTCTGGCCGAACCAGCCCGTGACGTTGGGCTCCAGCCGCTCCGCGACCTCGCGCTTCACGTAGAGGAAGGCGATGCCCGGCACGCCCATGAGGTACTTTAGGCTTCCGGATGCGAGAAAGTCGACGTCCAGCGACTGCACGTCGATCGGGTGGGTCCCGAGGGTCTGGTACGCGTCGACGAAGAGCAGGGCGCCGGCTCGGTGGGTCAACTCGACGAGGGCCTCGAGATCCTGCTTGAAGCCGGTCTGATAGTAGCCGTGGCACGCGGACACCAACGCGACATCGTCGGCGAGCGTCTCCGAGTACCGATCGATGGAGATCTGACCGCCTTCCACAGGCACCCAACGGAGTTTGGCTCCGAGGCGTTGGTGAGCCAACCAGACATGACCCACCGTGGGAAACTCCGCCTGGGACACCACGACCGTGTCGCGCGAGGCGTCGTAGACGAGCGCCCCGGCAACCGCCGCCGTCGCCTGCGACACGGATCCGCAGATCCCGACGTCTTCCGGATCCGCGTTGATCAGCCGGGCGAACTCCGCCCGTGCGCGCTCCACCTCCGCGATCCAGGGCTCCCAGTCCATCACGTCGTCGCGCCAGGAATCCAGGTAACGCTCTGCGGCCTCCCGGACGGAAGTCGCCTGGGGTGCCTGCGAGCAGTTGTTCATGGGAATCAGGGTCTGGAGGATCGGGATCTGCCGCCTCCAGGCCTCGATGTCGTAGGATGGTTTGGGCTGCACCGCTTGGAACGCTCCTTGCCGTTCGAAGATCTCCCTCGTGCTCGCCGCCGCGCTCACAGCGGCGCCTGTGACGAGCGGCCAAACATTGACGGCCGCGGGTGATGAGGCCAGGGCTCCCCCGTCTGGCCCCCGTGGAACCGGACGACTAGTGTTAGCCCCGCGAAGGAAACGACCTCTCAGCAGGATATCCAAAGTGAAGGCTCCTAGCCCCTCGTTCCGCATCCCGGGCCTGCAGGCCCTCGGGTGTGCCCTTGCCATGGTCCTGCTCGGGGAATCACCGCTGTCAGGCCAGGCGTCCGACCCACCGGCTCTGAGGGATAGCTGGAGCGTAGGGGTCACGGGAGGGTCGCTGAGCTACGAGCCGTCCAACGACGAGAACTTCCCCACCTTCTCGGTGCGGGCCGACACACGCATGGCCGACTACGCCCGTGTGGAGGTCGAGGCGTGGTACAGCCGTCCGGACGTGCAGTTGGACGACGACTTCGTATACGACCCTTCGCTACCCGCGAAGAGCGCGAACCTGTTCGCGCTCACGGTCGGGGTGCAGTTTCGACATCCATTCGGCCCCTTCGAGCCATACGCGGGTGCGTCCGCCGGCCTGTTCGCGCGGTATGACAGCGACTCGGACGGTCAGCGTTTCTCGCGAAACACCTTCTACTTTCCGGTGGGCTTCCGCCTTTGGGTTTCCGATCACCTGGGGGTCCGAGCGGAGTTCCGGTTCCGGCAAGACAACCACGAGCTCATCACCCACTCCAGCTCCGAGATGAGCGCGGGAGTGTTCTGGACCTTCTGAGCGCACGCGCTCTCGTTGCTCCAAATGATGGTCGGTTTTAGAGTTAGACGTACCAGAGCGGTTCGAGAATCCGGCGCCTCGGTGCCGGATTTGTCGTCCGAACGGGTTCGTAGGGCGCGCGAAGTGTGGGTCGCCATCGGGTCCCTCGGGATGCCGGTGGAGGAAAGTCCGAGCTCCACAGGGCAAGGGTGCCGGGTAACGCCCGGGCGTCGGCCTCGGCCGATGACGGAAAGTGCCGCAGAGAGTAGACCGCCGATGGCCCCTTCGGGGGCACAGGCAAGGGTGAAAGGGTGCGGTAAGAGCGCACCGGGCCGCCGGAGACGGAGGTCGCATGGTAAACCCCACCCGGAGCAAGGCCAAATAGGGGATGAGGAGCTGCCCGCTCCGTCTGAATCCCGGGTAGGCTGCTCGAGGCCGTCAGCAATGACGGCCCTAGAGAAATGACCCTCCCGTCGCTTCGGCGGCGGACAGAACTCGGCTTATTCCGCGTGTCCGTTGTCGCGCCCGTCGCCTAACCGGCGGCGGGCGCGTTCCCCGCCGCGCTTCTCAGAGCGTTCCCCGTTTCAGCCCCCGCAGGTCCATCCTGTCGGGCGCACCGCTCGAGCTGTCGATAGGGACGGCGCCCGCCTCGCCACCCACACGCTTCGAACCTTGACCCGCGCAGTGAAGTGGCGATCATTAGCATCGCGGCGGCCGAACCAGGTCTCGCACACGCGCCCGTAGCTCAGTTGGATAGAGCGCTGCCCTCCGGAGGCAGAGGTCACAGGTTCGAATCCTGTCGGGCGTACTAGAACATGAGGCCCCGTAAGGCTTTCTAGCCCTGCGGGGCCTCTGTCTCAAGGCGCTGATCTTCGACGTAGTGACACTCACAGTGACAAGCGGGCCACTTTTTGGGCTCGCTCGGCGAGTTGCTCGGGGTGTTGTTCGACTCTGAACTCCACCGTCTCGGAGCGGTGGCGGACGTCACCGAGGCAATGATCCATCTTAGACCGCCAACTCGGTGGGTCATCGTGTGAATCCGGCCGACGATACGGGATTATGCTGCATGTTGATGGTCGGTAGGTGAGCGATTAGGCTGCGCAACTCGCGGCATAATCCCTTACGGCGCCAGTCGGAATCAACGGGGGCTGCCTTTCGGAGGTCGATCCGGTGGGACTAGGTTGCGATCCAAGCAGCCTGACTAATGTGATGGTACGGCTGCCGATGCAGCACAATTAGTAGTTAGCGCGCGCGGAAACTCATTGGAAAGTCTGGCCGGAGTGCTGAATCCTGTGACCGAGGTACCGTCGGCTGGTGAGCGCTACGAGTGTTGACGTTTTCCTGGGATCCGGAGAAGGCGGAGTCGAACGCGAAGAAGCACGGGGTGACCTTCCCGGAGGCTGCGACCTCCTTCGGCGACCCACTGTCGCTTACCATTCCGGACCCCGAGCATTCTGAAGGGGAGGCGCGCTTCATCCTTGTGGGGTTAACTTTCCAGGACCGCCTCGTTGTCGTGGCGCATGTCGAGGCCGAGGACTCCATTCGCATCATCAGCGCCCGCATGGCCGCAGGGCCCGAACGCCGAAGCTATGAACAAAAGTAACGACCCCGAGACAGCGATGCGGGACGAATACGACTTCAGCGGCGCCGTTCGGGGGAAGTACGCATCTCGTTTTGCCCAGGGGACGAACATCGTGGTGCTCGACCCAGACGTTGCCGAGGTCTTCGGGGATTCCGAGGCGGTGAATGAGGCTCTCCGCCTCCTCGCCAACTCGGTACGCAAAACCAAAAAAGAGCGGGTGCCCTAGTCCCGTCTCCCGGATGCGCTTTGCTGCAGTCGCGGGTAACACCCCGCGCGCGCGCTCCGCTTGCGGTCACCATCTTAGCCGCGCAGCAGAATCGCAATCCGTTAGGCGGAAACCCAGAGCTATCCTCACATGAAGCAGCGACCCTGACGTGACCCCCTGAAACGAGACCGAAGTTGATGTTAGGATGCGGCTTTGGTCGCAGCTATCAGGGAGGAGGTCAGAATGAGTAGGAGACGACACACGCCGGAGCAGATCATCACGGCATTGAGAGAGGCGGAGGTGGGTCTGGCGAACGGCAAAACGGTGGCGATGGTGAGCCGGGAGTTGGGGATCAGCGAGCAGACGTACTACCGGTGGAGGCAGGAGTTCGGGGGGATGAAGGTGGATCAAGCTCGACGCTTCAAGGAGCTGGAGAAGGAGAACGCACGGCTAAAGCGAGCGGTGGCGAACCTGACGGTGGACAAGCTGATCCTGGAGGAAGCGACCAAGGGAAACTTCTGAGCCCCGAGCGCCGACGCAGGTGCGTGATGCATGTACGTCAGCGACTCGGGGCGAGTGAACGTCACGCGTGTCACGTACTGGGTCAGCCGCGCTCGACGCAGCGCCGGGTGAAGAAGCTACCTGGCGACGAGGAGGCGCTACGCACGGACGTGATACGGTTGGCGAGCCGGTTCGGCAGGTACGGGTATCGCCAGATCACGAACCTGCTGCGTATCGAGGGCTGGGAGGTGAACCACAAGCGTGTGGAGCGTATCTGGAGGCAGGAGGGGCTGAAAGTGCCCAGACGGCAACCGAAACGGGGTCGGTTGTGGCTCAACGATGGCTCGTGCATCCGGCTCAGGCCACTGCACAAGAATCACGTGTGGTCCTACGACTTCGTAAGCACGAGGACCCATGACGGCCGTGCGCTGAAGCTTCTGACCGTGCTCGACGAGTACACGCGGCAGTGTCTGGCGATCAAGGTCGGTCGAAAGACTCGAGCTCACGACGTTCTCGAGGTGCTCACCGATCTCTTCGCTCGGCACGGTCCGCCCGAGCATCTGCGCTCGGACAACGGGCCAGAGTTCACGGCGAAACTGGTGCGGAGATGGCTGGCCAGGCTGCGGGTCCAGACCCTCTACATCGCGCCGGGCAGTCCGTGGGAGAACGGCTACAACGAGAGCTTCAACGGCAAACTGAGAGACGAGTTCTTGAACGGAGAGATCTTCTACACACTGCCCGAGGCAACGGTACTCGTCGAGCAGTGGAGGCGGCTGTACAATACCGTCCGACCCCATCGTGCCCACGGCGGACTACCCCCCGCCCCAGAGACGATAAAACCATCGCCCTGGTTCCTCAGGATGCCCCAACTCCAGGGACCACCGATGGCTCGGGGTCTAACATAGGAAGTGGTACCGCAACTGGGGGCACCTCAAGTGGCTGGCCCACCTGGAGCTTCCCGACGAGTTTCGACAGGACCTGGACGAGTGGGTATTTCACCCGGGATGCTCGACGTGGCTCTCGCGGCGGCCGTGTGGCGCGTTGTCCAGGCGCCTTACCTGCCCGGAGGGTATGACCGGGTGCGTCTCAGCGGTCCCTTTACACCGACGCTTATCAGCCACATCCAGCTCCGTGACTTTCCCGGCGAGACGGTCTCGTTCGACGTCACGCTCATGGATCCGGACGGCCGTGAGCTGGCCTACATCGAGGGTTATACCCTCCGACGTGTTCAGGAGGGAGGAGCGAGGCCCGAAAGCGTGAACGGCCGGCCCCCCGGCACGCCGAGTGCCGAGGACGAAGAGAGTACCGACATCTTGCCCGAGGAGGGTTGGGACGCTTTCTGCCGGATCATGGCCGCCCCGTTCGTGCCCAAGCTGGTCGTCAGCACGCGCGACCTGGACGGTCTGATCGAGGAAGAGAACGAAACGCCCGAGGCGAAGAAGGCCAGGACGGAGGAGAGCGAAGACGTACGCGCCACGTCGTACGCACGACCTTCCCTCTCGACCCCCTATGAGGCTCCGACCAACGCGATCGAAGAGGCCGTGGCCGAGGTCTGGCAAGGGATCCTCGGCATACGAGAAATCGGGATCAACGACAACTTCACCGAGTTGGGTGGCAATTCCCTGCTTGCGGTCCAGACGGTGGCCAACACGGCAGACACCTTCGACGTAGATCTGCCCGTCGATGCTTTCTTCCGGAATCCCACGATACGCGGGGTCGCCGAGACCGTGACAGAGTTGCTCGTTTCCATGGCGAGTGAGGAGACCTTGGAAGAGCTCATGGCCACCCTAGACGCATAGCGTGTCCGACCTCTCCGAGCGACTGGCGAAGCTCACCCCGGAGCAGCGCGCCCGCCTCGCCTCGCGATTGGAGGGGACCGAAGGGCGGGCGGGTCCCCCGCCGGCTGCTCCGCCTTCAGATCTGGGGTCGTGGGATAACTATCGTTGCGTACCGGGGACTCCGGGCAACTTCGGTGCGCTGAGCTTCGAGGAAGCGGCTCGGTCGGCCCCGGGCCTCGGTCAGATTCAGATCGAGGCCCGAGCGGTCGCGATCAACTTTCGAGACTTGATGATCGCCATGGGCATGTATCCGGCCTCGCCAAGCGTGCCGACGGTCATGGGTTCCGACTACGCGGGTGTCGTGACGGCGTGCGGCGAAGGTGTGAGCGAGTTCAGGCCCGGCGACCGTGTGATGGCGTTGTCCGCTGGATCCCTCACAGCCGAGGGCCCCGCGTTGGAGGGCAGTCATTTTTTTGCGGTCCCCAACCTGGTGGCCGACCAGGCGGTTCACATTCCTGACACGCTCGACTTCGAGGCCGCCGCCGGCGTCCCCACGGTCTTCTTGACGGCCTACTATGCGCTCTGTCGGGTGGCCCGCCTGCAGCGGGGGGAGACCGTGCTGGTCCACTCCGCCACCGGGGGACTAGGGCAGGCCGCCCTCAACATCGCCCGATGGGTCGGCGCGGAGGTGTTCGCGACGGCGGGCTCGCCCGAGAAGCGGGCGTTCCTCGAGTCGCAGGGAATCGAGGGGCCCATGGACTCACGGTCGTACGACTTCTCGGCCGCGGTGCGGCGTCGAACCGGTGGCGAGGGCGTCGACGTAATCCTGAACACCTTGTCCGGGGAAGGGGTCGCGAAGGGCCTCGAGGCTCTGGGCCTTTTCGGCCGCTTCTTGCACGTGGACAAGCAGGATATCGCCCAGGGCAACTCCCTTCCGCTCGGGGCGTTCAACAACGCGCTCAGCTTCACCGTGGTGGACCTGGCCCTCTTCTTCCGGCGCCCCGGCCTTCTCAAGGACCTCTTCCTGGAGGTCGCGGATCACATGGTACAGGGGCACTTCGCACCGGTGCCGACAACGAGCTTTCCCGTGAGCCAGGTGGGCGACGCTCTGTCGCTCATGTCCCGTTACGAGCACATGGGGAAACTCGTCCTGCTGTATGAGTAGCGACCTGAATCGCCGGTTGGCGTCGCTGTCGCCGGAGCGAATTCAACAGCTCGTACGAAAGCTCAACGAGGCGTCGGGGTCGGAGGCGGACCGTTCTCGCATGCCGAGGAATTCGGACGGGCGGTACCCGCTCTCGAGCGGCCAGGAACGGATGTGGTTCCTGTCGCAGCTGTCGCCCGGATCGTACGCGTTCAACAACCCGGGAGCGCTGAGGGCTCGCACCACCGTCCCGCTGGACCTGGACCTCCTGGGCCGAAGCGTTCACGCCGTGGCTCGCCGTCATGAGATCTTCCGGACGACCTTCCATGTGCACGAAGGCCGGACTTGTCAGCTGGTGCACGACGAAATCCCCCCGGACTACGACTGGTGCGACCTCCGGTCCATGGGCCGCGAGGATCGAGAACGTGAGATCGAACGTCGCGCCTTGGCCGAGGGGCGGCGGGCGTTCGATCTGGCCGAAGGCCCGCTCCTCGCCTTCAAGGTGCTGCAACTCGATGAGCTGGAATATGTCCTTCTGATCACCTCGCACCACATCGTCTCCGACGGTTGGACCAACGCGAGGCTGGCGCCGGAAATCGCCGAGGTGTACGCCGCGCTGACTCGCTCCGAAGAGCCGCTCGGTCCCCCGCCCGAACGCCAGTACGTGGACTACGTCCACTGGGAGCGGGAGTGGGTGAAGGGCCATCAGGCCAGTCAACAGCTGGAGTATTGGACCCGACAATTGGCCGGGGACGTCACGCTGGCTCTTCCGACGGATCGTCGCCGTCCCGCCGTGATGAGCCATTCGGGTGGGCTCGAGACCCATCGTCTCGAATCGGAGTTGGCGTTCCGCCTTCGAGAGTTCGCCCGACAGGAGAAGGTGAGTCTCTTCCAACTCCTGCACGCGGGTTTGGCGGCCCTGCTGCATCGGTACACGGATCAGGAGGTCATCATTCTCGGCACGCAGACCGCCAACCGGAACCGCCGGGACTTCCAAGACGTCATGGGCCTCTTCGCCAACACCGTGGTGCTCCGGAGCGAGATCGACCCGGGGCAGTCCTTCAGGAGCCACCTGGCGGCCGTCGGCGCGCTTTGTCAGGACGCCCTGCGGAATCAGGAGCTGCCCTTCGAGCGGCTCATCTCGGAGTTGAATCCGCGTCGGGCGTTGGACCGGAGTCCGCTGTTCCAGGTCATGCACGTCCATCAGAACGTCCCGAGCCTCTACGAGGCCCCGGAGATGACCATCGAGGTCCTCAAGATCGACTACGGCACGGCGAAGTTCGATCTGAACCTCTGGACGGAGGAGCTCGATGACGAGCTGGCGCTCACCCTCCACTACGTGCGTGACATCTTCGACCCGGATACCGTTCGGCGTTGGCTGCGCCAATACGAAGCGCTCTTGCGGAGCGCACTCGGAGACCCCGATCTGGCGATCGGCCGGCTTAGCCTAGAGAGGGACGGTGACAGGTCCGCGGACGCCACACCCGTGCGTGTCACCGGCGAACGGACGGCCCATCGTGGCTGTTTTCATCACCTCTTTCAAGCTCAGGTGCGGCGGTCTCCCGAGACCGACGCGGTCGACGCGTCCGACGGGAAGCTCTCCTACGCCGGGTTGAATTCCCGTGCGAATCGCCTGGCTCGTCATCTTTTCCGTGTCGGCGTCGCTCCGGGCGAGCCCATCGCACTCCTACTGTCGCGCGACTCGCGATCCCTGGTCGGGGCACTCGCGGCCCTCAAGACAGGGGGGGGCTACGTGCCGCTCGACGCCGCGATGCCGTCGTCTCGCCTTGCCGCGGCGATGCGGCAGGCGGATGCCCGGGTCCTCCTCACGGACGAAGGTCTACGATCGCTCGCCGAAGCGGTTGAAGGGTCGCTCCTTGTGGACCTGGACGCGGACGCGGCGAAGCTCCGGCAGAACGGAGATGACGACCTGACCGAGATTCCAGGCGACGAGGAGGGTCTGGCGTACGTCGTGTTCACATCGGGCACGACGGGCGAACCCAAGGGCGTGTGTGTGGAGCACCGGCATCTCGTCGCCTACGCTCAGGCGATATGGGAAGTCATGGGGTTGGAGCGCGGCGATCGCTTCGCCACGGTCACCCCCCTGTCCGCCGACCTCGGCAATACCATGATTTTCCCGGCACTGCTGAATGGTGGATGCGTGGTGGTGGTGCCCGAAGAGCTGGCGACCGACGCCGTGGCGCTTTCCGAACGGTTCGGGGAGGACCCGGCGGACTGCTTGAAGATCGTGCCTTCCCACTTGAGTGTTCTCCTCGCGTTCGACGGGGCGGCCGACTTGCTGCCCCGGAAGCTTCTCGTCGTCGGAGGAGAAGAGACCACGGGGGATCTGATCGGCCGTGTGCGCGAGCTGGCCCCGAACCTCCGCATTCTGAACCACTACGGGCCGAGTGAGACGACCGTTGGGGTGCTGACCTACGAGGTGCCCCGGGACTTCGATACCGCTGTGGACGTCCTTCCTCTCGGCTTCTCCCTCGAGGGAACGCAGATCGAGATTCTGGCCCGGAATGGGCGGCGTGTGCCGCTGGGGCTGCCCGGGGAGATCTACGTGGGTGGGGCAACGGTGTGTCGAGGCTACGCCGGACGGCCCGATCTGACGGAAGAGCGGTTCGTGTCCGATCCGTACAGACCTGGCAGTCGGCTGTATCGGACGGGAGATCGGGGACGACTGCGTGATGACGGCGCGGTGCTGTTTCTCGGTCGTACCGATCGGCAGATCAAGATTCGTGGGTATCGGGTCGAGTTGGGTGAGATCGAGCGGACGTTGTGTGCGCATCCCGGCGTGGCCGAGGCCGTGGCTGTGTCGCCCACCGCGGCCAACGGAGCGAGTGGCGTCGGTGCCTACGTCCGATGTATTACGGGGGACGCCCCGTCCGCAGACGCGCTTCGGACGTACCTGGCGTCGCACCTACCGAAGTACATGGTCCCTCATGAGATTCGGTTCGTCGCCGACATCCCGTTGACGGAGAACGGAAAGATCGACTATCGGGCCCTTCCGGCCGCCGCGTCCGAGCGGGATCAGGAGTCCGGCGTGCGAGGGGCGCAGGAGACCGTCGGCCCGCGGGACACGATCGAGCTTGGGCTCGCTCAGATGTGGGAGACCCTGTTGGAGGTGGACTCGGTGGGCATCGACGACGACTTCTTCGCTCTGGGCGGACATTCGTTGCTCGCAGTGCGGGTCATGGCCGCCATCCACGAGGAGTATCGATGCAGAGTGCGACTCGCGGCCCTGTTCGAGCACGGCACGGTCAGACGCCTTGCGGATCTGATCCGCATGGGTGGCGAGAGAACGCCGGAGGCCCCGCTCGTCGTCATCCAACCAGAGGGGGTGGCGCCTCCGAGGGTCTTCGCTCACCCGGCGGGCGGCAACGTTCTGTGCTACTACGAGCTCGCACGGCTGCTCGGGAAGAGCGCGCCCTTCTGGGCGCTCCAGGCGTCCGGACAGGTAGGCGCTTCGCAGGACGAGACCATCCCCGCTCTGGCTGCCCGGTACCTCGAGGCTGTTCTTGCCGCGCCACGCTCCGGTGTGCCCGTGTTCGGTGGCTGGTCGATGGGTGCCTTGGTCGCGCTCGAGATGGCCCGACTCTACGAGGTGGAGATGGGTACGTCGGCGACCGTGCTGGTTCTGGATCAGACGGCGCCGGGGGAGCGACCGACCGTTTCGATCGAGGACAAGGACCAGGAGGTCGAGCGTCTTGCCCAGTTTGCGGCCAAGGTCGGCGACCTAGTAGGGCAGGACCTCGATCTCACCCCGGAGCGGCTGGGCGCGAGCACACCCAGCGAGCGTACGGCGCTGTTCTTGGAGAGCTTCAAGGCGTTCCAGCTCGCGCCGGAGACCACTCGAACCGAGGACTTCCAGGGCTTCCTCGATCGAATGCTCGCGCACAACCGTATGTCGGAAGCCTACCGGCCCGAGCCGTACGGCGGGCGGATCGTGCTCTTCCGCGCGGAGGAGCGGGGGGGTGCTTCGGGGCGTACGGAGGCCGATTCGCCCGATCTGGGGTGGAGCGGGCTGAGCACCCGGACCGTCGAGGTGGTACGGGTGCCCGGCAGCCACGTCACCATGATTCGAAGTCCGCAAGTATCCGTGCTGGCCGAGCGGATGTCGGCCGCGTTGGAGCCGACCGGGGTCCCGGGCTAACCCGGCCGATCACGAGGCCCGACGCTCGGCGTCGCCCCACGAGACCGACCTCCGTCGTGAAGGGGTCCTTCTTGCGGACCTAGAGGTCGAACGGATCCGCGCCGTCCAACCAGCGCCGAAGTCTCATCGCCGCCCGGGGCACCAACGTCGTCATCCATCCCACGTAGGCGGGGTGGTCCCGCAACGTGGATACCCAACGCGTCTTAACCAGCATTCTCGCGATGGCGAACACGTCGACGGACGCCTCGAGTTCCTCCGGCACACTGCGCACGGAGGCGTAGCCACGCATGAACCGCTTCGTGGCTTCCGGACCACGTCCCTGGAGTCGAAACCAGAGGAGGGCGGTGGCGACGTCGTATGCGTGATGCCCAAAACCGCAGTCGTCGAAATCGATGGCTGCCGCTCCCGACGGTTGGATCAGGTAGTTGCCGTGGTGGAAATCCGCGTGGATGAGGCTGGCCGCGCCTGACGCTTCGTATGGTGGTAGATCTGCGAGGAGGCGATCCCTGACGGCCCGAAAGACGGGACGCGATTCCTGGTCGAGAGCCTTCATCCAATCGTATCCGGTGGGTCCGTCGCACAGCGTCCGGGCGCTCCAAGCGGGGCGGTCGAACTCCGCCGAGGGCTTGAAGGAGACGGCGTGCTCGTGCAGCCCGGCGAGAAGCTCACCCGCGCTCCCGAGTCTGGCGAGCGAGGGCCAGCGACGGAAGAAACGGCCCTCGATCCAACGGAAAAGCACGAAATAGTGCGCTCTGACGCCGGCGACTTCTCCCTGGCACACCACTTCGCCGTTGCGAGCCGGCACTGGAGTCGGTGTAACGAGATCCCGACTCCGGCCGAGCTCCGTTAGCCAGGCGAGCTCGGAGCGGATCTGTTGGAGCGTTCGGTGTCCCGGACTGTGGATCCGGAAAAGGAATCGCCCGTCCGCGGAGTCGACTCGGAAGGTGGTGTTCTCCGCATGAAGGAGCGGACGGAGCCGAGCGTCTCGGATGTCGTAGCGGCTCAGCCCCTCTGACGCGAAGCGTCGGTAGCGCCGGAGCCGTCCCGTATGGGTCAGTTCTTCGATCGGACGCAATGCGGCCGGTGTCATCGGACCAACGTGAGGCTGACGGACAGGCCGGTCAACGAGTGATGTGCGTGTTCGCGCTCGTTCGAGTGAGACGACGCGAGGGTGAGAAAGGTCGCAGGCCGATCGTGGCGGGCCGATAAATTCCCTCCGAGTGCGCCTCTAGTCCAACCCCCCCCCGCACGAAAAGGGAGGCCCAACAGCCCGTATGCGCTTACCATTGAAGTAGCCAGCCCAGTGCACCACTACCGCGAGGCGTCGACATGAATGGCAGTGACAAGGGCACCATCGTCTTCTTGCTGGTCTTGATCGGTGTTGCGGTGGTGCTGGTCGATGATGTCGTAGTGCGAGTGGTGATGACGCTGGTACCTGCCCTGCTCTTGGCCCAGCGCGCCATGACCGTCGGTGGCAATACCGAGACATTGGTGGGAGCCGCGAACCACGATCCGGAGCGTCGAGCCGATCAGGACACCCGCCAAGATGTCAGTGAGATCCTCACGCACTTCCGTGAGTTCTATACGACGTGCCATCTGTTCGGACAACAGCGTATCTCCGCGACGGAGGCCAAGGAGCGTACGGCGGCGTTGGAGAAGAAGCTGAACCAAACGTTGGCGCGCCTTACGACCGGCGCCAGGACTCGGAAGAACCTGCTTTAGACGACCCATGCGCCTCGTCATCGCGAGCTATGTCGAGCCCGATCACGTCGAGCGCATTCGTGGGGTGGACCCCCGCCTGAACGTCGTCTACGAACCCGCCCTCCTTCCGGCACCACGGTACCCCGCCGACCACACCGGGATTGCTCTCGAGCGGTCAGCCGCCGATGAAGAACGCTGGCTTTCCCAAAGCGCCTGATCGGGACCCTCGAGGACCAGGCCAGGCATCACTGGGAGCGCTACGCCGGCACGGATCTGCCGGGACGGAGCTTGGCGATCGTGGGCATGGGATCCATCGGCACCGAGGTCGCCAAGATGGCTCGGGCCTTCGGCATGCGGACGGTGGGAGTGAAGCGGACCGTCGCCGGCGCCGATCGGGACTCGCTGCACCTCGACGAGCTGCACGGTTTCACCGATCTGCATGCAGCCCTCGCGGGGGCCGAACACCTCGTGTTGGCCGCCCCTCACACGTCGGAGACGGAGGATCTCGTCGGCGAGAACGAGCTGGCCCTCTTGGCCCGCGGTGCGGTAGTCGTCAACGTGGCCCGTGGAGCCCTACTCGACGAGACCGCCCTGATCCGCGCTCTGAGGTCGGGTCACCTCGCCGGGGCCGCGCTGGACGTCTTCGCCGAGGAACCGCTCCCGGCGGACTCCCCCCTGTGGGACATGCCAAACGTCATCGTGAGCCCGCACTCGGCCAGCACGAGCGATCGCGAGAACGGGAGAATCACCGACCTGTTCTGTGAGAACCTCAGGCGGTATCTGGCGGGTGAGTCGCTCCTGAACGTGCTCGACACGGACGCCCTCTACTAGACGGCGCGGCGAACGGCTGTTGGACTCGATCCGCTGAGCCCCGCTATCCGCCCAAGAGCACTCGGGCGAGGGCTCCGATCGCGAAGCCCGCGTAGTTGCCCGCCGCGTATCCGAGTAGACCCACCGCGATCCCGGGCAGCAAGCGATCCGTGTATCCGCGGGCGGAGGCCATAGCCATGGCCGAGGCTGGTCCCCCCACGTTGGCCTGCGAGGCCACGGCGAGCGTGGGAGCGTCGATACCGGCCACTCTCCCGAGCCCGAAGATGACGATTCCGTGGACCGTCACGGTGATGAGGGCGAAGTAGAACACGGCCGGGCCCACCTCGACGATGTTGGCGACCACGGACCGAGCACCGTTGCTCGCCAGGAACAGCAGAATCAGGTAGTTGCCCAACATGGCCCCCCCGGACAGGGACTTCACGGCGGGTATCTGGGCGGCGATCAAGGCGATGGTGGTGAGCCAGAGGATGGAGGGGAGGACCGGCACGACCTCCGCGATGACCCCGGCCAACCATACCGCGCCGACAGAGATGACCACGAGAGCGGCGATATCGGCGATGGCTACAGGCCCACCCGAGCTGTAGAGCGAGTGAGACGGCTCCCGCGAGGCGGAGTCACCCGATTCCGCCGAGGCGCCTCGGCCCTCCGACTCGGCGGCATCCGATACTCCGTCTCTACCGCGATCCACCCGGCTTCCGCCGAACAGCAACGGTACCGCCAGACACGTCATCATCCAGACGGCCGTCACGATCACGTCCGCTGCCACGGCCGCCGTGAACAAGTCGCTCGGCGTGTCGAACGCCTGGGCCAGAGCCGCGAAGTTGAGCCCGCCGCCCGTGTAGGTACCCGTGAATTGGCCTGTGAGCTTCCAGGTGTCCGGGCCGATCGTGCCAGCCAGGGCGAAGCCGCCGACCAGCGCACCGATCGCAGTCCCCAACGCCCCGATGCCGAACGCTCCGAGCATCTTGGGGCCTGCCTGGCGGATCGAACCCATGTCCACCCCCAACAAGATGAGCACCACGCCCATGCTCACGCCGGGACCCATGAGGAGGCGGTAGGTGCGCGACTCCCCCGGGAGCACACCCGCATTCGACAGGAGCATCCCGATGAGAATCCCGACCAGGGCGGCCCCGAGCGCCCGAAAGAGCGGAAGGCGTTCCTCCAGACTCAGCGCCACCAGCACGATGACGGTGAGGACCAGAAAGACGGCAAGGGGATCGGAGATCACGCGGGTGTCGGCCGGAGAAGGGGTCTTTGGGGTCCCGGCAACCTGCTGGATGGACGCGACCGCCACAAGCGGAAGACAAAGAGGCCCCGCAGCCAACGGCTACGGAGTCCCTCGTGCCACCCAGGCGGTTCCCACCCCGTCCCCCCATCTATGGTCGCCTGCCTTATTGGCAGGGCGTGAGGGCGTCCGTCAGGTGGACGCCCGTCTGATCATGGGTTGTGCGTCAACATGAAGCCGAGCGCGAGGATGACCCAGGACGCCACTATGAATCCCAGGCGAAGGGCCTTCCTACCTCTCGGGCGTGTCAACTCGATAAACATGTTCCCAGCACCTCTTCCCGGTCGTTTCCGACCCATTCATGATTTGAAGCCGCCCCCCTGAGCGGTTGCGGGGCCTCAATGCAGAAAGCGGGCCAAACTCCGCTCACGCGGCGGTTCTCGAACGATCCTGAACGTCTACCGCACCCCTACGTCGTTCGTCTTCAATAAGTTGCAGGCATGCTACAGACGTGACGCCGGAATAGCCGGGCAACGCTTCGAAGCCTGGCAGTCAGCGGACCCCTCGGTGACGGCGTCCCAGAAACCGGACTCCGCCGTCACTCTGACAGCACATCGGGAGCGGCTGCTGCGGCCTCTCGGGGCCCACCTATTCGGCGCGTAGAGCCGACGCCGGGTCGATGGCCTCCGGGCCTTCTAGAGCCCCTTGGCCTGGAGCACCGTCTTGAGGGACCAGAACAGGATGCTCAGATCGAACCACAGCTTGGCCCAACCGCTTCGGCCCGAGGCCATGAACCCGACGTAGCAGTAGTCGAGGGTCCACTCGTCGCGTGAGTCCGGGTTACCCTTGTTGGCCTGCACGAGGCCGGTCAGCCCCGGGCGGATCAGCTTCTTTCTCAGGATGCCGCGCTCGATCTCCTCGTAGTAGGGCTCGAGCGGCCAGGGTCGGGGACCGACGAAGCTCATGTCCCCCCGCAGGATGGAGAAGAGTTGGGGAAGTTCATCGAGGTAGAACTTCCTCAGGTAGTGCCCCGTGGCCGTGAGGTTCTCGGGCACGCGCTCCATGGGCTTGATGTGGAGGTACTTCTGCTCGGCGGAAACCCTGCGGTACACGTCCATGCGGATGATGCGGAACTTCGGGATCCTGAAGACCCTTCCCTCTGAGCCCCTTGGCTCCGAGAGGAAGGTCGGGCCCCGACTGGCGGGTCGCACAACTCCCTCCAACTTGATCGCGATGGCGATCAGGAGCATGAGCGGAGTGAGGAGGGTGAGCAGGCCCACGGAAAGGACGATATCCAGGGTTCGTTTCTGCCAGGGAAGCCGCGTAAGCTCGGTCTGATCACGTCCGGTTCGATCGGCTGCTGCGAACTGCTGCGGCGTCAGTAGTCTAGTGGGCATGGTGGGCAACGTTCAGCGGGAGAATGCCTGGGGCAAGACCGCCGTGGTCCGGGTGTTACGGGCCCTAAGTCCCGACATGGCGCGCCCCGCGACCGTGGCTCGGGAGGTCGTTCACCTTTATCATGCTGGCCACCGCCGGATCTTCCACCCCGAGAGGGACCGAGGCATGACGTTTCGAGGACGCTGGACCCTGACATTCCTGACGAGCGCAGTCTTGGCAGGCTGTGCGATCGAATCCGAGCGGGATTCGGTCGACGACGTGGGGCAGGTCGATCCGTGGACCCTCACAGAGCCCGCGCCCAACGACGACGGGGAGCTACGAGTACTGGTTCTACACGATATGGAGGGACTTTCCGGCCAGTCCGACCCCCGGACGTTCTCATATCGCAACGCCGATCTCTACCCGCAGGGCCGGGAGTACCTGATCGGCGACGTGAACGCCGTCATCGCCGGTCTGTTCGACGGTGGAGCCGACGTGGTGCGGGTCGTGGACGGTCACGGAAGTGGCAGTCCGGAGCCGGACATCATTCTCGACCGCCTCGATCCGCGTGCCGAGATGCTCAGCCGGCAGGAGCCCTTCGAGGCCTACGTCGACATCGTCGAAGCGGGGGCGTTCGACGCGGTGGCCGTCGTGGGCATGCACGCCAAGACCGGTAGCCGGGGCTTTGCCTCGCACACCTATACGCTCGGAATCGGGGTTCGTTTGAACGGGCAGAGCATCACCGAAACGGAGATCGTGGCGCTGTCGTGGGGTCGTGTCGGGGTTCCGGTCATCTTCGCCTCCGGCGACGACAAGCTCGCGGCCGATCTCTCGACGATGCCCTGGATCCGATACGTGACGGTGAAAGAGGCCACCAGCGCGTCTACGGCCGATCCGTATCCGGTTGAAGAGGTCCGGGCCCAGCTTCGTGCCGAGGCCCAGGCCGCCGTCGAGGGACTGAGCGGCGCCCGGGTCATGCGGGCCACCACGCCGCTCGAGGCGACGCTCGACGCGGTGCCTCCGGCATCGCTTGCCGCGCTCGACGGGGTGCCCGGCGTCCGTTACGACGACGGATCCGTGACCTTCACCGCCCGGAGCTTCGAGGACGCCTACGACGGGCTGACGTCCCTCATCCAGGTGGCGATGGGAGGGTTTTCCAGCGTCATGGGCGAGGTGCTGAGGGAGCTGGACCCCGACGCCGGGGCCGCGTACTCGGCGCGGCTATTCGAGCGCTGGATGGACTTCGAGTCCGGTCGCTGGACGCCTCCCCCTCCGCCGGCGCCGCCTCAGGGCCGCACCTACTACGGATACCGGTGAGGTTACTCATGCTTCGTTCTCGGCCGACGCTTCTTCTCCTCACGGCCCTGGTACTCGCCTCCTGTGGAGGGAGCACCCCTCCTCCCGTCGTAGCCGTGCCCCTCCCGGCTCCCGCGCCGGCCGCCGAGCCGGAGCCGGCCGCCGAGCCGGATACCGACTCCGACGTCGTATACGACCTGGTCATCGAGAACGGGCGCCTCGTGGACGGCACTGGGAGCGCGTGGTTCTACGGCGACCTGGCGATCAAGGACGGCCGCATCGCAAAGGTGACACCTCGGGGCTTGCTACGGCGAGACGCCGCGATCGAACGCGTCGACGCCATGGGGCACGTGGTGGCTCCCGGGTTCATCGACATCCAGAGCCAATCGCGGTATGCCCTGCTCCAGGGTGATGGGAGGATCATCAGCAAGGTGACGCAGGGGATCACCACGGAGATCATGGGTGAGGGGACCTCCGGCGCCCCGGTCAATCCGGCCGGACTGGGGCCTCCGGAAGAGGACGAGTCCGAGACCCACCGGCTGGACCGGAGGTTTTCCGGCGAGCACGGTTTTGGCGAATGGTTGGAGGCCATGGAGGCCCACGGCACCTCGGCGAACCAGGGTTCGTTCCTGGGTGCGGGCACGGTGCGAACGTATGCGGTGGGCATGCGCATGGGACCCCCGGCGCCCGCCGAACTGGACACGATGAAGGCGGTGGTGCGGCGTGCCATGGAGGACGGTGCCTTCGGCATCGCTTCCGCGCTGGTGTACCCCCCGGGAAACTTCGCCTCCACCGCCGAGTTGGGTGAGATCGCGGGTGCCATGGCCGGGTACGGCGGCCTGTACATCACGCACATGCGCTCCGAGGCGGACGACTTTCTCGAGGCGATCGACGAAGCCATCGAAATCGGAGAGCGTGGCGGGGTCCCCGTGGAGATCTACCACCTCAAGGCCGCGGGCCGTCGGAACTGGCACAAGGCCGAACAGGCCATCGCGAAGATCGACTCCGCACGAGTTGCGGGCGTAGACGTGCAGGCGAACATGTATCCGTACGTCGCGGGCGGGACGGGACTGACCGCTTGCTTCCCGCCTTGGGCCTCGGCCAACGGAAGGTTGTTCGACAACCTGGCCGACGACGACATGCGGCGCAGGATTCGGGCCGAGATCGAGAATCAGACCGAGCCGTGGGAGAGCTTCTGCATGCTGGCGACCCCCGCCGGTGTCTTGATCCTGGGCCTCGACAAGCCCGACAACCAGAAGTATGCCGGGCGATACCTGGATGACATCGCGGCGGAGATGGGCAAGGACTGGATCGACGCCGCCATGGACCTGGTGCTGGACGAGCGCCAGCGCGTCGGGACCATCTACTTTCTCATGAGCGAGGAGAACGTCGCCCTCCAGATGCGGCAGCCCTGGATGAAGTTCGGGACGGACGCCGGGGGTACGAATCCCGAAACCACGCGTGTCCTGGTGCATCCCAGGGGATACGGGACCTATCCCCGCATTCTCGGCCGCTACGTGCGCGAGCAGGGTGTGCTCGCGCTGGAAGACGCCGTCCGGAAGATGAGTTCTGCCGTGGCCACCCGTCTTTCGATACCCGACCGCGGTGTGCTCAGAGAGGGGTTCTACGCCGACATCGTCATCTTCGACCCCGAAGCGATCATCGACAGGGCCACCTTCGAGGAGCCCCATCAGGTCTCGGAGGGAATGAGGGACGTCTTCGTGAACGGCGTCGCGGTGGTCAAGGACGGAAGGCATACCGGCGCGAAGCCTGGCATGATCGTGCGTGGCCCCGGATACCGGGCGCCGTACGGGCGACCGATCTCCTAGACGAGCGTCCCGAGTGGTCGGGTCGCGCCTCCGAGTCGTTCAAGAAGGTGTCGCGCAGCGGCCGATGCGGCTTCTAGGGGACCCGCTGCCCCGCGTTGTCCGCCGTGGCGATCTGCCACACGCCCCGCGTCAGAAGCGGCAACAGGACGACCACCAGGAAGATCCACGTGAGCGTGCCGTACCCGCGGGCTATCAGGCCGATCAGCCCGAACTGAGCAAGGAGGGCACCGATCACCAGAAGGCTCACGGCGATCACGGGGCGCACCTTGGTGGGCAACTCCTTGCCGGCCTCCTGGAAGGTCATGGCCAACCGCTCGTTCACCCCGTGGATCATACCCGTGCCGGTCTCGATCAGGGTGCCGAACAGGCAGATCTGGAAAGCGATCTGGAACGTGCGGGAGCCGAGACCTTCGAGGATCAGGTTCACCGGTACCGTCTCGTCCGCGATGGCGGGGTAGTGGCCGGCCATGGCGAGGAGAAGGAAGACTCCCGGGATAATGGCGATGGGGCCCGCTAGGCCACCGGCGACCAACGCCTCTCTTCGAGTGGTCACATGCCGCACTCCGAAGAGCAGCGCGGGGATAATGGCCACGTTGTACCCCGCATAGGCGATGCCACCCACGAACCATCCGTCGCCCACCGGGACCGTGCTGAGGGCCGTCCCGATCTCCGAGCTGAACGCCGATAACGACCAGGCGAACAAGACGGTGAAGGTGCCGTAAAGCACGAACGACCAGCGGGCTAGCACCTTCTCGATGAGTCCTGTCCCCTCGAAGACCAGAAACCCGATCGCGACCATGATCCCGACGACACCCACGGCGTAAGGAAGCCCGAACGTCTCCTCGAGAATCGAGCCTGCCGCCGACGCGATCACGGCCAGCACGACCATCAGCATGGCCGCATAGGTCAACTCGAAGACGACCCAGCCACGTCCCAGAAGGTGCCGGCAGAACGAACGGTAGTCGTAGGCTCGGAAGACCCGCGCATACTCGAAGGCGACCGCGCACACGAGGGACCAGAACGTCATGGAGACGAGCATCATGGCCAGGAGCCCGCCCTTCGGGCCGTAGGGAAGAAAGAACTCGGCCAACTCTCTTCCCGTGCCGTATCCACCCGCGATAACGACCGATTGGAAGATGAATCCGGGAAGGAGGTACCTCTTGAGAAGGCCGGGCGCTCGCGCTCCGCAGGCTGATACTTTCGAGGCTGGGTCGGTCATCCCGCAGCGTGCCACGGCACCCCCGCGGCTGTCAAGCGATGTGACTGCGACGCCGGCGACGGGGTGGAGCGATGTGACCGGGACGCAACCATCCTCGTCTAGCATGCGTCAGAGCGGGTGAGGGGGACGGTGCTTTCCGTGAGCCTGAAACCGCACGAGTCCACAACCGTATTGTACGATGTGGACGGAGGGCTGAGGGCCGAGTGGGAATCGGCCCGATGAGGAAGGAAGAGGGAGATGAGCGTGGAAGAGAGAATCAGGCACTTACTCCGAGTGGCGAGTCGGGTCGAGAGTGAGGGGGATATTCGCGGAGCCGCGTTGCTTCGGCAGATGGCCGCAGAGGCGCTCCCTGTGGAGCGCCGGGACGTCGCGCGCGCAGTGGGGGGCCAAAGCGACGCTTAGGGTCGAGTTCTCCAGCCCTTCCCGGGCGCCGCCTTTCGGGGCGGCGCTTTTTTTTGTCCGGTGGCTCGATCTGAGGTCGAGACCTCTCCCCGACCTTACCTCCGCAACACGGCTTCGGTATTTTTCGGGGTTCGTGTTCAGGGTCGTCCCAACTTACAGATGGTCCATCGCTGAAACAGGAGTACCTTGAAATATGAAGCACCCCGCGAAGCTGGGTTTGACCGCCATTATCACAGCCGGGCTGGTAGCCTGTGGCGGTTCCGACTCGCCCGACGCCGCCCCCGCCGCCTCCCAGCCCGCCACGGTGCCGGCCGCAGGAGCCGCCGCCGCAGGTGGGATGCCCGACTGGTATCAGATCGACGACGAGGCCATGACCGTCGAGCTCCAAATCGCCGCCCAGATGGATGGCGGGTGGAAGTTCAACGGCATGTCCAACGGTGGGGGTACGATCACCGTGCCGGTAGGCTACGAGATCACGGTAGAGCTCACCAACGATGATTCCGCCATGGCCCACAGCGTGGGGATCGACGCGAAGGTCGGCGGTTACGGCGCCATGTTCGACAATCCCCAGCCGGCGTTCCCCGGAGCCGTCACTGCGAATCCGACGTCGATGACGGAATCCACCCTTCCGGGGGAGTCCGAGTCCTTCACGTTCACGGCCGCCTCCGCCGGTGAGTACGCGATGGTCTGCTACATCCCCGGACACGCGGTCACCGGAATGTGGATCCGCTTCAACGTCTCGGATGGCGAGCCCGGCGTAAGCATGTAGGGTCCCGGCCGGCGGCGGTGCGCGTTCAACCCTCCGCGCCGCCGCCTGCCGTCGCTCCCTGTGTCTCAGGAGGGTGCGGGGGGCCCGCGACCGGGTCCCCCGCGCTCTTGGGACGAGCACGGAGATTGAGGAACTCCACGAAGACCGAAAAGCCCATGGCGAAGTAGATGTAGCCTTTCGGGATGTGGAACCCGACACCGTCGGCCACCAAGGTCGTTCCGATCAGCAAGAGGAAGCTCAGGGCAAGCATCTTCACGGTCGGGTGGTCCGATACGAAGCTCCCCACCGCTTCGGCCGAGATCATCATGACACCTACGGCCAAGATGACCGCGGCCACCATGACCGCGAGATCGTCTGCCATACCCACGGCCGTGATCACCGAGTCCAACGAGAAGATGATGTCCAACAGGGCGATCTGAATCAGCACGCCAGTAAAGGTCACTTCCTTGCGGCCGGGTCCGTGCCCGTCGCCGTCGCTCCCCTCCATCTTGTGGTGGATCTCGCGGGTGGACTTGGTGAGCAGAAAGAGGCCCCCGACGATGAAGATCAGGTCGCGCCCCGAAACAGCGTGCTGGAGCAGCGTGAAGAGCGGCGCTGTCAGCCGCATGATCAAGGTGATAGAGAAGAGCAGCAGGATGCGGGTTCCCATCGCCAGGGCCAGGCCCAGTTGGCGAGCCTTCGGGCGTTGCTCCGCGGGCAGTCGGTCCGCCAGGACCGATATGAAGACGATGTTGTCGATCCCGAGAACGATCTCGAGGACCGTGAGCGTGGCCAGCGCGATCCACGCTTCGGGGCTGGTTAGTAGGTCCATTCAGGTATTATGGAGGCGAAGGTGAAATCGACAAAGAGCGGCCCGGCATCGCAGGACGTCACTCAGTCCGGACGCAGGGCGAGCATGGGATCGACCCGGGTGGCGCGGCGCGCCGGGACGTCCGCTGATTTGCCGCGATGCAACTTCTGCGGCGCGGATCTCGTCTATAGGTATGAGTTCGAACAGAACCACCCCCGGAGTGCGTTTACAGAGACGGAGTGGCAGTGATGGAAACCAGCGATTCGCCACGAGACGTAGCCCTTATCAGCCTCAACGGTCTGAGCAAGGTGTTCTACACCGAAGAGGTGGAGACACACGCGTTGTCGGACATTCACCTGAACATCGCGGCCGGGGAGTTCGTCTCGATCGCGGGGCCCTCGGGCTGCGGCAAGACCACGCTTCTGTCGATTCTCGGGCTGCTGGATTCGCCCACGGGAGGAGACTACCTGCTCGACGGCGAGCCGGTGGCCAACCTGACGGCTTCTCAGCGGGCCAAGATCCGCAACCAGGCGATCGGGTTCATCTTCCAGGCATTCAACCTGATCGGTGATCTGACGGTGTACGAGAACGTCGAGCTGCCGCTCACATACCGCGGCATGGCGGGCGCCGAGCGCAAGGAGCGGGTTCACGCGTCGTTGGAGCGTGTGGGGATGGCTCACCGCATGATGCACTACCCGAGCCAACTGTCCGGCGGTCAGCAGCAGCGGGTTGCGGTCGCACGGGCCATCGTGGGCAAGCCGCTCATCCTTCTGGCGGACGAGCCGACGGGTAACCTGGACTCGAAGAACGGCAACGCGGTCATAGACCTGATGAACGAGCTTCATGACGAGGGGGCCACGATTTGCATGGTGACGCACGATCCGCGCTACGCCACGGTGGCGCAGCGGTCCGTGCATCTGTTCGACGGCCACGTGGTCGACGAAGAGGATGCCCAGCGGGCCGAGCATGCCGGCAAGCTGGAGGAGTCCGGCTTCGACGTGTAGCTTCGCGGTTTCGGGACCGGGGGTGGGGCGGTGGGAGCATCGAGAGGGGGTGACTTCGGTCGCCCTCTCTTCGTTTGTAGTGGGCCCGGCATGGGCGATGACTTGGAGGTGAAAGTCCTCCCGGAACCTGGTCGCAGGGACCGAAGGGAAGCGCAAGGCGTTCGTCGTGAGGCGTACGCTGAACGAAGCGTGAACGAACCCGTGAGTCGACGAACAGGAACCGGATACGAGGCGCTGCGGACCGGGGCGAGCGGACCACTGACCGCGAAGCTCCTGCGACCAAGGGGAAGCGGCGTAGATCCGGCGATTGTGCGGGGAAGGTCATCGTTCTTACCCGGGGAGGTCTCGCCTGACGCCTGAAAGGGCGACGCCGGCATTGCGCTGTTGGGCCTGCCGGCGGAGCGAGAAGTCAGCAGAGGCCATAGTAGGCCGACGAAGTGCATGATGCGCTTGGACCCAGCTTTGTCGGACGAAGGGCCGAACGGAGAGGAGAGTGTGACGACCGTGGATCTCGAGAAGGCCATGCGCCAGGAGTCCAGGCAACTGGAGTTCCCGCTGGAGGATAGGGGTGAAGCCCCGAAGGTAGAGGGGAGTGGCGAAGCCGGAACGGTGGCCCATGGAGACGAGCGCTCAGGAAGCGAGCATCTCCTGATGGAGGAGGTGGTCGGGCGTGCCAACCTCGTAGGAGCGTTGAAACGCGTGCGGCAGAATAAGGGCAGTCCGGGCATCGACGGGATGAGCGTGGAGGAGCTGCCAGAGTACTTGCGCAGGCACTGGGGGGAGATCCGACAGCGGTTGCTGGCGGGGACCTACCAACCGAAGCCGGTACGAAGGCAGGAGATACCGAAGAGTGGGGGAGGGGTCCGGGAGTTGGGGATTCCGACCGTGCTGGACCGGTTCATCCAACAAGCCATCCTGCAGGTGCTGCAACCGAGGTTCGACCCGACGTTCAGTCGGCACAGCCACGGCTTCCGGCCTGGGCGCCGAGCACACGATGCGGTGCGCGAAGCGCAGCAATACATCCAGGAAGGGAGACGATGGGTGGTGGATGTGGACCTGGAGAAGTTTTTCGACCGGGTGAACCACGACGTGCTGATGGGGCGGCTGGCAAAGCGGATCGAGGATAAGGCGATGCTGCGGATCCTCCGTCGCTACCTGGAAGCCGGAGTCATGGCGAACGGGGTGGTGATGGAGCGGCACATGGGGACGCCTCAGGGCGGACCGTTGTCGCCGTTGCTGGCGAACGTGCTCCTGGACGAAGTGGACAAGGAGTTGGAGCTACGCGGACACGCGTTTGTCCGGTACGCCGATGACTGCAATGTATACGTGCGGTCGAGGCGGGCAGGACAACGTGTGATGCAGGCGCTGAGGCACTTGTACGGGAAACTTCGGCTTCAGGTCAACGAGGAAAAGAGCGCGGTGGCGCGAGTGTGGGATCGACAGTTCCTGGGCTACAGCTTCTGGGTAGCGGCAGGGAAGGTCGTGAAGCGCCGGGTCAGCAAGAAGGCCCTGACGAAGTTCAAGGAGCGAGTCCGGCAGATTACAAGCCGGAGTGGCGGGCGGAGCCTGCAACAGGTGGCGGAAGAGCTACGGCGCTACGTGCTGGGGTGGAAGGCATACTTCGGCTTAGCGGATACACCGGGGGTTTTCCGAGACCTGGACCAATGGATCCACCGCCGGCTGCGTACGTTGCAATTACGCCAGTGGAAACGGGGAAGGACAGCGTACCGGGAGTTGAGGGCTCGCGGTGTGAGCGAGAACCTCGCCTGGCGAGCTGCTCGGTTCGCGCGAAGCTGGTGGCACGTGGCCGCGCACCACGCCCTGCACACGGCCTTGCCAGGGGCGTACTTCGACGAGCTGGGTGTGCCCCGGCTCACGCCGTACTGACCTCAACTCACCGAACCGCCAGGTGCGGACCCGCATGCCTGGTGGTGTGGGAGGGGAAGGACCGGGATCGCCGGTCCTCCCCTATCCCGATCGGACCTTGGCGGCGGTGTCGACCCGGCCTGAGCGGCGGCACCTTCCGGGTCGTTCCCGGCGTCAGCGTCGTCCCATCGAGTTGTGCAAATGCTGACCTCTCGTTCGTCACCAGGTACGTAAGGCGGCTCTAAGGGGCCGTCGGTGGGGTACCTGAGCCAGACCTCGGAGGGCCACCCGGGGGCTTATGGGTCTCCGACGTGATCGAGCGAGGACGCTGTGGACGCTGATTGGGCAGAGCTCTACCGAACGACGCTGCCGGATCTGGTTCGCTTTCTCCACCGCAAGGTGTGGGATCTGGAACGAGCCAAAGATCTAGCGCAGGAAACGTTCGTCCGGGCGCTCCGGGAGCAACCGGAAAATCCCCGAGCCTGGCTGTTCACGGTCGCGGCAAACCTCGCCCGTGACGAGGCCCGAACCGCCATCCGTCGGAAGAAACACCTCACGCTGCTCAAGTCGGAGGTGGAAGCGCGTGGTGCTGCGCTCGATCCCCAGGCGGAGCTGGAGCGAGGTGAGCGTGAGGCGGAGGTCCGCAGGGCGCTGGAGTCCCTTGGTGAGCGGGACCGGGACGCCCTTCTGCTGTGGGATGCCGGACAGAACTACGAAGAGATCGCGGAGGCGCTAGACCTGTCGGTCGGCGCGGTGGGCACCACGCTCGCCCGAGCCAGGCAACGCCTCGTCAAAGCGCATGGAGAGTTGGAGCAATCAGATGTCGCACGTCGGTAAGGGAGATATCCACGCCTACCTCGATGGCGCTCTCGGCGCCTATCCCGAGGCCGAGGCCGTTCGCATCCGCCAGCACTTGGGCGAGTGCGAGCTCTGTGCTCGATCTCTGGATGAAGAGCGACAGATCCGCCTGGTCGCGTCGGAGATCCTGGCTGCCACGGCCGACGCCCCCGTGGACCTTGCGCCGTTCGAGGAGTTGGTGACCCGGGCGGGCGAGGGGGAGCCGACTCCTCGGTCGGGTGGAGCGTCGGGTTTCCGAACTCTCCGGATGGCGGCCACGATCGTGGTCTCACTCGGTGCCGGGTGGGTGGCCCGTGACCTCACGACGCCCGCGCGCGACCTCGCGACGACGCCTTCGCTCAACGCGGTGATCGCCGCACAGGGTGCTGCTTCACGAGCCAACGAGGCCGCCGACCCCTTCCAGGAAGAGTCTGAGGACCGCCAGGACAGCCGGGGCGACTTCGCTGCCCAGGCCGTCGTGCCCGCCCGGTCACCCGATCTCAACGCCGAGGCCGAACCGGCGACCGTCCGCGCCCTGATTCCCGAGGCACCGGCGGTACCACTGGACGTGCCGGCGGCCCGCAGAGAGTCCGCCGAAGAGCGTGAGATCGGTCGGCGTGACGGGGCCGGCTCCGCCATCGGACTCGCTCAGCAGCGGGCGTCCGAGGCCCGGCCCCAGGCAGCCCTCGCGGCCGAACCGGCGGAACGAAGCAGGCTCGAGGCCGGCGCCAATGCGCTGATCGCTCTCGATGAAGTCTCGGTCACCGAGGGGGTGGGCTCCTTCGTCATCCCGGGACTCCCGATCCGCGACGTGCGCATGTCTGGTGTCATCGGGGGCGCTGGTTCTGCGGTGACGATCGTCCACGAGCTCCCGGATGGTCGGACCGTCGAGCTTCGGTTTGTGACATCGGAGGGTGACGACGCTCGCCGAAAGGTGGCCGGGCGCGAAGCGGAGGGTCCGGAGGCGTCGGAGCGCGACGTGGTGGTGGATAGCGAGGGCTTCCGAGATCCGGATCTCCCGGAGGGGTGGAGCCAGGTCGTCCGTGCCGTTCCTGGAGGGCTGGCGATACTCCGTGGTCCCCTCGGCGAGGCGGGGCTGTCCGAGTTGCTGGACCGGGCGGTGGCCGGGCGCTGACCCCGGTCGTGCCACGACCGGCCCTACTTCTTCCGCATCGCCGTCATGGGAAACGCGTTGTCCCGCGATCCGCGGAGCGGTAAGCTATAGGCCGTCCTTCGTATCTCTCACGGGCTCGTTTCGAATTGTTTACGGGATTGATCAGATGAAGACGGGAATCGGCTTGCTGGTGGGGATGTTGGTCGCGACGACTTCGGCCTGCGCCCAGGAGTCCGGAGTGACACCCTCCGACCAGGAGGTCTCCCTGGCACCCCTTACCGCGGATGTGCTGGGTGCGGCGGCGTCCATCACACCGGAAGACTACTTCAACAAGATCAGCGTGATCGCCCATGACAGCATGGGTGGGCGGGAGACCCCGAGCCTCGGACTCGACATGACCGCCGCCTGGATCGCCGGCGAGTTCGCGCGACTCGGGTTGACTCCGGGTGGCGACGATGGCGGCTACGTCCAACGGTACGATATCCAGACCGTGCGTCCGGATCTGGTCGCCTCCTCGGCGGAGGTGAGTGGGGGCGGGGAGTTACGGTTCGGCCGTGATCTGGTGACGGCTTTGGGGGCGTCCGAGGCGGAGGCGGAAGGTGGGGTGGTCGTTCTGACGGGCATCGGGAGCGTAGCGCCGGAGATCGGCGCCGCGGTCAAGGGGCAGCACGTGGTGGTGGCGTCTTTTCCGGCCGGGATGGATCGGAGCAGCTTCCGCTTCGTCGCCAACCTCAGGCGAGAAGGCGCTCTCTCCGTGCTCGTCGCCACGGACAAGTCGGACCGCGACTGGAGTCAGGGACTGCAGAGCCTCTCCAACACCTCCAGCGTTCGCGTGGGCTTCAACGGAGGCGGATCGCGCGGATTGACCTTGGAAGTCAGGGATCGGGCCATCGAGGCCATTCTCGCCGCCCACGGGGTCGACCTGATGGATGCCCGCGGTCGTCGCGACGTCGATGTGCTGGATGTGCCGGAACTCACTCTGCGCCTGTCGTCGCGGGTGCAGGTCATCGACGACGACTCGGCGCCCAACGTGGTGGGGATTCTCGAGGGGAGCGATCCCACACTCAAGAACGAGTACGTGGTCTTCAGTGCCCACGTGGATCACATCGGGACGGGACCACCCAACGCCGACGGCGACAGCATCTACAACGGTGCCGACGACGACGCGTCGGGGACCACTGCGATCCTCGAGTTGGCCGAGGCGTACGCGAGCATGAGCACCAGGCCCAAGCGTTCCGTTGTCTTCCTGGCCGTGAGCGGGGAGGAGAAGGGGCTGTGGGGCAGCGCCTATTTCGCCGATAACCCCCCGGTGCCGGTCGATCGCATGGTGGCGAATCTCAACGCGGACATGATCGGAAGGAATTGGTCAGACACGATCGTGGTCATCGGTAAGGAGCACTCCGATCTGGGGCTGACCCTGAATCGGGTCAACGGAGCCCACCCCGAGCTCAACATGACGGCGATCGACGACATCTGGCCGGACGAGCGGTTCTACTTCCGGTCGGACCACTTCAACTTCGCGCAAAAGGGCGTGCCCATCCTGTTCTTCTTCAACGGGACGCACGACGACTACCATGGACTGGACGACGAGGTGGCTCGCATCGACACGGACAAGGCGTCGAGGATCACCAAGCTGATGTTCTTCCTGGGGTACGAGGTGGCAGAGCGTGCGGCGCGCCCGCAGTGGAATCCGGAGAGCCGGGCTCAGATCGTTTCCGAGGATCCCCGAGCGGCAGCGGGAGACGGGGTCGACGAATACCGGGTCAAAAAGGCGGCCAGACCCTCGAAAATCTGACCCATTCAGTGGGCACTTTGATCCTAGATGTCGAAAAAAAAGCCCTTCGCCGGCGTCCGGCGAAGGGCTTTCCCAACAGTTGAGCCATTAGTTGGGCTGGTCTCCCAGTAGGGGGACACATACGAAGAGGTCGTCCAGACCCAGGGCCTTGAGAAGGCGCCACGCACCCTCCGGAAGGTCCATCAGCCAGACTTGCCGATCCTCTGCGTTGGCGATCCGCTGCGCGGTCAAGAGCATCGTAAGTCCAGCCAGGTCAAAGATTTGCGTCCCGTGGAAGTCGATTACGAGATCGAGCTCCAGGGGCGTCTCGAGGGATGCGGTCTCTGTAGGCGCGGTGGCAACAACCGGCATGTTAGCCGGAAGCTTCCGACCCCACCTGTTGCTATCGTGCCCGTTCATCATGACCTCCTCGCGTCGTTGGTCGGGCGCCGTAGCGGCGGCCGTCCCACCCATCATTACCTCAAGAGTCGTGCCACAACCGCTGAGTCGTGCAACGACCGCTCACGAACACCCGCCGATTTGGCAGCAACCACATATTGCTATAGGCCCGTGCATTGCGGTGGTGGATGGCGGATCGTCCTTTCGGGTAGGAGATTATCCAGGTGTGGCGTCGGACTCCCGGCGGGCGCGAAGCCCGCACCGGGGCGCCACCCGGTCGGGAGAGACTCATGGGCTCAGTCGTGAAAGCCGTGTCAGGAGCGCTCTTGCTGGCGTGTGTCGTTCCCACGTCGTCGGAGGGCCAGACCCGTGGTCCCGATGACGCCGCCGTACAGGCTTATTATCGGACTATCGGTCAGGCCTTTTCGGTTTCTTTGGAGGAGGTCAGGATTCTGGGAGAGTGGAAGCTGACGCCCGAAGAGATCCCCGTGGTCCTATTCGTCGCGAGGCGCGCCGGCGTGTCTCCCGACGCCATCGCGACCCAGCGGGAGGCCGGGACGGCGTGGACCACGGTCGCCCAGCGCTACGGAGTGGGAGCCGACGTGTTCCATATCTCCTTTCCATCGGACACGAACCTTGGTCCGCTGGAAGACACCTATCGGAGGTTCGCCGAAACACCGCGGGCGGGGTGGGCCACCCTGCTTGTCGACGACGGCGTGTTGGTGGCACTTGTGAACATCCGCGTGCTCGCGAACCAGCTGGGCGAACCGCCGGCTCGGGTGCTCGCCACCTGGGAGCGAGCCCAAAACCTTGTCCTCGTCCACAAAGCACTCACGAGCAACTGACTCCATGTCCAAAGCCGGTTTCATTCCACTTCCCCACTACGCCGGGCTCTCGGAAGGCGAGATGAAGGCACGCTCCGAGGCCTTTCTCGAAGAGGTGAGGAGGCGACGAACGGTCCGAGACTTCTCCGATCGACCCGTGCCGAGGGAGGTAATCGAGAACTGCCTGCTTGCGGCCGTAACGGCTCCCAACGGAGCCAACAAACAGCCGTGGCATTTCGTGGCGGTCGGCGATCCGGATATCAAGCGTCAGATCCGCGAGGCCGCCGAAGAAGAGGAGCGAGCCTTCTACGCAGGCCGGGCCGGCGAGGAGTGGCTGGAGGCTCTTGGTCATTTGGGCACGGACACGGATAAGCCCTTTCTGGAGAAGGCACCCTACCTGATCGTGATCATGGCCGAGACCGATGAGCTGGGGGAGGACGGCCGGAAGTCGAAGAAGTACTACGTGACCGAGTCGGTGGGCATCGCGACGGGCATGTTGATCACGGCCGTCCATCGGGCCGGCCTGGTGTCGCTCACCCACACGCCGTCCCCCATGGGGTTCCTGAATCAGATCATCGGTCGACCGAAGAACGAGCGCGTCTTCCTGATCTTGGTAGTCGGCTATCCGGAGGAGGGCGCCGAGGTACCCGACATCACGAAGAAATCGATCGACCAAATCGCTACATTCCTCGAATGAACTTTCGCCTGCGCGTAGAGCGATCCGAATGGGTCTAGACCTCGTCCCCGAGCAGGGGAGCGAAGCCATTCGGTCCTTCACGAAGGCCCTTCTCACCGATCTGAGGGCGTTGGAGAAGATGTTGGACGACGGCCTGATCGAGTCGGGCGTTCGCAGGTTCGGCTGCGAGCAGGAGATGTTCCTGGTCGACCACGCATGGCGACCGGCACCCGTAGCCATACAGGTCCTCGATCTGCTCGATGAAGACAACTTCACCACCGAGTTGGCTCAGTTCAATCTGGAGATGAACATCGAGCCGATGATGCTCGAGGGAGGTTGCTTCAGCGGACTCCAGGTGCGTATCGAGGAGCTGTTGGACATGGCTCGTGCCGCGGCCCATAAGGTCGGGGCGGAGGTGGTCTTGTCGGGAATTCTCCCAACCCTCAGCAAGTCCGACCTGACGCTCGACAACATTACGCCAAAGGCTCGTTACTACGCGCTGAACGAGGCCTTGAACAAGATGCGCGGCGGGGCCTACCGCCTGCGGATCGAGGGGCGGGACGAGCTCCAGATCGAACACGACTCCGTGATGCTCGAGGCGTGCAACACGAGCTGTCAGGTCCACCTCCAGGTCGATGCCGACGAGTTCGCGGAGAAGTACAACATGGCTCAGGCGGTCTTGGGGCCGGTTCTGTCCGTCGCCGTGAACTCGCCTCTCCTGTTCGGGAAGCGACTGTGGGCCGAAACGCGCATCGCCGTCTTCCAACAATCCCTCGATACGAGGAGCACGACCGTCCACCTGCGGGAGTTCAGCCCCCGAGTGCGCTTCGGCGAGAGTTGGGTGAAGAGGTCGGTGACGGAGCTGTTTCAGGCCGACATAGCCAACTTCAGGGTGCTGCTCGCCCAGGACTTCGGTGAGGATCCCTTCGGGCAACTCGAGGCCGGCACGGTTCCCAAGCTGAAGACGCTCCAACTCCACAACAGCACGATGTACCGCTGGAATCGACCCTGTTACGGAATCTCCGAGGGTAGGCCGCACCTGAGAATCGAATGCCGCGCCCTGCCTGCGGGGCCCACGGTGCTGGACGAGGTGGCGAACGCGGTGTTCTGGATCGGGCTCGTGCGGGGGGCCCATGCCGAGTACGGTGACATCACGCAGAAGCTCGACTTCGATGAGGCGAAGTACAACTTCCTGGCGGCGGCCCGGCACGGACTCAACGCCGGTTTCCATTGGATCGACGGCGAGCAGCTCAGCGCCTCCGAACTGATACTAGGGAGGCTGCTCCCCCTGGCCCGTGCCGGCCTGGAGAGCCGTGTCGACTCGTCGGAGCTCGACAAGTATCTTGGCGTGATCAGGGACCGGGCCGAGAGTCGGCGTACGGGATCGAGCTGGATGATCCGCTCCCTGCGGGGAATGAAGGACAGGGGTACCCTCTCGGAGCGCCTCGCGGCGCTTACGGCCGCTTCCGTGAACAACCAACGCGGCCGGAAGCCGGTACACGAGTGGGAGGTGGCCCGACTGGAGGAAGCAGGTGGCTGGACGATGAACTACGCCAAAGTAAAGGAGTACATGACCACCCAGCTGTTTACGGTTAAGGAGGACGAACTGCTGGAGATGGTGGCCTTCTTGATGGATCGGAAGCAGATCAGGCACGTGCCGGTGGAGGACGAGAAGCATCGCTTGGTGGGGCTCGTTTCGTATCGATCGATCCTGAGGATGGTGTCCGAGTTCGGCACCGAACGGGTCAGTGAGCCCGTGCCGGTCAAATCGATCATGGAGGTGGACCCGATCACGGTGACGCCCGAAACGCCGACGCTCCAGGCGATCGACATCATGAGGGACAACGGAGTGTCCTGTCTGCCCGTCGTGACGAACGGGAAGCTCGTCGGGCTGGTGAGCGAGGCGGACTTCATGCCGATCGCATATCAACTCCTGCAGAGTAAGTTGACGGAGGAACAGCACACGGCCAGTGATACAGCATTTGGAGATTGAAGGAGCTTCGACGCGTCCGGTGAGTGACGTCGAGCGCGTTTTGGGTCGAGTCCGGGGGGAAAGCCCGGGTCCGACCCTCATCTGTGTCGGTGGCATCCATGGCAACGAGCCTGCCGGGGTCGAGGGGCTCAGGAGAGTCCTGAGAGACCTTCACGGCGACGGCCATGTGCTTCGCGGCGACCTGGTCGCGTTGGCCGGCAACCTCACCGCGCTCTCACGTCGTGCCCGTTTCATCGGGCGGGACCTGAATCGAGCCTGGGGTACCGAACGTATGCGCTCGCTCACGGACAACGGCGGCCTCCTGGAATCCTGCCCAGAAGATCACGAACAGACGGAGCTACTCGCGGCGCTCGACGAGGCGGTGGCGGCGGCGCGCGGACCCATCTACGTGTTGGACCTTCACACCACGTCGAGCGGTGGCGGGGCCTTCACCACGGCGGGCGACACCCTGCGCAATCGTGGGTTCGCGTTGAACCTGGAGGTGCCCTTCGTTCTCGGGCTCGAGGAGCTCGTGGACGGAACCATGGTGGAGTACGTGGGCCGGAGGGGGTTCGTCACCGCACTCTTCGAGGGGGGGCAGCACGATGAACCCGAGGCCATCGACCGGGTTGAGGCGGCGGTGTGGATCGCCCTCGAGGGCGCCGGGCTCATCCCCCAAGGTGTGGTCCCGCAGGTGAAGAGAGGCCGGGAACGGCTTTCGCGTGAGGTGATCGGCAAACCGCCCGTGCTGGAGATGAGGTACAAGTACCACATCGAGCCCGGGAGCTGTTTTCTCATGAGGCCCGGCTATGAGAACTTCAAGCCGGTGGGTAGCGGGGAGGTGTTGGCCAAGAACACGGCGGGTGACATACGCTCGCCCGAGGCCGGCCGCATCCTCATGCCTCTCTATCAGGAGCAGGGCGAGGACGGGTTCTTCATCGTGCGGCCGCTCCACCCCGCATGGTTGACCGTGTCCTCCATTCTCCGACACCTACGCGTGGATCGTATCATCCACTGGCTTCCCGGAGTGAAACGGCATCCGACTCGGCCCGGAGCCCTCGTGGCGAACAAGCACGTGGCCCGTTGGTTCGCGCTGGAGATTTTCCATCTGCTCGGCTATCGGAATAAGACCGAGGAGGAGGATTGGCTGGTCGTGGATCGCCGGGGAGAGCACTCGACCCAATAAGAAGGCGGACCGAGCCATGTGCGGTCGCTACAGTCTGTCCACTCCTCTGGACGACCTGGTCGAGGTATTCGACGTCCCGCCCGTGACCTTCGCGCACGGGCCCCGGTTCAACATCGCTCCCACGCAGCAGGCTCCGGTGGTCGCCTCGGATCGACAGGGAACCCGGATGGGTCTGATGCGCTGGGGTTTGGTCCCGTCATGGGCCAAGGGCGCCTCCATCGGATCTCGCATGATCAATGCCCGGGCCGAGACGATTCGGAGCAAGCCGGCCTTCAAGGAGGCGACCGTCGCGCGCCGCTGTCTGGTGCCCGCGGACGGTTTCTACGAGTGGGCAAAGGTGGGATCGGGTAAGGTGCCTCATTGGATCCACGACCCGACCGGAGTGCCCCTGGGGTTCGCCGGGCTCTGGGAGCGCTGGAAGGGTGATGGGTCCGACCCCGTCTACTCGTTCACGATCATCACCGTCGAACCCAACGAGACGATCCGTCCGCTACATGATCGCATGCCTGCCATCGTACCCCTGGAGGAGCGGGCGATCTGGCTGGACAAGACCATGCGGACCGGGGATGCTCTCGCGATCCTCCGACCCTACGAGGGCGAGTTGGAGGCCTATCCGGTTTCGACCTTGGTGAACTCTCCGGCGAACGATATGCCGGAGTGCGTGCAGCCCGTGTGAGCGGACGCCGCCCCGACCGGGTCCGCCCGATCCCGATCTAGTTCGCGGGCCGGGCCCTCTCTTTGGCCCAGGCTCGCAGCTCTTCCACGTGTTCCGCCCGGGTCACCGAAAGCGGCCGTGTACCCTGCACCTCGTTGAGGAGCGCGTTCATGGTCAGTTCGTCGGGGCCGGAGAACGCCGAGTAGAGAGTCGACACGACCACCTCTTCGATTTCGGAGCCCCTGAAGCCGGGAGTCGCGGCTCCCAGGGCGTGCAGGTCGAAGTCCGCGGACACCCGTCCGCGGTTCTCCAGGTGGATCTTGAAGATCTCGGCCCGGGTGTCCGCGTCGGGAAGATCCACGAAGAAGAGCTCGTCGAACCGGCCCTTTCGCAGGAACTCGGCGGGCAGGCGGCTGATGTCGTTCGCCGTGGCGACGATGAACACATCCCCACGCCGGTCCTGCCTCCACGTGAGGAAGCTCCCCAAGATGCGCTGCGAGACCCCGCCGTCCTCCCCACCCCCCGTCGCGAAGGCCTTCTCCAACTCGTCGATCCACAGCACCACCGGTGCCATCTGCTCGGCGGTGTGCATGGCGCGCTTGAAGTTCCGCTCGCTCTCTCCGATGTACTTGTTGTACAGATTGGAAGGATCGAGCTTGAGCAGGGGCATGCCCCACTCGGCAGCCACCGCCTTGGCCGAGAGGCTCTTGCCGCACCCCGGCACGCCGAGTAGCAGCATCCCCCTCGGAAAGCTCAGCCCGAACTCCTCGGCCCGTTCCGGCTGCGTCACGACGGCCTTCCGCTTCGCCAACCACGCCTTCAGGCTCCGGAGGTCGGCGATGTTCTCCATCGTGGACTCCACGGGATAGTACTCTAGGAGTCCCTCGCGGCCGACCACGGCGATCTTCGCTTCGATGACGTGGCGAATGTCCTCGACCGCGAGCTTGCCGTCTTCGATGATGGCTTTGGTCAGGATCTTCTCGGCCTCCATCAGGGTGAGCCCGGCCATGTGCCGCAGGAGGAGCGCCATCTCCCCCTTGCTCATGTCCACATCCACATGGCCCCGACTCCGCATGTCCCTGACGATCTGCGTGATGAGGTCCCGGTACTCCCGATCCGACGGTCCCGGCAAGGCGAAGGGCGTGACCATCCGTGCCACAGCGTCCGGGAACTTCAGGCCGCGCCCAGTGACGAGAATGGAGCCCCCCGCCTCCTTGAGCACTTCGGCCGCCTCCCTCATCTGAGCGGCGAGGATGGGATCCTCGCCGAGGTGGGGGCCCAGATCCTTGAAGTGGTACAGGGCCGCCATCTGCGAGGCCGCTACATGTCGGAAGGCCTTGGCCGGATTCTCGGTGTCGTAGACGGCTCCTGACAGATCGACGCGGCTGAGGCCCCGGATACGGGTCCACGTGAACAGGGGTTGGTCCAACTGCTCGGACAGATAGTCCAGCAGGCCCGAGGCGCGCTCTTCCTCGTCGGTATCCAGGTGGATCAACTGGTGCCCGGCTCGCACCAGGAGCACCAGATCGTGCAGGGCGTCCCTTGGAGTCACTCGCGCGACCTCACGTCGTCATTGCTTGAAATGTGCCGTGTATG
Source organism: Longimicrobiales bacterium (assembly GCA_965226925.1). Classification (GTDB taxonomy): domain Bacteria; phylum Gemmatimonadota; class Gemmatimonadetes; order Longimicrobiales; family Gaopeijiaceae; genus CBDDCX01. The sequence goes on along the minus strand of CBDDEN010000004.1, from coordinate 42,103 downwards.
TCCGGATCCTCGTACGGTCCCGCCCCTTGGGGGGCCGCCGCGCCGGGTCGACGCCGGACAACATGGAGCGAAAGCGACCGTAATAAGGGCATCACCAAGGGGCGGCGCAACGTGTGCTACGCTTGCGTGCGGGGTCATGTCAGCGTGATCGTTAGGTAACGCCAACGCCCGGAGCCGGTCATACCAAGCCCCACGGAAGGTCGCTCGAGAGACGTCGTGATCGAACAACTGAGGGAACTCTGGGTCTCGGCGGATCCCGATACGATCAACGACGACCTGCAGATGGCCCGCGACCTGGCTGCGTCCGTGCCCGAATCCGTCCGGACAGAGGCGGAGGAGTTCGTCCGAGCCATGGAGCGTCTCGGAAACTGGCTGCGAGACGTCTAGAAGGCGCCCGCCTCCACGTGATCGAAGGCTTCGCCCAATCTCGCCAGGGCCTCCGTCAGCTCTTCCGCCGGCGGGCCGAACCCCAGCCTCAGGTACCCGTCCATGCCGAAGTGGTCGCCCGGCACGAGGAGAAGGTCCATCTCCGTGCGCAGCTTCTCCGCGAACTCGGTGGAATTCACCGACGTGTCGTAGCGCGCATAGCAGATGGCCCCCGCATCGGGTGGCCTGTACGTGAAGCGGCCCCCTTGGCCGTCCATCCACGCGGTCAAGAGGCCCAAGTTGTTGTTGAGGATGCCTCTCGTTCGAGCCAAGATCTTCTGCCGAGTCGTGGGCTCAAGGGCCACGCAAGCCAGGGTGTCGGAGAGATTTGCGGGAGCGATGGTCGTGTAGTCGGTCCGCCCCCACATGGCCTCCATGATGTCCGGCGGACCGAGGACCCACCCCAGGCGTAGCCCCGGCAGGCCATAGGCCTTTGACAGCGAGTTCGTCACCAAGACGCGCCCGGTCCGGCCCCAGAACGACGGAGTCTGCTCGCCGTCGAGTTCGGCACCCTGATACACCTCGTCCGACACGATCCAGGCGCCGTAGCGCTCGGCGAGCTCCACGATCTCGGACATGGACTCGGGGCTCAGCACGGCGCCGGTCGGATTGCTCGGGTTCGTGACCAGAATGGAGCGGGACCCCTCTTCGAGGCAGCGCTCGAGCGCCTCGAGGTCCGGCTGCCATCCCGCTTCTTCCATGAGGTGGAACGGCAGTATCGGCGCCTGAAAGCTCTCCAGGAGACCGGGCACCTGCATGTAGTTGGGGAGCATCACAGCGACCGGGACCTCCGGATCCAGGAGGTGCCAAAAAGCGGCGAAGTTGGCTTCGGCACCCCCGATGGTCACCAGTACGGACGCCTCGGTCGTCCCTGGGTACAGAGCCGCGATGCGGGCCCTCAACTCGTCGCTACCGTTCGACTGTCCGTATCCGAGCCGCACGTCCAGCGTCTCTTGTCCACGCCCGGCCATCTCCAGGAGCTCTGAGACCGAGAGTGGATGGACTCCGCTCTCCGACAAGTTGAAGCTCACGCGGTGCTCGTAGGTGGATTGCCACCGCTCCATCGTGAAGGGGCTGTACCGCACGTTCCCATCCTCCTGGCTGGTATCCCAACAGATCGTCGTCCGCGCAGGTACCCCCGCGCGTCGATTCGGCTCCACGGACTCGCTATGTTCTGGGTGTACGATCTCCTCTCACAATGGATCGGGACGGAAAAATGACGTACACGTCGCTCCCTCACGACCTCGTGCTCCGAGGTGTCGATGGACGAACGATCATCCTGGTGGTGCTCGACGGCCTGGGTGGCCTACCGCATCCCGATACCGGCAGGACCGAGCTCGAGTCGGCAGCGACCCCCAACTTGGACGCCCTGGCGGCGCGGAGTTCGTTGGGCATGATCGCGCCGGTGGCCGACGGCATCACGCCGGGGAGCGGCCCGGGGCACCTGTCGCTCTTCGGCTACGACCCCGTCGCTTCGATGATCGGCCGGGGCGTCCTGAGCGCTTTGGGTGTCGGGATCGACCTCCGTCCGGGGGACGTGGCGGCGCGCTTGAACCTGGCCACCGTCGATGAGCACGGCGTGGTGACGGACCGTCTGCGCGGGACGCCCCGCAGACGAGGATGGACGTCGCGTGGTCGAGAAGACGCTGGAGGCGATTCGTCCGCCGGACGGTGTGGAGATATCGCTCGTCCACGAAAAGGAGCACCGTGCGGTGCTCGTGCTTCGCGGTGAGGGGTTGGGGGCCGACCTCCAGGACACGGATCCGCAGCGGACGGGCCTGAGACCCGTCCGGGTGACCGCGACCGATCCCGGATCCGTCACGACGGCCGCGATGATCCAGGGTCTTCTCGATCAGGTCGGGGAGATTCTCGCGGAGGAGCCGCAGGCCAACTACTTCCTTGCTCGGGGATTTGCCCAGTTCTCTCCTTATCCGGGCTTCGAGGAGCGATATGGCCTCCGTGCGGTGGCAGTGGCCAAGTACCCCATGTACAGAGGGGTGGCGAGCCTCGTCGGAATGGAAGTAGACGGGGCCCCCGGATCGAACGAGGAAACCGTGGAGGTGCTCGAAGGACATAACGGTCACTACGATTTCTACTTCGTCCACTTCAAGGATCCCGATTCACGGGGCCACGACGGTGACTTCGAAGGGAAGACGTCCGCCATTGCGGAGATCGACACGCTCTTCCCGAGGATCACCGCCCTAGATCCGGACGTGCTCATCGTCACGGGCGACCACTCCACGCCGGCGCTCTACGGCGAGCACTCCTGGCACCACGTGCCGGCGCTGATCGCCTCCGATTGGGCGCGGCCCTCGGCGCAGGAGTTCGGCGAGACCGCCTGCCGGGGAGGGGATCTGGGCCTCATTCGGGGCCAAGACCTGATGGCGCTGGCCCTGGCCCACGCCGTTCGGCTGGAGAAGTACGGCGCCTGATGAGCGGTTTCGACGACGCGGATGGGCCGACTCACGAGCCGAACGAGGATCTGGAGTCGGAGATCGAGCGTGCGTTCCAGCTCGGAGACGAAGGCGACTGGGGGACGATGGCCGAGTACCTGCGGGAGATGCTCGAGCGGTACCCCGGAGACGCTGCGGTGCTCTGTTGGCTCGGGGTGGCCGAGCATGAGCTCGGCATGGCCGGCATAGCCTACGAACGCTTTCGGGCGTGCTTGGCTGCCGAGCCCATCGACCCCTATCTCTTGGCAACCGCCGGTACCGGGCTGGCGCGCTTCGACGATCCGGTGGCCGAGTCGACCCTACGCACGGCCGCCCTTGTGGGCGAGGACTTGCCCTACGCGCGCTATATGTACGGGGCTTACCTATCCCGAGAGGGCATGGTTGAAGACGCTTTGCGGGAAATCTCGGCGGCCCTCGCGCTGGCCCCCGACGATCCCGAAGCCCTCACCGAGTGGGGTGTGGCACTGGCGTTGAGCGGGCGCCTGGAAGAGTCCGTGGAGGCGTTTGCTGGGGCCTCTGCTGCCGACCCGGAGGACGGGTGGGCGCGCTCACTGGCAGGACTGGTACTGGTGAGTTTGGGTCGGACGGAGGAAGCTCTGGTCGACCTGCTGGAGGCGGCCGACCTCCGTCCTGAAGACGTGGAGCTCGCGCTTCTCTCCGGGTTGACGGCCGGGGCGGCCGGCGAAGAGACCCGGGCCTATGAGATGGTGGAACGGGCCCGCCTGCGCGCCATCCCCGGAGATCTCGAACTGGTTGAGGCCGTGTCCGACCAGGTGGACGAGGGTTACGAGGCGTGCACGACCTCCCTCCAAGAGGACTTCGTCACGGGTGCACTGCGTGAGAGGCTCATGACGCGTCCCTGATCGGACCCTATGTTCCAGGGAACCGTTGTGAGCGGGTGGCTCCTCGTCGTGGCCTCGCACGACCGTGGTACGGCCCGCTCTTTGACGCATTGTGGGTAGTGATGACGCGAGCAGTTGGGGGGTGCCTCGTTGCCGTCGGCTTCCTGGCCGGTTGGCCTCACGGCGTTTCGGCGCAGGAGGAAGTGGAGGTGGAGGTGTACATCCCGTACACCCAGTTCGCCCTCAATAACGGCCTCAACGTGATCGTCCACAGGGATCGGTCCTTACCTTTGGCCGCCGTGAACCTGTGGTATCACGTCGGGTCCAGGAACGATCGTCCGGGGCGAACCGGGTTCGCTCATCTCTTCGAGCACATCATGTTCGAGGGATCGGCCAACGTGCCGGAGGGGGATATCGACAACCTTCTCGAGGCTGTGGGCGGGGCCCCCAACGGATCGACCTCCACCGACCGTACCAACTACCTGGAGACGGTTTCGTCCAACGCCCTCGAATTGGCCCTCTGGATCGAGGCCGACCGCATGGGGTGGCTGCTCGACACCATGACGCAAGAGAAGCTCGACATTCAGCGTGACGTGGTGAAGAACGAGCGACGCCAGAGCTACGACAACCGCCCCTACGGGAGAGCGTCCGAGACCATCGCCGCGAATCTGTACCCGGAGGACCATCCCTACCATTGGCCCGTGATCGGGTACATGGAGGATCTGAGCGCGGCCACTCTGGAAGACGTGAGCGACTTCTTCAGGACCTACTACGTGCCCAACAATGCCAGCCTGGCCGTCGCCGGCAACGTGCGGGTCTCCGAAGTCAGAGAGTTGGTGGCGAAGTACTTCGGTGACATCCCGGCCGGTCCCCCCATTCCGGAGGTGGACGTCCCGGACCCCACTCTCCCGTCCGACCGTCATGTGGTTCTGGAGGACGACGTCCAGCTAGCGCGGCTATACATGGCCTGGCACTCTCCTGAGGCGTTCAGCCAGGGCGACGCCAACATGGAGGTCGTGGGCTCCCTGCTGGCCGGTGGAAAAAGCTCCAGGCTCTACCGGCGTCTGGTGTTGGAGGAGCAACTCGCCCAAGACGTGAGCGCCGCCCAGAGGGCGGCCGAGGTCGGGTCTTCGTTCGTCGTCACCGTCACGGCCAAGCCGGACGGATCTCTCGACGTTCTGGAGCGCACCGTCAGGGAGGAGATCAGCAAGCTGGTGGGTGCGGGTGTCAAGGAATTGGAGATGGAGCGGTCCATCAACCAGATCGAGGCCGGTTTCGTGCAGGGTCTGGAGCAGATCGGGGGTTTCAGCGGCAAGGCGGAGCGGCTGAACGAGTACTACTTCGTCACCGGCAATCCGGGTTTCGTGCGTCGAGACTTCGCGCGCTACGGAGGGGTCTCCCAGGAGACCGTACGTGAGCATGCGCGGAGGTATCTCCAGACTGCGCACGGGGTCCTGCTCTCCGTGGTTCCGCGTGGAAGAGCGGATCTGGCCGTCCCGGGGGCGGGGAGATGATTCGAGTTCGAACGATGATCGGCTTGGTGCTGGTGACGGGCCTCACCGGGTGCTCCGTGAGCGCCTCGGGGGGGAGTGGCGGTGGATCCGTGAGCATCGGAGAAGACCGGAATGAAGAGAACATGCAAGCGAGTCTAGACCGGAGTGTGCCGCCGGCGGTGGGTCGTCCGCCTGATATGAACCTGCCGGAGCGCCACGTCTTCGCGCTCTCCAACGGCCTGCCGGTCCATGTGGTGCAGGATGACGGCCTTCCCATCGTCAGCGTCGAGATCCACATCGAGGGTGGTGGCCGCGTGGGCACACCCGGACTCGGTGCGCTTCTGGCCGACATGCTCGACGAGGGGACGACCACCCGAAGCGCTGCGGAGCTGGCCGCGGAGATCGAGCGCCTCGGAGCCAGCCTGTCGACGACGGCGGGCAGCGACGGCTCGGTGATACACCTGGTAGCCCTGAGCCCTCGGTTGGACAGGGCCCTCGCCCTGTTGTCCGACGTGGTGCTGAATCCGGCGTTCGACGAAGCGGAGCTCGATCGTGTGAAGCGGCAGAGCATCACCCGCATCCTGCAGAGCCGCGATGAAGCCTCGGAGCTCGCCGACAACGCCTTTGCGGACCGGCTCTACGAAGCCGGAAGCCCGTACGGACAGCCCCTCCTGGGTACCGAGGAGGCGCTGCGAGCGGTCGGCCGATCCGACGTGGACGCCCTCTACCGGCAGACGTTTCGGGCGGGGAACATGTCCGTCGTGGTGGTCGGGGACGTGGACCGGAACGAGCTGGAGACGCAGCTGGAGGCAGCGTTGGGTGCCGTGCCCTCGGGGACGGGCGTGGAATTCGTCGGCCAGTCCCCGCGGGTGATCGCGGGTCCGGCCATCTACGTGGTCGACAAGCCCGGCGCCGCTCAATCGGAGGTGCGCATCGGCCGAGTCGCCGTCGACCGCTCCACCCCCGACTACTTTCCGCTCATGGTCATGAATACGATCCTGGGCGGGTCCTTTACAAGCCGGTTGAACGCCAACCTCCGCGAGGACAAGGGCTACACCTACGGCGCCGGCTCGGGCTTCGCCATGCGACGCGAGCCGGGACCGTTCGTAGCCCGGGCGGCGGTGAATACGCCCGTGACGGACAAGGCCGTGGCCGAATTCCTGCGAGAGCTGAGGCGACTCGCCGCCGAATCGGTGGATGAGGTGGAGCTCGATCGGGCGCGGAAGTACATGGCCCTTTTGCTGCCCCAACGTTTCGAGACCGTGGCGGGCGTGGCGGCGCAGGTCGCCGACCAGGTCTTGAACGATCTCGGAGACGACTACTATGAGACGTACGTGGAACGCGTAATGGAGGTCACGGCCGAAGACATAAGGCGTGTGGCCACGCAGTTCCTGGATCCGGGAGAGATGGTCATCGTCATCGCCGGTGATTACTCTGCGATCCAGAAAGGGCTGGACGGGCTGGGGTTGGGTTCTGTGACTTTGATGACCGATCCGACGGTGATGGACGACGCCCCCCAGTCCTAGCTGTTCGAGGAGCGACTACACCAATGCTGTCGATACCCGTCGAGCGCTTCACACTCGACAACGGCTTGCGCGTGAACCTGTCTCACGATCCCTCCACACCGGTGGTGGCGGTCAATCTCTGGTACGCCGTGGGGTCCCGAAACGAGCGACCCGGCAAGACCGGCTTTGCCCACCTGTTCGAGCACATGATGTTCCAGGGTTCGAAGCACGTGCCCAAGAACCGACACTTCGAGTTGGTGGAGAGGGCAGGGGGCACGCTGAACGCCACGACGTGGTTCGACCGCACCAACTACTTCGAGACCGTCCCCTCTCACCAGTTGGAGTTGGCCCTCTGGCTGGAGTCCGACCGGATGGGCTGGATGCTCCCTGCCATGACGCAGGAGAAACTCGACAATCAGCGCGACGTGGTCATGAACGAGAAGCGTCAGCGCTACGACAACCAGCCTTACGGTGACTGGGACGAGTGGATCCAGGCCATGGTCTACCCCCAGACCCATCCTTACCACCACACGGTAATCGGTTCGATGGACGACATCAAAGCCGCCACTCTGGAAGACGTGGCAGAGTTCTTCGAGACGTTTTACGTGCCCAACAACGCGGTTCTCACCGTGTGCGGTGACTTTAATCGGGACCAGGCCCTCGAGATGATCGAGCGGCAGTTCGGCGCGATCCCCAAAGGTGGGGAGATCCCGCCCACGCCGGGGGACCCGGAACTGGGCCCCAAGATCGGCTCCACCGTCCGGCAGCGGGTGGAAGCCGAGGTGCCCCTCCCGCGGGTCCTCATGGCGCAACGCATTCCCCCCTACACGGATCCGGCCTACTACGCAGCCGATGTCGCGAGCGCGGTGGCGGGCTCGGGAAGAGCTTCTCGGCTGTACCGATCCCTCGTGCGCGAGCGGAGGGTGGCGAAGGACGTGGTGAGCCACACGCTCCCGCTCACGTCAGGTGCCGGAATGTTTCTGGTGTGGGCCACGGGCTTTCCCGGATCCGATCCCGCCGAGCTGGAGTCGGCGTTGGCCGGCGAGCTCGAGGGTCTGGCGTCCGTTCGTGAGGAAGAGATCCAGAGGGCCATCGCGCTCACCGAGACACAATTCGTTCGCGAGATCCAGCGGGTCGGGGAGCGGGCCGACCTCTTATCCATGTTCGACCAGTTCTTCGATGAGCCCTCTCGCTTGAACAGCGAACTCGATCGAATGCGCGCCGTTACGCCCGCCCAGGTCTCCGACTTCACGAACACCTTCCTGGGCCCCGACAACCGCGCTGTACTGACCTACGTGCCCGCCCCCCACGAATCAAACGCCCAGGAGGCTTCGTGAGTCACACCACTCGTTCGGACGTTCCCGTTCCCGGAGCCATCCGCCGCTTCGACTTCCCGAACGTACAGACCGATCGCCTCCACAACGGACTCGAGATCCGCTCGGTACAGGCGCAGCGGCTACCCATCGTCACGGCCAGCCTGGTGTTGGACGCGGGTGAAGCGTCCTTGAGCGAGGACCGAGCTGGCCTTGCCGTCCTCACGGGCGACTCGCTCGAGGGAGGGACCGCGTCGCGCTCCGGGGCAGAACTGGCCGAGGCGTTGGAGTCGATCGGAGCCGGGCTCTCCGTTGGCACCGGGTGGGACGCCACCACCATCTCCCTCTCGTGCCTGCCGGAGCGGTTGGAGGAGGCCCTGGGCGTTCTCGCAGAAGTCGTGCTGCACCCGAGCTTTCCGGCCGCCGAAGTGGCCCGGGTGCGTGGCCAGCGGCTGGCCGCGATCCAGCAGCGCAAGATGGATCCTGCCAGCATCGCGAGTGACGCGGCGCGTCGCCTGACGTACGCCGAGGGCATTCCTCACGGACGCTCGCTCAGTGGCGAGGCCGAGTCCGTGAAGCTGTTCGGTCCCGAGGCTGCGGCTGGATTCGTGGCAGCCCGCTATCGCCCCGGGGGTGCCGGACTGGTCCTGGTGGGTGACGTCGACCAAGGTGAGGCGAAGGCCTTGGCCGAGCGTTGTTTCGGGGAGTGGAGCGGTGCGGCGCCCGAGCGGCGCGTACACGAGGCCGAGCCGCGAAGCCGTGAGCGGAGGGTCGTCATCGTCGACCGCCCCGAAGCGGTTCAGTCCGAAATCCGCATCGGACATGTGGGACAGTCGCGCTCGACGCCGGACTACTTTCCGCTCCTGGTGTTCAACACCATTCTCGGGGGTGCGTTCACGAGTCGCTTGAACCTGAACCTACGCGAGCAGCACGGCTTCACGTACGGAGTGCGCTCGAGCTTCAGGTTCCACCGAGACGCCGGTCCCTGGACCATCTCGACCGCGGTGGGCACGGAGGTGACCGCGGACGCCGTTCGAGAGGCCGTGGGCGAGGTGGAAGGTCTGCTCTCCGACGGGCCCACCGAAGAGGAAGTGGAGGCGTCGCGCGACTACATGGCGGGCGTCTTCCCTCTGAGGCTCGAGACCACCGGCCAGATCGCCTCTCACATCGCCGAGCTGATCATCTACGACCTCCCCGACGACTATCACGCCACCTACAGAGACCGGATACGAGAGGTCACCCGTGACCAGGCTCTCGAAGCCGCCCGACGCTGTATCCGCCCGGACGAAATCACCGTGGTGGTCGGGGGTGATGCGAAGATCGTTCGGGGCCCCCTGGAGGAGCTCGGGCTGGGACCGGTCGAGGTCGAAGAGGCCTGAGCCGACCCGAGCCTCAGCCCCCGTACCCCTTTTCGGTCGCCCTCGAGATGGTCCGCACCGGGCTGATCGCCGACGGAAAGAGCATCTCCACCATCCTGTACGCCGATCGTTTCTTGAGACAGTAAGGCCCGCCCGGCGTCATAGAATCCGGGTTCGAGCGTACAAGGAGTGGACGGGGTGTTCCGGCGGGCGAGGACGGCTCGGTGCGAGAGTTTGTCCGATGCGCGCGGCGTAGCGCGCGCTGCGGGAGGCTGTCCCTACACGGCGCGGCGTAGCGCGCCGGTTGTGTCCCGATCCTGACATGAGACGTCCTCATAGTGGGACGAATGAAGTGACTAATTGGCAGGATCGGCCTGATTCGGGGTGATCCAGGGGGTGGCACGGAACCTGCTGCGAGTTCGGCAGGGGATTCGTGCGTACCCGCGACGCGGGGGTGAGACGTGACGGAAGCAACGAAGCTACAGATCGTGCCCGGTGAACCGGCCAAGGAGCATCGTAAGAGGCTCGGCCAGATGGACGACAGTGAAGTCGTCCGGTCCTTCCTCGCGGGTGACGAACGTGCGTTCGGGGAGCTGGTCAAGCGATACGACGGGCGGTTGCTCAACTTCGTCTGCCGTACGGTGGGTGACAGAGAGCGTGCCCAGGACTTGGTTCAGGAGACCTTCGTCCGGGTGTACCGCCACATGCAGCGCTTCGACCAGACCAAGAAGTTCTCGACGTGGATCTATACCATCGCCGGGAATCTGGCGAAGAACGAGCTGCGCAACCGTTCCCGGAACCCCCTCATGCTCTTCCAGGCCATCAGGAAGAACTGGGAAGCCGATCATCGGCCGCTCGAATGGGAGGACTCGTCCTTCAAGCCCGACGACCTCTACCGCAAGCGGTTTCTGAAGGACTTGGTGGAGAAGTCGGTGGCGGAGCTGCCGGAGCACCACCGGATCGTCTTCGTGCTCCGTGAGCTCGAGGGCAAGACCTACGAAGAGATCGCGGCAATCACCGGGTGCAACCTCGGAACCGTGAAGAGCAGACTGAACCGGGCGCGCAACAACTTCGCGCGGTTGATCGGGCCCTCGCTGGACTGAGCGTAACCGGATCCGCCGAGACCCGATCGAGGTGGCTAGGACCCACGGGGCCTTCGGCGACGTTGATCGCCGAAGGCCTCTCGTTTTCCGGGAACCTGCTCGGACTCCCCCATGTACCAATTCCAGGAGGTGGAACACCGCGAGACGCCTCTACGTAGTATTCCAACCTCTCCGACGGACGTCGGATCGGGAATATCACAACAGGAGAGTATTTGGCACATGGAATGCTCGGATTTTCTTCGTCGGTTTTCCGAGTTCTATGACGCTCCCCCGGGCGCCCCGGTCCGGAGGGAGTCAGCGGCGCATGTGGCAGAATGCGCGAAGTGTGCCCGCTACGAGCAGGTGGTCTCGCGGGGGGTGACGCTTCTCCAAACCATGCCGCGGGTAGAGCTCGCCGATTCCTTCCGTCCCCGCCTCGAGCACCGGCTCTTCCACATCGACGATGGCGATGTGACCGTCCATACGGCCAGCGGTTCGGCGGTTCCCGTCGCGGCTGCTGTGGGTATGGCCATCCTACTCTCCTTCATCGCTTGGTACCCGTCGTTTGGGCGTGCCACGCCCGAGGTCATGCTCCCGGCGATCGTCGTGTCGGCCCCGCCGGCGATGGAGCCCCTGTTCACCACCGACGCGTTCGGCAGGCCGGTCGCGGCGCCTCGTACCCTCGGCAGTGGACTCTGGTCGGATCCCAACACGCTGCTCTACGAGTACTCCCCCATGAGCGAGCGTTCGCGGAACAACTCGGCGCTGCGACGAACGGGTATCGATTGACCAGATCCGAGGCCATGAAGCACCGGGCTACTCCATGACGAGCCCCCTCCGGAAGGCCCTCGAGCAGGGATCCCGGGGTGGGGTTTTCTTTCTTTGGGGTGAGGACGAGCACCGAAAAGGAGAGGCCGTCAAGGAGCTCGTCGGCGCGCATGTCGACGAGGCCACGAGAGACTTCAACTTGGACGTCGTGCAGGGATCCGATGTGAACGTAGAGGACCTGGCCCGCATCGTGGCGACGCCCCCGATGATGGCCGAATGGCGGGTAGTGGTGGTGCGGGGAGCCGAGGCTTTCGCCGGCGCCGCCCGATCTCGTGACCTCGTGTTGGGGCTCGCAGAGTCCCAGCCGTCGGATCTCGCACTCATCCTGACCGCCCGCATCCCAAGCGGGTCGAAGGCCAAGTTCTACACCCGGCTCAAAAAGATCGCCCAGTCCGTCGAGTTCTCGGCCATCAGCGCGGACGATGCCCCCGGGTGGCTGATGGGCCAGGCGAAGTCACGTCTCGGCATGACCCTGGAGCCGGACGCGGCAAGGGCGCTCGCCCACGGCATTGGCACCGATCTCGGAATCCTTTCCCGGGAGCTCGAGAAGCTTGCGGGAGTCGCCAGCGAGGGCGATCGCATCACGCTCGAGCACGTGCGTGCCGCCGGGACCGTGCTACCCACCCAGGATCGTTGGCGCTGGTTCGACCTCGTAGGCGCCCGGCGGTTCGACGAGGCGTCACGGGGGCTTCGCATTCTGTTGGGGCAGGGGGAGAGCGGGGTGGGGCTCACGGTGGGCTTGGCCACCCACCTTCTGCGGATCGGTGTCGCGGTCGAGCAGGGAAAGGGGGCGGTCGAGCAGGTGCTCCCGCCGCACCAGAAATGGCTGTCGCGGCAGATCGCTCGACAGGCCGAGGGCTGGAGTTCCGCGGCGATCCGTGAATCGATTCTCGGACTCCTCCGGGTTGACCGGTTGCTCAAGGCGACCTCCCTGTCCGACGAGCACCACCTGGAGGAGTGGCTTCTCACCATGATGACCTTCGAGCATGAGGCCGCCTGATGGAGAGGCGGAGGGTCGCGGCCATGTTCGCGGTGCTCCTTTGTGCTGTCGGCATGCCCGCGCCCGCGTCGGGCCAGCGCGGCCTGGACGCCGTCGACGCCCTGGCCGGGTCCGGACGCACCGAAGAGGCCCGGGGTGTGCTCGAAACGTGGTGGGACGGTGAGCGGAGCCAATCCAGCCGCCGAGATCGACAGAGGGGCTTGTGGCTGCGGGCAGTCCTCACCGTGGACCCGGAAATGGCGACCCTGGACTATCAGCGACTGGTGGTGTCATACCCCGGGGGGCCATATTCCGACGGGGCTTTGATACGCCTGGCCATGATCGCCGGATCGGGGGAGGACCTGCTGGGTGCGGCGGGGCACTATCGCGCCCTGCTCCAGGACTATCCTCGGAGTCAGGAGCGGGTCAGGGCCCGGCAGTGGCTCTCGGAGCACTCGGAGGAGCTCGAGGCGGCCGAGGCCGAGACCGCGTTGGTCGCGGCGGCGGTCCGGGCGGCCGCTGATTCGGCGGCGGCGGAGGCGGCCTCCAAAGCTGTCGAGATCGAGGTTGCCGATGCGCCCGCGGAGGTCGAGGAGCAGACTCCGGAACTAGGGAAGCAGGCTCCAGGGGTCGAGGAGCAGGCTTCGCAGGTGGAGGAGCCCGCTCGTGCGGATCGGGTGGACAACCCGGCCGACTCGGCCGGGCGACACTCGGTCCAGCTAGGAGCCTTCTCCACGGAGGAGCGAGCCCGCGGGCTCGCTCGGACGGTGGCCCGGGCGGGGTTCGAGACACGGGTGGTGAGGGTAGAAGGAAGCTCGCTGGTGCGAGTGCGGATTGGGCGGTTCACCGAGCGGTCGGCGGCTACCGAGTTGATGGCGAGGATCGAGGGTCTGGGCTACGACGCTGCAGTGGTTTCCGACGTGCGTAAAGAGGGGCCGATCAGATGAGCGTAATCGAGCGAACGGAGAAGGCCGAGTGGGATATCGTGTTGGCGGAGGACAACGACGACCACGCGCTTCTTATCGAGATGGCGCTCGAAAGGGCCGTCGACGTTCCGGTCACGATTCGCCGCGCGCGTAATGGTGAGGAGGCCGTCGAGCTGATCACTGAGTCCGTTCCCGATCTTCTGCTCCTGGACCTGAAGATGCCCGGCATGGCCGGACACGAGGTCTTGGCGGAGATCAAGGGGAACGACCGTTTCCGCTCCATCCCCGTGGCGGTGCTGACCTCGTCCGACCGGGATGAGGATGTGGCCAGGAGCTACGGACTGGGTGGGAACCACTTCATCACCAAGCCTGAGAGCCCCGCCGAGTTGGAGAAGAAGCTCCGTGCCCTGCTGAGGAACCTCACCGAGTTGAGCGGGATCCGCCGCGGAGCGTCCGGCACTTCGACTACCGCCGTGAGCGCCGTAGACCCCGAGGCGATGCTCACGTCGAACGTGGTGCGCTGGATCGTCGTCGTCGCCGTGCTGGTCGCGCTTTACGTCTTCGGAAAGGTCGCCGGCGCTTTCTGAAGCCGGGCGGCCGGCACGGAGTCGTGCCGGAGTCTAGAGTCCCGCCAGCACCTTCTCCAGCCGTTCGCGCACCTCGTTTGCCAGCGGCTGGATGTCGTTCCGTCCGGTCACACCCAATTGGACCACAGGATCGATGGCGGCCACCACCGTAAGTGCCCTGGTCGACGGCCTCGGCCGACCTCGCTCTGGGACGCGATCGGAACCCGCTGGGGTACTCTAGCACACCATGGATAACACCACGCCAATGGACCGCCAGACGGATCGTACGAACGATCCTCAGGCCGAATCCCGTGCCGGATACGAGGTTCCGATGCTCACCCAGGAGGTCGCGATCAGCGGCATGACCTGTGCCGCCTGCGTGCGTCATGTGGAGACGGCCTTGGGCCGGGTACCCGGAATCACCTCCGCCGAAGTCAGCCTCGCCACCGAGTCCGCACGCATCGGTTACGTGCCGGGCCTGCTCGACACGGCGGTCATGCGTGAGACGGTGGCCGCCGCCGGCTACGAAGTGGACGCGGCCGCCGAGGCCGAGGGCATCGAAGAAACGCTCAAGCGCCGAGACGAGGAGAGAGAGCAGGAGGCCCGGAGCCTGTTGCGGCGGTTCTGGGTCGGTGCGGTGTTGGGTCTACCCGTCGTCATCATCGGCCACGCCCAGTTCATTCCCGGCCTTCAGAGCATCGAGCACGGCCCCATGCGCCTGCTGTGGGCGCTCAGCGGCGTGCTGACCGTACCGATCATGGTGTACGTAGGCGGTCGGTTCTTCACCGGAGGTTGGTCCGCCTTCCTGCGGCACGACGCGAACATGGACACGTTGGTGGCGTTGGGCACCGGGGCGGCATGGATCTACTCGACGGTGGCCGTGGCTTTCCCCGGCCTCTTTCCCGAAGGAACCGGCCATCCATTCTACGAAGCCACGGCCGTGGTCATCACCCTGGTCGTGCTCGGCCAGGCTTTGGAGGCGCGAGCGAAGGGGCGAACCTCACAGGCGGTACGGCGGCTCATGGATCTGCGACCGCTGGTGGCCCGGGTCGTTCGCGGTGACGCCGAAGTGGAGGTCCCCGCGGCCGACGTGCAGGTGGGCGACATCGTGGTCGTCCGTCCGGGTGAGCAGATCCCCGTCGACGGCCGCGTCCGCGAGGGCCGGAGCGCCGTGGACGAGTCGATGGTCACGGGGGAGAGCATTCCGGTGGAGAAGGGGCCCGGCGACGAGGTCGTGGGCGGCACGATGAACAGCGCGGGAGTCTTGCACTTCAGGGCCGAGCGCGTGGGACGCGACATGGTCCTGTCTCGGATCGTGGAGATGGTCCGCGAGGCCCAGGGCGCCAAACCGCCCATCCAGCGGGTGGTCGACGTGGTGGCCAGCTACTTCGTGCCGTCGGTGATGATCGTGTCGGTGGTCTCCTTCGCCGCGTGGTATACGTTCGGGCCCGAGCCCGTCTTGAGCTATGCCATGGTGGTGGCCGTGGCCGTTTTGGTCATCGCATGTCCCTGCGCGCTCGGCCTCGCCACGCCCATCTCGATCATGGTCGCCGTGGGCAAGGCCGCGGAGCACGGCATCCTGATCCGGAACGGCGAGGCTCTCCAGCGGGCGCGGACCGTGGACACGGTGGTCCTCGACAAGACCGGCACGGTCACGCAGGGAGCACCCACTCTCACGGACGTGGTCCCGCTGGGTGAGGTCTCCGAGGAGGAGCTCGTCCGGCTGGCCGCCGCCGCCGAGACCGGCTCGGAACACCCCTTGGCACAAGCCGTGACCGAAGGCGCGGCGGCCCGGGGCGTCGAGTACCCACGGGCGTCGGACTTCGAGGCGATTCCCGGCCTGGGTATCCGAGCCACCGTGGACGCCCGGACCGTCCTCGTCGGCACCGCGGCGTTCCTGTCGGAGGCGGGTGTGGAGATCGAGGCTCTCGAGGCGCGGGCATCCACCCTTGCGGAGGCGGGCCGAACGCCCGTCCTGGTGGCCGCGGATGGCAAGCCGTTGGGGGTGTTGGGTGTCGCCGATCCGGTGAAGCAGGAGTCGGTTGCCGCCATCGCGAGGCTCCAGGAGATGGGCTTGCAGGTGGTGATCCTGACCGGCGATCACGAGGCGACGGCTCGGGCGGTGGCCCGCGAAGTCGGTGTGGAGCATGTCTTCGCGCGGGTCCTACCCGACCAGAAGGCCCAGCGGATCAAGGAGTTGCAGGACCAGGGCCGCAGCGTGGCCATGGTGGGGGACGGCATCAACGACGCCCCCGCGCTGGCTCAGGCCGACGTGGGTGTCGCGATCGGCACCGGCACGGACGTGGCCATGGAGGCCGGCGACGTCACCCTCATGGGAGGCTCGCTCGAGGGGGTCGTCGAGATGATGGAGATCTCCGAGGCCACCTTCAGGAACATCCGGCAGAACCTGGTGGGCGCGTTCATCTACAACACGCTGGGCATCCCGGTGGCGGCCGGGGTCTTCTATCCCTTCTTCGGGATCTTGCTCTCGCCGGTGATCGCGGGTGCGGCCATGGCGTTCAGCTCGGTGACCGTGGTCAGCAACGCCAACCGGCTGAGAGGCTTCACGCCCCGGGGCGTGGAGGCGTAAGGGCTATGGCGACGGACGTCATTGTGGTGAACGTCGGGGCGGTTCTCGCCATCGTCTGGATCGTCTGGTACTTCTGGCTGTCGGAGAGGCGGTAGTGAGGTGTAGCAGAAGTCATGCTGCCCTTCGTACGCGTCAGTCCCCCGCCAGCACGCCCTCCCAGGCGTCGAGCATGGCGTCGAACGAGAAGCGCTCACGGGCGAGCCGACTCGCGGCCCGTCCCATCGCGTGCAGCACTCGAACGTCGTAGACCACCGAGTTCAGGGCCGAGGCGATCTGAGGGGGAGTGAAGCCCGTTACGAGACCCGGGGGCTGGCCGTCGGCGCCCGGGCGCAGGGCCTCCCTGGCCCCGGAGACGTCGGTCGATACGACCGGCACACCCCGAGACATGGCCTCGGGCATGACTCCGGCCATGCCCTCTCGGTCGGAGGTGATGACCAACACGTCCAGCGCGTCCATGACGGCTCCGATGTTCGGACAGTAGCCGAGGAAGTGCACCCGGCCGCGGAGTCCCAAGCTCCCCGAGAGCTGCCCCAAGGCACCTCGGAGCGGGCCTTCACCGACGATGACGAGGTGGGCGTCGCTCGGGAGGAACACCATGGCCTCCAAAAGGCTGTCGAAGCGCTGCTTCGGCACGAGCCGGCCGACGCTCCCTACCAGGCTGACATCGTCGGGAAGGCCCAGGGCGCGACGGGCCTCCTGCGGGTTGCGCCGCATCCCGTGGGGTGGAACCCCCTTGTAGATCGTGACGAAGCGATCCGCCAGTTCCGGGAGCCGACTCAGGTAGGATTGGCGCATCCCCTCGGCCACGAAGACCACGCGATCTACCCAGCGCTTCAGGACGAACCGGTATTGCGGGCCTCGGGGCGTATCGGACGACAGGCCCACGCGGGCCACCACGCGAGGAACACCGGCCATGCGTGCGGCCATCGCGGCCATGAAGAGCTTGCGAAACGTGCCCACGAGGAGGACGTCGGGCTTCTCGGAACGCAGGATGCGACTCAAGAGCAGCGCGTCGTGCGCCGCAATGTGACCCCCCAGCGTCACCCGTCGGGCCTCGATGCCCTTTTCTCGCCCGCCCTCTGCGACCACCGAGCGGCTGGTGAGCAGGCTCACTTTGTGGCCCCGCCCCTTCAGCCCCACGAGCAGATCCGTGAGGGCGATCTCGGCTCCGCCCCACTCGGGGGCTCCATTGTGGGCGATGATGCGCATGGGTTCTATGGTGTCGACGTCGGTCTCGGCCGTGTCAGGGTCCGATGTTTTGAAGTGTCGGTTGATCGGGTTCCGGCGGGTGGGTATCCTACGTGACGAGACGCTCCACACTTACGCTCGACACGGCGCTCAAGCCACTGACCCCGCGGAATGCCCAAGGCTGACGATACCCCACTGATGCGCCAGTGGCGAGAGGTGAAGTCCCGCAACCGGGACTCCCTCGTATTCTTTCGCGTCGGAGACTTCTACGAGCTCTTCTACGGTGACGCGGAAGAAGGCTCGCGTCTTCTCGGTCTGACGCTCACGTCCAGAAACAACGGGGGGGCGGCGCGTGTGCCGTTGGCCGGCGTGCCGGCCAAGGCTCTCGACGATTACCTCGGCCGCCTGGTCAGGCTGGGCAAAAAGGTGGCCATCTGTGATCAGGTGGAAGACCCCGCGGAGGCCAAGGGGATCGTCCGCCGCGAGGTGACCGAAACGGTCACGCCCGGCACCGTTCTCCACGACACGCTACTGACCGCCAAGCGCAACAACTTCCTGGTGGCGCTCACCGAGGCGACGGAGCAGGGCGTGGGCGTGGCCACCCTGGACCTGTCCACCGGAGAGATCTCGGTGCAGGCCGTGCCGCCGGCGGAGCTTCGCGCCGAGCTCGGCCGCCGCGACCCGACGGAGCTGCTGCTCCCGCGCTCGCTGGAGGGCGTGGGCGCCGACCTCGCCACCGGGGTGGCGAACGGCGCCGCGCGGGAGGCCCGGGACGCGGCGACCGCCCTGGCCGAGGCGCCATCCGGTGTGCTCCGCACGTACCGCGACGACTGGGTCTTCGACTACCAGACCGCATCAGACGAGCTGAAGCGACGATACGGCGTGCAGAGCCTCGATGCGTTCGGCTTCCAACAGGACGACCGCGTGCTGGTCAGAGCCGCCGGAGCGCTGTTGACCTACGTGGGAGAGATCAGGCCGGGAGGCGTGGAACACCTGCGCACCCCGCAGATCCTCCGGCGCGGGAGCGCCATGCTCCTCGACGAGATGACCCGCCGCAACCTCGAGCTCGTGGAGCCTTTGCGCGTCGGAGAGGAGGGGGGCACGCTCATCTCGGTGCTGGACGAGACCGTCACGGCCATGGGCGCTCGGGCGCTCTGGCGTTGGCTCCTGCATCCGCTGGTGGACGCGGAGCGGATCTGGAACCGGCAGGACGCTGTAGTCGAGCTGTTCGACGACGTGAACCTGCGCGACCGCCTCCGCGAGGCCCTCGGTCGCATGACCGACCTGGAGCGCCTGGCGGGAAAGGTCGGAGCGGGGCGCGTCTCGCCCCGAGAGCTCCTGGGCCTCAGCCGCTCATTGGCCGAACTTCCCGTGATCCAGGAAGCGGGGGCGGGAGCCGCGAGCGGCTTGCTGGGCAGCCTCGTGGCGGAGATGGACCTTCTGGACGACGTCCTCGAGCTGGTCGAGGCGGCCATCTCGAGGGACGCCCCGGCCACGCTGCAGGACGGAGGCGTGATTCGTGCGGGGTACTCCGAGGAGTTGGACGACCTTCGGGAGACCAGGGATGGGGCTCGGGACTTCATCGCGAGCCTTCAGAGTCGAGAGCGGGAGCGCACGGGCATCAAGTCGCTCAAGGTCGGGTTCAACCGGGTCTTCGGCTACTATCTGGAGGTCACCAAGTCCAACCTCGACAAGGTGCCCGACGACTACGTCCGCAAGCAGACGCTCGCCAACGCCGAACGCTACTTCACCCCCGAGCTGAAGGAGTGGGAGGAGAAGGTCTTCGGCGCGGAGGATCGCATGGAAAAGCTCGAGACCGAGCTCTTCGGCGACGTGCGACGGCGGGTGGCGTCCGAGGTGAAGCGCATCCAGGAGGCGGGCTCCCGGGCGGCTCGGCTCGACGTGCTCACGACGTTGGCGCACGTGGCCGAACGAAGGCAGTACGTACGCCCCGAGGTCCATACCGGGTTCGATGTTGAGATCGAGGCAGGCCGCCATCCGGTGGTCGAGACCATGATGCCCTCCGAGTCCTTCATCCCGAACGACCTCTCGCTGGCCGAGGACGACCGCATCGTCATCCTCACCGGCCCGAACATGGCGGGTAAGTCCACGGTCCTCAGGCAGATCGGGCTCATCCACCTCATGGCTCAGATCGGCTCGTTCGTTCCGGCGAACCGGGCTCGCCTACCCGTGTGCGACCGGATCTTCACCCGGGTAGGTGCCTCCGACAATCTGGCTCGGGGGCAGTCGACGTTCATGGTCGAGATGAACGAGACGGCGTCCATCATCCACGCGGCCACGGACCGGAGCCTGGTCCTGCTGGACGAAATCGGGAGGGGCACTAGCACCTACGACGGTGTGTCCATCGCGTGGGCCGTGACCGAGCATCTGCACGAAGAGGTGGGCTGTAAGACCATCTTCGCGACGCACTACCACGAGCTCACCCAGCTCGGCGATCTGTTGCCGGGTGCGAAGAACATGAATGTGATCGTGCGGGAGGTGGGCGAGGAGATCGTCTTTCTTCGGAGGCTCGAAGACGGCGGGGCCGACCGTTCGTACGGAATCCAGGTTGCGCGCCTGGCCGGGTTGCCCCCCGACGTCCTCGCCCGCGCCAGGGAACTTCTGACCGAGCTGGAGGGAACACATTCGGGTGGAGGAGAGGGCCTGGGCCGCTACGGAGAACATCGGCCGGCGTCCGAGCCTCCTCCGGATCAACTGTCGTTCTTCGCGCCGTCGGAGCCGCCGATCCTGAAGCGGCTCAGGGCCATCGATCCTGACACGATGACACCGAGGGAGGCCTTGGACCTATTGTTCGAGCTCCGGAGCGAATCCGGACCGGGAGACGCGGAATGAGCTTACGCGGGTCGGGGCGATCAAGGCGCGTTGACCGGGCGTGCGGGTGCCGTTCGCCCAGGCGCGCCCCCGTCGTCGCCGCGCTGCTGGCCGCCGGCCTGGTGGGCTGCCGCAGCGACCCCGACATCGAGAGCCCCTCTCCTCTGTCGGCGTCGGTGCCGATCGAATACCCCCTCGAGTTGTGGGATCAGGGCGTCGAGGGGTGCTGCCTTCTCAAGGTCCGGGTCACCGACATGGGCGAAGTGGACAGCGTGGTGGTCCTGGAGTCGAGCGGGCGAATGGCCTTCGACTCGTCCGCGATCCGGGGGGCCAAGACCCTGAAGTTCAATCCCGCCCGAAAAGACGGAGAGCGCATCGAGGTTTGGGCCCACGTGCCGGTGCACTTCTCGAAGAAGCCTCGCCCCTGACATTCCGCGCAGAGCCCTCAACCGAGGACGACAGACGCACATGAGCGAAAACCACGCTCGGCCCTACGACAACGTGACCGACGTGGTGGGCGGGACTCCGCTCATCCGGCTCAACAGCGTTACCAAGGGCGTTCCCGGGACCGTCTACGCCAAGTGCGAGTTCATGAACCCCGGTGGCTCGGTGAAGGACCGTATCGGCCTGGCCATCGTGGAGAAGGCCGAGCGCGAGGGAGCGCTGAAGCCGGGTGGTACCATCGTCGAGGCCACGAGCGGCAATACCGGAGTGGCGCTGGCCATGGTCGCAGCTATTCGGGGGTACCGCTGCATCTTCACCATGCCCGACAAGATGAGCCAAGAGAAGGTGAAGCTCTTACGCTCCTTCGGCGCCGACGTCGTGATCGTGCCCACGGCCGTCCCTCCTGACCACCCGGAGCACTATACGCAGAAGGCCGCGAGCATCGCGAAGAACACGCCTGGCGCCGTTCTTGCCGATCAGTTCTACAACGAGGCGAATCCCCAGGCGCACTATGAGACCACGGGCCCGGAGGTATGGGAGCAGACCGACGGCAAGGTCACCCACTTTCTGGCCGGGTCGGGCACCGGAGGGACCATCACCGGCGTGGGCCGGTTCCTGAAGGAGCGGAACCCGGACGTGCGGATCATCGGTGTGGATCCGGTGGGTTCGATCTTGAAGACCTTTTTCGAGACGGGTGAGATGTCCGAAGGAGCACCCTACAAGGTGGAGGGCCTGGGGAGCGACACGATTCCCGGGGCGCTCGACATGAGCGTCACCGACCGGTGGTTCGCGGTCAGCGATGCGGAGGCGTTCTCCATGACCCGTCGGCTGTGCCGGGAAGAGGGGCTGTTCACGGGCGGGTCGTCGGGCCTGCTGGTCCACGCGGCCGTGGAGCTCGCGAAGGAGACCAACGATCCGGACGCCGTGTTCGTGACGTTGTTGTGCGATTGGGGGGAGCACTACCTGACCAAGCTCTACGACGACGACTGGATGCGCGAGAACGGGTTCCTGCGGCGCTCGCACCGGAGCATCCACGACGTGATCACCCGTAAAGGGGCCGACGTCCCGGAGTTGGTGACCGTGGACCCCACGACGTCTGTGCGCGTGGCCCTTTCGACGATCACGTCGTTCGACGTTTCTCAGCTTCCCGTCGTGCTGGACGGCGAGTGCGTGGGCTCGCTCACTGAAGGGGAGCTCATGTCCACCGTGATCGAGAACCCGGAGCTCCTGGACCGGCCGGTGGAGTCGGTCATGACCGCGCCTTTCCCGGTGGTGGACAGCCATCTGGACGCCGACGAGGCGGCGCGCCTTCTGACGCGCGAGAATCCGGCGGTGCTGGTGCGCGTCGACGGGAAGCTCAAGGGGATCCTGACGCGCTACGACGTAGTGCGCGCCCTCACGGGGGCGGCGGGCTAGCGTGGCCCTGCTCACGGTATCGTCGAAGATGACCTACTCGACTGGGTCTCCTCAGGCACCTAATGGATCCGCCAGCCGGTCCAGCAGCGGGGGGTCCGCATGAGGATCGCCGTACTCCTCGGTGGCGATTCCGACGAGCGAGATGTCTCGCTCGTGTCGGGATGTCAGGTGGCGGACGCCCTTCGGCAGGGCGGCCACGATGTGGTGTGCTTGGATCCTGTGAAGGGCGTGATAAAGGAGCTGGGGGAGCGGATCATCCTCAAGTCCGGCGTGCAGGCGCTGCCGCCAGACGAGTTTGTCGGCGACGGGGCGGTGTCCGCCACGGATCTGTTACAGCATGAAGAGATTACGCGGGCCGACGTCGTGTTTCCGGCGCTCCACGGAGGCATGGGTGAGGACGGGACGCTTCAGGCCCTGCTCGACGTCGCCGGGATTCGGTATACCGGGAGCGGCATGCTCGGTTGCGCCTTGTCCATGGACAAGGATGTCACCAAGCGCATCCTTCGGGACGCCGGGATCCCGACGCCGGACTGGCTGGTCAGTCCCACCGCAGACCAGATCATGGAGCGACTCGGCGTGCCGATCATCAGAAAGCCCGTGGCCGGCGGATCGTCGGTGCGGCTGTCCCTGCTGCAGGTAGCTCTCGAAGTGGTGGCTGCGGTGTCGGAGGACGCGGCGGCACCGTCATCCATGATGTACGAGGCCTACGTCGAGGGCCGGGAGTTCACCGTCGGCATCCTGGGCGATCGGGCCCTGCCCGTCGGTGAGATCGTGTCCGAGCACGAGCTCTTCGACTACGAGTGCAAGTACCAGGGGGGGATGGCCGAGGAGATCTTCCCGGCCGACATCCCGGTCCGGCTCGCGGAGACGCTGCAGGGGCAAGCGCTCGAGGTCCATCGGCTGCTACGTCTGCGCGACTTCTCCCGCGTGGACTTCATGGTGGACAAGCTGGGCGGTGTGTGGTGCCTGGAGGCCAACGCGCTTCCCGGGCTCACCGGGAACAGCTTGTTGCCCAAGGCTGCGAGGGCCGGGGGGATCAGCTTCCCGGCGCTGTGTGACGAGATCGTGCGGATGGCGGTCGAGCGGGAGTAGGGAAGAAGTCCTCGGGCGCCATTCGGTCGCCCGCTGCTTTTCCTGAGGTTGGTGCCTGGTCATCGTATGTCCAGACTGTTGCCATATATGGCAACCATATATCTTAGATCATGTCCACGATGAAGACGACCGTTTACCTGGATGCTGCCGACTATCGTCGACTCAAAGTCCTGGCGGCCGCAGAAGGCACGTCGGCTGCCGAGTTGATACGTGCCGCGGTGTCGGAGTACGCGGGTCGGCGGGCACCTCGTGAGCTGCCGAGTAGCCTGGGGGCCGGGAGGAGTGGAGATGGGTGCCTGTCCGAGCGATCCGAGGATCTGCTGCGGGGCATGGGCGACGACTCGTGATCGTGGCCGACACGAGTGCGGTAGTCGCGCTCATCGACTCCGACGACCGACACCACGAGGCCCTGCGACGCGAGTTCGAGTCCGCGCCTGACCGCTGGGTGCTACCCTGGGCGATCCTGCCCGAGGTCGACTACATCGTGTCGTCCCGTCTCGGCGAATCGACGGCCCGTGCGTTCCGTGCGGATCTGGCGAACGGTCTCTTCACCGTGGAGTGGGAGGGAGGGGCCGACCTACGGCGTGCGCAGGATCTCGACGGGCGGTATTCCGACCTCTCGCTCGGGCTGGTCGATGCGGTCGTGATGGCGGTGGCGGAGCGGGTCGGCGCTCGTGCGATCGCGACGCTCGACTTGCGCGACTTCGCACCTGTCGAGCTTGCGGGCCAGCCGGAGCTTTGGCCGCGGGATCTGTGACCCCGCGTGGGCAGCGGTCGACGATCCGCGAGCTCCAGGTCTCCGGCCTTCTCATGGGTGGCTAGCTAGTTGCCCACCCGCTCCCTCAGTTCTGCCCAGAAGTTCTGGATGTAGACTTGGTGTACCTCATCCCCTTCAGCGCCACCCGCATTCCCGATCAAGACCATCAAGAAACGCTCGTCGTCCCGTGCTACGTCGTACCCCCTCCAACCGTAGCCCTCCCAGTAGTAGGGCGCCGTGTCGAAGAGGCGTTGTCGGTTCTCCCTACGAACGCGGAGTCGGCGGTATACGCGGCAACCGACATCCAGTCCTCGCCATCCACGAAGAAAAGCTCACGTCCGTTGTGCGCCCACACCGGATCGTGGCCTCCGTTGGTCGACACCTGGACTCGGGAGCGGGCTGACAAGGGGAAAGGGCGTACGAAGACGTCGAGTTGCCCCGACGCGTCGGACACATAGGCCAACCACCGTCCGTCCGGTGACAGGCTCACTTCACCCTCGATGAAATCCGTGGCGAGGATCTCAGAGACACTGTCGGTGGCCAGGTCCACGAGGCCGATGTCGGCGTTTTGCTCTATCGCGTCTTCACGGTGACGTGACCCCCTGAAACGAGACCGAAGTTGATGTTAGGATGCGGCTTTGGTCGCAGCTATCAGGGAGGAGGTCAGAATGAGTAGGAGACGACACACGCCGGAGCAGATCATCACGGCATTGAGAGAGGCGGAGGTGGGTCTGGCGAACGGCAAAACGGTGGCGATGGTGAGCCGGGAGTTGGGGATCAGCGAGCAGACGTACTACCGGTGGAGGCAGGAGTTCGGGGGGATGAAGGTGGATCAAGCTCGACGCTTCAAGGAGCTGGAGAAGGAGAACGCACGGCTAAAGCGAGCGGTGGCGAACCTGACGGTGGACAAGCTGATCCTGGAGGAAGCGACCAAGGGAAACTTCTGAGCCCCGAGCGCCGACGCAGGTGCGTGATGCATGTACGTCAGCGACTCGGGGCGAGTGAACGTCACGCGTGTCACGTACTGGGTCAGCCGCGCTCGACGCAGCGCCGGGTGAAGAAGCTACCTGGCGACGAGGAGGCGCTACGCACGGACGTGATACGGTTGGCGAGCCGGTTCGGCAGGTACGGGTATCGCCAGATCACGAACCTGCTGCGTATCGAGGGCTGGGAGGTGAACCACAAGCGTGTGGAGCGTATCTGGAGGCAGGAGGGGCTGAAAGTGCCCAGACGGCAACCGAAACGGGGTCGGTTGTGGCTCAACGATGGCTCGTGCATCCGGCTCAGGCCACTGCACAAGAATCACGTGTGGTCCTACGACTTCGTAAGCACGAGGACCCATGACGGCCGTGCGCTGAAGCTTCTGACCGTGCTCGACGAGTACACGCGGCAGTGTCTGGCGATCAAGGTCGGTCGAAAGACTCGAGCTCACGACGTTCTCGAGGTGCTCACCGATCTCTTCGCTCGGCACGGTCCGCCCGAGCATCTGCGCTCGGACAACGGGCCAGAGTTCACGGCGAAACTGGTGCGGAGATGGCTGGCCAGGCTGCGGGTCCAGACCCTCTACATCGCGCCGGGCAGTCCGTGGGAGAACGGCTACAACGAGAGCTTCAACGGCAAACTGAGAGACGAGTTCTTGAACGGAGAGATCTTCTACACACTGCCCGAGGCGACGGTACTCGTCGAGCAGTGGAGGCGGCTGTACAATACCGTCCGACCCCATCGTGCCCACGGCGGACTACCCCCCGCCCCAGAGACGATAAAACCATCGCCCTGGTTCCTCAGGATGCCCCAACTCCAGGGACCACCGATGGCTCGGGGTCTAACATAGGAAGTGGTACCGCAACTGGGGGCACCTCAGTGCGTATGGGTGTAGCCCTGGTACCAGGACGTGCCGGTGTTGTTGGGGACCTCGAAGCGGGCTTGGGCGCTGAGCGGGAGGCCGGCGAAGAGGAGTGCCGTCACGGCGAATAGGGTGGCCGTAAGGACTGCGGTCGCCGCGGCATAGGGACTGATCTGTCGCTGGGTCATGACGGGCAAGTTGGGACTACACTCCGTCCCGCCACAACCCGCTATCGACGGCGGGGGGCGGAGTTCGGTCAGGACCCGGGTTCGTCCCGGGCGCCAGAGACCGTTGTCCAGATCCCGAGAAGGTCCAGAGCCGTGGCTCCCCGCTCGATGCGGCCGAGGTCGATCTGCTCCGGGGAAATCTCGAGCATGGCTTTCACGTCCCTCAAGTGCTTCTCGGATCCACCTTCCCGGAAATAGAGCAGCTTCTTGAGAATCAACTCTTCAGGGGGAGAGAACGTCGCGGTCATGCCGGGAAGAGCCTGCATTCGTCGCCGGTCCTCGATCTGGACCCTCTCCACCTCGTCTCCCTCGACGAAGACGTCGATCTTCATACCCGATCCTGGGTGGATGATGTTGAACTGCGATCCCTCAGAGATCGCCTGCCGGGCGGCTTCGGTATCGAGGTAGAACTCGTCACGCGGGAAGCGGGCTGCGAGTGGTTCGACATCGTCTGTTCCGAGGCGCACCACGACATCGATGTCGAGTGTGGCCCTGGGCTCACCGTAGGCCATGCTGGCGATCGAGCCGGCCAGGGCGTATGGCAACTCTAGCTCTTCCAGGGCGGAGACGAGGTGCTGGAGAAGGTCAGCCGCCCGCAATACGGTGTCTCCGAGCGATCTCCTCGCCGACCCGGTCCGGCTCGAACCCCAGAGCGTCGGTGAGGTGGGCGGTTAGGCGCGCGCGGACCAACTCCGTCATGTCCAGTCCGACCTCGATCCTGCGATCGGGGGACATGGCCCGGTAGACTTCGATCAACTCCGGGTCGGGTAGCTCGACGAACAGTCCTCGATCAGCCATGTCGGTAAGTTAATCGCGGAGCGGAATCACACACAGACCGAGTTCGCAGAGATCGGCAGCGGCATCCCCCAGCGCTTGCTACCGGGCCCCAACCACATGCTTCTCAAGGCTCTGGCGGGCAGCTTGGTGATCACTCTCGGTAAAGATCCCTGCGCGCCTCAGGATCAGTCGGTTGTCCAGGGTGAAGAGCTTCAGCCGGACCTTGCAGGGCTGGGTGAGGCCCGCAGCCTCCAGGTCCTCGATGGCGACGTCGCCGGGCCAGGGTGCGTGGCCCTTCGTCGTGATCATCGCGAGGATCGTGTGGCCGGCCTTGTTGAACGACCGACCGCTCAGGACGAGGGCCGGTCGTCGCTTGGTGCCCGGCTGCTCGGAGAACGGAAACGGCACGACGGCGACGTCACCGGGCTTACAGATCACGAAACGCTTCCTCGTCCTCGGGCGACGTCCACTCGTCGAGGGTCGCGGAAAGGGAGGCGTGGTACGCGATATCGAAGGGCTCCGCACGGCGCAACACGGCTCGTTCGTCCTCGATCTCGTAGACCACGGTGTCGCCGGGCTCGAGATGGAGCTTCTCCCGGACTGCGACCGGGATCGTGACCTGGCCTTTGCTCGACAGTCTGCTCTGGTATGACATCGTGGCGCCTCCGATCTGAACGTATTCGTCTTTACTCTTTACGTCAAGCACGTCGATGAATGGGTCAAGGCTCGGGCGATGAGGCGTTCGGTCCGCGGAACCCGCTTGCCCAACCCGGGGTTTGAAGTCAGGATTGTGGGGGGACCTTTTTTTTTCGGTGGACGTTGGAGAAGTGCCTGTGAGAAGCACGGGGTACGTGGCCGGCGGCAGCATGAATCTCAGCTATCAGCTCACTCCGTGGGTCAAGAAGCTGCTGATCGCCAATACGGTCGTCTTCCTGCTCACCTGGATCGTCGGGCGCGACTTCATTTTCAGTTGGTTCTCCTTCCAGCCCTCCGAGATGCTGTTCCGTCCCTGGGGCGCCGTGACCTACATGTTCCTGCACGGCGACTTCATGCATCTCTTCGTGAACATGTTGGTGCTCTTCTTCTTCGGACCTCCCCTCGAATCCAAGTGGGGATCGAAGGAGTTCATCAAGTACTACATGGTCTGCGGGCTCGGCGGGGTCGCCCTCAGCCTCTTCTTCGTCTCGTACTCCATCATCGGCGCGTCCGCGGCGGTATACGGCATCATGCTGGCCTTCGCCATGGCGTGGCCCGAGGCTCCGATCTACGTGTGGGGCATCTTTCCGGTGAAGGCCAAGTGGCTGGTGGCGTTCTTCTTCTTGATCACCTTCACGAGCGCTTTCGGAGGAACGGGCGGCGGCGTGGCGCACTTCGCCCACCTGGGCGGCTTCATCACCGGCTTCCTCTACCTGAAGACCGACTGGAAGGCCGCCGAGCAGATTCAGAAGATGGGCAGGGCGGCTCGAGCCAGGAGGTTTGCCATCGTCCCCCGCGACGAGTCGGAGGAGGAGGCCGACGGTGGCCGTAGAGGGCGTGACGCCGCGGCCGAGAAGCGGGAGAGCACGATGCTGGATGCGGTCGACCGGGTCTTGGACAAGATCTCCGCCGAAGGCATGAGTTCACTGACGGAGGACGAGAGACGGCTTCTCGATGAAGTCAGCAAGAAACACCGCACGAATTGACGGGCAGCGCCCGATCGCGGAGGTCCCGCGTCCGAGGCCAGTTGCACCCTTCGGTCCCACCCAGCCGGGCCGTTTCGGTCTGGACGCGTCGGGCACTCCGGCCTACAATCACCGTCCGTAAAAAAACAAACGACTAGCTGAACGCACGAGATACAGATAGGGGGTGTTCATGGCGTCCGCCAAAGAGTATACAACGGACAACATCAGGAACGTTGTGGTTCTGGGCCACGGCGGAGCCGGCAAGACCAGCCTCATCGATTCCCTCTGCTGGACCGCGGGATCGTCGAAGCGGAAGGGCAACGTGGCCGAAGGGCACGCTCTGACCATGTACACGCCCGAAGAGACCTCCCACGAGATGTCGCTCCAGTGCACGCCGGCGTACTGCGAGCACATGGGCGTGAAGATCAACTTCCTCGACACGCCCGGGTTCATGGACTTCGTGGGCGAGACCCTGTCCGCCGTCCGCGTCGCGGACTCTGCGGTAATTGTGGTCGGAGCCACCTCCGGCGTGGAGGTGGGCACGGAGACCGTCTGGGAGTACGTCGAGGACCGGGGAATCCCCCGGTTCTTTTTCGTTTCGATGATGGACAAGGATCACGCCTCCTTCGACAGGGCCTACACCGAGATCAAGTCTCGCTTGACCGAGAAGGTCATCCCCGTCGAGATCCCGATCGGTGAAGGGCCGGACTTCCACGGCATCATCAACCTCTTCAGCGAGCGAGCCCACATCTTCCGGCAGGGCACGGAGAAGGGCGAGTACGACGAGGCCGACATCCCTGAAGAGCTTCAAGACAAGTTCGAGCAGTGGGAGACCGAGCTTCAAGAAACGCTGGCGACGACCAACGAGGACCTGCTGGAGCGTTACCTGGACGGAGGGAAGATCAGCCGGGAGGAGGCGATCGAAGCGATGGCGCTGGGTATGGCGCGCGGTGACGTGGTTCCGCTCTTCTGTGGCTCCGCCGAGCACTCCTACGGCATGCGGGCACTTCTCAAGAAGATCATCGAGCTCTGCCCGAGCCCAGCCGAGACCGGCGGCGAGACGGCCAAGCGGGCCGGAATGGACGAGGAGGTGCACCTCTCTCCCTCCGACGACGAGACGTTCTCGGCGCTCATCTTCAAGACGGTGGCCGAGCCCCACGTGGGCGAGCTGTCGTTCTTCCGTGTGGTGAGCGGGACCGTGGCCAACGGAGCCGAGGTCACGAACGCGGAGCGGGGAGACACCGAGAAGCTCAACCACCTCTCCATTGCCATGGGCAAGGACCGCTTCGAGGTCTCGAAGCTGCATGCCGGCGATATCGGGGTGGTGGCCAAGCTCAAGCACTCACACACGAACGACACGTTGGCCGCTCCGGGCCGCCCGGTGGTGCTGAAGAAGATCGCCCTGCCCACGCCCGAGATCGCGGTGGCGATCAAAGGCACGGCGCGGCACGACGAAGACAAGCTCGGCGAAGTGCTGCCGAAGCTCCACGAAGAGGATCCGACGTTCATCGCGGAGTTCGACCCGGAACTCCATCAGACCATCGCCCGGGGGCTGGGAGAGCTTCACCTCGACGTCCAGCTCGAGCGCATGAAGCGCAAGTATGGGGTGTCGGTTGAGACGGAGCAGCCCAAGATCGCCTACCGCGAGACCATCACGAAGGGTGCGCAGGGCCAAGGTCGGCACAAGAAGCAGTCCGGCGGCCGAGGCCAGTTCGGGGACTGCCACATTCGCCTGAAGCCTCGCTCCTCGGGTGAGGGATACGAGTTCGTGAACTCGATCAAGGGTGGTGTCATCCCCGGCAAGTTCATTCCCAGCGTGGACAGGGGCATCCAGGAGGCCTCGGAGAGGGGAATCCTGGCCGGGTTCAGGGTGGTGGACTTCGAGGCGGAGTGCTACGACGGCTCCTACCACAGCGTGGACTCGAGCGACATCGCGTTCAAGCTGGCCGGATCCGCGGCCTTCAAGAGGGTGGCGGCGAACTGCGGTCCGGTGATCCTGGAACCCATCGTCGAGGTGGCCGTGACCACGCCCGACGACTACGTGGGCGACATCATGAGCGACATGAACCAGCGACGCGGTAGGGTCCTGGGCATGGATCCCGGCAATGGCCGAACCACGGTGAGGGCCCTCGTGCCCGAGTCGGAGCTCTACAAGTACGCCACGTCGCTGCGCGCCATCACCCAAGGCAGGGCCCATCACACGCGGACGTTCTCGGGGTACGAGCCGGTGCCGACGCATGAGGTGAGCAAGGTGATCGCGGCTACGCAGGAGGCCGAGGAGGCTCACTGACGGGGAGAGGGCCGCTCCCTCCGCGACTCCAGGAATCAGCGGGACGGTAGTTGCGGCGCGGAGGGCGTCGCTAATTTGAGCTACTCGAGCTGGTTGGACGTATGATTCCAACTGTCGCTGCGGAGGGAGCGGCCCGCTCCCGTTCGTTCTGGCGAGGGGGGAGGGGTGAGATGCTTCCGGGGGGTGTCTTTCCTTACTTTTAGCTCAATGTAACGCGTGGCAAGCCGTTGGAGGAGTGGCAGGTGTCCGGACATAGCAAGTGGTCTACCATCAAGCGCAAGAAGGCGGCTACGGACGCCAAGCGCGGGAAGATGTTCACGAAGCTCATCCGTGAGATCACGGTGGCGGCTCGGGACGGTGGGGGAGACCCGAACTTCAACCCGCGGCTGCGGCTGGCGGTGGACAACGCCAAGGCCGCCAACATGCCGGCCGACAACGTCACCCGGGCGATCAAGAAGGGGACGGGCGAGATCGAGGGTGTCGTCTACGAACAAGTGTCCTACGAGGGGTATGGCCCGGGCGGCGTCGCGCTCTACATCGAGTGTCTCACGGACAATCAGAACCGTACGGTGGCCGACGTGCGCCACATTCTGACCAAGCTCGGTGGGAGCCTGGGAACGACGGGTTCGGTGGCGTGGCAGTTCGATCGGAAGGGGCAGATCTACGTGGACGCGAGCCGCTATACGGAAGAAGCGGTGTTCGAGGCCGCGATCGAAGCCGGTGCGGACGACGTGAGCAACGATGGGGAGGAGTTCGTGGTGACGACGCAGGCCGGCGCGTTCCACGAAGTGCAGCAGGGCATGGGGGCCGCCGGAGTCGAGTTCGAACGCGCCGACCTCGAGTGGATTCCCCAGAACGAGGTCAGGGTCGAAGGAAAGGACGCGGAGAAGCTCATCCGGGTCGTGGAGGCCCTCGACGACTGCGACGACGTCCAGCAGGTCTCCTCGAACGCCGACATCGATGACGAGATTCTCGCTCAGGCCATGGGGTAGGACGCCCCCAGGTGACCGAGCTGATACTGGGCATCGATCCGGGAACGGCCGTCACGGGCTACGGCGTCGTCGCCAAGGCGGGCGGCGGCGCCGTTTCTTTGGTGGAGTGCGGGGTGGTGCGGACCTCGGCGGGTGAGCCGCTGGCGGTTCGCATCATGGAGATCTTCAACGAAGTCTGTGAGCTGATCGATCGCCATGACCCGCTGGTGCTGGTGGTGGAGGACGTCTTTCAGGGGAAGAACGTGAAGAGCGCGCTCACGCTGGGGCACGCGCGGGGCGCGATCCTGCTGGCCGGCGCGCTTCGGGGGATTCAGATCGCGGAGTACACACCCAGGGAGATCAAGAAGGCCGTCGTGGGAAACGGGAACGCAAGCAAAGACCAGGTGGCATTCATGGTGCAGCAGCAACTCAAGCTCAAGACGGCTCCCTCGCCGAACGACGCGGCCGACGGCGTGGCCGCCGCATTGTGCCACTGTGTGATGGGAGCGCTGAGGGTTTGAGTAGGCTGCGAGTGAATGCGTCCGCGGGGGCGCGGGTGGGCGGTTGCATGTGCCGTCGAGACGTGCGAGGGCGCCCATGATCAGCCGCCTCAAGGGGACGCTCATCACCCGAGAGCTCGACCACGTCGAGGTGGAGACGCCGGGGGGCGTCGTATACGAGATCCAGATTCCGCTCTCGATTCTGGAGAGGTTGCCCAAGCCGCCTGCCGCCGACTTCGAGATACGCACCCTCCAGGTGGTCCGCGAGGACTCGCTCACGCTCTACGGGTTCCTGGAGTCCTACGAGCGCGAGCTCTTCACACGGCTTCTGGGTGCCAAGGGGGTGGGACCCAGCATGGCCCTGGCCATGCTCTCCACCTACTCCGCCCGCCGCCTCGCCAAGGCCCTGGCCGAGAAGGACATCCACGCGCTGACGCAGGTGAGCGGGGTGGGGAAGAAGACCGCGGAGCGTATCATTCTCGAGCTCTCCGACAAGGTGGAGGATCTGGCCATCGGGCCCGAGGGTGAGCCCGGCGGTCCGGCGCCCGGTGCCCAGGAGGCCGTGGCCGCGCTGGTGGCCCTGGGGTACGCGTTCGTGGACGCGGACGCCGCCGTGCGGGGTGCGGTGGCCGAAGGTGAGGCCGAGAACACCGACGAGTTGATCCGTCGGGCATTGGCGAAGCGATGACGGAGCGACGCGAGATCACCACGCCGGAGGCGCTGCAGGAAGACACCACGGTCGAGCCGTCCCTGAGACCTCACCGCCTGGACGAGTTCATCGGCCAGGACAAGGTGCGTGAGACGCTGTCGATAGCCATCGAGGCCGCGAAGCAGCGCCGTGAGCCCCTGGACCACCTGCTCTTTCACGGCCCGCCCGGGCTGGGCAAGACCACGCTCGCTTCGCTGATCGCCCGCGAGATGGGAGTGAACTTCAAGAGCACGTCGGGCCCCGTATTGGAGAAGCCCGCGGACCTGGTGGGCATGCTGACGAACCAGCAGGAAGGCGACGTCATCTTCATCGACGAGATCCACCGTCTCCGGCCCATCATCGAGGAGTTCCTGTACCCAGCCATGGAGGACTACCGGGTGGAGATCCGTCTGGCCGACGGCCCCCGGGCTCAGACCATGACGATGGACATAGAGAAGTTCACGCTCGTGGGGGCCACCACGCGCTTCGGACTCCTCACCGCCCCCATGCGGGCCCGCTTCGGCATCATACAGCGCTTGAACTTCTATCCGCCCGAAGAGCTGGCCGTGATCGTGGCACGCAGCTCCGAGATCCTGGGCATCGAGTGCTCCACGGAAGGCGCACAGATCCTGGCGCGTCGGGCGCGAGGGACCCCGCGCGTGGCCAACCGGCTACTCAGGCGCGTGCGGGACTTCGCGCAGGTGAGGGCCGAGGGCGTCATCACCAAGACCGTGGCCGAAGAAGCGCTTTACATGCTCGAAGTCGACCAGTACGGGCTGGACGAGATGGACGGGCGCGTGCTCAAGACCCTGATCGAGAAATTCGAAGGCGGGCCCGTGGGGCTGCAGACGCTCGCCGTGGCGCTCGGTGAGGACGTGTCCACGTTGGAAGAGGTCTACGAGCCGTTCCTGATTCAGGAGGGGTTCATCCAGCGGACCCCGCGGGGGCGAGTGGCGACCGTGCGGGCGTACAAGCGGTTCGGGTACGAGGCTCCGAAGGAGGGTGGCGCGGGCGGCGGGCAGTCGACTCTGTTCGAATAGGTGTGCGGGTGGTGAAGAAGTCGTCGCACGTTTCCGCGGAAACGCGGGGGCGCTTTGATGCTCCTATGGGACGGGACGGAGGTTAGGGATGTGGACACTGGGGCATCGTGTGAAGGACGGGACGCGGGTCTCCGACTACGAATACGCGCTACCGCCGGAGCAGATCGCCCGATATCCCACTGAGCGACGAGACGGGAGCCGGCTGTTGGTGGTGCCGCGGGACGGCGGGCCGTTCCAGCACCGGGTGTTTTCCGATCTCGTCGACCTCCTCGACCCGGGCGATGTGCTGGTCGTGAACGAGAGCCGGGTGGCTCCCGCACGGCTGCTCGGGCGCAAGCCCACGGGGGCTCCGTCCGAGATTCTGTTGCTACGGCCGTGGGGCGGGGGAGGGGCCGCCTCGGCCCTGGACCCCGAGGCGGACGAGACCCCCATCTGGGAGGCGTTGGTACGGCCCGGCGGAAAGCTCAAGCCGGGCCGTGTCGTGAACATCGCCCCCGGATTCGACGTCCAGATCGTGGACGGGGCACCGGGAGGGGGGCGGATCGTACGGCTGGTGGTGGAGGGTTCCGTGCGGCAGGCCATCGAGGAGCACGGGCACGTGCCGCTCCCGCCCTACCTGGAGCGGGAAGACGAGCCGCTCGACCGAGAACGTTACCAGACCGTCTACGCACGCGTGCCCGGCTCGGTCGCCGCCCCCACGGCCGGGCTGCACTTCACGCCCGAGCTGCTCGCCGCGATCGAGGCGAAGGGCGTGCAGCGGGCGGCTATTACCCTGGACGTGGGGGTGGCGACCTTCCGGCCGGTCGAGGTCGACGACCCCGCCGACCACGAGATGCACGCCGAGTCGTACTTCATCCCGGAAGAGGCGGCGGAGGCGATCAACCAAGCCCGGGTGGAGCGGCGGCGGGTCTGGGCGGTCGGCACCACTGTGGTGCGCACGCTCGAGAGTGCAGCGCGCGGCGGGCTGGTGGAGGCGGGGGGCGGGGAGACGGACCTGTTCGTGCGGCCGGGCTTCGCGTTTCAGGTGGTGGACGGACTCGTGACGAACTTCCACCTGCCGCGGTCGACGCTCCTGATGCTGGTCGCCGCGTTCGGCGGGTACGAGAGGGTGATGGAGGCTTATAGCACTGCGGTGGCAGATTCCTATCGGTTCTACTCGTATGGGGATGCGATGGTGGTGGGGTGAGGGGGGGATTCCATCCCTTTGACGAGCTAGGATTGGGTGGATATTGGTGATTGGTGGGAATGATGGCCCTATGGGTGGCGGGAATCCGCCCGTTATCGGACATGGCGTTGGAGCCGTGAGTTGCGAGAGGTGTAGATGAACTGGCCGCGAACACCTGCAAGCACCTTCCAAACTGCTGTGAGCGCTTGTACGCGGCGACTGGCCCTGTCGCCAGGGTCGCTTCTGACAGCCGGCACCCTCTTTTCATTGGCGACTGCAGCTGGACCCGGGATCGCAAGGGCCCAGGACAGCGCATGTCAGGTCGACACTGTCTCGCGAACCGTGCTCGCGGAACACATCCGGGCCGCAGCCCAGGCGCACGGCGACTTCAACATAGTGTCCTCGACCAACTGGACCCGGTTCTACTCCGCGCTCTATCTCGGGCTCGTGCGCGACGCAATCGAGCAACGTCCGGAGGGTGGCGTGCTGTACATTTCAGCTCGGTCGCTTTTCCGGGAGTTCCTCCCCGTAGCCGAACTAACCGATGCCACCAAGGCACCAGCCGACCTCCTTTGGGCGGTCCACCTCGGGGCGGGCACGTGGCTGGCCTATCGGCCGGACGGAATCATCGGTGAGGTACGAAGTGGGCCGACTCCGAGGATGGCCGCGAACGTCAGGATCGCCTGGCCAGATCGGGAAGACGGTCAGACCGACTACAGCTTCGTCGATACGTTGTCCGTGCCACAGCTGAAGGTGACGAATCGACAGATCATCACGTTCCGCCAGCTCGACTTCGGCGACATGGTCGCTCACGACGACGTTGAGGGAACGTCGGGGAGGCCGCTCAGCGGGATCTTGGGAGCGATTTTCGACGTGATCGGCGAGGCGAGCATCAAGTACTCCCGTTCAGCGGTAGCCAGCGACGGCGTACAGGTCATGAGTGTGAAGGCGAAGAAGGTCTTTTCGGTGACCCCAACGGTGACAGTCTATCCAGACGGTCGGGGGGAGAAGGATCTGCCTTCGAACCGACCGGACTTGGGCGCGATCGAAAGCCGGCTCAAGCAAGACATCGAGATCGAATACCACCCGTACCGGTGTTGGTGAGGCAAGTGGTGACACGTCGATATCGTATCGATGCTTCCGCCAGATCGTCCCGTAACAGGTGGCCGAGACACAGCGGCCAAGGAGGTAGCCGTGGGCCGGATAGGTCGTAAGGCAACGACCCTGTTGGTCGCGTACGTCGCGTGGGTAACGCTCCTGGCAGCCGACCTGGGCGGCGAGCTCGTTGATACCTTGGTCACGGTCCTTGGACCCATCCCACTGGCGATGGTCCTACTCTCGATAGATGACCCCACCAGCAGACCTGCGAACTGGGCGCGAGTGCTGTCCCGGGCCTTGGTTCCAGGCATCGCGGCTGGATTCGCGCTGGGATTGGCGCTACGGATCGCGATGCGACTCGTAGCGCTCGCAGTAGGTGTGCCGACCAGATCCTCCCGGAACCTGGTCGCAGGGACCGAAGGGAAGCGACCAGATTCACGGTGGCCGGAACGCTCACGATACTCTTCATCTTCGCGGCCCTAGGCGCGGCGTATGGCGGCCTGCTGAGCGCTGTCTGGAGATCCATCCCAGGCTTTCGGCGAGCTCCGGGACTGGAAGCGAGCATCTCCTATGGGAGGCACCGCGCTGGCTCTGTGGTTCTGGTATCCGTTCTTCATGGCGGCGGCAGACGATCTGAGCGGTCTATTGGCTATGCCGCTCATCCTCCTCTTCACGACGTTGCTCTCCAAGTGCTGACGGCTGGCAAAGCGGATCGAGGATAAGGCGATGCTGCGGATCCTCCGTCGCTACCTGGAAGTACGAACGGGGTGGTGATGGAGCGGCACATGGGGACGGTCTCCTATTCGCGACCCTGATGCGTCGACGCAGTCCATTCCCGAACCCCATGGTCTGAGAGGACCCGGCGGGTCTAGTGACCACGCCACGTTCCGATCCGGCAGACAAGCCGGAGTGGCGGGCGGAGCCTGCACGGTGGCGGAAGAGCTACGGCGCTACGTGCTGGGGTGGAAGGCATACGGCTTAGCGGATACACCGGAGTGCAATTACCTGGACCAATGCCACCGCCGGCTGCGTACGTCGGGGAAGGACAGCGTACCGGGAGTTGACGCGGTGTGAGCTCGCCTGGCGAGCGCTCGGTTCGCGCGACTGGTGGCACGTGGCCGCGCACCACGCCCTGCACACGGCCTTGCCAGGGGCGTACTTCGACGAGCTGGGTGTCCCCGCACCGGGACGCCGGTCCTCCCCTATCCCGATTGCCGACCAG
This sequence comes from Longimicrobiales bacterium, assembly GCA_965226925.1. Lineage (GTDB taxonomy): Bacteria > Gemmatimonadota > Gemmatimonadetes > Longimicrobiales > Gaopeijiaceae > CBDDCX01. Next base: position 4,531 of record CBDDEN010000004.1, on the reverse strand, counting down.
ATTGCCGACCTTGCGGGTCGGTCTGTTCTGGAGGGGCACTCGTCCCCATCCCAGGCTGGGAGCTCCGGCAGCTCGGACTCTTACGATGGGAGGCACCGCGCTGGCTCTGTGGTTCTGGTATCCGTTCACGCTGTCGCGCTCCGGCAGCTCGGATCTTACGATGTTCATGGCGGCGGCAGACGATCTGAGCGGTCGGCCCGCTTCGCGGACGTGGACGGTGCGACCCTGTGAGCTCCGCTCACCTCCGCGTCGTGCCTGAGTCTCGACGAGCTCCGCGCGTTCCGCCACACGGGTCGCACTTGCCGACCTTGCGGGTCGGTCTGTTATCAGGTGGGGCACTCGTCCCTCCGCGGGCGCTCCGGCAGCTTCTTACGATGAGCAACGGCTCGGCCGCTTCGCGGACACTGCGGTGAGCTCCGCTCACCTCCGCGTCGTGAGTCCGAGAGCCCGTTATCGGACATGCTGTGCGGGGCATTACTATCAGTTGTTACGCTGTGCACCGCCCCAGGAGCGAACAGTTTCGAGGCACTCCAGCATCCAGCCTTGAGACACGACTATCAAGGCCGCGCAAATGATTAGCGAAGCCAAACGGGAGGCGCTTGCCGCGGTCGGCGTGATTGTCTCTATGGTATTCGTGGGGCTCCAGATACGGCAGAGTAATGTCCAGGCGCGGGCGGCCGCTTATCAGGCGATTGGCATTGCCACAGCTGAGTATTGGCAGAATAGAAGCGCTCGGGTAAATCGACTGCACACGGAGGCCAATTACCCGGAGGCCCTGGCCCGCTGGACGCTCAGCGATTGGGAGATGTATTCAAGTGACATGAATTACGGCCTTCATCTGCTGGAAACCGTCCTGCTCCAGGTGGAGCAAGATCTGCTCGACGCTGAGGCCATGGAGAGTCTTGGTTATTCCCTAGATGACCACCGAGCGATGGCGACTCCGGGATTCGTCTGTCTCTGGCCGATCATCCGTGGTGGGGGTGGGGGTGGGGTTGGTTCCACTCTCCGCCCGTTGATCGACGACGCGATCCAGGAATATGGCATCGCGTGCCAGATCGACGTTCAATCGTTATTCGACCAGGTGGCCGATTCGTCGATGGCGCCGCCTCCTTAGCCAACGACAGGCCGGGGTACACTTGTCGGCCGACCGACCGACCGCACGTCCGATAACGCCGGACTCAAGCACGGCCCTCGGGTACGCTGTCGCTAGTTGACTGGAAGCTCTAACGTGAGCAACGGGCCGGCCGCTGCGCGGACGCTCCGGTGGCTACGCCACCTCCGCGTCGTGAGTCCGTGAGCCCGTTAGCTGAAATCGTCCCAGCCTCACCCGCGGATGGCCGACGTTTGAGGGAAACCATGGCCGATTCTGCTCAAGACCCAGTCAGGAGAGCATCAATGTCGGGCAAGGCAATTCGGGAAACGCTCGCAGCACTTGGCCTGATCGCGTCGCTGGTTTTCGTCGGCGTAGAGATCAGGCAGAACACCATCGCGTCTCGCGCGGCAGCGTACCAGGCCATCGGCATCGCCACGGCCGATGCCTTCCACAGCGCAGCTCTTGACCGGCAGTTCCTTGTCAGTGGGTCCAAATTGGCCGCGGAGATGGACGAGATCGATTGGCTGCAGTATGCCAGTTGGATGGCAGGCTTCGCGCGTCTCGGCGAGACCTTGCTGCTGCAGGTGGAGGAGGGGATTCTCGGTCCGGATGCGATGGAGCGCCTCGGCTATGGGGGATGGCAGAGAATCTTCCAGGATCCGAAGGGCGCTTGTGTTTGGCTCTTGATCAGACGAGGGGTGAGCCCCTCGTTTCGAGAATTCGTGGAGGAGGGTCAAGATCTCCAGGCGATCGACTGCGCCGGTTACGCGGTTCCGGAACAGATCTTCTGAGAGGGCCACGCTCTGGAGCTGGGCGCACTTCGCATGACGTCGCTCTCCCGCCGGACACTCCGGTGCGCCTTCGCCCTTTGGCTGATGTGACACTATCGTGAAGACCAACGGACCCGTCCCTTCGGGACCTACGCCGCAATGCGGCTAATGAGGCAGCCGCGTTTTGGGAGTGATCGTGCTAATTCGACTCGGCTTGAAGTCGTTCAGCCAGGTCAGAGGGGGCTGAGAATTGATAGACCCTCCCCCTCCGAGTGCTGGTGAGTAGGCCGCGATCTGCTAGCCCGAGCAAGTCGGTCCGGGCCGTCTGGTACACGACGCCATGACTTCGCCGATGGGACTCAAAGGTGTACCAAGTCCCGGGGTGCCGAAGAGCGTGACTTAACAGCGCCATCTGTCGATGATTGAGTTGGCCGGCTTCCTTCAGCAGACCTTCGACGGTTCGGATCTCATTCATCTTGCGGTCTAGGTACTCGTGCAGGCCGGCAACCGACCTGACGAGCACGTTGAGCTGGTGGTCAATAAAGTACGTCAGGTCGTTGTCGTCGGTCTCAGCGTAGAGGTAGGCGGTTGCGTATTTGCTTGGAGCTTTCTTGAGAATCCGGGAAATGGAGAGGTACTGGGCAAGCCAATAGCCTTGCCGGAGCATCGACCAGTAGAAGAGCGCCCGAGCCGTCCGTCCGTTTCCGTCCACGAACGGGTGGTCGTACCCGATGCAAAAGTGAATGATGATGGCTCGAACCACGGGGTGATAAAACGTCTCGGAGCCATCGTCATTAGCGAAATCACACAACCGTTGCAGCCGCTCGGGAAGCTCGTCGGCTGACGGGGGACGATGAAATATCTCACCGGTGATGGAATCGCTTATGACGATGTCATCAGCGTCGTCGCGGAGGCATCCAGCCTTCCCCGGATCGTCGAGGGTGTGCTGAGTGACGACACGATGCATGTCCAGTATCAGGTCAGGCGTCAGCGCGCTTTTCTGGAACTCCCGCACTCTTTGCATCACGACGTAGTTGTTGATGATCATCTGCTCACTTCTGTCCCGAGGGGGACGTCCGGTCCGCAGCATGTTCTTCGCTACTTCCGTGGTCGTGACCGCCCCTTCCAACTGGCTTGAGGTGACAGCCTCGTCGATCAACGAGCTGATCAGGTAACGATCCCGCGTGTTCGGGTTCGTCATCTCATCCATAGCCAGGATCCGCCCACTAGCTTGCTGGGCGATATGATGCAAATGCCTCTCAACAGGGTCCGGTGTCGCGAAGACGAACGGCACGCCCTTCTTGTCGTAGAGGGGGATCCTCTTGTAGAGCTTGGTTCGAGCGAGCTTGATACCCAGCCACCACTCCTCCGATGTGAGTCCGGAAGGCGGATCCAGATGCCTTACAGTGTCCCAATGGCGGTACTTGCCGTTGGCCAGCGGGCTCTGGCTGACGATGGCTTCGAGCGTTTCGTTCTTGAGCTTATCTGGCCTGAAGATCTGCCCCATTAGCTCAGACTGGGACTTCGGCGGAACTGGGTTCTTCATATTCAGGGCCCGTCTTGTGCATTAGTTCGCTTGAATACTATTCAAATACTAACTGAAACTAATTTAGTATTTATGTCAGCGCTTGCGCAAGAATAGCACTAGATCGCCTGGTGGTGGGGACGTCACAGGAATTACGCTTGCCGCTCCATCCAACAGGACACATGGTTCAATATGCCTGACCAGTCGGACCCTGAGTTCCTCGCGCTCCAAGAGGCGCTGGTCGGCCGCTACTCGCTCGAGAGGGAGATCGGCCGCGGTGGGATGGGGATCGTCTACCTCGCTCACGAGGTCGCGCTCGACCGCCCGGTCGCGCTCAAGCTCCTGCCGCCCGCCATGGCCGCCCAGCCGTCCCTGCGCGAGCGTTTTCTGCGGGAGGCACGCACCGCGGCCAAGCTCTCCCACCCAAACGTGGTCGCCATCTACTCGGTGGACGAGGTCGACGACTTCGTCTTCTTCGCCATGGCGTACATCGACGGCGAGACGTTGGGAGAGGCGGGTCCGTAGCCGGGGTCCGATGCCGAGCCATCAGGCGGTCACGGTGCTCAGGGAGGTGGCGTGGGCGCTGGCGTACGCGCACGCCGAGGGTGTGGTCCACAGGGACGTGAAACCGGACAATATCCTGCTAGAGAAGGGGAGCGGCCGGGCGCTAGTCACCGACTTCGGCATCGCGCACGTGGGCCACGAGCCCGGCATGACCACCGTGGGCGAAGTGCTCGGCACGGCGGAGTTCGTCAGCCCCGAGCAGGCCAGCGGCGAGGAGGTGGACGCACGCAGCGATCTCTACTCGCTCGGTGTGGTGGGTTTCTACGCACTCACCGGTCGGTTTCCGTTCGAGGGCTCCGACGCCGGAGCCTTGCTCGCGAAGCACATCACCGAGTCCGCACAGCCCGTGGCGTCCGTTGCCCGGGAGGTGCCGACCAAGGTCGCGCGGGCCATCGACCGGTGTCTGCGGAAGCGTCCTGAGGACCGATACGCCGACGGCGCCATGCTCGCCGAGGCGATCGGGGAGAGCACCGAGCCCGAGCGTCAGCTACCCATCCCGGTGCGCGTCTTCATGAAGCAGGTCCGGGAGTTGGTGAGTGGAGTGCCGATGATGCTCATCATGTGGTTGTCGGCACCGAT
>CBDDEN010000003.1:0-90530 GCA_965226925.1 Longimicrobiales bacterium | reverse complement strand
CGTGATGTCCGTCGAGAAGCTCATGGGACTCGAGGTCACCGAACGATGCAAGGTCGTCCGCGTCATCTGCATGGAAATGGACCGGATCTTCAGCCACCTCCTCTGGCTGGGGACCATGGCGATCGATGTCGGGGCGTTCACTCCGTTCCTGTACGCCTTCCAGGAGCGGGAGCGGATCTACAAGCTTCACGAGTCCTTTACGGGTGCCCGCATCACGACATCCGCGACGCGCATCGGCGGGATGATGGCCGATCTCCCGGATGGCTGGACCGAGTCTCTCCCGAGACTTCCTGAACACCGTCCCGGATACATTGGACGAGATCGACTCACTGCTGACCACGAACGGGATTCACCTTGGGCGCACGCTCGACGTGGGCGTGATCTCGGCAGAAGACGCGATCAACTACGGCTTCACGGGTCCCAACCTGCGGGCCTCTGGCCCGACCTACGACATCCGCAAGGACCAGCCGTACTACGACTACGAGACCTATGACTTCGAGGTCCCCGTGGGCGAAAACGGGGACTGCTACGATCGCTACCTGGTTCGGATGGAAGAGATGCGCCAGAGTATCAGGATTCTCCACCAGGCGCTCGACCGCCTTCCCGATGGTCCGATCAACGTGGAGGATCCCCGGGTGTCGCTCCCGAGCAAGACGGACTGCATGAGCGACATGGAGTCGATGATCCACCACTTCAAGCTGATCACCGAAGGCATCGCCGTGCCTGCGGGTGACTGCTACTTCGCGGTGGAGGGCTCCAAGGGGGAGTTGGGGATGTACATCGTGAGCGACGGTGGGGAGAAGCCGGTGCGTTGGAGAATCCGACCGCCGTCTTTCGTTAATCTCTCGGTGATCTCGAAGCTGGCCGAAGGCCACCTGATTGCCGACCTGATCATGATCAACGCCAGCCTGGACATCGTTTTGGGCGAGATCGACCGATGAGCGATATCCCGTTCAAGAACCCCGGCTGGGCCGGCAACACCGGAGAGTACGACCTCACGGAGGAGCAGGTCCGTGGGCTCGACTTCGTCGGTGTGCGTCCACTGGAGGGCGGCCATGCAGCCGGCGCGTCGAGCTATCCCTACATGCTTGCCGAAAAGGCGCCTGACGCGCCGCTGTTCGAGGGTCCCTATCAGGAGCGGCTGGAGAAGATCCTGACCCGTTATCCGGACCGGCAGGCGGCCTTGCTGCCCGCTCTGAATCTCGCCCAGGAAGTACGTGGTCACGTATCTCCCGAAACGATGGATCGCGTCGCCGACCTGCTCGGATTGTCGGCGGCCTACGTCCGCGGCGTCGCCACGTTCTACACCATGTACAACAAGCGTCCGGTCGGGCGATACCTCATTCAGGTCTGCACCAATATCAGCTGCAACCTGTGTGGTGGCGAAGACGTGTTGGACGCGTTCCTGAAGTACACCGACACCGAGTTGGGAGAGACGTCGCCGGACGGGAACTTCACTACGGTCGAGGCCGAATGCCTGGCGGGTTGCGGCTTCCCGACGTGCGTGCAGATCAACTCCAGGTACTTCGAAAACGTGACGCCCGGAGAGGTGCCCAAGATCCTCGAGGTCTTGAGAAGCGAGCGGGGTGACGCCCCGGCGAGTGACGCCCCGGCGGGTGAGGCCCCGGCGGGTGACGCCCCGCGAGCCGGGTCAGAGGGAGGGAGAGTCTAGCGATGGGCTATCCCTACAGTCACGAAAAGGAAGTGCAGGTCCTCTCCAAGTACTTCGGTGATCCGGAGGCCCGCACGCTGGAGGGTTGGAAGGCGAGGGGCGGATATCAGTCTCTGAAGAAGGCTCTGGGCATGACTCCCGACGAGGTCATCGAGACCGTGAAGGAGTCGGGCCTGCGAGGCCGCGGCGGCGCGGGATTCCCCACGGGCCTCAAGTGGAGCTTCATGCCCAAGGACAAGTCCAAGGCTCACTACTTGTTGTGCAACGCCGACGAGTCGGAGCCCGGCACCTTCAAGGACCGTGAGCTGATCCGGTGGGTTCCGCATCTGCTCATCGAGGGATGTGCCATCGCGGCCTACGCCATGGGAGCCGAGCACGTCTACATCTACTGCCGGGGTGAGTTCTTCGAGGCCACACAGGTGCTCGCCCGCGCCGTGGAGGACGCGTACGGTGCAGGGATTCTGGGCGAGGACGCGATGGGGTCGGGTCACAAGATCGACCTGACCGTATACGTGGGGGCCGGGGCTTACATCTGCGGAGAAGAGACGGGCCTCATGAACTCCCTCGAGGGGCGTCGGGGCGAGCCGCGAGTCAAGCCGCCGTTCCCGGCCGCGGTGGGCGCTTTCGGTATGCCCACGACCATCAACAACGTCGAGACTCTCTGTGCCATTCCGCCGATCGTGGAGCACGGCTGGGCGTGGTACAAACAGTGGGGAACCGAAAAGAGCCCCGGCACCAAGTTGTTCTGCGTGAGCGGTCACGTGAATCGGCCGGGCAACTACGAGTTGCCGCTCGGCTTCCCGCTCAAGGAGCTCATCGACGACGTGTGCGGTGGCATTCCCGAGGGCCGGGCCCTGAAGGCCGTGATACCGGGCGGAAGCTCCGTTCCGCTCCTCTCCGCGGAAGAGTGCGAAACGTGTGAGCTGTCGTACGAGGGTGTGGTGGAGGCCGGCTCCATGCTGGGCTGCGCTTCGGTCATCGTCATGGACGAGACGACCGACGTGGTGCACCAGGTCATGAGAATGGCGGCCTTCTACGCCCACGAGTCGTGCGGTCAGTGCACGCCTTGCCGAGAAGGGACCACTTGGGTCACCAAGATCCTCCGCCGTATAGAAGACGGGCGCGGTACCGAAGAAGATCTCGACACCCTGATCGAGCTTACCGACCAGATGACCGGCACAACGATTTGTGTGCTTTCGGATTCGGTCGCGGCCCCGGTTCAGTCTTCGATCGCCAAGTTCAAGGACGAGTACCTGGCACTGATCCGCCGGGGTGAGCGGGTCGGAGTCGCGTAGCGCCATGGCCGTCAACGGATCGAACATCGAGAACGTCACGCTGACGATCGACGGGCAAGAGGTGATCGTCCCGAAAGGGACCACCATCCTGCAGGCCGCGCAGGGCATGGGGACCGAGGTCCCGCACTACTGCTATCATCCAGGATTATCCTCTCCGGCCATGTGTCGCGTCTGTCTGGTCGAGGTAGAGGGGGCGCCCAAACTGCTTCCTTCGTGCACGACGCAGGTCGCGCCCGACCAGGTCGTCGCCACGAACAGCGAGCAAGCTCATCGGATGCGGACCGGCGTGCTCGAATTCTACCTGGTGAACCACCCGCTCGACTGTCCGATCTGTGACATGTCCGGCGAATGCAACCTCCAGGACTACGTCTTCGAGGAGGGCCGGGAGCACGGCCGGGGCCGCGAGCCCAAAAGAGTGTTCGGTCGCGACGATTTCGGCGGAGACGTGCTCTTCTACGGCGACCGCTGCGTCATGTGCACGCGGTGCGTTCGCTTCATGAACGAAATGGAGAGGAACCCGCTCTTGGCGGTCGTGGATCGGGGAAGTCGGTCCGTGATCGACACGTTCTTCGAGACCGGTCTGGAAGAGGCGGACTGGGCGGGTAACGTGGTGGATATCTGCCCCGTCGGGGCCCTGGTCTCGAAGGACTTTCTGCACAAGGCCCGCGCGTGGGATCTCGAGCACACACCCTCCATCTGCCCGAACTGCAGCCAGGGGTGCAACATCGACCTTCACACCCGCGACAACCTCGTGCACCGCATGAAGCCCCGGCACAACGCTGAAGTGAACGGCCACTGGATCTGTGACTACGGGCGCGGCCGCTACGAGTGGCTGAATCGAGGCGATCGCCTGGAAGCGCCCGTGGTGCGTGTCTCGGGCCGGAGCACCGCGATGGGGTGGAAGGAGGCGCTCGCCGCCCTCGCGTCCGGCGTCGAGGACGTGAGCGGTGGCGTGAAGGCCGTGGTCTCGCCCTTCTGGTCCAACGAGGACCTCGGAGCCGTATCCAACCTCGTGTCCGCTTTGGGCGGTGGGGACGTGGTCTATAGGTCGCCCCGAGTCGATCGAGAAGTACCCATGGCCGGCTATGAGGGACTCGCCCGGCGGAAGGACTTGGTTCCCAACGTGCGGGGGGCCGAGCTCCTCGGGTTCGAGCGCGTCGGCGACGATGCGGGGCGGGGCGGCCTCGACGACGTCGCCCGGCATACGGGGGTCATCCTGGTGCTTGGAGACGCCCTCGAAGATTCGCCAGAAGGGTTCGGGGCGGGGGCGGAGACCGTCGTCTACCTGGGATCATACACTTCGCCCACGTTGACATCCGCTGGCTTCGCCCTCCCCATCACGACGTTCGCCGAACAAGAAGGTACCTTCACGAGCTGCGACGGCCGGGTGCAGAGGTTCTGGCCGGCGTTGGACGGCCCGGGAGCCGCCAGGCCCGCTTGGCTGGTCTTAGGATCGCTGGTAGGGGCCATCGAGGGCAGCGAGGGACCTCGCAACGCTGCTCAGGCGTTCGAGCTCCTCGCCGAGCGCGTGCCGTCCTTCGAGGGAATCACGTACGACGACGTGAATCGCTCAGGGGCCGTCATCAACGACACCGTACCGGTGGCTGGAGACTGACGTGGACGTGTTCCAGCCCGTCTCCGGCATGCCGCTCATGGTGTCGACCTCGTTGAAGGTCGCCGGGATGTTCGGGGTGGTGTTGCTGACCGTGGCCTACACGACCCTGGCCGAGCGCCGTGTGTCGGCGTTCATCCAGGATCGTATAGGCCCCAACCGTGTGGGACCGTTCGGACTGCTTCAGCCCATCGCCGACGGGCTCAAGAACCTGGTCAAGGAAGAGGCCATGCCCGGCTCGGCGTCGAAAGTGTACTTCATGCTCGGGCCGATGATGGCCATGGTCCCGGCCATGGTGACCTTCGCGGTCATTCCGTTTGCGGCTCCACTGCCCACTCCGTGGGGAGTCGTCGACATGATCGTCGCGGACGTGCCTATCGGAATCCTCTACATTCTCGCGCTGAGTTCCCTGGGTGTGTACGGGATCGTCATCGCCGGCTGGGCTTCGAACAACAAGTATGCGTTCCTCGGAGCGCTGCGGGCGTCCGCGCAGATGGTGAGCTACGAGGTGGCCCTCGGCCTGAGCCTCATCGTAGTCATCATGGTCGCCGGCAACGTCACGCTCACTGAAATCGTGTGGAAGCAGCAGCAGTTGGACCTTTGGTACGCTCTTCCGCTTTCCCTGGGGTTCTTGCTGTTCCTGATTTCGGCTTTCGCGGAGACCAACCGACTTCCGTTCGATATGCCGGAGGCCGAATCGGAACTCGTCACCGGATTCCATACCGAATACTCGGCCATGAAGTTCTCCATGTTCTTCATCGCGGAGTACTCACACATGGTCACGGCCTCCGCCTTGATGGCCACGCTCTTCTTCGGGGGGTGGGATCTGCCCGGAACGTGGGACGACGCGTTTTGGCAGGGCGGCTCGTTGATCAGGGGATTCGATGCGGACGGGGCACCGATCGCCGCGGCACCGGCCGTTTGGAAGACGCTCGTCACGTTCGCGGCTTTCGCCGCCAAGACGGCCTTCTTCCTCCTGCTCTACATCTGGGTGCGCTGGACGCTTCCGCGCTTCCGATACGATCAGGTGATGCAGTTGGGCTGGAAGGTCCTACTGCCCACCGCTCTCGCCTACATCATGGTCATCGCCGCGACGATGTTGGTCCTCGACCAGGTCGGGGTGGCCTACGGGTTCACGTACGGCCTCGTGCTGACCGCGGTGAGCACGGTCTGCACGGTGGCCTTCGTCTTCCACCTGGATCGAGGGCGGATCATGCACGGTGCCGCTGCCCGCAAGGTGAGAGTTCCGGAGGCGTTCCCGGTGTCGGAGGACTAGAATGTGCTATAAGGCATATATCGTAACCGCAATCAGGACAACGAGATGGCTATAACGGTCAAAGTCATCCGCAGGCCCGATCCGCGACGCACGTCGTATCTGAGGGCCGCCGTGAAGGGTATGTCCGTGACGCTGCGGCATATGCTGAACCCGGATAAGGTGACCCAGCAGTATCCCGAGGAGCAGACGGAACTGAGCCCTCGATGGAGGGGCACGCACCGCATGGAGGTGCACGCCGACGGGCGGCCCAAGTGTGTAGCCTGCGGCCTGTGTCCCACGGTCTGTCCCGCAAACTGCATCCGCCTCGTGGGCGGAGAAGACGACCAGGGCAACCGATACGCGATCGTCTTCGAGATCGACGAATTCCGCTGCATTTTCTGCGGAATGTGTCAGGAAGTCTGTCCCGTGGAGGCGATCCACGTGGGCCGTGACTTCGAGAACGCCGAGTACTCGCGCGACCGCTTCGTGTACGACCTGGATCGCCTCATGGAGGTGGACCATCCGGTGGCGTTGCTGTGGGACCCCGAGGATCCGAAGAGTGAGTGAGGGTCCCATGACCTCGGCGCCATGCGCAGGCGGTGACCATGGCTGACCTGCTCTTCTACATCTTCGCCGCGGTGGCGGTGGGGGGCGCCTTCGGCGTCGTCATGGGGCGAAGCCCCATTGCGAGCCTGCTCTTCATGGTTGCCTGCTTGTCAAGCATCTCGGGCATCTTCGTGCTCCTCGAAGCCCACTTCCTGGCCGCGATCCAGATCATCGTGTATGCGGGGGCCATCATGGTCCTCTTTCTGTTCGTGATCATGCTCCTGAACCTGGGTCACGACTACCAGCGGGACATTCGAGGTGGCTTTGGCGTAATCGTGGGCTTCGTCGTTTCGGGCGCCCTGGGGGGACTTCTCGCCAGACAGGTCGGCGCCGACGCCGGTGGGTTGCAGAGCGACCTCGGGCCGGGTGACGCCATCGATGCGGCCCTGCTGGAGCACGGGGCCGTGGGTGCTATCGCCCGTCCTCTCTTCACGGACTACGTGGTGCCGTTCGAACTCACCGGGATCTTGCTTCTCGTCGCCATCGTGGGTGCCATCGTGCTGGCCAAGAAGGCCGTCTGATGCTGACCGAGTCCCTGATTCTCTCGGCGCTGATCTTCGTCATCGGGACGCTCGGCGTCATCGTGCGTCGAAACGTGATCATCATGTTCCTGTGTATCGAGCTGCAACTGAATGCGGTGAATCTGACCTTCGTCGCCCTGTCTCGATTCATCGGGATCGAAGGCCAACTGTTCGTCTTTTTCGTCATGACCGTGGCTGCGGCCGAGGCGGCCGTCGGGCTGGCCATCATCATCTCGATCTTCCGTCACTACGAAACGGTGAGCGTGGACAAATTCAACTTGCTCAAGTGGTAGGGTCGTGACGAACCTCGGACTCTATCTGATCCAGGTGGCCGAAGGCTCGGAGGCCCACGCGGCGTGGGAGCCGTTCCTGCCGGGACTCATCATTCTTCTCCCGCTCCTGGGCTTTCTGATCAACGGGGCCCTGGCGCTCTCCGCGGCGCGCTTGTCCGCCGACGCGGTGAGGGGCGGGGGCGAGCACGACTTCTTCGGAAAAGACCGTCGGGGGGACCGTCCGAGAACACACACCTGGCCCACGTGGATAGGGCCGGGGGTCATGGGCCTCGCCTTCCTTCTCACCGTGGTCAACTTCGTGGGCATGGCGGGCGCCGAGCTCCACGAGCCCGTCATCCGGAGCTATTGGACCTGGATGGCCACGGGCAGCTTCGAGGTGGCGGCGGCCATTCAGTTGGATCAGCTCGCCATGGTGATGATGCTCATCATCACCGGAGTCGGCTTTCTGATCCACGTGTTCAGCGTCGGTTACATGCAGGACGACCCGGGCTACCCGCGGTACTTCGCCTATCTCAACCTGTTCGTCTTTTTCATGCTGATCCTGGTAATGGGATCGAGCTATCCGCTGATGTTCGTGGGGTGGGAGGGGGTCGGACTCTGCTCCTACCTGCTGATCGGATACTGGTTCAGCGATGAGGAGAAGGCGTCGGCGGGGAAGAAGGCGTTCATCGTGAACCGCATCGGTGACCTGGGATTCCTGCTGGCCATCTTCCTCTTGTTCGTGGCGTTCGGGTCGGTGGACTACGTGGACGTGTTCGGCGGGGCGGAAGAGATCTTCGAGTACGGTGGGCCGCTCGTTACCGCGGTCACTCTGTTCTTCCTGGTGGCGGCCACGGGGAAGAGCGCTCAGATCCCGCTCTACATTTGGTTGCCCGACGCCATGGCGGGCCCCACGCCCGTGTCGGCGCTGATCCATGCGGCGACCATGGTCACGGCCGGTGTGTACCTGGTCGCGCGGTCCTCGCTGCTCTTCGCCATGTCGCCGTTCAGCAGCGCCGCGGTGGCGGGCATCGGAGTGCTGACGGCGCTTTTCGCCGCGACCATCGCACTCAAACAGAACGACATCAAGAAGGTGTTGGCCTACTCCACCGTGTCCCAGTTGGGATACATGTTTCTGGGAGTCGGGGTCGGGGCCTATACCGCCGGGGTCTTCCACCTCATGACCCACGCGTTCTTCAAGGCGCTTCTCTTCCTGGGCGCCGGGGCGGTGATCCACTCGATGCACCATGCCCTGCACCACACCCACAAGGACTGGGACGCCCAGGACATGCGCAACATGGGTGGACTCAGGAAGTACATGCCCATCACGTGGATCACGATGGGGCTCGCCACGCTGGCGATCGCCGGGATCTGGCCATTCGCCGGGTTCTTCAGCAAGGACGAGATCATTTGGATGACCGGCGCCATGGCCGGGGCCGAAAACGCTCCCTACGCCGGTCTCTATACGCTCTATTGGGTGATGGCGCTCGCTGCGGCCATGCTCACGGCGTTCTACATGACGCGCCTCATGGTCATGACCTTCCATGGGACGAACCGGACCGGTGCCGAGGAGGCCAAGCACCTCGACGAGGCCCCCAGGACCATGTGGATTCCGTTGGCGGTGCTGGCGCTCCTCTCGACCCTGGGCGGATGGGTCAACGTGACCGAGGACCTCCAGGAGTCCATCCTGGGCGGCTTCGGCCTACTCCCCATGTCCGAGTGGCTACACCACTGGCTCGAGCCTGTCACGGCGGCCGCTCACCACGTGCAGGAGACGCATCTGGGTGAGATCGCGCACTCCGCGCCCTTCGGTGGAGGTGAGGTGGCCTGGGGTGTCATCTCGACCGTGGCGGCCCTGATTGTGGTCGTGGTCACCGCCCGGATGTTGTCCTCGAAGGACGTGGCGGTCGCTACGGAGGACGCAGTCCCGACTGGCTTCGCGGGTCTTCTCTACAACAAGTGGTACGTGGACGAGCTCTACGACCGGCTCGTGGTCCATCCTCTCCAGTCCCTTTCGCGCTTCTCCTGGCGAGTCATCGACGCCGGCATCATCGACGGTTTCGTGAACTCGGTCGGGAACGGAGCGCGAGCGATGGGCTGGATTGGCAGCCTCTTCCAGACCGGACAGGTGAACACCTACGCGTTCTTTTTGACCGTCGGGGTGTTGATCATCCTCGGGGTGGTGGCTTTCTAATGGGTGGAACGCTGAAATCGGCACCGGGCGGTGTCGGCCCGCGTCGTTGCGCCTGCGAAGTAGCTTTCGCTACTACTCCGCGCGCCTCCTTGTCCTCCTACCCCTGCACTCGATTTGAGCGTTCTCGGGACATGGCGGTGACATGCTGAACGCTCTCGCGTACGACGCGTGGATCCTCCACGCGCTCATCTGGCTGCCATTCGTTGGGATGGTGCATGTTCTGTGGGCTCCGGGGGCGCGTGCGAAGCACCTCGCTCTCTATTGGAGCTTGGCGGTCTTCGTTCTGAGCATCGGCCTGTGGTGGGCTTACGATCCGGCGTTGGGCGGCGGCTATCAACTCGACAGCAGCCGGCCGTGGATCGAGCAGTGGGGGGTGAGTTACGCGCTGGGGCTCGACGGGATCAGCCTGTTCCTGGTGATGCTGACCACGTTCACGACGCCGCTCGCCATCCTGGGGTCCTTCAACTACATCAAGCGGAAGGAGAAGTCCTTCTACGCCCTGATGCTCTTGTTGGAGGTCGGAGTCATCGGTGTCTTTTCCGCGGTGGATCTCTTCCTCTTCTACGTGTTCTTCGAGCTCACCCTCGTTCCGATGTACTTCATCGTCGGGATCTGGGGAGGCGAGCGCAGGATCTACGCGGCGGTGAAATTCTTCCTCTACACCGCCTTCGGGTCGCTCCTCATGTTGGTGGCGATCCTCTACCTGCACTTCCGGGCCCAGACGCTGATGCGGGTGACGTCGTTCGCGTTCCTGGATCTCTTACAGGTGCCGTTATCGCCCACGGAGCAGCTCTGGCTGTTCGGGGCTTTCGCGCTCGCCTTCGCCATCAAAGTGCCGCTGTTCCCGTTCCACACCTGGCTTCCCGACGCGCACGTCGAGGCGCCCACCCCGGGGTCCGTCGTGCTGGCCGCGGTCCTACTGAAGATGGGGACCTACGGATTCGTGCGGTTCCTGCTGCCCTTCTTCCCGGTCGCGTCGCAACACCCGACGGTGATCATGATCATGATGACGTTGGGCGTGGTAGGCATCATCTTCGCGGCCTGGGTGGCGGCCGTGCAGCCGGACGCCAAGAAGCTGGTGGCCTATACGTCGGTCGCCCACATGGGGTTCGTCGTGATCGGAGTATTCGCGCTTGACGTGAACGGCCTTCAGGGCGGCATGCTCGTGATGATATCGCACGGGATCTCGACGGGGGCGCTGTTCCTCTTGCTCGGAATGCTCTACGAGCGTCGCCATACCCGGAACATCGAGGACTACGGCGGACTGGGCCGTGTCGCTCCCTGGCTGGCGACGGCCTTCGTCATCACGGCTCTGACCTCCATCGGCCTGCCCGGCACGAGTGGATTCATCGGAGAATTCCTGGCGCTCCTCGGCACCTTCGAGAGCCATCCCGGCATGGGGGTGCTCGCGGCCACGGGAGTGATCTTCGCCGCGTACTACATGCTGCCCATGGTGCAGCGCGTGTTCTTCAACCAGATCGACAGTGAAGAGAATCGAGCGGTCGAGGACCTGTCGCCGAGGGAGATCACGATTCTGGCTCCCATGATCGCGCTCATGATCTGGATCGGGGTGTTCCCCACGCCCTTCCTTCAGCGTATGGAACCGAGCGTTCAGGCGATCCTCGAACGGGTAGAGATGGCCGCAACCACAGAGGCATCGGTGACGGATGCCGACGACGGCACACTCGCCGCCAGCCCTCTCGGCGACGGGGGTGGGGTCGCCGGTGAAGCGGCGGTCCCGACACCCGAGGTCGCCGAGAGTGACGCCGAAGGGGCGGGGGACTAGCCCATGCATCTCGATTTCAGCAACCAGGCCCACTTCCTGATCGCGTTGGCGCCGGAATTCGTGCTCTCGGTCTGGGGCATGGTGATCCTCATTCTGGGCGTGAGTAGACGACAACGCGCCAACCCCGACACGGCCACCGATCTTGGTTGGATGTCGTTGATCGGCGTGCTCGCGGCGGCTGCGGTCAACGGCTGGTTGTACGGGATCTCGGAGGTGGGTACGGATTCCATGATCGCTTTGGACCGATTCGCGCTCTTCGCGAATTGGATCTTCTTGACGGCCTTGGGACTCAGCATTCTCATCGCCCTGTTCTATGTGAAGCGGCAGCGGCTGCAGGCTGGAGAGTTCTACGGGCTGCTGATCTACTCGACCGTGGGGCTGATGGTCATGGCGGCGGCGCGAGACCTCATCGTGATCTTCCTGGGGCTGGAGATCATGTCCATCGCGGTCTACGCGCTCACGGCCATGAATCGCCGGGATCGCAAATCGGCCGAAGCCGGCCTCAAGTATTTCCTGTTGGGGGCGTTCTCGACGGGGTTCTTCCTTTACGGCATCGCCCTCGTCTACGGGGCCACCGGTAGCACGCACATCGCCCGGATCGCCACGGCCATCGTCGGCGGCACCGCCCACGGAGCGCTCTTGGGGTTCGGAATCGCCCTGCTCGCCGTGGGCTTCGGGTTCAAGGTTTCAGCAGTGCCGTTCCACATGTGGACTCCCGACGTCTACGAGGGAGCGCCCACACCCGTCACGGCGTTCATGGCTGTGGCGGTGAAGGCCGGTGCGTTCGTGGCGTTCCTCAGGGTGTTCCGCGTCGCGTTCGTGGGAGCGTACGAGACTTGGTGGCCCATCCTGTGGTGGTTGGCCGTCCTCACCATGGTCGTCGCTAACCTCATTGCCCTCGTGCAGGTGAATGTGAAGCGCATGCTCGCCTACTCGGCAATCGCCCACGCCGGCTATCTCATGGTGGCCATCGTGGCGGCGAACGAGACGGCCGCCGCCGGCCTACTGTTCTACCTGCTGGTCTACACGCTCATGAACATCGGAGCCTTCGGTGTGGTGTTGCTGGTGTCCCGCCAGAGCGAGGACAACCAGCGGATCGAAGACTACGCGGGTTTCGGTTGGCAGCAGCCGGTGTTGGGGGTCTTCCTCTCCATCTTCCTCCTGTCGTTGGCGGGGTTCCCGGGGACGGGTGGATTCATGGGGAAGATCTACCTGCTTCAAGGCGCAATGGAAGCCGATTTGGTCTACCTGTCCGTCATCCTGGTGCTTACGACGGTAGTGTCCTACTGGTACTACCTGCGGGTGGCGTGGTTCATGTGGATGCGCGAGGCCCCGGCCGAAAACGAGCACGAAGTCATCGTCGTTCAGCTTCCGATGCGCCTCGCGTTGGTCATGGGTGTTCTCCTCGTACTCTACTTGGGTGTGTTCCCGGGGGGCACCTTGGACTTCGCGCTTTGGAGCGTGGAAGGGCTCTCGTCCGTGGGGCAGGGGCTCGTCAGCACGGCGCCATAGCCTTACGCTTGTCGTCATCGCCACCGAAGTAGGAGCCCCGAGTGTCCGTTCCCGATCACATCTTCCGGCAGTACGACGTCCGTGGCCTCGTGGCGACGGAGCTCACCCCTGACGTCTCCCAGGCCGTCGGCCGGGCGTACGGCGCGGTGGCCCGGGAGCGCCTGGGCAGGTCTCCACGAATCGCGGTGGGCCGCGACAACCGCCCCTCGTCGCCGGAGTTGGGCGCCGCCCTGATCCGTGGTCTCACCGGCGTCGGAGCGGACGTGGTCGACATCGGTACCGTTCCGACCCCCACGCTCTACTGGGCCGAAAAGACGCTCCCCACGGACGGCGGCATACAGATCACCGGGTCGCACAATCCACCGGAGTGGAACGGCATCAAAATGACGGTCCAGGGTGCCTCCGTGTACGGTGCGGCGATCCAAGACCTGAAACGCCGGATCCTCGAAGCCGTTGGCGAAGCTGTCGATGGTGGAGCCGAGGGGGGCACCGAACGGGTCGACGTTTTGGATCGTTACGTAGACGACCTGGCGGGACGCTTCGACCTGCCAGGTCCCGTAAAGGTCGTCCTGGACTGTGGGAACGGCGCCGGGTCCCTCGTGGGTGTCGCTCTTTTGCAGCAGATCGGTGCCCAGGTGATTCCGCTGTACTGCGAGTCGGACGGAACCTTCCCGAATCACCATCCGGACCCCACGGTGGACGAGAACTTGGTCGATCTCATCGAGACCGTCCGGCGAGAGGGGGCAGACCTCGGGATCGGATTCGACGGCGACGCCGATCGGATCGGAGCCGTCGACGAGAACGGACAGGTCGTGCGCGGCGACATTCTGCTTCTCCTACTAGGACTCGAGGTTCTGCGGAAGCGCGGTCCCGGACAGAAGCTGGTATTCGACGTGAAGTGCTCGCAGGTCCTTCCCGACGAGTTCGCGAAAGCCGGCGGAGAGCCGATCATGTGGATGACCGGCCATTCGCTCATCAAGGAGAAGATGCGAGAGACGGGGGCGCTGGTCGCCGGGGAGTTGTCCGGTCACATCTGTCTCGCCGACGACTATTACGGCTTCGACGACGCGCCGTACGGCGCGTGCCGGTTGGTGGACATCGTCGCCCGCTCCTCGCGTAGCCTCTCGGAAATGGTGTCCGATTTCCCGGTCTACGCTGCTACGCCCGAGCTTCGCATCGAGGTGACGGAGGAGTCCAAGTTCGAGCTCGTGCGGGCGGCCCAGGAGCACTTCAGGAAGAGTCACGAGGTGATCGAAATCGACGGGGCGCGCATTCTGTTCGAGGACGGCTGGGGGCTTCTGCGGACATCGAATACACAGCCGATCATCGTCGCCCGCTACGAGGCTCGGACCGAGGAAGGCCTGCACGCCATCAGGGACGAGATCGAATCCTGGCTGCGAAGTCAGGGGGTCGACGTCTGACGTGAAAGGCAGAGAGCTTCGGGGCGGACGCCTCCTGCTGACCGCTGTCGGCGTCGTGCTCGTGCTGTTGTTGGTCGGAAGAGCGGCAGCGAGTCTCTACGTCGAGATCCTCTGGTTCGACGCCGTGGGTTACTCCTCCGTGTTTTGGACTCGGATTCTGTGGGAGTGGGGAATTCGCTTGGCGGGAGCCGTTGTGGTTGGCCTCGCGCTCTTCGGCAACCTCCGCATCGTGGCCCGGACACTGGGCGGCTTGAGGATCAAGCGGCGGGTCGGGGATTTGGTGATCTCGGAGCAGCTTCCGGAAGCCTACGTGGTCTGGGGTACGAGCCTGGTGTCGGTGCTGATGGGGGCGTGGTTCGGGGCCTCTATCCCACGAGCCATGGGGCTCCAGGTCCTCTTCCTGTTCAATGCTCCGGTTTGGGGTCTCCTCGATCCGATTCTGGGGAAGGACATGACGTTCTACGTCATCCTCCTTCCAGTCGTGGGGGCGTTGGTGACCTTCGGCATGATCGTGGTCTTCCTGGTCTTTACACTCGCCTCCGCGGGCTACGCCGCCACGGGAGCGCTCCAGTGGGGCCGCGGAGGGCTGGACATCGAGGATCAACCCCGGATTCACCTGACCGTCGTCGTCGCGGCCTTTTTCGCGCTCATGGCCGTCCGTTTCTGGCTCGGGCGATACCTCTTGCTGCTCGACGGGACCTCGGGGGTCCAGAGCATCTTCGGGTTTGCGGACGCCGAGGCCAGACTCGATGCCTATCGTGTCCTCGCACTGCTCTCCGCTTTCGCCGGGATCGGCACGCTCTGGGGTGGCCTGAAGGCACGGCTGCTCCCGTCGTCGGCCACCGTGGGCGCTCTCATCGTCGGCGGAGTGTTGGTGGGCCAAGCCTATCCGTCCTTCGTCCAGCGATTCCGCGTGGAGCCGAACGAGCTGGAGCGCGAGACGCCCTTCATCGAACACAACATCCTCTTCACCCGCGTCGGTTTCGATCTGACGGAGCTCGCCCGGCGGGAATTCGAATACGAGCAAGAGGTGGACGTGGACTGGCAGGCGGCGGCTGCGCAATTCAGTGGCCTTCCGGTCTGGAGCTCTCAGGCTTTGCTCACCACGTTCCGCGAACTCGAGGCACGCTTCCCCTATTATGATTTCTCGAGTGTTACCGTGGACCGGTATGAGACGCCGAGGGGCACGGTTCCGGTCGCGATCTCCGTGCGGGAGATCCTGCCGCGCGGTATCCAAGATCCCAACTGGCAGAACGTGCATCTGCGCGATCTCTATATCCGAGGCATGGGCGCCGTCGTGAGTGCGGCGGTGTCACGAACTCCGCAAGGGCGGCCACGGATGTTCGTGTCCGGCATTCCGCCGGAGTTTACGGAGGGAGGCTTCACTCCGGAGGGGCTCCGGCTCACACGACCGGAGGTCTACGTAGGAACCCGGAGACAGAGTTTCGCCATCATCGATCCCGTTCAACAGAGGGCGCCGGACGGGGGCCCCGCGCGTCCCGGTGTCGACTTTCCGAACGGAATCGAGCTCGACTCAGCGCTCAGGAAATTGGCGCTGGCGTGGCAGGCAAGAGACGCCAATCTGCTCTTCGCGTCGGAGGTGACGAGCACCAGCCGATTCGTCTTCAGGAGAGACGTCCTCGACCGGGTGCTCCGGATATCCGGACCTCTCTTGCGTTATCCCGACGAACCGTATCCGGTCATTCACGACGGTCACATCGTCTGGATTCTGGAGGGATTCACGGGGACTCGCTGGTTCCCCTTGTCTACCACGCACAACCTCGAGGCCGGCGGGCCGGTCCGCTACGCGAGGAACAGCGTGAAGGTCATTGTGGACGGGGTTACGGGCGAGGTGACGTTTTACGTGGCCGATGACGGCGATAGACTGCTTGAAGTGTATCGGCGGGGCTTCCCGACGCTCTTCCGACCTATCGACGAGATGCCGACCAACCTGCGCAACCACGTGCGCTATTCACGTACCATGCTTGACCTGCAAGCCCGAGTGCTCAACCGCTACCATCAGGAGAGTGCTCCGGTCTTCCACGGGCAGCAGGACGTCTGGGAGCTGCCGCAGGAGCTCGCTCAAGGGACGACTCCGGTGCCGTACCGAGCCGACTACGGGATCTATCGTCTACCGGGAGACACGGAGGGCGGCTTTTTGCTTACGTCGGTGTTCGTGCCGCGTGGCCGACAGAATCTGACGGGGATCCTGATAGCCCGGAGCGACCCGGATCGGTACGGCGAGCTGGTTCTTTTCGACGTTGCGGTCGAGGATCAGGCCCCGGGCCCTCGCCAGGTAGAAGCGCTCGTCGAGCAGGACCCGATCATCTCTCAGCAGTTCTCGCTGTGGCGCACCGGGGGAAGCCAAGTGTGGACGGGGCACCTCCACCTGGTGCCGGTGGGTGGCACGCTGTTGTACATGGAGCCGGTCTTCCTGGCCGCGGAGGCGGATGCGATTCCGGAGTTGCGCCGGTTCGTGGTCAGTGACGGGCGGCGCGTGGCCATGGAAGAAACGCTCCCCGAGGCCATTCAAGCGCTCGCGTCGATGTCCGGTGACGCGTCGGGCAACTTGGAGTCCGCCACCGGGCCGATTCCGGCAGTCGTCGACCGGTCTCCCCTCGACAGGAGCCGATGGCCCGCGGATGCCCTCGCGCTGCTCGAAGACGCGGAGGCCGCGTTGCGAGCCGGAAACTTCGAGGGCTTCGGCGACGCGTTGGATGAACTTAAGGCCCTTCTACAACGGCTCTCCGAGGAGGGTGCCCCGGTTCCTTGATCGCCCCCCTGCGGCCGGGTATTTTCAGGTCCCTCGCAGGCTCCGCCTCACGGCGTGTGATGACGTCATCGCCGGAGCCCTTTCGATCGGTCGATTCGACTTCGAGCCCGACTAACACATATGAATATTCATGAGTATCAGGCGAAGGAGATCCTTCGCTCTCACGGCATTCCGGTACCACCCGGGGACGTAGCAACGACGCCCGATGAGGCGGTCCGAATCGCCGAGAGTTACGGCGGGATGGTCGTTGTGAAGGCCCAGGTACACTCCGGAGGACGGGGCAAGGCGGGCGGCGTGAAGCTGGCCAAGACGCCGGAAGAGGTCAGAGGACACGCCGAGAACATCCTCGGCATGACCATCTCCGGCCTCACCGTTGAGAAGGTGCTGGTCACACCGGCCGAGGACATCGACACCGAGGCCTACGTTGGCGTGTTGGTCGATCGCGCGTCTCAGGCCGCCACCTTCATGGTCTCGTCCGAAGGAGGGATCGACATCGAGGAGGTGGCAAACAGCCATCCGGAGGCGATCCGGAAACTCACCGTTGATCCTCGATACGGACTCATGGACCACCAGGCCTTCTGGCTCGCCAACTCCCTCTACGACGACCCGGCACTGATCAAGCAGGCGTCGAAGACCATCCGGCAGCTATACGCCGCGTTCACTTCGAGCGGTGCTTCCATGGTGGAGATCAACCCGTTGATCACCACGGCGGGAGGTGAAGTGAAGGCGATCGACGCTAAGATGAGCATCGACGACAGCGAGCTCTTCCGGCGCCCCGAGATCGCCGAGTACCGGGATCCGTCGGCCGAGCCCTGGGCCGAAACCAAGGCTCGTGAGTCCAACCTCAGTTACGTCAAGCTCGACGGGAACGTGGGCTGCTGCGTGAACGGGGCCGGATTGGCCATGGCCACCATGGACCTGGTCAAGTACTACGGAGGAGAGCCCGCGAACTTCCTGGACATTGGAGGGTCCTCGAGTCCTGAGAAGGTCGTGGTCGCGCTCGAGATCATCACGTCGGATCCGAACGTTGACGTGATCCTCTTCAATATTTTCGGAGGGATCACGCGCTGCGACGACGTGGCGAAGGGCATCGTCGAGGCTACGGAGCGCATCGACATCAAGCCTCCGGTCGTGATCCGACTCACGGGTACCAACGAAGAGGAAGGACTCGAGATCCTGGCGGACGCGGGATTCTCGGCGTTCACTTCCATGGACGACGTGGTCGAACGTGCCGTTCAGATGGCCGCCGATGCGTGAAGCCTGAAACAACCCAAGACGAGCTAACGAGACGATAGATGGCAATTCTTGTCGATGAAGAGACGAAACTGATCGTCCAGGGCATCACGGGCAGGGACGGCTCCTTCCACACCGCCCAGATGATGGAGTACGGGACGAACGTGGTTGCGGGAGTTACTCCGGGGAAGGGTGGGCTATCGTTTGAAGGCCCGAACGGAACGTCCGTTCCGATATTCAACTCCATGGATCGTGCCGTCGCCGAGACCGGAGGTAACACCTCCATCGTCTACGTACCTCCGGCGTTTGCCGCCGGAGCCATCGAAGAGGCCGCCGACTCGGGGGTCAAGCTGGTGGTGGCCATCACCGAGGGGGTTCCGGTGCTCGACATGGCCCGTGCCCACGTCTTCGCCCGGGATCGGGGCGCCCGCGTCTTGGGGCCCAACTGCCCCGGCGTGATCTCCCCCGGTAAGGCGAAGGTCGGTATCATCCCGGATCAGATCGTGACCCCGGGACCCGTAGGGGTGATCTCCCGTTCGGGCACGCTGACCTATGAGGCGGTGATTCACCTGACACATGCCGGTATTGGCCAGACCACCTGTGTGGGTATCGGAGGCGATCCACTCATCGGCACCAGTTTCGTCGATGCGCTGGAGGCCTTCGCCTGCGATGCGGAGACCGAGGCAATCGTGATGATCGGTGAAATCGGCGGGACCGATGAGCAGGAAGCGGCAATCTGGGCAAAGGAGAATCTGGACATTCCGGTAGTGGGCTTCATCGCCGGGCAGACCGCTCCCCCGGGTCGCCGGATGGGCCACGCAGGTGCGATCATCAGCGGTTCCGCCGGCACGGCTGAAGAGAAGACCAAGGCATTTGAAGCCAGCGGGATCCGGGTGGCGAAACGCCCCGTGGACATCGTGGGCTTGATCCAAGAGGCCTTCGGGGCAAGGACCGGTTGAGTCCGAAACGGACGTACATATGAAGTTCATCGAGCTACTCGGCGACAATGGGATTGTAATCCCGTTGAACGCCGCGGACCTGGAGGAGGCCCTCACGGCGGCCTTCCAGGTCGTTGAGGGCTTCACGGGCGACAAGGCCTCTCCTGTTGCCCGTGACCTTGCGACTCGTTCCGCCGGCGAGGTGGTCCGAGTACACGATGACATCGTGGTGGTGCTCTCGCAGGAGGAGACGCTCGAGTCCGTGTCGTCGGTGCTAGGCGTTTCACCCCGTCCATTCACAGTAGAGGAGGGCGGAAGTGAGGGGCCGACGACCGCTCGCGTCTTGATTCTCCTGGTGACGCCGCGGCGCTTCGCGACGCGGAAGCACCAGATGCTGCCGGCGCTCGTCCGGTTCTTCCGTGACGAAGAGAGGGTCCAGTCACTCGTGGCCGTGGAATCCGCGGATGCCGCGAAGGCCCTCAAGGGCCTCATGGACATCGAACTTCACGAGAGGCTCTTGGTGGAGGATGTTCTGTCTCCCCTACAGTACCGGGTATATCCCGACACGCCGTACACCGAAGTGGTGGACCTGATGGTGCGGCGTGGGCTCAAGTCGGTGCCGGTGGTCGGAGAGGACTATGAGTTCCTCGGCATCATCACGACCGGCGACGCCATGAAACACGTGGTCGCGAAGAGCCGGAGCGACGAGATGGGGAACCCACGGGATGCCGCACCTATGGTGGAAGCCACCGCCCGTGAAATCATGACCCGGAGCGTAATGTGCGTTTCCGAGAATCAGAGCTTGATGGAGGCGGCCTTCATCATGGTGAACAAGGACGTCGAGGAGCTCCCGGTGATCCGAGAAGGCGAAATGGTCGGTTTCTTGACCCGAGGAGAGGTGCTGCGGTTGCTATTCGGGCCCGCAGAGAGCTGACCGAGATTACGTGGAGAATTGTCGATATATGAGTTTGACGCTCGCGATCATCAAGCCGGACGCGGTCGGATCCGACCTTGCAGGGAAGGTGCTGGCACACTTGCAGAGTGCGGGATTCACGGTCCGCGCGATGAAAATGATGCGCCTGAACGCCGCCCAGGCGGGCGCGTTCTACGAGGTCCACCGGGAGCGGCCCTTCTACGATTCTCTCGTGAGCTTCATGACATCAGGCCCCGTGATTCCCATCGTCCTCGAAGCCGAAGATGCGGTCACCAAGCTGAGGCAGGTCATCGGTGCGACCGACCCGGCGGAAGCTGAAGAGGGGACCGTCAGGAAGCTTTTCGCGGAATCCAAGGAGAGGAACGCAATTCACGCCTCCGATTCCGACGAGAACGCGGCTTGGGAGGTCTCTTTCTTCTTTTCACGCCACGAGCGTCTCGGACTCTGACGACCCGGTCGTCGGAGTCGGTCCGTGGGGCGGCCCAGACGGGTTCTTCCCGCGTTGACTCCCCCATGGGGTTGGGGTAGCTTTTTCGCTTATGCTCAGAGTTGACCTGGGTCAACTGGAGCGGAAGCGATCGCTCCAGGTCGAGGGATTCCTCGAGCCTGATCAGCACTCCTTCGAAGGGTGTGGGTTCGTCCTTGAGGAGCCCCTTCATGTGGCGATGACCGCCGCATGGGCCGGCACGGGTGAGGTCGTGTTGCGGGGGACCTTGACGGGCTCCGTCATGCAGAGTTGCCGGCGCTGCCTCGCACCGGTCGAGCGAGCGGTGGATTGCGATGTGACGATGGTTTTCGCTCCACCTGAGTTGTTGGACGACGACGAAGGGGAGACACGCCGCGTCGAACGGGGCGAGCGTGAGATCGACCTAGGGCCGCATCTTCGTGACGAGTTGATTCTGTTGGTGCCGCGGTACGTGGAGTGCCGAACGGACTGCAGGGGCTTCTGCGCTGGATGTGGCGCGGATTTGAACGAGACTGATTGCCAGTGCTCGGCGGAGGATATGGACCCGAGATGGGATGCCCTTCGAGCACTCAAGAGCGAGTGAGTTGAAAGATGGCTGTTCCGAAGAAGAAGATCTCAAAGCAGCGCAAACGTAAGCGCCGGACGCACTACAAGGCCGAGCCAGTGGTGACCAACACCTGCTCGCGTTGCGGGGATCCCAAGATCCCGCACAGGGTGTGCCCCAGTTGCGGGCACTACGGGGGTGAGCAGGTAATCGAGCCGGACCTGGCCTGACCACAGGGGACGGGATCACGCCAGGTGCGGATCGCTATCGATGCCATGGGCACCGACCGGGCACCGGCCGCCGAGGTCGCCGGAGCCGTCAGTGCTCTCCAAGATCCCGCGTCTGATTTCGAGATTCTCCTGGTCGGAGACAGCGACACGCTGGAGGCGGAGCTCGCGCTCCATCGGGACTATCCGGAAGACCGCCTGACCATCGTCCATGCGCCCGATCGGGTGCTCCCGGGCGAGCCTCCTGCCACCGTGCTCCGCCGCAAGCCGCAGTCTTCCATCGCCATCGGCGTCGGGCTCCACGAGCAGGGAGAGGCCGACGCCTTCATCAGCGCCGGATCCACGGGCGCGGTCATGGCGGTATCCTTGCTCATTCTCCGGCCTCTGCAGGGGGTTGACCGTCCGGCCATCGGGACGGTGGTCCCAACCGCCAAAGGGCCGCTTTTGCTCCTCGACGCGGGTGCCAACGTCGACTGCAAGCCGCATCAGCTGATTCAGTTCGCCCGCCTTGGCAAGGTCTACGCGCAAGACCTCATGGAGATCCCCAACCCGCGGGTCGGCCTGCTGAATATCGGCGAAGAGCCGGAAAAGGGTAACGAATTGGCCTTGGCGACCTACCAAGGCCTGTCCAAGAGTGGTCTCAATTTCGTCGGCAACATCGAGGGTCGCGGAATCGTGGAGGGGGCTTGTGACGTGCTGGTGTGCGACGGCTTCGTCGGCAACGTGCTTCTCAAGTTCTACGAGTCCGTGGCGAGCTTCATCGTCGGCCTACTGACGAACGCGCTCGGTGAGTTGCAGACGAACCATGATCTGGACGAGGTGTTCCGCCTACTCGACTACACCGAAACCGGTGGAGCGCCCCTCCTCGGCGTGAACGGTATTCCCATCATTTGCCACGGAGGGTCCCCGCCAAAGGCGATCCGAAACGCCATCGGTGTGGCCGACCGGGCTGCCAAGGCCTCGATGGTGCGTCACTTCGAGAAGGAGCTCAGCATGCCGGTCGTGGAAAGCGACACGGTTTGAAGGCCCCGAAGTCTCTGGTTCAGATCGTCTCGACCGGGCGCTGCCTGCCTGACCGAGTGCTCACCAACAAGGATCTCGAAGGTATGGTGGACACCACCGACCAGTGGATCACGGAGCGCACGGGCATCAAAGAGCGGCGGATCGCCGGAGACGAGTTGAGCGCCGCGGGTATGGGCGCGGCCGCCGCTCGCATGGCGATGAAGCGGGCGGGAGTGGAGTTGGGAGAGATCGATATCCTGATCGTGTCGACGGCGACGCCCGACCGTCTGCTACCGTCCACCGCCTGCGACATTCAGGCATTGCTGGGCGCGAACAACGCGGTGGCCTTCGACGTCTCGGCTGCGTGCTCGGGGTGGCTGTACGGGCTCACGCTGGCGGAAGGGTATCTGACCGCGGGGCGCGGTGAGATCGCCCTCGTGATCGCGGCCGAGAAGATGAGTTCGATCGTCGACTGGGACGATCGATCCACGTGCGTGCTCTTTGGGGATGGGGCGGGGGCCGCCGTCGTGAGGCGGTCGGACGGGGTTAGGGGCATCTTGGGCACGCATCACGGCTCCGACGGCCGACTGGCGGAGCTGCTCTATCGCCCGGGAGGCGGTGCTCTGATGCCCATGGACGCGGACGTACTCGCGAACCGTGACCATCTCGTGAAGATGGCGGGCCGCGAGGTGTTCAAGAACGCCGTCCGCTCCATGGCGGAAGGAGCCAAACGGGCCCTCGAGCAGTCTGGGCTCACCGCCGACGCGGTGGACCTGATGATACCGCACCAGGCGAACAACCGCATCATCGAGGCTACGGCCCGGTACGCGGGCATTCCGATGGAAAAGGTCTACGTGAATGTGCACCGTTACGGGAACATGAGCTCGGCGACGATTCCGGTGGCCATGGACGAGGCCGTGGAGGAGGGCAGGTTGCTCCCGGGCATGAACGTTCTGACCGTCGCCTTCGGTGCCGGTCTCACTTGGGGGGCCCTGGTCATCCGCTGGTAGATGCCGCAGTGAACTGAGAGCAATGCCTTTAGCACTACTATTCCCCGGACAGGGGTCCCAACACGTAGGAATGGGCCGAGCACTCGCCCTGTCCTATCCCGTGGCGGCTCAGGTCTTCGAGGAAGCCGATGACGTCCTGGGCTTCGGCGTCTCCCGACTGTGCTGGGATGGCCCCGAAGAGGAACTGCTGCTCACGAAGAACGCCCAGCCCGCCATGCTCACGCACTCGACGGCGGTATACCGGGTGGTCGCGAATCTCCTGGGCGACGTCGCGATGGCCGCGGGGCACTCGCTCGGAGAGTTCTCGGCACACGTGGCCGCCGGGACGCTCGACTTCGGCGATGCCGTACGCACGGTGCGCTTGAGGGGCGAGCTCATGTATTCGGCGGGACAGCACCGTCCCGGTACCATGGCCGCCGTCTTGGGCCTGGACGATGACGTAGTGGTGTCCGTATGCGAACAAGCGACTGCGGAGGTGGGGACCTGTGTGCCGGCGAACTACAACTCGGAGGGCCAGATCGTGATCAGTGGAGATCTCGCCGGAGTCGAACGCGCCATGGAGCTCGCGTCGGAGAGGGGTGCGAAGCGGGTCGTCCAGCTGAGCGTTAGTGGCGCCTTCCATTCTCCTCTGATGGCTCCGGCCGAGGACGGCCTGCGGCAACACCTGGAGCAGACCGGCTTCGGTGATCCGACCTATCCGGTCGTGGCGAACGTGACGGCGGCACTCGTCACGTCGGCGGACGATGCGAGAAACCTCTTGATTCGCCAACTGACCTCTCCGGTACGCTGGTCCGAGTCGGTGGGGCACATGGTGGAGTCGGGGGTAGACGAATTCCTCGAGCTGGGGCCGGGCTCGGTGCTTCGAGGCCTGAATCGACGCAACGCCAAGGGGATCCCCTGCAGCTCCCTCGGGGAGCCAGACGACTTGGACAACTGGGAAGGTCGAGAGAGTCGATGAGCGAGTTGAACGGACAGGTAGCGCTTGTCACGGGCGGGTCACGCGGGATCGGGCTGGCCATCTCTTCGGAGTTGGCCAGAGCCGGGTGCGCGGTTGCGGTGATCGGCCGCGACGAAGAGGCGGCCAAGGCGGCGGCGGCGGGGCTGGAGGGCGAGGGCCATCGGGCCTACGGATGCGACGTGCGTGACGGCGAGAGCGTTGCCGCCACCGTCGGTCGCATAACGGAGGACTTGGGTCCGGTCGATATCCTCGTCAACAACGCGGGGATCACTCGGGACAATCTCGTTATCCGTATGAGTGAGGATGAATGGGACGATGTTTTTGCCGTGAACCTCAAGGGCGCCTTCATCATGACCAAGGCTCTGGCGCGAGGCATGATGAAGCGACGCGGCGGGGTGATCCTGAACGTCACGTCCGTGGTCGGGCTGACTGGCAACGCCGGCCAGGCCAATTACGCTGCGTCCAAAGCCGGCTTGATCGGGTTCACCAAGAGTGTCGCCAAGGAGCTGGCATCGAGAGGGGTGCGGTGCAATGCCATCGCGCCCGGATTCATCATCACGGACATGACCGCCGAGCTTCCTGAGGCGACTGTTGAAGAACTCCACTCGATGATCCCTCTGGGTCATTTGGGCGAGCCGTCCGACGTGGCCGGGCTCGCGCGCTTTCTTGCCGGACCCGCTGCCCGCTACATTACCGGCCAGGTCATTTCGGTGGACGGCGGGATGGCGATGTGAAGAAGGTCGGCTCTCGAGTTCTTCTCGTTTAACGATAGTTGCAGGAAATCACCCGTACGGAGGTACCATGGCTGATAACACGGCATCGAAGGTCAAAGAGATCATCATCAACGAGTTGGGCGTCGACCCGGAGAAGGTCACGACGGAGGCGTCGTTCGTGGACGACCTCGGAGCCGATTCCCTCGACACGGTCGAGCTCGTGATGGCCTTCGAGGAGGAATTCACAATCGACATCCCCGATGAGGACGCGGAGCAGATGCGCACCGTCGGAGACGCGGTCGCCTACATCGAGAAGAACTCCGAGTAGAGCCCCCGGCATGCGGCGGCAGGACACGCGATCATGACACCATCATCCAAGGGCCGGAGGGTCGTCATAACCGGCCTTGGAGCTGTCACACCCGTGGGCAACGACGTGGTGTCGACCTGGGACGCCCTTTTGGCCGGCAAGAGCGGAGGGGGCCCGATCACCCGTTTCGAGACCACGGACGAGTTTCCGACGCGTTTCGCCTGCGAGGTGAAGGACTTCGATTCGTCGCACGTTCTGGAGCCGAAGGAGGTTCGCCGCTTCGATCGTTTCGCCCAGTTTGGTATGGTGGTGGCCGATGAGGCCATGAAATCATCGGGGCTTGACCTGGAGCGGGACGGTATCCGGCCTGAACGGTTCGGCGTGATTTTCGGTAGCGGGATCGGCGGCATTTCCACTCTTGAAGCCCAGCACGACATCATCAGAGAGAAGGGCCCGAGCCGGGTGAGTCCCTTCTTCATTCCGATGTTTATACCCGATATCGCGGCCGGCCTGATTTCCATTCGATACGGGGCCAAGGGTGCCAACTACGCGACCGTTTCGGCCTGTGCCTCCAGCGCCCACGCGATCGGTGATGCCGTTCGGTTCATCCAACGGGGCGATGCAGACGTCATGATCGCCGGAGGAGCGGAAGCCACGCTCACTCCCCTGGCCGTGTCCGGGTTCGCCAACATGAAGGCGTTGTCCACGCGCAACGACGACCCTGCCGGTGCCTCACGTCCGTTCGATGCCGGGCGTGACGGCTTCGTGATCGGTGAGGGCGCCGGCTGCGTGATTCTCGAAGCGCTCGAGACCGCGATGGCCAGAGGTGCGCCGATCATCGCCGAGGTTTCCGGTTACGGCGTGTCCGCCGATGCCTTCCATATAACCATGCCTGCTCCCGAAGGGGCGGGCGCGCAGTATGCCATGCGCATGGCTCTCGACGATGCGGGTCTCGAACCGGCGGACGTTGACTATATCAACGCCCATGGAACGTCGACGATGGCCAACGACAAGAACGAGACGGCGGCAATCAAGTCGGTACTTGGAAGGGCTGCCTACTCCGTCGTGGTGAGCTCGACCAAGTCCATGACAGGGCACCTGCTCGGGGCGGCCGGTGGCGTGGAGGCCGTGATCTGCGCTCTCGCCTGCCAGAATGGGCTGATTCCCCCCACGATCAACTACTCCGATCCGGATCCGGACTGCGACCTCGATTACGCCGTGAACGGCGTCGTGGAACGGGACGTCTCGGTGGCCCTCTCGAATTCCTTCGGATTCGGAGGACACAACGTCTGCCTCGCGATCCAGGCCTGGAACGGGGAGTAGGCCGGCCCGACGTTGGAAGAGCGGACGGAGACAAAATGAGGATCGGCTTCGGGTACGACTCGCACCGCTTCGACTCGGCTAGGCCCTTGAGGTTGGGTGGGATCGAGATCCCGGACCACCCCGGTCTCGCAGGCCACTCCGATGGTGACGCCGTGGCCCACGCCGTGGTGGACGCGATCCTGGGCGCTGCAGCGGCAGGTGATATTGGACGCCACTTCCCTCCGGGCGATGCGGAGTGGAAGGACATCGACTCGATGGACCTCCTGGCCCGGGCTGGGGCGCTGATCGACGATCTCGGCTATCGTGTTTCCAATGTGGACGTCACGGTCATTTGTGAGCGTCCGATGATCTCGCCTCATTCCGCCGCGATGCGGCGACGGTTGGGCGAGGTGCTCGGGCTTCCTACGGACGCCGTCTCGATCAAAGGAAAGACCAACGAGGGTATGGGCTGGATCGGCTCGGGGGAGGGACTGGCGGTTCACGCGGTGGCTCTGCTAACGACCGCTGGTGTCGATTCGCCGCCCGGGCTCGACCGCGACGACACCGGGTAAGGGACCGTTCGGGTAGTGGACACGATCCTGTCGTTTCTGAGCGAGATTTCTCCTTCGATCATCTATGTCGTGCTCGGGGTCGGAGCCGCCGTCGAGAACATCATTCCTCCGATCCCCGCGGACACCTTCGTACTCCTCGGTGGGTTCCTCGCGGCCCGCGGCCAAGCCAGTGAGGGGGTCGTGTTCCTGGTGACATGGGCCTCCAACACATTCTCGGCGCTCGCCGTCTACGGGGCGGGATACCGCTATGGCTCTTCATTTTTCAGGACACGCCTCGGCCTGTACGTCATGGACCCCGACCAGCTCCAGACGGTTCGTCGCTTCTATCGACGCTGGGGGACCGCGGCCATTTTCTTGACTCGTTTCCTTCCGGGCCTCCGGGCGGTGGTGCCGGTTTTCGCCGGCGTTTCCCACCAGAAACCCCTGGCCGTCGCGGTTCCCCTTCTGACCGCATCGGCCATTTGGTACGGCGCGATCGTCTGGGCGGGCTCTCTTGCCGGTCACAACCTGGAACGCATCGTGATGCTCCAATCCAGGGTGAATCTGACTCTGGCCGCCTTCGCGGTTATCCTCGCCGGTCCCTTGGCAATCTGGTGGCTCCAGTCCCGTCGGAGACGCCGTCGTGAACGGAGCGGGCGTAACGACGCCGTCGACGCCGGTCCGGAGGAGGATTGAACTTGGATGCGGGCGGCGCCTTTCGAGTCGAGCAATATCTGGACCACCTCAACTTCGAGCGGGGCCTGTCTCCACGAACGGTCGATGCGTACCGGCGCGATCTACTTCGGTTCGTGGCGTTCGTCGTCGAAGGGGGTGGGGGCGGTCCGGAGCAAGTCACGCCGACCGACGTTCGTGGCTACATGTTCCACCTCAGTGGGTTGGGCCTGGCCCCCACCTCCGTGCGCCGTGCCCAATCGGCCCTCAGAACCTACTTCGGTTTCTTGCTGGAGGAGGGGATCTCGGACCACGATCCCACGGAGGGACTCGAAAGTCCCAGAGTAGGCCGCCCCCTACCCGAGGTCCTGAGCGTCGAGGACGTGCTGGGGTTGCTGGAAGCCCCTCGGCTCGATTCTCCGGTCTACTGGCGGGACAAGGCCGTGCTCGAGGTGTTGTACGCCACGGGGGTGCGGGTCTCCGAACTCATCGGCTTGAAGATCGCCAATATCGATCTGGACCTGGGCCTGTGCACCGTGTGGGGAAAAGGGTCCAAGGAGCGCATGGTTCCGTTGGGAGGTCCCGCGCTCTTGGCTCTTCAGCGGTATCTCCGAGACGTCCGGCCGGAGCTCGACCGGGGATCCGGCGGTGGACACGTGTTCCTCAACCGGAAGGGTGGGCCACTCTCGCGAACGGCCATCTGGAGTCTGGTCCGGGAGGCAGCCCGCGCCGCTGGTCTCACGAAGAAGGTCTCGCCACACACCCTGCGCCACACGTTCGCGACACACCTTCTGGAAGGCGGTGCCGATCTCGTGGCGGTGCAGGAGTTGTTGGGTCACGCCGACATCTCGACCACCCAGATCTACACTCACGTCGATCGAGAATACCTGCGGGGGGTGCACAAGAAGTACCATCCCCGGTCATGAGCCGGCCTTTCATGCCTCGCTACCGGCTCAGCGACTCTTCCTGGGCCTCTTGCTTGTCGCCCTTGAGGCCTGCGACGGCTTGAAATAGGTCCGACTGCGTGGTCGCGGCGCCCAGCAGGCGAATGGCTTCGGCAAGCACGGGGTCGCGCAGAGATCGAATCTCCATGGAACGTCCCATCCGGTCCATGCGTTCGGCAACCCGCTGCGATATCCGCCATTCCAGGTAGTCGGTGATCACCGGATCGGCGATGTATCGTGCGTCGACACCCTCTTCCGAGAGAGCCTCGAGAAACGCCCGGAAATCATCCGCATCGACGCCCGGGGCCTCGCCGCTTCCGCGACGTGAGTCGGCCTGAGCGAATGCGAACTCCTCGATACGCAGAACGAGGGGCACCTCATCGCGGGCCGCCTGAGACAGAAACTCACGCTCGACCAAGGTCAGCGTGTCATTGGCGATCTCGAGGTCCGGGAAGATCCCGCCGCCCGCGACCAAGTCGCGACCGGCCTTCGTCCTGACGACCCGAAACGTGTCAGGGTCCTCCGGCACGGGGCGCCCCTGCGCCGTACGGGGACGGTGCAGCGAGCGGCCCAACGGGGTGAACCACTCTCCCGTCGTGAGACGCAGGTGCCGGGTCTCGGTCAGCCGGAAGACGTTCTGGAACACACCCTTACCGAACGTCCGCTCGCCGATGACGAGGGCCCGATCGTGGTCCTGAAGGGCCCCTGCGACGATTTCGGCTGCCGAGGCCGAGAATCGATCGACGAGGACGACGACCGGCTTGTTGGGGAACCGGTCCGGCATCCTTGCATCCCAGGTCTCGTCTTGATTGCGACCGTCCTCTCCGGGCACGCGGCTCTCTGCGCTGGCGAGCCGAAGGCCCCGGTCGAGGAACAGGTCGCCGATCATGAGCGACTCGTCCAGGTACCCACCCGGATTACCCCTCAGGTCGAGTATGACTCCCCTGGCCGAGCGGAAGGTCACCAGCGCGGAATCCACCTCCTGAGACGAGGCACGGGCCACTCGGCCCAGCCCGATGTAGCCCACGTCGTCGCCGACCAGGCCCGACACCACCGACGAGACGTGGACGCTGTCTCGTCGAATACTGGGGGTCAGAGGAGCCATGAGCCCCGCTCGCGCGATGGCTAGCTTTACCGGCGTACCTACCGCGCCCCGGATGGAGTCCGATGCCTGTCCGGTGCTCCAACCTTCGGTGCTCCGGTCGTTCACCCCGATGATCAAGTCGCCGACCTGTATGCCCGACCGTTCCGCCGGGGTCCCCCGAAAGACGGCGGTGATCGTAATCGCCTCGTTCAGATTCGTGATCTGCACGCCGATGCCTGCGTAGTTGCCGGTGTTGTCCTCCTGGAACTGGTCGAACTGTTCCGGTGTGAACACCTGGGCGTATGGGTCCGCCAACTCACGAATCAGCCCGTCTACAGCCCGATCCCAGAGCGCCGAATCACCTACAGCCTGGAGGCCGTAGTCACGAATGGCCTGGAAGGCACTCAGGAAGGTCTGAGCTCCACTGGAGACGGTCGACCGGTCCTCGTCTCTGCCGGACCCGTTGGTGCCGGTGGCTTGCCCGGCCAGAGGTGCGGCAACGAGAATGGCCATCAGGAGGCCGAGCAGCGTCTTCCGAGTCATCAGTTCTCTCTCAATGGATGCGGTGTTTTCGGGGCCGCGTTTCTAACCCCAGGCCGTGCGGCCTCGTTCCCTCTTCAAGATAGGCCTACGACTTCGACGCCGGACTCCTTACTTTCACGAAAACCCCTTTGCCACGTCGACGTCCCGGGAGACGCCGCGGATGACACAATGGAACGGGCGCACCCATCTTAACGTGGGTCTGGCCCAATTCAAGCCCAAGAAGGCCGCCGTAGAGGCTAATCTTGCACGCATCCGTGACGTGGTGGACGGGCACACCGGAGCGGTCGATCTGATGGTGTTCCCCGAGGCGGCCTTGAGTGGCTACTTCCTCGAGGGAGGGGTGGCCGAGGCTGCACGCTCCGCCAGCGAGGTCGCCGCGGGGCTGGGCGACGCCGGTCCGGGCGCTCCCGACGTGGTACTCGGCTTCTACGAGAGACATAAGCGAAGGCTCTACAACAGCGTGGCCTACCTCACGCCCGGCGAGACCGGTTACGAACCGGTCCACGTTCACCGCAAGATGTTCCTTCCCACCTACGGCGTTTTCGACGAAGCTCGCTTCGTAGAGGCCGGGCGCGATGTGAGTGCGTTTGAGACCAGGTTCGGACAGGTGGGTATGCTGGTCTGTGAGGAAATGTGGCACTCTATCGCCACGGCGATCCTCGCTCTGGGGGGCGCCGAGTTGATCATCGGCGTGAGCGCCTCGCCCGCGCGGGACTTCACGCCCAACAGTGAAGGACGTCCGGACAACCTTCGACGCTGGGACGCCCTGGCGCCGGCCATGGCTCTGGAACACGGTGTGTTCGTGGTGGTGAGCCAGCTCGTGGGATCGGAGGGTGGGAAGGTCTTTCCGGGTGGATCTCTGGCGGTGGGACCGGACGGCCAGGTCCTGGCTCGAGGACCTCTCCTGGAGGAGGGCGTCACCGTCGCGTCGCTCGAGTCGGCCGCGATCGACCGGGCCAGGGTGGAGTCGCCGCTGTTGGCGGACCTAGAGCAGGCGCTGCCCCACCTGCAGCGGGCCTTGATTCGCTCTCTGGAGCCCGACGTTACCATCCGGGATGTCGTGGAGCGACCGAGGGAGGCTCCGGTCCTGGAGCTGACGGGGGGCAAGGCACATCCGCCAGTGAGCCCCGACGACGGGTCGGTGCTCGATATCGACGTAGCTCTGGTCGAGCGTGTGCTCATAGAGTTCGTGCGCGAGGAAGTGGTGCGCCACCGGGGTTTCGAGAAGATCGTCATCGGGCTCTCGGGTGGAGTCGATTCGGCCGTCTCACTCTGTCTCGCGGTCCGGGCGCTCGGTCCTGAGAACGTGACGGGGTTTCGGCTACCCTACGCCACGTCGAGCCAGGAGAGCCTGGATCACGCAGCCCTCATGCTGGAAGCCACCGGGGCGGCCGGCCGCACCATCGAGATCACGGGGGCCGTGGATTCGTACGTGGAGGAGTACGAGCCGGAACTATCGCCGCTCCGGCGTGGAAACCTGGCGGCGCGACTCCGCTCCCTGATCCTCTTCGACCAGTCGGCGAAGCTACGCGCCCTGCCTTTGGGCACGGGTAACAAGTCGGAGCGGCTGCTTGGCTACTATACCTGGCATGCAGACGATTCGCCTCCAATCAATCCGCTGGGCGACCTCTTCAAGACGCAGGTCTGGGCCTTCGCACGGCATCTCGGGGTGCCCGACGTCATCGTCGACAAACCGGCTTCCGCCGACCTTGTTCGGGGGGTCGACGACGAGGACGAGTTGGGCATCTCGTACCATCGGGCGGACCCGATCCTGCACTGGCTCCTCAAGGGATACCGCCCGGACGAGCTCAAGGCCCACGGCTTCGTCGAGGAAGAGGTCGACCGGGTGTGGCGTCTCCTTTCCTCGACCCATTGGAAGAGGGAACTGCCCACGGTGGCCATGCTCTCCTCGAGCGCGATCGGAGAGTTCTACCTTCGACCGGTGGACTACTAGGGAAACTCTGAACAAGACGGGTGTAGTTTCATGGTATGAAACGACCGGGGAGTTGTGAGCGGGCCATGGAGCTTCAGATGACTTTCGCGGAGCTGGAGTACGATTCGAAGAAGCGGCGGACGCGCCGGGAGATTTTCCTGGAGAAGATGGAGGGGCTGATTCCCTGGCAACAGCTGGAGGATCGGATCGAGCCGTTCTATCCGAAGGCTGGCCGTGGCCGCCGCCCCTATCCGCTTGGGGTGATGCTGCGGGTTCATTGTGTGCAGCTGTTCTACAACGTGAGCGATCCGGGCATGGAGGATCTGCTCTACGAGGTGGAGTCAGTGCGCCGCTTTGCGGGTCTGCGCCTGAGCGGTTCTTTGCCGGACGAGACGACGATCCTGAACTTCCGTCACCTGCTGGAGACGCAGGGCTTGGGGATGGGGTTGTTCGAGGAGATCAATACGCATCTGGCGTCTCTCGGGCATCGGTTGAAGACGGGGACGATCGTGGATGCGAGCATCATTGACGCGCCGTCGTCGACGAAGAACCGCAGGGGAGAACGGGATCCGGAGATGCACCAGACGAAGAAGGGAAACCAGT
The DNA here is from genome assembly GCA_965226925.1 of Longimicrobiales bacterium. Classification (GTDB taxonomy): domain Bacteria; phylum Gemmatimonadota; class Gemmatimonadetes; order Longimicrobiales; family Gaopeijiaceae; genus CBDDCX01. The sequence goes on along the minus strand of CBDDEN010000003.1, from coordinate 57,647 downwards.
GGTACTTCGGGATGAAGGCGCATATCGGGGTGGACGCCGAATCGGGTCTGGCGCACAGCTTGGCGACGACGGCCGCCAACGCGGCGGACGTGACGCAGGCGTGCGTGCTGCTGCATGGTGACGAGACGGAGGCATGGGGCGACGCGGGCTACCAGGGTGTGGACAAGCGCCCGGAGAACAGGGGTTGCGACGTCGCCTGGCAGGTGGCGATGAAGCCGGGCAAGCGTCGCCTGCTCGATCGGGACGGCGCCGAGGCGGCGGCCGAGAAGCGCAAGGCATCGGTGCGGGCGAAGGTGGAGCATCCGTTCTTGTATGTGAAGCGGCGCTTCGGGTACGGTAAGGTGCGCTACCGGGGACTGGCGAAGAACACGCAGCGCATCGCGTTGCTGCTCGGGTTCTCGAATCTGCTCATCGCTGGCCGCTACGCGACCGGATAACGCGCGGCCCATGGACCGCCCGAGGGCGGGAGCCGGACACATCGAAGCGACTTCCTGACGGTTCGGACCGTTTCTCCGGCGCGCCAGCCAGCACTTCATCGCTCCGATAGGTCTTCGAACCGGATCTTCGAACCGCAACCGATCGCGTTCCTCCCAAGATGGGGGTTGTTCAGACCCTCCCTAGACTCCGGCGCCGATCACCTTCCGCCGTATGTTCTCGAGGACGGGCAGTGGAGTGAGCTCACCGTCGATGATCGACGCCAACTCCTCTTCTTCGAGCCAGTGGGCCTCCAGGTCGGCCAACTCCAGTTCGAGGAGCCGTTGCTCAACCGCCTCGTTGGCCGCGATCTCGAGGGCGATCGCACCCGTGCGCTGCAGGTCGCCGAGTCGACGCCCCCCCTTGATCACGACGCCGAAGGTCAGATCGTGGGGGCTGCCTGCCTCCTGGATCAGTCGGGTCGCGGAACGTACACGGTTCTCCGTGGCACCGGCGTGGTGATGGTAGGCCAGGAGGCGGCGGGTCACGTGCTGGCCTTCCTTACCCTCCAGGCGCAACCCTCCCTCGCGAAGATCACCACACACGGGGCACCGCTGGGTCACCGTAAGGATGTCACCCGGATGCGTGCCCGATGTGAGGATCAGATGCCTTCGGTCTCGATAGGCCAGGGACCGGAACTGGTGTCCGCACTTGGAGCAGGTATGGCGGCCCCTCCAGGCACTGCTGCCGAAACGCATCCAGCGAGCGGCTTCGGCCACCTTGTCGGGCGCGTTTTCCCAGAGAAACCAGGCACCCAACCATCCGATGCCTCCCGTTGCCCACCACCGCCGGCGATGGCGGCGCCCGCCGCCGCCGTACCCATGAACATGAGTTCCTTGTGATTGGTGGCGCGCTCCGTGAGTTCGCGACCGTACCGCCACCATGCCTCTTCGGTGAGGTTGGCCCTACCGACCCGAACCACATCGAGGTGTCCGGCCCTCAGCAGAGCCACGTTGTCGGTCGAGAGAAGGCGGGAGCGGTCCGTGACCACCTTCTCGAGTTCGTCCCGTCGAGTTATCCGCCCCGCAACTTTTCCTGCACCCAGCTCATCCTCGAGCCGAGCATTGCGGTCCTCGATGGGGGCAAGGGACCACCCTTCTGCAGGACCTGCACACGGCCCGGCGGCCGCGTTCGGGGTCGTACGCCACCCGCGTGGAGGTCGGGAAGTGCTCGAGCTCTTCGTTGGTGGGGAAGGGTGTGTGGCAGACCAGACAGTACGGCTGAACAACCGAGGCTCCGTAGACGGAGGTGGACTCGCATCGTCGATACACCTAGGGAGGGTCTGAACAACCCCCATCTTGGGAGGAACGCGATCGGTTGCGGTTCGAAGATCCGGTTCGAAGACCTATCGGAGCGATGAAGTGCTGGCTGGCGCGCCGGAGAAACGGTCCGAACCGTCAGGAAGTCGCTTCGATGTGTCCGGCTCCCGCCCTCGGGCGGTCCATGGGCCGCGCGTTATCCGGTCGCGTAGCGGCCAGCGATGAGCAGATTCGAGAACCCGAGCAGCAACGCGATGCGCTGCGTGTTCTTCGCCAGTCCCCGGTAGCGCACCTTACCGTACCCGAAGCGCCGCTTCACATACAAGAACGGATGCTCCACCTTCGCCCGCACCGATGCCTTGCGCTTCTCGGCCGCCGCCTCGGCGCCGTCCCGATCGAGCAGGCGACGCTTGCCCGGCTTCATCGCCACCTGCCAGGCGACGTCGCAACCCCTGTTCTCCGGGCGCTTGTCCACACCCTGGTAGCCCGCGTCGCCCCATGCCTCCGTCTCGTCACCATGCAGCAGCACGCACGCCTGCGTCACGTCCGCCGCGTTGGCGGCCGTCGTCGCCAAGCTGTGCGCCAGACCCGATTCGGCGTCCACCCCGATATGCGCCTTCATCCCGAAGTACCACTGGTTTCCCTTCTTCGTCTGGTGCATCTCCGGATCCCGTTCTCCCCTGCGGTTCTTCGTCGACGACGGCGCGTCAATGATGCTCGCATCCACGATCGTCCCCGTCTTCAACCGATGCCCGAGAGACGCCAGATGCGTATTGATCTCCTCGAACAACCCCATCCCCAAGCCCTGCGTCTCCAGCAGGTGACGGAAGTTCAGGATCGTCGTCTCGTCCGGCAAAGAACCGCTCAGGCGCAGACCCGCAAAGCGGCGCACTGACTCCACCTCGTAGAGCAGATCCTCCATGCCCGGATCGCTCACGTTGTAGAACAGCTGCACACAATGAACCCGCAGCATCACCCCAAGCGGATAGGGGCGGCGGCCACGGCCAGCCTTCGGATAGAACGGCTCGATCCGATCCTCCAGCTGTTGCCAGGGAATCAGCCCCTCCATCTTCTCCAGGAAAATCTCCCGGCGCGTCCGCCGCTTCTTCGAATCGTACTCCAGCTCCGCGAAAGTCATCTGAAGCTCCATGGCCCGCTCACAACTCCCCGGTCGTTTCATACCATGAAACTACACCCGTCTTGTTCAGAGTTTCCCTAGCACCGTGTCCAAGTTACGGGTCGACCGGCCACTTTATTCCAGCTCCTTCGCATCGCATAGCTGTGAAGGTCTCACGAAGGCTGGCCCTTTCAGGCGAAGGTCGACAAGTTGGCCGGCGCCGGACCCAGCCGGTTCTGGCGGCCGTTTCTTCTGGGACCCTGCACGACTGAATTGGCGAACGTTCATGCTACTCGTTCTCGACAACTACGACTCCTTCACCTTCAACCTGGTCCAGTACCTCGGGGAACTCGGGGCTGACGTGGTTGTCTTGCGCAACGACGAGCGCTCCGTCAGGGAGATCGCCGAGCTCACTCCAGATCGGATCGTCGTATCCCCCGGTCCGTGCACCCCCCGGGAAGCCGGTGTGAGCATCGAGCTGTTTCGCAGCCTGGGACCATCCACGCCGATGCTCGGAGTCTGTCTGGGCCATCAGGCGTTGGGCGAAGCCTTCGGTGGCGAAACGGTGCGGGCGGAGCGGGTTATGCACGGCAAGACCGCACCCGTGAGGCACACGGGGGAGGGCATCTTCACCGGTATCCCTTCGCCCGTCACCGTGGCCCGTTATCACTCGCTCGTCACGGACGCCGCCGCTCTACCCGAGGAGCTGGTGCCCGTGGCATGGAGCGGAGCCGCCGAAGGCGGTTCCTCGGAGATTCAGGCGATGCGACACCGAGATCACCCTGCGACACCGAGATCACCCTTTGTGGGGCGTCCAATTCCATCCCGAGTCGTTGTTCTCCGAACACGGCAAGACTCTGCTGGCCAACTTCCTGGCGCTCTAGTGGTCGTTTGAAAGCGAAGCCGTTGCCACCTCAGCCGGGCTCGGATAACTTAACTGGCGTGATATTTGCATCATCGGCCTCCGCCTCGAGTCCCGGAAGGGACCGTTGAGCGGCCGCGTTCTCGGCATCGTTCCGGCGCGGCTGGCCTCTACCCGCCTCCCCAACAAACCCCTCTATCCGCTTCTCGGTCGGCCCTTGATCGAGTGGGTGTGGCGACGTGTTGAGACGATGACGGTTCTGGATCATGCCGTCGTCGCGACGGACAGCGAGGAAGTGGCGGACGTTTGCGCGGCCTTGGGAGCCCCGGTGGAAATGACCTCTTCCGAGCACCCCTCGGGTACCGACCGCGTCGCCGAGGTCGCCGAGCGAACGGCGTTCGAGGACTACGAAGTCATCGCGAATATCCAGGGAGACGAGCCGCTCCTGAAGGAGCTCCATCTGGAGGCCGCCATCTCGCTGGTACGTGATGACGCCTGGGAGATCGGCACCTGCGCGACTCCTCTCATGGAGGAGGACATCAGACAGGATCCGGCGGCCGTGAAAGTGGCCCGGGCGGCGGGAGGCCGAGCGCTATATTTCTCTCGGGCTCCGATCCCGTACGTACGTGACGGCAAGCCCGAAGTCGAAGACCTGGAGAGGGAGCCGTTTCTGCGGCACATAGGGATGTACGCGTACACCCGGAATGCCCTGGCGCGTTGGGTCGCCTTGGCCCCCTCTCCTCTTGAGCAGTTGGAACGGTTGGAGCAACTGAGACCACTGGAGGCGGCCCTTCGCATCGGAGTGGCTGTCGTGGGACAGGCGGATCCCGGGGTCGATACGCCGGCGGACGTGGTCCGGATGGAAGAGAAGTTGGCCAGAATGGAAACCCTCATTTCACGAAGCGAGCGATGACGGAGACTGACGTGCGACAGACCAAGTACATCTTCGTAACCGGCGGCGTCGTGTCTTCACTGGGGAAGGGCATCGCCGCTGCGTCCTTGGGACGAATCCTGAAGGAGCGCGGCCTGAGGGTCACGCTCCAGAAGTTCGACCCCTACATCAACGTCGATCCGGGCACCATGTCCCCGTTCCAGCACGGGGAGGTCTACGTCACGGACGACGGAGCCGAGACCGATCTCGACCTCGGGCACTACGAGCGCTTCATCGACGAGTCGCTCTCCCAGGCGAACAACGTCACGACGGGCCGCATTTACCAGGAGGTCATCGCCAAAGAGCGAAAGGGTGAATACCTCGGATCCACCGTGCAGGTGATTCCCCACATCACGGACGAGATAAAGAGCCGCCTGCGGCTGCTCGCCGACGACAACGACGTGGTGATCACCGAAATCGGCGGCACGGTCGGCGACATCGAGAGCCTGCCGTTCCTCGAGGCCATCCGTCAGTTCCGTCAGGACGAAGGTCGCGAGAACGCCATCTTCATCCACCTGACGCTCATCCCGTATATCTCGGCCGTAGGAGAGCTCAAGACCAAGCCCACTCAGCATTCGGTTCGTGAGCTCATGCAGATCGGAATCCAACCGGACATTCTCATCTGTCGCTCCGAGCATCCGTTGGACGAGGAGATCAGAAAGAAGATCGCTCTCTTCACGAACGTTCCACTCAACGGAATCATCGAAGCGAGGGACGTCAGCACGATCTACGCAGTCCCTCTTGAACTACGAAGGCAGAAGCTGGACGACGTCGTGCTCGACCTGTTGGGCATCGAGGCGCCGCCCACCGAGCTCGAGGAATGGACGACGATCGTCGAACGGGTGACGAAGCCCTCCGCAGGCACCGTGCGCATTGCGGTCGTGGGCAAGTACACCGAGCTCGTGGACGCCTACAAGTCCGTTCAGCAGAGCCTCGTCCACGGCGGGATCGCCAACGACGTGAGGGTGGAGATCGAGTGGCTCTCGGCCGAACGATTCGCCACCGGAGAAATTCGGAATCTCGCCGGCTTCGACGGCCTACTCATTCCGGGAGGCTTCGGAGAACGAGGCATCGAGGGCATGCTCCTGGCCATTCAGTGGGCCCGCGAGAACGGACTTCCGTTCTTCGGGATCTGTCTCGGGCTGCAGTGTGCCATCATCGAGTTCGCCCGAAACGTGTGCGGGCTCTCCAATGCGCACTCCGTCGAGTTTGCGGACAACTCTACCGATCCCGTGATCTGTCTTATGGACTCCCAGCTCAACGTCACCACCAAGGGAGGCACGATGCGCCTGGGGCAGTATCCGGCGCAGCTTCGCCCGGAGTCCCGAGTCCGACAGATCTACGGTGTGAACGAGATCAACGAGCGGCATCGGCACCGGTACGAGGTCAACAACAAGTACCGCGAGCTTCTGGAGGAGAAGGGACTCAACATGTCGGGCACGTCACCGGACGAGAACCTCGTCGAGATGATCGAGCTCCCGAAGCATCCCTGGTTTGTCGGATGCCAGTTCCATCCGGAGTTGAAGAGCCGTCCCACCAGGCCTCACCCTCTGTTCGCCTCGTTCATCGAGGCCGCGGTCGCCCACCTGAACCGGTCGGATGCGGCCGCTCCGCCGGAAGCCGTGGCGACAGCCGGGGAATGATGCTCGACGCGTTCACCCTGATTTCGGGTCCGTGCACACTTGAAGACGACGACCTCAACGTCGAGGTTGGCCGCGAGTTGGCCCTAATTTCGTCGAGTTTGGAGCTTCCGGTGGTGTTCAAGGGATCCTTCGACAAGGCGAACCGGTCGCGGCTCGACGCTCCGCGTGGTCCCGGCCTCGAGGCGGGGCTGGCGCTGTTGCAGCGCGTCAAGAATGACACGGGACTTCCCATCGTTACCGACATCCACGAAGCGGGCCAGGCGGCATCAGCGGCCCAGGTCGCCGACATTCTGCAGATCCCGGCGTTCCTGTGCCGTCAGACCGATCTCCTCGCCGCCGCTGGCGCCACCGGGCGGATGGTCAACGTGAAGAAGGGGCAGTGGATGTCTCCGGAGGACATGCGAGGCGCCGTGGAGAAGGCGAAGGGGGGCGGGGCGTCCGGAGTGGCGGTGACCGAAAGAGGGACGTTCTTCGGGTACGGGAACCTGGTCGTCGACATGCGCTCCTTCCAACGCATACGCGACGTCTGTGGCGTGCCCGTCATCTTCGACGGCACGCATTCGGTTCAGCGTCCGGGGCAGGCGGACGGATCCAGCGGTGGCGATCCCGAGTTCATCACTCCGTTGGTCCTGGCTGCCGTGGCCGCCGGATGTGATGGCTTGTTCCTCGAAGTCCATCCCGATCCGGGCCGGGCCCCCTCGGACGGAAGCAACATGCTTCCGCTCGACCGCTTGAGGCCGCTCCTGGTGCAGGCCTTGGCCGTGCGTGCCGCCCGCGCGCAGGCAAGCCCTGCGGCCTCACCTTCCGCCGAAGGCTGTTGAAGGAATACAGTGGGTCGCGCGACCCGCGCCTACGGCGCGGGTGCCCCGGTCTTGCGAGGCTCAGAGTAGGAACGACGACGAGTCGTAGCAGGGATACGGCGAGGAGGATAGACAACCTATGAGACCGCAACCCCCCTGTGCCCTACGGGTTAGGGCGGCGAGGGCCCGACCACGCTTCGCGCGGTGCCCCGGGTGTTGGCGCTCCTCCCCGATACTACAGCATCGCGTCGTCGCGCCGCCTACGCGCTGGACCCTCGGCGCTCCTAACGCGACCCGCTGTATTCCTTCAACAGCCTTCTAAATCATGCACGAGACGCCGGAACAGATCGCCACGGAAGTGGCCCGGGCCATCCGGATGGTCGTGCTGGACGTCGACGGCGTGCTCACCGACGGCGGGGTCTATCTGGGAGCCGAACCCGGCGGAGAGACCCTCGAGCTCAAGCGATTCGATATCCAGGACGGTCTGGGAGTGAAGATGCTCGCCTGGGCCGGGATCGAGGTCGTCATCGTCTCGGGCCGCATCTCGGAAGCCACCTCACGAAGGGCACAGGAACTGGGGATCACGGAATGCCATCAGGACCCGGCCGCCGCCAAGCTGCCCATCGTGCAGGGACTTCTGGACCAGCGCGAATGGGGATGGGACCAGATCGCCATGGTCGGCGACGACCTCGCGGATCTACCGGTCCTCCGGCGCGTCGGATTGCCCGTATCGGTGGCCAACGCCGTTCCCGAGGTGCACGCCGTCTCAGGTTGGACCTCGACGGCGCGTGGCGGAGCGGGGGCCGTACGCGAATTCGCGCGCGCGCTGCTGATGGCGAGGGGGGAATGGGACGCCCTGGTCGAGCGATACTGCGCCGAACGTGCGGGAGGCTGACCCATGACCGACTCCGAGACGCTTACCGACGCCGAACGAATCCTTCGCGAGGCGAGGCGGGTGCTGCAGGTCGAGGCTCGGTCCGTGGAACGGCTGGCCGAGCGCTTGGGCGAGGACTTCGTGAGGGCTGTGGCCCTACTGGCCAATTGCCGGGGCCGCGTCATCGTCTCGGGGATCGGCAAGAGCGGGATCATCGGCCGCAAGATCGCGGCCACGCTCACTTCGACCGGAACGCCGGCAAACTTCCTCCATCCCGTGGAGGGGCTACATGGCGACCTGGGCATCGTAGGCATGGACGACGTCGCGATCTTGATCTCCAAGAGCGGAGAGACGACGGATCTGTCGGGCTTGGTGGACTACCTGGTCCGCACCGGCGTTCCGATCATCGCCCTCGTCGGCAAGCGGGAGTCTCCTCTTGGCTCTGTTGCCGCCGTGGCCTTGGATTGCTCTGTGGACGAAGAGGCGTGTCCCATGGATTTGGCGCCGACATCCTCGACCACGGCCGCGCTGGCCATGGGGGACGCCTTGGCCGTGGTGCTGCTGCAGGAGAAGGGCTTCAGGGAGGACGACTTTGCCCAGCTGCATCCGGGCGGATCCCTGGGACGAAAGCTCACTACGCGTGTAGAAGACGTGATGATCACCCAAGAATATCCACGACTCCACGTCGGAGCTTCGATGCGGGATTGTATCGTCCCACTGGCCGAGAAGCGGGGGACGGTACCGATCGTCGACGCGGACGACCGAGTCGAGGGGGTAGTGACCGCCGGAGACCTGACCCGTCTCATGGAAGAGCGCGAGGACTTTCTCGACGTGCCTGTCTCTGATGCGATGACGGCGTCACCCAAGGTGGCCCGCGCGGACGAGCTCGGCTCGGCGGCGATCCGCCGGATGGAAGCGCACGGGATCATGGCCCTGCCGGTGGTGGACGACGACCAGCGCCTGATCGGAATCGTCCACCTTCACGATCTGATGAGGGCAGGCGCCCTATAGTGATGCTGCTTGAGCGGTTACCGTGGTTGTGCAGCGCCTTTCTTTTGGGTCTCGTGGCGTGTGAGAGCCCCCGCCAGGAGGCGGTGGTCGATCCTGAGCTCGAGAGCATCGAGGCCGACTACATCATCTTCGGGAATAGGCATTACCTGACTCGGGAGGGGATCCGCGAAGCGCTCGTCATTGCCGACACCGCTTACTTCTTCAATGACTCCACCGTCGTATTGCTCAGAGGCAACGTGACGTTGACTGCATACCACGAGGACTTGGGAACGCAGAAGGCGGTGGTGACTTCCGACCGAGGCCGCCTGAACACCAACGACAATTCCATGGTCGCCGAGGGCAACGCCGTACTGGTCATCGCGGCTGGACAACGCCGAATCGAAAGCTCCCAGCTCAACTACCATCCGCAGCAGGATCGGATCTGGAGCGATTCGGCGACCGTGATGTACGAGGATCAGAGCATCGTGGAGGGAAGCGGTTTCGACGCCGACCTCGACTTCGACCAGGTGCTGGTACGCAACGCCCGCACGCGGGGTGGCACCGTCCGGTTCTGATGCGGCGTCTGCTCTCAGGGCTGGGTGTCGCGGCTGTGCTGTTCCTCTCGGGGGGAACCCCTCTCACCGCCCAGAATCGCACTTGTGACCTGATCGATTCCCGTCAAGTCAACTCGGTGACCCAGACGGGCGGGCGAGTGAGCCACGTCGTACTTCCGCGCTTTCTCTGTACCGACGGCACCCGCATCGAGGCCGATTCCTCCGTCACCTTCGAGGCCAATTCCTTTACGCAGCTGTTCGGAAATGTGCTTTTCCGCGATGGCCCCCAGGAGCTTCTGGCCGAGCGGGCTCAGTACTTCAGCCGCGCCGGCCGACTGCAGGCCCAAGGTGCCGTGAGTCTCACGGATCTGGACGATGGCTCGATCATGACCGGTGAGAACCTGGTCATGCTCCAGGCAGGGGACGAGCTGCCGGAAGACGACATGACCATGCGTGGGGGCCGCCCGCATGCCCGCTTCTTCTCGAAGGCGGTAGTCGTTCTGGACACCCTTCCGGCCGAGGTTCCAGAGCTCGAGGAAGTGCCGACCGAGGAAGCCGACGCGGACAGCGTCTCGATCGAGCCCTCGCCGCCGGACTCGACGGAAACTCCACCGGAGGCGCTGGCCGGGGAAACGTCGCCGTCGGACACAACAGAAGTCGAGGTTGTCGAGCCGGAGCCACCGGCACCTCCGACGCCCTTCGACGTCGACGCCGATCTCATCCGCTTGGTGGGGGACCGGTTATTCCAGGCTCGGGGTCGTGTCGAGCTTCGACAGGACTTGCTGCTCGCCTACGGGGACTCCATGGAGTACAGAGAGGACACCGGCCTCCTCACGCTCTTCCACGACGCACGTATCCTCTCTCCCGACGAAGAATCCGGTGATACCCTGGACGTGAGGGGGGACACCATCGATATGCGACTACCGAGCAATCGGATCGATGAACTCGAGGCCCGCGGTCACGCTCACCTGGTCTCCGAGTCGGTGGACATGAGGGGTCCCGTCGTTCGAGTCTACTTCGCCAGTGACGAGCTCGACCGCATCGTATCGGTCCTCGGGGGATATCAGGAGCCCGCCGAAGCGGCGCCACCGTCGGTCGCGGAGGCCGGCGATTCACTCCCGTCCGAGATCCGGAACCCCTTTGCGCGACCCCAAGTGACGGCGGAGGGCTTCTTTCTCACGGGCGATTCCATCGAGGTGAAGGCTCCCGGAGGCGAACTGGAGAGCGTCTTCGCGTTCGGACGGGCTCACGGGATCTCCAGCGGTCTGGACTCCATCAACGCTTCCGACGCCCCCGAGCTTATTCGGACCGATTGGATCGAAGGCCAGACCATCACGGCGACCTTCATCGACAACGTGGGGGATTCCACGGGCGCTCCGCTCGGCACTGTCCCGACGGGCCAAAGTCGGTACCGCCTCGACAAGCTCGTGGCCCAGGGTGGAGCGCGGAGCTTCTACCGGTCGACTCCGGACTCGGCGACCGGGCCTGGCTCCGGCACGGCCCCCCTGGAGCTCAACTACGTGCTCGGCGACGAGATCAGGCTGTTCATGGAAGATGGAGAAGTGGATCGTATGGAGGTGGACAACGCCAAGGGGGCGTACTTTCAGCCCGAACCGAGCTCGGGAGCCCCGGTGGCCGATACGGTACCGCCGCCACCTCCGGATACGACCTCGTCGGCACCGCGCCGACCCAGCAACCCAGGAGAGGAACGCAGCACCGATGAGCGACCCAAGTCCAGGCTACGACATCGCTGAGGCGCCCGAGGGTGACTCTGTGGCGGCCGTGATCACCCCCACGTCGACCGCCATGAGCCGCATTCACGGCGAGGGTCTGACCAAGATCTACCGAAAGCGGCGTGTCGTCGACGGGATCGCCATTTCGGTGAAACAGGGAGAGATCGTCGGGTTGCTGGGGCCGAACGGGGCCGGCAAGACCACGACGTTCTACATGATCGTCGGGCTCATTCCCCCCGACGGCGGAAAGGTCTACCTGGACGAGCGGGATCTCACGGACGTGCCCATGTACCGACGGGCCCGTATGGGTGTGGGCTACCTTGCCCAGGAACCCTCGGTGTTCCGAAAGCTGACGGTCGAGGAGAACGTGAAGGCCATTCTCGAGACCCTCAAGCTCACCAAGAGGGAGGAGGACGCTCGCCTCGAAGACCTGTTGGCCGAGCTCTCCCTGGGGCATCTGCGGACGAGCAAGGCTTACTCCCTCTCGGGAGGGGAGCGGCGCCGACTCGAGATAACCCGCGCCCTCGTGCAGCGGCCCAAGTTCATGCTGCTCGACGAGCCCTTTGCGGGTATCGATCCCATCGCCGTCAACGACATCCAAGATATCGTGGGAAGCCTGAAGCAGCGGGGGATCGGCGTCATCATCTCGGATCACAACGTGGAACAAACCCTGGAGATCGTGGACCGGGCGTACATTATGTATGAGGGACGAATCCAGGTGAGCGGCACCGTCTCGGAGTTGGTCTGGAACGAAGAGGTGGCCGAGATCTACCTGGGGCCGACCCTCACGCAGCGCATGCGGGGCCGATATGACCGGCCCTCCGTGGGTGCGAGCGACCCGGCTGGGTCGCCTGATGGGTCGCAGCCGGAGACCGACGAAACTGATTCGTAGGACGTTGCAGCGGACCTCATGAGCGGATTCAACACAAGGCTCTTCCAGAGCCAGCAGCTCCGTCAGGAGATGAAGATCAACCCTCGCCTGTATCAGGCGATGGAGCTGCTCTATATGCCTCTCCTGGATCTTCAGCAGCACCTGAAGACCGAACTGGAAGAGAACCCGTTCTTGGAGATGACCGAGGCCGACGTCCAGGATGAGGTGGAACTCCAGGAGGACGGTCAGGACGATCCCCCCGACGACGAGATCGACTGGGAGGAGATTCTCCTGGACGGCTTCGACGTCGGCGGAAGGCGGGAGCAGTACGAGGTGCGGGAGCACTTCGAGCGTGCCCCGGTCGAAACGACGGACCTGAGGGATCACCTCCACGGACAGCTTCGTATGCTCGACATTGCCGAGCGCGAGATGCGACTCGGAGAGGAGATCATCGGTAACGTCAACGACATCGGAACGCTGACCTGCGATCTCGATGCCGTCGTCCTCGGTGTGAACGGCTGGCTCGCGGACCTACGTCCGACCGCCCAGGCCGAAATCGACGCGCTCGAGGACGAGGAGGAGCAAAAGGCTGGGCAGACGGAGTTGGACGAGCTGTTCAGGCCGTACGGGACCGACGAAGCCGAGGCGATGTTGGCTACCGTGCAAGCCTTCGATCCGTCGGGCGTGGCCGCGCGCGACCTGCGCGAGTCGATACTCATCCAGCTCCGGATGCTGGAGAGGGGCGATTCCCAGACGTACCGCGTGGTGGAAGGGCACTTCGAAGACCTGATCAACCACAGGTGGGCCGACGTTGCACGCGCCGTGGGGCTCAAGCCCATCGAGGTCCAAGACGTGGCCGACGAGATATCCAAGCTCGATCCCAAGCCCGGGCTCAAGTACTCGGCCGACCCGGAGCGTTACATCATTCCGGACCTCATCGTCGAGAAGATCGACGGCGAATACATGGTCTTCGTGAACGATACGAGCCTACCACGGCTCCGCCTCTCGCAGTCCTACCGAGACGTCGCCAGGGACAAGGGACAGTTCAAGGGCGAGAACAAGGAATTCATCTCGCGGAAGCTCAATTCGGCCAATTGGATGATCCAGGCGATCGAGCAGCGGCGGCAGACAATGCTGAAAGTGATGGGGTTCATCGTGGACCGTCAACGGGATTTCTTCGAGTACGGTGTCCAGCACCTGAAGCCCCTCACGCTACGTGAGGTCGCCGACCACATCGCGATGCACGAATCGACGGTTTCGAGGGTGACGAACGAAAAGTACGTGCAGACGCCCCGTGGGGTCTTCTCGCTCAAGTACTTCTTCTCCAGCGGGCTGGCGACCACGAGTGGAGAGGACATCTCGGCCAGGGGCGTAAAGGACAAGATGCGGAAGCTCGTCGAGGAGGAGGATGCCCGGAAACCTCATACGGACCAGAAGATCGTGGAGCTTCTCAGGGTCGACGGTGTGAAGATCGCCCGCCGGACCGTGGCAAAATACCGCGACCAGCTCGGCATCCTTCCGGCGCGCATGCGGAAACGGGTGTAGTGGAGTCGGCCGTGGAGCCGAGAGCGCCCGCCGGCGGGTTGTCCGACGAGGCCCGCCGCGATTTCGCGGTCGTAATTCCGGCCTTTAACGAGGCCCCCGTCGTGCCCGACCTCATCATAGAACTCAAGGCGACGTTCGAGCGCTTTCAGTTGAACGGTGAGATTCTCCTGGTGGACGACGGCTCCACCGACGGAACCGGAGACCTGGCGGAGAAAGAGGCCGGTGACTGGAGCGCCGTGAGGGTGCTGCGTCATCGCACCAACCAGGGTAAGACCGAGGCCATGCTCACCGCCGCACGGTCCACCGAGCGCACGTATCTGATCCTCTTCGATGCCGACCTGCAGCACCTTCCCGACGAGATACCTCGTTTCCTCGAGCGGCTTCACGCCGGTTGGGACATCGTCACCGGTCGCAAGGTCGGGGCATACGACAAACGGGCGGTCTCGTCCTTCTACAACGGACTCAGCCGGCGCATCTTCCGCGTGCCGGTGACGGACCTCAACTCCATGAAGGCGTTCCGGCGGGAGATTTTGAAGGAGCTGTATCTCCGCCACGACTGGCATCGTTTCTTCGTGGTCTTGGCCCACGCGCGCGGTTATTCGGTGAGTGAGATCGACATCGCGCTCCATCCGAGACGGGCGGGCGTGTCGAAGTATACGGGGTTCTTCCGGATCGTGGTGGGCATGATGGACCTCCTCTCGGTCTGGTTCCTGCTCCTCTTCTCGAGGAAGCCCCTGATCCTCTTCGGGTTCACGGGGATGGCCCTCATCGGTCTCGGGGCCATGGTGGGTGGTGTCGCGTTCTACCTGCGATTCGTCGAGGGCTTCGGCTTTCGCCCACTGCTGTATTTGGTCATTCTGCTCGAGACGGTGGGCTTCCTGCTGGTCGGGTTCGGACTCATCGCCGAGATGGTCGCACAACTTCGGGAAGAGGTCGACTCTCTCAGGCACGGCGCTCGTTGAGCGGGTCCTCAGCCCGACCTCCGCGAGTGCTCGCCGTGGTCGGGACGAGGCCGGAAGCCATCAAGATGGCCCCGGTCCTGGCCGCTCTCCGTAAGAGCGAGTCGGTCGAGACCCGCCTGGCGCTCACCGGGCAGCATAGCGACCTACTGGACCAGGCTTTGGAGGCCTTCCGGCTCGAACCCGACTATGACCTGGGCATCATGCGGGCGGGCCAGACCCTCTACGACGTGGCGCAGGGATGTCTCGAGGGGCTCAAAGAGGTCGTGCAGAGCTACGAGCCCGACATCGTGCTCGTCCAGGGGGACACTGCCACGGTGTTCTTTGCCTCGCTGGTGGGCTTCTTCGAGAAGGTCCGGGTCGGCCACGTCGAGGCGGGCCTGCGTTCCGGCAACAAGTGGGCACCGTTCCCGGAGGAGGTGTTCCGGCGGCTCACGGATGTCATCACGGACCTCCACTTCGCTCCCACGCCGAGGGCCGCCGAGACACTCCTGGCCGAGGGCGTGAGGCCGGACCAGGTCTACGTCACGGGCAACACGGTGGTCGACGCCCTACTCGACGCGACCTCTACGGACCGCGAACCCACCGATCCGTCCCTCGCCGCCATTCTCGCCGACCCCGAGCGCCGGCTGATTCTGCTTACGGCTCATCGCCGAGAGTCGTTCGGCCAACCCCTGAGGGACGTCTTCGCGGCCGTACGCCGGATCGTAGACGGACATCCGGACGTCGAACTTCTTTATCCCGTACACCCCAACCCGAACGTGATCGGGACGGCGAACGACATGCTCGGAGATCATGCGAGAATCCATCTCGTCGAGCCGTTGTCGTACCTCGACCTGGTGACGGGGCTGAGGCACGCCTCTCTGATCCTCACGGACTCGGGTGGGATTCAGGAAGAGGCGCCCACGTTCGGCGCGCCCGTGCTGGTGCTCCGGGAGGTCACCGAGAGACCCGAGGGAGTCGAAGCCGGTGTGGCCCGACTGGTCGGGACTGACGAGGAGCGGATCGTGGAAGAGGCCCACGCCCTGCTCACCGGGGGCGGCGGCGGGGCCGGTGACGGTGACGCGGGCGGCACGTTCAACCCGTACGGAGACGGAAGGGCAGGGGAGCGCATCGCCGACATCTTGATCTCGACTCTGACCGGAGCGGCCCGCTCGACGTCGGACTGGGAGGGTCCGTGAACGTGGCGATGCACTGCGTCTACTTCCCACCGGAGGTAGGCGGATTGGAGAGCCACGTCCACTATCTTTGCCGGGGACTCGTCGATCGCGGGTGCGGCGTCTCGATCGTGACCTCGCGTTCCCGACCGGAACTCCCCGCGTACGAGGTGATGGACGGCATCCGGGTCTGGCGTACCTGGATGCCCGCGAGAAACACCTTGGGGTGGTCTCTGCACGGCGCGAGCTCGACACCCAGGCTCGGTCGGGTCGCTCTCGAGGCCGACGTCGTCCACGCTCAGGCGTTTCAGTCGGTGCTGCCAGCCGTGGTGGCCAAACGGGCCGCGAAGATCCCTCTGGTGTCGACGTGGCACACCTCACACTTCCTCAAGCGCGCCGAGAGCCCCTTCTGGCGTCCCATCTTCGAGCGCCTGCTCCGTTGGTCGGACCACAACCTCGCGGCCAGCGTGGAGATAGCTCGTGTGGGCGAGAAGATCGCGCCGGGAGTGAGGGTCGAGGCCCTCACCAACGGTGTCGAGACCGGGGTCTTTCGGAAGGTCGCGCCGACCCTCCCTGCTTCGGACAGACGACGGATCATCGTGCCGCGGCGCCTCTTCCATAAGAACGGTGTGGAGTTCCTGGTGAGGGCCATGCCTCTCATTGCGGACGAGGTGGACGTCGAGGCGATCATCGTGGGAGATGGGCCCGAGAGGGAAGCGCTGCAGGCGTTGGCGGGACAGCTCGGGATGACCGACCGCATCCGCTTTCTCGGCGCCCACACCCACGCCGAAATGCCGGGGCTGCTGAGCTCGGCCGAGCTCGCCGTCTTCCCGTCGCTCATGGAAGCCACCTCTGTGGCGGCCCTGGAGTGCATGTCCTGTGAGGTGCCGGTGGCGGCCTCAGACGTAGGCGGCCTCCCTGAGTTGGTCGACGCCGACGTGGGCGGGTTGTTCGAGGCCGGAAACCCCACAGCGCTGGCCCGAACCGTCATCGCCCTCCTGCGTCGCGGCGACCTTGCCGAGCTCGGAGTCCGAGCGCGGGAGCGCGTGGTGGAAAAGTGGAGCAACGCTCGCCTTGTGGATCGGCATCTCGAGATTTATGGAAGCCTCATCGAAAAGCGACGGTCCTCCGCGCGCTCGGCGTCGGCCCCAAGGGGGGAGTAGTGAGCAAGGACAAACGAATCGACGGTACCGGCACAGCTCCTGGCCGACGTCGCGGCGCGGGTGGTGAGATTCCCGCCTGGCTGCCTCCGGTCCTCTATGGCGTGGCCACGCTTTTCCTGTTCCGGACCTTCGTCTTCTCCGACGCCATGTTGTTCGGATCCGACACGGCGAGCCTGGGATACATGGCGCGTGAGTTCTATGCCAACGCCGTGAAGGGCGGAGGGGGATTTCCCCTTTGGAACCCCATTATCCTGGGGGGAACACCCTTCATAGAGTCGCTGGCGGGTGGGGACTCCCTCTACCCGCCGAGCGCCATCCTGCTGTTCCTGCTGAGCCCACACCGGGCCCTGGGATGGAAGCTGGTGTGGCACGTGTTCTTTGCGGGCTTGTTCATGTACGGGTGGATCCGCTGCTTGGGCCTCTCTCGGGCTGCGGCGCTTCTGGCCGGGCTGGCGTACGGGCTGGCTCCGTTCATGGTGTCGCTGGTTCTGGGAGGACAGGACGGGAAGATCTTCGTCACCTCACTGACTCCCTTGATGTTCTGGGCCACCGAATCGTTTTTCCGTCGCCCGACCCCGACTCGGGCCGCATACCTCAGCCTGGTCGTGGGTGGGGTCATTCTCACGACTCACTTTCAGACCGCGTACTTCCTTTTTGGAGGGGTGGGAGCGTACGCGCTCTTCCGCACGGTCCAGCTTTGGCGTCAGGGCCGCCAGGAGGGCAGCGAGCGTGAAACGGCGAACCCGGGCACGAGCGGCTTGGGGGCCATGAGCCGGTTCAGCGCTTTTCTGATCGCCGCCGTGCTCGGAGCCGGTATCGCGGCCGTCCAACTCGTACCGGCCAGCGCCTACGTGGTCGACCATTCCCGTCGGACCTCGACCACAACCCAGGCCGAGGGTGAGGAGGCGGTCGCATACTCCAGCTCGTGGTCGCTCCACCCCGAGGAGATAGCGGGACTGGTGGTACCCGAGTTCGTTGGGGTTTCGGGGGCCGAAGCGGATTGGGCCCGCGGCACCTATTGGGGCCGAAACGGCTTCAAGGGGAATCACGAATACGGAGGACTCGTCGTCCTGCTCTTGGCGGGGGTTTCCTTTTTCGGTGGCCCTCGAAGGCACCTTCGCTACTTCCTGGCCGGCCTGGGAGGCTTCGCGCTCCTCTTCTGTCTGGGTGGCCACACGCCGGTCTGGAGACTCACGTATGAGCTGATTCCGGGAATCTCGCTCTTCCGGGCGCCCTCGCTCGCGATCTTCCTGTTCGGCTTCTGTACCGCGACGCTCATGGCGTTGGGTGTGGAGCGGCTGCTCGACCTTTCGCGAGAGGGAAGCGAAGCCGAGTGGACTAGCCCCGGCCGGTTCTTGTGGGGCGCCTCGGGAATGCTCGTGCTCGGCCTGCTGCTGGCCGCCGCAGGCACACTCCCGGGTCTGTGGACTTCCCTCATGTACAGGGACATCCCCGAGCGATCCATGGAGATTCTCGGCGTCGCTCAGCCCTTCATCGTAAGAGGGTTCATGGTGGCGGTCCTTCTTGCCGCGGCCACCGCCGGCGTGGCGTGGGGACTCCGCACCGCTCGGCTGGCACCGGCTGGCGCCGTGGTCGTGTTGGCGCTTCTGATCGGCGGAGATCTCTTCCGGGTCGACACGGCGTTTATCGCCACCACGGATTTCGAGCTCTTCCGAGGTGCGGACCCGAACATCGACATGCTTCTCGAGCGGCAGCGCACCGAGGAGCCCTTTCGGGTCTTCTCCCTTGGTCAGAGCCTCAATGGTCAGGACGTGCGCCCCGGCATGTTTGGCCTGGAGTTGGCCGGCGGCCACCATCCCAACGACCTGGCGCGGTACCGGGAGGTGATCGGGATGGTGGGAAGCAGCCTTCCGGTGAACTTGGTCAGCTCGGCGAACGTCCTGCGCATGCTGAACGTGCGGTACATCCTGTGGCCCGATCGGCTCGGCACCCCCGACGACCAGGGGCTACCCGCACCCGTCACCGACAACCTGGAGCTCGTCGGTCAAACGACCATCGGCGGCCGCCCCTACGAGTCGGTGTACCGCTTCACGGATCTTCCGAGAGCACGACTCGTCGGCGAGGCCGTGGTGCTTCCCGATGAACAGGCCGTACCGTTCATGCTCAGCGAACGGTTCGACCCGGCTACGCAGGTGGTCCTCGGCGCCCCTCCGCCCATCGAGTTGCCGGGCGGCCGCGTCGAGGGATCCGTGGAGTGGATCGAGCGTGCCAACAATCGTATGCGCCTCCGCGTGACCGCCGACCGTGCGGGGCTGCTGGTGGTGGCCGACAACTGGTTCCCCGCGTGGCGTGCTCTGGTGGATGACGAAGACGCTCCCGTGCTCCGGGCAAACCACACGTTGAGGGCAGTGCCCGTGCCCGCCGGTGTCCACGAAGTGGAGTTGTTCTACGCTTCGGAGCAGCTCAGGTGGAGTCTCCGGCTCACGATCCTGAGTCTGGTGTTGGTCCTGCTGCTGCCTCTTGGGCAGTGGATTCGCAGCCGCACCCGGGCGGCAGACGACTCCGCGTGAAGAAGGTCGGTGTCCGCCTCGCTCAGTTGGCTCTCACGGTGGTCGTCACGTGGTTCATCTTGGAGCGCGTGGGTGTGGACCTGACGGCCCTCGGAGCCGTGGACCCGACCGAATGGAGGCCCAACCCGTTCATCCTGGCGCTTTCGTGCGTGGTGCTCCTTCTGGGATACCTCTTCTCGGCAGTGCTGTGGGGGCGGATCGTCCGCGATCTCGGAGGGCCGACCCTTCCCGCCACTACGGCGATGCGCCTCTTCATGGTCGCCAACCTCGGGAGATACGTACCGGGCAAGGTCTGGCAGATCGCCGGCCTGGCGTACCTGGCCAAGGGCCACGGAGTTTCGGGCAGCGTCGCCACCGGGGCGGCGGTTCTGGGGCAGGGTATGGCGCTGCTGGCGGCTTCTCTGCTCGGTATCGGAACTCTGTTCGGACCCAATGAGGTCTGGCGGCGATTCGGCTGGGGCGGCCTGGTCGGAGGCATCGGCATTGCGGTGGCCATCATCGCGGTCGTCACCGTGCCGCCTCTCTTCCGGCGCGTCATTGGAGTGTGGTTTCGTTTGACCCGCACGATCGCGCCGGTGAGCCCACCGGACGCAGGCAACACTGGGCTCCGGTGGCTCGCCTTGTACGTGCTCAATTGGGGGGTCTACGCGACGGCATTTTGGTTACTTTACCTCAGCTTCGGCGAATGGCAGACGTTCATGCAGATCGGCCCGGCGTTCGCGGCCGCCTATGTCGCTGGATATCTGGCCGTGTTCGCTCCCGCAGGGGCCGGCATACGTGAGGGGTTCTTGGTCGCGTTGTTGCAGCCGACCATGAGCGGAGAGGCGGCGCTCGTCGTCGCCCTGGTGGCGCGCGTGTGGACGACTGCGGTGGAGCTCGTGCCGGCAGCCCTTTTTTCCACGATGTACGCTCGATCCTCCAGCCCCGGACAGCCCCCAAGGTGACCGACCAGACCGCAAAGTACCTCGTGGTCATCCCCACGTTCAACGAGGCGGACAACCTGCTTCGGATCGTGCCGCTCGTCCTGAATCAGCACCCCAGGATCGAGGTGTTGGTCGTCGACGACAACTCACCCGACGGAACGGGTGACTTGGCCGACGATCTCGCCGAGGAGTTGGATCGTGTGCATGTCCTTCACCGGTCGGGCAAACAGGGACTGGGGCGAGCCTACCTGGAGGGCTTCCAATGGGGTCTCGAACGGGGCTTTGCCCTCATCATCGAGATGGACGCAGACTTTTCGCATGACCCGGACGCCTTGCCCGAGTTCATCGAGAAGGCGAGTGAGTTCGACGTGGTCCTCGGGTCCCGCTATGTGGGAGGACGCGTGACGGTGATCAACTGGCCGATGAGCCGGTTGCTCATCAGCTACTTCGGCAGTCGATACGCCCGTGTCGTGACCGGACTTCCCGTGCGTGACGCTACCGGGGGTTTCAACTGTTGGCGGCGAGAGGTCTTGGAGGCTCTGGACTTTGATCGCATCGAATCGAACGGATATACCTTCCAGATCGAGTTGAAGCTCCGGGCCTGGCGTCGTGGCTTTTCGCTGACGGAGATCCCGATCATCTTCGCCGAGCGCGATTCGGGCGAATCGAAGATGTCGAAGAAGATTGTCATCGAGGCGGTGTGGAAGGTCTGGAAACTCCGTCTGCTCCAGATCTTCGGTCGACTGTAGCCGGCAACTCGATGCCTATCCATCACTTGCTCTACCGATGCCCCCGATGCGGCCACGACCCGACCACCGCCACGTCCCGGGGAGCTCGATGCGACTCGTGTGGAGCGACGTTCGAGCAGGGAAGGGGCGGCGTTATTCTGCTTCGATCCTCGGACGGGCAGGTGGAAGCGGCGAGAGTAGGCGCCCTCATGGACGCCCTGGACCGCCTGAGCGGTGAAACCCCCATCCCTGGGGCCCCGGTACCCGAGGGGACGGTCTACCACGAGGCCCGCGTGGTCGCGTCCTGCGGGAATCGGCATGACGCGGTTTGGTGGAAGGGGAGGGTCCTGGGTTTCTTCGAACGTCTCAGGGACCGCAGAGAAGCGATCCTCCGGCTCGACGGAAGGGGCGTGACGGTCACCTCACCTGGACGGGAGCCACTGGTTTGGGGCCTGGAGAGCATAATGGCCGTTCAGATCAGCTCGAATGCCATTCAGCTCAACGTTCGCGACTCCGGGCTCCATCAGATGGAATTCCCGGACGACTCACCGAAACGGTGGGACGATCTCATGAAGGTCGCGCTGCGTCGGTTCTACGAGGCCCGCGACCGCGAAGTCCTGGAGTTTAAGCCGCAGATCATCACGAGAGCCCGATCGTGATTCTCTATCGTACGGCCCGCGCGATCGCCGGGGTCTACTTCCGGACCCTCATGAAACTCCGGTTCGAGGGAACGGAGCACATACCGGCCAAAGGGGCGTTCCTGATCGTGATGAACCACCAGAGCAACCTCGACCCGTTGCTGGTCCACACGTCTTGCTCGAGGCTCCTCTTCACCATGACTAAGAGTTCGGCCTTCCGAAACCGCATTATGCGCTGGATTGGGCCGAGGGTCGGCGCGTTTCCGACACGCCGCTATCAAGTGGATCCACAGGCCGTGCGCATGGCGCTCCGGTATCTCGACGAGGGTAAGGCCGTGGGGGTCTTCCCCGAGGGAGAGCGATCATGGGATGCTAAGCTCCAACCGTTCCGCCCAGGAGCGATGCGCCTCCTCCTCAAGGCCGGAGTCCCGGTGATCCCCTGTGGGATCGTCGGCACATACGAGGCGTGGCCGAGGTGGGGCGGGATGCGGTGGCTTAGGGTCGGTCCGGGTCGCCCTCCAGTGACCATTCGGTACGGTGAGCCCATCCACTTCGGGAAGCATGACGACCGGGCCCGCCGTGAGGCCGCCCTCCCCGAGGCGACGAAACGAATAGAGGAGGCCCTCTTGGGCCTAATGACGCCGTGAGCGACGATCGCATCGGACGGGACTTCTACGACCGGTCCGACTACTTCGAAGAGGGTACCGGACACCTGCGAGACCTCGCGAGCCCCTTTCAGCGGTACCGCGTCGACAAGGTGCTCGAGCTCTACGAGCCGGGAAGGGGCGAGCGCGTTCTGGACCTCGGCTGTGGATGGGGCACGTTCTGCTGGGCGTTGGCGCACCGCGTTCGGGAGATGGTGGGCCTGGATTTCAGCCAGAAGAGCGTGGACCTGTGTGAGTCTCGGCTCGAGGACTCCGGTCTCGACAACGTGTCGTTCATCTGTGCGGACGCGAGGGACACGGGCCTCGAGGCGGAGAGCTTCCATCTCATCATCGCGGCCGACTTGATGGAGCATCTCTACGCCGACGACAGCCAATCCGTGATCGCGGAGGCCTTTCGACTCCTGAAGAAGGGAGGGCGCCTCAGCATCTGGACGCCTCACCGCGGCCACATTCTGGAGATGCTGAAGGCGCGCAACCTGATGATCAAGCGGGATGTGAGCCACGTGGACTACAAGTCGATGGAGACGCTGAAGGACATGCTCACGCGGGAGGGCTTTCTGGTGGAGAAGGCCTACTACGCGGAATCTCACCTTCCGGGATTCCGTTCGCTCGAGCGGGCGCTCCTGCCGTGGATCCCCGTGTTGAGGCGCCGAATCGGGGTGCTGGCTCGGAAGCCGTGATGGTGGCACCTTGAGCCGGTGAGGTCCGGCGGATCGACGGCCGTCGCTGACGGACCCAAGCTTGTTCGTTCTCTGAGACGGGAAGTGATGAACGCATTGCGTGCCATCCTGAGATCACTGGGCGGCCCCGCCACCGTGGGGCAGTTGCTGCTGGTGTTGACCGCGGCCCAGGCGGTTCCTCTCGGCTCCCGAGGACCTAATTCGCTTCGGGACGGCCCATATCGAGCCCGGTTTCCTAGAAGAAGGCACCCTCTCACAGTTGTTGACATCACAGGCGGTAACAGGTGGCTCTGAAACGGGTTATGGCAAACCTGACGGGCGGGCCGATCCGCAACATGGTGCCCAGGATCGCCGATGTCTTCAGCCGTTAAGCGTCCGGGGACGCGCCGACGTCTGGCCGCCGCCGTCCTCGCCGCGGTTCTTCACGGGTGTACGCTCGTGGGGTCGGCTCCGGCAGGGCCGAGTCCGGGCGGCAGGGCCGGTGCTTCGGGGGCGGACGTGCCCGACGCGGTCCCCAGACCCGAGGTAAAGACCCGAAGCGGGAATCCCGAATCATACGAGCAAGATGGCGAGGAATATCGCGTGCTGGAGACGAGCAAGGGATATCGTGAGGTCGGGATGGCGTCATGGTATGGGCGAGACTTCCACGGTCGGCGAACCTCGTCGGGGCAGCCGTACGACATGTACCGGATGACGGCGGCTCATAAGACCTTGCCGCTGCCCACCTACGTTCGGGTGACCAACCTCGGGAACGGACGCAGCGTGGTCGTGCGCGTGAACGACCGCGGCCCGTTCATCGACGGCAGGATCATCGATCTGTCGTTCGTCGCGGCCCAGAAGCTGGACATTATGACCAGTGGGACCGCCCGTGTGGAGGTGGTTGCGCTCGACCCACCGGCGCGCGATCCGGGACTTTAGGAGGGGTGTTGAGGCCCTGAATGACCGGTGGGGCAGTGGGGAGCGTGGGTCGGGCTCGTAAGGTACTTAACATAATATATATTATACGAACTAACGCAGAATCGCGTGAAAAACCTACTCGTCGGCGTCCCAGCGTTGGACTCCGTGACGTTCGTCGCCGTCGTTCATCGACAAGCACGCACAACGAGAGTGCGCTGCCTAGGGCGGCGCCGAAGACGACACCATGTGTCGATGCACTTCGGCGCCGACGATGCAGGACAAGAGGTCGTCGCTGGGGCCTTCCCCGCGGAATGCGAGTAGGCTCTCCTCTGATTCCCACTCCTCGTAAACGTGGACCCGGTCCGGATCGATTGGATCCCCCGCGACAACGAAGTCTCGGCAGCCGTGTGTCTTGCGGGCCTGAGTCATGTCCGTTAGCGGAGCCTCCAAGAAGGCGTCACGCGAGCCCTCCCGTAAGAACAGTCGACCCGAAACGATAATCATGTTGCCTCCCAAGCCGTCGATCTCGTCATCGTGCCTACCCCGATGGTCCAAGCCTCGAGGAGTCCGAGGCTCTGAACGAGCTCGACCTCCACCGTCCCGCGCGGTGGCGCGGGGTCCGCAGCCGTAGAGGAATCCGGGGGCCTGTTGGCCACGATGGATTCCTACTCGCTCAGCCGCTCACTTCTCGGTCCGAGAGGAGATCATGGACGACAGCGCTTCCTGGATGGCACGAGCCGACCCGATGCCGACGCCGAGGGCGAAAGCCACGCCGACGGCGCCGAAGCCGATCAAGAATGCGGCCATGACGATTTCCCGGGCGAAGTTCAATTGCCACATGGCGAGCGCCGCGACCACCGACAGGAAGGCCGCTTTCGCCAGTCCGACGAGGAGGGCCGTGCGTGGAATCCCCTCCTGCTCGAGGAGAGATTCCACGCGCCCTGCTAGTACGTTCGACAACGTGATCCCGACCCACGTGATCAACACGGCTAGTGCCAAGGTGGGCAGATAAAAAATGACTTCGTCGATCACCCGCGCGAGCACGGTCAAGCCCCAGATCTGCAGGGCGTTGTCGAGGAACACGAGGAACAACACGATACCCGCGATCGTGCCGGCCCCGTCGTAGAGGGCGGCGCGGACGTCGCCCTTGCCGATGACGCTCCGCCATGCGGATCGACCTCCACCCAACCGATCGAGCCGAAGCAGCACGAGCACGCGGATGACTGCCCGCTTAATGAGCCAGCCGGCAACCGCACCAGCGACCAGAAGGACGATCCCCGCGAGGAGCGTCGGCATGTAGTTCAAGACCTGCTGCGCGAACTGGTCGAGGCTTCTATCGGTCTGCAGTTGCATGTCAGTCTACCTCAATCGAAGAAGAAACGCCGGAAGCGGTGTGCCTGCCTCGGCTCGACGTTGCGGACGATCACGACGGGGCCTGGGCCGCGGGCAGCCAAGAGTCCAGGCACAGTCTCTCCGAACATCGGTGAAATCGGTCCGGAGCTGGGCGCACCTATGAGGACCAATTCGTCGGGCCGCACGTCGGAAAGAAGCAGCCTACCGGCGTCCGTACCCTCCAACACCTCCAAACTCTCTGTGAGACCTGAAGCGCCCATTGTGTCCGTGGCGATCTCGACCGCCTTCTTCGCGGTCGCATCATCTAGGCTGTCCGGCACGACCGTGACGAAGCGCGCCGCACCTCCGATCCAATCCGTCATGGCGGGCGTCAACTCGGACGCCAGCTGTGAGTTTTGGCCGGTGGTGACGGGAACGACCACGCCCGTGAGCCGACGGCGAGTCATGGATCCATAAACAACGGCCACCTGACACGGGGCTCCCTGCAACACTCGCTCTCCGATCGAGGACACGAGCCGCTCTACGAGGGTCTTGCCGCTCGGCTGCCCCAAGATCACCATGTTGCAGGCCTCTTCACGCGCGGTTTGGACGATGCTCTCGCTCGTCCGACGACCGATCTTGACGACCGAGGTCGAGTTGATTCCGTGCGCCGTGGCATACTCGACGCCCATCTCCAGTACGGGCTCGAGCTCCCTCGTTCGCCGGCGACCGCTGAACAGGGACTCACCCTCCGGCACTTCGACGACGCTCGTGACGACGATCTCACCGGCGTGCTTCTGGGCGACCGCCACCGCCACGGACATCAGGGACTCGACCGTGGCCGGGTTCGAGATGGCCACCAACACGCGGTACTGCTTTCGCTCCAGCCGCTCCATCCACACGAGATGCTCGCTCTGGGCCGCCTCCCGCGAGCCGCTGTATCCGTAGTAGAAGACGAAGCCCGCTGCAATCCAGCCGCCGGCCGCGAGCCACGCGAGCGGATAACCGACGAACATGTACACAGCGATGAACAGCATCGCGGCCACGGCAACGATGGGGGTGAACGGCACGAACGGTACACGGTACCCGCGATCCAAATCGGGCCGGAGCTTACGCAGCCGAATGAGGGCAATGTTCACTCCCCCGAAGAGGAGGAGGAACATGACGCTCGCTGCGGCCGCGACGTCTGCGATCGGGAGCGCGGCGGCCATGCCGACGATGAGAACGGTCGAGAACAGGATCGCGTAGTGCGGTGTTCCACGGGTCGGATGCACGTCGGCGATGACCTGTGGAAGGCTCGCGTCCCGCGCCATCGCGAACGCTACCCGGGAGGACGAGTAGATCGTGGCGTTGAGGGCCGACACGGTTGAGAGAAGTCCTCCCACCAGGATCAAGATTCCGCCTCCGACGAAAAATTGGTCAGCCGCCGTGACGAGGGCAGTCTCGCCCCCCTGCGCCAGGTAATCGGTCACGGCGACACCCGCCGGGGGCACGACCGCGCCGATCGCCACGATCGCCACCAGCAGGTAGATCGGAATCACGATAATAAGCGACAGAAAGACAGCCCTGGGGATGTTCTTCTTGGGGTCCACAACCTCTTCGCTCGTCTGGGCGATGATCTCGTACCCTTCGAACGCGATGAACGTCAGGCCCATAGCGGCGAATATCCCGCCCCATCCCTTCATGAAGAACGGATCGAAAGATCCCTGCCAGTCGGGTCTCTGCACCATCACCCAGAGTCCCGAAGCGATGAAGACTCCGATGATCGCGACCTTGCCGATCGTAATGAAGTTTCCTGCCTTGCCGGCCTCCGACGCGCCGCGATAGTTGATGACGGCGAAGACGGCACACGCAATGACCGCCAGCCATACCTCCTGATCGAGAAGCGGTGTGTCAATGTCGCCGATGCCAATCAGGTGAAGGACTTCGGTGAAGTAGGCGCCGAAGCCCAGGGCGTAGAGCGAGCAGGCGACGGCGTGGGCGAACCAATCCATCCACCCCGCCAGGAATCCGCTGGGATCGGGCAAGGACGCCTTGATCCACAGATATCCGCCACCGGCTCCGTGAATCGCACTTCCCAGCTCCGCGTAGGCTGCCGCGGTCAGGAACGCAACGAGACCGTTGAGGAGGAAAACGATCATGAGCGCGGGGCCGGCGACGCCTGCCGCGATGCCCGTGAGCACGAAGATGCCGGCCCCGATCATCGCGCCGACGCCGATCATGGTCACATCGAGCAGCCGCATCTCTCGGCTGAGACGGACTTCGCTGATCATAGGAGCCTCGTTGAAGGGAGACACCACCCCGTCCCAGAAAGCCTGACCACCCACACCTGCCGAATTGCAGCCACCGAAGGACGCTCCGGCACCTGCGCCCTGGGCCTTTGCACTCGACCGCCAGCAGGGTCACCGTCCGTCCGAGACCCCGACGATCGCAGCGCCCAATATAGGCCATCGATCGCCGACAGTGCTATGCGCCATCCTGGACGTTCCTGATTGCGTACGCCGCCCCAAGGTGCCGACTGTATCGGCCGCGACGGGCGAATCACTCGCGCTTGTTGTGGCCTCAAAAGGTGACTTCGACGCGGAGCCCGAGACCGGCCGCGCCAATTGACGGAGCGATGCCTATGGCCGTCTGACCCTGACGTACTTGTTCGTTGTGAATACGGGCGGAGTCCGGAGCCCGGAGAATGTCCCAAGCCAAGGACGCTCCCCCGAGAACAATGCCGACAGCACCCAGCGCCTGACCTAGCTCAGGATTTGAGTGCGCCCCGGCGCTGTCGTCGATTCCATTAAAGAAGAAGTAGGCCGCAGCTCCCGCCGTCGCAGTCAGCGCACGAATCCCGATGCCAAGAAGCGCGCGGCCGGGGCGAGCTGCATAGAAGTGACCCAATGATGGACCAATCAGGAGAGCTCCAACGAGCACGATTCCTGGCACGTTCGAATCACTTGATCCCGCGCGGTACACATCGTAGCTGCCTGCCACTGCGGGCACAGCCGTGCCAAGGACCGACCACAAGAGCGCTGTCGTGCCCGACTTCATTCCAGAAATCTGTTCCTCATCCGACCCGGAGGAGACGGCGGTACTATCCGATCGCAAGGGCGATCCGGCTGGCTCCTGTGCGCCAACTGGTCCAGACAAGAGGCAGCAAAGAGCGAGCCCGAAGGGGAATATCCGCGCGAACCTGGCCATGCGTACCTCCATTCGTGAACTCGTCTTCCCAAGAAAACCACGCGGCGGCCAAGGCATCCTTCTGAGACAGTCCAAGTCATCCTGAGGCATGTCCGATAGACACAATGGAAGGGCTGGCCTCCCGCGGATGACGTGGATTAGCGTCGCTGTGAGAGGCAACACCAGCGCCACATGCGGCCAAAGGCCGCAACCGACAGGAGACCAGCCCTATGTCCTCGTCCCATTGTGCCCCAATCTTCTGGGTCGGCCTTGACGTCCACAAGGATTCCATCACCGCGGCCGTCTTCCGGGATCGTGATCCCGAGCCCCGGCGCGTCGATCGCCTGCCCTACGATCTCCGTAAGATCCGCCGCTACTTCGAGCGCTTGCAGGCCGAAGGCTCAGCCCGCGCCTGCTACGAGGCTTCCGGGGCCGGCTACGTCCTGCAACGTTCGCTGACGCAGTGGGGCGTCGAGTGCCATCTCGCCGCGCCCTCGCTGATCCCGCGCCGACCGGGAGAACACCGCAAGACCGACCGCCGCGACGCCATCAAGATCGCACGTGACTTCCGTGACGACCGCCTCGTTCTGATCCACATCCCGACCGAGACCGACG
Organism: Longimicrobiales bacterium; assembly: GCA_965226925.1. Lineage (GTDB taxonomy): Bacteria > Gemmatimonadota > Gemmatimonadetes > Longimicrobiales > Gaopeijiaceae > CBDDCX01. The sequence goes on along the minus strand of CBDDEN010000003.1, from coordinate 28,538 downwards.
AGCGCGTCCGAGACCTGGTTCGCTGTCGTGAGACCTTCCAGCGCGAGATCGTGAAGTCGCGCCACTACATCCTCAAGTTCATGCGCCGGCGTGGCTTCGTGTATCGAGAAGGCACGCACTGGACCGTGCGGCACCTCAACTGGATCCGGCAGGTGCTCCAGCCCGGCACCCTCGTCGACGAGGACCGCGTGGTGCTCTCCGAGTACCTCGACCTACTCGAGTACAAGCTTCAACGCAGAGACGACCTCGACCGCCGCATCAGCGCACTCGCCCTCACGCCCCGCTACAAGCCCGTCGTCGATCGCCTCTGTTGCTTCCGTGGCTTCAAGACCCAGGCCGCGATGGTCATCGCAACCGAGCTCGGCGATGTCCGCCGCTTCGAGAGCCCCCGCCAGCTCATGGCCTATGTCGGCCTCGTCCCCGGCGAGTACTCGTCAGGTGACCGCCGTCGCCTCGGCGGGATCACCAAGGCCGGCAACACGCGCGTGCGTCACGTTCTCATCCAGTCCGCCTGGCATTATCGAAAGCGACCCGCAGTGGGCGCCCCTCTGCGTCAGCGCCAGAAGGGCCAGGACCCCACCGTCATCCGCCACGCCTGGAAGTGTCAGCACCGCCTCTACTCGCTCTTCCATCGCCTCGCTGCCCGAAAGCCCAACCAGGTCGCCGCCACTGCGGTCGCTCGCGAGATGGTCAGATTCCTCTGGGCCGTACTGCGCGATGTCGACGTCTCCAGACTCCAGGAGGTGAACGCCGCCGCCTGACATACACGCGAGATCGAGGAGTCCCGGGGCACGACAGGAGAACGCCTCGAAACGTTACGGGGTCCGGCTCACGCCCAATCCCCGCGTATAGACTCCGGCCAGCTCCCGACGAATCCGTCTCCTGATGCTCTGGACCCTCAGGGTCCAACCATCGAATATCAGCAGGATTCATCGTCGAAGACGCCCCGGGCTCCCTACTTCAGCTTTTCGACAATCTTGACAGGCCCTTCCATATCAACGTTCAGGGCCTCCGAACCGGCCCACCACAACGTGTCCTACGTAACGAACGTCGCGGGAAGCCACTTGGGTTGACCAAAGCCCGCCCGCACGGGCCGGTTGGGTCGAGGGCCGCCTATAGCGGCCCGAGCCGGAGGCCCAGTGATACTGATGCAGGCCCCTCCTGGACCTCTCGAACCTGAAGAGGAACGATGAGAGTGCCAACCCATTCATCGAACCCAGGAGGGGACCTCAATGCGCTTCTACACGGGTCAACATCGATACTACTGCGGGATCGATCTCCACGCTCGCACCATGTACCTCTGCGTCCTGGAGCACGAGACCGGCAAAGTGCTCCTTCACCGCAACCTGCGCTGCGAACCCGACCGCTTCCTGAGCGCGATCGAGCCCTACCGCGAGGGACTCGTCGTCGGCGCCGAGTGCATCTTCCGCTGGTACTGGCTCGCCGACCTGTGCGCCCATGAGGAGATCCCCTTCGTGCTGGGCCACGCGCTGTACATGAAGGCCATCCACGGCGGCAAGGCCAAGAACGACAAGGTCGACGCCCACAAGATCGCCGTGCTCCTGCGCAGCGGGGCGTTTCCCACGGCCTACGTCTATCCCCGCGGGATGCGGGCCACCCGCGATCTGCTTCGCCGCCGTCTCTTCTTCGTCCGGCGACGCAGTGAGCTCTTCACCCACATCCGTATCACCTTCCATCAGCTCAACCTGCCCGCACCTTCGGGCAAGTTCCATCACCCGCGCAACCGAGATGGTCTCGCTGAGGCGATCCCGGATCCCATCGTACGCGCCAACGTCGAGGCCGACCTCGCTATGGCTACCCAGCTCGACGACATCATCCGATCCCTCGAGGGCACCATCCGCGAGCGAGCGAAGATCGACGATCCCGAAAACTACGAGCGTCTGCAGACGATCCCCGGCGTCGGGCGCATCCTCGCACTCACGCTGCTCTACGAACTCCACGACATCACTCGCTTCCCCCGCGTCGGGGACTTCCTCTCCTACGCCCGGCTCGTGAAGAGCCAGAAGTCTTCGGCTGGGAAGGTCATGGGCACCTCGGGCGCCAAGATCGGCAATGCCCATCTCAAGTGGGCGTACTCGGAGGCCGCCGTCCTCTTCCTTCAGAAGAACCCGCCAGGACAACGCCTCATCAACCGCCTTCGCTCCAAGCACGGAAGGGGCAAAGCCCTCAGCATCCTCGCCGCCCGGCTCGGACGGGCGTCCTACTTCATGCTGCGGCGGAGCGCAGCCTTCGACATGGATCGATTCATGAACTGATCGCTATCGGAGGGGAGGGGGTGAGCCGTTCGTATAACTCGAGCCGGCCACGCTGGTCGGTAGCCGTTCCCCGTGATTGGACACCTCCTCTTCCTCCACACACATACCGGTTCCTCGTTCGCAGCTCTGCTCCTCACCCGAGCCCGTACATAACTGGACCGCCGAGGGCGTTCGTCTCGGCGGAGCCCGTCTCTTTGAATCGGCCGGTACGAGGGCACAGATCTGTTTCTAGGGCGCACGAGAGGCTCAGGCCCCGTCGTGCATCGGCGTCTCTACGCCGGACGACCCTCAATAGGTGTTTGGTGCAGGGCTCTACCGCCTCGCACCCCGCAATCTGAAACCAAGTCAGAGTCTCGAGGACTCGGCTGAATGCTCGCTCGCCGCGATGCTCTGCATCGCGGCCGGGGGGAGCACGTGCTCTTGACCAAGGGGGGCCTGATAGGTGTTAGCTGACGGCGTCGCCTGAGCCGGATCTCCAGGCACCAGGCCCCCACGAGCCTCAACCTCCTCTCCCACTGACGAAGCCACTCGGCAGTCATATACATATGACCCTCAATCTCGGGCCTGACTCGGTCGAGCCGGTCTCTCCTATCCGAGACACCGGGGTCTGACTAACGGATCGAATTCCTGGGGCCGCACGATGACCTTCCATTGCGCGTAGAGGGACCAAACCGGCCGACAGCGGCAACCCCTTGCTAGGCCGCTGCACCTTCTCTATCCCGGCACCAACGCCAGGCACGCCCCGACCGGATCCTGAACCACCGCACATGTATACTCCCCATCGGTCCCCCGTGTCACCTTGATGATCTTTCCCCCTCCCTCCCGGACGCGACGGAGACTCTCGGCGACGTCGCCAACGGGAAGGTAGATCATCCAAACATGCGGCAGACCCAGGTTCGCGCCACGCGCATGACAGACTCCCGCAGCCGGACTCCCATCATCGCCGAACATGTTGTAGTCGGCGTAGCGCCCGCTTGCGTCCTCCATTTCGACGTCCTGCACCGACCAGCCAACGACTTGTCGATAGAAATCACGGGTTGCCGAGGCGTCGGAGACCGTCAGGTCGACCCAGGAGATGCAACCCACACTCGCCACGGCTTCGCGCGATGCGTCGCCCTCAGTTTGGGGGATCGCTTCCGCAGAGATTACTGGGATGATCCCGAACGCCGCCCCATTGGGATCGAGCAGTACCGCCCACTGGCTCTTTCCATCGTCGCTCTTGGCATGTATGAGCTCACTCCCGCGTAGATCGAGTGCACGCTCCAAACTGGCCGCGACATCGGCGACCTGAATGTGCGGCATCCACTGGAGCGGAAGGTGAGCATACTCCGCGCTGCGCGCGCCCAAGCCGATGATTGGCGTGCCGCGGTTGTTCATCAGGTCCTCGCGCCAAAGCGGATTCTCACCGGTACTAAGGACACGTGAGTAGAACCGCACTTCATGTTCGTGTTCGGGTACCGCGATGTCGGCGCTGAGGATTCCTCCGACTCGCGGAACAGAGAGGTCACTCATAGTTCCCGTCCTGGTACTGCAGCTTGCTTCAAGCTGTCAGCTAACGGGCGGATTCCCGACAATCAAGGCTGATTCGGCCCTCGTCGAACGCCGTGGAGGCCTTAGCCCAACCCCTCAGCGACCCCGCGCATCTCGGCAAGCCGGAGTTCATAGATCCCGCGCGCCGGGTCGTCGGGCTCGAAGGTGGCCAGGATTCGCTCGTAGAGTTCCGCGGCGCCCAGCATGTTCTGCTGGCGATGGCGGGCACGCGCCGCGCTGGCGAGTGCGTCACGAATCTGAAAATCCAGATTGGCCGCGTCGGCGATGCGAAGATACAAAGCCTCTGCGTCCGACCAGCGTCCGCGGTCCTCGTACGCCCGAGCCAAGAGTGAGTTACCCTGGACTCCGAGGGCGTCTCTCAAGGACAGGTTTCCGCGCTCGAGCACACTGATCGCCACCGCGGCGTCACCGGCTTCCAGATGGAGCCGCCCCAGTAAGACCACCGCCTCGCGCGCTTCATTCGTCCCCGCGAAGCGCTCGAGGAACGTGCCCAGTTGGGCCTTGGCGTCCTCATAGGCCGAGATCGATATCGACTGGTGGATCGACTCCAACTGGTTCATGGCCTGAGTGGCCACGGAGCGCTGGAAGTTGACGTAGTACACGGCACCTGAGATGAGCAGGGCCAACACGACCCCGCTGAGCACCAGAAACTGACGGTTTATGGTCGCCCAGCGAGACAGGTCCATGACGCCGGCGACGAAGGCGTCGTCTTGCTGCTCGGGCGTGTGCGGCTGACGCCGGGACGCGGGGTGGTGGCGCTTCGACATCTGGTTGACCCGACCTGTTGGGAATTCCGCTAAAGGACTGAAAAACCTACCGTTGGCCGAAATGGTGGTCAACGGGTCGACCGCTCGGGTAGTGGGTCAGTTTGACCTTCTACCGTCGCTTTCGCGGCCGCCGTCGTGACGCCTCGGAGCCGGCGCTACGCAAGGTACCCGGCTTGGCAACGATCAACGACCGGGGCCGTTGCCGTAGCACGCCGTCGTAGATCCAATCGTTGATGGCGGTCGTGACCGTCGATCGGTGCGCTCCAGCGAGGTCGGCCAACTCCTGATGCGTGAACCAGTGCTCCAAACGGATCCGTCGTCCGTCGTCGTCCCCCAGCCGGTATGCCAGGTCCAGCAGGACGTCGGCGATCCGCGCTCTGGACGAGGATCCGGACGAACCAGCGATCCGGCGTGCTTCCCTCAGGTCACGGTCGTAGGTCGACAGGATGGTCCCGAGGGTCTTGGGAGACCCCCTGAGGGCCCTGAACACGCCCACGCCACTCAGGGCCAGAACGACGCACGGTGAGCCCGCAACGGCGGCATAGCGGCGCGGCACATCGGTCGTGACCGCCTCCTCGCCGAACATCTCCCACGGGCCGACCACAGCGACGGTGCGCTCGGTCTCTTCTCCCGTGCGTGGAAGGGTGAGTCGTACGTGACCTTCCTGAACGAGAAAGACCTCATCCGCCTGCTCGTCGCGAGAGAAGATGGCCTGTCCCTTCCGGTAGACCCGAGGTATGGCCGCCTTGATCAACCTGTTCAGCTTTCGATCTCGCCGCGGGATCACCTTTAGTGGCATGCTTGTCTTTCTAAGCGCTGTGGGCCCACCGGTGATTCCGGAGGGCTGGATGGAACGCCAACAGGGTACCAACGAACAACACCGGGATCGAAATCAGTGCCGCAGCACGGGCGTCCATCAAATCGCCGAGGATCCCTGTCCCGAGAACGGCGACCGAACCGGTGGCCCACGCCAGGCCCATCACGATCCCCGAGCCTACCGCCGTGCTCTCGGGGACGATCTCCTGAGCCATCACGACAATCGGCGGCAGGAGGGCCATATTGAGGAATCCCGAGGCCCCCGCAAAGAGGAGGGCCAAAGGAGATGCCGCCGGCAGCCAGATGGCCACCATGTGAACCGGCACGGCCAGGGCGGTGATCGAGGCAAGGAGATGCACGCGATCGACCCGATCGCTGAGCATGCCACCGGTGATCGTCCCTGCCCCCTGGGACCCCAGGTAGATGCTCAGCGTGACCGCCCCCATGGCCTCCGAGACGCCGGCATCGGCCGCGATGATGGGCGACATGGTCAGGAAGACACGCTGCACGAAGGCTGCAAGGGCGGAGATGCCGAAGATGACCCCGAGGGGCCCCTTGAGGCTTCGCAATACCTCGCCGGGTGACGGAGGAGGCGCCGCCGATGGATGCGGACGGTCGGGTGGGAGGACGCGAAGGAGAACCGCCGACGCCACGAGTACGGGCAACATCGCCATCCACAGGCCCCTCATGCCCGCGATCGAGACGAGCGCTACGGCCGTCAAGGGCCCAAGAGCGTACCCCATGGTGCCCCCGAAAGAGAACAGAGACAACCGCAGGCCACTCCCCTTCCCCTCCGAGACCCGGGTCGACATGGCGGCCGCAGGAGGATGGAAGACCGCGCTCCCCATGCCCCCGATGACGAGCAGCACCAGCAGCATGCCGAAAGTGGGGGCGAACCCGATGAGGGACAGGAAGACCCCCGAGAGAAGTGGGCCGGCGATGACTAGGGCCTTGCGTCCGTAACGGTCGGCCCAGTAGCCGACGAGGGGTTGCAGGACGGAAGCGGCCAGGGACAAGGCCATGACGAGCGAAGCGGCCATGGTGATCGAGAGCCCGAGGTTCTCCATGATTCTGGGGAGCAACGGGTGCAGGAACGAGGCGTACGCGTCGTTCAGCGCGTGGGCGACGCCGACCGCCAAAGCCACGCCTCCGGCCCCACCACCGAATCTGCGGATTCGGCGAGATTCCTCGACGGTCGTGACGCGCATGCGGGGAGCTTACGGGTCGACGTTGATGTGCGCTACCAGGCCTCGAAGGACCCGCACGAGCGGGCCGTAGGATCCTGGCTGAGTGCCCCGCGCCACCCTATCCTGCGAATGCATCCGGGTGGGTGCGGCGGGCGGTGCTCCCGACCTCGCGCCCTCGACTCTCATGGCCGAGGAACTCATGGAACGCACATTCGCACTCATCGGATCACTCCTGGCCATGGTGGCCGTGGTATTCGGTGCTTTCGGCGCTCATGCCCTACGGGGCCGCTTGAGTCCGGCCGATCTGGCCATCTTCGAGACCGGCGTCCGTTACCAGATGTACCACGCCCTGGCTCTGTTTGCCTCCGCCTGGGCCGTCTCTCGCTGGCCGTCGGGAGCGTCGACGGCTGCGGGGTGGCTCTTCGTCGTGGGTATCGTGGTCTTCTCGGGCAGCCTCTACGTGCTGGTGCTCACCGGACAACGCTGGCTCGGCGCGGTCACTCCGCTCGGAGGGGTAGCCATGATTCTCGGGTGGGGGTGCTTGGCCTGGGCCGTCGGTCGCGGTTGAAGGACACACGCTCAATGAGCTCGCGAGCCCTCGGATCCGCACCGGAGAGCCGAGCCGGCGTTCAAGGAAATCCGGGCCCTGCTTCAGTCGGCCGAGAGAACCCTCGTGCTCACGGGCGCCGGAGTCAGCGCCGAGTCCGGCGTTCCCACGTTCAGGGGCCCCGACGGCCTCTGGAAGAACCATCGACCCGAACGACTCGCAACCGCCGAGGCGTTTCGGACGGATCCGCGCCTCGTCTGGGAATGGTATGCGTGGCGACGTCAGCGGGTGGCTGCCTGCCGCCCGAACGCGGCACACGAAGCCCTGGCCCGCCTGACGCTTCGGGATCCCGGGTCGCGCATCGTAACTCAGAACGTCGACGGCCTGCACGAGCTCGCCTTACATCAGGCGGTCGTGCCCGAAACGGCCTCGACCCAAGGCGCCCAACCGCGGGAGTCCGCGGCGGACCGGACCGACCCGACCTCCGGGCCGGCACTCCCGGTTGAGCTACACGGTTCACTCTACCGCGTGCGGTGCGTGGCTTGTAGGTACGGTGCCGGACATCGAGGTCCGGTAGACACGGCCAGCGAGGCGTCCTTACCTCGTTGCCCGGACTGCGGGCACCTTCTCAGGCCGGATGTCGTCTGGTTCGGAGAGTCTCTCGACGAGGCGACGCTGAGCGCAGCGATCGGGGCGGCCGAGGGCGCGGACGTCTGCCTCGTAGTGGGGACGAGCGCCGTTGTCCACCCGGCCGCCTCTCTTCCTCTCGTGACCCGTCAGGCGGGGGGCGTGATCGTGGAGGTGAATCCAGAGCCAACCCCGCTGTCCGGCGTGGCCCGTACGAGCTTCCTCCTCCCTGCCGCCTAGTGCCCAGGCTCCTGACACTCTGACGGGGGCGGGCACGCGCGTTTCTTGCCGAGCCCGGCAACCCTTCGAGGCGGCACGGACCGTCCTGGCTGACACGAGCGACGGTTGTCGACGTACGTATGAAGCGAGTCGCTCGGGAACCGGAACGATCGATGTGGGTCTTTTTATTTCTTGTACCCGATTGCCCGTTCTCGGACGTCCAGTGTACACTTTGAACACGTGCCGTAGGCCGAGCCTTTGGCTCCTGGGATGGCACTCGGAAACCTCCGGAGGCTCATAGGCATGCGCAGATCCCATCTCCCTCTCTCGCTGGTCTCCCTGTTCCTTCTCGCCGCATGTGGCGGAGGGGACGGAGGGGGCGGTACGCCGACCGCTCCGCCGCCGCCACCACCACCGCCACCGCCGGCACAAGCTCTTTGTCCTCCGGGTGGTGCACTCAGCCTGGCGGTCGGTGAGCAGATCATCGTCCAGAACCAGTCGACCTACTGCTTCAACTTCGCCTCATCCGGGTCGGTGACCGAGTACCTCCTCGGGGTCCAGTCGGTCGGCGAAGGGGGCGTTGCGATCCGCAACATCACGGTCAGCGGCCAGCTGGTCACTACCGCGGCTCAGCAAGCCGCCCCGGCACGGGCAGCCCCTTCCATCCAGGCACGGACAGGCGGATTGTCGCCGATATCCCCCGCCCTTCAGGCGAATCCCGGTTTCCAGCTTCTGCAGAATCACCGGACGGCCCACAGGGCGAGGCTTTCCCGCATGATGGAACCGGTACTCGAAGCCGGCACGAGGCAGGCGCTACTCTCGCGAGCCCAAGGGACTCCGGCGGCTCCGCCCGGCATCGTCACCGGAAACGAGGAGATCGGCGACCGGTTGGACTTCAGGGTGCGGAAGGGCAATTCCCGAGACTGCGAGGCACCCGCGAGCGCAACGGTCACGGCCGAGCTCAGGGTCAAGAACGACAAGTCGATGTGGTTCGTCGACGTCGGGAACCCGGCCGGGGGCTTCAGCGACGAGGAGTCGCAGGAGATGGCCGACCTGTTCGACGACTTCATCTACTCCACGGAAACCGCCTCCTTCGGCGTCCCCAACGACAAGGACGGGAACGGGCGAATCGGCATTGTCGTCACGAAGCAGATCAACATGGACAACGGGGACGGGCCCGCCGTCATCGGCTTCGTAAACCCCTGTGATTTGTTCACCAGAGGCGAAGAGAACGTCCACACGAGTAACGAGGGGGAGTTCTTCTACGCGGTGGCTCCAGATCCGGAGGGGATGCTCGGACAGGTGATGGTTGCCGACGGTCTGTTCGACTTCCTCCCGGTGGTCATCACCCACGAGTTCGCTCACATCATTCAATTCAGCCACCGTTTCGGGCAGACCGGCGAGTTCATGGCCACGTTCATGGCGGAGGGTCAGGCGACGCTCGCGGAGGAAATCGTGGGTCACGCCATCCTCGCCAACGGCATCGGACAGAATCTCTCGGTGGACGTCGCCTTCGATCTGGATGAGACGCAATCCTATCCCTGGTACTGGAATCCGTGGATCGACCTCGTCTACTACTTCGGTTGGCCCGGAGGAGAGGTCGAGGAGTTCACCCCGCGAGTCGCTGGAGCGCCCGAGGAATGCACGTGGACCGACGAGGGTGAGGACGATCCGTGTGGGAGTCGTCCGTTGTGGTATGGTGTCACGTGGTCATTTCTGCGGTGGGCGGCCGACCAATTCGGGGACGACTTCGGAGGCGAGCCCCTGCTACATCAGGCTATCATCAGCAACAACGTCGCGGGATTCGACAACCTCAGAGATGTGCTGGGCCCCTTTGGCACCTTGGAGGATCTTCTCGCCCAGTGGGCGGCCGCGTTCTACATGGACGATCGCCCCGGCCAGTCCGATCCGCGACACGTGGTGTCGAGTTGGAACTACTTCAGCGTGGATTCGCGCCTCAATACCCAAGCCTGGCTCGAGCCTGCTCGTAAGTCCTACGGCACCTTCTCGGAAGACGTGAGGGTGCGAGATCCGTCCATCGCGTACTTCCTGATAGGTGGGTCGACGGCCCCCCAGTTCTCCCTCAAGGTCGAGGGCGCGGGTGGAGGCACTCTGGGCTCGGACATTCAAGTGTGGTTGGTGCGCACGAAGTAGCCTCCGCGGAGGTCGTGGGGTTCAGCCCGCGGGCTCCGTCACTTCGCGCAACCGATCGGCCGAGACGTTGCCGCCGCTGATCACGACCGCCACCGGAGCCTCCGCCCGATGGGGAGTCCACGCTCCGTTGAGTATGGCGGCCAGCGTCACGGCTCCGCCGCCCTCCACGACGAGGTGCATCTCCCGGGCGGCGTAGCTCATGGCGTGGGCGATGGCCGCCTCGGGTACCGTCACATGCCGGTCGACGTAGTGCCGGATGATGTTGTATGTGTACCGATTGTCGAGCCCGATCCCGCCGGATAGCGCGCTGGCCAGTGTCGACTCTTCCTCCATCTCGATGGGGCGGCCGGCCCGGAGGCTCGAGAGCATCACGCTCGCGCGGTCCGCGGACACGGCCGTGATCTGAACATCCGGGCGGGTCTGTTTGAGGGCGTAGGCGATCCCACCCGCCAACCCACCCCCGGAGAGAGCCACGAGCACCTCCGAGACGTCGGGAAGCTCCTCGAGAATCTCCAACCCCACCGTCCCCTGCCCTGCGAGTACCCATGGATCGTCGAAGGGGTGTACGAACGTGAGTCCCCGTTCACGCTCGAGGTCCCACGCCAGGGCGTCGGCTTCGTCGTAGGTATCACCCGACAGGACCACCTCGGCACCGGCTGCCTCCATGGCTCGATGCTTGACCGGATCCACCCAATCCGGGACGCAGATCGTGGCCGGAACGCCCATTGCGCCCGCAACGTGCGCCACGGCTCGCCCGTGATTTCCACTTGAACAGGTTACGACGCCTCGAGCCCGCTCCTCCTTCGTGAGTGCCATCATGCGATTGGCCGCTCCACGGATCTTGAACGAGCCCGTCACTTGGAGACTCTCCAGCTTGAGGTAGACGTCGGATCCCACCAGTTCCGTCAGATCCGAGTCCCAAAGCAGGGGCGTCTTCGTCACGAAGCCGTGAACCGCTCGCTGGGCGGCTTCCAGATCCAATTCCGTGTTCATGGAGCTAGTCTAGTGGGGTTACGATAGGTCAGCTATGGGCCGTGGGATCCCCCGGCCGAAGAGCTCGCCGCCCGGTCGGACAGGGCCTTCCTGCCGCGTCAGTTCTCCAACCGGCACAATATTTGCATCGATCCGGCGGATACCTGTCAGGCCGAGCTCACGCTCGAAGGATCCACTTCCACCAGCGACTGACCGGCGCTCAGTGTACGAAGCTTGTTCCGCCCGCCCCCTGATACAGGTAACGGATGGTGACACAGCCGGCCGTCGCCCCTGGGCAGTAGTAGCTCAGAATCTCGAACACGGCGTAGCGGCCGTCCGCGGTCCGCACTGAGTAGACATTGGTCTTGGGCTTCAGGATGTGGCTCGTCCAGCTGTACGTGTACCACCGCACGACGGCCGGATTGGCCATCTCCGCGTTGGCCTCGTTGGTCGCGTATCCGTCCGTGGGTACCAGGGTGATGGAGTCCATAGGCACCTCGCCGAGTTCCAGGATGCCACCTTGCCCGCTCAAACCCGGGCCCCCGTTTGCCAGGATCGTGAACCTGCGGAACGCCAGGTCCCACCCGAGATCGGTCGGCTCGCCGGCGACGACCGAACCGCTGGAAAAATCGAAGTACGTCAGCTCGTTGCGCCTGCCGTCCACCGTATAGACCTGTGGGCCGATCAGGCTGTCCCCCGCCACTTGGGGGTCCACGGCCGACACCGTGTACCATTCGAGCTCCGGGCTCTGAACACTCTCCGTGACGAACCACACTGCCGCGACGAGCAATCCACACACGACCACGAGCGCGACCCACGGCACAGGGGGCTGGGCCCGCGGCGTCTGGCCCTTTGATGATGGAGGGTGCGTCTGTAGAGGCATGGCTTCGCTGCGATGGGGTTGGGCACAAGTCTACCGGAAGCTACCCTGTAGCCTCAAGGCGCCTCGGTTGACCAAATAGTGTTTGCCGGATCTCTCGACCGTTGACATCTTTGAAATACACGAACACCTGTGAACCCCCCCCGAGCCGGAGTAGCTCCGACGTAGCATGATGCATCCTCGCATAAAGCAATGGGAAGACGCTGCCACGCTTCCGGTGGTCGACGTCCCGTTCGTATGGCGTGGTCGCAGATCGCCTCACTCCGGCCAAACCCTCGACTCAAAACGAGACAATCTCAAGCGTTCGAAGCGCGACCGCTTCCGGAATCGCACCGCCGCCGTCCACGGCCTACGGCTGTCGCTGCTGCTCGGCCTATTGGTCGGCTGGGTGTACGCGGAGGTGAACCCTATGAACGACGATGCCGCCGAGCAGTGCACGGAGATCGGCACGGCACTCGGGCCGACTCTCAAGCAGAAGATCCGGAAGTCGCTCGGTACGCGTGGAGCCCCGAATGGTCAGGACAACGCACTCACCATGAAGGTGTGCGATCCTACTCTGGTGGCGATGCTCCCCACTTTCGGTGCCGAGATCGCCAAGGCTCCCGAGTTCCGCGAGCTGGCCAAGTTGTTCAAGGGACGCGAGGATGACCTCAGTACGATGTCGCTGCTCAAGACCTTGATCTCGAGCGGCAACAACCGCGGCCCCTGATCCTCAGTCGAGATCCTCGAGCAGGACCAGGATATCGGACACGGTTTCGAGTTCCGGACGATCCTGCATGAGACACGCCAACATGCCCGTGGCGTTCGCCGCCGCGAAGCTCACTCCCTTCAGGTTGTGTTCCGGAGAGACCCCGGGAATGGGGCGCGGAAGTCCGGATGCGACGAAGACGGGCTCCTGGTCCTCGGCACGCACGACCCGGAGTTGATCCCTCGGACATCCCCAGTCCAGCACCACGCCGGCCGCTCCCCCCAAGCTCCCCGGCAGCCAAGAGCGTCCCTCATGTGCCTTCGGTGACACAAGCACGGCTCCCCGTGCTCGTGCTCGGTTCACGGCGGCCCACAGCGTCAGCTCGTGCTCGGGCCTGGCGGTCCCGAGGCTGAGGTTGACGAGACGGGCGCCCCGCTCTATGGCCTCGTCGATGGCCTGTACCAACGCACCCGTGGAGGTCGACAGGGTACGCCCGAACACCTTGATCGCGTGGATCTCCGCGTCGGGCGCTTTTTCCTTGATCGCTGCCGTGACCGCGGTTCCGTGGCCGAGCCGGTCCACGTAGTCGTTGTGGCGCTCCCCGTCCTCCTCGATCGCGATGCCTCCGATCACGCCTTCCACGTGGGGATGGTCCGCGTGCACACCGCTGTCGATCACCGCTACGACGACCCCCCTTCCCGTGCGTCCCACCAGCGCCGGATGCGCAAGGGAGATCCGTGCCTCCCAGGCGGAACTCGCCGGGGAGTCGCTCACGCGGGAGTCCGACCGCTCACGGTCGCGGCCCCATGTGCGTCGGAGCCGAAGAGGTCACGGAAGGGCCCTGGACGATCTTGGAGCGCCTGGGGCGCACCCTCCGCGACGATTCGCGCACCGTCGATCACGAGCACGCGGTCGGCCCGTCGGGCCAGCTCCAGACGATGCGTGATGAGCACGGTCGTACGGTTCCGCATGACCGCTTCGTACCCCTGGATGACCTGACCCTGGGCGACCGGGTCCAGGGACGCCGTCGCTTCGTCGAGCACGAGCACCGCCGGATCGGCGAGCAGCGCCCGGGCCACCGCAATGCGCTGCCGCTCCCCGGCCGAGATCGCCAACCCGCGATCCCCCACCGTCGTTTCGAGTCCGTCCGGAAGCCGGGCGATGAACTCGGACAACCCGGCCGCCTCGGCGACCGCCGAAACCTCATCTTTCGAGGCGTCGGGGCGTGCGTACGCGATGTTCTCCGCGATCGAGGTATTGAACACGAAGGGTTGCTGATCCACGGTAACGACGCAGCGCCGGATGTCGGCGAGCGACAGATCCTTGAGATCGTGACCGTCGAGGAGTATTCGACCGGCATCGGGATCGAGATGACGCGCCAGGAGGTCCGAGACGGTCGACTTGCCACCACCACTGGGACCGACAATCGCGAGGATTTCACCCTGGCCCACTTCGAAGGAGATGTCCTCCAGGACCGGACCGCCTCGGTCGAACGAAAACGTCACCGACTCGAACGCCACGTCGCCCCTCGGGTGGTTCAGCGCGACCGGCGCCTCCGATTCCACGACCTCCGGATCTACATCCATAATCTCGTGCACGCGCCGGAGAGACACCTTGGCCGTGGCGAAGTTGGCCCACAGACCCATCAGGCCTTGGACCGGAGAGAGCAGCCGCATCTGGTACGCCATGAAGGCTACGAACGTACCCAACGAGATCGCTCCGCCGATTACGCGTGATCCGCCATAGAGGAAGACGATTGCCGTGCCGGCCGAGAGGATCAGACCGGGAAGCCCGCCCGCCAGGTAGGTCAGCCATCTCATCGACATGAGAGAATCCACGAACGAATCGTTCTTCCCGCTGAAGCGCGACACCTCGCGCCCCTGGGCGTTCGAGGCGACGACGAGCTTCATCCCCTGGAGCGTCTCGATGAGGAACGTGCCGATGTCGGCGCTGCGTTGCCGCAGATCGGCAACGCTCACCTCGAGCCTCCTGCGAAAACGGACCAGCGCCCACAGGCTCGGGGGCATGGTGATCAGGCTCACCAGGAAGAGTCGGGCGTCGAGCCAGAGCAGCATGGCCACCGTTCCGACCAGGAAGATGACGTTCCCGAGCCATGCCAGGGCCGTCTCCGAGGCGACGCGCTGGATCTCGCTTATATCGCTGTTGATCCGCGACACGATCTCGCCCAAGGTCGTGCCGGCGTAGAAACGGGGCGACAACCGCTGCAGGTGCCGGTAGAGCTCCAGCCGCATGTCGAACAGGATATCGGCCGAAACACGCGTATACCGTAAGCCGCTGACGACGTTAATGACGAAGGAGGCCGCCGTGATGCCGACGAAGAGCCCCGTAATACGCGCAAGGGCGCTCAGGTCGCGCCCCAGGAGCGCGGAATCGACGAGGAGCTTGGACAGGTACGGGATGAAGAGCGACAGGACGGTCCCGGAGAGGCTCAACACCAGGACGAGGACCAGACGACGCCAATATGGAGCGACGTAGGCCAGGACGCGTCTCAGGTCGGAACGATCCTGTTCCATCTTCGGGTCCCGGATCAGAACCTCAGCCGCTCGAGGATACCGGAAGCGACCCTCCTACTGGCCGTCGGTCCCGGGAAGGAACACCCAACCCCTCATGTCTCCGCCGACATCGACGGTCTTCAGATGTTCGTACGTCTCGGAGTCGTACACGTCGATGGTGTTGCCGGCGACATGGATATAGAGGTACTTGCCGTTGGAGCTCACCGCGAGGCCCATCCGGGAACGCCCGGGAAACGGCTGCCGGTGGGTGACTCTGCCCTCCTTCAAGGACGCGGTGGATCAGTACTTGTACATATCGACCACGGATCCCTACGCGACGTACAACATCGTCGACATGGACGAGAACGCTCCCACGGCGGTCCTCGAGGATCCGACGACCGAAGACGTCAGCTCGTACTACGGGCCCCTCAAGGCCCAATGCGAGCGGGAGGTACGCGCCGTCTTCTCCGAGAGAACGACCGTCGTGCGGCCCACCTGGATCGTGGGTCCGGGCGATCGTTCGACTCATTTCTCTTACTGGCTCCAGCGCATCAACGGAGGCGGCGAAGTGCTGGCTCCCGGCGACCCGACCGATCCGGTTCAGATCATCGACGCGAGGGATCTGGCGGACTTTGTAGTCCATCTCTTGAATGAGAGAACGTTCGGTACGTACAACGCCGTGGGACCCGAGGCCGAGCTGTCCATCGCGGAGTTCTTGTACGGCGTTCGTGCCGTGACGAGCGCGCCGACCCGATTCACCTGGCTCGACGCCGACTTCCTCGCCGAGCACACGGTCTACCCTTGGAGGGAGCTACCGCTCTGGTGGCCTCCGCGCGACGACTATCCGGGCCCTCCGGGCATGAGCATCGGGGGCGGCACCGGATTCGGACTCATCAGCCGTCAGCGTTCGGTGGCCGCGGGCCTCCGGTTCCGGTCTCTGGCGGTCAGCGCCAAGGAGACCCTGGATTGGTTCCTGACGTGGGCCGACGAATGGGAGACCCGGCAACGCTCCGGGCTCACGCTCGCGCTGGAGGCGGAAATTCTGGCCGCCTGGCACGCACGGGGGTAACGCGGTCGGTCGGTTAGCGGATCCTCCAGCCGTTCACCGGACCGCCGTGGAAGAAGTCCTCGGGAGTCATGACGCCGTCCTTCTTGAACACGACACCGTCTTTCATCACGAAGCGAACGTCGCGTAGTGTGTCGATGTCTTCGAGAGGATTGCCCGTCACGGCGATCAGGTCGGCTGCCAAACCCACCTTGATGGGTCCGCGCTCGTCCTCGGTCTCGCTCACCTTGTAGCCGGTCACGGTCATGGCACGCAGGATGTCGACGTCCGGGATCCCCGCGTCCTGCCACGTCCGGATGAACTCGATGGCGACTTCGCCTCGGGTCATGCCCGGTACGTAGTAATCCGCGTCGGTGGAGTAGGTCAGAGGCACGCCGTTGTCATAAGCGTTCTTGAGCCGGGCGAGCGTCCGCTCGTAACGGGCCTCGGACGTGTGTCCCACGAGCGTGATGGGTGTCTCGGTCCCGGCGCGGAATATCCCCTTCTCCGCCATCCGCTTGTGCATCTCGTCGTTCAGCCCGCTGTCGTGGGCGATGGACCAGATTCCGGCCTCGATGGCCCGGTCCGCTCCCCGCACCGTCTGAACGTGACCCTCCACCTTGAGCCCGATCTGCGCCGCCTCCTCGATGAAGAGCCGAATGTCGTCGACCGAGTACGCCCACGGCTTGCAGTCCACGCAGATCTTGATGACGGTCGCCCCGTAGAGCGCGTTCTTTCGGACCGCCTTGATGATCTCGTCCCGCGTGTCCGCGTCCAGGTACTCCGGATAGACGATGTCCCGGTCGACGCCCATCTCGGGAGTCGGTGAGAATTGTCCCCCCATGCCTCCGATGATGATTCCCGAGTTGATGATCATCGGCCCCGGAAGCCACCCCTGCTCGATGGCCTGTCGGAGCGCCGTGTCGGCGTAGTTCCCGTTGTTCCCCATGTCGCGAACGATCGTGAAGCCCGACGACAGCATCTGCATTCCGTTCGATGCCGCCTGGATCGCGCGCAGGGCCGTGCTCTCCAGAACGTACGTCAGGTAATAGACGTTACTCTCGGGATCCTCCTTGTAGGTGAGCGCGAGGTGGTTGTGCGCATCCACAAGACCCGGAACGATCGTGAGCTCCGACAGGTCGATGACCTCGGCCCCGCCGGGGATCGCGACGCTGGAGCCGATGGCCTGGAAGACTCCTCCCTCGACCAGGATGATCTGGTTGGTCGCGATCGTGCCCGCCTCGGGGTCGACCAGCCGACCGGCCCGGATCGCGGTCACCTGAGCGACACCCGCGGATGCGGTGACAAGCATCAACCCGGAGACGAACAGTGCTCGTCGAGCCAGCGATACGATCGTCATCTCTCGACTCCGGTGAATCGTGTGCGAATCACGGCAGCGCCGCGAAAATGCCTCCAGAGTGCCCCTACCCGTCAGGAAATCGGTCTCTGGACCCCGTCGGGTCCGTTGTCGTAGTCCTGTACGCTCGAGCTGTTGGGCATGCCCCAATCGTGTCCGTTCCAGCCCTCGAATCCGTCCATGCGGAACGCCCAGAAGCCCGTGGTCATATCGCTGATGACGATGAGCCCGTCGTGGTTGCGGACGTCCACACCCCAGGCACCGTCGTAGATGCCCCATGTGAAGTTCCCGCCACCGCTGGGATTTCCCATGCTTCCCGCGTTGTGGGGACCGTCGAATATGTCGTAATAGCCGACCGTGTACGGGTTCGTGGGGTCCATCATGTTGAAGACCGAAAGCCCGGTCTCGTAGCCCGAGACGAACACATAAGGCCAGCGTACCTCGTGGTTGTGAGCCACCGTCTCCCAGTCGGCGGTCCACGCCCCGATGGCGCGGTTGATGTTGAGCATCTCACCCCGGGCCGCCGCCTGGTTGCCCGGCCCCAGATCGAAAACACGCAGAGGCTGATACTGCCACTCGGCCTCGCCGATCGCGTAGCGACCGTCGGGGGTCGGCGTGAAGGTGTGTCCCCAGTTGAAGCCCGCGACGCCGGTGATCGTGAATTGGATCTCGGGGTTCTCAGGACTGGAGATATCCCAAACATAGTACCCGCCACCGCCCGCACCGTAGAAGCGGTCCTGCTGGGTGGAAGGGTCGAACATGGCGTAGAGGTCATGGTACCCGGTCGACAGGTCTCCCGGATTCTCCGGAACGCCGATCGTACCGATCAACCCCTGATCGTCGGCACCCGCGACGAATCTCCCCAGGTCGTACAGCTTTGTGCCGCTCGAGGTCGCGAAGAGGATCACCCGGCCGTCCGAGTGTTTGTAGATGAAGGTGTTGTGGAAGCCCCCCGGCGCGTCGGGAACCCTGAACCGCCGCACCTCTCGCACCCGCGAGACGTCGGGAAGATCGGTCACGTCGAACACGACCCCGGCGACCTCCGAGTCCGGACCGCCGCTCCCGAACTGGGTGGACTGCAAGTAGTAGTAGCGGTCGTCGAGCTTGAAGTACTTCCCGTCGACGGCCCCCCTTCCCTGATGGAGCGGCGAGTTCTCGATGCGCCATTCGTAGATGATCTCGGCGTTGTCGGGGTCCTCGAGATTGACGATGTCGAACCCGGTCTCGCGCAGGCGCGAAACGTAGGCGTACGGTCTCTCCGGATCCTGTTCGAGCTCGATGTCACCGGTCGTGTACTTTGCGCCGAGGGTCAGGTGGGACAGAATCTCGACGTTTGTGCTTCCCTGGAGCCCCAGGGGTCTGGGATGTGTGGCCGACGTCCGACCTCCCGACGTTTGAGCCAAGGCAAAAGCGGGGATGCTCAGGGCCGCAAGGACCCATGCTCCCGTCGACCAAGACCGTCTACGTGACACTGGACCACCTCCGTCTGTGTTGAACCGTGGCTCGCGACTCACCGCGAAGCTGCAACATACGGGCTACAGGTTGACGCGCGACAGAAACGGGGGTGTGGCCTCGCCTGCCCCCCAAGTGGCAAAGAGGGGCCGGCTCGGGGTGGGTCAGGGCGCCTCGGGCACCGGCACTAAGCGTTCCACCCAGGCGGACCGGAGCATGGCCAGGGCCGCATACGTCACGACGACCACGACCAACCACCGCATGGTAGTCAGCGGTAGCGAGCCGACGATGAACGCAGCGATGAGCACGGCGGGTACCCCGCCCAGGGCGAGCCCGAGGGCGGGCCGATGCTCGTAGGCGTCGCCGCGAGGAAACGCACGGACGCCACGGGCATGAGAAACGCGGAGGCTCCCATCATGATGGGGCACGCCACGACCGGATTCAGTCCGAGCAGGCTGATCACGATCGTCGCGGGCGCATACATCCCGATCCCAAGCGTCATGACCGCACCGAGGATGAAGAAGCAGGTCATGCCGACCGCGAGCGCCGCACAGCCGAGGCCGATCGCATCGCCACCCACGGGCGCGAATCCCAGGTTCGCCATGACGAACGTCGCCCCGGCCAGCAGAAGGGCGATGCCCATCCCGATCTGGATTCGACGCCGCGGCCATCGCGCCACCACGCCGGCTCCCAACCAGGCTCCCAGCACCGATGCACCGACGAGCGTGCTGAGCGCGATCATGTCGACTTCGATGATCGCGATGAAGATGAACGCCTGCGCGACGACGGGAATCGTGTGACCAACGTGCATGGTCCCCGGAATGCGCTCGTCGGGAACCAGCCGTTGGAGCTTGTACCAGGACGTCGTAGGCGCGAAGGATCCGATGCCCAGCGTATCGAAGAAGTTGGTGACGAAACCGATGGCGGACAGCAGCGGCGACGGCAGTCCCCGATCTTCGGGCCCGGTCCGATCTCGGCGAACGCTATGAACCCATCGTACCATGTAGACCAGTCCGAGGGCCGCCAAAATGAGGAAGAGCACGGTTCGCATGGGAGCGAAGGTTGGGTGTCGGAAAGCGGCGTGCTAGAAAGAGACCCGGCGAGTCCCCCGGAGTCGGCTCAGTCTCCCCAAATCTCGGTACTCGGCACGAAGGAGGCCCAGGCGAACCAAAAAGACACATAGGCCTCGGGGATCCTCTCCAGCCTGCTCCCCGCCAGTTCTCCGGATATCGCCACACCCTCCAAGGTCCACTCGCTCTCGGTCTCCAGATCCACGATCACGTTTCCGCGTGCCTCGAATTCGATGTTGGAGCCGCCGTAGGTCGGCCTGAAGCCCACAGCAGCCTGCGCATCCCGATTCCAAAAAACGACGACGGGCCCGCCGCGGGCGCGGTCACGGATGACCCGTACCGGCTCGCCGTTGTCGAGCGTGCCGAACGGAAAGGCGATGGCGCCTCCAATGACCTCACCGTCGTAGACCACGGGCGGGAACCCCAGGACACGTTCCTTCGGTGGCCGACGAGAGTCGATAGGGCCCTGCGGATACAGGAGCGTCGGGTTGGACGGAGCCTCGTACCCCCCGTAGGGATAGCGTCGGTAGTCCCGCGCATGGCCGGTCTCGTCGTTGATCACCAGCGTCTCCGGATGGAGACTACGCCACCCCTCCCAACGCATCTCCGAAGCGGGGTACATCTGGAGGATCTGACCGTTCTGGGGTCCACAGCGCGCTCCGCTCATCATCTGGGGCCACAGTGAGGACTCCTCCTTACGCTCGTACATCACCAGATTGTTGTTGAAGAGTAGGCCCGAGACCCCGAATTCGGCGTCGCCCACCGAGCTTCGGTTGAACACCATGCTGGAGCCGGTCAGTGGGCAATAGGTGACCGCCAGCGGGATCCCGAGGCTGTTGAAGTTCACGATCTCATGCCACCACAGGATGTTGTGGGGCACCGCGACGTAGGTCCCTGCGACCTCGAAACCGATGACGCGATCGTCGTCGCGGAGGTAGGACAGCCCCGGCCCGTCGACGGCCACCAAGGCCGGATCGCTGAGGGCAGGAATCCCATCGCGTTGCACACCCGTGGCGAACAGCAAATCCTGGGGGATGCTGCATATCAGGACGTCGCCAGGCCCCGGCTCGTCTTGGGCGACGACACCGGCGACACCATCGGTGAAGCTGCAGGCCGAGATGGCCAGAGTGGCCAGCAGGCCGACCATCACGAAGAGTCGGCAGCGAACTGTGGTCACGATTCTCCCGTCATGAAACGTCAGTGCGGCCCTTGGAGAACCCTCGACGTGCCGGTAGGAGTTCCCAACCGCCGGCGATGCCGCCCGCAGCGTCCGTCGCCGTCCGTGTGCGGACCGTCGATGGCGCTTGTATCATAGCCAGGCCCGAGCCGCCTTGCGATCCTCCCCGCTTACGCCAAGACTGCGAAGCCGGGCTTCCACCCGGCCCTGCGTGGTGCGGGGAGTACGTCGATTTTCGGAGGTTGTCATGATCATGAGGAGCAGAGTGTCGCGCCGAGGCTTCGTTGGCGGAGCGGCAGCCGCGTTGGGCTACCTCGGCCCGAGTCCGGGAGCCTTTCCCTGTCCGAGTACGAACGCCTCTACGCGGAGAGGTGTTGGGAGGCCGCGTCGCTCCTTCAGGTCTGTGAGGAGCTCGGACGGCAGATCGGAAAGGTCCGTAGCTCCGTGCAGTGGGACCTCAAGCGACTAACGCTCGAAGTCCGTTGGGAGCGCTCCCAATGACCGGCATGGCCATTCGTGCGACCTCCTCCTTTACTTCACTTGATACTACGCAAACTTCCCGCACCCATCGAACTGACCCCGAGTGGACCCATCAGTTTCGACATGGAGTGGCCGACGCCCTTGCCGCCCTGTGGCCGACGAGAGCGGCCCGCATCCGTAGGTGCGGAGAGGCCGCTATTGCGGTTAGGTGTGCCGATTGCGGAGCGCTGCATCTCTTCCCCGAGAGGTGTGCTGGAAGGACTTGTCCGACCTGTGCACGGCGTGCTGCAACAGCCACGGCTGTACGGATTGGTGAGCGCATCCAGATTCACGACCGTCTGGTGGAGTCCGGGCGGTGGGAGGGGCCTGGCGATCCGAGCCGGGGGGCGTGGGGGGATGGGTACAGTCGAGCGTGGAAGCTCCTCCCGCTCACCACGCCTGCAACTGAGGACCCCGCAGCCCGTCTTGAACCCGACATTCTACTCCAGTGTGTCAGAGTCGCTAGGGAGGCCTTTCCGGGCTTCTGGCGGAGCACGCCGTGGGGTCGCCAAGTGAGGGATCCAAACACCCGATCGAAGCGGGTCAGGCGCGACACCAGCGCCGTCACGGCCCTCGAAGTCGCACCCGGCGGGATGGTTCACGTGCACGCCCTGATCTATGGCGAGTTCAGTCCCCAAGCCTTCCTAGCCGACAAGTGGGGCAAGAAACTCGGACTCGAAGAGCCGGCTGTCGTGGACATTCGCTCGGTCGATGTTGCTGACGTCGCAGGCGGGATCAGGGAGGCGCTGAAGTATGCTACAAAGGGTGCCGGGACCCGACGAGATCAGGTAATGAGGGCGGCGGCCGTTGAATACGCACTGGCCAACACGAAACGCGTGAGCATCCTCGGTGCGCTCCGAAGGATTAAGGGCCGATCGACCGATGTTGGTTCGGAGGACGCGAGGCCCGAGGACTTGCACGCCGACCACGAGGCTTCATGTGAAGAATGCGGCTCGCTCGGCCGATGGTCCTGGAGTGGGCTCCGGCCGCCGGCCGCTGTGACAACCAACGAAGGCTGGGGGCTAGTGCACAGTGTCCCACCTCGATCTCGCCATTCTGGCTCCTAGCCCGAGTCGCCTCGATCTGGATCCTGACGTTCGAGCCCGGCAAGGGAATGGTGGGCTACCGGCTCTCTCAAGTATCGATTATGGTTGATACGGATTGCTTCATCCGTATTATGCGTTACGGGAGTTCCGGATCATGACATCTCAGAAAGCAGCCGCCTTGGCCGCACGATTAGACCGGTACCTGGCGAGCACCGGCATCACCCAAGCAGAGTTCGCGGAAACCGCTCAGGTCTCACAATCTACGGTCAGTAGGATCTTGAAGGGGGCAGCTACCTCCCTGCGCCGATCGACCATTCGAAGGGTCGAAAGAGTCATAGGGATAACGGCGCCCACCGGCCTACCGACGGACGCCGAACACGAACCAGCGCTCACTGACGACCGGAGGCGTGAATTCCGGATTTGGGCTGCGGGGCCCTCAGACGTCGCCGAGGAGATCACGGTTCTGCGAGAGGTCGTGGATGAGCTAAACCACTCTGGATTGAGGTTCCTCTTCCACGTTGTCAATTGGATGACGGACGCCACGCCGGGGCTTGGTTCGGACGGACAAGCAGTCATTAACCAGACGATGCCACGCGAGTATGACCTCTTCCTGGGTGTGATGTGGGGGCGAATCGGCACCGCGACCGGGCGGGCACCATCGGGGACGTTGGAAGAATTTCAGAACGCCTATTCCAGGTGGCAACAAGACCCCTCCAAGGTCGATGTCCTATTCTACTTCAAGGACGCACCGATTGCTCCCAGCGAGATGAACCTAGAACAGTTGCAGGGGGTGCAGACGTTCAGAGCGGACCTTGCGGACAAGGGACTCTATGCGACCTTCCGATCTACGGACGAGCTTGCGAGGCATCTCCGGCTCAATCTGCCGGGCCGCGCAAGGGCAATGCTCACCACGCGTGAAATTGCAGCGACAACTCCCCCCGTGTCCGGCGTCTCGCAAGACGAGTCAGATGATGATGGCATCCTTGATCTTCAGGACGATGCTCAAGAGGCCTTCCTTCGAACGGTCGAAACTCTCACTCGAATCACCAATGAAACGTCGTCACTCGGTTCAAAGGTCGAAGCACGTGCTGTCGAGATGGCCGCGGTCCCCCGGAAGCACGGGGAATCCGACATTAAGGCCATGCGCCGACTCTGCGACCGCGCTGCCGAAGATATGAACGCCTTTGTGGACCGATTGGAGGCGGAACTACCCCTACTTTCGGAGGCGCAGAGCACTGGCTTCGACAAGACGGCCCGTGCGGTTGCCCTCTTCATTGACCTTGAGGCAGACGACGACGAGGCCCTCGGACCCATGAGAGAAAGCACGACCGTATTGGCCCGGACCGCGAGAGAGGTACGTCAGGAGATCGTCGGGTTTCGAAACGCAGTGAACGAAGTACCTCGTCTTACAAAGTCTCTCGCGAAAGCCAGGCGCCGCTCCGCGGCGATCATCGACCAACTCATCATTGAGTTCGAGAGCACCGAAAGGATGGCCGACGCGGTTATCCAGGCGATAGATGCAGCGGAAGAAGAGATGGCGAGTCGAAACGCCGGGACTCCACGAGACAGTAGCTGACGAAGCGAATCTGCTACACGGCTGGAGATGTGGACCGCTGGCGAAGCGCGAGCTGGCATCGGTTGACATACTGGCCATTCCGGCGTCCGTTCCGGAACCTGTCAACGACAATGGGACACTCTACGGGATTAATTAAAGAGCAATTTCCTGTGTGGAGAGGGGTGTGGTGGGAGGATTGATCCAGACGGCCTCCGGGAGCGGTTTGGGTTTGGGAACGCCTCTGACGAAGCGTTCGGGATGGGTGGTCCATGCCGTGTTGAGCACGGTTGTCCTGCGGGCGATAACGTTGTCGGCGCGCCCGAAGTGCACTTGTTCGGGGGTCAGCATCGAGATGCCCCCGTGCCTGTGCTCGGCATTGTACCAACGGAAGAACGATCGACAGAAGGTCTTGGCCTGGCCCTGGTCTCCGAACCGTCCGGGAAACGAGGGATGGTACTTCAAGGTCTTGAACTGAGCCTCGGAGAACGGATTGTCATCCGAGACCTGAGGCCGGCTCAACGAGCGGGTCACGCCGAGGTCAGCGAGAAGTTGAGCGGTGCATTGGCTCGTCATTGGAGCTCCCCGATCCGAGTGCAGGGTCAGGACCCGGGGCTGGACGCCATGCTTCAGGCAGCTCTGCTGGATCAACCGGCCGGCCAGGGCCGAGTTCTCCCGGTCCGCCACCATCCAGCCCACGACGTAGCGGCTGTAGATGTCCAGGATCACGTACAGGTAGTAGTAGCTCCACTTCTTCGGCCCCAGCAGCCGCGTGATGTCCCAGGACCACACCTGGTTCGGCGCCGTGGCCATCAACTCGGGCTTCTTGTACTCGGGATGGGTGCGCTGCGCCCGGCGTTCCTGAACCGGCACCTCGGAGGCCAGAACACGATACATCGTGCGTTCGCTGCACAGGTAGACCTCTTCGTCGAGCAGCGTGGCCACCACCTCGGCGGGTGAGCGGTCCACGAACCGCTCCGAACACAGCGTGTCGAAGACCTCGCCTCGTTCCGTCTCGCTCAATGCCCGGGCGGGCGTCGGGCGGGGCTGCCGTTGCCCGGTCGATGGGCCTCGACGACGGTACAACGTCGATCGGCAGACCTCGAGGGCCGCGCACGCCGGTTTTACACCGACGTGCTTAGCCAGCTCATCGGCCGCCTTCAAGAGTTCGTCCCGTCGTCGAGGCTTATCCCCAGCAGCCCCGCAACTTTTCCCTGCACGTCGATGATCAGGTGTGCCTTCCTGAGCTCATCCTCGAGCCGAGCATTGCGGCGCTCCAGCTTGCGTACCTTCTCATCCAGAGGATTTCGCTCCGGCTTGCGGCCGCGTTTCTTCGACAGGGCCTTCAGCGACCCGCTATGCGCCGCCTTGCGCCACGTCGTCAGGTGCGACGAGTACAGGCCCTCGCGCCGCAGGAGCTGGCCCACCTCGCCGGGCTCGGTGCACCGGTCCGCTTCTTCGACGATCCGCAGCTTGTACGACGGACTGAACCGCCGGCGTAGCGGCCTATCTACTACCTCCGGGTCCGCAGGAGCTGCCGCGCTTCGCTTGGCCCCCCCGGTTCGAGGGGCACTACCATTCTCTTCCATTCTCTCTCGCAGTCCCAACATGTTCGTTTTCTCTGCCTTCGCCCTACTCTAATTCTTTGCGTGCTCTGTGTCTCACGTACGTTGGCAGAGAGGGGAAGATCATTCGGCCGAAGTTCGAGGCGAAGTACACGGCTGTGAAGAACGCCTCATTCTCGATCAGTCATGGCGTGGGCGTTGATTCCGGAACGGTGCTAGCCGTGCGGGCCGGTGCGAGAGGTGACAATGACCTCATTTGGATGGGTCGAGCACCCAATCTCGCAGCCAAGTTGAGCGATCTGCGTGAGTCCTCATATGCAACGTTCATCACGGCCAAGGTCTACAACACCATGGCGGATTCGTCCAAGTTCGGGCCAGGCAACAAAGACATGTGGGAGAGTCGTAGCTGGAAGTTCCTCGGCGACTCGATCTCGGTCTACCGCTCTAACTGGACGTGGAAACCCAGCTAGAGCGAGCTGGTCACGCACGTCTCACGGCTCCACGATTCTGCGGACGGCTTGAATAGGTGACCCAAGCGAAGCGAGCGAGCCAGATGCTCACCGCGACTGGAGTAAATCGCCTGTTCGAAAGCGGGCCACGGGTCATCCGTCCTCTGCGTCGTCCATCTTGCGATAGAGGGCAATGAGGCCCCGGCACATCTCGAGCATATTCCTCGCCTTCTCGGCGACCTGATCCGCCGGCGCGTCACCGCCGGTCGCTGACTCGGGAAAGCTCAGCGTGCCATCGGCCTGCTCAGCGATCTTCAGGCGGTGCCATCCGGGGGACGGATGAGCGCTAGAGGAGAGCAACTTCCACAGGGCTCGATAAATCGCCACTACCTCCGAACCCGCGGAACCATCCTCATTGCGTTTCTCGATCTCGGAGATTCGCCCGCTGGGTCCCAAGCCTGACCAGTGCCACTGCCCCTTCGGTGCCTCCCGAGCTTCTTGAATGGCCTGGTCGAGGAGATCAAGGTCTTCGCCAAGGGACGCCAACTCGGCCCTCAGCAAGTCAAATGCCTCGTCGGCTGATTGGGCGGGCGCGCGGCGGGCATCAAGATGTGGATGCTCGGCTGCGGCCTCGTCGTGGCGCTCCCACACTCGGCCCCAGTCAAGGACACCCCAGGCCATGGACCTTGCCGCATCAAGGGCAGGCGACTTGCTCGACACAAGAAGATGGATATCAAGGAGAGTCTCGAATAGGAATCGACGCAGAGTCGCCGTACCGGCCGGATGACCGGCCTTGCACGCCAGGCTAATGACTTCCGCAGTCTGGGCACCGAACCAGAGATACCGAGCCAGAGTGTGGTCAATACTGCGACGGCCGGGTCGCACGGTCGTTTCACGAAGGAAACGCTGCGTCTCAGTGATCTCGGTGTCGAGGGCCACAATCACCTCAGAAGCAGCAGGCCGCCATGGCATCCCCAAGAGGCGTCCTAGGCACCCCCGAGAGTTGATGTACGTCTCCATGCCAAGTCTCCCCTGCTTTCAGCTCACATTCTGTTGGTCTTTCGCCCCACGATAGGCCGGCACTCGGAGTCTGGTCTCACACCGGGAACCCACTGTTTCCGACGAGGAACTCACTGGGAACCCACTCCCGACCGACTCCCAACATCCCGGCACCTGGCACACGCCGCCGCTGTCTGGCTGTCCGCACGCTTCGTCACGCGGTACCACTCACTGAGTGGCCAGCTGTGCACGGATTGTGCACTCCATGTGAGTGGATTCTTCTATAACTAAGCGTCCCCGGCAGGACTCGAACCTGCGACCTACTGCTTAGGAGGCAGTCGCTCTATCCACCTGAGCTACGGGGACCAAGTCGTATGCTGCGGGAAGATAACGACGTGGGACGACCGCCTCTACCGGGTTCGGTCAGATCGTGGCGGCACCAAGATCCACCCGCCCAGCCTATCTCGGAAGGGCGCTATTCCACACGTCGTGAGCCTCAGTCTTCAAACCTCAGCACACCCGCCTTCACGAGCAGCGAGACCATCACGTCGCCGAGTTGCTCCCGGGCCTCGCCCTCGCCCATCGTGCCGGCCCGGGCCCGAGCCACGACACCCTCTATGGCGGCATGATACTCGTCCATCGCGACGATTCCGTCCGTGGCCTCGCCTCGCCCCAACCCACTCGCCGCCCCGGTCGAGGTCACGAGGACCCTGGGCTGGGGTATCATCACGTCTCCGGCCACCTCCTGGCCCGCGATACGGCCGGGGAGCAACACCGTCACCCCACCGATCAGGGCCGCGGCGGCATATCCGCTCAGCGTCATGCCGGGCACCTAGAACCCCACCGCCACGGCGGCACCGCCCAGAAGACGGGCACCATCGCCCGAATAGCCGGTCAGGTCCGCAGCGGCCAGAGAAAACGCCAACGCGACGTGGCCGACCTGAAACGCCTTGCTCACACCCGCATGAAGGTTGATCCCACTCCACTCCACGATCAGGTTGACGTCCCTCGCGACCTCCAGGGCGGCGTTACCGAAAACCCAAGTGCCGTTCTCGTGCTTGCCCTCCGCGACGTCCCTCTCGCTCGTGTTGGCGAACCAGCCGGAACCCA
>CBDDEN010000002.1:0-41349 GCA_965226925.1 Longimicrobiales bacterium | reverse complement strand
GTCGTGGCGCAGGCAGAGCTCGGAGTGCGAGAAGAGGCCGCCGGTGGCCTCCAGGATGAATCGTTTGCGTTCGTTCATGGGATCGGTCTCCAACCATGGCATGGCGCCTCCTTGTAGGAGGGCCACGATAGTGATCGAGACTGTCACCCATCATTGTTCAGAAAAGTGTTACCTATGTTTGGTCAGCGTACCCCTCCTTGTAGGAGGGCCACGATAGTGATCGAGACTGTCACCCATCATTGTTCAGAAAAGTGTTACCTATGTTTGGTCAGCCTAGGTAACAGTTCTGCGTCCTTTGCAAGTGCCTCCAGTTCGTCTCTGCCCTCGTCCGAGGGAGTCGAAGATGAGGCGTTTGGGTTCGACGAAACGGCCTAACCAGATGGGTCCGAAGTAGACCTCGAAGAGGCCGTGGTCAATCTCCTCGAGGCCGACTTCGTGGCCAGCGAAGAGTCGGCCGACGGGGACGCGGTCGCCGTACCATCGGATGCCACCGTTCGTGCTGACGAGCCGGGTCTCGAAGTGGCCCGGATACGTGACCGGCTCGAGTTGCTTCGGGAAGGGTCGAGGTGAGGGTCGGTAGAGGTCGGCGGGCACTTTACCGTCCAACGCTTCATGCGGTCTAATCTCGTTGTAGAGCTTCCTGAACTCCCGGAATGCACGCTGCTGGGTTCGCATGTTGGAGCTCGGAGGGCGGGTCGTCCGCCTCTTCAGCACCAGATGCATGTTCTCGTGCTTGCCGTTCTGCTGCGGGCAGCCAGGCTCGATGAGCTCAGGCAGGATACCCACCTGAATGAACCACACCGACAGCCGAGATAGACGGCCGAGTGCATTCGAAGCGAACGGAGTGCCGTTGTCCGTACGGATCCGTTCGGGCAGGCCGTATCGGCGAAAGAGCCGCGTGAACACTGGGATCACGCCGTCGATCGTCACGTCCGGACGACCCCAGCACTCCAGTACGAACCTTGAATGCATGTCCTGCACTGTGAGCGGGTAGCACAGCTCCCCGTCGCCCATCGGGAACTCGCCTTTGAAGTCGGCCGTCCACGTTCCGTTCGGCTCTGATGCGTCGGTATCCGGTCGACCCGGATGCCACCGGCGCACCCGCCGTCGACGCCTCGGCACCAGATCGTGACGCACCAAGATGTTGTGCATCGTCTGTCGCGAGGGCAGCGCCAGCTCCGGCCGGTTTGTCTCCAGGTACCACCGGATCTTCTTCGGCCCGAAGTCCTCGTACTTACGTCGAACTTCGAGAATCGCCTCGACCACCTCACGCGGTGTAGCCCATGGGCAATGCCTGGGGCGACTCGCTCGACTCTCCAAACCCACTGGCCCAGCCCGCCGCCATCGATCCATCCACTTATAGCCAGTCTTTCGACTGATCCCGTATCGATCGCACACCGCAGCAAAGCTCCGGACGCTGCGATGGGCTTCTTCGATGAACCGCTTTTTCTCTTCCATGACATGAGTCTCCGCGAACGGCATCGACCTCCTCCTGTTGGAGGTGCCGACTGTAACCCATGTCCCTTTACTTAAGTGTGTACCATGTCTCTTTACCGGACCCCGCGGTTCAGCCTAACAAGGGTTTGCTGGCGACAGAGTAGGCGCTGAGGTCCGGAGCACTCCCTGGCGGCTCGCGCTCCGGGTCGGCATTGTGGTCCTGCAGCAGAAACCCAGAGTCGTTAGGCACGGCCCTCCCGGTTCCTGTCGCTCAGAACGGTAGGGCGACCGGGCGCGCATCTCCCGTCGTTGAAAGGGTCTCTGGTCGCGCCATACTCGCCAACAGACGCGGGCGAGTTTGTTGGCGAGTGCGACGGCCGCGACGTTGAAGCCACGGCGTTGAGCGATGCTCAGTGCCCAGGTCCTGAGGTCGTCGGGCACGTCAGCGGTCGATCCAGCACGAAGTGCTGAGCGAGCTCCGTGAATGAGCATCATGCGTAGGTAGCTGTTGCCCCGCTTGGTGATGCGCCCGAGGCGCCGATTATGACCCGAGGAGTGCTCTCTCGGCGTCAGCCCGAGGAATGCGGCAAGCTCACGGCCCGCCAGCGCGTTCACTGGAGATCCCTTGAACGCCCACGCGCGCAGAGCCATGACAGTCACCGGACTCTTGTGCCTGTTCGGCACGATTGGACCGCTGCTCGGCAACATGCGTCTACAACGGGTCGGGGTGGTGGGTTACGGAGGCCCTGAACGTTATAGGCCATCGCCAAGGGGTTGTTGATTGCAGGACCAGTAGTGAGGAGGCACCCCGGGAACCAACGTCTAGGGCCAACGGAACACGCGGCCAGCTAGGCTACACAAGCCACGACATACCGCCCTTCGGTCGAGAATCCTTAGGATCAGGGCCCGCCGCCTCGCGTGACAGGCACCCGGGCCATGAGGGAATCGTGGGCCTCGACGGCCATGGCGCGGACCCGCTCCGACGGATCATTCGCAGCCGCGCGCATGAGAGGCCCGAGCCCTTCCTCGGCGCCGAGTCGGCCGATCGACTGGGCGGCGACCAAGCGGACGAAAGGATCGTCGTCGTTCTCGAGAGCGCCGATCAGCGAAGGCAGCGCCCGCTCGGGCTCGGCGCTTAGAGAGAGGCGGCCCGCTCCGCTCGCACGGATCTCTGCGCGGGGACTCCTCAGGGCATCGAGCGCCTTGTAGGTGCCCGAGTTGCTCAGCACCATCGGCGGCCGGTATTGGGTCGGTGGAAGCGGTCGAGTTGGCGGAGCGAGCGGCCCCCGGATATCGTCTCTAGGGTCGACGGAAGGCAGGTCCTTGTGGCCGATCCTAAGGGTGGGGACGCCCATGACGGAACTCCCCACGGCGACTCCTAGCGCGATGGCGGTGGCCGCCAGCGGCCAGCTGCGATCGTAATCCCTCATAGGTACCTCCGGGTCGTGATGACGCTCGCCCCCGAACTTCCACGTAACAACCCGGCGCGATACCACGCCAGGGGGACGTTTCACGGAGGTTGGGGTCGTAGGGCCGCCTCTTCATAGGCGCCTGCTACTCAAGGGGGTTTGCGTCGCGGGCGCCTTTCACGCCAGGTATTGATCAGACCGCGCAGGAGAGGCACGAGCCGTTAGGGGTGCGTGGCCGGGTAGCTATCGGAGAGCGGGCAAGGTGGCGTGATCACCCTGTTGGGACGCGACGACACATAACTCACGGGTGCCGCCTTCGCTCACTTCGTTCGCTCCGGAGAACATGGCCCTTTGACGCACAGGTCAGGAGAGCGGTATAGGTGCAGTCGCACGAAGTCGTTGCGGTGACCTGGAATTGTGGAGGGCCACGTCGGCAACCGCAAAGACGTTAGCTGACAGCGCACAGACGGCAGGACTATTGCTTGCTTGAAGGTGGGTAGCGTCGCGTGAGTCGCTGGCGGGCCTCGGAGTCATGCGGGGGAGGAGGGTCAACGCCTTGACCGATCAGATCAGAGCCATCTTGGATAGGGCCGGCCTCGAGCCGGTGTCACCCGGCGGTCTTGTCTGGGATCTCAAGGAACGCGGGTGGCTCGCAGGAATGCTCGGCCTGCGCTCGACGTTGACGCCTGGCGTGAGAGAAGAGGTGATTCGGACAATCCTCGCCGGCTCTCGGTCGGTCTTCCTTTGTGGTGGTGAGCATCTCGATAACGATTGTCGTGGCAGAGGTTGGAAGGCCGCGTCACCCGGCGTCCGGAACCTGTCAACGACAATGGGACACTCTACGGGATTAATTAAAGAGCAATTTCCTGTGTGGAGAGGGGTGTGGTGGGAGGATTGATCCAGACGGCCTCCGGGAGCGGTTTGGGTTTGGGAACGCCTCTGACGAAGCGTTCGGGATGGGTGGTCCATGCCGTGTTGAGCACGGTTGTCCTGCGGGCGATAACGTTGTCGGCGCGCCCGAAGTGCACTTGTTCGGGGGTCAGCATCGAGATGCCCCCGTGCCTGTGCTCGGCATTGTACCAACGGAAGAACGATCGACAGAAGGTCTTGGCCTGGCCCTGGTCTCCGAACCGTCCGGGAAACGAGGGATGGTACTTCAAGGTCTTGAACTGAGCCTCGGAGAACGGATTGTCATCCGAGACCTGAGGCCGGCTCAACGAGCGGGTCACGCCGAGGTCAGCGAGAAGTTGAGCGGTGCATTGGCTCGTCATTGGAGCTCCCCGATCCGAGTGCAGGGTCAGGACCCGGGGCTGGACGCCATGCTTCAGGCAGCTCTGCTGGATCAACCGGCCGGCCAGGGCCGAGTTCTCCCGGTCCGCCACCATCCAGCCCACGACGTAGCGGCTGTAGATGTCCAGGATCACGTACAGGTAGTAGTAGCTCCACTTCTTCGGCCCCAGCAGCCGCGTGATGTCCCAGGACCACACCTGGTTCGGCGCCGTGGCCATCAACTCGGGCTTCTTGTACTCGGGATGGGTGCGCTGCGCCCGGCGTTCCTGAACCGGCACCTCGGAGGCCAGAACACGATACATCGTGCGTTCGCTGCACAGGTAGACCTCTTCGTCGAGCAGCGTGGCCACCACCTCGGCGGGTGAGCGGTCCACGAACCGCTCCGAACACAGCGTGTCGAAGACCTCGCCTCGTTCCGTCTCGCTCAATGCCCGGGCGGGCGTCGGGCGGGGCTGCCGTTGCCCGGTCGATGGGCCTCGACGACGGTACAACGTCGATCGGCAGACCTCGAGGGCCGCGCACGCCGGTTTTACACCGACGTGCTTAGCCAGCTCATCGGCCGCCTTCAAGAGTTCGTCCCGTCGTCGAGGCTTATCCCCAGCAGCCCCGCAACTTTTCCCTGCACGTCGATGATCAGGTGTGCCTTCCTGAGCTCATCCTCGAGCCGAGCATTGCGGCGCTCCAGCTTGCGTACCTTCTCATCCAGAGGATTTCGCTCCGGCTTGCGGCCGCGTTTCTTCGACAGGGCCTTCAGCGACCCGCTATGCGCCGCCTTGCGCCACGTCGTCAGGTGCGACGAGTACAGGCCCTCGCGCCGCAGGAGCTGGCCCACCTCGCCGGGCTCGGTGCACCGGTCCGCTTCTTCGACGATCCGCAGCTTGTACGACGGACTGAACCGCCGGCGTAGCGGCCTATCTACTACCTCCGGGTCCGCAGGAGCTGCCGCGCTTCGCTTGGCCCCCCCGGTTCGAGGGGCACTACCATTCTCTTCCATTCTCTCTCGCAGTCCCAACATGTTCGTTTTCTCTGCCTTCGCCCTACTCTAATTCTTTGCGTGCTCTGTGTCTCACGTACGTTGGCAGAGAGGGGTCTGGCTACTGGACGAGCGAATGGAGGGCGCTTCGGTGCTCGAATGTGAGGGGGTTCGATACGGCAATTGGACCCTGCTTGCCGCTTGGCAGCCGCCTGCTCAGCGGGTGCCGGACCTACTTAGGGCAACCGAAGCGGATGTGATGAGGTTCATGCGAGAGAACGGAGTACTGGCTCTAGTAGACTCCTTCCACGACGATGTTGAATGGCGCGTAGCAGTTGCCCCGACTGGGTCACCGTCAGACGAAGAGTGAGCGACTCGGGGCATCGGGCCAGCGCCGTCAGATAACAAACATATCTGGACTCCTCCCGGAGTAGTTGCAAGCCAAGAGTGATGGTCGTGGTCGACTGCAGTCGTATCTCCGGCCCTTCGATGGGCGAACATGTCGCCCTGGCCACGATGGAAAGTCGCGCGTGGGGTGCCTATCAGTTGCCCGTCCCAGAAGAGGACACGTTTGTTATCGGCGCGTCCCCACGCCGGTCAGACCGGTGTGCCATCGATGTCTTCGCTGTGCAGCTCGATTGAGGTCTAGGCGGCCTCCCGTCGTTCAAAGGGTCTCTGGTCGCGCCAGACTCGCCAGCAGACGCGGGCGAGTGCGACGGCCGCGACGTTGAAGCCACGGCGTTGAGCGATGCCGAGTGCCCAGGTCCTGAGGTCGTCGGGCACGCCAGTGGTCGATCCAGCACGAAGCGCTGAGCGAGCTCCGTGAATGAGCATCATGCGTAGGTAACTGTTGCCCCGCTTGGTGATGCGCCCGAGGCGCCGATTGTTACCGGACGAGTGCTCTCTCGGCGTCAGCCCGAGGAATGCGGCAAGCTCGCGGCCCGAGCGGAAGCGGTTCAGGTCACCGACGAAGGCAACGAGCGCCGTCGCCGTGAGGACGCCGACGCCGGGAACGCTCATGAGCACTGTGGCCTCCGGCATGGCGCGCGCGAGTTGCTCGAGCTCGGAGCGAATCCCGTCCGCCTTGGCCTGGAGCCCCTCGATCTCGTCGAGCACGTCGCGTAGGGCCCGGCGCAGGAAGTCGGGGAGTGTCTCTGCTTCCAGGGCCGACTCGGCACGGGCCACGACGTGGCGGGCACCGACAGGAATGACGATGCCGAACTCGCGCAGGTGGCCGCGCACGGCGTTGATCCGAGCGGTGCGGGTCTCCATATAGCCCTGGCGCAGTCGATGCAGTGTGGCGATCGCCTGCTGTTCCTCTGACTTCACGGGTACGGGATCGATCGCCGCGTTGCGGGCCGCCTCCAGCACGGCCTTCGCGTCTGCCCGATCCGTCTTGTTGCCATCGCGGTAGCGAGCCACGTCGCCTGGGTGTAGGAGCCGTACCGGGTGGCCCATGGCCTGCAGTTCCCTGCCCCAGTAGTGTGCCGAGCCACAGGCCTCCATCATCACCTCGGTGGTCTCGCGATTCGAGAAGAATCGCCGAAAGCGCTCACGGCTCAGGCGATGACGCTCACGCACCTCGCCTGGCGTATCCGACAGGGCCACCTCGAACACCGCCTTTGCGATATCGATACCTGCTTGTGTAGTGTGCATTCGGACTCCTCCCTCTGTCCTTGGCCTTCGGGGCCGTCGTTCGTTGCTGGCACGTTGGTGCCGTCGGGGGGAGGAGTCCATTCCATCAGTTGCGCCCACGCCGCGCTACGCGCGGCTCCGGGGAACACCGGCGCTCGACGTGCGGGACTCGGGAGCGGCGCTGGAGGGGGCGATCAGTAGGGTGTCTTCGGTCCTTGCGGAAGCGCCGGCGTCGCAACTTTAGAACGTTATCAGCCATTGCTCTGGACGACGAGAAACGCGCCCCGGGGCGTGGGTGACGGATCGAGTCTTGAGTTCGGCAAGGCGGAGGCGATTCGAGAAGAAGGATCTTGCAAGCGGTCGTATGCCGAGTCAGTGTAGGCAAGGCTAGCTCGACCCTTCCGCATAGGTGAGGGGTAACCGACGGATGGACTACCGAGAACGAATCACAATCGAAGCAGGAAAGAGGAGTGGGAAGCCTTGCATCCGTGGGATGCGGATCACGGTCTCCGATGTGCTTGACTACCTGGCCTCCGGCATGAGCGATGAAGAGATCCTGGCAGAGTTGCCGGATCTGGAGAAGGAAGACATCAAAGCGGCACTAACGTTCGCGGCGGAACGGGAGCGTCGCCTGATGTCGGTGCCTCCGGCGTGAGGCTGTGAAGCTCCTTTTCGATGAGAACCTGGCTCCACGCCTAGCTCGCGCCCTCGCCGACCTCTTCCCGGATTCCGCGCACGTCCGGGACTTGGGGATGACAAGAGCCTCGGATTAAGAGATCTGGGACCATGCGAAGGAAGCGGGCTTCGTCATCGTATCGAAGGACAACGATTTCCAGCAGATGAGCTTCGTCTTCGGCCCCCCTCCGAAGGTCATCTGGATTTCCCGCGGCAATTGCAGCGTTCAAGAAACGGAGAGGATCCTGCGGTCCAACTCGGCCCGGATTCACGAGTTCGAGGACGACGAGGTGGCCGCCTACCTAATACTGTCCTAACAGACGGCAACGCCTGATAACACTGGGCCTCCGGCCCAACCGGCCCACAGACCGGAGGAATCTGAGGTCGGAGGTGCTACATCGAAGGAACCGGAGCCTAGAAACGAATCTGGAGGGCCGGTTCGGAGGCCCTGAACGTTATCAGAAGTCGGAATGGCGATTGGGTGGCAGTTCAATGCCTAGTCAGAGCGTCGCAGGGAAGGGGCCGTAGGGCTCGATCTAGAAGGCCCGCGAGTCCCGTATGTCCGCCTTACGCGCTCGAGACAACCGGCTTTGGGGTGATCTCGCGGAGGAGCCACATGACGTTCAAGATCCTCTCGATCGATGGGGGGGGGATACGTGGGATCATCCCCGCCATCGTGCTCGAGGAACTGGAGAGAACGACGGGAAAGCCGATTTCGACCTTGTTTGATCTCATCGCGGGAACCTCCACCGGGGGTATCCTCGCGCTCGGCCTGACTAGACCCGGGCCCGACGGTGCGGCGAAGTACTCTGCTGGGGATCTCGTTGGCCTCTACCGCCGAGAGGGTCAGAGGATCTTCTCCCGGTCGCTACTCTATCGAGTGACGGCTCTCGGACGTCTATCGAAGCCCAAGTACCCAACGACCGGCCTCGATGCCGTTCTCCAAGAGTACTTCGGCGAGACCATGCTCAGCGAAGCGCTAGCCGACGTTGTGATACCAAGCTATGACATCGAGAGGCGCCTACCGATCTACTTCACCTCGTATTTCGCGAAGTACCGGCCCGGATTTGACCATAAGATGCGGCTCGTTGCGCGGTCCACTGCTAGCGCACCTACGTACTTTCAGCCTTTTGAGCTGGAGACAAGTAGCAGCGCCGGCCTTCTTTCAGTGATCGACGTCGGGGTGTTCGCGAACAACCCGACG
This sequence comes from Longimicrobiales bacterium, assembly GCA_965226925.1. GTDB lineage: Bacteria > Gemmatimonadota > Gemmatimonadetes > Longimicrobiales > Gaopeijiaceae > CBDDCX01. The sequence goes on along the minus strand of CBDDEN010000002.1, from coordinate 32,726 downwards.
CTAGCGGCATTTGCAGAGGCAACTGGGACCTTCGAGGCCAGATTAAACAGCCTAACGGTCGTGTCACTGGGTACAGGGCAGGGAGCTCAACCGTTGTCTCTCCGGCGGGCGAGGAGTTGGGGCCTTGTGGGGTGGTCTACTCGCATCCTCGACGTGGTCCTCGATAGTGTCAGTGAGTCCATTCACCACGAGATTTACTACCTGCTTCGCGGCACGGAGAGCCAGAGAAGGTATTTCCGGCTCCAGCTTCAGCTGGAGGAGTCGGAGCGACGCCTGGACAACCCAACTCAGGTGAACATCGAGAATCTGACTCGGGTCGCCAAGAAGTTTGTAGCCGCCAACAGCGATCGGATCGATGAGATTTGTTGCGCCCTCTCGAAGGGCGCCGAACCGGACTGACCGCGGCAGGCGCTTTGAGCAACATCATCGTGTTCGGTGACAGCCTCGCGGGCGCGACGCCTTCGGATCAACTTTGAAGTTCAACGGCTGTTGGGGGTCGAGGAGAATACACGGGAGGCGGAAGACTCCGGTGTGGGCGAGTGATATGGGTATCCGCCTGTGGTCTGGACGAAGGGGTACCGACTTCTGCTAACAAATGGGCCTCCGGCTGCGGCCGCCTGACGGCGGCCTTCGACCCAACCGGCCCGATAGGGGCTGAGCCGGGGGCGAGATGTGGTTGTGTCGAAGAAAGCAGGACCTGGATACGAAGTGACTTGGGCCGGTTCGGAGGCCCTGGAACGTTATCGGGCATCCCTGTGATGAGCCATGCCTGGCCTGTCCACCACTTCACGTCGTATTCTAGCCTTCCCCCCAGAGCGCCTAGGAATCCATCTCAATCTTCACTCGAGGCCTCTGCCATGTGCACTCACACCCATTTCGGACCTCCACACACCGCGGGCGACGACGACAGCCAGTGTCGCCCAGTCTGCACCGGTCGCATCACCTACTGCGGTCCCCATGTGGACGACCCCTTCCGAGAGGACAACTTCTGCGAGCATGAGGACACCCGGTCGCAGCCGGGTACAGCGCTGAACATCCCTGCCGGCTCAGTGACGCACCGGATCGGCACACCAGGGGCCTGGTCACGGAATCGCCGCATTCCCGGTAACAATCCGGGTTTGTACCGCAGTCGACTCATCTCCAACCGGGATTATGACCAGTCTCCGTTCCATACGCAGAACATTCCCTGTAACCCCGATGCGCCAGGCACCGTGGCGGTCAGTGAGACGGTTTCGCGGACCGTAAAGCTCAGCGTGGTGGTCGGCGCCAAGATCAAAGCCGTGATCGACGCCAAGGTTGGTTTCGACATCAGTACGACCCGGTCGATGACCTGCGCAACGACCCTCCGTGGCGAACGGTGCCGCTCCGTGGACTACGCCTTCTTCGTCCGGTACGAGCTGTGGGAGATGAGTGTCTTTCCACCGGATACGGTAAGCGTCGGGCGCTATACGATTCGCTTCTTTGTGCCGATCGGGTGGCACGTGAGCAGGGAATACGTCCAGCCGACCTGCTGCCAGGTCCGCACGTCGGGCGTGTTCCGTTCCCTCGACGGGATGCTTGAGGCACGGGCGGTGAGCGTCGGCTTGCACTCGCGGGCGCAGCGGACGACATGCGGGCCGCCAGCGGCCTGATTGTGGATCCGCGAGATCACTCCGCGCTCGTCGAGACATACGGTGCGGCCCTCGTCAAGCTGGCTGCCACCGACCTCGGTAGCTACGAGGCGGCCGAGGAGCCGCCTGCCGAAGTACTTCATGACCTGGTCGACGACCTCGTCGGCGAGACGGTGCGGACGGCGGTGGACGCCGGGTTGCGCGCAGATGACGCATCGATCCTGCCGCCCACTTACTTCGAGGCCGCAATGCAGGCCAAGGAAGCGCTCGAGGTCGCACGAAGCAGTGCGGATGTGGAGAAGAAGGCGTCGGCGTACACGCAGGCCTACGACCTGGCCATGATGTTGGATCGGATCACTGCAGACACCATGGTTGCCCTGGAGATCTCCAAGCTGCCGGAGCTAGATCTCGAGTAATCGGCGTGGGGTGGGGACGGTCTGACACGCGCAGGCCGCCCCACCTGCCGTCGAGGTGGGGGCACGCCCGATAACGCCGCTCTCCCGCTCGGACCCTTGATAACGAGCGCTCACACCCATACCTGATAGGTCTGCGGTCCGTACTCGCGGACCTCCGTACTCGCGGACCTTGCGGGTCCGCTTCGCTATCATGGGGGAGCGCTCGCGGGTGAGCATGGTGGGCACTGATCGTGAAGACCACGGGCCCGGCCCCTTTGGGGGCACTCCGTTCGCTGGTGCTCTCTCCGCGCCGGGAGCGCGTGAGCCAGTTATGGGCCAGAGCCCCTCGACCCGGCGGTCGACTTGGGGTGGATAGGTGCCTGGGTATGACATACAACCGTGATTGGTTCAACGAATTTCCGTACTGGACCTTCGACGATGCTGTATCCACGCCGGTCGACATGTTTCCGGACGAGTGGAAGCCGTCCGTGTCTTGTCCTCCTCAATTCCAGCGCTTCCAGACCGTCCACTCGCTCAAGAGTCCCTAGTGAGGAGTTCGCGAAGGATCGGCACGGCGGTGCAAAGCGAAGTACGGCGCGCCGGTGCGAACGCCCACTAGGTCGGGGCCACAATCTCCAACTCGGTCGTGATGTCGACGCATGCCTCGATGGTCCGATACACGGGGCACTTCCCGTGGTGGACCTCGTGTGCGCGTCTAGCCGTGTCCTCATCGGTAGCATCCGCCGCCAGGTGATACGTGACGTGAATGCGCTTGATCACCAGCACGCCGTCCACTTTTTATACCTCGCCGTGGACATCCGACGTAAGGCGTCCATCACCAGCCGATATCCCGCGCGCCTCCAGCGCGCCTCCGAGGGTACCGGTTAGTCAGCCACCGGCGGCGGCAATCACGTGATCGAGCGTGGTGGCGTATTCGGTCTCCGGTTCGACGCCGTAGTGCTCGGCGATGGCTCCGTGCACACCGAACATGACTGGTTCGGAGGTCGCGGGGAGGAAGGCGCGACGCACCGGGCCCTTCGTACGTTCGATGCGTATGTCCGCCGTGTAGACCACATCACCCATGGAGCTGCTCCCTGTTGAGGTACTCGATCCTACCGGTCGACCACGGGCCGGAGCAAGTCGATCCGCGCTTGTGAATCGACCCAGCGCCGAGGGTACTCTGCGGGTAGGGGAACCCCTGGTGGACCTCCCATCGTATGTAGGAGATGCAGAGCGGAGCTCGTTGGAGGGCCAACGGTTGTTTGGAGGGGAGGGTGCGACATGAGCGAGCGGATCGGGGTCCCCCTCATCTGGAGTCCAAGGTATGAGGTGGACATCGGGAAGCACGTCTTTCCCGTGGAGAAGTACCGGCTGGTGAAGGACCGACTCGAAGACGAGGGCTGGCTCGAAAGGGCCCGGCTGGAGTCTCCCGAGCCCGCCTCCGAAGAGGCGATTCTCAGGGTCCATACGCCCGCCTATTGGGAGAAGATCACCACGGGTACGTTCACCTCCGTGGAAGAGCGCATCCTCGAGGTCCCCTTCTCCGGGCAACTGCGAGAGGCCTCGGTCCTCTGCGCGGGTGGCACGACGCAGGCCGGGCGGCTGGCCGTGGACGAAGGGCTCGCCGTACACCTGGGTGGTGGATTCCACCACGCATTCGCCGATCACGGCGAGGGCTTCTGCCTCCTCAACGACATCGCCGTCGCGGCGGCTCAGTTGTTGGCGGAAGGTATCGTCGAACGCGTCGCGGTCGTCGATCTCGACGTTCATCACGGTAACGGTACCGCCTCCATCTTCGCGGACGAACCACGGGTCTTCACCTTTTCCATGCACCACCAGTGGAACTACCCCGCCCTAAAACCGGCAGGCGATCTGGACGTGGGTCTGGAAGACGGCGTGGGAGATGAAGAGTACCTGGCGCTTCTCGAGGAGCACTTGCCCCGCATCATGGACGACTATCGCCCTCAGCTGATCCTGTATCTGGCCGGAGCCGACCCTTACGAAGCCGATCAACTAGGGGGGCTGGCGCTCACGCGGGAGGGACTGAAGGCACGGGACGAGATGGTGCTGACAAAAGCCCGGGAAGCCGACGTCGGTATGGCGATCACGTTGGCCGGTGGGTACGCGGTTCGACCGGCTGACACGGTCGCGATTCACTGCGCAACAGTCCAGGTCGCTCTCGCCTGAACCACGATCGCGCTCACCTTGGAAGGTCCAGCACCTCCGTAACCTCCGTGCCGATTCTCGTCTGAGCCGAGCGGAGTGCCCCTTCCTCTCCCACATCGTACTCCCCACTCCAGAGCAGTGCGCCGTCGTCGACTCGGAGGAGTTCGGCCACGAGCAGCGTCGACGACCCACGCTCGACTTCCCGACCCACCAGAACCATGTCCGCCTCGAGTCGCCGACCCACCTCCAACGCGTCTTCGCCGAGCGCCGAGCGGCCGGCGGTGCTCGCCGGGCCGAACACTCCGAGGTCCCTGGGATCCATCCGACTGAAGTATGACGCCAAACCCTCACCGAACCCGGCGTAGCGGTCGGTTCCGGGAGCCAGTCCCTCGAACTGCAGAATGGCCAGAACAGGCCGTCCCTCTGGAATCCGCCGCCTGCCCTCCAGGACCATGAAGATCAGCGACCCGACGACGAGGATTGAGATCGTGATGACCAGCGCCATCAACGTCCTACGCGCACCCGCGCGGCGATCTTGGCGCGACGGTCCCCGTCCTGGTCCTTGTCCTGGTACGGGTGCGCGTCGGGTCATGGGAGCAGGCTGATGCCTAGGCCGAAGAAGGTCTCCTCCATCTCGTCCGTTTGGCCCATCGGCGACGCACCGATGTGACCACGCGCCTCGACGCGAAGGAGTCGGCGATTGACCATGGCCCCCATCCCGGCGACCAGCGTGGTAGCCGATCTCCCCGTGAAGGACGGGTACTCGAAGTTGGCCGCTATGAAGGGCCAGACTCGGTCATCCGCTCCCGCACCTCTGGGGTCCCACTCCAATCCGGTCCGGAGGACGGCCCTCGAGAGCCTCGGGTTGATGTGGAAGTTGAAGTCGCCGCCGGCGCAGATGCGTCCACTGCCGCCAAACGTCCGGGCCAAGAGGCCCTCGACTCCATCTCTGGTTCGCTGATGCAGCTCGTCGTCCTTTTGAATCACGCTCTCGGGAAAGCGGGTCAGGTAGTCGTCTCCCACGTGCGAGCTCATGTGGCGTACCGTGATCCTCACCTGCCACTCGTCGTGGCGGATGGCGAGGGGTAAGCCCACCCTATAGTCGACGTTGATCAGGTCCTTCCGCCTGTTCTCCATGTAGAAGCGAGAGAAGATGCCGAACTCGTAGCCGAGGGTCACGGCCCGGTCCTCCACGGCGCCGCCGTCCATCCGGAGAATGGCCAGGCTATGACCGATCACGACTTCCGCCTCGATATTACGTCCCGGATAGTCCAGGGCGTCGGGTCGGTCCGAGAGGACGAGCGATCCTCGGAATCGTGTTTCGCGAGGGGCCGCCAGAAGGGGGGCGAAGGGACGCAACCCGTGAAGCCACCGCGACGTGCCCTGACCGCTGAGCGCCACGGGGTTGACGAAGGACGCGGCGAGGGCCTCCACCAGGATCGCGACGTGCACCGCAGCCGGCGGTCGGAGGCTCACTCGCCGTTCCACCTACGCGAACGAGCCAGGAACCGCCTCTTCCAGCTCCGCGGCCAAGTCCTCCGCCGCCCGCATCTTCGAGAGATCCAACTCGTAGTCCGGCAGCTCGCGCGGCTGAAGCTTGTCGATCAGCTCTCGGATTTCCCGCGCGGAAAGCCCCATGTCCTTGAGACCGTCGGGGGTCAGCCCCACCAGGTCCGGCCTGGCTCTCACGCCCTCTTCATCACCCTCGAGCAGGTGACGCAACGCGGTCATCTCGGCCCGACTCATGGGCTCGGCGCCCACGTTGTAGTCGAGCCACGCCTCATAGCTGAGTGGGGCTACACGCTTCAGCATTCCGGCCATCACGCGAGCGAACTCCTGGATCTCCCACTGGGCGTGGGGGTCGGCCCGGAGGGTCAGGAAATGGAACAGGTTGTGTAGATCGATCTTCCAATACCACTGCGTATACGTGGAGAGCGGAAGGTCGATACGGGCGAGCTCGCGCGCGACTTCTTCCTCGACCATCCACCGGTACCCCTGCGACGCCTCGGCACGGACCCGCTCCCAATGGGCTACCGTCTTCTCGTACAACTCCACCGGAGCCGACTCCGCCTGCCGGCCTTGGCTGTTTTCGGCACTCTGGAGCGCGAAGTGCTCAAGGTCCGGCTTGTAGAAGAGGAGCGGCATGAGGGAATAACGGCCGCTGTATTCGTTGACCGAGGCCGTTCTATGCCGTATCCACTGGCGCGCCACGAACATCGGCATGGCGCAGTGGAACTTGAGCTCGACCATCTCGCTGGGCGTCGTGTGGTGGTGCCGGCGCAGATACCGGATCAAGCCGCGGGTCTGACTCACCTTGCGGGTGCCGTATCCGTAGCTGACGCGCGCGGCCCGCTCCACGTCCTCGTCGGTACCCATGTAGTCAACGAGGGCCACGAATCCATGGTCGAGGACGGGGAAATAACCCCCTACGATCTCCTCGGCCGCGGGGTTGGTGGGTCTGTTGGTTTCCATGATTTCAGGGCTCCCGGCCGAGGCCGGTGAGGTGGGACGAACGATCGGCTCGAATAGATCCAAAGGGGGTGCGACCCGCAAGCGGGAGGAGGCACCTGTTGGCTTTACGATGCTTCGCTACGAAGTCGGCGGCGGCAGCGCGACTCGACGATTCCTGGACAACTCCGGGACGGGCTAGACATCTTGGAGGGTGGTTCGTGGACGCCTCACGAACCGGCCTCAGCTGGACGCAGCATGAACCCTCGGCAACCAGGCTCCTCCGAATCCCGCCGACTGGCGGCGGTCTGGTTCGCCGATATCGTGGGATACACTGCGCTGTCCACCGGGGACGAGCCTTTGGCGCTCCTGATCGTGGAGGTGCTCCAGACGGCTTCGCGAAACGCGGCCGAGCGGCATGGTGGCACCATCGTGAAGTTCCTGGGAGACGGCGTTCTGGCGCAGTTCCCCAGCGCGGAAGGAGCCACGAAGGCGGCTCTCGAACTTCAGCTCCGCTTCGGACAGTTGACCGAGGGATGGGCGGGGGGGCCGCATCAGCTGCGCATCGGCGTACATCTGGGCGACGTGGTCGTCCGGCCCGATGGCGACATCATGGGAGACGGAGTGAACCGCGCATCGCGGCTCGAGGGCATGGCCGAGCCCGGACAGATCCTCGTGAGCGAGGAGGTGAGGCGCCAGCTCCGCCGCCGACCCGATTTACTCCTAACGGACTACGGTACCCGGACGGCCAAGGGCATCGACGAGCCGATCGCCGTCTATCAGGTCGAGGCGGGCGAGGAGTTGGCCGAGGCGCTCCTTTCGGCGGCCGCCGCACAGCCCCGATCCAGACCCGGGGAGCGGAAGCGACACACCAAGGCGATCGCGGTGGGAATGGCGGTGGGAATCATCAGCTTCGTTACCCTCGGCGTATGGACCGCCCTTGGAGGGACCGGAAGCTCCACCGGTTCGGCCCACGACTCGCATGCGGACTCCTTCTCCGTCGCGGTGTTACCGTTCCGGTACCTGAGCTCGGACGAGGCCGACGCCTACCTTGCCGACGGCGTATCCGAAGAGCTCATCCACGGCCTCTCGAGAGTCCCCGGCCTTCGGGTCGCATCGCGGACTTCGTCTTTCCAGTACCGAGATGCGGAGATGGACGTCGGGGTCCTGGCCGACCGGCTGGGCGTATTCATGATCGTAGAGGGGAGCGTCCGGAAAGAGGGTGACGACCTACGGATCACCGCGCAGCTCACGGACGCCGACCATGCCCTCCAACTCTGGTCCGAACGCTGGGACGCACGCACGGAGAACATTCTCGATGTTCAACAGGAGATCGCCGAAGCCGTCGTGGCCGAGCTTCTCGGCAAGGGCGCGGTGGAGACGGGCCTGGCGCGAGGCGACGGGTCCGGCGCAGGCAATGAGGCGTACCAACACCTCCTTCGCGGACGTCACGCACTGACCGCCGACACGCGCGCCTCGTTGGCACAAGGGGTTGGGCACTTCGAGCGAGCGCTCATCCTGGCCCCGACCAGCCCGGAGATCCACCTGTCGATGGCCCGGGCTTACTCGAGGCTCGGCGAGCTGGGAGCCAGGCCGATGGCTCAGGCGCTTCCGCAGGCGCGTGGCCATCTGGACGAGGCTCTCCGCCTCGCCCCCGACATGGCTGAGGCCCACGCGGATCTCGCCCTGCTCCTGGCCGCATACGAATGGGATTGGGCCGGTGCAGAGCGTGAGTTCGAGGCGGCCTTGGCACAGGCGCCCACACCCTCGGTACGCCGAACGTACGCCACCTTCCTCTCGGCCCGCCGCCGGTACGACGTGGCCTTGGGTCAACTCGACCTCGCTTTCCATCAAGAGCCGGGCGCGGTGCCGAACGTCGCCGCGAGAGGCCTGGTCCTCTTCCGGGCCGGCCGTCTCCAACAAGCCCGGGTGGTGTTGAACGAGGCCGTGCGGCTCGCGCCGGAGGATACCGAGGCCCGGATCCTCCTCGCACGCACCCACCTGGAGCTCGGATCTCAGCAATCGGCCCTCGACCTGCTCTCCGATGAGCAGCTTGGAGCGCGTGACCCGCTGGTCCGATTTTGGAATGTACGGATTCGTCTAGAGTCCTCCGCGGAGCCACCCGGGGTCGAAGAGCGCCTCGTCCGAGGTCTGCAAGAGAATCTGACGGCCGGGCAGGCACGGATCCCGGACGCTCCCTACCATATGGCCATTCTCATGCTCGCGTTGGGTGATCACGCCGGGGCCACAGAGAGCCTACGGCGTGCGTTCGACGCACGGTCGCCATCCCTCATGTGGCTCCCCACCGACCCCGTGTGGGAGCCCCTGAGGACGAGTCCCTAATTCCAGCAGATGGTGAGCCGGGTCGAGGGGACTTGATCGGTCCCAGCGGCCCAGCTATAGGCACGGTGCGCATCGCTTTCTTCATCTCGCCCCACGGCTTCGGGCATGCGGGGCGGGCGGCGGCGGTGATGGAGGCCCTCCACGCTCAGGACCCGACCGTGCGTTTCGACCTGTTCACCACCGTGCCGGAGTGGTTCTTCGGGGACCCACTCGACGGGCTGTTTCAGTACCATGCTTGCATCGCGGACGTCGGGTTCAGGCAGACCTCGCCTCTCGCGTTCGACCTCGAGGAGACCCGTGACGCGGTCGAGTCCTTCGTCTCGCGTGCGCCGCAGGAAGCGGAGATACTGGCCCGACGGTTGAGGGACCTCGGGTGCGCCGCCGTGGTGTGTGACATCTCGCCCCTCGGCCTGATGGCGGCCGAGAAAGCGGGGCTCCCATCGGTTCTGCTCGAGAACTTCACGTGGGATTGGCTGTACGAGCCGCTCATTCCCCAGGATGCCGCCTTCGGTCCGCTCGTGGAGTGGATGCGGGCGCGGTTCGCGGGCGCCGACCGGCACATTCAGGCTCGTCCCCGGTGCGAGCCCCTGAGCGAGCCGGACCTGGTGGTTCCTCCCATAAGCCGCCGGCCACGACTGGGGCGGCCCGAGGTGAGAGACGGACTCGGCGTGGGCGACCGCACCCCCCTCGTCCTGATCACGATGGGAGGCGTGAGCCAGCCTCTACCCTTCCTCGAGGAGTTGAAGCGTCGCCCGGACGTCACCTTCGTGGTGACGGGATCGGATCGGACGGCCACACAGGACAACCTTCGGCTGTTCCACAACGCCGAGCGGCTTTTCCTGCCCGACTTGATCCGTGCGTCCGACTGGATCGTCGCCAAGCTCGGATACGGCACCCTGGCAGAGGTGTGGGCCTCGGGCAGACCGCTCGGTTACGTCAGACGGACCGATTTCAGAGAGACGGGCCCACTGGAGGACTTCACCCGGAGCGAAATCTCGAGCCTCGAGATCCCCCAGGAGGACTACTCCACCGGCACCTGGATCGAGCGCATCGACGACCTCCTCGCGCTCGGCTCCTCTCCCGAGAGGCTCACCAACGGCAGCGAGGCCGCCGCTCGCTTCATCCATGAAACGACGGGTGGAGTCTGAGGCTCCCGATCCGCCCGATATCGCGTCAGCGCACGCGCTCGCCGGCGATCCAAACCGACTCGATGCTCCTTGCGTTGGCGATGTCCTCGAGAGGATCCTCCGTCAGCACGACGAAGTCCGCCCAGCGGCCTGCCGCCAAAGAGCCGATCTCGTCTTCCACACCCATACAACGGGCGGCATCGACCGTGGCGGAGAGTAGGATCTCGAGAGGAGTCAGACCGGCGTCGGCCATCAGCTGCATCTCCATGTGCTCGAAGTAGCCCTGGAAACGACCGGGCGGCCCCGTGTCCGTGCCGAAGGCGATGGGGAGCCCCGCTTCGGACACACGCTCGAGATTCCGCAGCGCGACAGGCAGTGCGTCCTTGTACCGTTGGGCCGAAGCACTCTCGCGGACCCGCGCTTGTCGAGCCGGATCCTCGAGCTGCTCGAGAACCGCCGGGTCGGCATGCTCCAGGAAGAACGGATCGTCGAAGAAGGAGGGGCGATCCTCGTAGACGTAAGTGGACACTTCTCGCGTCAGCGTAGGCGAGTAGCAGACCCCGCTTTCGCCGAGCAGCTCCAAGAACTCGTCGTCCACCTCGACGTCCCGCACGGAATGGGCGATGAAGTCCGTGCCCGCGCTGAGAAGGGCCTTGGCGTCTTCCAGGTAGAAGAGATGCGACGCCAACCGCAGGCCGAGGGCGTGGGTTCGTTCGATGACGGGGACGAACACGTCCGGGGTCATCTTGCGGGTCGACCCGAGGTTGTCGTCCACTCGGATCTTCATCCAGTCCACGCCAGCCTCCGCGTTGGCATCGACCACGGACAACGCCTCTTCCGGCGTATCGCCGGTCACGACGACCCCTGCCACATAGAGCCGCGCACGGTCCAACCCGGGAACACGCTCTTCGTCGCGTAAGGCGAACCCCTCCGGTCCGTCCCCTCCGAGGCTGTTCACGGTCGTGACTCCGTAGGCGGCGTACAGGCGAAGCTGTCGCAACAGGTTGTCCCGGTCGTAGTGGCCGCCTTCGAGGCCGAGCGTACCCCCCACGTGCCCGTGGGTGTTGATCAGGCCCGGAATGACGAACCGGCCGCTGAGATCCACGACCTCGGCCCCGACCGGCAGTTCGATCTCGCCCTCGGCGACCACCCCCATGCTCCTGCCATCCCGGACCAGCATGACACCTGGAGAAACCGCCTGGTCGCCGGAACCGTCCCAAATCCGGGCTCCCACGAAGGCCGTGATCCCGGGATCGGCATCGGGGGCCCCGCTCCCGCAACCGAGGAAGGTCAGCGCGACCAAGCCGATCCAGGACGCGGCCCGACACGGATGTGTACGCGTCATGCTTCTCTCCTCTGTGTCCGGCTATCTCGACCCCTTGCGCGGAGCATTCGCGGTGGTGAATTGAATGGGACTCCCCGTGAACGAGACGTCGCTCCACTTCCCGCGGGTTCGCGGGGAGCCCACCGATGAAACCCCCCGTGGGTGGATTCCGACGGCCTCCGCCGGGAGCTAGGGAATCACTCTGATACGCGCGTCGCCCGCCACGTCCCCGACGCTGGCGGTGACCTTCGCAATACCTGGCGCCAGCGCCGTCGCCCGTCCCGTCACATCTACGCTGACGACATCAGGCTTCGTGCTGCTCCACGCGACGGTTCGCACGAGCTCGTTCCCGGAGCGGTCCAAGGCCGTGGCTTGCAAGTTTCGCGTCTCCCCGACCTTCACGGTGATGCTGTCGGGTGTAACCAAGACCGTCGTCACCCGAGCCTCCACCCGAACCGGTAGAACCCGTGCGAGGGACCCGTGCGTCGCGGCCAAGCGGGCCTCACCCTCTCTCTTCGCGACCACCCAGGTCCCCGACGTGACCGCCGCCACCGCCGGGTTGTCCGACGTCCACGTGATGGGGAGTCCCGGAATCGTATCGCCGGTCGCGAAAAGGACTGCGGCCGAGAGTCGAGCCGAGTCACCGATGGCCGTAAGGGTCCGAACCGAGTCGGGTAACGACAAGGCCGCCGGGACCGCGGTGAGCGCCACCTCCACGCGTTGCGGCACGCCGACCTCGAGCGCCGCGACCGTCGCCCCCTCGAAAAGGGCAAGCTCCCGAACGCGAACCTGAGTCGCGATCTGGATGGGCCCGCGCCCCTGATCCGCGGAAACGGCCAGTTGCACGCGCGTCTTGGTGTCCGTTCGCGACAAGTGCACGATGGTGTCGAACTGATGACCGGTCGACACGCGCGTCAGGCGGATCCAGACCCGGTCGGCCTTCGAGAGAGCCTCCAACGGACCCGACGAACCCGACGCGTCGGCGCTCACGAGGGCGAGCGCCACGGACATGGGTTCCGGCGCTTGGGCGGGATCGACGAGGAGTCGGTCGCAGGCGGTGGACAGCACCAGCGCCACGAACAACGGCGCGATCGATCGCCAGCCCGGCAGATGCATGTTCGTGTGCGCGGCGGCACGCGGAGCCGCCCGCCGGAGGCTGAGGGCGTGGGAGGGGCGGCTCATGGCAGAAGGTCCTCCACGCGGACGGTCACCCCAAGGGTCCACCCGGTGACCCGCGAGTCCGAGGACTCGTCCACGGTGATGCTCCCATAGTGGAAGCGCCCGGACGGACTCATGACGAGCCTCGTGCCCCCCCGTCCGCCGGCCAGCGTCAGGTCGAAGCCGAGGCCCGCGCTGGCAAGGAAACCCTGACCGATGCCGTCCTCGGCTCGGAACAAGCGAGCTTCGCCCTCCGGGAACACCGTCAAGCTCCGCCCGACGGGCAACAGGAAGGTGAACCCCCCTCGGTAGAGCTGCTGCCACGCCGTGTTCGTGGCGCCCGCGAGGTCGGGATTCTCCACGAGGACGGAGCCGTTCTCCCTGTGGTTGAAGCCCGCGTAGAGCATTCCGCTCCCGCTGCGCCCAGCCGCGAAGGCATACGAGATCATGCCCTCGTAGCGGGCTCCGGCGCGAAAGAGATTCTGCTGGTTCAGAGCGTCGTCCTGGAAGCGCTGATAGCCAACCAAGAAGGACACGGTGCCCGACGCCCCCACATCGCGGTCGAGCGCCAGACGAGCCAGGATCCTGTTCCCCGGCCGGTACGTGAACGTCTCTTCGGCCAAGGGCTCGTACTCGCTCGCGACCCGGTAACCCCCGCTGACCCCGAGCCCCCACTCCCCAGCCTGGAACGCCAGCGCCAGGTCACCGCCGGCCGATCCTCCACTGCCCCACGTCGAGATCGCGAAAGGCAGCAGTTCCGCCGCCACGATCCCGGCGACCACGACCTCCTCGAGGCTTTGGGTAGACTCGCCCGTCGGGAGTACGAATCCGCCCGAAAGGACCGCGTTGTCTCCACCCAGCGACAGGGCTACCGAGACCTCGGTGTCCGTAAAGCCCTGGACGGAGGCCTGCTGTCCGTCCGCGCCTTGAACGGTGCCCTTCGCCCAGGCCGAGTACACGCCCAAGCTCAAGGACTGCCCCACCGGAAGCGTCATGGCAAGCGGTGCGGTAAGGAGGTTCACGTGGTCCAATCCGGTGGCCTCGGAGTCCGAGAACGAGTAGACCTCGTAAGTCATGCCTCCACCCCCCGCGGCCTGGGCCATGAGCCCCACCGGGGTGCCCCACGCGGACAACAGCGCTACCGCAACGAACGCCGTCGGTGCTGCGGGGAGGGGAGAGGTGCGCCGGGGCACGTAGCGACTCATGCTCACTCTCCCGGCCTGAACACAATTTCCAACAGGAAGAGCTTGCCCACGCGATCCTGTCCCAGCACCTCGGAAAGCACGGCCCTCTGCCGGTCCGTCAGGTTCCTGAGGGCGGCGGGGCGCAGGCCTGCCGGGTTGCGCCGAATCCTCTGCACCGCTCGTCTGGCCCGGTTCAAGCGCGCCGCACGGCGGGCGGCCTGTGGCGAGGATCTCGTACGCGCGGCGACCGATCGACTCGTGGCCTGAACCTGCAGCTGCGCCATCTGAAAGCCCGGATCGAAGCCGGCGGCCTCGGAGAATTCCCGGCTGGCGGTCACGAGATCTCCCCGGTCCGACGCCTCGAGACCCCGGCCGTAGGCAAGCATAGCCTGCACGCTCTCGGTGGGCCTCTCGTTGATACGAGCACGCTCCGCCTGCGTCAGCGAGATGCCCATCTCGGCGTACAGCCCCAACGCCACCTCTTTTTCCATGTCGAACAGAGTCTCCACCGCACCGGTGGAGATTACCGGATTACCAGCCGTGGGGTCATCGCCGACGTTGACGACCGCCGCGTCGATTCGGAGACCCGCGGCTGCGACGTCGATTCTGCCCTGGACGATGCGTTCCGCCGAGAGGAGCCTCCCGGCCCGGGCAGCGGTCTCGGGCTCGGTCCACCCACCTTCGCCGAGAGAGATCTCCGTGAGAAGGGTCTGCACGCGCACCCGCTCGAGGACCTGCAGGCGCCCGACGATGGAGAGGTCGGTGACAGGAACTCCGCCATCGCGCGGCTCAGAGGCTCGAGATCCGGATCGCCCTCTACCCGAAACGGAAAGACGCCGACCGTGTTGGGGGTGGGCGGCAGCGCCGACAGCTCCGATTCCCTGGCCAGCGCGTCACGAACCGATGCGCGCAGCTCTTCTGTGGCGATGATGTCAAGCCGATCCCGAACCACGTCCACCAGTGAGCCGTCACCCTCGCTCAGCGCCTCCTCATAGACGACGCGAGCCAATCCATACTCACCGAGATCTTCATACGTGAGGCCCAGCAAGACGGGAATCGCCTGATCGTCCGGGTTGAGTGCCCTACCGCGCTCCAGCAGGGCGCGGGCCTCACCTGTTCGATCGGCCCCTCGGTACGCGGCCGCCAGCTCCACCAGAGAGCTCGTGTCGGTGGAGTCACCCTCCACATCGGCCACGAGTCGAGGGATCGCTGACGGTGGCGGCGGTTCCATCGTCAGCGACGGACCACACGCGACCGACGTCACCAAGGCCGTCGCCAAGAGCGACGCCAAGGTGAAGTACCGGTGGGCAGCGGTGCGGGTCCTACGAACCGACGAACCGTCGGCACCGGGATGCGTATGAGTCATGCACCACGCTAGGACCGGACGTGGTCCAAGAGCAAGTTATCTTCGCCTGGCACCCTTGGAACGCCTGCACCGCGCTTTGTCGTCAGCCGCGCACTCGGCCCTGGCGGAGGTCCAAGAGACAGGAGAAGGTGGGTCGCGCGTATGGATAGGCCGACTTCGACACGATCAGGAATCCAGTATGGGCAAGAATCTGAAGCCACCCGCCACCGACTTCTTCTGGAACCTTGCGGGCCCACTCCTCACTTCGGGGGTCGTCACCGAAGGAAGCCTCATGGGTTTCCCCTGCCTTCACGTGGGCGGAGAGTTCTTCGCCACATGCGATCACCGAACCGGCGAGCTCATCGTGAAGCTCTCCAAGGACCGGGTGAGAGACTTGATCGAGACGGGTGTCGGACAGCCTTTCGCTCCAGCCGGTCGGGTCTTCTCTCAGTGGGTTCTGATCCCCGAGCGCGACGGTGGAGTCTGGTCCGACCTCATGGCCGAGGCTCAGACCTTCGTGGGTGGCGAGGCCCCTTGAAGCCGTCCTCCGCGCACCACGCCGCCCTCGCCTTGTGCGCCGTCCTTGCCGGCTTCGGTCCTTTGAGTGGGCAGGACACTTTCGAGCTCGTCGAGCTCGCCCCGAACGTGCACGTGGCGAGGGTCCTCCCCAACCCTCCCCGATACGTGTTCGCCAATGCGCTCATCGTCATACGCGAGCGCGACGTGGTCGTGGTCAACACGCATCAGTCGCCATCCGCGGCACGCACACTGATCGACGAGATCCGAAAGCTCACCCCCCTCCCTGTCCGGTACGTGGTGAACACGCCTTGGCACGGTGACCACGTCTACGGCAACCAGAGCTATCGGGAGCAATTCGCGGGTGTGGAATTCGTCGGACACGTCAGCACGGCGACGGACGTGGCCTCCAAGGGAGCCGATGCCCTCGCCCAGGAGATCGCCGACCTTCCGCAGAGCATCGCCGACCGGGAGGAGTGGGTGCGCACCGGTCGAGGCCCGAACGGCAGGGCCCTGGCGGAAGCCCAGGTCGTACAGTGGCGTCGAAGCGCTCGTTTGAGGAAAGAGTACCTGGCAGAACTCGAGACCCTTCGCCTGACGCCTCCCGACGTCACCTTCGAAGAGGTTCTCACGCTGTCGGACGGTGTCTCCCCTCCCATCCATGTCCTCCACTTCGGGCCGGCCCACACCTCGGGTGACGTGGTCGTGTACCTACCGGATCAGCGCATCGTCGCGGTGGGGGATCTTGTCGAGAACGGCCTTCCCTGGGTGGATGAGAACAACTCTCCCGCCGGATGGGCCCGGGCACTAAAGGCTATCTCCGACCTGGAGGTGGACGTCATCGTGCCTGCCCACGGACCGGTGTTGAGAGACCGGACCCTGCTCGACGGACAACGCGACTTCATGCAGACCGTGTCCGACGCCGTCACCGAAGCCCACAGAGCAGACCTCGGGCTGGAGGCGACCCTCGCACGCGTCGAGCGCCTCGACCTGCCGTGGTTCCTGGACCCGTCGGATCCCCGACGCGGCGACACCTTTCGAGAGTACATGAGGACCGTGGCCACCCAGGCCTACGAGGTCGCCGACGCGCCACGATGATCAGGTGAGGCTCGCGATGAAGGCGCCGACACCGTAGGCGACCCCCGCCGCCGCCGCCCCCAGCACGAGCATCTCGAGTCCGCTCTTGAGCCATCCGGCCTTCGTGACGAAGGTGCGCAACGACCCCACACAGAAGAGAGTCAGTAGGGTGAGGAAGGTCGCCACGGGAAAGCGCCCCTCGAGCGACCCGGGAAACAGGTAGGCCACCAGAGGAATGGAACCGGCCAAAATGAAGGCCAGGAACGTGGCAGTCCCGTGGCGAACCGCGAACGGTTCTTCCACTTCCAGTCCGTCGGAGGCACGCAGCGCCTCCCCGGAGCGTATCGCCAAGACGTTGCTGGCACCCATCGAAAACCCGTCGGCCAAGAGGTTGGCGAAGCCGAGAATGAGGATGGTCCGCGCCGGCAGCGCCGCTCCGGCGACACCGGCAACCACGGCGAACGTGGTGATGATCCCGTCGTTTGCCCCGTAGACCAGGTCACCGAGGTAATGCCGGGCCCAGCCGTGCAGGGATCGGGGCTCATGATCGTGCAAGGGAAGCCTCCCAGAGAGATTTGAGGGTATGGCTTAAATCTGTCCGCTCTGTGGCGCTCCGCCAGAGGCCCGGCGGGTGCGCGACCCACCGCACTTCTTCACAGGCCTCCAGGGCCGTCGTCGCCCACTTGGCTGTGCAGCAGCCTGTTTCGCGCAGCACCCCTTTGCCCGCGCATGTCGACCCGACCCATCTTACGTGTCACACGCAGGTCCTCGGAACACACTGACTACGAACCGACGCCGATTTCCAAATGAGTGCACCCATGAAGAAGCCATTCGCCTACGCCATACTCACGTCGTGGATCCTCGTGTCGCCCGCCCTACCCGCACTCGGAGCACAGGCGCAGGCGCAGGACGGCCCCTCGACCGACCCCTTGGCCGTCGCGGGCTTTCTGAAGTGGCGCGAAATCGGGCCGGCCGTGGTGGGTGGACGCATCAGTGACCTGGCGGTGGACGAGGCGGACACCCGCAACATCTACGTGGGCACGGCGACCGGCGGCCTCTGGAAGAGCACCAACCACGGCACCACATGGACGGCCCTCTTCACCGATCAGTCCACGGCCTCCATCGGGGACGTGACGCTCGCGCCGTCCAACCCCAACGTGGTGTGGGTGGGCACGGGCGAGCCGCAAAACCGCCAGAGCTCACCGTGGGGCGACGGTGTCTTCAAGTCCATGGACGGCGGGCGGACGTGGACCAGCCTGGGCCTGCAGGAGACACGCCACATCGGTCGCATTCAGGTTCACCCCCGTGACCCCGACATCGCCTACGTGGCCGCCGTCGGCAACCTGTGGAAGTCGAGCCCCGAAAGGGGGGTCTACAAGACCACCGACGGCGGAGCCACATGGAGGCTGGTCCTCTTCGTGGACGACGAGACCGGGGCCATCGACCTGGTCATGGACCCTGCCGACCCTAATACGCTTTTCGCGGGCATGTACCAACGCCAACGGACGGCGTTTGGGTTCAATGGGGGAGGCCCGGGTAGCGGTATTTACCGGACCTTGAACGGGGGCGGCGATTGGGAGCGTCTGGAGGGCGGCCTCCCGGACGGAGACTTGGGGCGCATCGGGCTCGACGTCTACAGGCGAGATGGGAATCTGGTCTTCGCGACGGTCCAGGCGGGTCGGGGTCAGACCGGGGTCTACGCCTCGAGGGACCGCGGCAACACCTGGGAGAAGCTCTCTAGCACGAACCCCCGGCCAATGTACTTCAGCCTGATTCGTGTCGACCCGAACAACCCGGAGCGCGTCTACGTGGGCGGCCAGAACCTCATGCGCTCGGACGACGGGGGACGGACTTTTACGAGCGACGGCGCCCGAAACGTCCATCCCGACCACCACGCCTTGTGGATCGACCCGGCCAATTCGAACCACCTGATCCTGGGAAGCGACGGCGGCGTCTCGACCTCGTTCGACGGCTCCGACACATGGCGATTCTATGACAACCTTCCCGTGTCCCAGTTCTACGAGATCGGCTTCGACACTCGGAACCCGTACTGGGTATGCGGAGGACTGCAGGACAACGGAAGCTGGTGCGGCCCGACCAACACGCTCGACAGCCAGGGCATTCGCAACGCCGACTGGCAGAACATCGGGGGGGGCGACGGCTTCTACGTCCAGATCGACCCGGAAGACTCGAGCGTGCTCTACGCGGAGTCCCAGGGCGGGCGCGTGAGCCGAGTGAACCTCGAGACCGGTGAGCGAACCTCCATCGCGCCGACGCCCAACTTCGATCTCGAGGAGGGCTCGCCTCCGAAGAAGGACTATCCCTCGGCGGAGGATCCCGAGCCGGAGGACGCCCAATATCGCTTCAATTGGAACACGCCCACGCTGCTCTCCGTGCACGATCGCAATACCGTGTACACCGGTAGCCAGATGCTCATGAGGAGCGCGGACCGGGGCATGACATGGAGCCAGATCAGTCCTGACTTGACCTTCGATATCGATCGATCGCAGCTGCCGATCATGGGCGCCCTGCCCTCGGACTCCATGTTGTCCCGTCATGACGGCGTCTCGACCCACAGCACGCTGACGACGGTCGGCGAGTCGCCCATGAATCCGGATATCCTGTACACGGGTAGCGACGATGGTCGCGTCATGGGAACGCAGGACGGCGGAGTGAATTGGGCGGACCTGACGCCGGCGATCGCGGGTCTGCCCGACAACACTTACGTGAGTCGACTCGTCCCCTCCAATGCGGGCGAGGGCCGCGTCTATGCCACTTTCGATGGGCACTACTCGGGCGACTTCGCTCCCTACGTTTATGTGAGCGAGGACTTCGGTGCGACGTGGCGCTCGATCACCACCGGACTCCCGAACTCGTCCGTGAACATCCTGGCCGAACATCCGGACCAGGAGAACCTGCTCTTTGTCGGAAACGAAATGGGCGTGTATGTCTCGCCCGACCGCGGTTCGGGTTGGGCGCCCCTGATGAACGGTCTTCCCACCGTGCCGGTGGACGACATCAAGATCCATCCGGACCACAACGATCTCATCATCGGCACGCATGGCCGGGGGATCTGGGTGATGGAGAACATTACGCCACTCGACGAGATCGCCGCCGGGTCCGTCCAGCCCTCGAACCCCTACCTCTTCCGGGTCGGCAGCGCCGTGGATTGGAGGACGTTCAGACACCAGGAGTGGACCGCATCCGGGGAGTTCCGCCTTCCCAACCCCACGAACGGGGCACGTATCCGCTACTGGCTCCCCGAGCAGACCACGACGGCTGACGGTGACCGCGACGGTGACGACCGAGGTGACGAGTCGCCCGACGATGGCGATGGCGACGCGGAGCAGGGAGCGGAGCCTCACACGGCCATCAAGATCACGACGGCGACCGGGCAGGAAGTGCGCACCCTCGAGGGCCCCGCCTCGCCGGGCGCGCATGAGGTCGTGTGGGACTTCCGACTGGATCCGCCCCACGAGTCCGAGGCGGGTAGTGGCGGATTCGGTGGCGCGGTCCAGGGTCCCAAGGTGCTCCCCGGCGTCTATCAGATTCAGATCGAATCAGGTGAAACGACCATGCTGGGTGACCTGGTCGTGCGGCAGGATCCCCGCATCGAGGTGTCGCGTGAGGATCTCGCGGCGCGCCAAGCCGCCATCATGGCGGCATACCGGCTCGAGAAGTCGATCCATGACGCCGGCCAGGCGATCCTGCGACTCCGCGATCAGCTGGGTGACGTGGAGGAGCTGCTCGACGACGTGGAGGAGCCGTCAGAGGCGCTCGGCGAGGAGGTGGACGCGATCAAGGAGGAGCTCGGGAACATCAGTGACGATCTCGACGACCTTTCCGTCCGCCGGACCCGCTCATCCATGGAAGGGTCGACCACACGGCCCACCGAGGACCAGCTACAGGCCGTCGACAAGGATTGGGATGATGCGCCGACCATCATCGCTCGACTCAACACCGTGATTTCGGATCGGATGCCGACCCTGAATCGCCGGCTCGACGAGGAGGGTATCCGAGCCGATCCGGGGGAGGTCGTGGCGATCCCCACCCGAGGAGGTCGCTGACGGTCCGTTCGCTCTTCCTGGTGCCGGAGGCGCGGGAGTGAGGATCCTCCCGCTCGTCCTTCTCTGCGGCCTGTGGTACTCCCCGGCGCAGGGGCAGCGACCACCCGCGCTCGACACGGCGGCCTTGTCGGCTTATGTGGCCTCGACGGCGCGCGCGGGCCAGCTGCCTGACGTGGCCGTGGTCGTGGTGGGGCCGGAGGGCCCCGTCTATGAAGCGCACTTCGGAGCCCGTGAGCCGGGCCCCGCTCCGGGCGTTGCGGCGAGCGACGTTCAGGATCCTTTTTATCTCGGGGCCCTTTCCGAGACGCTCACGGCCTTCGCGGTCATGCGACTCGTGGACGACGAGGTGGTCGACCTGGACGCAACAGTCGTTCGATACCTCCCCGATCTGGCGTTCAGAGATCCTGACCGCACCTCTCGCCTGACGATTCGTCACCTGCTCGCTCACCGGAGCGGCCTTCCCCGCATCGGGTTCTTCAACCGACGGGTGCGGATCCAGGGCCGGCTGGACCACATCGATTTCGTTCGCGATCCGGGTGCGGCGTTCGAGGCTTCCAGCCTCGACTACCTCGTACTGGGAAGGGTCCTCGAGGCCGCCTCGGGGCAACCCTACGCCACCCACATGTCGGAGCGGGTCTTCGGGCCGCTTGGGATCGAGTCGGTGGCAGCCGACGGTGAGACCGCCAGGCTCGAGGGCGCCGTGAGAGGGCACCGCTACCTGTTCGGGTGGCCGGTGGCGACGGACGGACCCTCGTATGGCGACCCCATGGTGCCCGCCACATATCTGGCCGCCGGCGCCAGCGAAGTCGGCCGATTCCTGTCTCTGCTGCTGAGCCGGGGCCGCCGCAACGACACGCGGCTCCTTTCGGTCTCGGGCGTCGAAGCGCTCCTGCCGACCGCCACGCCTTCGTCGGCTCCCACCGAATCCCCGGCCCACACACATACCCCGGACGGCACGACTCCGGAAGACCTCGGGCCCCGATGGAGTGCCATCCGACGCGGGGACTCGGAGGCGTGGTTTCAGGAGGGCCTGAGCCCCGGATTCCACGCCTTCATCGCCGTCCTCCCGGCAAGAGATCTAGGGGTCGTCGTGCTCACGAACCGTGCAGGGGGTCCGGGCCCCGACGCCCCCAGCCAACTCCTACGCGGGGTCGTGGATCGCGTTCTTGGTCGACCGGGACAGCCGTACTTTCCCTGGGAGCGAATACTGCACGTGGCTCTGTTGGTGTTCGTGGTCGGTTGGACGTTTCGGTCTTTCCGGTGGTATCGGCACTGGGTCGAGCTGGGGCGACCCCAGACAACGGCTCATACACGACCCGTCGTCGGTCGCCTGGCTCTGGACCTCGCGGTCGCCGCAACCCTCCCGTTGGTCGTCGTCCTGGGATTGGAGAAGATATCCATCATGGGGCTACTCGAGCTCCACCCGGACCTCGGGATCGCAGTCATCGTGTTTCCCATCGCCGCCATCCCCATGGCCGTCTGGAGAACGTTGGTGAACTCCGAGGAATGGCGACGCGGCCGAGAGGCGGCACCGCCCCCCCGATGAGTCCCCTGTAGTCAGGTTGTCACCAGGAAAGTCAACCGCGACATTCGTCGGCTCAGTTTTCCGGAAGCTCGGATCGCCACCACGACTCCTGAGGAGTGACCCGTGAACCTGGATGAGATCCAAGCTGTCATCGACAGCGCGAAAGCGCGAGGCACGGGAGTACTCGAGAGGTACGTTCGTGGCCGGATGCCCGAGGCATCCGACCAGGAGATCAGAGATGCGGCGGAGGTCGCGCTCGAGATCATCGAGACGGTCCCGATCTTCCTCGCCACGGCCGCTCAAGAGGCGGAGGACCGTCGCCTGACGTCGGTCGTCCAACCCCTGCTGGATCGCGCGGCACGCTATTTTCTCCACCCCATCGACATTATCCCGGAGATGACCCAGGGATTGGCCGGACTCTTGGATGACACCTACCTGGTGCTGCGCATCCTCCAGGTGCTCGAACAGGGTCCTGAACCTCTCGTGGACTGGAATCTGGACCACCCGACGGCTTTCATACGCAAGCTGCTCGGCGAACAGGTCGGTCAACAACTCGACGCCATCTCGGCTATCGCGTTCGAGGAGGTGGCCTCGCCTCGGGGTGAGCCTTGGCATACGGCACCGTTCGACGCCTGAGACCATAGCCGGGAATCAACAGGCATCATCAGTTATGTGTCCAGTTAATGCACTGATCGAAGAGTCAACCTCGAGGAGGGTATGATGCGGCTCATGAATCTGATACCGCTCGCCGTTTTGGCCCTGGGTTTGCCAGGCACGCCACTCGCCGCTGTGCAGACCCAGCAGATCGAGATCGCCGAGTGGGCGGTACCTTGGGCGGAGAGCCGTCCGCGGGACCCGTACGTGGCTCCCGACGGTAAGGTCTGGTTCGTCGGCCAACGCACCCACTACGCCGCCTGGCTGGACCGGGAAACCGGGGAGTTCAAGCAGTTTCCGCTGAGCGACGGCACGGGTCCCCACAACCTGGTGGTCGATGACGACGGAGTCGTCTTCTACTCCGGCAACCTGGTGGGCAACATCGGAAAGCTCGACCCGGAGACCGGTGACATCGAACGGTTCCGGATGCCCGATTCGGCGGCGCGCGATCCGCACACCCTGGTCTTCGGAGGCAACGACGACCTTTGGTTCACCGTTCAGGGCGGGAACTTCGTCGGACACTTCGTACCGGAGAGCGGGGACGTGCACCTCGTGAAGGCCCCCGAAGTTGCGAGCGGAAGGGGTGCCTCGAGCCGCCCGTATGGCATCAAGATGGACTCGAAGAACCACCCGTGGATCGCCCTCTTCAACACAAACCAGATCGCGACCGTGGACCCGGAGACGATGGAGCTCACCGCCTTCGCTCTCCCGGACGAGCGCACCCGGCCGCGCCATCGCGACCGTGGACCCGGAGACGATGGAGCTCACCGCCTTCGCTCTCCCGGACGAGCGCACCCGGCCGCGGCTGGTCGTGGACTCGGATGACAGGGTCTGGTACGTGGACTACAGCCTGGGAAGACTGGGTCGGCTAGACCCGTCCACCGGCCAGGTCGTGGAGTGGGACAACCCGTCGGGAGAACAGTCGAGACCGTACGCGATGGCCATCGACCCGTCAGACCGCATTTGGTTCGTCGAGACGGGAGTTCAGCCGAACAAGTTCGTGGGCTTCGATCCAGTGACGGAGGAGTTCTTCTCCGTCACCGACATCGGGAGCGGCGGCGGGTCGGTCCGTCACATGTTCTATGAGGAGAGCACCAACTCCATCTGGTTCGGATCGGACGCGAACACGATCGGGCAGGCCAAGCTTCCCCCGCTGAGGCCCAGGACGACCACAGACCGCTAGTCGAGCCACATGGTTCTCCTCGCACCGCTCTCCAAGAGGGTGGCCCTCGTCGGGGCCATCCTCTTGGCCTGGCCGGCCCCGGGAGTTTCCGTCGATCCGGTTCCCTTCCTGACCAACCCCCCGATCGGTCACACCGGCGGTTTCGGGGAACCCACCTGCCAGGCCTGCCACACGGACGCGGCCCTCAACCATCCCGACGCCGAACTCGCGATCGAAGGAGTTCCCGCTCAATACACCCCCGGGGGCGTGTACCGGATCACCGTGTCGGTCGAGGGGACCGGTCAAGGACGCAACGGCTTCGAGGCCTCGATGCGCTACGCCGACGGCCCACCGAGAGGCCTGCAGGCGGGTCACCTGAGCGCCACCGATCGGAGGGTCCTGATAAGGTCGGACACGCTGACCGGAGTCGAGTACGCGTCCCACACCGACATAGGCGCCGAGCCGACCGCCCCGGAACGCGGAGAATGGGTGGTCGAATGGACGGCTCCTCGCGGACGCGACGCCGTCGTCCTTCACGTCGCCGGCAACTCGGCCAACGGCGACAACTCGCCCTTCGGGGACCTCATCCACACGCTCGAACGGACGACCCGAGGGGCTACTCCATAACCACCGTGCCGTCCGATCCCACGCGCGCGCTCCGGCCGTCGATCAGCTTGTCGAAATCCGAATCGGTGAGGGCGACGACGGGAGGGGCGTGTCCATACATCTCGTCGGCGACGATCGCAGTGAGCGCGAGAAACGAGTCCGTTCCCGCGGTCAGCAGAGCAGCCGGCGCGGTGCCCCGCCGGATGGCTTCGAGCAAGACGGCCGTCGTGGTGCTCGAGCCCCGTGTGCCGGGAATCGCCAGAATCCGGCCTGCCGCGTTCTGTCCCGAAAGCGGGTGCCGGCGATCGATGACCTCGCCCGACTCCGAGTCGTAGCCGCCCCAAAAACTCAACGGCTCCCGGGACACCAGCAGAACTCCACTGGCATCGCCCGGTATGAGGGCGCGCCCTACGAACACCATGTCGTTACCCGACGTCATGCATCGATCGCCGATCCGTCATACGCTCCCGACTCACCGCTCCAGAGGCTGTCGTCGCGAAGGACCCGGCCTTGGACCGCAGACTCCACGCAGTCCGAGGTGGAGCCAAAGACCATCTCTCGTCCGAGGAGCCCGGGCGTGTAGTACGCATACTTCGCCGAGTTGGTCATGAGGATGCGGATCTCATCGGGCAGCATGGGGGTGGTGAGGATGCAGGTGTCCACAGTCACGTCTCCCCCGAATGCGTCGAGGGGATCCAGGAGGCCTGCTTCCTGGGCGATGAGCTTGACGCCCCTACCTGTCGTGACCAAGAACCGCACCTCAGGGTGTCGGGTCCGCCCCTCGAGGAGAGGCGCCAGCACCCTGAACTCCTCCAAGGAGAAGTGTGGAGATCCGAGCACCACCATGTCCAGCCGTTCGCCGGCGGAGGTGGAAAGCTGGTCGCGGGCCGCGCGAAGCTCCGCCATCCCCACGTCGTGTGTCTCCTGCGGCTCCATGCCCTGAAGTGCGTCTTCGAGAGTCGACGCCTCGGGCGTGACGCCGATCCAGTGGAACAGGGCGACCGCCCCAGACGACGCAGCGGCCGAGCCGAGGGCCTTGAGCTGGTCTTCCGAAGGGGTCACGTCCAGCCCCTCCAGCACCGCGACCCGATCGCCGGCCACCTTCCCTACCAGGTGCCCGAGCACGGGGTAGAGCTCGTCGGCGGCCAACAGCTCGGAGGAGATATCGTGGCAGCGGAGGAGCACCTGGCCCGCCCTGTTCTCGGTCAGATGCAGTCCCACCTCCGGGACACGGCCCGTGATGGCCGCACAGATGTCGAGAAGGTCCGGATACCGCTCGGTGCGCGCACCCAAGACCGAGTTGGCGAACACGATGGCACTGGACTCTCCCCAGGCGATCTGGTCACCGAACGAAGGTCTCGCTTCGGTCTGGTAGGGGGCACACGTCCAGGAGGGAATGCACCCCATGCTCTGATACGCGACCATCTGCCGGCGCGCCTTGTCCGCCCACTCCGGGGGCACCGCCCAGCTTTCCCATCCGTGGGGATCGACTCCCGCCACGTTGAGCGTGGCGGGCACCGCGACCTTGGCGCCCAGGCCGGCCAGCCGCTCGGCGTACTCCAGAGTGGCGTCCCCCATGTAGAGAGAGCTGTCGATATGGGCCGCCGTGACCGGAATGAGCCGCTTTGCTCCTTGGACCTCGGCCATCCGCACGAGGATCGACATGGCCATGCGCGCCCCTTCGCCCCCTTCACCCTCAAGGAGGGCCCGATCCGCCGCCGTGAGCTCGAGTGTCATGTCACCAGACTAGGCGGCGAGCGCGACGGGGAGCAAGCGGACCGACGTCGGGCCCCGGACCACCCACAGCGGCCGGTGGCGTTCCCCACGACCCTGCCACTGACTTGCGGCACACACTCCCGACCCCACCTTGAACGCCTTCGACGCGGACGGGGACCGAGGAGGATTCATGGCGACACCGTACTTCACCAACGCGACCTTCACCTTCCTGAAGGACCTGACAGCCAACAACAACCGAGAGTGGTTCCAGGAGAACAAGCACCGATACGAGGACCACCTGAAGGACCCGGCGGTCCGATTCATCTCCGACTTCGGCGCTCACCTCAAGAAGATCAGCGAGCACTTCCGCTCCGATCCCCGCACGGTCGGGGGCTCCATGTTCCGTATCTACCGCGATACGCGCTTCTCGAAGGACAAGACGCCCTACAAGACGCACGTCGGCATCCAGTTCCGGCACGAATTGGGCAAGGACGCCCACGCTCCCGGCTACTACCTCCATTTGGAGGCTGGAGGCTGCTTCGCGGGGACCGGCATGTGGCGCCCCGACTCTCCCAGCCTGAAGGGGGTTCGAGAGGCCCTCGTGGCGGACCCCAAGGCGTGGAAGCGCGCCATCGACGACAAGCGTTTCAAGGGCGGCTACAAGCTCGAAGGCGATCGGCTCAAGCGCCCACCGAAGGGCTTCGATCCCGAACACGAGCTCGTTGAGGATCTGAAGCGGAAGGACTTCATCGGAGTCGCGAAGATCGCGCAGAAGACCGTCGTCAGTCCGGACCTTCCGAAGGAGTTGGCGAGAGTGTTTGGAGCGGCGACGCCACTCATGAAGTTCCTCTGCGAGGCGGTGTCCGTACCGTTCTGATCGGGCTTGCCCCCGTCGTCGCCACACCCGAGCTTGAGCCCCTTGTGGCTTTCGGATCGTGGATGATGATGGGTAAGGAGCGTTCTGCATGAACACAGGCCCTGCTGTCGCGTTGGGCGCCGTCCTCGTGAGTGGTTCGATGCTGGCTGGCTCACGCGCCACGACGGCACCCGACCTCGCCTCCCCCGCGAGCGCGCACCAGAGCGCTCCGGCTCCGGTCGTCTTCACGAACGTGAACGTCGTCCCGATGGACTCCGAGCGGGTCTTGAGAAACCAAACCGTGCTCGTAGAGCAGGGCCGCATCCGCCATATCGGGCCCGCAGCCGACGTGCCTGTACCGTCCGGTGTCACCACGGTGGACGGCTCGGGGAAGTACATCATGCCCGGCCTGGCCGAGATGCATGGACACATGCCCGGCGGTGAGGTCGAGGAGATGGTGATGTTCCTCTACGTGGCCAACGGGGTGACGACCGTTCGCGGCATGCTGGGGCTCGACGGTCACATGGAGTTGCGTCGCAAAGCGAACGCGGGGGAGATCGTCGCGCCGACCCTCTACCTGGCCGGGCCGAGCTTCAACGGCAGCTCGGTGTCCTCACCCGAGCAGGCCGCCCAGAAGGTCCGCACGCAGAAGGACCAGGGCTGGGATCTCCTCAAGATCCACCCGGGACTTACCGTGGCCGAGTACGACGCCATGGCCATGACCGCCCACGAGGTGGGCATCCGTTTCGGGGGGCACGTGCCTGCCGACGTGGGACTCGAGCACGCCATCGCGATGGGTCAGGAGACGTTCGACCATCTGGACGGCTTCATCGAGTACTTGAACGCCTTCGATGAGCCGATCGACCAGGCGCGACTGCGCGAACTGGTCGCCATGGTGAAGGCGGCCGACGCTTGGGTCGTGCCCACCATGGTCCTTTGGGACGTGGGCGTCATCGGGCGCGGCGACGCCCGTGTCATGGCGGACTACCCCGAAATGCGGTATTGGCCGAAGCGGAACATCCCGCGGGTGGTCGAGGGCGTGGAGGGCTGGGTCGGAAGACATGCCGGCGGTGCGCAAAGGGTCCGAGCCAACCCCACCGCCGCCGACCTGTGGGCCGCGAACAGACTCGAGGTGCTCGAGGCGCTGTCCGACGCCGGCGTGGGCATCCTGATGGGCACGGACTCCCCGCAGATCTTCTCGGTGCCGGGATTCTCGTTGCACCGCGAAATGCGGGCGATGGCCGATGCCGGCATGTCTCCCTACGAGATCCTCGTCTCGGGCACCCGTGCGGTGGGTGAGTACTTCAGGAGGAGTGATACCTTCGGCACGGTAGCGGTCGGGAGGCGCGCCGATCTGATTCTCCTGAACTCCAACCCCCTGGACGACGTCGGCAACGTGGCCGACCGCGCCGGTGTGATGGTGCGGGGTCGCTGGTTCTCCGAGAGCTACATCGAGGAGCGTCTGGAGGAGATCGCCCGGCGCTTCGCCACGGAGTAACGGGCGGACGGGTCGAAGCGACCGCAGATTCCCTCGTCAGCACCCCGGATTTACGGCCGGCGGCGTGATCGATCCCACAGAGGCAACGTCGGCTGCTCCTGGACGGTGTAACGGAGTCGTCGACTGGTAGACGGCGGCAGAGGACGGAAGGCTGGGATGGGACCTTCGACCGGTGCCGCTCAGCTCACCTTCGACCCTGCGTCCAATCGGAGATCACGGTGATCGGGCGCTCGTCCGCGACGACTACGGGAATCGACGCCAGGAACCTCCGGCCGTCGGGAGAAACGTCGAACTCACTCCACTCCATCGCGGCGTCGAGGGTGAACAGCGTCGCAGGCGCTCCCAGCCGCAGGGCGGCATCCGTGTGCACGGGAACTGCGACGACTCGCCGGTCGAGGGTGAGGTACACGAGCTCCCGGGCGTTGCGCACCCACCTGAAGCGGCGCGCGCCCTCGCTCGAGACACGGACCTTTTCGCCGGGGCCGGGAAAGGGGGTCACGTACAGCTCCGGCCGTCCCGTTTCGTCGGAGATCAGCGCCACGAAGCGGCCGTCGTGAGAGTACTCGGCCTGGCTCTCCTCGAACGGGGACTCGACGAACGCCGTGGGTGGGCCATCGCCCTCCAGGGGCAGCGTCCAGAGATAGAACGTGCCCGTGGACGATTGCCGCGCGTAGAGAAGGGTTCGTCCGTCGGGCGAAACGTCCTGGGCCTGCTGGAAGGCGCCTTCCGGATGGAGCGTCGTCACGGAGCCAGTGGTGAGGTCTTTGAGCACCAGGTTGGGAGCCCCGCCGGCGGCGACCGAGTAGACCACGCTGCGTGTGCCGGGCAGCCATCGGCCGAAGGCCTCGGTGAAGCGGCGCTCGCTCGTGACCGGACTCTCCGAATCGCGCTCGAGGTCCGTCATCCACACGTCCCAGGTACCGGTCTCGGCGTTTTCCCGGTCGGAGAGCAGTCGTCGGCCATCCGGCGAAATCGCCAGCGTGAGGTAGCTGGCGAGCGACCCGACGGTGCCGAGTTCCCGTCCGCTGCGGTCGATCCACGCGAGCCGCTGAACGTCGCGTCCATCCTGGAACGCGAGCACGCCGCTGGGCGAGGACGCGAAGGCCGCCGCGCCGGTCGAAAGGAAGTAACGGATGCCATCGGCCACGGCGAAGGGCTCTCCGGACACGCGACCCTCCCTCCAGTCGAACGCCTGCCCGAGGAGCGTTCCATCGCGGACGAACGCGATGAGTCCCGGTTCCGCGAACTGGACGAGGGACTCCACGGACGTGATGGCGAGCGGCGGCTCGTCCGGTGAGGCCTCCATCAGCTGGTCGGGCCCCGTCCTCGGCCGGGTTACGTAGAGAAAATGCTCGCCGTCCGGAAGGTATAGGGGCCATCGCACCCACGCATCACCGCGCGCCGTGTCGCGAGCCAGCACCACTGCCGGAGTACCCCCGGACGAGGGCACGCCGTAGATCGCTTCGCTCCTCGGCTCAGCGAACAGGATATCGCCACGCTTGCCCCACGTCCCCGACCGGCCCGAGCCAGACGGGAGCGCGGTCAAAGTGACGGGCGCGCCGTCGGGCAGGTCGAGCCGCACCAGCCTCGTCGCGGTGAAGAAGGCGACCGCGCGGGCGTCGGGAGACCAGAAGACGGACTGGGCGTTCTCCGAACCCGCCAACGGCCGAGCCGCCGTGGCCGAAAGCGGGCGGAGCCAGACCCGATTCGGCCCCACGCTGTCCCTCGCGACGAAGGCGACCTGCCGGCCGTCGGGAGAGACGGACAGGAAGTTGGTTTCGAAGAAGTAGGCGAAGGCGCCGCCCCCCGGGGGCGCGATCGAGAACCGGATCTGGGGGGGCGCCGGGCCGCGCCCCCGCCCCGGTCGAAGGTACGCGCCGGCCGCGGCGAGGAGGGCGAGCGCCGCGATGGTCCACGCGACCCTCGCGTGAAGCGACTGCCGGGCCCCTGTGGGCGGAACGACGTCGTCCCCCTCCTCCGCGATGGCCAGCAGCTGCAGCTCGACGTCGCGTGCGGACTGCCAGCGTGCGGCCGGGTCCTTCTCGAGACAGGTACGGACCAGGCGGTCGAGCGACGCAGGAGTGCCTGGCCGGATCGACGCGATCGGCGGCGGACGTGACGTGAGGACCGAGGCAACCAGGGCGGCCTGATTGGGCGCCGAGAAGGCCGGCCGCCCGGCGGCCATCTCGTAGACCACCGCGCCCAGGGCGAAGATGTCGCTACGCTGGTCCAGCGGAGATTCGTCGATCTGCTCGGGGGCCATGTAGGGGACGGTCCCCAGCACGACGCCGGTCCTCGTGAGCCCCGGGTCAGGCTCGAACGGGACCGCCGGGTCCCTGACCGGCCCGAACCCCTTCGCGAGCCCGAAATCGAGCAGCTTCACGCCCGACTCCGTCAGCATCACGTTCGCGGGCTTCAGATCGCGGTGTACGATCCCGCTCGCGTGCGCGGCCGCCAGCGCGGCGGCGATCTGGGCGCCGAAACGAAGCGCCTGATCGAGGCGCAACGGACCGTCCTGCAGCCGGGACGCGAGGGTCTGCCCGTCGAGGAGCTCCATGACGAGAAAGTCACGCTCGCCCTCGCGGCCGACGTCGAAGAGAGCACAGATGTGCGGGTGTGCAAGCTTGGCGACGGCGCGCGCCTCTCGGGAGAACCGCTCGCGAAGCTCCTCGTCCTCCTGGAGGTGGCTGGCCAGGAGCTTGATGGCCACGTCGCGGCCCAACCGGGCGTCCCGGGCGCGGTACACCTGACCCATCCCACCGGCCCCGATGGCGTTGATCACCTCGTACGGGCCGAGTCGCGCACCGGGCGGAAGGTCCATCCACAACGTTATGTGTTTCGCGCGCCGCCGCACAGTGCCCGGACGAGGCGCCCTGCAGGTGCAGCGACTCCTCCGCGACGGTTCGTCATGGTGGCTCCCGTACGGAACCCGATTCCGTCTGGGCCGGCACCGTCATCGGCGCCGTTGCCAGCGTGATCATCCCGATCGACACCACTGTTCGTGCGTTCATTCCCCTCACCTCCCTTGTCGCCTCCACGAGCGGGTCGGCCCGATGATGCGATGGGTCCTGGCCCTGAAGGAGGTCGTGGCTTGTTGTCCCCATCTCAACGAATGAAGACCGCCGTAGTACCAAGAGGGGGGAGGCGGGGGCTAGGAGGGCTCCCGAGCCAGGTCGACCTGCTCCAGACCGGCGCTGACCAACCTCCACTGAAGTCTCATCTGGTCGAGGATGGGCATGGGGGTCAGCCCGCTGGCCCGGATCTCGGCTGAGACCCGTTCGCGGACCTCACCGTGGGACGGCTTTCCGGTGCGGCCCTCCGCGGCCTCGGACTCGTCTCCTCGGCCGACGCGGGCACCACCCAACGCCACCTGCCAGCGCCTCCGGCGCGTCTTCCATTCCTCTCCCACGGGATCCGGCGGACCGAGGGTCTCCCCGACACCCGGCGTGATGAAGAGCGGCATTTCGCTCACCAGCGTCAGCGGATCGCCGCCCAGGGAGCGGATCGCCTCCATCGAGCTCGGCCGGAACCGCGCGGCGGTCTCCTCGTCGCCGAGCGCCAAGAAGTGGTCGCGCATCGCCGCGGCATTCGGCCGCGTGCAGAACCCGGGCTCGATGCGGCTGAAGCCCTTCTCCCCCTCCCTCTCCACGTCGTGAAGGATATATCCGAGCCTGTGGGTCTCCTCCGCGCAGCGGCGTTTCAGGTACTCTACTCGGTCCAGCCACGCCGGTTCAAGAAGAAACCAAGGACCGCCCGCCATGGCGATTCCATGGAGGGTCGCATGCAGGTCGAAGGGCCCACCCGCACTCCTCCACCAGTCCAGAACGGCTCGACTTTCCGGGCGAACGCCCGCGTCGTCGTCGGACCTGGGGAATCCGAACTCCAAGTCGTCACCGGGTAGCTCCCGCACGACCGACGTGAGGTACCGAACCGGGTCGTAGGCGTCCGT
>CBDDEN010000001.1:0-27367 GCA_965226925.1 Longimicrobiales bacterium | reverse complement strand
GATTCTTTGCCGTAGCCACCCCTTTTCCCGACTTGTTCACGGTGGCGATGGTAGCGGCCTTGGCTACGGCCCTGTTCGACACGGCGGCCTCAGAGGTCGGGAAGGCGTACGGAAGAAGGCACAGCCTCGTGACCACGCTTCGCCCCGTTCCGGCCGGCTCGGACGGTGCCGTGTCACTCCGTGGAACGGCTGCTGGTACAGCGGCGGCGGTGGCGATGGCGCTGCTCGCGTCGGTTCTGGGTCTAATCACGGTGATGGGGGCCGCCGCAGTGGTGATCGGCGCCTTCGTCGGGTCCATGACGGAGTCGGTGATCAGCGCCCTCATCGGCGAGCGGCGCGGATCGGACAGTGAGATCCTCAACGTCACGAACACGGTGGTGGGTGCAGCGGTGGCCGTGGCCCTCGTGACTGCCTTATTCTAGTGTTCCGCTTCGAGTGACCGACAACGGGATCCCAGGATCGGGCCATGAGCATCCGAAGCCACTACGTTCCCCGGACCCCGGCCGGGTGGGTCGGCCTCGTTCTGTTCCTTGCTCTCATGGCTCTGGCTCAGCCGCCTGTCGTGTTTTGGGTGGACGCCCGCGTCGAGGGGGCCTGGGGTCTCCTCTACGGGCACCTTGTCATCTACTTCGCCCTGATCGGCGTCCTCACCTATACCCTCGGTGTGAGAGTCTGGGCGCTCGGAAAGCGCTTCGGCTACAACTCCTACCGGGGACCCTGGGGGTGTGTTACCCGACTCGTCCGGACGACCGTAGGTGACGACCACCTTTCCGCGTACTTCAACCCTGGTCCAAAGCGTCACGCAGCATTTGCTGCGCAACTTCCGGATCGGCGGCGCCCCTCGTGTCGCTCAACACCTGGCCGATGAAGAACCCGAGAAGGCCGGTCTTGCCCCCGCGGTACGCCTCGACCTTGTCGGGATTCCGTCCCATCGCGGCGGCTACCGCCGGCCCTAGCACGTCCGAGTCGCTCACCCTACCAAGGCCCCGCTCTTCGATGACGTCGGCCGGGTCCCCGCCCTCCGCAGCCAGGACCGCCAACACGTCCTTGGCCGCCCGCCCCGAAACGACCCCGCTCGAAACGAGATCGACCAGTCGACCGAGTTCGGCTCCACCGAAGGGTAGCTCGTCTACGGAGCGTCCCTCGCGAACCCGAGGAACCTCGTTCACGACCCATTTCGCCAGAGCCGCGGCGTCGCCGACGTGAGGGGACCCTACACGAAAAAGATCCATCAGCTCGTCGTCCTGCGCGAGCACGGACGCCTCGGCCTCAGCCAGGCCGGATACCGCCATGAGCTCGTCGTAGACGCGCGCGGCCCCGGCGTCGTCGGGGCGCGCGTCGCGAGGTGCGGGCGACGGCCCTCCCCGAGTGGCTCTTGGGACTGCCGATCCTGACTCGACCTCGGCGGGGCCATCGGTTTCGGATCCGAAGGCCGCCGCATCCCGTGACCTCGCCCAGCTGTCACGGAGCGTGACCGTGCGGTTGAAGACCAGCTTGTCCGGCTTCGAGTCCACCGGATCGGCCACGAAGTACCCTGTCCGCTCGAACTGATAGGGGCCGCCCGATCCCTTTGCGCCCACACTGGGCTCGATCCGGCTGTCGGAGAGAACGACGAGTGAATCCGGATTGAGGTGCATCGTAAAATCTTCGTCCTCCCCCACATCGTCCGGGTCGGCGCGTAGGAAGAGTCGATCATACAACCGCACTTCTGCCGGGAGCGACTCCGTGGTAGAGACCCAGTGGATCGTGCCCTTCACCTTGCGTCCGTCGGGCGTTCTGCCCCCCCGTGTTTCGGGATCGTAGGTGCAGTGAACCTCGGCGACGTGGCCCGCCTCGTCCTTGATCACGTCGGTGCAACGGACCACGTAGCCGTAGCGCAAGCGCACCTCGTCTCCGGGAGTCAACCGCTTGAAGCCCTTCGGAGGGTCCTCGTCGAAGTCGCCCTCCTCGATGAGCAACTCGCGAGTGAAGGGAACGGTGCGCGACCCCTCTTTACCCACGTCCTCGGGAAAATACGGAGCATCGAGCTCTTCGACTTCCCCTTCCGGGTAGTTGACGATGACCATTCTCAAGGGGCGCAGCACGCACATGAGGCGAGGTGCTGCGTGGTTGAGTTCGTCTCGGACGGCGTACTCGAGCTTCCCGATGTCGACGCGGTTTTCAGTCTTCGCCACGCCGATCATGTCGCAGAACGTGCGGAGCGCCTTGGGCGGGACTCCTCGTCGTCGCATCCCGGCGATGGTCGGCATTCGAGGATCGTCCCAACCCGAGACATGCCCGTCCTTCACAAGCGCCAGCAATCGTCGTTTGCTCAACACCGTGTACTCGAGGTTGAGACGAGCCATTTCATACTGACGGGGCTGCGGACGCGGCACGTCCAGGTTGTCCAGCACCCAGTCGTACAGTTCACGGTTGTTCTCGAACTCCAACGTGCACACCGAGTGGGTGATTCTCTCGAGCGAATCGGAGAGGCAGTGCGTGAAGTCGTAGAGGGGATAGATGCACCACTCCCCGCCGGTCCGATAATGGTCGGCATGGCGGATGCGGTAGAGGACCGGATCGCGCATGAGCATGTTGTTCGACGCCATGTCGATGCGTGCCCGAAGCACGTGTTCGCCGTCTCCGAACTCTCCGGCGCGCATGCGAGCGAAGAGGTCGAGGTTCTCTGCAACGCTGCGGTCGCGGAACGGGCTCTCCTTGCCGGGCTCTCCTACGGTACCGCGGTACTCGCGAATCTCCTCACCGCTCGAACTGTCCACATAAGCCTTGCCTGCCCGGATCAACTCCTGCGCGTACTCGTAGAGGCGCTCGAAGTAATCCGAGGCGAAGTAGAGGTGTTCACCCCAGTCGAAGCCGAGCCAACGGACGTCCTCTTGAATGGAGCGCACGTACAACTCGTCTTCCGTCTCCGGGTTGGTGTCGTCGAAGCGCAGATGAGTGACACCTCCGTGGTCGGCAGCGGCACCGAAATTGAGGCAAATCGACTTGGCGTGACCGATGTGAAGGTACCCGTTGGGCTCCGGAGGAAAGCGAGTTACCACGGTGCCCCCGTGCTTGCCGGAGGCCACGTCTTCGGCGATGATGGCGCGGACGAAATCCCGGCCGGGGCTGGCAGAGGTGCGGCTTTTGTATTCGGTCATGGGGCATCCGACAGGCCCGTCCTGGCGCCCGTGTCCGCGGTGTGAACCGTGGTTCGTTTCCGGAAATAGAGGATCCAGGGGAGTCTAACCCCGGTATCACGAATGGGTTCACGGTGGGGTGGTGGGGGCGATCGAGAAGGAGTTGCTTAGCGGTTTAGATGCGGAGGGTTCTTGAGGCACACGAGGTCGAGGAGATTCGTGGCGACGCTCACGGCGTCGGCTGCCCTGGTCATGGTCGGTGCCACGGGAACCCCGCAGCGTGAGGCAAACGGCGTGCAGGCCTTCCAGGCGACCCCCAAGCTCGTGGTCCTCGTGGTGGTGGATCAGCTTAGGGGCGACATGCTCTCGGAGTACTCGGAGGCGTTCAGTGGTGGCTTCCGCAAGCTCCTCGACGAGGGGTTTCGGTTCACTCGGGCGACCCATGACCACGCGGTAACCTCTACCGCACCCGGGCACGCGACGATTTCGACCGGCGTACACCCCGCCAAGCACCGCATGGTGGCGAACGAGTGGTACGAGATCGAAGACGGCGCACTGAAGCCCACGTTCTCGGTGGGAGACACGTCGGCGCCCATCCTCGGGTATTCGGGGTACGTGGGGCGCTCCCCCGCCAACCTCGCAGGGGGTGGAGTGGCCGATTGGATCGAAGCCGCGGACGACGATGCCCGCATCGTGTCCATTTCCCGCAAGGATGTGGCGGCCATCAACCTGGCCGGGAAGACCAAGGGCGAGGTGTATTGGCTCCTACAGGAGTTCGGGAAGTTCGCCACTTCCAAGTTCTACGCTGACCGCTATCCGGGTTGGGTCGTGCGGTTCAACGAGAAGATCCTGCCGGACGTCTACTCCGACACCGTTTGGGAGAGCAGTATACCCGACGCGCTGCTCCACCTGACCAGGCTCGACACGTCAGAGTGGGAGGGCGCGCCGGGGCACAGCGCCTTCCCACACATCGCCCGGGCCGAGATGGTGACCGAGGGCGAGAGGGGTCTCAACGGTTGGCGGCACGGGACCCCGTTCCCCGACAAGGCGGTGCTCCACATGGCCCTGGAGGCCGTTAAGGAGCGGAAGCTGGGACAGCGCGATGAGGTGGACTTCCTGGCGCTCTCCTTCTCACAGACCGACGCCATGGGTCACGGCTACGGACCGGGGAGTCGCGAGCACCTCGACAACCTGATCCGTCTCGACGGACTGCTCGGGCAACTCATGACGTTGCTCGACGAGGAGGTGGGAGAAGGAAACTGGGTGATGGCGTTGTCGAGCGATCACGGGGTGTCCGACATCCCCGAGCTCCTCGAGCCTCCGGTTGCGCGCCTCGCCGTCGACGACGTTCGCGAGGTCCTGCTGAAGGCCCAAGCGGTGTTGGTCGATGACGGAACCGACGGGGACGTGGCTCGACGCCTGGCTGCGGCTCTGGAGCCCCTTCCGAGTATCCGCCGCGTGTTCACCGTCGAGGAGCTCGGAGTGGACGAGCCGGTCGATTCGTTCGCTCGGTTGTTCGCCAACTCACACGTTCCGGAGAGACCGGTGAATCAGCTCGCCCAGTTCGGTGTTTACATTCAGTGGAGGCCGCACTCCCTCGTGGCTCCTTCCTGGATGACCCGTCGGGTCGGCACGGATCACCGATCCGCCTACTACTTCGACCGATGGGTGCCGCTGATCTTCTATGGCGCAGGCGTCGAAACCGGTTGGTCCGAGGGGGCGGTTGCCACCGTCGACATCGCGCCGACGCTGGCGGCGCTGGCGGGAATCGCCACGCCGGACGATCTCGATGGCAAGGTCCTGCTCCCGACGACGCCCTGATACGCGGAAGATGCCCTGACGTGGGCGATAGACATGCGAAAGCCCCCCGTTGAGATTCCACGAGGGGCCTTCGAGACGGAGGTCGGACGATCGCTACGCGATTCGCCGGTCACCGTTCCGGCGTACCTCTGCACGGCGCAACGCGCCCTCACGCCGTGAGGATCCTATGCGGCGGATGCCTGCCCGCTTCTCCGCCTCGACCGTCATCTCGTTGATGCGACGGTTCCAGATGCGACGTCCCTTGCCGATCCGTCGGTTATCACGCTTTCGCTGGTCGGGTCCTCGGCGCGAACCGCCCCGACGTTCTTTCTGCGCTTGCATCCAATCTCGTTCCTGTCTTGGGGGGACAACGAGCTAGTCTCGAACCATTCTACTCTAAAGATGGGAAGGGCATGGGCCTTCTGTCCAGCGTCTTGGGCACGACGGGGATGGGGGGGGGAAAACCGCGTCCGCACGTGGACCCGATCGACGGTGCCGCGCCTACTCGTTCCCGTATTCTTCGCGCGACTCGCTGGGTGTCCTCAACTCCATCCGACGGCGCTTGTCCGCCTCCTCCAACGCCCTCTGGATCCCAGGGCACGCCTCCCTCACAGCGTCCATGTCGTCTCGCCGTAGCTCATAGAGAGCGCAAGGCGTGACCGCTCGGCACGTGGCCGTTCTCGGCGAACCGTGAAGGAGGGCCATTTCCCCGAAGAAGTCGCCCGCCATCAGCGTTGCCATATCCCTTCTGAGGCCGCCGTCCTGCCTGGAGACTCGAACCACGCCCAGAGCCACCAAATACAGCGACGATCCGGACGTGCCCTGCCTCACGATGACTTCGCCCGCGGGTGCCGTCCTTCGCCTCAGCTTGGACACGACGATGCCGAACTCCTCGGGAGGTGTGTCCAGGAAGAAGGGCACCTTCTTCAGGAGTTCCTCCGGGTCCACCGCCAGCTTCCCGACTTTGCTCGCACGGAGATCGCGCAGCTCTCCTGCCATCTCCTGGAGCATCACCTCGGCCACGCCGTGGGGGATGATCCCGGCGTGGGCTTTCGCCTCGATGGCCTCGCGTTCGGCGTGGAGCACCATGCGTTCCGCGAGCCGCTCTTGCGTGGAATGCACGAACTCGGGGAACTGCTCGGCGTTCTGGTCGAGTCGGCTGCGGGCGTTCTCCCTCCAGTACTCGTAGGAAGCCCGAATGTCGTCCACGATCTCGGGTCGGGCCGACTCGGCCTCACCGACGGTGTCCAGTTCCGCCAGCACCCGAAGGCTGCCCCGCGACCGGGCCCACGCGATTTCGTAGTCTCGGGCCGTTCGCTCCGCGCGCATGCTCTCCGCCCAGCCGCCCAGGCCCGGCACGTGGTCCATCAATCGATAGACCACGTTCTCTATCCTCTCTCCGGTAGGGGGATGGAGCGTATACTCGGGAAGGCGACCCTCGTGTCGGATGCCCTCCGTCTGGAGCTCGATCGAGTGGACGAGATTACGGTACGTACGCTCCGTGAGGTGCCCCCGGGAGAACATGGAGTAGTAGATCGTGTTCTCCTCACCGAACGAGCGAAGATAGAGGAGCTTCCTCTCCTGCTCGACGTCGAGATCCTCTCGGCGGAGCTTGGCCAGGTCGGCCTTCATGTCCTCGATGCTGGCTTCGCATCGTGAACGAACGCCCTCGGCGATTCGGGGAGGGAAGAGCCCGCCGGTCTGGAGTTCCGGGACCTGCTCCAGCGTGCGCTGCTTGGCGGAGAGCAGGCCCTCGAGACGGGCTACGCGGTCGGACAGCGGGGGAACGTGAAGCCCGAATCGGCGGACGAGGGCTTCGATGGAAAGGCCCTGTGCCAGGAGCGTAAAGAGCACGGCGCCCATGACCAACGCCACGATCAGTTCGTTCAGGTCGCCGAAGCCCGGCACCTCTCTTCCGAGTTCCGGGAGGCTCAGGGCGATGGCTAGAGCGACGGCGCCTCGTAGCCCTCCCCAGAACATGACCGTCTGATAGCCGCGGTCGATCGGGTCCGAGCCTGGCAGTCGACCGATACCCGGCACGAGACCGAAGATCACGGTGGCCCTGGAAACGAGCATCGCAATAATCACGACGACCAGGAGAGGCGCGCTGCTGGCGAGCGCCCCAAGGTCGACCGCGAGGCCGACCATCAGGAAGATGAGGGCGTTGGCCACCATGGCCATGTACTCCCAGAAGTGCTCGAGATACCCCGCCACGGACGGGGATATCTTGGCCTTCCCCCAACCTCCGATGAGCATTCCGGCCATGACGGTCGCCATCACCCCGCTCAGGTGCAGCACCTCCTCGGCCAGGAGAAACGAGACGTAGGCGAGGACCGTGGTCAACGTGACCTCGATGAACGTGTCGGCCTCGACACGGCCGAGGATCATTCCGACCACGAGGGCGGCCGCCCACCCGACCATCAGCCCGCCGAAGAACACGAACAGGAACTGGACACCGCCGAAGACGATTGCCTCCCTCGTGACGACACCGGCCAGGAGGATGCCGGTCAGGATCCTCGACAGCACGATGGCCGTCGCGTCGTTGAAGAGACTCTCGCCCTCCACCAGGATCGTGAGTCGCTTGGGTGCGCCGAGCTGGCGGAACAGCGCGATCACCGACACCGGGTCCGTGGCGCTCAAGATCGAGCCGAGGAGAAGCGCCTCGAGCCAGTCCAACCGTGATTCTGCACTTGACGCACAATCGGGGGAGCCCGATAGCGTGGGGGCATGCGGAAACACTGGGCGGCTGGGCTGATGGAGGTGGTCATCGGTGCAGTCGGGTTGTTTGTCGAAGAACGATTCGCGGTGCCTGGCGACATCCTGTGGGGAGGCGTGGCCCTTGTGGCGGTGGGTGGCCTTGTAGCTCTCTATAGTCCCGATATCATTACGTGGCTCCGCAAGATCAGGGCTATCAGCATGCTGTGGTGGATCGTCATCGTGGGGGTGGTACTCAATTGGGTTGTATATCTGCCGGATACACTGGATCAGTTACGAAGGTGGCCTGCGATGTTTGAACAGGTCCCCGTCGAATGGGTGCATATAATAGGATCTGGTCTAGCTCTTATCTCGGCGATCATCACCATCCTGTGGGGTACCGGGGTGGCAATGAACTGGCTGTGGCTGCGGATACACTCTACGGGGAAGACCCACAAAGTATCTGCCGGTCCGGTAAGGTTCCATTTCAGCGTACCAGAATCCGCAGTCACGCTGCGTCGTGCTCCGTGCTGGAAGCGAGTGCTCAACAAGATTAAGGCATGGGGCAAGGCAGGCGAGGGATGATCGGGTCAGGCCAGTTGGACTTGACGCGCAGGTACTCCATGCTGTTGGGGGCGGCCATTTAGGCCGCCTGCCCGTCTACCAGTGTCCGGTATTCCAGCGGATCGGTGTTCACGATGCGGGCCAAAGTGTCGCGGAAGATGTGCGGGTTGTCGCGGTTGTTGTAGCGCCACTCCAATTCTTTGAGATAGCGGTCCATGTGCTTGGCGCTGATCTTGTGGAACGATCCGACGATAGAGCGCTTGAAGAGGCTCCAGACGCCTTCAATGCCGTTGGTGTGGACGTCGCCCAGGACCCATTCCTCTTCGGAGTGCCTGACGGTCTCATGGCGGGTGTCGTCGTCAGCGATCCCGAGGTAGGACTTGAGTTCGTCGGTGTAGATTGCCTCGGCCTCGTCTCTGACGGTGCGGGCGATGAAGTCATGAAGGGTGTGCTTCCGGATGTTGGGGATGCTCTCAAGGCGTACCTGGCCGCCGCGTTGGATGGCCCCGGCCACCCGGCCCTGCTTTGGCTTTCCGCCTTGGTAGGCACGGACCCTTGCCTTTGGCTTTGCCGCCGACCAGGGTTTCGTCCACTTCGACGATACCTACCAAGGTGGGGCCGGACAGCGGATCGTTGCCCATGGCCTCGCGGATGCGGTGGCACAGGTACCAAGCGGTGCGGTAGGCGACGCCGATTGTCCGGTGCAACTGGTGGGCGCTCATGCCTTTCTTGGACTGGCAGAGCAGGTAGATGGCAGCAAACCACTTACGGAGCGGCAGGTGCGAGTCATGCATGATCGTGCCGGACTTGACGCTGAAATGGTAGCCGCATCCGACGCAGTGCCACTGGCCCCTGCCTTTGATCGGGCTCACGTCCATATCGCCGCACCGGGTGCAGGCCACACCACTGGGCCAACGCAGCGCTTCCAGGTGCTTCCGGCAGGTGTCCTCGTTAGCGAAACGATCCAGTAGGGAAACGATGTCCATGAGTCAGAATCCTAGGAAAAAGCAGAAGCTTCCAAAGGTGGAAGAGGACGACGTGAAGTTAGCCGAAAAAATCTTCGGCAAGCGTCTGAAGAAAGAGCTAGACCGGGTGGCCGAAGCCGCTGTCAGCAAAGGTGTTACAAAGTTCATGCATGAATAATAGCACCAGTCCAACGGTGTCGCCACCACTCGATTGCGTAAAGTGCAGAATCACCAGTCCAACGGTGTCGCCACCACCAGGATGGCCGCGATGAGGCCTGTCGAGATGAGTAGTCCCGGGACCGCGAGCGTCAGGACCGCCGTCAGGTTCTCGCGAAGCGCTCGGGCCTCGAGGTTGAAGGCCGACTCGAAGATCAGCGTCGGTAGAAAGACGAGAAAGGCGATCTCAGGGGCGATTCGAAGGTTGGCGATAGGCTCGAGGATCGCACCCCCGAAGTGCGCCAACTGCGCCAGCGCGATGCCCGTGACGACCAGGGCCACCGTGAACGGAATCTTGATGCGCTTCGAGATGGCCATGACTCCGGCCGCCACGAGCAACAGCCCGACGGTGGCGCCGACGACGTCGATTACGTGATGGCCGGCTTCATCCACGCTAGGCTTCCGTCGTCACGGGATCGGAGATGACCGTTCCACCCAACTGCTCACAGAGTGCCGTCACGTCTTCGGGTGAGCCCAGCAGTATCAGTATGGTGCGCGCGAGCACCTCGTGGTCGTCGCCCGGGTTGTAATGCCACTCACCGGAAGGGCTTCGGACGGCGATGAGCAACGCGTTGGATATCTCGTCAATGGCGAGCTCCCCGACGGTCTTACCGGTCGCAGGAGACGACGCCGGAATCGTGATCTCGTCGATGCGCACATTGGCGTCCTGATCGCGAAGCATTACGTCCAGAAAGCTCACCACGGTGGGTCGGATGAGTTCCGAAGCGAGACGTAGCCCACCGATGTGCGTCGGCGACACCACCGCGTCCGCGCCGACCCGCCGGATTTTACCCTCCGACTCGATGTCGTTAATCCGTGAGACTATGCGGATCGAAGGATTCAGCTGGCGCGCACTCAGGGTGATTACGACGTTCTCCTTGTCGTTGTCGGTGCACGCCACGATGACTCCCACCAGCATGACGGAGACCATAAACAGCGTGGCAACGCCCAGGCGCAGCCTTAGCTGCTGCAGATCCTCATCCACCTCGGTAGGCGAGACGTCGTATACGTTCAAGATCTCGTGGGCAGAAGACGGGCGGGCCATTCCTCGGTAACACCGCGTTGAATCTGCCCCTCGGATCCGCAGAAAAGAAAGCCAGTTTGCCCTTCGTGGGCGCTCAGGAAAGGCCATTGCCCCATCCGAACCGCGGAGGCATGTTTCCGCACTTCGTGGGACGGATAGGCCGAGAGGGCTCCCTACGCGACCCGCGGCACTTCTTCGAACAGACCCGAGAGCAGGATACCGAGTATTGGCCCACATCCCATACGTTCCGTACGAAGAGGCAGAGGGCCCCCTAGCCGAGTTCTATCGGCGCTACGGGGGATCCGAGATGCGCGTGGACAACATCGTCCGGATCCACTCGCTGAACCCCCCCTCCATGGAGCACCATGTGCGCCTCTATGCGCATCTCATGCGAGGAGAGTCTCCGTTGAGTC
Organism: Longimicrobiales bacterium; assembly: GCA_965226925.1. GTDB lineage: Bacteria > Gemmatimonadota > Gemmatimonadetes > Longimicrobiales > Gaopeijiaceae > CBDDCX01. The sequence continues at coordinate 16,572 of CBDDEN010000001.1, read as the reverse complement.
GCACCCAGCGCGAGATGATCGCCGTGACCGTCTCGTCGGTGAACGATTGCTTCTATTGAATCAACCATCACGGAGCGGGACTCCGTACGCTGACCGAGAACCCGGAGCTGTCGAAGGCCCTCGCACGCGGTTATCGGCAGGCCGATCTCGAGGTCGGGGATCGGGCAATGCTCGACTATGCGGTGAAGCTGACCCTGACGCCCTGGGAAGTGGACGAGGGGGACGTCCAGGGACTCCGAGACGTAGGATTCGGGGACGCCGCCATTCTCGATATCTGTCAGGTGGCCTGTTACTACAACTACGTGAACCGGCTGGCCGACGGCCTGGGCGTGGAGCTGGAGTCCGATTGGAGTCGAGGTCCCTACACGCTCACCAAGGCCGAATTCGAACAGCAGCGAAGAAGGGTCGCTGAATGATCGCGCTCACGGGTCGTGACCTCTCGTTGGAGGCCCTCGAGGTGGCCGCATTAGACCTGGTGCCCGTCTCACTGGCGGAGGAGGCCCGCGCCGGGGTGCGCCGTGCTCGAAACTTCATCGAGGAGCTGCTGGAGAGTGGGGAGCGCATCTACGGCGTGACCACCGGATTCGGCCGTCTTGCGGAGGTCGTCATTCCTTCCGATCAGCAGGGCGACCTGCAGCGCAACCTGGTGCGCAGTCACGCGTCCGGCGTGGGCGAGCCGATGGCCACCGAGGAGGTGCGGGCGATCATGATCCTCAGGGCGAACGCCCTTGCCCGCGGCAATTCGGGTTGCCGTGAAGAGTTGATCGACCTCTTGCTGGAATTGCTGAATCACGGGGTACACCCCGTCGTTCCGCGAGTCGGGTCGGTGGGAGCCAGCGGGGACCTTGCTCCGTTGGCGCACATAGCCCTCGGGCTGATCGGTGAGGGGAGGGTCGAGTACGATGGCGAGGTTCGCGACGCGGGTGAGGTACTCGCTGAGCTCGGACTCGAGGCCATCGATTTGCGAGAAAAGGAGGGGTTGGCCCTCATCAACGGGACACAGGCCACCACCGGGCTCGGGATCCTGGCCCTGCTCTCGGCGAAGCGGGCGCTCGACACCGCGGAGACGGCGGGCTGTTTGAGCCTGGAAGCACTCAAGGGTACGCCTGACGCGTTTCTGGCGGAGGTACAGGAAGCCCGGCCTCATCCCGGTCAGATCGAGTCGGCTCGCCGGCTTCGGGGGCTTCTTACCAACTCCGAGATCCGGGAGTCACACAGGCACGGAGATCCCAGGGTCCAGGACGCCTACTGTTTGCGATGCATGCCGCAGGTACACGGAGCCGCTCGCGACGCGCTCACCTACGTGCGGCAGGTGCTGACCACGGAGGCCAACAGCACGACGGACAATCCGCTCGTCTTTCCGGAAACCCGGGCCGTGGTGAGCGCGGGCAACTTCCACGCGCAGGTGGTTTCTCAGGCCCTCGACCTGCTCTGTATGGCGGTCACGGACCTGGCGGCGATCAGCGAGCGGCGTATCGAACGGCTGCTCAACCCGGATCTCTCGGGCTTGCCAGCGTTTCTGGCGCGGCAGCCCGGGCTCGAATCCGGCTTCATGACCGCGCAGGTGGCAGCTGTCGATCTGCTGGCCGAGATGCGCGTGCTTTGCCATCCCGCGAGCGTCGATTCGGTGCCCACGAGCGCCAACCAGGAGGACCATGTTTCCATGGGTCTGACGGCCGCACGCAAGGCGTGACGTGTCGCCGACTGCTTCGAGTACGTCCTCGCCATCGAGTTGATGGCGGCGGCCGAGGCCGTCGAATACCATCGGCCACTCAAGGCCGGAGACGGGGTAGAGGAGGCGCACTCCTTGATTCGCGAGCACGTCGATCGCCTCGACGGTGACCGCAGCCTCTCGGGCGACTTCACGGCCGTGCGAGATCTGATACGGACAGGAGCACTCGCCGCACTAGGCGAGTGAGGGAGGATTCAGCCTTGAGCACTACGGTCGGAGCGCGGACGATCCGGGCCCCCCGCGGCAATGAGCTTTCCTGCAAGGGATGGACGCAGGAAGCGGCACTGCGGATGCTGATGAACAACCTCGATCCGGACGTTGCCGAACGCCCGGAGGATCTGGTGGTCTACGGCGGAACCGGGCGGGCCGCCCGGAGTTGGGAGGCGTTCGATCGCATCGTGGTGACCCTGAGGGAGCTGGAAGACGACGAGACGCTGCTCGTTCAGTCCGGCAAGCCGGTCGGGGTCTTCTCGACACACGCCGGTGCCCCCCGTGTCCTCATCGCCAACTCCAACTTGGTGGGTCGTTGGGCCAACTGGGACCACTTCAACGAGCTCGAACAGAAGGGCCTCATGATGTACGGCCAGATGACGGCGGGCTCGTGGATCTACATCGGCAGCCAGGGCATCCTGCAGGGCACCTACGAGACGTTCGGTGCCATGGCGCGACAGCACTTCGGTTCCGACTTGAAGGGCCGCTGGGTGCTCACGGGTGGGATGGGCGGCATGGGTGGCGCCCAACCGCTCGCCGCCACCATGAACGGGGGTGCCATCCTGGTAGTGGAGGTCGACCCGGCGCGTATCCAACGTCGAATAGACACCGGGTACTGCGACCGTATGACCGACGATCTGGACGACGCCCTCGAGTGGGTGCGGGGGGCCGCGGAGCGGGGCGAGGCCCTGAGCGTCGGGCTGGTGGGGAACTGTGCCGAGGTGATCCCGGAGATCGCCGCTCGTGGGATCGTCCCCGACCTACTCACCGACCAGACGTCGGCGCACGACCCGTTGAACGGCTACGTGCCCGCGGGTCTGACTTTGGCGGAGGCAGAGGCCCTACGCCCATCCGACCCCGAAGAATACGTACGCCGGTCGATGGAGTCGATGCGGGTTCACTGTGAGGCCATGGTGGAGCTCATGCGGGCGGGCGCCCACACGACGGACTACGGCAATAACCTCCGGACCCAGGCTTTGGACGCCGGCTTCGAGGACGCTTTCGCCTTTCCCGGCTTCGTGCCCGCATACGTCCGTCCTCTCTTCTGCGAGGGGAAGGGGCCCTTCCGTTGGGTCGCGCTCTCGGGAGATCCCGCCGACATCCACCGGACCGACGACCTGGTCCTGGAGATGTTCCCCGATAACGAGCACCTGGTCCGGTGGATCCGCATGGCGCGGGAGAAGGTCCACTTCCAGGGACTGCCCGCCAGGATCTGCTGGCTTGGGCAGGGCGAGCGGGCTCGCTTCGGCGTGGCGATGAACGAACTCGTCGGCAACGGTGAGATCTCGGCACCTATGGTGATCGGGCGGGACCACCTGGACACGGGGTCGGTGGCTTCGCCCTTTCGTGAGACCGAGGCGATGCTCGACGGAAGCGACGCGGTGGCCGACTGGCCGATTCTCAACGCGCTACTGAACACGGCCTCCGGAGCGAGTTGGGTGTCCTTTCATCATGGTGGCGGCGTCGGCATCGGTAACTCGCTCCATGCGGGTCAGGTGCTGGTGGCCGACGGCTCACCCGAGATGTCCAAGCGGATCGGCCGCGTGCTCACCAACGACCCGGGGATCGGCGTGGTTCGACATGCCGACGCCGGTTACGAGACGGCGGTGGAAACCGCCGAGCGAGAAGGGCTTCGTCTTCCAATGCGTGAGGGTTAGCAGCCGATGTCTCAAGCGATCGTCGAATGTGTCCCCAACTTCTCCGAGGGCCGAAACCCGGCCGTCCTCAAAGAGATCACCGACTCCGTGGAGGCCGTACCGGGCGTGCGCCTCTTGGACGTCGACCCCGGTGCCGACACGAACAGAACCGTGGTCACCTTCGTCGGTTCTCCCGAAGCCGTGGAAGAGGCCGCCTTCCGGTGTGTAGCCCGGGCGGCCCAGCTCATCGACATGCGGGAGCATCAGGGAGAACACCCACGCATGGGTGCCACCGATGTCGTGCCGTTCGTGCCCGTGTCGGGTGTGACGATGGAGGAGTGCGTAGCCATTGCCCGGCGTGTCGGAGAACGGATCGGTGCCGAGTTGGACATTCCGATCTTCCTCTACGAGCACGCGGCGACCCGGCCGGAACGGCGCAACCTCGCCCAGGTGCGATCCGGTGAGTACGAGGGGATGGCGGAGAAGCTCAAGGATCCCGACTGGCACCCCGACTTCGGACCGCAAGCCCTGAATCCGAGTGCCGGGGCCACGTGTGTGGGCGCGCGCGAGTTCCTGATCGCCTACAACATCAACCTCAACTGCAGCGACAGGCGGTACGCCAACGACATCGCGTACGCTCTCCGCGAGCGGGGACGGTGGAAGCGGGTCGGAAACACCGATCCGTTCTACTACAAAGGCGAGGTGGTTCGCTTCGCCGGCGATGGCACCTATCCCTGCGGCCCGTGCGACTTCGTGGGTGGCAGCTTCCGGGAGCTGGAGAGCCATTATCGGGAGGTTCACGGCGGGGATCTCCGGGCCCGATACGAGGCCTTGGACATCGATCCCGACGCCCCCTCAGGACCCGTCTTCGACGACGGCTTGTTCACCGATGTGAAGGCGATCGGGTGGGTGATCGACGAGTACGACCGGGCCCAGATCAGCATCAACTTCACCAACTTCAACTTGAGTCCGCCTCACGAGGTACTCGAAGTCGCTCGGGAAGAGGCTCGCAAACGGGGGGTGGTGATCACGGGCTCCGAGCTGGTGGGTCTCATCCCCTTCGAAGCGCTTCGGCAGGCCGGAGTCTTCTATCGTCGCCGGGCCATGAAGTCCACCGGAATCCCGGTGCCCGATCTCTTGGAGACGGCGATTCAGTCCATGGGCTTGAGGGACGTGGCGCCCTTCGACGTCGGAGACAAGGTCCTCGCTCTGCCCACGGTCGATGGGCCCTTGGTGCTCCGTCCCACGTACGACTTCGTTGACGAGGTCTCGAGGGAGACCCCCGCTCCCGGCGGTGGATCGGTAGCCGCGCTGGCCGGCGCCCTCGGTGGGGCGCTGGCGTCGATGGTGGCGAACCTGTCGGTCGGAAAGGGCGAGTTCGACGATCGCTACGAGTGGCTCTGCTCGATCGCGCAGAGGGCGCAAGCCGTCAAGGACCGGCTGGTGCGCATGGTGGACGAGGACACTCAAGCGTTCGACTCCGTGCTCACCGGCATGCGTATGCCGAGGGATACCGAAGCGGAGCGGGCCGCCCGTACAGCGGCCATTCAAGAAGGTTACAAAACCGCTACCCTGGTCCCTCTCGGGACTGCCGAGGCGTGCCTGGAGGCGATGACCCTCTGTGGGGAGATGGCCGCCATGGCGACGCCCGAGATGATCAGCGACGTCGGGTCGGGGGCGCTCATGGCCCATGCGGGCCTCAGGGCGGCCATCTACAACGTGCGCATCAACCTGCCGAACATCTCGGACGAGGGGTTCGACGCGGAGGTTCGAGGGAAGCTGGACGGGCTCCTACGGGGTGCCGACGAAGCGGCGCGAGACGTGGAGGGATACGTCGAGGCCGCACTCGAGGGTTGATGACGGCTCCTGAGAGGACGCGGGCCGGTCGGGACCGACCAAGGCGGAGGACTCCTGGTGGCGTTTGACGGCGTCTGGCTGAACGGCCCGGTCGTGACGATGCGAAGCGGCGGAGCCGCTTATGGGGCGATTCCCGACGGTGTGGTGGCCGTGACCGACGATCGACTCGCATGGGTCGGCCCCAGGGCGGAGTTCCCGGACGACGGCATCGGTCCCCAGAGCAACGTGCACGACGTGGCCGGGGCCTGGATGACCCCCGGGCTCGTGGATTGCCACACGCACCTCGTGTTTGGAGGAGACAGGGCGGACGAGTTCGAGGCGCGGCTCCAGGGGGCGTCGTACGCTGAGATCGCCAGGGCCGGGGGCGGGATCCGGTCCACGGTACGCGCGACCCGAGAGGCCTCTCCGAGTGAGCTCCAGGAAGGGGCCGTGGCTCGCGCCCGCCATCTGCTGAGCCAAGGCGTCACCACCCTCGAGATCAAGTCGGGGTACGGCATGGACGTCGCCACAGAACTGACGATGCTACGGGCGGCACGGGGCGTCGGCGAGAGTCTCCCGCTTACGGTGAAGACGACTTTGCTTGCTTTGCACGCCCTTCCGGCGGAGTACGAGGGACGCCGCGAGGAGTTCCTTTCCCTGGTCCTGGAGGAGCTTCTTCCGGCGGCGGTGGAGGAAGGGCTGGTCGACGCCGTCGACGCCTTTTGTGAAGGAATCGCATTCACCCCCGAGGAGTGCTCCACCTTTTTCAGGGCGGCCGCCGATCTGGGGTTGCCGGTTCGACTCCACGCCGATCAGTTGTCGGACAGGGGAGGAGCCGCCTTGGCCGCGGGCTTCTCCGCGCTCTCGGCCGACCACCTCGAGTACACGTCCGAGCCGGGTGTACGTGCGATGGCCGCTGCGAGTACCGTGGCGGTGCTCCTTCCCGGGGCGTTCTACTATCTCCGGCAGACGCAGATTCCGCCGGTGGACGCTTGCCGGGAGCACGGGGTCCCGATAGCCCTGGCCACCGACGTGAATCCCGGCTCGTCACCCATTCTCTCGCTGCTGACGATCCTCAACATGGGGTGTACGCTCTTCGGTCTGACCCCCGAGGAGGCGCTGGCGGGCGTGACCAGGAATGCGGCAAAGGCTCTGGGCCTAGGAAACGAAACGGGCACGCTGGAGCCCGGTATGCGTGCGGATCTGGCGCTGTGGGACGTGGGCCACCCGCGCGAATTGGCCTATTGGATCGGCACCAATCCGTGTCGGTCGGTGATCAAGGGCGGCGTCGAAGTCGGGGCGTAGCGTCTCGGTCAACCACCCCTGGGCCGAACCGCCCGGGACCGGCCGGACGAGCCGGACCGAGAAGGAGCGCTCCGGGCAGAGGACGAACGGCGAGGGGCACTTCGTGCGGCTGACGATCCTCGGGGTGCACTTCGGCCCGAGGACATGCCGCGGGGAGCGCGGCCGCCACTGCTAGGGCTCGCGCTCGGTCTGGCCGAGCGGGTCGGCGGGCGGGCGCTTCGCGCCGCACCCCGACCGGGCGACGGCCTCGAAGGGGCCCTTCGCGCCGAACTCGACGGTGCGGGTCTCGCGCGGCTCGGAGCGGTCCGAGAGCGGTCGGGTGTCGCCGAGCGGGTGCTGGGAGAAGCCGACCGGGCGCCGGGCCGGGCGCTGGGTCTGGACGGTGCTGCCGGTGTCGCCGAGTTCGGATCCACCAGGTTCGACCGCGAGCTCGAGGACGGACGGCTGTCGCTCGACCGCCGCGTCGATGGGGCCGTGCGAGCCGACGGAGTGGCGCCCCTGGAGGGTGCCGCGCGCGCGACAGGGGGTCGGCTGCGGGACACGCTCGATCGTCCGTCGGTCCGACCCCGTATGGCATCGGAAGGACGGGCCCTGGACGCGGTCGGACGGGCTCCCGTGGCCCGCCCGCCCACCGCTCGCGAGGCGGACGACCGCGTCGAGGGCGCTGCAGCCCGACGGGCCGTCGCGGTCCGCTGTGCGGAGCGAGGTGGCGTGGCCGACACACCGCCGCGGGTCGCGGCATTCGCGCCTGCCGAGGCGCTGCCCGCCCGACTGGTCGCCACTCGTCCCGCCGAGTTGGGCCGTGGAGACTCCTTGTACCCCGTGCCGTTGATGGCCCGGCCTCCGGCGCCTCGACGCCCCGCGACGGCCGACCGAGGAGTGACCCACGTGTTGGGCCCGCGGTTGTTGTAGTAGGCGTAGTCGCCGTACCTGTAGCCCGGGTACACGCCGCCACGATGGTTACCGTAGCCGAACCAGTTGTAGGCGTAGAGGTTGCCGAAGCTCAGCCTGCCGCTGCCGCCCCAGTACGGGTACCCCCACCCGTAGCCCCAATAGGACGGATAGTAAAAATGGGAGGGTACATATCCGTAGGAAAGACTGACGAATCGGCGGCTGTGATAGTGATCGTAATAGCCATAGTCGTAGGAGTAGCCCACATCGTAGTAACTGCGCCGGCAGGGATACGCGTACGAGTCGTAGTAGGAGTACGTCCAGCAGAGATCGTCATAGGCGGGCTGGTACCACGGATCCACCGTCGTGTAGGAAAGCCCCACACCGAAGCCGATCCCCGCAGAGAAGGAGAAGCTGCTCCAGGAATACTGCCCAGCCGCCGCCTCGGGCCGCCAAGTGATGGCGAATCCGATGATCAACGCCGTTCCGATCAGCCTACGCACGATGTGCCCTCCCTAGAAGATCTCCCTTTATCAACAATGCACGGCTCGTGCCACGTCTGCAAACTTCCAGGAATCTGTTACCTAAGCCATATTCCGCGAGGTGTACCCCGACCGCCGGCAGCAGGTGTCCCCCACGGAGGACACGAAGAAGCCCCGTCCGGGACAGGCCGGGGTTCGAGCTTGCTAACGGATTGCGATTCTGCTGCGCCGCCCGCCCGCACAAAAGCGCGCAGCGCTGCCAACGTGCTCTTAGGCGACCGTAGCAATCGTTTGGTGATTGTAACCCTGTTGCACGGGATACTGCGCATCAGTTAGCTTCCGGTGCATGGAAGACAAGACCGGGCATATCACTCTCTGGAGCGCCGTGTGCGCCGCCGGAGCTGCCGTGATAGCTGGTTTTGGCATCCTTGGGGCAACCCTTCTCGTGGGCGGCGCTTTGGGAATCGCGGAGTCGCTTCGTGCATATCGGCCCATCGTGCGCCCCAAGCCACGCTACGATGCAAGCCAGGGTTTCCGGGCTCGCGTAAAGATCCACAACAAGGGTCGGGTGGCTGCAAAGAAATGTGCCGTGCGTGTTGTGTCCGTTCGTGAGATTAGGCCAGGTGGTGTCCACCGCCGCTCCGATATCCCAACAATCCGCCTGCACTGGCAAGACACGGGCGGCGATCTACTCGATATTGTCGCTGATGACGACCCAGGGATCGAAGTGGTGTGCGCTGACTTCCCGCATCCGGTGGCCCGCCTCGGCCCTCACAAAATCTGGGAGGGGGGCATAACCCTCATTACGCTACGGGTTACGGGCGAGAACATACGTGCCGTCCAGCGCACTTTCTTTTTCTCCTGCCACCATCGCCGATATCACGCGGGATGGCGGTGGGAAGAATGGCGCACCCCTTGGTATGCGCGGACTCGGCTACCGCCTCTACCGAGTCTCGCCTCGCCGCTTGCATCTGAGAAGGCGTCAACAACAGTTCATCCCGAGACGGCACCCTACAGGGTTTCCCGTTGGAATCAGTATCCCAACTACGAGTGCGGGCAATGCCCGTTCAAGAACCTCGACAAGAGTCTACTGGTCCGCCACCTGAAGAACGACCATGGGATTGAAGTCGATCCCGATTCTATTCCTGACGCCCCCAACCGGGGTGTTGTCTTAATCCCCGTTCCGGGCGACATCCGCGAGATGGGCCTGGTAGACCGTGAGGAGCGGCTAAGGGCCTGGTGGGGGGCCGTGAAGGCACCACTGAACCCCGTAGACGCTGGTCTGCTCATGAAGCGACTGAGCTTCATGTACGGGGAACACTACCCTGAGATGAAGCCCTTCCTGAGCGAGGAAACGATAGAGGCGGTCGAGAAGAAGTACGGCCCCGTTGACCTGATTGCTGTGGGTTCCCATGGACACATGCGCGGCCTCTTGCGACGCGATATCAAGCGGGCTGCGAAGCAATTGGGGGTTGATCTTGGGGCCGTCCTCGGGAAATCGGGCGGCGAGTACGAAGAGTCCCTGAAGGCGCTTGAGTTGGGCGACCTCTCTGTCTACCCACCGGCGGAGCAGTTGAAGCGAGCCCGCGATCACTTCGTCGATGTCGTTGCGGAGGTGGAGACGGGGGGTGCTAGTCGTGCCAAAGTGGATGAGGCCAAAGATACGCTCTTGGAGAAGAGCCGAGCGTATAACGCAAGCGGTCCGGGCTACGTGAAGGACTTTGAGCTTATTCAGGAGTCATTGAAGCGGCTGGCTATGCCGTCAAGCTTCGATAGCGAAGAGCCTTCCCGTCAAGAATCCGAAGAAGAAGATCCCGGAAAATGAGCGGGTTATCCCTGTTGTTGAAGCGCCATTCAAGCTCTTCGAGGTAACGGTCCATATGCTTCACGCTGATCTTGTGGAAGGCACCCATGACGGAACGCTTGAACAGGCTCCACATGCCTTCGACGCTGTTCGTGTGGACATCGCCCACGACCCATTCGTCGAGGTTGTGCTGCACGGTGTCATGCTCGATGCCCATACGGTCCCCGAGGCCACGGTAGGCCGGAAACTCGTCGGTGTAGATGGCGAGGGCTTCATCGGTGACGGTGCGCTTGATGAAGTCGTCCAAGGTGGCCCGTTTCGTGTTCGGGATGCGCTCCAGGCGGACGCGCCCGTCACGCTGCACGGCACCCACGACGATGGACTTGTTGGTCGTCGAGTAGGGTCCTCTGCCCTTGCCTCGCTGGCGACCACCGACAAACGTCTCGTCCACTTCGATGATCCCGAACAGCGTCGGTCCCTCGAAGCGGTCGGTAGTCATGGCCTCACGGATGCGGTGACAGAGGTGCCAAGCGGTCTTGTAGGAGACTCCGAGGGTGCGCTTCATCTGGTTCGCGCTGATCCCCTTCTTAGACTCGATCATCAGGTACATGGCCACGAACCACTTCCGCAGAGGAAGCTTGGTGTTGTCGAAGATCGTCCCCGAGGTCACAGAGAAGCGGTAGCGGCATCCGTTGCAATCGAACTGGTCCCGAGTGGTGATCTCGGATACGGACATGTCACCGCAACGCGGGCAGGCGACACCAGACGGCCAGCGCAGCTTTTCGAGGTATTCCCGGCAGGTCTCTTCGGTTCCGAAGCGATCCATCAACGACATCAGATTGATATTGGCGGTGCTCGACATGGTTGATTCCACCAAGCGCAGAGAGAAGGACCGGCTCCCCAAGGACGTGAGCAAACTCACGGGAGACGAGATCATGCAGAAGGTGTTCAGCAAACGCGTCGTGAAGGAGTTGAAACGCGTGGCTCAGGAAAGCGAGCCGAAAGAGCCGAAAACCGAGTAACGATGCCATACAATCAATATACTGCGATAGGGACAGCCGTGCAAGAGATATACAATCGCCAAACGAATGCTGCTGCCTCCGGCCAAGAGTTGGGAAGTCAGGATTACGTCGAACTCGGTCGCCAACGCACGTAGGGCCGATGTGACATCGTCGACCTCGGTGACTGAGAATCCCTCGCGATCCAGATAGCTCGAAATCAGCTCCTTGACCGGGTCCTCATCCTCCACCAGGAGGATCTTCCTCCCCGCACCGAACGCGGTGATTTCATGGGGGAGGAGGATGATCGGTGGTCGCCTCTTCCCCATCTCTTCCGGCGGCCGAGGGTAGTCACCCCGATTCCCGACGTCCACGTCCACCACCGGAGCGTGATCGACGGCCGGGTCGAGAAGGGCCGTCCCGAACAGTCGAACCCTGTCGCGTCCATCGCGCTTGGCCCGGTAGAGCGCGTGGTCGGCGGCGGCCAAGACCTCGTCGGGGGTACTCATGTTCGGATGGTGCCGCGCAACCCCGGCGCTGACGGTGAGCGGCCCGCTGCCGAGCCTCAGGGCCTTGAGCCTGGTTCGGACTCGCTCGGCGAACGCCATGGCTCCTTCGAGATCGGACCCCGCCAGAATGGTGAGAAACTCCTCTCCCCCGTAACGGGCGGAGAGATTCATGCGGCGGGTGGTCTTGGCGAGGACGTCCGCAAACGCGATCAGGGCGGCATCGCCCGTGGCGTGCCCGTAAGTGTCGTTGTAGCTCTTGAAGTCGTCTAGATCGAAGAGCACCACACACATGAGGCGCCCGCGCTGTGCGGCCGCAAACTCGTTTTCGAGAAAGACCCGCGCGTGCCGCCGGTTCGGGAGGTGAGTGAGCCCGTCCTCGAACGCCATCCCTTCCATGCGTTGCTTGTCGCGGAGCAGCACCTCCGCCATCCACCCGACCCCGAGCGTGATTACGATGTACGCTACGACCACCGCGAACAGACCGTCGGGAAGCGTGAGTCCCATGAGCAGAGCGACCACCTGCGTGACGGAAAGCGTTGCCATCCCCGCTGCAAGAGCCACCGCGGCACCCCGCCAACCCCTGTAGTAGGCCAGGAGGAAGGCGGGGACCAAGGCCATGAGCCAAAGAAAGACGCCTTGCTCGCCCAGCATTTCCGGCACGAAAAGGGCGGCGCCGGCGGGCGCCGCTAGCGCTCCCAGGGAGATGACGAGAGCGCGAGGAGGTACCCTGGTCGGTGACCCGTCGTCGGGTGCCGTCATCGGCGATCAGGTTCGCGGGCTGGGGGGAGAGAGGGCATCGATGTGGATTGCAATATGAGCGCGTTTCCCGATCCCGCGACACCATTGTGTGTTGAGTTAGTCGTCGCCCGTATGCGGCGCAGTGGCGGGCGGGTTCGTCGACGGACGCTCCGGCGCGCCGGGTCCAACATATCCTGTCCGCGCCGTGGCTGCACGGTGAGGGTGCCGGTCGTGCGTCCCCATGTCGTGCGTCCCCATATAGACACGATGCTCACCTCGCGCCCCCCTTCAGGTTTGCGGGGCACCCCGACTCCCGGCAGATTTCCCCCGTCCGACCGGCGGGATGGCTGTGGTCGTCCCGTCGATCGGTGTCAGAGGCCCTTCGGCGCGCTCGGCGAGACCCGGGCCTCTCCCGTTCCATGCACTGACTTGAGACGACACAAAGTGAAGGGACGATTCTCGGCCGGATTCCACCTGCTCCTCGCCCTCCTTCTGGGTGCGTCATCGCTGCAGGCCCAGGTGAGTGCGGACCAATTTGTCGGCATGCAGGCACGGAGCATCGGTCCTGCGGGCATGAGCGGCCGCATCGCCGCCATCGACGCCGTGTCGACCGACCCGGATGTCGTCTATGTGGGGGCGGCCACAGGCGGTGTCTGGAAGTCGACGAACGGAGGTCAAACCTGGAAGCCGGTGTTCGACGATCAGCGTGTCCTGGGTATCGGAGCGGTGGCGGTCGACCAATCGAACCCCGACGTCGTGTGGGTGGGCACCGGAGAGGGAAACCCCCGCAACAGCGCAGGTGTGGGTCGCGGTGTCTACAAGTCCATCAACGGTGGTGACACCTGGACGCTGATGGGCCTCGAGGCGTCCGAGCGGATCCACCGTATTCTCCTGCACCCGACCAACCCGGAGATCGTCTACGTGGGTGCGATGGGTCCGGCGTGGAGCGACGGCGTTACGAGGGGCGTCTTCAAGACCGTGGATGGCGGACGGAGCTGGGACCACGTCCTCTATGTCGATGCGCGGACCGGCGTTTCTGACATGGTCATGGACCCTACGAACCCCGACAAGCTCATCGTCGGGATGTGGTCGTACCGCCGTTCGCCGTGGTTCTTCGAGTCGGGCGGTTCGGGAAGCGGAGTCTACGTCACCGTAGACGGGGGCGTGAATTGGCGCCTCGCCGTTGAATCGGACGGCTTGCCCGAGGGGGAGTTGGGTCGGATCGGCCTAACGATCTACCCCAAGGACCCGAGCATCGTGTATGCCGTCGTCGAGGCGAAAGAGAGCGCTTTGCTGCGCTCGTCGGACGGAGGGCGGAGCTGGAGGACGGTCAGGAGCGGCCCCGAGGCCAGCCCTCGCCCGTTTTATTACAGCGACATCGTCGTCGACCCCGAGAACGAGTTGCGGTTGTACCAACTGCATTCCCGCATCGAGAAGAGTGAGGACGGTGGTAGGACTTTCGAGAACGTGGGTCGTGGGGTCCACCCCGACTTCCACGCCCTTTGGATCGACCCGGAGGACTCGCGACATCTGTACGCCGGCACGGACGGCGGCCTCTACGTGTCGCGTGACCGCGGCGTGAGTTGGCGGATCATCGACAATCTGCCTGTCGGGCAGTTCTACCACGTGTCCGTCGATATGGACATCCCCTACAACGTCTATGGAGGGATGCAGGACAACGGGTCCTGGAAGGGGCCTTCGGACACGTGGGGAAGTGGGGGAATCCGGAACTACGACTGGAAGGAAGTGGCGTTCGGAGACGGTTTCGGGACGCTCGTCGACGTGCAGGATCCCAGCTACGGCTACGCCATGTCACAGGGCGGCAACCTGGTGCGGTTCGACGTCCGCACGGGCGAGCGGAAGCGGATCCGGCCGTGGGCACCCGATGCGACCCGGCTGCGCTTCAATTGGAACGCCGCCATCGCCGCGGACCCGTATCTCCCCGGCGGCATCTACTACGGGAGCCAGTTCGTCCACAAGAGCCTGGATCGAGGGGGGACCTGGCAAATCATCAGCGCCGATCTCACGACGGGGGACCCGGAGAAACAGAGGCAGGCGGAGAGTGGGGGATTGACGAAGGAGGCCACGGGAGCGGAGGACCACACCACCATCACGACCATCGCCCCGAGCGCTCTTTCGCAAGATGTGATCTGGGTCGGGACGGACGACGGAAGAGTCCAGCTCACCACCTCGGGCGGGGGGCAGTGGTCCGACGTCACGAAAGCGATCGGTCGAGTGCCGGGCGGCACCTGGGTGGCCCATATCGAAGCGTCCAAGTTCCATGCGGGAGGCTCGTTCGTGGTCTTCGACGATCACCGCAGGGGCAACTGGGAACCCCATATCTACCGGACGAACGACTACGGCGGCGACTGGGACCGCGTTGCCGGCCCAGGCGACATCGACGGGTACGTACATACCCTCGAACAGGACCCTTTTGCGGAGGACTTGCTTTTCGCCGGCACGGAGTTCGGACTATTCGTCACTCTGAACGGCGGGCGCGACTGGTTCCGATGGACCCATGGACTTCCGTCGGCCCCTGTGCGGTCCCTCGTCGTCCACCCGCGGGATCACGATCTGGTCATCGGCACGCACGGCAGGGCCGTCTACGTACTCGACGACATCCGGCCGCTGAGGGAGCTTGCGACCAACCCCGGTGCTCGAGACATGGCTGTACTCCTCTTCGAGACCCCCGTGGCCTACGTGCATGCCATTTCGGGGGCGGACGGGTACCGCTTCGCGGCAGACGCCCTCTTCCAAGGGCGTGCCCGCGACCCTGGTGCACTGCTGTCCTATTGGCTGGGTGAAAACGACGGTGCCGAGCCGGTCGTGATCGAGGTTGTCGACTATGAGAATCGGGTCGTGCGGACCCTCGAGGGGACCCGGACGCCCGGCCTAAACCGGGTCGCCTGGGACCTCACCGAGAATCTTCCCGAAGTGCTCCAGGACTCGCAGTCCACGGAGACCACGGGTCCTGGACCGGCTTCGCTTCCGCTTCAGGTGCTACCGGGAACGTACACGGTCCGGATCCTAAGAGGGGCCGACGAGAGTCGCCGGACGCTCGACGTGCGCCCGGACCCCAGGGTAGAGGTCGGCATGACCGACCGTATCGCGAAGTACCGTGCCCTCGAGAAGGCCCAGGCACTCGACGTGCGTGTGGCCGAACTCCGACGGGCGATAGCCAGGGTCAGGAAGGGCGTGGACCGAACGCTGCAACTCCTCGAGTCCGACGAGGGTTTCCTGGTCGCGGAGTTGACCACGGAGGCGCTACGCCTTCGCGCAGCCCTCGACGAGGTTGCCGACTTCCGGGACGTCGACCAGTATCGCTCTGGAGTGTCCGGACTGTCGTCTTCGTACGACGCGCCCACAGAGGGCCAGCGCATAGATTTGATACGCATGGAGGAAGCGTTGAGGCTCCGGACGGACCGCATTGACGGCGTTCTGTTGCTTGATGTGGCCCGTTTCCGCGCCAGGCTTCAGGCGGCCGGCCTGGAAGTATTCCCGTCCGTAGGACCGATCGGATAGGGGTGGTACCGGATGCGCAAGATCAACACGCGAATAGAGATACATCGATGATTCAGCGACTTCGCAGACTCACCTGGGCCACCCTGGTGTTGTGCGCCTGGGGGTCCATTGGAGGGGCACTGGAGGCTCAGTACACCGCCGAGCACTTCGCTCAAATCAAAGGACGCTCCATCGGTCCGGCGGGGATGAGCGGACGTGTCGCCGACGTGGACGTCGTGTCTTCGGACCCCAACATCATCTTCGTCGGGGCCGCGACCGGGGGCGTGTGGCGATCCGTGGACGGCGGTATCGAGTGGGCGCCGATCTTCGACGAGCAGTCCGTCCTGGGAATCGGGGCCGTGGCCGTGTCGCAGACGACGCCCGACGTGGTCTGGGTGGGCACCGGGGAGGGAAATCCACGCAACTCGGCGGGAGTCGGGAACGGCGTATTCCGGAGTCTCGATGGCGGCGACACCTGGACCAACGTCGGACTCGAGGGTTCCGAGCGGGTTCACAGGATCATCACTCATCCCTCGGATCCCGCGGTGGTCTACGTCGCGGCCATGGGCCCCGCGTGGAGCGACGGTGAGGTGCGAGGGGTCTTCCGAACCAGGGACGGAGGCGGGACGTGGGACCGCGTGCTCTACGTGGACGAGCGCACCGGCGCCGCGGACCTGATCATGGACCCGAGCAATCCCAACAAGCTCTTCGCGGCGATGTGGGAGTTCCGGCGCTGGCCGTGGTTCTTCGAGTCGGGGGGGCCGGGAAGCGGCCTGTACGTGACGTACGACGGAGGCGATTCCTGGGATCGGTACACCGAACAAGACGGCATGCCGCCAGGAAACCTCGGCCGAATCGGCCTCGCGGTGGCGCCCTCGAATCCGGATGTCGTCTACGCCCTTGTCGAGGCGGAACAGAGCGAGTTGATC